>NZ_JAPDOB010000004.1 GCF_026013565.1 Sphingomonas arvum | reverse complement strand
GTCGCCATACCCATCGCCATTCATGTCGGCAACGTGCCGCGGATAAACGTCCTGGCTGCTCCAACCACCTGCGCCAACGGCGAAGTTGCTCACCAGAACGGCGCCGGGCTTGTCGAACTGGAACGAGTACAAACCGTCGCTGAACCGAATCTGCTCAACGCCGAAAAGTCGATCGATGCCCTCTTTGCCTGCGCTAATGGTAAGGGTGCCATCCGCATTATGCACCACTGACGCCTGTGCGCGGGTCAGTGAGTAAACTGCAGTATCAATACCTGCACCGCCGTTTATCGAATCGTCGCCCAGACCGCCCGTAAGTACATCTGACTTCTCTGTTCCAGTCAGATGCAGCGACGCGATGCCATTTGCATTGAAGGTCTGGACGAAGACGCCGGCAGGGATGGGGGTGCCTTCGCGCGTGCTGACAGTGCCAGTAACCGTTGAGCCGGTGGTGAGACCGCCGAGGATCAGCAGGGTCTGGGCATCGCTTTCACCAAGCTGCGCGAGGATGGCTGAGGGCACATGGTAGATGCCGTTCGCGTCTGCCGTGACCGGAACCAGAATGACGCCGTTCGGCAGCCGCGTGGCGCCTGGGACCCCCGTCAGATCGAACCAGGTGCTATCTTCGGCCGTCGTGATCTGCAGTTGAGCTGAAGTCGGGCCGGTGCCGTTGGCATAGGAAGCAGAGTCAACGTGGAAGGCTTCCGGGCGGCCGAGCCCGGTGGCGATAACTCCGATTCCGTTTGTGTTAACGATGTAGCTGGTGGCGACATTGTCGAGTGCGGCCGACGGATCGTAACGCCATTCCTGGTGCGTCTCGATATCCACCTCGATGCGTTCGCCCTGGCTTAGGCCCTTCACCACCAAGCTCAGGCGGGTGTCGTTACTAAACTGATCGAGGGTCGCCGCCGTGATCTGGATGTGACCGTCCACGAGAGTGAGTGCCACGGTCGTGGGCTGGCCGTTATTGTCGAGCCCTGCCAGCGAGAATGTCGCTCCGGACGAGGTCAAGGACGAGAAGATATAGAAATCGCTCGGACTGCCGACCAGCGGCACGGACATCGTCTGGCCGGAGGCAGAAGCCGTGACAGTGGCGTGCCGCCACGCTTCTGTCTCTGGCACCAGGCCATAGGTGAGCACATAGCCACCGTTGTCGAGTGCCCGCAGGTCGTAGGAGACATCGTCGAATTCGCCCTTGAGCAGATCCGACGAGATTCCCTGCAGCACCGTCACGCCGCCCAGCTTGGTGCCGTCCGCAGCGAAGCGCTGCACGGCCAATCCGTCGGGGTCGCCGTCACGATCGGCATCGGTCACCCAGTGAACCACGTAGCCGCCTCCATCGAGTGGCGTTACCCCCACCAGGTCTTCAGAATCTTCACCGCTCACCAGCGATGCTGAGCCGCCGTCCAGACGAACACCATGATCGCCAAGCGACATGCCATTTGCGTTGAAGGTCTGGACGAAGACGCCGGCAGGGATGGGGGTGCCTTCGCGCGTGCTGACAGTGCCAGTAACCGTTGAGCCGGTGGTGAGACCGCCGAGGATCAGCAGGGTCTGGGCATCGCTTTCACCAAGCTGCGCGAGGATGGCTGAGGGCACATGGTAGATGCCGTTCGCGTCTGCCGTGACCGGAACCAGAATGACGCCGTTCGGCAGCCGCGTGGCGCCTGGGACCCCCGTCAGATCGAACCAGGTGCTATCTTCGGCCGTCGTGATCTGCAGTTGAGCTGAAGTCGGGCCGGTGCCGTTGGCATAGGAAGCAGAGTCAACGTGGAAGGCTTCCGGGCGGCCGAGCCCGGTGGCGATAACTCCGATTCCGTTTGTGTTAACGATGTAGCTGGTGGCGACATTGTCGAGTGCGGCCGACGGATCGTAACGCCATTCCTGGTGCGTCTCGATATCCACCTCGATGCGTTCGCCCTGGCTTAGGCCCTTCACCACCAAGCTCAGGCGGGTGTCGTTACTAAACTGATCGAGGGTCGCCGCCGTGATCTGGATGTGACCGTCCACGAGAGTGAGTGCCACGGTCGTGGGCTGGCCGTTATTGTCGAGCCCTGCCAGCGAGAATGTCGCTCCGGACGAGGTCAAGGACGAGAAGATATAGAAATCGCTCGGACTGCCGACCAGCGGCACGGACATCGTCTGGCCGGAGGCAGAAGCCGTGACAGTGGCGTGCCGCCACGCTTCTGTCTCTGGCACCAGGCCATAGGTGAGCACATAGCCACCGTTGTCGAGTGCCCGCAGGTCGTAGGAGACATCGTCGAATTCGCCCTTGAGCAGATCCGACGAGATTCCCTGCAGCACCGTCACGCCGCCCAGCTTGGTGCCGTCCGCAGCGAAGCGCTGCACGGCCAATCCGTCGGGGTCGCCGTCACGATCGGCATCGGTCACCCAGTGAACCACGTAGCCGCCTCCATCGAGTGGCGTTACCCCCACCAGGTCTTCAGAATCTTCACCGCTCACCAGCGATGCTGAGCCGCCGTCCAGACGAACACCATGATCGCCAAGCGACGGCGAAGAATTGAAAGTCATAAAACTGCTCCCCCAAACTCGCACCTAGCTCACATCTAGGATCTCGAGCTCTAATGCATTAGAATGATAAGACTGGGTGCAACCCTTACTGTCAACGGACTTGACCAGCGTTGTTGCAGGCGGACTTGGCAGCGAGTGCACGAACCGCGAATACCGAAACCCTATGCTGATGCTCACCCTATTGAGGGAGCAGCTTAACCTACGCGTGACCCAAGAGCAGTGGCTAGCGTGATGCTAGGTATTCAACCAGTCGCCCTGGTTCATTCCTGCATATACGCCAGCATACCCGAAGCCAACGATGTCGGCGGCGCCATCTCCGTTGAGGTCGGCCAATTCACGGTGATAGGTGGCATCGCTGGTCCAACCCTGGTTGGC
>NZ_JAPDOB010000002.1 GCF_026013565.1 Sphingomonas arvum | reverse complement strand
AATTTGACCGATCACCCGAAGCCCAGAGGCCCTCGGAAACCGGGCCGCCGCCCACATGTCCCTTCATCTCAACCGACAATGTCAAAGAGCCAACGCGTTCCTCATCCCGGTCCTTGTGGTTCCAGGCGCCGGTAAATCCGACTGAGAGAGACGCGAAGCGAAGACCGACCCCGGTGAGGCCGTCCCCGCTCCTATTTTGAAAGAGCTTTGCCAGCTCGGTGTCCCGAGAGGCGAGCGGCTCCCATCGGCGCCGCTGGAAAGCACATATATAGCTAGGAAATACGAACTCAAGAGCCGCCGCGAATTTTTTCTTTGGCTTGCGGATCAGCCTCTAGCAGCAGGCTTGAACGTGGGAGCTGCCATCGAGATAGCAAGAGCATCGGCAATCCAGCCCCGATCGGCAAAGTTGGGCGGGGAGGCTTCCGCGCCTCCACCGGACACACCCAATCACTCAGGCCGGAGAAAAGGTTGCGTTGCGGCGGTCAAGACAGCACCTCTGTCGCTGGCCTCGCACCGGTCGGTCTCCAAGGATAGCCGGATATCCGGGGGGTGGCCTATCAGAAAAGTCGATGGATTCGGCATTACCAGAAGATGTGACCGCGACGGTAGATGTGCTGATTGCTGGCCATGCGCGAGGCTCCTTGCAGCCAGCGCGTTGGCACAATCGGATGGCACTATCCGGGTGCGGCCCTTGCTGAGCCGGCGATCTCTGTGACTTGGCCGGCTCTTGGCTGGGTCGGCGAAGAGCTTGGCTGGGGCGGCAGGATTCGAACCTGCGAATGCCGGTACCAAAAACCGGTGCCTTACCACTTGGCGACGCCCCAGCAGACGGGGCGCTTATAGAGCCACCGCCGGCTCTCTCAAGGCCTCAGTCAGTCGAGCTGCGTGCGATGCGTCTCGGGTAGCCATATGGCGCTGACGACGAACGCCATCGCCACCACCGCAATCGTGTACCATAGGCCGGCGTAGGCGTCGCCTGTCCGCACCACGATGTACTGGGAGATGAGCGGCAGGAAGCCGCCGAAATAGCCCGAGCCGATGTGGTAAGGGACCGACATCGACGTGTAGCGGATCCGGGCGGGAAACATTTCCACCAGGATAGCGGCGACCTGGCCGTAGGTCATGGCCGAGAGCGCCACCATGATCGCCACGGCCAGGATGATCTTCCACGGCTGCTTTTGGGCCGGATCGGCCTTGTCCGGGTAACCGGCCGCTTCCAGTGCCGCCGTGTACGCAGTTTGATCAAACCCGGCGATGCGTTGGTTGCCGACGTTCAGCGCGACCTGACCGGTTTCCTGCTTGGTGTAGCTAACGCCGCGCTTGGACAGATAATTCAGCGCCTGGGCGCACGGCGTCGTGTGCTTGGCCGCAAAGACGTTGAAGCGGCAGTCGGCCGGCAGCTCCAGACGCACCGGCGAGGTCGCCGCGGCCCGTCCCAGCGCCGGATTGGCACCGTCTGCCATCATGTGGAACAGAGGGAACAGCAGCACCAGCGTCAGCCCGTAGCCGAGCAGCAGCAGCTTCTTGCGTCCGACCCGGTCCGACAGCGCGCCGAAGCCCACGTAGAGTGGCGCGGCGATCAGCGCCCCGACCGCCATGTACAGAAGCGCTTCCTCTTCGCCGACCCGCGCGGTGCCCTGCAGAAAGTAGAGCGTGCCGAACTGGCTGGTGTAGTAGATGACCGTCAGGCCCGCCGCGACGCCGAACAGTGCCACGGCCACCCGCTTGAGGTTACCCGGATAGGTCAGGCTGTCCTTGAACGGATTGCGGCTGGTCTGGCCCGCGTCTTTCATCGCGCGGAAGACCGGACTCTCCTTGAGCTTCAGCCGGATGTAGAGTGAGACGGCCAGCATGACGAGGCTGGCGATGAACGGCACTCGCCAGCCCCAGGCGTCGAACTGCTCCGGCGTCAGCGCGTGGCGGCAGGCCAGTACCATTACCAGGCACAGCAGGAAGCCGCCAACCACGCTCACTTGTATCCAACTGGTATACTGGCCGCGCTTATTCGCCGGGGCGTGCTCGGCGACGTAGATCGCCGCGCCGCCATACTCGCCGCCGAGCGCCAAGCCTTGCAGCAGGCGCAGTCCAACCAATAGCCCCGGCGCCCACAGCCCGGCCGTGGCAAAGGTCGGAAGGAAGCCGATCGCCGCCGTCGCGCCTCCCATCACGGTGATGGTGACCAAAAAGGTGTACTTGCGCCCGACCTTATCGCCAAACCATCCGAACAGCAGCGCACCCAAGGGCCGCACCCCGAACCCGGCACCAAACGCCGCTAGGCTGGCCAGCGTCGCGGCCGTGGGATTGTCCGTCGGGAAAAACAGCCGCCCGAGCAATGCGGCGAGGATGCCGTAGAGGAAGAAATCGTACCACTCGAACACGGTACCGAGCGCGGATGCCGTGATGACCAGCCGATCGCGCTTGGCGTCGACGACATATTCGGACGTGTTCGGTGCGGCGGTGCTGGCCATCGGTTCCCCTCTACCCGACCTTGTAGCCGGGAGAGCGCAACCGTCCAGTAGGTCAGGCCTGGCGCGCGTTCACCAGGTCGTCATAGTCCCGCTGCAGCTGGCGCGAGAGATCGCCCACTTCGAAGTTCCACGGACCCGCCGACTGGACCAGCGTCACTTCGGCGGCGGAGCCGGTGACGAACATCTGCTCCAGGCTCTCGAGCTCCTCCGGCCACACCGCGCGCTCCTCGACCTCGATGCCGCGCTTCTGGGCCAGTTCGATCACCGTCTGGCGGGTGATGCCGTTCAGGAAGCAATCGGGGGTCGGCGTGATGAGCTTGCCGTCACGTACGAAGAAGGCGTTGGCGCCGGTCGCCTCCGCCACCTGCCCCCGCCAGTCGAACATCAGCGCATCGTCATAACCGCGCGCATCGGCGTGCTGCTTCGACAGGCTCGCGATCATATACAGGCCGGCGGCCTTGCTTTCCACCGGCGCGGTGAAGGGAGCGGGCCGCCGCCACGGTGCGATGTCCAGCCGGATGCCGCGGTGCTGCTTCTCCTCATCGAAATACTTGCCCCAGTGCCAGCAGGCGATCGCCAAGTGCGGCTCGGTGCCCTTCGGGTTGACGCCCATCGACTCAGACCCGCGCCAGGCGACCGGACGGAGATAGGCGTCCTCCAGCCCATTCGCCTTCAGCACTTCGTTACAGGCGGCGTCGATCTGCTCGACGCTCCACGGAATCTCGAAGCCGAGCAGCTCGGCGCTGCGCCGTAGCCGGCGACTGTGGTCGGACAGGCGGAAGATACGCCCGCCATAGGCCCGCTGTCCCTCGAACACGCTGGACGCATAATGCATCGCATGAGTGAGGATGTGGACGTTCGCCTCGCGCCACGGCACGAGCTTGCCGTCGAACCAAATCCACCCGTCGCGATCGTCGAAGCCGGCCATGCGTAATCCCGATTAAGAAGTTCGCGGCGGCTTAGGCGGCGCCCTCCGGTGAATCAATGGCGCGGGCAGCGGCGGCCAGCTCGGCCCCGCGCCGGGCGGCCGCATCGATCGTGCGCCCGACCAGCGCCGGCAGTTCCGGTTCCAGCACGGCCAACCCAGCGGCGGTGGTGCCATTCGGGCTTCTCACCCGCCGCACGATCTCGTCCATCTCCGCGCCAGTCGTCGCCGCCAGCCAGCCGGTGCCGAACACCGTTTCGCGCGCGATCGTCAGCGACAGCTGAGGATCGAGCCCACGCGCCTCGCCAGCACGCGCCAGCGCCTCGATGAACCGCGCGACATAGGCCGGCCCCGCCCCCGCGACCGAGCCGATCGTGGCCAGCTCCGCCTCGTTCGTGCATTCGACCGTCAGGCCAAGGATCATGAACAACTGCCGCAGCCGAGTGCGGAGCGCCTCGTCCGCATCCGCGCTGTACAGCCCGGTCACCCCGCGCCGGATCGCGCACGCGACGTTCGGCATCACCCGCACCACCGCTTGCGCCCGCGGGAACAGCTCGCGCAAGGTCGCAACCTCAACGCCGGCCAAGATCGATACCACGGCCGTTCGCGACGTCACCCAGTTGGCCAGCCCCGGGGCGAGCTCCCGCAGCATCTGCGGCTTGAAGCCGAGCAGCAGCAGCTCCGGCGGTCGTCCTGCCTCGCCCAAGGTCTGCACGGTCCTCAGGCCCGGCACCGGCGTGCCGCTTGGCCGGATCGCGACCGACTGGCTGAAGTCGACTCCAGCCGAGCGCCAGCCCTCGACCATCGCGCCCGCCATGTTGCCGCAGCCGACGAACCAGATGGACGGTGCCAGCACGGGGCTCCCCGCCGGGCCGGCGGTGACATTCACCACGCTCATGCGCTCAAGCCTCGCCGGCTGTTTCGATCAGTGCCGCCGTGATCGCGTCCTGCGGCGACTTGCCGCCCCACAACACGAACTGGAACACTGGAAAGAAGCGCTCGCATTCTTCCAGCGCCGCCTCGGCGATCGCCTCCGCCTGCTCGAACGTCAGCCCCTCGCCCTCGCCCGCATCGAGCAAGGCCGAGTAACGAAACACGATCAGCCCCGAGCCTGACCACAATTCGAAATGGCCAAGCCACAGCTGCTCGTTGACCAGCCCCAGCGTTTCATAGATCGGCAGGCGCTTGTCGGCCGCGACCTTGATGTCGGGAAAGGCCAGGAACTGCAGCACCTGGTCGTCCGGCCGCCACACGCCGCGCAGCTCGTACTGGGCCCAGCTGCCCGGCGCGGAGGCGACGATCTCGCCGTCGCCCGCCCGCTCGCAACTCCATCCGCGCGCATCGAAATAGGCTTCCAGCACCTCGATGGGGGCGCCGTCTTCCCGTTCCTCGCTGCTGTCTTCCTCGGTCAAGAAAGTGCTCACTCCTCGGGCGTGTCCATGCCCGTCGCCGGACCCTTCTTGCGCGTTCCGGGAGTGGCGCCCGCGCTGGCCGGGCCCTTGCCCGTCGACGCCTCCAGCGCTGCCAGCCGGTTGCGCAATGCTTCCACTTCCTCGCGGGCCTGAGCGGCCATCATTTTCACCGCCTCGAACTCGTCGCGGGAGACGAAATCCATGCCGCCGACGAACTCGCGCATCCGCTCGCGCATGCTCTCCTGCGCCTCGCGGGTCATGCCCGCCACGGTTCCGGCCGCGCCGTTCATGATCTTGACGAAGTCGTCGAACAACCGGTTCTGCGACTGCATGGTCCCTATTCTCCCGTTAGGCCCAGCGGCGCACGGTCGGCGCCGGGGTTGAGCCGGCCCGTCTCGTGATTGAGCGCGGTGGCCAGGCACAACCACGGCAGATAGGGCACAAGCAGCAAGGCCGCCACCCTGTTCAGCGGCCAAGCCGCGATGATGGTGGCGGTAACGATCACGTTCATCGCAAGGATGATCAGCAACGCCCAGTCGATATACCCTGCGCCGAAGAAAGTCGGCGACCAGGCGAAGTTGAGCGCGAGCTGCGCGAAGAACAGGGTTAAGGCCAGCGTGCGCTGCCGGGACCGCGGGCCAGCCAGGATCAGCGCCACCGCAATCCCCATGAAGGTATAAAGCGTCGTCCACGTGACGGGAAAGGCCCAGGACGGCGGCTGGAAGCTCGGCTTCTCCAGCGGCGCATACCAATCGTTGGCGAAGCCGCTATTGGACAGGTAGCCGATCGCCGAGCCGACCGCCACGATCGCCGGCACCGCGACCAGCGCGATCTTCCACCACTTGCGCCGGGGTTTCGGTTCCTGAGCTTCGGTCGAGAACCGATCAGCCGTGGTCGCCATCGCCAGCCTCCTTCCGTGCGCCGAGCAGGAACTCGACATTGCCCTCCGGTCCGGTGATCGGGCTACGCGTCACTCCCAAAACCCGCCAGCCCCGCGAAGCGATCCATTCCGCCGCCTCGGCGCACACGCGCTCGTGCACCACGGGATCGCGCACCACCCCGCCCTTGCCGACCTCGGCCCGACCGGCCTCGAACTGCGGCTTGACCAGCAGCACCGCCACCGCACCTTCGCGGGCAAGCCGAAGCGGCGCCTCCATTACCTTGGCCAGGCTGATGAAGCTGGCGTCGCACACCACCATGTCGATCGGCTCGGGCACCTGCTCTGTTGTGAGGTGGCGGGCGTTGAACTGTTCCAGGACGATCACCCGCGGGTCTTGCCGCAGTTTCCAAGCGAGTTGGTTGGTGCCCACGTCCACCGCGTAGACCTTCGCCGCGCCCCGGCTCAGCAGCACGTCGGTGAACCCGCCGGTGGAGGAGCCGATGTCCAGCGCCGTCGCACTGGTCACTTCGATGCCGAAGTGGGTCAGCCCGTGCTCCAGCTTCACGCCGCCTCGCGACACCCACGGATGATCCTTGCCGCGCACCTCCAGCGCCGCATCGGCGGCGATCATCTCCCCCGCTTTGGCCACCTTCCGCTCACCGGAAAACACGGCGCCAGCCATGATCAGCGCTTGGGCCCGGCTCCGACTGTCGACGAGCCCGCGCTCGACCAGCGCCTGGTCGACCCTCAGCTTCAAGCGTGCGGTCAGGCGCGCACGCCCTCCTCGACGCCAACGCTGTTCCGCCGCAGTGCCTTGAGCACAGTGTCGACGATGTGCGGGGCGTTGAGGCCGGCCTCGTCATATTGCTTGTCCGGCTTGTCCTGGTCCTGGAACCGGTCCGGCAGCCGCATGGTGCGCAGCTTCAGGCCCGCGTCGATCAGGCCTTCGTCGCTTGCAAGCGTCAGCACGTGCGCGCCGAAGCCGCCCACGGCCGCTTCCTCCACCGTCACCGCCACCTCGTGCGTGGTCAGCAGCTTGCGGATCAGCGCCTCGTCCAGCGGCTTGGCGAAGCGCATGTCCGCCACGGTCGCCGACAGGCCCATCGCCTCCAGCTGCTCGGCCGCCTTAAGCGCCTCGGCCAGCCTGGTGCCGAGCGACAGGATCGCCACCGTCTTGCCCTCCCGGACGACCCGACCCTTGCCAATCTCCAGCCGCTCGGGATGCGCCGGCAGGATCAGCCCCGCCCCGTTGCCGCGCGGATAGCGAACCGCGATCGGCCCGCTGTCATGCAGCGCCATAGTATGGACCATGTGGGTCAGCTCGACCTCGTCGGCCGCCGCCATCACCACGAAGTTCGGCAGGGTGCACAGGTAAGCAAGGTCGAACGAACCCGCGTGCGTGGACCCGTCCGCGCCGACCAGCCCGGCCCGATCCAAACCGAAGCGGACCGGCAGGTTCTGGATGGCCACGTCGTGGACCACCTGGTCGTACGCCCGCTGCAGGAAGGTCGAGTATATCGCGCAGAACGGCCGGTAGCCCTGCGCGGCCAGCCCAGCCGCGAAGGTCACCGCATGCTGCTCGGCGATGCCGACGTCGAACGTCCGCTCGGGGAAGCGCTTCTCGAAGCGGTCGAGTCCGGTGCCCGACGGCATGGCGGCGGTGATGGCGACCACCTTGGGATCGCGCTCCGCCTCGCCGACCAGCGCGTCCGCGAACACCTGCGTGTAGCTTGGCGGCCCCGGCGGCGCCTTCTCCTGCTTGCCCGACACCACGTCGAACTTGACGACGCCGTGGTACTTGTCGGCGCTGTTCTCGGCGAAGCTGTAGCCCTTGCCCTTCTGGGTCACGGCATGGATCAGCATCGGCCCGTGGTCGCTGTCCCGCACGTTCTCCAACACTTCCACCAGGCTCACCACATCATGGCCGTCGACCGGCCCGACGTAATAGAAGCCGAGTTCCTCGAACAGGGTCCCGCCGGTCACCATGCCGCGGGCATATTCCTCGAAGCGCTCGGCCGCGCGCTGCACCGGGGCCGGCATGTGGCTCGCGACCTTGGCCGCCAACTTGCGCGGGGTCAGGTACTTGCCGCTCGACACCAGCCGGGCCAGCGCGTTGCGCAAGCTGCCGACCGGCGGCGCGATCGACATGTCGTTGTCGTTAAGAATGACGATCAGCCGGTTGCCCGCTGCCTCGGCGTTGTTCATCGCCTCATAAGCCATACCGGCCGTCATCGCGCCGTCGCCAATCACTGCGATCGCGCGCTGCGGCGTACCGTCCAGCTTGTTGGCGATGGCGAAGCCCAGCGCCGCGCTGATGGAAGTTGAGCTATGCGCCGCGCCGAACGGGTCGAATTCGCTCTCGCTGCGCTTGGTGAAACCGGACAGGCCCCCGCCCATGCGAATGGTGCGGATCCGGTCCCGGCGCCCGGTCACGATCTTGTGCGGGTAGCATTGGTGGCCGACGTCCCAGATCAGCCTGTCGCTCGGCGTGTCGAACACGTAGTGGATGGCGACCGTCAGTTCGACCACCCCCAGTCCGGCGCCCAGGTGCCCGCCGGTGACTGAGACGGCGGAAATCGTTTCCTCGCGCAGTTCCTTGCAAAGCTGCGGCAGCTGACCCTTGTCCAGCTTGCGGATGTCGGCGGGATACTGGACCTGGTCCAGCAGCGGCGTCGAGGGACGATCGGACATTCGGCGAGCCCTAGACCACCCGTTCGGTGAAGTCGAACGGGACTTGTGGGCAGGTGGTGCCTAGGCGGTGCAGCTCTCGCACGTGCCCCGCACCTCGATCACCGGCCGGGTCGGCGCGAACCCGCTCTTCTCGGCGGCCGCCCGAACTCCGTCGGCCAGGTGGTCGTCATCGATATGCTTGGTCTGCCCGCACTTGTCGCAGATCAGGAAGATGCAATCGTGCAGGCAGCCCGGGTGAGCGTTCGCGACATAAGCGTTGGCGCTCTCCACCCGCATCGCTAGGTTGGACGTCACGAACAGGTCCAGGATGCGGTACACGCTGTTGGCCGCCACCCGCCGCCCCTGCGCCTTGGAGACCGCCTCGGCGATGTCATAGGCGCTGGCCGGCCGATCGAACCCCGCCAGAGCATCGAATACCGCCTCGCGCATACCCGTCCATTGCTCGCCCGCTTCGGTCAGCTGGGCCTTGGCGGCCGAGCGCAAGTCGTCGCCCGCGTGAAGGTGATGCTGGTGCGTTGCCATCGCCACCAGATACGCCTCTCCAACTGCGGGAACAAGTGAACCGCACCAGCCCGCCTTCGTTAGCGAGCCATGGCCGACGCTAATTCCAGTACCCAGCGGCGGCGCGAGCGGCCTTCAGGCGGCGACCTCGACGCCCCCGCCCGGCGTGACGAACACGAAGGCGAAGGCGCGACCCGGGGCACCAGCCGGATGGAGGCCTTTGCCGACGGCGTGTTCGCCATCGCCTTCACCCTGCCGATCTTCAACGTGGTCGCGCCCGATTCCCGCTCCGGTGGCCGCTTTCTGGCGCAGGATCTCGCCGCCGCCTGGCCACAGGATGTCGGCTACATTCTCGCCTCCGTGATCATCGGCCTCTACTGGGTGCACCATCATTTCTCCGGTGCGATCTACCGGACGACCGGCCACTGGTTCCTAATCGGGACAACCATCTTCCTGGCCATGATCGGCTACATCGCTTTTCCCTCGCGCATCTTCGCGGACAGCCTGGTGCATCCGGCGGCGATGCCGGCCGCCGCCAGGTTCCTCGTCGCTTGCCTGGCCCTGACCTCGCTTAGTTGGCTGCTGAAGTGGAACATCGGGGTGTTTCGCGGAAACGTCGATCAGCGTCTGCAGCCAGCCTATGTGGCGCGGCTCAATCGGCGGTATTGGCTGAAGACCGGGTGGAGCGTCGCCGCCGCGCTTGTCGCATACCTCTCTTGGCAGGTCGGCCTCGCCATGGCCGGCGCCGGGCTGCTGTACCTGCTCCGGCCACCGGAAACACCCCGCTACCGAACGGAAGCACCGGTGATCGAGGGAGACTAGGCGGTCACCTTGCCGAACGGGTGCACGGTGCCCCGCCGGTTGAGGTCATGCCCAAGCGCCAGGATCAGCACTCCGACGATCGTCGCGGCCGCCTCCGTCCCGTCGTGCGGCAGGGTCAACGCCCCGGCCATCACGCCCAGTCCGAGCCCACCGACCGCGCTCGGCATCATAAAGCCATGTTCGGCGATGCCGCGATATAGCGCGAACGCGCCCAGCAGCATGGCGATTGTCAGGCCTACCTCGTGGATCCACTCGGCCCCGAGCACGCCGCCCGCCGCCGACAGCAGCGCGATCAGCACGGTGGTGGCCACACAATGCACGACGCACAGCCCCGACAGGCCGATGGCCAGCCGGTCAAGCCTATGGTTCGAATGCATGTGCCCTGTCACGAGCGTCAATATACTGCCGCTCACCGGAAGTTACAACATCTCATAGCGTGCGTTAGACAAGCATTTGGGCCAGCTTGCGACGCCCCCTGCCCGCCGCCATATCGCGCTCCGTCATGACCGCTACCACCTTGCCGCTCGGAAATACCGACGCCGCCTTGAGCCGCGCGCGGCCACTCGCCATCGCCAATTGGCTCTTCGGTGTCGCCGCGCTCATCTTCGTGATGGTGGTGGTCGGCGGCATCACCCGCCTGACAGAAAGCGGCCTCTCGATCACCGAATGGAAGCCGGTCAGCGGCGCCATCCCGCCGCTCACCCAGGCACAGTGGCTGCACGAGTTCCAGCTCTACCAGCGCATTCCCGAATACCAGCAGATCAACCGCGGCATGACGCTGGCCGAGTTCAAGAACATCTTCTTCTGGGAATATCTGCACCGCCTGCTCGGCCGGGTGATCGGCCTCGCCTTTGCCCTGCCGCTGCTTTGGTTTTGGCTGCGTAAGGCCATTCCGACTGGCTACGGCCCGCGCCTCCTGTTTCTTCTGTTTCTCGGCGGCGTGCAGGGCGCGATCGGCTGGTGGATGGTCGCGTCCGGGCTCAGCGAACGCACGGACGTCAGCCACGTGCGCCTCGCCGTGCACCTGCTCACCGCCCTGTTCATCTTTGGCGCGATCGTCTGGACCGCGTTGGACCTGCGCTCGCCCGGTGCCGCCCGCCGCCGCTTCCCTACGCTTGGCATCTGGGCCGTAGCCGTGCTTGCCCTACAGCTCATGTTCGGCGCGTTCGTCGCCGGCCTGGATGCGGGCTATGCCTTCAATAGCTGGCCGCTGATGGGGGACCAGCTCTACCCCACTGCGGCGCCGTGGCTCGACCCGCTGCTGCGCAACTTCGTGGACAACCCGATCACCGTCCAGTTCGTTCACCGCTGGCTGGCGTTCGGCGTGCTCGCCGCCGCCATCCTCCTTGCCCGCCAGGTCAAGCGGGCGGGCGGGCGGCGGGAATCCGCCCTCGTTCACGCGCTCATCGGCACCCAGATCCTGCTGGGCATCGCCACCTTGCTGACCGGCGTCGACCTGCACGTCGCCGTCACCCACCAGGCCGTGGCCGTGCTGCTGCTCGCCTCCTTCGTCCTCGCCAGCCATCGCCTGGCGGTGCTCCGCCCGGCATGAGCATCGTCTCGATCTACTGCGTGTTCGGCAGCGCCGAGGAAGCGGAGCGCGTCGGCCGCCAAGTCGTCGAGGAGCGGCTCGCAGCCTGCATCAACATCCTCGGGTCCTGCAAAAGCATCTACCGCTGGCACGGTGCGATCGAGCAGGCTGAAGAAGTGCCAGCCATCCTCAAGACCGATAAGGACGATGCGGAACGGCTGATTTCCCGACTTGCCGAGCTCCACAGCTACGAGGTCCCGGCGATCGTCGCCTGGCCGATCGAGGCCGTCCACCCTCCCTATGCGGACTGGGTTAGGGCTACCGTTTCAGCTTAGGGTATCATTTTACCCGCCAGCAACACGGCCCATTTGCTTGACTTTTCGCGGCTCACCCGCGAATAGCCGCTCCGCAAGCGCTGCCCAGACGGGTGGCGTTTTCACGTTTCAGCTTAGAAGGTCCAAGCCCCATGAAGGCGCTGATGAAGACCACCAAGTCGGCCAAGCCGGCGGAGGTCGAGAAGAAGTGGCATCTGATCGATGCCGATGGCTTGGTGGTCGGTCGCGTGGCGACGATCATTGCCAACATCCTGCGCGGCAAGCACAAGCCGAGCTTCACCCCGCACGTCGACTGCGGCGACCATGTGGTCGTGGTGAATGCCGACAAGGTCCGGTTCACAGGCCGCAAGACGCAGCAGAAGGAATACCACAAGCACACCGGTTATGCCGGCGGCTTGAAGACGGTCACCGCGGACAAGATCCTCGACGGCCGCTTCCCGGAGCGCGTCCTTGAAAAGGCCGTGGAGCGCATGATCCCGCGCGGGCCGCTCGGCCGCGACCAGATGCGTGCCCTGCACCTCTACAACGGCACCGAGCATCCCCATGCCGGCCAGGACCCGCAGACGCTCGATGTCGCGTCGTTGAACCGCAAGAACAAGGTGGGCGCATAACATGGCCGACAAGAAGTCCCTGTCCGACCTCGGCGAGCTGACCAGCCAGGCCGCCGCCGCGCCGGCTCCTGCGCCGGCCGCTGCCGAAGCGCCCGCGACCGATGCGGTGGACGCCGCGGAGGCGCCCGCGCCGGTGAACGTCCAGCCCGAAGCGCCGCTGCGTGAGCAGCAGCTCGACAAGTACGGCCGCGCCTACGCGACCGGCCGCCGCAAGGACGCCGTTGCCCGTGTGTGGCTGAAGCCCGGCTCGGGCAAGATTGTGGTCAACGGCCGCGACCAGACCGTCTACTTCGCCCGTCCGACGCTGCGCCTGGTGATCAACCAGCCGTTCGGCATCACTGACCGCGCCGACCAGTATGACGTGGTCGCCACCGTCAAGGGCGGCGGCCTGTCTGGCCAGGCAGGCGCGGTGCTGCACGGCATCGCCCAGGCGCTCAGCCGCTACGAGCCGACGCTGCGCACCACCGTCAAGCGGGCCGGCTTCCTGACCCGCGATCCGCGCGTGGTCGAGCGCAAGAAGTACGGCCGCGCCAAGGCCCGCCGCAGCTTCCAGTTCTCGAAGCGCTAAGCGAGCAGAGCGGGGCCGGCGCGCCTCGCCGACCCAACGGAAAAAGGGCGTCCCTAATCAGGGGCGCCCTTTTTGCTGCGCTGCGGGAACCCCTCCCCGCTCCCCGCATTCCCTTCGCAAACAAGAACGTTGCAAAGGAATACGGACATGGGGGTGGCATTCACCCGGGCGGTCAGCCCAAACTTCTCGAACTGCGAGCTGACCCACCTTGGCCGCGCGCCAATCGAGCCCGCCCGCGCCGCCCGCCAGCACCAGGCCTATGAGCAGGCGATCGCGGATGCCGGCCTGAAAGTCGTGCGGCTGCCCGCCCTCGACCAGCACCCGGACGGCGTGTTCGTCGAGGACACCGCCATCATTCTCGGCGAGCATGCGGTGATTACCCGGCCTGGAGCACCCTCTCGCCGCCCGGAAGCTGACAACACTGCCGACGCGCTGTCCGACCGCTTCACAGTTCACCGCCTGCGCCGCGGCCGGCTAGACGGGGGCGACGTGCTGCGAATCGGTGACAAACTCTACGTCGGCCAGTCTACCCGCACGGATTGTGCCGGCATCGTCGCACTAGCAAATATAGCCGGCCGACTGGGGCATGAGGTGATCGAGGTGCCGCACGACCGCTGTCTCCACCTCAAAACGGGCGCCACCCACGCCGGGCGCGACTCTGCGGGCCGCGACGTCGTGCTGATCAACCCTGATTGGATCGACCCCGGCGTATTCGACGACGTGTTCTTACTGCCGACGCACCCGAACGAGGCGTTTGGCGCCAACGCGCTACGGGTCGGCGAGCGGCTGATCTACCCGTCGGCCTATCCGCACACCGCCGAGCGCCTGCGCGCGCTAGGGTTCGATGTGGACGAAGTGGATATCAGCGAGTTGGAAAAGGCCGAAGCCGGGCTCACTTGCATGAGCCTGATCGCCGAGGAGCTCTAGGCCACCCGGCGATCGGCCTGATCGCTCGACGCCAGCACGTACAGCCCGCGCGCATCCTTGTCGGCGACCAGCTTGCGGGTTTGCCCGATTACCGTCTCGCCTGCGCCAAGCATGAACCAGCCGTCCGGCGCCATGGCGGCGGCCAGCCGGTCGAATGCCTTCTCGCGCGTGGCCTGGTTCAAGTAGAGCAGGACGTTGCGGCATAGCACGATGTCGAACTCGCCGGGATGTGGTGGCATCTCCAGCAGGTTGTGCACCTGGAACCGCACTGATTTGCGCAGCGCCTCCACCGCACGCCAGCCGTCCGGCGTCTCCTCGAACCACTTGATCATCTGGGCAATTCCGAGGCCGCGCTGCACCTCGAACTGGGTGTAGACGCCGGTTCGCGCGCGCTCGACCACCGCCTCCGACACATCCGTGCCGAGGATATCGATCGTCCAGCCGGCCCATTTCACCGGCTCCTCGGCGAACATCATCGCCAGGCTATAGACCTCTTGGCCCGTGGAGCAGCCGGCTGACCAGATCTTGAGCCGCCGGGATGAGGCCCGTCGCTCCTGCAGCTTGGGCAACGCGGCGCGGGCCAGCAGGTCGAACGGCGCCCGGTCACGGAAGAAATAGGTTTCGTTGTTCAACAGCGCCTCCACGACCCGGCCGGCCAGATTGGGCTCCTTGCCCATGACCAGGATGGTGATCAGTTCATCGATGCTCGCGATGCCTCGCTCACGCAGCAGGGCGGACAGCGCGGTTTCGAGCCGCCACCGACGGTTGAGCGTGAGCTGTTGACCGGTCCGCGCCTCCAGCAGGCCGGCAAGGATGCGGCTGGAGCTGTCGCTTATTTCCATGATTGTTCTCCCGCCCGGGACGCAACACGGCGGGCGATCTGAGTGGGCGGAAGGACGGCGCTGGCCAGCCCGGCATCGGTAACGGCCTTGGGCATACCCCACACGGCGCAGGTCGCCTCGTCTTGGGCCAGGATGGAACCTCCCGCCTTGACGAGCCGGCCGGCGCCCAACAGGCCATCCCGGCCCATGCCGGATAGGATCACGCCGAGGCCGGTCCCGCCATAAAAGTCGGCGACGGACGTAAGCATCGGATCCACGCTGGGCAGGCAACCGCTGGCAGCGCTGCGACGGTCCAGCCGAACCACCGCCTTACCGCCACGATTTTCGACCGTCAGGTGGGCATCGCCTGGCGCGACCAGAATGATATCACGCAGCAGCGGCATACCGTCCTCGGCCACCATGGCCCGGCGTCGGGCTGCGGTGCCAAGCTGACGAGCGAAGACCGTCATGAAGGCCGCGGGCAGGTGCTGAGTGACGAGTATCGGTACTGCAAGCTCGGCCGGCAGAGCCGAAAACATCTGCTGCAGCGCATGGATGCCGCCGGTCGAGGCGCCCACCGCAAGGCACTGCATCGGCTCCGTCCCCATCGCCCGCAAGGCCGCTCCGCGATGGCGCGCGACCTGGGCCTGGTCGGCCGAACCGAGCGCCTTCAGCTTGCCCAGCAGGACTTCACTGAACTTGCCGTTGAACCGGCCGATGCCCGGCTTCGGCATGGTGTCGGCAGCGCCCAGCGCGAGGGCCGACACGGTCACCTGCGCGCCTTCCTCGGCCAAGGAGGAGACGATGATCACCCGCGCGCCTCGTGCCGCGTCCAGGATGCGCGGCAGCATCTTAAGCCCGCCCGCGCCCGGCATCTCCAGGTCGAGCAGGATCACGTCCACGCTGACGGTAGCCAGGGCGTCAATGGCGCCCTCGGCCGTGCTCGCCAACGCCGCCACCTCGAACCCGCCGTCGCCCTCGACCATGCGGGACAGGACGGCACGCGCGACGGTGGAATCGTCGACGATCATCAGCCGGATCGGCTGGCGCTCGTCACCGCTCCTGCTGCTGGCGAGCGCGCGGCTCATCGAGGGAGCCCTTTCTTACGCGACGCCGACGAGCTGGAGCTTGATATGCAGCGTGTCGCGGTCAAACGGCTTCATGACATATTCGTCAGCGCCGGCTTCCAGCGCGGCGCGGATGTGCGCCATGTCGTTCTCGGTCGTGCAGAACACTACCTTGGGCTGATCCGAATGGCCCCTCTGGCGCAGGAGCTTCAGGAACTCCATGCCGCTCATGACTGGCATGTTCCAGTCGAGCAGCACCACGTCAGGCATGCGCTGCTCGCAATGCTCCAGCGCCTCCTTGCCGTCGCCGGCCTCCTCCACGCTGAACTCCAGCGTCTCGAGAATATGGCGGGCGACCTTGCGGATGACCTTCGAGTCGTCGACGATGAGGCAGGTTTTCATGTTCAGGCTCGTTCCTGTCCGGTGTCCGGATCTGGGTAAGGGGGATAGGTAACGGAGGCGTTAAGCCGCTTTCGCTTCGACGCCTTCGACCAGCGCACCAACGTCGATCAGCAGCAGCGCGCCTTCTTCGGTTTCCACCAGGCCAACGCTGACATGCTCCCAGCCGGGCCCCATGGCAGCACGCACCGGAACTGGGTCGGCGATCGCCTCAACCACGTCCTCCACGCTGTCTACGATGAGCGCATAATGATGACCTTCGATCTCTACGACGGCCGCCTCGCACAGGCCGGAGCCGACGTCGCTGCTGCCGAGTGCCAGCGCTCGGCGGCAGTCAATCACGGTCAGCACCCGGCTGCGCAAGGCAGACAGGCCGGCGACATGCGGCGCGGCACGGGGCACCGGGATCAGCGCGTCAAGTTCGACAACGCTTTCCACCGATGCAGCTGGTAAGGCGACACGCTGCCCGGCGATGGTGACGACCAGCAGCAGCTCGTTCACTTGGTTCCTCCCGCGGCGGTCAGCGCCATCATCAGCCCGGCCCGGTCATACCGATAGATGCTCTTGTCGTTCTTGCGCGCGTCCGGCTCGGCCCGCAGCCAGATGGTCCGAGCGCCCTCATCGTTGGCCGGCAGCGGCTGCCCCTTGGCGGCGATGACCAGGTCCGCTTCCTCCTCGCTCTCGCCGCTAACCACCCGGTAGCCCGCCGCCTCGACGATGGGTCGCAGCATGTGCTGCATCCACGGATCATCGCTCGGCAGGCGGCAGACCATTGTTCGATCTTGCGTCGCCGCGCCCCCGCCCAATCGGGCGAACAGCCAATGGACGTCAACCAGCTCGGCGGGTTCGCCGCCGATCAAGGTCACGCCCTCGACTTCCCCCGCCGTCGCCGCCGGCAGCACGGTTTCGTCCAGCTCGGCCATGTCGATCACCTCGGCGAACGCCAGGCCAACTTCCGCATGGCCGTCGCTCAAGCGGAACAGGCGAACCTTGCCACCGTCGTCAGGCACCCGGTCGAGCCCCGCCAGCGGCAGGATCGCCTCGCCCAGCTGCACACGGAGCTGGCCGGCGCCCCAATGGAGCGCCGACGCGGGCACTTCCTCGATCCGGTCGACCAAGCCCAATCGTACTGCTCGGCGCTGGCCTTCCAGCGTGCGGAACAGGAGCACAGGCGTGGCCGCGTGCTGACCGGTGGCGGCGTTGGCATCGACAATCCGGCTGCCCCGCTCATGGTTCTCCAGCTTCACTCCGCCAACGCGAGCCAGGCCCCCGGCGTCGAACAGGAGAATGGGCGAACCATCGTCAGCGAGGGTAGTACCCGCATAGAGCCCGGTCGCCATCACCGCCGGAGCCGCCGGCTTCACCACCAGTTCCTCATGGTCGTGGACCTTGTCCACCGCCAGCGCGAACACGTCGCCGCCGGCGGGCTTCAGCACGATCAGCGTCCGCTCGGCGTCGCCCAGGCTGCTCGGCAAGCCGAGGATGTCAGCCAGCGCCACTTCCGGCACCCGCCGGCCGCGAATCGTCGCAACGCCCGCTCCGCCGACTTGGCTCAGCGTCACGCTCTCGCCATTGGCGCGGACGATCTCCTCGATGGCCGAGCGTGGAATGGCAAAGTGCTGGTTGCCGATGGAGACGGTCAGCGCCGGGATGATGGTCAGCGTCAGGGGCACGCGCAAGGTCATCCGGCTGCCAGCGCCGGGCTTGCTGTCGACTTCAACGATGCCGCCGATCCGCTCAATATTGGAGCGCACCACGTCCATGCCGACGCCGCGCCCGGAGATGCTGGTTACCTGCGCCGCGGTGCTCAGGCCCGCTTCGAACATCAAGGCGAACTGCTCGGCCTTGCTGAGGCGCGCTGCCGCGTCCTTGTCGATGATCCCCGCGGCGACCGCTTTGTCGACCAGCCGCTGACCATCGATCCCGCGTCCGTCGTCACAGATGTCGATCAGGATCTGGTTGCCGGACTGGCGCGCGGACACAGTGAGGAGGCCGATCTCGCGCTTGCTGGCCTTGAGCCGGTCCGCTGGCTTCTCGATTCCGTGGTCAACCGCGTTCCTGACGATGTGGGTCAAGGGATCGCGGATCATCTCGATCATCTCGCGGTCGAGCTCGACGTCGCCGCCCTCGATGTCGACCATCACCTGCTTGCCCAACTCGGCCGACAGGTCCCGCACCATGCGTGGCAGGCCGACGAACAGGTTCTCGATCCGCTGCATGCGGGTGCGGGTGATCGCGTCCCGCATTTCTGCGATGATGCCCGACAAGCGCTCGAAAGCGCTGTCGACGGTCACTTCCACCTCGCTGTCGCGCAGCCGACGGGCTAGCTCGTTGCGGGCCAGCACCATGTCGCTGACCCCGCTCATCACACGGTCGAGCAACTCGACCGACAGCCGGATCGTGCGCGGCGCCGCCGAAGCCGCGGTGCGCTCTCCAACGAGTGCAGCCGGAGCGGCGACCGCCGGGCCTTCCGCGCCAGGCTGAAGCGCTGCGATCAGGTCATGATCGTCACCATCCGGCAGCTTCTCGCCCGCGCCGATCACCTCGATCATTTCGCCGATCCGGTCGATGATCGCCAGGACGGCGCTAACGAGCTGCGGGTCGGCCTGCCGACGGCCGGCCCGAACATCGGCCAGCGCATCCTCGGCAGCATGGCTGAGCGTTTCCAGCCGCGGAAAGTCGAAGAAGCCGCAATTGCCCTTCACCGTGTGGACGAAGCGGAAAATGCTATCCAGCCGCGCGCGATCCTCTGGTGCGGCTTCCCAAGCCACGATCTCGCCGCCCAAGCTTTCCAGCATTTCCCGGCACTCGGCGACGAAGTCGGCAATCAGATCGTCCATTCGGCCCCACGCAGCGCTGTTCGGCCGCAGGGTCTAGGACCGCAGAAGTTAAAGGGCAGTTAGCCCTGTCCCGAGTTTGTCGTCGGGCCTGTCCCGAGATCAGCGAGAGGTCTGTCCCGAGTTATCGAGGGGCCTGCGTCGGCAGGTCCGCGCCGATCAGCAGCAGTTGACCGTCCTCCGGCGACAGCTGGATCGAACCGCCCGCACCGTTCGCCAGGCCGTGCGCCAGCCACGCCGCCGCCGCCCGGGCCTCGACCGTCCCACCGGCCGAGCCGCGCACCAGCGTCTCGCGCAGCACCGGGTCGAGCAGCAGCCGCGGCCCTTCCGCCCGGATCACCAGTTCGATGCCCCGCTGCCCACGCTCGGCGCCCACGTCCAGCCGCCCGCCGCGCACCAGGGCGTCCCCTGCCAGCATGGCAAGGTTGAGCAACAGCTTGACCGCATCCTTGGGCAGCCGGCCCTCCGGCACCATCCAGCCGACCTCCACCTTCCGCTCCGGCCCGTACAGGCCTTCGATCGCCGCCTGCGCCTCGCGCGTGTCGATCTCCGCCCCGAAGCCGCCGCCCGCGCCGAACGCCAGCCGAAAGAACTTGAGCTTGTTGGCGCTCGCCCGCGCGCTCTCCGCCAGCAGCTCCAGACACTTGACCCGCATCTCCGGGTCCTGCTCGTCGGCCAGCAGCTCGATGCCGTTGTTGAGCGCGCCGACCGGGCTCAACAGGTCATGGCACAAGCGGGAGCAGAGCAGGCTGGCGAGGTCGATCGCGTTCATGGGGCAGGTGGTGGCCGATGCCGCCAACCCGCGCAAGACCTTGAACCGTACGGACCCGTCACCAAATTAGTTGGTTCATGACCGGGGGGTCCCAGATCATCGACGTGGCCTTGGGCCCACAGCACGCCGGCTGGCGGCTCGACCGCGCACTGGCCGACGCCTTGCCCAGCCTATCGCGCGAACGGCTCAAGGCACTGGTCAAGGGCGGCGCACTCTATTGGGCGGGCCAAGCCCTCCGTGACCCTTCCGCCAAGGTTGTCGGCGACGAGCAGTTCCGCCTCGCAGTGCCCGAGGCCGCCCCGGCTCACAACAGAGCGCAGGACATACCGCTGCGGGTCGTGTTCGAGGATGAACACCTGCTGGTCATCGACAAGCCTGCGGGCCTCGTCGTTCACCCGGCCGCGGGCAACTTGCACGGTACGCTGGTCAACGCGTTGCTCCACCACTGCGCGGGGCAGCTGAGCGGGATCGGCGGGGTCGCTCGCCCCGGCATCGTTCACCGCATCGATAAGGACACCTCCGGCCTGCTCGTCGTGGCCAAGTCCGACCCGGCGCACGAAGGCCTCGCCCGCCAGTTCGCGGCGCACAGCATCGACCGCCGCTACCTCGCCGCGGTCTCGGGCATCCCAAAGAGCCCGGAAGGCACTGTTGACGCCCCGCTCGCCCGTTCGTCCAGCGATCGCAAGAAGATCGCGATCGTCGCCGACGGCCGCGGCAAGCGCGCGGTTACCCACTGGACTCGCCTGAAGCAGTGGCGCGACGCGGCCCTGGTCGAGTGCCGCCTGGAGACCGGCCGCACCCACCAGGTCCGGGTTCATATGGCTTCCATCGGCCATCCCCTGCTAGGGGACCCGGTCTATGGCCGATATGGCAAGCGCCTGCAGGAACTGCTTAAGTCATTGAGCTTTCATCGTCAGGCGCTGCACGCCGCCGTCCTGGGCTTCACCCACCCTATAACGAAGCACAGGCTGTCGTTTCAGTCGGAGGTACCACCCGATATGCAGGAACTGTTCACGGCCCTTGGTGTATAGGAAAACACTCGCTAGGCAGGTCAGTTCGGGACCGCCCGGCCCCCAGAGGAACGCACTCACTCATGGCACAGGCGAAGGCACTATCGATCCCCGCAACCGGCGGTGAGGCTGGCCTCAACCGCTATCTGTCGGAGATCAAGAAATTTCCCATCCTCGCTCCCGAGGAGGAATATATGCTCGCCAAGCGCTGGCGCGAGCATGAGGATACGGACGCGGCGGCCAAGCTGGTCAACTCGCACCTGCGGCTCGTGGCCAAGATCGCCATGGGCTACCGCGGCTACGGCCTGCCGGTCAGCGAGCTGATCTCCGAAGGCAACATCGGCCTCATGCAGGGCGTCAAGAAGTTCGAGCCCGACCGGGGCTTCCGCCTGGCGACCTACGCCATGTGGTGGATCCGAGCGTCCATCCAGGAATTCATCTTGCGCTCGTGGAGCCTGGTGAAGATCGGCACCACGGCCGCGCAGAAGAAGCTGTTCTTCAACCTGCGGCGCATGAAGAACCAGATCGACGCGTTCGAGGAAGGCGACCTCAAGCCCGAGGACGTCCTCAAGATCGCCACGGATCTCGGCGTGACCGAGGACGAGGTCGTGTCGATGAACCGTCGCATGTCGATGGGCGGTGACACCAGCCTCAATGCTCCCCTGAAGGGCAACGAGGATGGCGAAGGCCAGTGGCAGGACTTTTTGGTCGACAACGGTCCGCTCCAGGACGAACTGATCGCCGAGGACGAGGAGAAGCACGTCCGGCATGAGCTGCTCGGCAGGGCGATGGAGTCGCTGAACGACCGCGAGCGCCACATCCTGGCTGAGCGCCGGCTGGCCGACGATCCCAAGACCCTGGAAGAGTTGAGCCAGGTTTACGGCGTCAGCCGCGAGCGCATCCGCCAGATCGAGGTCCGCGCGTTCGAGAAGCTGCAGGGTTCGCTGCTCCGGATCGCCGGCGAGCAGCGCCTGCTGCCCGCCGCCTGATCACCTGAGCCCCCGCGACCTCACACGGTCGCGGGGTTCAGCACCGCGTCGATGTCCGCGGCCAAGTGCCGCTCGCGGACCTGCAGGTCGCCCCGCGTCAGATTGACGATCCGCCCCCGCCGCACGCCGTCGCGCGCGTCGAGCTGTCGCGCCCAGCGCATCACATGCTCATACTCGTGCACACTGAGGAACTCCGCCGCGCCTTCGTAGGTGCGGTCCAACGCCACGCCGCCGTACCAGGTCCAGATTGCCATGTCGGCGATGCTGTACTCAGGCCCCGCGACATACTCGCTCGTCGCCAGCTGCCTGTTCAGCACGTCGAACTGCCGCTTGGCCTCCATCGCATAGCGGTTAATCGCATATTCGATCTTCACCGGCGCGTAGGCGAAGAAGTGCCCGAACCCGCCGCCCAGGAACGGCGCGGAGCCCATTTGCCACATCAGCCACGACAGCACCCGCGCCCGCTGCGGCCCGGAGGAAGGCAGGAACGCGCCGAACTTCTCGGCTAGGTAGATCAGGATCGCACCGCTTTCGAACACGCGCACCGGCTCGGCGCCGGACCGATCCACCAGCGCCGGAATTTTGCTGTTCGGATTGACGCTAACGAAGCCGGACCCGAACTGGTCGCCTTCCATGATGTTGATCAGCCAGGCGTCATACTCCGCCTCGGCATGACCCCGCGCCAGCAGCTCCTCCAGCAGGATCGTGACCTTCTGCCCGTTCGGCGTACCCAGCGAATAGAGCTGCAGCGGATGCTCGCCGACCGGCAGTTCCTTGTCGTGGGTCGGTCCGGCGATGGGTCGGTTGATGCTGGCGAAACGTCCGCCATTCTCCCCTTCCCAGGTCCAGACCCTCGGCGGCGTGTATTCGGTGTCGGCCATATGCCCTCCTGCTCTGGCGGAGCGTAACCGAGCAGGTAGGCAGCCGCCGTCCGACTTTCCAGCGCGGCGGATTGAGCCTCCCTCCGCCGCCTCGCGCGTTGATCCGGCGAGAGGAGAAGCCCGATGCGTACCAACAGCGGCGACGGCAAGGCCAAGAACAACAACCACGATCCCACCCTCAGGGATCATGAGGGCGGCAAGGGCCCGGCCCAGACGGCCCTGCGCGACCGTGAGTTCGCCGAACAGCCCAAGGCACCATCAGACACCCGCGGAGGCCGCAAGTGACCGACCACAAGAAGAAGGGCGACTTCAATTCGACCGGCCGAGACGACGAGGTCGGCGGCAACAAGAAGGCGCACGACAAGGGCGAAAGCAACAGCCGCACTGGATCGAAGCAGAACGCCGGCCACGGCGGGCACAAGTAAAGCGCCCCGCAACCTTTCCGTCGTCATCGCCGGAAAGCAGGGACCCCGCTTCTGCCGTTCCATCGGCAAAGGCGGGATCCCGCGTTCGCGGGCTGGCGTGAATGAACTGCACGGATAGCCGCCGCCCCGAACGCCGCTCTTCCAAAGTAGGAACTGGCATGCCACTGCATCGGCATGCCCGCGTTCGCCGCCGTTCCGGCCTTTGCCGCTCGCCTGCGTCAGTACTCCTTGGGCGAAGAGATCCTGTTGGGTTCTAGGTATCGCCTTTGTCGCCTTCCACGCTCGGGCAAGCTCGCCTGATGGCCCGAGTCCTGCTCATCGTCGGGGGCGGCATTGCGGCATTCAAGGCGGCCGAGCTGATCCGCCTGGCTCGTCGTCGTGGTCATAGCGTCACCCCCGTCCTGACCGCAGCCGGCGCGCATTTCGTCACCCCTATGACCCTTGCCGCGCTGGCCGAAAGCCCGGTCTACACGTCGCTGTGGGACCTCAAGGACGAGACGGAGATGGGCCACATCCAGCTGTCCCGCGCCGCCGACATCGTCCTCGTCTGCCCCGCCACCGCCGACCTGCTGGCGAAGATGGCGGCCGGTATCGCCGACGACCTCGCCACCACCCTGCTGCTCGCCACCGACAAGCCGGTGGTCGCCGCCCCGGCCATGAACGTCCGCATGTGGCTCCATCCCGCCACCCAGGCCAACGTCGCCACCCTGCGCGCCCGCGGCACCACCGTGCTCGAACCGACCGAGGGCGAGATGGCGTGCGGCGAGTATGGGCCGGGCCGCCTGCCCGAACCGGCCGACATCCTTGCTCAAATGCCTCTCAGTTCCCCCACACTCGTGCCGAGCGGAAGAGCAGCCGAAGTCGACGTGCGCCAGAACCAGCGTCCGTCACTCGCTGGCACCCACATCCTCATCACCGCCGGCCCAACTCACGAACCGATCGACCCCGTCCGGGTGATCGCCAACCGTTCCTCCGGCCGCCAGGGCTTCGCCATCGCTGCCGCCGCGGCCCAGGCCGGCGCCCGGGTGACTCTGGTCGCCGGTCCGGTCCATCTGCCCACGCCCGGCGGAGTCGCCCGTATCGACGTTGAAAGCGCGGATGAGATGCTCACCGCGGTCGAGAGCGCCCTGCCGTGCGACGCCGCAATCATGGTCGCCGCGGTCGCCGACTGGAAGGTCCGCTCCTCGGCTACGAAGCTCAAGAAGAACGGCGGCCCGCCCGCGCTCGAGCTGCTGCCCAACCCCGACATCCTTGCCACGCTTGCTCAGCACCCACTGCGCCCGCGTCTGCTGGTCGGCTTTGCGGCGGAGACCGATGACCTGCTCGACAACGCCGCTGCCAAGCGCGCCCGCAAAGGCGCCGACTGGATTGTCGCCAACGACGTGTCCGGTGACGTGATGGGCGGCAGCCATAACCAGGTTCACCTGCTCACCGCCGTTGGCGACGAAGCCTGGGACAGCGCGCCCAAGGACGAGGTCGCACGCCGGCTGGTCGCCCGCATCGCGGAGGAACTCAACAAGCAATGATCCGCATCCAGATTGCCCGCCTGCCCCATGGGCAAGGCCTGCCCCTGCCCGCCTATGCGACGCCCGGCGCCGCCGGCATGGACGTGGTCGCGGCCGAGGACCTCGACCTTCACCCCGGCGAGCGCCACGCGGTGGCCACCGGCTTCAAGGTCGCCATTCCGGACGGATACGAGATCCAGGTCCGCCCGCGCTCCGGCCTCGCGCTCAAGCACGGCATCTCCGTGCCCAATACCCCCGGTACCATCGACAGCGACTATCGCGGGGAACTCAAGATCATCATGATCAACTTTGGCGCCCAGCCCTTCCCCATTCGCCGCGGCGAGCGCATCGCGCAGATCGTGCCCGCTGCCGTGACCCAAGCCGCTTGGGAAGAGGTCGCCGACCTCGACCAGACCGACCGCGGCGCCGGCGGGTTCGGCTCCACAGGCCAATGAGCCTCAAGGACGAGGAACTCGCCCGTTACAGCCGCCAAATCGTGCTGCCGCAGTTCGGCGGCGTCGGGCAGCAGCGGCTGAAGGCGGCGTCCGTCTGCGTGGTCGGCGCAGGCGGCATCGGCTGCGCGGTGATCCCTGCGTTAGCCGGCGCGGGCCTCGGCCACCTGACGGTGATCGATGGCGACATTCTCGATCTCAGCAATCTCCACCGCCAGCCGCTCTACCGCTCTCGCGAGGTGGGCGAGCCCAAGGCCGCGCTCGCCGGGCAGTTCGTGCGCCGCCTCAACCCGTTCACCGACGTAAATCCCGTTGAGCATCGCATCACCGGTGACAACGCATCCGACCTGCTCACCGGGCACGACCTGATCCTCGACGGCACCGACAATTTCGCGACCCGCCTTGTCGTCAGCGACACGGCCGTCCGCCTCGGCATTCCGCTGGTCAGCGCCGCCGCCGTCCAGTTCCAGGGCCAGCTCGGCCTGTTCCGCGGGGCACCGTGCTACCGCTGCTTCGTGGGCGACGCCTTTGACAGCGACGACTGCGATACCTGTGCCGAGCTCGGCGTGCTCGGCGCCCTTACCGGTACCGTCGGCAACGCCGCCGCCCTGCTCGCCATCCGCGCGCTGGCCCAGGTCGGCGACGACCCCGCCGGCAAGCTCCACCTGTTCGACGGACTGACCGGCGAGTGGCGCATCATGCGCCTGCCCGCCGATCCGGCGTGCCGGGCCTGCGGCACCTAGGCCTTCTTCGCCGCCTTCTTGGCTGGAGCCTTTTTGGCGGGCGCCTTCTTGCGACCCTTACCCTTGGCCGGCGCCTTGGCCGCCTTCTCGTCGATCAGGCGAACCGCCTCGTCCAGCGTGACCGCCTTCGGATCGGCGCTCTTCGGCAAGGTCGCGTGGGTCGTACCGTCGGTCACGTAGGGTCCGAACCGGCCCTCCAACACCTTCAGCTCCTTGGCAGTCTCCGGATGCGCGCCAAGCACCGCCAGCGGCTCGCGCGCTGCCCCGCGGCCCTTGCCCGCCCCGTTCGCCGCATCGGCAAGCTTGGCCACCGCCGCGTTCATGCCGGTCTCGAACACCTCCGCCGTGCTCGCCAGCCGCGCATACTTCCCCTGGTGCTGCAGGTATGGCCCGTAGCGCCCGATCGACGCCACGATCAGCTCGCCCGTCTCCGGATGCGCCCCGATCTCCCGCGGCAGGCTCAGCAGCCGCTTCGCCATGTCGAGGTCGAGGTCCGCCAGCGGCACGTCCTTCGGCACCGACGCCCGCTTGTCCCCCTGCTCGACATACGGCCCGAACCGCCCGCTCTTGAGGACGATACCTTCGCCTAGTTCCTGCGGTCCGTCGGACGCGCCCTCGGCGCCGGACTCACCCAGCTTACGCGTGAATTTGCACTCCGGATAGTTGGAGCAGGCGACGAAAGCGCCAAACTTGCCGCCGCGCAGCGCCAGCCGCCCGTTACCGCATGCCGGGCACAGCCGCGGATCGCTGTCATCACCCTTGTCTGGGAACAGCCACGGGCTCAGGAACTCGTCCAGTGCCAGCGTCACGTCGGACGGCTTCTGCTCCATGACCTCGCCCGCCTTGGGCTTGAAGTCCCGCCAGAAGGCCTCGAGCAGCTTGAGATAGTCGAGCCGCCCGCCCGACACGTCGTCCAGCTCGTCCTCGAGCTCGGCGGTGTAGTCGTAGCTGACGTAGCGTTCGAAGAAGCGCTCGAGAAACGCCGTTACGAGCCGTCCACTCTCCTGGGGTAGGAAGCGGTTCTTCTCCAGCACCACGTACTCGCGGTCCTTGAGCGTCTGCAGGGTAGCTGCATAGGTCGACGGCCGCCCGATCCCAAGCTCCTCCAGCCGCTTGACCAGGCTCGCCTCCGAATAGCGCGGCGGGGGCTGGGTGAAGCTCTGCACCGCATCGACGCCCAGCTTGGCCGGCGAGTCACCCCGGCTAAGGTGCGGCATCCGCGCGCTTTCCTCGTCCTGCGGATCGTCGCGACCTTCATCGTACAGCGCCATGAAACCTGGGAAGAGCACCACCTGACCGGTCGCCCGCAGCGTCGCTCGGCCTGCGCCATCGACCAGCTCGACCGTGGTCCGCTCCAGCCGTGCCGAGGCCATCTGGCTGGCGAGCGCCCGATTGTAGACCAGTTCGTGCAGCCGACCATGGTCGCCGCTGGCCGCCTTGGCGCGCGAGAAGTCAGTCGGGCGGATCGCCTCGTGCGCTTCCTGCGCGTTCTTGGCTTTGGTCGCATAATGGCGCGGCTTGTCGGGCAAGTAGCCGGCGTCATACCGGTTCGCGACGGCCTTGCGGGCAGCGGAGATCGCCTCGTCGGCCATCTGCACGCCGTCCGTCCGCATGTAGGTGATCAGCCCGTCCTCGTAGAGCTGCTGTGCCACCCGCATGGTGTGGCTGGCGGAAAAGCCGAGCTTACGCGCGGCCTCCTGCTGCAGGGTCGAGGTGGTGAACGGCGGCGGCGGGTTTTTGGCCTGCGGCTTGGTCTCGACCGAGGCAACGGTGAAACGCCCGCCTTCGACCGCCGCTCGCGCCGCATCGGCGCTGCCCTTGTCGCCAATGCTGAGCCGGTCGATCTTCTTTCCATCGAGCCCGACCAGCCGGGCGGTAAACTTCTGACCGTCCTGCTCGAATTGGGCCGAAACCGTCCAATATTCCTGCGCCCTGAACAGCTCGATCTCTCGCTCGCGATCGACGATCAGCCGCAGTGCGACCGACTGAACGCGGCCTGCGCTCTTCGCACCGGGCAGCTTGCGCCACAGGATCGGCGACAGGGTGAAGCCGACTAGATAATCCAGCGCCCGCCGCGCCTTGTAGGCGTCGATGAGGTCGGTATCGAGTTGCCGTGGCCGTCCCATGGCCTCGGTCACGGCCGACTTGGTGATCGCGTTGAACGTCACCCGCTCGACGTCGGCGGGAAGCGCTTTCTTCTTCCGCAGGACCTCCTGCACGTGCCAGCTGATCGCCTCGCCCTCGCGGTCAGGGTCGGTCGCCAGGATCAGCGTGTCCGCCTTCTTGGCCTCGTCTGCGATGGCTTTGAGCTGCTTGGCTTTGTCCGGATAGGTGTCCCACTCCATCGCGAAACCTTGTTCCGGATCTACCGACCCGTCCTTCCGCGGCAGATCGCGCACGTGTCCGTAGGAGGCCAGCACCCGGTGGCCCGGCCCAAGATACTTTTCGATGGTCTTTGCCTTAGCCGGCGATTCGACGACGACCAGCTTCACGAGTTCTGTCCCTTACGCATGCGTACGAGGGTGGGGAGTGTCGCCCGGGTCCGTCAAGCGGCCAAAACCGCTCCCTCCACTGTTCGTCCGCTCCGCCAGGCGGGCGAACTCAGGTCCAAGCGCAACAGTCTAGGCAGCCCAAGGTGCCAGCCCGCCCAGATCAGAGCGCCGCCGAGCAGGTCGACCGCATAGTGTCCGCCGAGTGGAATGGTGGCCATCAACATCAGGCCAAACCATCCGGACGCCAGCGCAAACGTCACTGGCCGATCGCGCCACAACCCAACGCCGATCAGCCCCATGATCACGTGGAACGACGGAAAGGAGACCACGCCGTCGATGGCATCGAACGACAGGACCGGCGTTGCTGCCCTGTAGAACTGCTCGAAACTTGGCCAGAAATACGTCATTGCACCCGGAGGGAGCAGGGCGAGCGTCTCCGAACTCACCCAGACGCCGATACCCTTTGCCGGCGTCATGACCGAGATCACGCAGACGGTCAGCAATGAGCCCATGAAGCTGCAAGCGGCGCGCCACAGCACCACCCGTCGACCAAGCAATGCGGCAGCCGCCATGCTGACAAACAGGATCGGTGTTGTGAGGTTGTACGCACCGGTTATTCCCATCTGGAAGCCGCTCGGCCGATGACCGATCCACTCTGCGTAACTTGCACTATCTAAGCCGATGGAACGATCGGCCTGCAGCAAGGCAGCATCGGCGAGCGGCAGGTGCCATCGTAGACCCAGCAGGCTGATGAAGCCGCATGCCAGACCACCCAACCAGATGTCCCCGAGTGCCGCACCGGCGTCCTTCATGCGGTCGCCGATCGGCAACGGCACCACCCCGATCACCATGGCCAGAACCGTCGTGGCGAGCATCGAGGAGCCGGCGCTTATTTGGAGGCGGACGTCGGAGGTGGCAATCATCGTGAGCGCTAAGCCAAGGCTGACGAGCGCAAGGGTGCGGGTCGCTCGGCGGTAGAAGCGCACCGCGTCATCCACCCGATCGGCGCCTTGCACAGTGCTTGTCATCATGACTGCTGTCGCACGGAGGGAGTTAAGGCAGAGTTCCCCCGCCGCGTTCGGGCACGTCGATCATGCCGTCCGCAGGCTGACCTTGCCGCCCGCGTGGCGGTCCAGCCGACCGGCTAGATCGAGTTCGAGCAGGATCAGCTGCACCGCGCCGCTGGCCAGGCCCGACATTCGCACCACGTCGTCCACCGGCGCAGGCGATGGCCCGAGCAGCTCCTCGACCCGCGCCCGCTCATCGGGCTCCGGTTCGGACACTGGCACGGCTGCGGTGAACGGCTGGGCGGGTGCGCGCACGCGGCTTATGCCTGGCCGCACTGCCTCCAGCACCTCCGCGGCATTCTGTACCAAGGTTGCGCCATCGCGGATCAGGCCGTTGCAGCCCTGCGCTCGGGGATCGAGCGGACTGCCTGGTACCGCCATCACCTCCCGCCCCATCTCGGCGGCCAGGCGGGCGGTGATCAGCGAGCCGGAACGCGGCGCGGCCTCGACCACCACCGTTCCGGCGCTGAGGCCAGCGATGATGCGGTTGCGGTGGGGAAAGTGACGGGCGCGCGGCTCGGTGCCCGGCGGCATTTCCGCCAGCACTAGCCCACGCTCGCCCATTTCGCGCTGTAGCTCCTCGTTTTCGGGCGGGTAGAAGACGTCAATCCCACCTGCAATCACCCCGATGGTCCCGCCATCGAGCGCGCCGACATGGGCCGCGGCGTCGATCCCTCGAGCGAGGCCTGAGACCACTACCACGTCCTCGCGGGCAAGGTCGTGCGCCAGCGTGCGGGCGAAGCGGCACGCGGCGGCACTGGCATTCCGGGCGCCAACGATGGCTACCAGCGAGCGATCGAGCAGGCTAAGATCCCCGCGCGCAATCAGAATGGGGGGTGCGCCATCCACCTCGGCAAGGGCGCGCGGGTAGAGCCCTTGGCCTGCAAGGACATAGCGGGCGCCTAGCTGCTCCACCCGCTCTACCTCTCGAAGGGCAGCCGCCTCCGTGAAGACGATGGGAGCCCGCCCGCCGCCTCGTGCCGCAAGGTCGGGAACGGCGGCCAGCGCCGCCGCGGCGCTGCCGAAGCGGCCGATCAGCTGGCGGTAGGTAATCGGCCCGATGCTCGGCGTGCGGATTAGCCGGAGGCGGGCGAGCAGGTCCTCGCTCAACGTGCGGTCCGTCCGACCCGCGGCTCCGTTCCCGCGCGCAGCCGGGCTAGATTCTCCTTGTGCTTCCAGATGACCAGCACTGCGAACACGGCCAGCATCGGCACCAGCTCCGAGCGACCGGTGACCGCCGCGATCACCGGCGCGCTCACCGCCGCGGCCATCCCTGCAACCGAGCTGACTCGGATAACCAGCAGCATGGCGATCCAAATCGCGGCGTAGATGGCGGCCGCGACCGGCAGCAAGGGCAGCAGCACTCCAAGCAGGGTCGCGACGCCCTTGCCACCACGAAAGCGCAGCCACACGGGATAGAGATGACCGATCAGCGCGCCGGCCGCCGCGAACCGGCCGCCGTCCGGCCACAGGCTGGCGGCGATCCACACCGCCGCCGCGCCCTTCAGCGCATCGAGCAGCAGGGTCGCCGCAGCCAGCCCCTTCGACCCGGTGCGGAGGACGTTGGTGGCGCCGATGTTACCGGAACCGACGGCCCTGATGTCGCCCTTGCCCGCCAGCCGCGTCAGTACCAGGCCGAACGGAATGGCGCCAAGCAGGTAGCCAAGGGCGAAGGCCAGCAATCCTGGCTGCAGGTAGGCAGGCATTGCGGGTTGGTAGCAGACCACGCGTCCTTCGCAATCTTGCCGGATGGCGACCGCGCAGCCATTGCTGCGTCATGACGGCCGATGCCCCAATTTTGTTTTTCGATTCCGGTGTGGGGGGCCTATCTGTCCTCGCAGATGCCCGTCGCCAGCTGCCGACGGCGTCAATCGTCTATGCTGCCGACAGTGCCGGATTCCCGTACGGCACGAAGCCGGAAGCGGAGCTTGCGGCGCGGGTTCCAGCCCTGCTCGGCCGGCTGGTCGAGCGCTACCATCCACGCCTTGTCGTGATCGCCTGCAACACGGCCTCCACCATCGCGCTTGCCCACGTCCGCGCCGCGCTGGACCTGCCGGTGGTTGGCACCGTGCCCGCGATCAAGCCGGCGGCCGAGCAAAGCCGTACCCGGGTTATCGGCGTCCTCGGCACCGAAGCCACGGTGCGCCAGCCGTACGTCGACGACCTTTCCGCCCGCTTCGCGGCCGACTGTGAGGTACTGCGGCACGGCTCAGCCGAACTGGTGCGGCTGGGCGAGGCCAAGATCGCTGGCGAGCGGATCGATCCCGCCGCAATCTCCGCCGCCGTCCAGCCTCTTGCCGAGCGGCGGGACATGGACATGGTCGTGCTCGCCTGCACCCACTTCCCACTGCTCGGCGAAGAGCTGCGCGCGGCCCTCCCCCATGCCGCCCAAGTGGATGGCGCCGCCGGAATAGCCCGCCGTATCGCCCATCTTACCTCCCGCCAGCCATGGCCGGTTCAGCCATCCGGCGGTATCGCAGTCTTCACCGGCAATCCTCCATCGCTGCCGCTGCAGGCGGCGCTGGGGGATTACGGACTTTCCCGGATCGAGCGGCTCTGACCCGTCTGGCAAAAGCCGCGCTATACGGGTAATGGGCCCAGCGGGTAGGCGAGGCACAGGCACTTGGATTACAAGCATATCTTCCAGGCCGCGATCGATCGGTTGCACGACGAGGGCCGCTATCGGGTGTTCATCGACATCCTGCGCACCCGCGGCAAGTACCCGGACGCGCAGTGCTTTGGGGGCAACGGCCCCAAGCCGATCACCGTTTGGTGCTCCAACGACTACCTTGGCATGGGCCAGCATCCGGCCGTGCTGACCGCCATGGAGGAAGCGCTGCACGATGTGGGCGCCGGCTCGGGCGGCACCCGCAACATTGGCGGCAACACTCATTACCATGTCGAGCTGGAGGCGGAGCTCGCCTCGCTTCATGGCAAGGAAGCGGCGCTGCTGTTCACCAGCGGCTATGTCTCGAATGAGGCGGCCTTGTCGACTCTCGGCAAGCTGCTGCCCGGCTGCGTGATCTTCTCGGACGAGCTCAATCACGCCTCCATGATAGCCGGGATCAAGAACTCGGGTTGCGAAAAGCGCGTCTTCCGCCACAACGACCTGGCGCACCTTGAGGAACTGCTCGAGGGCGAAGAGCCTGGCACGCCCAAGCTGATCGCCTTTGAAAGCGTCTACTCGATGGACGGCGACGTCGCTCCGATCGCCGCCATCTGTGACCTTGCCGACCGCTACGGCGCCCTCACCTACCTCGACGAGGTCCATGCGGTGGGCATGTACGGGGAGCATGGTGGCGGCATCTCGGAGCGCGACGCGGTCGCCGACCGGGTCACCATCATCGAGGGCACGCTTGGCAAGGCCTTTGGCGTGATGGGCGGCTACATCGCCGCCGACCGCAACATCGTCGATTGCATCCGCAGCTATGCGCCCGGCTTCATCTTCACCACGTCACTGTCGCCGGTCCTCGTCGCTGGCGCCCTAGCCAGCGTCCGCCACCTCAAGGCCTCGGCCATGGAGCGCGACGCCCAGCAGGATGCCGCCGCCATGCTCAAGCGCAAGTTCGCCGACGCGGGCCTGCCGGTGATGGAAAGCGTCACCCACATCGTCCCGCTGCTGGTCGGCTGCCCGGTCAAGGCCAAGCGGATCAGTGATGTGCTGCTCGCCGAGTACGGCCTTTACGTTCAACCGATCAACTACCCCACGGTCCCACGCGGGACCGAGCGCCTGCGTTTCACGCCAGGTCCGTGGCACAGCGAGGACAAGCAGGACGAGCTGGTCGGTGCACTGGTCGAGATCTGGGACAGGCTGGAGCTGAAGGCCGCGGCCTGAGCCGTTCGGAAGGGCTCGTGGAAACGAGCCCTCTCCATTCAGAACGCAATGGCATCCTTCCAGTTGGTCTTGTCGATCGCCGCCAGGATCGTCGCCTTGTCCTGGTTCTGGTCGATCATCCCGAGGATCTTGGCAGCGGGCGCGTCTGGCTTGGCGTGCGGCGCGGCGGCGAGCGTCACTAGTGCACTGCGCGCAGTTGCCATGTCACCTTGGCGGATGGCGGCAACGATAACCCGGGTCCTGACTGCCTCATCCTGCGGAACCAGCACCAGCGCGCGGAGCAAGCCGTCCTGAGCCGCCTTGCTCGGGGTCTGGCCCGCCGCAGTGAAGCTATCGTGGTAGAGCACCAGCGGCAGAGCGTAGTCCGGGTTTACGCGGTTCGCACGGACGAAGAACTTGCGCGCGTTCGCCCAGTCGCCAGCCCGGGCGTAAACCCGCCCGCGATAGACCAGTGCCATCATGTTGTTCGGATCAAGTGCGAGTGCGCGCTCTGCAGCGGCTGCGGCCGCCGCATTGTTCTTGGCGTCATACTCAGTCTCGGCGAGTGCGCGCTGGACGAAGCCATCGTTCTCGCATCCGGCCGCGGCCGTGCGCGCCTGCTGAGCCACCTTCGCAGCGGTCTGCTCATTCACGCCGACCGCAGAGCGCACCCGCACGGGCATGATCTTTGCCTGGCAGGCAGACAGCGTACGGACGGTCGCCTTGCCGCCACTGACCTTTGCCGCTGGCACCGCGATGCTCGGGAACTTGCGCGAGCGCAGGTGTACCCGGAGGTCACTATCGAGCTTACCTAAGTCACCGAACGCCCGCTTGCCGGCGTCCAGGCTCGGCGCTCCATCACCGATCAGACGCATGTACGTGTCCAGCTGGCCAGCGCGTGCCTTGTTGAGCATCAGCATGTGCACCATCGCCCAGCCGCGCGCATAAAGATGATCCTGGTCCGTGCCGCCAAGCCGGCGTTTGTCGGCCGTGAGCAGTTCCTCCGCGCTCATCTGATTTTGCTCGGCAAGGGCAAAGCCGCGGCTTTGCGGCAAGCCGCCAAGAAGAAGGCTGCCATCCGGGCGGGGCTCGACGGTTCCGAAGAACTCGGCCAGCCCTTCGCTGACCCACAATGGATAAGCGACCTTTGCTCCACCAAGCAGAATCGCGTGGAAGTATTCGTGGAACAGGACCTGCTGTGGCCGCATGTATTCGGAGACCGTACCCATACTCCGGGGCGTAACCGCGAGGGCGCCCTGCGCCCCTGGCTTGTAGAATCCGGCAACGTCATCCCGGCCGGCCAGCCGCTCGACGGTGCCCAGGTCGGACACAAAGTAGACTGTTACCTTGTTGGCGCGTTCCGCGGCGCTGTCGGGTGTGTTGGTCACGGCCCGTAGCAGCTTGTCGACCCGCTCGAGTTGTTCGGCGAACTCAGACGCTTCGGCTGGCTTCAGGTCGCCGTAGACAAGGAAGTGATCGCTGCTCGCCTCGACCCACTCGGCACTGGCCGGCTGAGCGCCGCACAGAGCGCCGGCAAGCAGGCCCCACTTCTTCCACCGAACCATCTTTCCCCCAACATCGTCAGCAGGTTGACCGAGCGGCGGCAAGCGTAACGGGGCTAGGGCGCAATGCAAGCCGCGCAGGACCGGCAAAAACAGGGAAATGCCCTGCGGTTAACTTCCTGCTATTCCTGTCTGCGCGACTCAGTCGGGGGCCCGAGTGCACAGTTTGACTACCGCCTTGCGACCGCCTGCACGTCTTCGGGCCATTCCGGAGCGCTACGCCCGGTTGCTGCGGCTCGTCTGGGCACTGCTGTTCGGCTTTGCGCTGGTGGTCGTCGTGCTGGCGACCGCCCATTCGCTGCGCGCGACCTACTCCTACTCGCCCACCTTCGCGGCGTTCGGGCTAAGCGCGCAGGTTCAGGACGATGCATCCGTGCTGGTCAGCCAGGCGACAGCCAACGGCAGTGGCAGCAGCCGGCAATACCGCATCTTGGCAATCAACGGCCGGACGGTCGAGCGGGGCGACCTGATCGCCGACGTGGCCCATCGGCTGGCGCAGGCGCCTGGCCCGACCATCTCGCTTCTGCTTCAATCACCCGAAGGCCGACAGTTCCGGTCCGTCCGCCTCCGCCACCCTGCGAAACTGTCCCCGGCGGACGCGCACGCCCGCGACCTGCGGGTGGCGACCCGGCTCGGCTTCGCGCTGCTCGCCTGCGCCGTGCTGCTGCTGTGCAGTTCGTTGCTGGCGCTTCGCCGACCGGAAGACCCTGTCGCCATGTTGTTCGCGCTGGTCTTCGCGCTGATGGCGGCGTCGATCGACCCACCGGTGCAGCTCTGGCTTTGGACCGGCGTGGGCTGGGCCGAGGACGTGCTCGCCAGCACTTGGTTCTACCTTCTGCTGGTCGCCCTTGCGCTGTTCCCGGACGGCATCTTCGTTCCGCGCGCCATGCGCTGGATGATTTACGCGGCGGTGCCCCTAGTGATCTTCGCCAGCCTGCCAGATGTGAACGAAACCGTGCAGGTGGTCGTCGCCCTGGTCGCCCTGCTGGCGATGCTCGGCGGCCAGGTGACCCGTTACCGCCGGCTTACTCCTGGCATCGAGCGACAGCAGATCAAGTGGGCGGCGTTCGGCTTCGCCGCCGGGTTCGTCCTGCTGCTCGTCGCCTTCCTGATGGCTGCTGCCATCCCAGACGACCCCGCGCTCAGGAATCCGCTGTTCAATCTTGCGACCTTGGTGTTCTTTTCGCTCGGTATGGCGGCAATCCCGTTCGGACTGCTGATCGCACTTACCCAGTTCCGGCTGTGGGAAGCGGACACGGTGATCACCCGCTCGGCCGCTTATGCCGTGGTCACTCTGATCGTTGGCGTAGTCTGGGCCGCCAGCGCGGACCTGGTGAAGCTGGTCGTATCGGAAGTCATGGGCCGGGAAAGCGAGGCAGGCGCGACGGCTATCAGCGCGATGATCGCCGCGGGCGTGTTTGCCCCCACCCAATCCGCAGTGCTCGGCTGGACCCGCCGCAAGTTCGGCGGCCCGCTTGATCGGGTCCGCAGCGCCGCCGAGCGCCTGAAGAATTGGGGTCTGACCGAAACGCCGGAGGAGGTGGCCACACGGGCGCTGGGCATCGTCGACGAGGCAATGCATCCGCTCGTTGCGGGGATTGTGCTCGACCTGCCAAGCGGACCGGTGATGGTTGCGGCGCGCGGCATGCATTCACCGACCGACCGCCGAGTGCATGATCGCTTGCTGCTGGAGGACGAGGAAGGCCCGGTCGGGCGGCTGCTGCTCGGCCGCCGCTCGGACGGCAACCGCTACAATACGCAGGAGCTAAAGGCCGTGCGAGAGCTGGTGCCGAACCTCGCCGATGCCCTGCGGGTCGCCCGCAGCCGGCACTCGCGCGAGTCCGTGCTGCAGCAGCAATTAGAGGCCATGGCGGCGCGGCTGGCGCAGCTTGAAGGCGGCACGCCCAGGCCCGCCTGAAGCGTTGCTCGGCACTGGCGAATCCTTGCTGCTTGCCCTAGGGCAGCGCCATGCGCATCGCCCTTGCCGCCGATCATGCCGGGTACGTTCTGAAGGACGAGCTCGCGGCTTGGCTGCGCGAGAGCGGACACGAGGTGTTGGACCTCGGCACGAACGGACCGGAGAGCGTCGATTATCCGGCGTTCGGCGCCCGCCTGGCTGACGCGATCGCCGAGGGCGACGCGGAGCGCGGGGTCGCGGTGTGCGGGTCCGGCATCGGCATTTCTATTGCGATCAATCGCCACGCGGCCTGCCGCTGCGCTCTGGTCAGCGAGCCACTATCGGCCGCGCTGGCCCGCGAGCATAATGACGCCAATGTTCTTGCTCTGGGCGCTCGACTGACCGGACCCGACCTGGCGCGAGCCTGCGTGACCGCTTTTCTCTCCAGCGATTTCGCCGGCGGCCGCCACCAGCGTCGCGTCGACCTCCTTTCTCCCGCACTTCAAGGATCCGACTGATGGCCACTGCCGCCAATCTGAACGACGTCCAGCCGCAGGGCTTCTTTACTCGCCCGTTGGCCGAGGCCGACCGCGCGGTCGCCGACGCGATCGGCGCCGAGCTGACGCGCGAGCAGACGCAAATCGAGCTGATCGCGTCGGAGAACATCGTCTCGCGCGCCGTCCTTGAGGCGCAAGGCTCCGTCCTCACCAATAAGTATGCCGAGGGCTATCCCGGCCGCCGCTACTATCAGGGCTGCGTCCCGTCCGACGCCGTCGAGCAACTCGCGATCGACCGCGCCAAGCAGCTGTTCGGCTGCGGCTTTGCCAACGTCCAGCCGCACTCGGGCGCGCAGGCCAACGGCGCCGTGTTCCTGGCGCTGCTGCAGCCCGGCGACACAATCATGGGCATGAGCCTGGCCGCCGGCGGCCACCTGACCCACGGTGCTCCCCCGGCCCAATCAGGCAAGTGGTTCAACGCCGTCCAGTATGGCGTGCGCCAAGAGGATCACCTGGTCGACTTCGACGAGGTCGCCCGGGTTGCGCAGGAAAGCCGCCCCAAGCTGATCATTGCCGGCGGCTCGGCCTATCCGCGTCACCTCGACTTCGCCAAGTTCCGCGAGATCGCGGACAGCGTTGGCGCCTATCTGATGGTCGACATGGCCCACTTCGCCGGCCTGGTTGCCGCAGGCGAGCACCCGTCGCCCTTCGGCCATGCCCACGTGGTGACCACCACCACCCACAAGACCCTGCGCGGGCCGCGTGGCGGCATGGTGCTGACCGACGACGAAGCAATCGCCAAGAAGGTCAACTCGGCCGTCTTTCCCGGCCTTCAGGGCGGCCCGCTGATGCATGTCATCGCCGCCAAGGCGGTCGCCTTCGGCGAAGCGCTCCAGCCCGACTTCAAGACCTATGCTCAGGCGGTTATCCGCAACGCTCAGGCGCTCGCCAGCCGCCTCAAGGAGCGCGGCGCCGATTTGGTCGCCGGCGGCACCGACACGCACCTTGCGCTGGTCGACCTCCGCCCACTCGGCCTCACCGGCAAGGACGCGGACGAGAGTCTGGAGCGGTCGGGCATCACCTGCAACAAGAACGGCATTCCGTTCGACCCGCTGCCGCCGCTGAAGACCAGCGGCATCCGCGTCGGCTCCCCTGCTGGCACCACCCGCGGCTTCGGCGAACCGGAGTTCCACGACATCGCCGACATGGTCGCGGACGTGCTGGACGGTCTCAAGGCTAACGGCCTCGACGGGAACGGCCCGGTCGAGCGGCAGGTCAACGGCCGCGTTCGCGACCTGTGCGCCCGCTTCCCCATCTATCAGGGCTGATCCTTGCGCTGTCCATTCTGCGGTGACACCGACAGCCAGGTAAAGGACAGCCGCTCGTCGGAGGACGGCGCGGCCATCCGCCGCCGCCGCCAGTGCGAGGGCTGCGGGGCGCGGTTCACCACCTTCGAACGCATCCAGCTGCGCGACCTGACCGTGGTCAAGAAGAACGGGCGTCGCGAGGCGTTCGATCGGAGCAAGCTTGCGCGTGCCATCGGCTTCGCCTGCCGCAAGCGCGATATCGCGCCTGAACGGGTCGAACGACTGGTCAGCGGCATACAGCGCCAGCTCGAAACACGTGGGGACGAGGTACGCGCCGAGGAGATCGGAGAGCTCGTGATGGACGGGCTGAAGACCCTCGATCACGTGGCCTACATTCGCTTCGCAAGCATCTACAAGGACTTCAACGAAGCTAGCGATTTCGCTGAGATCGCGGGCGAGGTGGTTGAGGTTCCCGACGACGCTCCGGCTCCGGCGCAGCCCGACAAGCTCCTGTGACCGCACCCAAGCCGGTCATCATCCTCGTCCAGCCGCAATTGGGCGAGAACATCGGCAAGGCCGCGCGCGCCATGCTGAACTTTGGCCTGACTGAGATGCGGCTGGTCGCCCCGCGCGACGGATGGCCCAACCCGTCTGCCGGTCCGGCGGCGAGCGGCGCGGATCTCGTGCTCGAACAGGCGCAGGTCTTCGACACGCTCGCCAAGGCCGTGGCCGACTGCTCCACCGTCTACGCCTCCACCGTCCGCCGCCGCGAACTCGTTGTGCCCGTGATCGGCCCCGAGGAGATGGCGCAGCGTATCGTCGGCTTAACCGGTCGCTCCGCCATCCTGTTCGGCCCCGAGCGCTCCGGCCTTGCCACGGAAGACGTGGCCGTCGCCGACGCGATCGTCACCGTCCCGATCAATCCCGAATTCGGCAGCCTCAATCTCGCGCAGGCTGTCATCCTGCTCGCCTACGAATGGTCGCGGTCGCAGGATCTCGCCCAGCCCACCGTCCGCGAGGTCGAACCACCGGCACCGCACGCCGACGTGGACGGCCTCATCGGCCATTGGGAAGCCGAGCTCGACGCCGTCGGCTACTTCTTCCCGCCCGAGCGCACCCAGGCCACCCGCAATACCATCCGCACCATCTTCACCAAGACCGGCTGGTCTACCCGTGAGATCAAGGCCGTTCGTGGGATGCTCCGGGCCGTGGTGAACCGCCGTCCGCCCCGAGCCTGACCGAGATCAGCTCCTGGTCCGGTCGTAGACGTCCAATTCGTGCGCGATCGAGGTCTCGATCAGGTCCTCGTACAGCCGGCTGAGCAGCGCCCGGTCGATGCCCGCGCCCGCCGCGGCCGCATCAACCTTCGCTTTGACGTCGGCCTTGCGCCACTCGTCGCGCACGGCGGTCCGGTCCGGCTTGATCCGCGCCGCCGCGTCCATGTAGCCGAACCGCCGTGCGATCAGCGCCACGATCCGCCGATCAACGTCATCCACGCCGGCTCGGACCTCGGCCATCGTGGTGCAGTCCTGCGGGTCGCGAATGTTGCTCATGCGGGCCCCTTGCCCGCCCAACCTTGACCTCCGCAAGCCCCCCGGCTAAGCGCGCGCCACGCAATTGGCCCCGCACGTCCGGTGAAGTGGTGGCCCTGCCCTGAAGTACTCAGACGTAGCGCGGTTCCGGGCAAGACAGAAACGCAATTGAGGAAGAACACATGTCGAAGCGCACCAGCGCCAAGTACAAGCTCGACCGCCGCATGGGCGAAAACGTTTTCGGTCGCCCGAAGAGCCCGGTCAACCGCCGCGAATATGGCCCCGGTCAGCACGGTCAGCGCCGCAAGGGCAAGATGTCGGACTTCGGCATTCAGCTGCGCGCCAAGCAGAAGCTGAAGGGCTATTACGGCGACGTCACCGAGAAGCAGTTCAAGCAGACCTTCCAGCAGGCGAGCCGCATGAAGGGCGACGCCAGCCAGAACCTGATCGGCCTCCTGGAGCGCCGGCTGGATATGATCGTCTACCGCGCCAAGTTCGCGCCGACGATCTGGGCTGCCCGCCAGCTGGTCAGCCACGGCCACATCCGCGTCAACGGCACCAAGTGCAACATCGCCAGCCGCCGCGTCGACGTGAACGACATCATCGAGCTGGGCCCCAAGGCGCAGGAGATGGCGCTGGTCATGGAGGCGCAGAGCCTCGCCGAGCGTGAAGTGCCCGACTACGTCGTTGCGGACGGCACCGCCAAGGTGACCTTCACTCGCGTGCCGAAGCTCGACGAAGTGCCCTATCCGGTGCGGATGGAGCCGAACCTCGTGGTCGAGTTCTACAGCCGCTAATCGCCGGCTCACCCGAAGCAAACGGACGGACGGTCGCCAGCGCGGCCGTCCGTTCTTGTTTGCGGCTACCTCAGCCTTGCGTTGCGCTGATCCGGCTGAGGTCAGACAACGGCAGCGACACCGCACCGCCAAGACCGAGCCACAGCTCGCCATCCCGCTGCACAACTTCCTGCACCGTGCCGAGACTATGGGTCGTCGGTGACAGGGCATTGCCGCTGTTGTCCTTGGCCGTCAGTTTCAGCACGTAAGCGCCCGCGGGAGCACGGCTTCCGTCAGGAAGCTTGCCGTCCCAACTGTACGCGCCGCTGGTGCCCGTGGCCGAGATGGTCGGAGTGGCGACCAGCTTGCCGCTGCTGTCGCGGATCTCGGCGGTGACGGAACCCGGCGCCTGCGGCAGCATCCAGTTCCAGCGCGCAGCAGAGCCGTCCGACAAGGCCGCTACCTTGCTATCGAACTCCACCGTCCGCCCGATTAGCCCCGCGGCGTCCGTCATGTCGGCCGACGACATGCGTGCCAGCACGTCCTTGAGCAGGCCGGTCTGCTGGATCGACTGCTCGATCTGTGAATATTGCGCGAGTTGTTGCGTGTACTGCGAAGTGTCCATGGGATCGAGCGGATCCTGGTTTTGCATCTGCGTCGTCAGCAGCTTCAGAAACATGTTGAACTGGTCGGCCGCGTCCGCGCCGGTCAGGCTCGCGCCCTTGGTCGGCGCCGTGGAGGCGGCGGTAGTCGCGATGGTGGTGCTGACGGTCATGCTGCTTCCAATCCCCTTCAGGCCAACAGGTCGAGCGTGCCGGACCGCAGGCGCACCCGCTCCCACACCGCCCCGCCCCGGCGTTCTTGTCCGTGACCATGGCCCTGCCGTTGGCCGCGCTGCTCGCCCCAGCTTCGCCCGCCGGATCCGGAGCCGGTTGCGGCCGAGCCGCCGGGATCCCCGCTGGCGCGCTCGAACCGGAAGCTCTGTCCATCGGCTCGCACCCCGGCATCGTTCAGCGCACGCGTGATCTCGGTTAGGTCGCGGCGCATCGCGTCCATCACCGTTGTGCTGTCCGCGCTGACCACCACCCGCAGGCTACCGCTCTCGTCAAACGCAAGCTTGAGCTCGATGCGGCCGAGCTCCGCCGGATCCATGCGTACGGTCAGCTCCTCCTGGCCATTCTTCACTTGCCGGGCGATGGCGACCCCGAGCCGCTCGCCGAACTCACCAGACAAGGTCATTCGAGGCATCGAGGCCGGAGCCGCCACCGCAGCCGGGACCGGCACGGTTACCGGCGCAAGGGGAGCGACCGTGAACGGCGCGGGGGCAGGCTGCGAGGCTGCGGCACGTTCGATCCCGGCCGGCATCGGCGCAGCAGCATCACCGACCTTGCCTGTTTCGCCGGAAACGGCCGCCAGCGTCGACGAGGGCCGGGCGTCGTTAGGAAGGCGAACACTCGCTGAGCCACTGCTCTCCTCGCAAGTTACCTCGGATGGTTTTACGGGTTCGGGCTGCGGCCGGTGGACCACAGCTGCCAGCGTCACCCCAGGCGAGAGTACTGGGACCGGCTCGGTCGCCTCTCCACTTGGGTCCACGTCTGGCGGCCCACCGGGCCCGGTATCCTCGACGTTCGGTACCGTCGTAAGCAGCTGCTCGGCGCTGGCCTCCACTACGGAAGTCGCCTCCGCGAGGTCATGAGGCATTGGCGCAAGCTGCTGAGGCAAGGTCGTGTCCCCAGCCAACGGGCGAACGGTGGGTCCGATGCGAGGAGATCTTGCACCAGCCTCGACCGGCGCCCCAACCCGTGGCGGTGCACCCTGCAGTTCGATACCTACCACCGCGACAATCGATCTCGCCGGGTCGAGAGCGGGATTAGCGCTACCGTCCGCTACCACCGGAACAAGGCTCGCGAAATCGGGCACGGTGGCAAGGTCAGAAGGCGATGCCCCGGTCAGACCGGAAGGGACGCCCGCTCCACCGGGCTCAAGCGGCTGCAAGGACAGGCTGTTCATCATGGCCATTATAGGTCGCCGCACCGCCGACCGAGCCAAGCGACCGGATTCGGGCACGCACGTGAATTTCGCTCTGGCTGAGCACCACTGTCGCGGGCCGCACGCGCTCGATGATCGAGCGGACGAACGGGCGTAGAGAGGGATTAACCAGCAAGCAGGGGATCTCGCCCGCTTGAGCCAGCCGATCGAAGGTTTCGCGCACCCCAGCCATGAAGGCCTGCAACGCGCTTGGCGCCATCGCCAGCTGCCGCGCGTCGCACTCTCCGATGATTGCGTCGGCAAAGGCCTGGTCCCACTCCGGCGCTAGGGTGACGACCGGGATCGCTCCGTCAATCGTGCAGGCTGCCGAGATCTGACGCGCCAGCCGCGCCCGCACATGCTCTGTGATCTGTGACAGGTTCCCCGTCAGCGGCACCGCCTCGGCGATCCCTTCCAGGATGGTCGGTATGTCGCGGATGGATACCCCTTCGCCGAGCAGGTTCTGCAAAACGCGCTGTACCCCCGAGATGCTGATCTTTCCGGGCACCAGGTCCGCCACCAGCCGGTCCGCTTCCTTGTGGACGTCAGTCAGCAGTTTCTGTGCCTCTGAGTAGTCGCAGAGGAACTCGATCAGGTGATGGTCGGCCAGGATCTTCGGGTGCCGCGAGAAGATCGGGCTTCCCTCCGGCTCGTCCAGGTGCGGCTCGATGCCGGTGGCCCCGCCCTTCTTGAAAGTGGTCAGCAGCGCGAACAGCAACGTCAGCAGGTCGCGATACATGTCGCTGGTCCAGCGCGGTCCCTTGAACGCCCGCACCAGTCCCTTGCCGGCCAGCTTGGCAGTCGGCAGCGAATTGGCCACCAGAAAGGCGCCGATCGCCGCGCCGAGGATGGCGGTCAGCTCATGCGGCAGCGCCTCTAACACGACCTCGAGTTTGCCGCCCGACGCGATGAAGCTGCCGAACACGCACGCAAAGATGATTACGAAACCAACGCCGTTGATCACGGGCCACGTCCAATGTCTGTTCCAAGCTCCCCTGAGTTATAGGACGGGCTGCGCATCCCTTGACGAAGCGCGCGCCATTTCCTGTGCGCCGGCACCTTGCGACCCCGCGCCGTCCTAAGATGGGCGGGTGTCCGCAGGGGAGCCGACATGTCCTTGACTGCCTACCAACGGGCCCACCGGGCCGCCGAACACCCGCGCAGCGTCGAGCAGCGCCTGCTGCGCGAGATCAGCCGCGAGATGGAAGACGCCTGGAATTCCGGGCGGCGCGGCATCGAGCTGATGCCCGCCCTTCACCGCAATCGGGAGATGTGGGCGACCTTTTCGGCCGCCTGCGGGGCGCCCGGCAATGCGTTGCCGGATGCGCTGCGCGCCAGCATCATCTCCATCGCACTGTGGGTCGACCGGCACACCAGCGCGGTGGTCGCCGGGCGCGAGCCGCTGGGCGACCTGCTGGAAATCAACCGGACGATGATCGACGGGCTCGGCTAACCGGGGCCGAGCGGATCAGCGCTCCGCCAATTGGCTGGTTATCAGCTTCTCGGAACTGGTCGGAAGGAGCACCCGCAACTTCTTGTTCGCGAAGTCGATCGACACCTTGTCGAAGGCACGGATCGCGTTCATCCCGAGCAGCAGCGCCGGCCGGTCGTTGAGGTTCATCTGCGCAAAGGTATGGGCGTCGGCGAACACCACCGCCAGGTCGGTCAGGGTGACGCCGCCCAGCTCCAGTTGCCGCAGCATGGTGTATTCGCCGCTGAGCTTCGCGCCAGTGACAGACATCAGCTCGATCGTGCCCCGCTGGCGCAGCATGCGCCGGTGCTCCAGCATCGCCTTCATGGCCGCATTGCCGATGCTGACGTCCGAGCCCGTGTCCACAACGACGGTGATCGGCCGGCCGTTGGCATATGCCTCGGTCACGATCAGCCGGCCGGAGCGGCGCTTCGCCTTCACCACGATGGTGCCCGGCTCGTCGCGCCACGCCATGCGCGAAGGCGTGATCGACAGGAGGTTGCGGCCGAAGTCGAACTGGACCCGCTGCGATTTGAGGCTGTCGGTGCCGAGGATCCCGTCGGCGCCCATGTGCTCCGCTTCCAGCACCGCCGCGTTGACGTCGTTCATCCGCTTGGTGCTGAGGTCGATGCGGTCGACCAGCGCGGTCCCCACCTGGTCCACGCCCGTGACGCTATGCAGGCTGGCGACCGGCCCCGAGCGGAGCCGCAGCCGCTGTACGATCTGCCGCGACACCACCGTCCGGTCCGCGCCCGTGTCCACCACGAAGCGGAACGGCCCCGTCCCGGACACTCGCACCGGCACCGTCATCCGGTCGCCGTCATCCTTGCGGAAGGTGACGTCCTGAGTCTGCGTCGTGCTGTCCACCGCCTGCGGGGCGCTGACCGCGTCCAGACGGGTTACCGTCTGTGCGTGGCCCGGTTGCGCGGTAAGGAGAGCTGCCATGGCAAGTCCAAGCCGGCTCTTCATCGCAAGCTAACCTCCCAAACGGATCGATCGCATTCTACGCTCATTTTCAACGCCTCGCCAGCGCACGCCTAAACCATTGCGAAAGGAAGCTTCCCTACGCTCCGCATCTGAGAGCAGGAGCATCAGCAACGTGGGTAAGCGACCGGTCGAGACGACCCTGTATTCGCTCAGTAACCAGCCTCCGGCACAACAGCCGGAACGCCGTGACGACGAGCGTCACATGACGCTGTTCCGGGTCGGCACCCTGATCGTCGGCGATCGGCGCGACCTGTGCCTGATCAAGAACATATCCGCCGGCGGCCTGATGTTGCGGCGCTACTGCCAGCTGCACGTGGGTCAGCGGATTGCGGTGGAGCTCAAGACCGGCCAGCCAATCGCCGGCAGTGTCAGCTGGGTGGGCGAGAGCCAGGCGGGCATGGCCTTCGACCAGCCGATTGACGTGCTGTCCATCCTGGCTACCGACGAGGAAGGCCCGCGCCCTCGGATGCCGCGCATCGAAACTCAGGCCGCCGTCTACGTTCGCGCGGGAGCGCAGACCTGGCGCCTGCAATGCTGTGACGTCAGTCAGGGCGGTGTGAAACTGGTGGCGGCGGCTCCGCTGACGGCCGGTTCGGACGTGGTGGTCACCTTGTCCGGCCTGCCGCCGCAGCCCGGCGTCGTCCGGTGGAGCGCCGGGGAACATGCCGGCATTTCCTTCAACCGGCCGTTGTCCCTGACTGACCTGGTCGGCTGGTTGCAGGGGCAGCGGGACTCGTCCCGAGCAGCCTGACCGGCGAGCGCTACTCGCCGGGCCGGTCGAAGCTCGGCCGCCAGGCCCATTCCTCCGCCGCCTGGCGCTCCGCGTCCGTCAGCCGGGCGTGCAGCCCGGGCCTGCGATATTCCGGCAGTACGCGCGGCCGCGGCGTCGGGATATGCCGAAGCACGGCTTCAGGGGGCAGCTGTTCCTTGAAAGCGAGGCCGGCCCGCTCGCCCCGTACCCACACCACCTTCGCCGGTACGTTCAGCTCCTGACGCCTGAACACGACCTCGGAGCCTTCCACCGGCAAGTGGCTGCCTTCAACCAGAGCGCCGTCGGCGGACAGGTTGCGCAGCTTGACGGCGTGGGAACCTCCGGACAGTTCCAGCGCTGCCGCCATGAACACCTGGGAGCGGCGCTGGCGTCTGTTCTGCACGGTGAAGCTCTCGTCCATGATCCCAACGCGTAGGCCGCACAGGTAAAACTTCGTTTAACGGTGATGAAAACACTCCCAGCCCTCGCCGGCGCCCTCCCGCTGCTGCTCGTCCTCGCCCTCGCCGGAGCGCTCGGAGGGCCGCACAGCACCTTCGACCTTCCCGTGATCACCGGTTACTCCAGCTGGCGCATCGCACATCCGCAGCTGACGCAAGCGCTGATCTGGTACACCCAGCTCGGCGGGTCTTTCTTCCTTGTTCCACTGGCGCTGGTGGTGGCCGGCCTGCTGTGGTGGCGCGGGCGCCGCCGCTCCGCCCTGCTGCTGCTCGGCACCACCTGGACCGGACGCGCACTTATCGAATTGATCAAGTTGCTGATCGACCGGCCGCGCCCGGCGTTCGACCCTTATCCGGTGTTCGTATCCAGCAAGAGCTTCCCAAGCGGCCATGCCGGCAATTCCACTCTCACCTACCTGGCCATTGCGCTGTTCGCGGTGCCGGAACGCTGGCGCCCCCAAGCACTGGCAGTCGCGGTGCTGCTGGCAGGCACGATCGGCTGGTCGCGGCCGATGCTGGGCGTGCACTGGCCGACCGACGTGATGGGCGGCTGGACGTTCGGACTGCTGTGGGTCGGGCTGTGGTGGTGGTTCAGCCGGCGCGGCGAAACAACAGCATCCGGTTATTCGCCGGCATGACCCGCTGTTCGGCGAGCCGCAGGCCACGGTTCTCCGCCTCCGCTGCGAACGCGCCGACCTCCCGTAGCCCGAACCGCTCGTCGCGCGCTTTCAGCTGCGCTTCGAACGCCAGATTCGACTCGGCCACCGGCTCATCCGTCACCCGCCACGGACCATAAAGGATAAGCGGCGCCTCCGGCGGCAGCACCCGCGCCGCGCCGTCCAGCAGCGCCAGGCTCACCTCCCACGGGCTGATGTGCACCAGGTTGATCGACAGCAGCGCGTCGGCATGCTCGACCGGCCAGGGCACGTCCACCACGTCCAGCAGCACTGGCTCTCGCAGGTTCGGCCGCCGCCCATCCGCCCCCCAGGCCGCGATCGACGCCACCGCCTTTGAGTCCCAGTCGCTCGGTTGCCAGGTCAGCTGCGGAAAGTTGCGAGCGAAGTGCACGGCATGCTCGCCCGTTCCGCTGGCCAGCTCCAGCACCAGCCCGCTCGCCGGCAGCCACTCGCGCAGCACCGCCGCGATCGGCCCACGATTGCGACCCGCAGCCGGCGCGCGCAGCTTCACGCGCCCCGCCTCGCCCGCCGCTCGCGCACGATCAGCCAAGTCAGCAAGCCGATTGGCCCCGCCATCACCGTCAGGAACAGCACGGGGGCCTGCGCCCAACGGGAAAAGCCCTTGGCGTCCGCATCGCGGCTGATCCACAGGCCGACGAACAGGTCGAAGGCGAGGTAATGGGTCCAGCCCAGCACGGTCCCGCCATCGCTCATGAACAGGCTGCGGACTCCGCCGATGCTGTAGTTGAGGAGGTCGGGCTCGCCCTGCCCCGCCACCGGTACCGGATCGGCCAGCCCGCCAAACAGCGCGACGAACATCGCAAGATAGGCCGCGCACAGTGCACCCACGCCCGCATACAGGATGAACGAATGAATTGCTGGCCGGCGCGGCAGGAAAAACAGCGCTGCCCAGCCGACAGCCATCGCGACGTGAACCAGGGACCAGACGGCGCCCCAGCCCACGCCTACTGCCCGCCGGCCTCGTTCAAGCCACTGACCTTGTTGGCGTCCGGTGCCGGCGTACGGAATGCGACCACCGGCTTTCTCGCGGCCAGCGTCTCGTCGAGCCGCCGCCGCGGGGCATAGATCGGCGCCGACTTGAGCGCCTCGTCACCGGCCCGAGCCCGCTCCGCCACATGGCGCAGCGCGGCGATGAACTGGTCCAGCGCTGCCTTGCTCTCCGTCTCGGTGGGTTCCACCAGCATAGCGCCATGCACCACCAGTGGGAAGTACATGGTCATGGGATGGAAACCCTCGTCGATCAGTGCCTTGGCGAGGTCGAGCGTGCTGAACCCGTCGGCGAAGCCCTTATCCGAAAACAGTGCCTCGTGCATGCAGGGCCCCGAGTGCGCGAACGGCGCGTCGAGCACGTCCTCCAGGCTCCGCAGCACGTAGTTGGCGTTGAGCACCGCGTCCTCGGCGACCTGCTTCAGACCATCGGCCCCATGGCTGAGGATATAGGTCAGTGCGCGGGTGAACATGCCCATCTGCCCGTGGAAGGCGGTCATCCGGCCGAAGCTCTGCATTGCCCCGCCGAAGTGCTCTTGGCTGAATGCCTCGGCCTGCTCCTCCTCGACCAGGTGCACCACGCCGTCTGCGGTCTTGGCCGTGTAGGGCAGCGGGGCGAACGGCGAGAGCGCTTCCGAAAGCACCACCGGCCCAGATCCCGGCCCGCCGCCGCCGTGCGGGGTGGAGAAGGTCTTGTGCAGGTTGATGTGCATGGCATCGACGCCAAGGTCACCCGGCCGCACCTTGCCGACGATGGCGTTGAAGTTGGCGCCGTCGCAGTAGACGAACCCGCCGGCCGCGTGCACCGCGTCGCTGATCGCCTTCATCTCCGGCTCGAACAGGCCGCAGGTGTTGGGATTGGTGATCATCACGGCGGCGACGTCCGGCCCCAGCCGCGCCTTGAGCGCTTCCAGGTCCACGCGGCCGGCCGAGGTCGCCGGAATATTCTCGACGCGGTAGCCGCAGAAGGCGGCGGTAGCCGGGTTGGTCCCATGCGCGCTTTCCGGCACCAGCACCACCTCGCGCGCGTCGCCGCGCGCTTCGAGCGCCGCCCGAATGCACAGCAGCCCGCACAGCTCGCCATGAGCGCCGGCCTTGGGACTCATCGCGACGCCATGCATGCCGGTCAGGTCGATCAGCCAGAAGGCGAGCTGGTTGATCAGCTCCAGCGCGCCCGCCACGGTTTCGCGCGGCTGCAGCGGGTGGATGTCGGCGAAGCCCGGCAATCGGGCCATTTTTTCGTTCAGCCGGGGATTGTGCTTCATGGTGCATGAGCCGAGCGGGAACAGCCCGAGGTCGATCCCGTAGTTTTGGCGGGACAGGCGGGTATAGTGCCGCACCGTCTCCGGCTCGCTCAGGCCCGGCAGCCCGATCGCCTCCGACCGCTCCAGCCCACCCAGCCGGCTCGCCACCTTGGGCGCGGGCGCGAGGTCGACGCCCGTCGTGTCAGCCCCGTCCAGCTCGAAGATCAGCGGCTCTTCGAGCATCAGTGCGCGATTGCCGGTGATCGTGCCAGTGTCGCCCGGGCCTTGGACGGGCGCCGCGGGCTTCCAGCCGCTCTGGTTGATCGTCACGCCACCACCTCCTTGAGCGCGCCTTCCAGCGCGTCGATGTCCTCGTCCGTGACCATCTCGGTCACCGCCACCACAAGACCATTCGCCAGCGCTGCCGAGCCCGGATAGAGCCGCCCCAGCGACACACCGCCGAGCACGTTCTGCTCGACCATCCGGTGCACCGCCGGGCGCGCCTCGACGGGCAGCTCGATTGTGAACTCGTTGAAGAAGCTGTCATTGACCAGGTTCACGCCGGGGATCGCCGCCAGCCGCTCGGCAACCTGCACCGCGCGGGCGTGGTTCAGCTCGGCCAATTGCCGCAACCCTTTCTCACCCAGCAAGGTGAGATGGATGGAGAAGGCCAGCGCGCAAAGCCCTGAGTTGGTGCAGATATTACTGGTCGCCTTCTCGCGCCGGATATGCTGCTCGCGGGTCGACAGGGTCAGCACGAAGCCGCGCTTGCCCTCGGCATCGATGGTCTCGCCGGCAAGACGCCCGGGCATCTGCCGGATGTGCTTCTCGCGGCAGGCGAACAGTCCGACATACGGGCCTCCGAACTGCAGCCCGACGCCGATCGATTGCCCTTCGCCGACCACGATGTCCGCGCCCATCTCGCCCGGCGGCTTGATCAGCCCAAGCGCGACCGGCTCCGTCACCACCGCGATCAGCAGGGCACCCTTGGCATGCGCCGCCTCCGCCAGCGGAGTCAGGTCGGCGATCCGGCCGAGGATATCCGGGTACTGCACCACCACGGCGCTGGTCTCGCCATCGATCTGACCGATCAGCTGCTCAATGTCCGTCTCGGCCGCCAGCTCGGGCGTGCCGGTCACCAGCGTGTCGCCGGTGAATCGCGCCATGGTGTTGCACACCGCCACATAGTGCGGGTGCAGGCCGGACGAAATCAGAGTCCTCTTCCGCCGCGTGATCCGCCGCGCCATGCCAATTGCTTCCCAGCAGGCGGTCGAACCGTCGTACATGGACGCGTTCGCCACCTCGCAACCGGTCAGGCGAGCGACCTGCGTCTGGAACTCGAACAAGACCTGCAGCGTGCCCTGCGCGATCTCCGGCTGATAGGGCGTGTAGGCGGTCAGGAACTCGCCGCGCTGGATCAGATGATCGACGCTGGCCGGAACGTGGTGCTTGTACGCGCCGCAGCCCAGGAAGAACGGAACGCTGCCTGCGGGCACGTTTTTCGCCGCCAGCGCGGACAGGTGCCGCTCCACGGCCATCTCGGGGGCGTGCATGGGGAGGCCTTGGATCGGCCCGAAAAGCCGCGCCGCCTCCGGCACATCGCGGAACAGCTCGTCGATCGAGCCGGCGCCGACCACGTCGAGCATCTGGCGCCGGTCGGCATCGGTCAGGGGCAAGTAACGCATCAGTTTGGTTTCCTGAGGAGAAAACGGAGGCGGACGTAATCCGCTTGATTGCTGCCGACCCGGGCCGCGACCGCGCGGGCCAGTTCGTCTCGTTCGTCATGTGGGACGCCGGCGCGGTCCAGCCAACCGGCCCGAAAGACCGTCACCCAGCCCTCCACGCCATGCTCCAGCGGAGTCGGCCGCGGGATCAGCTCGGTTTGTTCGACGCGGAACCCGGCGATTTCGTAGACGGCGGCGAACTCGTCCGGCGAAGGATACCAGTTGGAGGCTTCCACCGGCGGTCGATAGCCCCGCGCAACCAGCTCCTGATCCAGCGCCCGACGGAGGAGCTTCAGGTTACCCGCTCCGCCGAACTCGCCTGCGAACCGTCCCCCGTGCTTCAGTGCGAAGAAGATCGCCCGCGCTGCCCGCTCCTTGTTCAACACCCAATGCAGCGTTGCGTTGGAGAAAGCCGCCTCGAACGCCTCGCTGAACCGCAGGTCGGCCGCGTCCATCAGCCGAGCATCAAGCCCCTTGGCCTTGGCGGCCGCGACCATCGATAGGTCGTTGTCGATCCCGACCACGTCGGCGCCGCGCTCCTTGATCCGCAGCGTCAGCGTCCCGTCGCCGCAACCGACGTCCAGCACCGCTTCGCCCGGCTGCGGGTCCAGCAGGTCGAGCGCCGCCGCGCCTAGCGCCGGCACGAAGCTGCCGACCCGCGCATAAGCCGCCGCATCCCAACTGCTGGTCGAAGCGACCTCGGTCGTCACAGCTTCGACGACCACTCCCGGTAGCTCGCCTCGTCCATCAGCCCGTCCAGTTCGGACGTGTCGGTGAGGCGCAACTTGAAGAACCAGCCCTCGCCTTCCGGATCGGTGTTGATCAACGCCGGCTCGTCCGCGATCGCACCGTTGGACTCGACCACTTCGCCGCTGACCGGCGCATAGACGTCGCTTGCCGCCTTGACCGATTCGACCACCGCGGCTTCATCGCCCTTGTTCAGCGTTCGCCCGACTTCGGGTGCCTCGGCGAACACGATGTCGCCCAGCGCGCTCTGCGCATGCTCCGAAATGCCCACGGTCGCGGTGTCGCCTTCGACCCGGATCCACTCATGTTCCTTGGTGAAATACAGGCTCATTGCACTCAGGCTCCCTTGCGAACGTAACGATGGGGGACGAACGGTATGGCGGCGACCTCCCCGGTGAACAGCTTGCCGCGCTGCTCCAGCGTCAGGCGCGTGCCCGGCTCGGCCAGCGCGGCGGCGATGTAGCCCATGCCGATCGGCTTCTGCAGTGAAGGCGAGAAGCCGCCGCTGGTCACCCGGCCAACCTCATTGCCCTCATCGTCAATCACCCGGGCGCCTTCGCGCACCGGCTGCCGGCCTTCGACGGTAAAACCGACCCGGCGCTGCACGGGGCCTTGCCCCAGCTCCGCCAGGATGCGCTCGGCTCCAGCAAAGCCGCCTTCCTCGCGCCGCCGCTTGTTTATGGCGAAGGTGAGGTCGGCCATCACCGGTGTGGTCTGCTCGTCAAGATCGTGCCCGTACAGCGGCAGGCCCGCCTCGAGCCGCAGCGAATCGCGCGCTCCCAGTCCGATCGGCTTGACCAGCTCGCTCGCCGTCAGCGCCTCCGCCACCGTCTCCGCCGCGCTCGCCGGCACCGAGATCTCGAAGCCGTCCTCGCCAGTATAGCCCGACCGACTGATCCAGGCTTCGACCCCGCAAAGGGTGAACGCGCCGCCCTGCATGAACACCAGTCCCTCGACCTCAGGCGCCAGCGCGGCCAGCGCCTCGACCGCGCGCGGCCCCTGCAGCGCCAGCAGCGCCTGGCTTTCCAGATAGGTATACGGCACGCCGTCGCTCTTCAGCAGCGCCATGTCGCCATGCTTGGTCGCGCCGTTCACCACCACGTAGAAGTGGTCGCCGCGCCGCGTCGCCATCAGGTCGTCGACGATCCCGCCCGCATCGTTCAGCAGCAGCGAGTAACGCAGCCGCCCATCCTTGAGCGCCCTGAGCTCTCCCGGCAGCCGCCGTTCCAGCGCCGCGTCGGCATCGGCGCCGTGCACCACCAATTGCCCCATATGGCTGACGTCGAACAGCCCGGCATGCTCGCGCACCCACAGGTGCTCGGCCATGATGCCCTCGTACTGGACTGGCATCCGGTAGCCCGCGAACGGCACCATTCGTCCACCGCGGGCCCGGTGCCAGCCGTCCAGCGGCAATGTGTTGAGTTCGTCCGCCATTCGCCTGCCGCTCCAGCCCAAGTCCGTGCGGGCGCCATGGGGCGCCCCTTCGATCACGAACCCCCGTCTGTCCCTTGCGGCCTGAGAGCTTTGCCCCTTCGGCGGCCCCAGGCATGCGCCTGAAGCACTTTCCAGACTGTCTGGCCCGCGCGGTCCTGGGTGCCTGAGAGATTCCGGGGGCGGTTGCTCCTTCGGCGTCGGCGTTCCCGCCAAACTCTCCCGCGCGGCCCTCCCTCCGGCCAGGCCGGCGAGACGACGCCGGAGCCTTGGCGGGGCGCTCACCTCAAGTCAACGGAAAGCCTCCGCAACTCGGCGCGAAGACCGTGCCCGTCGCCTAATGGAAGGCTAACAGAGAGCCAGTCGCAGCCCCGGCCTGAAGCGCCACGATGACGAACAGCTGGGTCGAGAACGGCTCCTTGCGCGTCTTGTGACGAAACAGCCGACGCGCCAGCAATGCGCCTGGCGATCCGCCCAACAGCGCAAGGGCGAGCAGGTCCCGCTCCGGAACGCGACGCCCGCCAGCGATCGCCCTGCGTTTGTCATGCCAGAAGCAGGCCATGGTGCAGCTATTCAGGACGAGCAATGCTGCGCCGGCAACGAGCGGAAGAGTGAGCATCAGCTCCACTTGGCACGAGTTGCTTACCTGTTGGTTGCGGGGTGGTAGCGTAGCGCGTTGCCAGCGGTTCTGCCGCTGTGAGTGGTTGAGCTTGCTTCATGAAGCAGCGCTGCGCCTCTGGCATGCACTCGAAAGTGGAGCCGTCGCGGCTGCCCGAGATTACCGGCTTCATCAGCACTGGGCCTTTAAGTAAGTTCATGAATCTAGGCCCTGGCACCCTTCGCCGCGCCGAAGCGTTGACTGCCCATTCCAGAAAAAGACGGAGCATCACGCATGAACATCGATACGCTGGCCGGTGAAGGCACCGACCTCAAGGGCCGCTTCAAGACCTCGCTGGGCGATGCGACCGGCGATCCCGCGCTGCAGCAGGACGGCGCAATCGACCAGCTTTCTGGCCAGGCGCGCAAGGGCTTCGGCGCCGTGCGCGACTTCGCCAGCCGCCAGCCGCTGGCGGCGGCCGCCATCGCCGGCGTGGCCGGATTGGCCTTGCTGGGCGGGCTGCGTGGGCGGCCGAACACGGGCAGCGGGCGGCGCCGGGCGCGCTAAGCAAGCCGTGGCGGACCGTTCGTCCGCGCCATTCACACGAACCGAGGCTCCCGGTGGCAACCGCCGCCGGGACTTTCTCGTTACGCACCCGTGACGCGCCAAATTCCGTCCCTCACCCGCCGCCGCTATGCCAGTCCGTGGCGCACGCTGGGTGTTCGGGCGAGCATCGCGATTTCGCTGCTGGTAACTGCCTTCGCCCTGCTGTGGTTCGACCGGGACGGACTGAAGGACAATATCGACGGGGTCGTGACCTTCGCGGACACGCTCTATTTCACCATGATCACCATCACGACCGTCGGCTATGGCGATATCGTACCGGTGACCGAGCGGGCGCGGCTGATCGACGCTTTCCTGCTGACGCCGATCCGGCTGTTCATCTGGCTGCTGTTCCTGGGAACAGCCTTCGATTTATTGTTGAAACGGGTTTGGGAGCGCTGGCGCATGACGCGGATCCAGGAAGGGCTGACCGGCCATGTGGTCATCGCCGGGTTCGGCAAGAACGGCAGCACTGCAGCGGCCGAGTTGCTGCGGCTGGGGCTGCCGCCCGCGCGACTGGTCGCGATCGACTGCACGGAGGAGGCCTGCGCCAATGCCCGCGACCTTGGCGCGGCGGTGATGCAAGGAGACGCCAGCCGCGACGAGCTGCTCAGGGCGGTGAACATTGAGCGGGCCGAGCGGCTGATCGTCTCGGCCGGGCGCGACGACACGTCCATCCTGATCGTCCTGTCGGCGCGCAAGCTGAACCCCACCCTGCCGATCGCGGTCACCATCCGCGAGGAGGACAATGAGGACATCGCCCACAATGCCGGGGCCACCAAGGTGATCAACCCGGTGGCGGTCACCGGGCGGATGCTGGCGGAGCCGGTGTGACCGTCACTCAGCGGCAGTTCAGTCGGCTCGGGCCAGGAACGGGCGATGCGCCGTTCCCTCCATGATCGCCGCGACTCGGCCCGGTCGGCTGCCATCGTCGGGGTCATTCATCTGGCCTTCGGCTGGGCGCTGCTGACCGGGCTGGGGGTGACTTCGCGGCCGACGGTGCTGGAGCGGCCACTCGCGCTGATCGATTTGGCGGACGAGCCCGACCCTCCGCCGCCGGTCGTGCAGATGCTGCCGGAGCCGGCGCCCAAGCCGACGCAGAAGCCGAAGGATCCGGAGGGCGCGGCCGCACCGCCCAACATTCGCAACACTCCGACAGAGGTGGTTGCGCCGGAGCCGAAGGTGGTTCTGCCGGTGCCGCCGCCCCTGCCCGCCGCTCCGGTCGCGGGCCAGGGCACGGCGCCGGCCGCGGGCGCTGCGCCGGTGCCCGGACCGGGGACTGGACGCGGCGGCATCGGCAACGGGCTGGGCTCTGGCCTTAACGGCGACGGCACCGGTGGCGGTGGCGGTGGCGGTGTCGCCGAGGGACCGGAGTATGTGAGCGGCGAGATCGGCTGGAGAGACGTACCCTCGTCCGTGCTGGCGCAGCGGCCGCGCGGGGTGGTCGGGTTTCGCCTGCTGGTCGGGCGCGACGGGCGCCTGCACGACTGCCAGGTGACACGCTCGTCAGGCAATCGCGGGTTGGATGCGGCGACCTGCGCAGCCGCGCTCAGGCGCCTGCGCTTTGCGCCGGCCCGCGACACGGCGGGGCGGCCTGTGGACGCATGGGCGCCGGGCGAAAATGAATGGATCCCGCGCGCTCCGCCGCCGGACCGCTGGGTCGACCCCGTGCTGGTCCGCGGCGACTAAGCCTCGATTCCGCCGCACTTTTCGGGTAAAGGCCGCGCCCTTCATGGCAACGCAACTTCCCTCACCGCCCCGCGTGGGCATGGTCTCGCTCGGCTGTCCCAAGAACCTGGTCGACAGCGAGCGCATCCTCTCGCAGCTGCGCGCCGACGGCTACCAGATGTCGCCCGACTATGCCGGGGCCGACGTTGTGCTGGTCAACACCTGCGGCTTCCTCGACAGCGCCAAGGAGGAGAGCCTGGAGGCGATCGGCGAGGCCATTGCCGAGAACGGGCGGGTGATCGTCACCGGTTGCATGGGCCGCGAGGCGGAGGTCATCCGCGACCGCTTCCCGCAGGTGCTCGCGGTGACCGGTGCCCACCAGTATGAACAGGTGGTCGATGCGGTGCACGAGGCCGCACCGCCGCCGCGCTCGCCCTACCTCGACCTGGTGCCGCAGGCCGCGCCCAGCCTCAAGCTGACGCCGCGCCACTACAGCTATCTGAAGATTTCCGAAGGCTGCAATCACCGCTGCGCGTTCTGCATCATTCCGCAGATCCGCGGCGACCTGGTCAGCCGCCGGCCCGACGCCATCCTGCGGGAGGGCGAGAAGCTGCTGGCGCAGGGCACGCGCGAGCTGCTGGTGATCAGCCAGGATACCAGTGCCTATGGCCTGGACCTGAAGCACGCGGCGTGGCCGTGGAAGGGCTCGGAGGTGCGGGCCCACATGACCGACCTGGCTCGTGCGCTGGGCGAGCTCAGGACGCCGGCCGGCGAGCGGCCGTGGGTGCGGCTGCACTACGTCTACCCCTACCCGCACGTGGACCGGGTCATTCCGCTGATGGCCGAGGGCCTGGTGCTGCCCTACCTCGACATTCCGTTCCAGCATGCATCCCCGAAAGTGCTGAAAGCAATGCGGCGGCCGGCCAACGAGGCCAAGGTACTGGAACGCCTGGCCGAGTGGCGCGCCCAGGTGCCGGACATCGCGGTACGCTCAAGCTTCGTGGTCGGCTTCCCGGGCGAAACCGAGGAAGACTTTGACTATCTGCTGCAGTGGCTGACCGAGGCGCGGCTGGACCGGGTCGGTGCGTTCCGGTTCGAGCCGGTGGCGGGCGCTCCGGCCAACGACCTGCCGGGCCAGGTGCCGGAGGAGCTCAAGGAGGAGCGCTACGCCCGGGTGATGGAGCTGACCGCCCGCATCTCGGCCGAGAAGCTGGCGGCCAAGGTCGGCCGGACGCTGGACGTGATCGTCGACTCCGTGGACCTGGAGACGGGTGGCGCGACGGGCCGCAGCAAGGCGGACGCGCCGGAGATCGATGGCGAGGTCCACCTGCGCGACGCGGGGCACCTCAAGCTCGGCGACATAGTGCCGGTCAGCATCGAGGACAGCGACGAGCACGACCTCTTCGGCGTGCCGGTCTCGGTAGCCGCCGCCGCCTGATCCGCCTATCTGGGGCGGCATGACCGATTTCGCCGCCCTGATCCGCCCTGACCGCGACGAACCCGCGCGGACCATCCATCTGCTCGACAAGGCCGCAGCGCCCGGGTGGATCAAGGCGCAGGCGGGATCGCGGCGGGCGCTGGTGGAGGCGGCGGGTTTTGACGGATCCGCCGGGCAGCTGCTGGTGCTGCCGGGCAAGGACGGTGCCGAACAGCTCGACGTGCTGTTGGGTGTAACCGATCCGGGCAACCTCACCCCATGGTGTCTGGCGGGTGCCGCTGACAAGCTGCCCCCGGGTGCGTACAGGCTGGCGGATGGTGCTCAGCCCGGCCTGGCGGCGCTTGGCTGGCTGCTCGCCCAGCATCGGTTCGAGCGCTACAAGAGCAAGCCGGCCGAGCCCAAGGGCGAGCGCGTGCTGCTGTCGCGCGAGCCGGCGCGGGTCGACGAGGCTGTGCGGGTGGCCGGCGCGACGGCGCTGGTCCGCGAGCTGGTCGACACGCCGGCGGGCGACCTCGGGCCGGCCGAGCTGGAGCAGGCCGTGCGGGACCTGGCCGACGAGTGTGGCGGCACACTGACGGTCACCAAGGGCGACGAGCTGGAGCGTGGCTTCCCGATGGTATCGGCGGTCGGCGGTGCGGCGGTGCCGAGCCGCGCGCCGCGCATGATTGAGCTTGAATGGGGTCGCCCGGACGCACCGCGGCTCGCGGTGATCGGCAAGGGTGTCTGCTTCGACAGCGGCGGGCTGGACCTCAAGCCGGCCAGCGGCATGCGGCTAATGAAGAAGGACATGGGCGGCGCGGCCCATGCGCTGGCGCTGGCGCGACTGATCGTTGCGGAGCGCTGGCCCGTACGGCTGCACCTGCTGATCCCGGCGGTGGAAAATGCGGTGGCCGGCGGCGCGTTTCGTCCGGGCGACGTGCTGCAGAGCCGGGCGGGCACACGGGTCGAGATCGACAACACGGACGCGGAAGGGCGACTGATCCTGGGCGATGCGCTGACCCGCGCGGGCGAGGAGAAGCCGGCGCTGATCGTCGACTTCGCTACCCTGACCGGCGCGGCGCGCGTGGCGCTGGGGCCTGACCTGCCGGCGACGTTCGTCAATGACGAGGGTTTCGCGGGCGAGCTGCTGGCCGCAAGCAAGGAGGTGCACGACCCCTTGTGGCGGATGCCGTTATGGGACGGTTACGACGAGATGCTGAAGTCGGACCTGGCCGACATGGTCAACAGCGCCGACGGGCCGTTCGCGGGATCAATCACGGCGGCATTGTTCCTGCGTCGCTTCGTGCCGGAAGGTACGCCATGGGCGCACCTCGACACCTTCGCGTGGCGGCCGGCTCCCCGACCCGGGCGGCCCAAGGGAGGCGAGGCACTGGGCCTGCGGGCCGTCCACGGCGCGCTCAAAGCTCGTTTCGTCGTCTAATGCGAACAGTTATCGTCTTTTTTCCATCAAGGTCCTGTCGCTAACGCAACAATTCCCAACCTCGCCGGTTAACGAAGCCAAGCCTTGGGTGAGGAGTTTCCAGTCCAATGAGCGAGGTTTCGCTGAGCGGGTGGATGCGTGCATTAGTCGGTTACGTGCGCTCCGGTGAGCCCGATCTGACGAACCGGCAAATGGCGCTTCTGATGATCGTTTATCTAACTCCGGGACCGCATACGGTTCGCGGATTGGCCAAGGTGCTGGGGGTGAGCAAACCCGTCGTCACCCGCGCCTTGAACACGCTGGGTGCCCTCGGCTATCTGCGTCGTGAACGCGACCAGGACGACCGGCGGAACGTGTTCGTTGTCCGAACACCGGTCGGGGCAGAATTTCTTGAAGGGTTCAAGCGCAACATCCGCGGATCTGGCGAGCGGACTGCCGAACGCGTCGACGGCGACGCCGAACGGCGCGGCAACCGGCCGGCGCTCGGGCAGCTCGCCCATAGTCACTGAGCCACCGGCGGGAGGTTATCCTCTCGCCGGCCCGTCGGACCTGCCCAACCCACGCACCCATGCCTATCGCAAGGACCTGGCCGACGTGGCGCTGGCTGGGCGCGTGATCGCATCGCACTTCGCGGAGCCGCTCGTGCGACGGTTGAGCGCTCCTGCCGCTTTACTGGCGGCCCCGGAGGACGGCGCCGAGGTGCTGGCCCAGCTTGTCGAGAATGCGGAGCTTGCGATGCTTGATAATAGCCGTGGTTGGGCTTGGGGCTATGCGGCCGGCCTTGTCGGATATGTGCGAAGCGCAGCGGTCCGTTAGCACTGCCTGGGACTGGCGGGCTACAGCCGCCAATGGTGCCATGAACCCGGGTCAGCAGATCGGTTCGTGACGAGTACGAAGTGCTAACCCTTTGCGAGGATCGCTTATGCTCCGCCCTGCCCCGCTAATTGCGCTCGCTTCCTGTCTGGCCCTGAGCGGCTGCGCGGCCGGCATCGCCGCCGGTGCGCTTGGCGCGGCGGCCCGGAGCACGCAAGGCGATCCCAATGCTTACTATAACAACGAGCCCCTGAAGCTCGCTGCCGCGCAAGCCTGCCGCGCGCGTGCCGCGAGCTACGGCGACGTCCAGATCATCGACCTCGAACAGCGCGGCGCTCGTAAGGTCGTGGTGTGGGGCACCGCGGCCGGCGCCGCCGGGCGACAATCCTTTGAATGCACCTACACGGACCGGATCACCGGCTTTCGCTTGCGTAAGCTCCTCGGCTAGCTCCTTGGTTGCCAAGCCTCGACCGAACGACGGTCGGTGGACGAGAGTCCGGAGGGGCTCACGAGACCAGTTACAACTCGCCGCGTGACCGCCTGATTGCACGCCACTTGGTGACGTTGGCGTTATGCTCCGCAAGCGTGCGGGCGAAGACGTGGCCGCCCGTGCCGTCGGCCACGAAGTAGACGAACTGGTGCGGCTCGGGGTCGAGGACAGCGGCAATGCTGGCTCGGCCAGGATTGGCAATGGGTCCGAGCGGCAGGCCGGCACGACGGTAGGTGTTGTAGCCGTTGTCGGCGTCAAGCTCCGAGCGGAGGATGCGGCGGCCGAGGGGCTTGCCCCTCGTTACCGGATAGATGACCGTGGGGTCGGCATCGAGCTTCATGCCGATCCTCAGCCGGTTGCAATAGACGCCTGCCACCGTGCGCCGCTCGGAAGCTTTGCCGGTTTCCTTCTCGACGATGGAGGCCAGCGTAACGGCCTCCTGCGCGCTGTTGACCGGGCAGCCGCCCTTCCGCCTGGGCCATAGCTCACGAATGGCCTTTGACATCGCCGCCTCCATCCGGGCGGCAACGGCGGCGCGCGCCTCACCGCGCTGATAGCTGTAGCTGTTGGGCAGGACAGTACCCTCCGCCGGCAGTGGCGCGGGGCCGGTCAGATACTGGGTGGCGGCGAGCTTTTCCTGGACCAGCACGGACGGGGTGCCTTCAGGAATGGTGACGAGCCGCGACACGGGCTGGCCGTGCTGCAACAGGTCGAGCAGCTTCGCGCCGCCGGTGCCCGCCGGCACCTCGAACTCGCCGGCCTGGATCGGATCCTTGGAGCCGAACAGGCGGGCCATGCCGCGGTAGGTGGTGCAGCTACCAGGCACCAGCTGCTTGCGCTCGAGGCCCGGGCAGAGGCTGCGCAGCGTGGCGCCTTCCTCGACGACGATCGTCTGGGCCGTCGCGGCGCCGCCGCCCCACCAGAACAGCCACAGGACAAGGACGGCGCCGAGGATGGCGATGATGGGCAGGGCAATCAGAAGGCGCTTGAGCATGGCAGCCTTCTATCTGGCCCCGCGCCGCCGTCCAGCTAGTCGACTGCCTTCATCACCAGCGAGGCATTGGTGCCGCCGAAACCGAAGCTGTTGTTCAGCACGGCGCGGACCTGGCGCTGCTTGGCGGTGTGCGGCACGAGATCGACGCCGGCGCAACCCTCCGACGGATTGTCGAGGTTGAGGGTGGGCGGCACGACCTGGTCGCGCAGCGCGAGGATGCAGAAGATGCTCTCCACCGCGCCGGCACCGCCGAGCAGGTGACCGATCGCCGATTTGGTCGAACTCATCGACATCTCGCCCAGGTGATTGCCGAACAGGCGGCGGACCGCACCCAATTCCAGCTCGTCGCCGAGCGGGGTCGAGGTGCCATGGGCATTGATGTAGTCGATGTCGCCAAGGTCCAGGCCCGACTTCTTCATCGCCATCTGCATGGAGCGGAAGGCGCCCGAGCCTTCGGGGTGCGGTGCGGTGACGTGGTAGGCGTCGCCCGACAGGCCGTAGCCGACCACTTCGGCGTAGATCTTGGCGCCGCGCGCCTTGGCGTGCTCATATTCCTCGAGCACGACGACGCCGGCACCCTCGCCCATGACGAAGCCGTCGCGGTCCTGGTCGTAGGGCCGGCTGGCCTTTTCGGGCTGGTCGTTGAAGGCGGTGCTGAGCGCGCGGGCCTGCGCGAAGCCGGCGATGCCGATCGGGCAGATAGTCGCTTCCGCGCCGCCCGCGAGCATGATGTCGGCATCGTCGTCGCGGATCATGCGGGCGGCGTCGCCGATCGAGTGGGCGCCGGTCGAGCAGGCGGTGACCACCGCGTGGTTCGGGCCCATCAGCCCGTACTTGATCGAGACCTGGCCGGAGATGAGGTTGATAAGGCGGCCGTGGACGAAATGCGGGCTGACCCGGCCCGGGCCCTTCTCGTGCAGCACCAGGCTCTCGGACTCGATGCCGGGCAGGCCGCCAATGCCGCTGCCGATCGAAACGCCAGCCCGCAGCTTCAACTCGTCAGGCATGTCCGTCAGGCCGGCATCCTCGATTGCCTGGCCGGCGGCGTCGATGCCGAAGACAATGAAGGGATCGACCTGGCGCTGGACCTTGTGGTCGACGCGCTTACCCGGGTCGAACCCGTACTCGTGGTCGGCGGGCTTCACCTCGCAGGCGATGCGGCACTTGTAATCGGCCGCGTCGAAACGCGTGATCGGCCCGGCGCCGCTCCTCGACGCCAGGATGTTCTTCCACGTGGTCTCGACGTCCGCCCCGAGCGGCGTGACAAGCCCCAGACCGGTTACGACCACACGGCGCATCAATTCATCTCCAAATGCAAATACAGGCTCAGACCCGTCGGGACTGAGCCTGCACGTAGTTCATCCGCTCAGGCAAGCGGCGCGGGCCATGACCCGAGGGCGTCAGCCCTGGTTCTGGTCGATGTAGTCGATCGCGTCCTTGACCGTGGTGATCTTCTCGGCCGCATCGTCCGGGATCTCGACGCCGAACTCTTCCTCGAAGGCCATCACCAGCTCGACGATATCGAGGCTGTCCGCACCCAGATCGTCGATGAAGCTCGCTTCTTCGGTGACCTTGTCGGCTTCAACGCCGAGGTGCTCGACAACGATCTTCTTAACGCGCTCGGCGGTCTCGCTCATGGTACAGCTTCCCTTCAGATGGTGATCTTTGACGCTCGCGTTAGCGGCGGTGACGGGCGGCGGCAAGCCTCGCCTTTTGCTCGAGCCTCTGCCTGCTTAAGGGAATAGCATGAGCGCGCGATTCCTCACCGGTGGCGAGGTCGAACTTGCCCGGACCATGTTTGGCGAGGCCGTGGATTATTCCGCCGTGCATCTTGTCCGCGGCAAGTGGTGGCCGTTCCAGCCAAAGGGCATCGTGATGGCGCCGACCGGTAACATCCACTTCCACCCGCAGGACCCAAATTGGTCGGACGACTTCAGCCGCGAGCGCAGCGGACTGCAGGGGCTATTCGTGCACGAGATGACCCACGTCTGGCAGACGCAGACGCGCGGGCGCTGGTACCTTCCGCTGATGCGCCATCCCTTTTGCCGCTACGCCTACCGGATCAAGGACGGGCAGAGGTTCGATCGCTATGGCCTGGAACAGCAGGCCGAGATCGTGCGGCATCGCTTTCTCGCCGCGCGTGGCGCGCTGGTACCGGACCAGGTGCGGCTGGCCGCGCTGGAGCTGCCGTTCAGGGCCTAGGTGAGCCCCTCCCCGCCTGGCTCGGCCAAGCGGGGAGGCACCGATCTTACGCGGCCTGCGCCACCTTGGGCTGGCACTGGCGGACGCCTTCGTCGACGTGGTCGGCGAACTGCTGGAAGTTCTCGCAGAACAGGTCGACGAGCTTGGCCGCCATCTCGTCATAGTCGGCCGGGTTGGACCAGGTCGAACGCGGGTCGAGGATGGCGGTGTCGACGCCCGGTACGGCGACCGGCACTTCGAAGCCGAAGTACGGGTCCTTGCGGAACTCGGCGTTGTTGAGGCTGCCGTCGAGCGCGGCGTTCAAGAGGGCGCGAGTGGCCTTGATCGGCATCCGCTTGCCCTCGCCATACTTGCCGCCGGTCCAGCCGGTGTTGACCAGCCAGCACGATACGCCGCCGCGGGCGATCCGCTCCTTCAGCAGGTTGCCGTACACCGACGGGTGGCGCGGCATGAACGGCGCGCCGAAGCAGGTCGAGAACGTCGCTTCCGGCTCGGTAACGCCGATCTCGGTACCAGCGACCTTGGCGGTGTACCCGGACAGGAAGTGGAACATCGCCTGGTCCGGGGTGAGCCGGGCGATCGGGGGCAGCACGCCAAACGCGTCGGCCGTCAGCATCACGATGTTCTTGGGGACAGGACCCAGGTTCCGCTCCGACGAATTCGGGATGTAATCGATCGGATAAGCGCCGCGGCTGTTCTCCGCGAGGCTGTTGTCATCGAGATCGAGTTCCCGCGTTTCGGGGTCCATGACCACGTTCTCGAGCACGGTGCCGAAGCGCTTGGTCGTGGCGTAGATCTCCGGCTCGGCTTCGGCCGACAGGCGGATCATCTTGGCGTAACATCCGCCCTCGAAGTTGAAGACTGCCGTGTCAGACCAGCCGTGCTCGTCGTCGCCGATGAGGGTGCGGTTCGGGTCGGCAGACAGCGTCGTCTTGCCGGTGCCCGACAGGCCAAAGAAGACGGCCGTGTCGCCGTGAGGGCCGATGTTGGCCGAGCAGTGCATCGGCATGATGCCCTGCTCCGGCAGGAGGAAGTTGAGCAGGCCGAACACGCTCTTCTTCATCTCACCGCCATATTCCGTGCCGCCGATCAGGATCAGCTTGCGGGTCAGATTGATGGCGATCACGGTCTCGGTGCGGCAGCCGTGGCGCTCCGGATCGGCGCGGAAGCTGGGCAGATCGATGATGGTGTAGTCGGGCGCGAAGTCCGCGAGTTCCTGCACCTCGGGACGAACCAGCATCGTGCGGATGAACAGGTTGTGCCAGGCGTACTCGTTGACGACGCGGACCTTGACCCGGTGCTCGGGCTGCGAGCCACCATGGAGATCGGCGACGAACAGGGTCGGCTTGTCGGCCAGCGCCTTGAGGAAGTCGACGTAGAGCCGGTCAAAGGCGGTCGGGTCCATCGGCTTGTTCGACTTGCCCCACCACACGGTGTTTTCGGTGGTCTCGTCGCGAACGACAAAGCGATCCTGGGCCGAGCGCCCCGTGTGGCGGCCGGTCTTGACCACCAGCGGCCCTTCCTTGGCCAGCAGTCCTTCGCCCCTGCTGACCGCCTGCTCGACCAGCGGTGCGGTGGTCAGGTTCCAAAAGATCTCGGCCTGTGTCTTGATACCCTGCTGCTCCAGGCCATGATGCGGAACCCGATTTGCCACTCGCCACTCCCTTGTAGATTTGCCCGGGGAGCCGTGAGCCCCCGCTCATACACAAACGGCGGCGAAGCCCCAGGTGGGAGGCTGCCGCCGCTACAAACGTCGTAACGGTCCTATACCGATCCGGTTGCATGGGGTCAAAAACATGCCCCCCGCTTGTCTCGCTTCGGCACCGTGCTAACGCTGCCCCGGGGCAAGGACAGACAGGATGAGCCAGGTCATCGCGTTGGTCGACGACGACCGCAACATCCTCACTTCCGTTTCGATCGCGGTGCAGGCGGAAGGCTTCGTCACCCGGGTCTACACGGACGGTCAGAGCGCATTGAAGGCCTTGTCCGACAATCCCGCGGACCTGGGTGTATTCGATATCAAGATGCCGGGCCTGGACGGGATGGAGCTGCTAAAGCGGCTGCGCGAGAGCGATGGGCCGGCGGCACTGATGCCGGTCATCTTTCTCACCTCGAAGGACGACGAGCAGGACGAGGCGCTTGGGCTCGCGATGGGCGCGGACGATTATATCGCCAAGCCGTTCAGCCAGCGCCTGCTGATCGCCCGCATCCGAGCCATCCTGCGTCGGGCGGACGCGAGCCGGACGACCCATCCTGCCACGGCCGAGCAGGATGGGCCTGACCAGCCGCTGATCGAACGCGGGCGGCTCGTCATGGACCCTGCCCGTCACAAGGTGGTGTGGGACGGCAAGGCCGTGACCCTGACCGTCACCGAGTTCCTGATCCTGGAAGCGCTGGCTCAACGGCCCGGGGTGGTGAAGAGCCGCAACCAGCTGCTGGACGTCGCCTACCAGGACGACGTCTACGTCGATGACCGCACCATCGACAGCCACATCAAGCGGGTGCGCCGTAAGTTCCGCGGCGTCGACCCCGAGTTCGACGCAATCGAGACGCTCTATGGCGTGGGGTACCGCTTTGGCGAGGAGTGATCCGCCCGCCGTCACGGGCGACGACCCGATCGAGCGCGGCTTGCGGCTCAGCTGGTCGCGCGGCTGGTCGCTTCGCCGCCGCATTCTGGCGGTGAACGTCATCACCCTGCTGCTGGTGGCGCTGGCGATCCTGTTCCTGGACAGCTTCCGCAACCAGCTGGAAGGCGAACGCGAGCGGCAGGTCCGGCGGGAGGCGCATATGGCGGCCGCGGCCCTCGCCAGCCTGCCCGAAAACGCGAGGCGGTTGTTCTTCGACCGGATCGGCGAAGCGAGCAACAGCCGCTTCCGGCTCTATGCACCCGAGGGGCAAGTGCTGGTGGACAGCTGGACGACCACTGGTCCGACCTACCGCCTCCGTGATCCAGCCGATCAGCCGTGGACCAAGGCAATCGCGCGGGCGCTTGACCGTGGGTTCGACCTGATCACGGGCGAGGAAACGGCGATCGACTACGAGGATCCGGCGGTCGATCGGCTGCAGGCCTGGCCGGAAGCCATGGAGGCGGCGCGCCATCACCGGGCCGCGACCCGCATCCGCAACGCCCCGGACCTGACCCCGGTGATCTCAGTGGCGACGCCAACGGCCAGCGGCAACGTGCTGCTGGTCACCTACAATGACCGCAACTTCACGCGGACGCTGCGGGCAGAGCGACGCAAGCTGGCCGCCGGCCTGTTGTTCGCCACGATCAGCTCCATCCTGCTGTCGCTGTTCCTGGCCCGGACGATTGCGCGGCCGCTCCATCGACTGGCACTGGCTGCCCACCGGGTGCGGCTCGGCCGCGCCCGCGAGGTGAAGGTCCCGCGCCTGCCCAGCCGGCGTGACGAACTGGGCCTGCTCGCCCGCTCGGTCAGCGACATGAGCCAGGCCTTGCGCCAGCGGATCGACAACATCGAGGCGTTCGCCGCCGACGTCACCCATGAGCTGAAGAACCCGCTCGCATCCTTGCGCAGCGCGGTCGACGGGCTGGAGCGGATCGACGATCCGGCGCTGAAGCGGCAGCTGCTCGACATCGTCCGGCAGGACGTGCTCCGGCTCGACCGGCTGATCGGTGACATCGGCGAAGCGGCGCGGACCGATGCCGAACTCGCCCGTGCGCGCTTTGAGGCGGTCGACCTTGGCGACGTGGTCGGGCAGCTCGTGTCGGCCTGGGAGGGACGGCGCCTGACCGGCAACGTGCGAATCGCCTTCGCCCGTCCGCGCCGCGGCAGCGCGCTGGTGCTGGGCGAGCCGGGGCGCCTGGCCCGAGCGATCGACAACATCATCGACAATGCGGTGAGCTTCTCGCCGGCCGGCGGGCTGGTCGAAGTGGCGGTATCCCGCCTGGGCAACCAGGTGCGCATCCGCATCGACGATGAGGGTCCCGGCGTTCCGGCCGAAGCGCGTGAAGCGATCTTTAACCGGTTCCATTCAGTACGTCCGGAGAGTGGCGGGTTTGGCCGCCACTCGGGGCTTGGCCTGGCCATCGCCAAGGCGATCGTGACCGGCCATGACGGGGAGATTGACGTGGCCAATCGCGACGACGCGCCATCGGGCGCACGCTTTACCATCCGCCTGCCGGCCGCCCCCGAGACTCCGGAGAACACACAATGAACCTGCGCCTGTCGAGCGAGACCATGCACGCCAGTACCGTGGCGATGGACGGCCGGGCCGTGCTGATCTGCGGACCTTCAGGGTCGGGCAAGTCGGACTTGGCGCTGCAGCTGATCGACCGCGGCTTCATCTTGGTCAGCGACGACCAGACCCTGGTCCGCAAATCCGGCGACAAGCTGCTCGCCGACGCGCCCGACACGATTGCGGGCAAGCTGGAGATCCGCGGTGTCGGCATCGTCGACATGGAGCGCGTCAGCGATGTCCGCGTTGCGCTGGTGGTGGAACTAACCAGCGACATCCAACGGCTGCCGGACGATTCGCGGGAGCGGGTAGTGTTGGGCATCGCCGTGCCGTTGATCAGCGTGGACGCGAAGACCGCCTCCGCCCCCTCCAAGGTGGCGCTGGCGCTCGACCGGCTTGGCCTCAAGTGAACGCCGCGGCGCGGCGCACCGGACGGAGGCTGCCGCGCCTGTTGCTGGTGACCGGCATGTCCGGCGCCGGCAAATCGAGCGTGCTCGATGCGCTAGAGGACATGGGCTGGGACACGGTCGACAACCTGCCGACCGCCCTCATCCAAGACTTCGTGCATGGCGCAGACCGATCGCGGCGTGAGGCGCACGTTGCAATCGGAATGGACTGCCGGAGCCGCGGGTTCGATCCGGAGCACCTGCCCGCAGTGTTCCGCGCAGTGGAGGGGGTCGCCCCCGAGATCCTCTACCTGGATGCCAGCGGCGCCGAGCTGATTCGCCGCTACGACGAGACCCGCCGTCGCCATCCGCTCGCCCCCGATCGGCCGGCCGAAGATGGGATCGCCCGCGAACGGAACCTGACCACAGCACTTAGGCTCGCGGCCGATTCGGTGCTTGATACGACCGATTTCATACCGGCAGACCTGCGCGACGAGTTACGGCGGCGCTACGGGGGCGAGGCGGACGAGCCGGTGGTGACGATCACCAGCTTCGGCTTCGCTCGCGGGATCAGCCGCACGGCCGACCTAGTGTTCGACCTCCGCTTCATCCCCAATCCCCACTGGGTGGATGAGCTCAGGCCGCTGACCGGGCGTGAGCAGCCGGTGCAGGATTATGTCGCGGCGCAGGACGGCTGGACTCCGTTCATGAACCAAGTGGAGGAGCTGCTGACCGACCTCATCCCGCGCTACTGGCAGGCGGGCAAGACCTACGTAGCGGTGGCATTCGGGTGCACCGGCGGGCGACACCGGTCGGTGGCTGCGGCGGTTGACATGGCCGAACGGTTGCGCCGCCGAGGCTTTTCGCCGAATATCAGGCATCGCGACCTGTCGCTGAGCCCAAGCGATTCCATCGAGGACGAGTCCGGGCTGGAGCCGGCGGCAAGCATCTGAGAACGAGACACAAAAGCACAATGATCGGACTAGTTCTGGTGACCCACGGCCGGCTCGCGGCCGAGTTCGTCACCGCCATGGAGCATGTGGTCGGCCCGCAGGAGGCGATCGAGTCGGTGTGCATCGATGCCGACGACGACATGGAGGCGCGACGGCAGGACATCGCGGATGCGATCGCTCGCGTTGACGGCGGTGATGGGGTCATCATCCTCACTGACCTGTTTGGCGGCACCCCGTCCAACCTCGCCATCAGCTTAATGAAGAGCGAGAACGTGGAGGTGATCGCGGGCGTAAACCTGCCCATGCTGATCCGGCTGGAAGGCGCCCGCAAGGCGATGGGCGTGCGCGCGGCGGTGGCGGCGGCGCGCGAGGCCGGGCGCAAGTATATTTCGGTCGCGTCCGAGATCCTGGGCGAGGCGGCCGCTTGAACGCGCTCAGCCGAACCGTGCTGGTGGAGAACAAGCGCGGCCTGCATGCCCGGGCCAGCGCCAAGTTCGTCAATCTTGCGAGCCAGTTGCCCGCCGAGATCGAGGTGGCCAAGGACGGCCAGGCCGTCTGCGGCACGTCGATCATGGGCCTGATGATGCTGGGCGCGGCCAAGGGCGACAGCATCGAGATCCGAGTCAGCGGCCAAGACGCGGACCACGCGCTGGCGCAGCTGGTCGAGCTCGTCGAGGGCAAGTTCGGCGAGGAGTAACACCCTCCCCTGCTTGGCCCAGAGCCGCTAGGAGCGGGCCATGCCGCGCCTGATCACCTCGCTCACCAACGATACCGTTAAGTTCCTGCGAGCCTTACGCGACAAGAAGGCGCGGCGGGAAACCGGCATGTTCCTGGCGGAGGGGCTGCGGATCATTGCCGAGGCGCGGGACAGCGGCGTGCTGCCGGGCGTGATTGCCTACGCCGGCGGACAACCGCTGCATCCGCTCGCCGCCGAGATCGTAGCGGCGACCGAAGCGACCGGCGGCGAGGCGATCGAGACCAGCGCCGACATTATGGCCAAGATGAGCGGCAAGGATAACCCGCAGGCGCTGATCGGGGCCTACCGCCAGCCGCGGACCCAGCTTCGAAACCTCGACCGGCTGACGGCGCCCTTGTGGTTCGTTGCCGAGCGGCTGCGCGATCCGGGGAATATCGGGACGGTGCTGCGGACCGGCGATGCGGTCGGCGCCGGCGGGCTGATCCTGGTGGATGACAGCGCCGATCCCTATTCGGTCGAGGCCGTCCGGGCATCGATGGGCGCGGTCTTCACGCAGAAGGTGGTGCAGGCGACGTGGAGCGAGTTCGTGGAATGGCTGCGGAACGGGCCGGGCCAGCTCGTCGGGACCAGTCTGCGAACGGAGACCGACTATTTGAACGCGCAGTACCGGCAGCCCTGCTTTCTGCTGATCGGCAACGAGAGCCAAGGGCTGCCGGCGGCCTATGAGGCGGAATGCGACGTGCTGGTGAAGATCCCGATGGCTGGGCGCGCTGACAGCCTGAATGCGGCGATCGCGGCAGCGGTGATGGCCTTTCAGGTTCGAGCAAGCTGGCGGAACGGATGATGACGGCTATGCAACGACTCGCCCCCCTGGCCGCCCTGCTCGGCCTCGCCGGCTGTGCCACCGTGCCGCCACCCTCCCCTGCCCCCGCCGTCTATCGCGCTGTGGGGACGGAGCCGTTCTGGAGCCTGACGCTGGACGGGCGAGAGATGGTGTTCACGGAAGCGAACGCGCCGGGACAACGGATCGTTCAGCCGCAGCCGAAGGTGATCATCGGCTTCGCGGGTGAGATCTATCAGTCGCCCCGGATCGGCGTGAACATCGTCCATGGACAATGCAGCGACGGCATGAGCGACCGGACCTACCCGGACAAGGTGCAGGTGCGGATCGATGGTCGAGCGTTCGAGGGCTGCGGCGGAGAGCCGCGCTAACTTCCCCTACTCCGCAGCCTCGGGCAGCTCAGGCAGCGGCGGCGCAAGCTTGGTCAGCGGGCGCGGGGCGGCGTCGACCGGTGCCGGAGCGGCGATCTCCTTGGCGCTGCCGGCGCCGAGCGTCTCGAACCGGCGGGCCTGGGTGAACACCTGGCTTTCGAAGCTGCCGACCATCTGGTTGTAGGCGCTGTTCACGGTGGCGAGGTTGCGGCCCATGCGTGCGACATGGTCGGCCATGGTCGCGAGGCGCGAGTGGAGTTCCTTGCCGAGCGCCGCAATTTCCTCTGCCTGGCCTTGCAACCTCTCCTGCCGCCACACGCTGGCGACGGTGCGAGCGATCGCAACCAGGTTCGTAGGAGTCGCCAGCAGCACCTTGTCCTTGAACGCTTTCTCCCACAGTTCCGGGTCCTGTTCGAGCGCGGCCGACAGGAAGTGCTCGCCCGGAATGTACATGACGACGAACTCGGCCGACTCGCCGAACTGCGCCCAGTAGTTCTTGGAGCCCAGCTGCTGGGCGTGGCGGACGATGGAAGCGAGGTGCGCGCGGAAGCAGACGGCCCGCTTGTCATCGTCGACCTCGTCGCAGGCGTCGAGATAGGCGTTCAGTGAGCATTTCGCGTCGATGATCAGCTTGCGGCCTTCGGGCAGGTTGACCACCGCGTCGGGGCGTAGCCGCCCCTCCTCGCCGCCGTCGACCGATACTTCCATGCGGAAGTCGACATTCTTGACCAGCCCCGCCTGGGTGAGGACGTTCTCCAGGCTCTTCTCGCCCCAGCGGCCGCGCTGCTTGGGGCTGGAGGTCAGCGCGGTGACCAGTCGGCGGGCCTCGTCGCGGACCTGGCCCTGGCCGGTGCGGACCAGCTCCACTGCCTCGCGCAGGCCAGCGTAGTGGTCGACCCGCTCCTTCTCGACTCGCTGGAGGCCTTCCTCGTAGCGCTTCAGCGTCTGTTCGACCGGCCCGAGCAGATTCTGCAGCTTGGCGTGGTGTTCCTTGCTTTCGGTGCCGAGCCGTTCGGACGCGCGCTTCAGGAAGGCGTCGTGGGCGGTTTCGACCGCCTTGCCGGCGAGCTCGCCGAAGCGGGCCTCGAGCTTGGTTTCGAGCTCCTTCACCTGGCTCAACTGCTCGGCGAAGGCGCGCTGGCGCTCGGCCTCGCCGCGCTCGAACGCAGCCTTGGCGGCGGCGAGCTGCTCCTTCTCGGCACGAACGGTGGCGAGTTCCTGCTCCTGGGCGGCGGCGCGCTCGGCCACCGGCGCCAAGCTAGCGACTTTCTGCCGCGCTTCGTCCCGCTCTTCGGTGACCAGGCGCAGCATCTCCTCGGTCTGCGGAAGCCGACGCGCCTGTTCGGCGGCGAGAGCAAGCTCTCGCTCCGCCGTCACCCGGCAGTCGCGCAGGTCCGCAGCTTCCTTCTGCAGGGCGGCAATCGGTTGCCGTCCAAGCAACCAGCCGAGCATTACACCGGCAACCAGCGCAACGATTGCCGCACCCAGGATCAACGCCGCTTCCATGCCTTACGCCCCATCAGAACAGAGCAAGAACTCTACGCCGCCGACGCGGCTTGCTCAAGCGGAACCTTGCGGCCAGTGTGACGCTTGCACGACAGAGGAGAACCCATGTCCATTCGCAAGATGATCGGCCTTCATCCGGCCAGCGCGACCCACCACAACCAGGCGCTGGCCGACGCGGTGCACCACCTGATGTACTGCACCAAGATGTGCGCCAGTTGCGCCGATGCGTGCCTGGCCGAGACCGGCATGGACATGACGCAGTGCATCCGGTTGTGCCTCGACTGTTCGGACATCTGCGAGGCGACCGCACGGCTGGGACTGCGGCGCACGGGTGACGACAACCTGATCCTCAAGGAGCTGCTCGAGCTGTGCGCCCGCATGTGCGAGCAGTGCGCGGCGGAGTGCGAGCGGCACGACCATGAGCATTGCAAGTTGTGTGCGCAAATCTGCCGCGAGTGTGCGGCGGACTGCCGGAATGCGGCGGCTAGCCTGGCTGCCTAGAGGGCGGCGCCGCCGCGCACGCCGCGGGCCTTGACCACTTTCTTGACGATCATGTCACGCTTCAAGCGGGACAGATAGTCGATGAACAGCACGCCATCGAGGTGGTCGACTTCGTGCTGAAGGCAGACGGACATCAGGCCGTCGAACTCGCCTTCCTGTGACTGGCCCGCTTCGTCGAGCCACTTGAGGCGGATGAGGTCGGGACGCTCGATCTCGGCATATTGCTCGGGGATGGACAGGCAGCCCTCGTTGTAGACCTTGCGCGCGTCCGAACGGATCAGGATCTCGGGATTGATGAACACGTGCGGGCGGCGAACCGGGGGTGCTTCCTCGCCCTCCGGGGCGTCGGGATCGGGATCCTGAAGGTCGATCACCACCAGCCGGCGGGGCACGGCGACCTGCACGGCTGCGAGTCCGATCCCGGGGGCCTCGTACATGGTCTCGAACATGTTCGCGATCAGCCGCTGCAGGTCCTCGTCGATGCGCTCCACGGGTGCGGAGGGGGCACGGAGGATGGGATCGGGAATTTCGATGATCGGCAGCAGGCTCATGCACGGCAGGTAGGCGCATGGCGCCCGGGCATCAAGCGACCGGGCGGCGGGCGCGGAGAGCCTGAGCGAGCGTGCCTTCGTCGAGATAGTCGAGCTCGCCGCCAACCGGCAGGCCGTGGGCGAGCTGGGTCAGGCGGACAGGATACTTCTCCAGCCGCTCGGCAAGATAATGGGCGGTGGTCTGACCCTCCAGCGTGGCGTTCATCGCCAGCACGATCTCGTCCACGCCGCCAGCCGACACCCGGCGGACCAGGGTGTCAATCGCGAGGTCCTCAGGCCGAACGCCTTCAAGGGCGGACAGGCGGCCGCCGAGGACGTGGTAGCGGCCGGGGAACAGCCGGGCGCGGTCGAGCGCCCACAGGTCGGCCACTTCCTCGACCACGCACAGGCTGGCGGTGTCGCGCCGGGGATCGCGGCAGATGCTGCATGGGTCCGCGGTGTCGACATTGCCGCAGGTGGAGCAGGTGGAGAGCTTGTCAGCCACGGTCTGAAGCGCGGCGAGCAGCGGGACGAGCGCCGATTCCCGCCGCTTCATCAGATGCAGCACGGCCCGGCGGGCCGAGCGCGGACCCAGTCCGGGAAGCCGCGCCAGCGCCCCGGCCAGTGCCTCAATCTCCTGCGATGCCATGCAAGCGATGTAGGAATTTGTGGCCCACTAGGCCATAGCGCGGCCCCATGCGGGTCATCTTCATGGGATCGCCGCCCTTTGCGGTGCCGACGCTGGAGGCGCTGGTCGCGGCCGGGCACGAGATTGCGGCGGTCTACTGCCAGCCGCCGCGGCCGGCGCAGCGCGGCAAGAAGCTGCAGCGGACGGCGGTGCACGTGCGGGCGGAGGAGCTTGCGTTGGAGGTGCGCACCCCAGCCCGGCTGCGCGGCGAGGAGGAGCAGCGGGCGTTCGCCGAGCTTGGCGCCGATGCCGCGGTAGTCGCGGCTTATGGGCTGATCCTGCCGCAGCCCGTGCTGGACGCGCCGAGGCGGGGGTGCGTCAATGTCCACGCGTCGCTGCTGCCGCGCTGGCGAGGCGCCGCGCCCGTCCACCGCGCGATCATGGCGGGAGATGAGGTGACCGGCGTCACGATCATGCAGATGGAGGCCGGGCTTGATACCGGGCCGATGCTGGCGATGGCCGAGCTGCCGATCGGGCGGCGCAATGCGGGCGAGCTGACGGAGGATCTGGCGCGGCTCGGGGCGAGCCTGCTGGTCGACGTGCTGGCAGACCCGGCGAACTTCCCCGCCGAGCCGCAGCCGGCGGGTGGCGTCACCTATGCTGCCAAGATCGACAAGGCGGAAGCGCGGATCGACTGGATGCAGTCTGCGGTGCAGGTCGAGCGGCAGGTACGGGCGTTCGCGCCGGCACCCGGAGCGTGGTTCGAGGTTGGGGGCGAGCGGGTGAAGCTGCTGGCGGCGGAGGTAGTTGAGAGCTCGGGCGAGGCTGGCGAGGTGCTGGACGAGGCGCTGACGATTGCTTGCGGAGCTGGTGCGGTGCGGGCGGGCGTGGTTCAGCGCGCGGGTCGCGGACCGATGACGCCAAGCGAACTGCTCCGCGGGTTCCCGGTTCCGGCCGGCACAATGCTCGCGTGACGCGCTGGAAGCTGATCCTCGAATGGGACGGCGCGCCGTTCATGGGTTGGCAGCGGCAGGACCATGGGCCGTCGGTGCAGGCGGCGGTGGAGCGCGCGGCCAGGGCGATGACCGGCGAGGAGGTTAGGGCGCAGGCGGCCGGGCGGACGGACGCCGGGGTGCATGCGGTGGGGATGGCCGCGCATATCGAGCTGGCGAAGGAATTGACTGCGCATCGGCTGCGCGAGGGATTGAACGCACTGCTGCGGCCCGACCCGGTGGCCGTGCTGTCGGCGGAGCCTGTGGCGGACGACTGGCACGCGCGGTTCTCCTGTGTCGGCCGGCGCTACCTTTATCGGATCAGCAATCGACGGGCCCCGCTGACGCTGGACCGGGGCAAGGCGTGGCGGATCGGGCTGCCGCTGGACGTGGCGGCGATGCGGGAGGCGGCGGCACTGCTGGTCGGGCGGCATGATTTCACCACCTTCCGCTCCGTCCATTGCCAATCAGATAGCCCAGTAAAGACGCTCGACCGGCTCGAGGTCCAACAGGTCGGCGACGAGGTCCACGTCCATGCGGCGGCGCGCAGCTTCCTGCATCACCAGGTGCGGTCGATGGTCGGGTGCCTGGCGCTGGTCGGCCAGGGGCAATGGACTCCGGACGACATGCGGGGGGCGCTGGAGGCACGGGACCGGGCGGCGCTCGGACTGAATGCGCCGGCCGAGGGCTTGTACTTCGTCGAGGCGCTGTACCCGGCCTAGACCAGCACCTCGCCGGCCGCCGCCATGCTGAGGAACGCCTGCGGACTGGCGGTGAGGCCGTAAGCGCCGACGCTGAAAATGGCCACGAGGTCGCCGACTTCCGCGCGGGGGAGCATGACCTCGTCGGCGAGCAGGTCGAGCGGGGTGCAGAGGCAGCCGACGACCGTGACTTCCTCTTCCGGCTCGGAGCCAAACTTGCCCGGCACCGCGACGGGGTAGTTGCGGCGGAGAAGCTGGCCGAAATTGCCGCTGGCGGCGAGCATGTGCTGGAGGCCGCCGTCGGTGACGAGATAGGTCTTGCCGCGGCTGACCTTCCGGTCGACCACGCTGGTGAGATAGACACCCGCCTCCCCCACCAGCCAGCGGCCGAGTTCAAGGATGAACTTGGTGTCCCGCAAGAGGGCGTGGCGGTTGGCCAAGGTCTCCTTCAGGGCCTCACCGACGGCCCGGACATCGAGCGGCTGATCCCCTGGAAAATACGGGATGCCGAAGCCGCCGCCGAGGTTGACCTCGGGCGGGCTCGCGCCGGCGGCTCCGGCTATCTCGGCGGCGAGCGCGACGGTGGCGCGCTGGCTCTCGATGATCGCGTCGGACGAGAGCGATTGCGACCCGGCGTAAACGTGCAGGCCACGCCAGTCGGCCCCGGAATCGATGATGCGGCGGACGAGGGTGGGGACGCGGTCATGATCAACGCCAAAAGGGCTGGCGAGGCCACCCATCTTCATACCGGAGCCCTTCAGGCCGAACGGCGGGTTGATGCGCACTGCGACTTTGGGCCGGCGGCTGTCACGGGCAGCGAGTCTGTGCAGACGCTGCCACTCCGCTTCGCTTTCGAGATTGATGGTTACGGCGGCAGCCAACCCTGCGGCAAGATCATCGTCGGTCTTGCCGGGACCGGCGAAGCTGGTCGGGAGGCCATCCCCGCCAATCGCCTGCAGCATGTCCAGCTCGCCGGCGGAGGCGAGGTCAAAGCCGTCCACCAGACCGGCCATGTAGGCCAGCAGCGGGCCGAACGGGTTGGCCTTGACGGCGTAGTGGAGGGCAACACCGGGAAAGGCTGCGCGGAAGCGGCGGACGCGTTCGGCGACGACGCTGCGGTCGTAGACGAACAGCGGGGTGCCGCCGGCTTCCTTCACCAGGCCCGCGGCGGTGCGATCGCCGAGCAGCAGATGGCCGCTGTCGGCGCGGAAGTCGGGTGGAAACGGGCCGGCTGCCTTCATGACGTCAGCTCGCGTTGCAGCGCCGCCCGGTCGATCTTGCCGTTGGGGGAGAGCGGCAGGGCGTCGCGCCAGTCGATGCGCGATGGGCGGAGGTGGGCCGGCAGCTCGGCCGCGAAGTACCGGCGGAGACGGTCATCGGAGTCCTCGCCGTTTGCGACCGCCACGAGCACGATGGCCTGGCCGAGCCGCTCGTCGGGGACGCCGAACGCGGCGCAGTCGGCGACGGCGCCGCTGGCCAGCGCCGCTTCCTCGATCTCGGTCGGACTGACCCGGTTGCCGCTGACCTTGATCATGGCGTCGTCGCGGCCACGGATGCGGAGCAGGCCGTCGGCGCCGATCACGGCGCGGTCGCCGGACCAGACTTCGCCGTCCCGGAAGCGCTGGGCGGTGCGCTCGGGATCGTTCCAGTAACCGTGGGCGACGAGCGGGCCAGCGTGAACCAGCTCGCCTTCCTCGCCGGGGTCGGCGGAGCTGCCGTCAGGGCGGACCACCCGTAGCTCGGCGAATGGGATGGCGGTGCCGACCGCGTCCGGATGCGCGTCGACCAGGACTGGGTCGAGGCTGGCGGAGCGGAAGGCTTCGGTCAGGCCGTACATGAGGTGCAGCTTCGCGTGCGGGAACAGCGACCGCAAGCGCCGGACCAGCGGCTCGGGCAGGTGGCCACCGGAGTTGGTGAGGGTGCGCAGACTGTCCCCTGCCCCGCTCCATTCCTGCTCCGCCAGCTGCAGCCACAGCGGCGGAACGCCGGCGAGCACGGTGGCCCGGTGGCGCTCGACGGCGCGGAGGACCTCGCGTGGCAGGAGGTAGTCGAACGCCACTGCGCAGCCGCCCGCGTGCCAAGTCGAGAACAGCTGATTTTGGCCGTAGTCGAAGGCAAGCGGGAGGACGCACAAGGTGCGGTCGTCGGATGCAAGCCGGAGGTAATGCGCGACGCTGACTGCACCGAGCCATAAATTGGCGTGGCTGAGCATCACGCCCTTGGGCCGGCCAGTGGAGCCGCTAGTGTAGAGCAAGGCGGCGAGATCGTGCGGATCGCGGGAGGAAGGCGTTAGTGCGTCGACGCCGTCCTGCCAGTCTTCAAGCGCGATCAGCCGAGTGTCGTTCAGGCTGAGGGTGTCCAGCCGCGCCCGGTTGGCAACCAGCAACGCGGCGCCACTATCGGCCAGGATATGCTCGGCCTGTGCGCGGCGCAGGACGGGGTTGATCGGCACGTGGATCAGGCCGGCGCGGGCAGCGGCTAGCGGAAGGACGCAAGCCAGCCGCGTCTTGCCCATCCAGCTGGCGACCCGGTCACCGGGCTTTAGGCCAGCTTTCAATAGGCGAGCCCCGGTGCGGCCCACGGCTTGATCGAGCTCGGCGTAGCTCAGCGTTGCGCCATCGGCCACGAGCGCGGGCGCGCCGGCCTCGCCCCGTATCGTGAGGTGGTCGAGTGGGCTAAGGCTGGCGTCGGGCGGCCGCATCGTGCCGTCTTTGTATGCGCTCGTTCGCGAGTGCAACATGGCGGAGGTGATGCGCGTGCTGCTGGTGCTTCTTGCCGTCCAGGCCGCCACGGCCACGCCGCCGCAGACCATCGACCTGCTGGCCCGGCCTGCGCCGTCCTGCGCGGCGGCCCGGACCGACGACGTGGTGGTGTGCGGGCGTCGGGACCCCGACCGCTATCGCATTCCGCCCGAGTATCGCACGACCGAGCAGAAGGAAGGGCTGGGTAGGGCCGAGGCGCGGATAGGCAATGCCGCGGTTGGCGCGGCGACCGAGCAGGCCGATGTCGGGGGCTTCACCAGCAATCGGATCATGATCCGGCTTAAGATCCCGTTCTGACCCCACGAACTTGCGCGTGCGGCGGCCCTCGCCTAGGGGCGCGCCATGACGGCGCAGCCTGTTCCCGTGTCCCGGCCGAGTGCCGACGAGAGCCTTCGCGGCCTGCTGGGTGAGGTGCTGGGCATCGAGCCGGCGCGGGTGGCCGAGTTCGGTGCCGATACCGAGTTGTTCGGTGCGCTTCCCGAGTTCGACTCAATGGCAGTGGCGAACCTGCTGACCGGCATCGAAGAGCGGTTCGCCGTCACTATCGAGGATGACGAGGTCGAGGCCGAAGATTTTCTCACCTATGGCGCCCTGCTCGCTTTCGTGGAGCGTGTCGCCGGCTGACGGCTACTCGGCGGCCAGCGCCTGATACTCCTGCGCGGCTAAATACTTCTCGGCGTCGAGGGCGGCCATGCAGCCGGTGCCGGCGGCCGTGACGGCCTGGCGGTACACCTTGTCCATCACGTCGCCGCACGCGAACACGCCGGGCACGTTGGTGCGGGTCGAGCCGACCTCGACGTCGATATAGCCTTCATCGTCGAGCCGGAGCTTGCCCTGGAACAGCTCGGTTGCGGGCTTGTGGCCGATCGCCACGAACGCGCCATCGACGGCGATGTCCTGGGTGGCTCCGGTCACCCGGTCCTTGAGCCGCAGTCCGGTCAGCGTCTCGGGGTCGCCGCCGGAGAGGAACTCCTCGACCTCGTGGTTCCAGATGACGGTGATATGCGGATTGGCGAACAGCCGCTCCTGCAGGATGCGCTCGGCCCGCAGCGAGTCGCGGCGGTGGATTAGGGTGACGTCCTGCGAATGATTGGTGAGGTAGAGCGCCTCCTCCACCGCGGTGTTGCCGCCGCCGATCACCGCCACCTTCTTGCCTCGGTAGAAGAAGCCATCGCAGGTCGCGCAGGCGCTGGCGCCCTTGCCCTTCATATGCTCCTCGGTCGGCAGGCCCAGCCACTTGGCTTGGGCGCCGGTGGCGATGACGAGCGTGTCGGCTAGGTAGGTGGTGCCGCTGTCGCCGTGCAGGCGAAAAGGCGAGCGAGACAGGTCGACGCTTTCGATATGGTCCCACACCATGCGGGTGCCGACATGCTCGGCCTGAGCCTGCATCTCCTCCATGAGCCAAGGGCCCTGGATGACGTCGCGGAAGCCGGGATAGTTCTCGACGTCGGTGGTGGTGGTCAGCTGGCCGCCGGGCTGGATGCCCTGAATCACGATCGGCTGGAGCCCGGCGCGGGCGGCGTAGATGGCCGCGGTCAGGCCGGCGGGGCCGGACCCGAGTACAATCATGCGGCTGGAAACAATGTCGCTCATGAGGACCATGTGGCGACTGGCGGGCAGGCTGGCAATGGCAGCTCGCCTGCCCGCAAATTGGCGCTCAGTTGCGGCTTTTGCGCACCGCTAGACGGAGCGGCGGCCGCGGACGAAGTGCAGCACCAGCAAGACCAGGCCGATCACCAAAGCGATGTGGATGATCGCTCCGGTCACCTTGAACACGAGCAGGCCGAGGAGCCACAGGACGACCAGGACGATGCCGATTGTTGCGAGCATTTGATTCTCCTTTTGCAAGGACAACCGCCGCGCGCTCGGGCCGTTCCGCCTAGACCAGCCTGGACTGCTGCACAGCCGCCTCGATGAAGGACGCGAACAGCGGGTGCGGCTCGAACGGGCGGCTCTTGAGTTCGGGGTGGAACTGGACGCCGATGAACCACGGGTGGTCGGGCCGTTCAACGATCTCGGGAAGGCGCCCGTCGGGTGACATGCCGCTGAACACCAGGCCGCCCTTTTCGAGCGGCGCCATGTAGTGCGAGTTAACCTCGTAGCGGTGGCGGTGGCGCTCGCTGATCGTGGTCGAGCCGTAGATCTGCGCAACGCGACTGTTGCCGCCGAGGGTGGCCTCGTAGGCACCCAGCCGCATGGTGCCGCCGAGGTCGCCCCCGGCCGCGCGGGCCTGGATGCCTTCGGGGCTCATCCATTCCGTGATAAGGCCGACCACCGGCTCGGGCGTGTCGCCGAACTCGGTGGTGGACGCATCGGCGATGCCGGCGGTGTTCCGGGCGCCTTCGATGCAGGCCATCTGCATGCCGAGGCAAATGCCGAAGAACGGCACTTTGCGCTCACGCGCGAACTTGACCGAGGCAATCTTGCCCTCGGACCCACGCTCGCCGAAGCCGCCAGGCACGAGGATGGCGTGCATCGGTTCAAGTTCGGTGGCGAGGTTGGCGTCCGCCTGCTCGAACAGTTCGGCGTCGACCCACTTGATGTTGACCTTGACCCGGTTGGCAATGCCGCCATGGACCAGCGCTTCGCGCAGCGACTTGTAGGCATCTGGCAGGCCGACATATTTGCCGACCACGCCAATCGTGACCTCCCCTTCCGGGTGGTCGAGCCGGTCCATGATCTCGTCCCAGCGGGCGAGGTCCGGGCGCGGCGCGTCGGTGATTCCGAACGCGGCGAGCACTTCGTCGTCGAGGCCCTCGCGATGGTATTGCAGCGGGACGTCGTAAATGGAGCGGGCGTCGAGCGCCTCGATCACCGCCGACTTTGGCACGTTGCAGAATTGCGCAATTTTGGCCTTGTCGCTGTCGGGTATCGGCATCTCGGCGCGGCACAGCAGGACGTCGGGCTGGACGCCAAGGCTGCTGATCTCGCGGACGCTATGCTGGGTCGGCTTGGTCTTGAGCTCGCCCGCCGCCTTGATCCACGGAACGAGGGTGGTGTGCACGCTGACCGTGTTGCCGCGGCCCAGATCATTGCGGAGCTGGCGAAGCGCCTCGATGAACGGCAGGCTTTCAATGTCGCCGACGGTACCGCCGATTTCGCAGATCACGAAGTCGAGGCCATCCGTGTCCGTCAGCGCGAATTCCTTGATCGCATTGGTGACGTGCGGGACGACCTGGACCGTGGCGCCGAGATAGTCGCCGCGCCGTTCCTTGGCGATGATGTCGCGATAGATGCGGCCCGTGGTGACATTGTCCGACTGCTTTGCCGAGACGCCGGAGAACCGTTCGTAATGGCCGAGGTCGAGGTCCGTCTCCGCGCCGTCGTCGGTGACGTAGACTTCACCATGCTGGTACGGCGACATCGTCCCCGGATCGACGTTCAGATAGGGGTCGAACTTGCGGATGCGGCACTTGTAGCCGCGCGCCTGCAGCAGGGCTGCGAGCGATGCCGAGAGAAGACCTTTGCCGAGGCTGGAGACCACGCCGCCGGTAACGAAAATGAACCGCGCCATGGGAGTCGAGCCTTAGGGATGGGGGACGCAGGGACGCAAGCGGTGAATCACCGCTCGCAACGATTTTGTGCCGGTGTGGCCCTTACTGGGCGAGCGGAACGGCGCCGTTGTCGGCCGGCTGCTGCGAGCCGGGCGCGGCGTTGTTCGGCGGTGCGGTGTTCGGGCCGGCCGGCGGACCCGACAGCGGGTTGCCACCCGGCTCGAGCGGGCTGAGCGGCGCGGCGGGCGCTACCTGGTTCGCTACCGAGGCGTCGATCGACTGCGTGTCGCCGCGCGCGCCGGCGACCGCCGCAAGCGCAATGCACAGCACCACGAAGACAGTGCCGAGGACGGCCGTCGCGCGGGTCAGGAAGTCGGCCGCACCGCGCGCCGTCATTAGGCCCGCCTGGCTACCCCCAACGCCCAGTCCGCCGCCCTCGGAGCGCTGCATCAGGATCACCGTGCACAGGGCCAGGGCGACCAGCGCTTCAAAGATAAGCAGGAAGGTGAACATCGAGGGCTTTCGTACTTGGAAGGTTTGTGGCGGCGCACTTAGCGGCCGAGCGTCGCTTATTCAACTGAAGCGGCCGCCTCCACGATCGGCAGGAAGTCCATGGCCTTGAGGCTGGCGCCCCCGACGAGGGCACCGTCCACGTCAGGCACGGCGAAGATCTCGGCGGCATTCGAGCCCTTGACCGAGCCGCCGTAGAGGATGCGCACGCCGTTCCCTTCACCGCCCAGCGACTCGACGAGCGTCCGCCGCAAGGCGCCGTGCATCTCGGCGATGTCGGCGGTCGAGGGCACCTTGCCAGTGCCGATCGCCCAGATGGGCTCATAGGCGACTGCGAAGGTGGCGGTGGTCACGTGAACCTGCGGCAGGCTGGCCCGCAGCTGCCCGGTGACGACGTCCACCGCACGACCGGACTCGCGCTCGGCGTCGCTCTCACCCACGCACAGGATGACCTTCAAGCCCGATCGGAGCCCCGCTTCGGCCTTGGCGCGGACCGCGGCGTCGTCCTCGCGGTGGGCGTCGCGGCGCTCGCTGTGACCAACAATGGTGAGGGTCGCGCCCGCATCATGCAGCATCGCCGCGCAGACGTCCCCCGTGTGCGCCCCCCGGTCAGCCATGTGGATGTCCTGCGCGCCGATCGCGAAGCCCGGGACGGCCTCGGCCGCTCGATGGATCAGGGTCGCGGGCAAGCACAGCGCCACGTCGACGCGCTCGCCCAGCTGCGCCGCCGCCTCGGCGACCGCGCGCACCTCCGTCAGGTCGGCGGACGTGCCGTGCATCTTCCAGTTGCCGGCGACCAGCTTGCGACGCGTCATTCACTTTCCTCTCGTTAACTGGTCCGAGCGCCTAGCAAGCCCGCCATATTGAAGGGAAGCCACCCCGTCTCTAAAGAGCCGCCACCTCCTTCCCGTGTCGCGAGCCCCCGTTTCATGCTTTCTTCCTTCCGCCGGCTGTCCAAATCCAAGCTCGGCGCCGCGATCGGCATCATCTTCCTCGTCACAATCCTGGCGAGCTTCGCGGTGGCTGATGTGACCCAGTTCCGGCAGGGCGGTGGGCTGAGCCAGGGCGTGCTGGCCAAGGTCGGTTCCGAGCAGGTGACCGATGCCGAGTTGTCGGCGGTGCTGCAGCGGCAGCTGACGGCACTGCGCCAACAGAAGCCGGACGCGACCTACGCTGACCTGACCCCGCAGTTCGAGAGCATCGTCAACGGGCTGATCCAGGCCAAGACGCTTAAGGCCTACGCGGCCGAGCACAACCTGCTGCCGGCCAAGAAGCTGGTCGATGCGGAAATCGTCAAGATACCGGCGACGCGCGGTCTGGACGGCAAGTTCAGCGAAGCCGCCTACCAGCAGTTCTTGCAGCAGAACCGGCTGACCGATGCGCAGCTGCGAGACGAGGTGACGGTGCTGCTGCTGCAGCGCATGCTGCTGGCGCCGGTTGCGGCCATCTCACGCATGCCGGTCGGGGTCGCGCGGCCCTACGCATCCATGCTGCTCGAAGAACGGCAGGGCGAAGTGGCGCTGGTGCCGACCGCGGCCTTCCGCACCGGCGCGGCGCCGACCGACGCCGAGGTGCAGCAATATTATGCGCAGAACCGCAATCGCTACATCGTGCCGGAACAGCGGGTGCTGCGAATCGCGCGCATCACAGCGGACGCGGTGGCGAACGTCGTCCCGACGGACGCGGAGATCGCCGCTTATTACAATGCCAATCGCGCGACCTATGCCGGCGGCGAGACCCGCGTGCTGAGCCGCGCGTCGGTCAGCGACCAGAACCAGGCCGGGCAGATCGCGGCGCGGGCCAAGGCCGGCGGCACGTTCGCGGCGGCGGCACAGCCAGCCGGCTTCTCGCCAACGGACATCAACCTGGGACCACAGAGCCGCGAGCAGCTGACCGGGCTAACGGGCGCGGAGGTGGCGGCGCAGGTGTTCACCGCGCCTGCCGGCGCGGTGGTCGGCCCGGTGCGGTCGAGCACCGGTTGGGACGTGATCAAGGTCGAACGGATCGAGCGCACGCCGGGCAAGACGCTGGACCAGGCCAGAGCGGAGATTGCGGCCAAGCTGGTCGCCGACAAGCGCAAGAACGCGCTGACGGACCTCGTCACACGCGTCGAGGACCAGATCAGCGATGGCCGGACCCTGGCCGAGGTGGCGCAGGCCAATAAGCTGCCCGTCACGCAGACGCCCCCGCTGATCGCCAATGGCCAGTCGGTGCAGCAGCCCGGCTTTCAGCTGCCAGCCGAGTATCGCGAGCGGTTGCTTAAGGATGCCTTCTCAATGGGCGCGGGCGACGACCCGATCGTCGAGGCGCTGGGCGGCGACGGCGGCTATGCGGTGCTGGCGATTGGCGACGTGACGCCCGCCACCCCTGCCCCGCTGGCCCAGATTCGCGATCGCGTAGCCGCAGATTTCGTCGACAAGCGGGCGGCCACCGCGGCGCAGGCAGCGGCGACCGCCATTCAGGCCAAGGTCGCGCGGGGCGTTCCAGTCGCGCAGGCGCTGCAGGAGCAGAAGGTCGCGGGCGCTTCGGCTCCGACGCCGGTCAAGGCGCGCCGGATCCAGCTGCAGCAGTTCCAGGGCCAGGTCCCGCCGCCACTGCAGATGCTGTTCAGCTTGGCGGCTGGCAAGTCTCGGCTGGTAGCGGCGCCAGGTGGCCAGGGCTTCTACGTGGTCAAGCTCGACCGCATCACGCCGGGTGATGCGCTGACCCAGCCGACGCTGGTGGCGCAGACCCAAACCGACCTCAACGGCTCCGCCGGGGAGGAACTCGCGGTGCAGTTCCTCGGCGCTGCGCAGAAGGAGCTTGGAGTCACCCGCAACGAGACCGCCATCGCATCGGCCAGGCAGCGGATGCTGGCTGGCAGCTGAGCCGGTGCGGCTGCTGGTCGTCGACAACCACGACAGCTTCAGCTTCACCCTCGTCGACTATCTTACAACCGTCGGCGCGGCGGTGGAGGTGGTGCAGAGCGACGCGGTGAGCGTAGCGGAGGCGCTCGGCTGGGCGGCGGATGGCATCGTTCTGTGCCCCGGCCCTGGCCGCCCGGAGGATGCAGGCATATCAATTGCGCTGGCTCGCGCCTGCATCGACGAGCGGCGCCCATTGCTCGGCGTGTGCCTCGGCCAGCAGGCAATCGGTTTGGCTTGCGGTGCCGAGCTCGTCCGTATCGCGCCCGTACATGGCAAGGCCGGCCTGATCCGGCACGACGGCACTGGCCTATTTGAGGAGCTGCCCTCGCCCATGACCGTGACCCGCTACCATTCGCTGGCGATAGCTGCGGTGCCCGAGGAATTGCGGCCGACGGCGTGGAGCGAAGACGGCGTGGTGCAGGCCGTGGCCCACCGTGAAGCGCCGGCCTTCGGCGTGCAGTTCCACCCGGAAAGCGTGAGCTCGGAGCATGGCCATGCACTCCTTGCGCGCTTTCTCCAGCGGGTGCAGTTGACAAGGGCTCCTGGCGTTCTGTAGACGTTCCCCGTTCGTTCACGATGGGGCCACGGCCATGCTGACATCCAAGCAGCGCGAGTTGCTGCACTACATCAACGAGCGGGTCGGCTCGACCGGCGTGTCGCCCAGCTTCGACGAGATGCGGGAAGCGTTGAGCCTTAAGAGCAAGTCGGGCGTCCACCGGCTGATCTCTGCGCTGGAAGAACGGGGGTTCATCCGCCGCTTGCCTAACCGTGCCCGGGCGCTGGAGGTGTTGCGCACGCCCGACGCGCCGACGCCGACGGGTTCCGCCGAACCGGTCAGGGCGCGTGAACCCAAGTCGCTGCCGGTTGCTGCCAACGACGTCATCGAGATCCCGCTGCATGGCCGGATCGCAGCGGGCACGCCAATTGAGGCGCTGCAGGGGACGGAGATGTTCTCGGTGCCGGCAGCGCTGCTCGGTCCCGGTGAGCATTACGCGCTGGAGGTGTCGGGCGACTCGATGGTCGAGGAGGGCATCCTGGACGGCGACTATGCGCTGGTGCGCAAAGCCGACCAGGCGCGTGAGGGCGAGATCGTGGTTGCGCTAATCGACGGCGAGGAAGCAACGCTCAAGACCTACCGCCGGGAGGGCAAGATGATCCGGCTCGACCCGGCCAATGGGGCCTATGCGCCCCAGCGCTATGAGGAGGGACGGGTCGAGATTCAGGGCCGCCTGGCGGGCCTCATCCGACGCTACTAGGCAAGTCGAGGGCGGCGGCAGCCGCCGTATTGCGGATTAACGGATCAAGGTGGCCATGATGCAGACGGCGCGCATTGATTATGTCGAACTGCCCTCCACGACAGCGCACGAACTGACGCGGGGCTTCTATGCCAAGGCGTTCGGCTGGACGTTCACCGATTATGGGCCGGATTATAGCTCAACAACCACCGGCGATGTGGACGTGGGCTTGAATGGGCAGCCGGAAGATGCCCTGTCCGCGCCACTGCCGGTTATCCGGGTGGGAGACCTTGAAGCCGCGTTTGACGCCGTCGTTGCCGCCAAGGGCGTGATTGCCCGTCCAATCTTCTCCTTTCCGGGTGGCCGGAGGTTCCACTTCATCGACCCGGGCGGCAGCGAACTCGCCGTATGGAGCGAGCGTTAAGCCGGCAACGGCGGGGTCGTCAGTAAGTCTGCGCGGTGACCCACAGGGTCGCACCCAGGCTCAGCACGCCGGCCACGCAGAGCCAGTGCGCGGCCGAAAACCGGAACAGTGGCTCTCCCTTTCCGCGAACCATGAGCACCGCAAGCGGCGCCAGCGGGTAAAGGTAGCGGCCGTTGAAACCGTCGATCAGCGGCGCTCCGACCCGAGTCCACTGGACGTATAGCAGGGTCAGGATGATCACGACCGAGACGAGCGACAGGCCGCCTGCGGCGAGGCGGACGGGCAGCCGGTCAAGCGGCCCGCCTGCAATCTGGGGCTCCGCCACCAACAGCGCAACGAATAGGTTGATGATCGCCAGGTCGAACCACAGCGGAACAGATACCGGCGGGCCAAACGCGCCCAAAAAATCGAAGATCGCCTTGGGGATGAAGGCGGTGGTGAACACCGTCCGGAGCAGCACTTCGACATAGCCAAGCGGCGACGACAAGACTGCCTGCACCTGCCGGTCGGGGACGACGACGCCGGACCAGGTCTGATAGGCGGCGTGCGCGAAATAGCCGTTCCGGAGCGTCAACATCCAGGCGACACTGCCGATCAGGCCGGGGAGCATGATCAGGGCCATGGCGAACACTCGATGCCGCCGCGACGCGAACCGCTCCGCCGGGATTGCGAGGGCGAGCAGCGGGAGGAGCAGATAAGCGCTTTTCGCTTGAGCGAAAACAAAGGCGGTGGCCGCGAGCGCGACGAGGCGCCGGGCCCGCATTGGCCCCTCCTCCACCAGCTCGCGCATCAGCAAAGAAAGAAACAGGAAGGCGACCCCATTGGTTAGTTGGTCGGCGTCCAGGGTCGTGCGCGAGAACAGCATCTGCGGCATCAGCGCGACGGCTGCCAGCAGGTAGCGGTTGCGCGGCGCAATCCTGATTGCCCAAAACGTCAGCACTACGCCGACGGCCAATCCGGCTACCCGCCCGAGCCAGAACAGCGTCAGGGGCGACAGGTCGAGCCGCATGCCGGCCGCCATCACGGGTACTTGCGGAAGGTATGCGATGGGGTGGAGCACGGCAATTGCGTTGGGTGGCACGATGGCGGGTCGCTCGCGCTCCAGCCGGATGGAGCGCAGCTGCGCGCCCTGTTCGGGCGTAAACCGGTAGGGCGCTTCCGTGCCCTCGGGCAGCAGCTTATCCGTGAGTTCAAGCATTTGCTGAATGCCCCCGGGCATCGCGGCCGGCGCGATCTGCACATGGCCGTCGGCAATCAGAACGGCTCGCTGGTAGTTCATGCGCTCGTTGCCGCCGGCGAACGGCGTTACCATGACCAGCAGCGTCAATCCGGCAAGCACGGCGAAGAACAGGAAGATGTACTCGGGCCGTGCCCGCTCCAGATTGAACAACTTGCCCCCCAGCTCCAGCGCCTCCCCTGGCGCATCGCCGAGGTGTTGCATTCGCAGCCGCTGGCTACAAGCCGTCAGGCAGCCGTGGCGCCCCGGGCCCTATAGCGATCAAGGAACGACGCCGCATGTGGGTCCACGCGCCCGGCCCCAATCGCGTCCCGCAGGTCCTGCATCAGGCGCTGGTAGAACCAGATATTGTGCTGCGTCATCAGCATGGCGCCGAGGATCTCGCCGGAGCGGACAAGGTGGTGGACGTAGGCGCGGCTGTAAGTGGTGCAGGCCGGGCACGGGCAGCCGGGTTCTATCGGCTCGAGATCCTCGCCGAAGCGGGCGTTGCGAAGATTTAGCGGGCCGTCGGCAGTGAATGCCTGGCCGGTGCGGCCGCTGCGGGTCGGTAGGACGCAGTCGAACATGTCGATGCCGCGCCGCACCGCCTCCACGATGTCGTCGGGCTTGCCCACCCCCATCAGGTAGCGCGGCCGGTCGGCGGGCAGCTGTTCGGGCGCATAGTCGAGGCAGGCGAGCATCGCGTCCTGCCGCTCCCCAACCGCCAAGCCGCCGACCGCATAGCCGTCGAAGCCGATCTCACGGAGCCCGTCGGCGGAAGCGCGACGAAGGTCTTCGTCCAGCGCGCCCTGCTGAATCCCGAACAGCGCGGCACCCGCCGCATGCGTGCCGCCGCGGTCGAATTCTTCGCGGCTGCGGCGCGCCCAGCGGATCGAGCGCTCCATGGCGGCCTGCTGGTCGGAGAGCGGCGCGGTGGTCGGCACCAGCTGGTCGAACTGCATCACAATGTCGGACCCAAGCAGCCGCTGCACCTCGATCGAGCGTTCGGGGCTGATCATGTGCCGGGTGCCATCGAGGTGGCTCTTGAAGGAGACGCCTTCCTCCGTGACCTTGGTCAGCTCCGACAGGCTCATCACCTGGTAGCCGCCGCTGTCGGTCAGGATCGGTCGGTCCCAGCCCATGAAGCCGTGCAGACCGCCGAGCCGCGCGACGCGTTCCGCCCCCGGCCGGAGCATCAGATGGTAGGTGTTGCCAAGAATGATGTCGGCGCCGGCCGCGCGCACTTCCTCCGGCCGCATGGCCTTGACGGTCGCGGCGGTGCCGACCGGCATGAAGGCGGGCGTGCGGATTGCGCCGCGGCGCATGCGAACCTCGCCCGTGCGGGCACGGCCGTCCGTGGCGGTAACGGTGAAGGAAAAGCGGCTGGCCATCGGCTAGGCGCCGTAGCGGCGATGACAGGGGCTCGTCGAGTATGGAGGTCGCAAGGCGCGCATTGCGCCGCGCCGCCGGCCGATGCAGGTTCCGCAGGGGGACGCAGGGGGGAAGATTCATGAGCACTCCGAGACCGACGCTGGCGCATTACCGGCACGTCCTGGCACTCCTCGCGGCAGCGTTGCTGATCCCGGCATTGTTCAACGGCTTTCCGCTGGTCCACCCGGACAGCGGAACTTACCTGCGCGTTGCTGCGAGGATCGGCTGGCCGGTTGATCGGTCAGGCTTTTACGGTCTTCTGATGCTGCCCGCGGTTCAGGCCCTAGGTGGACCCGCCGCGCTCTGGCTGTGGATCGCCTTGCAGGCAGTGCTCACGGCCGTCATCCTGGTGCTGGTCCTGAAGAGCCTTATTCCGGATTTTTCGACCAGGCAGCTGCTGGCGCTCGGTGCGCTGATGATCATCGGCACCGCGTTGCCATGGCAAGCCGCTCAGCTCATGCCCGACGCCTTCACCGGGTTGGTCGTCCTGACTGCATGGCTGGCGATGTCCCGCTCTCCGACGGCACCGGGCGTGCCGCTGCTGTGGCTGACGGTCTGCATCCTTGCAGTGACGCACGTCACGCACCTCGTGATCCTCCTTGCCCTTGGCAGCGTCATGGTGGCGGTCGCGCTGCTTGAGCGACTGCCGCGGGGCGAGGTCATCGCCCGGGCGGGTGCGCTGCTGGTCGCCTGCCTGTTCATCGCTGGCGCGCAGATAGCCATTAATGGGAGCAAGCTGGGTATCCCGGCCGTGTCGCCATCTGGACCGATCTTTCTCTTCGCCCGGCTTAACGAAGACGGTCACATGCAGCCATGGCTTGACCGTCATTGCGGCAAGGACGCTCCCGCGAACTTATGCGCCATCCGCGACCAGCTGCCGCACGACAGCCAGAAACTGCTCTGGGGGCCGGATAGCGGCACCTGGTTTCCCGCCCCTGCTCCCGGGGAGCAGCAGCGATTCGTTGATTTGATGAACGCGTTCGGGGCGGCTGACCGGGGCGCGATTGCCGAGCGGCCGGGCGCGGTCCTCAAGACGTCCGTGCGCGGCGCGGCGTCTCAGCTCCTGACATTCGGACCGTTGGACGACGAGTGCCCGGAAATGTGCGCGGACCCTGACAGCGTGCTGCGGCTGTCGTTCGACCAAGCCGGTCATGGCTATGCCGCCACCCTGACAGCGTCGCGCCAGCTGCGCGGAACCATGCCAGATCTTCTGGTGCGGTCGCTGACCTTTCCCATGACGGTATGTGGGCTGCTGGCGTTGCTTCCGCTGCTCGTCGCAGCCTCGACCCGGCGCGATTTCGAGGCCACCTCATTGCTCGCGGTGGTAGTCGTGACGCTGGCGGTAAACGCCTTCATGGCGGGCGCCCTGTCCGACGTTCATGCTCGTTATCAGAGCCGCATCGTTTGGCTCGCGCCGTTGGCGGTCATTGGAGTATTCTGCCGCTGGAAGGTTGCTGGGCGACGCCGGTCGAGTGCCGTCATCATCCGCCCCAAGGAAGAGGCTGCGGCGATATAGCTGCAGCCCGCTTCGTCCCGGTGCGGCACAGATCGTAACCTGTGCGAACGAGTCCTTACCGGGGCACTAACCGCGTCTTTACGCTGTCCCCTTACGGCTGCCTCTTCATTCCGGTGTGCGACCGGACGCAAGAATCAGGAGTCGAGAATGGCGGTTTCCAGCGAGCTTCAGAGGGCGCCGAGTGCGGCGAGCGCCCACGCCGCCCGCATGGCGGCCGCGGGCAGTTCCGGCCATCCCTATGCCCAAGATCTGGGTACGCCGGTCGGGGGCATGACCGCGCCGCGCGACCTGGACGACATGGTGCACCTGCTGACCGCTTTGTACGGCCGGCAGCCAGGACCGATCGACCTTGCCTTGCGGTGCGCACCGGCCGGACCGGCTCGCACGTTTCTGGCAGCGGCCGCCGACTCGTTCGAGCGCGAGCGCCAGTTCCTGCTGCGCCTGTCCGGAGCGGTGGGTCCCATGCCGTCTACCCCCGGCCAGGCTGAAACCCAGGCGGCCATGCTGGCCCAGCGTCACGCACTGGAGACGTTGGCCCGGTCAGAGCGCCATGGCTGCGCACTTGGCGCGGCAACTGCGCTGGTCAGCGATTGGCGCAACATCCGAGTGCTGCTGGACCTTGCCGCACGGCGCGTCGGCTGTGCCGTACCGGCCTGCTCACTGCCCGATGAAAACTCGATCGCCGACGTGCTGTCGGACGCCGCGTCGGCGCCAGGTCCCGAACGCGCGATCCGCTTCGGCGCCGAACAGCTGCTGCTTCAGCACCGCGCCCTGTTCGACCTGCTGGAAGCGCGCTGCGACGCGCGCGAGGACTTCTAAACCGCCGCCGTCCGCTCTAGGGCGGGCACATGCGTTTCGAAGGCACCTCCAGCTATGTGGCGACGCCCGACCTCAAGGTCGCGGTCAACGCCGCCGTCACCCTCCGCCGCCCATTGCTGGTCAAGGGCGAGCCAGGCACCGGCAAGACGGTGCTGGCCGAGGAGATCGCAGCCGCGCTGGAGGCGCCGCTGATCACCTGGGGCATCAAGTCGTCGACCAAGGCTCAGCAGGGCCTGTACGAATATGACGCAGTGGCGCGACTGCGCGACGGCCAGCTTGGCGACCCGCGGGTCCATGATATCAAGAACTACATCCGGCCTGGCAAGCTGTGGGAGGCCTTCACCGCGCCGCAGCTGCCGGTGCTGCTGATCGACGAGATCGACAAGGCGGACATCGAGTTCCCGAACGACCTGCTGCTGGAACTCGATCGAATGGAGTTCCACGTCTACGAAACGGGCGAGACGGTGAAGGCCAAGGAACGGCCGGTCGTCGTGATCACCTCAAACAACGAGAAGGAGCTGCCGGACGCCTTCCTGCGGCGTTGCTTCTTCCACTACATAGCGTTTCCGGACCGCCTAACCATGGAGCGGATCGTCGAGGTGCACTTTCCCGGCATCCAGAAGATCCTGGTCGGCAAGGCGCTGGATATCTTCTATGACGTGCGGGACGTCCCCGGCCTCAAGAAGAAACCGTCGACCAGCGAGCTGCTCGACTGGCTCAAGCTGTTGCTGCACGAGGACATGCCGCTTGACGTGCTGCAGGAGCGCGACCCGACCAAGGCCATACCGCCGCTGCATGGGGCACTGCTAAAGAACGAACAGGACGTGATGCTGTTCGAGCGGCTGGCCTTCATGGCCCGCCGTAAGGGCTGACGCCCTCGCCTACTCGTCGCGGTACGCGAGCTCGAAGTTGCCCCAGCGCTTTCCGCTGACGAACAGCGGCACGAACACGTTCTTGACCGGGATCGACTTGTCGCCGAGCTCCATGCGGTAGGTCATCAGCATGGCTGGCTTGTCGCTGGCGATCGCCGCGCGGGTCTGTTCGTCCATGAAGATTCGACGGTTGCGGCAATGGGCGTCGTTCCACACCGGATCGTCGCCGGGCTTCTGGCAGCGTTCGGACAGGTGGGTCGGCAGGAAGCCGTCGACGTTGGTGATGGCCGAGCCAATTACCCGTCCATCCTTGACCTTGAATTGGTCGAGGATCGGCCGGACGTGCGCGTCGGCGAAGTCGCAGAAGCGATTGTCATACTGAACCGGGTTGCGGCCGGGGATCGGCACGTAGGTGCGGTCGAACACGTCGTCCATGCCGATCTCGCCGGCGGCAATGCCCTTTTCGACGGCGGTGGCGATCGCTCGCATGGCGTCCTGCGCCAGCGTGATCATCGGCGTGTCGTCGATCTCCGCGCCCGAGTTGGCGAGCGTGTCGAGCATCGCATTGCTCATCATTTCCAGCTGCGACAAGCGCTTCTGGGCAGTCATCAACGCTCCGCCATTCTCGCGCGCGTCAGCGGCGAAGTCGGTCAGGCTGGCCTTAACCCGGTCGACGCTGGTCTGGATCATGCTGGTCGAGTGGGCGATGCCCTCGGTCTGGCGATCGACCATCCCGACGATTTCGCTCACCTCCCGCACCGTGTCGCCGATCTGGCCAAAGCCGCGCTGCGCCGCTCGGCTGCGGTCGACGCCGGTCTTGATCTCGGTCGTGACCGCGCCGGCCTCACGGGTCAGTTCGCCGATGGTCAGGCCAATCTGGCTGGTTGCCGCGCGGGTGTCGTGCGCCAGCTTCTTCACCTCGGCCGCGACCACCGCAAAGCTGCGGCCTGCGTCGCCGGCGCGGGCGGCCTCGATGGTGGCGTTCAGCGCCAGCATGTTGGTCTTGCGCGCGATCGCCTCGATGGTGGAGCTGACCGTCTGCACCTGGTTCATGGCCGAGGCGAAACCGGCCATCCGCTCGCCCAATTGAACAACCAGTTCGGTCAGGCCCTTGAAGCCGGCAATTGTGTCTTCGATCGCGGCGCGCCCGGCCTCGAGCTTGATCTTGGCCTGTTCGGACAGCAGTCGCGCCTCGTCGGTGGAGTCCGCCACGCGGGCCTGATCCGCCAAGAGACGCGTCGTCACATCCTCCAGCGTGTCGAGCGTCTTGAGGTGATCGGAGATGCGCTCGGACACATCTTCGACATAGCCTGCCACGTCCGAACACTCGATCGACAGCGACCCGCAGTCGCGCGCGACCGTGCGGATCGCATTCTCCGTCACCTGCTCAATGCCGGCGGTCGCCATGTCCGTCCTGTTCCTCGAAGCTGTTCTTGGGCGCAGGTGTACGGAGCACCTCCTACTCTTTCGTTAACCAGCGGCGGGCGGTAGGACGGGACCATGTTCCTGTCCTTCGTCGAAGCGCTGCGCCGCGGCGGCATCCCCGCCAGCCTCAAGGAGCACCTGCTGCTACTGGAGGCGCTCGACGCCGAGGTGATCGAGCGCAGTCCGGAGGAGTTCTACTATCTTGCCCGCTCCGTGTTCGTGCACGACGAAAGCCAGATCGACCGCTTCGACCGGATCTTCGGCGAGGTGTTCAAGGGCCTCATCCCGGCCGAGGGCGAAGACTTGGCCGCGCAAGTTCCGGAAGAGTGGCTGCGGCTGGTGGCCGAGAAATACCTTACGCCGGAGGAGATGGAGCAGATCAAGTCGCTCGGCTCCTGGGACGAGATCATGGAGACGCTGAAGCAGCGGCTGGAGGAGCAGAAGGAGCGGCACCAGGGCGGGTCCAAGTGGATTGGGACCGGCGGCACCTCCCCGTTCGGGCACGGCGGCTACAATCCCGAGGGCGTGCGGATCGGCGGTCCCGGCAAGCATGGCCGCGCGCTCAAGGTTTGGGAGAAGCGTGAATTCAAAGACCTGGACGACAGCCGCGAGCTCGGCACGCGCAACATCAAGGTCGCGCTCCGCCGCCTCCGCCGGTTCGCGCGTGAGGGCGCAGCGGACGAGCTCGACCTCGACGCGACCATCGATGGCACCGCGCGGCAAGGCTGGCTGGACGTCCACTTCCGGCCGGAGCGGCACAATGCGGTCAAGGTGCTGCTGTTCCTGGACGTCGGCGGGTCGATGGACGGCCACATCCGCGTCGCCGAGGAGCTGTTCTCCGCCTGCAAGGCTGAGTTCAAGCACCTGGAGCACTTCTACTTCCATAACTGCATCTACGAGGGCCTGTGGAAGGAGAACCGGCGGCGCTGGACCGACCGGACGCCAACCTGGGACATCCTGCACAAGTTTGGCCATGACCATAAATTGGTGATCGTCGGCGACGCGGCGATGAGCCCGTACGAAGTGACGCATCCGGGCGGTTCGGTCGAACATATGAACGAGGAAGCCGGTGCGCTGTGGCTGAAGCGGCTGACTGACACCTACCCGGCTGCGGCGTGGCTCAACCCGACGCCGGAGGCCTATTGGGGCCACAGCGCGTCGACGTCGCTGATCCGGCAGTTGATGACGGACCGAATGTACCCGCTGACGCTCGGGGGGCTGGACGACGCCATGCGCGAGCTCAGCCGGAAGAAGTAAGGCGCTAGCCGAACGGCCGGTCGATGCTGTCGGGCGGGCGGGTGAACCAGACCGGGCCGGCAGCGGTCATGTGGAAGCAATCCTCCAGCCGGATGCCGAACTTGCCGGGCAAGTAGATGCCGGGTTCGTTCGAGAAGCACATGCCGGGCGCGAGCCGCGTTGCTTCGCCGTGGACCAGGTTGACTGGTTCGTGGCCTTCCATGCCGATGCCGTGGCCGGTGCGGTGGCTGAGCCCGGGCAGGGCGTAGCGCGGTCCATAGCCCCAGCGCTCATACTGGCTCCGCACGGCGTCATCGACGCTGCCGGCGGGCGCGCCGACCCTGGCGGCGGCCATGGCGATCGCCTGGCCTTGTCGCACCTGGCCCCACACCTTGCGCTGTTCGGGTGTCGGCCGAGCACCCCACACGAACGTGCGGCTGATGTCGGCCTGGTAGCCGCGATAAGCGCAGCCGCAATCCATCAGTACCACGCTGCCGCGCTTGACCTGCTGCGGCCGGCCGCTGCCGTGTGGCAAGGCGCTGGCTTCATCGATCAGCACCAGACTCCATGGATCGCTGCCACCCAATTCGCTTACGATCCGCTCGAAGCGGTCGCCGATGTCGCCGTTGCTCTCCCCTGCCCGCACTTCGGCATGGGTGCGGCGCAGCGCGGCGATGGTCAGATCGTTGGCGCGCTGCATGAGGGCGAGCTCGGCCTGTGACTTGATCATCCGCAGCCCGCGGACGAGCTCGGCCCCGTCCTGTACGGCGACGCCCGGCATGGCCTGGCCAATACCAGTGACGATAAAGGTGCGGACGGTCTCTTCCACCGCCACCGCGCGAGTGCCCGCGGCGCGCGCCCGCAGGTAGTCCGCGACCGGCGCATAGGGACTCTCATCCTCCTGCCAGACGCGTATTTCGGCCGGAACGCTGAGGCTTTCGGCGACTGACGGGCGTTCGAAGAAGGGGGTGACGACGATCGGCGGCCCGGCGGCAGGGATAACCGCTAGCGTCGGCCGCTCGCTGCGGTGCCACTGGACGCCCGTGAAATAGTCCAGGCTGGCGCCAGGCTCGACAATCAAGGCGCCAAGCCCGCCTTGCCGAAGCCGCTCCTGCAGCCGCGAGATGCGTGCAAGCCGCTCGTTCCGGCCTATCGGCTGAGGCGCAATGGTGGCGGCGCGTATCGGCAAGCCGGCCAGCGCTGCCGCCGACATACCACCAGCCATCAGGCCGCGCCGGCTCAGTTCAAGCATAGAGGTAGGGTCCGCCGTTTTTGAGCGCCCGCTGGTATGCCGGGCGTTCGTGGATCCGCTCCAGCCAGGCCCAGATGTGCCGCCGCCGCGCGTCGAGGCCTGCGCGCTTGCGGGCCGCCTCGAGCGGAAAGCTCATCATGATGTCCGCGCCCGTCAGCTCGTCGCCGGCGAAGAACGGCCGGCCCGACAGCTCCTGATCGATATATTCGAGGTGCCGATCGATCATTTTCAGCATCGGCTTGCGCGCCGGACGGCCAAGCAGGCCCAGGCGGCCGATCACAAGCAGCGCAAGCAGCGGCGGCATCAGCGAGCCTTCGGCATAATGGAGGAACTGGCGGTAGCGCAGCTTGCCGCAAGGGTCGGTCGGTGCGCCCAATCGTCCGCCCGCCTTGTCCACCAGATATTCGACAACCGCCCCGCTCTCCGCGATCACCCATTTGTCGTCCTGGATCACCGGTGACTTGCCGAGGGGATGGACCCGGCGGAGTTCGGGTGGAGCCAGCATGGTGCGCGGATCACGCTGGTAGCGTTTCACGGTGTAGGGCAGCTCCAATTCTTCCAGCAGCCACAAGATGCGCTGGGAACGGCTGTTCTCCAGATGATGGACGACGATCATGCCGCGGAATGTCGCATGGAGTGACGATCGGCGCCAGCCACACTCTTGCGGCGGAACCTCCGCTGCGCCAACGCGTCAAGCAATCTTCCATGCCAATCAACCTTGCCCATCTGCCCGGCGACGGGCCGCGCCCCGGCGCGCGTGAGACGGTCGCCTTGCTGGCCGGCCTCATGGCGCTCAACGCCATCGCCATCGATGCCATGATCCCGGCGCTGCCGGACATCGGCACGCATCTTGGCGTGACCGAGGAGAACCGGCGGCAATTGGTCATAGTCGTCTACACGTTTGGCTTTGGCGTGGGGCAGCTGTTGTGGGGGCCGCTTGCCGATCGCTTCGGCCGCAAGCCGATCCTCACGGCGGGGATCGCCTTTTATACCCTGTTCGCCGCCCTGTGTTCGGTTGCGCCCTCCTTCGAGGTGCTGATCGCCGGCCGCCTGCTGCAGGGTGCGTCGGCTGCCGTGACGCGCGTGCTGGTCGTGGCGATGGTCCGCGACCTGTTCGAAGGCGAGGCGATGGCGCGGGTCATGAGCCTGACCTTCATGGTGTTCATGCTCGTGCCCGTGCTGGCGCCCAGCATCGGCCAGGCGATCCTGACGGTTGGGCCGTGGCAAGCGATCTTCTGGGTATTGGCGGGTTACGGCTTGATCATGGGCCTGTGGAGCTTCTTCCGCCTGCCCGAGACCCTGCACGAGGATTACCGCCGGAGCCTTCAGCTAGGCGAGCTGCTCACCGCTGCGCGCTCCGTTCTGACCGAGCGGCAGTCGCTCGGCTACACGTTGGCGCAGACCGCCACCTTCTCCGGCCTGGTTGCCTATATCTCGTCCATTCAGCAGATCGTGTTCGACGCCTTTCACGCACCCAACCGGATCGGGCTGGTGTTCGGCGCCGTCGCCGCACCGATGGCGCTGGCTGCGTGGCTGAATAGCCGCTTTGTCGGGCGGTTCGGGCTGCGGCGGGTAGGGCATCTCGGGGTGGCGGCGTTTGTCGCGATCACCTGCATTCACGCCGGAGCCGCGACTTTATGGCCAGAGGGGCTGACCGAATTCGTCATCCTGCAAGGGCTGACGATGGCTAGCTTCGCATTCACTTCATCCAACCTGAATACGCTGGCGATGGAGAAGATGGCGCCGATCGCGGGCATGGCCTCGTCAATCCAAGGTGTGGTCGGGACGGTGATCGCTGCCGTCGCGGGCTTTGCCATTGGCCAGCAGTTCGACGGTACCCAGCTGCCATTCCTGTATGGCCTCGCCGCCTGCGGACTGGTCGGAGCGGCACTAGTGGTGGCGACGGAACCGCGAAGGCTGTTCGAGCGACTGCCCCGCGAACCTGCAGCCGTGGGCGCCAAAGTCGCTCCCGCAGAATGAAGCAAGGCCGGCGCGCTCTTCCGAGCACGCCGACCTATTCAAGTACCGGGAGGAAGCTCAGGCGTCGTCGGCGTCAGGTCCGACCATCAGTGCCTCACCGACCTCGTCCTTGCGGCCGCGGATCGAGTTCTCGATCCGCTGCGCCATCTCGGGATTGTCCTTGAGGTACTGCTTGGCGTTCTCGCGGCCCTGGCCGATGCGGGTCGAGTCGTAGCTGAACCAGGCGCCCGACTTGTCGATCAGACCCGCCTTGACGCCAAGGTCCAGGATTTCACCGACCTTGCTGACGCCCTCGCCGTACATGATGTCGAACTCGACCTGCTTGAACGGCGGCGCGACCTTGTTCTTGACCACCTTCACCCGGGTGGCGTTGCCGACGATATCGTCCTTGTCCTTGATCTGACCGGTGCGGCGGATGTCGAGGCGGACCGACGCGTAGAACTTCAGCGCATTACCGCCAGTCGTCGTCTCCGGGTTGCCGTACATGACGCCGATCTTCATCCGGACCTGGTTGATGAAGATGACGGTGCACTGCGACCGGTTGATCGAGCCAGTCAGCTTGCGCAGCGCTTGGCTCATCAGGCGAGCCTGCAGGCCGACGTGGCTGTCGCCCATCTCGCCCTCGATCTCGGCTCGGGGAACCAGCGCGGCGACGGAGTCGACCACCAGCACATCAATCGCGTTGGAGCGGACCAGCGTGTCGACGATCTCCAGCGCCTGCTCACCCGTGTCGGGCTGCGACACGATCAGCTCGTCGATGTTGACGCCCAGCTTCTTGGCGTAGACCGGGTCCAGCGCATGTTCGGCGTCAACAAACGCTGCGGTGCCGCCGGTCTTCTGCGCTTCCGCAATGGCGTGCAGCGCAAGCGTCGTCTTGCCCGAGCTTTCCGGCCCGTAGATCTCGATGATTCGGCCGCGCGGAATGCCGCCGACGCCCAGCGCGATGTCCAGGCCCAGCGAGCCGGTTGAGATGGTGTCGATCTCGATCTTCTCGCGGCTGCCCAGCTTCATTGCCGAGCCCTTGCCGAATGCGCGATCGATTTGCGCCAGCGCTGCTTCAAGCGCCTTTTGACGATCCGTGGTCACCACATCCCCACCCATTCCAACGACCTTCAGCTGCGATGCCATGCCCTCATCCTCTCAAACCGCTCTTCGCGAAAACACTCCGCTTCGGACCGGATGTACTCTTTACGTTCTTGTAGAACAAGAGAAGAACGCAAGATAGAGAAGGAAAGCCTGGCAATTAGTTGGCCGAGCCGCACCTGTGTAGCGCGCAGGAGCCGCCCCGCAAGGGCCAATCCAGCTGCAAGCTCATCCGCGGCGCGGCGGCTGAAGGCGGCCGCTCAGAGGGCCGCCGTGCGCCGCTCGGTGAGGCTGAAGCGTGCCAGGACGACATGGTAAGCGGCCCAGGTGACGATGCCGGCGAACTTGGTGCCGTCCTCGACGATCCGGCGCAGGTCGTCGAGCGACATGTTCATCGGATCCCCTCCCTGCCGGGAGCGCCAGGTGTCGATCGGCGCGGCGCGGCCCTGGCCCAGGCTGGCAAGGTCGATGTGCAGCATCGATCCGGCCAGCCGGTCCAGCGTCGGCCCAATGTGCTCATAAAGATCGCGCATCGCGTCCACGCCGAGGCTGGTCGCCAGGAGCACGAGCGCGCCGGCGAGCAGTGCGGGCCCTACCTGGCGATGCACCGCGCGATAGCGCCAGACGTAGGTGATCGATGCGATCGCGTAGAACAGGAAGAACGGCTTCTCACCGAGCCATTCGTGCAGCAGCATCAGGTCGTCGAGGCAAAGGATCGCGGAGAGCAGCCCGCCCGCAAGCAGCACCGGCCTCAAGCGGGACGGCGCATCGACCGACCAGGCCAGCAGGCAGGCGACGGCGGCGGTCCACCAGCCGAGGAAACCCATGTCCGAGACCAGGCCGAGGTAGGAAGGCTGCTCTGTGAAGGTCGCCGGGTCGCCGAGGATCATGCGGGGCGGAATGGCGAGGCCGAAGGTGGCGAACAGCACCAGCCCAAGGGGGATGGTCGCGCTGGCGACGAGCAGGGGCAGACCCAACTGCCGCCCTTGCCGCTGCGCGCTCACCGCGCGAACCTCGACGCTTGACACCTCGCCCATGGCGGTCACCCCTGTTCGCCCAGAACGGAATGAGGATCCGTTGCCCAGGCGAAACTATCAGGAGCCTGGCCGTCGGGCTAGCCTCAGGTGAGCTTGATCTCGCGCAGCCGCTCTAGGAGGTAGTCGTGGCTGCTGATCGGTGGCCACTTCGGCTGCTCGCCGGCTGGCACGGTGCCAGGCAATGCTTCGATGGTGAAGTCGGGCCGGAAGTGCAGGAAGAAGGGCATGGAATAGCGCGCGTTCGACGCGCGGTCGGGCGACGGGTTGACCACCCGATGCGAGGTCGAGCGCAGCTTCCCGTTGGTCAGCCGTTGCAGCATATCGCCGATGTTGATCACCAGCTGGCCGGGTTTGGGCGACACCGGGATCCACCGGCCGTCCTTGGTCAGCAACTCCAGCCCAGCTTCTTCCGCACCGAGCAGCAGGGTGATGGTATTGATGTCCTCGTGCGCGCCGGCACGGATGTGCTCGCCGGTCGGCTCGGTCTGGGGCGGATAATGCAGCAGGCGCAGCACTGAATTGCCGTCGCGGACCGTGTCGCGGAAGTAATCTTCGTCCATCCCGAGATAGCGGGCGATCGCGGACAGCACCTTGAGGCCGGTCCGGTCGAAGGTGTCGTAGAGCTCCAAGAAGGTCGCCTTGAAGCCGGGCACTTCGGCTGGCCACACGTTGTCATCCATGACCTCACGGAACTGGTGACCCGCGGCAAGTTCCCGGCCGACGTGCCAAAATTCCTTGAGGTCGTGCGCCTTATGGCCCTTGGCGGTCTCAATGCCGAACGGCGTGTAGCCGCGTGCTCCGCCCTGCCCCAGAGCGTACTTCTTCTTTATCTCTTCGGGCAGTGCAAAGAACGCCTTGGCCTGCTCCTCGGCGCGGTCGATCAGTTCCTGTGGGATGCCGTGGTCGGCGATCACCGCGAAGCCATATTCCTCGAAGCTGTGGCCCAGCTCCTGCGCAAAGGCGTCGGGGTCGCGATCGGCCTCGGCCAGGGAAACGGAAGCGATCTTGTCGGGAGTCAGGAGGTCGGTGCTCATGGGAACGGCCTTACGCGCAAGGGAACTGGCTCGCAATTGAGCGAGGTCAAGGCATCATGATACCCGCCAGCGCGGCGCTCATCAGGTTGGCGAGGCTCCCGGCGATCAGCGCACGGATGCCGAGCCGCGCGATGACCGGGCGCTGGTTGGGCGCGAGGCCGCCGGTCACCGCCATCTGGATGGCGATGGAGCTGAAATTGGCAAAGCCGCACAAAGCGAAGGTAACGATCGCCCGGCTGCGCGCGCTGAGCGCCGCGGCTGCGCCCTGGGCGTTGCCGAGGTCGATAAAGGCGACGAATTCGTTGAGGACGATCTTGGTCCCGAACAGGCCGCCCGCGACGCCCGCCTCGTTCCACGGCACCCCGATCAGGAACATGAAGGGTTGGAATAGGTAGCCGACCAGCCGCTGGAAGCTGAGGTCGGGCACTCCGAACCAGCCGCCCACCCCGCCGAGCAGGCCATTCGCCAGCGCCACCAGTGCCACGAACGCCAGCACCATGGCCCCGACCGCCACCGCCAGCTTGACGCCGGTCTGCGCGCCCTGGGCCGCGGCCATGATGATGTTGGCCGGCTTCTCGCCCTCTTCGAAGGTCTCGGCGATCTCAACCGTTTCCGCGGGCTTGCGCCCTTCGGGCAGCAGTGCGGCAGGCCCCTGCGCGCTGATCCGACCTTCCGGCAATTCAACGCGCTCAGGCCCCGCACCCACATCATCGCGAGGATCCGGCATGATGATTTTGGCCATCAGGATGCCGCCTGGCGCCGACATGAAGGCGGCGGCCAGAAGAAAGGGCAGGTATTGTGGCCCGAGCAGGGTCGCATAGGCCGCCAGGATGGTGCCCGCGACGCCAGCCATGCCGACCGTCATCAAGGTGAAAATCTTGGCCGGCGGCAGCGCGGCGAGATAGGGCCGGACCACCAGCGGACTTTCCGACTGGCCGACGAAGATGTTGGCCGCACTGCCCAGCGCCTCGACCCGGCCGATGCCCGTGATCCAGCCGATCGCGCCACCGACCCAGCGCACCACCCGCTGCATGATGCCGAGATAGTAGAGGATCGAAACCAGCGCGGCGAAGAAGATGATCACCGGCAGGGCACCAAGGGCAAAGGTCTGCGCCAGTGGGTTCTTTTCCGAAGGACCGAACAGGAATTGGGTCCCTTCGCCCGCATAGCCGAGCAAGTTGGCGACGCCGCGGGACATGCCCTCAATGCCCGCGCGGCCCCAGGGCGTGTAGAGCACCAGGAAGGCGATTACCGACTGCAGCGCGAACGCGGCGCCAACCACGCGCGGCCGGATCGCCCGTCGATCATTCGACAGCAGGAATGCGAGCAGCAGGATAGCCGCGACCCCGACGAGGCCGAACAGGTGGTTCATGCGTGTGCGGCCCTCCCCGGCCCTACCAGACCATGCCTTGCGTAGCGGTTCGCGCGGCCGCGTCCAGCCTGTCCAGGGCTCCAGCTGGATCGGTCGCCTCCAGCAACTGCGCACGCCGATCCGCGCTCAAGAAGCCACTTGCTGAAACATGGTCCATGAACCCCGATAACCCGCTCCAGAAGCCGTTCACGTCCAGCAGGCAGAAGGGCTTTGCATGGTAGCCGAGCGCGTTCCACGTCCATGCCTCGAACAGTTCGTCGAGCGTTCCGATGCCGCCGGGCAGCGCGACGAAGCCGTCGCACAGCTCCGTCATCTTCGCCTTGCGCTCGTGCATGCCGGCCACCGTGTACAGGCTGGTGCAGCCGGTGTGCGCCACTTCCTTGTCGACGAGCGCCTGCGGGATCACGCCGTGCACCTCGCCGCCCCCGGCCAGCACCGCATCCGCGACCACGCCCATTAACCCCAGCCGGCCACCGCCGTAGACGAGGCCGATGCGGCGACGCACCATCTCGTCGGCCAGCGCCCGCGCCATGTCAGCGAACGCGGGCTCCACGCCCATGGCGGAGCCGCAGTAGACGGCGACTCGGCGGATCACAGCTTCACCAGCTGCTTCAGATCACTCATCGGCCGCGCGCCGAAATGGCCGATGACTTCGGCGGCCGCGATGGCGCCAGTCATCAGCTGGCGATCGATGCCGTGGCCCATGGCCCGCGCGGTGAGAAAGCCAGCGGCGAACAAGTCGCCAGCGCCAGTGGTGTCGACCACCTTCTGCACGGCAATGGCCGGCACGTCCGTCCGTTCGCCCCGCTCGACCGCAAGCGCACCATGCTCGCCGCGGGTGACCACCAGAGTCGGTACTTGAGAGGTGATCTCGGCAATGGCGCCGTCGAGGTCGCCTCGGCCGGTCAGCTGCTGCACCTCGGCCTCGTTGGCGAAGATGAGGTCGATGCCGCCCTCAGCGATCATCGCCTGCAGCCCTTCCTTGCGGCCCGGCAGGCAGACGCTTTCACTCAAGGTGAAGGCGACCTGGTTGCCGGCCTTGCGGGCGATCCCAACCGCGCGATGCATGGCGCTGCGGGGCAGTTCGGGGCCGAACAAGTAACCCTCGAGATAGAGGATGGCGGCGTCACGGATGGCGGCCTCGTCCAGGGCGGCGGGCGCGAGTTGGTGCGCGGCGCCTGGACAGGTGTTCATGGTCCGCTGGGCGTCCGGCGTGACCAGGATCAGGCAGCGTCCGGTTGGGTGGCCGTTCGCCAGAGCCGGCGTCTCGAACGTCACCCCAAGCGCCCGCATGTCGTGGGCAAAGATGGCGCCGAGCTGGTCGCTTGCGACCTGGCCCACGAACGCCGCGCGGCCGCCCATCGCCGCAACTCCGGCCATGGTGTTGGCGGCCGACCCGCCGCTGGTCTCCCGCGCTGAACCCATCGCGTTGTACAACTTGTCCGCTTGTTCGGTGGACAGCAGCTGCATGGAGCCTTTGGGCAGGCCATGCGCAAGCAGAAAGCCGTCGTCGCACGTGGCGATGACGTCAACAATCGCATCGCCCATGGCGAGCACGTCGAAGCGGCGGGAAGACATTGGCGGGCGCGGTTACGGGTGGCGGGGCGAACCGTCAATCTTGCCATTGCCGCTCAAGCCGTTACGCCACCGCGCCCATGGACACGACCGCCGCCGCCAACGCCACCTCCCAGCCGCCCGCCATCTCGCGCTCGCTGTTCCTGTTCTCCATCTTCTATGGCGGCATGGTGTGCATCGCCGGCGTGCTCGGCAACAAGCAGGTCGCGCTCGGCCCCTTGGCGGTGGAAGCCGGCATTTTCGCCTTCCTGCTCCTGGTGGTGACCAGTTCCTCCATCGCGGAGTTGCACGGTCGCAACACCGCCAACCGGCTGGTGCTGTGGGGCTTCATTCCGCTGCTGGTCAGCCTTGGGCTGACGATCCTGGTGCTCGCCGTTCCGCCCGCCGCCGACATGGACCCGGCCCGGCTGTCCGCGTTCGAGACCATGATGAACGGCACGCCCCGCATCTGGCTCGGCGGCATTGTGGCCTACGGTATATCGACCCTCCTCAACGTCACCATCTTCACCCGCCTAAAGGGCAGCGAGGGCTCGCGCCTGCTTTGGTTGCGCTCGGCCGTAGCCTCGGCGCTGAGTCAGATTGTCGACACCCTGATCTTCATCGGCATCGCTTTCTACGGCGTGTTCCCGATCGGCGAATTGCTGCTTGGGCAGATGCTGGCAAAGGTGACACTGTCGATTGTGCTCGTTCCGCCACTCATTTACCTCTTTGTCAGTTTGGGACACCGGCTGGACCGGACCTCGGCTTGATTACAGCCGGTTAAGCTGCTCTAGGCAGCCGCGAGTCGCGGGGGTGGCGACCGGCTTCGTTGTTTTTCTGCAACATCGGTTACGGACAAGGTGATCTCCCGCAGGAGAGTCACCCTTCTGTCGCAAACCGAGCTTAGCGGCCCCCTCGACCCAGAACGCATCGGGTTTTCCCTGCCAATCGAGGACTGCTCCGCCGTGAAGAAGACGCTTCTTTTGACCACCTGTGCGCTGGCCGTGTTTCCGACCACCGCTTACGCCCAGTCGACCGGTACGACCACGACCGAAGAGTCGGCGACCGTCGTTGTCACCGGCACCCGTAACCGCGGCGTCGGCGGCGTGGTGGTTCCGGACGTGCCCAAGACGCGCTCCATCCTGACCAACGAAGTGCTGGTGCGGCAGTCGGAGGGTCAGTCGATCCTGCAGTCGATCAACCTCGTCCCGGGCGTCAACTTCACCAACACCGACCCGTATGGTTCGTCGGGCGGCAACCTCCGCATCCGCGGCTTTCCGGGTAACCGCGTCGCCCTGCTGTTCGACGGCCTGCCGCTGAACGACACCGGCAACTACGCGATCTTCTCCAACCAGCAGATGGACCAGGAAATCATCGACCAGGTGTCGGTGAACCTCGGCACCACCGACGTCGACTCCCCGACCCCGTCGGCCGCCGGCGGCGTGGTCAGCTATCGCACGCGAGTGCCGTCGACCGATTTCAGTGGGCTGTTCAAGGCTGGCTTCGGCAGCTTCGACTTTCACCGCTACTTCGCGATGATCGACACGGGCGAGTTCACCAGCTTCGGCACTCGCGCGTTCATCGCCGGCTCCGACCAGCGCTACGACAAGTTCAAGGGCCCGGGCCAGCTGCGCAAGCGGCAGGCCAACGCCCGCATCTACCAGCCGCTCGGCACTTCGGGCGACTTCGCGTCGATCGCCGTCCACTACAACTACAATCGCAACAACAGCTACAACAACGGCCTGGTCAGCGACTACCTGGCCGACCGCAACTTCGACAACATCGAGCAGTGCGCGCGCGACATCCCGACCGCCGGTGTCGCCGATAACGACGGCTCCACGTCCGTTGTTGGGTCGTCGGTCTTCGGCCTCGCTCCGTCGACCTGCACCAACTATTACAACCTGCGCATCAACCCGTCGAACACCGGCAACGTGCGTGGGCAGCTACGGCTGACGCTGGCACCGGGCCTCATCTTCACGGCCGACCCCGGCTACCAGTTCACGCTGGCGAACGGCGGCGGCACCACCACCATCAACGAGCGCGACAACCGCCTGCGCGGTGCGACCACGCAGGTCGGCGTCGACCTAAACGGTGATGGCGACACCCTCGACACGGTGCGGCTCTACCAGCCGAGCAACACCCGCACGAACCGCTACACGCTGCTGAGCTCGCTGGTGTACGAGATTAGCCCGCAACACCGCGTGCGCGTCGCCTACACGTTTGATCGCGGCCACCATCGCCAGACCGGCGAGTTCGGCTTCGTCGACCTGAACGGCAATCCGCTCAGCGTGTTCGGCGGCAAGAAGTCGGAGGACGCCCGCGTCACCACCGCCGACGGTCTGGCTCTGCAGAACCGCGATCGTCTGTCGATCGCCCAGCTGCAGCAGCTGAGCTTTGAATATTTCGGCCGGTTCCTGAACGACAAGCTGACATTCACGGCTGGCCTGCGTGCGCCCTGGTTCAAGCGTGAGCTGAACCAGTATTGCTACACGTCGAACGGCTCCAACACGTTCGGCGGCACCGGTACCGGTGCGGCCGGCGGCGCGTCGGTCACCGCCGGCAACCCGTACTGCACCAGCAACCCGAACCCGATCCTGCCGGGCTTCACCGCGACCAACCCGCAGGCGGGCCTGGGCACGCGCTACTTCGCGCCCTTTGAGCGGACCGTGAAGTACAGCCCGCTGCTGCCGTCGGCCGGCGCCTCGTACGACTTCTCGGGCGGCCACAGCGTATACGTCAGCTACGGCAAGAACTTCTCCTCGCCCTCGACCGACAACCTGTACCGCTCGGTGGTGCTGGATCCGACGCCGGAAACGACCAACAGCTACGAGCTGGGCTATCGCTTCCGCTCGGGCCGTCTGCAGGCGCAGCTGGCGAGCTACTACGTCGACTACAAGAACCGCATCGTGACGGCCCAGGATCTCGATCCCAACAGCCCGACGTTCGGTTCGACGGTCGACCGCAACGTGGGCGACGCCAAGGCCTACGGCCTGGACGGGCAGGTCAGCTACCGGCCGGTTCGCGACCTCAGCCTCTATGTCTATGCTTCGTACATCAAGTCGAAGCTGGCGGAGAACATCCTGGGCCCGGCCGGCAACACCGCCTGCCTTGCCAACACCACGTCGGGCAGCACCTGCGTGTTCGTGCTGACCAAGGGCGCGGAGTTCGTCGAGACGCCGAAGTGGACCTTCGGTGGCCGCGTGCAGAAAAACTTCGGTCCGCTGTCGCTCGGCGTGCAGACCAAGTATGTCAGCAAGCGCTTCTCAACCGACGACAACGGCCGGGTCGGCACGATCGCGAACGTCGGCAACCTGCCGATCGACAATCGCGGCCGGACCGACGCCTACACGACCGTCGACGGCGACCTGCGCTACGACCTTGGCGAGTACCTGAAGAACTCGAGCGTGCGCTTCAGCGTCATCAACCTGTTCGACAAGTACTACTTCGGCAACATCAACACACAGAACACGCTGTCCGGTGGACCGCGCTTCTCGGTTGGCGCACCGCGCACCTTCCAGGCGACGCTGGCCCTCGGCTTCTAAGCTCGCCACACAAGGGAACGGGGCGTCGCGGGTTAACCGCGGCGCCCCTTTTCTTATGTGCGCGCCTGTGGCAATCGGCCGGCCGGCGCTTGGTGAGCCATGCGCGGGTATGATGTAATGGTAGCCTGTCAGCTTCCCAAGCTGAACGCGCGGGTTCGATTCCCGCTACCCGCTCCACCTCGGCCAGAAGTTTCGGAATTTTGCCTTTGCTGCGTCTCAGTGCACTCCCGCAGGGTGCCGGACTGTAGCACCGGCTTGTTACACCCAATGGCAGGCTGACTCGGGCCGGCGTCGATCGTCCGCCGCAGCAAGGATCATCGGACGGCAGCCGAAAGGCCGAACCATGTCCCAAGCCTCTGGCCCCTACCGGCGGTGCCGCGTAAGGAATACCCGAGAACCGTCGAACACCTCGATCCAGCGAGCCGCGTACCAGCCCACCTGTGGTCCCAATTGCGCCGGTTTCGGAAGCGTCGAGGGCCTCGTTCACCTGAGGGCTCATAGCCGATCTGGCCGAGTTGGATCCGCACGGGACTTTGCCGTGCGACTTAAACTGTTTGCCGCTGGCCTCTATGCGCGGATCATCGCCGGAATTGAGCTAAACCCTGGCAAGTAGCGCCGAGCGTCTGCTTGTAGGCATAGCGGGACCGGAATGCATCGGCCCCGCTGCTTGTCCCCCGCCGCTCCGCATGTCGCCCGCGGCCTGCTACAGATGCACCTGGTCCTCGGCTGCGATCAGCAGGTCAGGGCCTCCAAGTAGCCGAGAAAGCTCAGGAGGACGGTGCATTCCGGCCCTGAAGTCCAGGCATGGTTATTTAAATGGTCCGTCCATGGAACGACCGCCGCACACAAGAGCTATGGCGATGGGTAGAGCCCGGCTTCGCCGTCGGCATTCTGACACCGCACCTCTATGTGGATCTTGGCGGGATCCTTTCCGTGCATGGGCGAAAGTGACGCATGTTCCGTATTCTCCTTGTCGAGCCTGATCTCAACGAAAACGGTGCCTTGCGTGTATCCATGGACCGGGCGCGGCGGTGGTCGGCCATGGGTGCGGACGTCCGCTTGTTGTTGGTGTCCGGTCACTACGAAGGAGAGCGAGCATCCGTCCCGGCCGAGTTGCAGGCCATTGTCGCTAACAAGCAGGTGCGCAGCGCACGCTGGATGACTCCTAACTCCATTCGGCAAGGTTGGACCGCCGCCCGCAATGCCGACATTATCGTTGCGGGTCGGGAAATCGCATCGGGATTGCTGATCGGGACCCTGCTCTCCAGGCTTGCCCGGCGGCCGCTGGCAGTAACCGTTCACAGTAACGTCGAAGCCGCGCTTCAGCACCACGGCACGCCGCGGCATCGGGCCAACGTGCTTGCCTGCCTTCGGCGGGCGCGCTTGCTGACTCCTGTGGCTCAAGGCCTCGTAGAGGGTCTCCTGGAGCTTGGCATCGATCGAGAACGGATCCGGGTTGTCGAGAACGGTTTCGAGCCGGCGTTGCTCAAGGCGCGTGCTAGGGAGGAACCGGCTGTTGTCCTTCCGCGCGGGCCTAACCTCCTGGCCGTTGGGCGCCTCTCAGATCAGAAGGGCTTTGACGTCCTGATCAAGGCTCATGCGCTAGCTCTCAAGCACGGCGCGCCCGCACATCAAGTATCTATCGCTGGTGAGGGCCCGGCCTTGGCGGAGCTCAGCGGGCTCGCGGCAGAACTGGGCGTATCGAAGTCGGTGTCGTTCCTGGGCTTCGTTCAGAACCCTCAAACCTTGATGAGCCAAGCTGATCTCTTTGTCCTTCCGAGCCGTTGGGAAGGGTTTCCGCTCGCGTTATGTGAGGCTGTGCTGCTTGGTGTTCCGGTGATCGCTTCGGACTGTGTCTCCGGGCCAAGGGAGATCCTCGAAGCTGGCCGCTTCGGAGATCTGGTTGGCGTTGCTGACGAGTGGGGCCTTGCGAGCGCGATCGAACGGCATCTGCGGGAACCGGATCGGCTGCGGGAAATGGCGGCAGAGGGCTCGACCATTGTTGAACAAAGGTTCACCGCCGATGGCGCCGCCCGTAATCACTTGGAGGCGTTGAAGCGACTCGCGTCTGCCGACCGCTGATCGCTGCGCGTCCGCAGTTATCGCTGATTAGGAATCATTCCACGATGAGAAATTGGCACATCTCGGCTGTCCTGCGTGGTTCGGCAGGTCACCGGTCTGAGGTCTGTGTGGCAGAAGCGCGCCGATGACTCCGGCTCCGATCGCTTCTGCTGCTGGTGGAGAGCCGCTCGTCAGCATCGTCCTTCCGGCTTACAACGCGGAAGCACACATCAGCAGTGCCGTGGGGAGCGTGCTGGCGCAAAGCATTCCTGACTGGGAGTTGCTCGTTATTGATGACGGGTCGACTGATGCCACGCTGAAGCTGGCGGAATGGGAAGCCGAACGGGACCGCCGGGTGCAGGTGCACCGAATGAACAGGAACTCCGGGGTGAGCGCTGCGCGCAACCGCGCATTTGAAATGGCTCGTGGACGGTGGATTGCCATCCTGGATAGTGACGATCTCATGGCGCCTGACCGGCTGGAACGCCTCGTGACCTTGGGCGAGCGCTACGGTGCCGACATGGTTTCCGACAATATCGTGGAATTCACGTGTCCAGACAGTCCCCTCCACAAGTTCTTCAAGCTGCATGGTGACCTGACGATCGATGCGGAGCATTATCTCCGCCACACCATGTTCTTCCACGGCAGTCTGCATTACGGTCTGCTGAAGCCGCTTTTCCGAGCCGAAGCCGTGCGACGCACGGCGCAAAGATATGACGAGCGTCTGCGGCTTGCGGAAGACGACGACTTCTATCTGCGGCTCTTACTGGAGGGATTGACCCTTCGCGTCTGTGCGTCGCCTTTCTACTTCTACCGACAACATCGGGATGCTTCGACACAGCAGATTACGGCAAAGGACGTGTCCGCCTTGGCGGAGGCGAGCGACCGACTTTTGGCCGATTTCACATCCCATCCCCTACGTGCCCTGTTGATTCAGCGTTATCGAGCGTTTCAGCGGGCGAGCAACTATCTGCGGCTGGTTGAGTCATTACGGAGCAAGGACATCATGGGGGCAATCAGCATTGCCGCCCGCTGGCCGTCCTCCCTCCCGCTCCTTCGAACACCGATTCAGACCATGTTGAACCGGGTATTGGGGCGGGTTGAAGAACCGGCCGAGGACGCGGAGCTTCGCGGCTTGCTCCACGAAACCCTGCGTCTTGCGGGCGAGCCGGCCGAGGCATGCAGCCCTGCCGACACCGACAACCCGCTGCAACTCAGGCCGATCGATCGCAAGAATGATCAGGGAAATGAGCCAGCCCTCTAACCACGCAGTCGTGCCAAAACAGGGCGCCGCGGAACTGCCGACCTTCCTTCCCGTTTGACGCGCCTCGGCCATCTTGCCGGGAGCAGATATGAGCGACGAACTGGCCTAAGCCGGGGATCTTGCTGTTGTCGTGATTGTACCGCCGTACCCTACCTCTGATATACCGTGGAGCGTACCTCGCCCCGGGACCGGTTAGCGAGGCGGCTGCGCTCAGCCACTCTCAAGCTTCTACCACCTCCACCCAACCCAGCACTCGCCACATAACACAACCTCGGCCCAAGGGTCGCCTTGCTCCTCCGGAGGCTTCGATCACCCACAGTTCAGTAACCAGCGGGCCAAAGCAGCAAGAGCCTGCCGCCGGGCCGGCAAGCCTATTGCCGAGCTACCGAAACACTGCTGTTCGCGGTGCGATCGTCACCGGCGGCGGCACGGTTGCAAAAGCGGTCCTCCAGGTGCTGGCGATCGTAGTGCTGGCGCGAATGCTGAAGCCCGAGGATTTCGGAGTGATGGCGATGGTCTTCCCGATCATCGCGTTTGCGTCGATCTTTCAGCAGGCGGGCCTGGGCATGGCCGTGCTGCAGCGTGAGAGCGTCAGCAACGAGGAACTGAGCACCATTTTCTGGACGAACGTGGCCATCGGTGTGTTGGTCGGTGCGCTACTGGTCGCCGTCTCGCCTCTCGTCGCCGCTTTCTACAACGAACCACGTGTAAGGGGCTTAACCGCGGCTTCCGGCGCGCTCATGATCGTCGGCGCGCTCACCTCGCAGCATATCATTCTGCTGATGCGGAAGATGGAGTATGGACGGCTTGCCCTCGTTGATCTCCTGTCGCTGGCGATCGGTACGGCGCTGGCCATTCTAACGGCTTACCTGTTCCACTCCTACTGGGCGATCTTCCTGCTGAGCTTCGGCACGACCGCATCGATGTGTCTGCTTGCCTGGGCGCTTGGCGGCTGGCGACCGGGGCGTGTGGCACCACTCGGGCGTGTCAAAGACGTGCTCTTTTTCGGTGGCAATATTACCGCTTCGAACCTCGCCACTTACTTTGGGCAGAATCTCGACAAGATCCTGATCGGACGTTGGATTGGTGCCGTTGCGCTCGGCTATTACGAACGCGCCTACAAGGTTGTGCTTCTGCCTACCCTGTTCGTCCACATGCCTTTGTTCCGCTTGCTCGTGCCTATGCTGAGCCAAAGCAGGAGCGAGCCCGAGCGCCATCGCAGGTTGTTCATCCTGGGCTACCAGCTGTCGCTCTTCATTACAGTGCCGGGCACGCTTCTGCTTGCATTTGCGGCTCCGCAGATCGTGGTCTTTGTCCTCGGCTCACAATGGCTAAGCGCCGCGCCCATCTTTTCATGGCTCGCAATCGCCTCACTCGGGCAGCTGGTGATCGGCCCGCTAAACATGATCTTCGTCAGTCAGGGTCGCTCTCGCGAAGCCATGCTGTCCAGCGTTGTGTCCAGCCTCTACACCTCTGTCGCATTCGTGATCGGCTTGAAATGGGGGGCAGTGGGTGTCGCGGCCGCATTCGCCATCAGCGAACTTGTCCGCTCGCCAGCGATGCTGTGGTACACGACCCGCACGGGTCCTGTCTCGCTGCGCGAAGCGTCTCTCGCTCTCGCTCCCTTCCTGCTGGCCACCGGAATTTGTGGCGCAGGACTCGTCTGGCTCCAAAGTGCCTTCGACACACCCGGCACGCTTCCATTCCTCGTTGCGGCGGGGACCGCAGCTTACGCCGTCACTTTGCTCTGCATGTTGGTGAATGAGAGCAGTCGTACGTTCGTGCGCGAGGGAATATCGATTCTTCGCGATTTCCTGAGTGCCGGACGGCTCAGGATTATAGGCGGCCAGCCGACCTAAAGTTGGTACTTGGCTGGCGCTGTTGAGTGTCGGCAAGTTCCAGCCAGAAGGGTCAGCGAGGGGGCAAGGCGGCGCCCGCTCCGCGTAAGCCGCATTGCCGGCTCCGCTCACTTACAGGCGTCCTCATGTCGTCCGTTGGGCTGCCTGCCGGTGCCCGCGTCGCCCTGCCCGCCAGCGAGGAAGGCAACCCACCGCCGCTCGCTCCGTTGTCCATTGCAACGAACCGAGGAGAGACGGACATGGAAGACGCTCGCATCTGGCAGATGGAAGAGAAGCTCTGGCACGGCGGCGACGAGGTCTACGAGACCCTGGTCGACGAGAACGTGGTGATGGCACTTCCGGCCGAGCCGTTCATCTTCTCGCGCGATGCCGCCAAGGCCGCAGTGAAGAACACGCCGGTGTGGGAGGAAGTGCGTTTCTCTGACCAGAAGGTCTCGCGGCCCGAGGAAGGGCTGATCGTGATCGGCTATCAGGTCGAGGCCAAGCGGGGTGACGAGACCTACCGTTGTTACGCCAGTTCGACCATGATGCGCCGCGGGCACGACGACTGGACGGTGGTACAGCACAGCCAGGTGGTGCCGCCGAAGATGGCGGTGGATGCCGGCTGAGTATCCGACGACCCCGGATGGTCGCTACTTCGTAGTTCGCGGTCGGCTGTGGCGGTGCAGCAACCCGCAGCTAGCGCCAGAGGAGCGGGACAAACTCGTCCGTGAGCTGATGACGGCGCGGCGGACCCGCGATCGGACGGAGGTGGAGCGGACGAAGCGGGCGCTGGGCGAACGCGGCGAGCCGTGGTGGACGGACGGCACTCCCGACTGGAACCGCCACCTCGCCCACAACACGCCCTACGCCGGCTGGTTCGAAAGCCTTCAGATACCGCCGGGCACGGCCGGGTAGCCAGCGCTTTCCAGGCTGGCGGCGAGCAGGTCGGCGGTCTGCTGCGCCAGATCGGCGTCTTCCGCGCGAACCACGAAATTGGCCCCGACCCGCCCTTCGCGGAAGAAGGGATAGCTGCCGATGCTGACGCCGGCGTTCGCCCGCTCGGTCTCCCGCAGTAGATCGGCCACCTCGCTCTCCGGAGCCATGGCCCCGACCGTGACGCTGACGATCGGTCGCCCGCCCTCGATCTGCCCGGTGAGCCCCGCAAGCATGCCGGCGGTGATGTGCGGCACTCCGGCGAGAATGAAGATGCTGCCAAGCCGGATGCCGGGCGCGCCGCTGACCGGGTTGGCGATCAGCTCGGCGCCCTCGGGCACGCGTGCCATCCGCAGCCGCGCGTCATTCAGCCCGCCGCGGGTCTCGTAATATCGCTCCAGGGCAGCGCGGGCGTCCGGGTGAACGACCACCGGCACGCCGATGGCCACGGCGATCGCATCCACCGTGATGTCGTCATGCGTCGGACCGATCCCGCCGGTGGTGAAGAGGTAGTCGCTAGCACCCCGCAGGTCGTTCACGGCCGCGACGATTCGCTCCTCGACGTCGGGCACCACCCGCACCTCCGTCAGCCGGATACCCTGCACGTTCAGCCAGCTGGCGATCTGGGCGACATTCTTGTCCTGGGTGCGGCCGGACAGGATCTCGTCGCCTATGATCAGCAGGGCGGCGGTCCAGGTGCGTGACTCGGAGTTCATGCGGGCGGGGCTAACCTTTTTGGGAAGCGGCGACTATATGGGCCGAATGACCCAGTACATCACCGTCGCTGCCGACGATCAGGTCGAAGCCAAGAACGGCGTAATAAAGTTGCACGGTCCCGAGGCCTTCGAGGGCATGCGTCGCGCCGGCCGGCTGGCGGCCGAGATCCTTGATGGTCTGGCGGAGCTAGTGAAGCCGGGCGTAACCACCCAGGCGATCGACGATTTCGTATTCTCCGAGATGCGCAGGGCGGGCGCAACGCCCGCGACGCTCGGCTACCGCGGCTACACGCACAGCTGCTGCACCTCGATCAACCACGTGATCTGCCACGGCATTCCGGCCGACAAGGCGCTCAAGGACGGTGACATCGTCAACATCGACGTGACCCCGATCGTCGACGGCTGGCATGGCGATAGCAGCCGCATGTACCTGGTCGGCGACGTCGGCGTGAAGGCGCGCCGGCTGGTCGACACCGCCTACGAGTGCCTGATGATCGGCTTGGAGCAGGCCCGCCCCGGCAACCGCTTGGGGGATATCAGCGCCGCCATCCAGCGCCATGCCGAAAAGCACCGCTACTCCGTAGTCCGCGACTTCTGCGGCCACGGCGTCGGCCGGCTGTTCCACGACAGCCCCGAAGTGGTCCACGCCGGACGCGCCGGCACCGGCCCCCAGCTGCGTCCCGGCATGATCTTCACCGTAGAGCCGATGATCAACATCGGCCGGCCGGACGCCAAGATCCTCGACGACGGCTGGACGGCGGTCACTCGCGACCGTCAGTTGTCGGCACAGTTCGAGCATTCAATCGGCATCACCGAGGACGGCTGCGAGATCTTTACGCTGAGCCCTGCTGGCCTAGACCGGCCGTACGCCTGACGGGCTACCAGCCCGCCACCAGCTCCCGCGCGCGTTCCACATCCTCCGGGAAGTCGACCTCGCCCCACTCCTCGCCGCGGATGTCGAGCGTCCCGACCTCGTCCGTTTGCGCGAGGTGGTGAATGACTCGAAGGTACCAGATGGTGGTGCCCTCCGGTGAGCGCATCGCAGCCTCGATCGCTTGGCGGAACCGCTCCGCTCCACCCGCGCGGAACGCCAGCAGACCGATCGACTCGGCATTGACGCCGTCAGTCAAGCGCTTGCCGATCGCGCGCAGGCGGCCGCCTTCCTCGACCACCTTCATGTCGTCCCTGTCGTATTCGTCCTTGCGGTCGATGGTGACGCAGATGCCCGGCCGGTCGTTTGAGACGACCCGGGCCATCAGGCTGCGTGAGACCATCGTGTCACCGTTCCAAACCAATGTGTCACCCGCCAGCTCGGCCCGTGCCATGTAGAGCGAGCCCGTGTTGTCCGCGACTTTGTAAAAAGGGTTGAACACGGTCCGGGTCGCCGGCCCCTGCCCCGCCTGCCGCCGCCGCTCCAGCGCTTCCTCGATTAGGACGTCGCGAAAGCCGGTGACCACCACCGCCTCCTCGACCCCGTTGGCCGCCAGCGTGTCGAGCTGCCGGTCGAGCAAGGTTCGTCCGCCGAAGTCGATCAGGCACTTGGGCCGGTCCACGGTCAGCTGGCCCAGACGCGAGCCCTGCCCGGCGGACAGGATAATGGCTTTCTTCATGCATGGAGCCGCTGCCGCCCAATTGCGGCAATCCGGTGACGCGCTCTATGGTGCGCTATGCAAGGAGACGCGGGCCGGTGAAGAAAGTCGAAGCGATCATCAAGCCGTTCAAGCTCGACGACGTGAAGGACGCGCTCCATGACGTCGGAGTTTCGGGCATGACGGTCACCGAGGTTAAGGGGTTCGGCCGGCAGAAGGGCCATACCGAACTGTATCGCGGGGCAGAGTATGTGATCGACTTCCTGCCCAAGGTGAAGGTCGAGGTGGTGGTCGAAAACGGCCTGGTCGACAATGTGGTCGACGCGATCACCGACGCCGCGCGCACCGGCCGCATCGGGGACGGCAAGATCTTCGTCACCGACGTGGCCGACGCCATCCGCATCCGCACTGGTGACCGGGGCCAGGACGCGATCTGAGCGTACCCGCCAGATGGCCCAGGACCCACGCCTTGCCTCCATGAGCCCTGACGAGCTGCGCACCCACATGCGGGCGCTCGGTTATCGCACGCAGGCCGAACTGGCCGAAGCGATCGGGGTCAGCCGCTCGGCCGTATCGCTGTGGTTGGAAGGCAAGGTCGGCGTTCCGCGCCCGGTCGCGATGCTGCTGCGCATGCTCCTGCAGGCGCAACGTCGCGTCTTCTGAGCCCTGTGGCTCTGCCCTTGCGCCCCTCCATGACCTTGCTAGGCAGCCGGAATGACCAGCTTGGCCGCGCAGATCGAGACTCTTGAGCACAGTTTCATGCGCGCCTGGATGGAGGGGGACGGCAAGGCGCTGAAGCGTCTGACCTCCCGCAACTTCCGACTGGTGATCGGTGCACGGCCCAGCGTGTTGCTTGATTCCAGAAGTTGGCTCGACGGAGCGACCAGCCGGTTTCGCTGCTCCGCCTACCGCTTCGGCACCATCTACTCGCGCGATCTCGACGGCACGGCAGTGTTCGCCACCCAACTGGAGCTCGAGGCTAGGCTGGACGGACAGGATTGGTCCGGCACCTGGTGGGTCACGGACATCTGGCGCAAGGGCCGCCTCCGCCGCTCCTGGCGACTGGCCGATCGCCACTTGTCGAGGATCGAACCGGACTCGCGCTTTCCGGTGGCCATCAAGGCACTCCAGCTCTGGAAATAGCCGGCAGGAACCGCCGGCCTATCCACGTGAAGTGTTCACGGCTGACTCGACCTCGGGCGATGCCGCTGGAATCCCTTGCGGCCATCCGAAATCAACGACTGCTTGAGGATCATCATGGCCGACAAAGTGACCGCGTCCGACATCATGAAGCGCCTGGAAGACGAGGAGATCGAGTGGATCGACCTCCGGTTCACCGATCCCAAGGGCAAGTGGCAGCACCTCACCATGGCCGCGGGCGCGGTCGATGAGGACATGCTGGACGACGGCTTCATGTTCGACGGCTCGTCCATCGCCGGGTGGAAGGCGATCAATGAAAGCGACATGATCCTGAAGCCGGACCTCGGCGCGGCCTATGTCGATCCGTTCAGCGCCACGCCGATGATGATCCTGGTGTGCAACGTGGTCGAGCCGGCCACCGGCGAGCTCTATGCCCGCGACCCCCGCTCCACCGCGACCCGCGCCGAAGCCTATCTCAAGGCGACCGGCATCGGCGACACGGTCTTCGTCGGTCCGGAAGCCGAGTTCTTCATGTTCGACGACGTCCGTTTCGAGGACGGCTACAACACCAGCTACTTCAAGCTCGACGACATCGAGCTGCCGACCAACACCGGTCGGGAATATGAGGGCGGCAACCTCGCTCACCGACCGCGTGCCAAGGGTGGCTACTTCCCGGTCGCGCCGGTCGACAGCGCCGTCGACATCCGCGCCGAGATGGTCTCCACCATGCTTGAGATGGGGCTGCCGTGCGACAAGCACCACCATGAGGTTGCCGCCGCGCAGCATGAGTTGGGACTGACCTACGGTAGCCTGGTCGAGACCGCCGACCGCATGCAGGTGTACAAGTATGTCGTGCATCAGGTCGCGCACGCCTACGGCAAGACCGCGACCTTCATGCCCAAGCCGATCGCCAAGGATAACGGCTCGGGCATGCACACCCACTTTTCGATCTGGAACGGAGGCAAGCCGCTGTTCGCCGGCAACGGATACGCGGGCCTCAGCGACCTCGCGCTCCATTTCATCGGCGGCGTGATCAAGCACGCCCGGGCGCTGAACGCCTTCACCAACCCGACCACCAACAGCTACAAGCGGCTGGTGCCAGGCTTCGAAGCGCCGGTGCTGCTGGCCTATTCCAGCCGCAACCGCTCGGCCTCCTGCCGCATTCCTTACGGCGCTGGCGAGAAGTCGAAGCGGGTCGAATTCCGCTTCCCGGACGCGATGGCCAACCCCTACCTCGCCTACGCCGCCATCCTGATGGCTGGCCTCGACGGCATCCAGAACCGCATCCATCCGGGCGAGGCGATGGACAAGAACCTCTATGACCTGCCGGCCGCCGAGCTGGTCAACGTGCCGACTGTCTGCGGCTCGCTGCGCGAAGCGCTGTCGGCGCTGGCGGCGGACCGCGACTTCCTGCTGCGCGGCGACGTGTTCACTTCCGACCAGATCGACGCCTACATCGAGATCAAGTGGGAAGAGGTGATGCGCTGGGAGACCACGCCGAGCCCCGTCGAGTTCGACATGTATTACTCGATGTAAGGAACGCCCTGTTAACCCCGCGCGCCTAAGGTGGTCGCCCACACGGCGCGCGGGGCACTGGAATGAACGATTTTCGCTCACGAGTCCTAGGCGGGACCACCCCGGCGAACGCTGGGCTACTGAAGGCGAAGACGCCCCGCCAGCCCACCACGCCTCAGTGCGGCGAGGAGAGCCTGGAGCGGGTCGCCGTACCACGCGCAGCATCGCGCATCGCCAATCACCGTTTCGCCGACCGCCACCGCCTGGGCAGCGAGGCGCCGGTCACCGCGCGGCACGGCCGAGGCAAGTACCAGGTCAAGCTCGTCAACCTGTCGGGCGGCGGCGCCATGATCGACGGCGCGTTCAAACCTGAATTGTGGGACCGGGTCGACCTGGACCTGGCCGGCAGCGACCGGTCAGGCCGGGTGGAATGCGCCGTCCGCTGGATCCGTGGCAGCCGCATGGGACTGGAATTCGCGCACGAGACCCGGATCGAGGCCGACGACGACACCCGCGCCGCGCTGCTCCGCGAAGTCCTGTCGCGCAGCTTCGCCGATGTGGTTGAGGACACAATCGCCCAGGCGGAAAGCACCGTGGAAGCACTCGAGGCCGAGCTGACGTCCGCGCCGCAGAGCAGGCGCCGCGAGCCTCGCCATCCGCTGATCTGGAGCGGCGAGGTGCTGTTCCAGCACGACCGTCATCCGGTGCGGCTGCGCAACATCTCGTCCACCGGAGCACTGGTGGAAAGCGGCACCAGTTTTCCCGTCGGGGCCGAGCTCTACCTTGACATCGACCAAGCCGAGGCCCTGTTCGCGGTGGTCAGTTGGGCCCATGGCGACCAATACGGCCTGGCGTTCCGGCAGCCCTTCAATCTGTCCCGTCTTGCCGCGGTCAAGCCGCAGGTGGCGCCCAGCCGCTGGGCCAAGCCCGATTATCTGCGGGACGAAGGCTCCGACAACTCGCCTTGGGCTGCCGAATGGGGCCGACTGACCCTTAAAGAACTGAACAAGACACTCCGCCGCTGACCCGAGCGCGTCAGGCCGCGCCCGCAGCCCGCGCCCGCGCCGCTGCTCCGTGCCCGTAAAGCCAGTAGAGCGCGACGCCGATCGCCTGCGCGACGAGGAAGAACAGCTGCGTCTTCAGCGGCAGGCTGTAGAACAGGTAGAGGCAGCCGGCGATGCCGCCCAGCCCGACGAGCCACGGCAGCGGCGCGCGGAACAAACGCTCGGCGTGTGGCTCTCGGCGACGCAGCACCAGCATGGCCGCGCACACGGCGATGAAGGCAGCCAACGTACCCGCGTTGGCCAGAGCGGCGATCTCGTCGAGAGGGAAAATGCCGGCAACAACCGAGACCACCGCGGCGGTGAACAAGGTTATGCGTACTGGCGTGCCCCGGCTGGACACGCGGGCCAGCACTGGCGGCAGCAGGCCGTCGCGCGCAACGGTGAAGAATATCCGGCTCTGGCCGTAGAAGAAGGCCAGAATGACGGTCGGCAGGGCGATCACCGCCGACGCGCCGAGCAGCCGCGCCGCCCAAGGCTGGCCGATCTCGCTGAGCACTAGCGCAAGTGGCTCGGCGCTGCGGGCGAAACTCTGCACTGGCACCGCCCCGATCGCGGCCGCGGCCACCAGCATGTAGATAGCGACACACAGCACCATCGATCCGACGATCCCGATGGCAAGGTCGCGGCCAGGGTTACGGGCCTCTTCGGCCGCGGTTGCGATCGCGTCGAAGCCGTAGAAGGCGAAGAAAATGATTGCCGCCGCCGCCATCACCCCGACTTCGCTGCCGGCGGCCCCACTGCGCGGGAAGCCGTTGGGCATGAACGGCGTGAAGTTGGCGCTGTCGAACACCGGGAGCGCTACCGCTATGAACAAGGCCAGCGCCGCCAGCTTCACCAGGACCAGAACCGCGTTCAGCGTTGCGCTCTCGCGGGTACCCGCGATCAGCAGCCCGGCAACGACCCAAATGATGAACATCGCCGGCAGGTTGACGATCCCGCCGAGCTCCGGTCCCTGGATAAGCGCGTGGGGCAAGGCGAAGCCGATGCGCTCGAGGAAGCCGGCCGCATAGCCGGACCAGCCCACAGCCACCGCGCTCACCACCAAGCTGTACTCGAGGATCAGGGCGACTCCGATCATCCACGCGAGCAGTTCGCCGAATACCACATAGCTGTAGGTGTAGGCGCTGCCCGACGCCGGGATCATGGTCGCGACTTCGGCATAGGCCAAGGCCGCGCATGCACAGATCACGCCGGCGATCGCGAAGCTCAGGATTACGGCCGGCCCCGCTTTCCCGGCGCCGACCCCGATCAGCGTCAGGATGCCGGTGCCGACGATCGCGCCCACTCCCAGAGCCACGAGGTGCGGCCACGAGAGAGTTTGCGCCAGCCGATGGTGTTCCGGCAGGTCGGCTCGGCTGACCACGGCCTTTCGGAAGTTCCAGTTTCTCACCATGCCCCCTTCAGTAATCCTTGCTGACACGCACGTTGGCACTGGTGCGGCCGATCGTCGAGATGCTGGACAGCAGGGAAAGCCATCGGGTCATCTCGTACTCGACACGGGTAGCGCTGTACCCTTGCGCGTCGGTAATCACTTCTACGAACAGCTTGCGAGTCAGATACTTGCCCGCGCTAATTGATGTCTTCTGCCCGGTGCCAATGTCGGCCGGCAGGATGCGCAGGCGATCCAGCCCGGCCGCGCGGCGAACAGCGTTGATCGGATCAAGGCTGCCGCTGCGGCCCTCCCGCAGCCCAGCAACGGCGGCGGCCAGCTGCAGCGCTTCGGGTGCAGACAGATTAGCGATGGACGTTCCGAACAACAGCCGGGACAGCAGTTCGTCCTGCGGCAGCTGCGGCGTGGACGCGAAGCTGATCTCCGGCTTCAGCCCGGTGCCGCGGACCAGCACGCTGGCGTCCAGCCCCTGCACCTGCGCCTCGGCCGCGATGTCGAGCTGCGGGTTCGGCGGGGTCTCGCCTCGAAACCGGATTATGCCGCGACTGAGGCGGAAGCTGCGGCCAGCGAAATCATACTCTCCCCGGACCAGGCTGGCGCTGCCGGTGAAGCGTGGCGCATCGGCGGTGCCTCCAACCCTGACATCGGTGGTCCAGCGGCTGTCGATGCCGAGGCCCTGCACGCCCAGTTCGCCTCCCCTTACCGCCACGTCCAGGCGCCAGGGTTTGAGGTCGGCTTCTTCTATCACCTCGTCGTCTTCAAGGCCCACGTGGCGGACCTCTAGCCTTGGAACACTGGCGGCCGCGCTGGCCCGCCCGAGCGTGAAACGGCCGCGGTCGAGCCGCAGGTCGCCGCTTATCGTCCCGCCATTGCCTACGGAGCGGATGGTGATCGGACCTGTGACCTCGGCAGCGATGTCGTCGCGGGCGAGCAGCCGCGCTGCGGCCGCCTGGAACCGGAGGTCGAGTGCCGGACTGCCCCAGCTGAGATCAACCGTGCCGCTGCCTGAAATGCTGCCACCTCCTGGCGTCCGTCCCTGAAGCTGCTGAAGCAGCAAGCGGGAGCCATTGAAGGCGCCGATGGAGGTCAGGTCGGTGATGACGGTGCCGGTCACCGCGCTTTCCAGCCGCGCACCCGTGGTCCGCAGCCCGCCACGGATCTGAGGGTCGAGCAGGCGGCCGCGGATGTCGGCGCCGATCGCCACCGGGCCCGACAGGTCGAACAGCTCGGTTCCCGCCAGCCGCCACAGCGTATCGGCGGGACCAGCGTAACGCAGTTGCGCGAACAAGGGCGCATTCAGCAGCTCGGCCACGACCGGTCCGCCGCCGAGCGGCGCGAAGCGGGCCTGGGCCCGGCTGATGGTGCGCCCATCACTGGCCGCCACCGCGCGCGCACCCGCCTGATCGCCATTGAGTACGGCAGCCAGCCCCACGTCGATCGGCTTGCTGGCGAGCACCAGGCCGGCCCGCGTAAGATTGCGGACCCGCAGGTCCACCCGGCCGGTGGGGCGACCCCGGTTCCAGGCGTAAGTCAGTTGCCCGGTAGCGAAGCCGCCGAGGTCCAGCTGGGGTGAGATGATGTCGAGCACGCCCAGCGGCATCCCAGCGAGCTGGGCCGTCAGCTGAGGATCGGCGCCAGTGCGGCCGCCAACCGTTGCCGTGCCCCCCGCGAAGCGCAATGCGGTCGGCGCGACCCGCCATCCACCCGCTTCGGCGGTAATCACGGCCGGGCTGACCAATTGCAGCGGCCGACCCTCGATCGACCCGTTGCCGCGAGCGACGATGCGATCGGGAGTGATATCGGCCAGCGTAACGAACTCGACTGCGCTGCCGGGCCGGCCGGCGAGCGCCGCGCGGACCTGGCCACTGCCGTTCACCAGCTGCGCACTGGCGGTCAGCCGGGCGAGGCTCACGCCGGCCGTCTCCAGCCCACGCGCGGCGACCGTCCCGCCGACGCTCGTCCGGCCGTCCCCGAGCACGATCACGCCGTCCAGCCGACCGACCGCAACCGCCAGCGAGGGCGGGCCGTCCGCCCGGAGGCCGTTCGCGGCCAGATGCGCCTCGATGCGCTGGTCGTCACCTTGCGGCGCAAACGTGAGTTCGCCGCTCAGTCCTCCACCGCCGAGGGTCAGCTGGCCGGTAAAGCCGCCCGGATCGGCCCGCAGCTGACCCGTCGCATGGCTGCCGGCTACATCCAGGGCCGCGATGGCGACGGTTGTGCGACCGCCCGGCGGTAGCAGCAGCGCGCCGCGGGTGGTGAAGGGGCCGAGGCGGGACTGACCGGCGGCGCGGTAATCGAAGCCGGCTGCGCTCGGCACCAGCGACAGTCGCACGTCGCGCAAGCCGAGCGACTCGTTGGGCCTTGCCAGCAGCAGCTCGACGCGAGGGCGGGCGATCGGTCCTTCCAGGGTCAACCGGACGGGCCCGTAGGTCTCCTGGCGTCCGCTCGCCTCGACCACGAAGCTTCCGTCTATCCGTCGGTAGCCGCGCCCGCTCAGCCGCAGGCCAGGCGAGAACAGCTGCAAGTCTACGAAATGAAGGATGCGGTCGGGACCGCGCCCCAGCCGGGCCTCGATCCGCGGCAAACCACCGGCCAGGCTGCGAAAAAAGGCGTTGTCCAGCCGTCGCACCTGCGCCCCGCCGGAGCCAACCACGCGGCTGCCCTTGCCGCCGGGTCCGGGCTCCACGTGCAACTGGCTGGTGACGTCCACGATCCCGAGGCCCGGAATGAAGTAACGGGTCAGGCCGCCGCTTAGGAGCAGGTCGAACCGGCCAGTGGCGAGATCGATCAGCACCGACAGGTCTGCTTGTAGTTTGTCGCTTGTCAGGCGAAGCTTGTCGCCGCGCACGAAGTGCGGGGTCAGGGTCAGCATGCCCTCCAATCGTGCATTCGCCAGGATCGCGCCTGCATCCTCGCCGACGCCGATGATGCGCCGAGCCGAGAGGCGCAGCGGGACGCGCATGGGCCACGGGGTGAGCCGCCCCCTGCCCTCCGCTCGTACGTCGACAAAGCCGGTAGTGTCGAACGACAGCTCGGGCGACGTCAGGCGATAGGCATAGGTTGCGCGACGGAAGGCTCCATTTAGGGTCCATACCATGCGCACGCCCCGGCCACGCATGTTGTCGAACAGGGTCTGCGGCCGAAGCAGGTCGATACCGACACTGACCTGCCGATACTCGCCCTCGGCCAAGTCAACGGCGCCGCGCGCCACTGCGCGCAAACTGGCGGAAGCGAAGGTCAGCCGTCCGTCCAGCACCTGCTCGACCAGCCGCCCCTCGCCGCGTACCGCGACGCGCGGCGCCGCCAGTCGCTGCAGCCGCCCGGTCAGCAAGGGTCCGGGGGTCAGCTGCCCGGCCAAGCGGTAGAGGCCGCTGGCTGCGGTCAGCCTCAGCCGCGCGGCTTCGCGCCCCGCAATGTCCATCTCGGCCACGCCGGCCCATTGCGACCAGCGGCCGTCGCCGCCGATGCGCAGTCCCAGCGGACGCTTGAGGCCGAGCAGCGCGGGTACGAGGCCATCGGCGGGCGCCTCCAGCTGCACGCCCAGGTCGAAGCGGTCGCGATGAGGCTCCGCATCCAGGGTCACCGCCAGCCGGTCGCCGCCGCCGCTCAGCCGGGCCTCAAGTGCGACCATCGCCCGCCCGGCGCGGATCGTGGCGCTGCCGTCGACCTGGCCGGTGCGTGGCTGGCCGGTCACGGGCCGGAGCAGCTCCAGCCGAGCGATCCTTAGGCGCCCCACATGCACGTCGAACCGGGGCAGCAATGGCCCGCCGCCGCCTGGTCTTGTCACCGGCAGCCGACCGAGCGTCACCCGGCTCGCCTCCAAACGATCAACATGCAGGCTGTTGTAGAGCCAGGCGCCAGGCGCCCACTCAACGAGGATTTCCGGGCTGGTGAAGAACACGCCGCGCGTATCTGAAACCGCCACATTCCGCAGCCGCGCGACGCCGAACACCGATCCATCGATCCTGCCGATGCGGACCCGCAGGCCCGTCTTGGTCTCCAGCCCTGCTACACGGTCCGCAATCCACCGGTGGCCGGGCGCGCTGTCGAGGAAGGCGAGGCCGACAGCAAGCAACAGGGCGATAACGATCAGCAGCGCGGCAAATTCGACTAGCAGCCGCTGCCACCAGGACCGGCGCCGTACTTGGATGGCGGCCTTGTGCTCTCCGGCGTCGGGCGTCGCGGCGTCGAGAACCGCCTCACTCACGTCAGAAGGCCTGCCCGAGGCTCACGGTGACGGCGATCCGCCCGTCGCCGCTCCGACGATTGAGCGGCGTACCGACATCTATCCGGATCGGACCAAAGCTGGAATAATAACGCAGGCCAAGCCCGGCGCCGAACTGCCACTGGCGAAGGCGCGGCAGGGTGCCCGTCGACAGGGTTCCGCCATCAAGGAATGGTACAACGCCGAAAGTGCCGAAACGAACGCGGGTCTCGAGGCTGAACTCGGCCAGACTGCGACCGCCGATTGGATCGCCGTTGACGTCGCGCGGCCCGAGCCGCTGGTAGCCATAGCCCCGCACCGACCCGCCGCCGCCGGCGAAGAAACGTCGCGACGGCGCGATCCGATCGCGGCTCGCGCCCAGGATGGTGCCGGCGCGAACCCGGCCGGCGACCACCACCCGCTCACTGAAGGGCCGATAGGCACTCGCGTCGAACTGCGCGCGGCCGTAGCCGAACACGCTCCCCTGCAAGCTGACCTCGGGGCTGAAGCGGCCGCCGAGCCGGAACCCGCGCGTCGGATCGAGTAGGTCGTTGCTGCGGTCGTAGTTAAGTGTCGCTGGGACGGCGCCGATCAGGAAGGTGCGACGCCGCGGCAAGCCGGTCGCGGCGACGACGTCCCGCTCGTCGGAGGCGAGGAGCTCGGAACCCAGGCTCCAGGTCCAGGTCTTCCGCCACAGGAAAGTCGACTGGCGCTCCACGGTCGCGCCGACCTGGATCGTCCGCGCATCGTAGGCATCACGGTCGACGTGGCTGACGTTGCCGAGCACGGTCAGCACGCGGTCGCGCGCGCGCCAGTTGTTGAACCGCAGCACGGCGCCGGCGAGCTGTTCCTGGGTCCCGAGCACGGCGCGAAGGGTCAGCGCGCCTTCCGGGTTGATGAGGTTGCGGTGCTGCCAATTTGCCTCCGCCCGGACGCCCTCGCCGGTGCCGTAGCCGAGCTCGCCAGCGATTGTCCGGGCCGGCGCCGGCTCCAGCCTGACGTCCAGGTCCACGGTGCGGCGGTCGGCCGCGGGCACGACCCGCACGTCCGCGCTGCCCACCAGGCCGGTGGCGATCAGCGCCCGGCGGAGGTCGTCGATACGGCTCTGGCGATAGCGGTCGCCGGCACGGAAACGGGCGATGGTCGCGACATGGGCGGCGCCGAAGCGCGGCTCGCCCGCAACGCGGATGGTGCCGATACGCTGAAAAGGCCCGGTGGCTACCGGCAGTGTGAGCCGTGCCGTCCGGGCCGCATGATCGATGACGACCTCCTGACTACCGACGTCAGCCAAGGCGAAGCCCTGTTGTCCCAGAGCGACCTTGAGGGCCAGCCCCGCATCGGTCACCGCCTGCGCATCCGCTGGGCCGCCGGGTTGAACGGCGAAGGCCTTCCGCAAGGAAGCCGCATCCTCGCCAGCCTGCTCCAAGCCGGGCAGGTCGACCGAGGCGAAGCGGTACAACGGCCCGGGTGTCGCGGCGAGCGTGATCCGCGCGGTATCGCCCGCTTCGGCCACAGACGGCTTAACCGCGGCATCAAAATGGCCGGCGGCGCGAAGCAGTTCTTCGAGCAGGTCGGCATCGGCGCGCGCCCGCCGGTCAAGCTGCGCGGCGTTGGCGGCCTTTTTGCGATCTGCCTCGAGCACCGAGCTCTGGCGGAAGCGCCTCAGCAGCTCGGTCTGTCCGGGGCCGTCGAGCCCGGTTACAAGCAGCGCATAACGGCGCTCGGCGGCAATGTCGGCTGATGAAACGCTCGGCGCCGCGGCGTCCCCTGCGGGAGTTTCGCCGCGCGGCGGCGGGAGGAGCTCCGGCCAGTCGACGCCAAGGTCCGGCAACGGGGCGAGCGGCGCGTTCGGGTCGATCTCCGCGGGTTCGGGAACCGTGGGAGGCGGAACCGTCTGGGCAGCGGCCGGCGCCGCCACCGCCAGCCCTGCCGCCACGACGGCCCAATCCGCTCCCCGCCTGCCCATGCGGCAAGCTCTACCGGGTGCCGTGGGCGCCTGCCAGTGCGAACCGCCCTTAGTGGACCGTTCCGCAAATGTCCGTATCGGCCAGGCTGACGATCAGGCGTTCGATCTGGCGCCAGTGGCAGTAGCCGAGCACATTGTCCGCATGGCGGCTGCGTTCGGCCCGTAAAGCAGCCTCAAAGCCGGCATCCTCGCCGAAGCGGTTGATCAATTCGTGAGCGTCGGCAACGGCGGTGCGGGTGGCGATGAAGAGCTGCTGCATGCTCCAGCGTTAGGGCGGGACCGGTTACCAGGCCTGCTACCGGGCTTACTTAAGCCGCTCTTCACCATGGTCCGCAGTTCTGCCACAGGCGGAGCATGAATAGTCGTTCACCCCAGGCAGGCGGCTGCCTGCTGTTCCTTGCCATCCTGGTCGGCCTGGTGGTCGGGCTGAACAAGGGTCTGACCGGTCCCGGCCTGATTTACGGCGCGATCGCCGGGATCATCCTGGCGGTCGGCTTCTACCTGTTCGACCGCCGGCAACGGCATTGATCAGGTAACTCGGCGGGCGCTCCAGATCACCCGCCCGATAACGTCGATCTCCTTGGGATCGCAGTCGGGCCAATCGGAGTATGCCGGATTGTCCGACTGCACTGTTACCCGGCGGGTGATCGGGTGCAGCGCCAGCCGCTTCACCAGCAGCGCCTCCTCCGCCCGAAGCACGTAAATGCCGTCACGAAGGCGCGCCTTGGCGTCGCTCCGGTCCACCAGGATGTCATCGCCGTCCGCCAGCGTCGGCGCCATCGAGTCGCCCTCGACCACAATCAGGTTCAGCTCTTCCGAAGAGGCGCTGGTCAGTTTCTTGAGCCACCGCTCCTCGAATGCGAAAAAGGCGCGCTGCCGTTCATTGTCGGCAAAAGCGCCGGGTCCGGCCGACGCGCGCACCGGCAGCGCGGGCACGCGGACCATGCCGACGAAATCCTCTTCCTCCTCCGGACCGCCCAGCGTCGCCTCCGGGACCGAGAAATATCTTGCCAGCCGCCGCCGCTCTTCCTCCCCTAGCCGGCGGGGCACGCCGCGACGGATGAACTGCTGAATATAGGCGGGATTCCTGCCGATCATGCGGGATAGGCCGGCGAAGTCCTCCCCCCGCTCGAGGCACAGACGTTCCAATTGCACACGCACTTCATTCGACATTTGTTTCTTCTATCCGCAGGAAATTTCCTAGACAAGTAGGAAATCGATTGTGACTGTTCACGTGCCGAGTCGTTGTAAGCGTCCGGGGGGACCTGCTGTGTATCTATTGCGTGATGTTGAAAATTTCCTGCGATCCAACAACTTCAGTGCCGCACGGTTCGGCCGCGAAGCAATGCAGGACCCTCGCTTTGTGTTCGATCTCCGCAATGGGAGAGAACCTCGCAGCCGCACGGTCGCGCGCGTCCGTGCCTTCCTGGAGCAGACCCGATGACCCGCTCACTCCTCAGCAGGTCGGCTGGTGCACTGATGCGTTCATTATTGGAACGGTTAGGAAACGATCGCAATAGGATATTGCTTAGTTCCTGGACCAGCGTCGATTGGCAGTCGCTCACCTTCGTTGGTGAGCGTCACCAGGCAAGCTTTCGGCTACTCGGGCCGGATGCACCTGCACTGGCCCGCCGCTGGAGCAAAGGCCTGGAGGATGCGGAACTCGACGTAGGCCGGGGCATGTTCGTCGCCGAACTCACCGTTGCAGATCTCTCGCCCGAGGGAGCAGACGGTTCGGTGGTGGTATCCTTGGAGGCGCTGACGCTGAAGGACTAGCGGCGCGCGTCCCTGAGCCCAATCAACGCGTCATGCAGCGCGGCGGAGGCGTCCACCTTCAAGGGGATGACCTCCGCCGTCTGCTGACGCCCATCAAGGTGCGCGCGGATACGTTGGTCCAATTCGCCGGGCGTAGGCAAGCGCGGCGTGCGGCGCAGCGGAACCACTACTCCTGGATCTCGGATCGGGTCGGCGGGGGGAAAGGACGGAACTGCAAAGCTAGGCAAACGGAAGCGGCGCCGTCCGCGTGCCGCCAAGCCGAAGCCCGCCAGGGCCAGCAGCACGCCCGCTAGCGCGGCGGCCGCTGCCACCCAGGCAGACTCGACCTGGGCCGCGCTCCACGCTGCGGCGGAACCGACCAGCGCCGTTACCGCAAACTCGACCAATCCTGTGCCGCTCTCGCCGTCGTCGTTCATCGGCCAACTGTAGCTTGGCAATGGTTAGCGGTCGGTTGCCTGCAGCAGCGCCAGCGCGAATGCCGCCGCATCCCGTGGACCAACGGCTGTTACGATCGTCCCATCGCTCACCACCGCCTCGTCCACTACCTGGGCACCCGCGTTGCGCAGGTCGGTGCGGATCGAGCGCCAGCCCGTTGCCCGCCGCCCGCGGAGCAGGTTTGCCTCCACCAGCAGCCACGGCCCATGGCAGATGGCGCCCAGCACCTTGCCCGTTTCCGCAAACGCGCGCACCAATGCCACCGCGTCTTGCCGGGTCCGCAAATGATCGGGATTGATCAGCCCGCCGGGGATCAGCAGTGCATCCCACTCTTCCGCGCGCGCTTGGCCGATCATCAGGTCGGGCCGGATTGTTCGCCCCGGATGGTCCAGCACCGTCGCTTGAATGGGGCTAAGCGACGGCGCCGCCACCGCCACTTCGCACCCCTGTCCGCGCAGAACCTCCAGTGGCACGAACAATTCATCCTGCTCGAAGCCATCGCTGGCCATAATGAGGATTCGTTTCGTCACGGGAACCGCCCTGCACCACGGCGCGTCAAGCATGCAATGGCCCAGCTTCGGCACTGCAGCGACGATCAGCCCGGCATCACGCGGCAGCTCATCAAGGGCAAGTGGGGCTATTTCGATCCGGACGGTAACCGCATCACCGATCGGGAGGAGATCGACCGCCTCAACAAGATCGCGCTTCCGCCCGCCTACACCGACGCCTGGTACTGCCCGTACCCGAACGGCCACATCCAGGCGACCGGCCGCGATGCCAAGGGCCGCAAGCAGTATCGATACCACGACGACTACCGCGCCCGGCAGGATAAGAAGAAGTACAGCGGCACGCTGGAGTTCGGCGCCGCCCTGCCCAAGCTGCGCCGCAAGGTCGAATCGGACCTGAAGAAGAAAGCGTCTAGCCGCGAGGCCGTCCTGGCTGCCGTCGTGCAGCTGCTCGACACCAACTTCATCCGGGTGGGCAACGAGCAATATGCCAAGGACAACAAGAGCTTCGGTGCCACGACCCTGCGCAACCGCCACGTCCGCAAGGTCGGCACCAAGCTCATGGTCAAGTTCAAGGGCAAGCACGGCATCACCCATGAACTGCCGATCGGCGATAGCCGGCTGAAGCGGATCGTATCAAAATGTCAGGAGCTGCCCGGCCAAAACCTGTTCCAGTACGTGGACGAGAATGGCGAGGCCTGCCCGATCAGCTCGGCCGACGTGAACGATTACATCCGCGAGGCGACCGGCGGGGATTTCACTGCCAAGAACTTCCGCACTTGGGGCGCCAGCGTGATCGCGTTCGAACAGATGCTGGAATCGCAGGAGGAGGATCGGCGCAAGATCAGCCTCAAAACCGTGCTGGAACCGGTGGCCGAGGCATTGGGCAACACGCCGGCAATCAGCCGCAAGAGCTACGTCCACCCCAAGCTGATCGAGGCTGCGCGCGACGACCCGAAGCAGCCGCTCGGCGACTTCCAGCGCCCCCGCGCCCGAAAGTACCTGTCCAGCGAAGAAGTCGGGCTGCTCGACTTTCTGCTGAAGGGTAAGCGCAAGCGGCGACGGACGAAGGCGGCAGCGCCGATCGTGCCTGCGGTCGTCGAAGCGGCGGTTCAGGCTGCCGAAGTCGGACCGGAACAGGTCGACGCAGTGGCGGACAAGGTCGAAGCGGGCAAGCTGGCGGTGGTCTGAACGGAGCGGGCTTGACCGTTTCTCCCCTCCCCCGCCATCTCATCGCCAACATGCCCACGAAACTCACCCGCCTCCTCGACTGGCTGCTGCTCAACCTCGACGCGCTGGTAGTCGGCAGCCTGGTCGCGCTTGGGCTGGTCGGCCTGATGCTGATTCTGCGCTATGCCGGGGAACGGATCGTCCGCTCCGATCCGACCTGCCTGACCTGGAAGGCGGTAATTGGCCGCGTGCTGGCCAAGACGGGTGTGCTGTTCATGGCCGCCGCAGCGCTGAACATCGTCGTCAACTACGCCCAGCCGCCGGCCCGGATCGAGCGGCTGTTCGACATCTTCTTCACCGTCGCTGCCGCCTTGCAAGGGGCGGTCTGGGGTCGCGAGCTGATCCTCGGCGTGATCGGCCAACAGGTCGGTGAGAAGCCCGGCGAAACGGCCATCGGCAACGCGATCGGCGTCATCCGCGTCCTGGTCAGCGTCGCCCTGTTCGGCATTGCGCTGGTGGTCATCCTCGACAACCTCGGCGTCAACGTCACCGGCCTGATCGCCGGTCTGGGCATCGGCGGCATCGCCATCGGCCTCGCTGCTCAAGGCATCTTTTCCGACCTGTTCGCCGCCCTGTCGATCCTGTTCGACCGCCCGTTCCGCCGCGGTGACACCATTCGCTTCGACACCACCACTGGCACGGTGGAGCGGATCGGCCTCAAGACCACTCGCCTCCGGAGCCTGACGGGCGAGCAGGTGATCATGGCCAATACCAAGCTGCTGGAACGCGAGGTCCGCAACCTCGCGGCCGGCGACGACCGGCAGGAGACGCTGCGCTTCGGCTTGGTCTACCAGACTGCGCCCGACAAGCTGGAAGGAGTGGCGACGATTGTCCGCGCCGTCGTGGAAGCTCAGCCCGGCTGTCGCCTGATCCGCTGCGTCCTGACCGGCTTTGGCGCGTCCAGCCTCGATCACGATCTCATCTTCGTGCACGAGGGCCTCGACGCCGAAGCTCTGTTTGCCAAGCGCCAGGCAATCGTGATCGACCTTCTCCGCCGCTTCGCCGACGAGGGCATCGAGTTCGCCTACCCGACCCAGACCACCTTCACCGCCGCGCCGGACGGCAAGCTGGTGATGCCGTATGCAATCGCCGCAGACCGGAACGGCTGAATGGCTGGAAACGCAGTGCCGAGCCGAGGAGGCACTCAGACGCTGAGGATCGTCACGGATCCAAACAGCATCATGGGAACGTAGGCGGCCCCAACCCCCAGGAGGACCTCCGCCAGGCGAACCGCTCGTCGCGCGCGATCGGTCCACCGCCACATCAGCCAGATCGTCAGCATTAGGACGGAGGACGCGATGGCCGAAACGAGGATGTCGTTCAGTTTGACGATCCTCGCAAAATCGAACTCGTCGAAGCTTGGAGTGCCGCCAAACGGCTTGCCGAGTGCGAACAGGAGCAAGCGCACGCAGAGGTAGGCAAGGTCAGTGAAGAGGCGGCTGACTGCTGCACCGGCGAGCGCCAGCCCCCACAAATGACCTCCGCGCCTCAGTTCAGCCAAGCCGACACCGGTCAGGATCAAGGTTACTAGCGGTCCGGAGCCCGCCTGAGCGGCCTGCAGCCACGCCGGGTCCGTGACAGAAGCGCCACCCGTAACCGAAGTTAGGTGGAGCTGGACCGGCCGGCCTGATTGCACGGCCACCGCAAAATGACCGAACTCATGGAGGAGGATCGTCACGGGCGTGAGCGCCGTAGCAAGCAAGAAGAGCCGGCCCAGGCCACGCCAGCCCTTATCCATATTGGTCATCGCTAGCCCCCGTTCGGCCGCACGGTGGACGCCGCTGGACGCAGCGTCAATTGACGCGCGGCGAGCGGCATCGTGGGCACCGAGCCGCCTCGCGTGTCTACGTGGACCCACGCTGGCGCTTGCAGGCGCCACTCCAGTCGCTAGAGAAAACCCATGCCAATCGCACCCATTGACCAGATCAAGAGCAAGGTCGGCCAGGAGCTCGGCGTGTCCGACTGGATCACCGTCGGCCAGGACCGCATCAACGTCTTTGCCGACGCCACCGAGGACCACCAGTTCATCCACGTGGATGAGGCGCTGGCGAAGCAGACGCCGTTCGGCGGGACGATCGCCCACGGCTTTCTGTCGCTGTCGCTTCTGAGCCGGATGGCTGCCGACGTCATGCTGGTGCCCGAGACGACCAAGATGGGCGTCAATTATGGCTTCGACCGCGTTCGCTTCCTTGCCCCGGTCCGCGCCGGCAGCAAAGTCCGCGGCCGGTTCACGCTCGTCAGCTTCGAAGAGAAGCGCCCGGGCCAGTACCAGTTCGCCCATGACGTGACCGTGGAGATCGAGGGGGAGGACAAGCCCGCGCTGTCCGCCACCTGGATCGGCCAGGTCTTCGCCTAAGTCCGCCACCTGAGCACCTAAGGAGCCACCATGCCCACCGCCGCCCGCGACGCCGTTATCGTCTCCACCGCCCGCACCCCGATCGGCCGCGCCTACCGCGGCGCGTTCAACGCTACGCCCTCTCCCACCCTCGCCGCGCACGCCATCCGCGCCGCGGTCGAACGCGCCAAGGTCGAGCCGCAGGAGATCGAGGATTGCGTCATGGGCGCCGCCCTCCAGCAGGGCGTGCAGACCACCATCGGCCGCACCGCCGCGCTCCGCGCCGGCCTGGGCGTCGGTGTCGCCGGCATGTCGATCGACCGCCAGTGCGCGTCGGGCCTGATGGCGATCGCCACTGCCGCCAAGCAGGTCATCGTCGACCGCATGGACGTGTGCGTTGCCGGCGGCGTCGAGAGCATCAGCCTCGTCCAGACCCCCGAGATGCGGGTCGGCCCCGACCCCGAGCTGCTCTCCATGCACAACGGCATCTACATGCCGATGATCCAGACCGCCGAGGTCGTCGGCAAGCGCTACGGCATCAGCCGAGAGCGCTGTGACGAGTATGCGCTCAAGAGCCAGCAGCGCACCGCCGCCGCGCAAGCGAACGGCGTGTTCGCCGACGAGATCGTCGAGGTCACCGCCCGCATGGCGGTCAAGAACAAGGAGACCGGCGAGACCAGCATGCAGGAGGTCACGCTCGCCAAGGACGAGGGCAACCGTCCCCAGACCACGCTCGAGGACCTGGCCAAGCTGCAGCCCGTCATGGGCCCGGAACAGCTGATCACCGCCGGCAACGCCAGCCAGCTGTCGGATGGTGCCTCGGCCTGCGTCGTCATGGACGCGAGCCTCGCCGAGAAGAAGGGCCTGGAGCCGCTCGGCCGTTACCTCGGCATGGCGGTCGCCGGCACCGAGCCGGACGAGATGGGCATCGGTCCCGTTTTCGCCGTGCCCAAGCTGCTGAACCGCTTCGGCCTCAAGGTCGAGGACATCGGTCTGTGGGAGCTGAACGAGGCCTTCGCCGTCCAGGTGCTCTACTGCCAGGACAAGCTCGGCATCCCTGACGAGCTGCTCAACGTCAACGGCGGCGCCATCTCCATCGGCCACCCGTATGGCATGAGCGGTGCCCGCCTGACCGGCCACGCCCTGCTCGAAGGCAAGCGCCGCGGCGCCAAGCACGTCGTGGTCACCATGTGCGTCGGCGGCGGCATGGGCGCCGCGGGATTGTTTGAAGTCCTGTAGCCGCCGAAGCTAAGCCAAACGGAGCGAAGCGAGGGCGGCTTAGCTGAGAGACGGCGAAGGCCGGCTGGCCTGCCAGCACAGCTGGACAGGACCGACGTCACGGGATTTACTCCCGTGACGGCCTCGCTCAACATGTCACCATGCTAGCCCTCGCCGCCGCCCTCCTCGCGACCCAGCCCGCACAAACCTGGCAGGTCGTCGACCTCGTCGGCGAGTTCGACAAGGTCGTCGACCAGACCGCGTCCCTTCCCCCGCCGCAGCAGGCCGACGCCGTGCAACAGCGCTTCGCTACGTTGCTCCCCGGCTTCTACGACGCACGCCGGATCGAGGCGCCAGCCGACAAATATCGCGCCCACCTCGCCCGTGAGATCGGCACCTACCGCACTAGCACCCGCCCCGGCGCAACCAGGGTCCGCGCCCGCTTCAACGCGATGATCGGCCCAGCCGTCACCGATTTCGAGCGCAAGGTCGGCGCACTTCCGCCGGGGCAGAAGATCTACCTGGTCGTGTCCCTTGGCGAGTTCGACGGTGCGACCCGCACCCTCCCCGGTTCCGACAAGCCGCTGCTGATGTTCGGTGCGGACATGATCGCCAAATACCATGGCGACGGCGACGCCCGCGCCTTCGTGCAGCACGAACTATTCCACATCTATCACGCGCAGCGGTTCCCCGGCTGCAAGGACAATTGGTGCAGCCTGTGGGAGGAAGGGCTGGCAACCCATGTCGCGGCGACCCTCAACCCTGGCGCGAGTGACGCCGACCTGCTGCTGACTGTGCCCGAACCGATCCGGCCGGCGGTTGAGGCGCACCGGACGGAGGCCGTCTGTGCGGTCGTGGAGCGCCTCGACGGCGACCGCGACGCCAAGGCGCTGTTCACCTTCAGCCGCCTGTCGCCGCATCTGCCGCCGCGCTTCGGTTATCTGGTGGGTGCCTGGGTCGCGGCCGATCTCAATCGCTCAATCAACCTGCAGCAGCTTGCCGAGATGAAAGGCCCGGAACTTCGGCAGCGGATCGAACAATCGCTGCGCCGCATGGCGAACTGCCCGGCCGCAGCGGCTTCGTGAACCCAACCGCCGCCTGACGGGTTGGGTCTCCAAAACAGGAGACATGACCATGCCCGAAGGCGGCCACACGAGCCTCATTGAACGCATCGCCCGAGTTCTCGCCGGCGCGGCGCACAGCAGCAATGCGGAGGGCAGCGACCCGTCCGCCGGGCAGAAGATCGACCAGGTCTGGCCTGAGCATCGCAACCAGGCGCTGGCCGTGCTCCACGCGATCCGCGAGACCGACCAGGCGGGTGCGGCGGCGGGCGATCCGCAGGTATGGATGCAGATGGTCGAGGCCAGCATCGCCGACGCGCAAGCCGACGCCGAGTGACCAGCCGCGGCGGCGGCGGCCATCCCCGCTGGACGCTCGCCGCCTGCATCCTCGCCTCCAGCCTGAGCTTCGTCGAAGGCTCCGTGCTCAACGTCGCCCTGCCCGCGATCCGGGACAGCTTCGGCGCGGGCGCAACCGACGTGCAGTGGGTGGTCAACGCCTATCTGCTGCCCTTGTCGGCGTTGTTGCTGCTCGGCGGCGCATTGGGCGACCATTATGGCCGCCGGCGCCTGCTGCTGATCGGCACCGGGCTGTTTGCCGCCGCCTCCCTGCTGTGCGCGCTGGCGCCCGGCTTTGCCCTGCTGGTCGCCGGACGGGTCCTGCAGGGGATCGGCGCGGCGCTGCTTCTGCCCAACAGCCTGGCGCTGCTCAATAGCACGTTCGAAGGTGAGGCGCGCGGCCGGGCGATCGGCATCTGGGCGTCCGCCGGTGCGGCGGCGGCGGCGGTTGCTCCCCTGATCGGCGGCTGGCTGGTCGATCACGTCGGCTGGCCGTCGATCTTCTACCTCAACCTCCCGCTGGCCGGCGGAGCGATGGCGCTCGCCGCCCGCTTCGCCGCGGAAAGTTCGAACAAGGACGCTGCCCGGACCGATTATCCCGGCGCGATCCTCGCCACCTTGGGACTGCTCGCCCTCACCTGGGGCCTCACGCTATGGTCGGTGCAATTGCGCTTCACCGCGCTGTCGCTGGCCATGCTGCTCGGCGGGCTGCTCGGCCTTGCCGCCTTCCTGTGGGCCGAGCGGCGGCGGGGCGACCGGGCCATGATGCCGCTGGCCATGTTCGGCAACGCAAGCTTCGTCGGCCTGACCGGGCTCACCTTCCTGCTCTACGGTGCCTTCGGCGCGGTCATGCTGTTGCTGCCCTACGTGCTGATCGAGGCCAAGGGCTTCTCCCCCCTCCAGGCGGGCCTGGCGATGCTGCCGCTGGCCGTGCTGATCGCCACCGCGTCGCCGCTGATGGGCAAGCTTGCCGCGCGGATCGGTGGCCGCTTGCCGCTCACCGTCGGTCCCTGCGTGGTTGGCGCCGGCATGCTCCTCGCACGCCGGATCGAAAGCGGCCCCGACTATTGGACCACGGTGTTTCCCGCCGTCACGCTGCTCGCCTTCGGCATGGCGCTTGCGGTCGCGCCGCTGACCAGCACGGTGCTGGCGTCCGTCGACGATCGCCACAGCGGCACGGCCAGCGGCCTCAACAGCGCAGTGGCCCGCACCGGCGGGTTGATCGCCACTGCCCTGCTCGGCGCGGTGCTGGCCAGCAAGGGACAGGGGCTGATCGCGAGCTTCCACGTCGCGCTGATCGCAGGCGCCGCGATCAGCATCGCGGCCGGCCTGACCGGGTGGCTCACGGTCGCCGAAAAGAAGAAGGCCGCCCGGGACGAACCCGAGCGGCCTTCCGCATTGTCTTGTTCGGCAAGCGCCGACGCTTAGGCGTGAACCTCGTTGGAGGCGACGCTCACCGACTTGGGACAATGAGACATTCGACCACCTCCTTTCAGTTGTTGAACAGTAAGCGGGAGATGGCCCTTTCGCCTGTCAGTTCAAGGGCTTGTTGTTATCGACGATGAATTTCTCGACCACGGGCGCGATCCGCTCCCGCCACTTGCGGCCATTGAAGATGCCATAGTGGCCGACCTCCTTGGCCATGAGGTAGTGTTTCTTCTCCTCAGCCAGGCCGGTCGCCAGATCGAGTGCCGCCTTGGTCTGGCCGATACCCGAAATGTCATCCCGCTCGCCCTCGACCGCCAGCAACGCCGTCCGGGTGATCGCCGCCGGGTCGACGGAGCGCCCACGGTGCGTCATTTCGCCCTTCGGCAGCAGGTGCCGTTGGAACACGACGTCCACCGTCTGCAGGTAGAACTCCGCCGTCATGTCGCAGACGGAGCGATATTCGTCATAGAAGTCGCGGGTCGCGTCGGCGCTCTCCTCGTCGCCCACCACCAGATGCTTGAACATCTCCCAGTGGCTCATCAGGTGGCTGCCGAGGTTCATGGTCATGAAGCCGGCGAGCTGCAGGAAGCCCGGATACACCTTGCGCCCGCCCCCGGGGTAGATGCCGGGCACGGTCGCGACGACGTTGTTCTGGAACCAGGCATGGGGCCGCTCGGTCGCCAGCGAGTTGACGGCCGTCGGCGCCTCCCGCGTATCGACCGGGCCGCCCATCATGGTCAGCGAGGCCGGCGTGCACGGATGCGCATCGGCGTTCATGACCGCCACCGCGGCATAGGCCGGCACCGACGGCTGGCACACCGCAAGCATGTGCGCGCCGGGGCCGATCGCGGCCAGGAACTCGATCAGGTAATCGATGTAGTCGTCGAGATCGAACCGTCCGCGCTCCAGCGGCACCAGCTTGGCGTCCTGCCAGTCGGTGATGAACACCTCGTGGCCCGGCAGCATCCGCTCCACCGTCCCGCGCAGCAGCGTCGCATAATGCCCCGACATCGGGGCCACGATCAGCAGCTTGGGCTGGCCCTCCGGCCCGCCGTCCTTCACAAAATGCTTCAGCTGCCCGAACGGCTTGCGCAGCACGATCTCCTCACGGACCGGCAGCAGCTTGCCCGCGACCGTCGTGTCGAAGATGTCGAACGCGGGCTTGCCACGCGGCGCCGAGGCGTGGGCGAACACGTCCAGGCTGGCGGCGATGTACGGGCTCATGCCTGAGTAGCGCAGGGGGTTGCCCGGGCTATTGAGCCATGTGGATCCCCAGTTCGCCAGCTGGCTTGCGCCGGCCAGCCAGGAGCGCTGCACTTCATAAGCGTCGTAGAGCATCCGACCTCGTCGATCCGTTTCCTTGCAAACCGGTGTGGGAGCGAAAAGGTTGCCCGGCAAGACCGATCGTTAAGCGGTCGTAACTACATCCGCCAACGTGGAGCGGGTGCAACAGCTTTGTTTCAGTGGCTGCCCCTGCTAACCGCCGGCCATGGCCAGCGCCCCTGACACACCCGACAAGCAGAGCCGCAATCTCGGCAGTCTCAAGGTCATCTACGCCGTTGCCGGGCGCTATCCCGGGCGGATCGTCGGTGCCCTGCTGGCGCTCGCCGTCAGCTCGGCCGCCACCCTCGCAATCCCCTATGGCTTCAAGCAGGTAATCGACCGTGGCTTTGCCGGCGGGTCGGTCAGCGGCGTTGCCGTCACCCAAGCCTTCCAGCTGCTGCTGGTCACCGTGCTGGTCCTGGCGCTCGCCACGGGGTTCCGCTTCTACTTCGTATCTTGGCTGGGCGAGCGCACCGTTGCCGATCTCCGCCGCCGGGTGCAGCAAAACCTGCTGACCCTTCCGCCCCGCTTCTTCGAGGAGAACCGGCCAAGCGAGATCGCCTCCCGCCTGACCGCGGACACCGCCATCCTCGAACAGGTGGTCGGCTCGTCCGTCTCCGTTGCCCTGCGCAACGTGGTGACCGGCATCGGCGGTATCGTCTACCTGTTCGCGCTCAGCCCCAAGCTCGCGGGCATGCTGCTGGTCGCCATCCCCCTGCTGTTCGGGCCGATCCTCCTGTTCGGGCGCAAGGTCCGGGCGCTGTCGCGCGCCAGCCAGGATCGCATCGCCGACGTCGGCTCAAACGTCTCCGAAGTGCTTGGCGCGATGCGCATCGTCCAGGCCTTTGGCCAGGAACGTCGCGAGGAAGACCGCTTCGCCGCGACTGTCGAGCGCGCCTTTGCCACCGCCAAGACCCGCATGCGCCTGCGCGCCATCATGACCGTGGTCCTGATCGCACTATTTTTCGGCGCGATCGTCCTGGTCATCTGGGAAGGCGCGCGGGACGTGGCTGCCGGCCGGATGACCGGCGGTGAGATTGCGGCCTTCGTGTTTACCGGAGTACTGGTCGGCGGCGCCTTTGCTGCCTTGTCGGAGGTGTACGGGGACCTGCTGCGTGGATCGGGCGCCGCCGGGCGCATCAGCGAGCTTCTATCGGCGCAGGCCGAGATCCGGGCACCGGAGCGCCCCACCGCCCTGCCCCAGCCTGCCGTCGGAAGCCTGGCGTTCGACGATGTCGAGTTCCGCTATCCTACCCGGCCGGACGACAAGGCGCTGCATGGCGTTACCCTGCACGTCTCGCCCGGCGAGACCGTGGCGGTGGTCGGCCCTTCCGGCGCCGGCAAGTCGACCCTGTTCCAGCTAGCGCTCCGCTTCTACGATCCGCAGGGCGGCCGCGTGCTGGTCGACGGGGTGGACGTGCGTGACGCGGACCCTTCCTCGGTTCGCGCCCGTATCGCCCTCGTTCCTCAAGAAACGGTCATCTTCGCCGCCTCGGCCCGCGACAACCTCCGCTACGGTCGGTGGGAGGCCACGGACGCGGAGATCGAGGCTGCCGCGAAGGCCGCGAACGCCGATGATTTCCTCGGCGCGCTGCCGGATGGTTACGACACCTTCCTCGGCGAGGGCGGCGCCCGTCTGTCAGGCGGCCAGCGCCAGCGTATCGCAATCGCCCGTGCCCTGCTCCGCGACGCCCCACTGCTGCTGCTGGACGAGGCCACCAGCGCGCTCGATGCCGAGAGCGAGGCCGCCGTGCAGCAGGCCTTGGAACGGCTGATGAAGACACGCACCACCGTCGTGATCGCCCACCGCCTCGCGACTGTTCGCGCCGCCGACCGGATCGTGGTGATGGATGGCGGCCGGATCGTCGAACAGGGCACCCACGCGGAACTTACTGCCACTGGTGGCCTCTACGCTCGGCTTGCTCGGCTCCAGTTCCAGGGTGAGGCCGCATAGGCCGAAGCCCGCCGCAGGAACCGCCTGCCTTCGGGAGCGCTGCACCCGCAAGGAGCTCAGCGATGGCAAGGACACAAGTTCACGGGGCCTCGCTTGCACCGGCAGGCATCGTCCTGGGGATCGGCCTGGGCGGCTTTTTCGATGGCATCCTGCTCCACCAGATCCTGCAGTGGCATAATATGCTGTCCGCCAGGCTGCCCCCGACCACGATGGCCAACATGAAGACGAACATGATGGCCGATGGCCTCTTTCATGCCTTCAGCCTGCTTGCGACGATCGCCGGCATCGCCCTGCTGTGGAACGCTCTAAAGCAGCGAGGGGATTTTCCACCATCGGGTCTCGCACTGGTGGGCTACCTGCTTGCGGGCTGGGGCTGGTTCAACCTGGTCGAGGGCGTCATCGATCACCACATCCTCCAACTGCATCATGTGCTCGAGACCCTTGGCGTCTCCGCTTGGGATTGGCTGTTCCTGGCGTCGGGCGTCGTTCTGATTGGAGTCGGTCACGTCATGGGACGACGACGGCACTTTCCTGGTCACGCCGCTTCCGCCATGCGTCGGCCATGACTAGCTCGCCCGCTATTACCTTCCAGCAGTTCGCGGCCGTGGACATCCGGGTCGGCCGCATCGTTGCCGCCGAGCCATTCCCTCAGGCGCGCAAGCCGGCATTCAAGCTCACCATCGACTTCGGGCCGGAGATTGGGACCCGGCGTTCCTCTGCGCAGATCGCCGAGTGTTATACGCTCGAGGACCTACCCGGTCGGCTCGTGGCTGCGGTGGTCAATTTCCCGCCGCGTCAGATTGGGCCGTTCATGAGCGAGGTGCTGACGCTCGGCTTTCCCGACGCGGACGGCAGGGTGGTGCTAGTCGCTCCCGACCAGCAGGTGCCCTTGGGCGGACGCCTGTTCTAAGGTGATGAAGGCTGGTGGCCGATGAGGCCGTCGATCACCCGATTGGACCTACTGCGGAGCGACATCTCACATCAGGGGTGATGTCCATCGCGCACGACGCGGCGAGCGGGGCTAGGGACCTTAGAGGCAGCCATCCCTTTCCTCGTTTGGTGCAGGACCGATCGCGCAACGACCGCACTTCTGTTGAGCTGGGGCCAGCCAAAAAGAAGGGGCGGCACCGGGTGGCGCCGCCCCTAGTCGCAATCGGGATGGTCCCGATCGAACGGTTAGAAGTTGCCGTAGGCCTCGTTGCCGACGAAGCCCATCTTGCTGACCTTCGCCTGCTTGGTCACTACCAGCACCTCATCGACCGTCTCGTAGCGGGCGTTCGGCTCCGGCTGCAGGTGCAGCTCCGGCTCCGGGTTCATTTGCTGGGTCTGGTCTAGGTACTGGCGCAACTGGACCAGATTAACGGGCGTCCCGTTCCATAGGGTCGAACCGTTGGCCGTCACGACGATCTTGTTCTTGATCGGATCGATCGGCGGCGGCGTGCTGTTGCTGTTCTGCGGCAGGTCCAGCTTAACGGCATGGGTCTGCGGCGGAATGGTGATGATCAGCATGATGATCAGCACCAGCATGACGTCGATGAGCGGAGTGGTGTTCATCTCCATCATCGGTTCGCCGTCGGTGTTGTTGCTCGTCGTCTGCATCGCCATGGTTGGCGGATCCTTCTCTTGGCGCTGCGAAGCTTACAGGCGGGCGACTGTCGCGCCGGCCGGCGGCTCGGACACGAAGCCCACGCGTGCAAAACCGGCACGCTGCATGGTGAAAACCGCCCCGCCAATGCACTTGTACGGCGTGTTGATGTCACCACGCAGATGCGCTTCGGGCATGGTCTCTTCCGTCAGGTTTTCCGCTCCGCCAGCGGCTGCAACCGCATCCTCGAGCTTCTTGACCGAACGGTCGAGCAGCTCCTGGGAGCTGACCCGCTGCATGCCCCAGTAGACCTCGCACGTATCGCCAGGGCCGCCGCGGATGGTCAGCTCGACGTTCTCCGGCTTGGTCTCACGCGGTTCGTAGACGGTCTTGGGCAGTTGCAAGGGCACAGTCTGCACCACCACCGGAACGGCGATCAGGAAGATGATCAGGAGCACCAGCATCACGTCGACCAGCGGCGTGGTGTTGATGTCCGACATGGGGACGTCGTCGCCCTCTTCCTTGCCTACGCTCATTGCCATCGGGTTACGGCTTTCTTCAGCTTGAGAGGTTGGACCGGCGGCGCCCCGCCGCCGGTCCGTTTCCAGTCCCTGTTAGCGGCGGTCGACAGTGGTCGTGCCGGTGCCGCCGGCCTGCTGACCCGTCGAGGTCTGGCCGGTGGTCAGCGGCTGCGTGCCGGCCGGGGTCGGAGCAGTGCCCGAGCGGGTCTGCGCCCCCCGAGCGACCGAGGACGAACCCGCGGCAGCGGCGCCCGACGCGTTCATGCTCGGCTTAACCTTGCCTTCCGACATGATGTAGCCGTGCAGGTCGTTCGTGAAGGCAGCGAGGTCCTCCATGATCGACTTGTTGCGACGGATCAGCCAGTTGTAAGCGAGCACGGCCGGAACCGCGACGACCAGGCCGAGCGCGGTCATGATCAGCGCCTCACCGACCGGACCCGCGACCGTGGAGATCGAGGCCTGACCCGACGCGCCGATCTTGATCAGGGCGCGGTAGATGCCGACCACCGTACCGAACAGACCGATGAACGGAGCGGTCGAACCGACGGTCGCGAGGAAGGCCAGGCCTTCGCCGAGACGGGCGCCAATCGAGCCCTGCGAACGGGCCAGCGAGTTCGCCATCCAGTCATGCTGGTCGATCGGGTTGGTCAGCTTGCCGTGCTGGTCCTGCGCAACCAGCGCGTCGTCGACGATGGCGCGGTAAGCGCTGCGCTGGTCCAGCTTCGTCGCTGCATCCTTGAGATTCGGCGAGTTCCAGAAGCCCGAGCGGACCTTCTTGCCCTGGCTGATGATCTTCTGCTGCTCGAACAGCTTGGTGAAGAGGATGTAGAAGGAGAAGATCGACATGCCCACCAGGATGGTGAAGGTCGCGATCGAGATGACCCCGCCCTCCTTCAGGGCCTGGGTGATGCCGTACGGGCTGTCCCCGGCCGGTGCAGCGGCGGCGGCGGCCATCACAGTCACGAAGTTCATAGTGCGTTTCCTTGGTTAGAACTCGTTGGAAGGGGCTTCAAACTTACTCTTCCGGCAGAACCCAGCGGATCCGGGCGCTATCCGTGCCCGCGATGGGATTGCCGCTCTGATCCTTGGCCGGCGTGTAGCGCGCCCGAGAGCGGATGATCCGGCAAGTCGCATTGTCCAGCGACGCAGAGCCGCTCGAACCACTCACCGTGCAGCCGCTTACCCGACCGTCGGTGCCGATGGTCAGCGAAACGGACGTCGTGCCCTGCTGTTCGTTGCGGATCGCGTCCTGCGGATAGTCATCCGTCGAGAACAGGCCGGGCAGCGAGCCGCGCGCCTTGGCCGCCTGGCTGATCACCGGCCGCGGCGGCGGCGGCGGAGGCGGAGGCGCCGGCGGCGCGGGCGGCGCCGGAGTCGCGGTGTAGGTGGTCACCGGCGGCGGGGCTACGGGAGCCGTGGATACCGGGGGCGGCGGGGTGTTGGTTCGCACCAGCGGCGGCGGCGAAACCACCGGCGGCGGCGGCGTTTCCACCTGCGGCTGCTCCGGCGGGGGCGGCGGCTCCTCCGGCGGGGGCGGCGGCTCGTCCTCGACGTCGAACGTCTTCAGGTCCTCGGCGGCCTTCTTGACGACACTGTACGCCAGACCCGTGATGAGAGCGTACCCGATGAGCACATGGATCAGAGCGACGACTACGATCGCCACTGTCCTGTTGCCACTCATCTGCCTGCGATTGGCGTAAGACATTCTGCCGCAAATCTCCTTAAGCGGGCTCCGGCTCCCCGCCACTCAGAACGGCGATGTCGTGCGCCATTCCGACTGGTAAGGTTTGCCGACGTATCAACATATCATCGGCAACCGGCGCGCTTCCTTAATAACCCCATAATGGCGGCGCAATCATAATGTTCCACCGACGATACAGATGTGGACGTCGGTTCATGGCGCCACGCCGGCGAACGACGCGATCTCCACCCCTACTCCGCGAGCGTTGGGGTAAACGTCCGGCTTGCAACTTGCCACCCGAAGACCCTTCACTCCGTCCCGCGCAGCAATCCAGCTGTAGATTTCCGCCAATAACGTTTCCTGCAGGTTGAACCGACGCGAGCGCGCGATCCGCTCCACCTCGATCCGCAGATGATCGTAGTTCCAGGCGTTGCCAGCCTCGTCGTTGGTCGGCCGGTAGCAGTCCTCCAGCCAGACCTCCACGCTGATCAGGAGCCGCTGCGGAGCGCCGATCTCGAACTCATGAAAGCCAATGTCGGCCATCACCTCCAGCGAGTCGAGGTGGATCTTGACCGAGCGCACGGCCAGTGATTCGGGCACCAGCCCGTCCAGCCGCGGCTTGAAGGGAACAACGTCGCTCATGGCGCTCCAGTGGGCGAAAGGTCGAGGAATTGAACGTCGCGCGACAAGCCGAGGAAGCGCTGGCCGCCATCAATGGTGAGCACCTCGCCGGTCGTCACATCCGAGTCCAGCAGAAAGCGTAGCGCAGTCCAGACGTGATCGGGCGTAACCCCTCGTCCAAGCGGGTTCAGCCCATGGGCCCGGTCGAAGTTGCCTTTCGTCTGTCCCGCCGACAGCAGCATCAGCGCAGGCGCAATTCCATTGACCCTGATCCCCTGCCCGGCCAACGCCCGGGCAGAGACGTCGGTCAGCGCCGCAAGCGCCGCCTTGGACAGCGTATAGCTGAGGAAATCCGGATTGGGCGCCGCCAGCTTGGCATCGAGGATGTTGACGATGAGCCGGTCGCCCGTGCCGCCCGCCGCGGCGAAGGCCCGCGTCAGCAGTGTGGGTGCCTGGACGTTCACGGCCATGTGCGCCGCAAACTCCTGCGGATTGAAGCCGCCGAGGTCGTCGGACGCAAAGCGCGCGCCATTGTTGACCAGCAGCTGCGGGGGTGCCGGACAAGCAGCCAGGATCGGCTCTGCGCAATCTGGTGAGGCGAGATCCGCAACCGCCCTGATCGCACCGGCAGGGACCTCGTCCGTTTCGTGGTGGACATGCGCCACCACCGTCCAGCCGTCTGCGAGCAGCCGCTCGGCCAACACCCGCCCCACGCGCTTGCCGCCGCCGGTCACGATCGCCGTTCGTTTCATCACCGTGCGCCCTTAACGGGCAGGCGGGCGAAGCGCAAAAGCGCCGCGCCGTTGCGTCTGACGGGCTGCGGCTTACATGCGGGGTCATGCCCGAAACGCTAGTGCCAATCGACGTCGCCGGACGAAGCATTGCGGAAGTCGCGGAGGCGATCGCGGCTAGGCGGTTCCCGCCCGTCGAGCAGTGGCACCCAAGTCATTGCGGATCGAGTGACATGCGCATCGCTCGAGACGGCAGCTGGTTTCACCAGGGCGCTCCCATCGGGCGCGAGGCGTTGGTACGGCAGTTCTCGCGCATCCTGCGTCGGGAGCCGGACGGCAGCTTCGTCCTGGTCACACCGGGCGAAAAGTTGTCCATCGAAGTCGAACTGGCGCCGTTAGTGGCGACTTCCATGGTCACGGAGGGCGCCGGGCGCGAGCGCCGCATCGCCTTTGGCATCAACAGCGGCGACGCGGTGGTGCTGGGACCCGGTCACGAACTTCGTCTGCAAGACGGTGCCCCGCTGGTGCATGTGCGTTCGGGCCTCAATGCCATCCTGGCGCGACCGGTCTATTACGAGCTGGCCGAAGTTGCCCTGGCCGAGGACCCGGCGCAGCCCGGCGTTTGGAGCGATGGCCTGTTCTTTCCACTCCAAGCATGACCCTGGTCGACGAAGTGCGGGCATCACTGGCGACACCCGCTCCTGCCCATCTGCTGGCCGGGGACCTGGTCGAAGCAACCACCGGCGAACTGCGTCCGGCAGCGGTCCTGGTCGCGATCACCCGTCGCGCCGAGCCCGGCTTGCTGCTGACGGTCAGGCGAGAGCACTTGCGTACCCATGCGGGGCAGATCGCGTTTCCCGGTGGCCGGATCGACGCGGAGGACGCGGACGCAACGGCGGCGGCCCTGCGCGAGGCGCATGAGGAAATCGGCCTCCCACCCGCGCAGGTGGAGCTCTGGGGTGTCGCCGATCCCTACCGGACGGTCACCGGCTACTGCGTCACGCCGGTGCTTGGACAAGTGGCTCCGGATCTACCCCTTACCCCACATGAGCATGAGGTCGCGGACTGGTTCGAGGCGCCGCTTGCCTTCGTGCTCGATCCCGCCAATCAGCGCGCAGTGGAGGCTGAATTCCAGGGGCAGATGCGCACTTACTATCAGATCGATTGGCGCGGGCGGCGCATCTGGGGCGCCACCGCCGCCATGCTGGTCAACCTGACCCGGCGGCTCGGATGGAGCTGAGCGCCCTCGACGAACTCGCGGCCCGGCCTGGGATTGCCGAGCTGCTGCGGGCGCTGGGGACCGGCACCAGCCGCTTCGTCGGCGGCGCCGTTCGCGATCGCCTGCTGGGCCTCGATGTTCAAGATGTGGATCTCGCCACCACGCTTACTCCCTACGAAGTGATGCGGCGATGCGGGGCAGCCGACATCAAGACGGTCCCGACCGGCATCGAGCATGGCACGGTGACGGCAGTCATCCACCGGCAACCAGTGGAGATCACCACGCTTCGCGCCGACGTCAGCACGGATGGCCGCCGCGCGACTGTCGCCTTTACGGATGATTGGCAATCCGACGCCGAGCGTCGTGATTTCACCATCAACGCACTCTACTGGGACCCGGCCGAGCGCCGGTTGATCGACTACTTCGACGGCCAGCGCGATCTTACGGACGGGCGGGTGCGGTTCATCGGCGAGCCGCTGCGTCGCATCGCCGAGGACCACCTTCGCATTCTGCGCTTCTTCCGCTTTCAGGCGCGGTTCGGGGGCGTCGAGCCTGATTCGAGAAGTCTGGCGGCCTGCATCGCCAGGGCCAACGATCTGATGGCATTGTCCCGCGAGCGGATCGCCGACGAACTGCTGAAGCTGCTAGCCATTCCCGACCCTGCGGCGACAGTGGAACTGATGGTGCGGCACTCCATCCTGCGTCCGGTCGTGCCGGAGATTGCGGCCGATCGCTGTGACCGGCTCGCGGCGCTCATCCGGGCGGAAACAGTCGCAGGCATCAGCCCCGACGCACTGCGCAGGCTCGCCGCGTTGCTGCCGTCAGATCCGGTGGTGGCGGAGCGGGTCGCCGCCCGGCTCAAGCTGTCGAATAAGGCCCGCAAGCGGCTGGCGGTTGCGAGCACCCCGGAGCTGAATGGCAGCGCGCAAGCGCTCGCTTACTGGATCGGACGCGAGGGCGCCGAGGATCGCCTCCTGCTGTCCGGCCAGGCGGAGGACGCCGCCGCCCTGAGCCACTTCGTCCCGCACAAATTGCCAGTCGGAGGCGGCGACCTCATCCGTCGCGGCCTCGTTCCCGGCCCGGCGGTCGCCCGCACTCTGCAGACGATTGAGCGGCGCTGGGTGGCGGAAGGCTTCCCAGGCAAGGAGCGCCTCGCCCAGCTGGTGGGCGAGGCGCTCGAGGCAGCCGCTGAGCAGGGATAGCGGACTGCCATACCGCCGGACTCGGTCCAACGGCAGGGAAGTGCGCCGATGTAATGCAGCCGACGCCCCACGCGATACGGCCGTGAGCCGGTAGTGGTCTCTAGAAGCCTGCTTCGACGGCCAGGCGGATGAGGTCCGCCGAAGTGGGCACGTTCAAGCGCTCCATCAGCAGCGCGCGGTGCATCTTCACGGTTTTTTCGCTGATCCCCAGCTCCCAAGCGATCTGCTTGTTCAGCAGGCCCTTGGCGATTAGCTCCAGCACCTGGCGCTGGCGGTTCGGCAAACCCTTGACCGCCAGGACCGCTTTCTCGCGCCGCCCGGTGAAACTGGCCGATGAGCTCTCATCCGGCAGCTCCACCTGGCTGCCCAGGAAGAACTGCAACTCCCCATCATCATCGAAAAGAGGCGTGACCAGGACGGCGTTGCGAAACGGGGAACCGTCCTTCTTGTAGTTGAGGATGTCCACCAGGGCCGGCCGGCGGTCGCGCACCGCCTGCCGCAGCCGCTCGGTCAGCCAGGGTTCCGTCGCGTCACCGGCAAGAAATCGGCAATTACGCCCGACCACTTCATCCTCGCGATACCCGGTCAATTCGCAGAAAGCCGGGTTCGCGACGACCAGCGGATTGTCGGGCAGCCGAGGGTTGCTCACGACATAGGGTATCGGGCTCAGCCCCACGCAGTCGATCAATGGCTCGTCGGAGCGTTCAGCCAACACGGTCCCTTCCTTCCCGTCCCGATATTAGCAGGGCGCGCCACAGAGGCCATAGCGACTGCGCGATGATGAGAAGGCACGTTTTTCAGCGGCAAGGCCTGAGAATGTGTCTTTGACGCAACGATAATGCACCGCCGGGTGACACCCGCGCCTAGACGGCAACTTGGCTGATGCTCTAGATATTGGCGGCGCCATTAAACTCGGGAAAAGGGGAAAGCATGCGCAAATATCTTCTGGCGGCTGCCGCGGCAGCCGCGTTCGCGACGCCGGCGATGGCTCGTGATGGTTCGCCGTACGTCGGCGTCGAGGGCGGCCTGATGCTCGTCGAGGACGCGGACATCGACTTCACCACCTCGACCGGCGCCTTGCTGGACAACTATCTGACCATTGACCACAAGACCGGCTACGACGTCGATCTTGTCGGTGGCTACGATCTTGGCCTCGTCCGGCTTGAGGCCGAGCTCGGCTACAAGCGCGCCAACCACGACACCTATCGCGGCAACTTCGTTGGCCCGAATGCCGTCGACGCTGACGGCAAGAGCCGGGCCGTGTCTCTGATGGGCAACGCGCTGCTCGACTTCGGCAACGACGATAGTCTGAACGGCTTTGTCGGCGCCGGCATCGGTGTCGCCCGGGTCAAGACGACCGTCGACCTGGGGCTGGGCGGCAGCGATAGCGTGTCCGACCGCGGCCTTGCCTGGCAAATCCTTGCGGGTGTCCGCGTTCCGGTCAGCAGCAATGTCGACCTCGGCCTGAAGTATCGCTTCTTCAACGCCAGCAACATCAAGGACAGCATCAGCACGGGCACCTCGGCGTTCGACGTAGATGGTCGCTTCCGCTCGCACTCGCTGCTCGCGTCGGTGATCTTCAACTTCGCTCCGCCGCCGCCCCCGCCGCCGCCCCCGCCGCCCCCGCCGCCGCCTCCGCCGCCGCCCCCGGCGACGCAGACCTGCCCGGACGGCTCGGTGATCCTGGCGACCGACACCTGCCCGGTCCCGCCGCCGCCGCCGCCGCCGCCGCCGCCGACGGTCGAGCGCGGCTAAGCGATAGCGCTCCAGCGTAAGAAGGAGGTTGCTCCAGCAACCTCCGCCTTACGCGAAAGAGTGCGACGCCGGACGGCCTGCGAGCGAGCTGCTTCAAGCTGCGAGATCGACAGGACCGACGTAAGAGCCCACGGGACTAGCTCCCGTGGGCTTTTCGTTTGCGCAACGGTGGAGCCTTTCGGCCATAAGAAAGGCCGCCGCGGTCCTCCCGCGACGGCCCTCTTGCGCTATCTTGAGTTATTGAACCTTGCGACTACCGTGCGACGTGCGCGCCACTCAAGCTCGGCACAGCGGAAAGCTGCCGGTCGGGGCGGCCATCCCACCCATAGTAGTCATCGAGGAACGCGATCTTCCCATCCGGCTGCGGCTTGGCCGTCAAATATGTGACGTAGACCGGCACTCCCGTAGGAATTGCCACATGCTGCTCGGGCTGGTCATTCGGCGCCACGGGCTCACGGCCGAGCAGCCAGGTTGCTAGCCGTTTGGCATCCTCCAGGCGAATGCAACCGTTCGACAGGGTGCGGACGTCCTTCTTGAAGTATTCCCGCATCGGCGTGTCGTGGAGGTAGATGTCCTCGGCATTGCGGAAGTTGAACTTGTAACGGCCCATGGAATTCATCGCGCCGGGCAGTTCGCGGATGCGGACAATCTTGGTGCCCGCCGCCACCGCCTTCCAATCGACTTGGTCGTAGGGAACCACAGTCGCATTCTCGGTCCAGTCGCTCATCACCTGGAAACCCTGGCCCTTCAGGTAGGACTCGCCCTGGTCGCGGGCCTTGTGGCCGATGTTCTTCAGGATGAGGTTCTGCGGGACGTTCCAGTAAGGATTGAACGTCACGTAATAGATCATGCTCGCGATCATTGGAGTCGGCAGGTAATTCGGCTTGCCGTCCGGGAACTTGGTCATGCCGACAACCGTCTTCATGCTGCCGACCGGCTGGCCATTGTCGTACATCGTCAGCATCGCTTCGGCAGTGTTGACCATGATGTACCGGCCGCCCGCCGGAAGCACCCGGGCGCGCTCCAGGTTCGACAGAATGCGCGGGTCGGGCGCGCTGCCCGGCGCCGCCTGCATGGCCTTCCAGGACGCATCGCGCAGCTGCGCATAGTAAGCGTTAGGCGTGCTGACCTTCTGCAGGTGCTGCGCCAGGCTCGGCGCGGCGGCGGCGGTCAGCAGGATCTGGTCCGGACGGTTGCCCTGCGGCGCCAGGTGCGGGTAGCCGAACAGCATCCCGGCCGGCGCCTTCTTCATGAGCTGGACGTACGACACCCACGCCTTGCTGGCCGCGAACTCGAGCGCCTGCGTGTTGCCCGACTGCATGGCCTGCTCGACCGAAGCGGCCAGCAGCGACCCGTTCGCCAAGCCTTCGGCCGGCGACCGGCGGAGCAGCTCCACCAGCACCGGCAGCGCCGCACGGCTATCCGCCGAACGGGTCCAGATGGGCGCGTCCTGGTGCGAGAAGTAGTAGAGTTCAACCGGATCGGTCGGCGCCACGCGCACCACCGCCGGCGCCGGCGCCGGCTGCGGCTTCCTGCGCGCATCGGCGACACTCGGAACGGCGATCAGGCTGGCCATGCTGGCCGAAAGCAGGAACTTGTTCACTCAACACACCCCGTTAACCGAGTTCATCGTGGTCTTATCTATGCCGATGGCCCTGTCGGACAAGTGAACCGTGCCTTCTGCGGACGGTAACCACGCAGGCGTGACTCGCATGCAACGTCGCGGCGCTGGACCTGCGCGCATGTCGCACTAGGAAGCGATCATGTCTGACAGTCCGACGCTCAACCAGGTCCTCGATGCGTTCGTTCCCGCCGGTACCGGGCTCACCGGCACGGCCCCGGAAAGCTGGGCGCAGGGCCGCACCCTTTACGGCGGCATGACGGCCGCGCTCGCTTGGGCGGCCACCGTCCGCACCCTGCCCGACCTGCCGCCGCTCCGCTCGGCTCAGATCGCCTTTGTCGGCCCGGCGTCCGGCTCTCTGCAGATCGTTCCGACCCTGATCCGCCGCGGGCGGTCGGCCGCCTTCGTCCGGACTTCGGTGACGGGCGAGGCCGGCGCCGCGGCCGAATGCCTGTTCTCCTGCGGCGCACCGCGCGACAGCCGCGTGGCGCATCGCTCACCCAACGCGCCGAGCGTTCCCAGGCCGGCGGACTGCGGCCCGCTCTTCCCCGGCGGCCCCGGCCCGAGCTTCGCCCGAAATTTCGAGATGCTGCTGGCCGCCGGCAATCGCCCGTTCTCCGGCGGAGAGCCCAGTTTCACCTGCTGGACCCGGTACACTCGCCCGCAGGGCGTAGAGCCGCTGACCGCCGTGCTGGCGCTCGCCGACGCCCTGCCGCCTGCCGCTATGGTCAGCTTTCCCGAGTTCGGAATCATCTCCTCCATGACCTGGACCATCGAGGTCGATGCCCTGCCTGCCGATGCCGACGCCTGGTTCCTGCAGCAGGCGACGGCGGAGGACACCGGCGACGGCTATTCGCGCCAGGCAATGACCCTGTGGGACGACAGCGGACGCCGCCTGTTCGCCGCCCGCCAGACGGTCACGATCTTCGTTTAAGGAGAATGGCTTGACCGGAGCGGAGCCGCATGGCCCATTGCTGCCCGTGAACTCCGTGCATCTTCCCTCGCCGAACCACGACGAGCGCGCCCAGCCGATCAGCATGATCGTCCTTCATTATACCGGCATGCCGGACTGCCAGGGGGCGCTCGACCGGCTGACTTCGCCGGAGGCCAAGGTCTCGGCCCACTACTGCATCGACGAGGACGGGACCGTCTACCACCTGGTCGACGAGGAGCGCCGCGCCTGGCACGCGGGCAAGAGCTACTGGCGCGGAACGCGAGACGTGAACTCGGCCTCGATCGGCATCGAGATCGTGAATCCCGGTCACGAGTTCGGCTATCGCCACTTCCCGGACGAGCAGATCGCCGCACTGATCCCGCTGGTGGCGCAAATCAAGGACCGGCACGGCATCGGCCGCGGCAATGTCGTCGGGCATTCCGATATCGCGCCCTGCCGCAAGGACGATCCCGGCGAGCTGTTCCCGTGGGAAGCGCTGGCCAAGCGCCGCCTCGCCCTGCCCAGCCCGACCCGCAACCTGATCGACCCCTTCTGGTCCGATGCCGCCTTCCATCTCGCGCTGGAGCGGTTCGGCTATGATGTCAGCGACCCGCTAAAGGCCACCATCGCCTTCCAGCGTCGTTTCCGCCCCGACCGGATCGACGGGATCGTGGACGGTGAGTGCCGCGCCAAGCTGCTCGCCCTGCTATTGCCGCGACCGATGGGGGAGCCGTGACGCGGCTCAAGAACTAGGCTAGGGGCCGTCTCGCCAGAGGGCCGGGCGGCCGCGTCGAGCTTCGGCTCGCCGAGGAAAGTCCGGGCTCCACGGAACAACGGTGCCGGGTAACGCCCGGCGGCCCGCCAGAGCTTCGGCGACAGCGGGTCAGGGACAGTGCCACAGAAAGCAGACCGCCACGGCTTCGGCCAGGCAAGGGCGAAAGGGTGCGGCAAGAGCGCACCGCGGGACCGGCAACGGGACCGGCATGGTAAACCCCACCGGGTGCAAGACCGAATAGGGGCGGTACATGGGCCTGTTCCGGCTCGCCGCCCGGGTTGGTTGCTTGAGCCTGCGGGCAATCGCAGGCCTAGAGGAATGGCCGCCCATCCGCTTCATGGCGGTGGACAGAACCCGGCTTACAGGCCCTCTGGCACTCGCATCTGAAGGCAGTCGTCACTAGTTAGCGTATCTCCATGGCACGTCCGACCCGATCCGATGACTGGGGCTTCCCCCGCTGGCGCTCTTATGGCGCCAAGTCGCGCGAGGCCGCGAACGTTCGGCTGTGCGACCGCGAGGGCTGCGACCTGCCGGGCGACCGGCCGGCCCCGAAGGCGCCGAACAGCCCGGAACGGTGGTACTTCTGCGAAGCTCATGCGGCCGACTACAACAAGAACTGGGACTATTTCGCCAACCTCGGCACCGGCGAGGCAGCCGACCGCGAACGCGCGGAACGCGCCCAGGCCAATGGCTTCCGCAGCTCGGCCCATTGGAGCTGGGGCGGCCCGGGCGACGGCACCCGCTCACGCGAGGAGATGCGGGCACTGGACGTGCTGGAGCTGGAAAGCGACGCCGGGTTCGACGAGATCAAGGCCGCCCATCGGCGCCTGGCAAAGGAGAACCACCCCGACCTGAAGCAGGGTGACAAGGCGGCGGCCGACGCTTTCCAGAAGATCCAGGCCGCCTACGAGGTCCTGCGCAAGGCCGAGGAGCGCCGGGCCGCTTCGTCCTAGTCGACCATCATGAACGTGGCCGCGGCGTGCGCCACCGCATGCTCCGGGTCCCCGCCGTGGGCGATCCCGCGCACAAAGGCGATCTTGCGGGTCAGCTTGTAGCACTCGCAGCGGGCAATCACCGTCTCCTCGCGGAAGGCCGGCCGGAGATAGTCGATCCGCAGGTCCACCGTGACGATGTGGCGGAAGCCGCCCAGCTTGCGCCACACCGACGCGCCCGAGCAGGTATCGATCAGACTCACGATCGCGCCGGTTGCCATGATCCCGCTCTCGGGCATGACCACCAGCTCCGGTCGCCACGGCAGCGCCAGCTCCACCCAATCGTCACCATGCGCGCGGTAGCCAAGGCCGAGTGCCCGGCCATGCCCGACCCGACGGGCCAGCTTGAAGAAGCTTTCCGTGTCGAACCCGCCCTCGCTCACGCCGCCAGCCGCTCCGCCGTCTCGCGGATCAGCGCGATCATGTTGGGAATGCCTTGCGTGCGATTGGACGACAGCTGCCGGCCAAGTTCGAACGGCGCCAGCTCGGCGGCGATGTCCGTGCCTGCGATCTCCCTGGGCGCGCGGTCCTGAACGGCCGCCAGCACCAGCGCCACAATCCCCTTGGTAATCGCCGCATTGCTGTCGGCCAGGAAGTGGAGCCGCCCGTCGTCGAGCCGTGTCGGATAGACCCACACCGAGGCGCTGCAGCCCCGCACCTTGGTCGCGTCGGTCTTGAGCGGGTCGGGCATGGGCTCTAGCTCGCGGCCGAGCTCGATCAGCAATCGATAGCGCTCCTCGGCATCGAGCAGTTCATAGTCGTCGTAAATGACGGACAAGGTCGGGAGCGAGGTCACAAGTCGCAGATAGCGACGCAAGCCCCGTTCGTCATCTGCCCCCGCCCGATGGTTGCGGGCCAAGCGGATCAAACCGCGCCAGCAGCTGCCCGTCCCGCCCGTAGGTATCGCTCGCGAACGCCAGCCTGCCCTCCGGCGTGATCCCGGCGGTCAGGTAGGTGATGTAGACGGGGATCGGCTGCTTGAGGTCGACGCGCTGCTCCGCATCCGGCGAGCTTGCCCGCGGCATGTCGCCGAACACCCACCGCGCCAGCCGCCGCGCATCCTCCAGCCGCACGCAGCCGTTCGACAGGTGCCGCTCGTCCTGCCCAAAAAGCGCCTTAGCCGGCGTGTCGTGCAGGTAGATGCCATAGTGGTTGGGCAACATGAACTTGATCTCGCCCATGAAATTGGCGCCGCCGGGCAGCTGCCGCACGCGCAGCTCCTGCGTACCCGCCGCGACTGCCTTCCAATCAACCGTCGCAGGGTTGATCACCTTGGCGTCGCTCTCCCACGTATCGAGCACCTCGTAGCGCTTGTCGGCGAGATACTTGACCCCATGGGCGATGACGTTCGGTGCCACCGTCTTCTGGACGAGGTCGGGCGGGATGTTCCAGAACGGATTCACGTTGGCGTAGCGCATCAGCGCCGCCATCATCGGCGTTGGCGACTGCGGCGTGCCGACCACCACCTTCATGGAGCCGACTGGCCGCCCCTCCTCGTACATCCACAGCCGGGCGGCGGCGGCATCGACCAGGATGTACTTGGCGGCATTGGCGGTGCCTGGCGCCGGCAGCCGACGCGCACGCTCCATGTTGAGCAGGATGCGCTGGCGATAATAATCCGTGCCGCGGTTCAGTGCGGCGAGCGTCGCAGCCCCTGCCTTGCCGTCCACGGGCAAGCCATGGGCCGCCTGGAAGTTCTTCAAACGCTGTTCCAGGGCTCCGTCGAACAACGGCGACGACGTAGGCGCCAGCGGGTCCGGCGCACCAAGCCCAAGCCGCTGGCGCAGGAGCAAAGCCCGGCGATCGGTCGTGCCAAGGGCCATCATTGGGCCGTTATCCGGCACGAACACTTTGGGCAGGCCGCCCCAGTCAAGCTGATAACGGACCAGCGCGCGCCGCAACTCGGTATAGAGCGGATGCACGGGACGCATCAAATCTACCGGCGCACCGCTCCACTGCTCGGCCGGCATCGCCGCCGCCGCATCATCGCTGGCCTGTTCCGGCTCCTGCGGCATGGCATCGGCGTCCACCACCGCCATGTCCAACCCCTGCTCACCGCCGGCAGGCAGCGAATAAGGATCATCCGGGGCGCCCGGCACGCTTGCGGCGGACGGGAATGGCGCAGCAGCTGCGGCAAGGATCAGTGCAAGGCGGGTGAGCTTAAGCATGGCGCGACTATTCTACCTTGCGCATGAACGGCGTGAGAACCCGCTTTGTGCGCCGGCAAGGACCGCAATAGAAGATTAACGCCTGCCGCGGCATAGGCGCATCATGGCAACCGCCGCTTCACCCCGGCCACGTGCAGCGGCCGAACTCGGGCCCGCAAAGCATCTTGCAGAGGACAGCACCCTGCTGGACGCGCTGCCGATTGCCGCGGCGGTCATCAGCCAAGACCCGGCAGGCATTCTGCACTTGGGCGCGCACAACCGGAATTTCGAAGCCGCGATTGAGCAATCAACCGTCCCCGGTTTTTCCAAACTGACGGAAACCTGCCTGCGAGCGGGCCTGCTGCACGATCATCTCCAGGGCTGGTTCGACGGGCAGAAATCCGATGAGCTCGACTTCCGGGACGGCAGCGGCATCGATGCGCGCTACTATCGGCTCCGCCTGGCGAAGCTTCCCGCGCTGGTGAGCGGCAACCGCCGGCTGCTGCTGACCGTCATCGACAGGACCGTGGAAGAGCGGGCGGAGCGCTCCTTGCGCGAGGAGATGCTGCGCGACAGCCTGACCGGGCTGCCCAATCGCCTGGCGTTTACGGAAATGATCGAGGCTGCCGCGCTGGACAAGGGCGACGGAAAGGGCGGCCATGCGGTGCTGGTCGTCGACTTGTCCCGCTTCTCGCGCATCAACGAAAGCATGGGCAGTCTCGCCGGCGACGAGCTGCTGATCACCTTCGCGCGCCGGCTGATCTCCGCGTTGCGCGCGGGCGACCGGCTCGCCCGGACCGGCGGCAACGAATTCGGCATCATCGTGTCACTGCGCCGAGGAGTCGCGGACGCCATGCGCGCGGCTGATCGCATCTTGGAGACCGTCTCCTCCCCGTTCCGCCTGTCCGAGCTGGAGATCCGGGTCGAATGCGCGGTCGGGGTCGCGCTGATGACCGGTACGTCGGAAGCCGAGGAGCTGTTCCGCAACGCCCAGTTCGCCTGCAAGCAGGCCAAGGCCAGCGGACGGGCGGAAGTGTACGAGCAAAGCCAGGCCAGCGCCGCCCGCCGTCGTTTCTCCATCGAGACCGAGCTTCGCCGCGCCCTCGACAGCGACCAACTGGACCTCGCCTACCAGCCGCTCATCGACCTGCGCAGCGGCGAGGTATCCGGGTTCGAGGCGCTGGCCCGCTGGGTCCACCCCGACCGGGGCGAGATCAGCCCCAACGAATTCATCCCGGTGGCCGAGGAGAGCGGGCTGATCCTGTCGCTCGGGCGATGGGCGATGCACCGTGCCGCCGCCAGCCTGGCGCAGTGGGACGAGCAGGCCGGGCACAAGCTGCCGATAAGTGTCGCCGTCAACCTGTCCGCCATCCAGGTCGCCCGCGACGACGTCGCCGCTGTCGTCGACGACGCCTTGCGTGCGGCCAACATCGGCGGCGAGCGGCTGAGCCTGGAGCTGACGGAAAGCTGCATCGTCCAGGACCCCGGCCGCGCAACGCGGGTATTCGACGCGCTCAAGAGCCTCGACACCACCCTAGCGATGGACGACTTCGGCACCGGCTACTCCAGCCTCGCTTACCTTCAGCGCCTGCCTATTGACGTGCTGAAGATTGATCGCAGCTTCGTTTCGGCGCTGATGGTCGATCCCGACAGCGTCGCCATCGTTCGCGCCGTCCTGAGCCTGGCGGAAGCTCTATCGATGAAGACCACCGCGGAGGGGATCGAAACCCGCGAGCTTGCGGCGACGCTGGCGGCGCTGGGGTGCGACCAGGGTCAGGGCTTCTTCTACGCCCGCCCGCTTAAGGCCGATGCGGCACTGGACTATTGGCGCAGCCGCCGACGCGGCGTTGAGGCGGTGGCGCCTCGCCGCTAGACGGTCGGCATGAGCGATGAGGAACTGGGGCCGCTGACCCGGCTGGTGCACGGCGGCCGGCGGCGCGAGTGGCGCGGCAAGCTGGTCAACGTGCCGGTCGAGCGGACCTCCACCGTCCTGTTCGACAACTTGGCGGAACTGCGCGGCGCCTACCCGCCCCGGGACGGCAGCTACAGCTACGGGCGCAACGGCACGGCGACCCAGTGGGCCTTGTGCGACGCGCTGACGGCGCTGGAACCGGGCGCCGCCGGCACCCGCCTCTTTCCATCCGGCGCGGCGGCGGTGGCGATGGCGCTGATCAGCGTGCTGGGGCCCGGCGACGAGCTGCTGATGGTGGACAGCGCTTATGCACCCAGCCGCTTCTTCTGCGAGGGCGAGTTGAAGCGCCTGGGCGTGACCACGCGTTACTACCACCCGCTCATCACCCCGGAACAGCTGCGCGACCTGGTCGGCCCGCACAGCCGTGCATTGTTCCTGGAGAGCCCGGGTTCGCTGACCTTCGAGGTCCAGGACGTGCCCGGCCTTGCCGCGGCCGCGAAGGAGCTTGGCCTCGTGACCCTGCTGGACAATAGCTGTGCGACCTCCCTGTTCTTCCCGGCGATCGCGCGCGGTGTCGACCTCTCGATCACTGCCTGCACCAAATATATCGGCGGCCATTCGGATGTGATGCTCGGCGCTGTGACCGCTTCGCCGGCCGCGTGGGAAGCGCTGAACCGGGCCGTTCGGCAATGGGGCACCGCGGTCAGCCCGGACGATGCCTGGCTCGCGCTACGCGGCCTGCGTACCCTGGACGTCCGCCTGCGCCGGCACGAGCAAAACGCGCTGGAAGTCGGCCGCTGGCTGGCCGAACAACCACGGGTGCAACGGGTGCTGCACCCAGCCTTGCCCTCGTGCCCCGGCCATGAGCATTTTGCTCGCGACTTCGCAGGTTCCACCGGCCTGTTCGCAATCGTCCTCGACGGCACCACGGCGGCGCGCGACGCCTTTATCGAGCGGCTCACCTTGTTCGGCATCGGCTGGAGTTGGGGCGGTTACGAGAGCCTCGCCAGCCCGGTCGACCTCACCGGCCTGCGCAGCGTCGGTCAGCCCCCAGAGGGGCCAACCGTCCGCCTGCACATCGGTTTGGAAGACCCGGCTGACCTGATTGCCGACCTCGCCCAGGCGCTCGCCTAGCGCTGCTCGTCCTGGAACATCAGGCCGCGCTCCTTGTCGGTGAGTGCCGCTTTCGGCGTTCCGAACAACCGAGGATCCACCTGGCTCAGGTCCTGCACCTGACCCATCGCGGGCGGCTGCTCGACGTACTTGATGTCGCCCTTGCCATCCATCGACGGCCCTGACGCCCAGCGCCCCTGGGAGCTTTCGTTGCCTTCCGAGTGGTTCAGGAAAGCGTAGTTGAACTCCTGATTCTCCAGTTCCTGCGGGAAGTTGGAAGGACATGGAGTCATCTCCAAGCCGTCCTCCTCCAACTCGCGAATGGCGGCGAGCCACTGGTTCTGGTGCATGGTGTCGCGGGCGAGCAGGTAGGACAGCATCTGCTTGACGCCCGGATCGTCCGTCAGGTTGTACAGGCGCGCGACCTGCAGCCGCCCTTGGCTCTCGGCCGCCACGTTGAAGCGGAAGTCGGCCAGCAGGTTGCCGCTCGACACGATATACTTGGCTGACCAGTGATTGCCGTTGCTGTCGGACGCGGTCGCGCCGCCGCCGGACACGATCGCATGGTGCGGGTTCATACCCGCCATGATCACGTCCTGGATCTTGGCGCCGCCAAGCACCGCGCCGACCAGCCCGTCCTTGGCCGCTCCTTCCTGCGTCTCGACCGGCGACTTCTCCAGCAGCCGCGCGATGCAGGTAGCGAGCATCTCCACGTGACCGATCTCCTCGGTCCCGATGTCCATGATCATGTCCTTGTACTTGCCCGGCGCGCGACAGTTCCAGCCCTGGAATAGGTAACCGAGCATGACGCTGATCTCGCCCCACTGGCCGCCCAGCACCTCCTGCAGCTGGCGCGCGAAGATCGGGTCGGGCCTGTCGGGCACGCAGTGAAAGGCAGTCTCTTTGACGCGGAAGAACATGGCCGTGGCTCCTGTCGGGGGAACGTGACCAATGTCCTAGCCCTCGGATCGTTGCCGCCGTTGCGACCGAGTACCGAAGTTTGCAGCCAGGCGGATTAGGCGAACAACGACAAGGGCTTGGCTAGCCGTTGATGGTCGCCATCCCGGTTGCATGGTAACGCTCTCCGGCGGCCGCGCCGGGCGGAAGAATCTCGTCCAGGCGACGCAGTTCTTCCTCGCTCAGCGTCATGTCGGCCGCGGCGATGTTCTGCTCCAGGTACTTGCGGCGCTTGGTGCCGGGAATCGGCACGATGTCCTGCCCCTGAGCCAGAACCCAGGCCAACGCCAGCTGCGCCGCCGTGCAGCCCTTGGCCGCTGCAAGCTGCTCCAGCTCGTGGACCAGGGCAATGTTCTTGGCGAAGTTCTCGCCGATGAAGCGCGGGTGGAAGCGGCGGAAGTCGTCCTCCGGGAAATCCTCCGACTTGGTAATCTGCCCGGTCAGGAACCCGCGGCCGAGCGGCGAATAGGCTACGTAGCCAATGCCGAGTTCGCGCACGGTCGGCAGCACCTCCGTCTCCGCGTCGCGGCTCCACAGCGAGAACTCGGTCTGCAGGGCGGTGATGGGGTGAACTGCATGCGCCTTACGGATGGTCTCGGGCGAGGCCTCGCTGAGGCCGAGGAAGCGGATCTTACCCTCCCCCTTCAGACGTGCCATCTCCCCCACCGTATCCTCGATCGGTACCGTCCGGTCGACCCGGTGCTGGTAGTAGAGGTCGATGGTCTCGATACCGAGCCGCTGGAGGCTCGCCTCGCACGCCTCGCGCACATAGGCCGGGTCGCCGCGCACGCCCAGGAACTCGCCGTTCTGTCCGCGCACGTTACCGAACTTGGTGGCCAGGAACACGCTGTCGCGCCGATCGGCGATCGCGCGGCCGACCAGTTCCTCGTTCGTGAACGGGCCATACATGTCCGCCGTGTCGAGCAAATCCACACCCCGCTCGAGCGCCAGGTGAATGGTCGCAATGCTTTCGGTCTCTTCACCGGAGCCATAGAACTCGCTCATCCCCATACACCCCAACCCGATCGCGGAAACTTCGGGGCCGTTAGGGCCAAGGCGGCGGCGCTGCATGGGTTTTCTCCGGTATAGTGCTTAGTCGGCGTGAACGGGCGGCCCGCCCGCTGGTGCCGAAGCTTTCTTCATCAAAAAGATGAGCGGAAGCGCGGCGAACGTAACGATCATCATCAGCTTGAAGTCGTCGAGGTAGGCGATGAACAGAGCCTGCCGGTTGATCTCCGCATTGATGACCTGCAGCGCGATGTCGCCCTGCTGGCCGATCCGCTCCAGCAAGCTCGGATCGAGCGCCGGGATGTCATTGCGGGTGACGTGCGCGGCCATGTCAGCATGGGCGATCTGGGTGTTGCGGACCAGCTGCGAGCCGACCACGGCAATGCCGACCGAACCGCCGATATTGCGTGACAAGTTGAGGAGGCTGGCGGCATTAGTCCTGAGCGGCGGTGCCAGAGTGGCAAAGGCCAGCGCTTGCATCGGCACGAAGATGAGCCCCAGGCCCAGCCCCTGGACGAGGCCGCTCCACACCACCGGTCCGGACGGCTGGTCCAGTGCGAAGCCGGTCATCATCCACAGGCTGATGCCCATCAGGCTGATGCCCGCGGCAATAAGGATGCGCAGGTCGATCTTGCCGATCAGCCGGCCGGCCGCGAGCATGGAGATTAGCGTTCCAATGCCGCGCGGGGCGGTCAGGAAACCGGACTGGAGAACCGAATAGCCATAAAGCCGCTGCAGCAGCGGGGGCAGCAGAGCGAGGCCGGCCAGCAGCAGCACGCCGGTGACCGCCATAAACAGCAGGCCAGTAGCAAAGTTGCGGTCGGCAAACATCGAGCGCTCAAAGATCGGCGCGCGTGAGGTCAGCGTGTGAACCACGAACATCCAAAAGAAGCCGATCGCCAGTCCCGCCTCAATCGTCACCTCCCAACTCTCGAACCAGTCGTTGGTTTCGCCCCGGTCCAGGAACATCTGAAGCGAGCCAAGCGCCACCGCGATCAGAAAGAAACCGAGCAGGTCGAATTTGCGCCGGTATGGCTCGGTTTTCGGCATGGTCCGGACCAGCATCAGCCAGGCCAGCACGCCAACTGGCAGGTTAACCAGAAACACCCAGCGCCAGTCGAAGCTGTCGGTGAGCCAGCCACCGAGAACCGGACCGAGAATAGGACCGATCATAATGCCGCCGCCAAACAGGGCCATTGCCTGGCCGTGCTTCTCTGGCGGGTTGATGTCGAACATGGTCGCCTGGGCGAGCGGGACCAGGAAGGCGCCGCTGACGCCCTGCGCCAGGCGGAACAGGACCATTTCCGGCAAGGAGGTCGCGATCGCGCACAGCAGCGAGGCCGCCGTGAAGCCAATCACCGCGATCAGCATCAGCTTCTTGCGGCCGATCCGCTCGCTCAGCCAGCCGGCGATCGGGATCGCGATGGCGCTGGCGACGATGTAGCTGGTCAGCACCCAATTGATGCTGTCCTGGGTGGCGCCGAGGCTCGCCTGCATGTGCGGCAGCGCGACATTGGCGATCGTGGTGTCGAGCACCTGCATCAGCACCGCCAGCATGACGGCGACCGTGACCAGCAGGCGCTCGCCCGGGGGCAGCACGTTGGACGTGGTGGGGGCCGTGGGACCGGCCATGGCAGGACTTCCTTTAGTCGTTCAGCTCGACGGTGACGGTCGCCGAGAGGCCGGCGATCATCGGCTTGTCGGGCTTGCGATCGAAGCGGACCCGCACGGGCACGCGCTGCGTCACCTTGACCCAGTTACCATTGGCATTCTGAGCCGGAAGGATGGCGAACTCGCTGCCGGTGCCGGCGCCGATGCTTTCCACCCGGCCGGTAAAGGTCCGGCCCGGATATGCGTCGATCTCAATCTCGACCCGCTGGCCCGGAACCATGCGCGCCAGGTCCTTTTCCTTGAAGTTGGCTTCTACCCACGCGGCCTCGCCGCCCACCAAGCTGACCATGCCGACGCCGGGCACCACCTGCTGCCCGGCCAGCAGCCGGTCGGCGTTGGAGATGACCCCGGCCGCGGGAGCGCGGACGTCCGTGCGGGACAGGTCGAGCTTGGCCCTGGCGATGGCGGCACGCGCCGCGGCCTCACCCGGCTGCTCACCCGTGGAGACGATCGCTGCCTGGGCGTTGGCGGCCCGCGCGCGGGCGTCGGCCAGCGCCGTTTCGGCCTGGCGCACGTTGGCCAGTGCCTCGTCATAGCTGACGCGGGTCGTGAAGCCGCGACCGAGCAGCTGCGACTGACGCCCGAGCGCCCGCTGCGCGATGGCGAGCTGGTTCTGCGCGCCGGTGATGTCGGCGCCGGTGCCGGCGGCCTGGGTCACCGCCTGCCGCTTGGCCAGCTGGGCCGCCGCAAGCTGCGCCTCGGCCGTGGCCAGCGCCACCCGATAGGGTGCGGGATCGATGCGGAACAGTAACTGACCGGGCTTGACCCGGTCGCCTTCCTTCACGAACACTTCGGAGATCGGCCCGCTGACCTGCCCGCCGACGGAGGTGATGTCCTGCTTCACCGCGGCATTGTCGGTCGACACCGTCTTGCCGCTGTTCAGCCACCAGTAGCCGCCGACGCCGACCAGCAGCAGCGGCACGATCAGCATCAGCACCAGCCGCAACCAGTTGCGCTTCGGCTTGGACGTCGCCTGGACCTCTTCGCCCGTCAGCGGCTCACTGTTCATCTTGTTCATGCGGTCACCCTACCCTTCGGGGCAGAAAGGAGATTGCTGCGGATCCGGGCCAGCGCGGTCCGGACGGTGGCGAGTTCGGCGTCGTCGATGCCGGCGAAGGCGTCGTCGGACAGCTCGTCGGCAAGCCCGTGCAGCCGCTCTACGAGCGGTCCGGCCTTGTCGGTCAGGTACAGCTGCCAGGCGCGGCGGTCGGCGGGATCACGCCGCCGCTCAACTAAATCGCTTTCCTCCAGCCGATCGACGATCCGGCAAAGCGTGATGGGCTCAATGTCCATTCGCTCCGCCAGTTCCACCTGTCGGCCACCGGGCGTGCGGCTGAGATGCGCCAGCAGGCGCCACTGCGCGCGCGTGACGCCAAGCTCCGCCGCCTTACGGTCGAAGGCGCGGCGCAGCGCGTGCGACGTTTCGCCGATTTCCCAACCCAGCTGTTCCATAGAGTCCGCATATAGTAAGCGTGCTTAGTATTTCAACGCTCGACCGCGCGGATGGTTTCGGCGGAACCTTAGCGAACGGCTTGCTGCAGGCGCCCGATCAGCCGTGCGATCCGGCCGTGATCGCTGGTGCCGGTCCGGGCGACTCCGCGCACGTCCACCCGGCTGCCGCCGGGCACGGGCTGCGCTCGCAGCACCAGATCATCCTTGAAGCCGAGAAAACGGCTCGTCGCGGTCAGTTCGAGATGGCCATGCCCGGGGTCGGCGGCAACCACCTGCCAGCCCTCGCCCTCGGCAGCGCGACGGGCCCGCGCAACGACGCTGGCCGGGGAGGCTCGAGTCACGACCGGTTTCAAGGCCGGATAGGCGTCGGTGTGCACCGCCCGCCACCGCTCCTCGGGCGACAGGGAGGCGTAGCCGGGACGATTTGGGACCGGGACGCCGGTAATGCGGTCAGGCCGTACCATCAGGTGCGTGAACGCCGGAGGGGTTTCCAGGTCCGTGGTGACGTCGACCAGCTGCGCCGCCTGCGTATCGCGCCACCAGCCCTGCGCAATGGCCCCGACCAACGCGATCCCGAGCAGGAAGGCGGCAACGGCAATCAGCTGCCCGTCGCGACGGAACACCCGGGCATAAAGCCCGAGCAGGGTCGCTCCAGCAGCGATGACGGCGATTGCCGGCAGAGCGTCGGCGCCGCCCTGCGAGGTCCACCACCCTCGCTGCGCGCCCAGGCCAACGACGCCAGCCATGGCCAGCGCCGCCAGCGCCTCCAGCAGCGCCGCCCATGCCAGACCCGAGCCCCGCCGTTTCGGCCTACGCGCCATCACTTGCCCCCCGCTATGCCCCGCCGGCCTTGTGGCGCAGCGCCAAGCGAGCCGCAACCGGGGGTTGCCAGGGTGGCCGGTCTGGCCCAAGGACTTTCCGTCAATGACCCACATTGACGACATTCCCCGCATCCTCGACCAGCTCGCCGCCATCTACGACGAGTCCGTTGCCAACCTCCGCCGCGCGATCGGCGCCTATGTGCGCGATGGTACCCGGCCCGATCCGAACGCGCGGGCGTCCGGCCGCTTTTCCTATCCCGAGCTGCGGATCGCCTATGATCCGGACACGCCCCCGTCGCTTCCGAACCGCGCCTTCGCCCGGCTCAACCAGCCCGGCATCTACACCGCCTCGATCGCCCGGCCGGCCCTGTTCCGCGACTATCTGACGACCCAGCTCGAGCACCTGCTGCGCGATTACCAGGTCGAGATCTCGGTGGGCCGCTCGGCGAGCGAGATCCCCTACCCTTATGTGCTCGACGGGTCCGAGGACCTGCAGCTGGGCGGCATCGCCTCGGCCGAACTCGGCCGCTGGTTCCCGACCACCGAGCTGGTCCACATCGGCGACGAGATCGCGGACGGCAGTTGGGACTTCGCCAGCCATGCCGGGCGGCCGCTCGCCTTGTTCGACGCCCCGCGCACCGACTTCAGCCTGGCCCGGCTGCGGCACTATACCGGCACGCCGCCGGCCCACTTCCAGCGCTACGTCCTGTTCACCAACTACGTCCGCTACGTCGATGAGTTCGTCCGCTTTGCGGCGGACGCGCTGCGGCAGACGGACACGCCCTACCAGGGCCTGTCGGTGCCGGGCGGCCATTACGATCGCGGCATGCTGGAGAATGCGGAAGCGGAGATCTCGTCGGGCAGCTGGCGGCGCTACCAGATGCCGGCCTATCACCTGATCGGGCCCAACGGCGACGACGGCATCACGCTGATCAACATCGGCGTCGGCCCCAGCAACGCCAAGACGATTTGCGACCATGTCGCCGTGCTCCGGCCCGAGGCGTGGCTGATGATTGGGCATTGCGGCGGCCTGCGCCCCAGCCAGACGATCGGCGACTATGTCCTTGCCCACGCCTACCTGCGCGACGACCATGTGCTGGACGACGTGCTGCCGATCGAGATTCCGATTCCGGCCATCGCCGAGGTCCAGACCGCGATGTTCAACGCGGCGCTGCGGGTCACGGGCGAGACGGAGGACAGCGTCAAGAAGCGCCTGCGTACCGGCACGGTGGTGACCACCGACGACCGCAACTGGGAGCTGCGCTACACCCAGTCGGCCCTGCGCTTCAACCAGAGCCGGGCGGTGGCGATCGATATGGAATCGGCGACCGTGGCGGCCCAGGGCTACCGCTTCCGCGTGCCCTATGGGACCCTGCTGTGCGTGTCGGACAAGCCGCTCCACGGCGAGCTCAAGCTGCCGGGCCAGGCCAATGCCTTCTACGAGCGGGCGATCAGCCAGCACCTGCGCATCGGCATCCAGACGCTGGAACTGCTGCGCGAGGAGGGCGATGCCCTGCACTCGCGCAAGCTCAGGAGCTTCGACGAGCCGCCATTCCGCTAGGCTCCGACGTGCAGCTGACCCGGGTCGGTCACGATCACGTGGGTCTGGTAATAATATTTGTCCGTACGCCGCCCATTGGCGATGAAGTCGATCTGGATGCGGCGGGCGACGCCGTCGACGATGATCGGCTTGTGCAGGAGCGCACTGCGCAGATCGTCGCCGAACATCTGGCGGAGGCCGCCGATGGCGGCCGGGTCGATGCTGATGGAGAGATTGCGCTGGTCGCGGTAGTCGGGCTGGCTGTTCAGGAACAGCCGGGGTCCGACCCACTCGGCCCGCTGAACGACGAAGCCGAACCGCCCCGGCACGCCGTTCGGGGCGGCGTCTGCCGCAGCGAGCACCGCCAACGCTGGCGGTATCACCTGCGCCGTCGGCTGCCGGACCGGAGGTTGCGCGGCACAGCCGGACAGCAAGGCGAGGATCGGCAGCAAGTGGGCGCGCATGGGGCAACTCCGCAGGTGATAACGGATCCGGCGGTGCAGGCCTTAGGCAGGCTCGGCGCTGCTAGCCAGCGGTTGCTGCCGTCCGCACCCGGCCGACCTTCGGCAGAGGCGGGTTGGTCGCCAGCCAGGCTTCGAGCGCGTCCAGGTCGAGCCCGGCGTCGAACGCGTCGGTCCCTTGCGCCAGGACTGAAAAGCCATCGCCCCCACTGGCGAGGAAGTTGTTGACCGTCACCCGGTATCGGGCGGCCGGATCGATCGGGCGGCCGTTCAACGTCGCGGCCGTGATGCGTTGGCCGTCCGGTCGTGCCAGGTCGTAGGCGAAGGCAAAGCCGGCGGAGGGGACCAGCAGGCTGCCGACGCGGATCTTGCCGCCCTCGACCTTGAACTGCTGTTCCAGCAGCGCCTTGAGCTGGGCGCCGGTGAGCGTCTTCACCACCAGGTTGTTGCCGAACGGCTGCAGCGCGAAGATGTCGCCGTAGGTGATCGTGCCATCGGCGCGAGGCTTGAGGTCGGTGCGCACCCCGCTGGCGTTGATGAAGGAAAGCTGCGCGCCGCCGCGGCCGGCCGGGCGGGTGGCGGCGAGTTGCGCATCGGCGATCAGCGCCGCGGCCGGGCTCTCGCCATCCTCGGCATCCTTGAGCGCGGGTCCGGCGAGCTTGCCGACCGGCCGCTCCGCGGCTGGACGAGCGGCGGCGGCATAGCGATTCACCAACGCGGTGATTGCAGGATCGGCCGCTTCGCCGACAACGGGCACGTTTTCGGCTGTTGCCTTGAGTAGGCGCTTGGCGCTCGGGTCGTAAGTCAGGCGGATGTCGGTCACGAGATAGCCGTTCTTGCCGGCACTGGTGACCAGCCGCTGGGCGCCGCCGGCCTGCAGCTGGCAGGCATAAGCCTGGTGCGTGTGGCCGGAAACGACGATCGAGATACTCGGGTCAAGCTTGTCCAGGATCGGCAGCAGGTCGCCCGACAAGCCGTTGCAGCCGTGCTCCCGATAGACGTCGGGCACGCGCCCGCCCTGATGAAACAGGAGCACGATGACGTCCGCTCCTTGCGCCCTGAGCGTCGGCACCAGCGCGTTGGCGGTGGCGGCCTCGTCGGTGAACCTCAGCCCGGCGACGCCCGCTGGAGTGACCAGCGTCTGCGTTTCCTTGAGCGTCATGCCGATGAAGCCGACGCGGACCGGGCCGACCTGCTTAACGGTGGTCGCTGGGAACAGCGTCGTTCCACGTTCGGTAACCACATTGGCCGCGAGGTAGGTGAAGCCGGCGCCGGCGAACGGCTCGAGGCGGCAAGGCACGCGGCTGGTGTGCTTGTCGCAGCCGCCGCGCTGCATCCGGGTCAGCTCGGCGGCGCCCTTGTCGAACTCGTGGTTGCCGACGGACGCGACCTCCAGGCCGGCCATGGATAGGGCGCGGATGGACGGTTCGTCGAGGAAGTAGGCGGAGGTGAGCGGGCTGGCGCCGATCAGGTCGCCGGCAGCGACGGTGACGCTCGGATGCCCGGCGCGCAGGCGTTGCAGGGTGGCGGCGAGCGCCGCCGCGCCGCCCGCGCGGGTGGTGAGCTTGCTGCCATCGCCGCGCGCGATGTCGACCGGGGCGGCCGGGGTTTCGAGGTTGCCGTGGAAGTCGTTAAGACCGAGGATCTGCACTTCAACCAAGCCGGTGGGGGCCGTGCGCGGCTGCGGCGTCGTGGCGCAACCGGCGAGCAGGAGCCCGGCGCTACACGCGAGCAGCGAACGGCGTGAAATCGGTAGACTCGTCATATACATCCAATCCTTCGGCGCGCTTGAGGCCGCCCACCACGACGTAGGTGACGGGCGTTAGCAGCGCTTCCCATGCGACCTTGAGCGCCCATTGCGTCAGGAGCAGCCGGATGACCAGATCGTGCGTGAAGCCCGCCGCGCCCCAGAAAGCGAGCGGATAGAAGATCAGGCTGTCTATTCCCTGACCGGCCACCGTGCTGCCGATCGTGCGCATCCACAGGTGCTTGCCCGCGGTCCATACCTTCATGCGCGCCAGCACGAAGCTGTTGACGAACTCGCCGGCCCAGAAGGCGGCGATGGAAGCGAAGACGATGCGCGGGACCTGCCCGAACACCTGCTCATAGGCGGCCTGGCCGGTCCACTCCGGGCTCGGCGGCAGCGCCACCACCACCCAGCTCATGAACGCCATGAACAGCAGCGCCGCCGTCCCGACCCAGATGCAGCGACGGGCGCGGGCATAGCCGTACACCTCGGTGAGCACGTCGCCGATCACGTAGGACAATGGAAAGAACAGGATGCCCGCCCCGAACGGCCAGGCGCCGAGCCAGGGCAGGGTCACGGTCGCCACCTTGCCGGCGCCAAGTACGTTGCTGAGCAACAGGATGGCGACGAACGCCGCCATGGTCAGGTCGTACCAGCGCAAGGACCGCCCGTGCAGGACGTGCGCCTCGACCTTTCTTACCCCCTCGGTCATGGGCGCGGCTTACGCTAAGGCGCCCTCATGACCAACGAACAATTGATCGCCCTTGCCCGCGCCGCCGCCCTCAAGGCCTATGCGCCCTACTCCCGCTTTCATGTCGGTTGCGCCATCGTCAGCACCGACGGCGAGGTGGTCACCGCCGCGAACATGGAGAATGCCTGCTATCGCCTCGGCATCTGCGCGGAGCAGAGCGGCCTTGCGGCGGCGCAGCATGCGTTCGGGCTCGGCAAGGTGGCCAAGATCGTCGTTGCCGGTGGAGCGGCGGGTGACGGTGAGCTGGCCGGGGGGAGCGTGGTCACCCCGTGCGGCGGCTGCCGCCAGGCGATCCTGGAGGCCGCACACTTAAGCGGCCGCGAGGTGGAGATTGTCTGCGCCAGCGGTGATGGTCAGCAGGTGGAGATGCACCGGATCGGCGACCTAATCCCGCATGGTTTCGGACCGGCGAACCTGGCGGACGCCGGTTGAGCCAGACTAATTGACCGCGCGCTCCAGCACCGGGGTGATGCGGTCGATGGTGTAGGGCTTCTCAAGCATCGGCGCCTGCGCGAACGCGGCCGGCGGCGGCTCGACATGGCCGCCCGTCGCGATGATGAACGGCACGCCCTTTTCCCGAAGCTTCTCGGCCACCGGCCAAACGGCCTCGCCCTTCAGGTTGACGTCGAGGATGGCGCAGTCGAACCCGCCCTCTTCCGCCTTGGCGAGCGCGTCGCCGACGGAATCGCAGCTGGCGTGGATGCTGTGGCCGAGTGTCTCGAGGAAGTCCTCGAGCATCATTGCAATCAGCGGCTCGTCCTCAACGACGAGTATGGCGCGCCCCGTATTCACCGGCCGCTGCATACGGGCGAGTTCCGCGGGGCGCAAATTTATTCTTGCGCCAATACCTTACGGGCGGCTTCGGCAAGCTCCTGAACCGAAAAGGGTTTCGGGAGAAAGGCGACGTGGTCGATGTCGATCGAGTTGCGCAGTTGTTCCTCCGCATAGCCGGACATGAACAGGACCGGCACGTCCGGGCGCAGGGTCCGGGCGTGGCGGACCATGGTCGGGCCGTCCATGGCGGGCATGACCACATCGCTGATCAGCAGGTCGATCGGATCGCCGCGCTCGATGATCTCCAGCGCTTCCTCGCCGTTGTTGGCGGTCACCACGGTGTAGCCCTGGCGGGTCAGCGCCCGTTCCGCGACCGTGCGGACCATGGCCTCGTCCTCGACCAGCAGGACGGTGCCGCTCCCCCAGGTCTCCTCCTGAGGCGCCTTGGGTGCGGCGGGCGCCTTTTCGGCGCCGGCCTCCTCGCGATGGACGGGCAGGTAGATGACGAAGGTGGTGCCCTGCCCGACCTTGGAATCGGCGAAGATGTAGCCGCCCGACTGCTTGACGATGCCGTAGACGGTGGACAGGCCAAGGCCCGTGCCCTTGCCGACTTCCTTGGTGGTGAAGAAGGGCTCGAAAATCTTGCCCAGCACGTTGGCCGGAATGCCGCAGCCGGTGTCGGCGATGCTGAGCGCCGCATAATCGGCGACCGGCAGGATCTCGCTGCCCAGCTCGGCCACCTGGTTGGCGGGCACCGAATAGGTCTGGATGGTGAGCTGGCCGTTGCCCGTGTCCTGCATGGCGTCGCGGGCATTCACGGCGAGGTTGACGATCACCTGCTCCAGCTGGCCCGGGTCCGCCCGCACAGGGCCAAGGTCGCGGCCATGCTTGACGTGAAGGGTGACCGTTTCGCCAAGCAGCCGTTTCAGGAGGTGCGATACTTCGGAAACGACGTCGGGCAGCTGCAGCACCTGGGGGCGCAGCGTCTGCTGACGGGAAAAGGCAAGCAGCTGGCGGGTCAGGCCGGCGGCTCGGTTCGAGTTCGACTTGATCTGCTGGATGTCGTCATAGTCGCTGTCGCCGGGCGTGTGCCGCATCAGCATCAGGTCGCAATGACCGATGATGGCGGTCAGGATATTGTTGAAGTCGTGCGCGACGCCGCCGGCGAGCTGGCCCACCGCCTGCATCTTGGTCGCCTGGGCGATCTGGCGCTTGAGCTTGGCTTCCTCGCTATTGTCCTTGAGCAGCAGCAGCACCACCGGATCGCCGAGGCCGCGCAGGCCCGCGATGGTCAGCGCGACCGGCTCGCCCGGATTGTGGACCAGCCGCACGGCAAGATCGCTGGACATGGCCGGCCCGCGGGTGTTGCGCCGAACGGTATCGGCGACCGCCGCCTTGTCCTCCTTGACGACGAGGTCGCCCGGGTAGGCGGGGATGCCGCCATCCCCGAGCCCACCGGCGGTACGAAACGCCTTGTTGGTGGTCAGGAAGCGGCGGTCCCGGTCGACCAGCGCCAGCCCGACGGGCAGGATGTCGAGCAGTGCCTGGAGGTTGGCCCCGTTGCTGAGCGAGGCCGCCTCCGGCGTGTCGAACAGCAGATTGAGGCCCGCCTGCCCGGACCGCTCGGCGTCGATCGGAATATGCAGCAGACGAAGCGGACGATTGGCCTCCAGCTCGGTCGACAGCCGCACGCGCCCATCGTCATCCTGCTGCAGCAATTCGCCCAGGGTAAGCCCGGCGAAGTCGTCGGCGACGCCGGCGCGCTCGCGCAGCAGGCGGTTGGCGGCCAGCAGCTCCCCGTGGGGACCAGTGACCGCCGACAGCACGCCATTGCGGCCGAGGATCTCGCCTTCCGGTCCGGTCGCCCGCCCCTTGAGCACGGCGAGGAAGTCGCGCTGCGGCCGGGGGAAGCGCCACAACAGCAGGTCGCCGAGCGCGCCCACCCGCTGCACCTCGACCCGGGCCGGTCCGCTGGGGGTGGCGACGTCGTCGATGGAGCCTTGACCATCGCGCCAGGCCAGGGCGCGGGCCGAGCCCAGCTCCGCCAGCGCCGCTTCGTTCGCGCCGAGGTCGAGGGGCCGCGGGGCACCGGCGAAGCGCTGCCCATAGGCTTCGTTAGCGGTGACGAGGCTGCCTTCGCCGTCCGTGAGGGCGGCAGGGTCCGGCGACAGCGCGAGCGCTGAGCCGACCAGGGCGATATCGGGAGTGCTGACGGTGACCGGCACCAGCCGGGCGGAGCGGCGCCGCGCGGCCCAGGACAGGCCAGCGGCGACCGCGGTGCTGAGCAGCAGCGCCGCGGCGACCAGCGGATGCCGGGCGACGAGCGCCAGGACCGCGCTGCCGGCCAGGGCGGCGGCGAGCAGCGCGGGGACGAGCCAGGACTCGCCGCTGTCGAGCGGTTGCGCGTCGAGCGCGGCGAGCCTGGTGTGCAGCATCAGCCTACCATACGCGTACGCGCTGGTCCGGCGCCAGATACAGCTTCTCGCCCGGCTGCACGTTGTAGGCGCCGTACCAGGGATCGAGGTTGCGCACGACCCAGGTGCGCTGGATGGTCGGCGAGTGCGGATCGGTGATCAGCCGCTGCCGCATGCTCGCCTCGCGGATGTTGGAGCGCCACACCTGCGCCCAGCCCAGGTAGAAGCGCTGGTCGCCCGTCATGCCGTCGATCACCGGCGCCTGCTGGCCGTTGAGCGCGTGATGGTAGGCGTCGTAGGCCACCGTCAGGCCGGCAAGGTCGCCAATGTTCTCGCCGAGCGTCAGCGCGCCCTGAACGTTGGCGCCAGGGAAGACCTCGTAGGCGTCGTACTGGGCCACGAGCTTCTTGGTCGCGGCCTGGAAAGCGGCGACGTCCTGCGGCGTCCACCAGTCCTTCAGTTGGCCGGTCTCGTCATACTTGGAGCCCTGGTCGTCGAAGTGGTGGCTGATCTCATGGCCGATCACGGCGCCGATGCCGCCGTAATTGATCGCCGGATCCGCGTTCGGGTCAAAGAACGGCGGCTGCAGGATGGCGGCGGGGAACACGATCTCCGACATTCCGAAGTTGGCATAGGCATTGATGGTCATGGGGGTCATGCCCCATTCCCACTTGCGCACCGGCCCACCCAGCTTGCTAAGGTTGTCGGCGGTCTCGAACTCGGCCGAGCGCATGGCGTTGCCGAGCACGTCGTCGGCGCTGATCTGCAGCCCGGAGAAGTCGCGCCACTGGGTCGGGTAGCCGATCTTGGTGGTGAAGTTGGCAAGCTTGGCCCGGGCGCGGGTCTTGGTCGCCGGGGCCATCCAGGTCAGCCCGTCGATCCGCCGGCCCATCGCCTCAACCACGTTCTTGACGAGTTCGTCGGCCGCGGCCTTGGTCTCGGGCGGGAAGTAGCGGGCGACATAGAGCTTGCTGACGTCGTCGCTGAGCGCTCCGGTGGTGAAGGACACGGCGCGGCGCCAGCGCGCCTGCTGCTGCGGAGTGCCCGACAGGGTGGTGCCGTAGAAGGCGAAGTTCTCGTCGTCGAACTTCTTGGGCAGGTAGTCGGAGTAGCCGTCCAGCGCTCGGATCAGCAGCTGGTCCTTGAGCACGCCCAAGGGCGCGCGCGACACCGCCCGGGCGATGCCGGTCATGGCGCTCGGCTGGGCGACGATCGCCTCGTCGACGTTGACCCCTTCGGCCTTGAGCATCCGCGCGAAGTCGAAGCCCGGGGCCGAGCGGTTGAGCGCGGCCAGGGTCATCTTGTTGTAGGTCTTGGTCGCGTCGCGGCTCTCGACCTGGGTCCAGTGGGCGCGCGCGATTTGGGTCTCGAAGTCGAGGATCGCCTTTGCCCGGGCGGCCGCGTTCGGCTCGCCGGCCAGCTGGAACATGTTGGTCATGTGCTGGACGTACTTGGCCCGGATGTCGGCGAAACGGGCGTCGTTCTTCAGGTAATAGTCGCGATCCGGAAGGCCGATGCCGCCCTGGTAGAGGCTGAGCGCGTATTGCGTGTTGATCTTGTCGTCGACGCCGACGAAGCCCACCACCGGGCCGAACACGCCGACGCGGCTGGTCCGGGCAACGAGGTCGGGATAAGCGGCCTTGCTATTCAGGGCCTTGATCTGGTTCATCAGGGGCTGCAGGGGCGACAGGCCCTTGGCCTCGATCGCCTGCTCATTCATGAAGCTGGCGTAAGCGGCGCCGATCTTGTTGTTGGGGTCTTTGGCGGCTTCCTCGATGATGCCGCGGGTGCGCTCCTTGGACAGGTCGTCAAGCAGGTTGAACGAGCCGTAGCCGGGCTTGTCGGCGGGGATCGGCGTGTTCTTGGCCCAGGTGCCGTTGGCGAAGGCGTAGAAGTCGTCGCCCGGACGCACGGTGCGGTCCATGCCGGCGGTATCAAAGCCGAACTCACCGAAGCGCGGCTTGGGCCGAGCGGCTTCGGCCGGGGTGGCCGCGGGCGTGGCAGTGGCGGCCGCTTCGGCCGCAGCGGCGGCCTCGTCGCGCGCCGAGGGAGTGGTCGCGCAAGCTGCGAGGGCAGTGCTCGCGGCAAGCAGGATCATCATGTGCTTCATGGACTTACGGCCTCCAGTTCAACTGTGATGACGGAACAATTCAGGTCGCGTGCGCCTGCGCCACTTGGCCCCGACCCACCAGCGCCAAACGACAATCGACAGGGCCCAGCCGACGAACGCCACGACCAGGGAGATCACGAACAGGCCGGTGATCATGGCCGGCGCGGCGTCCGACAGCAACCAGGCCATCCAATCACCCAGGCTTGCACCCCGCGACAGCAGCGCGTCGAAGGTGGCGATGTCGGCATGAAAGCCGAACCGGTTGCCGACGTAGATGGACGCGGCGAGGAAGAAGGGCGTGGTCGCCGGATTGGACAGGAAGGTCATGGCGGCGGCGATCGGCACGTTGCCGCGCAGCGGCATGCACAGCAGCGCCGCACCGACGATCTGCAGGCCGGGGATCATCAGGAAGATGCCGATGAACAGGCCCGCGAACACGCCCCGCGGTACGGAGCGGCGGGTGAAACGCCACAGTTCGGAATGGCGAATGCGGCGGCCGAATGGCTTGAGCCAACGGCTTTCCAGTACCTCTTCGCGGGACGGCGTGGCCTTCGCAGCGAGTCGGTGAAGGAATGACGCGCGCTCAGCCATGGGCGCGGAGCAGACGCCCCTGCTCACGCTTCCAGTCGCGTTCCTTGATGGTCTCGCGCTTGTCGTGCACCTTCTTGCCCCGGGCGAGCGCCAGTTCGACCTTGGCCCGCCCCTTGCCGTTGAAATAGATGGAAAGCGGGACCAGCGTAAGGCCCTGCCGCGTGATCGCGCCATTGAGCTTGTCGATCTCGCGCTTGCGCAGCAGCAGTTTGCGCTGGCGGCGCGGCTCGTGGTTCATCCAGCTGCCGCTCTTGTACTCGGGGATGTGGCTGTTGATCAGCACCACTTCCTCGCCGTGCATGGTTGCGTAGCTTTCGGCGATCGACCCCTCGCCCGCACGCAGCGCCTTCACCTCCGTGCCCTTGAGCTCAATACCCGCCTCGAACCGCTCCTCGACGAAATAGTCGTAACGGGCGCGCCGGTTCTCGGCGACGACCTTCTGCTTGTCGAACGGGGCTGCGGGCGGTTTGGCCATGTGCGCCGGCAAGTAGAGGCCCGCTCCGCCTTTTGCCAGCGGTTAGACCAGCCCGGCGTGCGCAAGCGCCGCATCCACCGCGCGGCGGCTCGCTTCGCCGGCGGCGGTCATGGGCGCGCGCAACTCCTGCGGGAAGCCGGGGCGGACCCGGCCGAGCGCGTATTTGACCGGGCCGGGCGAGGCGTCGGTGAACAGGGCGGCGTGGAGCGGGAACAGCCGGTCCTGCAGTTCGAGTGCGCGGGCGTAGTCGCCGCGCAGGGTCGCCTCCTGGAACTCGGCGCACAGGCGCGGGGCGACGTTGGCCGTGACGCTGATGCAGCCGCGGCCGCCCATGGCGTTGAAGGCCAGCGCCATGTCGTCGTTGCCCGACAGCTGGACGAAGTCGGGCCCGCAGGCGGCGCGCTGGGCCGAGACCCGGGCGATGGCGCCCGTCGCGTCCTTGACCGCGACCACGTTCGGCAGCTGCGCCAGCCGTGCCATGGTCTCAACCGCGATGTCGGTAACCGTGCGGGCGGGCACGTTGTAGAGGATGATGGGAATGCCGACCTCGGCCACCCGGCTGAGATGGAGATAGATGCCGTCCTGGTTGGGGCGGTTGTAATAAGGCGGAACGTGCAGTGCCGCCGCCGCGCCCAGCTCCTGCGCCGTGCGGGTCAGGGCGACGGCGTGCTCCGTGTCGTTCGCACCGCACCCGGCAATCACCGGCACCCGCCCGTTCGCCACTTCGAGCGTGAGTTCGATCACGCGCCGGTGCTCGGCATCGGTCAGCGTCGCGGATTCGCCGGTAGTGCCGCAGGCGACCAGCGCGTGGGTGCCTTCGGCGATCTGCCAATCGAGAAAGTCACGGAACGCAGCCTCGTCGACCTTGTTAGCGGTGAACGGTGTCACCAGCGCGGGGATTGAACCGGAAAACATGGGTATCCCTCTTCACCGGGATTCACCCGGACATGTACAACAGCAATTAACGATGTTCAGCGTTTGATAAGGACCGGGGGGCGAACATGTCCAGTATGAGACGAGTGGCACTGCTCCTGACCGGCCTGCTCGGGTCGGCCGCCATCGCCAGCTCGGCGCAGCTGCTGGTGCCTGCCCAGCCGCGGCCGACGGTCAGCCCGGCCGCCTACCCTGGCGACGTCAACGGCGCGATCCAGGATTGGCGGCGGCTGCGCCAATCGACCGGCTATGCCTTCGCCGATTATGCGCGGTTCCTGATCGCCAATCCCGATTGGCCGGGCGAGACCGCCATGCGCCGTGCGGCCGAGAAGCAGATGCGGCCGGGCGAGTATCCGGCCACCGTGCTGGCCTTCTTCCAGACGGACAAGCCGACCACCGGCAATGGCTGGGCGCGGTTTGCCGAGAGCCTGGCCGCCCAGGGCCGCAGCGTCGAGGCGCTGGCAGCAGCACGCGAGGCTTGGGCCGCGTCCGGCCTCTCCGGCACCGACGAGCTGGCGCTGTACCAGCGGTTCGGGGCGCAGTTCACCACCGCCGATCATGACCAACGGGTCGACCGGCTGCTGATCGACCGCGACCCGACGAACGCCCAGCGCCTGCTGGTGTCCACCAGCCCCGTCCGCCGCCCGGCGTTCGCCGCGCGCATCGCCATGCAGCTGCGCTCGCCCGACGTCGAGCAGCGGTACAACCTGGTGATGGGCCAGGTGACGACCGATTCCGGCCTGATGCAGGACCGCGCCCGCTACCTGCGCGAAGCGGGTTGGGACTCGGCCATGCGCCAGCTGCTCGCCCGGCCGCACAGCTTCGCCTACCGGCCGGTCGACGCCGAGAAGTGGTACGAGCTGCTGCTGTCGGCGGCGCAGGGCGCGGCGGCCGAGCGGCAATATACGCTGGCCTACAACATCGCGCGGCAAGTCGATGATGCCCTGCCCGCGGGCGCTCAGCCCGCGCTGCAGCCTTACGGCGTGCGCGATGATTATACCTCGCTGACCTGGCTGGCGGGTGTCAGCGCGCTGCGCGGGCTGAACCGTCCCGCCGACGCGGTGCCGATGTTCGACCGCTACGCCCGCGGCGGCCGTTCGCTGCAGGTGGTGGCCAAGGGCGCCTACTGGGCGGGCCGGGCGGCGAGCCAGGCTGGCCGTTACGCCGAGGCGACGAGCTATTTCAGCCGGGCCGCGGCCTATCCGGAGCTGTTCTACGGCCAGCTCGCGCTGGAGCGGCTCGGTCGGCCGGTGCCGATCCCGGGCGCAACTGCCGTCCTGCCGACGCCGCTGCAACGCCAGGCGTTCCAGTCGCGGCGGTTGGTGCGGGCGCTGCAGGCGCTGAACGCCGGCGGCTACCGGCAGGAAGCGGCCCTGTTCGTCCGTGCGCTGAGCGAGTCGGTGCACAATGACGGCGACCGGATGCTGGCGATGGAGCTGGGCAACCAGATCGGCCGCCAGGACCTGGCGGTCTGGACCGCCCGCTCCGCCCGCAACGACGGCGCGGCCTTCTTCGTCCGCCAGGGTTATCCCAACCTGTCGCAGCCGCTGGCCGATCCGGCGCTGTGGAGCCTGTCGCACGGCATCACCCGGCAGGAATCGAGCTTCGACCGCAGTGCCGTCAGCGGCGCTGGCGCGCGTGGCCTCATGCAGCTGATGCCGGGCACCGCGGCGGAGCAGGCCGGCAAGATGGGCTACGGCTATGATCCGACTCGCCTGACTTCGGACCCGGCCTACAACGTGATGCTCGGCTCGGCCTATTTCCGGCGGCTGCTCGACCAGTGGAGCGGCAGCTATCCGCTGGCGATCGCCAGCTACAACGCCGGGGCGGGCAACGTGCGCAAGTGGATTGATCGCAACGGCGATCCGCGGCGGCCGGGCGGCGACATGGTCGCCTGGATCGAGGATATCCCGTTCAGCGAGACGCGGGGCTATGTGCAGCGCGTGCTGGAGAACACGGTGGTTTACGATCGGCTGAACCCGCGCCCGACCACGCAGCCGCGGCACCTCAGCTACTTCCTCGGCAAGGATCGGCTCGGCTAGAGCCGGGCATGGCCGACTCCAGACCGCCGCGCTTCATCACGCCCCAGGGCTTCGCGCGCATCCGCGCGGAGTATGAGCAACTGTTCGGGGAGGAGCGGCCGAAGCTGGTCGAAACGATCAGCTGGGCGGCCGGCAACGGCGACCGGTCGGAGAACGGCGATTACATCTATGGCCGCAAGCGCCTGCGCGAGATCGACCGGCGGCTCGGCTACCTGGCCAAGGTGATGAAGACGGCGAAGGTGGTCGACCCCGCGAGCCAAGGGGGGCGCGACCAGGTGCGGTTCGGAGCGACCGTCGAACTGGCGGACGAGGACGACAACCGGCGCGTGCTGACCCTGGTCGGCGAGGACGAGGCGGATGCGTCGTCGGGGCGCATCAGCTGGGCCTCCCCGCTCGCCCGCGCCCTGGTCGGCGCGCGGGTCGGCGACGAGCGGACGGTGCGGCTGCCAGCGGGCGAGAAGGGCTATCAGGTGATGGCGATCAGCTATCCGAGCTGACGCCACCCGAACTATAGGCGATCGATGATGACGGCGTCGACGGAGCGCTTCACCGGCCCGTGGAACACCGCTTCGATGTTATTGCCATCCGGATCGATTAGAAAGGCGCCGTAGTAGCCTGGATGATAGTTCCGCTCGCCGGGCGCGCCATTGTCCCGGCCTCCCGCCGCCACACCGGCGGCGTGAAAGCGCTGCACGGCGGCGCGGTCGGACGCCTGAAAGGCGATGTGAATACTCGACAGCCGGTCCGAAGCCTGGTCGACGTATAGCTCGTCGCTCCAGAAGTGGCCCTCGTCGCCGCCGCTGATGGCGAGACCCAGCGCCCCAAGAACGGCCTCGTAGAAACGGCGGCTTGCAGCCACGTCGCTCACGCGCAGGTGCACATGATCGAGCAAGCGGCCCTTCATCACCTGCATCGGACCGGCGCCCTCGGCCTAGCCGGTCGCCTGGACCGCATGCTCCCCAACCACGCGGATCGACAGCTCGCGCAGCTGCTTGATCGAGACCGGCGCAGGCGCGTTCATCATCAGGTCCTCGGCCTTCTGGTTCATCGGGAAGACCACCACCTCGCGGATGTTGGGCTCGCCGGCGAGCAGCATCACGATGCGGTCGATGCCCGGGGCCGAACCGCCGTGCGGCGGCGCGCCAAACTTGAAGGCGTTGATCATGCCCGAGAAGTTCTCGTCCACCTGCTCCTTGGTGTAGCCGGCGATCTCGAACGCCTTGTACATGATGTCGGGACGGTGGTTGCGGATCGCGCCGGAGGAGAGCTCCACGCCGTTGCAGACGATGTCATATTGCCAGGCGAGGATGTCCAAGGGGTCCTTGGTCTCCAGCGCCTCCAGCTCGCCCTGCGGCATGGAGAACGGATTGTGGCTGAAATCGACCTTTTTCGCGTCCTCGTCATACTCGAACATCGGGAAGTCGACGATCCAGCAGAACTCGAACTTGTTCTCGTCGATGAGGCCGAGTTGCTGGCCGACGCGGGTGCGGGCAAAGCCGGCGAGCTTGGCCGCTTCCGCTTCCTTGCCCGCGGCGAAGAAGATGCCGTCGTCCGGGCCAAGGCCGAGCTCGGCGGCGAGGCGGTCCATGCCCTCGGTGCCATGATTCTTGGCGATGGGACCGCCCCACTCGCCGCCCTTGCGGGTGGCGTAGCCGAGGCCGGCGAAGCCTTCGCCACGCGCCCAGTCGTTCATGTCGTCGAAGAATTTGCGGCTCTTGTCGGCCGTGTTCGGGGCCGGGATGGCGCGGACGAAGCCGCCGCCGTCGACGATCTTGGCGAACAGGCCGAAGCCCGAGCCGCGGAAGTGGTTTCCGACGTCGGCGATGACCAGGGGGTTCCTGAGGTCCGGCTTGTCGTTGCCGTACTTCAGCATCGACTCACGGTAGGGGATGCGCGGGAAGCCGCCCTCGGTCACCGACCGCCCGTCAGCGAACTCGCGGAAGACGCCGGCCAGCACCGGCTCGATCGCGTTGAACACGTCGTCCTGAGTGACGAAGCTCATCTCGAAGTCGAGTTGGTAGAATTCGCCGGGCGAGCGGTCGGCGCGGGCGTCTTCGTCGCGGAAGCAGGGCGCGATTTGGAAATAGCGGTCGAAGCCGGCGACCATCAGCAGCTGCTTGAACATCTGCGGCGCCTGCGGGAGCGCGTAGAACTTGCCGGGGTGGACGCGACTGGGGACGAGATAGTCGCGCGCGCCTTCCGGACTGCTGGCGGTGAGAATCGGCGTCTGGAACTCGGTGAAGCCCTGCTCGATCATGCGCCGGCGGATGGAGGCGATAACCGAGGAGCGCAGCATGATGTTGCGGTGCAGGCGCTCGCGACGCAGGTCGAGGTAGCGATAGGTAAGCCGGATATCCTCCGGATACTCCTGCTCGCCCGCCACTGGCATCGGCAGCTCGGCGGCCTGGCTCTGGACGGTGATCTCGCGGGCGAACACCTCGATGTCGCCAGTGGCGAGGTTGGCGTTGGTGGTCCCCGCCGCGCGGTCCTTCACGACGCCATCGATGGTGACCACCGACTCGACCCGCAAACGGTCGAGCACCGGCAGCGCCGGGCTGTCGGTGTCGGCGACCACCTGGGTGATGCCGTAATGGTCGCGCAGGTCGATGAACAGCACGCCGCCGTGATCGCGCTTGCGGTGGACCCAGCCCGACAGGCGAACCGCGTCGCCGACGTTGTCGGCCCGGAGCTGGCCGCAGGTGTGGGTGCGATAGGCGTGCATGATGGGGAGCTCGCTTGGGCTGGAAAGTGGTGGAAAAAGCGGGGCGGCGCTTCCCCTTCCCTCTTCGCTTTGTCAAGCGCGGCGCCCCTCGCTAAGGCTGGCGGAACATGCAGATTCATCCACTTGTCACCGACAGCGCTACCCTCGCCGCCCTGGTCGAGCGCCTCTCCGCCCACGACTTCGTCGCCGTCGACACCGAGTTCATGCGCGAGAACAGCTACTGGCCCGACCTGTGCCTGCTGCAGATCGCGTCCACGGAGGAGGCGGCGGCGATCGATCCGAAGGCGGACGGCCTCGACCTCGCTCCCTTATGGGACCTGCTGGTCAACAACGAGGACGTGCTGAAGGTCTTCCATGCCGGAGGCCAGGACCTCGAGATCGTCTACAACATGACCGGCAAGACGCCGCACCCGCTGTTCGACACGCAGGTGGCGGCGATGGCGCTCGGTTACGGCGAGCAGGTCGGCTACTCCAACCTCATCGAGTCCATGCTCGGCCACACGCTCGACAAGGGCGCGCGCTTCACCGACTGGAGCCGGCGGCCGCTCGACAAGCGCCAGATCGACTATGCGATCGGCGACGTCACGCACCTGGCCACCATCTTTCCCAAGATGGTTCAGAAACTGAAGCGCACCAATCGCGGCCAGTGGCTGGACGAGGAGATGGAGCGGCTGGCCGATCCATCCTCCTTCGCCTTCGCGCCCGAGGATGCGTGGAAGCGGCTGAAGCTGCCGAGCCGCAACCCCGCGGTGCTGGGTCGCCTCAAGGCGCTCGCCGCCTGGCGGGAAGTGGAAGCTCGCGGCAAGAACCTGCCACGCGGACGCATCGTCAAGGACGACACGCTGAGCGACCTCGTCGCCCACCCGCCCAAGACACAGGAGGACCTGGCCAAGGTCCGCGGCCTGTCCGCGGGATGGCGCAACAACGACATCGGTGCCCGGCTGATGCAAGCGCTGGGCAATGCCGCGCCCCTGTCCGCGGATGAGCTGCCGGACCGCGAGCCGCGCCGCCCGGGCCTGACCAAGGACGGCGCGCTGGTCAGCGACCTTCTCAAGCTGCTGCTCAAGATCCGGGCAAAGGAGACGGGCGTGGCGCCCAAGCTCATCGCCCGTTCCGACGAACTTGAGTCGTTGGCGGCCGGTGTGCGTTCTGACCTTGCGATCCTGTCCGGCTGGCGGTTCGAGCAGTTCGGGCGCGACGCGCTGGACCTCGTCGAGGGCCGCCTGGCGTTCGCGATCGAGAACGGCAAGCTGAAGATGACCCGCACGCTGGAGACCGCCGAATGATCCGCCCTGCCCTGCTTGCACTGCCACTGCTGCTATCCGGCTGTGCCACCATGAGCCCGCGGGTAGCCGGAAAGGGCAGCTGCTCGGCCGACGAACTGGCCGACTACGCCGGGCGGCCGGCGACGGCCAAGCTGGGCGAGGAAATGATGCAAGCGTCCGGGTCCAAGGTGCTTCAGTGGATCCAGCCCGGACAGATGGTCACCATGGATTTCCGTTCCGACCGCTTGCGGGTGAAGCTCGGCCCCGACAACAAGGTCGCGTCCGTTAGCTGCGGCTAGTCGAGCGCCAGCTCCGCACGCAGCTTGAGGGCGGCGGAGAGCTGCTTGTGCCGCTTGCGCACGGTGTCCGAATATAGCCCGGAGTCGCGCTTCTTCATGCGCAGCAGCAGGCGTTCACCGTCCTGTTCCACGGTTGTTCGCTTTAGCAGGCTGGCGGTCCCGCCGCTGAGCCGCTGAGCCAGACGGATGGCGCGGCCCCAATATCCCGCATGTTCCAGCACCCGCGCCTCGACCAGCGCCCCGACCTCGTCGTCATAGGCGCCATCGCCACCAAACGCGCTGCACAGGGTTCGGCCGAGGATGGCGCGGCCTTCCGCGTCGATGCCCACCCAGTTGCCGTGCAGCCCCATGTCGACGGCCCATTCGGCACGGAAATCGGGGTGCGCGTTCCAGGCGACGTCGGCCAGCAGGCACGCCGCGCGGCGCAGCCGGCGGGCAAGCGGCGTGTCGTCCGGAAACAGCGGCGCAATCCAGCGATCGAGCAAGGCGCCATGGTCACCGAACCGCCCGAGCCGCTCGCCGACCTCCAGCGCGGCGGCGAGCAGCGGGTCCTCGCTCCGGCGCTCCGCGCTGAGATTGTCATACAGGATGCCCTCGCGCAGGCCAAAGGCGCTGGTCACCACCCGGCGTGCCCCGAGCACCCGGCACAAGGCATCGAGGATGGCGGCGGCCGCCGGAAGTGTCTGCAGGCGGCCCGATTGCAGGCCGACGCGGTTGCGCAGGTCGTCGGTCGAGGTCGCGCGGACCAGGTTGCGCAGGTCGCGGACGCGCGCGGGGTCCATGCTGTGCTGGTGAACGATGGGCAGCGGGTGATCGGCCAGCAGCAGGTCGAGTTGGGCAAAGGCGCGGAAGGAGCCGCCGACCAGGTAGAGGTTGCCGTCGCGCGCCGCGCCGAGCAGCTCGGGCGTCACGCCCTTGCGAACGGTTGCTGCGAGCGCCTTGGCACTGGCCTGCTCGCCGACGCGCAGCACACCGAGCGGCAGCGACACGCCCGGCGAGGGCGCGCCATCCGCCACCGGGGTCAGCTCCAGGCTGCCGCCGCCCAGATCCGCCACCACGCCGCGGGCATGCGGAATGGCGCTGATCACTCCCAGCGCCGATAGCCGCGCCTCCTCCTCTCCCGGGATCAGTTCGGGCGTGATCCCGGCCGCCGCCGCGCGTTCCAGGAACTCCGGCCCGTTGGTCGCGTCGCGGACGGCGGCAGTGGCGACCGCGTGCAGCTTCTTGAGCTTCATCTCCCTGGCGAGCAGCCGGAAGCGGGCCAGCGCCTCCAGCGCCAGCGCCATGGCCGGCTCGCTCAACCGCCCGGTTTCGGCCAACCCGCGGCCGAGCCCGGCCATCACCTTCTCGTTGAACAGCATGCTGGGCACCCGTTCCGAGCCGCCATAGGCGACCAGGCGCACGCTGTTGGAGCCGATGTCGATGATCCCGACGGGACCGAAGGGACGTTCGGCCATCAGCCGCCCTGGTCCAGCTGAAGCTTGGGCACCTTCTTGCCCTCCAGCGCCTGGCCGCGGCCGGACAGCGACGGGTTGGTCATGAAGTAGGTATGCAGGTTGAAGCTCTTCTTGCCCGGCTTGACGCGGGTGTAGCGGCCCTCGGCGTCGAGCGTCCAGCTCTGCTCGTTGTCGATCAGGTTGGCGACCATCACCTGGTCCAGCACCTGCGCGTGGACGGTGGCATTCTCCATCGGCACCGCCACCTCGACCCGTCGGTCGAGGTTGCGCGGCATCCAGTCCGCCGAGGAGATGAAGAGCTTCGCCTTGCGGTGCGGCATCTTGGCTCCGTTGGCGAAGGCCCAGATGCGGCTATGCTCCAGGAAGCGGCCGACGATGGACTTCACCCGGATGTTCGCCGACATGCCCGGCACGCCCGGTCGCAGGCAGCAGATGCCGCGGATGATAAGGTCGATGCTGACCCCCGCCTCGCTTGCGGCATAGAGCCGGTCGATGATCCGCGGGTCGACCAGACTGTTCATCTTGGCCCAGATGGCGGCGGGCTTGCCGGCGCGGGCGTTCGCGACCTCCGCGTCGATCAGCCCTTCCAGTTTCTCGCGCAGTCCACGCGGGCTCAGCGTGATGAGCTCCAGCCCCTTGGGCGCGACATAGCCAGAGATGAAGTTGAACAGCTTGCCCGCGTCCCGCGCGGCCCGGCGGGACGCGGTGAACAGGCTGAGGTCCGTGTACAGGCGGGCGGTCACCGGGTGGTAGTTGCCCGTCCCGAAATGGCAGTAGGTGCGGAACACCGCGCCTTCGCGCCGGACGACCATGGACACCTTGGCGTGGGTCTTCAGGTCCATGAAGCCGTAGACGACCTGCACCCCGGCCCGCTCCAGACGGGAGGCCCACAGCAGGTTCTGCTCCTCGTCAAAGCGGGCCTTCAGCTCCACGACGGCCGTGACCGACTTGCCAGCGTCGGCGGCGGCGACCAGCGCATCGATGATCGCGGACTGCTTGCCGGCGCGATAGAGCGTCTGCTTGATCGCGATCACGTCAGGGTCGGCGGCCGCCTGGCGCAGAAAAGCGACCACCACCTCGAAGCTTTCGTAAGGGTGGTGGACCAGGATTTCCTTGTCGCGGATCGCCGCGAAGCAGTCGCCGCCGTGCTCCTGGATGCGCTCGGGCAGCCGCGGGCTATAGGGCGCGAACTTAAGGTCGGTCCGGTCCACCTCGACCAGCTGGCCAAGGTCGGCGATGCCGATGAAGCCGCCGCTTTCGGCGATGATGGCATGTTCGGCATGGAGACCGGCACGGACGAGGTTCTCCAGATCTTCCGGCGTGCCACTAGAGAACTCCAGGCGGATCACCCGGCCGCGCCGCCGTTCCTTGATCGCCGTGCGGAAGGTCCGGACCAGGTCCTCGGCGTCTTCCTCGATCTCCATCTCGCTGTCGCGCAGGATCCGGAAGGCGCCGGCACCGAGCAACTCGAAGCCGGGGAACAGCAGGTCGAGGTTGGCCGCCAGCGCCTCGTCGATCGTGACGAAGCGGGCACGCTTCCCGGGCAGGCGAATGAAGCGCGGGATCGACGCGGGGATCATCAGCACTTCGTTGACCGCCTCGCCGTCGGCCGTGTCGACCATGGCGAACACCAGGCTGAAGCCGAGGTTGGGGATGAACGGGAACGGGTGGGACGGGTCGATCGCCTGGGGCGTCAGGACCGGAAAGATCTGTTCGCTGAGGTGATCACGCAGGAACTCACGCTCCCGCTCCGTCAGGTCCGCCGGAGTGACCGCCTCGACGTGCTCGCCAGCAAGCAACTTGGCAAGCTCCAGCCACATGCGCTGCTGTTCGGCGACCAGCGCGTCAGCCTCCGCCCCGATCAGCTCCAGCTGCTTGGCCGGGGTCAGGCCATCGTAGCTGAGCTCCTCCACTCCCTCGAGCTGCTGCTCCTTCAGGCCGGCCACCCGAACCATGAAGAATTCGTCGAGGTTGCTCCCGCTGATCGACAGGAAACGGAGGCGCTCCAGCAGCGGGTGCTTGGGATTGGCGGCCTCCTCCAGCACCCGGCGGTTGAAGGCCAGCCAGCTCAACTCCCGGTTGAAGTACCGCCGGTCGGCCCGGACAGGGGCGTCGACCCTGATCTCGACCGGCGCGTTCATTCGCTGGCTCCGTCGATCAGCCCGGCGCTGATGAGCGCGCGGCGGACGGTCGGGATCGTGAGGCGCGCCCGCTCGGCAATGGCGAAGCGATCGATCGCCTCCACCACCCGCTCGGCCGTCCAATAATCGCGCATCACCCGCATGACGACATAACGCAGAGCGTCGTCCGGAAGATGCAGACCGCGGTCGGCGAACAGCCGCTGGATCAATGCGCCGAACAGCGCATCGTCGGGCGGCAGGATGCGGGTGACCGGCGTCACCGCCAGCCGGGTCCGCAGGTCGGGCAACGCCGGGCTCCAGGCGGGCGGTACATCGTCGGCGACCAGCACCAGCGGACGACCGCTCTCCTGCGCGTGGTTCCAGGCGTGGAACAGCACCTCCTCGTCATGGCGGTGCGCATCGTCGAACAGGCGTCCGCCGACCCGCGCAACGAAGCCGCGGGCGAGCAGGGAACGGCCCGAGCGGCGCGGACCGGTGAGGATCGTCGCCTTGACCGGCCAACTGCTCCAGCGGCGCAGATGCTCGAACGCGTCGCGATTGGCATCCGCGACGATGAACCGGCTGTCGTCGCTGCCCTGCGGCCAGTCGAGCGGAAGCGCGATCTGGTCGGGCGGGCGCATCAGTCTTCGGCTCCTCCCGGGGCCGGCTCGACCGTGTTGGTGGCCGGTTGGGCGGGCTGCGGCGCCGGGGGCCGCGGCGCAGGCGATGGTGCGGGCGTTGGCTGCTGGGTCGGAGCATAGCCGATGATCTTGAACACGGTGCCCGACGTGTCGGTCCGCCAGCCGCGCGCGTTGAGCGCCGCCGAAAGCTGCGCCGGCGAACCGCGGTAGCGGACGGACAGGATGGCGTTGCCGAACTCGCGCACCTCCAGCACGCCCGGGATCGAGCGCAGCCAGCCTACCGGCGAATAGGGACTGGTCACATAGACCTGGATGAAGCTGGCGGGGGCCTGCTCGACCGGCTTGGGCGCTTCCTCCTCCTCCACGGGCTCGTCGATCACCGGCGGCTCGGGCACGATCAGGCTCGGGTCGGGGCTGAGCTGGCCTGCCGCCTGCCAGCGGCCGAACAGCGCATCCATCTGCTGCACGCCCCGGGTCATCATCTCGGGGATGGCGGCGCTGTTCTGCGCCGTCAGGGTGAAGCTGCCGAGCGGCCGACGATCTGGGCCGAAGTAGCCGCTGAAGGTGCCGGTCGCCGGGCCGCCGGGATAGACCCGGCGCAGCTGCACCTCGGCCACCAGAACGTCGGCGGCGCCATAGTAATCGAGGATGTTGCGCCACATGCCGCGGCCCGGGCGAGCGGTCTGCGCGGCGTTCACCAGCAGTGGGTCGATGCCCAGGCCCGACACGCGCACGTAATCGACCGGGCTCTGCGAGGTGCGATATTCCGCCCAGGCGCGCTGCCAGGCGTTGCGCTGCTCGACGCTGGTCGCGGCGCCGGAGGTCACCACGATCGGGATCAGCAGCATAGGCGCGGAGCGGTTGACTTGGCCGGCCACGCCGAGCAACTGTCCGGCGCGCGAGCGGTCGAACAGGACGCCTAGGGTCGCGACATAGCGGTTGGGCCCGATCTGCTCTGATTCGACGATGATGGAGCTGACCAGCTGGTCGAGCGTGCCGTCCGGCAGCGTCGGCGCTTCGGAGATCGGGCGACCGTGGGCCTTGGCCCACAGCGCCTTGAAGCCCTCCCGCTGGGCGATGCGCCAGCCGTTGTAGCGCGCTTCGTCTGCCGTCTTGCCGCCGACGTCGACCTTGATGCCGCCCATTTCCAGCGTGTTGGAGCTGTCGAGCGGAAGGATGCCGCGGTCGCCGCTTTCCAGCTGAGCATAGCCGACCCCGCCCCCGACCAGCAGGAAGAGGGCGAGCAGGGCGGAAGGCAGACGGCCGCGGCGCAACATGAAGCGCCTTCTGGCGACTGTTCGGTGGATTTCCAAGCGGCAACTGGTCTACGGCATCCGCCCATGGGGCTGACGTACGAACAGGCCGGCGTGAACATCGCCGCGGGCAATGCGCTGGTGAAGGCGATCGGGCCACTGGCCAAGAGTACCCGCAGGCCCGGCGCCGATGCGGAGTTGGGCGGGTTCGGCGGCTTCTTCGACCTCCGCGCGGCCGGCTTCACCGACCCGATCCTGGTCGCCGCCAATGACGGCGTGGGCACCAAGCTCAAGCTGGCGATCGACACGGGCCAGCATGGCGGCGTCGGCATCGACCTCGTCGCCATGTGCGCCAACGACCTGGTCGTGCAGGGCGCCGAGCCGCTCTTCTTCCTCGACTATTTTGCAACCGGAAAGCTGGATAACCCGGTCGCCGAGCAGGTGGTCGCGTCCATCGCCGACGGCTGCCGGCAGGCCGGCTGCGCGCTGATCGGCGGCGAAACGGCCGAGATGCCCGGCATGTACGCCGCGGGCGATTACGACCTCGCCGGCTTCTGCGTGGGCGCCGTCGAGCGCGGGCAGCAGCTGACCGGCGCCGACATCGCCGCGGGCGACGTGATCCTCGGGTTGGCCAGCTCGGGTGTTCATTCCAACGGGTTCAGCCTCGTCCGGCGGCTGATCGCGGACAATGGCTGGAAGCTGGACCGCCCTGCCCTTTACGATCCCGACGTGCTGCTCGGCGACGCCCTGCTCGCGCCGACACGCATTTATGTGAAGAGCCTGCTGCCGGAGGTCCGCGCCGGGCGGATCAAAGGGCTGGCGCATATCACCGGCGGCGGGCTGCTGGAGAACATTCCACGCGTGCTGCCTGATGGCGCGCACGCCGTGGTGGATGCGGACAGCTGGGACCTGCCGCGGCTGTTCGCCTGGCTGCAGGCCGGTGGCGCGATCGAGCCGGGCGAGCTGGCGCGAACGTTTAATTGCGGGATCGGCATGGTCGCGATCGTCGCGGCCGCCCATGCTGATGCCGTCACGGCCAACCTCACGGCGGCGGGGGAACAGGTCTTCGCGATCGGCCGGATCGAGGCCGGGACTCGCGGCTGCACGGTGCACGGCTCCGCCGATACCTGGAGCGCGCGGGAGCCCTGGACCGCGACCCATCACCATGGCTGACAAGGCCCGGGTCGCCGTCCTGATCAGCGGCGCAGGGACCAACATGGCCGCCCTGCTCTACGCCTCGCGCCTGTCTGGCGCGCCGTTCGAGGTCGTGGCCGTCGGCTCAAACAAGCCGGACGCGCCGGGGCTGGCGCTGGCCGCCGCTGAAGGCATTGCAACCTTCGCCCACTCGCACGTCGGGCTCACGCGGGCGGCGCACGATGCGCTGATCGACCGGGAACTCGAGGCGGTCGGCGCTGACACCGTCGCGCTGGCCGGCTACATGCGCCTGCTGACGCCCGGGTTCGTCGGCAAATGGGCCGGCCGCATGCTCAACATCCATCCGAGCCTCCTGCCCAAGTACCGCGGGCTCGACACCCATGCGCAGGCGCTCGCCAATGGCGACTCGCACGCCGGCTGCTCGGTTCACCTGGTCACCGAGGAAGTGGACGCGGGCGAGGTGCTGGGCCAGCTGGCGGTGGCGATCCACCCGGGCGACACCCCTGCGAGCCTGGCCGAACGGGTGCGGCTGGCCGAGCACCAGCTCTACCCGCGGGTGCTGGCGGGGTACGTGTCCCGCCCGTTCGACGCGGAGTGGATCGAAGCGCAGGTGGACCGGCTGGCCGCCGCCCTGCCGGAGGTCACCCGCAAGACCTCGCACGGCTCGCACGGCTGGGCAGTGGGACCCGAGAAAACCGCCAAGCTGTTCGCGATCATCGCCGATCACCACCATGGCGAGGAGGCCGTCGGCCTGCTGGTGAAGGCCAGCGGTGCGGACGAGATGACCGGCCTGATCGACGCGCAGCCCGAGATCTACTACTGGCCGAAATATTATGGCGCGAGCGGCTGGCTCGGCCTCAAGCTCAACCGCCGGGACGTGGACTGGAGCCAGGTCGAGCAGTGGCTGGAGCGCAGCTGGCGCGCCTGCGCCCCGCCGCGCCTGACAAAGCTCATGCGGGCGGCGGAGGAGTTCTGACGTCCGCTTTCGACGCATTGCGGACAATGGGCCTTGCTCGTAACCTCGTTAACTTACCGATCCCAAGGAGTGCGAACCATGATTGTATCAACCTTGCTTGCGGCAATCCTATCGACACAGCCGGCCCCCGCACCGCAGACCACATCCGCTCCGGCCCATGAGGCAGAGAAGAAAATGGCTTGCTGCGAGAAGATGGCCAAGGGTGAAGGATGCGATTGCTGCAAGGATATGGGCAAGATGACTGACGGCGCGCGGCGCTAGCCGTTAGTCACCCCGACAAAGCCCTATGAAGGGGCGACACGTCGCTCGTGTCCGCTTCTCACCCACTGCGGACATTCAGTCGCGCATGAAAAAGGCCGCCGGACTGCTCCGACGGCCTTTCTCACAACAGCAATGCGCGGTGATCAGCCGACGATTTCTTCCGGCTGGAAGAAGAAGTCGATCTCGATCCGGGCGTTCTCGTCGCTGTCCGAACCGTGGACCGAGTTGGCTTCGATCGACTCCGCCAGCTCCTTGCGGATGGTGCCGGCTTCCGCGTTCTCCGGGTTGGTCGCGCCCATGATGTCGCGGTTGCGCTTCACGGCGTCCTCGCCTTCCAGCACCTGCACGACCACGGGGCCGCTGGTCATGAAGGTGACCAGGTCGTTGAAGAACGGCCGCTCGCGGTGGACGCCGTAGAAGCCTTCGGCCTGCTCGCGGCTCATCTGGATGCGCTTGGACGCGACGACGCGCAGGCCGGCGTCCTCCAGCATCTTGGTGACCGCGCCGGTCAGGTTGCGGCGGGTGGCGTCGGGCTTGATGATCGAAAAGGTGCGCGTCACGGCCATGGCGTCGCGGTGCTCCTGCTAGAAAGGGTTGGGATTGGCCGCGCCCCTAGACGGACGGGGGCGGACAGGCAAGCTCAGCCGCTGGCCTTCAGGGCCCAGCGCCCGTCCTCGCGGGCGTGGTAGTGGCGCTCCACGCCGTCGCGGCCGCTCAGCAGCTTCCAGGCGAGACGGGCACCCTGGAGATGCTCCTCGTCGAACAGGTAGAAGGCCCGATCGAAGGTCAGCGCCGCTTCGCGCCACTCCCCGTCGGCGATTAGCAGGTTGCGGGCGCGATTGGGTGCGTCGGGCGTGATGGACAACAGGATCGGCTGGCGCGCATCGTCCGAGCCGCCGGCGATCCCATGCGGCAGGAAGCTGGTGTCGCCCTGGTCCCACAGCAGACGATCGAGCCGGGCGAGCGTGCCCTCGTCCGCCGCCACCACCAGCAGCTGCCCGCCATCGCCCACCACCTTGCCGGCCAGCGTGGCGATGATGCTTTCGGCCGGTGTTCCGCCCAGCTGGTAGAAGTCGACGCGCATGCCCGGCCGGCTTAGCGCTCGGCCGTTGCCTCGACGAAGGCGTCGAGCAGGCGCACGCCAAAGCTGGTCGCGCCCTTGTCGTAGGTAGTGCCGGGCTTGTCGCTCCACACCACGCCGGCGACGTCCAGGTGCGCCCACTTGGTGCCGTTCTCGACAAAGCGCTGGAGGAACTGCGCGGCGGTGATCGAGCCGCCTTCGCGCGGACCGACGTTCTTGATGTCGGCGATGGGCGAGTCGATCAGCCGGTCGTAGGCTTCGCCGATCGGCATGCGCCACAGCTTGTCGCCGGTCGCCTGGCCCGCGGCGAGGAGGTCGTTGGCGAGGCCGTCGTCGTTGGAGAAGACGCCGGCATATTCATGGCCGAGGCTGATCACCATCGCGCCGGTCAAAGTCGCCAGGTCGACCATCAGCTTCGGCTGGTACGTCCGCTGCGCGTAGGTCATCACGTCGCCGAGCACGAGGCGGCCTTCGGCGTCCGTATTGATCACCTCCACCGTCTGGCCGCTCATGCTGGTGACCACGTCACCCGGGCGCTGGGCATTACCGTCGGGCATGTTCTCGACCAGCCCGCACAGGCCGACGACGTTGGCCTTGGCCTTCCGCCCGGCGATGGCGAGCATGGCGCCGGCCACCGCGCCAGCCCCGCCCATGTCCCACTTCATCGATTCCATGCCGGCGGCCGGCTTGATCGAGATGCCGCCGGTGTCGAAGGTCACGCCCTTGCCGATCAGCGCGATCGGTTGGCCACCCTCGCCGCCGCCGTTCCAGCGCATGACCAGCAGCCGCGGCTCGCGGACGGAGCCCTGCGCCACGCCGAGCAGCGCGCCCATGCCGAGCTCTTCCATGGCCGGGCCATCGAGCACTTCAATCTCGAGGCCGGTGCCGTCCATGGCGGCGCGGCAGCGCTCGACGAAGCTTTCGGGGTAGATGATGTTGGCAGGCTCGGCGACCAGCTCGCGGGTCAGGCACGCGCCCTTCAGCACCGGCTCGTAGCGCTCGGTCCAGCGTGCCTCGGCGCCGTCCGCCGCACCGACGATCACGAGCTCGGTAAGGGTCGGCTTCTGCCGTTCCTTGAGGCGCGTGCGATAGCGGTCATGCCGCCAGGCGCGGAGGGACGCTGCCAGCGCGACCTTGGCGGCGGCATCGGCGCCGAACCTGGCCCCGGACAGGTCGATGACCGCGCTCGTCTCGCCCGACAGGAGCAGTTTGGCGACGGCCGTGCCGCCGAGCTTTTCCGCAGCATCCTCGCCGCTGGCTCCCAGGCCGACCAGCAGGACGCGCCGGGCGGTGCCGCCCTCGTCGATGAAGCTTTCCGCCGAGCCGCCCGCCTCGCCCTCGAACCGCTGCAGCCGGGCCGCCGCCTCCACCGACTGCCGGGCCGCGCCGAGCACGCCAAGGCCGGCGCGATCGATGCCGGCGACGGGCAGGACCAGCGCGTGGCTGCCTTCGGGACGGGTGGCGGAGAAGCGGATCTGCATGGGGGAGCGTCCTTGTCGGTAAGCCGTGTCGGCCCGGGCTCTTAAGCGCTGGGGCGCACCATGCAAGGCATTGCCGCCACTCGGGTGAGGTGCGATAGGCCGGGCATCAGGACAAAACAGGCGAGCGGGCGTCAGGACGTTGAGGGTGGGGAAGTTGGGCTGGACGGCGCTGCCGCTGATCCTTGCGCTCGCCGTCCCGGCGGCGGCGCAGGACGCGCCCCCAACCACGGCCGTCCCCGTGTCCGTGGTGCCGAGTGCGCAGGACGTCGACTTCAGCGCCGATATTGTCACCTACGACGACGAGGCGGAGACGGTCACCGCCGCGGGCCGCGTGCGGGCGTCGCGGGATGGGCAATATGTCGCTGCCGACCAGGTCGTGTGGAATCGCCAGACCGGTCAGGTGGTCGCCACCGGCAAGGTGGTGCTGCTCAATCCGCAGGGCGACAAGTTCGTTGGCGACAGGGCGATCCTGACGGACGAACTCAAGGACGCCACGGTCGAGAACCTGCTGGTCGTGTTCGAGAATGGCGGCCGGCTGGCGGCGCGCAGCGCCACCCGCACGGGCGACGTCACCACGCTGCGCGACGCGGTCTACTCGCCCTGTCCGGTCACCCGGGACGATGGCTGCACCCCCCGCCGGCCGAGCTGGAAGGTCACGGCCGCCCGCGTTCGCTATGATGCGGTGCGCAACCGCGTCCGCTTCAGCCGGGGCCGGCTGGAGATCCTCGGCATTCCCCTCCCGCTGTTGCCGATCTTCGCGCTCAGCACGGGTGGCGGCAGCGGCGGCGCATCGGGCGTGCTGTTCCCGGAGATCAAGCTGTCGGGCCGCAACGGGTTCGAACTGGGCGTTCCCTATCACCTCTCGTTTGCGCCCAACCGCGACCTGACAATCACGCCGCGGCTCTACACCGGTTCCCTGCCGTCGATCGAGGCCAAGTATCGCGAGCTGGACCGCTTGGGCGCGTTCCAGGTCAGCGGCTTCGCCACCGTGGGCGACAACCAGGCCTCGGATCCCGACAGCGACAACGGCATCCGCGCCTATGTCGACGCCAATGGCAAATTCCAGTTCGACCCGCTGTGGAGCCTGACCGGACAGATCCGCCGATCGACCGACAAGACGCTGACCCGCCGGTATGACATCACCCGCGAGGACAAGCTCCGTTCGTTCCTGAACCTGGAGCGGATCGACCTCGACAGCTACGTCAGCTTGGCCGCCTGGTCCTTTCAGGGCCTGCGTTCCACCGACCGGCAGGCGGCGATCCCGCTCGCCCTGCCCGCCATCGACGCCCGCTTCCGGCTGGAGCCACCGGCGATCGGCGGCCGGGTCGAGCTGCAGGCCAACAGCCTCGCCATCCTCCGCCGCGATGGACAGGACACGCAGCGGGCGTTCGCCGCCGCCCGTTGGGACCGACGCTGGCTGACGTCGTTCGGCCAGGAGCTGCAGCTGACCGGCTACCTGCGCGGCGACGTCTACCATACGGACGAGGTCGAGAAGACCGCCAGCCTGATCTACCGCGGCGAGGAGGGCTGGCATGGCCGGACCATCGCCGCCGCCGCCGCCGAGGCGCGCTGGCCGCTGATCGGGCCGCTGGCGGGCGGCATCCAGCGGCTGGTTCCGCGCCTGCAGCTGGTACTGACGCCGCCCACGAGCAACTTCTCCATCCCCAACGAGGACAGCCGGGCGGTCGACCTGGAGGCGAGCAACCTGTTCGCGCTCAACCGTTTTCCCGGCTACGACCGGTGGGAAGACGGCAGCCGAGTCACCTATGGCGTCGACTGGTCGTTCGACCGGCCGCGCCTGGCGATCACCACTACGGTCGGCCAAAGCTATCGCCTGAACCGGGACGAGCGCATCTACCCGGAGGGCACGGGCCTGACCGACCGCTGGTCGGACATCGTCGGGCGCACCCGCGTGCAATATGGCCGCTTCCTCGACCTCACCCACCGCTTCCGGGTGGACAAGGACACGTTCGCCGTCCGCCGCAACGAAGTCGACCTGACGGTCGGCACCGACCAGACCTACGCCCGGATCGGCTACCTGCGCCTGAACCGCGACATCGACACCACGACGGAGGACCTGCGCGACAAGGAGGAGCTGCGGCTCGCCGGACGCTGGCAGTTCAAGCGCTACTGGTCGGTATTCGCCGCCACGGTGCTCGACCTCACGGACACCGAGGAAGACCCGCTATCGCTGGCCGACGGGTTCGAACCGGTCCGCCACCGCGTGAGCCTCGACTATGAGGACGATTGCCTCGCAATTGGCATCTCGTGGCGGCGCGACTATGACCGCGTCAATTTCCTCAAGGAAGGCAGCACGTTCCAGTTCCGCCTAACCCTGAAGGGGTTGGACCGCTAGGCGCCGCTCATCGGCGGTTCAGCGGTCCTCGCGCAGTGCGTATTCAGCAATAACAAGGGATTACCGCCAAGTGGCAGCGCGCATCAAGTTTCTGGCAACCGCGGCGATGATCGCCGGAGCGAGCATGGCCGCAGTGGCTGCGCAACCTCGTTCGCGAGCGGCAGCACCTCGTCCGGCCCAGACCGCTCAGCGGACCCAGACCACTCAGCCGGCCCAGACCGCTCAGCGGGTCCAGACCACTCAGCCGGCCCAGACCATTCAGCGGCCGTCCCCGAGCGCCGCGGCGGGTCCGAACACGACCGCCGGCCTGCGGATCCCAACCAACGTCACCGTTTTCGGCTCGGCCATGCCGTCGGTCGTGAAGGCCAGTGCCATCGTCAACGGCGAGGTGATCACCCAGACCGACATCGACCAGAGGTTGGCGCTGCTGGCGATCTCTCAGGGCGGACAGATCCCGCAGGACGAAGTCGAGCGGCTGCGCGTGCAGGTGCTGCGCAACCTGATCGACGAGACGCTGCAGATGCAGGCGGCCAAGGCGGCGGAAATCGAGGTCAAGCAGTCCGACGTGGACCGCACGATCGCCCGCGTCGCCCAGAACATCAAGCAGACGCCGGAGCAGATGGCCACCTACCTCAAGGCCAATGGCAGCTCGATCCGCTCCATGCGGCGGCAGGTCGAAGGTGAGATTGCCTGGCAGCGGCTGCAGCGGCAGAAGATCGAGAGCCAGGTCAACGTCGGCGACGACGAGGTCAAGGCGGTGATCGATCGCTTGAATGCGTCCAAGGGCGCGGCTGAGTACCGCGTCGGCGAAATCTACCTAGAGGCGAACCCGACCAACGAGGCCGAGGTGCTGGCCAACGCCCGGAAGATCGTGGCGGCGATCCAGCAGGGCGGCAGCTTCGTCGGCTATGCCCGGCAATATTCGGTGGCGACCACCGCCTCGGTTGGCGGCGACCTCGGCTGGGTACGGCCCGAGCAGCTGCCCGACCAGCTGTCGGCCGTGCTGCGTCAGATGCAGCCGGGCTCGCTGAGCCAGCCGATCCGGGTACCGGGCGGCTTCTCGATCATCGCGGTGCAGGACACGCGCAAGGTTTTGACCGCCGACCCGCGCGATGCAGAACTGAGCCTCAAGCAGGTGTCGATCAGCTTTCCCAAGGGCACTGCCCGGACCGCGGCCGAGCCGACGGTGCAGCGCTTCGCAGCAGCGGCGCGCAGCGTCGGCGGTTGCGGCGGCGCGGAGAAGCTCGCAGCTGACTTCCGGGGCGACGTGGTGACCAGCGACGCGGTCAAGCTGCGCGACCTGCCGCCGGTGCTGCAGCAGATGATGCTGCCGATGCAGGTCGGCCAAGCCACCCAGCCGTTCGGCAACATCGACGAGGGCGTCCGGGTGCTGGTCATCTGCGGTCGCGACGAGCCGACGGACGCGAGCGCGCCCAACCGCGAGCAGGTTGCCGCCCAGCTGACGGAGGAGCGCGTCAACCTGCGTGCCCGCCGTTTCCTGCGCGACCTGCGGCGCGATGCCGTGATCGACTTCCGCTAGGGCCGGCCGCATCGTTGCGCGTCAGCCCGGGCGTGGGCTAACGGCCTAGCCGATGGCGTCTCCCCTGCTGCTCCCACTAGCCGTATCGCTTGGCGATCCGGCCGGCGTTGGGCCTGAGGTCGTCGCCAAGTGCTGGGACGGACGCCGCGCGCTCGGCCTGCCGCCCTTCGTGGCGGTTGGCGATCCACGTAGCCTGACCCAGGTCTGGGACGGCGACATCGCTGTCATCGATGATCCCCGCCACGCCGCGGACGCCTTCGCCCATGGCCTGCCGCTGCTGGCGGTGCCGGCGGCGGGCAGCAGTGTGCCCGGCTGTCCGACCATGGCCGGCGCGCATTGCTCGCTCGACAGCCTGGAGCTGGCGGTCGGGCTCGCCAGGTCGGGCTCGGTCGCCGCGGTAGTCACCGGCCCGGTCAGCAAGCAGCAGCTCTACGCCATCGGCTTCACCCACCCCGGCCAGACCGAGTTCGTGGCCGAGCGCTGCGGCGTGTCGCCGGGCAATGTCGCGATGATGCTTGCCGGGCCGACCTTGCGCACGGTGCCGGTCACTACGCACCTGCCGCTGCGCGAGGTGGCGGACCGGCTGACGCCCGGCTTGATCGAGGCACGCGCGCGGGCGACCCTGCGCGGTTTGCAGCGCAACTTCGGGCTGGCCGAGCCGCGTCTGGCCGTGGCCGGCTTCAACCCGCATGCCGGCGAAGGCGGCGCCCTCGGCCGCGAGGAGATCGAGGTGATTCAGCCCGCAATCGAGACGCTGCAAGCGGAAGGCTGGCAGGTCAGCGGCCCTTACCCGGCAGACACCATGTTCCATGCCGCCGCCCGCGCCCGCTACGACGCCGCGTTGTGCATGTACCACGACCAAGCGCTGATCCCGTTGAAGGCGTTGCATTTCGAAGAAGGCGTCAACCTGACACTGGGCCTGCCTATCGTCCGCACGTCACCCGACCATGGCACGGCGTTCGACATCGCCGGTGAGGACCGGGCCGATCCGCGGGCGATGGCGGCGGCGATGCGCATGGCGGCGGATTGCGCCGCCCACCGTGCGGCCAACTCGCCCGTTCCCGGGCTGTGAGCCTGCCGCCCTTACGCGAGGTCATCGCCCGACATGGCCTCAGCGCGTCCAAGGCGCTGGGGCAGAACTTCATCCTCGACCGGCAGCTGCTCGGCCGGATCGCCGCAATCCCCGGTCCGCTCGAGGGCCAGACGGTTTACGAGGTCGGCCCCGGCCCGGGCGGCCTGACGTCGGCGCTGCTGGCGGCCGGCGCGCGGGTGATCGCCGTTGAGCGAGACCGCCGCTGCCTGCCCGCGCTGGCCGAACTGGAAGCCGCCTTCCCCGGTTGCCTGACGGTGATCGAGGAGGACGCGCTCAAGATTGATGAACAATCTGTGGTGGGGGATGGCGGCCACGTCGTCGCGAACCTGCCCTACAATGTCGGCACCGCCCTGCTGCTGCGCTGGCTGGAAGGTCCCTGGCGACCCTGGTGGCGCAGCCTGACACTGATGTTCCAGCGGGAGGTCGCGGAGCGGATCGTAGCTGCCGCCGGCAGCGAGCATTACGGCCGGCTTTCGGTAGCGGCGCAGTGGCGGGCCAGGCCGCGTCTCGCCCTGCCGGTCCATCGCAGCGCCTTTACCCCGCCGCCCAAGGTTGCCTCGGCCGTCGTCCATCTCGTCCCCGCCGATCAGCCCGACGGCGTGGACCCAAACGTTCTCGAACGCGTCACCGCCGCCGCGTTCGGACAGCGCCGCAAGATGCTGCGCCAGAGCCTCAAGGGGGTACCCGGTGCGCTGAATGCGCTCGAGCAGCTCGGCATTGCCGGCGAACGCCGGGCCGAAACCGTCAGCGTGGACGAGTTTGTCGCCCTCGCCCGCGCGCTGAGTTAATTCGTCTTGGTGGTCGGCGCCGGCCTTGGAGTGGTCGCGGCAACGGCCGGGCCGCGGGCGATGGCGGCGGCGAGCTGTGTCGCCTGCGGACACGCATTGGCGCCGCACAGCTGCTTGACCTTCGCCAGCGTCTGCTGCGCACGCGGGCCAGCGCCCATGTCGACCAGCGCCTCGCCCTGCACCGCCAGCGCGTTGACGTCGTTCGGCTCCAGCAGCAGCGCCTTGTTGGTGTAGCGGATCGCCTGGCCGTAGAGCTTCTGGCGCGAGGCCACCCGAGCCAGCGAGACGAACGCCTGCCGGTTGCGCGGGTCGACCGCAAGCGCGGTTTCCAGCGCATCGTCGGCCGCCTGGAAGTTGCCCGCCGACAGCGCCGCTTCGCCCTGCTTCAGCAGCTGGACGGAGAGCGGATTGAGCTGCGCATCCGGCACCTGGCTCTGGCCCGAACTGGCCATCAGCGCCGTCATGATCCCCAAGGCACCCGCAATCGGCAACACGCGCATCATCGTCTCCAGCCACTCGGCCCGGGTCATGGTCTAACCCGGAACCGCGCCATGAAAAAGCCGTCCGTACCGTCATGCGCGGGAGTGAGCAGCCGTCCCACCCCGTCACAACGCCCGGCGGCGATGCCTGTATCCTCGGCTTCGAACGATGAATGGCGGCTGAGGAACTCCGCGGACTGCCCCGCGCCTTCGCGCGCCAGCAGCGAGCAAACCGCATAGACCAGCCGGCCGCCGGGCTTCACCAACGGTGCGGCGAGGTCGAGCACGCGACGCTGGGTGCCAAGCAATCGCTCCAGCCGCTCGGGCGTCAGTCGCCAGCGCCCCTCCGGGTTGCGCCGCCACGTGCCCGAGCCGGAGCAGGGCGCGTCGACCAGCACCACGTCAGCACTCCCCGCGAGGTCGGCGAGGCCATCGGCTTCGCGCGGCGGATCGAGCAAGCGGGTCGCGATCGTCGCCCCTGCCCGCTCCGCGCGGGGCCCGAGCTGCCGCAGGCGCGGCAGGCTGATGTCACAGGCGATGATTTGGGCACCGGGGGCGGCCGCGGCGAGCGCCAGGCTCTTGCCGCCGGCGCCGGCACATAGGTCGACGAGTCGCTGACCGGCAATGGGCGCGCAGGCGAGCGCGATCAGCTGGCTGCCCTCGTCCTGCACCTCGACGCGGCCTTCCAGATACGCCGGGTGGTCGGAGATGCGCGTGTCGGGCGGCAGCCGCAGCCCCCACGGGCTATGCGGCGTCGGCTCCGCATCCGGCAGCGCGGGCAGCAGCGGCTCACGCGGCGGCTTGGCGCGCAGGTCGAGCGGCGCTCGTTCGACCAACGCGGACGTGACCTCGGCCAGTGGTGAAAGCTCGGGCAGCAACCAGGCCGGAACGATGCCCGGCTTGGCTTCGGGCTCCTCACTCGCGGCCGACGCAGGACCATGCGGCGAACCGTCGAACAGCTCGCGGGCAATCGGCAGCAGCGCCGCGCGGCCGGTCGCCGGCACCTCGGCCGAGTGGCGCACCGCCTGGAATACCAGCTCGCGCACCGCGCGCCGGTCCTTGGAGCCGGCATAGCGCCGCGTCTTGAAGTAGGCCGTGACGATCGCGTCCGCCGGCGGCCCGTCGCTGCGCGCCGAGGCGATAACCTCGTCCAGGATCTCGATCGCTGCCTGGGCGCGCGCGGCCGGAGTCACGACCTAGCGGGCCGGATAGTTGGGCGCCTCGCGGGTGATCGCGACGTCGTGGACGTGGCTTTCGCTGAGGCCAGCGTTGGTAATGCGGATGAAGCGGGCCCGCTCCTGCAACTCGGCAATCGAGCGCGAGCCGGTGTAGCCCATCGCCGCCTTCACACCGCCGACCAGCTGGTGGACGATCGTCGCGGCCGGACCCTTGAACGGCACCTGCCCCTCGATCCCCTCCGGCACCAGCTTCATCTGGTCCTTGATGTCCTGCTGGAAATAGCGGTCGGCCGAGCCGCGGGCCATGGCCCCGACTGAACCCATGCCGCGATAGCTCTTGTAGGCGCGGCCCTGGTAGAGGAACACCTCGCCCGGCGCTTCCTCCGTGCCGGCCAGCAGCGAGCCGACCATCACGGTCGACGCGCCCGCCGCCAACGCCTTGGCCATGTCCCCGCTGGTGCGGACGCCGCCGTCGGCGATCACCGGGACGCTGCTGCCCCGCGCGGCCGAGGCGGCGTTCATGACCGCCGTCAGCTGCGGCACGCCGACCCCGGCGACGATCCGGGTGGTGCAGATGGAGCCCGGGCCGATCCCGACCTTGATGGCATCCGCGCCAGCATCGATCAGCGCCTTGGCGGCGTCGGCCGTAGCGACGTTGCCGGCCACCACCTGAACGCGGTTGGACGCGGTCTTCACCCGCTCAACGGCGCGGGCGACGTCCGTGTTGTGACCATGGGCGGTGTCGATCACGATGCAGTCGACACCGGCGTCGATGAGCGCCTGGCTGCGATCCCAGCCCTTGTCGCCGACGGTGCTGGCAGCGGCGACACGGAGGCGACCTTCCGGGTCCTTGGTGGCGTCCGGCGTCGCGACGGCCTTCTCGATGTCCTTGACGGTGATCAGGCCGACGCAGTGGCCTCCGTCGTCCACCACCAGCAGCTTCTCGATCCGCCGCTGGTGCAGCAGCCTACGCGCCTCCTCCTGGCCTGTCCCGGCCGGCACCGTCGCCAGGTTCTCGCGCGTCATCAGCTCGGATACCGGCTGGCGCGGGTTCTCGGCGAAGCGGACGTCGCGGTTGGTGAGGATGCCACACAGCTTGCCCGATGCCTGCACGATCGGGATGCCGCTGATCTTGTGGAAGCGCATCAGCTCCAGCGCTTCGGCCAGCGTCTGATCGGGAGTCATGGTGATCGGGTTGACGACCATGCCGCTTTCAAAGCGCTTCACGGCCCGCACGGCAGCGGCCTGCGCCTCGACGTCGAGGTTGCGGTGGAGCACGCCGATGCCGCCCAGCTGCGCCATGGCGATCGCCATGTCCGTTTCCGTCACAGTGTCCATCGCACTGGACAGCAAGGGGATGCGCAGCGGAATGTCGCGGGTGAAGCGGGTGGCAGTCTCCGCCTGGCTCGGCAGCACGCTGGATTCAAGCGGCTGCAGCAGGACGTCGTCAAACGTCAGGCCCAGCGGGATGTCAGGAGCGTTGAGGAGGTCGGCCATGCGCGCCTTTGGCCGGACCGGCGTGATTCGGCAAGGGCTAGCGGGCGCGCTCCAGTAACCGCTCGGCGGCCTCCACGTGCATCCGCTCGATCATCTCACCCTCGAACCGTTGCGCTCCGCCGCTCGCCGCGGCGACCAGCCGTTCTGCGCGGGCAACCTCCTCGGGTAAAGGCGCGAAGGCGGCATGGCACGGCGCGACCTGGTTCGGGTGGATCAGGGTCTTGCCATCGAAGCCGAGCGAACGCCCTTCGCCCGCCTCCGCACTGAAGCCGTCCGGGTCGTCGAGCCGGTTGTAGACACCATCGAAGCACGGCTTCCCCGCTGCGCGCGCCGCCAGCACGATTGTCTGCAACGCCGTCTGCAGCGCCGGCCGGCGGCCGCTGGTCGGCAGCCGCAGGTCCGCGGCCAGGTCGTTGGTGCCAGCGATCAGCGCCGCCGCACTCTCCGCGATCTCCCACGCGCGCCGGACGCCCAACGCGGTTTCAACCATCGCCGCCACCGGTTTCCCGGTCAGAGCCAGCACCTCCTGCAGCACGGCCGGCCCATCCACTCGTGGCACCACCACGAAATCCGCGCTGGAGCCGGCGACCGCCTCCACGTCAGCACCGTGCCAGTCGGTGACGAAGCCGTTCACCCGGATCGCCACCGGGCATGGCCAGCCGGTCGCGACCGCCGCCACCGCTGCGACCCGCGCCGCGTCCTTGTCGGCCTCCTTCACCGCGTCCTCCAGGTCGAGGATGACCAGGTCCGCCCCCGCTTCCCGCGCCTTGGCGACCGCGCGTGGATTGCTCGCGGGAAGAAACAGCGCCGACCGTCTGCCGAACAGGTTCACGCTCATCTCGATTCCGCTTCGCTTGGCCGCACGGACGGGGCATAACAAACCGACGAATTAGCGGGGAATACCATGCTGACCACGTTCACCTTGTTCGTTGCGATCCTGGTGGTGCTCTACACCATGATGAGCATCAAGATCGTCCACCAGGGCTATCGCTACACCATCGAGCATTTCGGCCGCTTCATGCGGGTGGCGGAGCCGGGCTTCAACTTCGTGCCGGCGTTCTTCTACCGGGTCGGCCGCAAGATCAACATGATGGAGCAGGTGCTCGACATCCCGGGGCAGGAGATCATCACCAAGGACAACGCCATGGTCGCGGTCGACGGCGTGGTGTTCTTCCAGGTGCTGGAGCCCGCCAAGGCGGCCTACGAGGTCAGCGACCTCTACACCGCCATCATGGCGCTTTCGACCACGAACCTGCGCACTGTGATGGGCTCGATGGACCTGGACGAGACCCTGTCCAAGCGGGACGAGATCAACGTCCGCCTGCTGCAGGTGGTCGACCACGCCACCGAGGCGTGGGGCGTCAAGATCACCCGGGTCGAGCTGAAGGACATTCGCCCGCCCGCCGACATCGTCAACGCCATGACCCGGCAAATGAAGGCCGAGCGCGAGAAGCGTGCCAACATCCTGGAAAGCGAAGGCCTGCGCGCGTCCGAGATCCTGCGAGCGGAGGGCGAAAAGGCTGCCAAGATCCTGCAAGCCGAAGGCTTGCGCGAAGCCGCCTTCCGCGAGGCCGAAGCGCGCGAGCGCGGAGCGGAAGCGGAAGCCAAGGCCACGACCCTAGTGTCGGACGCCATTGCGGGCGGCAATGCGCAGGCGATCAACTACTTCATCGCCCAGAAGTATGTCGAAGCGGTCAGCCAATTCGCGACGTCGCCCAATGCCAAGACGATCCTGTTCCCGGTGGAGGCGACCCAGCTGATCGGCAGCCTCGGCGGTATCGGTGAGCTGGCGAAAGCCGCGCTTGGGCAGGACGCCGAACCACCGCTGGAGCTGCGCTCGCCGGCAGGCCGCGCAGGACTGCCCCGCACAGGTCGACAGGAAGCGGCCGAATGAACCTGGGCGAAATTGCGCCCGGTTGGTGGTGGCTGATCGGCGGCCTGCTGCTGCTGATGGCCGAGCTGGTGGCGCCCGGCGTGTTCCTGCTGTTCATCGGCGCCGCGGCGATGGTCACCGGCGCTTTCGTGCTGCTGTTCGACCTTGGCGTCGGGCCCGCGCTGGTCCTGTTCGCCATCTACACCGCCCTGGCCGTTGCGATCGGGCGCAAGGTCTACGCCAATCGCATCGTGGACAGCCCGGACCCGCTGCTGAACGACCGCTCCGCCCGGCTGATCGGGCGCTCGGTGGCGGTGGTCTCGACCGTGGACGAGCATGGCGGCCGGGTTCGGGTCGGCGACAGCGAGTGGTCCGCGCGCGGCGGCCCTGCTCAGCCTGGCGAACTGGTGCGAGTGGTCGGCGCTGAAGGCAATTGCCTGCGGGTGGAGGGTGCGCCTAGGCTGAGCGCATGAACGCACTCACCCGTCGCCAGACCCTCGGCCTCCTCGCCTCGTCCGCTGCCACCGCCGGCTGCACCACTGCCACCGCTCCCTCGCCCGTGTCGGCTGTGGCAGCGACCGCCACGGGCAAGGCGCCGCTAGACGAGGCGGGCGCCAAGCGGCTGATCGACACCGTCACCGACCACCTCCTCCGGCTCTCGCCGGAGAGCGCCACCGGCAACAACGTCGACAAGGGCCGATATGCGGCCTTGCGCAGCCAGCTGTCGGACCGCAGCCAGGCCGGCCAGGAGCGCTTCGCCGCGACCATCCGCAACGATCTTGGCCAGATCGACGGCTACGACCTGTCGGCCCTGAGCCACTCGACCCGCACCACGCTGGAAGTAATCAAGAGCGCGTACCGGACGGGCCTGCTTGGCTTTTCGCAGCCCTACGGCGACGTCGCCGTCGGCGGGTGGCGCAACACGCCTTATGTCGTGATCCAGAATGTCGGCGCCTATCTCGATACCCCCAAGTTCCTCGACACCGATCACCTGATCGAGAACGCGGCGGACGCGGAGGCCTATGTCGCGCGCCTGGCGCAATATCCGGCGCAGCTGGATGGCGAGACCGGCCGGATGCAGGCCGCCGCCGCCAAGGGCCTGATCCCGCCCGGCTTCCTGATCGACAAGGCCGTCAAGCAACTGACCCAATCTGCCACTGATGCCGCCAAGGGCGGCGGGCTGGTCGAGTCGCTTGTCCGCCGCACGCGGGAGAAGAACATCTCCGGCGGCTGGGACGCGCGCACCCGCGCCATCGCCACTCGCGAGGTCGCCCCTGCCCTGCAGCGGCAGATCGCCGAATTGCAGCGCCAGCGCGCGCAGGCCACCGACGCCGCCGGCATGTGGGCGCGGCCGGGCGGTGACGCTTACTACGCTTATGCACTGCGGGCGAGCACGACCACGAACATGAGCCCGGAGGAAATCCACCAGCTGGGCCTTCGCACGCTCGACCAGCTGCACGGGCGAATGGACCCGATCCTGCGCCAGCTCGGCTACACCAAAGGCACTGTTGGGCAGCGGATGCAGGCGCTCGCCAAGGACCCTAAGTATCAGTTCAGCCCCGGCGATAAGGGCCGGGCCGAGATCATGGCCTTCATCCAGGAACGGCTCGGCATCATCCGCGCCCAGCTGCCGCGCGGCTTCCGCACGCTGGTGAAGGGCAATCTGGAGGTGAAGCGTTTGCCGCCCGAAGAAGAGCCGGGCGCACCTGGAGCCTACGGCGGGCCTGGCTCGCCCGATGGGAAGATCCCGGGCAAATTCTGGATCAATCTGCGCACCACCGACCTGCACAGCAGGTACAGCCTGCCGGATCTGGCCCATCATGAAGCCATCCCCGGCCACGTCTGGCAGGGCGAGTACACCTTTCACCTGCCGCTGATCCGCACCCTGCTCGCCTTCAACGCTTATTCGGAAGGCTGGGCGCTCTATGCCGAGCAGCTGGCGGATGAGCTGGGCGTGTTCGACGACTTCCCGGTCGGTCGGCTCGGCTATCTCCAGTCCATCGGCTTCCGCGCGTGCCGGCTGGTGGTCGACACCGGCATTCACGCCAAGCGCTGGACCCGAGAACAAGGCGTTCAGTTCTTCGTCGAGCGCAACGGCTCCAACCCGCTGGAAGTCGCCTCGGAAGTCGACCGCTACTGCAGCTGGCCCGGCCAGGCCTGCGGCTACGAGGTTGGCCACCAGGAGATCAACCGTCAGCGCGACAAGGCCAAGGCGGCGCTCGGCGCGGCCTATGACCTACGCGACTTCAACGATGCGGTGGTGCTGGGCGGCAACGTGCCGATGGACGTGCTGGCACTGAACGTCGACGAGTACATTCGGCAAGGCCGCGCCTGACCACGCGGCCTATTCAATCCAGCAACTCGGCCACCGCCAGCGCCTCGGCCCGGCGCCGGGCGGCGCGCCGCGCACGCCAGGCGATGAGCCCGACGAACAGCATCAGCGCCACCGCACTTGCGACCGCGAAACGCTGTAGCGTGAACCAGCGCCGCACCAGATGCGCCAGCTCGGGCCCGAACCACCAGCCGAGCCCCACGCCGACGCACGCCCACACAAGCGCGGTGCACAGGTTGAACAGCAGAAAGGTCCTCGCCGGCATGTGGCTCAGGCTGATCGCCACCGGCCCAACCACCCGCATGCCATACACGAAGCGATAGCCCAGGCAGAACAGCCGCGGGTGGCGGTCGATCCACCGGATCGCCAAGGCAAAGGCGCGCTTGTCGGTGACCTTGTGCACCCAGCGCGCGTCCCGCTGCGAGCGGCCGGCCACGAAGAACAGTTGCGCCGAGATGACCGCCGCGCTCCATGCCGCGAGCAGCACGTGCAGCCCGCTCAACCGGCCGAGGTGCGCCATCGCACCGCCCACCACCACGCCCAGCTCGCCCTCAAGGAACGCCGCCAGGAACACGCCGAGCACCCCATATTGCTCGACCCAGTGGCTGACCGCGTGATGCATTGGAGCGCCATGCCCCTCCCGCGAATAGCCGGCAACCGATCAGCTGAAGCCGCTTGCGTCTTCTCGCGGTCAGTAACCTTGCCGAATTCAGTCCAGCGCGGCCTCCGGCAAGCGATGCGTCGTTCGCGGTGCTCGCAGCCGCAGCAAGCTTAGCCCGGCGGCCGCGAGCGCCGCGATGCTCGCCGCAAGCAGCAGCCCCGGCCCGGCGCGCACGCCGGCCAGGTGGAAGGCGGCGCCGACGATCACCGCGCCGGTGGTCTGGCCCAGCAGCCGCGCGGTCGCCAGCATGCCGCCGGCCGCGCCCGACCGCTCGCGCGGGGCGGCGCTGACGATGGTGCGGTTGTTGGGCGACTGGAACAGGCCAAAGCCGATGCCGCACAGCGCCATGCGCCAGGCGATGTCCCAGGTCTGCGGCTCCGTGCCCATCCGCGACAGCGCGAACAGGCCAGCGGCGAAGATGGTCAGCCCAATGCCGCCGAGCAGCCCCGCCCGCACCTTGTCCGCCAGCCGCCCGGCGATCGGTGCGACCACCCCGAGTGCAAGCGGCCAGGGCGTCATCAGCAGCCCGGTCTCAAATGCGCTCCGGTTCAGCACCGCCTGAAACAGGAAAGGCAAGGTCACGAACGCCAGCATCTGCGCGGCGAAGGAGACGGTGGAGGTGCCGATCGACATGCTGAAGATGCGGCTACGCAGCAGGTCGACAGGAAAGAGCGGCGCCGGGTCGCCCCACTCGCGCCTGACCAGCAGGACGCCCGAACCCACGCCGATTGCGACCAGCGCTGCACCAAGCGCTCCGTTCGACCGCGTCGCCAGCTCCGCGCCGGACACCGTGCAGCCCATCATCAGCGCACTCAGCAGCGCCGACACGCCGTCCAGCCGGCCGCCCTGACCGCGCGCGTTCGGCAGCGCCTTCAGGCCCACGACGACAGCCGCGATGCCGATTGGCAGGTTGATCAGGAACAGCCAAGGCCACGATCCGACGCTGAGGATGAAGGCCGCCAGAGTTGGTCCTGCCGCCGCCGAAGCCGACAGCACCATCGCATTGTAGCCAATTCCTCGCCCAAGCATCGTGGCGGGATAGATCGACCGGACAAGCGCCGCGTTCATGCTCATGATGCAGGCCGCGCCGACACCCTGAAAGACCCGTGCGGCGATCAGGGCGGTCAGCCCGCCTGCCGCCGCGCAACCCAGCGACCCCAGGGTGAACAGCACAAGCCCCGGGATGTAGACGCGGCGGTACCCGATCTGGTCGCCCAATGCCGCCAGCGGCAGCAGCAGGACGGTAATGGTCAGCTGGTAGGCGTTGACGATCCAGATACTGGTCGCGGGCGAGGCGCCAATCTCGCGCGCGATGGTCGGCAGGGCGACGTTGGCGATGGAGCCGTCGAGCACGGCCATCGCCAACGCCAGCCAGATCGCAGCTGCCGCCCAGTAGCGGCGAGGTAGCGGCAGCCCGTCGTCAGCGCCGGCGTCCGGCAGGATTAACGTCCCGCGCCCATCAGCCCGCCAAGAATGCTGTTCAGCGGGTTGGCCCCGCCCGCGCCGCCGCCGAGCAGCGAACCGAGCATGCCGCCCATGCCGCCGCCCCCGCCGATCGCGCCGCCTTGGCCGCCGGCCTGCTTGGCGAAGTAGCCCGCGGCCAGCATGGCGACGATCGGCAGCATGCGCTTCAGGAGGTCGGGCGACAGGCCGGTCTGCTGGGCGGCATGCGTCGCCACCGTGCGGCTGGTGTCCTTGCTGCCGAACACTTGGCCCAGCACCTGATTGCCCTGGTTCACATCGGTCGGCTGCTGGCCCAGCGCGTTGTCGAGCAGGCCGCCGCCGCCGAGGCCGCCGAGCATGCCCGCGAGACCGCCAAGGCCCTGCGGATGCGCCTGCCCCTGGTTCTGCATGCCGCCGAGCACGGCCGGCAGCAGCGCCGCCAGGCCGGTCTGCGCGGTCTGCTGGTCGACGCCGAGGTCACGGCTGATAGAATTGGCAGCACCCTGCTGCATGAGGGCGTCGAGCATGGACATGGCGGTGAACTCTCCCGGGTGGATGGTGGCAAAGCTAATCGCCGCCAACGTCGGCAGTTCCTCTTTCGCGCCGGATTGCCGGTGAAGCGGGGCGAAAGCCTCAGTCGGCCTTCGCCACCCCAACCAGCGCCGGCCGCAGCAGCCGGTCCTTGAGCATGTAGCCGGCCTGCATTTCTTCCACGATCGTTCCCGGCTCGGCGTCGGCCGACGGAATCTCGATCATGGCCTGGTGCTTGTTGGGATCGAGCGGCTGGCCTTTGGACTCCACCCGCACGATGCCGTGCCGCGCGAAGACGGAGTCGAGCTCGCGCAGCGTCGCCTGGATGCCTGACACGAAGTTCTCGTCACTGCCGACGGGCACATGGGCCAGCGCCCGGTCCAGGTGATCGCGCACCGCCAGCATGTCGCGAGCAAAGCCCGTCGAGGCGTAGGCCGCGGCGGAGTCGCGCTCCCCTTCAAGCCGCCGCCGGACGTTCTGGACCTCGGCAGCAGCATAGAGCGCCTTGTTGTTGGCCTCCTCCAGCGCTTTCTCGAGCTCGGCCACGCGGTCGTGCTCCTGCAATTCGGGCGAGTCGGCGGCCGTGTCCTCGCGTAGTTCCTCGGCCTGGTCGTGAAGATCGTCCTGCATCATCCCATCAATCTCGTCAGTGCTTGTGCTGTGTAATCCACCATGGGCACCACCCGCGCATAGTTCAACCGCGTCGGGCCAATCACGCCGACCACGCCGACCACCTCGCCGGCCGTGTCGCGGTAAGGCGCGGCGATGACGCTGGAGCCCGACAGTGCGAACATCCGGTTCTCCGACCCGATGAAGATGCGGCAGCCCTGCCCTTCCCGCGCACTTTCAAGCAGGCGGACGATCTCTTGCCGGTCCTCCAGTTCCTCGAGGAGCCGGCGGACCCGGTCGAGGTCGGCGGCGGCGCTCTCATCGATGAGGTTGGCCTGGCCGCGGACGATCAGCACCGGGCGCGACCGGGCATCCTGGCGCCACTCCGCCAGCCCGCTCGCCACCAGCTCGGCCGCGGCGGCGTCGATCGCTTCGCGGCGGTCCGCCATTTCCCGGCGCAGCCGCGCTTCGGCTTCGCCAAGGGTCAGGCCGGACAAGCGGGCGGAGACGAAGTTCGCTACCTCGGCCAGCGCCATGGCGGTTGTGCCCGCGGGCAGGTTCACGACCCGGTTCTCGACGCTGCCGTCCGTGCCGACCAGCACCGCCAGCGCCTGCGCCTGCCCCAGCGGCACGAAGGAGAGCTGCTTCAGCCGCGGCTCCAGCTTGGGCGCGACCACCACGCCGGCGCACGCCGACAGGCCGGACAACGCCGCCGTCGCGTTGGCAAGCGCTTCTTCCAGCGGCCGGTCGCGCAGCCGGCCTTCGATCGCCGCCCGCTCCTCGCGCCCGGGCAAGTGCGACTGCATGATCCCGTCAACGAACAGCCTGAGCCCGGTCTCGGTCGGCATCCGCCCGGCCGAGGTATGCGGATGGGTCAGCAGTCCGCGCTCCTCCAGCTCGGCCAGAACCGAGCGGATGGAGGCGGGCGAAAGGTTCACGGTGCCGGCCAGCGCCCGGGAGCCGACCGGCTGTCCGCGCTCCAGATAGGCTTCCACCACCAGGCCGAAGATCGCCCGCATGCGGTCGGTCAGTTCGGTGATCGGCAGGGTCATGCCGCCCATGTAGGGCGTGCCGTGCCGTCCGTTCAATCCGGGTGCCTCGGCAACGGAAGGCTGTCCTACTGCCCAATCGATGTGGCAGCATCGCCGGGATCTTCCGCCGGTCCTTCGAACCGCACAAGATCGTTCCGGAAGCGAAGTGGACGAAGTGGACAGTGGTATGTTTTTCTCCGTTTCCCGTCGGCCGCAACGGGGTGACGACCGCACCCGCCGCCGCTAGGCAGGCCGCCGTTTCGATCTGAGGAGAAATTCAATGCGCCCCAGCGGCCGCGCCCCCGACCAGATGCGCTCGCTTGCGTTCGAGCCCGGCTTCACCAAGCATGCCGAGGGCAGCTGCCTCGTCAGCTTCGGCGACACCCGCGTGCTGGTCACCGCTTCCGTTGAGGAGAAGGTGCCGCCTTTCCTGCGGGGCAAGGGCTCTGGCTGGGTCACCGCCGAATATGGCATGCTGCCCCGTGCCACCCACACTCGCGGCGCGCGCGAGGCGGCCAAGGGCAAGCAGTCGGGCCGGACGCAGGAGATCCAGCGGCTGATCGGCCGTAGCTTGCGCGCCGTGACCGACCTCAAGCTGCTCGGCGAGCGCCAGATCGTGCTCGACTGCGATGTGATCCAGGCCGACGGCGGCACCCGCACCGCCGCCATCTCGGGCGCTTGGGTCGCCCTGCGCTTGGCGGTGAACGGCTTCATGGGCCAGCTGTCGGGCGACCCGATCAAGACCCAGGTGGCCGCGGTCAGCTGCGGCATCCATGAGGGCACGCCGGTGCTCGACCTCGACTACCTCGAGGACTCGAATGCCCACAGCGACGGCAACTTCGTGCTAACGGGCGACGGCAACATCGTCGAAGCCCAGCTCACGGCCGAAGGCGCGCTGTTCGACGAGGAAGCCCTGCTGCGGCTGCTTCGCCTCGCGCGGATCGGCTGCGCGCAGATTTTCGAGGCGCAGCTGAAGGCGGTCGGCCGGTGAAGGCGATCGGCCCCCGGCTGGTCATCGCGACCCACAACAGCGGCAAGCTGCGGGAAATCCGCGAGCTGTTGGCGCCGTTCGGGATCGACTGCGTCGGCGCGGCCGAGCTGGACTTGCCCGAGCCCGAGGAGACCGGGGTCACCTTTGTCGACAATGCCGAGCTGAAGGCTCGCGCGGCGGCGGACCTGACCGGCTTGCCAGCCCTGTCCGATGACAGCGGCCTCAGCGTCGATGCGCTGCACGGGAAGCCGGGCATCCACTCGGCGCGCTGGGCCGAGAACGAGAGTGGCGAGCGCGACTTCGGCCGGGCGATGGAGCGGGTCTGGCAGGAGGTGGGAGCCGCTGGGCCCGACGCCGGGCACGACGCGCATTTCACCTGCGTGCTGTCGCTCGCGTGGCCGGACGGCACCGCGGAGAGCTTCGAAGGCAAGGCCCACGGTACCCTGGTGTGGCCTCCACGCGGGGCTAATGGCTTTGGCTATGACGCCATGTTCCTGCCCGTTGGCGGCGGGCAGACGTTCGGTGAGATGGAGCCGGCCGCCAAGCACGCGATCAGCCACCGCGCCGAGGCGTTCCGAAAACTAGTCGCGGCCTTGGGCTAGCTTCACGTCGCCGCGCGCCGGGATCAACGCGACGCCGTCCATGTTGCCGGTCGGCGCGTAGCGGCAAACGAGATAATCGTCGCTGGCGTTCGACGCGACGGCGCAGCCCACCTCCGTGGTGGAGGGCCAGACCATCTGGGTATAGTGGGCAACCTGCTCCCACTCGCCAGTGGCGCTGACGTCCGGGAACACGCCCGGACGGAAATGCTGCCGCTCGTCCACCATCTGGCCGAGCATGATTTGATAGGAGAAGGCCCCGCGAGTGCCATGCCACAGGTTTTCACCCATCTTGGATCGACGTCCCGGCGTCGGATCGTGCCGGAAGACGCCGGTTGCGGCCATTCGCTCGGCGTAGGCCCGCGCTTCGCTCGCCAGCCAGTCGTTCCAGACGACCGGCCCGACCCCGAACTCCCGACGAGTCTGGTTGTGCAGTGCCAGGGCGGTGGTCCGTAGCAGCCCGTCGCTGCGGTCGGCAGCCGCCGGCCAGTTGGGGTTGGGGCGCGCCGGCGGAATCGGAACGACAACCGTCGCGGCCGTGCATGGTGCGGCAAGGAGCAGAAGGCTAAGGACGACCCGGATCATGACCCCGGACACTGCCGCCACAACCGTTAAGAAATCGTCGCCTGGCGAGCCGCTGGCGCTCTACGTCCATTGGCCGTTCTGCGTCAGCAAGTGCCCCTACTGCGACTTCAACAGCCACGTCCGCGACCGCGTCGACCAGCAAGCATGGCGCGACGCCCTGCTGGCCGACCTGGCGCACGAGGCGCGGCTGCTGCCTGGCCGCCGGCTGACCAGCATCTTCTTCGGCGGCGGCACTCCGTCGCTGATGGAGCCCTCCACGGCGGCAGCGGTTATCGAAGCGGCGGCGGGGCATTGGCAGGTCGTCGACGGCCTGGAGATTACCCTCGAGGCCAACCCCAGCTCAGTCGAAGCCGCCCGCTTCGCCGACCTCGCCGCGGCTGGGGTCAACCGGGTGAGCCTTGGCGTTCAATCACTCGACGACGCGGCGCTTCGCTTTCTTGGACGGGCGCATGGTGTGGACGAAGCCCTAAGTGCGCTGGAAACGGCTCAGCGACACTTCGGCCGGGTCAGTTTCGACCTTATCTACGCGCTGCCCGGCCAGACACCGGAAGACTGGTCGGCGATGCTGGGGCGGGCGCTGGGCTTCGGGACGGGGCACCTGTCGCTCTACCAGCTGACGATCGAGCCCGGCACCCGCTTCGCCGCGCTCCATGCTGCCGGCAAGTTCGAGCCGCTGGACGCCGATGCCGCGGCCGACCTGTTCGAGTCTACGGCGGAGTTGACGGGCGCGGCGGGCCTGCCCGCCTATGAGATCAGCAACCACGCCAGGCCTGGCCAGGAGAGCCGTCACAATCTCACTTACTGGCGCTATCGCGATTATGCCGGAATCGGGCCGGGCGCCCATGGGCGGCGGTTGGGCATGCGGACCGTCCGCCACCGTAAGCCGGAGAACTTCCTGGCCGGCATTGCCCGGAACAATCACGGCATGGTCGAGGAAGCACCACTTTCCGCCCAGGAGGGTGCAGACGAGGCGCTGGTCATGGGCTTGCGCCTGGCGGAGGGAGTCGACCCGGAGCGGCTCGAACGCCGGTTCGGGCGTCCATTGATCGACCCGCGTGCAACCGAGCGGCTGGCTGCCCTTGGCCTGGTCGAGCGATCACCCGGGCGCTTGCGCACCACGCCTGCCGGTCGCCTGCTGCTCGACCGGGTGCTCGCGGAGATTGCCGCCTAGTTGCTGAGGCGCGCGGCCCAGTTGTTCTTGGCCGTCTCCAGGTAATCGTCGACCGCCATGTCCGCTCCCTCGACGGCGGACTTGCGCGACGCGCCGTTGCGCACATCAAAGGCGACCATCGCCTCAACCAGCGCGGTCTGCTGCGCCGCGCAGTGCGAGCGGGCGTAACCTGCGAAGCTGTCGGCGGTTACCTCGGGTGCTTTGGCAGCGGTAGCTGCTTGCTTGAGGCACGCAACAAACGCACTTCGGCTGCGGTCGATTGCGGCTGTGTTGGGCGCTGCGGCCGGGGCAGCAGCAATCAACAAGACCAGTGACAACATGGCCGTTCTCCTCCCGTTACGGGTGAAGAATGACTCCAAATAGATCGTTTGACCATAGGGGCTTGCCCCTAGAAATGAGCGGGCGCGGGAGAGATTACCGTGGTACCGCTAGCCGACACCTGACGCACTTCCAGACCGCGCTCGGCCACGCCTTCCGCGGTGAAGCGGAACACGCCATCGACTCCAACGAAGCCCTCGTTCTCCTTCAGGGCATCCACGGGGAAGCGACGCCCCGGTTTCCAATTCTTGGTGGCACGAACGCCCAGCAGCACCGCGTCGTAGCCGAGGCTGGCAAGCCGCGGGGGATTGGCGCCGTAGCGAGCTCGATAGCGGCTTGCGAGCTGGTTGAAGCGAACGTCGGACGGCGCTGCGAACACTGCGCGGCGGAGCCGCGGCGTGCGGCCGAGCCCGCGTTCTCCGGCCCACAGGTCCGGACCAACGATGCGGGCGCCTGCGAGCACCTGTGGAGCGATGGTGGCAGCCGTGCGGGCCGAGTCGGCGATCAGCAGCGCGTCGTAGCCGGCGGCGTTGAGCCGGCGCAGGCCGGCCCGCGCCTCGGCAAGGCTGCCATAACTCTGCATGCCGACGAGTTGCCCGCCGGCTCGTTCCACCGTCCTCGGCAGGTCAGCCGTTGCGCGCTGGGCGTAGGTCGTGGCGGGCGCCAGGGCGGCGAAGCGACCTGCGCCACTGGTCCGCGCCTGGCGAACGGCACGGCTCACGGCCTGGCTCGGCACGAAACCCAGGATATAGACACCACTGCCCGCCGCCGTCTCGTCATTGCTGAACGCCAGAACTGGCACCCGCGCCTGCCGCGTAATGGGCGCAACAGCGCGGACTTGGTCGCTGAGCAGCGGACCAAGGATCAGCTGCGCACCCTCCCCGAGCGCGCGATTGGCGGCTGCCGCTGCTCCGCCCGCGTCCGTATTGTACACCTTCAGCTCGATTGACTGGTTGCCAGTGTCAGCCAGGGCCAGCCGGGCGGCGTTGGCCAGCGCCTGGCCAAGCGCCGCATCCTGGCCGGTCAACGGCGCCAGCAAGGCGACCCGGTTACGCGCCGGGCCCTGCGGCACCGGCGGCAGAGCGCCGCGGTGAGGTCCGGTGGAGCAGGCAACCACCGCCAGCGCGGACACAAGGGTGAGAAGAAAGGCACGGCGGCCTTGCCGGAGCTCGGGGGAGAATGCCATCACGCAGCCCACCTCATGGACGATCCTCTTCCCCCCGGTTTGTACATCGTCGCTACGCCGATCGGCAATCTGGGCGACCTCACCGTTCGGGCGGCCGACGTGCTGCGCCGGGCGAACCTGATCCTCGCCGAGGACAAGCGCGTCACCGCCAAGCTGCTGGCCCACATCGGCGCGACCGCCCCCATGCAGGTCTACCACGACCATTCGAGTGAGACCGACCGGGCCCGGGTGCTGGCGCGGCTGGGCAGCGAAGCCGTGGCGCTGGTCAGTGACGCGGGCACGCCGCTGATCTCCGATCCCGGGTACAAGCTGGTCCGGGCGGCCCGCGCCGCGGGGCTTTCCGTGCATACCCTGCCGGGCCCGTCCGCGGCGATCGCGGCGCTGACCCTGGCGGGCCTGCCAACCGACCGTTTCCTGTTTGCGGGATTTCTGCCGGCCAAGGCCAAGGCGCGGGCAGAGGCGGTGGCGGAGCTGGCAAGCCTTCGGGCCACCCTGGTCTTCTATGAAAGCGGATCGCGCCTGGGCGATGCGCTGACCGAACTGGCGGAGCGCCTCGGACAGCGCGATGCCGCCGTCGTCCGGGAGATCAGCAAGCTTCATGAGGAATGCGTTACCGGCACTCTCGCCGAGCTTGCGGATCGTTACCGCAAAACCCCGCCCCGTGGCGAAATCGTGATCGTGGTCGCTCCTCCGGCAGCGGCCGAGCCGGCCGGAGCGGACGCGCTCGACGAGGCCTTGCGTACCGCGATGGTCGACGAGTCGCCCTCCCGCGCTGCCGCGCTGGTCGCCGAGCAATTGGGCGTCCCGCGCAAGCGAGCTTACGCCCGGGCCCTGGAGCTGTCCCGCTGAACCGCCGGGCCAGAGCCGAGCGTCAGGGCCGCCGCGCCGAGACGATCGCCGCCTGGTGGCTACGGTTGCACGGCTGGCGCATCCTGGCGCAGCGGGCGCGAGTGCCTGGGGGTGAGGTCGACCTGGTGGCCAGGCGGGGCGGCACGCTGGCCTTTGTCGAGGTCAAGGCGCGTGCCGACGAGCGCGCAGCTGGCATGGCCCTCGACCGCAGCCGATTGCGCCGGGTAGCTGTTGCGGCCGAGCGGCTGGCGACGCGCTACGGCCACGGCTGCGACATCATCCGGATCGATGCTCTCTATGTCGTCCCCCGGCGCTTGCCGCGTCACGTTCCCGACGTCTGGCGCGGGTGACAATCCGTACGGGCTCCACTAGGCGCGAGCGCATGCCCATGACCATAGCCGTGCAGATGGACCCGCTGGAGAGCATCGCCATCGCCGGCGATTCGACGTTCGCGCTGATGCTGGAAGCGCAGGAGCGCGGACACCGGCTGTTCCACTATCCGGCCGACCAGCTGACCTATGAGGACGGGGCGATCAGAGCGCTGGCCCGCCAGGTCGAGGTCCGGCGGGTCGAGGGTGACCACTTCACCGCCGCCTCGCCTGCTCCGCTCGATCTTGCGGAGGAGGTCGACGTGGTGCTGATGCGGCAGGACCCGCCGTTCGACATCGCGTACATCACCGCCGCGCACTTGCTGGAGCGGCTGCGTGGAAAGACGCTGGTGATCAACGATCCGCGCTCAGTGCGGGACGCGCCCGAGAAGCTGTTCGTGCTCGACTTCGCGCGCTTCATGCCGCCGACCATGATCACCCGCAGCCTGGACGAGCTGACCGCGTTCCACACGCGCCATGGCGAGATCGTCTTGAAACCGCTGCACGGCAACGCGGGTGCAGCGGTGTTCCGGATCGGGCGAGACGGCGCCAACCTTCGCGCGCTGGCCGAGCTGTTCGGCGAGGTGTGGAAGGAACCCTATATCGCCCAGGCCTTTCTTCCCGCCGTGAGCGAAGGCGACAAGCGCATCATCCTGGTGGACGGCGAGCCGATCGGCGCCATCAACCGGATACCAGGCCAAGGCGAGATTCGGTCCAACCTGGCGGCTGGTGGCACGGCTGCGAAGACTAACCTGACAGCGCGCGAGCAGGAGATCTGCGCTGCGCTCGGGCCGGAATTGAAGGCGCGCGGGCTGCTGTTCGTGGGCATCGACGTCATTGGGGGCCACCTGACGGAGATCAATGTCACCTCGCCGACCGGCATCGTTGCGCTTGACCGGTTCAACCGGACCAACAGCGCGGCGCTGATCTGGGACGCCATCGAACGCAAGCTGGCCGCCTGAACCATGTCGGACTGGGTCATCCGCTTGATCGAGGATGCCGGTTACCTCGGCGTCGCCTTTCTGATGTTCCTGGAAACGGTATTTCCGCCCATTCCGTCGGAAGTGATCATGTCGGTCGCTGGCGTGACCGCCGCCAAGGGCCAGATGTCGCTCGCTTGGGCAATCGTCAGCGGCACGGCCGGCGCGATGCTGGGCAACATCTTCTGGTATCTGGTCGCCCGCGCACTCGGCATCATCCGTTTGCGGCCGTTCATCGAACAGCACGGCCGCTGGCTGACCCTGACCTGGCGCGAGGTGGAGCGCGCCGAGGGCTGGTTCCGGCACTATGGGACCTTCTTCGTCTTCCTTGGCCGCATGCTGCCGACCGTGCGGAGCCTGGTGTCGGTGCCGGCCGGGCTCTTGCGCATGCGGTTCCGGACGTTTTTCTTCTTCTCGACCCTCGGTACCGCCGGGTGGACGGCGGCGATCGCAGTGGCTGGTTACAAGCTGCGGGAGCGGTTTACGGAGGTCGACCAGTGGCTGGGCCCGATCAGCAATGCCATCCTGGTGACGCTTGTGCTCGGCTATGTATGGCGACTGGTCACCTACAAGCCGGCGGAGCGCAGCTAGGCGCGCGGATGCGCGTGGCGGTAGACGTCCAGCAGGTGGGCCGCATCCACGCCCGTGTAGATCTGGGTGGATGACAGGCTCGCGTGGCCAAGCAGCTCCTGTAGCGAACGGAGGTCGGCTCCGCGCGCCAGCAGATGAGTGGCAAAGCTGTGGCGCAGGGCATGGGGCGTGAGGGTGTCGGGCAGGCCGAGGCGGCGGCGCGCGCCCTGCACCGCGCGGCGGACCAGGTCCGGGTTGAGCGGACCACCGCGCACGCCCACGAACAGCGGGACGTCGCCCTTCAGGGGCCAGGGACAGTCCCGGACATAGGCTTCGATTGCCTCGCGCGCGGCAGGCACCAGCGGGACGACCCGTGGCTTGGCGCGCTTACCGACGACTCGCAGGGTCGGCCCCAGCGGCAGCACCCGCGCAGTAAGGGAGAGCGCTTCCGCCATGCGCAAGCCAGCGCCGTAGAGCAGCAGCAGGATGGCGAGGTCACGGGCACCAACCCAGGGTTGCAGGGCCGCCTCGCCCGCGTCTTCGGCGAGCGCCATGGCATCGCCGGGGGAGGCTGGCCGAGGCAGCGTGCGCGGGCGGCGCGGGGCCCGTGTGCGGGGCAGTTGCGGCTGCTCGCCGCTGTCCTCGGCCGCGAACTTGAGGAACGCCCGGACGGCCGACAGTTCGCGCGCCGCGGACGCGGCGCCCAGCCCCTCCCCGCGCCGTCGGGCGAGGAAACCGCGCAAGTCGGTCGGCTGAATGGTGAGCAAGGCGTAGCGACCGATCTGCTCGCCGCGATGCTCGTGCATGAAGTGGAGGAAGCGATGAGCGGTCGCCACATAGGCGCGCACCGTATGCGCGCTGCGCCGGCGATCATGAGCGAGGTGCGCGCCGAAGCGGGCGGCGAGGTCGGCTAGGCTTGGCTGCTCCACCGGCCAATCATAGCCGAGAGGCAGCGGCCGAGGAACATCAGCAGTTCGGAGCCGTGCCGACCGTCCAGCGGCTGTTCCGTACGCTGCCCTAGCGCGATCAGGCCCGCCGGGGCGTCACCTTCCAGCCGGATCAGCGCCTCGGCCCGAATGAGGTCGCAAGCGGGGCCGAACAACGGGTGTCCGCGCTCGACGGTGCGAAGGACCACCGCATCGACCTGGTTGAGCAAGCGGCGGAGCATTGCCGGGTCGACCAGCTGAACACCGCCCGTGTCGACCCGGAAACCACGGTCGCCAACAATCAGCGCCAGAGCCACGGCATCAAGGCCGAGGATGAGCGGCCATTCCTGCGTGACGACGTGCAGTAGCGCGTCAAAGCTGTCCGCTTCCATCGCCGCCAGCGCGGCCGAATGAATGGACGACACCGCGCCCGAATGCCCGCGGGCAAAGGCGATCAGGTCCTGGTTGGCCTCTTCCGCGGCCGCGACTCGGGCCCGGAGCCGGGCCAGTGCATGGTCTTGGAAGGGAATCACCCGTGCCATGGCTGCAGGATGTCGCAGCCGAAGGTTAATTTCCAGTGCCGGCCTAGGCGATCGTCTGTCCGGTCGCCTGCCAATCCTTCAGGAAGCCGGCGATGCCGAGGTCGGTCAGCGGATGCTTGAACAACTGGGTGATGACTTTCGCCGGTGCGGTCATGACGTCGGCGCCAAGCTTGGCGGCCTCAACGACGTGCATCGGGTGGCGTACGCTCGCGACCAGGATCTGGGTCGCAAAGTCGTAGTTGTCGTAGATCAGGCGAATGTCGGCGATCAGCTCCATTCCGGCAAAACCGACGTCATCATGACGGCCGACGAACGGCGAGATGAAGGTCGCGCCGGCCTTGGCGGCGAGCAGCGCCTGGGCGGCTGAGAAGCACAGGGTAACATTGACCATGGTGCCGTCGCTGGTGAGCGCGCGGCAGACCTTGAGACCGTCGGGGGTGAGCGGCACCTTGATGGCGACATTGTCCGCGATCTTCCGCAGCACCTCGGCCTCGCGCATCATCTCGGCCTGGTCGAGCGCCACGACTTCGGCACTGACCGGACCCGGGACGACGGCGGCGATCTCCCGCACCGTCTCTACGAAGTCACGACCGGCCTTGTGAATGAGGCTTGGGTTGGTGGTTACGCCGTCCAGCAAGCCGGTCTCCGCCAGTTCGCGGATCTCGTTGATGTCGGCGGTGTCGGCGAAGAACTTCATGGCTCGCGGCGCTCCGTTACGGTCGTCGGGGGATGTTGCATGGCGCTTAGCCGCCCGGCACAAGAGCGTCCATGACCGAGCACCTCCTTGTTGAGCGCCAGGGCGAGCGCCTGCGGCTTCTCATGAATCGGCCCGAGCGGCGCAACGCAATTACGGTCGCCATGTACGCCGCGCTGGCCGACGCTGTCGAAAGCGCCGCCGCGGACCCGGCGGTGCGGGTTATAACGCTGGAGGGGGCCGGCCAGGATTTCACGGCTGGCAACGATCTGGCGGACTTTATGCAGGCGATGCCGCAGGACCGAGAGGCGGACATCCCGGTGTGGCGGCTGCTACGGGGATTGGCCCGCAACACGGTTCCGCTGATTGCGGCGGTGCACGGAAATGCGGTGGGCATCGGCACCACCATGCTGTTCCATTGCGACCTGGTGGTGGCGGAGGAAGGCACCCGCTTCCGCATGCCGTTCACGGACTTGGGGCTGGTACCCGAGGCGGCGAGCTCGCTGCTGCTGCCGCAAATGGCGGGGCGGCGGGTGGCCGCGCGGCACCTGCTGCTCGGCGAGCCGTTCGGGGTCGAGGAAGCCGAGCGCTATGGCCTGGTCAGCCATCGCGCTGGCGAAGGTACGCTGACCGGGCGACTGGAAGAGGTCATCACCTCATTGCTCGCCAAACCGCCGGAGGCGGTGCGCCTGACCCAACGGCTGCTCCGGGGCACAGATCACGAGGCGTTGCTCCAGCGCATGGAGCTGGAAAACGGGCACTTCTCCGAGCGCTTGACCTCGGACGAAGTCAAGGGCGCGATCGCCGCCTTCTTTGCACGAACAAGAGCTTAGCTAGCCAACCTATCTTCGAGTGCCCCGACGGCAATGAGCCGTGCGCGTCAGCTCGACGGCGTGCTGGGGCTGGTGGTGCAGCTCGTGCTCGTGCCGCCCGTTGAAGTGGAGCCGCAGCTACTCGTTGAGCTAGCGGTCACAAGCTTGGTCACGTACACCCTCTTGCTACGGACGAAATTGATTGGTGAACCCTGCCAGAACAGGAAATCCGGCGTCACCGTGTAGGTTACCTGCAAGTCGACGTACTGGTTGTTCACTGCCGTGCTGGTGCTCGCAACCGGATCGCTCACCGTATAGCTGCCGAGGAAGTTGCCGAAGACATTGTCCTGAATGCGCTGCTTAACGGCGGCGTTCGTCGGCTGAGGCCAGAGCGTTGCCATGCGGGCGCCTTCGCCGAGCGCGTGCTGCATGCCGGCGTCGGCCGCGAGGATCATGCCGAACTGTGCGATACCCCAGATAAACATGATCAGGATGGGCAGCGCGAATGCGAACTCCACCGCGGCGGCACCGTCCTCGTGGTGGATCAGCTGACCCTGCAGGAGCTTGCGCTTGGTCATTGCGTCCTCACCGAGGTGGCACCCTGGATCGTGTAGTTGCCGTTGGCGTCCGTTCCTGCCCAGCGGAAATCGAAGATCGGAGAGAAGGTCTTGTTGATCGATACTCGAAGGTAGCGCCGATAGGTTTGTCCGGAGCCGCACATCTGGTCTTGCTCGTTCGGGTAGTAGTAGAAGGTCGGAGTGCCCGTGCCAGTGCGACACTCGAGCCAGGCCGACGTGGTCACGCTCGTTTCGGGCACATCCGCTGCCGTGGCGGCCTCAGTCTTGATTGCAGCAATGGTCGAGCGGTCGGCCTGACCGTTCATCACCTTTTCGATGGCGCGCTGCGCAACTTGTTCAAGCTGAAGCTTGATTGAGTAGCCGCGGGCGATGTCGATCAAACCAAGGAGCAGGACGAATACGATCGGAATCGCCAGGCCGAGTTCCATCACGGCCGTGCCGCGCTGGTCGCCCTTCAAGCGAGCAAGCATGGGTCGCACAGCCATCACGCCACCAAGCGGACTTGCCGCCCCTTAAAGCGATCGCCGTACAAGTCCTTCGGGCACGTATTCTCCAAATCCGCATTGCCCATGAACTTGAGCGTCCATGCGACGAGCTTCACGCATTCGTAGCTGACAGTTGAGTTACCGGTGTATTCTAGCTGCTGGTGCGGGAAGTAGAATGCGCCCTGGAAGATGGAACTGCTGCCTCCGTTGATCTTGCTTGTCTTCGAAGTGCTGGCACCTCGATCCGAGTAGAATAGGATGCCTTGATACGGGCCAGTCGCGGGGGACGTGAGGTTCATCGTCGCTCCACCATTCAGGTCGACTGTTCCAGTCTCCGACGGCGTGCTGTTCGTCATAACGAATGTGCAGCGGGCGCAGTTAACGACCGCCTTGCTGTTCACGTTCATGTTCCCGGTGATGATGTATGTGGTATCGGACTGAAGGTTCACCGTCCCCTGACTGGTCCAATTCGTCACGCAGACTATGCCGCTTGCGGGTCGCGTCGCGGGCCACGTTTGATCGTCGCCTGGCTTGTCGTCGAACGGCTTGTTACAGTCAGACGGGATCGCCGGCGGATTAACATCCGCAAATGGGTCCGGCTGAGCTGTGGTGAACGGCAGAAGCGTGGTGCCCGCGCCCCAATTGTCCGTCGTATCCAGGCCGCCCACCGCGGCTACTGCGGTGGTCGTCACCTTTGAATTACCAAAAGCGACGGCCGCGTCCATCGACGTCGAGTTGGTGATCATCGGGCACTTGAGGTTGACCTTCACCGTGCCGCCGACGGTGATGCCGGTGGCGTTGGTGTTCACCAGGCCGGTGACGCAATATTCTGCGGTCTCGATGGCCGCTGCCGTTGCGCTGGCCGTGATCGTGGGGGTGGTCGTCAGGAACATGGAGCTGAATGGAAGCGTGTGCTCCATCTTCAGCGTTACCTGGACCGGGTTGATGTAGTCGGCCGTGGTCGGAAGTGCGGTGTTCACGGCCGGCGCATTAAGCAGCGTGTAGCCGGTGCGGTTATTGTTTGGTCCCGTTGCGGGTTGGCTGGGGTAGCCCACGTCGTAGTTGACGGCTGCCGTCGCATCCTGGCCTGCCATCCTGGCATACACGCCGGCGATTGCCGCGGAGTCGGCGGCCTTCTGTAGCTGGCGCTTCCATAAGGCCCACTGGATGGTGTCGGTGGCGAGGCCGGCCGAGCCGATGAGTAGCGGCATGGCTGCGGCGGTGAGGATCAGGGTGTTGCCGCGTTGGTTGCGCCGCAACCGTTTCAGAAAGCCCATCATCTGGAAGCTCGCTCCCCTTGCTGTTCGCGGTTCCACGCGCCTTTGGTGCGACAGCTAGCCGCAACAGGGTGAGCAAAGTGCTGAAGAGAATGGTTAACGGTTCCTCAGCCGAGTCCTGAGCCGGGTCTTGAAGCCAAGGTGTATGGTTTCTACAATACACCCTATCGGCTTGCGTTGGCCCGGGCCACTGGCCATGCTGACGAGAGCACCCGGCGAGGAACAACAGGAATGGCGACCACCGCGACCCAAGGCACCGAGACCAAGCTGAAGCTGGACCCGCCCGAAGTGCTGCAGCCGGTGGTGCCGCAGGAGGCCGCCGGGCTCGTTCCGCTGAAGGACGGCGAGCAGAGCCAGCTGGAAAGCAAGGTCGACCAGTTCGTCGGTGAGTTGGTGGCGCTGGACGCGAACAGCCCGGACTTCGGCAAGAAGGTCGACCAGCTGACCGCCATGGGCCGCAAGGAGATCGCGGAAGCCGCCGGCGCGTCCAACCGGTTCCTCGACCGGCCGGTCAAGGCGATCGACAGCGACACGGGCATCGGGGCGGACCTGACGGAGCTTCGCCGCACCGTGGAGGCGCTCGACCCCAAGCGGAACGGAGCAATGAACCCGGCCCGCAAGCTGTTCGGGATCATCCCGTTCGGCAACAAGATCGGCAACTATTTCCGGCAGTACCAGAGCAGCCAGACCCACATTGCGCAGATCCTCAGCCGGCTGCAGTCCGGCAAGGACGAGCTGCTGATGGACAATGCTGCGATCGACACCGAGCGCGCCAACCTGTGGAAGACCATGCACCGGCTGGAGCAGATGATCCACATATCCAAGGCGCTGGACGCCAAGCTGGAGGACAAGGCGAACGAACTGGACGCGACGGAGCCGGCCAAGGCCAAGGCGATCCGTGAAACGGCGCTGTTCTACACGCGGCAGCGGACGACCGACCTGCTGACGCAGATGGCGGTGACGGTGCAGGGCTACCTGGCGCTGGACCTCGTCAAGAAGAACAATGTCGAGCTGGTGAAGGGCGTCGATCGGGCCTCGACCACGACCGTGTCGGCCTTGCGGACGGCCGTGACGGTGGCGCAGGCGCTGACCAACCAGCGGCTGGTGCTGGAGCAGATCGGGGCGCTGAACACGACCACCGCGAACATGATCGACTCGACCGGGTCGATGCTGAAGACGCAGTCGGCCGCGATCCACGAGCAGGCGGCGAGCTCGACCATTCCGCTGGAAACGCTGCAGCGGGCGTTCCAGAACATCTATGACACCATGGACTCGATCGACGCGTTCAAGATCAAGGCGCTCGAGAACATGAAGCAGACGGTGAACACGCTAGGCAACGAGGTGGAGAAGTCGCGGGGCTATATCGCGCGGGCCGAAGGCGCGCAGCAGAACCGGCTGGACGGGCCCTCCCCGCTATCGCCGCTTGAGGTGCAGTGAGCGAGGTCGACGACAAGGTCGGGCGCGCGCTAGCCCGGTTCGACCGGGTCATGGCGGTGGTCGACGAGAAGCAAGGCCCGGTCGCCACGCAGGCCCGCCGGCAACGGCAGCGGTCGCTGGCAACCTATGGGCGAGCGCTCAGCAAGGCGGCGCTGGTGGTGCTGGTGGTCAGCGTCCTGACCATCCTGGTCGGTCTGTTCGTGCCGATCGGGATCATGGGCTTCGTGGCGGCGGTCGCGCTGGCCGGCGGGATCGCCGCCATGCTGTTCTTCCACGATGTGCTGCAAGAGGTAGCGGCGCCGACGGTACCAACCGACCTGCCCAATGGCGAGATGGTGCAGCGGTTCGACAGCTTTCTCTACAAGAGCCGCCGCGCCCTGCCCGCCCCGGCGCAGACCGTGGTCGACGGGATCAGCGAGCAGCTGGGGACACTCAAGCAGACGCTGGAGCGGGTCGACACCCTTGACCCCGACGCGCAGGACGCCCGGCGGTTGATGAGCGTCCACCTGCCCGGGTTGATCGAGCGCTATGCCAACGTGCCGACGGCGTACCGGGCCGAGGCGGATGCGGAAGGCAAGACCGTGGACCAGCGGCTGGTTGAGGGACTGGAGGCAAGCCGGTCGGCGCTGGGCGAGGTCAACGAGCGGTTGGCCAAGCGGGACATGGACGCGTTTCAGACACAGGGGCGATTTATCACGTCCAAGTACGGCGGCGAGGACGGACCCGCCTAACCGCCGATCAGCCTGGAGGGCTACAAAGGCGACACCTAAACTTTAGTGCAGCCATACTTGTGCGCACAAGATGTTGCGGTTCGGTCCACCGCACTTGAGAAAAGGCGGAGCAGGCGCAGTCCTGTTGTGCAAGGCTTGCGATGGTGCGCTTACCCGTGGACCGTCTCGTGGCGCTCCAGCATGGCGACGAAATCGGCGATCTTGCGGGCGCGGGTCTCCGCCTTCTTCACTGATCCGATGCGATACAGGATGGCATAGCGGTTGGCGCCGCCAAGCGTGGCGAAGAAAGCTGCGGCCGTCGGGCTCCGGTCGAGCGCGGCCTGCAGGTCCGCCGGGATCTCGGCGGTGCTGGCAGGCGCGTAAGCCGCTTCCCAGCGGCCGTCGTTTCTCGCCGCTTCTATTTGCGCCAGGCCGGAGGGCCGCATACGCCCAGCCTCGATCAACTCGCCTGCACGGGTACGATTGACCTGCGACCACTTGCTGCGCTTGCTCCGCGGGGTGAAGCGAACAAGCCAGTATGAGCTGTCGTACTTGTCAAGTTGGCCGTCTATCCAGCCGTGGCACAGCGCGGCGTCGATTGCGTCCGACTTGGACACGCTGGCCACTTCTAAACCTGCCTTGGCAAGCTTGATCCACAGCCCGGGTGAGTTGGCCGGCTGGGCCGCAAGCCAGTCTTCGAGGGCGCTCAGCGAGGGAAAGGCGATGATCGGCAGCCCTTTGTGCTCTTCGGCCATGCCCATCAGCCCAAGTCCGCCAGCACCTCACCCGTATGCTCGCCCAGGCGGGGTGGCGGGCGGTCGGTGGTGGTGGGCGCGCCATCGAGGCGCAGGGGTGAGGTGACGAGGCGGAAGCGGTCCATGTCGCGGACCAGCTGGCGGTGGGCGGCTTGCGGGTCGCTGAGGGCCTGGCTGATCGTGTTGATCGGGCCGGCCGGGATGCCGGCGGCGTCGAGCGCTTCGGTCCAGGCAGCGGCGGAGCGTTGGGCGAGGCGGGCCTGGAGCAAGGGGACGAGCTCCGCGCGATGGGCGACGCGGGCGGCGTTGGTGGCGAAGCGCTCGTCCGTGGCCCACTCCGGCGCACCGACAATCTCCGCCAGGCGGGCGAACTGGCGGTCGTTGCCGACGGCGATGATCAGCGGTTTGTCGGCCGTCCGGAAGGGCTGGTAGGGCACCAGGTTCGGGTGGCCGGCGCCGGTTCGGCCCGGGTCGGCGCCGCTGACGAGGTAGTTGCTGGCCTGGTTGGCGAGGACGGCCAGGCTGACGTCGAACAGGGCGCTGTCGATGGTCGCCCCCTCCCCCGTCACCCCGCGGCGGACCAGGGCGGCGAGGATGGCGTTGGCGGTGTACATGCCGGTGAACAGGTCAACCACGGCAACCCCGACCCGCATCGGCCCGCCACCGGGCTCGCCATCGGGCAGTCCGGTGATGCTCATCAGGCCGCTCAGGCCCTGGATGATGTAGTCGTAGCCGGCACGCTCGGCGTAGGGGCCGTCCTGCCCGAAGCCGGTGATGCTGGCGTAGACGAGGCGCGGGTTGCGGGCGCGTAAGGTAGCGGCGTCGAGGCCGAACTTGGCGAGGCCGCCGACCTTGAAGTTTTCGACCACGACATCACAGGTGTCGGCCAGACGGCGGACGATGTCGGCGCCGTCCGGTTGGGAGAAGTCGATGGCGGCCGAACGCTTGCCGCGGTTGCAGCTGAGGAAATAGGCGGCGACTTGGGTCTCGCCGTCGCCATGCCAGGGCGGGCCCCAGTGGCGAGTGTCGTCGCCCACGTCCGGCCGCTCGATCTTGATGACGTCAGCGCCTAGGTCGGCGAGGAGCTGCGTGCACCAGGGGCCGGCGAGGACTCGGGAGAGGTCGAGGACGCGGATGCCTTGGAGGGGTTTGGTCATGAGGCGCGCTTAGCGCATTGGGGAGCGCCCTTCGACTGCGCGCTTTGCGCTCCGCTCAGGACAGGCCCTTCGACTGCGCGCTTTGCGCTTCGCTCAGGACAGGCCCTGCGACTGCCGCCTTGCGCCTCGGTCAGGACGGACCCTTCGACTGCGCGCTTTGCGCTCCGCTCAGGACAGGCGGGAGCGGCGCCAGGGCTTGCGGTCGGCGAGGATGGCGCGGGCGGCGTTGTGCCCGGGGGCGCCGGTGACCCCGCCGCCGGGATGCGCGCCGGAGCCGCACAGGTACAAACCGGGTAGCGGCATGCGATAGTCGGCGGCGCCGATCATCGGCCGTGCGCTGAACAGCTGGTCCAATCCCATCTTGCCGTGGAAGATATCGCCGCCGATGAGGCCGAAGCGGCGCTCGAGATCGAGCGGCGAGTGGATCTGGCGGCCGATCACGCTGGCGGCGAAGCCGGGCGCGTGCGCGTCGACGGTGGCGATGACCTGGTCGGCAACTCGGTCGCGGACCTTGTCCCAGCTGCGCCCATCCGGAAGCTGGTAGCGGAAGTGCTGGCAGAACAGGCTGGCGACGTGCCTGCCATCGGGAGCGAGGCTCGAGTCGAGGGTCGACGGGATGAGCATCTCCACGATCGGCTGGGCCGACCAGCCGTCGCGGCGGGCGTCGAGGTAGGCGCGGTCCATGTAGTCGAGGCTGGGCGCGATGATGATCCCGCCGGTGAGGTGGTCGCCGGCTTCGGGCAGGACGGTAAAGCGGGGCAGTTCGGACAGGGCCACGTTCATGCGGAAGGTGGCGCTCTCGCATGCCCAATGGCGGAAGTGGCGCTCGGCGGCGGGCGGAACGGCGGCGCTCGGGACCAGCCGTTCGAACAGCAGGCGCGGGTTGACGCCCGCGGCGACCTGCGGCGCGCGCCAGGTGCGGCCGCCGGCAACCACGCCGGCCACCCTGCCCCGCTCGACGATGACTTCCTCGACCGGAGTGTTGAGGACGATGTCGACGCCGGCCTCGCGTGCCGCGGCGGCCATGGCCTGGGTGATCGCGCCCATCCCGCCGATCGCGTGCCCCCATGCGCCCGGCACGCCGGCCGCTTCGCCGAACAGGTGGTGGAGCAGAACGTAGGCGGTGCCGGGCGTGTAGGGCGACGCGAAGTTGCCGACCACGCCGTCGAAGCCGAACAACGCCTTGGCGAGGTCATCCTTGAAGTGGCGGTCGAGGATGTCGCCGGCCGAGCGGGTGGCGAAGTCGTGGAGGGTGCGGACCTCGTCGGCGGAGAGGCCCTTGAGGTCGCCCGCCAGGCTGAGCAGCGCCGGCAGGCCGCGGACTCCGGCGCCGACCTCGGGCGGGCTCCTGAGCAGCCACTTGCGGATCAGCGGAACCACCGTGTCGAGCTCGACCAGATAGCGGTCGTAGGCTTCACCGTCGGCGGCATGGTGGCGCACGAGCTCGCGCCGGGTCAGGCCGTCGCGGCCTGCGAGGAGGTAGCCGTGGTCGGCCGGGAGGAAGTTGTCCTGTCGGCGCAGGACGACCTTCAGGCCGTGCCGCTCCAGCGCCATGTCGCGGATGACCTTGGGCTGGAGCAGGCTGACGGTGTAGCTGGCGGCGGAGTTGCGGAAGCCGGGCAGGAACTCGTCGGTGACCGCGGCGCCGCCGACGGTGCCCTGGCGCTCCAGCAGCGCAACCTTGAGCCCCTTCCGCGCGAGATAGAAGCTGCAGACGAGGCCGTTGTGGCCGGCACCGATGATGATCGCGTCGTACGTCACGTCACCCTCGCCGCCTCGCCGCTGCTAACGCATCAGCACCAGTTCTTCGGCCATGGTCGGGTGAAGGGCAACCGTGGCGTCGAAGTCGGATTTCTTGAGGCGCGCCTTCACCGCGACGGCGGCGGCCTGCATGATCTCAGGCGCGTCGGGGCCGATCAGGTGAACGCCGACCACCTCGTCCGAGCCGTCGTCCACCACCAGCTTGTAGAGCGAGCGTTCGTTGCGGCCGGCCAGCACGTTCTTCATCGGCCGGAAGTCGGAGGTGTAGGTGCGGACCACGCCGAGCTTGTTCTTGGCTTGTCCTTCGGTGAGCCCGACCGCGGCGATCGGCGGGTGAGAGAAGACGCTGGACGGCACGCAGCCATAATCGACCCGAGCTGGTTTGCCGCCGAACTGGGTGTCGGCGAACGCCTGGCCTTCGCGGATGGCGACGGGGGTGAGCTGAATCCGATCGGTAACGTCGCCGACGGCGAAGATGGACGGAACAGTGGAGCGATAATCGGCGTCGACCTTGATCGCGCCGCGCTCGGTCAGTTCGACGCCGACGTTTTCCAGGCCGAGTTCGTCGGTGTTGGGCAGGCGGCCAATGGCGAACAGGACAACGTCCGCCTCGATGTCGTCGCAACCTTTCATCCGGCACAGGATCGTGCCGTCGTCGCGCTCCTCGAGGGCGGAGAAGCCCGAGTTGAACCGCATGTCGATGCCTTTGGCGACGCTGATCTTCACCAAGCGGTCGACGATCTGCTCGTCATAGCCGCGCAGGATAGTGTCAGAGCGGTTCACCAGGGTGACGTGGGCGCCGAACTGGTGGAAGATGCCGGCGAACTCGTTGGCGATGTAGCCCCCGCCGGCGATGACCACCCGCCTGGGCATGCGCTCGAGGTGGAAGACCTCGTTGGAGGTAATGGCGTGCTCGATGCCGGGGATCTCCGGCAGGGCGGCGCGAGCGCCAACGGCGATCAGGATCTTGCCCGCGGTGACGGTGCGGCCGCTGGCCAGACGGAGCTGGTTGGGGCCAGTGACGACCGCCCTCTCCTTGAACACGGTGACGTCGTGGTTGCCGAGGGTCTCGCCGTAGAGGCCTTCGAGACGGGAGACCTCGGCCATGACGTTGTCGCGCAGCACGGTCCAGTCGAAGCGCTTTTCGGGCACGTCCCAGCCAAACATGGCGGCGTCGTCGAGGTCCTCGGCGAAGTGGGCGCCATAGACCAGCAGCTTCTTGGGCACGCAGCCGCGGATCACGCAGGTGCCCCCGACGCGGTGCTCCTCGGCCACGGCGACGCGGGCGCCATAGCCGCCCGCGATGCGGGCCGCGCGGACGCCGCCGGAGCCGGCACCCACGATGAACAGGTCGAAGTCGTAGTCGCTCACAGGCCGGCCTTCTCGATCAGGGCGCGGGTGGACGGGTCGAAGCTGTCGCGCTGGGTGGGGTCATCGATGGCCCGTGCGATGCTCTTGCCGAGCTCGACGCCGAACTGATCGAACGGGTTGATGCCGAGCAGGGCGGCTTCGGCGAACGTGCGGTGCTCGTAGAAGGCAATCAGCGCACCGAGCGTGCGGGCGTCCAGCCGGTCGAGCAGGATGGTCGCGGACGGGCGGTTGCCGGGATAACGGCGGTGCGGATCGTCACTGTCCTTGCCGGCCATCAGCGCGGCGCCTTGCGCAAAGGCATTGAGCAGCAGCTCACGGTGATGCTGCGGATCCTGGTCGTCGTCGCCCTCGGCTACGGCCACGAACTCGACGGGCACGAGGTGCGTACCCTGATGGAGGAGCTGGAACACGGCATGCTGGGCGTCCGTGCCCGTTCCGCCCCAGACGATGGCGGAGCTGGGCACGTCGAGCGGGCTGCCGTCGACCCGGACCGACTTGCCATTCGACTCCATGATGAGCTGCTGAAGGTAGGGGACCAGCAGGCGCAGACGCTCTTCATAGGCGAAGACGGCGCGGGTCGAGGCGCCGAAGCGCTCGGCATAGAGGCGGTCGGCGGTAGCGGCGAGCAGCGCGACGTTGCGCTCGGGCGGGCTGGTGCGGACGTGATCGTCCATCGCCGCGGCGCCCTCGAGCAGTTCGTCGAATGCGGTAACGCCGAGGGCCAGCGCAGCCGGGAAGCCGATGGCGGACCAGAGCGAGTAGCGGCCGCCGACGCTTTCCGCGAAGGGCAGGACGCGAGTCTCATCGATGCCGAACTCGACGGCACGCTCGGGGGCGGCGGTGATGGCGATCAACCGGCCGTAGGGATCGCCAACCCCATGCTCGCCCAGCCAGGCCAGCGCCGCCTCCGCATTGCGGAGGGTTTCGGCGGTGGTGAAGGTCTTGGAGGCGATGGCGACCAGGGTGGTCGCGGGATCGAGCTCCGCCACGGCGGCGTCGAACGCCTGGCCATCGATGTTGGACAGCACCGCGACCTTATAGCGGCGCTCGCGCCGGCCGAGCGCATCGACCAGCAGCTGCGGCCCGAGCGCCGATCCGCCGATGCCGATGTGGAGCACACCCGTGACGTCGCCAAAGGCACCGGCCTCGATTGCGTCGACCAGCCCGCGCATCCGCTGCCGCCGGTGGGCTGCGAGAGCGACCGAATCGTCCGAGCCGCTGCCCCGTTCGGCCAAATGCTCGGCCGCGCGGCCTTCCGTGGGGTTGACGACCTCGCCAGCTAACAGCCGCCCGAGCGCATCGCGGTAGGTGCTGCGGCCAGCTTGTCCCATGGAATCGGTGAGCAGGTCCGGGGTCAGGTGGGTCTTAGACCAGTCGAAGGTCAGCCCAGCAACGGCCACGGACAGCCGCGACGTGCGGTCCGGATGGTCGGCGAACAGGTTGTTGAGCGAGGGGAGATCGGCCGCGCCGATCCCGCTTTCGGTAATGGGCGGAGACATGACGGCTACATAAGCGTGCAGCCGGCAAAAGCCATCCCGGCCAAGTTCTCGCAAGGACTTGCTTGACCTGATGGCGTCGGCCCGAACAAAGCGGGCCGGTGGAAAAATTGAAGAAGCGGAGCGCGGAAGCCAAAGGTAGCGGCTGGCGCGGGATATTGTGGCTGGCGCTGTTCGCCTGGCTGCTGCGGAGCCTGGTGGTGGCGCCGTTCAGCATCCCGTCCGGCTCCATGCTGCCGGGACTGTACATCGGCGACTATCTGCTCGTGGCCAAATGGCCTTACGGCTACAGCCGGTCCAGCTTCCTGTTCGGCTTTCCGCCGATCAGCGGTCGGCTGTTCTCGCACCTGCCGGAGCGAGGCGACGTGGCCGTGTTCCAGGGGCCGACCGGCGAGGACGTGATCAAGCGGGTGATCGGATTGCCTGGCGATACGGTGGCGACGTCGGGCGGGCAGCTCGTGCTGAACGGCCGGCCGGTGCCGCGGGTGTCGCTTGGCCCGCTCGGCATACCATTGTCGCCGAACACCTCGTGCCGGACCGTTCCGCCGGCAGTGCCGGACGTGCGGGCTGGCGAGTGCCGTTATCCCGCTTACCGCGAAACGCTGCCCAATGGGCGCAGCTACGTGGTGCTGGACCAGGTCAACAATCCGGTCGCGGACGAATTCGGGCCGGTCACGGTGCCGGCTGGGACGGTGTTCCTGATGGGCGACAATCGGGACGACAGCGCGGACAGCCGCTTCGCTCCGGCAGAGGGCGGCATGGGGTTCGTGCCGGTCGAGGCGCTGGTCGGGCGCGCTCTGGTGACTTTCTGGTCGACCGACGGAAGCGCGTCTTGGCTGCTGCCCTGGACCTGGTTCACGGCGCTGCGGACCGACCGGCTCGGGGACGCGCATTGAGCGAGCTGGCAACCTGGGTCGAGCGCCGGCTGGGGCACAAGGCGGGCGACCTCAAGCTGTTCGAGCGGGCTTTGACCCACGGCAGCGCGGGCCGGGACAGTTACGAACGGCTGGAGTTCCTGGGCGACCGGGTGCTCGGGCTGGTGGTCGCGCGCTGGCTGTTCGAACGCTTCCCGGACGAGCCGGAGGGCAAGCTGAGCCGCCGCCTTAATGTGCTGGTCGCCCGGGAGACCTGCGCTCAGATCGGCCGCGACCTGGAGGTGCCGGCGCTCATTCGGCTGGGCAAGCAGGCGCGAGAGGATGGCGCCACGGGCAGCGACAACGTCGTGGGTGATGTGGTCGAGGCGCTGCTCGGCGCGCTGCTGATCGACGCCGGGCTGGATCACGCGGACGCGTTTGTTCGCCGGAGTTGGGCACCGTATCTCAACAGCCAGAAGCGCGCGCCTCAGCATCCCAAGTCGCAGCTACAGGAGGTCGCCGCTGAGCGCGGCCTGCGCCCGCCCGCCTACGAGATGCTCGGGCGATCCGGAGCGCACCATTCGCCGACCTTCCGGGTCAAGGTCGCGCTGACCGGCGTCGGCGAAGTGGAGGCGGAAGGATCGAGCAAGCAGGAGGCCGAAACGGCCGCGGCCAAGGCCATGCTGGAGAAGATATCGTGACCAACCGCTGCGGACTCGTCGCCGTTCTGGGCGCGCCGAATGCCGGCAAATCCACCCTCGTCAATGCGCTTGTCGGACAGAAGGTGGCGATCGTCAGCCCCAAGGCGCAAACCACGCGCGCGCGCCTGATGGGGATCGCGATCGAAGGGTCGAGCCAGATCCTGCTGGTGGACACGCCCGGCATCTTCGCTCCGCGGCGTAGGCTTGATCGGGCAATGGTCAAGGCTGCTTGGGAAGGTGCCGAGCACGCCGACCGGGTCCTGCTGGTGATCGACGCGGCCGCTAAGCTCGGGGACCGGGTGGAGCAGGTGCTGCAAGGGGTGGAACAGCGCCCCGAGCCGCGCATCGTGGTCCTCAACAAGGTGGACTTAGCCAGGAAGGAAGATCTGCTGCTGATCGCCGCGAAGCTGTCGGAGCGCCTGCAACCCGAAGCCGTGTTCATGATATCCGCGACGGCCGGTGATGGCGTGGCCGACCTGAAGCGGCAACTCGCGGCTGGGATGCCGGAGGGCCCATGGCACTACCCGGAGGACCAGCTGTCCGACGCCACCGATCGGATGGTCGCCGCTGAACTGACCCGCGAGCAACTCTACCTGCAATTGCATGCCGAGTTGCCTTACGCGTCTGCCGTCGAGACCGAAAAGTGGGAAGACCGCAAAGATGATGGCTCCACCGTCATCCATCAGCAGATTCTGGTGGAGCGCGACAGCCAGAAGGCAATCGTGCTCGGCAAGGGCGGCGCCAAGCTCAAGGCGATCGGCGCGGCCGCGCGCCAGGCCATCGGCGAGCACATCGGCCGCAAGGTCCACCTGTTCCTGCACGTCAAGGTGAACGCAAGGTGGGACGAGGACCGCGCTCTCTATCGGGAGATCGGGCTGGATTGGGCGGACTGATCATGTGCGGGCGCTTGCGCTCGGTCCCGCTCGTTAGGCGGACGCAACCATCCGCTGAACCGAGTGTTGACACTATTGTCAGCAGCGGACAGGCTGCCGACATGGAAGCCACGATGTACCGCCATGCGATTGGGATTGAACCTGCCGACATCGACCACATGGGTCATGTCAACAATAGCGTCTACCTGAAGTGGGTTCAGGAGGCTGTGGTGCGCTATTGGGAGAAGGTGGCGCCGACCGACGCCGTCGCCAAGCACCTGTGGGTCGCGCTGAAGCACGAGATCGAGTTTCGCCGGCCGACCTTTCTTGAGGACAAGGTCGTCGCGGACGTGATTGCGGAGCATGTATCGGGCGCCAAGGCGTTTTTCACGACCGTTATCCGTCGGGGTGAGGATGTGCTGGCGGAGGTGAGAAGCACTTGGTGCTGCCTCGACGCGGTCTCCAAGCGGCCGGCCCGTCTGGCGAACGACATCACCAGTCGCTTTCTGCCACCCAGTCAGGCCGAATGACGGCAAAGGTCCGGGTCGGTATCGGCGGATGGACGTTCCCGCCGTGGCGCAAGACCTTCTACCCAGCGAAGCTGCCCCAATCGCGTGAGCTGGAGTTTGCGGCGCAAGAATTCGGCGCGATCGAGATCAACGCGACCTTTTATGGCCGGCAGAGTCATGAAAGTTGGGAGAAGTGGGGTCGGGCGGTGCCCGACAACTTCCAGTTCGCGGTGAAGGGAAGCCGATATTGCGTCAGCCGGCCGAACCTTGGCGACGCGGGGGAAGGTGTCACGACCTTCTTGGCGCAGGGGCTAAGTGTGTTGGGCCCGAAGCTCGGTCCGATTCTCTGGATGTTCGCGGCCAGGCGATCGTTCGACCCGGAGGACGTTGCACGTTTTCTGGAGCTGCTGCCTCGGGAGCTCGATGGCCTTCCACTCAGGCATGCCATCGAGCCGCGCCACGAGAGTTTCCGCGACCAGACCTTTTTTGACCTCTGTCGTGACAACAACGTGGCGGTTGTATTCGGCGACGCCGACGAATTTCCCTGCATCGAGGCGGACACCGCCGACTTCGTCTATGCGCGGTTGCAGCGCATGCGCGAGGCATGCCCTACCGGCTATGATGAAGACTCGCTGGACCGCTTCGGGGACCGTGTGAGGGGATGGCAGAGCAAGGGGCGAGACGCCTATGTTTTCATGATCAACGGCGCTAAGGTGCGAGCGCCCGCGGCCGCTCGGAGCTTGCAGCAACGACTTGGCATCGGCTGAGCTGTCGGCCATCAGGCGGCATGATGGTCAACAACGCGCCGATCCGCCTGGCCCTGGTTGCGCCCGATGGGCGAATGGGAAAGGCAATCGCCCTTGCGGTGGCCGAGGACAGCCGCTTCGCTCTCGACCAGAATGATGCAGACGTGCTGATTGACTTCTCGGCTCCGTCAGCCCTGTCGGCAACGCTGGAGCGTGCGATGAACACCCAAACTCCGGTCCTGGTCGGGACTACTGGGCTGGAAAGTGACGCAAAGGCTGCGCTTGAGGGTGCGGCAAAGAAGGTCGCTGTGCTGCAGGCCTCCAATACGTCGCTCGGGGTAGCGCTGTTGGCCGACTTGGTCGAGCGCGCCGCTCACGTGCTCGGCGACGATTGGGACATCGAGATCGCGGAAGTCCATCACCGCAACAAGGCCGATGCACCATCGGGCACAGCGCTTGCCCTTGGTGAAGCCGCGGCACGGGGCCGATCTCACCCACTGCGAGCCGAACGCGCCCGCGACGGGACTGGCCTTGAGCGCCAGCGGGGCACGGTCGGTTTCGCTGCACTCCGCGGCGGCTCGGTTGCCGGGGATCACGACGTGATGTTCCTTGGACCCGAGGAGCGCCTGATTCTTTCCCACCGGGCCGAAAGCCGGAAGGTTTTTGCACGGGGAACCCTTGCTGCGGCGAACTTCCTTCGTGGGCGGATGCCCGGGCTTTACACCATGCGCGACGTCATCGCCGCGCTGTGAGGGAAGCTGAAACATTCGAGTTCTTCAGGCGCCTTGCCGAACTGAACCCCAATCCTGAAGGGGAGCTAGAGTGGACGACGCCCTACACGCTGCTGGTTGCGGTCGCGCTATCTGCACAAGCTACTGACGTCAGCGTCAATTTGGCTACTCGCAAATTGTTTGCGGTTGCCGACACACCCGAGAAGATGCTTGCCCTCGGCGAAGATGGCGTCAGAGAGCACATAAGGACAATTGGCCTGTTCAATACCAAGGCCAAGAACGTCATGGCGATGGCGGAGCAGCTTATCGCGCAGCATGGCGGGGAAGTCCCTCAGCAGCGAGAAGAGCTTGAGAGATTGCCCGGCGTGGGCCGAAAGACGGCCAATGTCGTCCTGAATATCGCATTCGAGCAACCGACGATTGCGGTGGATACCCATGTTTTCCGGGTTGCCAATCGTACCGGCCTCGCTCCGGGGGCAACGACGCTCGATGTCGAACTCGCGCTACTCAAGGTAGTCCCCGAGCTATTCCTGTCGCACGCGCACCACTGGCTTATCCTTCACGGACGCTACGTCTGCAAGTCACGCCGGCCAGAATGCTGGCGCTGCCCGGTTAGGGACCTCTGCCGCTACCGCTCAAAGACCCCCGCCCCGACACGCTAGTGCCAGACCCGGTTGAAGCGGCGGCCGAGGCCCGTCAGCAGTTCATATTGCGACATGCCGCTCCGCTGGGCGGCCTGTTCCAATGCAAAGTCGATGCTTACCCATTCGCCTTCGGCCAGCGAAGGCAATGCGTCACAACTCAGAACGATGAGGTCCATCGACACTCTGCCCAGTACAGGAAGCTTCGTACCGGAGGCTTCCCCTGAGCCGACGGAGGAGAAGCCGCGCCAGTAGCCGTCCGCATAACCTATGTTGATAATTGCAGCCTCGGTATTGCGATCTGCGTGGAAGGTGGCTCCGTACCCACAAGTCTCACCAGCCATGATCGTCCGACGCTGGACGACTTGAGCTTGCAGCTGCGCTACTTGCGTGATCTCGCCTCGAGCTTCTGCGCGGGGAATGCCACCATACAGCGCCAACCCAGGCCGGACCAAGTCGAAGCTAAACTCCCGCCCAAGGTAAATGCCCGCACTGTTCGCAAGGCTGTACCTCACGGCCTGCACCGCCGACGCGACCTCCCTGAAGCGGGTCAATTGTAACGCATTCAGCGCATGGTCTTCGTCGGCACAGGCGAGATGACTGTGCAGGGTATGGATTTGGAGGCCATTCAGGTGGTCGAGCTGGTCTGGCCTGAGGCCAAGCCGATTCATTCCGGTATCGATCATGACGTCGCAGCATCGTCCACCCGCGTGCTCGCGCCACCGTGCCGCCTGCTCAACCGTATTCAGCACGGGACGCGCGTCGCTCACCATTGCAGCTGGCAGATCGTCCGGTCCTATGCCGTGCAGCACTGCGATGGAGCCTGGTGGAGCAACCTTTCGCAGCCCCTCAGACTCCCACCAGCTTGACACAAGGAAGTCGCGGCAACCCGCCTCCGCAAGGGTCAGGACAACTTCCGCCGCACCTAATCCGTAGGCGTTCGCCTTGACAGCCGCCGCCGCCGGTACCCCGGCTCGTTCAACTAGGGAGCGCCAGTTACTTGCAAGGGCATGCTTGCTGCACATCAATTTAAGTGGCTGGTGCATGGCAGCCCACTACCTATGTGCCTCAGCTCAGTCGAGCTCCGGCAATGCCAAGTACGGCAAGCTGCTAACCAATTTGGTCCTGAGACAATCGCCTCAGACTGCGATTAAGCCATGTTGCCGAAGCGCGTTCAGCACAAAGTTTAGGGTGGCCCTCGCTTCGGTATCAATGCTCGTGCCGCCTGTGGGATTCGGGATCGCTGCCTGCTGCCCGCCTACGACCTTGCGTCCGTTGACCCGCACTTCGCTGGCTCGGCACACTCCCTGCTGCCAAGCCCCTGCCATGTAGCACCAACTCAGGGCGGTGTTTCGATCGATGACCGTCAAGCCCTCAGTTGGGCGCACGACCCTCCAGCCACCAGCAGTCCAGCTCGCCAACCCGCCTGCGAAGCTGCCCCAATCGCCTATAGGCGCCGATCCGATCAGAAATTGTTGTCCAATGGTTGGAGCGCTTGGCGGCGAATTCCCCGGAGAACCTTCGACAACGGGCTGAACCAGGCATTCGAGCAATTGTATCGCCTCGTTATGAGTAACCTCTTTCTGGCTCTGCCCGGGAGAAAGCAGCGGCAAACTAAAACGGGCGGAAGTCATGAACGCTTCTCCACATTGATGGAAACGGGGTGCGACCGCGCAAAGGTGCCGAGTTGCACCACCGAGAGCTCGAAAGGATAAGCACCGACGGAAGAAAGCTCGGCCGAGCTGATGAAGCAGTCTTGTGCTTGGACTTCCTTGGTGAGCGAACCAAGCTGCCCGCCGACTCTCACCAGGTATCGTTCGCTTTCTTCGCCGAGAGGCGCGTCGAGATAGTCGTTCCAGTCGTAACCTACTCTGCTACGGCGGATCCAGTTCGCCTTCAGCCCACCATCAAAGGTCGTCGCACAACGCAGTTGACAGGGTGCCGGCGGCCGACAAGCCTCGAATGTAAAATCAAGTTGAGCTGATCCCGGTGCAAGTCCGTCTCCCACTCCGCGTCCGGTCGCGAGTATCCTCCGACCTATCGCCACGCGTGGAAGTCCCGCTGTGGTCAGATCGGAGCGTCGCAGGAGCACGAAGCGGTCACCTTCACGATGGTCGCTCATGGCCCACTCTGTTCCGAACCGCCCGCGCAGCAGCTGACTGAGACGGAAGCGTCGGCCGCCAAGCGGTTCGACTCTGGCGAATTGGAGCAGCTCCCTCCCAAGAGCAGCGAGGTTTGCGCCGGCTAGAAGATCGTCGGCAGTGCAATTCTGGAGCCAATCGTCATCCCGCAGCTCCAGGATTACGCTATTAACTTGGTCGAAAAGGCTTTCCGAACCGGGCGACAGACGCGACCGAGCCACACCGAGCACAGCTCGCGCGGGTGCAGCCAACTCAAGCGGGGCCATGCTTTCAGCGGTAAGGACGAGAGGAAGCGCGCGCCATGGCTGCTGTCCTCCAGATACGGCGATGCTGATCATTGGGTCGCCGGCGACTTCGTTCATCGCCGGTAGATCGAGCAGCACAATGTCGCTTGGTTCCGCGATTCGATCGAGCGCACCGATAGTTCGGCCGGCATCTGCTTCGATCGGAACGGATCGGCCCGGCACCCGGCAGCACCTGAGGTGAACCACCCAGCTTTCCAGCATGCGGCCCGTGATGCGCCATTGCTCATCTTCCGAGGTGACCAGGCGGTCTCCTATGCGCGCTCCGGCGAATGTTAGGGGGAGCTTGAACTCGGCAGTCTCACGCTCATCCCAAATCTTCGTGAGGAGATCATGGGCCGACGTCCTTGCCGCACTGGCTGTCAGAACTGCAGGTATCTCGATGAGGCGGCTTTCCCGAGCGTTGGTCGACCAGGTAGCTTGCTGTTGCCCGCCTTGGTATTCGAGTGCAGCGTCGAAGTATCGCAAGGATACCCGGGTCGGGAGATCGGCACTTGGTGCCCGGCGAATGGACGCGCGCGGAACAGCTGCTTCCAGGCCACAACCAAGTTCGTGGTCTTGGATGGTAAGCAAATTAGACGCTGGCGACGCATTCAATTGTTCCCCCGCGACCGCAAGCTGGATCTGCTGCACTTCCAGCAGTGGCGACAAGGCATCCCCAACCGTCGGGCCGGAACCCGCATAACCCGCAACTGTGTTGCTTGCGCCGCCTTGGATCAGCCCGCTGCTCAGATCTGCCAAGATGTATTCCGTGGTGGGCTGGTCCTGATCTGCCTCCAATTCAAAGGTGAGGACGGGTATGCGGTTGCCGAACTCAAGGAGTTGCAACTGCTCGAACACAGCGAGGGAAATACCGCGGTACGCCGGAGTATTATCGATACCCTCGATGGAAGCGATTAGTGGATCGATGCGCTGGTCCTCGTCGCCTCGATAGAACCGGAAGTTGGTGGGCACCTTCCAGTCACCAGCCTCCCCCCGCAGCAGCTTACCGTCCGCCCAAATCCTGCGCACGCGGTTCGCCCCCCGGGAAGAGAGCGCCACGGCAAAGCTGGCCGAGTAGCTGTAAGCGCCGCCAGTCGGTGGTGCCTTTCCACCACCAGCCGGAATGTTTGCGACCAGATCAGTCGCCCACACGACTGCGCCCGCGACACGCATCGTTCCGTAGATCCGAGGCAATTGCGCCCCGTAGCTCGACGATTGGAACGCCAAGTCTGCAAGACGCGACCGCCCAGCCCTGCCGGAGCCAAGTATATTGGTGTCGATGGTCTGCCCGACGAAGGTACCGATGAGGCCGCCTATTCCGCCGCCCAGGGCAGCACCGACCCCGCCAAGAACAAGTGTAGCCATTTCAGGGACACCTTCGAGTTCGCCGGCGGTACACCCGGATCAGCGGCCATTCGGCCGGGAAGGGCCGCTCAACGACACGGCCGACCAAAGCATTCGCCTCGATCAATCGATCCCCGGCATGCAGAGCAAGGTGTAGGCGATTGACGTTGCAGCGGAATACCAACGCGTCTCCAGCGCGCATCGCCGGCCTTGGTATACGGCGGAAATGCTCGGCGAATGCCTGATCCAGGGAAGCAAGCCCATGGCCGCGAAGGCCATAGTTCGCAGGGTATGCTTCAGCATCCAGGTCATAACTGTGAAGGATGACGCCGACGCAATCCAAGCCAACATCAGGGTGCCTGCCTTGAAGTCGGAAGCGCGTGCCGATCAGATCCGAAGCACGCTCAAGAGCGCTCATCTTAAACGCCTGGATAGCGCGTGAGGAAGTCAGTCCCCGGGAGATGTGGCTCTCCTCGGAAGTTGACCACGTTAGCGAACCTGTCACGACAGGTCTGGAGGCGCTTGTCGCAGCCCTCGGTCAGCTTCACGACATCTCCGATTGCAACGCGCCTTGAAGGTGTTTGCCGGAGCTGGACCGCCGCTCCACCGACGTGGACGACTTGCGTCTGGAGAGCGCAGTTTAGCCCGCTCATCCAACGCAGGTCCCCCAAAGTGAATTTGGCTCCGAGCTCTCGATCCAGGGTGAGGGTCGCACCGTCCGCCGAGACGACCTTGGCGCGTACACTTCGGTCGGCAAGATCAACCCGGCATGCCTTGTCGCCCAGCGCAGCCCTGCAATCGGGCGATGTCGCGGGGCACACGGACCGGGAAAGATGCCGACTTGGTCCCTGGAAGTCGACCGTGAACTGGTCACCCTCGACATCCACTTCGCCGATCTCCCCACGGCACAGCTCAACGAAGGCGGTCTCGGTCTGCCAATCCGCAGCGATCAAAGTAGCTCGGGCACCATCCCAACGACCGCACTGCAGGTCGGATGCGCTCAGGGCTGCACTGTCAAGGGAGCAGACCAGCTCGGCCAGGGGCTGATCAAGTGACCCGTCCTGCACCGCGTTCGGCATCAGCCCTGGCGTTGTGAGGCATAGGGTGCCGCCGATGCGGACATCACGATCATGACTCGTCAGCGCGATGCCCGCTCCATCCCGACGCTCAACTGTCCAGCAGAACGACAGCGCCGTGAGTTCGCCCTCCAGCCTCGGCATCAGCAATCCTCCCGAATTTCGATCAGCGGAACGCTGGGCGCCTCGCCTGCCTGGAAGCTCGCACGATTGATCTCGAGCTGATCGCTTGCGAACCGGACGGGAACGTCGAACAGGAAGCCGGCGCGCACCTCTTCTCCCGCTTCGGGCGGCATGTCGAACAGGATGAAACCGTGCTCGCCCATGGACCATCCACTATGGCGCTCGTCGCTGCCGACGGCTATCCTGACGCTGCCCGGAAGGGGGCGGGTGATCCTTCTTTGCTCCCCCGTTCCATAGCGCTTGAGCAACGGGAACTCCGTCCGTCGTCCATCTCCGACGCCGAGCAACTGGTCGCTCGCCGCCGGCTCATCGGACATGCTTGCGGAACTGAAGTCATAAGGATCACGGAAGCGAAAACCTACAGCACTGCCGCGGCGAGCTCGAAAGAAGTCGACCAACCGACCAAGCTCTCGTTCCCCCCGGACGCCCGGTCCGGCGTCAAACCGCAATCGAGCTTGCGCCCAATTCGAGTTGCGGAATTCGTGCCCACTCGCGCTGGTCACCACCGTGGTGGAGAAAGCTGGTGCGATGCTCGCTTCTGCTCCGATCTCGATCGGAAAGGCCACGTCATCAAACGCGTTCAACCGTTCACTCCCATCATCGAAGATTGTGATCGCATCGCGAACGATCTGCGGCAGGGCCCATACGAAAACCTCTGCCAAGCCCTTCCGGAGGGCCGAGCGAATGGCCCCCAGGATTGCTTCCCAATCGTCCGCCTTGCTCTCCTGACTAGCGAAGCCCGCCAGGTAGTGCCGCATGCCCAGAGCGTAATTCAGGCGTGTTGCCGCGAGCTCGCCCGCCGCGCTCGCTAGAGCCTTGCGGCCGCGGGTCACCCATTCGTAGTCCTCAATTTGAAGCACATCGAAGGCGGGGCTCGACCAGCCTAGCGGAAGATTGGCGCGACGCAGTTCAGGCGCCTGCGGGTCGAGCGTTCCGCAAAGATACGTGAGCAGCGCGAGTTGCGCTCCTGCATGTTCAGCGCGAACCGCACCCGCAATGCTGGCAGTTGCTGCCGCGAGCAGTTGTCCAGCCCGATCCAGCATCGCCTTCTGCTGCGACGACTTCGCGCCGCGAACGTCACCGACGTCGATCACATCTCCGCCGATCGCGGCACGGGTCGCCGGGTCGTACGCACACAGGCGATAATCAGAGGAAATCCACCACCACGGCTCTCCGATCTGGAACCGCACGGGCAGTTCCGCCTCCGTCAGCAAGCGGCAGAACCGCAGCGCCACTCTCCTTAAGTAATCCACTGCATCTCCGCTGGCCGGCGACACGAGCGTGGATGGTGGTGCATAGCCCGTAAGAGCAGGTCTCCCGCTCCAATCGCGCTGCTTCCATGCTTCGGGGCAGAACATGTCGAGCAGTTCGAAGGATAGCGAGAAGATGACCTCGAACCCGCGCTCCTTCGCAGCAGTGGCGAAAGCCTCGTGCCAGCGCTCGGCCGCACTGTTCACCGCAACCGAACTGTCGAGGAGTCCCGAGGGTAGAAGCCGCTGATAGTGGCTCATCCCAACATAATGGTTGATTACCTTGCGATACCCGAGTCGCTCAACGAGATCGACGACGCGCTCCGGCACCGATTGATAAAGGTCGTCGTACGCCGTGCACATACGCACAGCGTGCTCCGGCACCATTGCGTCGGCGATGTCGAGAACGCTTCCAGACCCATCACAGGCCATGTTGGTCAGGCGCAGCGCGGCGGACCTGACCCGCTCGAACGGCGCCGAAGACGATGGATCATAGCCGGGCGCAACCAGGCTGAAGAACATGCGGTCGATGTCCCCGGGGTAGACGCGACCAGCCTCCCGAGACAGCGCGAAACCTTCCCTGAGATCGTCGAAATCGATCTTAATCTCAGCATCTTCAGGCTGCCCGGAAGCGTAGTTCCAAAGACGAACATACCAGGTTCTCGGCGCCCCTCCCGAATCCCGTCCTTCGATGGTCAGCGTTGGGCCGTTCACGGCGTCGAGGCGTACTAGGCCTTCAGACTGCCACCGGAACCGTAGCTGACAATGCGAGTAGTCGCGCTTTGTCTCGCGCTTGTGCACCGGATGAGCGTAGCGGTCCTCGCTCTCGTAGATCAGGCCGACAAGGTCGCTCGGCCTCAGGAACTCGGCCGTTAGCAGGAGGCTGTGTGGCTCACCCCCGAGGACAATCGACGCGCGCGCTCCGCGAGGAAAGTCCACGGTAAAATGTTGCGGGTCGAACCGCTTGATGAACGATCGTTCGAGCGGCGCATCTTCCCGTGTCACCCAATGTCGGATCATTGCTGCCTCGTCACTGCAGCACGCAATGCCGCGGCGATCTGCCGGCTGGAGCGGCTGAAAGCCTGCGGCTCGCTGCCTGCAGGCGCCACAATCGACATGGTGACCTGCACGTTGCGCGAGCCGCCGCCGAGGTGCTCTATGCGGCCCGCCTGCTGCGGCACGAACACTTCGGGCCCACGCTCGCCGACCAGGTACGGGCGACCGTCCGTGACCTGCCCGCCCGCCGCGCGGCCAGCAAGGCTGCCCAGCAGCCCCGACAGCAGCGTCGTCGGCATGCTTCCGCCGCCACCGGCGCCCTGGCCGCCCAGGAACGAACGGACGGAGGCCTGCGCCACGTCCGCCATCGCCGCGGTGGCCACCCGGCGCAGATCGTCGAACCCGATCTTCCCGCCGGTCACCGCACGGGTCAGAGCGCCTTCGATCACCCTGCCCGCTCGCGCTGCGCCGTTCGCCAGTGGCCCTTCAAGCTCGCCGCGCATTTTCGACACATCGCGCGCGAACGTTGCCGTGTCGGCTCGAACACTGATCACCAGTCGCTCCACCGTATCGTCCATCTGATCAACTCTCCAAATCTGGATGAAGCGAGCGCAGCGACGTGAACTCCTCGACCGACATGCCGACAGCCGCGGCGTCCTGCGCAGGCAACGACTGCGCAAGTTCGGCCGGAGTGGCGCGCCAGAACTCTTCGGGGCGCCAGTTCAGCAACAGGGAGGCAGCGCGCCAGCATCGCTGGGCACCGGCCGTGAAGCTCACCCCGCAGCGCCTTGCAGGATCTGCGCGAGAATAACCTTCAGAATAGGAGTAACGTTGACGAGACCCGCCGCCGTGACCGCCTCGCCAATGCGCTCCCGAGTGATGCCGCTCGGACGGGACGTGGTGAGATGATCCAGTAGGGCGACCATCTCGACCAACTTGAGTTTGCTCTCACTCGCCCGCTCGATCAGGCCGAGAAGCGATCCGAGTTCTTCCTCCGCCGCCACGAGCGCGGCGAAGGTCGGCCGCACCAGGATCGTCTCCCCGCCAACCCGCAAGCTTGCCTCGCCGCGCTGTGGGTTGGCCCTCATGCGCTCTGCACCGCCCCGGAGCTCTCAAGGGCGACGCTGTAGTTGCGCTCGCCATTGAAGTCGCCGGCATATTCCAGACGCGTAACCAGGAACTGCCCGGTCATCGCCTCACCGCTTTCGAAACTGAGCTGGTAAGGGGCGACGACACCCCCAAGCGCCAGGGACCGCAGCTGGGCCTCGGCCGAGCTTCCGGTGAAAATGCCCGTCGCACTGACCGACACCGAACGAATGCCGGCGCCGGACAGCAACTCCCGCCAGCCACCGCTACCCTTGTGAGTGATTGCGATCGCGTCGCCGTTGATTGCAAGCTGGGTCGTCTTCAGTCCGGCGACCGTCGAATAGGTCGTCGGGTTCGCACCCGTGCCGATCTTCAACAGGAATGCGCTTCCGCGTTCAGCGGCCATGGTCAGCTCCCTTTCAAGCAAGCGCGAAAAGTCGCGCGCGATAATCGATTGCGGCCGCCCACGGCCCCGCGACGTCCCGCAGCACACGCCTCTTCAGGAGACGGCACGTGACAAGACTCCATCCAACGGGCTCCAGGTCGGCTGTCATGGCGTCGGCAACGCGGTCTGCCAGTGCCTGCAACCTTGCGGGCTGGTCGTCCCACAGCGTCAGCGCCACAGCTACTTCGCGCCCGACCTCTGTCTTGGTACTCCAATCCCCTTCCGTCCCCGCGTCGACGACGAGATATGGAAAGGCCGCCCGCGCCGGCGGTCCATCGTAGATGCCGCTCAGGTCGGAAAGCAGGGAAAAGCGGCTGACCAGCGCCGCCTGCAGCGCTTGCCCGGCGCTGCTCACGAATGCCTCCGCAGGTGCCGCAGGCTCGCGTTGCTGAGCCAGGATCGGAGGAGGTGACTGCCGGTCACGACCACGTCGTTGCCATGCACCGAAACGGTCGCACTCCCCAGTTCACGGCCGACCTCGTCCGCCACTTCACGCCGACGCCGCTCCGCCGCCACGCTGGCCAGCTGCTGTCCATGTTGATCGAGTGCCTTCACGCGCGCACCTCTTCGCACCGCAACTGAATCCGATCCGGTAATCGGGGATCTTCGATGATCTGCTTCACAAGGAAATGACGTTCTCGCCAGCGAAGCCGCTGTTCGATACGGAGGTCCTTCCTCGCCCTGATGACCACGCGGTACCTGGCCAGGGCGCTTAGCGTCATTCCTTCCGCTTCCGATCCGGTGCCGTCCGGAGTGACGCTCGCCACGCAGCTCGCGAACGTCTCCCAGACGCGACGGCTCAGGCCCGCCGCCGTTCGCACGGAAACAAGCCGCTGAAGCTCGACGCGTTGCGTCAGCGTTCCGGCGAACTCGGCGCTCATGCGATCACCATTCGGCGGTATGGTCGCCACAGCGCGGTTACGCTGGCGGGCGGCTGATCGTCCTTGCTGTCGCGAACGGTGTAGAGGTGCGACACCAGCCGAAGGACACCTTGCCTGATCGGCTCCGGAACCGCGTTCCGCTCCATCGCCAACCCGGCCGTTCCGCGCACTACTAGGCGAACGCCATGAGGCAGCCGCACCCAGCCCGCTCCGCGATCGTCAATATCGATCTGGTACTCGTCTGGGGTCAGCAGCACTTCATTGGGCGTCCCGGCGCCAGCCGCGACATTGTCGATCGAACGGACAGGGCTCGCATGTAACGCTTGCCACGACCCCGAACCGAGCACCTTTTCTTGAAAGGCTCGACAAACGACGACCTGATTCAGGAACGTTTCGCAAATGGCGCTAGCGGTGCGCACCAGGCCCGCCAGCAAGGCTTCCTCCTCGCCTGTTTCGACCCGAACAAAGGACTGAGCTTCGTTCAACGACACGATGGGCGATGCGAGCACCAGGTTCATTCAGCGCTCCTCCACGCGCAAGACGAGCGATCGGCTGTCCTCGCGACCCATGGCCGTGACGACATGATTGCGGACCCGGTAGACCCGTCCTGCGATGCCGCCGCCGAGTTTAACCCGGCTGCTGCGGTCGTTGAATGATGCGGCAAGTACCTCCACGCCGCTCACCTCCGCTGGCTCGACGCTCCAGGAGCTCTCAGCGAGGAGGTCGCCCTCAAGATACTGGCGTCCCCAGTCGATCCCGTAGTCCAGGACTGCGGAGGGATCCTTCATCAGCAATGACATGCAAATTCTCCTGCGGGCTACCGAGGCTCCGGAGCGTTGGTCTGATCCGGCACGGCCGTTGCGGTTCGCATGGCTGGCGGCTTGACTGGCGTGCTTGTGGTGGCGGGTTGGCTGACGGCGGCGTGCGCCAGCGCAAAGGCTGCGATGCTCATGTTTTCTGCTCCTACGCGCTGACCCACGTCATCACGCCGGCCCGATCGACTTGGTTGAGAGCGCCCGAGCGAATGAACAGCCGTTTGACTCGCACCGGCACGGCATTGTTGCCGCCCACATCGGACCCAACCACAACCTGCGTGCAGGGTTGAGCGGCTAGATTGTCCGTGCTCGGCGGCGCTCCGTTGATCGCAATTGAGCTAGCCGGTCCATTGAAGATCAGGTGAACGGTGAAGTCGGCTGCCAATCCTGGTGCGACCTCGCTGCCATAGCCAGACGCAAAGGCTCGGATCTTCCCGCTGCGGCTTCCTTGCAAGAGGCTTACACCGCCAAGATCGAGCAAGCGGGCGTCGATCCCGCCATATCCTTCCTGCTGCAGGGTCGCGATGAGCTCGAACGGCGGGTCGACCCGCGGCCAGTCACCAAAGCCGCCCATGTTGAACAGGCCATAGTTGGACCCGCTCGTGACGATCCCATTGTCGACGACGGAGACCGTCCCGACGGTGTTCCGCAGGTGATTGCCGTTGGGTGACTGGTCGACCGCCCAACGCGCGGTCGCGCCGATGCCGGGGCTGCCGCCGCTTCCATCGGCGTTGACCGCCAGCTTGGTGCGGTTCGTGAAGTCGTAATAGGCGCCTTTCTGTCCTGCGGAAAACAGTGCCGGCATGCCGCCGAAGCTGGCTGCTGGCGCTGCAGCCGCGCGGCGGCGGGTTGCACCCAATATCCCTTGGGCGATCATGCGAGATCGCCAGTAAGGGTCCAGACGTCCGCTCCTACCTTCTTGAGCGTCGCGACGGCAAACTGCCCCGCTGTTGCACTGACAGCTCCCCGCTTGTTGATGATCACTCCCGGCCCCGGGGTAGGCGTCACACTTCCACTGCCGCCCTGCTCCATCGTGATCTCGGCACCCAGCGGCATGGCAGCCACGCTGTTCGGCGGGATGGTGAACGTGACGGCCGAGTTGCTAGTGAAGCGAACATAGGAGTCTCGATCGCCGGCGACGGCGGTGTAAGCCGCGCCACTCTGCACCGTCACCGGGCAGTGCCCCTTCAATGATCCCCTTACCGCATCCACGTTGCCCCATTCGTCGATGGTCAGCGCGGTCTGCGCGCCCATGCCGAAGTTGTCAGTTGTGGCCAGCGACAAGCGGGAGCCGCTCGTTGGATACGAATGACTGTAAACGCCGGCGCCCGCGCTCATTCCACCCCCACCTGCATACCCGAAGGTTAGCGCGGTTCCTTGCCCGGCTATGCAGCTGTGACGAAGGTGAACACTCCCCTGCTGCGGACCGGGCTGCAGTACGTTCCAAGGCCGACTGACTGCAGCAATTGGCAACGACGCCAGCTCGGCGCTGCCGTTTTGCATCGCCATGAAGCCCGGCACCACCAGCGCAGCTTTTTGCTCCACCGTGCCGGCTCGCAGCCAGCTTGCCGAGCTGTCTTTGTCGAACCCGACCTCGTCAAGCAGGCCGCCGCTGAAGATCGATGGTGCAGTAGCCTGCACCGGTGCTTGCGCACTTTCCGCGTAGCAGCCGACAAAGCTATTGCGTGCGTTCACGTTCGCGGGGTTGGTCTGGTAGGGCGAAGCACTGGTCCAAGTCTGGCCGGCGGTCCAAACCTTGCAGCTTGGATGGCCTGAAAACTCGCGCCAGGCCTCGGCACCATTTGACACGGAACCGGGTACCTCCGTAGCGGCCTGCGCCTCGCGGCCGGCAACGACATAGAAGTAGCGGGCCGGCGTTGTACCATGTTTGCAGGTGCCTACCGGCCCGTTGCAACCCGTTGCGTCGACGACACCGCAGTCCCGAACGTGCGGCGCGATGTGGGTGTTTCCCAGAAAGGTATACTCGCGAAATCCAGCACCACCGTTGCTGATCGACGAACAATTGATGGTCGTGCCGGCATTAGCGTCCGTCCCGGCGAACAGGTAACCGTCACCACGGTTATACATGGACTGGCAACGCTCGAGGTAGAAGCTGTTGCAATTGCCAGCCCGTAGATCTGAGTTCGCAACGAAGCCGGTGCCACCGAAACATACCGCTGAAACATTGATGCAGGTCGCCCAGTCTACCGCCAGTTCAACCCCATTGCCGGTGGGACTGTTACCTGCGGCGTAGCTCGTGACCGATCCGGAACTGGTGACGGTGACGTTGCCTCCGACCAATTGCACGTTCTCGAGGGACGAACTCGCGTTGTTCGGTCCTCCCGTCAGCCGTACGCACGTCTTGTTCTTCGCAGCGCGCAGCACCGTCGAGGCGCCGCCGGGTTGGCCCGAGTGCTCACCAACGAGCCGCAGCCCGTTGCTGTCGAAGCGGTCCGCAAGAAAGTAGCGGCCGGACGGCACGAACATGACGTGATTGCCTGCGAACACGCCCTGGGTCTGGGACAAGATAAAGTCGCGGCAAGCGACGAACGCCGGCAGGTCGTCTGCCACATAGTCGCCGACCGCTCCGAACCAGCGAACATTGAACGGTCCGTCGACCTTGCGCATCCAGCAGCCGGCAGCGCCGGTCGGATCACCGGCTGGCGCCACGCACACGCCTTGCCGCGGGTCCGCCGTGACCTTCGCCGAAAGGTCGGAGCTGTCGAACACGAAGAGGCCTTCACGGCCTCCCTCCCGCAACCAGCGTACCGATCCGTTGCCCGGGCTTCCGCCACCCGCTTCTGACAGCTCGGCCCGCGTTGCGATGCTCACGACGGCACCAGGCGTTGCGGTTCCAATCGCCGACTGCTGCTGCGTGAACCATTCGGCCGCTGTCACCAGGCTGATCGTCTTCGCCCCGCTGCTGAAGTCGGTCGCAGTGCCGCTCACGGGCTGGCGGGTAATCGTCCCATCGGCCTGGAACGACCCGCGACCGACCTCCCGCTCGGACGGATGATCGATCCCTTGCATGCAATAATAGAACTGGTCGCCGAAGTTGAGCGCTTCGGCGAACGAGGAGAAGCCCTGCACGGCCGCGCCCGGCACGACAGGTCCCGTCCCCTGAGTTGTCGTGTAGGTTCGCACGAGATCAACGAACCTGGGGGTGAAGACAGCCGGCATGGCTTCTCCTCTTTGATGTTAGCTTGAAGATTGGTCGGCGAGGTCGCCGATCAGGCGAACTTTAGCAGTTTGATCGCTTCGCTGTTCACGACCTGTCCACCGATCCGCTTCGTCGCATAGAAGTAGACGTACGGCTTCTTGGTGTAAGGATCGCGCAAGATCATCGTTTCCGCCCGCTCCGCGATGATGTAGCCGGCCTTGAAGTTGCCGAACGCGACCGACAGGCTGTTTGCGGCGATGTCGGGCATGTCCTCGGCTTCGATCACCGGGTAGCCGAGCAGGGTGGCGGGCTGGCCGGCGATCATGCCGGGCTGCCAGATGAACGCACCGTCCGTGGTCTTGAACTTTCGGATCACCGCCGCCGTCGCCGAGTTCATCACGAACACGGCGCCCTGCCGATACGGCTGGCGCAGGCTCTGCACCAGGTCGATCAGCTTGTCCGCCGGGTTGGTCGCCGGGAAGGCACCGGCCAGGCCGGTGCCGATCGTCTGCAGCGTGCCCATTGGCCGGGCACCATCCGCCGTTGTCGCATTCGGCGAGGCTAGAAAGCCGAGCGGCTGGTTGACGCCGGTGCCTTTGATGAACGCGGCGCTTTCCGCCCGAGCGAACTCGGTGGCGATTTCGCTGGCGAGCCAGCTTTCAACGTCGAACAGCGCGTCGTCCAGCATGTGCTGCGAGGCGGCCGGGTTGGCGTACAGCTCGCCGCTAGCCGGCACGACTTCGCTGAAGGTGGGGGTCCCGGTCTCCGGACGGGCAGCCTCGAAGCCGACCCAGCCAGATGGCGTTCCGCCGGTCGTGATCAGCTTGCGGTAATTTGAGGTGCCGACCTTCACCACATTGGCAATCGCGCGGATCGGCGAGATCGTCACCAGCGTTCGGTCGATCTGCTCGTCGATCTCTCGCGGGATGGCGAACCCGCCTGCACCGCTTGACGCATTGTCCGCCGACTTGGCTTCCAGGCCGCTCTCGACGCCCCGGCGCAGGAAGCGCTCCACGAACAAGCTGCTCTCGGCTGACTTGACCCCGTCAAGCGCGGGTCGCTTGCCTGCAATCACCCCTGCCGCGAGCCGGGCCTTCAGGAGTTGCAGCTCATCCTTGAGCGACATTCCCGCTTCATCATGCTCGAGCTCGTCAAATGACGTCACCAGCGCATCCGCTTTCACTTCAACCATGCACTTCCTCCGACAAGAAAAAGGCCCCGCCGCGGGATGCGACGAGGCCGAATTGCGCTGCACTTGTTTGTTGTGGCTCAGCCTGGACGGACCGCGTGGATCAGCGCCCGGGGCTGCATCGGCTTGCTGACGACGCTCACTTCAACGAGATCCAGGTCGGTCAGCTCACGAGTTCCCTCGAGTTGGCGCGACTGCCGAACCCGGTATCCGAAGCTTAACCCGTTCAACCGGCCGTTCTCGATCAGCCCGGCCACGCGTCCCTCTGAAGCGTGGCCTTTGACGCGAGCAATCACCCGCAACCCCTTCGCATCTTCCGCCAGCGCCTCGATCTCGCCGATCACAACCCCGGTCCGGTGCTGCCACAGCAACGGGATCGTCCGGCCATTTTGCAATGACCTGGCGAAGGCGCCGCGACGGATGACGTCGCCGCCATTGTCTATCCGGTCAAACACGGCAGCGTAGCCGGCGAAGCGCACGTCCGGCTTTCGATCACCGCGCAGCATGAATAAGTCCCGCCAGGTCGAGCCGCACGGCCAACCCGATCAGCACGCAGGCCAGGAAGATTCGCACCGCCCATGCGACCACCGCCTGCCAGGCGCTGCGCTTTGCGTCCCGCCAAGCCGAGAGTAATTGGCGCAGCTCGTCCATGTCCCGACGGGCATTGTCGTCGTCGAGCCCAAGGCTCGCCAGTGCGCGATGCGCCCCGCTCTGGCTCGCCTCCTCGACTAGCGCGCGCATGTTAATCGGGTCCAGGGCTCCCGTATCCGATTGCCTAAGCAGTTGGGTCAGGAGTGCTTCCGCTGACGACTGCGCCGGGCTCACTCGCGGTTCTCCGGCTTGAAGCCAAGCTGTTCGCGCTTCTCGTTGCGCGACAAGAAGGTCGCCGCTTCGATCCGCTGCCAGAGCCGCTCGCGGTCCTCGATCAGTTCGCTGATCCGATCCACGTCGACGGCAAAGCTCACCTTACCGAACCAGTCGCTGAGGCCGTCCGCCAACCCGTCAAGCATGCGCTCGGCGAGCGGCAGTACCGTTTGCCGATACAGCGCCCGCCCTGCTTCCCGGAGGTTCGCGTAAGCCGTGTCGCCGGGCAGCCCGAGCAGCACGGGTGGAACGCCGAACGCTAGCGCGATGTCCCGCCCCGCCGCTTCCTTCAGCGCCACGAAGTCCATGTCCGATGGGGACAAGCTCAGCGACTGCCACTTGAGACCGCCCTCCAACAGCAGCGGCCGCCCCGCGTTCTGAGTGCCTGAGAAATGCGCTTCGATCTGCTCGCGCAGCCGACCCACCTGGTCGGCCGTCAGAGACGATCCATCACCCGGCTCGTACACCATCGCGCCCGAGGGGCGGGCCCCATTGTCGAGCAGCGACTTGTTCCACCGGGTCGCGCGATTGTGCAGCGACGCTGCCGAAATCGCCGCGTCCATGCAGCCAAGGCCCATCTGATCGTCACCCGGATGCAGCGCGCGCAGGTGGATTACCTGCCGCCGGGCAAGCTTGTCTCGCGCCGGATAACGCACTGGTCGTCCACCCGCGCGGTAAACATACGCCGCCGGCCAGCCGCGCTCGTCGACGCTGACCGACACCTTCTCTGGCCGCAGCGGCGACAGCTCAGCCAAGCCGTTCGGACCCTCGACGCAGTATAGGTAGGCATTGCCGTGCAGCAGCAGCTGCGACGCGATGGTTTCAAGCAATTGCGGCCTTGCGACCAGCGCTCGCACCTGTTCCCTGCCCTCGGTCTGATCGATCGGTAGCGCCGCCACCGTACCTGCCACGAGGCGCACCGACCGCTGACCGACCGGATTATTGATGAACACCTCTGCCAGCCGGCCCTGATAGCTCCGCGGCAACGCGTCGCTGTCCGCGGCCGCCATGAACGGCGGCCACGCGGGCGTGCTGGCCGGCGCCGATTTGCGTCCGAACCAACTCATGATGCTGTTTGTCCTTGTGAGCGGCCTCGCGGCCCCGACCGGCTCAACCGGCGATTCGTCCAGTGTTCATGTATGTGCCAGAACAGCGTGACGATGTCAATACTTTTGTGCCTATCCGGTTAGTTTGTGGCCCTCCGCTCTGTTCGCCGGACAGCTTGCCTTCTCCGCGCCCCTCGTGCATAGGCCCGCCCGGATCGGGGCTCGGCATATTGCCTGGCCTCCTTCTTGCTTTGGAACGACAGCCGGAGGGGCGGTGCGCATGGGGCGTCCGTCAGCGATCGGCCAATATGTGAGAACAAGCATGCCGCTGTACGAGCATGTGTTCCTCGCGCGCCAGGACCTGGCTCAAGCCCAGGTCGATGCGCTTGCGGAGAACGCAACCAACATTATCACCGAAAATGGCGGCAAGATCGCCAAGACCGAGACGTGGGGCCTGCGCGGCCTCGCCTACCGGATCGCGAAGAACCGCAAGGCGCACTACGTCATGCTCGACATTGACGCGCCGGCCGCGGCCGTGGCCGAGCTGGAGCGCCAGACCGGCATCAACGAGGACATCATCCGCTTCATGACGATCCGCGTCGATGCGCATGAGGAAGGCCCGTCGGCCATGATGCGCCGCTCGGAGCGTGACCGTGAGCGTGGCGGCCGCGATGATCGCGGCCCGCGTGGTGACGACCGTGGCGACCGCGGCCCCCGCGGCGATCGCCCTGACCGCGCCCCGCGCGAAGAGATGGGAGCCTAACTGATGGCCCGTGCCTTTTTCCGACGCCGCAAGTCCTGCCCCTTCTCGGGCAAGGACGCCCCTCGGATCGACTACAAGGACGTTCGTCTGCTCCAGGGCTTCGTGTCTGAGCGTGGCAAGATCGTCCCCAGCCGCATCACCGCGGTTTCCACCAAGAAGCAGCGTGAGCTGGCGAAGGCGATCAAGCGCGCTCGCCACATCGGCCTGCTTCCCTACGTCGTAAAGTAAGGAGCGCGAGCAATGGATGTCATTCTGCTCGAGCGCGTGGAGAAGCTTGGCGGCATCGGCGATGTCGTCACCGTCAAGAACGGCTTCGCCCGCAACTATCTCTTGCCCAACAAGAAGGCGCTCCGCGCCAACGAAGCCAACCGCAAGGTGTTCGAGGCCAACCGCGCCCGCATCGAGTCCGACAACGCCGAGCGCCGCACCGGTGCGGAAGCCGCGTCCAAGGGCATCGACGGGAAGACGGTTCAGCTCATCCGCCAGGCCTCCAACACCGGCCAGCTCTACGGCTCGGTCAGCGCCCGCGACATCGTCGATGCGCTGGAGGCCGATGGCGCCAAGGTGACCAAGAGCCAGGTGGTGCTCGACCGTCCGATCAAGGCGATCGGCATGCACGAGATCCGCGTCTCGCTGCATCCGGAGGTCAACGTCACCGTTAAGGTGAACGTCGCCCGCTCGCCGGAAGAGGCCGAGCTGCAGGCGCAGGGCGTCGACGTCATGGCCCAGATGTTCGAGCGTGATAACGCCGGCTTCACCGAGGACTATGATCCGAACGCCGAGCCGGGCGCGACCGCCGAGGTTTCCGCAACTGATACGGACGGCGATACGGCTCAGGCCTGATTACTGTCGGATCATTGAGCAGGGGCCGTTGGAGCAATCCAGCGGCCCCTTTCTCTTGTCCCGGGCCATGCTCGCCCCTGCTCACTAGGTCCACGGGCCGTAGGAACGCTCATCCTCTTCCGGTTGTTAACCAATTCACAGGAAGAGGAGATTTCCACATGAACACCGACGACAAGCAGACCGGGCAGCAAGGCTACGGTCAGGACGAGAACATGCGCCAGGGCCAGCAGGGTCAGGCTCAGCAGAACCAGTCGTCGCAGCAGAATGCGCAGCCGATCGGCGGTAACGACAGCGGCTCCGGCTCGGGCACGACCATGAGCAGCGGCAGCTCGACTGGCGAAGGTGGCGGCGCGTCCACGGGCCAGGCCAGCTACGGCAACAGCGGCGAGACCGACACCATGAGCGCCGGCGGCAGCAGCCAGGGCGAGAGCCAGAACAGCTCCAGCCTGGGCCAGGAAAGCGATATGGGTCAGGGCGGCGAGGACTCGGGCTTTATCGGCTCGGGCAGCGCCGGCAATGACATGGGCTCGGGCTCCAGCGGGTCGATGGGTTCAAGTGGCTCGCAGGGCTCGAGCGGATCGATGGGCTCGCAGGGCTCGAGCGGCTCCATGTCGCAAGGCTCCGGTGACTCGATGAACTCGCAGGGTTCGTCGGGGTCGCAGGGCTCGAGCGGATCGATGGGCTCGCAGCAATCCAGCGGTTCGATGGGCTCGCAGGGCTCCGGTGAATCTAGCCAGGGCATGCCGCTCGGCACCGCCGGCGGCGGCTACGGCGGTTCGGCCAACACCCAGCGTTCGAGCACGTTCGACAGCGGCGGCGCCGCCCCGAACGCGTCCGGCCAGGACTTTGCCGATCAGGGTCAGGGCGCCATGAACGAAGACCTGATGGGCAGCGATCAGGGCGACGATGGCCGTAGCACCAACGACATCGAGGTCGAGCGCAGCCAGGGCAACGAGAGCGACGTGGAAGGCAGCTCGCTCTAGCTCCCAAAGGGCGCCGGCGCCGTACCCAACCGGGTGCGGCGCTGTCGCCGTTCAGGCGCTCAGCGCGCCGACCTTGGCCAGATAGGCCAGTTCGCGATCCAGGTAGGATTTGAAGCTTGGCCGGCCATGGATCCGCTCCAGATAGGCCGCCAGGCGCGGATAGCTCTCTGCAACCACGCTGCACCGCATGTGCGGCAGGTTGCCAAGCGGACTCGCCACCGCGACATCCGCGAGCGTCAGGCCATCGCCGACCAGATAGCCTTCAGCGGGCACAGTCTGTTCCAGATAGGATAGCAGCGGCGGCAACTCGTCACGCTCCGCCATGTCTGCAATATCCGCGTTGCCATCACGCCTCAGGAACACGGGCGCGACCACCCGGTTGAAGAACATCTTGGCCAGGCAGCCCATCAGCACGGTATCGGCGAACTCCTCATACCAGATGGTCCGGCCGCGTGCCTTCGCCTCCGCCGGGATGAGAGCCGGTGATGGATACTTCGCCTCCAGATAGTGGACGATCGCGCTGGAATCGGCCAGGCGGTAGTCGCCGTCGGCCAGCGCCGGCATCTTGCCCAGCGGGCTGGCTGCACGGAACTGCTCGTCCCGATCACCGACCCCGACTGGCCGCACTTCCAACTCGATCCCCTTCTCGGCCGCGACCACCAGCACCTTGCGGACGTACGGAGAGAAGGACGAACCGAACAGGATCATCATGTAGCCCCAACATATGTTGCGACGGTGTCGGTCAGCCGCGCGGTTGAGTCAACGCAGGCGGTAATAGTCGGCCACCCGGTCCAGCGCGATCGTCAGCACCAGCTTGCCTGCGCGTGCGGGCCAGCCGAGCGCCGTTTCCGCGTCGCGCATGCCCTCGCCCGCGCACACCACCCGCCACAGGATGTCGGTTAACCCCGGGCCGGCCGCGCTTAACGCATCGTCGAACCGCTGCTTCGCCTTGAGCTGGCTCTCGGCCGGTTCCAACGCTCCCGCCGACCCGCCGCGTGACTTGGCGACCGGCGCCGGATCCCAGCGCATGGTTACCCGCGGCGACAGCTGCGCCCGTTCCCAGTCCAGCCGCAGCTGCTCGCCCGCGTCGTGCTGGCGCTGCGTCAGGTGCCCGCGGGCGAACAGCCAGCCGAGCGGCGACTCCACCGTGTTTACCGACACGGTTCGCCTGGACTTGGCCGATCGGCTTCGCTGGTGTTCACCGTCGAACGCCCGTTCCTCCAGCACTCGGTTCTGAATCGCTGCCATTTGTCTCCACTCCCGTCCGATTCGCGCCCTCTTGCCATGGCGTCGGAAGTGTAGGACAGAGAAAACCAAGTTGGTTACTGGGGGCTTGGAATTATGATCACCCGCATTCGTGACGTGCGCAAGGCGAAGCGCATGACCCTGGACGATGTCGCCCGGGCCTGCGAGCCGCCCACGACGCCGCAGACCATTGGTCGCCTGGAGACGGGCACCCGGACGGTGTCGATCGGCTGGCTAAATCGCATCGCCAAGGCGCTGGGCGTCGAGGCTGCCGATCTGGTTGATCATCCTCATCGTGACGACCTGGAGGTGCTGGCGGAACTGTCGAGCGACGGCGCCGCGGCGCCGCGTCGCGCCGCGCAGGTCATGCCGCCTCGGCCGAAGCCCGGCCAAATCGCCATCCTGGTGACCTCGGGCGTCGGCGATTACCGCACCGGGGACGAAATCTGGTGCGACCGCCTTCTGCCCGAGGACTTCGGCCGGGCCATCAATCGCGACGTCCTGGTTCCCCGCTCTGCCGGCCGCTTCCAGTTCGGGCGCTTCATCGGCCTCGAAGACGGCAAGCTCCACCTCCTCCCGCCCGGTGCAGGCGCTCGGCAGAGCGTTGTCAGCAACCCGGCCTGGGCGGCGGTCGCCGTTCGGCTCATCCGGTCGCTCTAGGCTGGCAATTGAGCTTCAACAAAGAAGTCAGGGACCTCGGCTGCTGCAGGGCCGTTCTCACGCCATCGCAGCGAAAGAGAGCACCATGCCAACTGTCGAAGACCCCACACCGCGCGCTCGAACCTCCAGCCCGATTCGCCTGATCGGTTACGCCGTGCTCGGCTTTCTGATTCTGGCTATAATCCTGCTCGCTCTTGGCGTGTTCAATTTCGAGCAGGCCGGCTGGTTCCAGTAAGTGATCGGGCCGGTGGTGGGCGCTGACGGGCTCGAACCGCCGACCCTCTCGGTGTAAACGAGATGCTCTACCAACTGAGCTAAGCGCCCTCCTGGCGGCTGCTGCCAGCTTGCGGCGGGCACGGCAAGACCGAAGATCTCAGATCACCGTTTGCGGCCCAACTTTGTCAAAGTAACGCCGCAGCGCCAGGCTGGTCGGCGGTGCCAGTTCGATGAACACGCGGCGCGCATCATGTGGGTCCTCGCGGCGCATCAGCAGGTCGCGATCGGTCATGGTTCGGATCCATCGCAGTGCGGTGGTCGCGGGTACGGCGGAAGCGATGCACAGGCTCGACACGGGTACGCGGTGCTGGATGATCTCAGCCTGCAGCAGATCAAGCAGGATGTCCCAGGCAGGATCGGCGAACAGATCGCCGGGGATGAACTGATCGCGTAGCCGGCGTGCCCGGATGATCGAGCGGACAGTCTCGGCGGACACGGCTGGACCTTCGCCTGGCTGCACCGGCCTGGCAGTATCCAGCGAAACCGGCGTGTTCGACAGCCTCGCGAGCGCTGACGCAATCCGGTTCACCTCGTCGCTCAGCTGCTTCAGCCGCACTTCGGTCCGTTCAGGACTGGTTTCCTGAACCCCACCGACCTGCACGGCGGCGCTGGCTAGGGCGATGGAAGTGATCCGTTCGACCGGGCTTGGATCAATGAGCAGCTGCACGCTGGGCGAGGTGACCTGCGCGGCAACAAGGTCGATCCATGGACTGGTCGCCGCTACAACTGCTGCGTACCGGCCACTTCCGGCGTCGTGGTTGAGCCGCGCGAGGTGCCGCACTGCGTTACCGTCGACGGTTCCATCCAGCTCCAGCCAGACCAGCTGTGCGGACGGAGGAACCGTAACCTCTTCGCCAAGGCGGAAGCCGGGCGGCACACGCCATCCTTCGCCCATCAGCGCGCTTCTCGCATTCTCCCGCGCGACGCCGACATTGGCGATCAGCAGCGCCTCGTTGGCGGGCGCCGGAGAATAGTCGGGATACGAGAAGGACGGCGCTCCGGTCATGGTGTTCTTCCGAAATGGGACCCGAGCGAAGCCATGCATATACGCCTCGCCCGCATCCTCCTAGCCCTTTTCCCGAAAGGGTCGGGAATGGAGCGATCGGGGAGAAACAAACAAGCGTGCTGGTTCAACCGAGCACTATGACCATGCCGACCTTACCCAAGTCGCCGGACCAGCGACCGCCCTCACTGATCCAGATTCGTGCTGCTCTGACCACCGCCGAACGGGTAGCGAGCAGCCTGTGCGACAAGCCGGAGCCCGATGTGCAGACCCAGGCCAAAGCGCTGCTGCACCGGCTGGCCGCCATCCGCGCCGAGGTCGACCTGCTTGAGCAGGTCGCCGGAGCGCGACGGTCACGGCCGTTCAAACGCCCTGAGGCAGGTCGCCGCCGCCCGCAAATTCGCCCATGAAGCCGGCTATCGGGGGCGCTTCCCAGCCGGCTGTAGCAAGGAAGCCGCGGTTGAGGAACGCGCGCTTGCCGTAGCGCAGCGGCTGACCGTCCGGCGCGTCCACCCGGCCCCCGGCGGCAAGCAGGACGGCATGGCCAGCTGCGGTGTCCCACTCGCTGGTCGGCGACAGGCGCGGGTAGATGTCGGCCTGCCCTTCCGCGACGATGCAGAACTTCAAGGACGAGCCGACGGAGACATGGCCGCAGCCCGGGCACAGGCTGTCGAGATAGTCGGATGTGTTCTGCGTGAAGTGCGACTTGGAGGCCACGGCAAGCAGATCGACGCCGCGTTCCCTGGTCCGGATCGACGAGCGTTGGGAACCCGGCCCCTCGATCCAAGCGCCCTCCCCCACGATCCCGGCGAACAGCCGCTCCTGCTCCGGCGCAAGCACGACCCCGAGGCGCGGCGCGCCGCCGGCGATCAGGCCGATGTTGACCGTATAATCGTCCCCACCGCGCACGAACTCCTTGGTGCCGTCGAGCGGATCGACGAGGAAATAGAGGTCATCATGCGCTGGGATGCGTCCGGCCGCGACCTCCTCCTCGGCAATCACCGGAACGCCTGGGGCAGCCTGCGCCAGGGCAGCGAGGATGATGCGTTCCGCCGCGTGGTCGGCTTCCGTGACGGGCGACTGGTCGCCCTTGTGCGCCACATCGAAGCCGCGGCGGCGAACGGCACGGATCGCCTCGCCGGCTTCGCGCGCGGCGTCGCTGAGGGCCTGGATGAGTTGCTGGTCGTTGGTCAAGATCTGCCTCTCTGACCGGGCCGGTGCGGAGTTAATCCGCGCCGTCGCTCCTACTGTCGGCGGGCGGCCGAGGTTCGCCGGCTCTACCCGCTGCTGCGAGCGGCTCTGCCAGCCGTCCTTACTGCGCTCGGCGGCTCACTTTGGGGCCATCCGGATACCGCCGTCCAGCCGCACATGCTCGGCATTCATGTAGCCACTCTCGATCATGAAGACGGCCAGCTCGGCATATTCCTCGGGGCGGCCGAGCCGCTTGGGGAACGGCACCTGCGCGCCCAACGCGTCCTGCACCTGCGGCGGCATCATCGCGACCATCGGCGTCTTGAACACGCCCGGCAGGATCGTGTTCACCCGCACGCCCTCGTTCATCAGGTCACGCGCGATCGGCAGGGTCATCGCCAGCACGCCGCCCTTGGACGCGGAGTAAGCCGCCTGGCCGATCTGACCGTCCTCTGCCGCGACCGAGGCGGTGTTGATGATCACGCCCTTCTCACCGTCCTCGCCAGGTTCCGCATCGACCATCCCGGCGGCCGCATGAGCAATGCAGCGGAAGGTGCCGATCAGGTTGATGCCGATCACCAGTTCGAACTGATGAAGCGGGTACTTCTTGACGGCCTTGGTCTCACGGTCGCGGCCGACGGTCTTCACCGCGTTGGCAACGCCGGCGCAGTTGACCAGCACCCGCTCTTGCCCATGCGCGGCGCGCGCCTTCTCGAACCCAGCGGCAACGGTGTCGTCGTTGGTGACGTCCACCTCGCAGAAGATGCCGCCGATCTCGCCCGCGACCTTCTCTCCCTGTTCCTGGTTGCGGTCGAAGATGGCGACCTTGGCGCCCTTGGCGGCGAGCGCCCGCGCCGTCGCTTCGCCCAACCCCGATGCGCCGCCAGTGACCACTGCCGCGATGCCGTTGATGTTCATGGCTACTCCCCGTGTTGTGAAAAAAGCCGAGTGTCCACTTCGTCCACTTCGCCTGATTTCAATATCTTAGTGTTGCTCTCAGCCGTTTATCGATCTGCACGCATGTAGGACAAAACAATCTTTTCTTGCCCCTGAAACGGTCATGCTAGGATTGTTTCTGCATCCATCCAACCGCAACCAACTGCGGCTGTTGTGAGGTGGACCTCGAACCAGTTCAGGATGACGCCTCATTGGGTTCAACCCGCGCCAGCACCGCCTCGACCTGCACCTGCGCGCCGGCTTCGACGTTCAGCTCCGCGATTGTGCCGTCGAACGGCGCGACCATCGCGTGCTCCATCTTCATCGCTTCCAGCGTGAGCAGGCGCTGCCCCTTAGCAACCCGCTCGCTGGGCCCAACGTCGACGCTGGTCACCTTGCCGGGCATCGGCGCGATCAGGGCGCCGTCGGACGCCGCTCCACCCACCTTGCCACGCGCGGCCAGCGCGAATTCGTAAGCCTGCCCTTCGTAGAAGACGACCACTCTGTCCTCGTCGCGGAAGCCCGACGCCGCCGCGAAGGTTCCACCGGACTCCAGGTCGACCGTGCGGAACTGACCATTCCGGCCGAGCGCCACGGCCGAGCGAGACGGTGCGTTGAGCCGGAAGCCGTCAGGGCCGGAGCCCTGCGCATTCGCCGCCAATGCGACCACCGCGCCCGCACGCCAGAGATCGTCCGAAGGCTCCGGATCGGGGACGAGTTGCGCCAGCTTGCGTTCGATGAAGCCGGTGTCGAGCCGCGCTGCGCCAAAGTCCTCGTCGAGCAGTGCTTCAAACAGGAAACCGGCGTTGGTCCGCACGGGCCAGACCTCGACGCCCTCCAGCATGTTGGCCAGACCAGTGATGGCATCCTGACGGTCGGCTCCGCTGGCAACCAGCTTGGCGATCATCGGATCGTAGAAGGGCGAGATGGCGTCGCCCTCTTCTACCCCGGTTTCGATCCGCCCGTCTTCGCCCAGGTCGAAATGCTCGAGCTTGCCGACGCTCGGCAAGAAGCCCTTGGCCGGGTCCTCGGCGTAAAGCCGCGCTTCGATCGCGTGGCCGGTGATCGACAGCTCGTCCTGGCGCTTGGGGAGCGGCTCGCCGCCGGCGACGCAAAGCTGCCACTCCACCAAGTCCTGCCCGGTGATCTCCTCGGTCACCGGATGTTCGACCTGCAGGCGGGTATTCATCTCCATGAACCAGATGCGGTCGGCACGGAGGCCCTCGCTGGCGTCGGCGATGAATTCGATTGTGCCCGCGCCTTCGTAGTCAACCGCCTGCGCGGCGCGAACGGCTGCGCCGCACACAGCTTCGCGCGTCGCCTCGTCCATGCCGGGCGCGGGCGCTTCCTCGATCACCTTCTGGTGGCGGCGCTGGAGCGAGCAGTCGCGCTCGAACAGGTGGACGACGTTGCCGTGGGCGTCGCCGAACACCTGCACCTCAATATGGCGCGGCGACAGAATGTATTTTTCGAGCAGGACGATGTTGTTGCCGAAGCTCGACGCCGCCTCGCGCTTGCAGCTGTCGAGCGCGTCCAGGAACGCCGCCGCATCATCGACCCGCCGCATGCCCTTGCCGCCGCCGCCCGCGACCGCCTTGATCAGCACCGGATAGCCGATCGCGTCCGCTTCGGCCTTCAGCCGCTTCGGCGACTGGTCCTCGCCCAGGTAGCCGGGCGTGACCGGCACGCCGGCATCAGCCATCAGCTTCTTGGCGGCGTCCTTCAGGCCCATCGCGCGGATTGAGTCCGGCTTCGGTCCGACCCACACCAGCCCGGCGTCGAGCACCGCCTGCGCGAAGTCGGCGTTCTCGGACAGGAAGCCGTAGCCCGGATGGATCGCCTCGGCGCCGTTTTGCTTGGCGGCGGCGATGATCCGCTCGCCGACAAGATAGCTCTCCCGCGCGGGCGATGGGCCGATGTGCACCGCTTGGTCCGCCATGCGCACGTGCAACGCCTTGGCGTCCGCGTCGGAATAGACCGCGACCGTGCGGATGCCGAGCTTGCGGGCGGTGCGGATCACGCGGCAGGCGATCTCGCCGCGGTTGGCGATGAGGAGCGACTTGATCATGGTGCTCCGATCGGCGTTTGTAGTTGAACAACTTCCGTCACGCAGCCCGCCTCACCCGGGAAGCGGCCCTGCTTGTCAGGCCAAAGAAGCTGCAGCCAAGTCGGCATGTCGCGACCCGAATGGCCGGCGAACCACTTGGCATAACCAAGATAATTGCTCGGGATCTGCGGGTTGGCTTGGAGCTTCACAGGGGAGCCGTTCAAGACGTCGTGGAGTTGCAGACCCGACGTCGGCGTAAGCTTACTGTCGCGAAGCTCCGCGACCGCGTTGTTGAGAACAGGGCCGACCACATCGCTATCCATTCCGAGGCAGATAAGCTCGGGCCACCCGAAGGTGTTGGGTAATCCTATGGTGTAAGCAAACCATTCCTCCGCATCATCGCTGTCCGTGGCTGGCGCTACTTTCATGATGCTCCAGCCATGATCTCGTACATGAGCGATAATGTTCTGTTCGGCGGGATCGTTCATCATCACATCCGGAACACGCCGAACTGCGGGCGCTCGGCGATGGGTGCGTTCAAGCAGGCGGCAAAGGCGAGGCCGAGGACGTCGCGGGTCTGGGCAGGGTCGATGATGCCGTCGTCCCATAGCCGTGCGGTGGCGTGCCACGGGTTGCCCTGCGCCTCATAATCGTCACGGATCGGCTGCTTGAAGGCTTCGGCTTCTTGCGGGCTCCACTTGTCGGCGTCGCGGTGGACGGTGGCGAGGACGGAAGCGGCCTGCTCGCCGCCCATGACGCTGATGCGGCTGTTTGGCCAGCTGAACAGGAAGCGGGGGTTGTAGGCGCGGCCGGCCATGCCGTAGTTGCCGGCACCGAAGCTGCCGCCGATCAGCACGGTGATCTTAGGTACCTGCGCGGTAGCGACGGCGGTGACCAGCTTCGCCCCGTGCTTGGCGATGCCCTCCGCCTCATACTTCCCGCCGACCATGAAACCGGAAATGTTCTGGAGGAACAGGAGCGGCACGCGGCGCTGGCAAGCCAGTTCGATGAAGTGCGCGCCCTTGACCGCGCTTTCACTGAACAGGACGCCGTTGTTGGCGAGAATGGCGACCGGCATGCCCCAGATGTGGGCAAAGCCGCACACCAGGCTGGAGCCGTAGAGCGGCTTGAACTCGTGGAACTCGCTGGCGTCCACGATGCGAGCGATGACTTCGTGCACGTCGTAGGGCGCGCGGACGTCTTCAGGGATGATACCGTAGAGTTCTTGCGGGTCGTAATGCGGCGCGCGAGGCTCGCGGGCGGTCAGCGCCGGATCGTGCACCGGCAAGGTGCTTACGATGTCGCGCACGATGGTCAGCGCGTGCTCGTCGTTCTCAGCCAGGTGGTCGACGACACCCGACTTGCGCGCGTGGAGGTCGCCGCCGCCGAGGTCCTCGGCGCTGATCTCCTCGCCCGTGGCGGCCTTCACCAGCGGCGGGCCAGCGAGGAAGATGGTGCCCTGGTTGCGGACGATGACGCTCTCGTCGCTCATCGCCGGAACGTAGGCGCCGCCGGCGGTGCAGCTGCCCATGACGCAGGCCACCTGGGCGATACCCTTCGCCGACATGTTGGCCTGATTGAAGAAGATGCGGCCGAAATGGTCGCGGTCGGGGAAGACCTCGGCCTGATGCGGCAGGTTCGCCCCGCCTGAGTCCACCAGATAGATGCACGGCAAGCGGTTGGCTTCGGCGATCTCCTGCGCGCGGAGGTGCTTCTTTACGGTCAGGGGGTAATAGGTGCCGCCCTTCACCGTGGCGTCGTTGCAGACGATCATCGCCTGCCGACCCGACACTCGGCCGATGCCGCAGATGATGCCGGCGCCCGGCACCTCGCCGTCGTAAAGGTCGTTGGCCGCGAGCTGGCCAATCTCCAGGAACGGCGAGCCGGGGTCGAGCAGGCGCTCCACGCGGTCTCGCGGGAGCAGCTTGCCGCGCGAAACATGCCGTTCGCGGCTCTTCTCCGTGCCGCCGAGCGCCGCGCGCGCCACGTCGGCGCGCAGCCGTTCGGCGAGCGCCTGGTTGTGGGCGAACCGCGCTTTGTACTCCGCGCTGTCGGTCAGGACCTTGGTTTCCAGGCGCGGAGCGCTCATGCGGCAGTCATGTCCGTTCGTCGAAAAAGCCTGCCGCCCGCCTAGCGGCTGCGACAGAGCTTGCAAAGAAGCGGTTTACGAAAGGATGTTCATGTCTCGTCACGTTCTGTTGATTGCTGCCTCCGCCTCCGTTCTGGCCCTTGGCGCTTGCAAGTCGCAGGACACGGGCGATGCAGCCACGGCGCAGGCCGCGGGCACCACCCTGGGCATCGATCCCGCGGCGCTCGACCGTTCGGTGAAGCCGGGCGACAGCTTCTACGATTTCGCCAACGGCACGTGGATGAAGAAGACCGAAATCCCGGCCGACCGGTCCAGCATCGGCGGCTTCTTCATCGCCGACCAGCAACGCGAGCGGCAGACCCGCGAGCTGCTGGACAGCATACTGAAATCCAACCCGGCCGCGAACACGGACGAGGGCCGGATCGCCAATTTCTACAAGGCTTATCTGAACACCGACGCGATCGACCAGGCGGGCATGGCGCCGGCCAAGGCGGACTTGGATTCAATTGCGCGCATCGCCGACAAACGAGCGCTGTCCGCTGCTATCGGCGGCACGCTTCGGGCCGACGTCGACCCGCTGAATGCGACCAATTTCCAGACCGACAACCTGTTCGGCATCTTCGTCACCCAGGGGCTGAACACGCCGGGCGAGACCCTCCCCTACATTCTCCAGGGCGGCCTCGGCCTGCCGGAGCGCGAATATTATCTTTCCGCCGACCCGAAGATGGCGGCGCTGCGCCAGGGTTACCGCGGTTACGTCGAGACGCTGATGCGCAATGCCGGGCTGGCAGACGCCAAGGCTGCCGCCGACCGGGTGGTGGCGCTCGATACGAAGATTGCCCAGGCGCACATGACTCGCGAGCAAAGCGAGGACTTCACCAAGGGCGCGACGGTGTGGAGCCGCGCTGACCTCGAGCAGAAGGCGCCCGGCATCGACTGGGGCGCGTTGCTCAACGCCGCGCAGCTTGGCGGGGCGCAGAAGTTTCAAGCTTATCATGCCGCGGCAATCCCGCGACTGGCCGCGCTGGTCGGGTCCGAGCCGCTCGAGGCCTGGAAGGATTGGCTGGCGTTCCATACACTGAACCAGCAAGCATCCGTTCTGCCCAAGCCGATCCGCGACGCCCAATTCGCCCTCTACGGCACGGCATTGAATGGTACGCCGCAGCAGCGCGGGCGTGACATGCTGGCGCTGAGCGCGGTTAGCGGGCAGCTGCAGGACGCGGTCGGGAAGGCCTACGTGCAGCGCTACTTCCCGGCGTCGGCCAAGGCCGAGGTGCAGGGCATGGTCGACAACATCAAGGCCGCCTTCCGCAACCGGGTTCAGGCGATCGATTGGATGGCGCCGTCCACCAAGCAGGAAGCGCTGAAGAAGGTCGAGACGATCGTGGTCGGCGTCGGCTACCCCGACCAGTGGCGTGACTATGGCTCGCTCAACATCGGCAACAACGCCTATGACAATCAGAAGCAAGCGAGCCTGGCCGAGTACCGGCACCAGATTGGCAAGATCGGCAAGCCGATGAACCGGGCCGAATGGTGGATGCCGCCGCAGCTGGTGAACGCGGTCAACCTGCCGGTGCAGAACGCGCTGAATTTCCCCGCTGCCATCCTGGTCAAGCCGTTCTTCGATCCGAAAGCGGACCCGGCGTACAATTATGGCGCGATTGGCTCCGTCATCGGGCACGAAATCAGCCACAGCTTCGACAACAATGGCGCCATGTTCGACAGCAGCGGCAACATGCGCAACTGGTGGACGCCGCAGGATTTCGCCCGCTTCCAGCAGTCCGGCCAGGCGCTGGCCAAGCAGTTCGACCAGTATCAGGCGCTGCCTGGCCTCAACGTCAATGGCAAGCTGACGCTGGGCGAGAACATTGCCGACGTGACCGGCCTTGCCGCGTCATACGACGCCTACAAGGCTTCGCTGGGCGGCAAGCCGGCGCCGGTGATCGACGGCTTCACCGGCGACCAGCGTTTCTTCATCGCCTACGCCCAGAGCTGGGCCACCAAGATGCGCGACGAGGCCATGCGCGCACGGATCGCCACGGACGGGCACGCACCGGGGCAGTTCCGGGCGCTGACCGTGCGCAACGTCGATCCTTGGTATGCGGCGTTCGGGGTGAAGGAAGGTGAGAAGCTGTACCTAGCACCGAAGGACCGGGTGAAGATCTGGTAGGGCGCGCTCAGGGCGCGACGATTTCGCGGTCGAGGGACTGACGATCCCACTTCGCGAGATCGGCGCCCACCTCGTAAGCGCTGCGGAAGAACTCGGCCAGCATACGTTCCGGCTCGGCGGACGCGGCGACGTCGGCGTGGGGCAAGATCCATTCGCCGAAGCCCGTGTCGAAGCGTCCATGCCTGACGGCTGCCTGGCGGTAGCCCGCGGGTTCGGGATAGAGGTAACTGTAGAAGAACGGCTCGGCCGCGGTCGCTCCTGCTGCCCAGAAGCCAGCGCTGCTGACTTCGTGGCTATACGCTTCGCGGGCGACGCGGTCGGGCAAGCCGGGCACGTTCCCAGGGTGGGTCGGCGCCCGCCGGCCGGAGAAGAAGCTCACCGCCAGATCGAAAGCGCCCCACCAGAAATGCACCGGGCTCGACTTGCCCGCGAATGACGCCCGGTGATCGTTGAACACCGGCAGCATACGCCCGATTGCGTCCCGAAAACGGGTAGCGACCTCCCGGTCGTAGTGCCGCTCCACCTTGTCTTCGCTGAAGGACGGCGCATCGGGAAGCTCGCTCGGGCGGTCGTTGAATTGGGCCGGCAGGCCATGTCGCCGAAGCGCATCACGTAGGGCGCCATGGATGGCGGCCACGCTGCCCGCCTCAAGGGAGATGGCCTCCGCGCTTCCATCGCTGACACGAAGGTCGACCACATGACGGCACAGATCCAGCGAGAGCGCAAAGGAGCGACCGTCGGCAACCGTCGTCGGCAGGGTTGCGAAGCCGCCGGCTTGCGGTTGCAAGGCGAGATGCCAGCCGTGGTTGACCCAAGGTGCATTCGCGATCCGAACCTTGCCCAGCATCTGGGAAGCCAGGTGCAGGACCGTCAGGGTTTCACGGTCGATAGCGCCGTCCAGGCGAGGCCACTCGCTCACCTAAGCATTATAGCATTGTTCGGTCGCGAATGCTTGCAACCGAATCGGCTTACGCGCCGATGAGCTCCCGCCCGATCAGCATCCGCCGGACCTCGTTCGTGCCAGCGCCGATGTCGAGCAGCTTGGCATCACGCATGAAGCGCTCCACCGGCCAGTCCTTGGTATAGCCCGCCCCGCCCAGCGCCTGCACCGCCTCCAGCGCCACCTTTACCGCGCTCTCGCTCGCCAGCAGGATCGCACCGGCCGCGTCGAAGCGCGTGGTCTTGCCGGCGTCGCAAGCCTTGGCGACCTGGTACACATACGCTCGGGCCGAGTTCAGCGCGACGTACATGTCTGCGATCTTGGCCTGCATCAATTGCTGGGTCCCGATCGGTTTGCCGAATTGATGACGCTCGCGGACATAAGGCAGGACCACGTCGAGGCAGGCCTGCATGATGCCGAGCTGGATACCCGCCAGCACGGTGCGCTCATAGTCGAGCCCGCTCATCAGGATGCCGACGCCGCCGTTCTCCGGACCCATGATGTTCTCGGCGGGCACGAAGCAATCGTCGAATACCAGCTCGGCCGTCGGAGAGCCGCGCATGCCCATCTTGTCGATCTTCTGGCCGATGGAGAAACCCTCCATGCCCTTTTCGATCAGGAAGGTGGTGATCCCGCGGCTGCCCTCGCCGGTCTTGGCATAGACCACCAGCACGTCGGCATAGGCGCCGTTGGTGATCCAGAACTTGGTGCCGTTCAGACGATAGCCGTTGCCGCTCTTTTCGGCCTTTAGCTTCATGGAGACGACGTCGGAGCCGGCGCTCACCTCGCTCATCGCCAACGCGCCGACCGATGATCCGTCGATCAGCCCGGGCAGGTACTTGCACTTCTGCTCGTCATTCGCCCAGCGCCGGATCTGGTTGACGCACAGGTTGGAGTGGGCACCGTAGCTGAGGCCGACGGACGCGGAGGCGCGGGCGACCTCCTCCTGCGCGACTACATGCTCGAGGTAGCCGAGGCCTAGGCCGCCCCATTCCTCCTCGACGGTGATGCCATGAAGGCCGAGCTCACCCATCTGCGGCCACAACTCGATCGGAAAGCGGTCGTCGCGGTCGATCTCGGCCGCGAGCGGCGCGATCTTGTCGGCGGCGAAGCGCTCGGTGGACTCGCGGATGGTGTCGGCCATCTCGCCAAGGGCGAAGTCTAGGGTCGGTGCGGACATGAGGCGGCGCTAGCAGAGGGCCCGCATCTTCCACAAGGCGGCCTTCAGTCTTATGTGCAGTGCAACATAACCCTTTCGAGGAACTGTCGCCATGGCCACTGCCGCCACCGATCCCGTTGTCATTCTGTCCTATGCCCGCACGCCGATGGGCGCGATGCAGGGGGCGCTGGCGGACGCCAGCGCGACCGACCTGGGCGCCACCGCGGTCAAGGCGGCGGTCGAGCGGGCCGGCGTGAACGGCGCCGACATCGACCGCATCTACATGGGCTGCGTGCTCCCGGCCGGGCTCGGCCAGGCGCCGGCGCGCCAGGCGGCAATCAAGGCCGGGCTGCCGACCAGCGTTCAGGCGACCACCGTCAACAAGGTCTGCGGATCGGGCATGCAGACGGTGATCATGGGTTCCGAAGCGATCAGCGTCGGCAACGCGGACGTGATCGTGGCGGGCGGCATGGAGTCGATGACCAACGCGCCCTACCTCCTGAAGAAGCACCGGTCGGGCGCGCGGGTCGGCCACGACACCGCCTACGACCACATGTTCCTCGACGGGCTGGAAGACGCCTACGAGGAAGGCCGCGCCATGGGCAGCTTCGCCCAGGCGACCGCCAACGACTACCAGCTGACCCGCGAGTCGATGGACGCCTACGCCATCGAGAGCCTGAACCGCGCCAAATCGGCAATCGACAATGGCGGGTTCGGTGACGAGATCGTGCCGGTAACCATCAAGAGCCGCGCCGGGGAGACCGTGGTCGACACCGACGAGGCGCCCGGCCGCGGCCGGCCGGACAAGATTCCGCAACTCAAGCCCGCCTTCGACAAGGAAGGCACGATCACGGCGGCGACCAGCTCGTCCATTTCCGACGGTGCCGCCGCCGTGGTGCTGGCGCGCGAGTCGGTGGCGCAGAACAAGGGTCTGCAGCCGGTCGCGCGCATCGTCGCCACCGCCGCCCACGCCCAGGCGCCCGCCGAGTTCACGATCGCGCCCATCGGGGCCATCCATAAGGTGCTCGACAAGGCCGGCTGGAGCATCGGCGAGGTCGACCTGTTCGAAGTGAACGAGGCGTTCGCCTGCGTCGCCATGTTCGCGATGAAGGACCTCGGCATAGGCCACGACAAGATCAACATTCATGGCGGCGCCACCGCCCTCGGTCACCCGATCGGCGCCAGCGGCACTAGGATCATCGTCACCTTGCTGAATGCCCTCAAGCAGAAGGGCCTTAAGCGCGGCATCGCCTCGCTGTGCATCGGTGGCGGCGAGGCCACCGCCGTTGCGGTGGAGCTGGTCTAAGCGTTGGCTTCGCTCTCCTCCGTTCCCATCTGGGATGGAGGAGAGCAGTCCATGGACTTGTCGAACGCCCCCACGCCCCGCCGCGCGGTCGTCTACCGCATGGTGATGCCGACCCACACCTGCCCGTATGGGCTGAAGGCGCTCGACCTGCTGAAGCGCAACGGCTTCGCGGTAGAGGATCATCACCTCACTACCCGCGCCGCGACGGACGCGTTCAAGGCCGAGCATGGCGTCGTCACCACGCCGCAGGTATTCGTCGGCGCTGAGCGAATCGGCGGCTACGACGACCTGCGGCGCTTCCTCGGCAAGCCTATGCGCGATCCCAAGGCGACCAGCTACCGGCCAGTCGCTGCCCTGTTCGCAATCACCGCTTTGATGGCGATGGCGGCAAGTTATGCGGTGAGCGGCCAACCATTCACGATGCGAGCGGCGGAGTGGTTCATTGCTTTCTCGATGTGCGTGCTGGCGCTGCTGAAGCTGCAGAACGTCGAGACGTTCGCCACCATGTTCCTGAACTACGACCTGCTGGCGAAGCGCTGGGTGCCGTACAGCTACGTTTATCCGTTCGCCGAAGGGGCGGCGGGCGTGCTGATGGTCGCCGGAGCGCTCACCTGGCTGTCCGTCCCAATCGCACTGTTCATCGGCACGATCGGCGCCGTGTCCGTGTTCAAGGCGGTTTACATCGATAAGCGGGAGCTCAAGTGCGCCTGCGTCGGCGGGGGTTCGAACGTGCCGCTCGGCTTCGTGTCGCTGACCGAGAACCTGCTGATGATCGCCATGGCGCTGTGGATGGCGCGCCTGGCCGTCTGATCAGGCGGCCTGCAGCAGGCCCTCGTCCTTCAGCGCGCGCTGCACAGATTCTCGACCGCCGATCCGCTGCACGTAGCGGCCGATATTCGGGCGGTCCTCGTAGCTGATACCGAAGTGGTCGGCCCAGCTCAGCACTACGAACGCGTAGGCGTCGGCGACCGTGAACTGGTCGCCCAGCCAATAGTCCCGGCCATCGGCCAGGTGCTGCTCGACGAAGTCCAGGCGTGAGTTGAGCTTGTCCAGCGCGGCCGCGCGCGCTTCGCCCTGCGGATTGCCGAAGAACGGTCCGAAAGCCTTGTGGAGTTCGCTCGACAGGAAGCCGAGCGCCTGGTGCAGCCGGGCCTGCGTCAGCGCGTCACCTTCCGGCGCGAGCCGGCCGGGCGCAAGCGAGGCGATGTACGGGAGGATCGCATCATTCTCGGTCAGGACCTCGCCCCCGTCGAGCTCCAGCACGGGCACGTAGCCGAGCGGGTTGAGTTCGCGGAAGTCGCGGCCGTCTTCCGTCCGCTTGGCGCGAATGTCGGTGCGGACGAATTGGGCATCACGGCCGATCTCGTACAGCGAGATGCGCGACGCCATCGAGCATGCGCCGGGTGCGTAGTAGAGCTTCATGGGCCTGGCCTCCACTTCTCGTCAGTCCGGCCTCGCTTGCGCCTTTGCCGGATCGCCCGCAAGCGTCAGTCCACCGTTTCGCCGTCCGATACGCCCCATATATCGGTGATGCGGATGTAGCCGTCCCGATCGCCCACCTTGATGTGGCACCAGCCGGAGCTACACTCGTCGATGCGGCCCACCACGCCGGGCTGCGCGTTATAGCGGACCCGGCTGTTCTCGTCGGGCTTCGCATGGATCGGGCGCGGCTCGGTGCCGCGGACGATGGCGGTCCGGCGCGCGCTCAGCAGCGACACCAGCATCCAGCCCCGCACGCCGTCAGGGTCCTCGACGTAGCGCCAGTTGGGATAGACCCGCAGCACGCGGATCGGCAGGTCGCGGCGCTTGTACAGCCACACGCCGGGAAAGTTGCGGCCTGGACCCGTGCGCATCATCGCCTCGCCGCTAGCGATCGAGCCCCAGTACGGCGGCGTCTTGTCCTGCGCGGCGGCCGGCGCCGCCATTACGCCTGCAAGCACGGAGAGCAGGGCCAATTTACCGGACGGCAACCATGACCAACGAGAAAGGCGGCGATGAGCACCCTCACCTATCTTGCACTCACGCTCGCCGTCATCCTGACGCTGATGCTGTGCGAGCGGCGCTGGGCCTGCTCCGACACGCGCTCCGCCATGCGAATCAACGCGGTGGCCTATCTGCTGTTCACCGCTGTCCAACTGCAGCTGCTTCCGCTGATCCAGCCCACTCCGGGGCACGCACTGATACAGCTCGGCGCCTGGCCGTTGTGGCTTGGGCTGCTGACCTTCACCCTGCTGATGGACTTCGGCGAGTTCGGTTTTCACTGGGCGCAGCATAGGATTCCCTGGTTGTGGCGCATGCACGCGCTGCATCATTCCGACCCCAACATGAACGTGACAACCACCGTTCGCCACTTCTGGGGCGATCCGCTGGTGAAAGGGCTCACGGTGTGGCCGTTGTGCGCCTACCTGACCAGCCCCACGCCCGTGATCCTGGCGAGCTACGCCCTGGTCGGTCTGTATAATTATTTCGTGCACGCCAACCTGCGGGTCGATTTCGGCCGCTGGTCGTGGCTGCTGAACAGCCCCGCCTACCATCGTCGCCACCATTCGGCGCTGCCCGAACATTTCAACAGCAATTACGCGGGGCTCTTCCCCTTCTACGACCTGTTGTTCGGGACCTACCGACGGCCGGACGGCTTTGCGCCGACTGGCCTTGCCAAGATCCCGCGGACCTTTGCCGACGTCTTGCTCTGGCCGGTGCGCACCAGCCAGAGCTGAGCCATCAGGCGCCGGTCCGGATCCGGTCGACCAGCTGCTTGACCGTCGGCACGAAGCCATTCGAATAGAACGGATCGGACTTGAACCGGAATGCCGCGTGGCCGGCGAACATCAGGTTTTCGTCGACCGGCCCGCCATGGGCGATGTCCTGCAACGTCTTCTGGATGCAGAAACTGCGCGGGTCGGCCAGGCGGCCAGTCGAGTTCTTCTCATTGTCGGCCCATGACGAGAAGCTGCACTGGCTGAGGCAGCCCATGCAATCCGCCTGATCCTTGCGGATCAGCTTCTCTTCCTCTGGCGTCACGAACACCAGCGTGTCGTCGGGCGTCTTCATCGCGTTGGTGAAGCCGGCGGCGAACCATTCGCGGGCGTGCTGCAGGTCGCCCTTGGTCACCCAATAGTTCTTCTTGGTGCCGATGCCGACGTCCAGCTCGAACGCATGGTCGCCGATCGCCTCCCGCGTGTAAGCGATCTGCCGCTCGCTGCGGCCTTCGAGGCTCCGCAGGAACGGATTGCGGACGGCCGACGAGTAGAAACCGGTGGGCGAGAACTTGTGCAGGAGGACGTCGCCTTCCTCCAGGGTCATCAGCCGCTGCTTCCATTCGACCGGAATCGGGCTTTCCTGGGTCAGCAGGGGGCGGGTTCCGAACTGGAACATGATGGCGCCCAGCTCCGGATTGTCGATCCAGTCCTCCCATTCGTCTAGGCGCCACACGCCGCCAGCCATGACGATCGGAACGGAGTCCGCGATCCCACCCTTGCGCATGACGGCGCGCAGCTCGGCGACGCGTGGGTAAGGATCCTGCGGCTTGCGCGGGTCCTCGGCGTTGCTGAGGCCATTGTGCCCGCCCGCCAGCCACGGGTCCTCATACACGACGCCCGACAACAGCTCGGCGACCTTGCTATAGGCCCGCTTCCACAACGCGCTGAACGCACGGCCGGAACTGACGATCGGCAGGTAGGATACGCCGTATTGGGCAGCGATTTCCGACAGCTTGTATGGCATACCGGCGCCGCAGGTAACGCCCGCGACCAAGCCCTTGGTGCGCTCCAGGACGCCGTGCAGCACATGCTGCGCACCGCCCATTTCCCACAGCACGTTGATGTTGATGGCGCCCTTGCCGGACGCCATGTCGTACGCCTTGCGGACCTGCGCCACCGCGCCGTCGATGGCGTAGCGGATCAGCTCCTCATGCCGCTCGCGCCGGGTCATGCCGCTGTAGACCTGCGGCACAATGCGGCCTTCCGGATCGTAGCTGTCGGCGTTGACGGCGCTGACCGTGCCGATGCCACCTGCGGCCGCCCAGGCGCCCGAGCTCATGTGGTTGGTCGCGCTGACGCCCTTGCCGCCTTCGACCAATGGCCACACTTCGCGACCGCGATACACGATGGGCTGCAGGCCCTTGAACAACGCCTCTCTCCTGTCCGGTTCGGGCGCGCTATACAGGCGACGGCGCCCGAATAGCTAGAGAAACGCAAAAGGCCGCCGGTGGGTACCGGCGGCCTCCTGATTCGAGCCGTTAAGGGCGCTTAGCAGCTACCTTTGGCGACCTGGTTGCCGAGCAGGGCACCGATAGCACCGCCGACGATCGCGCCGGTGGTTCCGCTGCCACCACGACGGTAGCCGTAGCGATTGTAGCCGCCGCCGCGGGTCACCTGGCTGCCGATCACCGCACCGGCGACGCCGCCGATGACCGTGCCGGCCGTGCCGTTGCCGCAGCGATAGCCATTTCGGCCATCATAGTAGGTGTTCCCGTAATAGCCCTGGCTGGCATAGCCGTTGTTGTAATAGCCATTACCGTAGTAGCCGTTGCCGTAGCCGTAATTGTAGCTCGGCGCATAGCCGCGGCCGTAGGTGCCGTAACCGCCGTAGTTGCCGTACTGGCTGCCGTAATAGAGCTGGCTGTAATGCGGGCGGGCGCTGGCGACGCCGGGAACGGCGATGGCTGCGAGGGCCGAAGCGGCGAGCAGGGTTTTCTTGAACATGGGAGAAACTCCTTCTTGATGAAGGAGGTATGCGCGCCCGCCATTGACGCCGTCCTGAATAGTCCGTTTGCTCCCGTTAAGGCAGCAAAACGAAATCGAGCCCGATATCGACTGCAGGAGCCGACTGGGTGATCCGGCCTACTGAGATGTAGTCGACCCCGGTGGCAGCGATGCCGCGGATCGTGTCGAGGTTGACGCCGCCCGACGCCTCCAATGGCACCCGTCCGCCGACCAGGGACACGGCCTTGCGCAGCGTGTCGTTGTCCATGTTGTCGAGCAGGAGCCGCTCGGCTCCCGCCGTCAGCGCCGGTTCGATCTGATCGACCTGGTCGACCTCGACCTGGATCTGAAGGCCGGTGTTCGCCGCCCTTGCTCGGCGCACCGCCTCGGCCACGCCGCCGTTCACCGCGACGTGATTGTCCTTGATGAGCACGCCGTCGTCGAGCCGCATCCGGTGGTTGGCCGCCCCGCCCATTCTCGCGGCGAGCTTCTCCAGCACGCGCAAGCCGGGGATCGTCTTGCGCGTGTCGAGCAAAGTCGCGCCGGTGCCGGCGATCGCGTCGACATAGCGACGGGTCAGCGTGGCGATTCCGGACAGGTGCTGCAGCGTGTTCAGCGCCGACCGCTCGGCGGTCAGCATGGCGCGGGCGCCACCCTCCAGCCGCATCAGCACCGTTCCGGCTGGCACCTTGTCACCATCCGCCACCGGAGTGTCGATCCGCACGCCGGGGTCCAGCGCGCGGAAGAAGGCGGCGGCGAGGTCGATACCCGCCACGACGATCTCCTCGCGGCAGTTCATCTCCGCCCGGAACCGCGCGCCGTCGTCGATACAGGCGGCGGAGGTGACGTCGCCGCCCTGCCCCAGGTCCTCGGCCAGGACGTCGTGGACGAAGCGGGCGGTATCGAAGTCAGCGGGCAGCATGGGCCCGGCGTTAGGCAAGCCCGCGCCGCGCGACAAGCGTCACGCTGGCGAGTCGGCCTCGGCCGCGGCCTGGCTCGCCTGATGCCAGCCGTCCCCTTCCTTGCGGAACTGGGTCGGCTTGCCCGACTCGAACGCGGCGCCTGTCCAACGCATCAGGGCGATGCTGACCTTGCCCGGCTCGGCGTCGATCAGGTTGAAGCTCTGCTCCTCCTCGCGCAGCCGGACGGAGGTCGCGGTGCCGGCCTGCACAACCAGCGCACCGCCGGCCCGAGTCACCAGGTCGCTCGCCCGGTGGGTCGAGGCGCGATGGTTGTGACCGGCCAGCAGCAGGTCCACGTCGAGGTCGTTGACCGCGTCCAGCGCCAGTTCCTGCCGCCCGAGCGGCTTGCCCAGGATTCCGGTGTCGTCGACGGGCAGCGCGAAGAGGGGATGGTGCGTGACGAGGATCCGCACCTGCTCCTTGGGCACGCGCGCGAACTCTTCCCGGATGAAGTCGATCTGCTCGCGGTTGATCCGCCCGTCCTTGATCGTGAACGAGCGCGCCGTGTTGATCCCCAGCACCGCCGCGCCGGGCAGCTGATGATAGGGGCAGAGCACGTCATCGACGAACCGCCGATACCTGGTCAGCGGCGACAGGAAGCGGCGCAGCACGTCGTACAGCGGCACGTCATGGTTGCCGGGCACCGCCATGACGTCGTGGCCAGCCTCCCGCAGCCGCTCGAGAAAGCGGCAGGCCTCCTGGAACTGCTCGGTCTTGGCGCGCTGGGTGAAGTCGCCGCTGATAACCACGAGGTCGGGCCGGGCAGAGTCGATCTCGCGCTCCACCGCGGCGACGATCGCCGGATCGTGGGCGCCAAAATGCAGGTCGGACAGATGAACGAGACGAGGCATTGCCGTCCAACCCCCGTCATGCTGAACTTGTTTCAGGCCGCCGCATCGGCAAAGTGGCGCGCATGGATCGGACAGAGGCTAACACCGGCACCCGCGACGTCTCCGAACGGCTGCGCTTCGATGAAGCGGGGCTGACCCGCTGGATGGAGGAGCATGTGCCGGGCTTCGGCGCCCCGCTCACCGTCAGCCAGTTCAAGGGCGGCCAGTCGAATCCGACCTACAAGCTCGACACCCCTGCCGCCGCCTACGTCCTGCGCCGCAAGCCGCCGGGCAAGATCCTGCCCGGCGCGCACGCCGTCGACCGGGAATATCGCGTACTGGCCGCCCTCGGTGCGCAAGGCTTCCCAGTGCCCCGCGTCTACGCATTGTGCGAGGACGAAGGCGTCATTGGCACCGCTTTCTACGTCATGGACATGGTGCCCGGCCGCATCGTCTGGGAAGCGCAGTTCCCGGGCTTGGAGCCGCAGGCACGCGCCGCGCACTTCGACGCGATGAACGCCACAATCGCCCAGCTGCACAGCTACGAGCCAGCAGTCATCGGCCTGGGCGACTACGGCCGCGCCACCGGCTTCGTCGAACGGCAGGTCGGCCGCTGGTCCAAGCAGTATCTGTCCGACACGGACGCGGGCCGGCTGGAAACGATGGACAAGCTCGTCGACTGGCTGGCGAAGCACGTGCCGGCCGACCGGGGCGAAAGCCGCGTGGTTCACGGCGATTATCGCTGCGACAACATGATCTTCGACAACTCTGCGCCGCAGGTGCGCGCCGTGCTCGACTGGGAGCTGTCGACGCTGGGCGACCCGGAGGCGGATTTCGTCTACCATTGCCTGATGTACCGCATGCCCGCTGGCATCTTCACCGGACTGGCCGGTCTCGACCTGCCTTCGCTCGGCATTCCGAGCGAGGACGACTATGTTACGGCCTATTGCCGCCGTACGGGCCGCGCGGGCATTCCGGCGTTCGACTATCTGATCGTCTTCTCGCTGTTCCGCCTCGCCGCGATCATCCACGGCATCAAGGGCCGGCTAGTGCGTGGCAATGCATCGAGCGGCCATGCCGCGGAATCGGTCAAGGCGCTGGAGCCGCTGGCTGAACTCGCCTGGCAACAGGCGCAGCGGGCGCGGCTGTAACAGGCGATGGACGCGGTCCGCCAGGGAGGCTCATCCGACCCCCCCGGCGCCGCGGCGAGCATTGCGGACGCCAAGCGCGGCCTGGGAAGCGTGCCGTTCGCCCGGGCGCTGGTCACCGGCCTGCTGCTGGCGCTGGCGGTGGTGGTCGCCCGCTTCAGCTGGGACCTGCCGATGAGCAGCTTTGCCGAGCGGGTGGCGTTCGACGTACGCTCGCTGCAGGCGGCGATGCACCGGCCCGCCGCGCAGGACCCGCGCATCCTGCTGGTCGTCTATACTCCCGCGACCCAGGAGGCGACCGGCAAGCGCTCGCCCCTCGACCGCGCGATCCTGGCACGGGCGCTCGCCAACCTCGATCGGCTTAGAGCCAAAGCAGTCGGCATCGACATCTTGATCGACCAGCCGCAGCCCGAGGACGATGCGCTCCGCTCCACCCTGCGCGCCATGCGCACGCCGACTTGGCTCGCCTACGCCAGCGCGGCCCACAACGGCGCCGACATGCAGCCCTGGCAACAAGCGCGGCTCGACGCCCTGTTCCGCGACCTTCGGGGCTCCCGGGTGCGCCCCGCCAGCATCCACCTCGAAGCGGACGGCGACAATGCGATCCGCAGCTGGCCGCGCACGCCGCGGGACTTGCCGCCCTTCCTGCCGCAAGCGCTCGCCGGGAATTCGAACGGGGCGCACTACGACGGCAGCATCCGCTATCGGATGCCGGCGGATCCCGAACGGCAGGTGTTCCTCAGCCTGCCCATCGACCTGTTCGCGCAGCCGGAGACCGCCGCCGCGCTCGCCGACCAGGTGCGCGGCCGCATCGTTCTGATCGGCGGCGACCTGCCGGACTCGGACCGGTTCGTCACGCCCGAAGGCCGCCTGGCCAACCCGGACACGGCGTTCGGCCGCCAGTTCCGGGAAAACATCCCGGGGCTGGAGGTCCATGCCACCATGCTCGCCCAATTGCTCGATACCCGCATGCCGACGCCAACTGGTGCAAGCGGTCTTTGGCTGCTCGCCTTCCTGGTGGTCCTCGCCGGCGCGTTCACCGCGATGCTCGACGTGCGGCCGTGGGTACTGGGGGTAATCCTCGGCGGTGAGATGGCCTTCTTCATCGCCACGCCCTTCTGGCTGCAGAACATCGGCGTCGACACCCGCGACCTGCCCGCCGTGGGCTGGGTGGCGGGCTGGCTGCTCGCGTTCATGGCGACGGAAGCGGCGGTCCGCGCCTTAAGCTCGGAGCAGCGCCGCTTCGCCCAGGCGGCGCTCGGCAAATATCTCCCACGTGACATTGCTGCCGAGATCCTGCGCGACCCCGACAAGCTGTCTCTGACGGGAGAGAAAAGGGCGATCTTCGCCCTGTTCACCGACCTGGAAGGCTTCACCAGGCTGTCGCACCGGTTGCGGCCGGAGGAAGTCGCACCGTTACTCAACGCCTATCTAGACGGCATGTGCGAGATCGTGCTGCGGCATGGCGGGACGATCGACAAATTCGTCGGTGACGCGATCGTGGCACTTTGGGGAGCGCCCATCGCCCGCGATGACGATGGGGAGCGCGCCGCCAATGCGATGCTCGAGATGGTCGCCTTTGCCCGCGACTTCAGCACCCGCGGTGATCAGGCGGCGGTGCGCCTTGGCCGAACCCGCGTCGGTGTCCATTACGGCGAGGCGATCGTCGGCAATTTCGGGGGCCGCGATCGCTTCCAGTACACGGCGCTTGGCGACGTCATGAACGCCGCCGCGCGGCTTGAGTCGGCGAACAAGGCGTTGAAGACCGCCGGCCTGATCAGCGCCACGGCGCTAGAACGGAGCAACAGTGATGCATTTCGGCCGATGGGCCGAGTGACCCTGGCTGGCCGCTCGACCCCGATCGAGGTGTGGGAGCCGGCGCCGGACATGCCGTTTGCCGACCGACGCGCGCTGGCGCAGGCCTGGACGGCCTTTGACGCGGGCGATCTCTCGGCCCTCAACACCCTGCACGCATTAACCGCGCGTTATCCGGATGATGCGGCGCTGCAGTTTTTCGTGTATCGTCTGGAGGATTGTGGCCCCGGACGCCACTTCGAACTTCGGGAGAAATAGGGTGGCGAACCTTCCGAGACTGCTTGCCGGCGCAATGCTGCTGGCGGCGGCGGGCGCGGCATCCGCGGGGGTTATTGTGGTGCGCTCTTCGGGACCCAGCGCGACGCAATATCCGATCGGCAAGTCGCTCGCTGATAACGCCAGGATCAGCCTCAAGGGCGGCGATATGGTGGTCGTGCTGGACGGCAAGGGCTCGCGCACCCTTAAGGGGCCCGGCACCTATCCTGCGGCCGGCGGCAGCGGGGGCGGCAGCGCCACCAGTTTTTCGGCGCTGCTCGCTTCCGCCAACGGTCGCCGCGGCCGGGTCGGAGCAGTGCGTCCGGCGCCCCAGCCCCGCCAGGTCTGGCAGGTCAGCGCGGATCGCTCCGAGACCTTCTGCTTTGTCGCCCCGGGCACCGGCCTGCGCCTCCGTCGCGAGGACATCCAGGCGACTCGCACGGTTACGATCAAGGACCTAGCCAGTGGCAAGTCGGCAGAGGTCGAGTTCGACGCCGCCCAGCAACTGGCCGACTGGCCGACCAACTTGCCGGTCACCGACGGCAACCGCTATCGCATGGGCTCGGTTGAGACGGTGATGAAGGCCGTGGACGGCGGCAGGGGCTTCGCTGACCTCGGCAGCGCGTTCGTCCGCGCCGGCTGCACGGCCCAGCTGGACGCGCTCAGCACCACGGCCGCTTACGCCTCGGCGGAGTGATCAGGCGGGCGGCGTGCCGAGTAGATAGGGAGCGAGCGGCAGCAGCAGTTTCACGTCCATCGCCACGCCCGCCGCACGGCGCTCGGCCACGAAGGCGGGCAGGTCGGCCGGCGCGACCAGGTGGACGGTGATGTTCTCCTCACCCGCGACGCCGCCGCCCTCGCCGACCCGCCGGACGCCATGCGCGCGGACCAGGGTGAAGCTCTCGGTCAGCATGCCTGGCGAGGCATGGAATTCTCCGAGCCGCTCGATACGCTCGGCAGTATGGCCAGTTTCTTCCTCAAGCTCCGCAACGGCGGTGCTCTCAACCGTCGCGCTGGGATCGTGATCCCCGACCAGCCCCGCCGGCAATTCGAGGCAGGGCCCGCCGACCGCCACCCGATATTGCTCGACGAGGATCAACTTGCCGTCATGCTCGGCATGGATGACGACGGCACGAATGCCGCCGACCCGGCCGGCATATTCCCACTTGCCGCGACGGCAGGCCTGCACGAACCGGCCCTGCCACATGGTCTCGACCGGCGCGTCGAAGTCGGGGTCGCGCCCGTCCTGCCTGCCCTGACCGGAGTCGAACGGAGCTTGTCGAAGGGTCATAGCTCAATCAGCCGGTCGGGAAGCTCGTTCACGTCGCGCTCGGACCGCGGGAAGTGCTCCGCCAACACATCACCGACGATGCCGACGGCCGCGATGAGCCCCTCGGCCGGGCGACCCTGCTTGAGCTCGGCAACCAGCCCCGCCATTGCCTCGCCCCAGGTCTCCGGTCCGGTCACCTCCACGATCGCCTCGTCCGCGACAATCTCCGCCCGGTGCTCGGCAATCGACAGGTAGATGAGCACGCCGGTGCGGCCCACGGTGCGCCGCTCGGCCGCCGCCTTGAACAGCGCGCAGGCGCGGCGGCGCACCCGGCGGTGCTTGGTCGCCCCCGGTGTCAGCGCCAGCCGCAGCGGCATGTACTTGAGGATCAGCAGCACCGCGGTGAACTTGAGCACGGCCAGCACCATCAGGAAGAACAGCAAGGGCCCGAGGCGCGGCTCCGTGCCCCAGCCGCCGCCAAGCAGCAGGTCGCGCCACCAGGTCAGCCAGCTCGGAAACGCCGCCGCCCAGGCCAGCACGGCCAGCAGCGTCGCCACTGCCCAGTGCAACGCCACATCATGGTACGGGTCGGAGCGGTCGGTCAGGATGGTGACGATCTCGCCGTTGCTCCTCGCCTCGGCAGCCGCGACCGCTTGCGTGATCCGCTGTTGATCGGCCTCGCCGATGTTGAGCTTCACCATGACCCCGACGCTCCCCCGCCGCCAAACGACCCGCCGCCGCCCGAGAAACCGCCGAAGCCGCCACCGCCGCCGCCGAAGCCGCCGCCGCCCCAGCCTCCACCGCCCCAGCCGCCGCGCCGCGACGACCGGTTCAGTTCATTGAGGCCCCACAGCACGACCCAAGGACTGATCCCGCCGCGCGAGCGCCCGCGATAGCGACGGCCACCGGCACGCCGGCCGAAGGACATGAGCACGAACAGGATTATGAGGCCCCAGAAGACCAGCCCGAACGGCACGCCACCGCTGGGGCCCGTATGCTGGCGCTGCTGCGCCCGCTGCTGCGCCGCCTCGATCGCGGCGCGCTCCGCCACCTCGGGCGGCGCTTGTAGCTGCGCGATCAGCGCATCGGTTCCAGCCCTGATCCCGCCCGGCATGTCCCCCGCCTTGAACCGGGGCACGATGACCTCGTCGACCACCCGGTTGGAAAAGGCATCCGTCAGGATCGGCTCCAGGCCGTAGCCGACTTCTACCCGCACCTTGCGTTCATTGGGCGCCACCAGCAGGATGGCGCCATTGTCCGCTTCCTTCTGGCCGATGCCCCAGGCGCGGCCGAGCCGGTACCCATAATCCTCGATCTCGTAGCCACCGAGCGACGGCACGGTTGCGACCACCAGCTGCCGGCTGCTCTTGGTCTCGAGCGCCTCCAGCTTGGACGTGAGGTCGGCCACGTCCGCCGGTGACAGCAGGTGCGCCTCGTCGACCACGCGACCGGTCAGCTTGGGAAACTGCTGCGCCATTGCCGGGACCGCGACCAGCAACAGCAGCACCGCCGCCAACCACCTGGTCATGCCAGCGAAGCTCACGTGCGGGCGCTCATTGCTGGTTGAAGGTCACCGTCGGCGCCACCTCGGCATTCGGCGTCACTGCCTCGAACGGCACCTTAGGCTTGGCGCCGTAGAAGATCTTGGCGCCGATCGCGTTGGGGAAGGTGCGGATGGTGGTGTTATAGCTCTGCACCGCCTCGTTGTAGTCCTGCCGGGCGATGGTGATCCGGTTCTCCGTGCTTTCCAACTGCTGCTGAAGATCGCGGAAATTGGCGTTCGTCTGGAGCTGCGGATAGGCTTCCTGCAGCTGACGGAGCGGGATCAGCGCCGTGGACAGCTGCCCCTGCGCCTGGCTGAAGCGGCGCACCGCCTCCGGGTCCGACAGCTGCTCGGGCGTGAGCGTGATCTGGGTAGCCCGTGCCCGGGCCTCGGTGACCTCGCGAAGCGTGTTGCGTTCCTGCGCCGCGGCGCCCTGCACCGTGTTCACCAGGTTGGGGATGAGGTCCGCCCGGCGCTGGTACTGGTTCTGCACCTGCGCCCACTTGGCGTTGACGTTTTCTTCCGAGGTCGGGACGGCGTTGACGCCGCACGCCGACAGGCTGAGCGCGGCGGCGGGGGCAAGAAGGCCCAGGCGCGTACGAAAGGTCATGCGTCGTTTCCCCTGCAGAACGTTGTTCGGTGACTTAGGTAGATGGGACACCAACCCGTTTCAATGCAGGAGGGTCCAAGTCACGAACGTCAGGGAGCACGGACGGTGGGGAGCTTGGGTTGCCCGGCGCCCTGCGCCTCGGACAGAAAGTCCGAGGGATTCTGTTGCCCGGCTCCCTCGGAGGCCGCTGGAATCCCCTTCTGTTGCCCGGTGGGGTCCGACCGCGCTTTTGTCCTAGTAACCTAATCCGTGAGGATCGGGTTACGCGGCAATCGCGAGCGCCTCGTTATCGTTGGCACTTGTGTGAAAGGCGGTTTTACGGCTCACCTCAGCCGACTGGCAGCCCGATCTTTATTGCACCCGTCGATCCTGTTTCGCCCCCATCAGCAACGGCGCGCACCCGAGGTCCGCTAAGCCTCATCGCGCCGCTGCTGGTGGAGGCGCCGGGGTACTGCCCCCCGGGTCCGAAGTGCCTATTCCAACGTGCACTCTACCAGCATAGCCGGTTGCCCGGCCCGACCTATCTAAGGCTTCAGACCCCGACTCTCAAGCACGATGCGCACGGAACTCAACAGTTGGGGCTAGCGTTGTGCCGCGCCAAGCGGATAAGAGCATCCGCCTAGAACGATAAACATGTAAGGGGAAAGCACACATGAAGAAGATCACTTTCGCGCTGGTTGGCGCGGCTTCGCTGGCGCTCGCGGCTTGCGGCGGCAAGGGCGACGACTCGCTCGGCGAGAACGTGCAGTCGAACTACGAGAACGCCGCCGAGAACCTCGACGCGATGGCCGACAACACCGGCAACGCCGCCGTCGCCGACAGCCTGGAGAACCAGGCCGATGCGCTGAAGGCCGAGGGCAACCGCAAGGAAGAGGCGATCGACGACGCCGACGTCAACGCCGCCAACCCGGCCGAAGCGAACGCCGCCGTCAACGCGATGTAAGCTTCGCTTCTGGCGAATTGGGAAAGGTCGGTCCGGGCTCGGACCGGCCTTTTTCTTTGGGCGACGGCTCCCTAGGTCGGCGGCATGAGCGACGACGCCATTCCCGCGGCGACCCTGGTGGTCATACGCGACCGTCCGGGCGGACCGCCCGAGTTGCTGATGGTGGAACGGCCGCGGACCATGGCTTTCGCCGCAGGTGCGATGGTCTTTCCCGGCGGCCGGATCGATGCGGAGGACTGGACCGACGGCGGCGCCCTGGTCGACGCCGCCCGCATCGCCGCGGTGCGCGAGACGCGGGAAGAGACGGGGCTGGAGGTCATACCCGAGGCGTTGGTGCCGTTCGCCCGCTGGCGGCCGAACTTCCGCCACCACCGCCGCTTCGACACCTTCTTTTTCCTTGCGCCCTGCCCGGCCGATGCCGGCCCGCTGCGTCCACAGCCGGGCGAGTGCGAGCGGGCGGAGTGGCTGGCGGCGGCCGAGGTCCTGGCGCAGATCGCGCGCGGCGAGGCGAGGGCCATCTTCCCTACCCTGCGCAACCTGGAGCGGCTGGCGCAGTTCGGCAGCTTCGCCGAGGCCGAGGCCCACGCCCGCGCGATTCCGGTCGAGACCATCACCCCGTGGGTCGAGGAGGACGGCGGCGAGCAGTGGCTACGCATCCCGGATCACCTCGGCTATCCGGTGACTCGCGAGCGGCTAGACACGGCCATGCGGGCCTGAACCAGCCGCCAAGCGTTCGGCCGCCATGGTTCGCGCCGTCCGCTGGTTTCTCCTGTTCTGTGTCCTGGCCGTTGCCGTGATCGAGCTCAAGGCCCGGTTTGACCGCCGCCCGCAGGACCTGCCGTGGACGGCGCTTCGCCTGGACGATCCCGTCGGGCGCTTCACCGCCGGCAAGATCGCCGCCCTGGGCGAAGCACCGGCCCAATGCCGTGCGCTGCTGGCCGCGGCCGGCACCCGCGACCGCGCGGCGCCGCCGCGCCGCCCGGCGCCGACCTGCGGCTACGACGACGGCATGATCCTCGCCGGCGGCAACGCCCGCCAGGGCGGCTTCGCGCCGGCCGGCCTCGTCACCAGTTGCCCGGTCGCAACCGCCCTGCTGCTGTGGGACGAGCGGGTGGTTCAGCCGGCCGCCCGCCGCCACTTCGGAACCAGCGTCACCGCCTTCAGCCATGCGGGCAGCTTCAGCTGCCGTCGCCTATACGGGCGAGCAAGCGGGGCCTGGTCGGAGCATGCCACTGCCGACGCCGTCGATATTCTGGGCTTCCGTCTCACAGACGGGCGCACCGTTTCCGTGTTGCGCGACTGGCCCGGATCGGGACAGGACGCCGCCTTTCTGCGCGATGCCAGGGACGGCGCCTGCCGCCTGTTTACGACCGTATTGTCACCCGATTACAACGCCGCGCACCGCGACCACCTGCATCTCGACACGGCTTATCGCGGTCCGGGCGGCTGGCGCGCCTGCCGCTAAGGTCGACTCACTGGAGCCCCCACGAGAAAGGGGACCCGCCCCCCGGCGAGTCCCCTTCCTGTTCGCGTAGCCTTGCGGCCGGCGGTTACGACAGGTGCTTGGACAGGTGCTTGTTCATCTCGAACATGGTGCAGCGGTCCTTGCCGAAGATCTTCTTCAGCTTGTCGTCAGCGACGATTTCGCGCTTATTCTGCGGATTCTGCAGGTTGTTCTTGCGGATGTGGTCCCACACCTTGGACACCACTTCGCTGCGCGGCAGCGGATCCTTGCCGACGATGTCGGCGAGGTCCGGCGACGGAGTTACCGGACGAGCCAGGCCGCCCCCTGCTTTACGACCAGTCCCGCTCGATTCTTTTGCCATTAGGCCCTCCTGTTGTTCCGCAATCGATAGAGCGCAAAGCGAAGCGCTGCGCAAGAGCCTGTTGGGTGACCAAAAAGCGCTAAACGCCCAAGAAAAAGGGCACGATCTTGTTGGCCGCATCATGGCCGATGTCCGCCCGGCCGAGGTAAGGCACGCCCGAGCGGCCGCACCAATCGCGCACGATCGCCTCCTCGTCGCTGCCGAACGGCCGATCGTTCTCCGGCACGATGCAGCGACCCAGCCGGATGCCGGCGCAGCGCCGCACCGCCGCGCTGCCGGTCAGGTGGAACATCAGCCGGTCGATCCGATAATGCTCCTCGTCCACCTCCTCGACCAGCAGCTCGCGGCCCGCGAAGTCCGGCTCGAGCGCGGTGCCGAGCAGGCAGGATAGCACGGTCAGGTTGAATGCGAAGGCCGGTCCCGCGACCTGCCCCTCCACGGCTCCAGGATCGCGCCGCACCAGCCAGTCGAGCGCGCGACCGACCGCCCCCTCGCCGCCAGCGCGCAGCACGTCCTGCGGCATCGGCCCGTGTGCCACCCTGCAGCCCGCGCCATGCAGCGCCGCCAGCAGAAAGCCACCATCGCTGTAGCCGAGGAACGTCTTCAATCGCGCCGCGTCCGGCAGGTCCCGCACCGCCGCTTCCGCGATCCGGTTTGAGCCGTAACCGCCGCGCGCGAACCACACGGCGTCCACCGCCGGATCAACCATGACCTCCCGCAGCGCCGCCAGCCGCTCGCTGTCCGAGCCGGCGAAATGGCCGTCGCTCAGGTAGCATTGCGGATTAACGACCAACTCGGCATCGCCCCGCGCCGCGACGATCGCGCTCACGGCCTCCGCGGCCTCGGCCTTCAACGGGCAACTCGGCGCGACAACCGCGATCCGCATGGCTTTTCCTTTGTCTTGTGCCCCGGTGCCCAATAGGGCGGCTGCGATGAGTGAATCCAGCTACTTCTTCTGCGGCGTGGGCGGCAGCGGCATGCTCCCCTTGGCCTGTATCGTCCGGGCGCAGGGCCATGCCGTCGCCGGTTCGGACCGCGCGCTCGACGCCGGCCGTCTGACGCCCAAGTTCGATTTCCTGCGCTCAGTTGGCATCGCGCTTTACCCACAGGACGGGTCGGGCCTCGCCGAAGGCACGACGCTGGTCACCTCCGCCGCCGTGGAAGAAACCATCCCAGATGTGGTCCGCGCTCGCGAACTCGGCCTTCCGCACCTGACCCGGCCGCAGCTGCTGGCCGAGTTGCTCAACGCCGCGGGCAGCAGCGTCGCGGTCGGCGGCACCAGCGGCAAGTCCACAGTCACGGGCATGATCGGCTGGATCCTCCACGCGCTCGGCCGCCGCCCGACGGTGATGAACGGCGCGGTGATGAAGAACTTCGTTTCCGCCGACACGCCGTTTGCCAGCGCGCTGGTCGGCGACGCCGGGCTCTTCGTCAGCGAGGTGGACGAGAGCGACGGCTCCATCGCCCTTTACCGGCCGCAAGTGGCGGTGCTGAACAACGTCAGCCTCGACCATAAGGAGATGGCGGAACTGCGCGAGCTGTTCGGCGGCTTTCTCGATCGGGCGGCGACAGCGGTCGTCAACCTTGATGATCCCGAAAGCCGGCTGTTGTCAGAACGCTTGCCCAATGTCGCTGGTTACGGCTTCGACAGCCCGGGTGCGGCGGTGAGCGGGCACGACCTGGAACTCGCGCCCGACGGCAGCCGGTTCACCGCCAGCGCCGACGGCGGCAGCTACCCGGTCGCCCTCTCCTTGCCGGGTCGCCACAACGCATCCAACGCCCTTGCCGCGCTCGCGGCCGTGCGTGCGCTCGGCGTTCCGCTGGCCGACGCGGCGGAGGCGCTGGGCCGCTTCACCGGCCTCAAGCGCCGCCTGGAGACGGTCGGCACTGCCGCCGGCGTCACCGTGATCGACGACTTCGCACACAACCCCGACAAGATCGCCGCCACACTGGCGACCCTCACCGCGCGGTCGGGCCGGCTGCTGCTGTTCTTCCAGCCGCACGGCTACGGGCCGCTGGCCAAGATGGGCGAGGAACTGGCCGCCACCTTCGCCCGAGGCATGCGGCGCCAAGACCTACTGCTGCTCAGCGACCCCGTTTACCAGGGCGGCACCGTGGACCGCTCGCGCGGGTCTGACTGGCTGGCGGACGCGATCCGCACCGCCGGGGGCACCGCGGAGCACATCGCGGCCCGTTCGGACATTGGCGCTCGCCTCCTCACCGAAGCGCGCGAAGGCGACACGATCGCCATCCTCGGCGCCCGCGACGACACGCTGAGCGAGTTCACCGCCGAGCTGGTGCGGAACCTGGAGCGCCGCGGCTGATTGAACGGCCATGGCCAAACCCGGCACCGTTACTGGCTGGAAGCTCGATCGTTCCGAGCGCGAGCAGCTGCTTGAACGACACCCGCCCCGCTACGAGCAGGCGGTTGCCGATCACGTCACCTTGGAAGTCGGCGGCAAGCAGGTGCCGGCCGAGGTCAAGGCAAGCATCGTCGGGCGCACCGATGACGAAAGCGGCGTCGAGGCGATGGTGGTCACCATCGATGGCAGCGTGGACCGGCCGGACGGTTCGACCTACCACATCACCTGGTCGCTTGGGCCCGGGCGCAAGGCGCGCGAGAGCAATGACGTGCTGAAGCAGCGCGGCTGGCAGGAGCTGGATCACCCGGTGCCGGTGACGCTCACCCCCGCCCGCTTCTGATGGCCGAACCGCACCTGTTCCTCGATTGCGACGGCGTGCTGGCCGACTTCGACGCGGGCGCGCGCAAGGTGTTGGGCATGGGCGTCCAACAGTTCGAGGCCAGACACGGCAAGCGCGCCTTCTGGCGCGAACTGACCCGCGCCAAGGACTTCTACGCAACCCTGCCCGAGATGCCCGATGCGCGCGAGCTGTTCGACGCCGTGGCGCACCTCAAGCCGACGATCCTCACCGGCCTGCCGCTCGGCAACTGGGCGGCTCCGCAGAAGGTTCGCTGGGCGGCCGAGCACTTCCCCGGCGTGCCGATCATCACCTGCATGGCGCGGGACAAGTACCGCCACATGACAGGCGCGGACGTGCTGGTCGACGACACCCTGCGCCACCGCGCGGCGTGGGAGGATGCCGGGGGCATCTTCATCCATCATACCAGCGCGCGAGCCAGCCTCGACGAACTCGCCCGGATATACCCAACGGTGGAACGCTGAAAACCAGCGCCCACCCGTTGATGCTACGCCGCCGCGGCGACGTCGACCTTCTCGACCCACTCGGGCCAGAAGACGGGCTCCCGGTTCGACCAGCCCGGCGCGGTCGCCGCGCTTTCACTGATCGACTGCAGCAGGCTGCGGCGGCGGTCCGGGTGCAGGTGCGGCAGCGCGGCGGCGGCGCAGAACGCGGCGGGCAGCCACGGGCGCACCGCCGCGCCCAGCAGCCGCTCGTAGAGGAAGCGATAAGCGGCGAAGTTCGGCACCCGGTCCTGGCCGAGGTCGAAGGCCGTGACGGTCATCAGCTGGCCCATGAACGGGTCGATGGTGTCCAGGCCGCTGTCATCAGGGATCTGCAGCCGAAGCGCATCGAGCTGCTTGTAGATGCGGCTCTGCGCGCGGATCGACGCCGCTTCCGCCTCGTCGCGGGCCCAGCAGCCGAGCGCGTCCCGCCGACCGAATGCCACATCCAGCGACCGGCGCAGGTAGCGCTGGGTCGACTTGGGAAACGCAGCGAATTCCTTGATCTCGCTCAGCAGCAGCGCCCCACCGGCAGGCTGGCTGTTCTGTGTGCCCATGACCCCACACTCCTTTACGCTCGGCGGGACCATGGCTTTGATCTGGTTGCACAAAGCTTAACCATGGGCTCGCCCCCCGTTCATATGAAGCCAGAGGGCGGGTCGGTCAGCAAGGACGGACTGCAGCAGCTTGTCGCAAGCCGCCTGTCTGTCACTCAAATGCAACTTATCGAGAAGTTCACCTTGACCGTGGAACTATTCCGGAAACCCTGACGACGGCACCGGATCGTCGTTCTGGCCTGGCTGCGCAGCGGCCGGTGGGTCGGAGGCGTCCATGGACTCATCGCTGCCGACGTCGGCCTTGGCATCCAGGTCGTCTGGGTTCTTGCGCAACCGCCGTTCCAGCTCCTTTTCCGGGTCGGCGGAGATGACGGGCGGCGGGCAGTTCTGCGGGTCGATGGTGTCGGTCACGGGAAATCCCTCCTGGGTCTTGCTGCCGTAACGATTGCCCGTCGCAGCCCGTTCCGTTCGACGGGCGGCTATCGCGCTTCGGCAAGCGGACGGCGGGGCGTTGCACCGACCGGCCGCAAAGCGCACAATCATGCGGATGAACATGCTTCGCTACGTGGACGCAACGGCGGAGGCCCACGCGCCGCGCGAGGAACGACCGTTCGCCGACTGGAAGCGGGCTACTTCACTGATCATCCTGTTCTGGCTGGCCTACACAGTGACGGTCGTCGCCCGCGCCTTTCTCGGTGACGATCCCGCAACGTTTCTTCTCAACAAGCTGGTCATGCTGGGGGTCGGCACCGTCCTGACCTTCGGCATCTATGTGGCTATTCAGCTATTTGCACCGCAGCCGGACCTCGGTCGCAAGGCAGTGGTCGCAGGGGTGACATCCCTGATTGCGGCATCCTTGCTGTCGGCGATGCTCATGGCAGCCGAAGGGCACATGCGCAGCAGCAAGGAGGAATTCCGCTTCCAAGCGCGCGAAGGCTTCGTCGTGATCACCAAGGGCGAGCAGGTCCGGATCGAACGGCGCGCCGCGGATCCCGTGGTGCTGACGCTCCCCAAGGTCAATCAGCTCAGCAACCGCGACCGCTTCCGCCTAGGTGCTGATACGGCTGTAATCTGGTTGTTCTTCTTTGTTGCGTGGAGCGCCTTTTATCTTGCGGCGGTGTCGCAGGCCCAGGCGCTGGCCCTGCAGCGCCGCGCCGCGCTGGCCGAAAGCGCGGCGCAGTCGGCGCAGGTCCGCGCGCTCCGCTACCAGGTCAATCCGCACTTCCTGTTCAATACGTTGAACAGCCTCTCCTCCCTGGTCATGGCCGGCCGCTCGGCCGAGGCCGAGACCATGATCCTCAAGCTGTCCAACTTCTTTCGCAGCAGCCTGTCGCTCGACGCCACCGCCGACGTCACGCTGGCGGAGGAGATCGACATGCAGCGGCTCTACCTCGATATCGAGAAGGTCCGCTTCCCCCGCCGCCTCAAGGTCGAGATCGACGTCCCGGCCTACCTCGGCCAGGCCCGCCTGCCTGCCCTGGTGCTGCAGCCGGTGGTGGAGAACGCCATCAAGTACGGCGTGTCGGCCACCCGCGACAAGGTGACCCTGCGGATCGAGGCCAACGAGCCGTATCCCGGCCGCCTGCAGATCACGATCACCAACAGCGGCGGCACCGCGCTGAAGTCGCCACGCCAGCGCCACCAGCCGTGCAGCACCGGCGTCGGCCTCACCAACGTCTGCCAGCGTCTCGCCGCACGCTTCGGCCGTGAATCCAGCTGTTCGTTTGGCCCAATGGCGGAAGGCGGCTATCGTGTAGTCATGACCCTGCCCCTGAACCGCGACCCAGGCACGAATGGATGACCAACCGCTAAGAGTGCTCGTGGTGGACGACGAACCGCTCGCCACCGAGCGCCTTCAATTGCTGCTCGCGCGCTGCGAGGGCGTCGACCTGGTCGGCACCGCATCCGACGGCGAAGGCGCCGTGCGGATGAGCGAGGCGCTGTCCCCCGACCTGCTGCTGCTCGACATCGCGATGCCGGGCCTCGACGGGATCGACGTGGCGCGCGCCATGGCTGGCCGTCAGCCCAGCCCGGCAGTGGTGTTCGTCACCGCCTTTGACCAGTTTGCGGTGGCGGCATTCGAGGTGGCGGCGGTCGACTACCTGATGAAACCGGTCGACCCGGCCCGGCTCGAACGCGCCCTGACCCGTGCGCGCGAGCACCTGCGCCGGAGCACGTCCGAGCCGACGCCGGCCGCCTCCGTTGCCCTCGCCAGGGGCCGCTACCTGGAAGAGTTCTGGGCGTCGGACCTGACCGGCCTGGTCCGCATCGCATCCCGCGACATCGACCGGGTCTCGGCCGAGCGCGACTACATGCGGCTGCACGTCGGTCCGCGCAGCTGGCTGATTCACCACAGCATGGCGGCGCTGGAGGAAGGGCTCGACCCGGAGCTGTTCGTCCGCCTGCACCGCTCGGCGATCGTCCGGCGCGACTTCATCACAGGCTTCCAGCGCAACCCTTCCGGCCGCTGGATCGCGCGCCTGGCGGATGGGGCCGAGCAGCCGGTCGGACGGCTCTACGCCGACAGCGTCCGAGCGATTGCCGGCCGCTGACCTTCCCTACTTCGAAAGGATTGCCAGCGGCCGGACTTTCCGCCTCATGGGGATGAGGTGGGTCAGCGACGCGAGCCCCTCCTGGTTCGGGAGAAGAAGGAAGGTCCTGCCCTCGCGCCGCCTGGCCTTGCTACGAAGGCCGCCACCACCGGTCCACGCCGCCTCGACGAGCCAATAGCTGGATGTCGGCGAGCGGACGGACGCCTGCCCGGACCGGACCAATCGACAAACGGTCAGGCGCGGTCGGCCGCTGCCCTGCCCCCAACGAGTTCGTCGCCCTCGCTCCGCGCGATCACGCCTGTCACCGCCAGGTCGGCGACGATGTTGCCCACCGTGCGGAAGGTGTCGGGAATGGTCTCCACCGCGATCAGCAGCGCCAGTGGCTCGATCGGAATGCCCATCGCCAGGCTGATCGGGGCAATGGAGGTGATAAAGCTGATCTGCCCGGGCAGGCTGACCGCGCCGATGGACGCGATCGCCGCCACCGCGATCCCGATCAGCAAGGACGGCAGCGGAATGGCGATGCCGAACCAGTGCGCGACATAGACCACCACGCCGATGTTCATCGCCGGCCCGGTCGCCCGGAACAGCGCCACCGCCATCGGCAGCAGTATGTCGGCCCGCCGCTCGTCCACCCCGAGGATTTCTGCTCCGGTCAGCATGGCCGGCAAGGAGGCCAGCGACGAGCGGGTGGATCCTGCCACCGCCGCCGGCCCGGCGATCGCCTTGAGGAACAAACCCGGCCGGATCCGCGCAACCAGGATGCCGACCAACAGCGCGGCGACCAGCACCACGATGCCCAGCAGCGACACCAACACTACATAGTGCGCCACTGCGCCCAGCGCCGATCCGCCCGCCCCCGCACCGACCGTGAAGGCCAGTGCCAGCACACCGGCCGGCGCCAGCCACAGCACCCACCCGATCACCATCAGCATCGCATCGCCGACCGCCTCGAAGAAGCCGAGCGCCGCCCGCCGCCGCTCCTCGGCGACGCGGGCGAGAGCAAAGGCGAATACCACGGTGAAGAACACGAGCGGCAGGATCTGGTCGTTGGCCGCGGCAGCGATCGGGTTGGGCGGGATGATCGACTTGAAGAAGTCGGCCACGCTCGGGACCGCCGCCGCGGTTTGCGACTGGTCGACACCGGCCAGCCCGGCCCGCAGCGCCGCGGCACCCTCCGCGGGTAGCGGAAAGACCTGGGTCAGCAGCTGCATCCCGAACCCGCCTACGGCGGCCGAGAAGACGTAAAAGGCCATGAACCAGGCGACTGCCTTGGCGGCGATGCCGCCGGCGCGGGCGGCGTCCGCGCTGCCGACGATGCCGTTGACCAGCAGGGCAATGACCAGCGGGATCACCGTCATCCGGAGCGCATCGAGCCACAGCCCGCCGACCAGCCCCGCGGCCTGCACCAGCGGCTCGCGCCAGCCGTCGCCCGAGCGCCCGGCAACGATGCCGAGCACCAGGCCGAGCAGCAGCATTGCGAGGATCAGCCACGCGCCGCCGCCGGCCTTCTTCGGGCGCTCCGTCGGCTGCTCGGCCACCGCGCTCATCGGACCTTACGGAACTTCAGCACGACGCGGTCGGTCTGCCCACGGATCGCCTTGTCGAACACCAGCAGCGTATGGTTGTCGGCCGGATTGCGCAGCAGCGGGCTCTCCGCCTCCAGCTTGAACCCGGCCCGCTCGAAGTCGGCGCGGATCACGGCCGGGTCGATCCGGTGCAGCTTTTCGACGCTCTGGCGCGGCTCGCTGCCGGCGATGGCGACATGGTCGACCACGCCGACGACGCCGCCCGGCTTCATCGCCGCGTACAACCGCCGGGTGAAATTGGCCGGGTCCATTCGCGGCAGGCCACGCTGCGTGCTCTCCCAATAGACGTCGTGGTAGTCGAGGTTGATCAGCGCAAAGTCATAAGCCGCGGCCGGCCACTCCGGAGCCTGGAATGGGCTGACGATCACCTGCACGTTGGGCTGCTTGCCTGGACCCGTCGACCACTTCTCCAGCGCGGTCGCCGTATAGAACTGGCTCGGCTGCCACACGGTGACCCGTCCGCGCGGGCCGACCACCGGCGCGGTGATCTCGGCCCAGTAGCCGTTGAGGCCGAACATATCGAGCACCTTCATGCCCCGCTTCAGCCCGAAGAAGCTCAGCAGCTCGGCCGGCCGCCGGCTCGCGTCCAGCTTGACGTTGTCGGGATCGCGCGCGGCCGTCGCGCCGACGGCATTGGCGATGGTCGGCGTCGGCGCCGCAATGGTCGGAGCGGCCCCCGCGAGCATGGCGAAGGCGAGAAGCGGACCGGTTATGCGCATGGCTGAAATCCTCCCTGTTCCCCTGCGGTAGCCCGACCGCGCCCGCCGTTCCAGTCGGCAGGAGTGTGTGCGCCTTAAGGCATGGTCCAGCGGATGCGGGCATGATCCACAACCCTCGCCGCCTTTCCAAGGGTCAAGATCGTCCCGCCACGCAGCCTCGCAGGTATCAGGGGACCTGCCCCAGGTTGACCCACGGGATCGTAGCCGCGTCGATCGCGCGGGTCGGCTTCCCGTCGGCCGCCACCGCAGGCCGGTACCGGGCCCGCTCCCGCAGGATCATGCAGGTTCTGGCGTCCAGTGACGCTACCCCGCTCGTTGCCGTCAGGGTGCAGTCCGCAACTCGGCCCTCCTCGTTGATCAGGAGCAGCGCACTCGTCGTTCCGCTCTGATCGCCGAAGAGCGCCGTATCCGGATAATCGTGGTCGCCATCGAACAGACTTGGCAACGGCTGCGTGGCCGCCGCACGACTCTTTAGCGGCGCCGCCGGGTCGCTGCCCTGGTCCCAATGGCGGTGCAGGTTCTCGGCACATTCGTTCAGCAGTTGCAGCACAGACGTGATGCTCGGGACGGCAAGCCTTGCGTGCAAGCCGGTCACCGGGGCTTCTCCAGAAACGTTCTTGATGGAGAAGGACAGCTCGCTGGCCTGCCCTGCCATGGCCGCATCGACGTCCGCCTTGGGCACGTTGGCAACGTAGAACCGAAGCTTCTGCCGGCCCGTCGGCTCGTAGCGGAGAACACTGATCTTGTGACCGGGCGCCGTTCCCCACGCCAGTGCGCCCTCTACCTGAGCCGCGTTCCGGGCTCCGCCAGGAGTGGCTTTCGAGATCACCATCTGCAGGATGCCACTGGTTGCCGGAGCCTTCAGCATCAGGACCAGCGGCGCATTTGCATCGCCATACTGCCGGCTGGCGACGCATTGGTTCTCGTCGAAGTTGACCTGCCACTTGGATGTCGGCTGCAGCGCGGCGCCCGCCGCCGCGACAATGAGCGACAATGCAATCACGTGTTTTCCCCCTGATACGCTTACCCCACCCTGTTCTGCGTTGTCCTAAGTCCCTTGTCGATCACTTCGGCTCGCTTGGGCGACGGACGGTCCCGCCGACCGCCGGCCGCGCGAACCCAAACTGGGTTTCGGCGCGTTGAGCCGACGATTTCCACCCCAAGACAGGAGTAAACGCACATGGCTGACACCGCCGGCGTCGGAACGCTTGAAACCCTCACCACCACCCTCATCGACAGCATCAACGGCTACAAGGACGCGGCGCAGAACGCCGAAGGCAGCCGCTTCCAGGAGCTGTTCCGCTCCATGGCCGACGAGCGCAGCAAGGTCGCCGAGGACCTCCGCTCCGAGATCCGCCGCCTGGGCGGCAACCCGCCGGATGATGGCAGCTTCCTGGGCGCCACCCACCAGCGCTTCCTGGACCTCAAGTCCGCGATCACCGGCCGCAATGATGAGTCGATCATCAACGAGGTCGAGCGCGGCGAGGACTATCTCAAGGAGAAGTTCGAAACGGCGCTGAACAGCCAGGACCTGCCGGCGGACAGCCGCTCCGTGATCGAGCGCGCCTACCAGTCGGTTCGCCAGGGCCACGACCGCGTGAGCAGCCTCAAGCACGGCCTGCAGGCCTGACATGGGCCTGTTCGACAAGATCAAGGGCGCCATCTTCGGCCACAAGGATCCGGGTCCAGGCAACCGGCCCCAGATCCCGGCCGGCATGGCCGGCGGCCCGCCGCTGCAGCAGCAGGGACAGCAGCCGCAGTTCCAGCAGGGCGGCGCAACCACCGCCCAGCCGCAGCAGGGGCAGACCGTCGATGTGGAGCAGGCGCTGACCCAGATCGCCCAGCAGAAAGGCAATCCGGACCTCAATTGGCGCACTTCCATCGTCGACCTGATGAAGCTGCTCGGCATCGACAGCAGCCTCGACAACCGCAAGGAACTGGCGCGTGAGCTCGGCTACACGGGCGCGCTCGACGGCAGTGCCGAGATGAATATCTGGCTGCACAAGGCCACCATGCGACAATTGGCTGCCAATGGCGGCAAAGTGCCGCAGAACATGCTAGATTAGGATTGCGCTGATCGGCGTGCCGGAGGGGCGGTGGCAGCAATGCCGCCGCCCCTTTCCGTTCACCCCGCCGCTCAGGGCAGCCGCACCAGCATCATCTCCGCGACGGCGGATGTCGGCGTTCCTGCGGCGCCGGACGCCTCGACCGCATAAGGTGCGGAGAACAGCTGCTGACAGGTAGGACGGCGCTGCGGCTGTGGCAGGCCGCGGACATCGTCGGTCTGCAGACTGCAGCCGGTTACCTTGCCCTGCGCGTCGATCGCCAGCTTGGCGGCGACGTTGATCACCGGTTCGCCTACCGGCGCCGTTCCCTCGCGACCTCCGCCAAACGGGGTCAGGCGGGCAAAGGACACGAACCTGACCTCGCGGCCACGTGCATCCTTGGGCGCCACCTGATCGATCACCTGCAACGTGCCGCGGCTCTGGCAATTGTTGATGAAGGTCGGTGCATTCCTGGTCCGCTCCTCCGTGCAGCGCCGCACCTGGCCGTCGATCAGCGTGAACGTAACCGTGCTTGCCCACGACTTCAGCGGTACGCGCGGCTGCGGCGGCAGGACCCAGCGGATCGTGGTCCGCGTCGCTCCATCAACGCTTGCGCCCATCGCGTCCTTCGCCGGCGCAAAGCGAGCCCGCGCGCGCAGCAGGCGGCAGGTGGCGACGTCCAGCGCCACGCTGCCGCTGCTGCGCTCGATCGCGCAGGCGGTGACCCGGCCCTGATCGGAGATGGTCAGCGCAGCGCCGACCGTTCCTTGCTGTCCAAGGCGCAGCGCTTCGGCCGGATAGTCATTGGGACTGAGCAGCGCCGGCAGCGGACCAATCGGGGTGGGCGGCACGGCCCGCTGGAACAGCGCGGGTGCCGGCATGGGCGACGGTAGCGGCGCCGGGGTGACGGTAACCGGCGGCGGCACGGAGATGACCGGCGGTGGCACGGTCGGCACGGCGGCAGCGATCAGCGCGAGGGAAACAATCAACGCAATACCTCACCAAGGGAACAAGCCGAGCGGCGCCCAGGCTAGCGGCGCGCGATCAACCGCTCAATGGCATGGTGGTGGGCCTGCTCGTCCCCGGCCATCCGCTCCAGCGCCTCCTTCAACTGGATCAGCTCATGCTCGGACAGATGCTCGATCCCGATGAAGGCGTTGCGCGCGGTGTGCACGGCGCGGATCAGCTCATCGAGCTTGGCCTGGATTGCGCTCGCGTCCCGGTTCTGCGCGTTCTGGATCAGGAACACCATCAAAAACGTGACGATGGTGGTGCCCGTGTTGATCACCAGCTGCCACGTGTCGGACCAGCCGAACACGGGCCCCGACAGCGCCCACACCACAATGATCGCGACCGCTAGGATGAAGGCCCACGGGCGCCCGGCCGCCGCGGCCACCTTGCCCGATACGCGCTCGAACAGCCGGTTCACCCGCGCGACTGCGCCTCAACCGGCGGCCGCGCGCTGGTCAGCGTCGCCGCCACCCCCGTGAGGATCAACAAGCCAAGCAGAGCCTTGATCATGCCCCATTCCTCCCCAGGGGCGATGCTACTCTGCTTCGTCGTGAAGGCAATGCCCTCCTCGCCTAGCCGACCCTGGTCAGGACCGCCGCCGCGGTAGCGACCAGTCTCTCCGCCTCTTCGGTCACGGCAAACAGCTGTGCCTCGGCGAACAACTGCGACTTACCGGCCTTCACGACGGAGCCGCGGGCGATGAATCGCTCGCCCTTGGCCGAGCTGAGGAACTGGGTGGTCATCTGCAGGGTGACCACAGGACCCGCCAGCGTCGCAGCCGCATAGCCGCACACCGTGTCCAACGCCGCACACTGCACTCCCGCGTGCAGCGCCGCCGCATGGTTCAGCAGTTCGCGCGCGCTCGCGAAGTGGATTTCCGCTGTGCCCTCGCCCGCTTGTGCCACCTCGAACCCGGTCACCCGGTGGAAAGGCGAGGCATGATTGGCAGCGTCCAGTGCCATCTTGAGACCAGCTGCTTGGTCCACCGTCCAGCTCCCCTCGTGCAAAGCGCCCTGCGTAGCGCAATCCGGTCAGATCCGGAAAGCAGGCCGAGGATCGCGCTAACACGGCAGCCACGCGAAATGGGGGCCGGCATCGCTGCCAGCCCCCACTGCGCCGAGTCTTGGCTCTGCCGGTGTTCGCTTGTTCGCGGGGCATCTTGGGGACCCCCGCCTTCCACGATCCTTGCTCACCAGCTCAGGCGTCGCGTCCGTTTCGATCGCCGCTCCCTTGTCGGAAGCCTTCCCCGGTTCCGCCGGCCGGCCGCCTTTCGGCGACTGCCCTGCTTCGACCGGTTCTGCCGTCGCTCGCCATCCAGCCTCCTTGCGGGAGCTTTCCGGTGGCCCATCCACCCTTGCGGGCGAACCGGCTTCGCTTCGGCTGTCCTCCTGCCCGGCCGCTCCGGCGGTCCTTGCGGCCGCTGCCTTCGCTAGTCCGGACCCTCGGACCGGGCCTGGTTCCTTATCGAAGCCAGACCACCAATCGTCGTTCCGCGGCCCTTCTTGGACTGATCGCTCGTTGCGCCCTGCCAACCCGGTCCGAAGACCGGCCCTGCTGTGCGTGACGAGGAAGATCAGCTCTTCCGGCGCCTCTTGCCGACATCGCTCTCCGGAGATCCTCCGCGAGTGGTGCCGGCATCCTGGGGAAGCTGGTCCTGCTCACGAATTCCACTCCGGCGCCTTCGCCGGCGGAGATCGGTGCTTTGAGCCCCTTCCAGTCTGGTCCGGTTCCTTGCGGAGCCCTTCCGTTCCGGCCGGGGCCGCTGCCCCCGATCACCCTTGCAGGATGCTGTGATTTCCGATTCGCGCCAACCGGATTCGCCAACGCCAAGCCTGTGGATAACGGGGAAATGGCGCATAAACGGCTCGCTTGCCCGGCCACGTCCCGTGTTGCCGTTCCGTTCCGCCGCGCCTACCTCGTTCGGCGTGTCCGACTCTGCCGCCCTGCCCGCCTCCCAGCCTGATCCAGCTTACGTCAGCGGCCTCAACCCGCCGCAGCGCGAAGCCGTGCTCACCACCGAGGGCCCGGTCCTCGTCCTCGCAGGCGCCGGCACGGGCAAAACCGCGGCGCTGACCGCCCGGCTTGCCCACCTTATCGCCACCCGCCGCGCCTGGCCGAGCCAGATCCTCGCCGTCACCTTCACCAACAAGGCGGCGCGCGAGATGAAGGAGCGCGTGAGCCGGATCAGCAACGGTGCGATCGAGGGCATGCCGTGGCTCGGCACCTTCCACTCGATCGGCGCCAAGATGCTCCGCATCCATGCCGAGCTGGCCGGGCTGCAGTCGAACTTCACCATTCTCGACACCGACGACCAGCTGCGCCTCTTGAAGCAGCTGATCGCCGCCGCCGACCTCGACGAGAAACGCTGGCCCGCCCGCCAACTCGCCGCCTGCATCGACCGCTGGAAGAACAAGGGCTGGATCCCGGCCGACATCGACGCGGGCGAGAGCGAGGCGTTCGCCAACGGCCGCGGCGGCGAGCTCTATGCGCAGTACCAGGACCGGCTGAAGGCGCTCAACGCCTGCGACTTCGGCGACCTGCTGCTGCACATGCTGACCGTGTTCCGCACCCACCCTGACGTGCTGGAGCATTACCGCGACCGCTTCCGCTACATCCTGGTCGACGAATACCAGGACACCAACGCCGTCCAGTACGACTGGCTGCGGCTGCTGGCCGAGCCGCGCCGCAACATCTGCTGCGTCGGCGACGACGACCAGTCGATCTACTCGTGGCGCGGGGCGGAGGTCGCCAACATCCTCCGCTTCGAGGCCGACTTCCCCGGCGCCACCACCATCCGGCTGGAGCAGAATTACCGTTCCACCCCCCACATCCTCGGCGCCGCCAGCGGCCTCATCGCCCACAACAGCGGCCGCCTCGGCAAGACGCTGTGGACGGAGATCGATGCCGGCGACAAGGTTCGGGTGATCGGCGTCTGGGACGGCCCGGAAGAAGCCCGTCGCATCGGCGACGACGTTGAATCCATGCAGCGCCGCGGCGGCAGCCTCGATGACGTCGCCATCCTTGTCCGCGCCCAGTTCCAGACCCGCGAGTTCGAGGAACGCTTCATCGCGATCGGCCTGCCCTACCAGATCGTGGGCGGCTTCCGCTTCTACGAGCGCGCCGAGATCCGCGACGCCCTCGCCTATCTTCGCCTCGTCCAGAGCCCGGCCGACGACCTCGCCTTCGAGCGCATCGTCAACACGCCCAAGCGTGGCCTGGGTGACAAGGCGGTCGCCGCTATCCACCGCCACGCGCGGGCCGCCGGCCTGCCCCTGCTGCTCGCCGCCGCCCAGATGCTCGACAGCGACGAGCTCACGCCGCAGGCCCGCCGCAGCCTCGGCCGCTTCGTCGGCGACTTCGGGCGGTGGCGCACCATGCATGCCCAGAATTTGGCGGACGCCGAGAACGCCGCGCTGCAGCCCACCGGCAGCACCTTTGACGCGGCCACCTTCACCAAGGGCCGCTCCGCCCCGCACGCCGACCTCGCCCGCCTCCTGCTCGAAGAGTCGGGCTACACCGCCGCGCTCCAGGCTGAGAAGTCGGCCGAGGCCGCGGGCCGGCTCGAGAACCTGGCCGAGCTCGCCCGCGCCATGGAGGAGTACGAGACGCTCTCCGCCTTCCTCGAGCACGTCAGCCTGGTGATGGACAATGACGCGGCGCGCGGCGAGCCCAAGGTCACCATCATGACCATTCACGCGGCCAAAGGGCTGGAGTTCCCGGTCGTGTTCCTCGCCGGCTGGGAAGAAGGCGTGTTCCCTTCCCAGCGCGCGATCGACGAAGGCGGCCTTGCCAGCCTGGAGGAGGAGCGCCGCCTCGCCTACGTCGCCATCACCCGCGCCCGGCGCGAGGCGACCATCCTCCACGCCGCCAACCGCCGCATCTACGGCCAGTGGACCAGCTCCATTCCCAGCCGCTTCATCGCCGAGCTTCCGCCCGAGCATATCGAGAGCGAAACCACCATGACCGGCGGCGAGTCCCTATGGCGCGCCCAGTGGAGCGAGCGCGAGGACCCATTCGCCCACCTCGCCTACGGCGGCACCCAGCGCGCCACCACCCGCGGCCCCGGCTACCAGCGCGCCGCCTCCGACTTCCGCGCCCAGCTGGATGACCGCTCCAGCGGCGCCCGGCCGGCCGGCGCCTACGGCAGCGGTCCGTCCGAAGTCCGCGCCTCCGCCATCAGCCTTGGCAACAAGGGCCGCAGCGACCTCGCGCTCGGCCAGCGCGTGTTCCACGGCAAGTTCGGCTACGGCACCATTGCGCTCATTGAGGGCAACAAGCTGGAGATCGATTTCGAGCACGCCGGCCGCAAGCGCGTGCTCGACAGCTTCGTCAGCGCCGGCTGAGCGGGAACCCGCAGAGGTCCAGCCCGGTTCTCGCAACATGTCCGAAACCGCCGAAAAGACCGACCCCGAGCTGTGGGAGAAGATCAAGGCGCGCGTCACCGCCGGTGAGAAGGGCGGCGACAAAGGCGAATGGTCGGCCCGCAAGGCGCAGCTGGCGGTGGCCGAGTACAAGAAGGCGGGCGGTGGCTATCGCGGCAACAAGGACCCCCACAATCATCTCGCCGAGTGGACCCGCGAGGAGTGGGGCACCAGGTCGGGCAAGGACAGCGGCGAGACGCACGAGCGCTACCTGCCGAAAAAGGCGCGTGAGGCGCTCACCGACGAGGAATATGCCCGCACCACCGCCGCCAAGCGCGCCGACACCCGCAAAGGCAAGCAGTTCTCCGCCCAGCCCGCCGACGTCGCCGCCAAGGTCGCCCGCGCCCGCGATGGGCACGAGACCAGGGCCGAACTCATGGAACGCGCCCGCAAGCACGACATCAAGGGCCGCTCGCGCATGACCAAGGCCCAGCTCGAAGCGGCGCTGCGCTGACCCCCCGCGTTGCCCTGCTCCGGGCGATCAACGCCGGTGTCGCACTGCCGATGGCCGACCTCCGCCGCATCGCCGTCGAAGCCGGTCTGGCCAACCCGCGCACCTACATTGCCAGCGGCAACCTGCTGTTCGACAGCCCCATACCGGATGCCGAGGCCAGGCAGCTACTGGAAGCCGGCCTCGCCGCCCACACAGGCAAGCCCATCTGGCTGACCCTCCGGACCGGCGCCGAACTAGCCGCCCTCACTGCCGCCAACCCCTTCCCGGACCACCCCGGCAATCGCGTGTTCGTCACCTTCCTCCATGCGGACCCGCCGCCTGACGCCCTCGCCCAAGCCCGCCATCGAAGCGACGAACAGCTCGCCCTCGGCCCGCGGGCCATCATCGTCCACTACCCCACCGGCCTCGGCCATAGCCGTCTCGTCATCCCCGCGTTGAAGGCGGGGACGGCCCGGAACATGAACACGGTGGCGAAGCTGGCGGAGCTGGCGCGAGGCAGTTAGTAATGCGTATCCAACTACCCAGCCGCGCCGATACCAGGATCGACAATCGGGAAATTGAGCCGACGAACAAGCGCCGCGAACCGCTCGTCGGCTCGCAATGATCTGAGATACGGGTCGCGCATCGTCGACATGAGGCCCGGGTCCTTGACCCGCTCCGCCACGGTCAGCGCCGCGAACGCAGGCTCCGTCTTCCCGGCAAGCGCGTAAATCTGGGCGTATTGGTAGCTCGCATAGTCGGCGAACATCTTGCGCAGCTCGGCAATGGCTTGGTCCACGCCATCCTGCCGGCCCTCCTTTGCAGCAACGGCGCCGGCGACGAAAGGACGGTTGAAATCGCCGTCCGACAGTCCCTGGCTCGTGCGCAGCGCCGCCGCATGATCCCGGCTGTCGATGTAGGTATAGGCCAGCTGGGTCAGGGCGTTGGCATTGGTCGGCGACAATTCGACCGCCTTCCGGCCGGCGGTGATCGCCTCGTCCAGGCGGCCGGCGAGCCTGAGCACAAGCGTGAGCAACGAAAAGGCCGTCGGCGACAGCGGGTCGAGCGAGACCGCGGCACGGGCCGCTTGTTCGGCCTCCTCGAGGGTGCCGATCCACGGCAGGGCGTTCAATGACCGGACCAGCACGTTGCTGGTAGTCGGAGCCAGCTCAATCGCCTTGCGAAAGCCGGCCAATGCAGCCGGATAGCGCAGGCTGCCGCGATCCAGGTCGGCCAGCGCTGCATAGCCCGGGCCGAAGCCCGGCGCCAAAGCGACGCCATGCCGGATCGTGCGCTCGGCATCCGCCAGCCACCTGGCGCCGTCCTGTTCGTCCGATGCGAACTGGCCGGCATAGCTCGCCTGCAACTGGCCCACGCTCAGCACTGCCCGGGCATATTTCGGGTCACGCTCGATCGCCTTGCGGTTGAGCGCGATCACCGTTGGCAGCACTTCCTTGGTGAGGCCCTGGACGCGCAGCAACTCGGCGCCTTGCAGCACATAGTCCTGCGCGACCGGGTCGTTGGTGCCGCCGATCTCGACTGCCTTGCGCAGCACCCCGACGGCGACGCTGAGCGCGGTAGCGACCCGCTCGGCGATGTCGGACTGGACCCGGATGGCGTCGCCCACTGCCCGGTCGTAATTCTCGGCCCAGGCCTGGACGCCGTCCTTGCCGGCGATCAGCTGTGCGCTGACCCGCATCTTCTCGTCGGAGCGACGAACGCTGCCGGTCAGGATATGACTGACGCCGAGCGACTTGACGATGGTGGCGGTGTCCTTCTGCGCCACCGCCTCCGTGCTGGTCCGGCCGATCACTTCCAGCCCGGCCCGGGACAGCGCGCCGCGCAGCTCCTCGGCGAGACCGTCGGCGAAATAATCCTGCCCGCCGCCCGACAGGTTGGAGAAGGGCAGGATGACGATCCGGCCGGCCTTGGCGGAAGTGGGTCGAAGCAGCGCATAGCCTCCGACCGCCGCGACTGCAGCCAGGGCCGCACCGCCACCGATCACCGTGCGGCGCGATGGGCCAGTGTTCGCAGCTTGCCCCGATGCGCGCTCGGCGGACGGCAGGTGCCGGCCTTGCTTGACGGTCTCGATCGCCGACAGAAGGGCAACGAAGCCGTCGTGTTCTCCATTGCCGTCCCACCCCGACAGGTCGATCGCCTGGACCTCGCGGAAGCCGAGTGGCGGACGCACCGGGTCGATGGTGATCGGGAGATACCGACCGCTCTCCTGCGCCACACCGGCCTCGTCGCGGACGAACCGGCCCTCGGGCCCGACCGAACGCTCGGACCAGGCGACCACCACGCATTTGGCGGCATCGAGCTGCTGCGCGATGGACTCGCGCCAGTTCTCGCCGCCGCCGATCCGCGCATCCCACCACACCTCGTGCCCCGCAGCCTTGAGCGCGTCGACCAGCGGCCGGACGCGCGGGCGATCCTCGGCCTTGTACGACAGGAATATGTCAGTCATCCGCGTTACCCGACACGAGCCAATCCCCCACTGACACGCTCGGAAACCGGCAAGACCGAACAGGCATGCCCCGCCCGTTCGCCTCGCCTGCTTCCACACAAAGCGCGTTAACGATGGTCGGGTAACGGTCGTCGCGCAAGGCTCTGCTGCTGGTGCTTGCCCCGGATCAGGATGCTGGTGAGTTGCCCGGGCTGATCACGGCCGCGGCCGAGCCATGTTGACGAGAGCGGCGCCGCCGGTTCTTGTGTCCAATCAGCAGGGGACCGTCGCCCATGAAGATGTCCGCTCAGGCCAGCCTCGCCCTTGCTTCCATGGCCGTGCTGCTGTCCGGCTGCCGTCCCTACGGCTGCGACACGGACGAATGCGTCCGACAGGCGCCCTTTGCTCGCGCGAAGCATTGCTACGCCGCTTACGAGGCCGCCGTGCACGTGCTGCGCGATCCCCGGACGCGTACGCAGATTGACGCCCGGGAGGGCCTGATGGAGAGCCAGGCGGCGCACCACCTGAACGCTGCCCTGACCAGCGGGCGCGAGCTCGGGCTCGACCGGACCCGCATCTACGGCGAACTGGAACGCGAACGAATGGCCTACCTCGGCCCGTTCATCACGCGGGCGACGACACCGGCCCAATATGCCGCCCTGGTCGACACCGTGAACAACTGCGAGACCGCCGAAGACCTCTGAGCCACTCGCAACGACCGGACGGGCGTAAGCGGCTGCACCGCAAGCCTATGGCTGGGGCGGAACCCGTTTCCGCGCGGTTCGCTGACTCGCCGACCCCTGCCAAGGAGACCAGCTATGCCATCCGCAGTCATCTACCGCATGATCCTGCCCGAGCACGAATGCCCTTACGGCCGCCGCGCCAAGGAGCTGCTCGACGACAATAATTTCGAGGTGGAGGAGCACATTCTCGCAAGCCGCGACGAGGTGGAGGCCTTCAAGGCCGAGCACGGAGTCTCGACCACCCCGCTGATCTGGGTCGACGGCACGCTCATCGGCGGCTGCAGCGACCTGGAGAAGTTCATGACCGCCCACGCCTGATCCGGACCTATGCGGCGTCGCTCGATCTCGCGGCGCCGCCCTTCCTGAACACAAGCCAACAGTTACGCCCGCGACTCATTCGGAACGCCTTTTCAGGCCCGCCGTTGAAGACTTCAAGTAAAGTCAACAACAAAATGAGACGCAAGATGAACAAGCTAGCGATTGCGCTGGCGGCGTCGGGATTGTTCGCCCTGTCGGTCCCCACCGCCGCACTGGCTTCGGAAGAATCGGCGGAAGCCCGCATCGAGGCGACCAGCGCCGCCGACGCGGCCCGCTGGGACATGCTGGAAAGCTTCGGGCCCAAGGCCCTCGCGCCCGGCCAGTACCTGTGGGCCGATGACCTCGGCGAAGGTCCGGCCAAGGTCGTGGTGAGCCTCGGCGAGCAGATGGCCTATGTCTACCGCGGCGACCGGCTGGTCGGTATGACCACCATCTCCAGCGGCAAGGAGGGCAAGGACACGCCCACCGGGATCTTCAGCGTGCTGGAGAAGAAGCCGATGCACCGCAGCAAGAAGTACGACAATGCGCCCATGCCCTTCATGCAGCGCATCGACAATTACGGCATTGCACTGCACGCCGGTCACAATCCGGGTGAGCCGGCAAGTCATGGCTGCATCCGCCTGCCGAGCGCCTTTGCCGCCAAGCTGTACAAGCTCACCGACGTGGGGACCCCCGTCCTGATCGGCGCGTGAAGCTTTAAGCTTCCTACCGGCGGCGTCTCCCCTGCGCCGCCGCACCTGCCGGCGCCGCGCACCCCCTGTCGCGGCGCCGGCCTTCTTTTGCGGCCGTCCGTCGCGCGGCCGGTTGACGGCGTGGCGCAAGCACGATGCAATGCGCGTCATGTCGGACCGGTCCATCATCGGCGCCAGCCGCGAGCACCTTGCGCAGGCCCGCGAGGGCTATTTCCAGCACCTTGGCTTTGCCCTGCTGGTCGCGACGCTGCTGCTGTCGGCGGCGCTGGCCTGCCTCGTTCACGCTCTGGTGCCCGGCGTCTGCCGCACTTCGGCCAGCCGTATCGTCGCCTTGCTCAGTGAATTGTTCCGGGACCGCGAGCGCCTTCGGCCGACCGCTCGCAGTGGCTCGGGCGCACTGGTGCTGACCACGCTTCTGCTCTTGTCGGTCCCGCCGTTGCTGCTGATGCTGCGCGGCGGCGGCAACGTGCTGATGATCCCGCTCGGCCTCCTCTGCCTCGCGGTGCCCGTTGCCTACCTCCGCACAAACCCGGACCTGGAGCCGGTCGCCTAAACCTTGACGTCGTCCATGGTGGTGAGCTTGACCTTGGGCAGCCCGTCCTTGTCGATCTTGGCCATCAGCTCCGACCGCCGCTTCTTCAGCTGCTCGCCCACCGCGTCCATGTCGACGCCGTGGCGCTTGGCCTGGCTGAAGATGCCGTGGAGCCAACCTTCCTCTTCCTTGATGTGGTGCTCCATCTCTTCCTGCAGCACCTTGACCTTGCCGTCGTAATATTCGTCGTCGGGCCCGCCGTGTGCGATCTCGGCCACCAGCACCTTGGCCGCGTCATGCTCGACATAGGCTTCCTTGAGGTCGGCCTCCTCCACCTTGCCCTCGCATGCCGGGTAGAAGATCTCTTCCTCGATCTGGCTATGAACGATGATCTCGGCGCAGATCTGCTCGGCCAGTTTCTTCTTGGCCCCGTTGCCCTTGGCGTCCTGGAAGTCCTTGAACAGGCCTTCAAGCTTGCGGTGGTCTTCCTTCAACAAGGTGATGGCGTCGGGCATGGAGCTCTCCTGAATAACGCCCCATGAAACCGGCGCGCCGGAACAGTTGTTCCGCCTGCGAAGCAGTCGCAACAGCTGGAGGAGGCCCGATGCGCGGCTTGGGTTATTTCGTCTCGATCATCAGCGTGATGCTGCTCGGCTCCGTCGCTTGGCCCAGCCCCGAGGATCCCTCATGGCACCTTCCGGCGCTGCTGGCGGGCATGGCGACGTCGATCACCGGCATGCTGCTGCGCTGGGCCGCAAGCCGCAAGCAACTGCACGAACTGCACGCAGTGGAGCGGCGGACCGGTGCCTAGCTAGCGTCCACGCGTCGTCCCACCACCGGACCCGGCCAGCGCTACCTCGGTTGTTGGCTGTTCCTCCGGCTGCTCGGCTGGCGCGGTCGGCACCTTGCCGGGCACCTTGTTCAGCTCCAGCCAGTCGCGGAACGGCAGGTGGTAGAGCATATCCATCACCTCGAACTCCAGGCCGCCCGGCTGGTTCGTGTTGCTGTTCCATAGCGCCACCACGCCGCTCTTCAGCTGCGGATCGAACAGGATCAGCGAGCGGTAGCCGTTCACGCCACCGCGATGGCCGACGATCGTGTGCCCGGCGTAATTATACGAACGCCAGCCGAGGCCGTAATAAGCGTCGCCGACCCGCTCGAGGAACTTGCGCAGCCGCGCCCGCTCGCCCGGCGTCTTGACCAGCGGCTGATGAATGGTGGCCAGCACCTTGGGCGAGAGCACGGTCGGCATGCCGCCGGCCTGCGCGATCATCCACAGCGCCAGGTCCTTGATGTTGCTGTTGACGCCGCCGGCCGCCGGCACGTCGTAGTAGGGCTGCGTCACTTCCAGCGGTCGCCGACCGACGCTGTGCGGCCGTGCCCAGCTGCGTGCGGTCATCAATCCGTCGCGGGTCATCGTCGCCGAACTCATGCCGATCGGCCCGAACAGCTGCTGGGCGACCACCTCCTGGTAGGGTTTGCCCGTTGCCTTGGCGACGATGTCGCTGGCGCCGTCATATGCGACGTTCTGGTAGCTCCAGCACGTCCCCGGCGCGCAGCCCAGACCGACCGTCGCCAACTGCGCCTTGAGCACCGGCACTGGCTGGCCTTCCTCCAGCTTGTTGTCGAAGGCGTGCTTCGGCAGGCCCGACCGGTGGCTGAGGAGGTCGCTGACCGTCACCCGATACTCGCCGCCGTTCGGCAGCTTCAATCCCGGCGCATAGTTCACCAGCGGGCCGTTGAGGTCGACCTTGCCCTGCTCGGCCAGCTTCGCGACCATGGTGCCGGCGACGCCCTTGCTAACCGAGGCCCAACGGAACACCGTCGCCGGCGTGACCTTGTCGCCCGACCCAGCCACCGTCTCGCCATAGCCGTTCAGGAACGTGATGCGGCCGTTCTCGACGATGCCAACAGCGACGCCCACGACGCCTGGCTTCTCCACCAGGCGCTTCAGGCGCTCGTCGATCTGGGCGTAGTTGACGTCGCGGCGCGCAGCCGGCGTGACCTTGGCGAGCGCCAGGTTAGCGGCGACCGGTGCGCCGGCGCCTTGCGCGGCAGAGCCCTGCGCCGGCTCGACCACGCGGACACTCGCCAGCGCGGCCCCAACCAGCAACACGGCGCCAGCGCCGAACAGCGTGGTCCTCTTCAGTGTTTCATCCTCCCCGGACCGCCCGTGTGGCGCTCCGTGGGCCTCCTCTCAACGGGCCCGTCGCTTCGCTGCGCTGAAACGATAGGTTGCAGCGACGAACGCACCGCCGCTGGAAAAGATCGCACGGCTCGCCTATCGGTGACGCCCATGCAGTTCCTGCGCACATTGTTCTGGGTGGTCGTGGCGGCGTTCCTCGCGATCATGGCAAGGAACAACTGGTCGGACGTGACCCTCAACCTGTGGGGCAGCCTGCAGCTGGACATCAAGATTCCGCTGCTGATCGCGATCGCGTTCCTGCTCGGCCTGCTCCCCACGCTCATCATCCTGCGCGGGCGGATCTGGACGCTGAAGCGCCGGCTGGCGGTGCAGTCCCACCAGGCGGAGGTCCTGGCCAACCCGCCGGCGGTGAACCCGGCCGAGACCGCGCCCATCGTACCATGACCAGCCCCGTGTTCATCGCGATCGACACGCCGGACCTGTCGCGGGCGCAGCGGCTGGCCGCCGCCGTCCGCCCGCATGCCGGCGGGATCAAGCTCGGTTTGGAGTTCTTCGTCGCTAACGGCCCGGGTGGCGTCCGCGGACTGGCGTGCGAAGGATTGCCGATCTTCCTCGATCTGAAGCTCCACGACATCCCCAACACGGTCGGCAAGGCGGTGGCGGCGCTCGCGCCCCTCAGGCCGGCCGTCCTGACGGTCCACGCGGCGGGTGGCGAGGCGATGCTCGCGGCCGCCAGGGCCGCCGCGCCCGAGGACACCAAGGTAGTGGCAGTCACCGTTCTGACCAGCCTCGACGATGGTGACCTGGCCGACATCGGTGTCTGCGACGCGGCCGACGTCCAGGTCAGGCGCCTGGCCGACCTCAGCCGCCGCGCCGGCTGCGACGGGATCGTCTGCTCGGGCGCGGAGGTCGCGGGCGCCAGGGCTGCCTGGCCCGACGGCTACTTCGTCGTGCCCGGCGTGCGCCCGGCCGGCAGCGACACCGGCGACCAGAAGCGGGTCATGACCCCTGCGCAAGCACTCGCCGCCGGAGCCTCCATGCTGGTCGTCGGGCGACCGGTCACCGCCGCCGAGAGCCCGGCCGAGGCCGCGCGCGCGATCGCCGCTTCCCTGTAGAGGCGGGCGGCGCTAGGGCCTCACCGCTTCCTGTTTCCCGAAAGAACATACGTCGATGAGCTGGCTGAACCGGGTCCGCAACAGCATCTCCTTCCTTCCCAAGCGGCAGGTCGCCGAGAACCTCTGGCACAAGTGCAAGAAGTGCGACTCGATGGTGTTCCTCAAGGAATGGGAGGACAATCTCTTTGTCTGCCCGCGCTGCGACCACCACGACCGTATCCGTGCGCACCAGCGCTTCGCCATCCTGTTCGACGAGGGCAAGTATGACGAACTCGCCGCCCCCGAGGCGCGGGAGGACCCGCTCAAGTTCCGCGACACCAAGCGCTATGTCGACCGTCTGAAAGCCGCCCGCACCGCCACCGAAGAACGCGACGCCCTGATCAATGCCCGCGGCCAGGTCGAAGGTCGGACGGCCGTGGTCGGCGTGCAGGATTTCGCCTTCATGGGCGGCTCCATGGGCGTCGCGGTCGGTTCCGCCTTCCTGGCCGGGGTCCGCGCCGCGATCGAGGCCCGTGCTCCCTACATCATCTTCACGGCGGCCGGCGGCGCCCGCATGCAGGAAGGCATCCTCAGCTTGATGCAGATGCCGCGCACCACCGTGGCGCTGGCCGAACTGCGCGAAGCCGGCTTGCCTTACATCGTCGTGTTGACCGACCCCACCACCGGCGGCGTCACCGCCAGCTACGCAATGCTGGGCGACGTGCAACTGGCCGAGCCGGGCGCCCTGATCGGCTTCGCCGGCCAGCGCGTCATCGAGCAGACTATCCGCGAGAAGCTGCCCGACGGCTTCCAGCGCGCCGAGTATCTTCGCGACCACGGCATGGTCGACCTGGTCGTCCCCCGCGGCGACCTGCGCGCCACCATCGGCAAGCTCATCGCCTATCTCGCACCGGAGAGCGAGGCCGAGGCCGCCTGATGGCTGACGGCGCACGCTCGGATCATCCGGGCGTCCAGGCGCAGCTCGACCGACTGGCTGCGCTCAGCCCGGGTGGCGACCGCCTGGGGCTGGAGCGCATCACAAGCCTGCTCGACCGGCTCGGCCGCCCGCAGGACCGGCTTCCCCCCGTGCTCCACGTGGCCGGCACCAATGGCAAGGGGTCCACCTGCGCCTTCCTCCGCACCGCGCTGGAAGCAGCCGGGCACCGCGTCCACGCCTTCACCTCGCCGCACCTCGTCCGCTTCAACGAACGCATCCGCCTGGCCGGCACCTTGATCGACGACGACCGGCTCGCCGCCCTGCTCGGCGAAGTGCTGGACGCCAGCGCCGCTATCGAACCGAGCTTCTTCGAAGTGACGGCCGCTGCCGCTTTTCTCGCCTTCGCGCGCACCCCCGCGGACGCGCTGGTGCTGGAGGTCGGCATGGGTGGCCGCCTCGACGCCACCAACGTCATCGCCCGCCCGCTGGTCACCGGCATTGCGGCGCTTGGGCACGACCACCAGCAGTGGTTAGGCGCCGAGCTGACCGGCATTGCCGCCGAGAAGGCCGCCATCGCCAAGCCCGGCGTGCCGCTCGTCACCCTCGCCTACCCGCCGGAAGTCGCCGCACGCGTCGCGGAAGTCACGGCGGCCGTTGGTGCCACGCTCATCGCGCAAGGAAACGGCTGGGACGTCTGGTCCCACGTCGACCACCTCCACTATCGCGACGGTGCGGGCGACCTGCGCCTGCCCCGTCCTGCGCTCCCGGGCGCGCACCAGGTCGATAATGCCGGGCTGGCAATTGGCATGCTCCGCCACCAGTCCGACTTAGCCCTTCCCGAGACCGCGCTCGCTGCCGCCATGCGCGACACCCGCTGGCCCGCTCGTCTGCAGCAGCTCCGGCCCGGACCCCTGATCGGCGATCGTCAGGTCTGGCTGGACGGCGGCCACAATCCCCAGGCAGCGGAAGCGCTGGCGGAGGCAATGTCAGGCCTCGTCAGCGGCCCGCTGCACCTCGTCACGGGCGTGCTGACCACCAAGGACGCCCGCGGCCTGCTGGCCCCCTTTCGCGGCGTCGCGACCCAGGTTCACGCCGTCGGCTTCACCCACGAGCTCGCGAGTAAACCCCACGACCTCGCCGCGACCGCACAAGACCTCGGCCTCCCCGCCACCGCCCACGCCACCGTCGCCGACGCCCTCACCGCCATTCCGGCCGAGGCGCCGGCCCTGATCGCCGGCTCGCTTTACCTTGCGGGCGAGGTGCTCGCGCTCAACGACGAGTCCCCTTCCTGAGGCGCATCGGCCCGCGCGTCGCCCTCACCGACCACCCCCGCTGATCCCATCGAACTGTCGATCAGCCCCATCCGCATCATCAGCCAGAACAGCAGGATGCCAGGCAGAGCGGCCGCCGTCGTCATCAGGTAGAAGTTCGGGTAACCCATGGCGTCGATCAGCGCGCCGGCCGTGGTCCCCGTCAGGAACCGGCCGACGATGCTCGCTCCGGCCGAGATCAACGCATATTGCGCGGCCGTGAAGCGCAGGTCGCATAGCGCGGAGAAGTAGGCCACGACACACACGCCGCCGATGCCGCTGGCGATATTCTCGAACCCGATCGCGCCGGCCATGCCAAGGTTGCTGTGCCCAGCTCCCGCCAGCAACGCGAAGCTGAAATTGCTGACCGCCATCAGGATAAGGCTGATCATCACCGAACGCTTCATGCCCAGCCGGGTGTACATGACACCGCCGATAAAGATGCCGATCAGATAGGCCCAGAAACCGACACCCACGTCGTACAGGGCGATCTCGTCGTTGGAGAAACCGAGGTCGTCGAACAGCAGGCGGAAGGTCAGGTTCGCCAGCGTGTCGCCAATCTTGTGCAGCAGGATGAAGAGCAGCACCAGGAAGGCGCCGCGGCGTTGGAAGAACTCGACGAACGGCTTCCATACGGCCTCGACCGTCGCCGCGAGCGCCGGCCGATCCTTCGGAGCACGGTGCCGGCTCGGCTCGCCATAGATCAGCGCCGTGATCATTGCCGGCAGCGCCAGCCCGGCACAGGCCAGGTACGCCATCTCCCAGCCGGAGCGGGCCGATACGACCAGCGCCAGCGCGCCCGCGCCAGCCGAACCGATGCGCCAGCCATACTGGCTCATGCCGGACCCGACGCCCAACTGCCGGGGCTCCAGCGCCTCGATCCGGTACGCGTCAATCACGATATCGAAGCTGGCGCCGGCGATCCCGACCAGGATGGCGGCGGTCACGACCGAGCCGATGTCGGCCGGGTTGGCGAAGGCGAGGTTGGCCACCGCCGCGATCACCGCCGCGCCGGTTACCAGCATCCACGACACCCGCTGCCCGAGCCGGCCAAGGCCGGGCAGGCGCACGCCGTCGATGATCCACGCCCACAGGAACTTGAGATTGTACATCAGGAAGACGAGGCTGAACGCGGTGATGGTCGACTTGTCGATGCCGTCCTGCTTCAGCCGGGTGGTCAGCGTCGCGCCGATCATGGCGTAGGGAAAGCCCGACGAGACGCCGAGGAACAGCGCGGCGATCGGCGCACCCTCCGTATACGGCCGCAGACCCGCGGGCAGCGACCTCCGCCAGCCAAGCTCCCGCCTCTCGTCCGCCACTGTCGCCACGCTGATCTCCCCGCTACTCGCCCTCGACCCTAGCCGCTTGAAAGCGGGGCGCAACAGGCGCAGTCTCCCTTGCCATGGACGCACCGCTCCGTTCGTCGCGCCCGACGCCGGGCCAGCGCGCGCTGATCGACCGGCTTGTGCAAGGCCATTCGGACGCGGGCGCCGCCACCGCCACGCTCCGCGCCAACCTCTACACCGACCCGGACCGCTTCGTTCGCGAGCAGGAACGGCTGTTTGCGCGCACGCCGCTGCTACTCGGCCCTTCGGCGCTGCTGCCGAAGCCGAACACCGCCGTCACCCACGACGACTATGGCTTGCCGCTGATCGTCAGCCGCGACGCCGACGGCCGCGTGCACGTTCTCGCCAACGTCTGCCGCCACCGCGGCACCCGCCTGATCGAAACCGGCGAGGTCATCCCAGCCGCCCGTATCGTCTGCCCGTACCATGCCTGGGCCTACAAGCCGGACGGCGCCCTTGCCGGCGTGCCGCGCCCCGACTGCTTCCCCGGCCTCGACAAGGCGACCATGCCGCTGCGCCGGTTCGCCGCGCACGAGAGCGGCGGACTGATCTGGTCCTCGCCCGATCCCGCCGCCGACTTCGCGCCCGTGGCGGCGCTCAGCGACGACATGGACGCGTTCGGTCTCGCCGGCCTCCACCTCTACCGCCGCCGCACACACGACGTCGCGGCCAACTGGAAGCTGGTGATCGACGCCTTTCTTGAAAGCTACCACGTCCAACGGCTGCACGCCGCCACCATCGCCAAGTTCTTCACCGACGGCATCACCGTCGCCGACCGGATCGGCCGCCACCAGCGCGCCGTGGTCGCCCGCGCCGACTATCTCGCCGGCATGGACCCGGACGACTGGCGACAGGTGCGCGGCGCCGCAACCTTCACCTACCACTTCTTCCCTAACAGCGTGATCATCGTCTCGCCCGACTATGTGAACCTGCTGCTCTGCTATCCACAGGCGGTCGGCCGCACCCTGGTGGAGGACGTCATGCTCATTCCCGAGCCGCCGGGCACGCCCGAGGCGGAGGCGCACTGGCGCAAGAGCTGGGACCTGCTCGACGGGGGCACCTTCGGCGCCGAGGACTTCCGCGCCGCAGCCCTCTGCCACCAGGGGCTGGCCTCCGGCCTGATCGATCAGATCACACTCGGTACACTGGAGGCGGGCGTCGTCGACTTCCACCGCCTGATGGATGAAGCGCTCGCCTAGTAGAGAACCAGTCCGTCCACCTTCTTCACCGGCTGTCCGCTCAGCTTGCGGTCAATCATCTTCAGCGCCGCCTGAAGCGTCCGCTCCTGGTACGGCTTCAGCAGATAGCCCAGCACCAGCTCCTCCGCGCCTTCCGGCGGGGTGGCCGTGACGAACAGCACGGGGATGCCGCGCCGTTTCGCTTCCCGCGCCAGTGCATAGCCGTCCTTGTCGCCCGCCAGGCTGATATCCGTCAGGATCAGGTGGACCCCGCGCGGATCCTCGTCCTCGTCCCCGCTCGGCGGCAGCGGCTCGCATTCACTCTCGAGCACCTCGACCGCATCGTCGTGGTCATCGACAGTGGCGACCACCTCATAACCGGCGTCGGCGACCATGGTCTCATTGTCGAAGGCGACCAGCGGCTCGTCCTCCACGATCAGGATACGCTTGACGATCCGCTTCCGCTTGCCGAACAGCCCCAAAGCACACCTTTCACCCAAGGACGCATATTTTGCCCCCGGAACGAACGAGAGCCTCACCTGTGCCGCAAAAGCGGACGCAGAAAAAGAGCGCTCCGGCGCGCGGGGGCTCCGCCGAGGCACCGCAGCACACCGCCGGCGAGCCGCAGCGCATCGCCAAGCTGCTCGCCCGCGCCGGCGTGGCTTCCCGCCGCGAGATCGAGCGCATGATCGCCGACGGCCGCATCGCCTTGAACGGCGAGAAGCTGACCACCCCCGCCACCATCCTCACCGACCTTGCCGGCGTCACCGTCGACGGCAAGCCGGTGCGCCCGCCCGCCGCCGCCCGCCTGTGGCGCTTCTACAAGCCGGCCGGCTGCCTCACGGCCGCCAACGATCCCAAGGGCCGCCCCACCATCTACGACCGGCTCCCCGCCGGCCTGCCGCGGGTCATGCCGGTCGGCCGACTCGACTTCATGACGGAAGGCCTGCTGCTGCTCACCAACGACGGCGAGCTGAAGCGCCAGCTCGAGCTGCCGAAGACTGGCGTGGTCCGCCGCTACCGTGCCCGCGCGTTCGGCGACATCACGCAGGAACAGCTGGAGGAACTGGCGGAAGGCGTGGAGATCGAGGGCGTGCGCTACGGCTCGATCGACGCCAACCTGGAACGCCGCACCGGCCGCAACACCTGGATCGAGCTGGCGCTGACCGAAGGCAAGAACCGGGAGGTGCGCCGCGTCCTCGCCTACCTCGGCCTGCAGGTCTCCCGCTTGATCCGCACCAGCTACGGCCCGCTTGGCGCGGACGAGCTGGAGCCCGGCCAGGTCGCCGAAGTCCAGCGTGAAGACCTGTTCCGCTTCCGCCAGACGCTCAAGTGAGGATCATCGCCGGGCGCTGGCGGGGCCGCCCGCTCGCCGCGCCGCCGGGCATGACCACCCGCCCGACCGCCGACCGCACCCGCGAAACCCTGTTCAGCATGCTGACCAGCCGACTCGGCAGCTTCGATGATTTAACCGTCGCCGACCTCTACGCCGGCTCGGGCGCGCTCGGCCTTGAGGCGCTGTCCCGCGGCGCCGCATCGGCCGTGTTCGTCGAAACCGATGCTGCCGCCCGCCGCACGATCGAAGCCAACGCCCGCACCCTGGGCGCTGCGGTCGAAGTCCTCGCCACCTCCGCAGAGCGCCTGCCCCGCGGCCGCACCTTGGACCTGATCCTGGCTGATCCGCCCTACGCGGCCAATTCCGGCAGGAAGGTGGTGGCGGCGGTCAGCGCGGCCGATTGGCTCGCACCCGGCGGCTGGCTGGCGGTGGAAACCGAACGCGGCCAGGCCGTCGACCCTGGTCCGTATGAACTTGCCGCCGAGCGCGACACTGGCCGCGCGCGGCTGACTCTGTTGCGCCGCCCCGCCTAGCCCTTCTTCGCGCCGCCGATCGTCACTTCCTTCAGCAGGCGGGTCCCGATCGCCGCCGCGGCCGCCTTGCCGGCCTTCTTCACCGAATCCTTGCTCTTGGCGGCAGCCGGGTCGGCCTTACCGCTTTCGGCAATGGCCGCCACGGCCGCCATGGCGCCTACGGCCAGCAGGTCGGCCACCAGCGGATGGTCGAGCACCTTGGACGCCAGCGCTTCCAGCCCGCCGCCAACGCCCTGGCCTTCGTCCTTGGCTTTCTTCGCTTTCTTGCCCTTCTTTCCGCCGTTCTCGTGCCCGACGACCTCAAGCCGGTCGTTCGGGTGGGCGTCCTTGGCCTTCTTGCTCTTCTTGTCCTTGGCCACGCTCATTCTCCTGTTCGCTTGCCGCGATGCTACCGGCAGCAACGCGCCACGGGCAAGGTCAGCGCTTCTTGCCCTGGTGCCGGATGTTGGCCGGTCGCCCGCGGCGTCCCATCGGCGGTCGCCGCACCCGGTCCTTGCGCGGGCCCATCCCTCGTCCGTAGCTGCCCTCCGGCGGCTCGAACCGCAGCGCGCCGCTGACCGGATTAGCCTCCACCAGCCGCAGCTGTAGCCGCTGTCCGACCCGGTAGGTCTCCTGTGTCTCGTCCCCGACCAGCGACCGCGCCGCCTCATCGTAGCGGAAATACTCGTTACCCAGCTCGCCCGCGGGAATCAGCCCGTCGCCGCCCAGCCCGTCCACGGTCGCGAAAAAGCCGAACGGCTGCACCCCGGTAATCCGGCAGTCCAGCAGCTGCCCGACATGGTCGGCCAGGTAGGCCGCGACATAGCGGTCCAGCGTCTCGCGCTCCGCCTCCATCGCCCGCCGCTCCAGCATCGAGATATTCTCGCCGATCTCCGTAAACCGCTCGGCATCCTCGGCCGGCAGCCCGCCCTCGCCCAGCCCATAGGACCGCACCAGGCTGCGGTGCACCAGCAGGTCGGCGTAGCGTCGTATCGGCGAGGTGAAGTGGGCGTACGACCCGAGTGACAGCCCGAAGTGCCCCAGGTTGTCCGGCGAGTAGCGCGCCTGCGTCTGCGTGCGCAGCAGCATCTCCATGATCTCGGGCCGCGCCTCGCTGTCGCCGACGCGTTCGATGATCCGGTTGAAGGTGGCCGGCTTCACCACCTGCCCCAGCGCGAACTCCAGGTCGAAGGTCTTGAGATAGTCCTTGAGCGCCGTCAGCTTCTCGCGGCCCGGAGTCTCGTGCACCCGGTACATGACCGGCGCTTTCTTCGCCTCCAGCGCCTTGGCCGCCGCGACGTTGGCGGCGATCATGTAATCCTCGACCAGCCGGTGCGCGTCCAGCCGCTCACGCGGCGCCACCGACGCGATCCGCCCCTTCTCGTCCAGCACCACTTGCCGCTCGGGCAGGTCCAGCTCCAGCGGCTCGCGCCGGTTGCGCGCTGCCAGCAGCGCCCGCCAGCAGGCCCACAACGGCTTGAGTGCGCCATTCACCAACTCGGGAGCGACCGGACCCTCGATCTCCGGCATCGAGCAGGGCGACGAAGCGACCTCCGTCCGCTCCTCGCCCGCCGCGTCCATCGCGGCCTGCGCATCCTCATAGGCGATGTTGCCCGCCACCCGGATCACCGCCCGGCTGAACCGCCAATTTCTGAGCGTCCCATCCTTCGCCACCTCCAGGTGGCAGGCGAGCGCCGCCCGGTCCTGCCCTTCCTTCAGCGAACAGATGTCGCTCGACAGTTCGTGCGGCAGCATCGGCACGACCCGGTCGGGGAAGTAGACGCTGTTACCCCGCCGCCGCGCCTCGCGGTCCAGCGCCGATCCCGGCCGCACGTAGAAACTGACGTCGGCGATGGCGACGATCGCATCCCAGCCGCCCTCCTCGCGTGGGCTCGCCCAGATCGCATCGTCATGGTCGCGCGCGTCAGCGGGGTCGATCGCGACGATCGGCAGGTGCCTGAGGTCCTCGCGCTCTCCCAGCGGCAATTGCGAGACCTCGGTCGCCTCGGCGATCGTCTCGTCCCGGAACTCGACTGGCAGGCCATGCTTGTGGATGGCGATCAGCGAGAAGCTGCGCGGCGCGAACGGGTCGCCCAGCACCGCATCGACCCGTGCCGACACCCGCGGCGGCCGTCCGGACGGCTCGGCCAGCACCAGGTCGCCGGTCTGCGCCTCGCCCAACTCGCTGATCGGCAACTGCCGCCGCTCGCGCTTGTCGACGGCTTTAAGCCAGCGCTTGCCGTCCTCGTCCTCGTGGACGACGCCCAGGATCAGGTCGGCCGAGCGCTGCAATTTCTTCATCAGGTGCGCGACATGGCCCTGCCCGCGCTCCTCCGTCCGCGCCAGGATGCGGTCGTTCAGCGCCAGAGCCGATCGCCGGCCCTTTTCGATGACTCGCAGCTTCGGGGGCGGCCCGTCCCCATGCCAACTTTCCGGCACCGCAACTGCCTGGTCTTCGACCGCGACAATCCGCAGCACCGTGACCTTCGGCACCCCGCCCGCCTTGTGGAACGTGCGGCCCGGCGCCGAGTCGATCAGCCCCTCGTCGGCCATGTCCTTGAGCAGGGACTTGAGCATGATCTTGTCATGCCCGTTCAGCCCAAACGCCCGCGCGATCTCCCGCTTGCCCGCGGGCTGGCCGGATTGCTGGATGAAGTCGAGGATTTGCTGGCGGGTCGGCAGGCCGGCGTGGGCGGGTTTGCGAGGCATGGCCTACTCTACGCCGCCACGTCGAACTTGTTGCAGCAACTCACTTCGCGGCGGCTGGAGGCGCCACATACGGCTTGAACGCCCCACCCGGCACCGCACTCGCCACCGGGCTCTCCCACCCATCTGCGCTGACCGACGAGACACCAAACACCCAGTCGTCGACGCGGATACTCCTCAATTCGATCTGACAGCCGAAGTTCACGCGCTGCTGTGGCGGAGGAGGAGTACCGTCGCCGCGCAGCATCTGGCACATGGAAGGACCACGGCTCGTCTCGGCTCGGTGCCTGGGCATGGCGACCTGTTCCGTCCAATTCGAGGCGTCCGTACGCCGCCACCGCACGACATAAGATTGTGAGCCCTCCGACTCTTCCCATAGAGCGCGCGTAAAGGTCTGCACGGCTCCTTCCACCCGAGCGTTGACCGGCGGCGGCGGCGCACTCGCCAGCGCCATCAGCGCGGCGGTGTTCAGCTTCACTACCTTGGTCAGGTACGGAAAATCCATCTTGTCGATGGTGTCGCCATAGACCTTGCCTCCTTCGGTTCTGAGGTCCTGGTGCTGCTGGTCGTAATTCTCGACCGCCACCGAGAAGCGCACCGCCGGGAAGCCGTTGTTGAGGAACTCGGTATGGTCGCCGCCGCGCCCGAAGCGGTCGTTACGCCACACCTGCATGACGTCCAGCCCAATGCCCGGCAGCCGCTCCGCCAGCCGGTCCAGGAAGCGGCTGATGTTGCGCGACGGCGCATCATTTTCGCCGCCTAGGCTGCGCTGTGCCGCCGCCAGCTCCTCCCGCCCCTGCCACCGCGGCCCTTCGGAAAAGACCCGCACGACCTTGTCGTTGCACACGCCGTCCGAGCCGCAGGAATTACCGACGATGTCGTTGTTGAGGTTGGCGATCACGTTCCAGCCTTGCGCCTTGGCGTAGTCGGCCAGGATCTTGCCGCCCAGCAGCCCCTGCTCCTCGCCCGACAGCGCCGCATAGACGATGGTGCCCGGGAACTTCTGCTTCGACAGTACCCGTGCCGACTCAAGCACCGCCGCCGTTCCCGATCCGTCGTCGTTGGCGCCGGGCTGGTCGGCATTGACGTTCATGACGTCGGTCACCCGGCTGTCGATGTGCCCGGTGATGATCACCACGTCGTTCGGCCGCTCCGTCCCGCGCTGGATGCCGACCGCATTGCAGACCTTGGTCGGCGTCGGCACCCGCGGCGGCTTGATCACCGTGTCGCAGGTCTGCAGCGTCTGCAGGCCGTTCTTCTTCAGCTCCGCCTCGGCCCAGCGCACCGCCGCCCCGATCCCGCGCTTCTTGTCGGTCTGGGACGACAGCGTGTGCCGCGTACCGAAGCTCACCAGCTTGGCCACGTCGCGATACAACCGCTGCTGGCTGACCTGGTCCGCCGCCGCCTGCATCCGTTGCTCGGGCGTGGCGGTCTGGGCTGCGGCCGGGCTGGCGAGCAGGACGACGGGCAGGAACGCGATACGGCGCATGGACGGACACTCCTCTTGGCCCGACTCACTGGCATCGCCGCCCGGCCTTGGCTAGAGGCTCGGCCCAAGAGGAGACCCCCATGCGTACCATCGACCATTTCATCGGCGGCGGCAGCTTCCAGTCCGGCGACCGCCAGGCCGAGGTGTTCAACCCGTCCGAAGGCCAGGTCCAGGCGACCGTCCGCCTCGGCACCGCGACCGACCTCCAGCAGGCGGTCGATGCCGCCAAGGCCGCGCAGCCGGCCTGGGCCGCGACCAACCCGCAGCGCCGCGCCCGAGTCATGTTCCGCTACAAGGAACTGATCGAGCAGCACATGGACGAGCTCGCGCAGCTGCTCTCCAGCGAGCATGGCAAGGTGCTCGCGGATTCCAAGGGCGACATCCAGCGCGGCCTGGAAGTGATCGAATATACCTGCGGCATCCCGCAGGCGCTCAAGGGCGAGTACACGCAGGGCGCCGGCCCCGGCATCGACGTCTACTCGCTGCGCCAGCCGATCGGCATCGGCGCGGGCATCACGCCGTTCAACTTCCCCGCCATGATCCCGATGTGGATGTTTGGCATGGCAATCGCCTGCGGTAACGCCTTCATCCTCAAGCCGTCCGAGCGCGACCCGACCGTCCCCGTGCGCCTGGCCGAGCTGATGAAGGAAGCGGGCCTGCCCGATGGCATCCTCAACGTCGTCCACGGCGACAAGGAAATGGTCGACGCCATCCTCGACCATCCGGATATCGCCGGCATCAGCTTTGTCGGCTCGTCCGAAATCGCCCAGTACATCTACTCGCGCGGCACCGCGAACGGCAAGCGGGTGCAGGCATTCGGCGGGGCCAAGAACCACGGCATCGTCATGCCCGACGCCGACCTCGACCAGGTCGTCACCGACCTCACCGGCGCCGCCTTCGGCTCGGCCGGCGAGCGCTGCATGGCGCTGCCCGTGGTCGTGCCCGTCGGCGACGAGACGGCCGATCGCCTCCGCGAGAAGCTCATTCCGGCGATCGAAGCGCTGCGCATCGGCGTGTCGACCGACCCGGACGCCCACTATGGCCCGGTGGTCAGCAAGGCCCACAAGGAGCGGGTCGAGGGCTATATCCAGATGTGCATCGACGAGGGCGGCGAGCTGGTGGTCGACGGCCGCGGCTTTTCGCTCCAGGGCAACGAGGACGGCTTCTTCGTCGGTCCGACCTTCTTCGACCGGGTCACCACGGACATGCGTTCCTATCAGGAAGAAATCTTCGGCCCCGTGCTGCAGATGGTCCGCGCCCGCGACTTCGAGGAAGCGGTCCGCCTCCCGTCCGAGCACGACTATGGCAACGGCGTCGCCATCTTCACCCGCAATGGCCACGCCGCGCGCGAGTTCGTCAGCCGGGTCAACGTCGGCATGGTCGGCGTCAACGTGCCGATCCCAGTGCCGGTCAGCTACCACAGCTTCGGCGGCTGGAAGCGCTCGGGTTTCGGCGACATCGGCCAGTATGGGCAGGAGGGCCTGCGCTTCTGGACCAAGACCAAGGTCGTGACCCAGCGCTGGCCCGACGGTGGCGTCGGCGACGCGGCCAACGCTTTCGTAATTCCGACCATGGGGTGAGCGGAGGGCGCCGCGCACAATGAAAGCGGAGCGGAGCGAGCGTCATTGTGCAAGAGCCGCCCGTCGCCGGCTGGCCTGCAGCCGCCCGCGGCTGACAGGACCGACGTCACGGGATCCAATCCCGTGACGGCCTCCCACGTTCGTCGCACCTCCGGCACCTCCCCCTACGAAGCCCGCTATGGCTTCTCCCGCGCGGTCCGCGTGGGCGACCGCATCCTCGTCTCAGGCACCGCGCCGGTCGAACCGGACGGCTCCTCGACGCCCGGCGACGCCGCGGCCCAGGCTCGCCGCTGCTTTGCCATCATCCTGGCCGCCATGGCCGACCTCGGCGGGACGCCCGCCGACGTCGTCCGCACCCGCATGTACCTCACGGACCCCGCCGACGCCGACGCGGTCGGCGCTGTCCATGGCGAGATTTTCGGTGCGATCCGCCCGGCCGCCACCATGATCGTCACTGCGGCCCTGCTGCGCGACGAATGGCGGGTCGAAGTCGAAGCCGAAGCGTTGATAAGCTCATGAAGAATCTCACGAAGTTTGCCCTTGTCGGCCTGTTCGCGTCCGCTTCCTCGCTGATCGCCTGCCGCCCCGCGGCCGATCGCCAGGATGCCCGTCTGTCCGCTGCCGAAGCAGCCCGGGCCACAGCCTCCAACGACATCGATACCCTCCCGCCCGACGAGAGCGTCGCCACCCCGACCGACCAGCTCGCAAATGGAAGTGCCGCGCCGGCCAGTCGTTAACATACTGGAAAGCCCTGCTCGGCCGCGCTAACGGCCACCCATGCAACAATTTGAGCTTACCGACGACCAGCGCCAGATCCAGGAAATGGCCCGGCAGTTCACCGCGGCGGAGATCACTCCGAACGCCGGTGAGTGGGATGAAAAGCACATCTTCCCGCGCGAAACGATCCGCGCTGCCGCCGAGCTCGGGTTCGGCGCCATCTACGTGTCCGAGGAATCGGGCGGCATCGGCCTCGGCCGGCTCGAATCCGCGCTGATCTTCGAGGCGATGAGCTACGGCTGTCCGTCCACCAGCGCCTTTATCTCCATCCACAACATGGCGTCGTGGATGATCGACCGGTTCGGTTCGGACGCGGTCAAGGGCAAGTACCTGCCGTCCATGATTTCGATGGAACGGATGGGCAGCTACTGCCTGACCGAGCCGGCCTCGGGCTCTGACGCTGGCGCGCTCAAGACCCGCGCGGTGCTCGACGGCGATCATTATGTCGTGTCCGGCTCCAAGGCGTTCATCTCCGGTGGCGGCGAGAACGACATCTACGTCACCATGGTCCGCACCAGCGACGACGGCCCGCGCGGCATCACCTGCCTCGTCATCGAGAAGGACATGCCCGGAGTCAGCTTCGGCGCTCAGGAAAAGAAGCTCGGCTGGCACAGTCAGCCGACTGCGCAGGTCAACTTCGACGAGGTCCGCGTGCCTGTCGAGAACCGCGTCGGCGGCGAGGGCGAGGGCTTCCGCATCGCCATGATGGGCCTCGATGGCGGCCGCTTGAACATCGGCGCCTGCTCCTTGGGCGGCGCCCAGCGCTGCCTGGACGAAGCGATCGGTTACACGAAGGAGCGGACGCAGTTCGGCCAGCCGCTGACCGACTTCCAGAACACCCAGTTCACCCTGGCCGACATGGAAACGGAGCTGCAGGCCGCCCGCTGGCTGCTCTACGTCGCCGCGGCCAAGGTCACCGCGGGCGATCCCGACAAGACCAAGTTCGCAGCGATGGCCAAGCGCCTCGCCACCGATACGGGGTCGGCGGTCGTCGATCGCGCGCTGCAGCTGCACGGCGGCTACGGCTACCTGCAGGATTACCCGATCGAGCGTTTCTGGCGCGACCTCCGCGTCCACTCGATCCTGGAAGGCACCAACCAGATCATGCGCATGATTACCGCGCGCGAAATGCTTCGCCAGTGACCACCCCGATGACCACCGACGTCCTCACCTTCACCGAAGGGCCGCTCGGCCGCATCCGGCTGAACCGGCCCAAGGCCCTGCACGCGCTCACCCGCGAGATGTGCGAGGCGATGTCGGCCGCGCTGCTCGCCTGGCGCGAGGATCTGGCGGTCAAGGCGGTGCTCATTGACCATGCCGAGGGCCGCGGCTTTTGCGCCGGCGGCGATGTGGTCATGCTCGCCCGCAGCGGCGCCGACGACGGGCAGGAGGCCGCGGCCTTCTTCCACGCCGAGTATCGCCTCAACCACCTGCTGTTCACCTACCCCAAGCCGACCATCGCCCTGATGGACGGCATCACCATGGGCGGCGGCGTCGGCATCTCGCTGCCGTGCAAGTTCCGCGTCGCGACCGAGAACACGCGCCTCGCCATGCCGGAGACCGGGATCGGCCTGTTCCCCGACGTCGGCGGCGGCTGGTACCTGTCGCGCCTGCCTGGCCGGATCGGCCAGTTCATGGCCCTGACCGGTGCTCGCCTCGACGGTGCCGAATGCCACTATCTCCGGCTCGCGACCCACTATGTCGAACAGGCGTCCCTGCCCGACCTGGTCGAGCGGCTCGCCAAGACGCCCGGCCGCGCGAGCGGCGCGATCGGCGCCTACACCGCCGTTGCGCCCACCGCCAAGATCGAGGCCAACGTTCCGGCCATCTCCAAGCTGTTCGCATCCGACAGCCTGGAAGACGTAATGGCCGCGCTTGAAGCTGAAGCAACTCCCTGGGCCGAGACCGAGCTGGCGACCATCAAGAGCAAGAGCCCACTGTCGTGCAAGGTCTCCCTCCGCCTGCTCGCCGAAGGTGCCCAGCGGACCGACTTCGCCGACGAGATGGCGGCCGAATATGCCCTCGCCTGCCGGGTCGTCCGAACTCACGATTTCGTCGAAGGCGTCCGCGCGCTGCTGATCGACAAGGACCAGGAGCCCAAGTGGAACCCGGCCGTGCCAGAAGCGGTGCTGGACGAAACGGTCGACCAGTTGTTCGTGCCCCTGCCGCCCGGCGAGGAATGGACGCCCTTCCCGCAAGCCTGAGGAACGCATGGCCGACTACAACAGCATCCTCGTCGAACAACGCGACGCCGTCACGCTCGTCACCCTCAACCGCCCGCAAGCGCTCAATGCCCTCAATAGCGAGGTGCTGCGCGAACTGATCGCCGCCTTCGCCGCCTACGACGCCGACGACGGTCAGCGCTGCCTGGTCCTGACTGGCAGCGAGAAGGCGTTCGCGGCCGGCGCCGACATCAAGGAAATGTCGAGCCAGGGCTTTGCCGACATGTACGCGTCGGACTTCTTCGCCGGCTGGGAAAAGGTCACCGCCACCCGCAAGCCGTGGATCGCGGCCGTCAGCGGTTTCGCGCTCGGCGGCGGCTGCGAGGTGGCGATGATGGCTGACTTCATCATCGCCGGCGACAATGCGAAGTTCGGCCAGCCGGAGATCAAGCTGGGCGTCACCCCCGGCATGGGCGGCTCGCAGCGCCTGACGCTCGCGGTCGGCAAGGCCAAGGCGATGGAGATGTGCCTGACCGGCCGCATGATGAACGCGGAGGAAGCCGAACGCGCCGGCCTCGTCGCCCGCGTCGTGCCCGCCGCCTCCTTGCTCGACGAAGCGCTCAAGACCGCGGCCGAAATCGCCGCCATGCCCCCGCTCGCCGCCATTGCTGCCAAGGAGATGGTGAACGGCACGTTCGAACAGAGCTTGAGCCAGGGCATCCGCTTCGAGCGCCGCCTGTTCCACGGCCTGTTCGGCACCGCCGACCAGAAGGAAGGCATGGCCGCCTTCGTCGAAAAGCGCCCGGGCAACTGGACCGGCAAGTAGGAGTTAGAAGGCATGGCCAACGTCGCATTCATCGGGTTGGGCAACATGGGCGGCGGGATGGCCGCCAACCTCGCCAAGGCCGGCCACCAGGTCCGCGCCTTCGACCTGTCCGAAGCCGCGCTGACCAAGGCTGAGGAACGCGGCTGCTCGCGCGTTTCCGATGCCGCCGCGGCGGTCGAGGGCGCCGACGCGGTCATCACCATGCTCCCTGCGGGCAAGCACGTTGCCGAGGTCTTCCGCTCGGCCGTGTTCGGCAAGGCGCCGACCTCCGCGATCCTGATCGACTGCTCGACCATCGACGTCGACACTGCCCGCACCGTCGAGGTTGAGGCGCAGGCCGCCGGCTACACCATGGTCGACGCGCCCGTATCTGGCGGCATCGCCGCGGCCGAAGGCGGCACGCTGACCTTCATGGTCGGCGGCACCGATGACGGCTTCGAGCGCGCCCGGCCCTATCTCGAGCAGATGGGCAAGGCGGTGATCCACGCCGGCGGCGCGGGTGCGGGGCAGGCCGCCAAGATCTGCAACAACATGCTGCTGGGCGCGACCATGGTCGCCACCTGCGAGACCTTCGCGCTGGCGCAGAAGCTCGGCCTCGACCTGCAGACCTTCTTCGACATTTCGTCCAAGGCCTCGGGCCAGAGCTGGTCGATGACCTCCTACTGCCCCGTCCCCGGCGTCGGCCCCGAGACGCCCGCGGACCGCGGCTACCAGGGCGGCTTTGCCACCGCCCTGATGCTCAAGGACCTGAAGCTCGCCGCCGAGGCCGCACGGGCAGCCGGCGCCTACACCCCGATGGGCGGCGAGGCGGAGGAGCTCTACCAGCGCTTCGCCGACCGCGGCGGCGCGGGCCTCGACTTCTCGGCGATCATCAAGATGATCGACGACAGCTGGACGCCGCCCGCCTGACGCGCAACAAGCCCGAGCGAACCACAAACGCGGAGCGACCATGAACAAGCTGCTGATCGCCACGGCCCTCTTTGCCCTGTCCGCCTGCACCGGCGGCGGCGATGGTACCAACGCTGCCCTGGCCGACGCGAACGCCAGCGGCGCGGAGGCGACCGCCGCCGTCACCAATGCCGTCGTCAATACCGCCGACACCCCGCTTGAGCGCCAGCAGGCACTCGCCCTGATGCGCAAGCGGCACGAAGGCTATGAGCAGATCGGCAAGGCGATGCGCGCGGCCAAGCAGGGCATCGACCGCAACGACCCCGCCGCGGTGAAGACCGCCGCCGACCGCATCGCCACCCTCGCTCCCCAGGCGATCGGCTGGTTCCCCGCCGGCACCGGCCCCGAAGCGGGCAAGACCGGCGCCAAGGCCGAGATCTGGCAGCAGCGGGCCGAGTTCGACCGCGGCATGCAGGCCTTCCAGGGCGCCGCCCGCAACTTCCAGCAGGCCGCCGCGAGCGGCGACATTGCCCGCATGAAGTCCGCCCAGGCCGAGCTCGGCAAGACCTGCGGCAGCTGCCACGATCGGTTCCGCACCAAGGATGATTGATGCCGAGACGGCCCATGCCGCCGCCGCGGACGCCACGCTCGCGGTACCGGTGTGGGACCTGCCGGTCCGCCTGTTCCATTGGAGCCTGGCCACGCTGATCGCCTTTTCCTGGTGGTCGGCCGAATACCACCACACCCAGTGGCACCTGTGGTCCGGCTACGCAGTCCTGTTCCTGCTCCTGTTCCGCGTCTTGTGGGGTTTCGTCGGCAGCTCCACCGCGCGCTTCGCCAGCTTCGTCCGCGGCCCGCGTGCGCTGTTCCGCTACCTTCAGGAGGCGAAGAGCTGGACTCGCATCGGCCACACGCCGCTTGGCGCGCTCAGTGTCGTCGCCCTGCTCGGCCTCACCTTGGCGCAGGTCGGCTTCGGCCTCATCCTGGTCGACGAGGATGGCGTCTGGTCAGGGCCGCTCAACAAGTTTGTCGACTTCGATACGGGCGAACTCGCTCACAGCATCCACGAAGCGCTGTTCAACGTTCTGCTCGGCCTCATCATCCTCCACGTCGCGGCGATCCTCTACTACCGCCTGCGCGGCAAGCGCCTGGTCGGCGCCATGGTCCGCGGCACCGCCGCATTGCCCGCCGGGACCGAGCCGCTGGTCCGCGCCTCCACCCTCCGCCTGCTGCTCGCACTGTTGGGCGCCGCCGGGCTCACTCTCTGGATCGTGCTCGGCGCCCCACCCCTCCGCCCTTGATGCGGGCGGTCGCCGGGTCCACATCGCGCCCATGCTGATCGAAACCGAAGCCACGCCCAATCCGGCGACCAAGAAGTTCCTGCCCGGCGTTCCCGTGATGGAGAGCGGCAGCCGCGACTTCCCCGACGCGGACAGCGCCGCCGCATCGCCGCTCGCCGAGGCCCTGTTCGCGACCGGCGAGGTCGAAGGCGTGTTCTTCGGCCGCGACTTTGTCTCGGTCACCGCCGCTCCGGACGTCGACTGGCGCGGGCTGGAGATCGACGTGCTCCAGGTCTTGCTCGACCACTTCTCCAGCGGCGCCCCGCTGTTCAAGCCCGGCACCGCCGCCGGCATCCACATCGACGATTCCGCCCAGTTCGAAGAAGACCCCGCCGACAGCGACATCGTCGCCCAGATCCGCGAGCTGCTTGAGACCCGCGTTCGCCCGGCAGTGGCGCAGGACGGCGGCGACATCGTCTATCGCGGCTATCGCGCAGGCACGCTCTATCTCGCCATGCAGGGCGCCTGCGCCGGCTGCCCGTCGTCCGCCGTCACCCTGAAGCGCGGCGTCGAGAACCTGATTCGCCACTACGTGCCGGAGGTTGAAACGGTCGAGGCCGTTTGACCGACTTGCCATGCCCGCGAAGATGAACAAACTGCGCCCTCGTTCCTTGTGACGGGAGCCATGATCCTCGCGCTCGATACCTCAACGGCCGCCTGCACCGCCGCCCTGTTCGGCGAGGACGGGACCCTGCTGGCCAGTGCAGACGAGGCGATCGGCCGTGGCCACGCCGAACGGTTGGTGCCCATGCTGGACGAGATGCTCGCCGGCCGCCGCGCCGACCTCATCCTGGTCGGCTGCGGGCCGGGCAGCTTCACTGGCCTTCGGGTCGGTATTGCCGCCGCTCATGGCTTGGCGATCGGCTGGGGTGCGGCCTTGCGCGGCTTCGACTCGCTGGCACTGCTCGCCGCGTCAGCCCCGGCCGACGACGGCGCGACAGTTGCAGCGGCGATTAGTGGCGGTCACGGCGAGTTGTTCGTGCAGCAATTCGATGCCGCCACCCTCAGCCCCGCCGGCCCTTTGCGCAACCTTCCACCCGCACAAGCGGCGGTGGTCATCGGCGCTCCGCTGGTGATCGGCTCCGGCGCTGCCGCCCTGGTTGGCGCACGCGGCTCTGGCCAGCCGCTCGATGCCTTCCCCAGAGCCGCCAATCTGCTTCGCCTCCCCGCCGCCCAGCGCGACCTGCCGCCTCGCCCGATCTACGCCCGCGCACCCGACGCCCGGCCCAGGGCAGCATGAGCAGCCTGCACCCATCGCCGGCCGTGGTGCTGCAGCAGGTGGGCGGCGCCGGGCTCGATCCGGTCATGGCGATCATGGACGAAGCGTTCGATCAGCGCTTCGGCGAAGCCTGGACCCGCGCCCAGTGCGCCGGCATCCTGCCCATGCACGGCGTGGTGCTGACCCTCGCAACCAACAACTCGGTCCCGCTCGGCTTCAGCCTGGTCCGCTCCGTCGCGGACGAGTCGGAGCTGCTGCTGCTTGCCGTCCGTCCGCACGGCCGCCGCCGCGGCGTCGCGACCGCCCTAGTCAACCGCTTCATCGCGGACGCGCGAGGCGCCGGCGCCCACTACCTCCACCTGGAGGTGCGCGACGGCAACCCGGCCACGGCCCTCTACGAACGGACCGGCTTTCGCATCGTTGGCCGCCGCAGCAACTATTACCGCGGCACGGACGGCGAGACCTTCGACGCCCTGACCATGGCGAGGACTTTCTGAGCGTCCGTTAAGTCCGCATATTTCGTTGCGGCTTGCTACTGAAGCTAAATGAATCTAAGTCAAGGATTGTCGCGGGCACTTGCTTGTCCGTTGCTCGGTCCTTGTGGTTAAGGAAATACCAAGATGAACGACAATGATGTGGGTCAGGACACGCTGATCACCCTGACTGCCGACATCGTCGCGGCGCACGTCAGTAACAATAGTGTGGCGGTCAACGACCTTCCGCAGCTGATCCAGAACGTTCACGGCGCCCTGGCCGGCCTGGGCGGCACGCAGCTCGCTCCCGAAAGCAAGCCGGAACCCAAGGTTCCGGTCCGTTCTTCGGTGAAGCCGGACTATATCGTCTGCCTCGAGGATGGAAAGAAACTGAAGATGCTCAAGCGGCATCTGATGACCCACTACAGCATGACTCCGGAGCAGTACCGGCAGAAGTGGGGCCTGAACGCCGACTATCCGATGGTTGCGCCCAACTATGCCGAACAGCGCCGCACCCTCGCCAAGTCGATCGGTCTCGGCACCAAGCGCAAGCGGACCGCCCGCGCGAAGTAAACGGCAGTCAAAGCCGTCATGCTGAACTCGCTTCAGCATTCATCTTCCCGCAAGCGCAGGGCTTCGCGGCAGGGTGGATGGATGAAGGAGTGCAGCATGACGCGCTGCCAACAGACCATTTCTCCTAGACCTCGCCCCACTGCGCTCCTACTTGCCCTTCCATGCACCGGATGATCGACATCGAGGCGCTGTGCGCCGAGAAGGGCCTGCGGATCACCGAGCAGCGCCGCACCATCGCGCGCGTCATCTCGGAGGCCGAGGATCATCCGGACGTGGAAACGCTCCACGCCCGTTCCGCGGCCGTGGACCCGAATATCTCCATTGCCACCGTCTACCGGACCGTCCGCCTGTTCGAGGAAGCCGGAATCCTTGAACGTCACGAATTCGGGCGGGACGGGCGCTCGCGCTACGAGGCGGTCACCGACGAGCACCATGACCACCTGATTGACGTCGAGTCTGGCAAGGTGATCGAGTTCCATGACGAGGAACTCGAGTTCCACAAGCGCCGGGTCGCGGAAAAGCTGGGCTTCCGCTTGGTTGACCACCGGATGGAGCTCTACGGCGTCCCGCTCAACCGCGACCATTAAGGGCTCATCCCGGCTGCGCGCCGCTGCCCGAGTGGCGGCGCTGCTCGGCTGGCTCCTCGTCTGCGTCCTCGCGCACCTCGTCACCCGCCCCTTCACCCGCTCGCCCTGGCCCCGCCGCCTGTTGCGCGGAGTGGCGTGGCTGGCCGGCGCCCGAGTTCGCAGCGACGGACCCGCGATCGCTCCCCGCACCCTCCTCATCGCCAACCACGTCAGCTGGCTTGATATCCCGGTCCTGGCCGGAGCGACCGGCTGCGCCTTCGTCGCCAAGGACGGCCTGCGCGCTCACCCGGTCATGCGGTGGCTCTGCGTGGAGAACGGCACCGTGTTCGTCGACCGGGGCGACCGCCGCGGCATCGCCGAACAGACCGCCGCTATGCGTGCCGCGCTGGCGACCGGCCGTCCGCTGACCCTGTTCCCCGAAGGAACGGTTGGGGACGGCGGCCAGCTCCTGCCGTTCCGCCCCGCCTTGCTCAGCGCCTTCGCGCCCGCGCCGGCGGACACCCAGCTCCGGCCGGTCGCGATCGACTACAACGGGGCCGCACCCGAGTTCGGCTGGCCACAGGGCGAAAGCGGAGTCGCGAACTTCCTCCGCCTGCTTGGCCGCCGCGGCACGGTGCAGGTCACCCTCCACCTTCTTCCCGCGCTGACCCCGAGCGACAATCGCAAGCACCTCGCTGCTCAGGCCCACGACGCCATCGCAGCCGCGCTCGCGCCTAGCGGGGTCGCCCCCGCTGCCGTATAGGCGCGCCGCAATGACTGCCCCCAAGACCTTCCGAATCAAATCCTTCGGCTGCCAGATGAACGTCTACGACGGCGAGCGCATGGCCGAGCTGCTGGGCGATACCGGCATGACCGCCGCGCCCGACGGCGCCGACGCCGACCTGGTCGTCCTCAACACCTGCCACATCCGCGAGAAAGCCGCCGAAAAGGCCTATAGCGACGTTGGCCGCCTTACTCGCGAGGACGGCACCAAGCCGATCGTCGCGCTGGCCGGCTGCGTCGCCCAGGCCGAGGGCGCTGAAGCCCAGCGCCGTTCGAAGCTGATCGACCTGGTGGTCGGCCCGCAAGCTTATCACCGCCTGCCGCATATGGTCGCGGAGGCCGCCGCCGGGCGCCGGAGCGTCGACACCGACATGCCGGCCATCTCCAAGTTCGACGCCCTCCCCGCGCGCCGGCGCTCTGGCCCGTCGGCCTTTCTCTCCGTTCAGGAAGGCTGCGACAAGTTCTGCACCTATTGCGTCGTGCCCTACACCCGCGGCGCGGAAATCAGCCGCTCCTTCGCGCAGATCGTCGCCGAAGCCGAGGAACTGGTCGCCGGCGGCGCCCGCGAACTCACCTTGCTCGGCCAGAACGTGAACGCCTGGGAGGCTGACGGCCACGACCTCGCCAGCCTCATCCGCCACCTCGCCACCTTCGGCGAGCTGGAGCGGATCCGCTACACGACGAGCCATCCGGTCAACATGGGCGACGCGCTGATCCAGGCCCATGCCGATGTGGCCAAGCTGACGCCCTACCTGCACTTGCCCGTGCAGTCCGGCTCCGACCCGATCCTCCGCGCGATGAACCGCAGCCACGCGGTAGACAGCTACCTCGCCACCATCGCCCGCGTCCGCGAGGCTCGTCCCGACATCGCCATCTCGGGCGACTTCATCGTCGGCTTCCCCGGCGAGACCGAGGCCGACTTCGAGGCCACCCTCGCCATCGTTGACACGGTTCGCTACGCGTCGGCCTTCTCCTTCAAGTACAGCCCCCGCCCCGGCACCCCCGCCGCAACCATGGCCGGCCAGGTCGCGCCAGAGGTCATGGACGACCGGCTGCAACGCCTGCAGGCCTGCATCAGCCAGCACAGCACCGCCTTCAACGCTTCGTGCGTCGGCCGCACCGTCCCGGTCCTGATCGAGAAGAAGGGCCGCAAGCCGGGCCAGATGATCGGCAAGTCGCCGTACCTGCAATCGGTTTTCCTCGACACCGCCGCCCCGACCGGCACGATCGTCCACGCCCGCCTGACCCACGCCCTCCCGAACAGCCTCGGCGGCGAGGAAGTCACGCTCGCGGCCGCCGCCTGAGCCGGCCAGAACCGTTGAGTAGCTTGCGCGGCGACCGCGCCGCTCTATCTTCATGCGCTCAAACAGGAGTCCCTCGTCCCTGATGCCCAAGCGTGACATGGCCACCGCCCCCGCTCTCCCCGAACGGGCGCGGCTGGAATTGGAGTTCGACCAGCCCTACCTGCTTGGGCCCCTGTTCGGCGAATATGACCGCCACCTGGTGGCGATTGAGGACCGCCTAGGCGTCAATATCGCTGCCCGAGGCAACCGCGTGCAGATCGAGGGGGAACCCGACTCTGCGGCCCGTGCCCGAGACGTGCTGGTCGGCCTCTACAACCGTCTCGACCAGGGTCACGACGTCGACATGGCGGCGGTGGAAAGCGTAATCGGCATGGCCTCGCAGCGGCAGCTTGACATCATCGAGGACACGGACAATCAGGTCTCCGCCCCACCGCGAGCGATGATCCGCACTCGCAAGAAGACCATCGTTCCGCGCTCGGCCGTCCAGACCGCGTACATGGAGGCGCTGGCCCGCGACGACATGATCTTCGCGCTTGGCCCCGCCGGTACCGGCAAGACGTATCTGGCCGTCGCCCAGGCCGTCGCTATGCTGATCGGCGGCCAGGTCGATCGCCTGATCCTCTCCCGCCCGGCGGTCGAGGCCGGTGAGCGCCTCGGCTTCCTGCCGGGCGACATGAAGGAGAAGGTCGATCCTTACCTCCGCCCGCTCTACGACGCGCTCTACGACATGCTCCCCAACGAGCAGGTCGAGCGGCGCATCACCAGCGGAGAGATCGAAATCGCGCCCATCGCCTTCATGCGCGGCCGGACGCTGAACGACGCATTCATCATTCTCGACGAGGCGCAGAACACCACGCCCCAGCAGATGAAGATGTTCCTGACGCGTTTTGGCATGCGCAGCCGCATGGTCATCTGCGGCGACCCGAACCAGACCGACCTGCCGCGCGGGGTCGAGAGCGGCCTCAACGATGCGGTCGAGAAGCTGGAGGGTATTCCCAAGATCTCGATGGTTCGCTTCGGTGCCGCCGACGTCGTCCGCCACCCGCTGGTCGGCCGCATCGTTGAAGCATATGAAGGGCCCGGCCGATGATGCTGGAAGTCGCCCTGGACGCCGACGGCGAATGGGACAGTAGCGAGCAGCCCGACTGGGCTGCCCTCGCCGACGCCGCCGCCCGCGCCGCCATTGCCGAAAGCCGCTACCCCGCGCTGGCAGACGCCGAGCGTCCGGTCGAACTGTCGGTCCAGCTGACCGGCGACGAGCAGGTCCGAGCGCTCAACGCCGAGTGGCGCGGCAAGGACAGGTCGACCAACGTCCTCTCCTTTCCGCTCGCCGAAGCCGCCGAACTGGCGAACCCGGGCATCGACGGCCCCGAGCTGATGCTCGGCGACATCGTCCTCGCCCGCGGCGTCTGCGTTGCCGAAGCCCAGGAAAAAGCCATTCCGCTCACCCATCACGCCGCCCACCTGCTGGTCCACGGCACGCTCCACCTGCTCGGCTACGACCATGGCGACGATGCGGAGGCGACCGACATGGAGGCCCGCGAAGTCCGCGCGCTCGCCCGGCTCGGCATTCCCGATCCCTACGCGACGGAGGCCGCCTGATGGCCACCTCGCCCGACCCCGGCTCGCGTCTGTGGCGCGGCATGCGCCACCTCCTGTTCGGCGAGGACAGCGAGCCGACCCTGCGCAATCAGATCGAGGAAGCGATCGACGAAGCGGAGGACCATCGCGCACCCGAGGGTGACCTGAGCCCGCTCGAGCGCCAGATGCTTCGCAACCTGCTCCACTTCGGCGACCGCACCGCCGGGGACATCTGCGTGACGCGCGGCGAGATCGTCTCCGCCCCGCGCGCCAGCAGCATGGCCGAGCTCGCACGCATCTTCGCGGAGGCTGGTCACAGCCGCCTGCCGCTGACCGGCGAGAGCCTCGATGAGGTCGTGGGAATGGTCCACATCAAGGACGTCTTCAACGCCTACTTCGACGCCACCGAGCGCAAGACGGTCGACGAAATCATCCGCGAGCCGCTGTTCATCCCCGAAACCATGGGCGTGCTCGACCTACTCGCCCGGATGCGCGCCCAGCGCGTCCACCTCGCCATCGTGGTGGACGAGTTCGGCGGTACCGAAGGCCTCGTCACCATCGAGGACGTCGTCGAGGAGATCGTCGGCGACATCGCGGACGAGCATGACGAGGAAGAGCAGCCGATGCTCGCCGCATTGGACGACGGCCTGTGGGAAGCCGACGCCCGTCTCGAACTCGACGAGCTCGCCCAGGTGGTGGACAAGCGCCTGGTTGCCGAGGACGACGAGGTCGACACGCTGGGCGGCCTCGCCTTCCTCCTCGCCGGCCGCATCCTCCAGCCGGGCGAAAGCATTGCCCATCCCTCAGGCTGGCGCCTTGAAAGCGTCGCTGCGGACGAGCGAAAGATGCACCGCCTCCGCCTCTACGCCCCGGAACCGGCGATCACGGAAGACGCCTAAACGTCGGCCCAGCGCCCGGGCATCGCGCAACAAACATCTGTCCTACAGTACCCCCTTTCTGCCATGCAGCCGCCCCGATGAGCACTCTTGCCGACACCACCGCGACCCGCGCCGCTCCGCTTCCACGGCGCGCGGGGGAAAGCGCTTCCAATAAGGTGTCCTCTTTGTCCTCTTACAGCCGCTTCGCGCCGCTGATCGCGCTTTGCACCGGGCTCATCTCCGCGCTTTCCTTCCAGCCCGTCGGCTGGTGGCCGCTGATGCCGCTCGCCTTTGCGGTTCTCGCCGCGCTGCTAGCCGGCCAGCGGAGCCAGTGGCCGGCGCTGCTGACCGGGTGGACATTCGGTGTCGGCCAGTTCGTCCTTGGCCTAAACTGGATCGCCACCTCCTTCACCTACCAGGCCGCCATGCCGCCCTGGCTCGGCTGGGTCGCGGTCGTGCTGCTCAGCCTTTACCTCGCGGTCTATCCCGCCCTCGCCACGGGCCTCGCCTGGCGCATCGGTCGGAGTAATCCCGTCGCCCTGGTGCTGGCGCTCGCCGGCGCCTGGGCCATTGCCGAATACCTCCGCGCCACCGTCTTCACCGGCTTCGCCTGGAACCCGGTCGGCGTGATTCTGATTGACGGCGGTTACGCAAAGCTGGCGCGCTGGATTGGAACTTACGGCCTGTCCGTGGCGGTGGTTCTGCTTGGCGGCCTTCTCTGGCTGTTCAGCAAGAACTGGCGCCGAGCTCGCTTAGCAACCATCTTGCTGTCGGTCCTGCTGATTTCTCCCGTCTTCCTCCCTCAAGCCGAACTGCGCCGGGGCGCCGGGCAGCCAATCCGCGTGGTCCAGCCCAACATCGGCCAGGAGGAAAAGTGGCGGCCCGGTCTCGACCAGGAGGCCTTTGCCAAGCTCGGCAGCCTGTCGCTTGGCGGTGCCGCCCACCCGCGCCTGCTGTTCTGGCCCGAGGTCGCGGTGCCAGTGCCGTTTCAGGCCTTCGAACCCGGCAGCCCGCAACCGCCCGTTACGCTCCCAGCGGTCAACCAAGCCTCGGCGTTCCTCCGTCCCGGCGACCTGCTGGTCACCGGCGCCGTTGCGCTCGCTGCCGACGCTCAGGGCCGAGTGACCGGCGAGGCCAACAGCGTCATGCCGATCGACTCGGCCGGCCGCATCCTGGGCCGCTACGACAAGGCGCACCTCGTCCCTTACGGCGAGTACCTCCCCATGCGCCCACTGCTCAGCGCCATCGGCCTTTCGCAGCTCGCGCCCGGGATCGGCGACGCCCGGCCCGGTCCGGGTCCGCGCACCCTCGCCCTGCCCGGCTTCGGCAAGGCCGGCATCCAGGTCTGCTACGAGATCATCTTCTCGGGCGAGGTGGTGGATCGCCGCAATCGCCCGGACTTCATCTTCAACCCGTCTAACGACGCGTGGTTCGGCCGGTGGGGCCCGCCGCAGCACCTCGCCCAGGCTCGCCTGCGCGCGGCCGAGGAAGGGCTGCCGGTGATTCGCTCGACTCCAACCGGCATCAGCGCCCTGGTGGACGCCCGCGGCGCCCTGCTCCGCTCGCTGCCGTGGCGCACTGCGGGCATGATCGATGCCGATCTCCCGCCGCCCACCGCGTCGCCCACGCTCTTCGCCCGCCTCGGCAACATCATCCCAATGGTGCTTGCCGCCGCGCTGCTCATCATGGCGGTTGGCATCGCTTCGCACCGCCGCTACAGGCGCCACATATAAAGCTTTCCTTATATCGTTATATCCGTGTCTCAGCGGCCCAGAGGACCCATGCGCAACTCTTACCTGTTCACCTCCGAATCCGTTTCCGAAGGCCACCCCGACAAAGTCGCTGACCAGATCAGCGACGCCATCGTCGACCTGTTCTTGTCCAAGGACCCGGAGGCGCGCATCGCCTGCGAGACGCTGACCACCACCAACCGCGTGGTCCTGGCCGGCGAAATCCGCTGCCAGGGCGTTTACGAGAACGACCAGTGGGTGAACGGCGCCAAGCAGGAGATTGAAGACGTCGTCCGCTCAACGGTGAAACGGATTGGCTACGAGCAGGAGGGCTTTCACTGGGACAAGCTGACCTTCGAAAACAACCTGCACGGCCAGTCGGCGCATATCGCGCAAGGCGTCGACGCCAGCGGCAACAAGGACGAGGGCGCGGGCGACCAAGGCATCATGTTTGGCTTCGCCTGCGACGAGACGCCGGACCTCATGCCCGCGACGCTCTACTACAGCCACAAGATCCTGGAGCGCATGGCCGCCGACCGCCACTCGGGCGCCGCGCCGTTCCTGGAGCCGGACGCCAAGAGCCAGGTCACCCTGCGTTTCGAAGGCGGCAAGCCGGTCGCGGCCACCGCCATCGTCGTCTCGACCCAGCACGCCAAGGGCTTCGACCAGGGCGACAACGAGGCCCAGCTGCACGCTTATGTGAAACAGGTCGTCGCCGACATCCTGCCGGCCGAGCTGCTCAGCGACGACACCGTTTATCACATCAACCCGACGGGCAGCTTCGAGATCGGCGGCCCTGATGGCGACGCCGGGCTGACCGGGCGCAAGATCATCGTCGACACCTACGGCGGCGCAGCCCCGCACGGCGGCGGCGCTTTTTCCGGCAAGGACCCGACCAAGGTCGACCGCTCGGCCGCTTACGCCGCGCGCTACCTCGCCAAGAACATCGTCGCGGCCGGCCTAGCCACGCGCTGCACCATCCAGCTCGCCTATGCGATCGGCGTGAGCGCGCCATTGTCGCTCTACGTCGACACGCACGGCACGGGCACGGTCGGTGACGACCGGCTGGAGCAGGCGATCGGCCGCATCGAGCGCCTCGGCGGGCTCACTCCGCGTGGCATCCGCACACACCTTGGGCTCAACAAGCCGATCTACTCGCCCACCGCCGCCTACGGCCACTTCGGCCGCAAGGCCGAGGGCGACCGCTTTCCGTGGGAGCGGACCGATCTGGTAGACGAGCTGAAGGCGGCGGTGGCGGCCTAAGCGCCCGCCATCTTTTCCTTAAGGGCGGGCCCGCGCGGAATGCCGAGCCCACCTTCGGCATGACCGTCGTCATAGCCGGAGAACTCGTCAACGGTCTCCTGCACGCCGACCCGATGCCGGTAGCTGAGCTCCCCGCCGAGCCAGCCGGAATAGCCGACCAGTCCCGCCGCGGCCGCCGACAGCCAGATCGCGCCGGCCGGCGCGTCCTCGTCGCTGACCAGCCGCCAGGTAAGGTTCACGGCTTCGATCCCGACCAGGCTTAGGTTGGCAACCATGTGGTAGGTCGCCGCCGGGATCTCCGCCACGCGCTCGTCACCCAGGTAATCGGTCAACCCGGTCGCCGCCGCGCCCAGCGCCGTCACCAGCCCGGTGCCGAGCAGCCACTTGCTCGCCCGCGCCCAAGCCGGATCGCCGGTGACCTTGCCGACCACGTCGGTCGCCAGCGCGCCGATGAAGCTGGCGATTGGCAATGGGATCAGCATCGGATGCAGCGGATGACCGGCGATCTGCGCCGTGCTGCGGGGATTGTTGCCGTACATGGAAACTCCTCTCGGTTGCCCGCTGAACGCACATGTGGTGAAGGCGCTCCCCTGATGACCGCGCACAAATCTGGCGACCCGCTTACCCTCAACCGCCTGTACGGGCGATCCAGCGGCCACACGCTTCGCAAGGGTCAGCAGGAGCTCGTCGATACCCTCCTACCCCAGCTCGAGGTGCCAGCTGACGGCCCGATCACCGCCGCCACCCTGTTCGGCGACGACCGCCCGCTCCATTTCGAGATCGGCTTCGGGTCGGGTGAACACCTCGCGTATCGCGCCGACCTGCTGCCGGACCATGGCTTCGTCGGCGCCGAGCCGTTTCTCAACGGGGTGGCGACTGCGCTCGGCCACGTTCGGGACGGGCCCTTGCGGAATGTCCGCCTGCACATGGGCGACGCGCTTGAGGTACTGGCCCGCGTGCCCGACGGCGCGCTGACCATGCTCTACCTCCTTCACCCCGATCCCTGGCCCAAGGCGCGCCATGCCAAGCGGCGCATGGTCAACGACGGCCCCGTGCACCTGTTCGCGGCCAAGCTGAAGCCGGGTGGCGAACTACGCATCGCCACCGATCACCCGGTCTATCTCGAATGGACGCTGATGATCATGCAGCGCCACCTGCGGCAGTTCGACTGGCTGGCCGAGCGGCCGAACGACTTCCTCGAGCCCGTCGGCGGCTGGATCGAGACGCGCTACGGCGCAAAAAGCCGCCGCGAGGGCCGCCGCCCCTATTACCTCCGCTACCGTCGCTGCTGATCGCTCCCTCGCAGCTGATCAGGGATTCGGCGCAAATGGTGGAACAAGCGGGCCGCTCGCTTCGCTTCCATGCCGGCAATCATGCCGCGTGAGGAGCTCTTACCCATGCAGGGAAACATCGTATCCGCCGTCTTCGACAGCCAGAGCGAAGCGGAGCGCGCGATCGCGCAACTGCGCTCCGCCGGAATCAGCGACTCGGCCATTTCGGTCGTCGGCCGCCACGATGGCGAGACCACGGAGACGACCGGCAGCGGCGACCGCGTCGGTGACGGGCACAGCGACGAGCCGACCAGCTTCATCGCCAAGGCCGCGGCCGGTTCGGGCATCGGCGCCCTGCTCGGCGTCGCCGCCCTGGCCATTCCGGGGGTCGGTCCGCTCGCCGCCGCTGGTGCGATTGCCGCTTCGGCCATCCCGGGCGCAGCCCTGACCGGTACCGCCATTGGCGCGGCCGCCGGCGGCCTGAGCGACGTGTTCACCGGCCATGGCGTCAGCAACGAGGACGCGAGCTACTACAGCGACCGCGTCAACCAGGGTGGCATTTTCGTCTCGGTCGATCCTAGCCAGTCCAGCGTCTCACGCGATCAGCTGCAGGACATCCTCTACCAGGCGGGCGGGCACAATTCGAGCCGGCAGCGCTCGGCCTCGACCACCTACTAGGTCCAGCCACCAGGACGCGGCGGCCGGAGCGATCTGGCCGCCGTTTCCTTGTTCAACGCCGAGCGGTCGGAGCCAGTCGAAGCAGCCGTCCGCTCTCCCCGTCCTCCAGCAGGTAGATGGCTCCTCCGGGTCCCTGCCCGACCCAGCGGATGCGCGCACCCATGTCCCATCGGTCGGCGTTGGCCGCGCGTTCACCATCAAACGTCACCCGGACCAGCGCCTGGCCTGACAACGCTCCGATGAACCCACTGCCCTTCCATTGTGGAAACAGGTCGCCGGAATAGATCAGCAGGCTCGACGGCGAGATCACCGGATCCCAGAACAACTTCGGTGCTTCAAGGTCCGGCCGTGTCGAGTGCGCCGGTATCGGCACGCCATTATAATTTCGCCCGTTCGAGACCAGCGGCCACCCGTAGTTCCGGCCCGGCTTGATCAGGTTCAGCTCGTCGCCGCCGCGTGGCCCCATTTCTGTTTCCCACAGACGCCCCTGCGCATCAAACGCGAGGCCATATGGATTGCGGTGACCGCTGCTCCATGTTGCGGCCGGCGTCAGGTTCGGTCCAGGCAAGCTGACGCGGCGGCCCGGCATATCCCGGGCTGCACGCGTATCCTCGGGCGGGTCAGTCACCGTGACGGTCCGCTCGCCCTGACGGTTGCCCAGTGGATTACCGGCTGCGGGCTTGCCGTCCAGCGTCAGGTGTAAGATCTTGCCCAGTGGCTGATTCAGATCCTGCGCCGGGGTGAACCGCTGTCGCTCGCCCGAGGTCAGGAACAGCGACCGGCCGTCCGGCGCGAAGGCGATGATCGCCCCGAACTGCCCGCCCCGGCCGCCGGCCGGATCGCGCCAGATCACCTGGGAGCGGTCGAGCCGGGTTCCGGCGCGGTCCTGCACCAGCACTGCGCGCGCCAACGCCAGCCCGCTACCGCCCTTCGCCGATGGCTCGGCGTAAGTCAGGTAGACCAGCCGGTCGTCAGGGAAGGTGGGCGACAACTTGATGTCGAGCAAACCGCCCTGCCCGCCGGAGGCCACCGTTGGAACGCCGGCCACCGCCGACGTGCCGCCGCCGGACCGCCAGAGCTTCACGCGGCCTGGCTTCTCGGTCACCAGCGCACTTCCGTCCGGCAGGAAGGCCAGCGCCCATGGCGACTGGAAGGTCGCCAGCGGGGTCACCTGGAACGGCCTGCCCGAAGGTCCGGGCTGCTCCTGCTCCGCAACCGTCGCATTCTCGCCGCTCGCGCTTGAGGAGCCAACCGAGCAGGCACCAATCAGCACGGCAAGAGTTGCAGCTTGCAATCGAATGAAACTCACCCGCTCACTCCTCTCTGTCGCGCAAGCGCAGGTTCAGTAAGAAAGCCGCCAGCTTGCGCCCTGTTCCCCTGTTAAGCCTCGCTACTGCCGCCCCGCCGCACCGGATTGCCCAGGACGAGGCCAAGGCGCTCAGCCGCGACCTGTTTTCCGGACGCAAGGCGCTGTTCGACCGCCTGCAGGGGGTGTTCGACAATGCCGGCATCGACCAGCGCAACATCGTCGCGCCCGCCAGCTGGTACGGCGAGGACCATGGCTGGCAGTCGCGCAATGCACTGTATCTCGACTCAGCCGAAGCGCTGTTCGCCGAGGCCGCGGCCAAGGCAATCGACGCCGCCGGCCTGCAGCCTGGTGACATCGACGGCGTGGTCACCGCTTCTACCACGGGCATCGCCACTCCCAGCCTAGACGCCCGGGTCGGACCCGGCCTGGGGCTGCGCAGCAACGTCCGCCGCGTGCCGCTATTTGGACTAGGCTGCGCAGGCGGCGTGTCAGGCCTCGCCACGGCCGCAGGCCTCGCCAGCGCCGACCCGGGCAGTCGCTGGTTGTTCGTTACGGTGGAGACCTGCTCCATCTCCATCCGCCTTGACACCGATGACCCCGCCGCGCTGGTCGCGACCGCCCTGTTCGGCGACGGCGCTGCGGCCTGCGTCGTCGGTGGCGCCGGCGAGCCTGGCATCGCCACCATCCGCGACAGCGCCGAACAGCAATGGCCGGACACGCTCGGCATCATGGGTTGGCGGGTCGAGGATCCTGGCCTGGCCGTCGTGTTCGACCGCGCAATTCCGCCGTTCGTTACCGCGGAGCTGGCGGCAGCGATCGAGACCATGCTTGCCAAATTCGAGGTAGAGCGCGGCCACATCGACCGCCTCTGCTCGCACCCCGGCGGCGCCAAGGTGATCGAGGCAATCGAAACCGCGCTGGAGCTTGCCCCGGGCACCCTCGACCTTGAACGGCAGGTGCTGCGCGAGCACGGCAACATGAGCGCACCTACTGTCCTGTTCGTGCTGGAAGCGCTGCTTGCCCGGGGCCTTCCGCCCCGGACCCTGCTGACCGCCTTCGGCCCCGGCTTCACCTGCGCCGGCCTGTTGCTGGACCGCGCCGCCTGATGTGGCCGTCGATCGCCATACTAGCCTTTGTGACCCTGCAGCGCCTCGCCGAGCTGGTCCTCGCCCGGCAGAACACCGCCCGCTTACTGGCGCTTGGCGCGCGCGAACATGCCCCCGGCCATTACCCGCTGATCGTCGCGGTCCACACGCTCTGGCTCGCCGCCCTGTGGTGGCTCGCGCCTGGCCGGCCCATCCACTGGCCCTTGCTCCTGGTCTTCGTGCTGCTTCAGCTCGGCCGCGTCTGGGTGCTGCGCACCCTTGGGCCGCGCTGGACTACCCGGATCATCATACTGCCCGGCGCACCGCTCGTCACTAATGGCCCGTTCCGTTTCGTGTCCCACCCCAACTACCTGGTGGTGATCGGCGAGATTGCGGTCCTGCCGCTGGTCTTCGGGCTCTGGCACGTGGCAGCACTGTTCACCGTCTTGAACGCACTGGTCCTCGCCATCCGCATACGGGCGGAGAACCGGGCCTTATCCGCGGTTGCTTGATCGGGCGCACTGGCCTATATCGCTGCTTCCTCCTCACATCGCTGATGCTGGCGAGGCTGCTTCGGACTTCCGAAGCGGTCCGAGGGGGCTTGAACGCCGAGGAGCCGCATGGACCTGAAGCTGCTGCACGACCTGATCGAGCCCGAGGTCAAGAGCCTCGGCTACGAACTCGTGCGCGTGGCAATGATCGGCGGCACATCTGACCCAACGCTGCAGGTGATGGCCGAGCGGCCGGACACCCGCCAGCTCGACCTCAGCGATTGCGAGACGATCTCCCGGCGACTGTCCGAGCGGCTCGACGAGCTTGAGGCCGAAGGCCGCGACCCCATTCCGGGCGGCTACCGGCTGGAAGTCAGCTCGCCCGGTATCGACCGCCCGCTGACCCGGCTCAAGGATTATGCCGACTGGGCCGGCCACGAAGCTCGTATCAACCTTGCCGAGCCGCAGGACGGCCGTAAGCAATTCTCCGGCGAACTTGCCGGCACGGATGGCGAGCAGGTCCGCATGACCGGCAAGGACGGCCGGGAGTATGTCCTGCCCTTCGTCGCCATCCATTCGGCCAAGCTGCTGCTGACCGACAAGCTCATCAACGCGACCGCGCCCTTGTCCGCACATGGGGCGGACGAGATCATCGAAGCGCCTACCGAGGGCGCGGACCAAAGTTTCACGCAAGAGGACTAAGAGAATGGCCACTGCCGCGCCCGCCGCGCCCACTGCCAACAAGGCCGAGCTGCTCGCGATCGCTGACAGCGTCGCGCGCGAGAAGCTGATTGACCGCGGCATCGTCATCGAGGCGATGGAGGACGCAATTCAGCGTGCCGCACGGGCTCGCTACGGCGCCGAGAACGACATCCGCGCCAAGCTCGACGGGGTCACCGGCGAATTGCGGCTGTGGCGCGTCGTCGAAGTCGTCGAAGAGGTCGAAGACTATTTCAAGCAGGTCGACCTCAAGGGCGCACAGAAGCTGCAGAGGGATGCAGCCGTAGGCGACTTCATCGTCGACCCCCTGCCTCCGATCGAGTTCGGGCGCATCGCCGCGCAGGCGGCCAAGCAGGTCATCTTTCAGAAGGTCCGCGATGCCGAGCGCGATCGCCAGTATGACGAGTTCAAGGACCGCGTCGGCGAGATCATCACCGGTGTCGTCAAGCGGGTCGAGTTCGGCCACGTGGTCGTGGACCTCGGCCGCGCCGAGGGCGTCATCCGCCGCGATGCGCAGATCCCGCGCGAGATGGTCCGCGTCGGCGACCGTGTCCGCTCGCTGATCCTGCGCGTCGCCCGCGAAACCCGCGGCCCCCAGATCTTCCTGTCCCGCGCCCATCCCGACTTCATGAAGAAGCTGTTCGCGCAGGAAGTGCCGGAGATCTACGACGGCATCATCGAGATCAAGGCCGCCGCCCGCGACCCGGGCAGCCGCGCCAAGATTGGTGTCATCAGCTATGACGGCTCGATCGACCCGGTCGGCGCCTGCGTCGGCATGAAGGGCAGCCGCGTGCAGGCCGTCGTCCAGGAAATGCAGGGCGAGAAGATCGACATCATCCCTTGGAGCGAGGATACGGCGACCTTCGTCGTCAATGCGCTTCAGCCGGCGACGGTCAGCCGTGTCGTGATCGACGAGGAGGAGAGCCGGATCGAGGTGGTGGTGCCCGACGACCAGCTCAGCCTGGCGATCGGCCGCCGTGGTCAGAATGTCCGTCTGGCCTCGCAGCTGACCAATTCACAGATCGACATCCTGACCGAGGCCGACGCCAGCGAGAAGCGCCAGCGCGAGTTTGTGGAACGGTCCGAGATGTTCCAGAACGAGCTGGACGTAGACGAGACGCTGGCTCAGCTGCTGGTCGCCGAAGGTTTCACCGCCTTGGAGGAAGTCGCCTACGTCGAGTCCGACGAGATTGCGTCCATCGAAGGCCTCGACGACGAGATCGCCGGCGAGTTGCAGAGCCGTGCGTCCGAGGCGCTGGAGCGCCGCGAAGCCGCTGCCCGCGAGCAGCGCCGCTCGCTCGGCGTCGATGACGCGCTGGCCGAGTTGCCGCACCTGACCGAGCAGATGCTGGTCACGCTTGGCAAGGCGAACATCCGCACGCTCGACGATCTTGCGGACCTAGCCACCGACGAGCTGATCCAGAAGAAGCGGCCCGAACCGCGCCGCCGCGCGGAGAACGCGCCGCAACGGACTGAGGACAAGGGCGGCATTCTGGCCGAATACGGCCTGAATGAAGAGCAGGGTAACGAGATCATCATGGCTGCCCGCGCTCACTGGTTCGAGGACGAGGAGGCTCCGGCCGCCGCAACCGAGGAGGACGCGGTTGCGGGCACGGAGCAATGACGGCCTAGAAGCCCCTACGCCTGAGCGGACCTGCATTCTCTCGCGGCGCACGGCGGCGCGGGACGAGCTCATCCGACTGGTCCTCGGCCCCGACGGTCAGGTCCACCCCGACGTCCGCGCCAAAGCGCCGGGCCGGGGTGCCTGGATCGGTGTCACCCGGCCCGAGTTCGAGGGTGCGCTCGCCAAGGGCAAGCTGAAGGGCGCCCTAACGCGCGCCTTCAGGACCGGCTTGGTGGAGATCGCACCCGACTTGCCCGACCGCATCGAGCAAGAGCTCGCCCGCAGCGCGCTTGACCGGCTCGGCATGGAGGCGCGCTCTGGAACCCTCATCAATGGGGCGGACCGGGTCGAGCAGGCCGCACGGGCTGGCAAGGTGCACCTGCTGCTCCATGCGGCAGACGCGGGCGAGGATGGTAACCGCAAGCTGGACCAAGCCTGGCGGGTGGGCGGTTCGGAGGAACTGGGCTTCACGCAGGGACTCGTAATCCCGGCGGAACGCACCATCTTGAGCATGGCGCTTGGGCGCGAGAATGTGGTACATGTCGCGCTGACCGACCCTGCGGCCGCCAGGCGCGTGAGCCATGCGCTCACCCGGTGGCGCGCTTTCATTGTAGGACATGCTGGGCTAGGCCGCGGCGACATTGCCGCCGGCGCCGGTTCGGCTGACGAGTAGACGAAGGAACTTATGAGCGACCAGACCGACAAGCCGAAGCTGGGCACCCGGCCGCCGCTGGGCATCAAGCGCACGGTCGAGACTGGCAAGGTCAAGCAGAGCTTCAGCCATGGCCGCTCCAACACGGTCGTAGTTGAGGTCAAGAAGCGCCGCATCCTTGGCAAGCCGGGCGAGGCGCCTGCTGCCGCGCCCGAAGCACCCGCGCCCGTCGCCGAGGCTCCCGCCGCGGCGCCCGCTCCCGCTCGCCCGGTGCAGCCCGCAGCGGCGCCCGCGCCGCGCCGCTCACCGGCCGACGATATCGCCGCCCGCAAGGAGATGCAGGCTCGCCTGCTGCGGGAAGCGGAAGAGGCCCGCATGGCGTCGCTTGAGGAAGCGCGTCGCCGCGAGGAGCAGGCCAAGCAGAACGCAACCGAGGACGAGAAGCGCCGTGCGGAGGAGAACCGCCGGGCCGAAGAAGAAGCCGCTCGCCAGGCCGAGGAAGAGGCCAAGCGCCGCATCGCGGAGGAAGTGGCGCCTGCCGCTCAGCCCGAGCCGGCGCCAGCCGCCGCTGCCCCCGCTGCTGCGGCGCCGGTTCGTCCGGCCGGCCAGCAGTTCACGCCCATCCGCCGTCCCGAGCCAGCCGCTCCCGTACGCCGGCCCGAGCCTGCTCGTCCGGCCCGCGGCCGCGGCGACGATCGCCGCCATGCCGGCAAGCTCACGGTCACCCGTGCTCTAACGGGCGGCGATGACAGCCGCGCCCGTAGCCTCGCCGCGCTCCGTCGCGCCCGCGAGAAGGAAAAGCGGTCCCACATGTCGTCGGGCCCGCGCGAGAAGCAGGTCCGCGACGTGGTCGTGCCGGACAGCATCACGGTTGGCGAACTCGCGAACCGCATGAGCGAGAAGGCGGCTGACCTCGTGAAATCGCTGTTCAAAATGGGCATGATGGTCACGGTCAACCAGGCGATCGACCAGGACACCGCCGAGCTGCTGGTCACCGAGTTCGGCCACAACATCAAGCGTGTCAGCGAAAGCGACATCGACATCGACACCGCGGCTGACGTCGATGCGGACGCCACGCTGACGGCACGTCCGCCGGTGGTCACCATCATGGGCCACGTCGACCACGGCAAGACCTCCCTGCTGGACGCAATCCGCGGCGAGAACGTTGTGTCGGGCGAGGCTGGGGGCATTACCCAGCATATCGGCGCATATCAGGTGAAGCTGCCGAGCGGCGACCGGGTGACCTTCCTTGATACGCCGGGCCACGAGGCCTTCTCGGAGATGCGCGCTCGCGGCGCCAACGTCACGGACATCGTGGTGCTGGTGGTTGCGGCGGACGACGGCCTTCGTCCGCAGACAGTGGAAGCCATCAACCACACTAAGGCGGCCGGCGTGCCGATGATCGTGGCGATCAACAAGATCGACAAGCCTGAAGCCCGCGCCCAGCGCGTCCGCGAAGAGCTGCTCCAGCACGAGATCGTGGTTGAGGAACTGGGCGGCGACGTCCAGGATGTTGAGGTTTCCGCGCTGCAGAAGACCAATCTCGACGGCCTGCTCGAGGCGATTGCGCTTCAGGCCGAGATCCTGGAGCTCCGGGCCAACCCCGACCGCGCCGCCGAAGGCACGGTGATCGAGGCCAAGCTCGACAAGGGCCGCGGCCCGCTCGCCACCGTGCTGGTCGAGCGTGGCACCCTGCGTGTCGGCGACATTTTCGTCGTGGGCGCTGCCTCCGGCCGCGTGCGCGCCATGATCGACGACCATGGCCGTCAGGTGAAGGAAGCAGGGCCAGCGATGCCGGTCGAAGTCCTCGGCCTCGGCGCTGTTCCCTCCGCGGGCGACAAACTGACGGTGGTGGAGAATGAGGCGCGAGCTCGTGAAGTCGCCGAATACCGCCAGACCGTGCTCGACCGAAAGCGGACCACCGCCGCGCCGATGAGCCTGGAGCACATGTTCGCCAACAAGGCCTCGACCACCATCGAGTTCCCGCTGGTGGTGAAGGCCGACGTGCAGGGCTCGACGGAGGCGATCGTCAACGCGCTGAACCGCCTGTCGACGGACGAGATCAAGGTCCGGATCCTTCAGTCGGGCGTCGGTGCGATCACCGAAAGCGACGTGACCCTGGCCCAGGCCAGCGGCGCGCCGATCATCGGCTTCAACGTCCGTCCGAACGCCAACGCGCGCCAGACGGCGGAGCGCAACAAGGTGGAGTTCCGCTACTACGACGTCATCTATCACCTGACCGATTGGGTGAAGGCGGCAATGGGCGGTCAGCTCGGACCGGAGATCATCGAAACGGTGGTTGGTCGCGCCCGAGTCCAGGAAGTCTTCCCCGCCGGCAAGCGGGACAAGGCAGCCGGCCTGCTGGTGCTGGAAGGCACCATCCGCAAGGGCCTCAATGCCCGCCTCACCCGCGAGGACGTCATCGTGTCCAAGACGACCATCAGTTCGCTGCGTCGCTTCAAGGACGACGTTGCGCAGGTGGTGGCCGGTCTCGAGTGCGGCGTGCTGCTGGCCGACACCAACGATATCAAGGCCGGCGACAGCCTTGAAGTTTTCGAGGTCGAGGAGCGCGCCCGGACCCTGTGAGCTGCCGAGCGTAGGAGAAGCGGAGCTTTGCAAGCGCAGCTTACGCGAGAGACAGCGAACGGCGGACGGCCTGCGCGCAGCGACAGGACTGACGGCCCGGGAACGAGATGAGAAAACAGGAAACTCAGGAAGGTCGCTCCGTCCGCCTGCTCCGCGTCGGCGAGCAGGTGCGCCATGTGTTGAGCGAGATTCTTCAGCGCGGCGACGTGCATGACGAGACGCTGCAAAGCCATCTCGTCAGCGTCACCGAAGTGCGCATGTCCCCCGATCTGCGTCACGCCACGGTTTTCGTGAAGCCGCTGCTTGGCCAGGACGAGGCGGCGGTTCTGAAGGCTCTCCGCCAGAATACCGCCTTTCTCCAGCGCGAGGTCGCCCATCGCGTGCGCACCAAATATGCCGCCAAGCTCAAGTTCCTCGCCGACGAGAGCTTTGACGAAGGCAGCCACATCGACCGCATCCTGCGCTCCGATCACGTCGCTCAGGACCTCACGGAGGAATGATCGACCTCGCTCGGTTGGGGCGGCCGATTAGCGGGGACCGGTGCAGCGCCGAGCCATTCTCCGAAGCTTGGCGGGACGCTCTCCGCAGCGCCTGTGCCGAGGATAAGGCAATCTGGTCCATCTACTCGATGCCATTCGATCCCGAGCATTTCGACGCCAGCATCGACAAGCTTGCCAGCGGGCCGCTCAATCGCACCTTTGTCCTGTTCGACGGGGACGAGCTCGCCGGCATGTCGAGCTTCCTTGGCATCGACGAAGCACGTCAGGTGCTGGAGATCGGCGGCACTTACTACCGCCCGCACGTGCGCGGCACCGGATTTAACCGGCGCATCAAGGACATGATGCTTACCCACGCCTTCGACTGCGGCATCCGACGTGTCGAATTCCGCGTCGACCTCCGCAACGGGCGAAGCCAGGCCGCTATGAAGAAGCTTGGCGCTGTCCGCGAAGGCCTGCTCCGCGCCGACCGCATCACTTGGACCGGCCACGTCCGCGACACGGTGCTGTTCGCCATTCTCAAGGATGAATGGCCGGTCTAACCGACACTCATGGCCAAGTTATACTTCTATTACGCAGCGATGAACGCGGGCAAGTCGACGACCCTGCTCCAGGCCGACTTCAACTACCGCGAACGGGGCATGCACACGATGCTGTGGACCGCTGCGCATGATGATCGCGCCGGCACCGGCCGCATCGCCTCGCGCTTGGACATCGGCGCGGAGGCCCACGCCTATCATCCCGACACCGACCTGTTCGCCGCCCTCGGCGAGGAGATGGCGAAAGGCCCACTCCATTGCGTGCTGGTCGATGAGGCCCAGTTCCTCACGCTCAACCAGGTGCTCCAGCTCTGCCGACTGGCGGACGAGCGCAACCTCCCAGTCCTCTGCTATGGCCTGCGTACCGACTTCGTTGGTGCGCTGTTTCCCGGCAGCGCCGCCCTGCTGGCCCTCGCCGACGCGCTCGTCGAACTAAAAGCCGTATGCGAATGCGGCCGCAAGGCGACGATGAACCTTCGGGTCGACGAACAAGGCCGGGCGGTGGTCAGCGGCGAGCAAACTGAGATTGGCGGCAACGACCGGTATGTCGCCATGTGCCGCCGCCACTTCTTCGAACGGCTCCGCGGGGCTTCGGCCTAGCTTCGCTCCAGCAGTTCGCGCACCGCGCGCACCGCAGTCTCGATCGGGTTCTCTACGCGCCCCCTTCGCGGCGCGTCGACGGTGCCAACTAGGCCGTCCCGCTCCAGCCGTTCCCAGAAGCGGCGGAGATCGCGATGGCCCTCCCCGCTCCGCTCGCCCAACCGCCGGCGGCCGGCCGCGGTCAGTTCCACCGGCACCATGCCCACCGGCTTGCCAGCAAGGACTGCTTCCGACAGCATCGAAACGCTGTCCGCTGTGACGAAGCATTCGTCCGCATCAGCCAACAGCACGGCAAAGCGCGGCCGGGGGCCTGCGACCAACCGGCATCGCGGATGCTCCGTGCACAGGCTCCGCAGCGCGTGTCTCAGGTCCGGGCTGGTCCGGGCGCTGGTGACGATCGTCAGGCAGCCCTGCCCCGCGCGCTCGATCAGCCGGCGAGCAGCCTTGCTCACCACCTCTTTCGACAGCCTCCAGTTGCGTGTCTCACCGCCAATTGCGAGGAGCAGGTGTGGTGGGTCGCAGGCCTGCAGCCAAGCGGCTTCGTCCGGTTCGGCCACCGCGAGCTCCTGATAAGGGCTTAGCGCCAGCGGCAGCTGGACGACGTTCGGGGCTTCAGGCACCCGGTACTGCGGCGTCGTCAGCACCAGATCGAACAACGCCGGATCATGCCGCGGGTCGCCGAGCCGCACGATTTTCGTGTGTCCGCCACTTTGTTGCTTGAGCCACCGCGCTACCGGTACGCTGCGGCGGCCGATGCCCACCACCAAGTCGGGCCACGGCGGCCGCAGCAATTGCCGGCTGTCCGCCGTTACGGCCGCCAGGCTGGTGCCCAGCAGTCGCGGCCCGAGCTTGCGCAGCAGGTTGTAGCGCAACTCCACCCGCTCAAATGGCACGCCAAGGGCGCGAGCCAGCGCCAGCACCTGATTGTTGTCGCCCGTGTGCGCACCCAGCAAGGCCCAGACGCGCGGCTTCGGGCTCACGCCGACCGCCTCCGCACCCGCCGGTACTCAGAGCGCAATTGTAGCACCAGCATAAGGGTCATGGCCGCGTAGGCGATAACGAACGCCGCCGCGGCGCCCAGCACGCCGAACCGCCAGCACAAGGGCGCAACCAGCACGAAGTAAAGGCCGGTGCCGACGATCCGCGACTTGAGCGGCGCGTCCGGCCGGTCGAGCGCATACAGCATGGAGGGCATCGGAAAGCTCATGGCGCCGATCAGCGGCACAATCATCAGCACCAGCAGGATCGGATAAGCGCCCGCGAACGCCTTGCCGAACAGGAGCGTGACGAGCGGCTGGCCGCCCAGCGCCAGGATCAGCAACAATACGGACGCGGCCAGCCCCGCCAGCACCGCGCTGCGGATCATCAGCCGCCACGGATGCTTGCTGGCCACGTCCAGCCGCACGATCTCCGGGTAGAATGCCTTTCCCAGAAAGTCGGCCGGCTTCTGCGCGCTGTCGGCCAGGCTTGAGGCGATGCGGAACAGCGCTGCCGCGCTCGGGTTCAGCAAGCCGCCGACGACCAGCTGCGCCATCGGCCCCCAGGCGGTAGACAGGCTGGACGTCAGGTTGACATGAATGGCGAAGCGCCATGCGCCCGGCAGGATCGTCGGCCGCAACGTGGGCCGGATACCTGGCAGCAGCTCGCGGCGCCGCAACTCGCGCCACGCCAGGAACCACAGGTACAGGTCGCCGCCGAGGTCGGTCACATACCAGATCGCCACGAAAGCCGGGAAGGGCAGGCCCGCCGCCCAGGCAACGCCTGCCAGGATCGCCCGGGCTATCGGGTAAGTCGTTCCCTGCCAGCTGATCAGGTCGAACCGGTCCAGCGAGCGCAGCACCCCGATCGGCGTCGCTGCGCCCATGGTCGGCAGCAGCGTGCAGTAGAGCATCGCGAGGCTGACGTTGTCGCCCTCGATCCCGAACCAGTGGCCGACCAGCGGCAGCAGGGCGATCGCCAGGATCATGCCGACCACCCCGCTCAAGAGATCGAGCGCGAAGGCGAAACCAGTCGATGCCTTGAACTCGTCCGCGCGCCCGTCCGACAGGATCTGCCCGCCGTAACGAATGATCAGTTGCCACGACTGGAACTTGGTAAATCCGCTGGCCGCCTTGGCGTAGCTGTTCAGAAGGATCAGCACGCCGAGGCCAGCCACACCCAGACCTCGCCCGGCGAACGCGAGGCTGGCCAGCCCGGCCACACCGGCGACCGCCTTCGACGCTGTCAGCAGGCTGCTGTTCTTCAGCACCGAGCGGAAGCTGCTGTCCTTGAACCAATGCTTCATGTGGGGTGCGGGCAGCCAGAAAAGGGAAGTTGCCGGCTAGCATGGGCGGGCTGCCCCTGCAAAAAGCGGGCGGATGCTCTTGCCGCTGCCCCCATTCTGCCCGCTGAGCCGCGAATGAGCGGCGGCCTGCTCCACGGCTGGCTGATAATCGACAAGCCGGTCGGCCTTGGCTCCACGCCGGTGGTCAGCGCCGTCAAGCGCGCGATCCGCGAAGCAGGCCTGCCGAAGCACAAGGTTGGCCACGGCGGCACGCTGGATCCGCTCGCCAGTGGAGTCCTGCCGATCGCACTAAGCGAAGCGACCAAGCTTGCCGGCCGCATGCTGGACGCCACCAAGGCTTACGATTTCACGATCCGCTTCGGCGCGGAAACCAGCACACTCGATGCAGAAGGCGAGGTGGTCGCGACAAGCGACCTCCGTCCCGGCCTCGCGGAAGTTCAAGCCGTCCTGTCCCGCTTCACCGGCCTGATCGAACAGGTCCCACCGGCCTATTCCGCGCTCAAGGTCGACGGAAAGCGCGCCTACGACCTTGCCCGCGCTGGGCAGGAAGTGGCGTTGAAGAGCCGACAGGTGACTATCTTCGACCTCACCATCCTCGCTGCGAGCACTGAGGAGGTCACCCTCTCCGCCACCGTGTCCAAGGGCACCTACATCCGCTCGCTGGCGCGCGACATCGCTTACGCCCTCGGGACCGTCGGCCACGTCGCCATGCTGCGCCGAACCAAGGCCGGTCCATTCACCCTCGATCAGGCGATATCGCTGGACTTCCTGGCCGAAATCGCTAAGGCGCGGCGGCTTGACGGGGCGGTACTCCCGCTCGTCGCGGGGCTGGACGACATCCCGGCCCTCCCCGTCTCACCCGACCAGGCTGCGCTGCTCCGACAGGGGCGTCAGTTGAGCGGGGTCCCCGCCAGTTCGGGGCTGAACCTCGCCACCGACGCTGGCCGTCCGGTGGCGCTGGTCGAGGCCTCGGACGACGTCCTCCGGGTCGTGCGCGGGTTCAACCTGTAGACAGATACGAAGGAGTAAGTCGATGTCGATCACTGCGGAGCGCAAGCAGACGCTGATCAAGGATTATGGCCGGGACAGCAACGACACGGGTTCGCCCGAGGTCCAGATCGCGATCCTCACGGACCGCATCAACACGCTGACCGAGCACTTCAAGACCCACGCCAAGGATAATCACAGCCGGCGCGGGCTCCTCATGATGGTGAACAAGCGGCGTTCGCTGCTTGATTACCTCAAGCGCGAGGATGCGCAGCGCTACACCGACCTCATCGGTCGGCTCGGCCTCCGCAAGTAACATCAAAGGGCGCCCATCGCGGCGCCCTTTGTCTATCCGGACAGTCCCGCAATTCGGCGGGGCGTTCATGGGTCCCATGAAAGTAGTACTTTCACGGGTACCCACATGGGGTCCGTCAACGAACGCCCCGACCGACCGCGAGCCGGCTAGCTCGCAAATTGCTGCCCCCGCTCGCATCTGGCGGCGGGGTGAAGGGACTAGAATGTTCAATATCCACACTGCTGAAGTCGAGATCGGTGGCAAGACGCTGAAGCTCGAGACCGGGCGCATTGCCCGCCAGGCCGATGGCGCGGTGCTCGCGACCATGGGCGAAACCGTAGTGCTGTGCGCCGTTACCGCCGCCAAGAGCGTCAAGCCGGGCCAGGACTTCTTCCCGCTGACCGTCCACTACCAGGAAAAGTTCTCCGCCGCGGGCCGCATCCCCGGCGGCTTCTTCAAGCGTGAGCGCGGCGCGACCGAAAAGGAAACGCTGACCAGCCGCCTGATCGATCGCCCGATCCGCCCGCTGTTCCCGGAAGGCTTCTACAACGAAGTCCTCGTGATCGCGCAGGTCCTCTCCTACGACGGCGAGAACGAGCCAGACATCGTCGCCATGTGCGCCGCGTCGGCCGCCCTCACCATCTCCGGCGTGCCCTTCATGGGCCCGATCGGCGCCGCCCGCGTCGGCTTCATCGACGGCGAGTACGTCCTGAACCCGTCGCCGGAGCAGACCAAGGAGAGCAAGCTCGATCTGGTCGTCGCCGCCACCCCGAACGCGGTGATGATGGTCGAATCCGAAGCGCAGGAGTTGTCCGAGGAGGAGATGCTCGGCGCCGTCGTGTTCGCTCACGAGGCCAGCCGCAAGGTCTGCGACGCGATCATCGACCTGGCGGAAAAGGCCGCCAAGGACCCGTGGGAGCTCGAGCAGGGTCTCGACAAGTCCGCCATCAAGGCGCGCCTGAAGGATGCCATCGGCGCCGACATCGAGGCTGCCTACCGCGTCACCGGCAAGTCCGAGCGTTCCGAACTGCTCAACGCCGCCCGCGCCAAGGCCAAGGAAGCTTTTGCCGACGCCGACCCGCAGGAGCAGCTGATCGCGCAGAAGCAGGTCAAGGTGCTTGAGGCCGACATCGTCCGCGGCGCCATCCTCAAGGAAGGCCGCCGCATCGACGGCCGCGACACCAAGACCGTGCGTCCGATCGAGAGCATGGTTGGCTTCCTGCCGCGCACCCACGGCTCGGCGCTGTTCACCCGCGGCGAGACCCAGGCGATCGTCACCACCACGCTCGGCACCAAGGACGCCGAGCAGATGATCGACGGCCTGGAGGGCCTCTCCTACCAGCGCTTCATGCTGCACTATAACTTCCCGCCCTATTCGGTCGGTGAAGTGGGCCGCTTCGGTGCGCCGGGCCGCCGCGAAGTCGGCCACGGGAAGCTCGCCTGGCGCGCGCTGCACCCGATGCTGCCGAGCGTGGAGGAGTTCCCCTACACCATCCGCGTCCTGTCCGACATCACGGAGAGCAACGGCTCCTCGTCGATGGCGACGGTGTGCGGCGGCAGCCTCGCCATGATGGACGCGGGCGTTCCGCTGAAGCGTCCGGTGGCGGGTATCGCCATGGGCCTGATCCTGGAAGGCCAGGATTTTGCGGTGATCAGCGACATCCTGGGCGACGAGGACCACCTCGGCGACATGGACTTCAAGGTGGCCGGCACCGACCAGGGCATCACCAGCCTGCAGATGGACATCAAGGTCGCCGGCATCACCGAGGAGATCATGAAGGTCGCCCTGGGCCAGGCCAAGGAAGGCCGCGCGCACATCCTGGGTGAGATGGCCAAGGCGCTCGACAGCACGCGTGGTGAGCTCTCCGCTCACGCGCCCCGCATCGAGACCATGTCGGTTCCGAAGGACAAGATCCGGGAGATCATCGGCACCGGCGGCAAGGTGATCCGCGAGATCGTCGCCACCACCGGCGCCAAGGTCGACATCGACGACGAGGGCGTGATCAAGATCAGCTCGTCCGACGTCAACCAGATCGAGGCCGCCCGCCAATGGATCCGCGGCATCGTCGCGGAGCCGGAGCCCGGCACCATCTACACCGGCAAGGTCGCCAGCATCGTCGACTTCGGCGCGTTCGTGACCTTCATGCCCGGCAAGGACGGGCTGGTGCACGTGTCGGAGATCAAGAACGAGCGGGTCGAGAACGTCCGCGACGTCCTGTCGGAAGGCCAGGAGGTCAAGGTCAAGCTGCTCGAGGTAGACAGCCGCGGCAAGGTCCGCCTGTCCATGCGGGTCGTGGACCAGGAAACCGGCGCCGAGTTGGAGGACACTCGTCCCCCGCGCGAACCGCGTGAGGGCGGCGACCGTGGTCCGCGTGGCGACCGAGGCGATCGCGGCGACCGTCGCCGTGGCGGCGGCGACCGCGACCGTGGTCCCCGTCGGGACGGCGGCGACCGTGGTCCGCGCGGCGAAGGACGTGGCGACCGCGGCCCGCGCCGTGACCGCGACGGCAATCGCGACGACGGCCCCGCGCCCGAGTTCGCGCCTGCCTTCCTGACCGGTGGCCGGAACGACAACGACGGCGAGTAAATGGATCAAGGCAGTCGCAGCGGCTGCCTGATCTTCAGTTAGAACAGAGAGGGCTTCTCCGGCTCGGGGGAGCCCTCTTTCGTTTGGATCAACCACGCGGTGCTTGGGTCGGCGACGCAGTGGCAAGTAGTTAACGTAAGTTGATGTGCCAAAGCGACACAGTGGAAAGTAACCAGAATTAGGGGGTTACTAGCCATTATCGTCAGCCTTGAAGGCGGTAACGGCATCGACACGATCGATGCTCAGACCCTGTTTGCAAGCTCCGGCCTGACCCTGAGCCAGATCGACCGCTACGATATCACTGCCGGCAACGGTGCCGACACGGTGAACGGCTCCAGCTACGACGAAGTCATCTGGGGTGACAGCAAGAACAACACGGACACATCGTCTAACGGCGCCGATATCCTCAACGGCGGCGGCGGCAATGGTGCCGACATCATCGCCGGCGACGAGGGCGCCGACACACTCTACGGTGACCGTGGCGGCGACAAGTTCGTGTACAACTGGCACCACGGCGACGCCAATGGTGACTCTGCCGCAGTCAATGGTGCTTGGTCTGCCCTGAGCGGCGACTGGATCAAGGACTTCAACTCGGTCGAGGGCGACAAGCTCGACCTGTCCGGCTTCAACGGCCACCTTACCGGCGCGAACGCGCCCTCCATGCTGCAGTGGAGCGGCAATGGCCCGAGCGCTTGGGGCGTGTGGGTCGGCGCTGGCCCGCTCGCCGGCGACAAGATCGTCTACGCCGACCTCGACGGCGACAAGATCGCTGATGTGGCCATCCGCGTCACCGGCAACATCGGCGACAAGGACATCCTGGGCACCAACCATGGTCCGGTCGCGGGCAATGATGTGAACTCCGTCCTTGAAGACGCAACCGTCACCGGCACGGTCGCCGGGAACGACAGCGATCAGGACGGCAACACCCTGACCTACTCAATCGTCGGCAACGCACCGGTCGGGCTGACCCTCAACACCAACGGCACCTACAGCTTCGACGCTGACAGCTATGATGCTCTGAAAGCTGGCGAGACCAAGGACGTGGTCGCGACCACCTACCAGGTAGCGGACGGCAAGGGCGGCGTCGCCACTGCCAACCTGACCATCATCATCACCGGAGTGAACGATGCGCCGACCGGTTCGGCGATCACGCTGGCGGACGGGACCGAGGACACCGCCAAGTCCTTCACCGTCGCCGATCTCCTGGCCGGCTGGACGGACGTCGACAAGGACGCGCTGAGCGTCAAGAACGTGACGGTCGACCATGGCACCCTGTCGTTTGACGCGGGCACCTACACCTTCCATCCGGACGCCAACTACAATGGCCCGGTGACCGTTTCCTACCAGGTCTCCGACGGCACTGCCGACGTCAGCACCACCGCCGGCTTCAACCTCGCCGCCGTGAACGATGCGCCGACCGGTTCGGCCATCACGCTGGCGGACGGGACCGAAGACACCGCCAAGTCGTTCACCGTCGCCGATCTCCTGGCCGGCTGGACGGACGTCGACAAGGACACGCTTGCGGTCACCAACGTTACCGTTGACCATGGCACCCTCGCCTACAATCCGGCGACCAGCACCTACACGTTCACCCCCGATGCCAACTACAACGGCCCGATCGTGGTGAGCTACAAGGTTAGCGACGGCACCGCGAGCGTTGACACCAAGGCCGGGTTCAGCCTCGCGGCAGTGGCCGATCCCAGTGTGTTCGGCGGCACCGCAACCGGATCGGTCACGGAAGACTCGCCGGTTATCACGGCTACTGGTGCCCTGACCGTCAGCGATCCGAACGGACCCGCCTCCTTTGTCGCCCAGAGCAATGTGAGCGGCACCTACGGGAGCTTTTCCATCAATGCGGCGGGCGCTTGGATCTACACGCTCAACAACAGCCTGCCCGCGACCAATGCTCTTAACGACGGCCAGTCGCCGGTGGAGAAATTCACCGTCACTTCGTCGGACGGCACGACCACCTTCGTCAGCGTGACCGTGATTGGTCATACGGACGTGGTCTGGACCACTCCGGCAGTCTTCACTGGCGCGGGCGACCCCAATGATTTCGATACTGCCGGCCCGGGTCCGGTCGCTCCCGGCCCCGTCATCGTCACTGACGATCCCGGTAACTCCACGATCATCGGCAGCAATGCGGCAGACATGATCATGGCGGGCAACGGCAATGACCAGGTCTACGGTTATGCCGGCAACGATGAGATCTGGGGCCAAGTCGGCGCCGACAACGCCCTGTGGGGTCAGGCCGGCGACGACAAGCTGTACGGCGGACAAGGCGCCGACACCATCTACGGCGGTTCTGGCAACGACGTCATCTATGGCTTCGAACCGCCTGCCAGCCTTGAGCCGAACAACGACGGCGGGGACCTGCTCTTTGGTGGTTCGGGCAGCGACACGATCTACGGGCAGACCGGTGCGGACGTGATCGTGGGCGGATTCGGCGCCGACCTGCTGAGCGGTGGCGGCGGCGCCGACATCTTCCGCTATCTGAGCAACAAGGACACGGGCGACACCATCACCGACTTCAGCCAGGCTCAGGGCGACAAGATCGACTTCGATGCGTTCAACTACGGTGCCAACGCTTACCTCGGCGCGGTGAGCGGCGGCGGAGCGGTCGGCGCGGGCCAGTTCGGGTGGCAGCAGGTCGGCACCAACACGCTCATTTATGCCGACACGGACGGCAAGGCGGGCGCGGATCTGGTCATCACCCTGACCGGGCACGTCAACTTGGTGGCTGCCGACTTCCTGATCTGACCAGCTACAATAAAGCGGGGCTCACTGGCACACAGCCGGTGAGCCCCGCTTGACGTACATACAGGTGTAGGAAGCCCGCAACATTTCTAGAACGGTTCAGGCGCGCCGCAGGGTAGCTCCAACCGCCGCGATCCGCTCCACGCCGGCGCCTGCATAAGGCTCTCCGTCCAGTTCTTCCCCGAAGATGTCCGGGTCGAGCTCTTGGTAGCTCAGGCTGCACCCGACCTCGTCCGCGGCTTCGGCCAGCGCCGACAGCAGGCGGTCCTCGCCCGCAACGATCGGACTGCCCGTGTACAGCAGCATGGCCCCGCCCTCGGCCAGCTTGGCCATGCCCTGCCGCGCCCAGTCCAACGATACGCCCGCGCCAAGGTCGGCGCCGCCGTCCCGATAAGTACGACCCGCGGGATCGGCGATGAACGGCGGGTTGGCGATGATCAGGTCGACCGGCCGCTCCAGCGTGTCAAGCGTCCCGTTGACCAGCTCCGCCTCGATCCCGGCCGCCGTCGCGTTAGCTGCCGCGAGGTCCAGCGCCCGCGAGTTAATGTCCAGCAGGACGAGTTCACTTGGCTCCAGCATGGCGGCCGCCGTGATACCGCCTGCTCCGCTGCCCGCGCCCAGGTCGACAAGGCTCCCGATCGGCTGGTGCTCGGCCAGCTCACACGACAGGAATCGCATGAAGCGGTAGGTGTCCGGCCCGAAGAACACGCTGTCCTCGTCGTCCGTCGGATAGGCCGAATGCAGGAACAACCGGCCATCCAACTCAGCGACTCGCAGACGGCTCTTATACCCCTCCTCCACGGTATCGAGCGCGTCGGCCTCCCGCAGCAGGTCGAGCACCGGCCCCGGCAGCAGGTCGCGCGCAAACGGCAGGTTCCATCCGAATACATCGCGCAAGTCCTCCGCCAGCGCGCCGGACCGGCGGCGGAGAATTCGATGATGCGTACGGGGGGTCACGCAGGTGAATTGATATCCCTCCGCGTCGAGGGTGCGGAGAAGCTCGGCCAAGGTGTCGGTCATGCCGAGCGCCCTAGCGGGTCTACGCGCGTGAGCGAAGCGCTCCTTTGACCATTGCCGCCTGGCGGACGGCGAAATGCGCGGCGGTATACTCAGCCTTCCACAGCGCAGGCGGCGACCGCAGCCAACCGCTGCGCCCCGCTGCTTCCAAGAAGTCGTCGCTGGCCGCCCCGGCGTAGCGCAAGTTCCAGGGCTTCTGCGGTCCCGTGTAATGCAGCATGGCCGCTTCGCGCAGCAGCTGCTCGCGCAGGCCATGCGGGTCGCTGCCCTCCTTCGCACCGAAGCGGTTCAGCGTCAGCAGCTGTACGTTGTAGGCTGGATCGAGCTGTCCCCAGTCGCCGGCGAACACCGCGTTGAGGCTGTCCTGGTCGCCGAATGCCAGCTGCTCCCTGTGACGGCGGATGAACTCCAGCGTGCGCTCCACGATCCGGCGTTCGCGCCAGCGCGGCAGGTCCATGAACAGGACGCCGGAGTTGAAGTAGCCACGGTCGGGCGGCGCATCGATCGCCGCCATCAGGTGCGGCATGGCCGTTCCCAGCGTCGGCTCGCTGAAGTTCGGCACTGCCATGACGGCATGATTGCCGGTGTCGAGCCGCCAGAGCGCCGACAAGTCGCGCTTCACCACGATATCGCCGTCCATGTACAGCACGCGCCGGTAGCGATCCGTCAGCAGCGACGGGATGAGCAGTCGCAGGTACATGCCGCGGCTGTGCCACAGGCCAGTTGGCAGGTCGGACAGGTCCGCGTCGTCCACATCGATCCACTTGATGGTGGCGCGCGGGTGCACGCCTTGGACCGCTCGCAAACTCCGCTCCTGGTCGGCCGGAGTGATCCCCTGCGACAGCAGGTAGACGTCGACGGCCTTGCTTGGGTCGAAGTGATACAATGCGGAGTGCAGGGCGACCGTCATCGGAAAGGCGAAGTCCCGGTCGCCCGCCAGAACGATAGCATGCGGCTCCGGCTGGATCTTTCGGACACCGGTCCGTGCCGCCACCGGATCGGGCGCAGACAACGGCGCTGCAACCACCGTCTTCACCGGCACGGTGCTGGCGCGCGCGAAGCTCACTCCGCTCAGCGCGAGCAGGGCGGCGCAGATATAGACCAGGTAGTGAGCAAGAAGCGGGCTAAGATGAACGGCCAAGTGTCACCTGCGCAGAAACGAGCTGATCTAACGGCATGTCATGATGCTTGTTCCAGCAGCGTAACTGTTCGCTTCACCTTGGGACAGTCGTAGTCGGCCTCACTTCCATAGTGTCGCACGGTAGCGTTCGAAGCACCGCTCCCCGCACCGCAGCCGGATGAGCGCGCCTTCCGCCATCGCGATGGCGCGCCGGGTGCCCTCACGCTCGTCGCTGACCAGCGGAACAATGGCTTCCTTGTTCCACTCCTCGCTGTGCTTGACGTCCAGCACCGCATGGAGGTCGAAGTACCGGCGGGTCTTGGCGTCCAGCCCCAGCCGCCGCATGCCGCGCGCCGTCGCTCCCGAACGGGCCGGAGCCGTCAGCTCGATCACGCCCAGCGCGCCAATCGAGTGCCAGGCATAGCTGCGGTTGGCGGCCATTGCGGTCATGGCGTTGGCCAGCGCCAGGCTCTCCCAAACGGTGGTTTCAATATGGGGCTCCAGCCCGAGCGCGCCCACCACATAGTGCAGCATCGGCCCGTGCATGCCCTTGGCGTTGCCGCGACCCATTTCGTCCCAGTAGTTACGCGCCAGTTCCAGCTTGGCGCGATCTGGCACGCGCACCTGCGTCATGGCGACGAGGTCATCGAAGCCGGCCTCGCCCGCCGCTTCCTGCGTCAGGTACCACTTGAGGTCGTCAAGGCTTGACTCGTGCTCCAGCCAGTCGAACAGCGGATCATGCTGTCCGGGGCCAGTCCGCTCCAGCCCCTCGAACCAGGCGATGAAGCCCTGCGGGTCGGTCGGCACCGCCGCCGCCTCATCGCGGACTTCGGTGCGCAGTTCGTCCAGGAAGGCGAGCTCGAGCCGCTGCATGCGTACGTCACGGTCGAGCGCGCGCGCCGCGTCGTCGGGGAAACCGGGGGCGAGCCGATCGTGGTTCCAGCGGGCGAGCCCGCGCTGGAAGCTGTCGGTATGGAATTGGGAATGGTGGCCGGAAGCCAGTGGGGATTTGAAACGGGTTGCCATGATCCACAAGCGCGCCGCAGGCGCTGCGGTTCCGCTTTGCGACCACCGACCTTCGGCGGTACTCTGCGGTGGACGCACGTTTGAATAGACGGGAAACGCCGGTTCTCAGGGGAAAGAGGGATGTGCCCGCCATGGTTCGTCATTTGGTTCGCTGCTTAATCGCCGGCGCGCTGTTCGGGCTTGCTGCGCCGGCTGCCGCAGGTTCCGGCGCAAAGGTCTCCTCGCCGGTGGCCCTTGCGCGCGAAGCTCAGCGGCTGAAACCCGGCGAGTGGGTCTGGGCGCCCAATCTGGCGCGCACCGGTCCGGTGCTGGTTTACGTCGATCTCGATGCGCAGCGTGCCACGGTCTACCGCAACGGCGTCCGTATCGCCGTCAGCACGGTGTCATCGGGCAAGACCGGGCATGAGACCCCCACCGGCGTGTTCACAATCCTCGAAAAGCACCGCGACCACCGCAGCCGTACTTACGACGATGCGCCAATGCCGAATATGCAGCGGCTGACCGGGAAGGGAGTCGCGCTGCACGCTGGCAACCTGCCCGGCTTTCCCGCGAGCCACGGTTGCGTCCGCCTTCCTTTGGAGTTCAGTCGGCTGCTGTTCGGCATCACGGACCTGGGCGGAACGGTGGTGATCGCCGGCAACCACGCCGACCCGGTCCGCCGTCGCGCGGCCGGCGTGCTTGCCCCTGGCGACATCGGCGGCCCTGCCGCGCGCCGCCTGCCGCTCGGCTCCGCGCAGGACTACAGCTGGAACCCGGCGCTCAGCCCCACCGGCCCGGTCTCGATCATCGTTTCTACCGGCGACCAGCAGGTGGTCGTGCTTCGGAATGGGGTAGAGATTGGCCGTGCCCGCGCCATCATCCGCGACCAGGCGCTCACCCCGCAGGTGCTCACCATGGTCCGCAGTCCCGGCCGAACCGAGTGGCTGCAGGTCGGCGTATCCGCCGTCCGACAGGACGGCGGGGAAGTGATCAGCACCCGTTCGGGCGAAATCACCAGCACGCAGGGGGTGGAGCGCATGGGCCTTCCGGCGCCGTTCGCGGCCGCGATGAAGTCGGTCATGGCGCCGGGCACCACCGTGCTCGTCACCCGCGCTGGCGTCGATGCCCAGACAACCGGCGGTGCAGCCACGGTGATCGAATCGGAACCCGGATCGCGGCGTTAACGCTGCATCCGCTGCAGGTACAGATAACGCGGGTCGAAACCGGCAACGGCCTCGAGGGCCGCGAGATCATGGACGATGACCTGCCCGCTGCGGAACTCCACAACCCCCTCGGACCGCAGCTGCTGCAGGGTGCGATTGGTATGAACCGGCGTGATTCCCAGGCAGTCGGACAGCTCGACCTGGGTGAGGGGCAGGTCGTAAGCGCCCTGGCGGACCAGTCCGACGAGCTCCAGCCTCACGTATAATTCGCAGAACAGGTGCGCCATGCGGGCGGTCGCGTCGCGCCGGCCAAGCGACAGCGCCCACTCGCGGTGGATGGCGGCATCGAGATTGGTGCCGAACCAATAGACTCGCGTGAGGTGAGCATGACGCTCGGTCATCTCCTGCAGGTGCGCGTGCGGGACGAGAGCAAACTGGCAATCCGTTAGCGCCAGAATGTCGTGGTCCAGATACTTGAGCGAGAATCCGTGCACATCGGTGAAATCGCCGGGCACGTGAAGTTCGGTAATCTGGCGCCGTCCGTTGCCCAAATCCTTGAGGCGGCAGGCGATCCCCGAGACCAGGATATTGGAGGTATGAATGGGATCGAACGCGCGCACGACTACCGTGTCGCGCGGGACCTTGGCCGAGCCACTGACGCCGCCGCGGATGAAGGCCTCTTCCTCCGCGCTGATCACGTCGCGGGCGCGCAGCTTGAGCAGGTGCTTGTCGATCACCCGGACTCTCCTTCAAGCGTTACGGCCAACGCTTCCGCGAAGGGAACGACTGACAGCTGCGGATCTTGTGCATCGGCGATGCGGATTAGGCCACGCATGTCGAGGCGGCCGTGCTTGACCTCTTCGGCCAATATATCGCGGATGTTGGCTGCCGCAGCAGTTCGCGCCGCTGCAAGGTCCGGAAACTCCTGCCCGTCGTGATCGCGAGTGAGCCCGACGCGGTTTTCCAGGTGGAGGTAAAATCGTGGCATTACCGAAGAACGCGGCAAGTGCCCGGTCGTTCTATATGGTCGCCAGACTGGCCAATAGCGCGAAGGTCGCGAGCCAGTGTTCGCCCGCATAATCACCGTTGATGTGCGGCATGGCGGCAAGCTGGTGAGCATCGGCGGTTTGCAGCAACCGTGTCCCGGCCTCGCCTCCCACCGCGGCCCCGAGGTGACGCCAGCACCAGGCCCGACTGAGGTTGAGCCCATCGAGATGCGCGATCTTGCCGTCGGAGCGATCGCTGACGTGCGCGGGCTCGAACAGGGTGCGCGGCTCGCCCCCGGCCAGTCGCGGCAGGAACGCGGCGAACCAATCGCCGAACCGGTCCGGGTTGGTGCGCAAGATGCACAAGGCCTCGCACAGGGCGGCGGACAGGAAATCGTCCCCGCTCGGCTCCCACGCCTGGCAGTCGCGGTCCCCGCCGAACCAGGTCCAGGCCCGCTCTGTGATGGCGCCGGCCAGCGACGGGTCGAACCGCTCCGCCCAGTCCTGCGCCAGCACCAGCGCGAAGGCGGTGTTGAAGTGCGTGCCGGTACGGATCGGGTAGGTGAGCACCGTGAGATACAAGCGCAGCCGTTCGGCAAAGGCGCGGGCCAGAGGCTCAAGCGCTTCTGCCCACGGCCGATCCTCGTGCCGGCTCGCCTCTTGGTGCAATGCGAGCAGCCAGGCCCAGCCATATGGCCGCTCGAACCCGCCGGATAGTGGCCGGTCGAGATAGGCGAGTTCAGCCGCAACCTTGCCCGCGGTGAAGCTGTCGTCCGCCAACGCAGTGATTCCCGCCGCCTTCGCGAGCTCCGGAAAAAGCCGTCGCACCGTCAGCAGCGTCCACCAGCCGTGCACGCAGCTGTGCCAGTCGAAGCTGCCGAAGAAGATGGGGTGCAGCGAGCGCGGAGGGCGCGCGTCCGAGTCATTCAGCAAGACATGGTCGAGCTTGTGCGGGTATTCCTGGCGCACGTGCCCCAGCGCGATGCGGGCGAAGCGTGCGGCGGTAGCGGAGTCGAGGCTGCTCATCGGAAGGCCAGCAGGTAGATCAGCAGGATATTGAGCGCCAGCAGTGGCAGCGCCGTCGCGACCTGCGCCTTGATCACCCCATGTTGGTCCTTGAGCTCCAGCAGCGCCGCCGGCACCAGGTTGAAGTTGGCCGCCATGGGGGTCAGCAGCGTCCCGCAGAAGCCGGCCAGCATGCCCACGGCCCCGACCACCGCCGGGTCGCCGCCGTAGCGCCCGATCAGCAAGGGCACGCCGATCGCCGCCGCCATCACGGGAAAGGCCGCGAAGGCGTTACCCATGATCATGGTGAACAGCGCCATTCCGAGCCCGAACACGACCACGGTCAGGAACAGGCTCCCATCCGGGATCACCGACCGGGTTACTCCGCCTATGATGTCGCCTACGCCCGCCGCCGCGAACAGCACGCCGAGCGCCGCCAGCATCTGCGGCAGCACCGCCGCCCAGCCCATCGCGTCGATCAACCGCCGCCCTTCCTGCAGCGGCGCCAGCGCGGGCGGCCGCAGCCAAGCGAAGATGACCAGCAGCGCCAGCAGCACCCCCAGACCCAGCAGCACGTACGTCTCGCGCTTGGCCTCGAATAGCCCGAGCTGGCCCAACGGCGTGTAGTTGTAGAGCAGCGTGCCCATGAGCGCTGTTGCCGGGATGATCAGCGCCGGCAGGAACAGCTGGTTGCCGAGCCGGATCGACCAGCCCTCCCGCTCGTCGTCGCTGGTCGTCGGCGGCTGCCCGCGGCCGAGCAGCCCGAAGCCGGCCAGTCCCGCGAGGGCGAGCACCAGCAAGCCGTTGCCGAAGTCGCCGATCTGGTTGCCCGCCAAGAGGCTCAGCGCCATCAATCCCCAGAACGCCGCGTTGCCGAAGCGCTTGCCGTTGGACCGGTCGCCCAGGCTCAGCAACGCAAAGCCGGCGAACATCAGCCCGGCGAGCACGTACAACCACGGCAGCGTGATCATGCCCGCGCCCTCCCCAGCCGCCGGTCGAGCAGCAGCAGCCGCGACCCGTGCACCAGGAAGGCCAGCACCGCGCTCGGCATCGCCCACAGCGCCAGCTGCAGCGGCGCCAGATTGTAGCCGTAGGTCAGCAACGTCTGCTGGATCAGCACGATGGAGCCGATGGCGAAGAAGATGTCCTCGCCGAAGAAGACACCGACGTTGTCGGTTGCCGCGGCATAGGCCTTGACCCGCTCCGTCGTTACCTCGTCCAGCTCGCCGACCTGCTTCTCCGCGGCCGCGAGCGCCATCGGCGCAACGAGCGGCCGCACGGTCTGGGGGTGCCCGGCGGTTGAGTGCAGACCAATGGCGGCGGTCAGCTGGCGGTAGAGCAGGTAAAGGAGCAGCAGCCGGCCTACGGTCGCGCTGCGCAGGCCGCGGATCACCGCCGCCGCGCGCTGCTGCAGCCCGAACCGTTCCAGGCAGCCGATTACCGGGAGCACGATCCACACCACCGCGATGATCCGGTTGTCGTTGAACGCCTTGCCGAACGTCGCGATCACCAGGTGCAGGTCCATGCCCGCCAGCAGGCCCGTCGCGAGCGCCGCGGCCGTGACCACCAGCATCGGGTTCAACCGCAGGGCGAACCCGGCGACCACCCCCAAGATTCCAAGCAGCGGCCAGTAACTCATTCCTTCAATCCCCATCCGCCGCCGCCCGGAGTCTGAACCACGAACAGGTCGCCCGGCCGCATCTCGGCCGAGCCGGTCGCGCCCAGCGCCTCCACTGTTCCATCCGCCCGCTCGACCCAGTTGCGCCCCGGCTGCGCATCGCCGCCGCCGGCCAGCCCGCGCGGCGGCACCCGTCGGCGGTTGGCGAGAATGTTGGCACGCATCGGCTCAAGGAAGCGGATCGCGCGCTCCACGCCGTCCCCACCTCCGTGCAGCCCTGCGCCACCCGACCCGCGCCGGATGGCGAACCGCTCCAGCCGCACCGGCAGCCGCGCTTCCAGGATCTCGGGATCGGTCAGCCGGCTGTTGGTCATGTGCGTCTGCACCGCCGCCGTGCCGTCACCGTCCGCTCCCGCCCCCGACCCGCCGGCGACCGTCTCGTAATATTGGTGCCGGTCGTTGCCGAATGTGAAGTTGTTCATGGTCCCCTGGCTCGGCGCCAACCGCCCGGTGGCGGCGAACAGCGCGTCGGTCACGACCTGGCTGGTCTCGACATTCCCCGCCACCACCGCGGCCGGGTAGGCCGGGCTGAGCATCGAGCCCGCCGGCACGACCAGCTCGATCGGCCGCAGGCAGCCGTCGTTCATCGGGATGTCGTCGTCCATCAGGGTTCGTACGACGTACAGCGCCGCCGCCCGGGTGATCGCCCGCGGCGCGTTGAAGTTGTCGGGCTGCTGCGGGCTGGTGCCGGTGAAGTCGAACGTCGCCGCTCGCCGCGCCCGGTCGATCCGGATCGCCACCCGCACCCGCGCCCCGCTGTCCATCTCATAGTCGAAGGCACCGTCCTCCAGCCGGTCGAGCAGCCGCCGCACCGACTCCTCCGCATTGGCCAGCACATGCCCCATGTAGGCCGCCAGCACGTCTACCCCATGCTCCGCCGCGGCCGCCTCCAGCAGCCGCCCGCCCCGGCTGCACGCCGCCAACTGCGCCTTCAGGTCGGCGATGTTGCGGTCCGGCCGCCGTGCCGGCCACTCGCCGGCCTCAAGCAGCGCCCGCATCTCCGCTTCCAGGAACCGACCCTCGTCGACCAGCAGCCGGTTGTCGATCAGCACGCCTTCGTCGTGGATGCTGCGGCTTTCGGGCGGCATGGACCCCGGCGCGATCCCGCCCACGTCGGCATGGTGACCTCGTGCGGCCACGAATGCGGCCGGCTCATCGCCCAGGCCAAGGAACACCGGCACGATCACCGTGATGTCTGGCAGGTGCGTGCCGCCGCGATAGGGATCGTTGAGCACATACGCGTCGCCGCGCCGGATACCTCGCCCGTCGCGGCCGTGCCCACGCGTGTCGATCACTGTCCGGATGCTCTCTCCCATCGAACCCAAGTGCACCGGGATGTGCGGCGCGTTCGCGATCAGCTGCCCACCAGCGTCGAACAGCGCGCACGAAAAATCCAGCCGTTCCTTGATGTTGATGGAGGTGGCGGTCGCCTGCAACGCCACGCCCATCTCCTCGGCGATGGCGCGGAACAGGTTATTGAAGATCTCAAGTCGAACCGGATCGACCGCCGTGCCGGCCGCCGCGCGGCGCTCCAGCGGCACCGAGCGGGTAAGCACCAAGGTTCCGTCCTCGGATCGGTCGGCGCGCCAGCCCGCCTCCACCACCGTGGTGGATGACGCGTCCAGGATCAGCGCCGGCCCTTTCACCTGCTGGCCGGCCCCGAGCTCATCGCGCAGGTAGCAGTCCCACCCACCGTGCGCGGCGGCGCGCCCCCCGGACCCGGGCTGCGCGGCGAACGGCTCCTGCGGCTCCGCCCCGCCGGCACCCTCCACGATCAGCGCCTCGACTACGATACCGGCGCCCTCGTCGGCATAGCCGAATCGCTGGCGGTGCAGCTCGTGGAAGTGTTCCGCCATCTCGCCGCGCGGAGCGACCTCCAGCTCCAGCGACGTGTCACTGCCCGGCAACCGCAACCGCGCCCGCCGTGCGAGCCGCAATCGCGCCGGCTCAACGCCCTGCGCCGCCAGCACCGCTGCGACGTCCGCCTCCAGCGCCGCCAGCCCGGCCCCGAACTCCTCCTCCAGCGGTCTCCGCCAGCTCGCCTCGCGGATGGCCTTCACCTCGGCCAGGCCGATGCCATAGGCCGACAGCACGCCGGCTAGCGGGTGGATCAGGATACGCTCCATGCCCAGCCGGTCGGCCACCGCACAGGCATGCTGCCCGCCCGCCCCGCCGAAGCAGGCCAGCGTGTAGCGGCTGACGTCATAGCCTCGCCCGGTCGAGATCTTGCGGATAGCAGCGGCCATGTTGTCCACTGCGATCGCCAGGAACCCCTCGGCTACCTGTTCCGCCGTCAACCCGCTCCCGGCTGCGACCTCCTCCGCCCTCATCCGCGCCGCCGCTACGTCCAGCGGCTCGTCCCCACCCGGTCCGAACACCGCCGGAAACAGCTCGGGCACGATACGCCCCAGCAGCAGGTTGCAGTCGGTCACCGTCAGCGGCCCGCCGTTACGGTAGCAGGCAGGTCCCGGCTGCGCCCCGGCGCTCTCTGGCCCGACCCGGAACCGCATGCCGTCGAACCGGCACACCGACCCGCCGCCGGCTGCCACCGTGTGGATCTGCATCATGGGCGCGCGAATTCGCACTCCGGCGACCAGGCTCTCTTCCGCCAACTCCAGCTGCCCGGCATAGTGCGACACGTCGGTCGAGGTCCCACCCATGTCGAACCCGATCAGCCGCTCGGCCCCGTGCGCCGCGCTGGCCGCCACCATCCCGATCACGCCCCCGGCGGGCCCCGACAGGATCGCGTCCTTGCCCCGGAACGCGCGCGCCTCCGCCAGCCCGCCGTTCGACTGCATGAAGTGCAGTTCGGTGCCCGGCTCCAGCCCGACCCCGACCCGTTCGACATAGCGCCGCAGCACCGGCGACAGGTAAGCATCCGCGACAGTGGTGTCCCCGCGGCTGACGAGCTTGATCAGAGGCGCGACCTCATGGCTCGCCGACACCTGCGTAAAGCCAAGTTCCCGTGCGATCCTCGCCAATTCCTGCTCATGCGCGGGGTACGCCCAGCCATGCATCAGTAGCACCGCAACGCTATCGAACCCCGCCGCCCTAAGCTCCGCCAGCCGCTCGCGTGCGCCCGCTTCATCCAGCGTCACCAGCACGGCGCCGTCCGTTCCGACCCGCTCGTCCACCTCGGCCACCGCCTCGTACAGCATGGATGGCAGCACGATATGCCGAGCGAAGATCTCCGGTCGCGCCTGATATCCGATCCGCAACGCATCGGCGAAGCCGCGGGTCGTCACCAAGGCCGTCCGCTCGCCCTTGCGCTCCAGCAGAGCGTTGGTCGCGACCGTCGTCCCCATCCGCACCGCACCGACCTGTCCACCCTCGTCGGCGATCACCTGCCCGATGCCGGCCAGCGCTGCGTCCGGGTATTGGCGCGGGTTCTCGGACAGCAGCTTGAGTACTCGCACCCGCCCGTCCGAGCCGCGGGCCACGATGTCGGTGAAGGTGCCACCCCGATCGATGGCAAAGGACCACACGCACGTCACGTAAGCCTTGAAGCACGCGCGCCCGGCCCGCTCAACTCGGGTGACGGACCTTCGCCCCTACCCGTCCGTTACGAAAGCCATGCCCGATCAGCGCCGCCAAGGTATCTTCCCGACCTTCTTCCTGTCGGGGTTCGAGTGCTCCACCTTCGACTGGAAGGACGTCGGCCGCCGCGACATGAACCGGGAGCTGGGCCATTACGCCCATGCCGACGAGGATTATGCGATGCTGAAGCCGCTCGGCATTGCAACTGTGCGCGAAGGCATCCCCTGGCCGCTCGTCGACAAGGGGAATGGCGAATACGATTTCTCGTGCATCGACGGGTTCCTCCGGGCCCAGCGCCGGCACGGGATCCTGCCGATATGGGATTTGTGCCACTACGGCTATCCTGACGGCCTCGATCCTTATTCCGAGGGGTTCGTCACCCGCTTCCGCGACTATGCCCGCGCCGCCGCACGCTACGTCGCGGCGCGTGCCCATCACGAACCGCTCTGCTTCACCCCGGTCAACGAGCCGACCTATTGGGGCTACATGGGTGGCGAATGGGGCTGGTGCGCGCCGTTCGGCAAGAGCGCGGACGAACGCCGCCGCTTCACCACGATGCTGGCCCGGGCCGACATCGCCGCCTGCAAGGCCATTCGCGCCGAGTTTCCCCAGGCGCGCTTCGTCCACATCGACCCGCTAATCTGGGTGGTCCCGCCCAAGGACCGTCCCGACCTCGCGGAGGCCGCCCGCCAGGAAGCCTATGAGGACGCCTACATCGCCTGGGACATCATCTCCGGCCTCAAGCATCCCGAATATGGCGGCAGCCTGGAGCTGATCGATATTCTGGGCTTCAACAATTACAGCTTCGGGCAGATGGAGTTCGGCGGCGGCGGCAAGCCCAACCAGCCGCTAAAACCCGGCGATCCACGGATCCGTCCCGTCGCCGACCTGCTCGAGGAGGCCTGGGCCAAGTACAAGCGGCCCTGCATCGTCGCCGAGACTTCCGGCCTGCACGGCGGCCGGCCCGACTGGCTCAACGACATGGTCTCCGAGTGCCTGGCCGCCATCAATCGCGGCGTCGACCTGCACGGCATCTGCCTGTTCCCGGCCGTCGACATGACCGACTGGCACAAGGGCGAATGGCTGCACATGGGCATCGCGGACGTCGAGCCGCTCGAGTCCGGCGCCCTGCTTCGCAAGCCTTTCGCGCCATACGTCGCCGAGCTCCACCGCTGGCAGGATAAACTGGAGCACGCGACCGGGCTCGACGATGATCCCTACGACCAGCCAGTCGACTTGGAGATCGTGGTCGAAGCCGCCTCTGAGCTCCGGCCCGAAGCGGACAAGGCGTTCAGCTAGGCATGGCCGAACACAGTTCCCGTACGGCGATCATCGCCGCGCTGATCGGCAACTTGTGCATCGCTGCCACGAAGGGCGTCGCCGCGGCGGTCAGCGGCAGTTCGGCCATGCTTAGCGAGGCGATCCATTCGGTGGTCGACACCGGCAACGAGGTGCTGCTGCTCTACGGCCAGCACCGCTCCACCCTGCCGCCCGACCCTCGCCACCCGTTCGGCCACGGCCGCGAGCTCTACTTCTGGTCGTTCGTGGTCGCCTTGCTGATCTTCGCGCTTGGGGCGGGCGTGTCCGCTTACGAGGGCGTCATCCACATCATGAACCCGGAGCCGATCACAAAGGCCTGGGTCAGCTTCGTGGTACTCGGCCTGTCGTTCGTGTTCGAAGGGATCAGCTGGTGGTTCGGCTGGAAAAGCTTCAACCAGGCTCGCCGCGGCAAGCGCTTCTGGTTGGCGTTCAAGTCCAGCAAGGACCCGGCCACCTTCCTGGTCCTGTTCGAGGATAGCGCCGCGCTACTTGGCATCGTCATTGCGGCCGCCGCGACCGGCCTCTCCATCCTGCTGCAGCGGCCGTGGATCGATGGCTTCGGCTCCATCCTGATCGGCATATTGCTAGCGGTCGTCGCCGTACTGCTTGCGCGAGAAAGCAAGGCGCTCCTGATCGGTGAAGGTGCCGCACCCGAGCTGACCAGTTCCATCCGCCAGATCGCAAATGCCGAGCCACGAGTGACGCAGGTGACCGACGTGACCACGTCGCAGCTCGCCCCCGACCAGGTGATCGCCAATATCGCGATCGACATTGAGGACAGCCTGCGCGTGCCCGACGTCGAACAGCTCATCGCCAGCCTTGCCCAACGCATCTCCGCAGAGCATCCCGAGCTGTTCCGAGTATTCATCCGTCCTGAGCCAGCCCAGGGCGAGCACTCCGGGGCAGCGGAAGTCGGGTAAGGCTCAGCCCCGGGCCACGCTCGGCTCCTCGGCCACCTGCTGCGACTGCCTGCCGAACATCCCATCCGGCACGCTGACCGTCACCGGTTCGATGGCACCGCTGCCGCGCAGTCGCCGTCCGCTCGGCGCCAACCGCCGGATCACCTGCTGGCCTGGCCGCTCGATCAGGGAGAAGCTGACGGCGCTGGCCAGCAACGTGCCCGTCACCCCAGCCAGGCCCACGACGAACGGCGGCAGGCGCAAGCCAGCCAAGGCAAGGCCGATCCCCTGCATCACGGGTTCGTGCAGCAGGTAGATAGAAAAGCTCCAAAGGCCAACCAGCCGCGCCGGCCGATTAGCGAACAGCGCCCTTGAGAAGCGGGTCTGGTGCGCCAAAGCTAACAGCACGGCCCCGATCAGCAGCACGATCTTGAGGTTGCCGAAGACCGTTTCATGTGTGCTCAAGATGTAGATCTGGTTCGCATCTTCCCGCGTCAGATCCTCGGCGATGCCGGCGATCTGCGTGACTTCGCCCTTGTCGTCACGGATGGGGAAACTGGTATCCCGCAGCGAGCGCACCGCGCCGTCGCTTAAACGGCTGATGCGATACTCATATTGGGCGACTTCGCCTTTTCCGACGCTGGTCAGTGCCCGCTCCACTTGGTCGCGATCGTCCGGGTGGACGAGTTCCAGCCAGTCGGCGAGGCCGGTCGGAGCGCTGTCTGCGGGAGCGCCGACGATCTGTTCAAAAGCAGCGCTGCGATAGACGATCTTTCGCGCGACCTTGTCCGCAATCCAAATTAGGTTGCTGCTATTCTCGGCAAACCCGCGGAACTGCGCCTCGCTGGCGCGTACAGCTGCTTCCGCACGGCGCTGGGCGGTAACGTCGATGGCGGCACCGATGAAGCTTGCAGGCTTGCCATCCTGAAAGGTCGTCCGCCCTGCAGTGGCGATGTACCGGGTGATCCCATCGTCGCGACCGATCACGCGATACTCGACATTGTAGCGCCCATCGCCGGCCGGACTGACGCAGGCTTCGATGGCATCGCGAACTCTGGCAAGATCGTCGGGGTGGATCCCCGCTTCGTAAACGGCCATGTCGACGCCGGCGTCGGGCGGCAGGCCCCACATGGCCCGCAGCTGATCGTCCCAGTCGAGTGCACCGGTGACTGGATCCCAGGAGTAGATGCCAAGGCCAACCAGCTCGGTCGCCGCCCGCAGTCGTGCCTCGTTCGTGCTCAGGGCTTCTTCGAAGGCGTGCCGCTCGCTGGTGTCGCGTGACACACCGACGACAAGCTCGACGGATCCGTCGGCCGCGAACACCGGTCCCCAGACATAGTCGAAGTAAGCGGAGTAGCCGGTCGGGCTTTCATAGAAGACCTCGCCGGTGACCGTGGCACCTTCGGCAAGCACACGCGCGATATGGCTGTTGAGTAGCTCAGCCAGATCGGTGGGATAATCGAGGTCGGCGAATGTCCGGCCGCGCATCTCCTCGGCGGAGAGGCCGAACAATCCCAACATAGCCCGATTGGCATATATGAAACGATGCTGGGGATCGAAGGCGTAGACGAAGTCCGGGATGGACGAGAGCGTCGCCTCTAGAAAGCGGGTCTGACTGGCAAGCTCCGCCTGCGTGACCTCGAACCGTTCGGTTACCAGTCGAAGTTCATGCAGGCCTTGCTGCGCCGGGCCCTTGGGCCCGCCGGAGGAGTGATGGTTCTTCGACATCGCACCGACCTTCCCCGAGTCTGGCTGCCGACGTAGCGGCAATGTCTGCGAACCTCGGAATGTTCCCTAGGGATGGCCCGCATGCCGGGTGCGGCTCGTGGCGCGTTAGCAGCAGCCCATCACCGAGGAGAGTTTCCATGAAGGCGCTGGTCTGGCACGGCAAGGAAGACATACGCTACGACACGGTCACCGATCCCGAGATCGAAGACAGCCGCGATGCGATCATCAAGGTGACGAGCTGCGCCATCTGCGGCAGCGACCTTCACCTTTATCACAACTTCATCCCGGCGATGCTGCCCGGCGACATCATGGGCCACGAGACCATGGGCGAGGTTGTCGATCTAGGTCCCGAGGCGAAGTCCCGGGGCAAGCTGAAGGTCGCTGACCGAGTAGTTATTCCCTTCACGATCATCTGCGGCGAGTGCGATCAGTGCAAACGTGGCAACTTTTCCGTCTGCCAGCGCAGCAACCGCAAGAAGGGCCTGTCCGAAAAGGTGTTCGGCCACTCCACGGCCGGCCTGTTCGGCTACACGCACCTGACCGGCGGCTATCCTGGTGGCCAGGCCGAATATCTGCGCGTGCCGTTCGCCGACGCGACCCACATCAAGGTGCCCACGGGCATTCCCGACGAGAAGTTGCTGTTCCTCAGCGACATCCTTCCCACCGGTTGGCATGCCGCGATGCAGGCTGACATTCAGCCCGGCGACACAGTGGCAATCTGGGGTTGTGGCCCGGTCGGGCAGATGACGATCCGCAGCGCCATGCTGCTCGGCGCTGAGCAGGTCATTGCTATCGATTTCCTGCCCGAGCGGCTGTCGATGGCGGAAGCGGCCGGCGCCACCATCATCAACTTTGAGCAGGAAAGCGTCACCGAACGGCTGACCGAGCTGACCGGCGGCGAGGGTCCGCACAAGTGCATCGATGCGGTCGGCTTTGAGAACCACATCTGCACGGGGCAGCCCGACACGATCCTAGACCGGTTCAAGCAGATGAGCTTGCTGGAGCAGGATCGCGGCCACGTGCTGCGCGAGATGATCTACAATTGCCGACCCGCGGGCGTGATCTCGATCATCGGCGTCTACAGCGGGATGGTCGACAAGTTCCCGATAGGCATCGCCATGAACAAGGGCCTGACCTTCCGCATGGCCCAGGCGCACGTCAACCGCTGGACCGACGACCTTCTCCGCCGGATCGAAGACGGGCAGATCGATCCGTCCTTCGTCATCACGCACAAGGAGCCGCTGTCGGCCGGCCCCGAGATGTATCGGACGTTCCGCGACAAGCAGGACAGCTGCATCAAGGTCATGCTGCAGCCCGGTGCCTAGCGCGCCAATCTCCTTTCCCTCAATCCTCTTTTGCGAGGTGTCATTATGTCTTTCATGCTTTCCCATCTGGCCGACGTCACGCGTTCGCCGGGCGATCCCAAGGTCATCGAGACCGGACCAAGCTCGCTTAAACCGGTCGACAGCTTGGGCCGGGGTCTCGGCTGGTTCAGCCTGGGCCTCGGCCTCACCGAGCTCCTCGCGCCGCAGGTCTTGACCCGTTGGCTCGGGGTGCAGGGCAAGGAAGGTCTCGTCCGCTCCTACGGTGCCCGCGAGATTGCGTCGGGAATCCTGTGCCTGTCGGTCAACAATGATTATGGAGCGTATAGCCGGGTCGGCGGCGACCTGCTCGATCTTGCATCTCTGGCCGGCGCTTACCGTGACGATAATCCCAAGAAGGGAAACGTCGGGACCGCACTTGCCCTCGTGGCGGGCATTACGATCCTCGACGCGCTGGCCGGTAAGTCGATCCGCTCGCTTCACGACCGCAAGGGCGAGCCGGTGCGCGACTACAGCGACCGCAGCGGCTTTCCGAAGGGTGTCGGCTATTCACGTGGCAAGGCAGCCGGACGGACACCGCAGGATTTCCGTGCCACTCCCGCCGCGGCGTCGGCTTCTCCCACCACCGGTGAAACGTCACCGGCTTCCGCCGACCTGATCCTGGAGGTGGCGGGCTAAGCCGCCCGTCGCCAAGCGCGCCGCCAGTCCGGGACAGGTACAGTCATGACCCTTCAGCAGTTCGCCGGGGCAGGGCTCCTCCTACTCTTCCTCGCCGATATCTTCCTGACCGTACTTTATGCCCGGGCTGGCACCGGTCTGCTGGCTCCCTATTGGAACCGTGCAGTCTGGGCGCTCGTCCGGGCCGTCGCGCGACCGTTCGGGCGGAGGCAGAGCAAGGTTCTGAGCTTCGGTGGGCCCCTGATCGTCGTGTCGCTGATCGCCTTCTGGTCGCTCGGCCTGACGATCGGCGCTGCCCTGTTGATCCAGCCCGAACTCGGCACCAGCATCAAACCGTCTAGCGGCGACACCCCAACGGACTTCGTCACCGCCATGCTGGTCGCCGGCAACAGCCTGTCGATCGTCGGCGGGGGCGACTACTCGCCCCAGACCACGGGCACGCGCCTCCTCTACCTGTTCAACTCGCTGGTCGGCGCGTCGGTGCTCTCGCTGGTGCTGAGCTACCTCGTTCAGGTCTATTCGGCCCTTCGCGAGCGCAACGCGCTGGCCCTCGCCATCGACGTAATGACTGCCCGCACCGGGAACGCGGCCGAGATGCTGGCCCGGCTCGGTCCGGACGGTGACTTCAATGACGCCACGAGTTCGCTGGACAACCTGGTGCGCTCCCTTTCGCAGGTGAAGGAAGCGCATCATTTCTATCCCCTGCTTTTCTACTTCCGGTTCGTGGATCCGCGCTATTCGGTGTCCCGGTTCAGCTTCGTCCTGCTCGACCTCACGACCCTCATCGACACAGCTCTCGGTTCGGAGCGATATCGCAGCCTTCAGCGCTCGGCAGCGGTCGTCGCCGTTCGCGAATGCGCCCAGATGCTGATCGAGACTCTCGACCGGAACTTCCCCACTGCGAACGAGGGTCCAAAGACGGTGGCGGACAGGGCAGAGGAAAGCTTTACTCTTGCAACCGAGAGGCTGCGCCAAGAAGGCGCGGAGGTCTTGGGCGACCCACGAGCCTACGTGGCACTACGCAGCGGCTGGGAGCCCGTGATCCGGCGTGTCGCGCCGTCGCTTGGCTACAGAACGGAGGAAATCGATCGGCGAGTTCCGCCTCCTGGCGATTGAAGAAGCCTCACACCATGGCTGATCCGGCGGCAGCTATTTGGCGTTGCTCACCTGAAAGCGGCCGTTCCGCTTTCCACCAGAAGAAGACGGCCGGCGTCATGTCAGCCTGAACGTCGGCAGGTGGCCGTGAGCCGACCGGCTGCCTTCGGGTGGTTAGGGCAGCGAAGAAGACGTTCGTTCAGGCAACTGTCGCGTCTGGAAAGACCCACTCTCAGACATTCAGGTTCGAAATCAGACTGCCCGCGAGCGGACGTTCGTTCATCTAGGTCGGTGCTGGCCAAGACTCCGTACAGCGCCTTGTCGAAGCCAGTATTTCGCGTCGCGGCGTCCGGACCTAAGGCTGGACGATGGCTGACGTTCCCTTCGATTACGTGCTGACGAACCAGAGGATCCGCAATGGCGCGGGCGAGGTCCTCCTTTTCTCTTGGCCGGACTTCGTAGCCACGATCTGCGAGGGGACGTCATGCTTCATCTGCGGCCGCTCGCGCCGCGAGGTGGCGTTCAACGACGAGCACATCGTCCCGAATTGGGCGCTTCGAGCCTTTGGGCTGCACCAGAAGACCGTGACGCTGCCGAACGGCCAGCGCACGATCTATGGCAACTACACCATCCCATGCTGCAAGCGCTGCAACGACGAAATGGCCCGCATGTTCAAGGAGCCGATGAGCGCGCTAATCCGCGCGGGTGGCGAAGCAATACAGGACCACATCGTCGAGCACCACGCGCTCCTGCCTTTCACGTGGATCGGCGCCCTCCTACTCGGCGGAGGGGCCGAGCAGGAATAAGCTGGGAGCGCTAAGCCGACCGCGCAAGTAACAATGAGGCCCGCCGAGCAGTTACGCACTCGACGAGCCCCTCTGTCACGTTCGCGCTGTTGGTCTTGGGGTTTCCCAGCGCTCCACCTGCTTAGGGCGCCGTTCCTTGTGACAGGGTAACTGGAAGGTCCATTCTGGAGGCGATCAAGTAGGTAGCAATAACCTGCGGCTGCGACCATCTGGAGTGCCTTGTGCACATGCACGCTTTCACGGACGCTAGAAACCCATCGCTCTCCCAAGCTGAACGATCCCCTGGCTTGCTGTAATCAGCAACGCCACAGCGCCGATTGAAGCGAAAGCCACTGTCAGGACTATCGCCAAAGTCGCCACTGCACCGAACCGATTGATTGGGTCCTGCTCGCTAGCCGCCCTCCAGAACGATTTTGGCGCTGTTGGGTCGGGGCCCAACTGAAGCGGATCATCATAGGCCGAAACCCCGGTAGGATCATAGTAAGGCCTTACCGTCACCTGCTCGTGGTCGCCGAACACCATGCGGGCGGCATCAATGGAGGTCGCAGTGTTAAGGCGTTGCCGACACCTCTTGAGGTGAATCTCTACTGTCTCGTGTGAAATGCCGAGTTCGAGGGCGATCTCCTTTGCGTTCTTACGCTGCCAGAAGCGCTCAAGGCATTCCATCTGCCTCGACGTCAAAGGCCAGCCTTCATGGGCACTCTCAGGTTCTGCCACCTTCACTCCTTTCTAGGTTCGTTCCCATCACCCCCTGGGTTCGAGAGGAACAGAGCGGCGGTACGGAACGCACGCATATTCCGTCTTACGGTTTTGAATGTCATTTTAGGTCCGCTTGCCTATCATTCTGGGCGGTGACGCAAGCGGCGCAAAGATCAGCGTAGGCGCTCGACTTTGGCTGCCTTGAGCATGTGTTAAGCACTTAGCCGTAGAGCGGAGCACGACGCCCGTCGTGTTGTAGAGCTTAGCCATGCCAGCCGTTCCGATCGCTCTTCGTCAGCTCGCTTCCGACCTTCGACTCTGTGTGCAGAGCCCAGCTATTGACGCTCAAGCCACGCTCTTGCAAACGGCCGCTAAGTTGGAAGCAGACGCCGAGCAGATCGAGCGCCAGTGGCAAGCCTCTCAGCTTAGCCGCTCTCCATCGGCATAGCCTGCCCGCCACTCCCTGAGCCTATCGGCCACCCTATAGCGCGCTTAGGTGCTGGCAGCAGTTATCGCGTTGGCGGCATGAGGCGAGGCCGGCCAGCGCTGCAAAACTGTGTACCCGCGCCATAGCTCCGCCTGACGGCCCTGTCGCCGCCTCTCCGCGATGCTCGCGGCCACCGTCTCGTTAATGGCCTCGAAGTGCTCAACTGGGTCGTTTACGCGCGTTCCAGGGTTTACGCAGATCAGGCGATACTTTGGGATAACAGGCCTCGTACGCAGCTAAGGCTGGCTTCATACCTGCTTTGGGCCATGTAGCAAAAGGGACCCGCCGGTTCGCGCACGTGAACACGGCAGGGCATTTGACACCGGGCAAGGCTCGCTTCACGGGGCGTCGGCAACACGACGTTTCGCACTCGGAGCCTGCGTTGGTGAATGATGATCCACTAGATCATATGCGTGAACGGATTGAGCGCTGCCGCAGGCTCGCCACGTATGTGAACGATGAACGTACCACCCGCGCGCTATTGCAAATGGCAGAGGAAGGGGAAGCGGACCTGTTGCGGCTAGTGGCCGAGCGTGAGCGAACTCAGACCAGCGCACCCGAATCCCAAGATGGCGGCCCGTTCAGAGCTACCGAACAATCGCCAGCAGGAGAGCCAGCGCGACGTTAAGAGCTAGGAAGATTACACCTTCCCACAGCACGCGACGCTCAATCATCGAGGCCGTTTTCATCAGAGTTGCTTGTGTTCAAGGATCAGCACGACTGAGGCAGGGATTGCTGCCGGCATCTCCACATGCACCTGCACTAGCCGCCATCCGTTGGCCGCGTGGCTAGCAACCGCCGCCTGGTAAGCTTGCGGATCGGTGCGCACATCCACGTTATCGAAGTGACACTGGTAGGCCATCGGGCATTCCGCTTGATCTCCAAGCAGGCATACCGTCATTTTGCTGCACTTTGATGAACGCAAGCGATGGTTTCGCCGGCGAGCAAGGTCGCAGAGGCAAGCCTGCATTCTGTAGAAATTCAATCGCGTATAAAGATTGGCTGGCTAGCAGTGCAACTGTGTTCTGGCTCCTTATCGCTCTCGCTACATGGATCGCTCCAGCCGTCGTGCTTGGAATCGTACTCCTGTGGGCAGTCTGGCGAGGACCCAGTGGTCTGGAAGAATCTAGCACTCAACAGAGAGAAACGATCGATCTTGTTCCAGGGGAGTAGCTTGCGACTGCCGGTAAGAGGCCCGGCCGAATATCCTCGACCGGGCTCACGCAACACTTACTGATACTCCGGGAACGTGACATCCATCGCCAGTCTCCCACGTCGCTCTCGCCCTAAGGTGGACGAGACCACAGAAACGCTCATGCAGGCAGCAGGCTTCGGCCCAACCCGGCCTGTCCCATACCGGCTCAATTTGGCCACGCGCCTAAACCGGCTTGTTGCATCTGTGTTGCATGGAGCCGCCGGGAGCCAAACGAAAGCGTCGGAAAACTGCGGAACCGCAAGCAGGTTGCTATCGAGATCCGCAGTCTTCAACTAGCAACGGTCGGAGCTAAGTGCTTGAGGACTCGGGAAATAGGATGGTAGCGGAGGAGGGACTTGAACCCCCGACACGCGGATCATGATTCCGCTACGACCGGCAGGAGTTACGGCTCTCCCGGCGTTCTGTCGCATGTGTGTTGCACCGCGCGGTCTAAGACGGTGGCATTGGGGTATCCGGATTGCCAGAAAGCGGCTTCGATTGTTCTGCTTCAGCAGCCCGGCGCTTGGCGATTATCACGGAAGCGTGCTCCGCGCAGAGCAGTGAACCTCTGATGATCAAGCTTGCGGCGATGTGGCATCCAGCAACCGAACAAGGTGGAAGGCTCTTCTTGGTCACGAGCCAAGTCCTGCTGAAGACCGGTTAGGTGAAAAAGGCTGAAACATAGTGAGCGCCCCCGCGACTGGACCTGTAAGGTGCGGCCGCCCCGAGTGGGTCTGAAGCAGCCGCACCCGGCGGAGATCTCTTACGAGCCGTCTGAGCTTCGCCCAGCTGGGAGGGGCGCTAGCCTGAAGCGAGGCTAGCAGCGATGTGACAGTGGCGTTCCTCGCATGCGCACAGAATGTGCGTAGAGCATGCGCCTCGGCTCTATGCCTTGAAGCTCGTCTGCCGCTCAGTCTTTAGCAACGAGAATTCCATCCCGAAGAGCATCATTCGCAAAGCGCACGATGGCTCCGAGCTGCCTCTGAATGAGTTCAATCGCAGAGGGCTCCTGAACCCTGTCGGGCGGCAGCGCGATCTCGCCGGCCTCGGTTCGGATCAGCGAGCCACCATCAATCAGGCCCTGCACACGCCGCCGAACAGTTTCGCGGTTCAGGCCCGAAGCTGCGGCAATGGACGCTATGTTGCAGCCTTGAAGCTCCTCAAGCGGAAGGTAGACGTCCAGCGCGTGGTACTTCGGCTCCAGCTTGGCCCGTATCAACTTCTCGGAAGTGATCGATATCACCGACAGGATGATGAGCACACTTTGTGGATCTAATCGCTCACGTCGCCAAAGCTCCATTGAACGGGTCATCAGGACGGCGGCTCGGATCGCCGTCATGCGGGTGTTGGCGTTCGCTTGCTCTTCATCGATTACTAGCTGCATCGCAGGCGTCATCTCAGAAGCACCTAAATAAAGAACTCACGCAAGCAGCGAGCCATGCGCCGCAGCCGCGAGTTACCTCTTGGCATCATGTGCGGTTTTGGCAGCTGCTCGTTTCTCGGCTCTACTTGCGGCCCGCTCAACGGCGATGCGGGCTTGCTCTTCTGCAAACTCCTTACGCCGCTCTTCTCGAAACCGTTCCGCTGCCCGCTCGCGTTCGTCGATGCCTTCTAGGATCTCGCAGGTTCCAGCCGCTTCTTGCGCGTTGTTTTGCTTCAGGAGATTTGACGCAGCGGTTTGAAGTGAGCCTCTGACGATCGTATGAAAGCTGCTCTCGATGTCGGACTGGTTTGGGTCGGTCAGCGCCTCGCCGAGCACCTCCTCCATCACTGACCAGATGTCCCAAGCGTTGGAGTGCTTGGCCGCATCAAGGATCGCCGATGAGAGATCGATGATTTGCCGAGGTAGCTCGTGAGGTCCCCCGGCCCCTCGCGTAACTCTGAAAAGGTTTGCCGCCATCTCGCGGGTGGGCCAGCGCAGCTCTCCTAATGCCCGTTCCTTGGCAAGCTCTGCCTCAGTCTTGTTCGTGGCGAGCCTTAGCTTTGGTGGACCGTCTGACATTATAGCTAAGCGAACTATCTGAACTGCGTCGTTCCAGGCAACCGGCTGCGGCTCGTCAGGCTTGAAAGTTAATGGCGCTAATGGCGCTATTGGCACACGAGACTGGAACCGCCATTGTCCACCGCTGGTGCAAATCGCAAGGCCAAACGGAGATCCTTTTTTTGACATTGAACACCCTGGTAGCTGTCGCGTCCCTAGTAGCGGCGAGCGGGGCCGCCGCCCAGCTGGCGGAGCCAACGACAGAGCAGGTGCAGCGACGACTGGCGGAGCTTCACTCTCAGTCTGACGATCGGTCGACTCCCGTCAGAGCGGTGCGATCCTACTTTCAGTATTTGAACGATCGGGAGGAGATGACCTGTCTTGAAAGTCTCGTTCAGGAGAGAATTCAGGCTCCTGTCCGGCGCGCTCTGGATGCCGCGACAGATGCAGGCCGGGACGCATTCTTCGATGACTTGCCCAGGCGCATCGTGCACAGATACGACGGCTTCGACTTCAACCGGTGCATGCGAGAGCGCAATACGATTGCCTATGAGGTGGTCGGAGTAGCGCCGGTTGGCAGCGAGCGGACAAGCATTCAGGTGATAGCTCGCAACACTACCCCGCTGAGGGCAGGAATGGTCCCAGACAGCTATGACACAGAGCGCAGACGAGACGGCACCAAGTACCGTCTGAGCTTCGTGAAGCGCAGCAGTGAGTGGAAGGTCGAGCAGATTGAGGAATGGCAGGACTATGGGTCTGGGGGTCAATGGCGGCAGGAGTTCAAGCGAAGCGACCTAGAGCCGATGGTGCCGTCCACTGTCATGATACGACCGTTCTAATCCTGTGCTTCAGCCGACTGGGGTAACGTTTGTGGTAACGGCTCCGTCGCATTCCCTCCCTTATATCTAGAGGTTGGGCAGACTTCGTCTCCGCCTCACCTCTACGTGGCTTCGCGATATAACAGGCCTTGCTATCTGCAAGTAGTTGGTCGGGGCGATTGCGCGAGCCCGACGTCGGCTCCGCATGAACTGCCGCTCCCCCGACACGCACGTCGGTCGATGCCGAACCGTCGGCTCTAATGTTAGGAACGGGCGCTGAGCCCTCGCCCCGGGCTTCGCGCGGGCGAACGTCTGCTTTCTGCAAATGCGTCCCCGAAAGCCGCTGTTCCACTTCCCACCACCTGCCGCCCCTTGGAGCGGAGCAAATGCTTCCTCTTCGCTAGCGTGAGGGCGGGCGTTCAGCCAACCCTCTTCGGCATACGAACAGACTTCAACGCTTTGCCTCCACTGGACAGGCGTCGCCCGTTAACCCGATCGCGAAAGGTCGCGCTAACGCGTTTGCCGTAAGCGCCGGGCATGTTCCATGAACCGTTGGCCGCCAGGACTACCAATCGCGCGGAAGTACTCGCGGCGTTCAGCTATGCGCTTGACCTGACCGAAGGACAGCCCGCGGGTCATTGCGTGCGGGCCTGCTGGATAGGGATGCAGGTCGGGCAGGCGCTCGGCCTCTCCCGGGCTGAGTTGGGCGACCTCTACTACACGCTGCTGCTCAAGGATCTCGGCTGCAGTAGCAATGCGGCCCGCATCTGCGAGCTTTATGAGGCCGACGACCGCGCCTTCAAGCAGGGCTACAAGACGGTGGGCACCAGCCTCGCATCGACCCTCCACTTCGTCTTCCGAAACACGGCGCAGGGCCGTCCATGGCGCCAGCGTGCCGCCGCGATCGGTAACATCCTACGTAATGGCGACGCGATCGCGCAGGAGATGATTGTTGCCCGTTGCACGCGCGGATCGGACATTGCCCGGACGCTTCGCTTTCCAGATGCAGTTTGCCACGGCATCTACCATCTTGACGAGCACTGGGATGGGTCGGGCCGTCCCGGCCGACTGCGCGGCGAGGCCATTCCAATTCTATCGCGCATCACCCTGCTCGCACAGGTCGTGGAGGTGTTCAACAGCCACGCCGGACCGGCGGCGGCCCTGGACGAGGCGAAGCGGCGAAGCGGCGTCTGGTTTGATCCGTCGCTGGTGCGGGCCCTCGAGCATGCCAGCACCGGGCCGATTTTTTGGAGCACGTTGTCCTCGCCGGCCCTGGAGCGCAGAGTGGTGAGCCTGGCGCCCGCAGAGCGGGCGCAGCAGCTCGACGAAGACTACCTCGATGCTGTGGCGGACGCCTTCGGCCAAGTGATCGATGCGAAAAGCCCATTTACGGCAGGTCACTCGCAGCGGGTCGGCCGACTGAGCGAGCGGATGGGGATGGAAATCGGGCTCAGCGTGGATGAGCGGCGCTGGCTGCGGCGAGCGGCTGTCCTCCACGACGTCGGCAAGCTCGGTGTATCGAGCGCAATTCTGGAAAAGCCGGCCTCGCTGAGCGAGCGCGAGTGGGTCGAGATGCGCAGCCATGCGGCACATACCCGCACCATCCTCAGCCACATCGGTGCGCTCGCCGACCTCGCAGACGTGGCAGCTGCGCACCATGAGCGGCTGGACGGAACCGGCTATCCCCTGGCGATCGGCGCCGAGGCGATCGGCCGCGAGACCCGCATCATCACCGCCTGCGACTTCTTCGACGCTCTAGTGTCCGACCGGCCCTACCGAGCCGCACTCCCGATCGACGGGGCGCTCGCCATTATGCGCGATGCGGTCGGAACGGCAGTGGACTCGGACTGCTTCAACGCGCTGCAGCGTAGCCTCGATTGAGCTAGGCCGTGCGCCTCTGATCGCAGCGCCAGCTCTGAACTCCGCAGTAGCTCGAAAGCGGACATCGCGGATTGCTGAACGAACGGCTGCTTTCTCCCTCGTCTCGCCCTCAAGCAGCCGGCCCGCTATCCACCACCTACGGGCAGGTGAAACCTACATCGTTGTCCGAGATGTCCACATAGTCCCGAGTGTGCAGACTCATGAGCGCGATCATTTCATGTGTGGAGACTCTCAAGAAGCTGCTTGCTGGCCGGGCAACCGGTAGACCTTTGTGAATGCGCAACTCACCGTTTTGTTCGGTCGGCTCTAGCCCTCGCAGCGTTGGTCCTGCTGCTCGCATTCTTTCGCCTCGCGGCGCCGAAGATCCTCTTCGGCCTCGTTCGCCATTTGCAGGAGCACGCGCTTAGTGTGCTCGTCGGCAACGTGGCGCGCTAAGCGTCGGCACTGCCCAACTCGGCCGCGAACTTTGCTCAGCAGGTCTTCCTTGTCCATCATCCCCAAAACTCGAGGAATCAGTGTCGAGTTCCCGACTCTCTGCCTGCCTGGGGAGCCAAGCACCACTTGCGGTTCGCCACCTGCAACCTCGTCACGTCGCCAGGTGTCTGATTCCTCAGCACTGGTCATGTCAGCATACTGCTGCGGGTAGTTAATGAGCAGCTGGTCTCCCGCGTAGCATGGTAAATTCGCGCAGTAGGGCGACCCGTCGAGGCCGGAAGCTGTTGCCTGTAAGTCGGATCGCACTGATACGGTTGACATGGAAGATGCGGAAGTCCTGACGCAGCTGGCACTGAGCGAGGAGCATCAGCGCATCCTCCCCGTAGAATAGGGCAAGCGGCCAGATGGCTCGTTCGGTCGCGATGCCATCTTGATCGAGATATCCGATCATTAATGCCTCTTCGTTCCAGCATGCCTCTCGCACGAGGGCCAGTTCGATCTGGGGTGCACGACGCGTCGGCGACGCCGCAGAACTGCGCATGATCGCGTGCAGTGCCTGCTTGGCCTGCCGTTCCGGAAGAGTGGCTACGATACGTTGCACTGCCGAGCGCGCGGCGAGCACCAGTTCTTCATCGCCTAAGCGCTGGAGCGCCTGAGCTGCGAGCAGCAATGCTTCGATCTCAAGTCGAGAGAAGCTCTGCGGAGGCAAGGCAATGTCCTCAGTAAGCGTATAGCCGAAGCCGGGCTCGCCTTCGATGATGGCGCCGCCGGCGCGCAGCGTCGCAACATCGCGGTACAACTGGCGGGGCGAGATCTCCATTTCGTCCGCGAGGCGCCCAGCCGTGACCGGCGCCGGCAATCGCCGGATCAGGTCCATTAGACGCATCAGTCGGTCAGCCCGTGCCATGCTGACCACTTCTGTCAGGATGACTGGCTTATTCCAAGTCCGACCACGTCAGGAGAACCACCATGTTGCGCTTCTACCATGCACCGAACAGCCGCTCCACGAGCATCAAGCAGTTGGCAATCGAGCTGGGCATCACGGATCAGATCGACACGATCGAAGTCACGATCCCTCGTCAGGACGGCTCGGGAGGTCCTGACCCTCGAAATGCGCATCCTGAAAAAAAGGTGCCCTATCTCATAGACGGAGAGGACAGTGTGCGAGAGCGAGCTGCGATCGTTCTCTACCTGACCGATCGCTTTCCCGAGGCCGGCCTCGGGCGACCGGTCGGTCACGAGCAGCGAGGCCGCTACATCTCGTGGCTGATCTGGTATCAGGGCGTTCTCGAGCCCGTGGCGATCTTGTCCTGGGCAGGGCTGAGCCATCCCGCCGTTACAGCTTCACTGCGCGATTACGATACGGCGCGGGACCACCTTGACGCGGTTCTGAGCAAGCAGCCCTATCTGCTCGGCGATAGCTACAGTGCCGCCGATCTGCTCTGCGCAGGACCCTTCGCCTGGTTCGGCGATCAGATGGCCACCACTCCCGCGATCCGCGCGTGGGTTGCACGCTGTCAGGAACGCCCCTCTGTTGCTGCGACGGGCGAGCGGTGATCCGAGCTTGGATCATCGAGGGCAGACGCTCAAGTGCCACAAGGTTGTCGACATCATCGTGCGGAACCCCGAGGAAAGGCGGTCGGAAAGACCGTCAGCTTCGGGTTTCAGGCTTGCAGCCCCCTTGAGTGCTGGTGCGGCAAGTCGCTCGAGCCTTGCCCCCGGCATCGCCTGCTTTCAAGCATTTCCAACTCGAAAGCCGCCGTTCTGCTTCCCACCACCCGCAGACATCGGTTTGAAGCCAGCTTGAGCGTCGGCAAGTGGCCGAAAGAAGGCGGAACAAAGCGCTCACCCGTTGCCCAAAGCTGGTCTTACTGGCACTTTCTTCCGCGAAACCTCGAGAGATAACCCTCATGCTCATTGTTTTGATTGCAGCAGGCCTTGCCGCAAACCAAGCTACGTCAAAGCTTGTGGACTGCGGCAGCGATGCGACGGAGTTCATGAGGGCCTATGCGTCGGATCTTTCCCGAGGCGATCGAGGCGCCGTCGCCGCACGCTACAGCGCGCTGGGAGCCTATTCACTGGGCTTCACACCGAAAAGTCGCGATAGCTTCGATGCAATTGGTAAGCGTTACGCGAGTCCAGAGTGGCAAAAGCCCGACAAGTTCGCGTGGCAGGATCTCAGCTATGAACAGATCAGCCCGGACACTTGCCTTGTCGTTGGTGGCTTCAGCTGGACCGCTGGCAGCCGGACGGCTCAAATGGCCTATACGGCAGTGCTAAGGGTAGAGAACAATAACCTTCGCATCATCCTAGAACACGAAAACATGTTAGCTGGATCGCCCGCACAGAAGTGACCGGGTGGAGGCTCTAATTGTGCGACAGAGCCTGCTTTCTGACGATCGCCGAATCCGGCCCCGGGGAAGAGCACTGAGCTCGAAGCAGCTCCGCGCAGCCGATCCGCTCACGGCTTGCTAGCTTTCCGATGATCCAAACTGAGCACTCGATAGCTTTGCCAACTGGCACCAGTTCGCTTCCATACGACCGAGAAAGTCGCTGAGCCCAGAAAGCGTTCGGGCTTGCCCGGGTCGGTGCGGTAGAAACGGTGCCTACCCGTAGCGACGGCTCCGAAGCCTGGCACGGGATCAACGCGGAAGGTGCCAGGAACGATTACTCTCCGTGTGCTGGCGCCGGTTCTAGCAAGGTTGTCGCACCGGCGAGCAACGAAGCTTAAGTCGGCAGCCGGCCCGATCGTTAGGCCATGCTGGTCATGGTAGAACTCCTGATCGGGCGAGATTAGTGCCCTCAATTTTTCGGGCGCCTCACAATCTTTCCAAAGGAGGCGAAAATACTCCGCGTCGACAGCCGCGATCTCTGCCTTCAGCGCGTCGGGAGAGAGCTCTGGAGCAGCAGGGGAGGAAGCTTGGGCACCCAATACAAACAGCAGGCTGATCATGCAGGCGGTCGAGCAGATGAATACCTGTCATTCAAGATGCTGCCAGGATGGCGATTGGCGCTAAGCCGTCATCTAGGCCCTTCGCGGGCACACCTCTGCATTCTGTGGGTGCGGACCCGAAAGCTGCCATTCCGCTTCCCACCATGAGCAGACGTCAGCCGAGGCGAACGAAGGTCCGCTAACGAGTTCCGCCGTTTCCGGCCTGAGCAGCCGAGATGGGCGCAAAGCAGCCGGCGAGCTTACTTGCGGAATGGGTGGAAAGCGGACCTAAGCTTAGCTGCGGGCCGGGCGTCTGCTTGCTGTCACACCCAGCTGATCCCCAGCGTTCGAGGCGGCCGCCGCACGGGCGAGCTCACGCTTGCCCGAGAAGTAGGTGTCCTCATCGTCCACTGTTTTCGACCGGCGCGCTTTGCGTGACGGGCAGGAAGAAGAGCCCAGGCAGAACAAGCAGGCATGCCCAAGCGATATGTACGTCGGCGAAGGCCAAGGGTATCGCGGCACCGTAAGCGATAACGGCCGGCCAAATTCTCCTGAAAACCCGGCGGTGCAGCGAACGGTGTAATTGGTTTCGGCTGATCTTCGCTCCGCGCAGCAGACCGAACGACAGCGTACATGTCATGACGACGAACGCGTAGGCGGCGACCGCCCTCGGCGCCGTCGGGTGAAGTCCAAAGAAATGTGCGACGATCGGGATCAAGGTTATCCAGAACAACGCATTGTTGTTGAGCCAGATTGTTGCGCGGTCAGCGCGTAGAAGTGTGAAGACGAGATAGTGATGATTACTCCAGAAAATCGCGATCACGACAAAGCTGAGCGCATAGGTCGCAACGACGGCTGCGAGCCCCATCAGCGCTTGACCATCGCTATCAAAAGCGAGCGCATCCGGAATGCGAATTTCCAAGATCATGATGGTGACAACGATTGCAAAGACCGCGTCTGAAAAGGACTCTTGACGCCGATTCGTGGGCCTAAGCTCCGGCGGTATGGACGTTCTGCGCTTTGCACTTGCCTCCACGGGCCGCTTGGCTCCTACCGGTGCGAGGCAAATTGCCGCGATAGTTGCGTTCACGGTCTCGAACGAATGGGTGCGAAGGCCGCGCGCAGCTCCGCGCTGAACACCTGTGGCTGTTCCCAAGCTGCAAAGTGCCCGCCTTTCGCCGCCTCGTGGAAGTAGAGGAGGGTCGGATAGGCGCGCCGCGCCCAACTCTCCGGAGCTACGTAAATTTCATCGGGAAAGGCCGTGATCGCAACCGGCACCTTGATGTCCGCCGTTTTCTGGGCGGCGGCGGAAAGCACGCTGCGCGACCCGTTCTCCCAATACTCGCGTGCGGCCGACACTGCGGTGTTTGTCAGCCAATAAAGGGAGAAGTTGTCCAGCACGTCGTCCCGGGTCGGCGATTGCCTTGGATCCCGGCCGTATTGCCATTTGTCGAAGCCGGTATGAACCAGCATCCAGCCGGCAAGCCCCGCCGGAGAATCGGTCAGGCCATACCCGACTGCCTGTGGCCTGGTCGTCATCATGAACGCATATGCCCGAGCGTTCTTGTTGAACGCGTCCACTGCCTGAAACGCAACGCGTTCCTTGTCGGACAGGCCGGCCGGCGCCATGCCGCTCGCGAGGGCCGGTCCGAGTTCGGGCGGAAGAGTTGCTGGCAGGCTGCTGTGGATCGCAAGCAGGCCTTGCGGTGCTTGGCGTCCAAGCGAGTTGGCGACCAGTGCTCCCAGGTCTCCGCCTTGCGCCACCCAGCGGCTGTAGCCGAGCCGCTTCATCAATTCGGCATAGCTCCGAGCAATCCGGTCGGGATCCCACCCCGTAGTGGTTGGCCGTGAGGAGAAGCCGAACCCGGGCATGGACGGGATTACGACATCAAACGCGTCTTCAGCCCTGCCACCATGGGCCACTGGGTCCGTCAGGGGTCCCACTAGCTTGAGTTGCTCGAACACGGAACCTGGCCAGCCGTGCATGACAAGCAATGGAAGTGCGTTCTTTTCGCGGGACCGTACTTGAATGAAGTGGATGCGGACGCCGTCGATGTCCGTCGTATATTGCGGCAGCGAATTGAGCTTCGCTTCGGCCTTGCGCCAGTCGTACGAGCCGCCCCAGTAACCAACGAGCTCTCGCATGTTTGCGAGCTGCGCTCCTTGCGACGCATCGTTGACCGTTTCCTTGTCCGGCCAGCGGGTTTGCTGAAGGCGTCGCTTGAGGTCTGCGATGTCGCGTTCCGGCACGTGCACTCTGAACGCGCGAATCCCTGTGTCGGCGGGTCTCTGCGCTTGAGTAGGATTCACGCCGATCGTGAGAATGCCAAGAGTCACGAGGAACGTACGCATATCGACATCTCCCTTTGGTGGGCTGACGACGCGGACTAACGGATCACTGGGGCTACCTTGGCTGTGGCGGGAACCGTGAAGTTGAGGGTTACCACCTGCCCGGGAAAGACGACGTGGTTTGCGTTGACCAGCTGGATAGTGACGCGGTGTGGGCCAGGCGCGAGATTGGCTACATCAACGGTATTGCTGTCGCTCGCGTCGGCCCACCACTGCGGTCCGTCGTCCACGATCACATGAAGGTGACCGATCCTGGGACTAACCTTCAAACCGTCGGGCCCAAATACCGGGACAATGCGAAGGTTCTCGACACGGTACTGCGCTTGGAAAACGCCGACCTTCAGTCCTTCTTGGAAGGGCGGATCGACGACAAGCCGAGGTGGTGGCTGATCCGTCAAGGAGTTTTCGTAGGGTGACACGCCGCGGATGTCCCTCGCCGTTTGTGCGCTGGCGACGCCCGCCGCTGCAACGAGCACGAGCATGATCGTGCCGTAAGTTTGGATGCTCACAGCTGCTCTCCTCCCTCTTGAGACGACTCGCAAACTTGGAGTTCAGAGCATCGCACCTAACCATCACTTTACCAATACCCAGTTCGCCGCAGAGCCGCAGGGGCAACGAGGGCACTGAGCTGCTGCAACACTAATGTCCGATATGGGTCGGAACCGGACACATTTAGCTCGGAAGGTGAACGACGTCTGCTAACGGGCGATCGCTAGGCCGCCTTGAGCGTCCAAGAAGGGCGCTAAGCCGACGTCTTGGCCCGCCTGAACGAACTGCAGCTTATCGGATTTGCTCACCTGAAGCTGCCCGTCCGCTTGCCACCACGAGCAGACGTTCGGACACAACCAGCTGATCGGGCCCAGATGACTGTTTGCGTGCCACTGCGATTATGTTTCTCTGCTGGCCTACGGCGCGGTCAGATATTGCAGGCACCTTGGAGCAGCCACCTATACCGTGCATCAGTTGCCTTGTTCTTGCGCTGGGTGAAGATCGAAAGAGATGATCGGCGATATGGAAGGCACCTCGCTGCGACTTCTGGATCTCGAATTCGATCCGCATGTCCGCTCAATGAGTGTGAGTGGGCAGAGAACGGTGCTCGATCGTCGATCGTGGAGCGTCTTCGCGGCTCTCGCGAAGCGTCTCGGCGAATGCGTCAGCAAGGAGGAATTGCTGCGTGCCGCCTGGCCGCATCAGCTGGTCCACGAAAACTCACTCGCTAAGGCGATCAGCAAGCTACGCAGGACCATAAGCGGATCCGGGCTCGAGATCGTCGCCGCCTACGGCGTCGGCTATATCCTTCGTGAGGCCGCTCGCGACCAGGCGCCTGCCCTCGAAAACGAGGAGCCAGTCGGACCTGCTAGATCAGTTGCGAAGTCGATCCGATCACGGTGTTCTACGAGCGCTGTTGTCGTCGCGGCCCTGCTTGTGATCCTGTCCGCTGTGGGCATCACCGGGGCTTTCGCTCCCGCACAGCGGGCTGTGCCAATTCGCACAGCGCCGCCGCTCACGCATGATGCGCCTAATGCTGTCGCGACGATCTTGTGGGTCGACGATCACCCTTCCAACAATCGACTGGAGATCGCGGCCTTCAAGCAGCACCGGATTGCGGTGCATCTTGCGGGGTCGACAGAAGACGCACTCAAACTAGTCGCCATGAACCGCTACGCGCTCCTGATCAGCGACCTTGGGCGCGGCGATGATCGCCTCGCCGGATTGAGGATGATCGAAGCGATGCAAGATAGACGGATGATGGTCCCCGTCATCATCTACACGATGCGGCCGAAGGATCGTGCGGGACAAGAGGCGCAAAGGCGGATGGTGACTGCCGCCGGCGCCATCGACTTGGCGGTTACGCCGCAAGAGGTGCGTGCGAAAGTGCTGAAGAGGCTTGCGCCTTCAACCGAGGCGCAGGGGGAGGCTGCCGTTGGCTTGGGGCAAGCCGAGCACCGGACCGACTGACCCAGAGCGACACTCATCTCGTCCAATCGGTCGTTCTCACAGTTTTTCAGATTCACGGGAAAGATTGTCGCGCTTCGTTTCGTCATGACGAGCCAACGATCAATCAGTCAGCGCTCGTCGCGCGCGACTTGGTTCGATTCGATTGGCGGGAGGCAAGATGCGGGAGGACACCTTTGCCAGTGAGGCGCGCAAGTGCCGGACCTTGGCGCGTCGATATTCTGGTCGTCCGGAACAGCGCCTGCTCATCAATGTCGCTGCAGCATTTGAAGACCTCGCGCGAAAGCGGAGCAGCGATCAGTGATTGAGCTGAGGGGACAATAGCGGTGCGTTGATTGCGCGATGCAAACCTTCCGCGTTCTGTATGTCGACCAGGGTGTTCTCGAGCATACGGATGAGGTGCGCGTCCGAGGTGGCCTGGAAGCCATCGAGAAAGCCTCTGGTAAGCCTCGGCACCTCCGGGTGGAGATCTGGACGGCCAGCGGGCGCGTTGCTGTGATCGGCCTGCCCTTTGCTGAGGTTCCCGGTCCTGCGCCGCTTATTCCACGAGCACCAGAAAGTGCTCGATGGAAGCATCAGCCTTCAAGCGGCTAACCGCGGCTGAATCGAGTGGGTCCTCGAACTCAATTCCGCACTCTTCCCCGGTGGACCAAACCACCCAAGCCATGAATGCCTCAGCGGCCACCTTCAACAGCAGGTCTTTCCCGGCACCCGGCAAGTCTCGCCCCAGAAGCCTGGCCCCGGTTGAGGAGACGTCCTCAACCACCACCGACCTAGACTTGTCCAAGGACATGGCCGCGGCTGCGAGTACCACGTGATCGCGCCGGCTGCTGCGCCGGCCGCCGGGCACGTCCACTCTCTTACCAAAACTCGGCATCGCAAATACTCCTGCTCGCCCCCGTTTGAGCAGTCGTTGACCGGGGTAAACAGCGGGTAAGGGATCGTGCCTAACCTCCCCACAAGCATGCTTGCCCAACCCCGTTGAGCCATGGCTCGCCTGCGGCAAGTTGAAGAGCTTCGCAAGCTTGGCTAGGTTACGGAGCTAGGAACCAGAGCCTTCGAAGCGCACCTCGAAAGTTGCAAGAAGCTGTTGGATGAATGCCGTGCCAGATCGGCCGCAACTTCCAACTCAGCCAAAGGCGCAGTGAGCAGTCCATCTCCGCCGAACGTTGTGAACTCGGAGTCGAACTCGCCTGGCAGTGGTTCTGTAATCAAGGGGGGCGACCGGCTCGCCTGAGACGAGCAGGGTTGTCTCATTCAGGTGTCTGAGGCACTTCCTAGCGGAGTAGAAGCTACCCGCCAGCTTCCCACCACTTGATAGCCTCTCCACAGCTCAGCAGCGCAACCCTCGACCTGGCGCGCAGCAATCTGGATCGCAGAGTTGTCACTTGGGGCCTCGAAGTGAAACACTGGATCATCAAGCCTAGTTTTCGGTTTGAGGCAGATCAGGCGGTGCTTCGGGATAACAGGCCTCACGATACAGCTGGACTAGCCTTTTGATCGATCACGTAAGGAGCGTAACTTTCGGCTACAGCCGCTCCGAGGTCAGTCTCTCACCAGACCCTCGGCTCGGTGCCGATGCGCGCACTCACGGCATTCTCCACAGATTGCACCTGAGCGCGGCTCATGATGCCGCCAACCAGCAGCGCTTGCATCAGCTCATCCATGATCGCTGCGAGGAAATGCAACTCCACGCGCGCCGACCGTTGCTCTAGATCCTCAGAACTCATGCTAATTTCTGCCACGCTCGGCCTGGCTCAGCCCTGACGATTTCACACAGAGGCATCTGGCCGCCGTGTGATTCAAAGCCGCTGCGGGTTCTTAGCCAAGCGTGGAACTCACCCTCCTCAAGCGACCGCTCGAAGGCCACGCCGGCGTTGTATCCATCATGCCAGCGCAATGAGCAGCGAAGAACTGGAAGGTCCGGTAGACGCAGCAGGACGGTTCCCGGCCTCGCGATGGGTGTGATGGTTCTAAGCTTTGCACCGCCCGGCGATATGTCACTGAGATATCCGGCATGGTGCCGGGTCCCGATCACGATCCTGGCTCGGCACTGCAGATCCAGGCGCTTCAATTTGCGTCGGTTCGGCTCGATTAGCGACGAAGGAGTTGATGTCGCCAGAAGCATAAACTCGGATCACCCAACAAGCTGGTACTCACTGCGAGCTAACGACGGACCCGTAACAAACCGTTACCGCTTTTATGTGCTTCGGCGAACGATACGAAGCCAGGGGACGCCTTCAGCTCGCACGGCTTTTCACCAGCTAACGTGCCAGCCCGATGTTCCAGTCATTAACGGCAAGGCGCTCTTCAGGCTTGAGCTTCGTCGCGATCGAGATGGAGTTCTGGCGGTGCAGCTCGTGCAATTCTCGTGGAATGAGCGGCTTGTCGAACAGGACGCCTAGAAACCCGCCTCTCGACCATTGAACGGTTGAGAGCCGTTCAATGCCGGCTATGCGCAACCATAGCTCCGTGCCGGCTGGCGGAGGCTGTGCGTCTCGAAGCTTCGCGCCAGTGGCACTTAGGTCCATAACTGCCACCCGGCGCCCAAAACCCTTGCCGACGATGGAAGCGGCTAGGAGGATTGTTGCTCTAGAGCCGGCGCGACGGCCGCCCCCGATCTTCTTTCCAAACGCCATGAACTGGACCTCTCGAGAGGGTTGCATAACCCTGAAGCACTAATCGGAAGTTAGCTCCACACGTAAAAGAAAGAGAGTTACGGTGACCATCGCCTGACGACACGGCAGCAGCCGGTCCAGAGCTCCGCCTGCCTGCTTCGAACTAGCGGTTCCGCTTGCACGCTTATATCGTGATGTGTGATGCCTCCACTACGACTACCGCTGACATCAACCGTGGCGTCGTCAAGTCCACATCGGCTTTGCGCCGCTTAAGCCAGCTGGGTTCGTGGTGCTTGAGTTCTCGCTTATGACTCACTTGGGATAGCGTCGCCCCAGCGGCTCGCTAGCTGGGCACCAGAGCCATAACATCCCGTGACTTGTGTCATGAATGTTCGTTCTTGGTGGAAAGCGGACCGGCAGTTTTCGGGCGAGCAATTACGCGAAGCGGACGCTCGTTCATGCTGAGGATGGCGTCGGCTCAGCGCCCATCCCGGACGTTCCAGAGCCATTCGCCAGCACCCACATGGCGTCATTCGGCAGCACCCTAGCGGTCCGCAAGTTCGTGCCGATTGACTGCTTATGAGCTTGCCCTAGCGTTTGTTGGGCCACGAGCGGAGTTCCCCTTATGCGTCGCCTGATCGTTGCCGCTTCACTTGCCTGTGCATCGTCTGTCAGCACCGCTGCGCCCGCACCGACTATGAGTGCCACCAGACAGGCGGAAACACGGGCGATGTTCGAACGCTTGGTGAACACGCCGACCGTGATCGGGCGGGGCCAGGTGCCCGCCATGGCCCGATATCTTGCGGACCAGTACATCGCCAAAGGATTCCAAGCGGCCGACGTGCAGGTGATCCCTTACGACACCGGCAGTGCGACTACGGGCAATGACACGACGGCAGCCTTGCTCGTCCGCTGGCGTGCACCGGGCAAAGCGACGAAAAAGCCTATTCTGCTGCTTGGCCACATGGACGTGGTCGAGGCTAAGCGTGAGGACAGCACTACGGATCCTTTCGCCCTCACAGAGCGGGACGGATATCTATATGGTCGCGGCACAATCGACATGAAGAACGGCATCGCCGGCATCACCCAGGCGCTGTTCGAGCTGAAGGCGGCTGGTTGGACGCCGAAGCGTGACATCGTGGTGTTCTTCACGGGGGACGAGGAAACGAACGGGGTCGGTGCGGACAAAGGTTCCGGCGAGTGGCTTGGCCGCCTCGGCCACCCAGAATTTGGCTTGAACGCCGATGGCGGTGGGGGCGAGCGGAAGGCCGGCAAGGGAGCTACGAGCTTCTCCATGCAAACGGCGGAAAAGACCTTTGCGGGTTACACGCTGACAGTCCGAAACCGTGGCGGGCATTCGTCCAAGCCGCGCAAAGACAATGCGATCTACTCCTTGGCGCACGCCCTGGATCGCATTGAAGCTCATCGCTTCACCCCGATGTTGAACGAGACCACCCGAGCATATTTCGCTTCGCGCGCTAAAACCGAACAAGGTGCGCTGGCCGGAGCCATGCGCACATGGCTTGCCAATCCAAACGATGGCGCTGCGCCTGACTTGATCGAGGCAGATGAAAGCTATGTCGGACTAACGCGGACGCGATGTGTGCCCACCCGCCTATTTGGCGGCCATGCGGATAACGCCCTCCCGCAGGTTGCGACCGCGCTTATCAACTGCCGCATCTTCCCCGGCGTTGATCCCAACCAAGTGCAAGCGGATCTCACGGCCATTGTCGCCGATCCAACGGTGGTGGTCACGCGCAATGACAAATATGTAGCGTCACTAGCTTCGCCATTGCGGCCAGACGTGGTCTCAGCGTTCGAACATGCAGTGCATGCGCTGCATCCAGGCGTTGCGATCACGCCGGAGATGTCAACCGGCGCAAGCGATGCCCGCCCTTTCCGCGTCGCCGGCATTCCGATCTATGGCACTGACGGAACGCTCGTCGTGACCCCGGACGACAATCGCGCCCATGGTAAGGACGAGCGCCTGCCGGTTGCAGCACTTACACAGAATGTGGTGCACTGGACTATTCTGCTGCGTGATCTCGCTGGCAAGTAGGCCGACGACTCAGCAGTCCGGTGAGTCGCTCTGCGGCGTGCCTGTCATCGCTCCGGACGGCGCATCAAAGTATGAAGTCGGACTTGGTCAGGTTGTGCGCGCCAGTTAGCTCCAGGACGAAATCTGCGCCTGGCAGTCCGTCGGTGTCGCCGATCACCCAGGTCCTGTCGCCGTCCACGATGGTTGCCACCCGGTACTTGGAGATGTCCGCGAAATCGCCGGAAGTCCCCTTCTTCACTCCGCCGAATTTGCTGCCAGCGTAGAGTGCACTCAGGTCGATGCGGTCCTGGCCCCCAATAAAATCAGTGATGGTGTCATGCTCGCCGGATCGCGATGTTCCGAGCTCATCGAGCCCCACCACGAAGATGTCACGACCGCTGCCGCCCGTCAGCCGGTCCGTTCCGTCGCCACCTTCCAGCCGGTCGTTCCCGCCCAGGCCGCGCAGCCAGTTATCGCCTACGTTGCCGATGATGGCGTTGGCAAGGCCGTTGCCGGTGCCGTCCACTGCGGAGCCGGTCAGGACTAGTTGTTCCAAATTGTCGCCAAGCACGTAGGAGAATGGGCTACGCACCGTATCGATGCCCTCGCCGGCGCCTTCAACGATCTGGTCCGTCACGGAATAGATGACGTACGTGTCGTTGCCTGCCCCACCGATCAAGCGGTTCGCAGAGAGGACCTCCCCGCCGGACAGCGTGACCGTGAGGTCGAGGTGTCCGTACTCCCAAGAGCTCCCGGAAAATAGGCTGGCGGACAACTGATAGGTCCCGACCTGGGTCAGGCTGACGACATTGTCCGCGGAGTAGGGATGGAGGTCGATCCAGCTGCCGTCGGGAGCGACGAGATGCGCGTCGTAGTAGCCCCACCCGCCCGCAAGCGCTCCCTGAAAAGCGTAGGCGATCGACAACGTGGTGCCCGGATCAGTCACGGTAAAGCTGAAATCGCCACCCGTGTTCGGCGCCGGTGGCAACAGCACCGGAACGTAGGTCACACGGGTAGTTAGCGTCGGACCGCCCGCGCCGGCACTCCACAGGCTATCGAGCGATAGGCCCGAGTAGAAGCCGCCGCGCTCGCCGATGATGCCGACGGTCGACGGGCCCGCCGGACCGGCGTCCAGCCAATCGTTGCCGGCACCGCCGCGCAGCACATCGTAGCCGCCACCCCCGAACAGCCGGTCGTCGCCGGCGGTGCCCGTGATCGTATCGACCTGGTTCGTGCCGATGACTTCCAGCTGCTCGATCCCGGACACCCTCGTGTCTGCAAGCAGGTTGTCGAACAGCAACACCAGGCTGCGGTTGGAGGCGGAATAATCCACCGTCAGCCGGTCGTAGCCGCTGCCGCCATCAGCCAGCGCGAAGTCGGGAGTGGCCTTGAGCCAGTCGTTGCCGGCATCGCCCCACATGCGGTCCTTGCCAGCGCCGACCAGAACATCGTTGCCGTCGCCGCCCCTCAGCGCGTCGGCCCCGAGCCCTCCGACCAGCGTGTCGTCGCCAGCAAGCCCCATCAGGGTCTCTGCCAGGTCCGTACCGACCATCAGCTCACCCGACGCGGTGCCCTGCGTGATCGAAAAGTCGCTCCAGTAGCTGAAGCCGGCCCCCGCCTGATAGCCGTTGGCGCTCAGGACGCCGGTCTGACCCGTGGCGCCGCTTGCGCCGAAACCCTGATCAGTTAGGATCACGCCGCCGCCGCTCCACCAGATCCTAAGGTCGGTCGAAGCCGGATTGCCGACGAGGATGTCGAACACGCTCACCTGTGCGGGTATGGCGACGCCTCCGGCCGCGAACAGGCCCGGAAACGAGGCCAGGCTTGTGGTTGGCGTCATGGCGGCAACGAACGCCTGCTGGGCCGCTGTGGCCGGACCGAGCGAGACCAGCCCAATGCCCCAGATCGTGACCCGGTCGAAGGTCATCCCGTTAGCGAGCGTGATCGAGTAGGCAATCTCGGTATGGTCCTCGCCGGGCGGCAAAGGCGGCCTATCGTTTTCCCACGCGAGCTGCCGGTAGCCTGAAAGCGCGTCAATGCCGGTGCGAATGGTCCGAGCCACTGATACCTCCCCCTTTGCCGACCCGATCCCAAGCCGGAATGTCAATACGACTCGGGTCTATCATTAATAATAAATAAACGATAGTTTTCTCCGGAAAGACGCCGTTTAAGGGTGGGAGCGGACGTGAAATACAGCGCGTTCATCAGCTACAATCACCGCAACCGCGATTGGGCGATTCGGCTCCACCGTGCGCTTGAGAGTTACTCGGTGCCCAAGCGCCTGCGAGGCCGCGCCGCGCCATGGGGTGAGCTTGGCCCACGGCTGCCGCCGGTGTTCCGTGATCGCGACGAACTGGCGGCCTCGGCCGATCTCGATGCCGCGGTCAGGAGAGCGTTGGCGGAGTCGACGACACTGGTCGTAATCTGCTCGCCGCATGCCGCGCGCTCGCGCTGGGTCGATCAGGAGGTGCGCGCCTTCATCGACAGCGGCCGCCGAGACCGCATCCGGCTGGTCGTTGTCGACGGGCAACCTCATGCCGCCGATCCGGAGCAGGAGTGCCTGCCGCCGGCGCTGCGCGATGGCGGCCCAGAGCCACTCGCCGCCGATGTCCGAAAGACTGCGGACGGCCGCTCAGGCGCTATCCTCAAATTGATCGCTGGCATCATCGACGTGCCGTTCGACGAACTTCGCCAGCGAGAGGTGGCGCGGCGCCAGCAACGGCTGCTGGTCCTGGCCAGCGCAGCATCGATCGGCTTCCTGATCATGGCCGGCCTGACCGTCATCGCCTTGATGTCGCGGGCGGAGGCCCTGCGCCAACGGACTCTTGCCGAGCAGCGAATGGCCGTGGCCGAGCGGACGGTCGACTTCGTCAAGGGCATGTTCTCCCTGGCCGATCCGTCCGAAGCCAAGGGGGCCGCCATTACGGCTCGCGAGATCGTCGATCGAGCGGCCGATCGACTGGAAAACAGTCTGTCCGATCAGCCCGTGGTCAAGGCCGAACTCGCGGTCGCCTTGGCGGACGTGTACGGCGCGCTGGGGCTATACACGAAGAGCGATCGACTGGTCCGGCGAAGCTTCACCATTCCGGTCTCCGAGCCAACGACGGTGGCGCGCCGGACAGCAGCACTGGCGGAGTCGATGCTCCGCCTGGGCGATTATGAAGCGGCCGAGCGCCAGTTTCGGCGGGCGTTGGCGCAGGCGCCCAATGCGACGCCGTCGGTCCGCTCCCGGATCCTGGCCGGCTTGGGCCAGAGCCTGACGCAGCTCGAGCGATATCCGGAAGCGACGCCGCATCTCCGCCGCGCCCTGCTCCTTGATCGCGCCCGTGGCGAGACGGCGATCAGCGACCAAGCCCGGGACTATGAAGCGCTGGGCCTAAACCAGATGCTGGCAGGCGATCTCCAAAACGCGAAGCCGTTGTTCGTTCGGGCGCTCGCGTTGCGCCGCAAGGCCGAAGGCAACGCCAGCCCCAGCGTGAGCGACAATTACAACAGCCTCGGATCGATCGCCTACCTGCAGAGCGATCTTGACGGCGCCGAGCGCTTCTTCCGCGGCAATTTGGTGTCCGACGAACGAGTGCTTGGTCCCGACCATCCCGACACGGCGACCACGCGCAACAATCTTGCGCGAGTGCTGCTGGAAAAGCAGCGGTTCGCCGAAGCTGCGCCGCTGCTCGAACGGGCGATGCGCAGCAATCTCGTGGAGCGCGGCCAGACCCACGACCAGATGGCATTTGTCTTTTCCAATCTCGCCATTGTCAAAGCGCGGCTCGGGCAGCGCCACGAGGCTGAGCGCCTGTTTGACGAGGCCATCGCGGCGGCGCGGAGCCATAGTCATCGCACCTTGGGACCCAGCCTCGCTGATCTCGCGTCACTGCGATGCGCACGTGGAGCCTACAACAATGCTTTTGCACTTCTTGATGAGGCCGCAACGGTGACCCGCGCCGACTATCCGGATGATCCGTGGCGCAGCGCTTGGGTCGACAACATACGCGGGGAATGCCTCTGGCTGAGCGGCCGAAAGCGGGAGGGAAAACGCTTGGTGCTTGCCAGCAGTGGAGCAGTTTCAGATCGCTGGCCTACCGGAACTCTATTTGCCTCCGAAAATCTACGTCGGAGAAAGCTGGTTGGCAGCTCAGTCGACTGAGATGCGACAGCTGTCCGAGGCAGAGCCCCTGCTGTACGGCACCACCAGAACTGCAGCCGCCGCCGCGCACGACTCGCGTCGACGAACAAGGGTGGGCTTACGGGTGCGTTCGCCTGCACTCTGAACTGCGGAGATGGAGGCTCATCAGCTGACGAGCAAAAGTCAGGAATGGACCGGTTCCGCACATCAGCTACGTAGCTGAACGGGCGTCTGCTTCCGGCCTCCGCGCGCGAAAACCGGACGGTCACCTGGCGGCCACTAACAGGCATGCCAGGAGTTTGGCGCAGCCCCCCAGCATCGCGGCTAGCTCGAACCCATGGGCGACCTCAACAAGGGTCTCATTGGTAAGCTTAACGAGCTGACGATCCGCGTTCTTCAGGAGCGCTTCGCCGAGAATAGCCAAGTTGACTTTGTATTTGGTATGCGGACCGACGTCCAGCTTGAGCGCAAGGCGCACTTCGCCAAGCTGGTCGGTATTCTCTGAGCCGGTTGGGCGGGGGCTTCGGCTCCCGCCCCTTCCCCCGCAACACAAAACTTGCAGTTAGCGATATCTGCGACCTTTCGCGCCGCTGTCCCGCAAGCGGCCCGCCGGGATCGGAGCGCCCCCTCCGTGATCAGAGCTAACTTCCGCCGAGAGGCGGCACATTCCAACGAGGAGCATAACCGTGTGCCACAACAGACCAGCCCGCCCCCAACTCAGCGGGATTGACGCGGCTCGCCGCGCCTATGAGCTGCACCACCAGTTCGCCACCCTGGCATGCCGGGAGGGGCTGGACCACGAGGGGCAGGGCCTCGTCCTTGCCATGGCCTTGTCCGAGTTTGTTTCCCGGCATTGGGGCGACCACCACGTTCCGGCGTTCTTCCGGCATTATGCAGAGCAAGCTGGTGAGAGCTTGCTTGCGGGCACCCGCTGGGACCGGACGGCGGTGGGTCTATGATCGTTCAATCCATGCCGTTTCCGGCGAGCAGCGCACCCGCAACTACGTTCGCGTTCGGCTACAAGACCGGCGACGGCACAGGCACGTTTGACCAAGCTGTTTGGTCCGGTGAGCATGACGTGTGCCAGTTCACCAATGATAGCGGCGGGCCTGTCACTGTCACTCAGCTTCAGGTCGTCAACATCGTATCAGGCGGTGACGCACCGCTGGAGACGTTCCGCATGGCTATCTATGCGGACGCTGCGAACCTGCCAGGTGCTTTGCTCGGCATCAGCCAAACGGTGCCGGTGCAGGCAGGTTGGCGGCGTTCTCAAGGTCAACATGCTCGCCCCCGTTGTTGTGGCAGCGGGAGCGAAGGTCTGGGGCTGCATCGCCTCCACCCAGTCGCAGTGGTTCTCGGGTGCGCTGCGAGCGGACGATGGCCGCAACCGCTACAAGGCCGGGATGACTGGCGTAGCCTTTACCGACCCATTTGGGCCAAGCAATTCATTCGGGCGAATACTGCCACTTATGTTCTACGCGTGAGCAGTTGAATGAGCAAAGCGATCGGCAGGGAACGCGACTTTCAACCACAAGTTGAATCGCCTCACACTCTGGATTACGTGTCTTTTCATGACGACCACCACTGAAACCATTATCCATAGCCTACGCTGGGTTGCTGGGTCGGCTTTGGCTGGCACCGTTGTGGCAGGTGCGTTTCTCAGCTGGATCCCGGCGCTGACAGCTGCCGCTAGCGAGCTAGGGGCGGTCGTTGGCCTCGGTGCAGGGATGCTGACGGCGTTTCGAGCCATCAAACGCGATTGAGTTCCCTCGCTGCAGCTCTCTGGGAGGGCATAGCTTCTCGAGCTGTCGATCTGGCCTCGCTCATCGGGGCCATGCTCTACGTCCGTTTCCGTAGGCGGCAGCTGAAGAGGCCTCCTCCCGTCTTTTCCCGAGACACGGGAGAACTGTTCTTCGCAGGGGTAGCTCTAGTCCCTCTGGCACTCCTGACGCCTGCCGCCCTCTCGGACAAGGTAATGACAATGCTGACGGAAAGCAGCCGGATCACGTTCGCTGCTGCCGGCATATACTCATTCCTTGCCCTCATGGAGGATCGCACCCCCGCGAAACTTCGCCGAGATAGCTCTAAAGCCTAACGGAGCTTTCAAGCTCACTTCGCCTAATCTCTCGTAGTCCTCTCCCTGTCGGTAGATATGCTCAGAACCGGCTCTTTCGTCGCTGGCGGGATTGCAACGGTCAGCAACTAGCAAGCCCCGGCCTGGTGTGCGCCATAGGTCGCCTGCTCAACCGTGTACTTGCTGCCATAATCCGACGAGAGTTGATCAATAAGCTTCTGACATGAGAAGCCAGTCATCTCTAAATACTGCTGTGCCGACCTAACAGCATTCTCGTCCCAATCCACGGCTAGGCTATCCACGGCGGCAGTTGCATCCGCGCGAGAGTAGCCACTGCCGTATTCGGACGAGAGCTGCTGGATCAACCCCTCGCGTGAGAAGCCAGTCATATTCAGATACTGCTGTGCCGACCGAACAGCGTTTAATTGCGCAGATGTTAGGCCGGAGCCGTCCTCCTCCTCTTCCTGGACGGTCGCTTTCTCCACAGGATCAGGAGCCACATTCTCAGCAGCTCTGTTCGATGTCGGCTCCGTAACCTGCGGGCCCGTGGGTATGTCGACGACGTTCTGACCCACCACAGCGTTCGCGACGCTAGGCTCAGCTACCTTATTGGGCGCTGCAATCGATGCTGCGACCACACCGATAACGAACAAACCAAACAGCCCCAAGATTGCTCCCACAATCCAACTCAAAGCGCTCGTACTCGTGTTAGCTGACGCCTCGGGTACGATGGGTTGGTTAAGTGTAGCCGCTACGTCCGCGTGCAGAGCAGACGTTCCGGCATAAGGAGCCCCGTCTTCCTGTTTCTTCCCGCATTTCGGACAGTAGAGCGCGCCGTCCGGCAGTTCGGCGCCGCACCTGATGCAGTACATAGGCCCCCCCTCACCCCACCTTCATCGAACCGACGAGCACTTGTCCCCCATAGCCAGTAATCAAGGCTGCAGATAAGCTGCCGCCATGTGCAATCTGTACAGCATGACAGCGACTGTCGATGAGATTCGACGTGTCTTCGGCTCTTTTGAGGGTGACAGAACCAACATGCCTGCGTTCGGCGACATATACCCCGCGAAGCCCGCACCTGTGCTGCGCACTGAGGGCGCGACGCTGAAGCTGGAGGTTATGGAGTGGGGCTTTCCTGGGCCGGCCGCAGCCAAGGGTAGACCGGTCACCAACGTCCGCAATCTTGCGAGTCCGTTCTGGCGCAGCGCTCTGGAGAAACCGGAGCGGCGCTGCATCGTGCCCGTGTCCCGCTTCTGCGAGTGGACGGCAGAGCCCGACCCAGAGACCAAGCGAAAGCGCAAAGTGTGGTTCGGCCTGCACGAGCATGACGAGCCGCTGTTCGCGTTTGCCGGCATCTGGCGACCAGGCGACGAGCGGTCCTACTTCGCCTTTCTCACTTGCGAGCCAAACCAAAGCGTTGGCGCCGTGCACCCGAAGGCGATGCCGGTGATGCTGCGACCTGCTGACGTGCCCACGTGGCTGAGTAGCGAACGCGTGACTGCCTGCGAGCTTGCCGTGCCCTTCTCAGACGCAGAGATGCGACGGATTGAAACCTAGCTTCCCCGCTCAGGGCGGCCACGGATTAGTCGTAAGCTTTCTTCTCCAAACAATGCTGGTACGAGAAATCGATACGAGAACCGTCTTTCCGGACGATCCAGAAGCACCTCTGATTGGGAAAGGGCTCGGGCGCGCTGCCAACTTCGTAGCGCTGAACTCCAACTCCAATCTTATCAGCTGCCTCATCGTGTCGCTTCAGAAGTGCGCCCAAGTCAGCACTGTCCTCAGGCGAGACCTCGTCGCCGACTTTGTAGCGTGAGAGCATGCTGCTGAAGTGAGCGGTTGCGTCGCCAGCTTTCGCGAAGCTGCGAGTAGTAAGATTGATGGCGCGAGCCCTGCCCATCTTCTAAGCCTCGGGTCCGGTGATCTGTGCCGGCGCTAGAGTGTCTATTGCAAGCTGCGCTACTGACGGAGGCAACTCGCCTTTGGCAACCTTGCCGTCAAGATAACCCTTGAACTTGCCTCCTTCTAAGTAAACGTCCTGCAGCCACTCTCGAAATGCTCCAAGAGCCGCGAGCGGGTAGCACCATGACTCCTGTGGATTCGATTTGGATTGAGGGTGGCTCTCAGGGTAACAATGCGGATACTTTCCACGATCATACACCATGTCTAGGCCGGCCTCTTTCCAATACTTCGACCAGTGCGAACCGATTGAGATATCGACGACAAACTTTTCACCAATCTCGGCGCCGGCTAAAATCAATTCGTAAATAATCGTGTGAGCTTCGTTGAAGACGTGGAAGAAGCCCTTGGGAGCCGACTGGTGATTGAGAGCGATCCGCTCATGCCACTTGTGAAACCGATTAGCTCCGCTCGGGTCGTACCCGACTTGGTTATAGATCAGGTCACGCAACGCCTTGCCGGCTAACAGGCGGTAGTTGTCGCGAGCTGCTTCCCGCGGCTTAGCGGCATCAAACGCATAGTACTCAAGAACGGCGAGACAAACGTCTTCGGGGAAAGCATGAACAGTCTGCCCCCCTGCATCTTTGGTGGCGATGTAAGCCGAGTCCCGATGTATCCCACGTTTTGCGAGAATGGCCTTGATGCTCTCTGTGCGCGGTGGTGGGGAGTCCAGCAGCCACTCTTGACCGATAGTGCGAATATGGAGGTTCTCCATATCTACGAGGCGGGCAAGGCCGCGACCCGTCAGATAGGCGGTTCCATTCTTTAAAACTCCCATGCCGATGCCGTCGACTTCGGCCTGGCACTCGATTCCAAGGTCTAGTTTGCCTTGCGCGGGGGTGAGTTCCTTTGAGGTCATATTCTGCTCGTAAAGGGCTGTTTTCTGGGGAAAAGGCCCGAGTTCCTTAACTCGCGCGTATTGCTCCCGCGACAGCAGGTGATCCGGCGTGACGAACGGTAAGCCACTCACTTCGCAATGCAAGAGCCGGCAGGAAAGGCCCTGCCTACGGCTGGCCAGCGCTGGAGTGCGGCGCATCAGACACGGATGCGCTACCTGTAGTAAGATCAGCCGGAACAGCCTTCCGTGCTATTTCCGTACCGCCCGCGGGTGAGGCCAGCTAAGTAATTGACAGGGCTGGTGGAGCTGAGGGGAATCGAACCCCTGACCTCTGCAGTGCGATTGCAGCGCTCTCCCATCTGAGCTACAGCCCCGCACCTGTCGGTAAGCGCCCCTCTAGCTGCGCTTTCTCTCCCTTGCAACGCGCCTTTTCGCCTCGTCGTCTAGGCGCCTCCGCCTGGCCGTGCTGCCCTCTCTCCGCCCGGAACAGAGCCCTGCGCCTGCTCGTTTATCAACCATCATGCGGCGGGCACCCCCGCCCGCGCCGGCATGCACCCTTTTGGAGGAGTGGCAATGGCTAACGATCGGTATGACCGCGGCGGCGGATACCGCGACGAGGGTCGCTATCAGGACCGCAACAACGGGCCGCGTGGCGGCGGCGGCGGCGACAACCGCGGCTTTTGGGACCGCGCCCGTGACGAGGTGCAAAGCTGGTTCGGCGACGAGGACAGCGGCGGTCGGCGCGGCGATGACGACCGCATGAGCCATCCGGACAGTAGCCGTGGCCGCAGCGAGTACGGCAACCAGGGTCGCGACCCCCGGCGTGAGCACGGCGGGGCTCATGACGACGACCGCTCGGCCTTCTTCGGCGGTGGGCAGTCGACCAGTTATGGCCGCGGCCGTGAAGGCGGCGATTATCGTAGCCAGTATGGCCGTGGCGGCGGCGAAAGCGGCGGCTTCGGCGGCGGCGACTACACCAGCCAGGACCGGTCCCATTGGGGCAGCACCGGCTATCGCCAGGACCAGCACCGGGATCGGGACCAGGACCGTGGCGGCAACCGCGGCTACCCCCCGGGCTACGGCCAGCGTGGCGGCGGCAGCTACTCGCCTTCGCCGCAGAGCCGCGGCTGGGAAGACCAGCATCGCGACCGTGACCAGGACCGGCAGCGCTTCGGCCAAGGCAGCTTCAGCCATGACGATGACCGCTCCGGCTTCGGCAGTCAGCGCTACGGCCGGCAGAGCCAGGGTGGCGACCAGTACCGGCCGATGACCGGTGACTATGGCCGTGGCAGCAGCGGCGGCCAGGACCATGAGGAGCACTACCGCTCCGGCATGGGCGGGCAGGACTTCACCCGCAGTCAGTATGGCCGCCAGGACTTCAGTCAGGACCAGGGCAACGACCGAATGAGCGGCGGCCAGCGCTACGGCGGCGGGCGCGATGACGACCGCAGCCGTAATCGGGGTGGCTTCGTCGGCGCGGCGGCAGGTGCGGGCGCGTCCCTGCTCGGCGGCCGTGGCAGCAGCCCGCACGACGAGCATTATTCGAGCTGGCGCCAGCGTCAGATCGACGAGCTCGACAATGACTACCACGCCTACCGCCAGGAGCATCAGAGCCGGTTCGAGAACGAGTTCTCCGGATTCCGCCAGCAACGCCAGACCAAGCGCCAGATGCTGCAATCCATCCGCGAGCACTTCGAAGTAGTAGACTCGAGCGGGCAGCACATCGGCATGGTCGACAAGGTTCACGGCGACACCGTGATCATGACCAAGAACGATCCCGAAGCCGGCGGCGTGCACCGCAGCTTCAGCTGCTCGCTCCTGGAACGGGTTGAAGACGGCAAGGTCTACCTCAGCGGCACCAAGGACTCGCTCCGCGGTCAGCTGCACGAGGAGCGCGGCGGTGACGATCGCGGCTCGGGCGGCGGCGGCCTGCTAAGCGGCCTGTTCGGTGGTCGACGGGACGACGAGAACCGCGGCAACCAGGACCTGAACACGGGCGCGACCGGAGCAACTGGTTCGTCGACCGCCGGCCAGCAGTCCGGGGATGGCCCGCATATCCTCGACCGGAGCTTCTCCGGCACCTACGAGGACGACAACAAGCGCAGTTAAGCGCACGTTGAAGCGTTGACGCGAGGGCCCGGCCGCCGCCATGGCGGTCGGGCCCTTTGCTTTAGGAGAAGCTCGATGGCCCGCGCCTGGAACCTCAAGAGCCGCCCCAGCGGACTACCCACCGCCGACAACTTCGAGTTCGCGGAGACCAGCCTGCCGGAGCTGACCGAAGGGAGCGTCCACGTCCGCAACCGCTGGCTGTCGGTCGACCCGTACATGCGCGGGCGGATGAATGACGTGAAGAGCTACGTCCCGCCGTTCCAGATCGGCCAGCCGCTCGAAGGCGGTGCCGTCGGCGAGGTGGTGGAAAGCCGCGACCCCGCTTTCCAGCCTGGCGACACGGTGCTGCACATGGCGGGCTGGCGCGACGAAGCGGTGGTCCCGGGTAAGAGCCTCAACAAGCTGCCGCCAATCCCCGGTGTTCAGCCGCAGGACTTCCTCGGTAACCTGGGTGTCACCGGCGGCACCGCCTGGTTCGGACTATTTGACGCTGCTCAGGCCAAGGAGGGAGACACTCTGTTCGTGTCCGCGGCGGCGGGCGCGGTCGGCTCGGCCGTGGTGCAAATCGCTAAGGCGCACGGCATGACCGTGATCGGCTCGGCCCGCGGGGCCGACAAGTGCGAGTTCGTCCGCTCATTGGGTGCTGATGCGGTGATCGACTACAAGTCCGGCACGCCGCTGGTGAAGGCGCTGGCAGAGGCCGCGCCCAAGGGCATCGACGTCTACTTCGACAATGTCGGCGGCGATCATTTGGACGCTGCCTTCGCCCACGCCCGCCAGAATGCTCGCTTCGCCATCTGCGGCATGATCGACAGCTACAACAGTGCCGAGCCGATGGCCTTCCGCTACATCATGCGGATCATCGCCATGCGGATCATGCTCAAGGGCTTCATTTACACCGACTACATGCCCCAGATGGGCGAGTTCTTTCAGAAGATGGGCGCGCTGATGGCCAGCGGCCAGGTCAAGAGCCGCGACACCATTGTCGAAGGCCTGGAGAAGACGCCGGAAGCATTCCTTGGCCTCTTCTCCGGCAAGAACACCGGCAAGATGCTGGTGAAGCTCTAGGTCAGACCCGGTTGTAGTTGCAGCTCGCCGGGTTACCCGTGGTCAGGCCGCGGCGCAGCGCTTCCATGCGCTGCGCCGAGGTGCCGTGGGTAAAGCTCTCCGGCACGACGCGTCCCTGCGTCTGCTGCTGCAAGGTGTCGTCGCCGATCGCCTGCGCCGCGCGCAGACCCTCTTCGATGTCGCCATTTTCAAGCGCCCGGCTGCCGTCCGGCGCCTTGGCGTTGGCTGCCCAGACTCCTGCATAGCAGTCGGCCTGCAGCTCGACACCGACCTGAATCTGGTTGCCGCCCGCTTCGCCTGCGCGGGCCTGAGCCGTGCTTGCGCGATCAAGGGTGCCCTCGAGGTTCTGGACGTGATGGCCGACCTCATGCGCGATGACATAGTACTGCGCGAAGTCGCCCGGTGCTCCGAAACGCTGACTGAGCTCATTGAAGAATTGAGGATCGATGTAGATGCGGCGGTCCGACGGGCAGTAGAACGGCCCCATCGCCGCCTGCCCCTGCCCGCAGCCAGTGGACGTGCCTCGCGTATAAGCCACTAGTTCGGGACGCTGATACGACGCACCGGACGCGCGAAACAGCTCGCCCCAGATCTCGTTGGTCGAGGACAACGCACCCGTCAGGACCTGCCGGGTTTGTGGTGACAGGGTCGACTGGCCGGAAGCAGCCTGCTGCGAGCCGCCACCGAGCATGCCGCCGCCGCCGCCAAGGCTGGACAAGGCGCAATAACCCAGCAGCAGGATCAGGATGCCGACGAAGCCGAAGCGGCCAAGAACCATCGGCAGGAGGAAGCCGAGCATCCCGCCTCCGCCGCCAAGCATGCCGCCGCCGCCGCTCGAGCCGGTCCGATCGATAAAGCCGTCGTCGTTGCCACCACCCAAACGCATGCCATGCTCCTTCAAGTAGCTATAAAATGCTTCGCCGCCCGTAACGGTTGCAATCGGCGCGGCGGCACGCGACAGGCGCCCGACAACGGAGGACTTAACCATGCTGCTCAAGGACAAGGTCGCGCTGGTCACGGGTTCCACGTCGGGCATCGGCCTCGCCATCGCGCGGGCCCTTGCGGCCGAAGGTGCTCGGGTGATGCTGAACGGCTTCGGCGACCGAGCCGAGATCCAGGTCATCCAGGACGAACTCACCAAGCTTAACGGCGACTGCGCGGGCTATTCGGACGCCGACCTGTCGAACCCGGAAGCGATCGACGCGATGGTCGCAACCTGCACGGACGAGCTCGGGTCCCCCTCCATCCTCGTCAACAACGCCGGCATTCAGTTCGTCTCGCCGATCGAGGACTTCCCCACCGAGAAATGGGACGCAATCCTGGCGGTGAACCTGTCGGCCGTGTTCCATACCACGCGCCTGTGCCTGCCCAGCATGCGCCAGCGCGGCTGGGGCCGGATCATCAACACCGCAAGCGCCCACAGCGTTGTCGCTTCGCCCAACAAGGCGCCTTATGTCGCCGCCAAGCACGGGGTCGCCGGCTTCACCAAGGCGGTGGCGCTGGAGGCGGCGCGCGACGGTGTCACCGTTAATTGCATTTCGCCCGGCTATGTCTGGACGCCGCTGGTCGAGAACCAGATCCCCGACACAATGAAGGCCCGCGGGTTGACCCGGGAGCAGGTGATGAACGACGTCCTGCTCGCCGCCCAGCCGACCAAGCGCTTCGTGGAGCCGATCGAGGTCGCCAGCCTGGCGCTGTACCTCTGCCGGCCTGAAGCGGGCTCGATCACCGGCGCGAACCTCAGCATGGATGGCGGCTGGACGGCGGCCTAGTCCTAGAGACATCTGCCGTCTGTCGGTCTGCCGAACTTCGCATTGTGAGGCACGAAGCACGACGCTAGCCTGCCGCGCGCCGCTCACCTGTCCAAGAGGGTGGCGCACCGGGGGGAAAATGCTGGAAATCGCGGGCCTGTCGCACACCTACGCCAACGGCACGGTGGCGCTGAACGACGTCTCTCTGTCTATTCCACGGGGCATGTTCGGCCTGCTCGGACCCAACGGCGCAGGCAAGTCCACCCTGATGCGGACGATTGCGACCCTGCAGGCCCCCACGGCGGGGACCATCCGGTTTGGCGACATCGACGCGCTCGCCGAGCCGGATCGGCTCCGCCGTACCCTCGGCTATCTGCCGCAGGACTTCGGAGTCTACCCGCGAGTCTCGGCTTACGCGATGCTGGACCAGATGGCGGTACTGAAGGGCATTACCGGCCGCGCCGACCGAAAGGCAGTGGTCGAGACGCTGCTGAACCAGACCAACCTCTGGGCCGTCCGCGACAAGGCCATTGCCGGCTTCTCCGGTGGCATGCGGCAGCGCTTCGGCATCGCTCAAGCGCTGATTGGAAATCCGGAACTGATCATCGTCGACGAGCCCACCGCCGGCCTCGACCCGGAGGAGCGCAATCGCTTCCTGAACCTCCTCGCCGCGATCGGTGACAACGTCGTCGTTATCTTGTCGACCCACATCGTCGACGACGTCGCGGACCTCTGCCCTTTGATGGCGGTGCTCGCGAACGGCCGCGTGCAACTGCAGGGCAAGCCGGCCGACCTCATCGCCTCCACCCGTGGCCATGTCTGGCGCAAGGCGATCGGCCACTCGGAACTGCCGACCTACCAGGCCAGCCACGAGATCATTTCCACCCGCCTGTTTGCCGGGCAGACCATCATCCACGTCCTGTCTGACCGGCAGCCGGCCGGCTTCCACCCGGTCGAGGGTGGGCTCGAGGACGTCTACTTCGCCACGCTTTCCACCCTGCGCCGCGCGGCCTGAGGCATGCTACTTGGTATCACGCGGTTCGAGATCCGCTACCAGCTCCGCAACCCGGTCTTCTGGGTCGCGATCGCCATCTTTTTCCTGCTCGGCTTCGGCCTGACCGCCAGCGAGAACGTCCGGATCGGAACGCCCGGCGCGGTGCACGAGAACGCGCCCTCCGCCATCGCCGTGGCCACCGCCATCTTTACCCTTTTCTACCTGTTCGTCACCACCGCGTTCGTCGCCAACGCCATCGTCCGCGACGATTCCAGCGGCTTCTCACCGATCATCCGGGCGACGCGCGTAACCAAGGCGCAGATTGTGCTCGGCCGCTTTCTTGGCGGCCTCGTCGTCGCCTACCTCGGCTATCTGGCGGTGCCGCTCGGCCTGATGGTCGGATCGGCGATGCCGTGGGTCGATCCGGAAACAGTCGGGCCGTTGCGGCTGTCGCACTACGCCTGGAACTACCTGCTGTTCGCCATCCCCAACATCTTCCTGACCAGCGCTATCCTGTTTGCGCTCGCGACCTCGCTGCGTTCGATGATGGCATCGTACATCGGCGCCGTGCTGCTGGTGATGGGCTATCTCGTGACCAGCAGCGTCGTCGGGCAGAACATCGAATATCGGGACAGCTTCGCGCGCTGGGAGCCGCTCGGCACCGGCGCACTGGATCAGGCCACCCGTTACTGGACGCAGGCGGAGTTGAACAACCGCCTGGTCGACCTGACGGGCACAATGGCATTCAATCGCGGCTGGGCGATCGTTCTCGGCCTACTGTTCCTCGGGCTCACCCTCTGGCGCTTCTCGCTGACGGAGCGCGCGCCGTCGCGCCGCCGGCTGCGCAAGCTGGCCAAGCGGGAAGCCCGCGAGGCCAAGGCTGCCGCCGTGGCGCCGACATTCGGCGGCGACGAGGTGGTCGCCCGCAACGCGCGCTCGTCCACCGCCACCCAGTTCTTCATGCGGCTCCGCCTGGAGGTCCGCCAGGTCCTGACCAGTCCCGGCCTGCTCATCCTGGCGCTGCTGGCGATCGGCTTCACCTCCGCAAACCTGTGGCAGGGCCAGTCGACCTACGGCACGCCCGACTATCCGACCGTCTCGGCCGTGGTCGACGTCGTACGCAACATGTCGTCGATCTTCCTGCTAATGGTCGCCGTATTCTACGGCGGCGAGCTGGTCTGGCGCGAACGCGATCGCAAGTTCAACGAGCTGATCGACTCCACGCCTGTGCCCAGCTGGGTGATGACCGTGCCGAAGATCATCGCCATCTTCGTGGTCCTGCTCACCGTCAACCTCGTCGCGATGGCGACTGGCCTGTTCTACCAGCTGGCCAAGGGCGCTACCGAGTTCGGCGTCGCCGATTATCTCGCGTGGTTCATTCTTCCCGCTGCCATGGATGGCTTGCTAATCGCCATCCTAGTGGTCCTGGTGCAGGTGCTCAGCCCCAGCAAGTACCTTGGTTGGGGAGTCATCTTCGTCTGGTTCGTCGGGACCATCTTCCTATCGAACATGGGCTACACCAACCCGCTCTACCTCTACGGTGCATACCCAGGCGTGCCCTTGAGCGACTTCGTCGGCGCCGGCAGCTTCTGGAAGGGCGCGCTGACGCTGCAGTTCTACTGGCTGATGTGCGCCGTGATTTTCGCCGTCCTTGCCCACCTGCTGTGGCCCCGCGGCACGGACCTCGACCTCCGCACGCGCTTGAGGCGCCTGCGGCGGCCGGGCGCCGTGCCGCTGGCGATCGCGGGCGTGGCGGCGCTGGCGATGGCCGCCACGGGCGCTTACGCCTACCAGAACATCAAGGTATTGAACCGTTACGAGACTTCGGACGAGGTCGAGAAGTTCCGCGCCGATTACGAGCGCAAGTACCTCAAGTACGAGAAGCTGCCGCAGCCCAGCATCACCCGGGTGAACCTCGACGTGCAGCTGTTCCCGAAGGAACGGCGGATGGTGACCGACGGGCGCTACGAGTTGGTCAATCGGACGGACGCACCCATCCGCGATCTCCACGTCCGTCAGGGGGACCGGGATACCGAATTGCTGAAGCTCGACATACCGGGCGCGCGCCCAGTGTCTGACGACGAAAGGTTCGGCTATCGCATCTATCGGTTCGACCGTCCGCTCGCTCCTGGCCAGGCCACTGCCCTTGTCTTCCGCACACGCATCTGGCGGCAAGGTTTCCGGGCCAGTGCTCCGGCCACGGACGTGATCGAAAACGGCACGCTCGTGAACAACTTCGATTTCGCGCCGCTGATCGGGATGACCCGCCAAGGCATGCTCAGCGACCGGACGCAGCGTCGCCGTCAGGGCCTTCCCGCCGAGCTGCGCCCCGCCAAGCTCGAGGATCTAAGCGCAACCCGTCGCAACTACATCGGGTCGGACTGGGTCATGTCCGACATCCGGGTGACCACTGATGCGGACCAGACGCCGATCGCGCCCGGCAACCAGGTCGCGGACACGACCGCCAACGGCCGCCGCACAGCCCGGTTCGTCAGCCCCGCGCCGATCCTCAACTTCTTCTCCGTCCAGTCGGCCGCCTACCAGGCGGCGCGCCGCAACCACAACGGCGTCGCGCTGGAGGTGCTCTATCATCCCGGTCACGACCACAACGTGCCCAAGATGCTGCGCGCGATGTCAACGTCGCTCGACTATTATCGCGCAAACTTCGGGCCTTACCAGTTCAACTACGCCCGCATCATCGAATTCCCGGGTTACAACAGCTTCGCCCAGGCTTTTGCCGGCACCATGCCCTATTCGGAGTCGATCGGCTTCAACGCCAACACCAACGACCCGGAGAAGATCGACTTTACCACCTACGTCATCGCGCACGAGATCTCACACCAATATTGGGCACACCAGGTGGTCGGCGCCGACATGCAGGGCGGGACGCTGAGCAGCGAGACGCTCGCGCAATATTCCGCGCTGATGGTGATGAAGAAGCTGTACGGACCGGACAAGATCCGCCGCTTCCTCAAATACGAACTCGACGGCTACCTGCGCGGCCGCAAGGGCGAGGCGCTGGAGGAACTGCCGCTCGAGCGGGTCGAGAACCAGCAGTATATCCATTACCGCAAGGGCGCCGTGGCGATGTACCTCCTCCAGGAGCGACTGGGCGAAGCGGCGGTTAACCGGGCCTTGGCGCGCTTCGTTGCCCGCTATCGCTTCACTGGTCCGCCCTACCTGCGTTCGACCGACCTCGTCGCCGAGTTCCGCAAGGAGGCGGAGACGCCGGAACAGCAGCAGCTGATCACCGACCTGTTCGAACGGATCACATTGTACGACCTCAAAGTCACCGATGCCGTTACCACGAAGGTCGGCAACGCTTGGCAGACGACGCTGACGATCGCCGCGGACAAGTACTATGCGGACGGCAAGGGTGCGGAGTCGAAGGCTAATCTTTATGAGCCGATCGAAGTCGGGCTGTTCACCGCCCGCCCCGGACTCGGAGCCTTCTCGGCCAGGAACGTGATCGAACTCGGGCGCCAGCCGATCCGCAGCAGCGTCAAGAAGATCGTGATCCGCAGCACGGCCAAGCCGGCGTTCGCGGGCGTCGATCCGTACAATTATTACATCGACCGCAACAGCGACGACAATGTGAAGGAAGTCACGGGTCCCGCCGCCCGCTGACCCCTTCGGACGGCCCGCGCGTTGCTGCACCAGACGGAGGACGGACGCGTATGGCTGGCAACGATCGGGCGCCGATGAAGGCGAAGTGGGAGCTCTGGGCGGCGCTGCTGGTGCTTGTCACCGCGCTGATCACAATCGGCGCGGCGCTGAACGACATCTATTGATCAGGGCTGGTCCAGCAGCGGCACGCCGTAACTCACCAGCACCGACCGGATCTCGACAGCGCGCCGTTCGAGCGCCGCCTCCAGCTCGCGCCGTAACGGTACATCCGTCCGCCGCATACCCATGGATATGTCGAACGCCATCGGCAGCGCCGGACCGTCGCTGAGCGGCGAGACGACCGCATAGCTCAGCGGCACGGCCGAGCGACGAATGAAAAAGGCGGCCGTCGGTCCCCACACGAACGCCGCGTCGACCTCCCCGCTGGCGACGGCTTGCACGATCGGTGCCTGCGGTAGTGGCTGCGAATAGTCGCCGTACACCGCGAAGCCGCGCACATTGTCGATCATGCCCCGCCGCGAAAGTGCATGCGCCGGCGGCGTGTTGCTGCCATCGTCGCCGATCAGCTGCACCCCGATCTTCAGCCGCGCAAGCCGCGGATCGTCGAAGCTGGAGAGCCCTTTCAGCGCCGGATCGCGCACCACCGCGACATAGGCGGAGCGGTAGTAAGGCCGCGTCGTCGCCAGCATGTCGAGCGAGCTGCCCACCCCTGGGATGATGTCGCACAGCCCGGCATTCAGCGTTTCCCGCACGTTACCGCGGCGCTGCGCCCACCAGACATACTCCACGTCGGCCCTAAGCTCGGCAGCGACGATCCGGACGATCCTGTTCTCGAAGCCCTCTTCCTTGGCGTTCGAGAACGGCAGGTTGTTGGGGTCCGCGCAGACCTTCAGGGTTCGGGCCGCCGCCGGTTGCACCGTCAGCAGCGCCGCCAGCGCAAGGGCCCACTTCATGGCACCGCCTCGATGCCCCACGGCTTGCCGCCCAGCTTCACCGGGGGAAGCACCTTATTCGCGACCAGGTCGACGACAGACATCGTGCCGTCGAGCCCGTCTGCCGTGTAGAGCCGGCGCTCGTCAGGCGACAGCGCGAGGTTCCAGGCGCGCAGGCCAACCGGCCACGTCCGCCGGATGGCGAGCGTCTGCGGATCGACCTCGGCCACCAGCTTGCCGCGCCCGAGCGCCACGAATGCACGCTTCCCGTCGCGCGTGAACCGGATGCCGACCGGTTGGATCAGCTCGGTTGTAAGGTTCGCGCGATCAAAATCGATCTTGCCTAGCGGCTTCAGCGTTGCCGCATCGAACACCGACACCGTCCCGCGCAGCTCGGATGACACCCAGAACCGCGTCCCGTCCGGCGTGAACGCGATGTAGCGCGGACGGGTATCCACTATCAGGTTGGCGCGCACGGTGCCGGACGCAGCATCGATCACGTGCGCCATGCTGCCGCTTTCGGATGCCTGAATGACGGTTCGTCCGTCGGGACTGACGGCCGTTCCTTCCGGCTCGCCCCCAACCGCCACTTCTCGCCGGGCGCCACTGGCGATTGGAATGATCGACAGCTCGTTGTCGTTCTCGTTGGCGACATAGACCTGTCGCTCGTCGGGCGACAGCGCGAAGGTCTCCGGGTCTGGACCGGAGTCGATAGTTCGCACCATCTTGCGGGTGGCGGTGTCGATTACCGCGATCCGGTTAGCGTCGCTCGCTGCGACGTACAGCCGCTTGCCGTCGCGCGACACCGCCATTCCTCGGGGACGAGCGCCAACCACGACGCATTCGACAACCTTTAGGGTGGCCGCGTCCACCGCCTGGACGCAACTGCCCGCTTCGTCGCTGACGAAAATCGTCTCGGCCGCCGCCAGCAGGAAGATCACGAGCGAGTGTACAGGAAAGCGGCGATATCGCGCGCGTCGCGTTCGCCGACGTTGAGGTCGGGCATCGCGGTGCCGGGGCTGACCGCCTGCGGGTCGCGGATCCAATGCTGCAGGTTGCCCGGATTGTTCGCCAGCTTGCCCGCGATCATCGCGCGCAGTGCGACGCCGTCGAGTCGAGGTCCGACCATCCCGACCGCATGGCGGACGTTCTTCAGGCTGTGGCAGCTACCGCAGCCGTAGGCGATGAACTTGGCCTGCCCCGCCGTCGGATCACCGCCCGTGACCAGGGCCGCCCGCGTCTGCAGTTCGTGGCTCTCGTCCACATAGTCTGCCGTCACCGCTCCGGCTGCTGCGACCGGCACGAGCACGGCTGCGGCGGCGGCCAGCCGCCTATTGTTGCGGGACAGGGGCATGACTGGTCTCCGCGGCCTTCAGCCACCGATGAAGAAAGACAAGGGCGGCACCGGCGTGGACCAGCCCGCCGGGTATCCACATGATCAACCCGGCAAGCTGCTGGTCGGCGGCGGGCTGCAGCCCGATGCCGGTCAGCGGCATGGCGGCGTAAGGTGCGTACCACGGGCTGTTCGACACGGCCATCAGCGCGCCGAGTGCCCCGCCGACGAGGCTGGTCACGAACAGGCACAGCGCCGACACTCCGTACCGGCTGCGGTCACCCCGTGCGTGCAGCATGGCCCACCAGAAGACCAAGGAGGTGGTGAAGAAACTCGCGTGCTGCAAGATGTGCACGGCGGGCTGGCGAAGTGCCAGGTCGAACAGCACCGGCAGGTGCCAGGCGACCAGCGCCGCAGCTTGCAGCACGGTGGCCGTGACCGGCTCGGTTACTGCTCGCCACAGCCGCGCCGGGGCGCCGGCCGGCAGCGAGCGCCATGACTTCCGTAGGCCCCAGGCCAGCGCCCCGCCCGCGCCCGATCCGGCGAGCAGCGCCGTCGCGACCAGCATGATGAGTTCGTGCTCGATCATGTGCAGGGTGAAGCTCCGCTCCCCCCCTTCGTGCAGCGGCGACAGCAAAGCCAAAGCGAGAACAGCCAAGCCGGACACGAAGAGCCGCGTGGTCCGGCGCTGCGCCGGGTGCGACAGGTCGGACCGCTGCCATAGCCGGCGGGCACCCAGCAGGTAGAGGCCAAGCGCGAAAAGCAGCGGCAGCACGAGTAGCGGATCAAAGGTCCAGCCGGGCGCTTCGGCATGCTCGTGTCCGGCATGCGCGTAAGCGGAACCCGGCACCGCGAGCAGCATGAGCGCCCACCACCTCATCCGAAGCACCTTGGTATGAGCAGCGACGCGATCATGGGCGGAACGATGGCAAAGGCGAATAGCCCCGCAGCAAGGGTCGACACCAGCGCGATGAAGCGCCGCGTCGCACTCTCGTGGTGCTCCCCGCGCCGCCACAACCGCCAGGATAGCAGCGCTCCCATGCCTGCCAGTCCGAGGGACAGCACGCCTGCCAGCAGGACGTCGGGCCAGCCGTGCAGGCTGCACGCGTCATAATTGCCCGTCGACCCGATCTGGTGCGACAGGATGAAACCGAGCCCGCCCAGCAGGAACCCCGCCCATGGCCAGGCATATAGCCGCGCCCGCGTTGCCATCCTCATGGCGCCCACCTCGGCAGCCAATAGAGCAACAAGTAAATGGGCAGCCAGGTGAGCCAGACGAAGCGCCAGTAGAGGCTGTTCTCGCTCGTGTCGGTGAAGCGGCGGGCCTCCTCCCCTTCTCGGGTGTGCATCAGCGCGGCCAGGACCAGCGTGTCGGCCCAGTCGGTTGCGATGTGGGTCGTGTGCAGGAACAGCAGCAGCCAGATGACCGAACCATAGGCATTGTCGGTCCAGCGCACGTTGAGGCTGTTAAACTCGAACCCGCGCAGCACCAGCAACACGGCTCCGATCACCGCCATGACGATTAGCAGGCGCCGGACGGCGGGCAGATCATGCTTCTCCGCCGCGTGCTTGGCCAGCGTGTTCGGAACTTCGCTCAGCACGATCAAGGTAGTGAAGAGCGTTCCCGCGAGCAGGTCGGGCGGTAGCCACGGTTCGGGTGGCCAGCTGTGCTCGTGCGCCATCAGGAAGAAGTAGGCGCCGATTGCCAGCGCGAAGCCGGTGGCTTCTATGGCCATGAAGGCGATCACGCCCCACCAGGTGAGGCTGCGAGAACCGAACGCACTTGTCGGCACGTCCGCCAGGTCGCGTTCGAAGGTCGGAGCGTCGCTCATTCAATTACCGGTTCGGCAGTCGGCTCAAGCTGCTTGGGCCAGAACCAGGCGATCAGCGCAACGCCGAGTGGCACGAGGCCAAACAGTACGGCCCACGGCGAGAAGATGGAGCTGACGAACATAACCGTCAGCGCCAGCGCCGAAATAAATGGCCAGATGCTGGGCTCGGGCACGGGTTCGCGCAGGTCCGGGCGGGCCGAAACCACGGTGGTCAGCAGCATCTCCTTCTCGTCGACGCGCAGCCCGCTCATCCACTTTAGCGGGCCGTCCCATAGCGGCGTAGCGCTGCCGACGGACGGCACGTGCGCGAAATTGTAGGGCGGCGGCGGGGAACTGGTCGCCCATTCGAGCCCGCCTGCTTTCCACGGATTCGGACCTGCGATCGCCCCGCGGCGGAGTGACAGAAACACGTTTGCGATGAACAGGACAAAGGCGAGCGCCACGATGAACGCGCCGATGCTGGACAGGAAGTTCGGCAGCTCCAGACCCAGTCCGGCCGGATAGGTGTACACGCGGCGGGGCATGCCAAGCATGCCGCTCAGGTGCATGGGGAAGAAGGTCAGCTGGAAGCTCCCGAACAGCAGCCAGAAGCTGAGCTTGCCTAGCCGCTCCGACATCAGCCGGCCGGTCACTTTGGGATACCAGTAGGTGATTGCCCCCAGTAGCGGGAAGACCGCTCCGCCGATCAGCACGTAATGGAAATGCGCGACGATGAAGTAGCTGTCGTGCAGCTGCAGGTCGAGCGGCACGGAGGCGACCATGACCCCTGTCAGCCCGCCGATCACGAACGTCACGATGAATGCCACGACGTAGAGGAACGGAACATCGAACCGCGGCCGGCCCAGCCACATGGTGGTTATCCAGCAGAAGATCTGGATGCCGGTCGGGATCGCCACCGCCATGCTCGCCGCGGTGTAGAAGCTGTAGCCGACCCGGGGCAGACCGGTCGCGAACATGTGGTGGACCCACAGACCGAAGGCGAGCAGGCCGATTGCCACCACGGCCATCACCATCACGGGATAAGCGAACACCGGCCGGCGGCAGAAAGTGGCGGTGATCTCGCTGACGAAGCCGACCGCCGGCAGGAAGATGATGTACACCTCCGGATGGCCGAAGAACCAGAACAGGTGCTGCCACAGCAGCGCATCGCCATTCTCGGTCGGGTTGTAGAATTGCGTTCCGACCAGCCGATCGCTCAGAAGCATGCCGCTCGCCAGCGCGACCGAGGGCATGGAGAAGATCACCATCAACGAGGTCACAAGGATCGCCCAGGCGAACAGCGGCATGCGGTCGAGGCTCATGCCCGGCGCGCGCTGCTTCAGGATGGTGGCGGTCAGCACCACCGCGACCGATAGCGCCGCCACTTCGGTAAACGTGACCATCTGCGCCCAGATATCCGCCCGCTTCCCGACGCCATATTCGGGGCCGGACAGCGGCACGTAGGCGAACCAGCCGACGTCCGGACCGACGTTCAGCACGAACGCGATCCAGAGCAGCATGCCGCCGGCGAGGTAAACGTAGTAGCTGAAGGCGTTGAGCCGGGCGAAGCTGGTCGCGCGCGTGCCGAGCATCAGCGGGATGAGGTAGATCGCAACGGCATCCATCACCGGCACGGCAAACAGGAACATCATCGTGGTCCCGTGCATGGTGAAGATCTCGTTGTAGCGCGCGGCGCCGATGATGTTCTGGTCGGGCCTGGCCAACTGGACCCGCATGGCGAGTGCCAGTACGCCGGCGAGCGCCAGGAAGACGAACGCGGTCACAAGATAGCGACGGCCGATCTCCTTGTGGTCGACGGTGGCCAACCAGCCGAGCAGTCCCGGATCGCGACTCCAGCTCCGCTCCAGTCGGGCGGCCAGCTCCGGCCCGTGCAGGGTGGGTCCGTCACGCGCCAGCTCGGCCGCGCTCACTTCAGCGTCTCCAGATAGGCGACCACGGCGTGCAGCTCATTTGGCTCAAGCCCAAGCGTCGGCATCTTGGATCCGGGCTTGTTGGCCTGCGGGTCGGCGACCCAGCCATAGAGGTTGCCGCGGTTCATCGGCAAAGTGCCCGCGGCGATGCTGCGGCGGCTGGCGAGGTGCGTCAGGTCCGGCCCGAAATGGCTTCCCGCCTCGGTGCCGGTGATATTGTGGCACATCGCGCACTGGCGCGTCATAACATAGGCGTAACCGGCCTTCGCGAGGGGCGCAGTCGGCGCCTTGGCCGGCTGCAGCCCGGCGCGGTACCAGCGCAGGAAGTCCGCCCGGTTTTCGACGGTCACGTCCAGCGCCATGTGCGTATGCTGGACTCCGCAGAACTCGGCGCACTGACTGCGGAACAGGCCCGTCCGCGTCGGCTTGATCGAAATGTCGGTCTGCCGCCCGGGGATGAGGTCCTGCTTGCCAGCGAGGTTCGGCACCCAGAAGCTATGGATCACGTCCGCGGACTTCAGCGTAATGTGCGCCGGCACGCCGACCGGCAGGTGAAGCTCGTTTGCGGTTTCCAGCGACTGCGACGGGTCCGCCCCCGTGTACTTCACATCCCACCACCATTGATGGCCGATGATCTCGATTTCCAACGCCGGGCTGCTGGCGGTCCGAGCCATCGCTCGGTCCGTCAGGAAACTGGCCACCGTCAGCACTATCAATCCCGTGTTGACCAGCGCCACCCAGCCGATCAGGGCCGTACGCTGCGGCGGCGGTTCGGCCGCGTGGTCGCCGCTTTCGACCGTATGCTCGGTTCGGCGCCGCCGCCACAATGCCAACGCCAGATAAGCGAGCACCAGCAGGTAGATGATGGTGGTAACGACGGTGAACAGGGTCATCAGCGACAGGAACTGCGCGCCCTCCGCACCCTGTCCGCCGAAGACCGACTGCACCGTGTTCATGGCGTGGCGTCCTCGCCCGGCACGATCGGCTCGCGCCTAGTCTGGGTCAGCGGCGGCGTGTTGCTGGGCTCGTCGGTCCGTGCGCCAACCGCATCCTTGCGCACCTGGCCCGACATAGCCCTGACATAGGCCGCCAATTCCCAGATCTGGGTGTCGGTCAGCTTGCCCCGGAAGCTCGGCATGCCGTTCGGCCGGCCCTCCACGATGGTGGTTGCGATCTGCTCGATCCGCCCGCCATAGCGCCATTCATCGTCGATCAGCGCCGGCCCCATGCCGCCGCCGCCATGCGCGTGGCAGCCGACGCAGTTCATCTGCCCATAGAGCTGCTGCCCCTGCGCAATGTGATAAGCGTTGTTCTCGTAGGCGGCCGCCTTGGGACTGAGCGTTACCGTCGAGCCGCTCGGACCGCCGGGGTAGATAGTGTCGGCGGTGGCCCCGGCCGGCACCGTTTCGGTCACCGGCTGGCCGCGGCTGTCCCGCTCTTCCCGGTCGCAGCCACCGAGCAGGGCCACTGCGGCGAGCGCGAGGCTAGCGCGGCAGGGTGAAGACATAGAGCATGCCTCCCGCATCGGTCCTTGCCGGCAGGTCCTTCATCGCATTGACGAAGCCGAGCGCCGCAGTACCGTCGCGCGGGTCGAGCTTGCCGGCGACGATCGCGCCCGCCCAGCCGCCGACCCCCGACATGACCGCGACATATTGGTGACCGTCAGGGCCGCGATAGCTGATCGGCTGGCCGATGATCCCGCTGCCGGTCTTGAACTGCCAGACCAGCTTGCCGTTGCGCTGGTCGATCGCCTTGAACCAGCCGTCCATGGTTCCGTAGAAGACCAGCCCGCCGGCGGTCGCCAGCGCCGGGCTCCACAGCGGCAGGTCCTCCTTGAACTCCCACACCTTGCGGGCGTGGACCGGGTCCCACGCGGTGAACACGCCGCGGTTGCCGCCAGGCCCCGCGTACATCTTCACGTCCGCGCCGACGTAAGGCGTGCCCGCGATGTAGTTGGCCTCCAGCGCGCCCATGTCCATGCACAGGTTGATGTGGGGGATGTAAACGACGCCAGTGATCGGGCTAAACGCCGCCGGATTCCAGTCCTTGGCACCGGGCGCCGCCGGGCAGATGTTGCGGACGACCCGCCCGACCTTGGGCTCCTTCTCCGGCACCGGGATCAACCGGCCAGTGTGCGGGTCGATGCCCTTGGCCACGTTCATGTAGCTGTACGGCTTGGCGCTCAGCAGCTGGCCGGTACGCCGGTCGTGGACATAGAAGAAGCCGTTGCGCGCCGGTCGCAGCAGCACGGGGCGCATGCGCTTGGCCACCGGCATGTCGACCAAGATAATCTCGTTGATGTCGTCATGGTCATACAGGTCGTGCGGCGTGCTCTGGTAGAACCACACGGCCTGGCCGGTATCGACGTCGCGGGCGAAGACGCCGGTGGTCCACTTGTTGTCGCCTGGCCGCTGCTCGGGGTTCCACGGCCCGGGATTGCCGGTGCCGTAGTAGATGAGGCGAAGCTGCGGGTCGTAGCTGACCCAGCCCCACACACTGCCGCCGCCAATCTTCCATGCGCCCGGCGGCCAGGTCTTGACGCCCAGGTCCTTGCCCCGGTCCATCGCGTAGAATGGCCTGAAGCGTGGCCCGATCAGCACGTCCTTGTCGGGGCCAGTGTTGAACGCCTTCCACACCACTCGCCCGGAGCCCGTGTCGAGCGCCGCGATCCAGCCGCGCACGCCCATTTCGCCGCCCGAGTTGCCGACGATCACCTTGCCGTTAGCGACCGTCGGGGCCATCGTCATGGTCTCGCCGCGCTGAATGTCGCCGAGCTTCGTTTGCCAGGCGAGCTTGCCCGAGCGCGCGTCCACCGCGACCGTCCGTCCATCCAGCGTGTTGAAGAACAGGCGGCCATTCGCATAGACCGCGCCGCGGTTGACCACGTCGCAGCAGGCAACCCCCTGCGCCGCGGTCGGCGGCTTGGGATTGAACACCCACTTGGTCGGCGCGCCTGGCTTGGTCAGGTCCAGCGCGATCAGCTTGTTGGGGAACGGCGTCACCAGGTACATGGTGCCGCCGATCACCAAGGGCGGCGCTTCATGCCCGCGGTTGATTCCGGTCGACGCTGTGAAGGCAACGCGCAGGTTGCGAACGTTGGCGGGCGTGATCTCCCGCATCGCCGAGAAGCGGGTGGCCGCGACATTCTTGCCCGGCATCTCCCAATTGCCATTGTCGGCCTGCGCCACGGAGCGAGCAGTAACGGCACCGGTTTGAGCAAAGGCGGGCGTGGCGAGCAGCGTGCAAATGAACAAGGCGGCAAGACGCCACCGGACTGCTCCAGCCATATGTTCCCCTGCGCGCAGCCCTTCCCAAGGCCGCGACAAACGTTTCAACGCCGAAACGGGGAGGTAAGTTCCGGTAAGTAGCTCAGCTGATCTCGGCGAGCACCTCCTCGACCCGGACGAGCCGGTCGACCGGATCGTCGATCCGCTCCTTGAGCAGCAGTCGGCCATCCTTGCTGTCGAGCCCGCCAGGCAGCTCGCCGAGCTTGGTTCCGGCGCGTGGCGTCAATGCAATGGCGGCTGGCCCCGCATCGACCTTGTCGATCCCCGCACTGCGCGCCAGCACGCGGGCCCGCGCCAGCGCCAGCAGTGCCTGTGCGGGCGGCGGGAGTTCGCCGAAACGGTCGGCCAATTCCTGCTCGAACGCTTCCAGTGCGGGCACGTCGGCCAGGCGGGCAAAACGGATGTACAAGCCGACGCGGGTCTCCTCCTCCGGGATCCACTCGGCCGGCAGGCTGCCACTCGTGCCAAGGTTGAGCGTGGGGGTCCATTCGTCCACCGCCTCGCCGCGCGCCTCGCGCAGAGCGCGGCCGAGCAGGTTCTGGTAAAGGTCGACGCCGATCAGTTTGACGTGGCCCGACTGCTCGTCGCTCAACAGGTCGCCAGCCCCGCGCTGGTCAAGGTCGCGGGCGCTGATCGCGAACCCGGCGCCCAGTCGGTCGAACGCCTGCAGGGTGTTGAGGCGGGCCATGGTGCGCGGCGCGATCTCCGCGCCTTCCTCGGTCAGCAGGTAGATCTGCCCACGCCGTGCGCCACGCCCGACCCGCCCGCGCAGCTGGTGAAGTTGCGACAGGCCGAAGCGGTCGGCGCGCCACACCAGCATGGTGTTGGCACGCGGCACGTCGAGGCCGGCCTCGATGATGTTGGTGGCGAGCAGCACATCGCCATCGCCCGCGGCGAAGCGGACCATGGTCTCGTCGATTTCTCCCGCGGGCATCTTGCCATGGGCCTGAAGCAGGTCGAGTTCCGGCGCGATCCTGGCAAGCCGCGCCGCCATGTCAGTCATGTCCTCAATCTTGGGCACCACCACGAAGCTCTGCCCGCCACGGCTCTTCTCGCGCAGCAGGGCGGTGCGGACGGTGGCCTCGTCAAAGCTGGCGATGGCGGTGCGGATCGGCTGGCGGCGGGCCGGCGGCGTGGCGATCACCGACATCTGCTGCAGGCCGATTAGCGCCGATTGCAGCGTGCGAGGGATCGGCGTGGCGCTGAGCGTCAGCACATGCCCCGCCGAAAGCTCGCGCAGCTTGGTCTTGTCGGCGGCACCGAAGCGCTGCTCCTCGTCGATCACCACCAACGCCAAGTCGGCATAGGCGATCGCCTTGCCCGCCACCGCGCCGGTGCCGACCACTACCCTGATTGAGCCGTCCTTGAGCCCGGCCGCCACGCGCTTTCTCTCGGCCGCGCTTGCCAGGCGCGACAGGCCGGCGACCTCCACGTCCAGGCCGGCGAAGCGCTCGCGAAAGCTTTCGAGGTGCTGGCGGGCGAGCACGGTCGTCGGCGCCGCGACGGCCACCTGCTTGCCGGCCAGCGCGGCGATGGCTGCGGCGCGCAGCGCCACCTCGGTCTTGCCGTAGCCGACGTCGCCGATAATCAGCCGGTCCATCGGCTTGCCGGAGGAAAGGTCGGCGCGCACCGCCTCGATCGCGCGGGCCTGGTCGGCGGTTTCGGTGAACGGGAAACCGCTGGCGAAGCGCTCGTAGACGGCCGCGTCCGGCTCCAGCACTGGAGCGCTTTGCTTCATCCGCTCCGCCGCGAGCGCGACCAACCCACGCGCCGTCTCGGCGATGGAGGACAGGATCTCCAGCCGCCGTTTCTCCCAGCTCGAGCCATCGAGCTTGTCGAGCGTCACCGCATCTTCGTCCGCGCCGTAGCGCCACAGCCGGTCGGCCTCAGTCACTGGCACCAGCCGCCGAGCGTCACCGGCAAAGCGCAGCACGATCGCCTCGCCGCCGTCGTCCGGCAGCGTCTGCAGGCCTGCGACGATCGCAATGCCATGGTCCTCGTGCACGACGACGTCGCCGATCCGCACTTCCGACGCTTCGAGCAACGGCACTTCAACGCTGACCGCCGGGTCCGTGTCGCGCTGGGCGCGACTGCCGAGCAGGTCGGCGGCGGCGACTGCGAGCAGCCCGGGCAAGCGGAAGCCGCGCGGCACCGGCATCTCCAGCGATATCAGCGATCCCGGCTCGGTGGCGCGCGCTTCGGCCCAGCTGGTCGCCGCCACCGCCTCCGTCTTTAGTGCTCGGGCGGCCCGGGGCAGGACGAAGCGCAGATCGCGGGCCGTCCCGAGCAGCAGCACTCGGTCGCCCGTCGCCAGCGCGGCTCGCGCCGCCTTGAGGAAGGCACGTTCCGGCGCCCGGCCCTCTACGAAGCGTGGCGGCGCCTCACCGAACGGCGCGGCGAGCTCGAGCGACTCATGCACCTTCAGCGCAGCCTGCCAGCGCTCGTCTTCGCAGATGTCGCGCAATGCTCGCTTGGGCCGGCGCCTGGCGGCGTCCTCGGCAAGTGCCAGAAAGCGCTGCCGCCGCCCGTCGGCCTCGGCTGCCAGCGCGACACGCGCGGCGGGCAAGTGGTCTAGCAGAGTCATGCCCTCCCCGATCGCCGGTTCCGTCACCCGCCCCACCTCCAGCGTCTCGCACTCGCCGGTCGTCAGCTGCGTCGCGGGGTCGTAGGCGCGGATGGCGGCGAGCCGCCCTTCCTGCACCTCGACTCGATAGGGCTGGCCAGCGTCGGCCGGGAAGATGTCCAGCACCTGCCCGCGCGGCCCGATCTCGCCCGGCTCGTCGACCCGATCGTCGACGAAATAGCCGATCTCGCACAGCTGCTCAGCCAGCTGCTCGAGGTTGAGTTCCTGGCCGCAGCGCAGGATCGGCGGCGCGGTCCCGAACGCCTCGGCCGGAGCCGTCAGGCGCGCCGCCGCTTCGCCGGTGCTGATCAGCGCAATCCGCGGCCGCTGCCCGTCGGCCGTTGTCGCGTGGATCCGCCGCAAAGCGGCCGTGCGCTCGCCGGCGTTGGCGGGCGTGGGTGCCGAGGCTTCGCCGGGCAAGCTGTCGCTCGGCGGCACGAACACCACCACGGCCTCGGGCGCCCCGGCTTGCACGGCACGAAACAGCTCGCGCCCGCCAGGCTCATCCGCCGCAAGATAGATGAGGTCGCCGTCCGCCAGCGCGTCGAGCAGCACCGCCGCGGTCTCCCCGATCCCGCTCGGTTCCGCTGTGGAGGTTGCACCAGTGTCGGCTTGGGTGGCGGCGCCCGGGCGCTCGTCGAGAAGGGTAATCACGCACTTCCGAACGGACGGCCGCAACCGCCGTTCCGCCGCGCGTGCGCTACTCCTTCGGTCCGTCCAGCTTGCGTACCACCAGGTCGATGAGCCGATGCGTCGGATAGGGCTTGGGCAGGAACGTGCCATTGTCGGGCAGCGCCTCGTCCGCCACGCTGACCGCGCCGGAGGTGACGATCAGCTCGACATCTGGCCGCGCATTGCTGACCTCATGGGCGAGCTCGAGCCCGTCCTTGGCCCCGGGCATGTCCACGTCCGTGAACAGCAGGCCGATGCGGGGGTGCCGATCCAGCACCTCCAGCGCCTCGTCCGCATCCGCGGCTTCCCATGCCATGATCCCGCATTCGGACAGGGCGTCGGCCGCCACCATCCGGACCAGGGGCTCGTCCTCGACCACGAGAACCTCTTTGGGCAATGCACCAGTCATAGGCCACCGAACGGAGCAGCAATGCAGCCGTTCCCTTTGTTTCGCTCGCGCAGGCTGTTAACCAGCGCGAAGCTTGTTAGCGAACCGACCGGAGCAGCTGCTGCGCCTCGGTCAGGTGCTGCTGGATACGCGGTACGGCACCTGTCGCGGCACCCCGCAATGCCGGCACATCGCCCGAACGGCTGTAGCCCGTGTTGATCGACAGCGCCTGCTGGTGCGCCGGCACCTGCTGCTGCAGGTAGACGCGGTCGATCGTAGCCGGCGAGGCGCTCATCAGCTGCCCGATCATGCCTTTCTGCATGGGGCTGAGCTCCGGCGGCGGCGGCATGACGCCGGCACCCTTGGCGGTCGCCAGCGCCGTGTTGCTGAGCATGGTGTGGTCGCTGATCAGCATGGTCGCGAAGGCCCGCACCTGCGGGTTCTGGCTCTTCTGCAGCAGCATCATGCTGGTGGTGATCTCGAACACATCGCCTGCGCCCGAATGGAACAGATAGGCCTGCGCTTCGCGCGTCGCGGCGCCCTGCGGCGGGGTCGGGAGGGTGGCCGCGGCGGGCACGGCGGTCGCCGTTGCCGACAGGGTGACGGCAAGGGCAAGCAGTTGACGGTTGATCACGACTGACCTCCTCAGGGCACTGATTTTCAGGAAAATTCGCTGATCGGAACCCGCCTGTGTCGGCATCGTTCCGGCTCTTGTTCAATTTTCATTCAGCGCAGGATCGAGGAACAAGATGCAAATTTCGTGGAAGCTTGGGACGGTGGTAAGCGGAGTGGCGCTGGCGCTCACCGCCGGCGCGGCGCTCGCCCAACAGCCGATGGCGATGGCGCCGATGCCCCAGGGCCAACCAGGCATTCCGGCCAGCGGCGCGCCGGCCGATCCCGACAACCAGGCCGTCGTCGACGCGCTGACCAAGCAACTGAAGCTGCGGCCTTACCACACGCTCGATCCGGTTGCTGCGCGGCAGCAGCCGACCTTCGCGGACGGCGTCAACGCCGTGCTGCGCGCGCAGGGCCGTCCGACCACTCCGCCGCCGGGCACCAGCGAGCGCGATATCACGGTCCGCGGCGCGGCCGGCAGCCTGCCGGCGACGGTGTTCACCCCGACCGGCGCGCGCGGCCCGCTACCAGTGATCCTCTACTTTCATGGCGGCGGCTGGGTCATCGCGGACCGCAAGGTTTATGCTGGCGGCGCTCGCGGCCTCGCTCGCAACGCGCAGGCGATCGTCGTCTCCGTCGACTACCGCCGCGCGCCCGAAGCGCCTTTCCCGGCGCAGCATGACGATGCGCTCGCCTCCTACCGCTGGCTGCTGCAGAATGCGGCGTCGATCGGCGGCGACCCGAACCGCATCGCCTTAGCCGGCGAAAGCGCGGGCGGCAACCTCGCCGTCGCCACCGCCATGCTGGCCCGCGACGCGCAGCTGCCGTTGCCGCGCCACATCCTGTCGGTTTATCCGATCGCCGGCAGCGACCTTAACACGCCTTCCTATCAGGATACGGCCAATGGCCCGACGCTCAACCGCGCGCTGATGGCTTGGTTTTTCCGCTATGTGCCGCGCACGCCGGCCGACCTGATGGATCCGCGCATCAACCTGGTGGCGGCCAACCTCCAGGGCCTGCCACCCGTCACCATCGTTGCGGCGCAGATCGACCCGCTGCGCTCGGAAGGCGAGCTGCTGGCGCAGCGCCTCTCCGCCCAGGGCGTGCAGGTCGAGCGGCGCGAGTTCGCCGGGACCACCCACGAGTTCTTCGGCGCGGACGCGGTGATCGCCGACGCCGCCGAAGCGCAGCGTTATGCCGGTGGGCGGCTTCGTGCCGCGTTGAACGGCGAAGCGCTGCCGACAGCCGGCACCGCGCCCTACGCTCCAGTGCCGGACGCGTCGGCGCCATTGCCGGCACCGTCCACTCCAGCGTCCCCGACTGGCGAGCGCGGATAATTAGCGCACGGGTTGACAAGATAAGTGAAGCGAGGCCCTCTTCGGCAACGAAGGGGGCTTCGCCATGTTCGGACGCCTGCTGCGCTGCCTGTTGCCGCTCCTGGCACTGCTGACCTCGCCCACTGCCTGGGCCCAAGCACCGGGACGGATCGTCGCAGTCGGCGACCTCCACGGCGACTTTGACGCCTGGCAGGCGATTGCTCGTGCGGCCGGACTGATCGACGACCGCGGACGGTGGAGCGGCGGACGAACGGTGCTGGTCCAGACCGGCGACATCGTCGACCGCGGCGCCGGCAGCCGCCGCATCCTCGATCATTTGATGCGCCTCCAGCGCGAAGCACCGCGGGTCGGCGGCCGGGTAGTGGTACTGACCGGCAATCACGAGGCGATGAACGTCACCGGCGACCTGCGCTACGTCGACCCGGGCGAATATGCGGCGTTCGCCACCCGCGGCTCGGTGCGACTGCGCGACCTGCTGTTCGAACAGCAGCGGGCCGCCTTCGCCACGCGGATCGGGGCCGCGGCACGCAAGCTTTCGGGCGGTGCAGTCCGTCAGGAATGGGACCGCCAGACGCCGCTGGGGCTGGTTGAACACCAGCTCGCCTTCAGCCCGGTGAACGGCGTTTACGGCCGGTGGATCGCCGCGAATCCCGTGGTCGCCAAGATGGGCGACACCCTGTTCGTGCATGGCGGGCTGAGCGCGGAGTATGCGCGTTTTCCGCTCGACGAACTTAATCGCCGCGCGGCCGCCGAGCTGAAGGCGCGCAGCACGGACGAGGCGGCGCTGATCAACGATCCGCTCGGGCCGCTGTGGTACCGCGGCCTGGTCACGCGCGCGCCGGACCCCGACGAACCACCGCTGCCGCCCGGCGCCGTCAAGCTGCCGTCCCGCCCGGGGATCGCCACCGAACTGACGCAGGTGCTGGCGGCGACTGGAACCAAGCGTATGGTGATCGGCCACACGCCGTCGCTCAAGGGCATCGTCATCGACCATGACGCGCGGCTCATCCGCATCGATACGGGCATCAGCCGCTATTATGGCGGGCCGCTCAGCTATCTTGAGATCATTGGCGAGCGGCTGGTGCCGCACGTGGTGCCGCGACCGTCCGCGGGCACTGGAATGCGTCAATGATGTTCCTGCGATTGCTCGCCGGCCTTGCGGCGATGGTCCCCGCCGTCCCGGCGTCTGCGCAGAATGCAACCCCGCTGTTCAGCAGCGACGCGCCACTGGCGATCACGCTGACCGGCCCCATGAGCGCGCTCGCCGCGAATCGCGATGGCGACAGCCGCTGGGCAGCCACCCTGGCGGTGACGGGTGAAAGGATACCAGTGCAGCTCAGCCCGCGCGGGATCACCCGGCGCCTCAAGGAGATCTGCCAATTCCCACCACTGCGAATGGACCTCCCGACGCGCCCGACAGCCGGGCTGTTCGCCGGCCAGCGGACGCTCAAGCTCGTCACCTACTGTCGGCGGAGGGACGGGCATGCGCAACACCTGCTGCTCGAATATGCCGCCTATCGAATCTATAACCTGCTCACCCCGCTGAGCTTCCGCGCGCGGCTGGCGAACATCACCTATGCCGACCCGTCCGGCCGGGCGCTGATCACCCGGCCGGGCTTCTTCATCGAGGACGCGTTCCACCTTGCGCAACGCACCGGGCTGGAGCGGCCGCGCACGGGAGACATGGTGCCGCGCAGCAGCCTGTCCGCGGCCCATGCCGCCCGGATGGCGATGTTCGAATACCTGATCGCCAATCTTGACTGGTCGATGCGCGGCGGCCCCGAGGGCGAAGGCTGCTGCCACAATGCTCGCCTGCTGCAGCGCCCGGGGCAGCCGGGCTTTGTTCCGGTGCCGTATGACTTTGATTTCTCAGGCTTGGTGGACGCGCCCTATGCGCAGCCCCCGGCGCAGATACCGATTCCCAACGTGCGGGTCCGCAACTACCGTGGCTATTGCCTCCACAATGCAGAGGCCCTCGCGGCGGCTGGCGAGATCCGAACTAAGCGGACGGAGATCATGACCCTGCTGGCCAGCATTCCAGGGCTCAGCCCGGGGTCGCTGCGCAAGGCCCGGGCGTTCCTTGACCCGTTCTGGGCGCAGATTGCGACGGACGCGACCGTTCGCGCCAGGATTCTTTCGAACTGCGTCCGCTAGGTCAGGGCACCTCCGTGGACGGCGCCACCATTCGCGCCCGGCTCTCCGCATCATGCGGGTCGAAGTCGCTCATGTAGCGCTTCATGCCTTGCCGCTCGCCATATTCGCTCAGCCACAGCGCGACGAAGCACAGGGCGAAGGTCAGGCTCATCACATAGGCCAGCTCCGCCGCGCCGGTACCCGCGGCCAGGCCGATCCCAACCGACAGCAGGATATACAGCGCATCGCCCGAGCTCTTAAGGCTGTTCTTGAAGCGCACGGCGCCCGCGATGCCGCCCAGCGCGAAGGCCAGGCTAAGGCTGTTCTGGACGATGATCACGATGGAGGTCACGGTGACCGGCAGGATTAGGATCGTGCTGATCAGCGACTGGTCATATTCGTCCTCGCTACGGGTGTGCATATAGACCCAGCTGACAGGCCAGGCGGCCAGGAACGCTGCTGCGACAGCAGCCAGCATCCAGCCGATGCTGCCGCCAATGGTGGCGACATGGTCGTAGCTGCCGCGGCTGACCTGCTTAAAGGCGTTCGCGCCCTCCTCGCTTCCGGCCGGCTGCGCGATCAGGTGCTGCGCGCTGCCGATCGGCAGCTTGTCCTTGAGCTCGGGAAAACGGGTCAGCACCAGCCAGGCGGCAAGCGCCAGCACCGCATAGTAGACGACCAGCATCGCCAGCAGCCGAACCGCGCGCATCCCGCATCCCCCTTCGCGACAAGCCCGGCGGAGCTTACCTCATTCGAGTTTCAGCTCAACCTCGACCGGCGGAATGGGGCGCAGCACGCCATATTGCTCGACCAGCGGCTCGCCCGGCAACGGCGGCCAATCGATCTCCGGCTCAGGCAGCTTGGTGTCCGGCAGCTTGTCCAGCAAGTCGCGGATCAGCGTTAGCCGCCCCAGCCCCTGGTTGTTGAAGTCGACCAGCGTCCACGGCGCCTGCTCCGTGTGCGTCGCCGCCAGCATCCGCTCGCGCGCGGCAGTGTAAGCGGCGTAGCGGCCCCGCGCTTCCACATCGACCGGCGACAGCTTCCAGCGCTTCATCGGGTTCTCGGCCCGCTCGCGGAAGCGCTTCTCCTGCTTGGCCTGGTCGCAGCACAGCCAATATTTGAATAGCAGAATTCCATCGTCGACCAGTTGGCGTTCGAACGCCGGCACCTCGGCCAGAAATTTGGCCACCTGCGCCTCCGTGGCGTAGCCCATCACCTGCTCCACGCCGGCGCGATTGTACCAGCTGCGGTCGAACAGCACGATCTCTCCCTCGGCGGGCAGGTGCGGCACGAAGCGCTGAAAATACCATTGCTTCTGCTCGCGCTCGCTGGGTGCGGACAGCGCAACCACTCGGCATTGCCGGGGATTGAGCGGACGCTGGATCGCCTGGATTGCTCCGCCCTTGCCCGCCGTGTCACGCCCTTCGAAGATCACCAGCACGCGCTGACCCGTCTCCGCAACCCACCGCGCCATGTCGCTCAGTTCGCGCAACAGCGGCTTCAGGTTGGCTTCGTATTCCTCGCCCGTGAGCTTGCGCATGGTGAACCCCCGCTAGTCGCTTCCTGCCAGCCGCTCCGGAGCGGAGCAACAGTCAGGCGATCAGCTTCCCGGGGTTGAAGATGCCGTGCGGGTCCATGGCAGCCTTAATCGCGCGCATGGCCGCGAGGCGGGCAGGCGATCCGAGCCGCTCCAGTTCGCCACGCTTCATCTGCCCGATGCCATGCTCGGCCGAGATCGATCCGCCGGCGGCGGTCACCAGGTCGTGGACGAACCGGGAGGCGGCGGGACCTTCGCCGGCAATCCAATCAGCCCCGGCTTCGGCCGGCGCCCGCACATGAAAATGGATGTTGCCGTCGCCCAGGTGACCAAAGCCGGACGCGTCGGTTCCGGGAAAACGCGCCTCCACTTCCCGCGCGGCCTCCACCATGAAGCGCGGCATGGTGGCGACAGGCACGGAGATGTCGTGCTGCATCGCCGGACCAGACTTCTTCTCTGCCTCCGAGATGCTGTGGCGGATGCGCCAGAACGCCTCCGCTTGCGCCTCGCTGGCGGCGATCGCCGCATCCTCGACCAGCCCGTCGGCCAGCGCGGGCTCGAGCAGCCGCTGGAGCAGCTCGCTCGGCGGCTCCTCCCCGGCACTCGTCGCGGTCGCTTCGATCAATGCATGCCAGGCGTGCTGGCCGGCGAGCGGTGGGCGCGTGCCGGGGATGTAGCGCAGCACGCGGTCAAGGCTGTCTTGCGGCAAGATCTCGAACCCCTCGACGCGGTCGGTCTGCTGCTGCAACCGGCGCAGCAAGTCGAGCCCGGCCTGCGGATCGGCCAACCCGACCCATGCTACGCCGCGCGCGATCACCGCGGGCACCAGCCGCACCGCGACCGCTGTGATGATCCCCAGCGTCCCCTCCGCGCCGACCAGCAATTGGTCGAGCGCGTAGCCGCGATTGTCCTTCTTCAGCCCGGCCAAGCCGTCATGGACCAACCCACCGGACAGCACCGCCTCTACGCCCGTCACCAGCTGCCGCATGGTCCCGAATCGCAGCACCTGCGTACCCCCGGCGTTGGTGGAGGCGAGCCCGCCAACCGTCGCGCTGCCTCGTGCGCCGAGCGTCAGTGGGAACCGCCGCCCGATCGCCTCCGCCGCGTCGTGCAGGTCGGCCAGGATCACGCCGGCCTCGATTGCCGCCTGCTCCGGCCCGATCGCCCGGATGCCGTTCATCCGCCGCATCGACAGCAGCAGCGCGCTGCCGTCCTCACCCGGAGTGGCCCCGCCAACCATCGAGGTGTTCCCGCCCTGAGGCACCAGCGCCACCCCGCTCGCTTCCGCCAGCCGGACGATCTCGGCGACCTCCTCCGTTGAGGCCGGTTGCAGCAGCGCGGCCGCCTGGCCTGTCCAGCGCCCCCGCCAGTCGGTCAACCATGGCGCAAGGTCGGCCTGGTTACTGACCACCGCCCGCTCGCCCAGCCGCGCCCGCACCTTTTCCGCCATCGCCATCGCCGCGTCCATGCCGTGCACATAGGCGCTTGCCCGCAGCCGCGCGAGCCGCGACAGATCCCTCATGTCGCTGAACCATTCCGCCATCACCCTGGTCCTCGCCCGCGCCCGCAATGGCGTTATAGGTCGCGACGGCACGTTGCCCTGGCACCTGCCGGCCGACCTCCGCCGCTTCAAGGCGCTGACCACTGGCACGGTCATGGTAATGGGCCGTAAGACCTTCGACAGCCTGCCCGGCCTGCTGCCCGGCCGCCGCCACATCGTCCTCACCCGCGACGTCGACTGGCAGGCGCAGGGCGCAGAGGTCGTGCATAGCCCGCAAGAGGCGCTCGCCGTCGCCGCCGGCAGCCCGGTCAGCATCATCGGCGGCGCGGAGATCTTCGCGCTGTTCCTGCCGCTGGCCGACCGGATTGAATTGACGGAGGTATTGGCCGACGTGCCCGGAGATACGTTGATGCCCGACCCACGGGCGGACGGAGGATGGCGGGAAGTCGGACGCGAAGACCACCCCGCGGAGGGCGATCGGCTTGCCTATGCGTTTGTCACCCTGCAGCGGGTGACCTGACGCTCACGCCTGCGCGCCGTCCAGAATGGCGTCGATTTGCCGTGCGACCTTTTCGACCGAAGCCATGCCATCGACCCGGCGGACCAGCCCTCGCTCTTCATAATAAGGTAGGATCGGCGCGGTTTTGGCCCGGTACTCGGACATGCGAGTGCGTACGGTCGCCTCATTGTCGTCCGGGCGCCGCTTGAACTCGTGCTGTCCGCAGACGTCGCAGGTGCCTTCCACCTTGGGCAGCTTGAAGCGGTCATGATAGCCCGCGCCGCAATTGGCGCAGGAGAAACGGCCGGTGATCCGCTCCACCAGCGCGTCCTCGTCGACCTCGATCTCGATCACATGGTCGAGCGCCCGGCCGCGCTCGCCGAGGAGGATCTCCAGCGCCGCCGCCTGGTGCCCGGTGCGAGGGAAGCCGTCGAAGATCGCGCCCTTGCCTTCCGTTTCGTCCAGCCGCTCGCCAATCAGCGCCGACACGATCGCGTCGCTGACCAGCTCGCCCGCTTCCATCACCGCCTTGGCCTTGAGACCGACCGGCGTGCCGGCCTTGACCGCCGCGCGCAACATATCGCCGGTCGACATCTGCACCATGCCGCGCTGCTGCTCGAGCCGTTGCGCCTGCGTGCCCTTGCCGGCGCCAGGCGGCCCTAAGAGAATAATATTCAAGCGCTCGGCTCCCACCTGTTCGGCCCCGTTGTCCTCACGCGCCTGCCGAAATGCAAGCAATCAGCGGCGGAACGGCCGATTGCCCTTGAGCTTAGCCTTTTTGATCAGGTCGCCATATTGATGCGCGATCAGGTGGCTTTGAATCTGGCTCACCGTGTCCATGGTGACGTTCACGACAATCAACAGGCTGGTGCCGCCCAGGTAGAAGGGGATGCCCGCCTGAGTGAACATGATCTCCGGAATGAGGCAGATCAGGACCAGGTAACCCGCGCCAAGCACCGTGATGCGGTTGAGCAGGCGATCGAAGTACTCCTCCGTCGCCTTGCCCGGACGCACGCCCGGGATGAAGCCGCCGTTGCGCTTCAGGTTCTCGGCCGTCTCCTCAGAGTTGAACTGCACCGCCGTGTAGAAGAAGCAGAAGAAGACGATGCCCAGACCGTAAAGGGTCATGAACAGCGGGCTGCCGTGCTGCAGGTAGGTCGACAGGGTAATCAGGAAATCGCTGCCGCCAGCGTCAGGCGAGCGGGCGCCGGCCATCTGGATCACGGTCAGCGGCATCAGCAGCAGGGAGCTGGCGAAGATCGGCGGGATGACGCCCGCCGTGTTGATCTTGATCGGCAGGTGGCTGCGCTCCTGGTTCATCATGCCACGCGCGGTCGCGCGCTTGGGATACTGGATCAGCACCCGGCGCTGGGCGCGCTCCATGAAGCAAATGAACAGGACCAGCCCGACGGCGAGGCCGATCACCAGCACGATGATCAGCGGGTCCATCGTGCCGCTGCGACCGCCCTCGAACATCTGGGCCAAACCGCGCGGTAGGCTGGCCACAATACCGGCCATGATGATCAGCGACACGCCGTTACCGATACCGCGGCTGGTGATCTGCTCGCCGATCCACATCAAGAACAGGGTGCCGCCAATCAGGCTGATGGTGGCCGCGATCCGGAAGGTCCAGCCCGGCTGGACCACGGCGGCGATGCCCTGGGTAGCGCCGAGCCCTTCCAGGCCGACTGCGATGAAATAGCCCTGCACCATCGTCAGCAGGACGGTCAGGAAACGAGTATACTGATTGAGCCGCTTGCGCCCTGTCTCGCCCTCCTTCTTGAGAGCCATCCAGGGCGGATACATCGTAGCGGCGAGCTGCACGACGATCGACGCGGTGATGTAAGGCATGACGCCGAGCGCGATGATGCTCATCCGCTCCAGGCTGCCGCCCGAAAAGGTGTTGAAGAAGTCAAGCACGCCGCCGCGCTGCGTGTTGAACAGCTGCGCCATCGCGCGCGGGTCGATGCCCGGCATCGGCACGTGGCTCAATAGGCGGAAGACGATCAGGGCACCCAGGGTGAACCAGATGCGCTTCTTGAGCTCGGTCGCCCGGCCGAAGTTCGACAGGGAAATACTGGAAGCCAGACGTTCGGCTTGGGTTGCCATTGACGGTCCTTAAGGAAACAAGGCGGCGGATGGCTCTCGCCCCCCGCCGCCTCATATAATCCGTGCGGGCCGCTTGAGAAGCGGCCTTGCGCGGCGGCTTACTTGGCCGTGCGGGCGGCCTTGGCCGTGCCCTTCTTGGCCTTGGCGAGCTCGGCCGAGTCACGGCGCTCGATCAGCTCGACCGAGCCGCCGGCCCGCTCCACCGCTTCGCGTGCGCCCTTGGACGCACCGGCGACGCGGAACGCGACCTTCGCGGTCAGTTCGCCCTTGCCGAGCAGCCGCACGCCGTCCTTGCCGCCACGCGCCAGGCCGGCGGCCTTGAGCGCGGCGTGGTCGACGGTGCCGTCGGTCGACAGCTTGCCGGCGTCAATCATCTTCTGGATCGCGCCGAGGTTCACCTCGGCGTGGTCACGAGCGAAGATGTTGTTGAAGCCGCGCTTCGGCAGCCGCATGTGCAGCGGCATCTGGCCACCTTCGAAGCCGAAGATGCTGACACCCGAGCGGCTGGTCTGACCCTTCTGGCCGCGGCCAGAGGTCTTGCCCTTGCCCGAGCCGATGCCGCGGCCGACCCGCATGCGGGACTTGCGGGCGCCGTCGTTGTCGCGAAGTTCGTTAAGCTTGATTGTCATGATGTGCACTCGCTTTCGCTTTTGTCGCGCAAGTGCCCCCGCCGAAGCGGAGGCACGAAGAAGGTCCTAGCGTTCGACCGAAACCAGATGCTGCACCTTGCGGATCTGGCCGAGGACCTCGGGGGTCTCGTCCACTTCCACGGTGCGGTGCATCTTGTTGAGACCGAGACCGACCAGCGTTGCGCGCTGGGTCTTGTCCCGGCGGATCGGCGAACCGGTCTGCGTGATCTTGATGGTTGCCATGTGGGCTTACTCCGCGATCGCTTCGGCGGTCGCTTCCGCCTCGGCGCCGCCCATTCCGCCCCGGCCGAGCAGGTCCGCGACCTTCTTGCCGCGCCGCTGCGCCACCGAGCGGGGGCTGGTCTGTTCCTTGAGCGCCTCGAAGGTCGCCCGGATCATGTTGTACGGGTTGGAGGTGCCGACCGATTTGGTCACCACGTCCGCCACGCCCAGGCTCTCGAAGATGGCGCGCATCGGGCCACCCGCGATAATACCGGTACCCGCCGGAGCGGCGCGAACCGCAACCTTGCCGGCGCCAAAGTGGCCCTTGCCGTCATGGTGCAGGGTACGGCCGTCGCGCAGCGGCACGCGGATCATGGCCTTCTTGGCCGCCGCGGTCGCCTTGCTGATCGCTTCCGGCACTTCGCGAGCCTTGCCGTGGCCGAAGCCCGCGCGGCCCTTGCCGTCGCCGACCACCACCAGCGCCGCGAAGCCGAAGCGCTTACCGCCCTTCACCGTCTTCGAGACGCGGTTGATGTGAACCAGCTTCTCGATCAGCTCTTCGCCGTCATCGTCGCCGCGCGGCGGACCACGACGGTCGTCGCGCCGGCCACGGTTGCCGCCGCCGCGATTGTCACGGCCACCGCCGCGAGCGCCTCGGCCGCCACGCGGACCGCGCGCGTCCTGCTGCGCCGGCTGACCGGCATCGGCTGCGGAAGCGGCCGCACCGGCGTCCGGGTTGCCCGCCTGGGTCTGGGTTTCGACTTCGTCTGCCATCATTAGAACTCCAGACCGCCCTCACGGGCGGCGTCGGCCAGGGCCTTAACCCGGCCATGGAACAGGAAACCGCCACGGTCGAATACGACCTGGCTGACGCCCGCCGCCTTGGCGCGCTCGGCCACGGTGCGGCCGACGTTCGCCGCCGCATCGCGGTTGGCCCCGCCATTGCCCTTCAGGTCCTTGTCGAGGGTCGAGGCAGCAGCAACGGTGCGGCCCGCCGCATCGTCGATGACCTGAGCGTAGATGTGGCGACCCGAGCGGTGCACGGACAGTCGCGGCTTGCCGGCGCCACGCGCCTTGAGCGCGGTCCGGACCCGGCGGCGCCGGCGATCGAAGAGGGACAGCTTGGCCATTACTTCTTCTTCCCTTCCTTGCGGAAGATGAACTCGCCGCGATACTTGATGCCCTTGCCCTTGTAGGGCTCCGGCTTGCGCCAGCGGCGGATCTCGGCGGCGACCTGACCAACCTGCTGCTTGTCGATGCCGCTGATCTCGACCGTGTTGGGGTCGGGAGTCTTGACGTCGATGCCCTCGGGAATGGCGTAGTTCACGTCGTGGCTGTAGCCGAGCTGCAGGCGCAGGTTCTTACCCTGGGCCGCGGCGCGATAACCGACGCCGGTGATCTCCAGCACCTTGGTGAAGCCTTCGGTGACGCCCGTCACCAGGTTCAGCACGTTGGTGCGCTGCATGCCCCAAGCCGCCCGGGCGCGCTGGCTGTCGCCAACCGGCTGGACGCTGATCTGGCCGTCCTCGACGGTCGTGCGGACGAGTTCGTCCATCACGCTCATCGATAGCGTGCCCTTGGGACCCTTCACGGAGAGCTGGGAGCCTTCCAGGTTCGCGGTCACCCCTGCGGGCACCGGAACCGGCTTTTTGCCGATACGGGACATCTTAGAACACCTCCGCCAGCACCTCGCCGCCCACGTTCTGCTCGCGCGCTTCCGCGTCGGACAGAACGCCACGGGGCGTCGAGACGATGGTCATGCCAAGGCCATTGCGGATCCGCGGCAGGTCGGTCGCGCCCGAATAGACCCGGCGGCCGGGCTTCGAAACACGCGCCACATGCTGGATCGCAGGCTGGCCTTCGAAATACTTCAGTTCAATCCGCAGGCCCTTCTGACCCGACAGCTCTTCTTCCGAATAGCCGCGGATGTAGCCTTCGCGCTGCAGCACGTCGAGGACGCGCACGCGCAGCTTGGACGCCGGCGTCAGGATCGAGTCCTTGCGCGCCTGCTGGCCGTTGCGGATGCGGGTGAGCATGTCACCCAGGGGATCGGTCATCGCCATGTCTTGGTGACCCTTACCAGCTCGACTTCGTGAGACCCGGGATCAGGCCCTTGTTGCCCAATTCCCGCAGCATCACGCGCGAAAGACGGAACTTGCGGTAGTACGCACGCGGACGGCCCGTCAGCTCGCACCGGTTACGGATGCGGGTCTTGTTGCCGTTGCGCGGCAGCTCGGCCATCTTGAGCCGGGCGATCAGCCGCTCGGTCTCGTCGAGCGACTCATCGTTGGCCTTCGCCTTGAGCTTCTCAAGCTTGGGAGCAGTCTTCTCCACCAGCTTGCGACGCCGCTCGTTCTTGTTGATGGAACTCAGTTTCGCCATGACTTAAGTTCTCTCCTACGGCCGCTCAGGCGGCCTGCTTCTGGTCTTCGGCGCCCGGGAACGGGAAGTTGAAGAGGCGCAGCAGCTCGCGCGCTTCCTCGTCCGTCTTCGCGGTCGTCGTGACGATGATGTCCATGCCCCGAACCTTGTCGATCTGGTCGTAGTTGATCTCGGGGAACACGATCTGCTCCTTCAGGCCCATGGCGTAGTTGCCACGGCCATCGAAGGACTTGGGGTTGAGGCCGCGAAAGTCGCGGACGCGTGGCAGGGCCACGGTCACAAGCCGATCCAGGAACTCGAACATGCGCTCGCGGCGCAGGGTCACCTTGCAACCGATCGGCATGCCTTCGCGCAGCTTGAACTGGGCGATCGACTTCTTGGCCTTGGTGATCACCGGCTTCTGCCCGGCGATCGCCTGCATTTCGCCGGCGGCCTGCTCAACCTTCTTCTTGTCCTGGGTCGCCTCGCCGACGCCCATGTTGATGACGATCTTCTCGAGCTTGGGGACCTCGAGGCGGTTCTTGTAACCGAACCGCTCGATCATCGCCGGCGCGATACGATCCTCATAGTCCTGCTTGAGGCGCGGAGTGTAGCTATCAGCCATTGATCAGTTCCCCGGACTTGACCGCCACGCGGACCTTCTTGCCGTCACGCTCCTCGAAGCGGACGCGGGTCGGACCGCCGGTCTTCGGGTCGGCAATCGCGACCTTGGACACGTGCAGCGGCGCTTCCTTGCGCTCCAGGCCGCCCTGCGGCTCGGCCTGGCTCGGCTTGCGGTGACGAACGGCGACGTTGACGCCGCTGACGACCACCTTCTGCTCCTTCGGCAGCGACTGGGTGACCTCGCCGGTCTTGCCCTTGTCCTTGCCGGACAGAACGACCACGCGGTCGCCCTTCTTGATCTTCGCGGCAGCCATTACAGAACCTCCGGCGCCAGGCTGATGATCTTCATGTGCTTGCGGGCGCGCAGCTCGCGCACCACCGGGCCGAAGATACGGGTGCCGATCGGCTCCTCGTTCTTGTTGACCAGCACGGCGGCGTTGCTGTCGAAGCGGATCACCGAACCGTCGGGACGGCGGATGTCCTTGGCGGTACGGACGATCACCGCACGGTGCACGTCGCCCTTCTTCACGCGGCCCTTGGGCTGCGCTTCCTTGACGGACACGACAATGATGTCGCCAACGCCCGCCGTACGGCGCTTGGACCCGCCCAGCACCTTGATGCACTGGACGCGCTTGGCCCCGCTGTTGTCCGCGACGTCCAGGTTGGACTGCATCTGGATCATGGGTCTACCCTATCCCTTCGCGGTTCAAGCGTTGGCCGCTTCGGCGAGATCGGAGGCCTTGGCTTCCGACACACGCTCGACCACGGTCCAGGTCTTGAGCTTCGACAATGGCGCGCATTCCTGAATGCGGACCTGCTCACCCACCGAATAGGCATTCGCCTCGTCGTGGGCATGGTACTTCTTCGACAGCTTGATGATCTTGCCGTACAGCGGGTGCTTAACCCGCCGCTCGACGCGGACCACCACGGTCTTGTCGGCCTTGTCGGACACCACGGTGCCGGTCAGGACGCGCTTGGGCATCGATTGAACTCCTTAACCCTGCGCCGCGACGGTCTTGGACCGAGCGTGCTGCAGCGTCTTGATGCGGGCGATGGTGCGACGAACCTCGCGCACCCGGCTAGCCTTCTCCAGCTGACCGGTGGCGGCCTGGAAGCGCAGGTTGAACTGCTCACGCTTCAGGTCGCCCAGCTGCTGCTGCAGCTGGTCGTCAGTCTTGACGGTCAGGTCTTCACGCTTGGCCATGGTTAGTCAGCCTCAACCAGGGTTTCGCCAAGGCGGGCAACCACCTTGACCTTGATCGGCAGCTTTTCGGCCGCACGCTCGAACGCCGTCTTGGCGAGCGGACCGGGAACGCCGTCCAGCTCGAACAGGATGCGGCCGGGCTTGACCCGGGCGACCCAATATTCGGGCGCGCCCTTACCGGAGCCCATGCGGACTTCGGCCGGCTTGCTGGACACGGGCAGGTCCGGGAAGATGCGGATCCACAAACGCCCCTGGCGCTTGATGTGGCGGGTGATCGCGCGGCGGGCCGCCTCGATCTGCCGCGCGGTGATCCGCTCCGGCTCCATGGCCTTGAGGCCGAAGGCGCCGAAATTCAGTTCGGTTCCGCCCTTGGCATTGCCGTGGATACGGCCCTTGAAAGCCTTGCGGAACTTGGTGCGCTTTGGTTGCAGCATGTTGTCTGTTCCTTACCGGCGCCGGTCGTCGTCGCGCGCCGGGCGGACGCCCGAGGTCTGCGCTTCCATCATCAGGCGGTCCTGGGCCAGCGGGTCGTGGCCGAGGATCTCACCCTTGAACACCCAGACCTTCACGCCGCACACGCCGTAAGCGGTGTGGGCCTGGGCCTCGGCATAATCGACGTTACCGCGCAACGTGTGCAGCGGCACCCGACCTTCGCGATAGCGCTCGGAGCGGGCGATCTCGGCGCCGCCGAGACGACCGCCGCACTCGATCCGGATGCCTTCGGCACCCAGGCGCATCGCGGACTGCACGGCGCGCTTCATGGCGCGGCGGAAGGCAATACGGCGCTCGAGCTGGTCGGCGATGCCCTGCGCCACCAGGCGCGCATCGACTTCCGGCTTGCGGATCTCGACGATGTTCAGGCTGACCTCGGAACCCGTCATCTTGGACAGGGTCCGCTTCAGCTTGTCGATGTCGGCGCCCTTCTTGCCGATGATCACGCCCGGACGGGCGGCATAGACCGAAATGCGACACAGCTTGGCCGGACGCTCGATCACTACCTTCGAGATCGCGGCCTGCGGCAGCGTCTTGAAGATGTACTGGCGGATCTTGAGATCCTCCAGCAGCAGCCGGCCATAGTCCTGGCCTTCCGCGAACCAGCGGCTATCCCAAGTCCGGTTGATCTGCAGCCGAAGGCCGATCGCAGAGCTCTTGTTACCCATTAGGCTTCTTCCTGCTCGCGCACGACGACGCGGATTCGGCTGAACGGCTTGACGATCCGGCTGGAACGGCCACGCGCACGGGTCGCGAAGCGCTTCATGCTGATCGACTTGCCGACACTCGCCTCGGCGACGACCAGCGCGTCGACGTCGAGGTTGTGGTTGTTCTCGGCGTTGGCGACGGCCGAGGCGAGCACCTTATAGACATCCTCGCTCATGCCCTTCGGGCTGAACTTTAGGATGTTGAGCGCTTCCTCAACGCGGCGGCCGCGGATGAGCTGGGCCACCAGGTTCAGCTTGCGCGCTGAACCACGGATGGTGTTGCCGATCGCGAGCGCTTCCTTGTCGCCCACGCGGCGGGGTGCAGCTGGCTTGCCCATTAGCGCTTGCCCTTCTTGTCGGCGGCGTGGCCAGGGAAGTAGCGCGTCGGCGCGAACTCACCCAGCTTCATGCCGACCATGTCCTCGTTGACCGACACCGGCACGAACTTGCGGCCGTTGTAGACGTTGAAGGTCAGGCCGACGAACTGCGGCAGGATGGTCGAGCGACGCGACCAGGTCTTGATCGGCGCGCGCTTACTCGCCTCCTGAGCGGCTTCCGCCTTCTTCAGGAGCGACAGCTCGACGAACGGACCTTTCCAGACGGAACGAGCCATCTTCTGTTAGCCCTTCTTCTTCGCGTGACGCGACCGGATGATGAACTTGTCGGTCGCCTTGTTGTGACGGGTGCGCGCACCCTTGGTCGGCTTGCCCCACGGGGTAACCGGGTGACGGCCGCCCGAGGTCCGGCCTTCACCACCGCCATGCGGGTGGTCGACCGGGTTCTTGGCGACGCCGCGGGTCAGCGGACGGCGGCCCAGCCAACGGCTGCGGCCGGCCTTGGCCAGCGTCTGGTTGCCGTTGTCCGGGTTCGACACCGCACCGACAGTCGCCATGCAGTCCGAACGGACATAGCGCTGCTCGCCCGAGTTCAGGCGGACGATCACCATCCCGCGGTCACGGCCGACGACCTGGACGTAGGTGCCAGCGGCGCGGGCGATCTGACCGCCCTTGCCGGGCTTCAGCTCGACGTTGTGGACAATAGTGCCGACCGGCATCTGGCCGATCTCCATCGCATTGCCCGGCTTCACGTCGACCTTGCGGCCGGCCACCACCTTGTCACCCGGAGCGAGACGCTGCGGAGCCAGGATGTAGGCCTGCTCGCCCCCCTCGTAGGTGACCAACGCGATGAACGCCGACCGGTTGGGGTCGTACTCGAGCCGCTCGACCGTCGCCGTGACGTCCCAGGTGCGCCGCTTGAAGTCGACGATCCGGTACTTCTGCTTGTGGCCGCCCGCGATGCCGCGGCTGGTCACATGGCCTTTGTTGTTGCGGCCACCAGTCTTGCGCTTGCCTTCGGTCAGCGCCTTGACCGGCTTGCCCTTCCAGAGCGCCGACTTGTCGACGAGGATCAGGCCACGCCGGGCCGGGCTCGTCGGCTTGTATTGCTTGAGTGCCATTAACCCCGAGCCCCTTCGGTGACGTCGATCGACTGGCCCTCGGCGAGGGTTACGATCGCCTTCTTCACGTCCGACCGCTGGTACGGCGTACCCTTCCAGCGCTTGGACTTGCCCTTCTGGACGATGGTGTTGACGCCCGTCACCGTGACCCCGAACAGCGCCTCAACGGCGGCCTTGATCTGCGGCTTGGACGCGGTACCGGCGACCTTGAAGGCAACCGCGTTATGCTCGGAGAGCATGGTCGTCTTCTCGGTGATGTGCGGCGCCAGGATGACGTCGTAGTGGCGATTGTCGATCGCCGTGGTCGGCTGCTTAGCCATTGAAGCGGGCCTCCAGCTTCTCAACCGCGGCCTTGGTCAGGACCAGGGTCTCGTGGCGCATGATGTCGTAGACGTTGGCGCCGATCGCCGGCAGGACGTTGAGCCCTTCCAGGTTCGACGAGGCACGGGCGAAGCTGACGTTCAGCGCGTCGCCGTCGATCACCAGCGCGCTCTTGCCGAAGCCGAGCTTGCCGAGCCGCTCCACGAGCGCCTTGGTCTTGCCCTCGGGCACGTCCAGGTTGTCGACCACGATCAGCTGGCCGCCTTGAGCCTTGCTCGACAGCGCCATCTTGAGGCCGAGCTGACGCACCTTCTTGTTCAGCGAAGCGCTGAACACGCGGGCGCGGGCACCGTGAGCCTTACCACCGCCGATGAAGATCGGGGCGCGGCGGTCGCCGTGACGAGCCGTACCGCCGCCCTTCTGGCGACCGAACTTCTTGCCGGTGCGGGCCACGTCCGAACGCTCGCGGGTGGCGCGCGCCGGGGCGCGGCGGTTCACCAGCTGCCAGGTGACGACGCGGTGCAGGATGTCGGCGCGGGGCTCGACACCGAACACGGCATCGTTGAGCTCCAGGTCGCCGCCGCCTTGCGCGTCCAGGGTCTTGATTTCGACCTTCATCGCTTAGCCTTCCGTGCTTTCGTCAGCGGCGACCGAGTTGTCGGCGCTCACGTCGGCGTTGTTGTTCTGCGCGGCCTGGCGAAGACCGGCCGGATAGGGCGCGGCGTCCTGGCGTGGCAGCTTGATCGCGTCCTGCACGGTCAGCCAGCTGCCCTTGTGCCCCGGGACGGAGCCCTTGACGAACAGCAGGCCGCGCTCCGCGTCGGTGCGCACGATCTCGAGGTTCTGCTGGGTGCGGTTGCGGGCGCCCATGTGACCGGCCATCTTCTTGTTCTTGAAGACGCGGCCCGGATCCTGGCGGTTACCGGTCGAACCGTGTGAACGGTGCGAGACCGAGACACCGTGAGTGGCCCGCAGACCGCCAAAGCCCCAACGCTTCATGGCGCCGGCAAAGCCCTTGCCCTGGGTCACGCCCGAGATGTCGACCAGCTGGCCGGCGACGAAATGCTCGGCCGAGATCTCCGCGCCGACGTCGAGGAGCGCGTCCTCAGCGACGCGGAACTCGGCAACCTTCGCCTTCAGCTCGACTTCGGCCTTGCCGAAGGCGCCACGCTGCGGCTTGGCGACATTCTTCGCCTTGGCCGAGCCGGCGCCGAGCTGAACGGCGGTATATCCATCCTTGTCGGCCTCGCGGCGACCGACGACTTGCACGCCGTCCAGCTGCAGAACGGTAACCGGCACGTGCCGACCGTCCGCGCCGAACAGGCGGGTCATTCCGACCTTCTTCGCGATCACGCCAGTGCGCATGATCTTGCACTCCCCTACAGAGGCCCGCCAACTCACGCTGGCGGGCATGCGGGGCACCCTTCGAAGCATCGCTTCGGCGGCACCCCTAGCCCGGTGAATGATGCGAGCCCCCGCTGGGCTATTCTCGCCCAGGGGCGAGAGCGGGGGACGCAGACCGGGTGACCCGAAGGCCGCCCGCGGTATCCCTTGTCTTGTTGCACCAGCAGGATCGCTTGAGGAGCGATTCCACCGCCGGTGCCAGGCCCTTAGGCCAGTTTGATCTCCACGTCCACACCCGCGGCGAGATCGAGTTTCATCAGCGCATCGACCGTCTGCGGGGTCGGCTGAACGATGTCCAGCAGGCGCTTGTAGGTGCGGACCTCGAACTGCTCGCGCGACTTCTTGTCGACGTGCGGCGAGCGGTTCACCGTGAACTTCTCGATGCGCGTCGGCAGCGGAATGGGACCGCGAATGAGGGCGCCGGTGCGGCGGGCCGTGTCGGCGATGTCGCCGGTCGCCTGGTCGAGCACGCGGTGGTCGAAGGCTTTCAGGCGAATCCGGATGTTCTGCGTTTCCATGTCCACTACCGATGCGAAAGAGCCACCAGGCCGTTGCCGGCCCGAACAACAAGAGGCCGCACCCGCCTATTCCCGGTTTCCCGAGGCGGACGACCTCAACGCTTAAAGTTTGGTGACGGTGACGAATCCCCGTCTGTGGAGGCGCCTCTACAGAGGACGAGCCGTAGGATCAACCCCCGTGTCGCGTGCGGCGTGCGGCAGACGACCGCAAACGGTGACGCGGCCCAAGCCGCAGTTCAGCGTCGGGGGCGTTCCTGTCTCAAGCGCGGGCGCCCGCAAGTAGGCTGACTTGAGAGCCATCGGGCGGACGCCTTCACCACCGGATCGTCACCGGGGGCGACACTCGCAGCGCTAGGGGGGACCTGCTGGTCAGGTGGAACGCCGTCGGGGTATGTGCGCCCGGTCCGGTCCACCATCATTCCCGTGGTCACGACGATGTTGACCCGGTCGCCGACGACAAACCCCTCGTTCGAGCTGGCGACGCCGAATGTCTGTTGTCCGAAGAAGCGCGTGTGCGGTCGTCCTTTGAACGCCACGGCGACACCTTCACCTGAACTAGCTACCGCGTCATCAATCAGGACAGCAACGGGTGCACGCGCAAGCGCAGGATGGGAGGCCCAGTCGCTCACCCCAACGATCTTCAGGTCCTTCTGCTCGCCGTCGTTGATGACCGCCGCCCCTTTCTCCAACCTCGCATAAGAAGTCGTCTTGCCGCTCGCATCCAGTTCGTACGAGCGCCATCCGTCTCCCAGCAGGGAACTCAGGCCGGCGAGCATCGGCCACATGTTGCCGCCGCTGTTTCCCCGCAAGTCCACGACATAGCCGCAGGTGCCGAGCGGAGCGCCGGTGACGCCTCGATATATGACGTCCGCGTAAGCGCGGGCTGACTCGCCGCCGCCAAGCTTCAGTGGCACGACGATCAGCGCAGCCTGTCTGGCCCCAATAGCCATCTGGCGGACTTCCGGATCACGGCGGCCAATGAACTTGGACGTCGGTTTCTTGAGGGCGCGTCCGGAGTCGAACTCGTGCCCGTAGCGCTCCTTGAACAAGGCTCGATCGTCGGCGGAGACGTTCACGAAGCTGTGACCGTCGCCAAGCCCTCCTACCAGGATCTGGTATGCGCGCAGCAGGTCGACATCGTCCTTAGCGCCTTCAGCGGCAGCCCGAACGCGCGCTTCCAGCGCTGACCAATCGACCTGCGGGGAGCGAAAGGCCATCGCCTTGATCTTGGTGATTGCCTCCTCGACGGCCGCCGAAGGCGTGGCCGCCGCCAAGACGGCCGGCGCTGCGTACGCAAGGGCCGCGACGAGTGCACAACGGAAAGCCCTGAACTGCACGAGCATCAATCGAGAACCCATCAACCCCCCAAGGCTCCGTGCTCCGGCTGTACAGCTGCCACTGCCTTCAGCCCGGAGGTATAGGGTGTTGTAAGCGGATGTAAGCCGCCGCTTCAAATGAGGTGGCTCACCACAGCAAAAGGCCCGGCACTCTTGCGAGTACCGGGCCCTCTATCGTTCCTAGGCCCTGCGGCGTCGGGACTTACTTGGTGATGTTGCCGACGACGCCGGCGCCGACGGTGCGGCCACCTTCGCGGATCGCGAAGCGCAGGCCGGTGTCCATGGCAATCGGAGCAATCAGCTTCACACCCAGCGACACGTTGTCGCCCGGCATGACCATCTCGGTGCCTTCCGGCAGCTGCACTTCACCGGTCACGTCCGTGGTCCGGAAGTAGAACTGCGGACGGTAGTTGGCGAAGAACGGCGTGTGACGACCACCCTCGTCCTTGCTGAGGACGTAGACTTCCGCCTGGAAGTCGGTGTGCGGGGTGATCGAGCCCGGCTTGCAGAGCACCTGGCCGCGCTCGACCTCGTCACGACCAACGCCGCGGATCAGCGCACCGATGTTGTCGCCGGCCTGGCCCTGGTCGAGCAGCTTGCGGAACATCTCGACGCCGGTGACGACCGTCTTCTTGGTGTCCTTGATGCCGACGATCTCGACTTCCTCGCCCACCTTGACGACGCCGGTCTCGACGCGGCCGGTGACCACGGTGCCGCGACCCGAGATCGAGAACACGTCCTCGATCGGCATTAGGAACGGCTTGTCGAGCGGACGCTCCGGCTGCGGGATCCAGTCGTCGACCGCCTGCATCAGCTTCAGGATGGCCTGCTCGCCGATCTCTTCGTTGCTGTCTTCCAGAACGGCCAGGGCCGAACCGGCAACGATCGGAATGTTGTCGCCGTCGAAGCCGCGCTTGGAGAGCTCCTCGCGGATTTCCAGTTCGACCAGCTCGAGCAGCTCGGGATCGTCGACCTGGTCGACCTTGTTCAGGAACACGACCATGGTCGGAACGCCGACCTGCGCCGCGAGCAGGATGTGCTCCTTGGTCTGCGGCATCGGGCCGTCGGCGGCCGACACCACCAGGATCGCGCCGTCCATCTGGGCCGCGCCGGTGATCATGTTCTTCACATAGTCGGCGTGACCCGGGCAGTCGACGTGCGCATAGTGACGGTTGGCGGTCTCATACTCGACGTGGGCGGTCGAGATGGTGATGCCGCGCTCGCGCTCTTCCGGCGCCTTGTCGATGTTGGCGAAGTCAACGGCGACGCCGCCGCCGGTCTTGGCCAGCACCTTGGTGATCGCCGCGGTCAGCGAGGTCTTGCCATGGTCGACGTGACCGATGGTGCCGATGTTGCAGTGCGGCTTGTTCCGCTCGAATTTCGCCTTCGCCATTGTACGCCTCTTCTAGGTGTTGAATGGGCCCGCTCGCCCGATTGCGAGCGCGCCCTTAGCGTCAAAAATCAGGTTACGCCAGCTTCGCCTTGACCTCGTCCGCCACGTTCTGCGGAACCTCGTCATAGTGCGAGAACTGCATGCTGTACTGAGCGCGGCCCTGGGTGAACGAGCGCAGCTGGTTCACGTAGCCGAACATGTTGGCCAGCGGGACCATCGCCTCGACCACCTGGGCATTGCCCCGGCTGTCGGTGCCCTGGATCTGGCCGCGGCGGCTGTTCATGTCACCGATGACGTCGCCCAGGTAATCCTCCGGCGTCACCACCTCGACCTTCATGATCGGCTCCAGCAGCTTGATGCCGGCCTTCTGGGCCGCTTCGCGCATCGCGCCGCGGGCGCAGATCTCGAACGCCAGCGCCGAGGAGTCGACGTCGTGGTACTTGCCGTCGGTCAGGTGGACCTCGAAGTCGATGATCGGGAAGCCGATCAGCGAGCCCGTTTCCGCCGTCTCGCGCATGCCCTTCTCGACCGAGGGGATATATTCCTTGGGAATATTGCCGCCCTTGATCTCGTCGAAGAACTGGAAGCCCGAACCACGCTCGCCCGGCTTCAGCGAAACCTTGACCTCGCCGAACTGGCCGGAGCCGCCCGACTGCTTCTTGTGGGTGTAGGTGAGCTCGACCGGCTTCGCGAGATACTCGCGATAAGCCACCTGCGGCGCGCCGACGTTGGCCTCGACCTTGAACTCGCGCTTCATGCGGTCGACCAGGATCTCGAGGTGGAGCTCGCCCATCCCCTTGATGATGGTCTGGCCCGACTCGTGGTCGGTCGACACACGGAACGACGGGTCCTCGCGGGCAAGGCGGTTGAGCGCCACGCCCATCTTCTCCTGGTCGGCCTTGGTCTTGGGCTCCACCGACAGCTCGATCACCGGCTCGGGGAACTCCATCCGCTCCAGGATGATCGGCGCGTTGGTGGCGCACAGGGTGTCACCCGTGGTGGTGTCCTTGAGGCCCGCCAGAGCGACGATGTCACCCGCGTAGGCGATCTGGATGTCCTCGCGCTCGTTCGCATGCATCAGCAGCATGCGGCCGACCTTTTCCTTCTTCTCCTTGACCGAGTTCTGGACCTGCGAGGCAGTCTCCAGCTTGCCCGAGTAGATGCGGGCAAAGGTCAAGGTGCCGACGAACGGATCGTTCATGATCTTGAACGCCAGCGCCGAGAAGGGCGCATTGTCGTCCGATGCACGGCTGTCTTCCGAGCCATCGGGCAGGATGCCCTTGATGGCCGGCACGTCCAGCGGGCTCGGCAGGTAGTCGACCACCGCGTCGAGCAGCGGCTGCACGCCCTTGTTCTTGAACGCCGAGCCGCAGACCACCGGCACGAATGCCATGCCGAGCGTACCCTTGCGGATCAGCTTCTTGAGCGTCGCGGTGTCCGGCTCGTTGCCCTCGAGATAGGACTCCATGACCTCGTCGTCCTGCTCGACCGCCATCTCAATGAGCGCGGTGCGGGCTTCGGCCGCCTTGTCCTTCAGCTCGTCCGGAATCTCCTGGTACTCGAACTTCGCGCCCAGGCTCTCCTCGAGCCAGATGATCGCGCGGTTCTCAACCAGGTCGACCAGGCCCTTGAAGCCGCCCTCAATGCCGATCGGCAGGTACAGGACGGCCGGACGCGCGCCGAGGCGCTCGACGATCGACTGCACGCAATAGTCGAAGTTGGCGCCGGTGCGGTCCAGCTTGTTGACGAAGCACATCCGCGGCACGCCGTACTTGTCGGCCTGGCGCCACACGGTCTCCGACTGCGGCTCAACGCCGGCGACGCCGTCGAAACAGGCCACCGCGCCGTCCAGCACGCGCAAGCTGCGCTCGACCTCGATGGTAAAGTCGACGTGACCCGGCGTATCGATGATGTTGATGCGGTGCTCTTCGCCCTTGCCTTCTTCGGCCCGCCACACGCAGGTCGTCGCGGCCGACGTGATCGTGATCCCGCGCTCCTGCTCCTGCTCCATCCAGTCCATGGTCGCGGTGCCCTCATGGACCTCGCCGATCTTGTAGGACTTGCCGGTATAATAGAGGATGCGCTCGGTCGTCGTGGTCTTGCCGGCGTCGATGTGCGCCATGATGCCGATATTGCGGTAACGCTCGAGCGGATGGCTGCGGGCCATGATCGTCAATTCCTTAGCGATGTGGGGAGCGAGCCAGCGACCCGCGTCCCCAACATATAGGTGTTTGTTTTACCAGCGGTAGTGGCTGAAGGCGCGGTTCGCTTCGGCCATGCGGTGCGTGTCCTCGCGCTTCTTGACGGCGTTGCCGCGGTTCTGCGCGGCGTCCATCAGCTCGCCCGACAGGCGGCCGGCCATGGTCTTTTCCGAGCGGGCGCGCGCAGCCGAGATCAGCCAGCGGATCGCCAGCGCCTGGGCGCGCACGTCGCGGACCTCGACCGGAACCTGGTAGGTCGCACCGCCAACGCGGCGGCTGCGGACTTCAATGCCTGGCTTGACGTTGTTCAGCGCGTCATGGAACACGGCCAGCGGCTCGCGCTTCAAGCGGGTTTCCACGTTATCAAGCGCGCCGTAGACAATGCCTTCGGCGACGGACTTCTTGCCGTCCAGCATGACGCTGTTCATGAACTTGGACAGGGTGATGTCCCCAAACTTCGGATCGGGGAGGATCTCGCGCTTTTCTGGGCGACGACGACGGGACATGTGTCTCTTCCTTCTTGAGCGGTGCCCGCGTCTAGTCGCGGGCGGCCAACGATCAGCTTACTTGGGCCGCTTGGCGCCGTACTTGGACCGGCTCTGGCGACGGTCCTTGACGCCCTGCGTGTCGAGCACGCCGCGCAGCACGTGGTAGCGCACACCGGGAAGGTCGCGCACACGGCCGCCGCGGATCAGCACCACCGAGTGCTCCTGCAGGTTGTGGCCCTCGCCCGGGATGTAGCTGATGACCTCACGGCTGTTGGTCAGGCGGACCTTGGCCACCTTGCGCAACGCCGAGTTCGGCTTCTTCGGGGTCGTGGTATAAACACGGGTGCAGACGCCGCGCTTCTGCGGGTTCTGCTCCATCGCAGGGACCTTCGACTTGGCCTTCTGCGGTTCGCGACCCTTGCGGATCAGCTGGTTGATCGTTGGCATGAAGCCCTTCACCTTGTTGTTACCGGAAGACCCGGCGGTTACTTTGGCCTTCAAGCGCGAAGGCCGGTTGACCCGAAGGCCGCCGGCCATCTCACCTGAGAGAGCACAATGTTCAGCTCTGTCCGCTACCGAGCACGCTCCTCGCGGACGGCCGCCCCTTACATCGCAGGACGGAGGCGGTCAACGCCCCCGCGGCTGGTTACAGGCCCTTGCGCCCGAACGCGGCCCGTGCGGGCTGGGGCACGATCTGTGGTGTTTGCCCGATCGCGCGCTCGGCGGCCGCTACCTCGGGCTGCTGCTCCCGCGCGGCAAGGTAGCGGGCCAATGCCGCGTCGGGATCAAAGCCCGTCAACGACTCGTCGGTGTCCACCGCGACCCTTGCCGCTCTCCCCGGCCGAACACCCCAGCCGTGCTGGTCCGCACCGGCCATGGCGACTCCCGCCTGCCCGACCGCAGCAACATGCTGCTGGTGCAGGAGGTGAACCAACTCTGTCGACCCGCCCGGTGGCAACTCGATCGACTTGACTGCGATCCGCAGCCGCCTCGATCCGAATGTACCTCCACCCGTCTTGATCACCAGGTTCTCGTGACGGGCGATCGGGATGATGCCCCAATAACGATAGGTGAATACCTCCAGGCTGATCGCCTGGACGTCGGACCAGAGCGCCTCCCGGACGCCGAACGACGTTCGCACCTTGAGGCAGTAGGCATCAAACACCAAGGCCGGCTCATCGCTCATGGCGTTGGCCGCCGCCTTGACGCCGGCCGCTCCGAACAGGACGAACCCGAGGGCGAGCGGCCATTCGCCATCACCCAACCAGGCCAGGCCGCACGCCAGCGCCAGGATGCCCAGGCCGATGGCGGCAAAGGCGTTGCGCCCGGTCCGATAATGAAACTTGCGCATGCCGCTCCCCTCCTCGTGTGGAGGGTAGCGCCATCTTCCTGAGGAAGGCTTAACGGCTACTCGGTCGTGCCGCCGTCCCATTCCTCGTCATGGTGGCGGCGGTCCGCTTCCTCTTTGGTTGCCTGTACTACGCCGTCCTTGTGCTCGGGGGGACCGTAGACGGTATAGAGCTTGAGCGGCCGGTCGCCCGTGTTGCGCACGTTGTGGCGCGCGCCCGCGGGCACCACCACGGCAAAGTCGTCCTCGACCGGGCTCTCCTTACCGTCGATCAGCACCACGCCCGAGCCCTCCTCGAAGCGGAAGAACTGGTCGCGGTCCTCGTGCACCTCCTCGCCGATCTCCTCGCCGGGCTGCAGCGTCATCAGCACCAGCTGCAGGTGCTGGCCGGTATAGAGGACGCGACGGAAGTCGGTGTTGGCGCAGGTCTGCTCCTCGATGTCGCCGACGAAGCCGCGCTTGGTCTGCGGGCGCTCAAGAGTGCTGCTGCTGTCGGTCATCGCTGGCTCATCCGGTTGAGTTGCTGGAGGTGCTTCTGGATCACTCCGGTCGCCTTGCGCGCCCAGTCGCGCAGCGCCGGGTTGTCACCTGAGGCGATATAGCCGTTCACCGCCGCCAACGACTGCTGGTGGCTGGCGATCTGGTCGGCGATGAACCGCTGGTCGAACTGCTTGCCCGACAGGCCCTGCAGCGCCTGCAGCCTGGCCTGGAGCTCGGCCGGCGGCGCGCTCGGCAAGGCAATGGCGGGCTGCACCCCTGCCAGCGCCGCCTTCATCTCGTTCGACGACTTGGTGTGCTCCTCCACTAGCTGCTCGCCGAAGCGCTTCACGCCCGCCGATTCGCCTTTCTGCTGCGCGAGCTTGCCGCTGGCGATCTCGAACAGGTCGCTGCCGGCGGCCTGAGCCGCGAACTGCGGAGCCGCGACCGACGCTCCCGCCGGCGCCGCCATGTTGGCCACTCCCGGATCGTCCGGCGTGTTCAGCTCGGCCGCCTGCGGCTCGTTCTGGGAGGCGGTCAGGTCGGGTTCTTTGCACGCGGCGGCGGCCAGCGACAGGACGGCCACGGACGCGAGCACAGCGAAACGGGTCATTAAGGGGGTCTCCGAAAGCTTCGCTCCGGACAACCCTGCTCCGGCGGGTGCGTTCCGCCGAAGCCTAGATGTGCAGCACCCGGTCGTAGGCCGCCAGCACGCTTTCGTGCATCATCTCCGACAGGGTCGGGTGCGGGTAGATGGTGTTGATGAAGTCTTCCTCCACCAGCTCGGCCGTCTTGCCCACCGTGTAGCCCTGGATCAGCTCGGTCACCTCCGCGCCGATCATGTGCGCGCCCAGCAGTTCGCCGGTCTTGGCGTCGAACACCGTCTTGATGAACCCTTCAGTCTCGCCCAGCGCGATCGCCTTGCCGTTGCCGATCGCCGGGAACTTGCCGACCCGCACCTCGTAGCCGGCCTCCCTGGCCTTGGCTTCGCTCAGGCCCACGGAGGCGACCTGCGGGTGGCAGTAAGTGCAGCCCGGGATGTTCCTGGCGTCCATGACGTGCGGGTGGACTTGCCTGTTGCCCAGCTCCTTAGCGATGCTCTCGGCGGCGGTGATGCCCTCGTGGCTCGCCTTGTGCGCCAGCCACGGCGCACCGGTCACATCGCCGATCGCCCACACGCCCGAAACGCTGGTCCGACCATAATCGTCGATGGTGATCCGCCCCTTGTCGACGGCCACCCCCAGCTCCTCCAGGCCGATGCCCTCGATATTGTGGACGATGCCGACCGCCACGATGCAGTGGCTGAACCGGTGCGGCGCGACCTTACCATCCGCCATCTTGATCTCGGCGGCGACGCCCTGCCCGTCCGCCTTGAGGCTCTGCACCCCGACGCCGGTCAGGATGGTCATGCCCTGCTTCTCCAGGCTCTTGCGCAGCGCCGCGCTGACCTCCTCGTCCTCGGCCGGCACGATCCGGTCAACCATCTCGACCACGGTCACCTTGGCGCCGAGGTCGTTGTAAAAGTTGGCGAACTCGATCCCGATCGCGCCCGAACCGATCACCAGCAGCTCGGTCGGCATGGTCTCGGGCACCATCGCATGGCGATAGGTCCACAGCCGCTTGCCGTCCGACTGCGCAAACGGCAGCTCCCGCGCCCGCGCCCCGGTGGCCACGATGATGTGCTTCGCCTCGAGGTCGACGGCCTTCCCGTCGTTGAGGTCGACGTGCATCTTCCCCGACCCGGTCAGCTTGCCGGTCCCCATGTGCACGGCGATCTTGTTCTTCTTCATCAGGTGCGCAACGCCCTGGTTGAGCTGCTTGGCGACCGCCCGGCTGCGCGCCACCACCTTGGCGAGGTCGAACCCGACCTGCCCCGCCGACAGCCCGTAGCTCTCGGCATGCTTCATCTGGTGATACACCTCGCCCGAGCGCAGCAGCGCCTTGGTCGGGATACAGCCCCAGTTGAGGCAGATGCCGCCGAGGTTCTCCCGCTCGACGATCGCCGTCTTGAGGCCCAGCTGCGCACAGCGGATCGCCGCCACATAGCCGCCCGGCCCGGAGCCGAGCACGATCGCGTCATATTGGTCAGCCATCGGTCACTTCCTCTGCCGCGATCAACCGCGGCCTGTTGTTCTCGTCCAGCGCGACAAAGGTGAACTCGCCGCTCGCGACGACCGTCTCTTTATCGCCGTCCCGCTCGCGCCCGATCGCCTCGGCCTTCAGCCGCAAGGACGTCCGCCCCTGCCGCAAGAGCTCGACATAGACGCTGAGCTCATCGCCCACCGCCATCGCCCCGGGAAACCGAACCTCATCCGCCGCCACCAGGATCGCCTTGCCGCCCGAGTGCCGCGAGGCAAACGACCCGCACGCCAGCCCCATCTGCCCCATTAACCACCCCCCGAAGACGCCGCCATACGGGTTGGTGTCGGCCGGCATGGCGGTAGCGCGGATGAGAGGGGTTCGGTCAACCAAGTGACTGGGCCCTTCGCGAAGCGTTGCACACCACCCAGAACCAAACTGCTCCGTACACAAAACCAACCAGAGGACCGGACCAGAAGTCTCCGGGCCCAGTTTGGAACTGTGTTCTTGTTAGAACCGCACCGACAGCTAACCCAGTGCCCGTCGCGAGAACGAAGGCAAGTACAGGTCGCGAGGCAACAAGGCCGCGAAGAGGCCAGCTGACAAGTGCAGCAACCGGAAACGCAATCAGTGCGACGCCGGCAATCACGACCAAGATCGCCGGAAAGATCGAGCCACTGGTAAGTGCGACAGTCGTGCCCCCTTCGCCGGGAGCGATTAACGAAACAGCAACATGAAGCGCGATTGCCGCCGCGAGTGTGCCGAAGAGGTAAGATTTCAAAAGGAGTGGAGGGAAGCTCATCTGGCCCCTCTTCCTTCCCGGCACCACCTACGCAACCAGTCCCAGCGGGTTCTCCACCAGTTCCTTGAACGCCTTCATGAAGCGGGCGCCGTCCGCGCCGTCGATGGCGCGGTGGTCGAAGCTGCCGGTGGCGCTCATTACGGTCGCGACGGTCAGCTGGTCGCCCTCGACATAAGGCCGCTTCTCGCCCGCGCCAATCGCCAGGATCATCGCTTGGGGCGGGTTGATGACGGCGTCGAACTGTTTGATCCCGAACATGCCCATGTTGGAGATGCTGGCGGTGCCGCCCTGATATTCATGCGGGGCAAGCTTGCCGGCCTTCGCCCGTCCGGCCAGCTCCGCCATCTCGGTCGAAATACGAGACATCGACTTGGACCCGGCATCCTGGATGATGGGCGTGATCAGACCACCGTCGATGCTCACCGCCACCGAGATGTCGGCGCGGCGGTACATGATCAACTCGTTCGGCGTGAACGACACGTTGCACTCCGGCACCGCCTCCAGCGCCAGCGCCAGCGCCTTGATAAGCATGTCGTTGACGCTGAGCTTCACGCCCCGTGCCGCCAGCGTCCCATTCAGCTCGCCCCGCAGCTTCAGCAGCGCGTCCAGCCGCACGTCGACCGTCAGGTAGATGTGCGGTATTTCGCGCTTTGCCTCGGTCAGCCGCCGCGCGATCGTCTTGCGCATGTTGCTGAGCTTCACGGCCTCGTGCGGAATATCCGTCGAGAATGGCTGGGCCGGTGCAACCGGGGTGGCGGCCGGCGCAGCGCTCGGCTGAGCCGCGACTGGTGCCTGCGGCTGCGCCATCACACCACCCGCGGCCTGACCCAAGTCCGCCCGCACGATCCGGCCGCCCGGCCCGCTGCCTTTCAACGTCGACAGGTCGATTCCCTGCGCCTGCGCCAGCCGCCGTGCGAGTGGGCTCGCCTTGATCCGCTCGCCCTCGGCCGTCGGCGGCGCTGCCGGCTCGGCCGGAGCCGCCGGAGTCTCGACCGCAGCCGGCGCGGTCGCCGCGACCGCTTGCTCTTCCTGCTGGGGAGCAGGTGCTTCCGGCGCTGGCTTCGCTGCTTCCGGCGCGGGCTTGGGAGCCTCCGCGGCCGGCGCCGGAGTAGCGGCTCCCGCATCCTCGCCCTCGGCCGCGATCAGCGCGATCGGTGTGCCAACCTTCACCCCGTCCGTACCCTCGGCCACCAGGATCTTGGCAACGGTGCCCTCGTCCACCGCCTCGAACTCCATGGTCGCCTTGTCCGTCTCGATCTCGGCCAGGATGTCGCCGCTGCTGACGGTGTCGCCCTCCTTGACCAGCCATTTGGCGAGAGTCCCTTCTTCCATGGTCGGGGACAGAGCGGGCATCTTGAGTTCGGTCGCCATGGGGAGCCTTGCTAGCGATTGGTCGTGGATCGCCGAAGTCCAAAGACCAAGCCCCTTTGCCCGTCAAGCGCCGTGGCCTAAGCTGCGCGGCGATGGACAGCCCCAAGCGCACCTACCTGGTCGTGATCGACGACAGTGCCGAAGCCCGCCAAGCCCTGCGCTTCGCCGCGCGCCGCGCCGCCAAGACCGATGGCGCAATCGAGGTACTCGCGGTCGCCGAACCGCAGGACTTCGTCCAATGGGGCGGCGTTCAGGCCGCGATCGAGGAGGAACAGCGCCTCCGCATCGAAGGCAGCGTCTCCGCCGCGGTCGGCGAGATCGTCAGCGCCGCCGGCATCACGCCGCGCATCATGGTCCAGGAAGGCGACCCCGTGCAGGTCGTCCGCGACCTCATCGGCGCGCGCGAGGACATCGACGCACTGGTCCTCGGCGCCGCCCCCAGCGGCTCGCCCGGCGCGCTCGTCGCCGCCTTCGCCGGAACTGACGCGGGCAAGCTCCCTTGCCCAGTCATGATCATCCCCGGCTCGCTCAGCGACGAGCGACTGGAGCAACTGAGCTAGAGCACCCGCGCCAGCAGCTCGCACACCGCCACGCAGCCCGCCTCGTCCTCGGCCGTGAACCGCGCGTTGTGCGGACTGTCGAGGTCCAGCACGGCGATCAGCTCACCGTCGCGTACGATCGGCACCACCAGCTCCGACGCGCTCGCTGCATCGCAGGCGATGTGCCCAGGGAAAGCATGGACGTCGTCGACCCGCTGCACCTGCAGCGTCGCCGCCGCAGCGCCGCACACGCCCTTGCCGAACGGAATGCGGATGCAGGCCGCCCGACCCTGGAACGGCCCAAGGACGAGCTCACCATCGACGTTGCGGTAGAAACCGGCCCAGTTGAGCTCCGGCAGGCTCTCCCAGATTAGCGCTGCGGCATTGGCCATGTTGGCTATCGGGTCAGGCTCGCCGGCCGTCAGCCCCTCCAGCGCGGACAGCAGGTCGGCATAGAGCGTCTGCTTGTCAGCCGCGGCGATCTTGAAATCATACATCAGTCCAGCGTCACCTTTCCACGCCCCGCCTTTACCGCGCCCCGCCCTTTCTTGGCGTCGACCCGCTTGGCCTTGGCCGCCCGGCTCGGCTTGGTCGGCCGCCGTTTGGCCTGCCGCACATGGGCAGCGGCGATCAGCTCGGCAAGACGCTTGCGAGCATCCTCCCGATTGGCCTCCTGGGTCCGGTAATTGCGGGCGGTGATCAGCAACTCGCCCCCGACCGTCATCCGACTACCGGCCAGGCTCTTCAACTTCTCATACGCATGCGGCGGCAGGCCGAGGCGGAACACGTCGCAGCGCAGCTGGCAGGCGGTCGCCACCTTGTTGACGTTCTGCCCGCCCGGTCCGGTCGCCGCCAGGAACCGCTCGCTCAGCGCCTCCTCCGGAATGACCACGTCCTCCGGCCTCATGGCAGATAGTCGCGCCAGCGGCCGAACCGCTCAGGCACGTGCGCGGTGACGTCGATCTCGTCGTGCGGTTCGCGCGGCACCGCCAGCCGCCAGGCATGCAGCAGCATGCCGCAGTCCGGCCCGGCCATCACCCCGCCGCCTGAGCGCGCTCCGCCATAGACCGGATCGCCGACGATCGGCGCCAGCAGCCCGCGGGCAGCATGAATGCGCAGCTGGTGCGTCCGCCCGGTCTCCGGCCGGAGTTCCAACAGCGTCTGCCCCTCGGCCGAGGCGATCCGCCGCCAGCGGGTCAGCGCCGGCTTGCCGCCCTCGTCGATCTCCATCCGCCAGCCGTCGCGCGCGGTAGACACCTTGGCCAGGGGCAGGTCGATCGCCGCTTCATCGTCCACCAGCTCGCCAGCGACCACCGCCAGGTAGGATTTGCGCACTTCTCCGGCCTCGAAGCTCGCCTGGAAGCGCTTCACTGCCTTCTGGTGGCGCGCCAGCAGCAGGCAGCCGGACGTGTCCTGGTCCAGTCGGTGCATCGGCACCGGCGGTCGTTGGAAGCCGGCTTTCAGCTCGTCAATCCGCCCCTCAATGCTCGGCCCGCCGGAACGCGGCCGGTCAACCGGCAGCCCGGCCGGCTTGTCGATCACCAGCGCTTCGCCATCAATGAACAGGATGCGGTCGGACAGGGACATGAGGGCTGACTGGCAGGAGCTTGGCCGGCTGGCAACATGGCTGCCCAAGCAGGGAGGACGGTGCCCTTCTTCCAGCTCCGCCGTCCCCACTGCGGCTTTCCCGCAACGTTCCCGCGGCAATCCAGCGGTTTAGGCGATATTAACCTTTGTCGACGACATCCCCAATGGTTAATGCACGCTTCAAGGCCGTTAAGTTCGCGTAACGCTCTATATGAGCCAAGTGAGCCGAACCGCCTTTGAACGGGGGACAATGCAATGCGGGTTCTGCTGATCGAGGATGAGCCGACGACGGCCAAGAGCATCGAACTGATGCTCGGCACCGAAGGCTTCAACGTCTATACCACCGACCTTGGGGAAGAAGGCCTCGATCTCGGCAAGCTGTATGATTACGACATCATCCTCCTCGACCTGAACCTGCCCGACATGCACGGCTACGACGTGCTGAAGAAGCTGCGCACGGCCAAGGTCACCACCCCCGTGCTGATCCTGTCCGGCGTCGGCGAGATGGACAGCAAGGTTCGCGCCTTGGGCTTCGGCGCTGACGACTATGTCACCAAGCCGTTCCACCGTGACGAGCTGGTCGCCCGCATCCACGCCATCGTGCGCAGGTCCAAGGGCCACAGCCAATCGGTGATCCGCACCGGCAAGCTGGCCGTCAACCTCGATGCCAAGACGGTCGAGGTCGACAGCTCCCGGGTGCACCTGACCGGCAAGGAATATGCGATGCTGGAGCTCTTGTCGCTCCGCAAGGGCACGACGCTGACCAAGGAAATGTTCCTGAACCACCTTTACGGTGGCATGGACGAGCCGGAACTGAAGATCATCGACGTCTTCATCTGCAAGCTGCGCAAGAAGCTCAGCCTGGCGTGCGGGGGCGAGAACTACATCGAAACCGTCTGGGGCCGCGGCTACGTCCTGCGGGATCCCAACGAGGTGGAACTGCCGGAAGCGGCGGTCGCCTGACGAGCTAAGCGCTGCCCGGCCGCGCGATGTGGCCGGGCAGCCGTCGGTTGATAGGCAATCGGCTCAGCGCCGTTGCGATGACCCGTTGTTGACGGTCCGGACGCAGTAACTGAAGCTGTCGAACCCGGCCCATTCCAGCAGGTCGGCGCTGCGCAACTCCTTGCAGATTTCCGGCGCGTTGCTGCGAAAGCCCGAGATGCAATCGCCAAAGGAGTTGAAGCCGCCATACTCGTCGATCAGGAACTCGCACAAGGCATGGATGTCCGGATCGCCGGGCAGATCCGGCTGCTTCGCCTGAACCGGTGATCCCATCACAATCGGGGAACACGCAACGGCCACGGCGGCCGTGAGAGCAATCCAACGCTTCATCTCGAGCCCTCCAATCAACTTGCCCCGCCGCGAACGCGCGCAAGGCCCATTAACTAACCATTGAATGGCAGCAGCTTTCCACGCATCTCGCCGCGGAGATCAAGTCCGGCTTACTCGGCCGTGGGATCGAACCGGTGCCAGCCATCCCGGCCAAGCTTCTCCATCGGTCGGAACTTCGCCTTGTAGGCCATGCGGTCGGACCCCGGCACCCAGTAGCCCAGGTACACATATGGCAGCCCGGCGCGCGCCGCCCGGATGATGTGGTCGAGGATGATGAACGTGCCCAGCCCTTGCCGGGCGTCGGGCCCAACGTCGTAGAAGCTGTAGATCATCGAAAGCCCGTCGTTCTGCTGGTCGCTGAGGCAGGCGCCGACCAGGCGGCCCGGCCGGCCGTTCACCGTGGGCTCGCGATATTCAACGACATAGGTGCGGACGGGAGTCTGCTCGACCATGTCGGCAAAGTCGTTCTCGTCCATTTCCGCCATGCCACCGCCCGGATGACGCACGGCGAGATACCGGCGCAGCAGTTCGTATTGCTCATCCGTGGTCCACGGCTTGCAGGCGGTCACCTCGAGGTCCGCGAACCGCCGCATCAGCCGCCGCTGCGTCCGGCTCGGCTCGAATTCGTCCGTCACCACCCGCACTGACACGCACGCCGCACAGTCGATGCAGCTCGGCCGGTAAGCGACCGATTGCGAGCGCCGGAAGCCGATCCGCCCCAGTGCCTCGTTCAGTTCGCCGGCATGGTGACCGGACAATTCGGTGAACACCTTCCGCTCGATCTTGCCCGGTAGGTAGGGGCACGCGCTCGGGCTCGTGACGAAGAACTTGGGAAAACGGAATGGTGCGCTCACGAGTCCCGGGGCTCCGGAAATTGGTTACGAAAAGGTTTATGTCCCTCTATAACGCGCAGGGGAAGGCCTCGCTCCCTCCCGAACTTGGTTAAGCCGAAAGCATGTACCGGAGTGGGGCAGCGCTTAATCGAGCCGGGCGCGCTCGACGTGGAAGCCGGCGCCCTCCAGCTTCTTCTCAAGCGCGTCGATGTCGGCGGCGTCGCGGGCCTCCACCTCGACTTCAATCTCGGTGTCCTTGGCCGGTAGCGCTGTGAAAATGCGGTTGTGCCGCACCTCGACGATATTCACCCCCGCCTCCCAGATGGTGCGGGTGATCGCCGCCAGCGCGCCCGGCCGGTCCTGCGCGAAGATGCGCAGCCGCGCGATCCGCCCGCAACGGACCAGCTCGCGGATCAGCACGTTTGCCAGCAGGTGCGTGTCGATGTTGCCGCCGCACAGCACGGTGGCGACCTTCTTGCCCCGGAACTGCTCCGGCCGGGCGAGGATCAGCGCCAGGCCTGCCGCGCCCGCGCCTTCGACCACCGTCTTCTCGATCCCGACCAGCAGCGCCACCGCATGCTCGATGTGCTTCTCGGCGACCAGCTGGATTCGGTCGACCCGCTCGGCGATGATCGCCCGGGTCAGCCGGCCCGGCTCCTTGACGGCGATGCCCTCGGCCAGCGTATCGCCGCCGACGTCCGTCACCGTGCCGTCGATGCAGTTCTTCATCGACGGGTAGAGCTCTGCTTCGACGCCGATCACCTCGACCTCGGGCCGCAGCGCCTTCACCGCCGTCGCCACCCCGCTCATCAGCCCGCCGCCGCCGATCGGCACCACCACGCAATCAAGGTCCGCAACCTGGTCGAGCAGCTCCAACCCGACGGTGCCCGCCCCGGCCACGATCTTCGGGTCGTCGAACGGATGGACGAAGACGAAGCCGTCGCGCTCCGCCAGCTCCAGCGCATAGGCATAGGCGTCGTCGAACCGCTCACCATGCAGGATCACGTGGGCGCCATGCTCCTCCGTCTGGCTGACCTTCATGATCGGCGTGTTGGTCGGCATGACGATGGTCACCGGAATGCCGAGCCGGCGGCCGTGGTAGGCTACTGCCTGCGCATGGTTCCCCGCCGACGCCGCGATCACGCCGCGCCCGCGCTCCTCGTCAGTCAGCTGCAGCAGCTTGTTGAGCGCGCCACGCTCCTTGTAGGCGGCGGTGAACTGCAGATTCTCGAACTTCAACCAGACGTCGGCGCCGGTGATCTCCGACAGGGTGCGGCTGCGCAGGGTAGGCGTACGGATGACCGCGCCGGCGATGCGGTCGGCGGCGAGGCGGATGTCGTCAACGGTCGGAAGGTTCATGCCCGTCCGGCTAGCCCTTCCCGAGCGGCCTAACAATGCTAGGCTCACCCCATGCGCTTCCCCATCCTGCTCACCGCCGCCGCACTCACCGCCGTTCCGGCTCACGCCGACACGCTCGTCCGCAACGTCCGCGGCGTGCAGGTCGATGCCCGCGGTCAGGTCGAGCGCTTCACCGGGCTGCTGTTCGACGACACCGGTAAGGTCAGGCGCGTCCTCCATGGTGAGCAGCTGAAGCTGCCCGGCTCCACCCGTGTGGTCGATGGCGGCGGGCGCGCGATGCTGCCGGGGCTGATCGACGCCCATGGTCACGTCATGGAGCTCGGCCTTTCGCTGTCGCAGCTCGACCTCACCGGTACCCGCTCCGTGGCCGAGCTGCAGCAGCGCCTCAGGGCTTATGCGGCCGCCAACCCCGACCTGCCTTGGATCATCGGCCGCGGTTGGAACCAGGAGCTATGGCCGGACAAGCGCTTCCCCACCGCTGCCGATCTCGACGCAGTGGTCAACGACCGACCCGTCTGGCTCGGTCGCGTGGATGGCCACGCCAACGTAGGCAACAGCGCTGCCCTGCGCGCGGCCGGTGTGACCGCTGCCACCAAGGCGCCGTCCGGCGGCCGGATTGAGCAGGACGCCGCCGGCCGGCCCACCGGCCTGTTCGTGGATGCCGCGACCGGCTTTGTCGAACGCTCCGTTCCCGCGCCGACCGCAGCCATGCGCCGCACTGCGCTGCTGAAGGCGCAGGCCGACCTCCTGTCTAAGGGACTGACCGCCGTCGCCGATATGGGCACCAGCCTCGACGATTGGGCCGCCATGCAGCAGGCCTATGGCGACCGCTCGCTCCAGGTCCGCATCATGAGCTATGCGGCCGGCCCCGATGCCCTCGCCGCCATCGCGCGCACCGGCGCCAAGGACTGGCTATTCGCGGACCGGCTGAAGCTGCTCGGCGTGAAGCTCTACGCCGATGGCGCGCTCGGCTCGCGCGGCGCCTGGCTCAAGCGGCCCTACGCCGACGCCCCGACCCGCGGCCTGGCATTGCTCACCCCGGCACAGCTCAAGCAGCAGGCGGGCGTCGCTGCGGCGGGCGGCTACCAGATCGCCGTGCACGCCATTGGCGATGCCGCCAACGACATGGTCCTGACCACCTACGAGCAGCTCGGATCTGCGAATGGCGACCGGCGCTGGCGGGCCGAGCATGCGCAGATCGTCGACACCGCCGACCTCGACCGCTTCGCCCGCGGCCGGATCATCGCGTCCATGCAGCCGGTGCACCAGACCAGCGACCGCCTGATGGCCGAAGCGAGGCTCGGCCAGCAACGATCGGCCGGCGCCTACGCCTGGCAGACGCTGGAGAAGAGCGGCGCCAGGCTGGCGTTCGGATCGGACTTCCCCGTCGAGGACCCCAACCCGTTTCACGGGCTCGCCGCGGGGATCAGCCGCCAGGGCATGGACGACCAGCCGCCCGGCGGGTGGCGGCCGTGGGAGCGGCTGACCTTCGCCCAAGCGCTCAAGGGCTTCACCCGTGACGCGGCCTGGGCCGGCTTCGCCGAGCAAAAGTTCGGCAGCCTGGAGCCGGGCAAGTGGGCCGACTTCATCCTGGTCGACCGGGACATCAGCGCCGCGAGCCCGCATGACCTTGCCCGCACACAGGTGCTGGAAACCTGGGTCGCCGGCCAGCGCGTCTGGGCTAGGGACGCTGCGCCCGTGCGATGAGCATGGCCGGGGTCAGCACCTGCGGCAGTTCCTCGGGCTCCGACCGGCCCGGCGCGTACCACAGGTAGAGCGGTACGCCCGCCCGCCCACGCGCTTCCAGAAACCGGGTGATCGCTGGATCGCCGTTGGTCCAGTCGCCGGCCAGCACCTCGACCTTCGCTCGGCGGAATGCGTCCGTGACGGCCTCACGATCGATCGCGTTGGCTTCGTTGACCTTGCACGTCAGGCACCAATCGGCGGTGAAGTATACGAACACCGGCCTGCGCTGGGCCTGCGCAGACGTGACCTTTGCCTCGCTCCACGCCCGCACGCCCGCCAGGCTGCGGGTCGCCCCCGAAGGAACTGGCAGCAGCAAGGCGAGCACCAGCGCCCCCGCCACCGTACTGCCAAGCACAAGCCAGCCCCATCGGCGCTCGCCGCGCTGACTTCGACCGTAGAGGAACAGCAGCAGCGCGAGCAGCGCCACCGCCAGCAATCCGAGCAGCAGGCCCGCCTGCCCGCCCTGCCGCCAAAGCAACCACAGGGCCGCGCCCGTGCTGAGCGCCATGGGTATCGCAAGTACCCGCTGCAGCCGCACCATCCACGCGCCCGGACGGGGCAATCGGCGCCGCAGCGCGGGAACGAACGCAACCGCCAGGAACGGCAGCGCGATGCCAAAGCCCAAGGCGGCGAACACCGCGATCGCTCCAGCGGCAGGCAGCAGCAGCGCCGCGCCGAGTGCCGCACCCATGAACGGCCCCGCGCATGGCGTGGCGACGAACGCGGCCAGCGCGCCCGTGGCGAAGCCGCCGCGCGGGTTGGCAGCGCCGCCGAGCACCGGCAGCTTGAACACGCCCAGGAGGTTGAGAGTTATGGCCGTGCCGAGCAGTAGCAGGACCAGGATCGTGCGTGGGTCCTGCAGCTGGAACGCCCAGCCGGCGGCCGACCCTCCGGCGCGGATCAGGAGCAGGGCGATGCCCAGCGCACCGGTGCCGACCACCGCGCCCGCCGTGTAGGCGAGCGCATCGCGGCGGGCGTGGCGCTCGTCCCCACCAGCCCGTGCCAACGCCAGCGCCTTCAAGGCGAGGATCGGAAACACGCACGGCATGAGGTTGAGCAGCAGCCCGCCGGCGAGCGCGCCCAGCAGGGCCCAGCCAAGTGCGCTCCAGTCGTTCCGCCCGGCCGCTCCAATCACCGTCCCGCCGCTCGGGACCGAACCGGGCGTCGCTGCCACCGTCAGCCCCTGCCCTGCACCCAGCGCCAGCACTCCCTCGATGCGGTCACCGGGCGACTTGGTCGTCAGCTCGGCGATCAGCAGGTCGCCCTTGCGCAGGAATCGCTGCGGTGCCGCATGGCCGAGGTCGGTACCTGGCGCCGGAAAGAAGTGCGGCTCTTGAACGGCGACGCTGGCGGGCAGCGGAATGCCCAGCCGCACCGCCGTGCCCACTCCATCGAACCGGGCAGCAGCACCGAGCGGCCGCGGCAGCTTGCGCCGCCATTCGTCGAAGCGCGCCCGCTCGTCCGACCCGCCGCCGACCGGAACGTCCAGCCGCAACTCGCCCCGCTCCGGAACGCAGATCTGGTCGGTGCAGGCGAGCCACTGGGCCTGCGCGCGCACGGGCATCAGGCCGGACGCATCCGCCGGCACGCGCAGGCGGGTCAGGATCGCGTATGGACCCTTGTAGACATAGTTCATCAGGCCCGCGATCGTCAGCGTCTGGGGCACCGGATAGCGCAGCTCGCCGACACTCGCGCCGGCCGGCACCTGCCACTCAATGCTCATCGGCTGGCCGGCGTCGCCCGGGTTCAGCCAGTAGCCGTGCCAGCCCGGCGCCGGAGTCATCAGGATGGCGAGGTCGACCTCGCTGCCCGGCTGCACCGGTCCGTCCACCACCAGTTGCGGTGTGATGTTCGGCGGTCCCGACCCCAGCTGCGCAAGCGCCGGTCGGCTGAAGATCAGCGCGAGCAGCAGAAGCAGGCAGCGGAGCACGGAACCGCGCCCTAGCATCAATCGAGGTTCGGGCGCAGCCACCGTTCGGCCTGCTCGACATCAACGCCGCGGCGCTTGGCATATTCCTCCAGCTGGTCGCGCCCGATCGTCGCCACGCCGAAGTAGGCGCTGTCGGCATGGCCGAAGTAGAAGCCGCTGACCGCCGCCGTCGGCATCATGGCAAAGCTCTCCGTCAGCTGGAGGTCGGCCGGCGCCCCGCCCAGCAGGTCGAACAGGATCGGCTTCAGGCTATGATCCGGGCTGGCCGGATAGCCGGGCGCCGGACGGATGCCAGCGTAGCGCTCGCGGATCAGCTCCTGGTTGGAGAGATGCTCCTCGGCATAGCCCCACAGGTAGGTGCGCACATGATGGTGCAGTCGTTCGGCCAGCGCTTCGGCCAGCCGGTCGGCCAGCGCCTTCAGCATGATGTCCGAATAGTCGTCGTTAGCCGCTTTGAACCGGTCGAGGTGCGGCTCGGCGCCATGGATGCCCAGCGCAAAGCCACCGATCCAATCCTCGCCCTCCTCCATGATGAAGTCGGCCAGGCACATGTTGGCTCGGCCCTCACGCTTCCGGACCTGCTGACGGAGGAAGGGTACCCGCACCGGCTCGTTGCCGGCCAGCACGAGGACGTCGTCACCATCACGCCAGCAGCGCCACAGGCCGACGGCGCTGCGGGCAGTCAACCAGTGCTCCGCCACGATCCGGTCGAGCATCGCTTCGGCGTCGCGGTACAGGCCGCGGGCGCTCTCCCCAACGACCGGATCGTCGAGGATGGCCGGGAAGGTGCCGTGCAGCTCCCACGCGCGGAAGAACGGCGTCCAGTCGATGTGCGCGCGCAAGTCCCTGAGCGGCCAGTCGGCGAACTTGTGGCTGCCCGGCCGATACGGGTCGGGCGCCTTGCCAGCCGGGTCGGCGCGGAAGCGGTTGGCGCGCGCCTCCTCCAGCGTCACCCGGTCCTGCGGCCCGCCTCGCGCCCGCGCCTCGCGCAGCGCCTGGTAGTCGCGAGCCGTGCCGTCGATCAGCTCGGCCCGCTGCGGCCCGTCGCTGACCAGCGCCGACGCGACGCCCACCGCCCGGCTCGCGTCCAGGACATGGATGACGGGGCCAGAGTAGGCCGGCGCGATCTTGAGCGCCGTGTGCGCCTTGGAAGTGGTGGCGCCGCCGATCAGCAGCGGCAGGCTCATGCCCGCCCGCTCCATCTCGCTCGCCACCGTGACCATTTCGTCCAGCGACGGCGTGATCAGCCCCGACAGGCCGATGATGTCGGCGTCCGTCTCGCGCGCCGTCTCGAGGATCTTCGTCCACGGCGTCATAACGCCAAGGTCGACCACCTCATAGCCGTTGCACTGCAGGACCACGCCGACGATGTTCTTGCCGATGTCGTGCACGTCGCCCTTGACCGTCGCCATGACGATCCGACCCTTGCCCTTGGCGCCTTCGTCCTTTTCCAGCTCGATGAAGGGCAGCAGGTGAGCAACCGCCTTCTTCATCACGCGGGCGGACTTCACCACCTGCGGCAGGAACATCTTGCCCGACCCGAACAGGTCGCCGACGACGTTCATGCCGTCCATCAGCGGACCCTCGATGACGCTGATCGGCCGGGTCGCCTGCTGGCGTGCCTCCTCCGTGTCCTCGACGATGTGGGCGTCGATGCCCTTCACCAGCGCATAGGACAGGCGCTCCGCAACGGGGAGCGAACGCCATTCGGCGGCCGCCTTCTCCGCGACCTCGTCGGTGCCCTTGAAGCGTTCGGCGAGCGCGATCAGCCGCTCGGTCGCGTCCTCACGGCGGTCGAGGATCACGTCCTCGCACGCATCCCGCAGCTCCGGGTCGATCTGGTCGTAGACGTCCAGCTGGCCCGCGTTGACGATGCCCATGTCCATGCCCGCCGGAATGGCGTGGTACAGGAACACGGAGTGCATGGCGCGGCGCACGGGCTCGTTGCCGCGAAACGAGAAGCTTAGGTTCGACAGCCCGCCGGAGATGTGCGCGCCGGGGCAGCGCCGCCGAATCTCGCTCGCGGCCTCGATGAAGTCGATGGCGTAGCGGCGGTGCTCGTCGATGCCGGTGGCCACGGCGAACACGTTAGGGTCGAAGATGATGTCCTCGGCCGGAAAACCATCGTCCGTGAGGGTGCGGTAGGCGCGCTCGCAGATCTCGACCTTGCGCTGAGCCGTGTCTGCCTGACCGGTCTCGTCGAACGCCATCACGACCACCGCCGCGCCATAGCCGCGGACCAGCCGGGCCTGTTCGAGGAACACCGCCTCGCCTTCCTTGAGGCTGATCGAATTGACGATCGGCTTGCCCGACACGCACTTGAGACCGGCCTCGATCACGGTCCACTTGGACGAGTCGATCATCACCGGCACCCGCGCGATGTCCGGCTCGGCGGCGATCCGCTTCAGGAACGTGGTCATGGCGAGTTCGCCGTCGAGCAGCGCCTCGTCCATGTTGACGTCGATCACCTGCGCGCCGTTCTCGACCTGCTGGCGGGCGACTTCGACCGCTGCGTCGTAATCTCCGGCCAGCACCAGCTTTTTGAAGCGGGCGGAGCCGGTGACGTTGGTGCGCTCGCCGATATTGACGAACGCGGTGGCCGCGTTGGCGGCAGAGGTGTCGGCAGTGGCGTTCATGTCAGGCGGCCAGCACCATCGGCTCAAGCCCGGCGAGCACCGTCCGGCGCGGCGCTGGCGGCGCAACGCGCGGAGTGCGGTGTGCGACTTTGCGGGCAATGGCGGCGATGTGCGCGGGGGTGGTGCCGCAGCAGCCGCCAACGATATTCACCAGGCCATCGTCCACCCACTCGCCCACCTGCGCGGCGGTCTGCTCGGCCGCCTCGTCATATTGGCCCAGCTCGTTAGGAAGGCCGGCGTTCGGATAGGCCATGATCAGCGTGTCCGCCTGGGCGCTCAGCGCCGCCAGGTGCGGACGAAGCTGCGCGGCGCCGAAGCTGCAGTTGAGCCCGATGGTGATCGGCCGCGCGTGCCGAACGCTGGCCCAGAAAGCCTCCACGGTGTGGCCGGACAGGTTGCGGCCGCTAAGATCAGTCAGGGTCATGGAAACCATGATCGGCGCCAGGTCGAGCGCGGCCATGATCGCCGCCTTGCAGTTCAACGTGTCGAACACGGTCTCGATCAGGATGAAGTCGGCCCCGCCTTCCAGCAGCGCTTGCGCCTGCTCGCGATAGGTCGCCTTGACCGTGTCGAAATCGACTTCCCGGAAGCCCGGATCGTTGACGTCCGGTGACAGCGACAAGGTCTTGTTGGTCGGCCCGAGCGCGCCGGCGACGAAGCGACGGCGGCCATCCTTGTCCGAATAGCGGTCGGCGACCTCCCGGATAATGCGGGCCGCGGCCACGTTCATCTCGGGCACCAGCTCCTCGGCCCCGTAGTCCGCCTGGCTGATGCGGTTGGCGTTGAAGCTGTTGGTGCCGAGCACGTCCGCGCCCGCCTCGACATATGCCTCGCAGATGGATGCGATCAGGTCCGGCCGGGTGAGGCAGAGCAAATCATTGTTGCCCTTCTGGTCGCGGGTCAGGCCAATGCTCCCGCAATAGTCGGCGGCCGCCAGCCCGGCGCCCTGAATGGCGGTGCCATAGGCTCCGTCCTTGATCAGGATGCGGCGGGCGGCCTCAGCGCGAAGGGCATCGGCGGAAGACGTCATCGGTGAGCCTTTCGGTCCGCGCGCACCCCCAGCAGGTGGCAGATGGCATAGGCCAACTCGGCGCGGTTCAATGTATAGAAGTGGAAGTGGCGGATCCCGCCGGCGTAGAGCTGGCCGCATAGTTCGGCGGCGATGGTAGCGGCGATCAGCTGCCGCGCCGCCGGCTTGTGGTCGAGCCCTTCGAACAGCTCGTCCATCCAGTCCGGGATGGCGGCGCCGCACTGGCCCGCAAACTTGCGGGTCTGGGCGACGTTGCTGACCGGCAGGATGCCGGGCACGATCTCGGCCGCGATGCCCCGGGCGGCCGCGCGGTCGCGGAACCGGAGAAACGCGTCGGCCGAAAAGAAGAACTGGCTGATCGCCCGATCCGCCCCGGCGTCCACCTTGCGCGCGAGATGGTCCAGGTCGGCTTCCGGGCAAGTCGCCTGGGGGTGCATCTCGGGATAGCAGGCAACGCTCACTTCAAATGGCGCAACCTGCTTCAGGCCGGCGACCAGCGCCGCCGCATCGGCATAGCCGTCGGCACGCGGCACATAATCGGCGCCTTCTTCCGGCGGATCGCCGCGCAGGGCGACAATGTGGCGCACACCGGCGTCCCAATAGCTCCGCGCGATGTCGTCGATCTCGCCCCGGCTTGCGTTGACACAGGTGAGGTGCGCGGCGGCCGGCAAGTGCGTTTCGCGAACGATACGCTCGACTGTCGCATGGGTCCGCTCCCGCGTGGAGCCACCCGCGCCGTAGGTCACCGACACAAATTGCGGTTGAAGCGGCGCGAGCGTCTCTATCGAGGCCCACAACGTTTCAGCCATCTTGTCCGACTTCGGCGGAAAGAACTCGAAGCTGACCGCAATGTCGCCCTTTGCCGCCGCGAATAATGGTGTGGGCTCGAATGTGCCGACCGACGCCAGCGCTACCCTGCTCATGCCGCTCTCCGCTTTGCTAGCCGCGCAGCTTCTTTGCGCGCAGACCATATGGTGACGGTGAGTTCCCCGCCGGCCAGGTGCTCGACCACTTCGCCCACGAGCCCCGCCTCCGCCAGCCAGCCGAGCAGCGCGTCATCGCTGAAGCCGAGCCGCGCATGCTGCGCGATCTCGCGTAGTTCCTCGCGCTCATGCGGCGCGAAGTCGACGACCAGCAACCGCCCTCCCGGGGACAGCAGGCGCGCCGCCTCCACGATCGCCTGCCCCGGCGCATGAGCAAAGTGCAGCACTTGATGTAGCAAGACCAGGTCGGCGCTGCCGTCGTCCAGCGGAAGCGCATACATGTCACCCTGCCGCAGCGAGGCGGGCACCGCCGCAGCCTCCAGCTTGGCGCGGGCAAACCGCAGCATCTCGCTGGACTTGTCGACTCCAATCGACTGCTCGGCCAAGCGTCCAAACAGCTCGATCATGCGCCCGGTGCCGGTGCCGACATCGACCATCCGGCCGAGCGGCCCGGCGCCGAGCACCCGCCCGATCGCCTGCTCAACCTCGCTTTCCGCGACGTGCAGCGAGCGGATCTCGTCCCAGACATGGGCATTCACCGCAAAATAGCGCTCGGCCGCCTCGGCCCGATCGCGTCGCACAGCAGCAAGCCGCGCCCGGTCGGCGGCGAGCGACGCGGCGGCCTCGCGGTCGGCAGCAAGATCGGTCAGCGCGAACAGCGCTTTCGCCAGGTCCGCCCGGGCCAGGGTCAGGAAAACCCAGCTGCCTTCCTTGCGGCGAGCCAGCATACCGGCGTCAACCAGTATCTTGACGTGTCGCGATACCCGCGGCTGGCTTTGCCCCAGTAGCTGCGCCAGTTCGCCCACCGACATCTCCAGCTCGCGCACCAGCGCCACGATGCGCAACCGCGTGGGGTCGGCAAGCGCCTGGAACAACTCGGTCAGGGGGAGCAATGGAGACACGGATAACGATATAAAGAAGTCTTTATATGTGGGGCAAGCACGAAAGCGCGGACCCGCACAAAATCGGTTCGTCGCAAAAGGTGATTGCGTGCTCCCCAGGCCTCACCTAAATCCGCGCGCTGGTCTGACCGTAAACAATGCGGCGGGCCGGACCTGCGCCGAACTCGATCTTTGGGGCCGGCGTCGTTTTGATAGGGATGGAAACGATCATGAAGAAGTTTGCGCTCGTCGCCGTGGCCGTTGCTGGTCTGGGTCTCGCTGCTTGCCAGGACAATGCTCCGGACAACAACGTCTCGACCGAGAACACGATCGAGACCGAAGCTGCGGCCGACACCAACGCGTCGCTCGACGCGACCGACAACGCCGGAGTCGCCGCCGACAACGCGCTGGACGCGGCCGGCAACGCCGTGTCGAACGCCGGCAACGCCGTTGAGAATGCGGCCGAGGACGTCGCCAACGGCCAGGACAACGTCGCGGGCCGCTAAGCTCTCGCGTTCCTGATCAGTTAAGCGGAAGGGCCGTCCGGGCAGACCGGGCGGCCCTTCTTCGTTGGAGGGATGTCTTGAGAACGACCCTGCTGCTGACACTGACGCTGCTGAGCGCCTGCGGACGGAATGAGCGGCCGCCGGCGCCAACGGCGGAGGAGAGCCGGCGGCTCGACCAGGCCGAGGCGGAACTGAATGCGCTTGGGAACGAAGAAGGGCCGCTGCCCGAGGACAGCGGCCCTTCCAGTTCGTCGGAGTAGCTTGGGCGGGGCCGTCACGGGAGTTAATTTCGTGACGTCGGTCCTGTCGGCGTTGCCGCAGGCCGTCCAACCGTCGCCGAGTCCGGGGCCAAGTCGCCGACCTGTCGGTCGCCGGCCTTGGCCCCGGCCGGCTCGGCTTAGAAGTCCATGCCGCCCATGCCGCCCATGCCGCCCGGCAGGCCGCCGCCGGCAGCAGCCTTGTCTTCCGGCACTTCGCTGACCGCCGCTTCGGTGGTGATCAGCAGGCCGGCGACCGAGGCCGCGTCCTGCAGCGCGGTGCGGACGACCTTGGTCGGGTCGATCACGCCGGCCTGAACCAGGTTCTCGTAGGTGTCGGTCTGCGCATTGAAGCCGAGGTTGGCGTCGCCGCCGTCCAGCAGCTTGCCCGAGATCACCGCACCGTCATGACCAGCGTTGGACGCAATCTGGCGGACCGGCGCGTAGAGCGCCTTGCGGACGATATCCACACCGCGGGTCTGGTCGTCGTTGACGCCGCTCAGGCCCTCAATCGCCTTGGTGGCGTAGAGCAGCGCGGTACCGCCGCCCGGGACAATGCCTTCCTCGACCGCGGCGCGGGTCGCATGCAGCGCGTCGTCGACGCGGTCCTTGCGCTCCTTCACCTCGACCTCGGTCGAACCGCCGACCTTGATCACGGCGACACCCCCGGCGAGCTTGGCGAGACGCTCCTGGAGCTTCTCACGGTCGTAATCGCTGGTGGTAACTTCGATCTGCTGGCGGATCGCGGCGACGCGGCCCTCGATCCCGGACTTCTCACCAGCGCCGTCGACGATGGTGGTGTTGTCCTTGTCGATGGTGACGCGCTTGGCGGTGCCGAGCATGCCGACCGTGACGTTCTCGAGCTTGATGCCGAGATCCTCGGAGATCATCTCGCCCCCGGTCAGGATGGCGATGTCCTCGAGCATCGCCTTGCGACGATCACCGAAGCCCGGCGCCTTGACGGCCGCGACCTTGAGGCCGCCGCGCAGCTTATTGACGACCAGGGTCGCCAGCGCCTCGCCCTCGATGTCCTCGGCGATGATCAGCAGCGGACGACCCGACTGCACCACCGCTTCCAGGATCGGCAGCATGGCCTGCAGGTTGCTGAGCTTCTTCTCGTGGATCAGGATGTACGGATCGCTGAGTTCGACCGACATCTTCTCCGGGTTGGTGATGAAGTACGGCGACAGGTAGCCGCGGTCGAACTGCATGCCCTCGACGACGTCCAGCTCGAACTCGAGACCCTTGGCCTCCTCGACGGTGATGACGCCTTCCTTGCCGACCTTGTCCATGGCCTCGGCGATCTTCTCGCCGACTTCACGGTCGCCGTTGGCCGAGATGATGCCGACCTGGGCAACCTCCTGGCTGTTGGCGACGGGCTTGGAACGGCTCTTGAGGTCCTCAACCACGCGGGTCACGGCGAGGTCGATGCCGCGCTTCAGGTCCATCGGGTTCATGCCGGCCGCAACCGACTTCATGCCCTCGCGGACGATCGCCTGGGCGAGCACGGTGGCGGTGGTGGTGCCGTCGCCGGCGATGTCGTTGGTCTTCGAGGCCACTTCGCGCAGCATCTGCGCACCCATGTTCTCGAACTTGTCCTTGAGCTCGATTTCCTTGGCGACGGTAACGCCGTCCTTGGTGATGCGCGGTGCGCCGAAGCTCTTGTCGATGACGACGTTGCGGCCCTTCGGGCCCAGCGTCACCTTGACGGCGTCGGCGAGAATGTCGACGCCCTTCAGGATTCGCTCGCGCGCGTCCCGGCTGAATTTCACGTCCTTGGCTGCCATGTGGCTACCCTTTCATGAGTTCGGCTCTGAAGATCAGAGCCGGTGATGGTTGAAGAAGGATCCGAGCTCGTTTGCTCAGCCGACGATCCCCAGGATGTCGCTTTCCTTCATGATGATGAGGTCCTCACCGTCGACCTTGACCTCGGTGCCCGACCACTTGCCGAACAGGATGCGGTCGCCGGTCTTAACCTCCAGCGGGGTCACGGTGCCGTTGTCGGAACGGGCGCCGGTGCCAACGGCAACGACTTCGCCTTCCTGCGGCTTTTCCTTGGCGGTGTCCGGGATAATGATCCCGCCCGCGGTCTTCTCCTCGGCCTCGACCCGGCGGACGAGAACGCGATCGTGAAGCGGCCTGAAAGCCATGAGCTAAGCCCCTTTTTGCTCTTCGTTGTTGAACCGTTTCGCGTTGGCACTCCCATCAAGAGAGTGCCAGCGACGTCGCGCATTTGGGTAGCGCCGGCGTGTCTGTCAATGCCCCGTTCAGCCGCAAATTTACGTGGGCGGAACAAGGCCCAGTCGCGTCCGCCGCGACCAGCGCACCAGCATCAGCACGGACACGACCGCCAGCCCGAGCGCCAGGCCGATCCAGATTCCGGTGCCCTTGAGCGGTGTCGCGAAGGCGAGATATGCGCCGCTGCCGAGGCCGACCGCCCAATAGCCGAACCCGGCATAGAGCATCGGTACGCGGGTGTCGTGCAGTCCGCGTAGGATGGAGGCGCCGATCACCTGCGCGCCATCGACGATCTGGAACACCGCGGCGACCAGCAGGAACCGCACGGCCAGCGCCAGCACGGCTCCGCTGCCCGGCTCCGCGGAGTCGAGGAACAGGCCGGCCAGCCGGCTAGGGAACAGCCACATGACCGCGGCGGACAGCAGCGCGAACGCCAACGCGCACGCAATCGCCACCCGGCCCGCCAGTGCGATCCACGCCGGGTCGCGCGCGCCGTGGCCGTAGCCGACCCGCACGGTCGCCGCCTGGCTCAGGCCCAGCGGTACCATGAAGGCGAAGGCGGCGATCTGCAGGGCGATCACGTGCGCCGCAACGCTGGTCGTGTCGATCAGGCCCATCAGGTAGACGGCGCAGGAGAAGACGCTGACCTCGAATGCCCAGGTCAGCGCGATGGGCGTGCCGAGCCGGACCAGCTCCCGGAAACGCGGCCAGTCGGGCCGCCACCAATGACCGAACAGGTGCATGGTGCGCAGCCGTGCTAGCCTGGTCAGCGTAACGCCCAGCGCGAGCGCCATGACGCTGTTGGTGATTAGCGTCGCCATGGCCGATCCAATCATCCCGAACGCCGGCATGCCAAGGTGGCCGAAGATCAGCGTCCAGTTGAGCAGCACGTTCAGCGCGACGCCACCAAGCGCCACCACCAGCGTCACGATCGTCCGGTCGAATGCGGTCAGCGCGGTGCGGAACAGGAATATCAGCAGGCCGGGCAGCAGGGCCCACCGGAGGACGCCCATGAAATCGCCCGCGGCCGCCGACAGGCGCGGGTCCTGCCCCAGCAGCCGGCACAACGGCTCAACCAGGCTCAGCACTCCCACGCCAGCGAGGCCGTAGAACGCGACCAGCCACAGGCCCATGCGGAAGCTGCGCCGGCTTTCCCGCACGGCCCCGATGCGCCGCCCGAGTGCGGAGGCGATCAGCGGCGCGATCGCGATGGTCAGGCCGACGCCGGTGAACAGGACGAGGCTGAAGAAATTGACCGCTAGCGCCGAGGCAGCGAGCGGCTCCGGCCCCAGTCGCCCGAGCATCAGCACGTCGGTGGTGGTGATCGCGTTGGCCGCAAGGTTGGACAGCACCAATGGCCCCGCGAGGCGCAGGCTGGCGGACAGCTCGTCGCGCCACGTGGCGGGAGCGGCGGCGAGCGCACGCGGCATGGCGCCGCCCTAGCCGCCCGGACCTCTGCCGTCACCTATGGCGCGACATTGCTCGCTCCGCTACTTGCCGCCGCACACAAGGAGAAGCTCATGCGGTTCGTGCGCGGCGTCTGGCACCTGCTGGTCGGCATCAAGGATGCACTGGTGCTGATCTTCATGCTGCTGTTCTTCGGTCTGCTGTACGCGGCCCTGTCCTCCCGGCCGGCACCGGTCGGTGATGGCGTGCTGACATTGGACATGGCCGGCACGCTGGTCGAACAGCCGGCCGAGGTCGACCCGTTGGCAACCCTCGGCGGCAGCGGCATGAGGGAGCATAGCCTGCGCCAGCTGCGTGCGGCGGTGCTTGCGGCCAAGGACGACGGCCGGGTCAAGGCGGTTGCGCTGGACCTCGACGGCTTCATGGGTGGCGGCCAGGCGGCCCTGCACGACCTCGGCACGGCGCTCGACGAGGTGCGCCGGGCCAAGAAGCCGGTGATCGCCTATGCCACCGCCTACACCGACGACGGCTATCAACTCGCGGCCCACGCGTCGGAGGTATGGCTCAACCCGTTGGGCACGGTGGCGCTTGCTGGGCCGGGCGGCAACAACCTCTACTTCAAGGGCCTGCTCGACAAGTTGGGCGTGACCGCCAACGTCTACCGCGTCGGCACCTACAAGAGCGCGGTCGAGCCCTACACCCGCTCTGACATGTCGCCTGAGGCGCGGCAGAATGCGCAGGAACTGTCCGGCAACCTGCTGGAGACCTGGCGCGACGACATCCGCGCGGCACGGCCCAAGGCGGCCGTCGACCCATATCTGCGCGACACGGCCGGCGTCGTTCAGGCGAGCGGCGGCGACTTTGCCCAGGCGGCCCTACGCGCCGGGCTGGTCGACCGCATCGGCGAGCGGCACCAGTTCGAGCGCCGGCTGGCGGCGCTCGGCGGCGAAGGAGACCGCGCTCGCGGCGCCTACCAGCGCATCCCGCTGGCCGCCTACGTCCGCGACAAGGTACGCGACAACCGCTCGGCGCCGATCGGGGTGGTGACGGTTGCCGGGACCATCGTGGACGGGAAGGCGCCGCTCGGCACGGCCGGCGGCGAAAGCATCGCGGCGACGATCGACAAAGCGCTGCGCGGCGGCAAGCTGAAGGCGCTGGTCGTCCGCATCGACTCGCCCGGCGGCTCGGTGACCGGATCGGAGCGCATCCGCGCAGCCCTCATGCAAGCCCGGGCACGTAACATTCCCGTGGTCGCCTCCATGGGCAATGTCGCCGCGTCGGGCGGCTATTGGGTGGCGACCGCCGCGGATCGGATCATAGCCGAGCCCTCGACCATCACCGGCTCTATCGGCGTGTTCGGCATCTTGCCGAGCTTCCAGGGCACCCTGCAAAAGCTGGGCGTCGGTGCCGACGGGGTGAAGACTACGCCGCTGTCGGGCGAGCCGGACCTGCTCAACGGGCCCTCCCCCGAAGCGAGCCGGCTGGTGCAGATGGGGATCGAGAGCACCTACCGTCGCTTCCTCGGGCTGGTCGCCCAGGCGCGCGGCAAGACGCCGGCCCAGGTCAACCAAATCGCGCAAGGCCGCGTGTGGGCAGGCGGAACGGCGCGACAGATCGGCCTGGTCGACAGCTTCGGCGGGATGGACGAGGCGATCGCGGAAGCCGCCCGCCTGGCCAAGCTGGGTGACGAGCGCCGGGTCACTTACCTGGAACGACCGACCAGCTGGCGGTCGCAGCTGCTCGGCTTCGTCGGCGGTGACGATGACGACGAGGGCAGCAGCGGCGGCTCCGACGCCTTCGCCAGCCTGGCGGCGCGCGGCCAGCGCGAACTTCTGGGCGGGCTGGCCGACGCCCGCTCGGTGCTGATGGGTCCGACCATCCAGGTTCGCTGCCTGAGCTGCCCGGCGCCCGTGCCGGCGCGAGTCAGCGCGGCGGAGCTGGGCTGGTGGGAGCGGCTTGCGGCGCTGCTGGGCTGATCCGGCGCCGCCGCACCGTGAAGGGCAGCAGGGCGAGCGCCAGCACCGTGCCGATCAGCGCCGCGATCCCGAAGCCGATCACCGACGGGTTGTGGCTGTCCTCGCGGCCCTTCAGGTCCATGATGTGGAGCCCCCACATCCAATCATAGAAGCGCCACCAGCGGGTGCGGCGGGCGACCACCTCGCCGGAGCCGGCGTCGACGTAGAAGCGAGTGCCGTCGCTCATGCTCACCTGCCAGGTGGCAAGCGGACGGCGGAGGTCGAGCGGCGGGCTGTCGGCGGAGGTGCGGGCGACGGCGGCGACGTGCGCCGATCCGGTGTAGCGGCCGGTAACCTCGCGTGCGGCATCGGCCGCGCTGAGTGGCGGGAGCAAGTGGCCGGTCAGCGGGTCGGCCAGCCGCGTCGGTCCGTCCTTCACCGCCAGGATCCAGCGCGGACCCCCGGCACGCTGTTCCAGGCTCAAGCGCTCGAGCGGCAGTCCGGCGATGCTTGGCGGTGCGGGCGGCGCCGTCATGCGCACCGGCGCCAGCGGCCGCAGGAGGTCGGCGCCGCGCACCTCCTCGATTGGCTTCCACACCATGATCACGCCGGACAAGGTCCAGAACAGCAGCGGCAGGCCGATCAGCCAGCCGAGCCAGGTATGCCAGCGCCGCAGGGTCGAGCGGAGGCGCATGCCTGTGCTCCGCCCGTCTTCCTGAGCCTCGATGCTAGACGTGGATCGGCTTGCCGCGAACTGCCATCGCCGCTTCCTTGAAGGCCTCGGCGTGGGTCGGGTGAGCGTGGCAAGTGTAGGCGATGTCCTCGGACGTCGCGCCGAACTCCATCGCCTGCGCGGCCTGCGCGATCATGGTGCCGGCCAAAGTGTTGATCATCCACACCCCGAGCACCCGGTCGGTCCTCGCATCGGCGATGACCTTGACGAATCCGTCCGGCTCCTTGTTCGTCTTCGCGCGGCTGTTGGCGAGCATCGGGAACTTGCCGACTTTGACCTCGCCGTTGGCCTTGGCCTGCTCCTCGGTCAGGCCGACGCCCGCGATCTCCGGCGTGGTATAGACCACGGACGGAATGATCGCGTGGTTCACGATACCGGTCAGGCCGGCGATGTTCTCGGCCACGGCGATGCCCTCGTCCTCGGCCTTGTGCGCGAGCATGGGGCCGGGGACCACGTCACCGATCGCCCAGATGCCGGGCACGGCCGTGCGGAAGTCGTGGTCGATCTCGATCTGGCCGCGGTTATTGACCTGCAGCCCGGCCGCATCGAGACCAAGCCCTTCGGTGTTGGCGCGGCGGCCAATGGCGACCAGCACGTGACTGGCCTCGATGGTCTCGGCCGCGCCGCCCTTCGCGGGCTCGATCGTCACGGCGACGCCGCCGCCATTCACCTGCGCGCCCGTCACCTTGGTGCCGAGCCGATATTCGAAGCCCTGCTTCTTGAAAATCTTGTTGGCTTCCTTGCGGACTTCCTCGTCCATGCCGGGCAGTATCTGGTCGAGGAACTCGACGACCGTGACCTTGGCGCCAAGCCGCCGCCAGACCGAACCGAGCTCCAAGCCGATCACGCCGCCGCCGATCACCACCAAGTGTGACGGCACCTCGGGGAGCTCCAGCGCGCCGGTGGAATCGACGATCCGCTGCTGGTCGATGGTCATACCCGGCAGCTGGGTGACGGACGAGCCCGTGGCGATCACGATGTTCTTGGCCTTGACGGTGCGATCACCGACCTGGACCGTGTCCTTGCCGGTGAACGTGCCCTGCCCCTTGATCCACTCGACCTTGTTCTTCTTGAACAGGAACTCGATGCCCTTGGTCAGGCCCCCGACCGCATCCTTGCGGCCGGCATGCATCTTGGTGAGGTCCAGCGTGAATTGGCCGCTGATGCCCCATTGGTCGAAGTGGCCGTGCGCGGCTTCCTCGAACAGTTCGGACGCATGGAGCAGCGCCTTGGACGGGATGCAACCGACGTTGAGGCAGGTGCCGCCCAGTGTTTCGCGGCTCTCGACGCAGCCGGTCTTGAGCCCGAGCTGCGCCGCGCGGATTGCGGCGACGTAGCCGCCGGGGCCGGCGCCAATCACCAATACGTCGAAGTCGTAATCAGCCATCAGATTTTTCCTGTTCGTCGTGGCGGCAGCCGCCGCCATCCGGACGCAGCCGGGACACCCGTCTCAACTGGGGTCGGTGGGGGAAATCACAAGTCGATCAGCAGCCGCGTCGGGTCTTCGATCGCTTCCTTGATGCGGACCAGGAACGTGACCGCCTCGCGGCCGTCGACCAGCCGGTGATCATAGCTCAACGCCAGGTACATCATCGGGCGGGCGACGATCTGCCCGTCCCTGACCACCGGCCGCTCCTCAATCCGGTGCATGCCGAGCACCGCCGATTGGGGCGGATTGATGATCGGAGTGGACAGCAGCGAGCCGAACACGCCACCGTTGGAGATGGTAAAGGTGCCGCCAGCCATGTCGGCTTGGGTGAGCGTGCCTTCCTTGGCCTTCTTGCCGTAGCCGGCGATCGCGCCCTCGATCTCGGCGAAGCTCATCCGGTCGGCCGAGCGGATCACCGGGACGACCAGGCCCTTGGGCGCGGAAACGGCGACCGAAACGTCGAGGTAGTCGTGGTAGACGATCTCGTCGCCCTCGATCCGGGCGTTAACCGACGGCACGTCGCGGGCGGCCAGCGCCGCCGCCTTCACGAAGAATCCCATGAAGCCGAGGCGAATGCCGTGCTTCTTCTCGAATAGGTCCTTGTAGCGGGCGCGGGCGGCGATGACTTCCGTCATGTCCACGTCATTGAACGTGGTCAGCAGCGCAGCGGTGTTCTGCGCTTCCTTGAGGCGGGTGGCGATGGTCTGGCGCAGGCGCGTCATGCGGACGCGCTCCTCGCGGCGCTCGCCGGTCGCAACCGGGGCGGCGGACGCTGGCGCGACCGGTGCCGGAGCCGGCGCGCTCGGCTGCGCGACCTTGCCCTCGGCCGCCTTCTGCACGTCTTCCTTGGTCAGGCGACCGTCCCTGCCGGACCCGGTCAGAGCCGACGGATCTACGCCGCTTTCCTGAACAGCCCGGCGCACTGCGGGGCTGAGGCGAAGAGCTTGTGCCTGCTCATCCGTGATTTCGTGCCCTTGCGTCGGGGCGGCCGACGCGGCCGAAGCCGGAGCGGCTGGTGCCTGGGCCGGAGCGGAGGTCGCAGCAGGAGCGGACCCAGCTGCCCCTTCCGAAATGGTCGCGATCACCGCGCCGACGTTGACCGTGTCGCCCTCGGCAACCATCGCCTCGCCGAACGTGCCGGCGACGGGCGAGGGCACTTCCACCGACACCTTGTCGGTTTCAAGGCTCGCGACCGGTTCATCGACCGCGACCGCCTCGCCGGGCTTCTTCAGCCACTGGCCGAGGGTCGCTTCCGTGATGCTTTCGCCAAGCGTCGGAACTTTGACTTCGATGCCCATTCGGCTCCTCAGGAGTTGGCTGCTGCGGCTGGAGGCTGCTTAGCCTCCACTTCAGCGTTGGTCGATTCAGGGGTGCCGAGCGCGTCGCCGACAAGGCCCGTCTGCTCCTCGGCATGGCGCTTGGCGAGGCCCGTTGCAGGCGAAGCGGACGCGGCGCGGCCCGCGTAGCGCGGACGCAGGTTCTTGCCGGCCGCCTTGAGGCATTCCTCGATGAACGGCTCGACGAAGAACCAGCTGCCGTTGTTGCGCGGCTCTTCCTGGCACCAGACGACCTCTTCGAGGTTCGGCATGGCAGACAGGCGCTTGACCAGCGGCTCGGACGGGAACGGATACAGTTGCTCGATCCGGACCACCTCGACATCGTCCTGCCCGGCCGCGTCGCGCGCTTCGAGCAGTTCGTAGGCGATCTTGCCCGAGCACAAGACCAGCCGCCTGGTCTTGCCCTCAACTGGCGGGTTAAGATCGGACAAAATCCGCTTGAAGTGACTTTCGCCGGTGAAGTCGGCGGCAGTCGATACCGCCAACTTGTGGCGAAGCAGCGACTTGGGCGTCATCACCACCAGCGGCTTGCGGAAGTCGCGCAGCAACTGGCGCCGCAACAGGTGGAAGTAGTTGGCCGGCGTGGTCGGATATGCGACCTGGATGTTGTCGTCCGCACACAGCTGCAGGTAGCGCTCCAGGCGGGCCGAACTGTGCTCCGGTCCCTGTCCTTCGAATCCGTGCGGCAGCAGCAGCACGAGGCCGCTGGCGCGCAGCCACTTCGCCTCGCCGCTGGCGATGAACTGGTCGATGATGACCTGCGCGCCATTGGCGAAGTCGCCGAACTGCGCCTCCCACAGCACCAGGGTGCGAGGGTCGGCCAGGCTGTAGCCATATTCGAAGCCGAGCACGCCGAACTCCGACAGCGGGCTGTCGCGGACCTCGAACCGACCGCCCTCGACTTTGGTCAGCGGGATGTACTTGTTGCCGGTCTGCTGATCGGTCCACACTGCGTGACGCTGCGAGAAGGTGCCGCGACCGCTGTCTTGGCCCGACAGCCGCACGCTGTGACCGTCGGCAAGAAGCCCACCGAACGCCAGCGCCTCCGCCGTCGCCCAGTCGAAGCCGGCGCCCGCCGTGAACATCTGCTTCTTGGCATCGAGAATCCGCTGCAGCGTCTTGTGGACCGTCAGCCCCTCGGGAACCTGGGTTAGCAGCTCGCCGAGCCGCGCCATCTCCTCGGTGTCGATCGCCGTGCCCGTGTTACGGCGCCCGGACACCGGCTCGCCGGGGCGCTTCAGCCCGGCCCAGCGTCCCTCAAACCAGTCGGCCTTGTTCGGCAGGTAGGTCGCACCCGCCGTGAACTCGCCTTCCAGCAGGGTAGTGAACTCGGCGGTGCGCGCGTCGATCCAGGCCTGGTCAACCACGCCCTCCGCAATCAGCCGGTCACCGTAGAGCTTGCTCACTGCCGGATGCTGCCGGATCGCATCGTACATCAGCGGCTGGGTGAAGCTCGGCTCGTCGCCCTCGTTGTGGCCGAAGCGGCGGTAGCACCACATGTCGATCACGATGTCGCGATTGAACTGCTGGCGGAACTCGACGGCCAGCTTGCAGCAGAAGGTCACCGCTTCCGGATCATCGCCATTGACGTGCAGGATTGGCGCCTGAATGCCCTTGGCCACGTCCGAAGGATAGGGCGACGAGCGCGCGAACTGCGGCGAGGTGGTGAAGCCGACCTGATTGTTGATGACGAAATGCAGGCAGCCGCCGGTGCCATAGCCGGGCAGGCCGGAGAAGCTCAGGCACTCCCAGACAATGCCCTGGCCCGCGAACGCCGCGTCGCCGTGCAGCAGCACTGGCAGCACCTTGTCGCCGTCGGGATCGCCCTTGATCGTCTGCACCGCCCGGGCCTTGCCGAGCACCACGGGGTTGACCGCTTCCAGGTGCGACGGATTGGCCTGCAGCGACAGATGGACCTTGATGCCATCGAACTCGCGATCGCTGCTGGTGCCGAGGTGGTACTTGACGTCGCCGGAGCCACCGACGTCCTTCGGGTTGGCGCTGCCACCCGCGAATTCGTTGAAGATGGCGCGGTACGGCTTGCCCATGACGTTGGCGAGGACGTTGAGCCGCCCGCGATGGGCCATGCCAACCGTGATCTCCTCAACGCCATACTGGCCGCCATACTTGATCACGCCCTCAAGCGCCGGGATCATGCTCTCGCCGCCGTCGAGACCGAAGCGCTTGGTCCCGACGTACTTCTTGGCGAGGAACTTCTCCCACTGCTCGCCGTGGATCACCTTCTCAAGGATCGCCTGCTTGCCCGCGGGGGTAAAGCTGACTCCCTTGTCGCGGCCTTCCATCCGCTCCTGGAGAAAGCGGCGCTCCTCCAGGTCATTGATGTGCATGTACTCGAGGCCGATCCGGCCGCAGTAGTTGGCGCGTAGGATGGCGACGATGTCGCGGACCGTCGCCGTCTCGAGGCCAAGCGCGCCGCCGATGTAGACCGGGCGGTCGAGATCGCCGGCAGTGAACCCGTGGTACTCGGGCGTGAGATCGGCGGGCAGTTCGCGGTGGGATAGCCCCAGCGGGTCGAGGTCGGCCGCAAGATGCCCCCGCACCCGGTAGGTGCGGATCAGCATCATTGCCCGGACGCTGTCGTCGGCCGCCCGGCGCAGGGCCGTTTCGTCGGTCACCCCTGCGGTAGCCGCCTGCGCCTTGGCGGCCTTCTGCACCTTCTCGATGGTCGCCTGGGTCGGATCGAGACCAAGGTTGATCTCATCCAGCTCAGCGAGCGGCCAGTTCGGCCGTTCCCAGCTCGGCCCCTGCTCGACGTCGAAAATCTGGTCCATGTCGCTCCCGTACCCCGGCCCTCGCCGCGGTCCAGCCTTTCACCGTTCGTCCCGACAGCTGGAGTCCGACCTTGGTCGGGGGTGATCAGCCGTTCAGGAGCTCTTTTAGCGTCTTTCCAAGCTCAGATGGGCTCGGAGACACCTTAATGCCAGCCGCTTCCATTGCGGCGATCTTGGATTCCGCGTCACCCTTGCCGCCGGACACGATCGCGCCGGCATGACCCATGCGCCGGCCCGGGGGCGCGGTGCGGCCGGCGATGAAGCCGACAGTTGGTTTGGAACGGCCGCGCTTCGCCTCGTCGGCGAGGAACTGCGCCGCGTCCTCCTCGGCCGAGCCGCCAATCTCGCCGATCATGATGATCGACTTGGTCTCGTCGTCCGCCAGAAACAGCTCCAGCATGTCAATGAACTCGGTGCCCTTAACCGGGTCACCGCCAATGCCAACGGCGGTGGTCTGGCCCAGACCCTCGTTGGTGGTCTGGAACACCGCCTCATAGGTCAGCGTGCCGGAGCGGCTGACCACGCCGACGCTGCCTTTTTTGAAGATATTGCCCGGCATAATGCCGATCTTGCACTCGTCGGGCGTCAGCACGCCCGGGCAGTTCGGACCGATCAGCCGCGACTTGGAGCCGTCGAGAGCGCGCTTCACCTTGACCATGTCGAGCACCGGGATGCCCTCCGTGATGCAGACGATCAGCGGCACCCGGGCGTCGATCGCCTCCAGGATCGAGTCCGCGGCGAAGGGCGGCGGCACGTAGATGACGGACGCGTCGGCGCCGGTCTTGGCGACCGCTTCCTCGACCGTGTCGAACACCGGCAGGTCGATGTGGGTCGTGCCGCCCTTACCGGGAGTCACGCCGCCGACCATCTGCGTGCCGTAGGCGAGCGCCTGCTGCGTGTGGAAGGTGCCGGTCTCGCCGGTCATGCCCTGCGTGATGACCTTGGTGTTCCGATTGACGAGGATGCTCACTTGGCGAGGCTCCCGTCGATCTGCTTGCAGGCGTCGAGCAGTTCCTTGACCGCGTCCACGCTGACCTGAAGGTTCTGTTTGGCTTCGTCATCGAGCGCGATCTCGATGATCTCCTCGGCGCCGCCGGCACCGATCACCACCGGCACGCCGACGTACAGGCCGTCGAGGCCGTACTTGCCCTCGACATAGACGGCGCAGGGCAGGATGCGTTTCTGGTCGCCGAGGTAGGCTTCCGCCATCGCGATGGCGCTGGTCGCCGGCGCGTAATAGGCCGAGCCGGTCTTCAAGAGCGCGACGATCTCGCCGCCGCCGCCGCGGGTGCGCTTCACGATCTCGTCGATGCGCTCCTTGGACGATTTGCCCATCTTCACAAGGTCGTCGACCGGAATGCCGCTGATCGTGGTGTAGCTGGTGACGGGAACCATGGTATCGCCGTGGCCGCCCAGCACGAAAGCGTTGACGTCGCGAACGCTGACCTTGAACTCCTCCGCGAGGAAGTGCGCGAAGCGAGCGCTGTCGAGCACGCCGGCCATTCCGACCACCTTGTTGTGCGGCAGGCCGGAGAACTCGCGCAGGGCCCAGACCATCGCGTCCAGCGGGTTGGTGATGCAGATCACGAACGCGTCCGGCGCATTGTCGCGGATGCCCTCGCCGACCGCCTTCATCACCTTGAGGTTGATACCGATGAGGTCATCGCGGCTCATGCCCGGCTTGCGGGCGACGCCGGCAGTGACGATGATCACGTCCGCGCCGCGAATGTCGGCATAGTCGTTGGAGCCGGTGACCCTGGCGTCGAAGCCCTCGATCGGCCCGCACTGCGACAGGTCCAGCGCCTTGCCCTGCGGAACGCCCTCGACCACGTCGAACAGGACGATATCGCCAAGCTCCTTCTGGGCGGCGAGGTGGGCCAGGGTGCCGCCGATATTGCCGGCGCCGATGAGGGCGATCTTCTTTCGAGCCATTGTCGTGGTGGCCTCTCGTGAAACAAGCGTGTGAGGGGCCGCTCACGGACGGGCGGCCGGTGCGAGTGGGCCTCTAGACCGATGAGGCCGCAGGGGCAACCGCTTGGCACCCCCGTAAGTTGACACAGGCGTTACGGCCCGCTTGCGGGCGCATATCGGAAGGATCGTCGATGAAGCTCATGCTTGCTCTCGCCGGCGCTGGCCTGGCCCTAGCCGCGGCCCCGGCCGCCGCCCAGCACCACCACGCCAACCGCGGCAGCCAAGGCGTCTACAATGAGCGGCATTGCCCGCCCGGCCTCGCCAAGAAGCGCAACGGTTGCCTCCCGCCAGGCCACGCGCGCCGCCTGTCACGCGGTGAGCGCTACGCGTCGAGCTACGGTTACCGCTCGTACAGCTACGATTCGATTCCGTATGACGTCCGGCGGCGGTACGACCTTAATCGCAACTACCGCTATTACTACGACAACAATGGCTACCTCTACGGCGTCGACCCACGCACGCAGGTGGTCCAGCAGATCGTCCAGGCGCTGCTGCGCTAGTCCGGGCAGCAGATGAAGAATGGCCGTCCGGAGCGATCCGGGCGGCCTTTTCTATCTCCCGGCCAGGTCGCGGATCATCGCTTCCCAGTGCAGCACGTCGTCATAGGCCGCGCGCACCGGAATGCGCTCGTCGAGGCCGTGGGCGCGCTCGTCATCGGGGCTGATCCCCCAGCTTCCGTCCACGCCGTAGGTCGGGATGCCCGCCGAGCGGAAGAAGCTGGCGTCGCTGGTGCCGGTCGCCATGTTCGGGATGACCTTCATCGCCGGCCCGTGCAGCTGCCGCACCGCACGCGTGTAGGCGGCGAGCACATCGGGGCGGATTGCGGGCACCGGCGTCGGCTTGCCTATGAAGCTCGGATCGGGCGCGATCTCCACCCCTGAGCCGACGAGCCGCTGCAGTTCGGATTGCACAACCTTCGGCTCGATTCCCGGCATGATCCGGCAGTTGACGGTGGCGCGCGCCATCTGCGGCAGTGCGTTGTCGGCATGGCCGGCGTTGAGCATGGTCGCGACGCATCGAGTGCGCGTCTTGCCGACCTCCAGCTCGCTCGCCTCGATCGCGTCCGCCGCGCCTCCGTCGCGCGGATTGGCTAGCCACCGCCGCATGGCATCGCCCAGGGGCCCCTTCTCGTCCTGCTGGCGCGACTGGAAGTAAGCGCGGGTGACGTCGTTCAGCTGCGGCTCGAACCAATAACCCTCCAGCTTCTTCAGGGCATCGGCAAGCTGGTAGATCGCGTTGTCGGGCCGCGGGCGGGAACTGTGGCCGCCACGATTGCGAACGGTGAAGAAGTAGGTCTGGTAGGTCTTCTCCGCCGCGTCGAGCGCATAGCCGAGCGGCCGCCCGGCCTTGTCGAACGCACCGCCGCCACCATCGGCGTTGAGCGCGAAGTCGGCATCCAGTCGGCTCTTCCACTCCGTCGAGCCCAGCAGCGCGCCGTTCTGCATCGTCTCCTCGTCACCGGTGAAGAACAGCACGATGTCGCGCTTCGGGCGAAACCCGGCTGCCTTGAGCTTGGCCAGCGCCAGCGTTGTGCCAACGATGCCGTTCTTCATGTCGGACGTGCCGCGGCCGTAGAAGTAGCCGTCCTGCTCCAGAAACTTGAACGGATCGTTCCGCCAGTCCTCCCGCTTGGCCTCGACCACGTCCATGTGGCCGATGATCATCATCGGCCTGGCCGCGGCACGTTCGGCCTTCCAGCGGAACAGCAAGGCCGCGGTCTTGTCGCCCGGCAAACCTTCGTAAGGCAGGAGCTGGACGGAGTCGGCCGGAAAGCCCGCCGCACGCAGCTGCTCCGCGACCAGCTCCGCCATCTTGGGCACCTGCCCTCTTTGGACCACGGACGGGATCTCGACCGCCTGCTGCAGGAAACTGCGCACCTTGGCCTGCCAGGCGGGGTCGAGCTTGCTGGGCTGACTGACGGGGTTGGCGGCGAGCGCGGGCGTTGCAGTGGCGGCGAGTAGCAGCGAAGCGATGAGGTGACGCATGGGCGCGACGCTATGCGGTGCCGTGACCCTCGGCAAGGTAGTCGGCGCTGCGCATCTCCTCCAGCCGACTGACCGTGCGCCCGAACTCGAACGCGCCGGTGCCGGCCGGGTAGAGCTCGGCGGGCTCCGCATCGGCGGCGGCGAGCAGCTTAACCTTGTGCTCGTACAGCGCGTCGATCAGCGTCACGAAGCGCGCCGCCTCGTTGCGGTTCTCCGGGCCCATCACCGGGATCCCGACGATGATCACCGTGTGGAAGCGCTGGGCGATGGCAAGATAGTCGGCCGCGCCGCGCGCCTCCCCGCACAGCCGCTTGAACGAGAACACCGCCACGCCCTTCAGGCTCTTGGGCACGTGCAGCGTGCGCCCGCCGCCGACGTCCAGTTCCTCGGTCGGGACCTTGGCGCGGTCCTCGACCGGATAGTCGGTCAGCTTGAAGAAGGCCTCACTGAGCGCGGCGGTCGCGGCCGGGCCGTTGGGCACGTGCCAGGTCTGGACGCCGGTCAGCCGATCCAGCCGGTAATCGGTCCCGCCGTTGACCTCGATCACTTGCATCCGCTGCCCGATAAGGTCGATGAACGGCAAGAACAGCTCGCGGTTGAGGCCATCCTTGTAGAGATCGCTGGGCGGTCGGTTCGACGTGGTGACCACCGCCACGCCCTCGTCCAGCAAGGCAGTGAACAGACGCGACAGGATCATGGCGTCGGCCGTGTTGTTGATCACCATCTCGTCGAAGCAGAGCAGCTTCGCTTCGTCGGCGATGCTGGCCGCGACGGGCGGGATCGGGTCGCCGGGGTGCTCGGTCCGGGCACGGCGCAGCCGTTGGTGGACATCGAGCATGAAGGCATGGAAATGGACCCGGCGCCGGGGCTGCACGGGCATGTGGTCGAAGGCGAGGTCCATCAGCATGGACTTGCCGCGCCCCACCCCGCCCCACAGGTAGACGCCACACGGCCGCGGCTGCTTGCGGGCGAGCAGGCGGGACAGCAAGCCGGGAGCCGGAGCGCCCAGATCGCCGGCCAGCCGGTCGAGCGCCGCCACCGCCCGCTGCTGGTCGCCGTCCGCCCGGAGCTCGCCGTCATTCAGCAGCTGCCCATAGGCGGCCGCGACCGGGCCGCTCATGTGCGGTCGCGTAAGCGCTTCAGCGTGCCGGTGAAGCTGTAGCAGGCTTGGCCCTCCTGCCGGACCACGCCTTGCAGGAACGCCAGGCTGCGCGTCTGCCGGATCAGCTCGACATGGCAGTCGAGCGGCTTGCCGGCCTCGCCGCGCGCCAAGAAATGGGTGGTGAGGTCCAGCGTCACGTAGTGCGCGGGGGCCATGCCGGCGCAGCGCCCGCCACCGAACAGCGCCATGTCGATGAAGCTCATCACCATGCCGCCGTGCAGGCTGCCGCCGAGGTTGAGGTGCTTCTCCGTCGGGAACATGCGCACCACGGCATGGCCGTCGCCGTCGGGGCGGAAGATCATCTTGCCGACCTGCGCCGCGAAACTGTCGGGCGGCAAGTCGACCCAACTGTACCAGCCGGGATGCTCAGGGTCCTCGCGCGCGCCCGAGGGGCGGTTGGGCAGGTCTTCGGGTGCGTCCATGCTGCGGTGCGATACGAAAGAGCCGGCGCGGAGTAAATCCGCGTCGGTCCTGTCAGTTGCGCAGCAGGCCCCCGCTGCTCGCGCGCTCTTCGCGCTGCTTCGGCCACGCATGCTGCGCCGGCGAAGTTGCGCTCAGGCCTTCGCTAGGCCGCGCGCTCCGCGATCATCTTCTTGGTTTCGGCGATCGCCTTGGCCGGGTTGAGGCCCTTGGGGCAGACATTCGCGCAGTTCATAATGGTGTGGCAGCGGTACAACCGGAACGGATCCTCCAGCTGATCCAGCCGCTCGCCGGTCATCTCGTCACGGCTGTCGGCCAGCCAGCGATAGGCCTGGAGCAGGATGGCCGGGCCAAGGAAGCGGTCACCGTTCCACCAGTAGCTCGGGCAGCTGGTCGAGCAGCAGAAGCACAGGATGCACTCGTACAGCCCATTCAGGTGCTCGCGATCTTCCGGCGACTGCAGCCGCTCCTTGCCGCTCGGGTCCGGGGTCGCGGTCTTCAGCCACGGCTGGATGGAGGCATATTGCGCGTAGAGGTGCGTGAAGTCGGGTACGAGGTCCTTGACCACGTCGCAGTGCGGCAGCGGGGTGATGCGCACCTCGCCCTTAACGTCCTCGATCGCCGTGGTGCAGGCCAGGCCGTTGCGGCCCCCGATGTTCATCGAGCAGCTGCCGCAGATGCCCTCGCGGCACGAGCGGCGGAAGGTCAGGCTGGGGTCGACCTCGTTCTTGATCTTGATCAGCGCGTCCAGCACCATCGGGCCACACTCGTCGAGGTTAAGCTCGTAGGTGTCGTAGCGCGGGTTCTGGCCGGTGTCGGGGTCGTAGCGGTAGACCTTGAACGACTTGGTCCGCCCGGCCTTGCCCTCGACCTTGTAGGCCTTGCCTTTCTTGCTGATGACGCTGTTCTTCGGAAGCGTGAACTCGGCCATGAAACCCTCTTGTGCTTGGAGGGCGATCTAGGCGCGCGGCGCCCAGAAGAAAAGCCCACTGGCCCATGGACCTACTCGGAGGTGGAAGGCTGGTCGCTGTCCTGCTCGACAATGCGTTTCAAGGGCGCCAGCAGATAGAGGGTAAAGAAAGTGGCGATCGTGAGCATGACCGCGACGTCAACCGCTCCCAGCCCCACCGCCACCCCGATCGCGCCGGTGACCCACAGGCTGGCGGCGGTGGCGGTGCCCTTGACGCTATCCTTCACCTTGAGGATCGCGCCGCCGCCGATGAAGCCCATGCCGGTGATCAGGCCTTCCACCACCCGCGCCAGCGCTTCGGGCTGCTCGCCGACGACCCCCTCTGCGGCCTGGATAAAGCCGCAGCTGGCGACCGCCACCAGCGGAAAGGTACGCAGGCCGGCACTGCGCTCCTCCCGTTCCCGGTTCCAGCCGATCGGCAGGGCCAGCGCATAGGCCACCGCCAGAGCGACCAGATGCGGCAGGATGTCGAAGTGGTCGGCGCCGAACAGGTCCGTCATGCGACCGTAACAATCTGGTCCCGCTTAGGCTCCCTGCACCGCCTTCAGCACCTCGGCGGCGTGACCCGGCACCTTCACCTTGCGCCAGGCGCGCAGCACGACCCCGTCCGCGCCGATCAGGAAGGTCGAGCGCTCCATGCCCATGTACTTGCGACCATACATCGACTTTTCGACCCAGGTGCCGAACGCCTCGCTCAGCGCACCGTCATCCGTGGCAAGCGGCACCTGGAGGTCGTACTTGGCGATGAACTTGGCGTGGCTCTTGTCGCTGTCGCGCGAGACACCGATTACCCGGGCGCCGGCGGCCGCGAACTCGCTGGCTAGCGCAGTGAAGTCCTGCGCCTCGCGGGTGCAGCCCGAGGTGTCGTCCTTGGGGTAGAAGTAGAGCACCGTCGGCGCTCCCGGCGCCGCAAGGTCAACGCTGCTGCCGTCCGTGGCAGTCACCGTCAGCGCTGGCGCCTGCTGTCCCTGGTCGATCATCGTCCCTCCTTTACCCTGTCCCACAAAGCGGCGATCCTCTGCCGCGCCGCATCCATTGCCGCAACAAGGGCCGGCCAGTCACTCTGGCCGCACAGCCGGGCCAGTAGCCCCTGCGTCGGCTCCGTCAGCTTGACCTCGCCGGGCGCAAGAAGGCGGAGGCAGACCAGCACCCGCGACAGCAGCCGCAGGTCGGCGTCGGCCTGAGCTGCGTCGACGAGGCCGGCGCGGCCCAGTTCGGCAAGGGCGACCTCCAGCCGGGGGTCGAGGCCTGCGCCGGTCGTCAGCTGCAGCGTGTGCACCGCAAACTCCAGATCCACCAGCCCGCCCGAGCCGAGCTTGATGTCCAGCGGGCCGAGCGCCGGCTTGTGCCGGGCCATCTCCGCCCGCATGGACGCGGCGTCGGCGCGCACCTTGGCCGGGTCGGCCCGGCTGCCGAGGATATCGCGGATCAGTGCCGCCACCCGTTCCTTCATCGCGGCGGACCCGGTCAGCGGCCGGGCGCGGCACAGGGCCATATGCTCCCAGGTCCAAGCCTCATTCCTCTGGTAGGCGACAAAGCCGTCGAGGCTGACCGCCAGCATGCCCTGCTCCCCTTGCGGCCGGAGCCTTGTATCCAGCTCGTATAGCGGTCCGGCGGCAGTGGGCACGCTCAGCGCGGCGATGATCCGGCGCGCCAGACGGTTGTAGTAATCGGCCGGCGACAGTGGCTTGGCCCCGTCGCTTCGGGCGTCGGGCGGCCCGTCGTAGATGAAGATGAGGTCGAGGTCCGATGCATGGGTCAGCGCCCTCCCGCCCAGCCGGCCCAGCGCCAGCACGATCAGCTCGCCGCTGGGCATCCGGCCATGGGCCTGCTCGAAATCGGCCTGCGCGACCTCGGCCAACGCCACGACGGCGCCCTCCGCCACGTCGCTGTAGCCTTCGGCAACGGCGATTGGGTCGCGATGGCCGCTGACGAGTTGCACGCCGAGCCCGAACCGCCGCTCGCCGATCAGCGCCCGTGCCCGGTCGAGCGCCTTATCGTAGGGCAGGCCCGCAATGCCGGTGCGGAGCCGCGCTGCGAACTCCCCGGCGGACGGCGGCAAGGCGAAGCTGCTGTCGTCGAGCAGGCCGTCGAGAAGCTCCGGCCGCCGGCCGAGCTGGGCGGCCAGTGTGGGCGCGTGGCTGAGGACGGTGGCGAGCAGGGTGCCGAGTTCCGGCCGGGCCGCGATCAGCCGGAAGAGGTTCACTCCGCTGGACAGCCGCTCGATCAGGTCGGCCAGGCGGTTGAGCGCCGCCGCCGGATCCGGAGCGTCGGCGATGGAGGTAAGGAGGAGCGGCAGCATCGCCTCGAACGCCTCGCGCGCCGCGGTCGAGCGCAGCGCGCGGGCCCGGCCCGAGCGCCACCCGGCGACATGGCGGGCGGGAATGGCCGGCTCCGGGAAGCCCAACTCCCGAAGCTCCTCCTCCAGCACCGTGGGATCGTTGCTGAAGCGTCCGCCACGATCGTCGGCCAGCGCGCCGAACAGTTGCTCGACGACCGTGACGCTTGGCGCGAGCCAGTCGATCAGTTCTTCTCCGCCGCTGAGCCCATGCAGCTCGGCAACCTGGCCGAGCGCCGGGGGCGCGGCCGGTAACAGATGCGTCTGCGCATCGGCGATCATCTGCACCCGGTGCTCCGCCGTACGCAACCGGCGGTAGGCCAGCGCCATCGCCTCCGCATCGCTCCGCAGCAGCTTGCCAGAATCCGCAAGCGCGGCCAGCGCATCAAGGGTGGCGGGTGCCCGCAAGGCCGGCTCCCGCCCGGCATGGATCAGCTGCTGGATCTGCGCAAAGAATTCTACCTCACGAATGCCGCCGCGACCTCGCTTAAGATCATACCCGGGCCCGAAACGCTGGCCCTGGTTATAATGGTCGCGGATGCGGGTGGAGATGGCACGGATCTCGTCCACCACGCCGAAGTCGAGGCTGCGGCGCCATACGAATGGCTGGATTGCGGCCAGGAACTCGCGCCCCAGCTCCGCGTCGCCGGCGCAGGCGCGCGCCCGGATGAACGCCGCGCGCTCCCACGGCAACGCCGAGCTTTCGTAATAGGAGATGGCCGCGCCGATCGGTAGTGCGATCGGAGTCACCTCGGGCGAGGGCCGCAGGCGCAAGTCGACCCGCACGACATAGCCATGCTCGTTGCGATGTTGGAGCAGCTCGATCAGCCGCCGGCCATAGCGCACGGCCGCCTCGCCCGGCTCGTCTCGGCTGCGGCGCGGCAGCGTCGCAGGATCGAACAGCAGGATGAGGTCGACATCCGAGCTGTAGTTGAGCTCCCGGCTGCCAAGCTTTCCCAGCGCAAGGACCGTCAAGCCCGCGAAGGGCTGGTCGCCAGCGCGCTCGACCACCGCCTGGCGCAGGGCTGCGTCAATTGCCGAGTCCGCGAAGTTGGACAGGTGGCCAGTGACCTGCTCCAGCGAGAATTCTCCCGCCAGGTCCCCGAGCGCCACGGCTAGAGCCAGCCGCAGCCGTTGCCGGCGCAGGCGCTCGCCGAGATCGGCCGCGTCGACCGCGAAGGCCGCAGCAACAGCCGCGTCCGATCCGTCGGCCAGAAACCGCTCCGTCACGTCCGGGCACTTGGCGGACGCCTCGCGCAGGAACGGCGAATGGCGGTGGGCCCGCGCCAGCGCGGAGTCGCGTAGTGACTGGGCAGAGTGTAATCCCATGGTCACAGACCCTGCCTGAAAGGTCCTGTTCACGAAACCTGTCCGCTTCCCCGGCGTTCACTACCCAAATGGTTTCCGACCTTTCCAACAAGGCGGCGGGTAGCAGTGAGAGCAGCATGGATCGCCGGATCATCCGAGTCGAGCTGCCACCCGCACATGCCGGAGTGACCGCGGCGCTACGCAAGGCGTTCGCGGCGGTGCCGCATGGCAACGACGATCGCCAGTTCGACGACCTGCTGTCACGATTAGGGTAGCAGCGACGGAGACGTAGCAGGGACCGGCACGACGTTCGCAACGCCGTCCCAGGCTTTCACGATTAGCCGCGTTCCTTGGCGAGCTCGTCCACCTCGCCCATGATCTGGGCTAGTGCCGAGCTATTGGGGTCGGTCTTGTGCTGGCGCCGGCTGGGCAGTTTGCCGCCCGACAGCAGCTGTTCGAGCGCAACCCGGCCACGGGCCACCCGGCTCTTGATCGTGCCGACAGCGCACCCGCAGATCTCGGCTGCTTCCTCGTAAGCAAAGCCGCCGGCGCCGACCAAGATCAACGCCTCGCGCTGGGGCTGCGGCAGGTGCATCAGCGCCCGCTGCATGTCGCCCAGCTCCACGTGACGATCCTGGCTGGCCGGGGCGGCAAGCAGCTTGGACGCGGTCAGTTCGTCCCATTCCCCCTTGAAGCGGGCGCGCCGCATCTGGCTGAGGAACAGATTGCGCAGAATGATGAAAGTCCAGGCGCGCATGTTGGTGCCGGCCTGGAAGCGCTTGCGCGCCGCCCACGCCTTAAGCAGCGTTTCCTGGACGAGGTCGTCGGCAAGGTCGCGGCTGCCCGACAGGGAGCGGCCGAACGCGCGCAGGTGCGGAATGACTTGCGCGAGCTGCTGCTTGAATTCCGGATCCGAGAGCGGAACCGGCTCGGGCCGCGGAGCATCCATGCCCTCGTTATCTGCGTCCTCGACTTCCACGTTCCCCCACTCAACCGGCTCGGCACGGTTCAAGGCCGCACCACCATTAGCATGCATGTTTGTTGATCGCGACTGATACAGATTAGCCGGCGGCCAGCACGATGATCGCGAAGATGATGATCACCAAGCCGAGGCCGCCGAACAGCGCCACGCGTGCCATGTGCGGAGTCGTTCCCGCACGGGCCTCTGTGCCGGTCAGATGGTCCGGCTGCTCTTTTGCCATTGGTTGATTCCCCAGGAAAGTTTGGAAAGCCAACGCAACGGTGGGAACCGAAGTTCCGACGCTTGTCGATTAACCGGCGGGAACCGTGGCCGCATCGAAGAACAATGCCTGGGCGATCGCCGCCTTCACCGTGGCCCGTTGAAATGGCTTGGTGATGAGGAAGGTCGGCTCCGGCCGGGTTCCGGTCAGCAGTCGCTCCGGGAAGGCGGTGATGAAGATCACCGGCACGGCGAACTCGGCCAGGATGTCACGCACGGCGTCGATGCCGCTGCTGTCGTCGGCTAGCTGGATGTCGGCCAGGACCAGCCCGGGCGGATGGGCACGGGCCTGCGCCACCGCCTCGTCGCGGGTCACCGCCACGCCCGTGACGTTGTGGCCGAGGTCGCGGACGATGGTCTCGATGTCCATGGCGATGATCGGCTCGTCCTCGATAATCAGGACGTCGGCATGGGTCTGCCGCTCGATCTCCTCCATGGCCTCGCCGACCAAGTTGTCGACCTCATCCGGGCTGGCGCCGATCAGATAGCCCGCATCGTTGGCGGAGAAGCCTTCCAACGCGGTGAGCAGCAGCGCCTGGCGCGACAAGGGCGTGATGCGGGACAGCCGCGCTTGGGCGATACCTTCCGGATGGGCGAGATCGCCGCCATCGGGGTCGCCTTCCTCGATGTTGGCCGTCGACCAGATCGCGTGAAAGGTCTTGTAAAGGCCGAGCCGCGGTTCGACGTCGCGCGGGAAGCTGTCGGGCGCCGCAACGATCGCCTCCAACGTGGCCCGCACAAACGCATCACCGTGGGTCTGGCTACCTGTCAGGGCGCGGGCGTACCGGCGCAAGAACGGCAGATGCGGCGCGAGTTCCTGGCCAAGCGACATGTCGTATCGTTGCTCCCTAATCCGTTTGTTACGCCCCTATTGGGAGCGGTTGCGCCAATGTGCAACCCTGCCACCCCGGCGCGGAATCTTCGTTGACCGGTCGGAACAAAGCTGCCCCGTTTTGGTTTCCCGGGCGGGTTATCGCATTCGTTTGACGAGTCGGGCACCCGACTTCTAGGGGGCGGGACACCATCCATTGCGCAAATCTAACCAGAGACTAAGCACACTGCGCCAAGCTGAATACGGCGTCACGGGGGACGAGAGGTTGAGTGCCAACGACAAAGCCGATGACCATCGCCCGTCCAAAGGTGCAGGTGAACCGGAGCAAGGCGCGGGCGGCAAGCGCCGGCGCGCGGCTCCGGCGGGCGAACTCAGCAAGGCGCTCCGGTCGGTCTACGACAACACCTTGCGCGAAGACGTTCCCGACGACTTCATGGACCTGCTCGGCAAGCTCAGCTGATCTCCGTTCCTTGGTGGACCTTCCTGCGTGAGCGGCTTGTCGCACTGGTTCGGGCGCCTTTCGACCACCACCAAACTGCTTGTCATCCTGTCTGCGGCGATCCTGCCGCTGGGCCTGGTCCTCGTGTGGGCCGCTACCACCAGCATCAACAGGGCAAACCAGGCGCTGGTGATCAGCGCCGAGGATCGCAGCCGCTCGGCGGGGCGGGCGGTGGAAAGCCTGCTGGCCCGTAACGTGCTCGCCCTGCGAGTGGCGGCCACCGGTGCGCTGCGCGACGGCTCCGGCGATCCCTGCGCCCTTGCACGGCAGTCACTGAGCTCATCCGTCGGTGTGGTTCGCACATTTGCCCTGCAGGACCCGGGCGGTCAGCTCCTTTGCACCGCCGGAACCATCCTGCCGCAGGAAGACCGGATCCTGGTGCCCCCCGGGCAGGTCCGGCTGTGGATCTCCCCCACCGGTAACATGCTTTATTACCGGGTCGGCGTGCCCGGAGGGATCGGCACCGGAACCCTCTCGCGGGAGGAGCTGCGCGATGCGGCCCTCATAAGCAGCAGGACGCTGCGCCAGCTGACGCTCAGCGACGGGCGGACGTCCATGTTGCTGATCGACGAGGCAGGCGCGGTCCAGGCTGCCGACCGTGACCCCAACATGCAGCTGGTCGAGCGCCGCTGGATGATCGGGGGAGGTCAGCTCAGCGCCAGCAGTATCGCGCAAGTGGACCGCATCGGCACCAGCGAGCGGGGCCTCATCCTCCTGCCACTGCTGATGTGGATCGTGGCGACGCTGCTCAGCTGGCTGCTGGTCGGCAGCTTCCTGATCCGGCCGCTCCGCCGCATGCAGCGGGCCATTGGCTCCTACCAGCCAGGCAGCGCAGCGCTGGAACTGCCGGAACGCCTTGGCTCCGCCACGGAAATTCGCGAGCTCGGCCAGAGCTTTTCCCGGGCGGTGGAGCGGATCGAGGAGTCGGAACGAGACATGGCGGTGGCGCTGGAGGGACAGCGGCGGCTGGTTCGCGAGGTACACCACCGGGTCAAGAACAACCTCCAGGTGATCGCCTCGCTGCTAAACATCCACAGCCGTCTGACGGCGGCACCGGAAGCGCGGAATGCCTATGCGTCAATCGGCCGGCGCGTCGATGCGCTCGCCGTGGTCCACCGCAACCATTATGCCGAGCTCGAGGAAAACCGCGGCATTTCGCTCCGCCCGCTGATCAGCGAACTGGCGGCGAGCCTGCGCAGCAGCGCTCCGGACACCGCCCGCCGCTTCAACATCGACCTGGAACTCGACAGCCTCAACACCACGCAGGACGCGGCGGTGGCGGTGGCCTTCTTCACCACGGAAGTGGTCGAATGCGCCATGCTCGGGCATCCCGAGGACGCAATCCGGCTGACCCTGTCGCGGATCGACGACGTCCGCGCCCGCTACACGATCACCGCTGCCATGTTGCAACCGGACACGTTGGGCGAGCGGCCGCAGTTCGAGCGGATCATAACCGGCCTCGCCAAGCAGTTGCGCTCACCGCTGGAGCGCGAAATGGGCAGCTACAGCGTGATCCTACCGGTGTTTCCGTCGCGGTCGGAAAAAAACTGAAAAAATCCATGGGTAGCCGGAACCCCTTACCGGCCTCGACGTTCTACTCTTCGGATAGTGACCTTTTGCCCCCCCGCTCTCGCTATCCGCTTACATGGGCCCGGAACCGCTAACCCTCCCCCCCCCCGGTAGCGCTTCCGGGCCCACTCATGTTCGGGGCACTTCCACATCGGCAGAAGCGGTTCGGGTCGGTCAGGCCTGAGGTTCGGTTGCAGACGTGCGCCGCCCGGCCCGCTTGTGCGTGAGCCAGATGGCCAGCAGCGCGAATTCGAACAGCAGATACAGGGGCACCAGCATCAGCAGCATCGACACGGCGTCGGGCGGAGTCAGCACCGCCGCCACTGCCGCGGCAACCACGATGGCGTGGCGGCGGCGCTTGCTAAGCTGCTCCAGCGTGACGATGCCGGCCCGCTCCAGGATCATCAGCAGAACCGGCGTCAGGAACGCCACACCAAATCCAAAAAGGAAGCGGGTCACGAAGTTCAGGTAATTACCGACGCCGGGCAGCGCCTCCTGCTGCACCCCGCCGACATTGCCTTCAAAGCCGAGCAGGAACTTCAATGCCCAGGGCATGGCGATGAAGTAGGCGAACAGCGCGCCGGCGGCGAAAAAGACCGGCGTCATGATCAGGAACGGCAGAAACGCCCGCTTCTCCTTGGCATAGAGACCCGGCGCGACGAAGCGCCATATCTGGGTCGCGAACACCGGAAAGCAGAGCATCAGCGCGGCGAACAGCGCGACCTTCACCTCGGTAAAGAATGCCTCGAAGATGTCGGTGTAGATGAGCTTGCCTTGTCCCGCGGCGAGCAATGGCTGGACCAGCACCGAGAAGATCGGCTTGGCAAAGCTGAGGCACAGGAAAAAGGCAGCGACCAGCGCCACCAGGCTGATCAGCAATCGCCGCCGCAGCTCAATCAGGTGCTCCAGCAGCGGTTGCCGGGTCTGGTCGATGTCGCTCATGGCAGCGGGCGCCGGGCGTGGTCCGGTGCGGGCAGCGGCAGGCCGGGCTCGTCGGGGTCGGTGACGGGCCCTGCGGGTGGCATCACGTCCGCTATCGGCACAGGCTCGTCAGTCGGCGGCAGGTTGGCGCCAGCATAGGGCAGCGCACCCATTGGGTACTGCTGCATGATGCGCTCGTTCTCCTCGCGCCAGCGCTTCTCCATCTCCTCCAGCTCCGCCTCCCGCATAATGTTCTCGATGCCGGACGTGAAGTGACGGGCATGCGCGCGGATGCGGCCGACCCATTGGCCGACCGTCCGCAGGGTGGCGGGCAGTTCCTTGGGGCCGATGAAGATCAGCGCCAGCACCGCGACAATGAGCAGCTCGCTGCTGTCGACGCCGAACATCGGCGAGTGGCTCCGCGCTTAGCCGCGCGGATCCTGCGCAGCTGGCGGCGGGGGCGGGGGCGGCGGCGCGACTGGGTCGGCGGCGCGTGGGTGCGGGGTCACCTCGATCGGGCGATCGGGTGAGCCCAGCCGACCATGCTCCCGCTCGTAGCGCCGGCGCTGTTCGTCGTCGTCGTCGGCCATTCCCTGCTTGAAGCTCTTCAGGCCCTTGGCGACGTCACCCATCATGTTCGAGAAGCGATTGCCGCCGAACAGCAACAGCAACACGATGGCGAAGATCAGGATATGCCAGAGGCTAAAGCCGCCCATCGTTCAAACTCCATAAGGTCGGCTACTATCTAGCCCTCTTCGCCGCCGCTTTCCAGTTGCAGCTGGCCGAGGCTGACGTCGACCGGATCGAGCAGGCCCGCGGCCCTGAGGTCGTCGATGCCCGGCAGGTCGCGGCGGGACTGAAGGCCGAAGTGGCCGAGGAACGCCTGGGTGGTGGCGTAGAGCAGCGGCCGACCCGGCGCCTCGCGACGACCGGCCGGGCGGACCCAGCCCGCTTCCATCAGCACGTCGAGCGTGCCCTTGGCAGTCTGGACGCCGCGGATCGCCTCGATCTCAGCGCGGCTGACGGGTTCGTGATAGGCGATGATCGCCAGCGTCTCGGTCGCGGCGCGGCTCAGGCGGCGCGGTTCCTCGCGCGTGCGCCGCAGCAGGTGGGCAAGGTCGCCGGCCGTCTGGAAGTGCCAGCGCCCGCCCCGCTCGACCAATTCCACGCCACGACCGCCATAATGCTCGGCGAGTTCGGCGAGTGCCGTTCGCACATCCCCGGGGCCGGCGTGCGCGGCGATGTCGTCGGGCGTCAGCGGCTCCTCCGACGCGAACAGTGTCGCCTCGACCGCGCGAGTGAACGGGGCCGTCATGGCATGTTCGCCGCGCGGGCGCGCAGCATGATCGGAGCGAACGGGCCGTCCTGTTGCACCTCGACATGGCCCTTGCGGGCAAGCTCCAGCGCAGCGGCGAAGGATGACGCCAGGGCTGAGCGGCGGAACTGCGGATCCTGGGTCACCGGCAGGAAGGATTCGAGCCGGCGCCACTCCAACCGCGCGCCGACTAGCGCCGACACACGCTCGATCGCCTCCTCCAGGGTCAGCACCGCCCGACGCGCCACCATGTGGACGACGGGCGCAGAGCGGGCGCGAACGGTGCCGTAGGCCGCATACAGGTCGAACGCGGTCGCCTGCCACGCCGCTTTGCGGACCAGCCGAAGCCCTTCGGGCGCACCGCGCGCGAACACGTCGCGGCCGAGCCGGTCGCGGGCCATCAGCCGCGCCCCTGCCTCGCGCATTGCATCGAGCCGTTGCAGGCGGAGTTGCAGCCTGGCGGCCAGCTCCTCCGGACTGGGGTCCTGCTGCGGGTCCTTGGGCAGCAGCAGGCAGGATTTGAGATAGGCCAGCCAGGCCGCCATCACGAGGTAATCGGCGGCGATCTCCAGCTTGAAGGCGCGGGCGCCGGTCAGGTATTCGAGATATTGCTCGACCAGTTGCAGGATGGAGATCTGCGCCAGGTCGACCTTTTGCGCGCGAGCCAGGTTGAGCAGCAGGTCGAGCGGCCCCTCCCACGCGCCAAGGCTGAGCTGGAGCTCGTCCTCAGCGCGGAGCGGAAGCTCGGCGGCCATGCGGTCAGGCGAGCGCCAGCAGCTCGTCGCGCTTGGCGGCGGCGGCGGCGAGGCTCGGCCCCTCCCCGTCCAGCATGACGGCAGCCATTGCGCGGGCGAGGCGCGCCTCCGCTTCCGGAGTGAGCGGTCCGACGTGGTTGGCGACATCCACCATTTCGTCGAACTTGCCCGAGCAGTGCAGGGTCGCATCGCAGCCAGCGGCAATTGCCGCGGCCGAGCGCTCGCCCGGGCTGCCGCTCAGCGCCTGCATGCCGATGTCGTCGGTCATCAGGAAACCGTCGAATCCGATCCGCTGACGGATCACCTGCTCGATGATGATAGGCGACTGGCTGGACGGTCGCTCCCTGTCCCAGGCGGTGAAGATGATGTGCGCGACCATGCCCATCGGCGCGGCGGCCAGCCGTTCGAACGGTTCGAGGTCGACCGCCAGCTCTTTGTCCGACGCGTCCACCACCGGCAGCTCCAGATGGCTGTCGACGAGCGCGCGGCCATGGCCGGGCATGTGCTTGACCACGCCGAGCACGCCCGCTGACGCCATGCCGTCGAGCACGGCGCGACCCAGGGCGGACACCTGCATCGGCTCAGCCCCATAAGCCCGGTCGCCGACGATGTCGGTCGCGCCCGGCTGGCGCACGTCCAGCATCGGCAGGCAATTCACGTTGATCCCGCACTCGCGCAGGGTGAGCGCGATGGCCCGGGCGTTCATTCGCGCCGCCTCGATCGCTGACGAGGGCGCCAGCTGGTAGAGCCGGTCGAACGCCTCACCGGCCGGCAGCGCCGGCCATTCGGGCGGCTTCATCCGGGTCACGCGGCCGCCTTCCTGATCGATCAGGATCGGCACGTCGCCGTGGCCATGAAGCTCGCGTAGCGAGTCGGTCAGCGCCCTCAGCTGGGCCCGGTCCTCGCAGTTGCGCTTGAACAGGATGTAGCCGGCCGGGTCGACGTCGCGGAAGAAGGCGCGTTCGTCGGCGCTCAGGGACCCGCCGGCCATCGAGTAGATCGCTGCCTGCACTAGCGCACCACGAAGCAGGCTTCGCCGGCGACCTTGAGCAATTGACAGGCGCGGGCGGCCTCGGCCGCCGAACCAAAGCTGGCGCGCAGCCGGTAGCCGCTCTGGTAAGGAACTACCACCTTGCCGGCGCCCGCCACCGCAGGGAAGCGGCCGGAGAGCGATTCCCACGTGCCGTTCGCAGCCGCCTGGCTAGGGAAAAAGCCGAGCTGGATGGTGCTTCCTGCCGGTCCGCTGGGGGCCGCCGGCTGACTGTCGGCCGCGGCGGGAGCATCAGCAGGAGCGGCCTGCTGCTGCGGCCGAGCTACCGGCTCTTCCGGCACCGCGTTGAGGTCGAGCTGCGCGTCCGTTTGCTCGCCGGCGCTGGTCGCATAAGCGGTACCGCTTTCGCCCCTGATGTCGAGGCCACCGGGATCGGCCGGTTTGACCTTGTAGGGACCGGACGGCGCGGCGATCAACTCTGGCGGGCCGGAGCCTTCGCCCACGTTGCGCTTGCCAAGCCAGAACATGGTCCCGGCAACGAGCCCCAAGGCAAGCAGGACCAGCACGATCCCCGCCAGCATCTTGCTCGCGGACAGGCGCGGCGCATCGTCCTCGTCCTCGACCGGTTCAAGCCACGGAAAATTCTGTTCTTGGGTCGCCATGTCAGTACACTACCACGCAACTTTGCCGGGCCGATTGCAGCCGCTGGCAGATGACTTCGGATTGGGCTTGAGAGGCGGTGGCGAGCAAGACCCGGTACATGCGGGTTTCCTTGCCGTCGGTCGACCGCACGTCCAGGGGTGAAATCAGCAGCGGCTTGGTCGCAAGGTAAGGCCACTTGCGCACCATCTGCTCCCAGGAAGCCTGCGCCTGCTGACGAGACACGAAGGCTCCCGTTTGGACGATTCGACCGCGAACCACCGGTTGCTCAGGGGTCTCCGGCTCCGCAGCGGCCTCGGCCTGCTCGCGCGGGACCACCCGGCGAGGCCGTGCCGGTGCGGTCTTAGGTGTGGGCCCGGTGCTGCCCTGCCTGATCTGCTGGGCAGATGGCGGCACGGGACTGGCCGGCTGTGCCAGGTTTTCGAACAGCGCTTCGGGCGTGTCGAGCGGCAGCGGCTCGGCCTCCGCGAGTTCGCCTTCCGCCTCCGCCTGGGCAGAGGTTTCCGCCTGTGCCGCCATGCCGGGCCGTTCCTCGCTCACCACGTCGCTCACCCCCGAGCGGTTGCCGAGCCAGTAGGCGCCAACGCCGATTAGGGCGAACAGTGCGCCAAGCAGGAAAGTGAGCAGCGGCAGCGAGCGCTTGCGGACCGGCGCGGGCGCCGGTGCCGGCGCAGCCTTGGGCACTTCCGTGAGCCACGGCAGGCGGTCGTCCGACGTATCGCGCAACCGCTCGGCCACCTCAGCGCATCTCCTCCGCCGCTTCCACGCCCATCAGCGCGAGGCCCGAGCGGATGATGCGCTGCACGCCCCGCGCCAGCTCCAGCCGCGCGCGCCCGAGGTCGGGCTGGTCCTCCAGGAGGAAGCGGCGCGACGGGTCGTCGTTGCCGCGATTCCAGAGCGCATGGAAGGCCGCCGCCAGATCGTACAGGTAGAAGGCGATCCGATGCGGTTCATGGGCCAGCGCGCCTCCCTCGATCACCCGCGGATATTGCGCCGTCAGCTTGACCAACGCCAGTTCTTCTTCGTCCAGCAGCGCAAGATCGGCCGGCCGGTCGAGCGTGATCCCCGCTTCGGCCGCCTTGCGCCCCAGCGACGCGATCCGCGCGTGGGCGTACTGGACATAGAACACCGGATTGTCCTTGGACGCCTCCACTACCTTGGCGAAGTCAAAGTCCAACGGCGTGTCGGCACGCTTGGTCAACATCATGAAGCGGACGACGTCCTTGCCGACTTCCCGCACCACGTCGGCCAGGGTCACAAAGCTGCCCGACCGCTTGCTCATCTTCACCGGCTCGCCGGCGCGGAGCAGCTGCACCATCTGTACCAGCTTGACGTCCAGCGCGTTACGCCCGGCGAGCGCGGCGACCGCCGCCTGGGTGCGCTTCACCGTACCTGAATGGTCCGCGCCCCAGATGTTGATCAGCTCGTCCGAGCGTTCCAGCTTCTGAAGGTGATAGGCGGCATCGACGCCGAAATAGGTCCAGCTGCCGTCCGACTTCTTCATCGGCCGGTCCTGGTCGTCGCCGAACCGGGTGGAGCGGAACAGGGTCAGCTCCACCGGCTCCCAGTCCTCGACCACCTTCCCCTTGGGCGCTTCCAGCACGCCTTCGTAGACCAGGTCCTTGGCGCGTAGTTCGGCGACCGCCCGGTCCGCAGCGCCTGACGCCACCACCTCGGCTTCGGAACTGAACCGGTCGTGGTGGATGCCAAGCAGGGCGAGGTCGTGGCGGATCAGGTCCATCATCGCGGCCACGGTCTTGTGCTTGAACAGCGCCAGCCACTCCGCCTCGGGCGCGGCGACGAAGCGATCGCCATACTCGGCCGCCAGCAGCACCCCGACCGGCTTGAGATAATCGCCCGGGTAGAGCCCTGCCGGGACCTCGCCGATGTCCTCGCCCAGCGCCTCGCGGTAGCGCAGGTGCGCCGAGCGGGCGAGCGTGTCGACCTGGCTGCCCGCATCGTTGACGTAATATTCGCGGGTGACCTGGAAACCCGCCGCCTCCAGCAGGCTGGCAAGCGCGTCGCCGACCACTGCCCCGCGGCAATGGCCCATGTGCATCGGCCCGGTCGGGTTGGCCGAGACATATTCAACGTTGACGCGCGTGCCCCGGCCGAGGTCGCGGCGGCCATAGCCCTCCCCTTCGCGCAGGATGGCGGCCAATTCTTCGCGCCAGATATCGGGCGCCAGGCGCAGGTTGATGAAGCCGGGACCGGCGATCTCGACCGCGGTCACTCCGGGCAATTGCTCCAGCCGCGGTGCCAGCTCGGCCGCCAGTGCACGCGGATTGGTCTTCGCGGCCTTGGCCAAAACCATCGCGGCATTGGTCGCGAGGTCGCCATGCGCCGGGTCGCGCGGCGGCTCCACGGCGACCGCGCCCCGGTTCAGCTCGGCCGGCAGCGTGCCGGCGGCGACGAGCTGGTCGAGCACATGGTTCAGCTGGTCGGAAAAACGCGCGTAAAGGCTCAAAATCTCGTGTCCGCTGCTCGTCGTGGAGCGGTGGCCCCTAGCGCAGCATGGCGGAGGCGTCACGCCTTGGCGAGTGCGCGAATGTCACTCCGCTCAGAACTTCTCGGGCAGTGTGACCGGCCCGACCAGTTCCTCGTGCCGGCGGATGGCGAAGGGATCGGTCATGCCGGCAACGTAATCGGCGACATTGCGGGCGCGCGCGGTCGCGTCGTCTCCGCGGTGCCAGGCGTCGGGCAGGAGGCGCGGCTCGCCCAGGTAGGCCGCGGCGAGGTTCGCGACCACTCGCTGCGCCTCGCGCCGGACGGGCTGCAGCGGCGGCGCGTTGTAGAGGCTGGCGTAGAGGAAGGACTTGAGCTTTCGCTCTTCGCCGGCGAGCTCGTCGGAAAAGCCGGCCAGCGCCCGCCCAGCCGCGCGCACCTCGTCCACGGTCGCGGCGCCGCTTTCGGCGACCCGCCGGCGGGTCTCGGCGAGCAGGTCGCCGACCATGGTGCCGATCTGGTCGCGGACCAGCGCCTTCAGCTTGCGGTCGAGCGCCAGGTCAGGGTGGCGGCGGCCGATCGCGTCCCAATGCCGCCGGACGAAGGGCGACTCGAGCAGCGCATCCAACTGCAGGATGCCGGCGCGCAAGCCGTCGTCGATGTCGTGATTGTCATAAGCGATGTCGTCCGCCAGCGCCGCGACCTGCGCCTCCAGGCTGGGCCAGCTGCCGAGTTCGAGGTCGAGCGCCGCGTCGGCCTCGGCCAGTGCCCACTTGGGCCGCGCTACCGGGCCGTTGTGCTTGGCCAGGCCCTCCAGCGTTTCCCAACTGAGATTGAGCCCGTCGAACTCTGGATACGGCGCCTCCAGCTCGGTGACGAGCCGAAGCGTGTGACCGTTGTGATCGAACCCGCCCCAATCCGACAAGGCGGCGTCCAGCGCGTCCTCCCCGGCGTGCCCGAATGGCGGGTGGCCGAGGTCATGGGCCAGGCAAAGCGCCTCGGTGAGGTCCTCGTTGAGGCCAAGCACGCGAGCCACGGTGCGGCCGATCTGTGCGACCTCGATCGAGTGGGTCAGGCGCACGCGATAGTGGTCCCCGTCGGGCGCGACGAACACTTGGGTTTTGTGGCGCAGGCGACGGAAAGAGACTGAGTGGACGATCCGGTCGCGGTCGCGCTGGAAGGCGTCGCGGGGCCCGCGCGGACCGGCGTCGCGCTCGGCAAACAGACGGCCGCGCGAGCGCGATGGATGTGCGGCCAGCGCTGCGGGCAGGGTCATTGCGGCGGAAGCTTGGTGACCTGCTGGCCCGGCGCGTTGGTCCAGCTCGACGCGGCGATGTCCGCACTGCCGAGATCGTCGGCAAAAGTGCGCGCGTCGGCCGCGTTGCGAAAGGGTCCGATCAGCAGGCGAGCGCGGCCCGCCTCCTGCACCAGATAGCCGTCGATACCGCTCAGCAGATCGCGGTTGCGGTCCTTGAGGCGCCGAAATTGAGCCGGCAGCGTGGCGGGATCGCCGCTGGCGAGCTGCAGCCAGATGCGGGGCCGCGACGCGGGCACCGCGCTGGCGGCCGGGGGACCCGAAGGCCGGGGGTAGACCGGGCGCGCGTACGGCGTCGCGGCGATCACCGGAGCTGGTACGGGCGCTGGAGGCGGCTGCGGCTCGCCCGATCGGAGCAGTTGGTCGAGGTTGCCGAGCCGGTCTCCGACGGTCCGCGGCGTGGCCGAGGCGAGTGCTTGGCCGCTGCCCGGAATGACGCCGAAGTGGACCGCGGCCACCTTTTCCGCCGGCCGTAGCGTCGCCAGCCGGCGCAGGAACGGGTCCATGCTCCCCGCGAGCCCAGGCAACGCGACGTTGACCGCGCTGCGGGCGCCGTCAGGATCGCCCGTGAGCGCCAGCACGAAGGCGCGAGCGCGGAGCGCGCCCGGATCGCGGCGGGCGAGCAAAGGGTCGAGCGCCGTCAGCGCTTCGGCCCGGCGGCCGCTGACCGCCAAGCTGAGCGCCAGGCGGCGCCGCGCCTCGTTCGGGTCGGTGCCGCCCAGCGCGATGCGGTAGTCGGCCTGCGCCCGGGCCTGGTCGCCCAAAAGGTCGTAGGCGAGTCCCCGATCAAGCGCGAAGGACAACGGCCGGGCGCCGAGCCGCTGCGCGGTGTCGAACGCCTGCATGGCTGAACCTGGGTCGAGCAGCTGGACCAACGCCGCGCCCTGCCCGATCTTGGGCACCCAGCTAGCGGGGTTCACCTCGCCGGCGCGGCCGTAGAATCCGATGGCCGCTTCAGCGTCGCCCGTGTCGAGCGCTGCCTTGCCGGCGCCGAGCAGCGCATTGTAGTCGCGCGGCGAGCCGGCAAGCGTGCGAATATGCCGGGCGAGCGCCGCCGACGGGCTTTCCGCAACACCGGGCGGCGGCGCGAGCGGCGGGGGCGGCGCGTTACCGCCGATATATTGCGCGTGCGCCGACGCCGGCAGTATCGCCGCCGCGCACAGGCTGAACGCCAATTGTCGAAGCATCCCCATCCCCATGCCAGCTGTTAGCTTGACCGGAGCTTGCCGCGAGGCCCTGCGCGACGGGCCGTGATCCGCGGGAGGCGAGCCGAAACGAAGGACCCCGGCGCGAGGCCGGGGTCCCATGAAGCATCGTGAGTGAGCAGCAAGCTTACTGGTTATTCTGCCGATTGAGGAAGCGCGGGATGTCCAGCGGTTCCCGGCGGATGGTCGGGGTCGCCTCGCTCTCCACCTTGCCGGCGCCGCGAGCGATGTTGCTCATCCGTTCGAACAGCGTACCAGAGTCGCGTGGCTGCTTGGCGACGACTGGCGCAGCAACCGGCGCCGCTTCCTGCTCGGCAACGGGCGGGGGCACCGGCGGCGCCCCTACCGGCGAGGTCAGGATGTCGTCGCTGTCTAGCAGCAGCTCATCGCTGCCCTCGTCGTCATTGCCGACGGTCGGCGCTTCGGCGCGCGGCTGGGGCGCAACGGGTGCGGCGGCTGTCGGAGCCGACGGCGCGGCGTTGGCGCGGGCGCCCGGGAAGGTGAAAACCTTGGTCGGCGCAGCCGAGCTGGTGGTTGCTGCGGTCGAGGTCGGCTTGGCGGCCTCCTCCGCTTCGATGCCTGTCGCGACGACCGAGACTCGGATGCGGCCTTCCAGCTCGTTGTTGAAGGCCGAGCCCCAGATGATGTTGGCGTCGGGATCGACCAGTTCCTTGATGTGGCTGGCCGCTTCGTCGACTTCCATCAGGCGCATGTCCTCGCCTCCGACGATGGAGACGATCACGCCCTTGGCGCCGCGCATGGAGACGCCGTCGAGCAGCGGGTTCGAGATCGCCTTCTCGGCCGCTTCGATGGCCCGGTTCTCGCCCGAGGCCTCGCCGGTGCCCATCATCGCCTTGCCCATCTCGCCCATCACGGCGCGAACGTCGGCGAAGTCGAGGTTGATGAGGCCTGGCATGACCATCAGGTCGGTGATCCCGCGAACGCCCTGCTGCAGGACCTCGTCCGCCATCTCGAACGCTTCCTTGAAGGTCGTGTCGGCGTTGGCGAGGCGGAACAGGTTCTGGTTGGGGATGACGATCAGCGTGTCGACGTGCGACTGCAGCTCGGCAATGCCGGCATCGGCCGCACGGGCCCGGCGGGCGCCCTCGAACGCGAACGGCTTGGTTACTACGCCGACGGTCAGAATACCCTTGTCGCGGGCAGCCTTGGCGATCACCGGGGCCGCACCGGTGCCGGTACCGCCGCCCATGCCGGCTGCGATGAAGCACATGTGCGCGCCTTCCAGCGTGCGCTCCAGTTCCTCGATCGTCTCTTCGGCGGCCGCGCGGCCGATCTCCGGACGCGAGCCGGCGCCCAGCCCCTGCGTGATCTTCGGTCCGAGCTGGACCCGGCGATCTGCCAGGCTGTGATTGAGCGCCTGCGCGTCAGTGTTGGCGACCAGGAAGTCGACCCCCTGGACGTCGCGGCGGATCATGTTGGCGATGGCGTTGCCGCCCGCGCCGCCGACGCCGATCACGCTGATGCGCGGGCGAAGCTCATCCACGGCCGGACGAATGAAATCGATGCTCATTGACGACTTCCCCCAGTAGCGCGCCCTAGCGCGTTGAACCCTCGACATGAATCTATGAATCGCCCGAGTCCGGCGAGCAAGCGGAAATGTTAACCGTTGCGACGAAAAGGGGGCGGAGCGTGGCCGATCGGACTCAACCTGATTCAGAACGGGACAGCGGCACCAGGCAATCGGTATAGAGGCCCACGCCCGGAACCGGTTCGTTGACCGTATGAAGGAATATCGGGTGGCGCAGCAGCGGCGCGAGGAACCGCCGATTGTAGGGCAGCGTGACGGCCAGCAGCGGGAGCCGGTTGGCGGCCCGCTGCCAGCCGAGCCAGCCGAGCCGGTAGGCGGTCAGGATCGGCGCACCATAGCCAAGTCGCCGCACGGGGTGGTACTCCGACGGTGAGTAGATCTGCGGGATGAAACGATCCTGCAGCGGCCCGGCCGCCCGACGCAGCGCAGCCAGGCCGCTGACGTTCGGAGTCTTAAAGTCGGTCACGATCCGGACCGACGGTTCGCTCTGCAGCCAGGCCAGCAATTGCGCCACCGTGGTGCCGCTCATGCGCCAGGGATCGTGGCCGAGCCGGATTGCGCCGCCCTCCTCCACGAAGTCGAGCTCGATCCAGCGAAAGCCATGCGCCCGCGCAAGCTTCATGGCTGCAAGTTCATTGGAGTAGATGCGGTCCGGCAGCCCGCCACCGGCATGGGCGATCAGCGGACCGGGTGCCGGCCGATAGTTGGCGCAGCGTTCGGGCGGCGTGGGATAGCCCCAGCGATCGAGGCACATCGCTGCCAGCACCAGGGACAGCAACGGCAGCAGCACGACCAGGAGGGCGCCGCCCAGGAAGCGGCGATCACGCACCGCGCATGGCGGCAATCAGGCGGCCCATCATCCCGCCAGCAGGCTTGCGCTTCTCCGAGATGGTGCCGAGCGCGATGTCGCGGATGTCGCGGTTGCCGCCGTGGCCGAGCATGGCCAGGCCGACCAGGGTCGCAAAGCCAGGACCCGAGTGTGCGTCGGGCAAGCCGGTGATCTGCCTCGGCCGGCCGACGCGGACGGCGCGGCCGAGCACGCCTTGCATATAGTCCGCGATGTTCTTGAGCTCGGCGCCGCCGCCGGTCAGCACGACCTGGCGACCGACCGGACCGGTGAAGCCCAGTGCCTTGAGGCTGCCCTCGACCTCGCCGGTGATTTCCTCGATCCGCTGGCGAATGACGGTCATCAACTGCGCGCGGCTGATGCGCATCGGCTCTGCGCCATCGTCCGAGCCGTGGCCGCGCGCTTCCACCATCTCGTGGTTGTCGCGCGGGGACGTCATGGCCGAGCCGTGAAAGCATTTCATCCGCTCGGCATCGCGCCGAGTGACCCCGAACGCGCAGGCAATGTCATCGGTGATGTCGCGCGCGCCCAGCGGAATGGAGCGCAGCCCGACCAGCATGCCGCCGGCATGGAGCGAGACGTTGGTCACCTCCGCACCCAGTTCGACCAGTGCAACGCCCAGGTCGCGCTCCTCCTGGCTGAGCGTCGACAAGGATGCGGCGATCGGCGACGCGACAATGGCACGCACGCCGAGGTGCGCTTGGCGGATTGTCAGGTCGATGTTGCGCAGCGGACCCGAGTCTGCCGCGATGACGTGGATGTCGACGCCCAGCCGCTCGGCATGGAGGCCGACCGGCTGCACCACGCCCTGGACATTGTCGAGCGAGTAGAGCGCGGGGTTGGCGTGGAGGACCACCTGGCCCTTGCGGTCGATGGCCGAGCGCCCGGCCGCAAGCAATTCCTCGACGTCGGACTGCTCGACCTGATGGCCGCCGAGCTCCACTTCCACGGTAGCAAGCTCACTGGTCAGCCCGCCCGCGCCGAAGCTGGCCCAGACGTCGTCGATCGACTGCCCGGCCATGCGCTCGGCCTGCTCGACCGCCTCCCGGACGGCGACCTCGCTCGCCTCCATGTCGGTGATGAAGCCGCGCTTCACGCCGCGGCTTTCGCGCTGCCCGGTGCCGAGGACGCGCAGGCGCCCGTCCGGATCGGTCGCGCAGATCAGCGCGGAGACCTTGGACGAGCCGATATCGAGAGCGCCGATCAGCGGCTGCTGCTGCGGTGCCGCCATCAGCTCGGGTTCTCCGCGGCCGCTTCGGGTGGCGGCAGGGGCTCGGGCAGGCGCACGGTCATCTTGCCGGGCACTCGCAGATCGTATCTCTTGACCCCGCGGCCGAGCAGGCCCTGGTCGCGGTCGTGCTTGGCGAAGCGCTTGAGGACCGTTGCCGCAGTGGCGTCGCCCTCGGGCAGCGCCACCACCTCGCCCGAGCTGAACGCCAGGTCCCAGCGGCGGCCGCCGACCCAGCTGGCCGAGGCGAGCTGGGGTTTGAGGGTCGGAACGCCGGCCATGAGCTTGCTCAAAGCCACCGCATGGGCGTTCGCGCCCTGCCCGATCAGCAACGGCAGGTCCGGCATCTTGTCGAGCGGCACGGGCGCCAGCACCACTCCATCGCCGTCGATCAGGCTGAGCTGGCCCTTGTGCTGCCACACGGCCGCCGGCTTGCGCTCCACGATGTCGATGACCAGTTGGTCCGGCAGCCGCCGGGACACGCGCGCGTCCTTGACCCACCCATATTGCAGCAGCGCGTCGCGGATCGCGGTGGCGCTGACCAGCGCCTGGGCGGGCTTGTCGTCGGCCGCCGACTGTTCGGCGGCGCGGTGAAGTTCGGTGGTGACCACGTCGTCCACCGTGCCGCGGTCCATGTGTTTCAGCCCGACGATCTGGTAGCCGTCGACGGCGAAGCCGGCCTGGCCGGTGGCGGCGCCAAGCGCGCGGCCAGCCTTGACGGGTAGGTCGAGGGCGACGATCGCCACCGCCAGGATGGCAACGATAAACACGCCGATCGCCCAGCGGGCCAGCTTGTTGACGCCACGGCTGGTGCTGAGGGCGGCGGACCGGCCAGCAGGCTTCCGGCCGCCCTTGCGGGTGCCGGCACTGCCACGGCGGACCGTCTGCGCATTCACCGGAGCGCCTCCGCGATCAGCTGCTCCACCAGCTCGCCATAGGAAATGCCGCGCTGGCGCGCCTGTTCGGGGACCAGGCTCAGCGGAGTCATGCCCGGCTGGGTGTTAACCTCCAGCAGGTAGACGCCGGCTTCGCCTTGCGCGTCGTCCCAGCGGAAGTCGGAGCGTGACGCGCCGCGGCAGCCGAGCGCCCGGTGGGCGGTCAGCGCCATGTCGAGCATCGACTGCGCGATCTCATCCGGGATGCGGGCCGGACAGATGTGCTCGGTCAGCCCGTCGGTATACTTGCTGTCGAAATCGTAGAAGCCGACCTTGGGCTTCAATTCCGTAACGCACAGCGCCTCGTCGCCGAGGACGGCCACCGTCAATTCGTGCCCGGCGATGAACGGCTCGGCGAGCAGCTCGTAGAATTCCTGCCAGGGACCGCTCACGTCGCGGCCGATCGGGCTGCCGTAGTTGCTGTCGGCGGTCACGATCGCGACTCCCACGGACGAGCCCTCATTCACCGGCTTCAGCACATAGGGACGCGGCAGCGGGTCGCGCTCGTACAGGGTCTCGCTGCGGACCATCGTGCCCCGGGGCATTCGCACGCCCGCCGGTACGAGCAGCAGCTTGGTCAGCTCCTTGTCGATGGCGATGGCCGAGGTGGTCACGCCCGAATGGGTGTATGGCACGCCCATCAGCTCGAGCATGCCCTGCACGGTGCCGTCCTCGCCCGGATGACCGTGAAGGGCGTTGAACACGACGTCGGGCTTGAGCTCGTTCAGCCGCTCGGCGACGTCGCGGCCCATGTCGAGTTCGGAGACGCGGCTCCAGCCCTGCTGGCGGAGAGCATCAGCAACTCCCTTCCCACTCATCAGCGACACTTCACGTTCGCTGGACCAGCCACCCATGAGGACGACCACATGAAGGTCGCGGTTCGGCGATTCGGTCACTTCGGCTGCCCCACCCGCTGGATTTCCCATTCGAGCTCGACGCCGCTGTGGGCGCGCACGCGGGTGCGTACGTCCTCCCCCAACTGCTCGATCTCGGCACTGGTGGCGCTACCGAGATTTAACAGGAAGTTGCAATGCTTTTCGGAAACCTGCGCCTCGCCGCGGGTCAGACCGCGGCAGCCGGCGGCGTCGATCACTTCCCAAGCCTTGCTTGGCAGCGGATTCTTGAAGGTCGAGCCGCCGGTTCGGCTGCGCAGCGGCTGCGACGCTTCGCGGCTCGCGGCGATGCGGTCCATCTCGGCCTGGATCGCCGCGGGCTCGCCGGGCTGGCCGCGAAAGGTAGCGGACACGACGACCGCTTGGTCGGGCAGCTCGGAATGGCGATAGGTGTAGCCGAGGTCCGTGTTGCTCAGCGTCACCGGTTCGCCGGAGCGGAGGACGACGTCGGCCTCGACCAGCACGTCCTTGACCTCGCGGCCGTAGGCGCCGCCGTTCATCCGCACGAAGCCGCCGACGGTGCCCGGGATGGAACGGAGGAATTCCACGCCAGCGATGCCGGCGTCGCGCGCGGCCGAGCTGACGAGGATGCCGGACGCCCCTCCCCCGCAGCGAATGGTCAGGTCGTCCAGCCGCTCGACGGTGGCGAACGGCTTACCGAGGCGGACCACCACGCCGGGCACGCCGCCATCGCGGACGATCAGGTTGGAGCCGAGGCCAAGCGCCATGACCGGAACGTCGGCGGGCAGGTCGCGCAGGAACTGCTGAAGGTCGGCGGCGTCCGCCGGCTCGAACAGCCATTCGGCCGCACCCCCGGACTTGAACCAGACCAGCGGCGCGAGTGGCGCGTGCGGCTTCAGCTTGCCGCGGACCCTGGGCAGCTCGGCGACGCTCACTTGGCCGCCCTCGCCGCGCAGAGACCGTCCGCGAGCTTCGCGGCCCATTTGGTGATGTCTCCCGCCCCCATGCAGATCACCATGTCGCCCGGAGCGGCAAGGTCGCGGAGCGCATGGCAGAGGTCGTCGAGATCCGCGACGGTGCGAACCATGCGGTGGCCGCGCGCGCGAATGTCGTCGGCCAGCGCCGCGGCATCGACGCCGTCGATCGGCTGCTCGCCCGCGGCATAGACCGGCGCCACCAGCACCACGTCGGCGTCGTTGAACGCGGCCGAAAATTCTTCCAGCAGGTCGCGCAGGCGGGTGTAGCGGTGCGGCTGGACCACCGCGATCACCCGGCCTTCCGCGCTTTCGCGGGCGGCGGACAGGACAGCGCGGATCTCGACCGGGTGATGGGCATAATCGTCGATGACGATCGCGCCGTCGACCTCGCCGACCCGGGTAAAGCGGCGCTTCACGCCGCCGAACTTCTCGAACCCGCGGCGGATCGCCTCGTCGCTCATGCCGAGCTCGAGTCCGACGGCGATGGCGGCAAGCGCGTTCTGGACATTGTGGCGGCCGGGCATGGGCAGGCGCACCCCTTCGATCACGCGCCGGTCGCCTGAGCGCTCCAGCACATGGGCGTCGAAGCGCGAGCCGCCGTCGGCCGCAATCACGTTCTCGGCGCGCAGGTCGGCGCTGGCGGAAAAGCCGTAGGTGACGACGCGGCGGTCCCGAATGCGGCTGAGGATCGACTGGACGACCGGATGGTCGATGCACATCACGGCTAGCCCGTAGAAGGGCACGTTCTCGACGAACTCGACGAACGCGTCCTTGACCGCGTCGAAGCTGCCGTAATGATCGAGGTGCTCGGGATCTATGTTCGTGACGACCGCAATGGTGCCGTCCAGACGCAGGAAGCTGCCGTCGCTTTCGTCCGCCTCGACCACCATCCAGTCGGACTTGCCCAGCCGCGCGTTCGAACCGTAGCTGTTGATGATCCCGCCGTTGATCACCGTTGGGTCGATCCCGCCGGCGTCGAGCATGGCGGCGATCATCGACGTCGTGGTCGTTTTCCCGTGCGTGCCAGCGACCGCGATGGTCTGCTGCATGCGCATCAGTTCGGCCAGCATCTCGGCCCGCTTGACCCGCGGCAGGCGGCGTTCGGCGGCAGCCTGGACCTCCGGATTGTCGGCCCGAATCGCGGTGGAGCAGACCACGACCGTTGCGTCGCCTAGGTTGTCGGCGGTCTGCCCGATCATCACGGGGATGCCGGCCTTGCGCAGGCCTTCCGTCACATAGCTGTCGGCCGCGTCCGAGCCCTGCACCGTGTAGCCGAGCTGGTGCATGACCTCGGCGATGCCGGACATGCCGATACCGCCGATGCCCACGAAGTGGATGGTACCGATGTCGGTGCCAAACGCCTTCACGCGGCGGCTCCGGCGGGGGCCAGGCGGACGGACGCCGGACTGGCGGCGGGGCCGACGATCAACGGGGCCTGCTTGTTGGCAATGCGTTCGACCAAATCGGCGAGGTCCTGCGCGGCACGCGGGCGGCCTACGGACAGGGCGCGAGCGGCCGCGTTGGACAGGGCTTCAGGATCGGCCGCGAGCGCCTCGATCTGACGGGCCAGCGTGTCGGGCCGGAACTGGCCCTGCGGGATCATCCGCGCACCGCCAGCCCGCGCCATCTCCCGCGCGTTCGCCGTCTGGTGGTCGTCGGTAGCGATCGGCAGCGGAATCAGGATGGCCGGCCGGCCGGCTGCAGTCAGCTCGGCAATGGTCGAGGCGCCTGCCCGGCCGATCACCAGGTGGGCGTCGCCCAGCTTGGCCGGCATGTCCTCGATATAGGTGGTGAGCTCGGCCGGGATGCCGAGCTGACGGTAGGCCTCGCGCACCAGCTCGATGTCGTCGGGGCGGCATTGCTGCACGATCTGCAGGCGGTGACGAAGCGATGGCTCCAGCGCAGCGAAGCCGCGCGGCACCACGCGACCGAGCACGGTCGCGCCCTGGCTGCCGCCGGTGATCAGGATCTTGAGCGGCGAGAATTCGTCGAACGGCGGGAACGGCTGCTCACCCAGGCGCACCACCGCTTCCCGGACCGGATTGCCGACCAGCACGCACTTGCCCTGGTGCGCGGGCTTCAGCCGCTCGATCCGCTCATAGGCGGTGGCGATCGCGCTGGCCCCACCGGCGAGCAGCCGGTTGACCCGGCCGAGCACGGCATTCTGCTCGTGCAGGACGGTCGGGATGTCCATCGAGGCGGCGGCGAGCAGCGCCGGAAAGGCGGGATAGCCGCCGAAGCCGATCACCGCGTCCGGCCGGCCGCGGCGGTACAAGGCGCGGGCCGCGCGGCGGCCGGCCAGAATGCTGGCGACGCCCTTCAGCAGGTTGATCGGGTTCTTGGTGATGCGTCCCGCCTGCAGCACCTCGACCGGCATGCCCTCGAACAGGCCGGGATAGCGCTTGCCCCGCTCGTCGGTGATCAGCAGCACGCCATGGCCGCGCGAGCGGAGCTCGGCGGCAAGCGCGTAGGCCGGGATCATGTGGCCGCCGGTACCCCCGGCGGCGAGAACGAACTGCATGGCGTCTAGCGGTCCCCGCTCCATTTCACGACGTAGGGCGAGCGCTTCAGATACGGGTTCCGCCGCGTAAAGGCGAGCAACAGTCCCATGCCGATGGACAAGGCGAGCATCGAGCTGCCGCCGTAGCTGATAAACGGCAAGGTCATCCCCTTGGAGGGGGCGAGCTGGACGTTGACCGCCATGTTGATCAGCGCCTGCAAACCGAACTGGGCGGCGAGGCCGGCAGCGGCGAGCAGGGCGAAGCTGTCCTCCTCGTCGAGCAGCTTGATCAACACGCGGACGACGATCGCCAGATAGATGGCCGCGATGGCGATGCAGGCAATGAGGCCGAACTCCTCGCCGATGACCGAGAAGATGTAGTCGGTGTGCGGCTCGGGCAGGCCGAACTTGCGGGTGCCGCCGCCCGGGCCCATGCCGAACAGACCGCCCGCGGTGAGCGTCCGCATGGCGTTCTCGACCTGGAAATTGTCCCCTTCGCCGAACAGGAAGCCGTCGATGCGGACGGTCGCGACGGGGTAGAAGAAGTAGGCCAGCACCACGCCGACCACTGCCGCCACGCTTAGGACGCCAAGGATGCGGAGGTTGAGGCCGGCCAGCGCGAGCATGGCGATCCACACCGAGCCGAAGATGATGGTCGAACCGAAGTCCGGCTGCATCATCAGCAGCGCGGCGACGAGGCCCGTAAGCCCGCCGCTAATCCAGAACACGGGCAGGCCCTTGTCCTTGTCCTTGAGGCTGAGCAGCCAGGCGGAGGCGACGATGAAGAAGGGCTTGAGGAACTCGGATGGCTGGACCTGGGCGAAGCCGACGCCGAGCCAGCGGCGGGCGCCGTTCACCTCGGGCCCGACCAGCGGCACGAAGATCAGTGCGACAATGCAGAGCCCGGCGCCGATCAGGCTCATCTTCTTCGCCCGCTCGCGCGGCATCATCGAGATGGCGATCATCACCGGGACTGAGACGCCGATCCAGATGATCTGGCGGTAGAAATAGTGGAGCGGCGCGAAGGTGACGGTGCCGCCCGAGTAGCGCTGCCCGGCGGCGGGCGAAGCAGCGGCCACGGCGATCAGGCCGATGCCGATCAGCACGGTGACCAGCAGCAGCAGCACCCGGTCGATCTCCCAGAACCAGCGGCCGGCCGTCGAGCGGTCGGAGCGGCCATAGCGGCTTGCGTCCATAAACGGCGCCGCTTTCAGCTTGCCTGCCAGCGTTGTGCTCATAAGTCCCCCACCAGCCTTTTGAAGGCGTCCCCGCGTGCTTCGAAGTCCCGGAACTGGTCAAACGACGCGCACGCCGGGGAGAGTAGAACAACCTCCCCGGCTTGTGAATCCGCCGCGGCGCCTTTCACCGCATTTTCAAGCGTTTCCGCTTCGGTGACCTGGACGCCACGGTCACGGAGCAGCCGGGCGAACATCGGGCCGGCCTCACCGATGGTGTAGGCATGGACGACGTGGTCGAGGTGGCGGGCGGTGTCGCCCAGCTCCTTGGTCTTAGCCTGGCCGCCGACGATCCACCGGATGCGCGGGTAAGCGGCGAGCGCGGGGGCAGCGGCTTCGGCGTTCGTGGCCTTGCTGTCGTTGACGAACATGACACCGTCGCGCTCGCGCACGCGCTCCATACGGTGAGCCAGGCCGGGGTAGCTGTAGAGAGCGCTGACGATCATAGTCGAGGACACGCCAAGCCACGCGGCGGCCTCGATCGCCGCAGCGGCATTCTCAACATTGTGCGGCCCTTGGAGCGCGGGCCAGTCGGCTCGCTCGATCCATTCCGGCAGCGCCAGCCCGTTGAACCCTGCTACGGGGTCGACGAGGCCTCGTTCGTACGTCTTCCAATCGACCAGTGCCGTCTGATCCGAAGACTGCATTGTGAATAAGCGCGCCTTGCTGGCGGCATAAGCTTCGAAGCTCTCGTACCGGTCGAGATGGTCGGGCGTGATGTTGAGCAGCACCGCCACGTCGCAATCGAGGCTCTGGGTCAGGTCGATCTGATAGCTCGATAGCTCCAGCACGTAGACGCCGCCGTCGGGCAACGGGTCCTGCGCGAGGATCGGCAAGCCGATGTTGCCGCCCATGGTGGTCGGAACGCCGGCGGTTGCAAGGATGTGATGGACCAGCGCGGTCGTGGTGCTCTTGCCGTTGGTGCCGGTGATCCCGACCACCTTGTGCGGCGGCAGTTCGGGGCGGGCGCGGGCGAAGAGTTCGACGTCGCCGATGATCTCGACACCCGTCCCACGCGCGCGGGCGGCGAGCGGGTGGGTGTTGAGGGGCACGCCCGGCGACACGACCAAGGAGTCGAACCGGCTCAGGTCGGCCGCGTTCAAGTCGAGTAGCTCGGCGCCTCCCGCTTGCGCCCTTGCCTCCTCCCGCTCGTCCCAGGCCGTAACCTTGGCACCACTTGCAACCAGCGCGCGGACCGTCGCCAGTCCGGAGCGGGCCAGGCCGTAGACTGCGTAGTGCTTTCCGGCCCAGGCCCGAGCCGTGATCACCGCAGCTTGAGGGTGCTGAGGCCGGCGAGCGCGAGGACGAAGGCGATGATCCAGAAGCGGATCACGACGGTCGGCTCGCTCCAGCCCTTGTGCTCGAAATGGTGGTGGATTGGAGCCATCAGGAAGACGCGTTTTCCCGTGCGCTTGTAGACGAACACCTGGATGATGACGCTCAAGGCCTCGACCACGAACAGGCCACCGATCACGGCCAGCACGAACTCGTGGTGGGTGGCGACAGCGACCGCCCCGAGGCCGCCGCCGAGCGCCAGGCTGCCGGTGTCGCCCATGAAAACGGCCGCCGGCGGCGCGTTGAACCACAGAAAGGCGAGGCAGGCGCCGACGATGGCGAGCAGCAGCACGGTAAGGTCACCTGTGCCGAGCACGTGCGGGATGCCGAGGTAGGTGGCGTAGCGCGCGTTGCCGACCAGGTAGGCGATCAGCACGAAGGCCAGCGACGCGATCACCACCGGCATGGTGGCCAGGCCGTCGAGCCCGTCGGTCAGGTTCACCGCGTTGCCGAACGCCACGATCACGAAGGCGCCGAAGATCACGTACAACCAGCTGATGTCACCGACCGACCCCTGCACGAACGGCAGGTAGAGGTTGGTGCCCGAATAGCGGACCATCAGCCAGGTGGCGAAGCCGGCGATCAGGAATTCGAGCGCCAGGCGGACCTTGCCGGGGATGCCGGCGTGGTGGGCCTTCTTGACCTTGTCATAGTCGTCGAGGAACCCGATCGCGCCGAACCCGAGCGTCACCGCCAGGCACGCCCAGACATAGGGGTTCGTCAGGTCCATCCATAGGAGGACGGAGATGGTAACGCTGACGAGGATCAGCAGGCCGCCCATGGTCGGTGTGCCGCGCTTGGCAAGGTGGGTCTGCGGCCCGTCGGCGCGGATCGGTTGGCCCTTGCCCTGGCGGACCCGGAGATAGTTGATGAACCACGGGCCTAGGAACAGGCCGATTGCCAGCGCCGTCGCAGTGGCGGCGCCGGCGCGGAAGCTGATGTAGCGAATGAGGTTGAGGAGGCCGGGAAAGCCGAGCGCCTCGGCCAGAATGTAGAGCATTAGGGCTGGAACCCCTTTCCGGCTGCGGCCCCTGCCATCCGCTCAACCAGTTTCGCAAGCCCCACGCCATTCGACGCCTTGACCAGCACGGCATCGCCGGGGCGGAGCGTGGCAAGCAGGACGTCGGTCGCGGTGGCTGCATCGGGGACGCGGGTCACGGGCAGCTCGCCGGTTAGCACCTGTTCGAGCGGAGCGGTGGCTTCGCCGACAAGGATCAGTTCGTCGACCTTGCTGGCGAGCACGTGCGGCGCGAGGGCGGCATGTTCGGCGTCGCTGTGCGCGCCCAACTCCAGCATGGTGCCGAGCACGGCCAGGCGGCGGCCGTCGACCGGCTCGGCCGCCAGGTTCTTGAGCGTCGCCGCCATGCTCGCCGGATTGGCATTGTAGCTCTCGTCGATCAGCAGCGCCTCGCCCCCATCTACCGTCACCCGGTGGCGCTCGCCCCGACCCTTGAGCCCGCCAAGATCGCCGAGCGCCAGCCCGGCCGCGGCGACGTCGGCCCCGACCGCCTCGACCGCGGCCAGCACGGCCAGGCTGTTCGACACCCAATGCTCACCAGGCTGGGCAATCGTGTAGGTGAGGTCGCTGCCGGTCAGCCGTGCGGTGACCAGACTGCCGCCGCCGTTCGCCCTGACGGCATGAATAGCGACCACGTCCGCATCGCCGCTGCCGAAGGTCACCACCCGCTCGGCACGGCGGCGGGCGGCCTCGACCAGCCGGTCGCGGTAAGGCGTATCGTTGGGGATGATGGCAATGCCGCCGGGCTCCAGCCCTTCGGCGATCTCCGCCTTGGCGTCCGCGATCGCCTCCATGGAGCCGAGATTCTCGATGTGCGCGGGCGCGATGGCGGTGATCAGGACGACATGCGGACGAACGAGCGCGGTGAGCGCGCGGATCTCCCCCGGGTTGTTCATGCCCATCTCGAACACGCCATAAACGCTGTCGCGCGGCATCCGGGCGAGGCTCAACGGCACACCGGTGTGATTGTTGTAGCTCTTCAAGGAGCGGTGGACCTGGCCGCGGTGGCGGCGCTCGAGTGCGGCGGCGAGCGCTTCCTTGGTGCTGGTCTTGCCGACCGAACCGGTAACGCCCAGCACCTTGCCGCTCATCCGGGCGCGTGCGGCGACCGCCAGCGCGGTGAGCGCTGCAGGGACGTCGTCTACCAGGACGTGCGGGCCGTCGACCGGCCGGCTGACCAGCGCTCCGGAAGCGCCCGCTGCGAACGCGCCGGGGACGAAGTCATGGCCGTCGGCGACGGTGCCGGGCATGGCGACGAACAGCCAGCCGGGCTCGACCTCGCGGCTGTCGAAGGTGATGCCAGTCGCCTCGAACAAGGCCGAGGCGCGACCGCCGGTGGCCGCCTCGATCTCGGCGGAGGTCCACAGCGGTTGGTTCACGCCGCGCACTCGCGCGCGACCTGGGCGTCGTCGAACGGCAGGGTCTGCTCCCCGATGATCTGCACCGTTTCATGTCCCTTGCCGGCCAGCAGGATGATATCGCCGCCGCGAGCTTCGGCGATGGCCGCCGCAATCGCATCACGCCGGCCGCCGATCTCCCGCGCGCCAGGGGCGCCGGCGAGCACCTCCGCGCGGATCGCGGCGGGATCCTCGCTGCGCGGATTGTCGTCCGTGACAATAACAAGGTCGCTGAGCCGTGCCGCAACCGCGCCCATTTCCGGGCGCTTGCCCTCGTCGCGGTCGCCGCCGGCCCCGAACAGGGTGATGAGGCGGCCTTCGACATGCGGGCGGAGCGCGGCGATGGCCGCCTCGATCGCGTCGGGCGTGTGGGCATAGTCGACATAGACCGGCGCGCCGGCGCGGGTGATCACCGCTCGCTCCAGCCGCCCGCGGACGGGGGCGAGGCGGCCCATGCCGGCGAAGGTCGCGGCCCACTCGCCGCCGGTGACCAGCACGAGGCCGGCGGCGGTCAGGACGTTCGCCGCCTGGTACGCGCCGATCAGCGGCAGCTTAAGGGTGTGGGACTTACCGGCATGGGTGAGCTGCAGGGTCTGGCCGAGCGGACTGGGAATTTGGCTGACGAGTTCGATGAGGCTGCCGCCCGGACCGACCGTCTCCACGCGGAGGCCACGGCGCCGAGCGCGCTCGGCGACTTCGGCGCTCTTCGGGTCGCCGCTCCAGACCACGGCCGCGCCGTCGGCGTCCACGACGCGCTCGAACAGCGCCAGCTTGGCCTCGAAGTAGGCCTCCATCGTGCCGTGGTAATCGAGGTGGTCGCGCGAGAAGTTGGTGAAGGCGGCGGCGCGGACTGGCAGGCCTTCGGTGCGATACTGGTCGAGGCCGTGGCTCGAGGCTTCGTAGGCGACGTGGCTGACGCCGAGCTTCTTCAGGCCCGCCATGTTGTGCAGGAAGGTGACGATGTCGGGGGTTGTGAGGCCCGTCTTCACCTGGTCGTCGGCGGTGGTCACGCCCAGCGTCCCAACCGACGCCGAGCGGTGCCCAGCCATGCGCCACAGCTGCCGGGTCATCTCGACCGTGGAGGTCTTGCCGTTAGTGCCGGTAACCGCGACCGTGACCTCAGGGTAAGGCGCGAAGAAACGTGCGGCGAGTTCGGCGAAGCGCCGGCGCGGCTCGGCGTCAGCGATGTGCAACGCGCCCTCGACGCGTGCCTCGGGCCGAGCGATCACCGCCACCGCGCCGCGCTCAACGGCGGCCGGGATGAAGTCCTCGCCGTTGCGCACGCTGCCGCGGAAGGCGCCAAAGACGTTGCCAATCTCGACCATGCGGTGGTCTATGGCGAATCCGGTTACCTCGCCCGTGCCGGTGCCGGCCAGTTCCTCCAGTCGCACCGGGCTCACTTCTTTTCGTGAACGAAGGGCAGCACTTCCGCCATGTTGGGCTCACGCTTGAGGTCCGGCCGCACGCCCAGCATGGGGGCGATCCGGGCGACAATCTTGCCGAAGGTCGGCGCCGAGTTCCAGCCGGCAGTCTTGAAACCGAAGGTCTCGGCCGTGGCTTTTGGCTCGTCCAGCATCACCACCATGGCATAGCGCGGCTGGTCCATCGGGAAGACGCCCGCGAAACTGGTGACGTTCAGGCCCGCCTTGGAATATCGGCCGTTGATGATCTTCTCGGCCGTGCCCGTCTTGCCCCCGACGCGGTATCCGGGCGCGTCGGCCTTCTTGCCCGTGCCCCTGGTTACGACCAGGCGCAGCAGCGAGCGCATCTTGTAGCTGGTCTCCTCGCTGAACACCCGGCGGCCGGGCGCAACGCCGTGGCCGGGGCCGACCTTCAGCAGGGTGGCGGGGCGATAAAGACCGCCGTTGAACAGCGTCGCATAGCCAGTGGCGAGGTGCAGCGGGGTGACGGCGATGGAGTGGCCGAAGCCAACGGTCATCACGTCGAGCGGGCTCCATTCGCGCGGGTAGAGCGCGCGGCCACGTTCCTTCAGTTCGACGCTGATGGGATCGAGAAAACCCATCGCCTTCAGAAAACGCTTCTGGTCGGTGGCGCCAACCTGTGCGGCGATCTGCGCCGTGCCGATGTTGGAGCTTTCCATCATGATCTCGGCGACCGAGCAGTTGCGGCCGAACGGATGGGTGTCGGTGATGGTCCGGCCATAGGCCTTGAGCGCCAACGGACAGGAATAGATCTGGCCCATGGAACGGACCTTGCCGGTATCGAGCGCCATGGCGACGGTAAACGGCTTGAAGGTCGAACCCAGCTCCCACACGCCCTGGGTCGCGCGGTTGAAGCGGGCGTCCGGGTCGGAGTTGCCGGCGACATTCGGGTTAAGCTGCGGCAAGGAGGTCAGCGCCAGCACCTCGCCCGTGTTGATGTCGATCACCACGCCGGCCGCGCCCAGCGCCGAGAAGTGCGTCTTCGCTTCCAGCAGCTCATGCTCGAGCGCCTGCTGGACCCCGCTGCTGATCGACAGGGTCAGCGCCTGCCCGCGGGTGGCCGGGTTGGTCAGCTGCTCGTCAAAGGCGCGCTCGACGCCGGCGGCGCCATGGCCGTCGATGTCCGTGAAGCCCAGCACGTGCGCCGCGAGGTCGGTCTGCGGGTACAGCCGGTCGGGCTCGCGGCTGAGCGCCAGGCCAGGCTCGCCCAGCGCATTGATCTGCTCGACCAGGCTCGGCGAAGCGCGACGGCGCAGATAGATGAAGCTCTTGTCCGACCGGAGCAGCTGCAGCCACGCCGCCTCGTCATGCTCCGGCATCAGCGCCGCCAGCTTGCGGGCGAGTTCCAGCTTGTCGCCGATCACCTTGGCCGGCTGCAACGCCACGGTCCACGCATCGATGGTGCGGGCGAGCGGCTGCCCGTCGCGATCGACAATGTCGCCGCGCGGCGGGACCAGGTTCGTGACCAGCGTCTTGCGTCCGGCATGATCGCCAAATGCCGCCAGGTAGAACAAGCGCAGCATAATGACCGCGATGATGCCCGCGAACAGCAGCATGCCGAACATCAGCCGCTGGTGCATGACGGCCAGGGTCTGACGGCGCTGGCCGACCAGGCGGAGCCGCTCGGGCCGGGGGACGAGAGCGGGCGTCGGCGCGTTCATCGTTTGGTGCCGGCTTCCTTGGTCTTGGTCGAAGGTAGGGGTGGCTTGGGCTTGGTCGGCGTGGCGCTGGCGAGCTTCGGCTTGGGCGCGGCGGTCGGAGCCACCTTAGGCTTGAGCGTCGTCGGCGCCGCCGCCGTCTTCGGCTTGGGCGTGACCTTCACGGCCGGGACGACGGTGGCCGTCGCCTTGCCCTTCGAGTCGCCCGACAGGCTAGCAGTCCGAGGCGCGGGCGCGGGAGTGACGATCCGCCGAACGAGCGGCTTTTCCACAACTTTCTGCGGCGTAGGGTCCGGCAGGTCACGCTTAAGACTGGCGACATGCATCAGGTCCGTCGGCGAAGTCGAGCGCGGCTGGACAGGCGCTGTCGCCAGTGCGGGCGCGGGGAGCGTCGGACCGTCCTGGTCCACTATCGGCTGACTGCGAACAGGCGCGGGTGCAGAGGCCAGCACGACCGGCGCCGAGGGATCGATGACCTTCTTGGGCGCGGTCAGGGTGGCGAGCTGGAAGCTGCCTTCCAGGAACTGGTTAGCTTTGGGCGCGGACAGGGCCAGCACCTTTACGTTCCACTGCTCCAACTGGGCGAGGCGGCCGCGGGTGCCGATCTCCGTCTGCAGCAGGCGGATGTCGCGCTGGGCCAGCACGATGCGGGTCTCGACATCCTCAAGCTGGGCACGCTCGGACGCGACCTTGAGGTTTACCATGTAGCAGCCGAGCGCAGTGGCGGCGATGCCGGCCACCCAGCCGACGGACCGGAAGCTCTTCGCGCTCATGCGGCCATCTCCTGCCAGGCGGGGGCGTCGGTTCGGACGGCGCTGCGCAGCCGGGCGGAGCGCGCGCGTGGGTTGGCGAGAAGCTCGGCCTCGCCCGGCGCAACCGGCTTGGCAACGGCGGTGAAGGTGGCTGCCGGGCCGGCCGCGGCATCAGGACGATGCCGCGAGCCGGCCGGCGCCGCCCCGCTGCGGTCTCGCAGAAAACGCTTCACGATACGGTCCTCGAGGGAGTGAAAGGTGACCACGGCCAGCCGCCCGCCGGGGCGGAGCGCGCGCTCCGCGGCCCGCAAGCCCTGCTCCAGCTCGTCGAGCTCGGCGTTGAGGTGGATGCGGATGGCCTGGAAGGTGCGGGTCGCCGGGTCGGTCTTCATGCCCGAGTGGTGGCCCAGCGCCTTGCGCACGACGGCGGCGAGCTCGCCGGTGCGGGTCAGTGGCCGGGCCGCCACGATGGCGCGGGCAATCGTGCGGGCCCGCGGCTCCTCGCCATATTCGCGGACCACGCGCGCGATCTCGGCTTCGTCCGCCCCGTTGAGGAAGTCGGCGGCGGTCTGGCCGTCCTGGCTCATCCGCATGTCGAGCGGGCCGTCCTTCCCGAAAGAAAAACCGCGCTCCGCCTGGTCCAGCTGCATGGAAGATACGCCGATGTCGAGCGTGACGCCGTCAACTGGCAGCAGGCCGTGCTCGGCGAGCACCTCGGCCATGCGGCTGAAGCGATCGTGGATCAGGGTCAGCCGGGGGTCTGGGACGAGTGACGGCCCGTTCATGATCGCCGAGGGGTCGCGATCCAGGCCAATCACTCGTCCCGCCCCCGCCCCGAGCATGGCGCGCGTATAGCCGCCAGCCCCGAACGTGCCGTCGACATGCGTCTCGCCCGGAACAATGGCGAGCGCCGCGACGACTTCATCGACCAGTACCGGCACGTGGGCCTGAGCGGGGCTGGGGACAGTGCTCACGCGCTGATTCCCCGCTCTTCGAGCCGGTAACGGCAGATGTCCTTGAGATCCTCGGGGATGTTGTGGTCCCCAAGGAGCGTTTGCGGGTTCCAGATCTGAAAGGTCTCCCCCGTGCCCAGGAACAGGGCGAGGTCGGCGATGCCACCCTTGCGGCGCATCATCGGCGGCAGCAGCACTCGGCCGGAACTGTCGTACGGCACCTCTTCGGTCGCCGCGAACGCCATCAGGTTGCGCTGCTGGTAGACCAGCTGCGCGTCTGCATTCTCTTCCTGCTTCTCCAGCAGTCGCTCCAGCTTGGCGTGCTTCAGCGCCGCGTAGGCGGGATCATACGCGTCGAGGCAGGCGAACTGGCTGTGCTTGGCAAGAACGATGGTGCGGGCATCACCGCGGCGCTCGATCACCGTGCGCAGGAAGGCGGGCACGGAGACGCGCCCCTTGGCGTCCACCGCGTTGAGCGCACTGCCTTGAAACAGGTGCTCCAATGCCACCGCGAACCACTCCCGCCGCGCGCAGGCAAAGGACCCCGTTCGCCGGAATCACGGGGTTAGCCGTGCTCCCGGCGCTGTGTGACCGATTCTAGGTCAGCCCCGCGCTGCCATGTGTGTAACTCGGGTGGGCATGGGTGACAATGGGATTTGATGGGATTTGATGGGCTATCGTGCGTTTTCGCGGATTTCTGCGGCTTCCGGAGCACAACAGGACGGTTCCGCACAGCTGTGCACGGTTTGTTAACTCCTGTGGATAAGCCTGTGCGGAAAGACTCGGGAATGCCTAGCGCTTGAGCTGCTCGAGCTGCTCGGCCAGCGCCTCCGGACCCGCGGCCGACCTCAGGAAATCGGCATCCGCGACCACGACCGCCCGTCCCTTGCCCAGTCCACAGGCTGCGCTGTGACGGTCCGGCGAGATCCGGCACTTACCCCCAGTTCCGTTCAGCGTGCCCGGGGATGGCGTAGCAACGGCCTGCCCGGCCAGCGTCAGCATTGCCGCTCGGGAGCTGTCAGGGCGTTCGAGCCTGAGGCCCCAGTGCGCCAGCAGCCCAGTGTCGGCATATTCATAGGGAGGGCGCTGCGGATCGCCCAGCGGCAGGTCGGTCGGCCAGCTTAGCAGCGGGTCCGCCAGCAGCACGAGCCGGCCGCCGGCCCTCACCCATTCATCGAGCGCAACCAACCGCCCGGCCGTCAGCGCCCGCGGCTGCGCGGCCAGCAGCAGCCGCGCGGTCCCGAGCTGCTCGGGACCGTCGACCAGCCGGACTTGGTAGTCGCGCTCGAGGCGGGCAATCACCGGGTGCTTGGCCGCTTCGAGGCTGAACCCCTCCCCAAACACCAGCGGCAATCCGGTCAGGAGGGCGAGCTGCGGCTGGGGAACGGCCTCTCCATGGCGGGTCTGTCGGTGTTCCTGGCGTTGGCAGGACAGCAGTAGCAGCGCGGCCAGCGCCGCCACGCCCGACCTCACTGTGCGCCGTTGGCGGCCGCGTTCTCGCCGTCGCTCTGACCGGGGGCGACCCCCAGCTCGCCGAGCGGATCGCTGGGCTGCGCGGCGTTGACCGCGTTGGAGTCGTCGGCCGCGCCGCTACTGCGGATGATGGCCGTGCCCAGCAGGACGATCAGAAACACCAGGGCGAGCCCGGTCAGGCCGTAGCGGATACGCTGCATGTTATCCAAAGCCGCTGTTGCCCTCCGCCCCCGAAGCATTGGCAGACTATGCCCCTCTTTGGTGCAATGCAAACTCGGGGCCCGATCAGCCATTGACCGTTCATCTCGCAACCGCGAAAGCGCCCGCCATGAACCGTACCCTTCTCCTCCTCCCGGTCGCCGCCGCCCTCGCGCTTGCGGCCTGCAACAACGACGATCATACCATCGTGCAGAACGGCCCCGCCGACCCGATGGCCAATGAGCTGAAGAACGCTCCGCCGGTGGAATTGCCGCCGTCGATCGCTGCCAGCAAGATTTACCGCTGCAAGGACAACAGCCTTGTCTACCTCGACTGGCTTGAGAAGAACGGCCAGCCGGCTGGCGCGAATTTCCGCACCGAGAGGACCGGCACGCCGACCCAGCTGCTGCCGGGCGCCGACGGCAAGGCGCCGTTCACCGCCGCTGGCGGCTACAGCCTTGCCGGCACCTCCGCGGCGTCCAGCATCACGCTGGAGCGCCCCGGCAAGGGATCGCAGAGCTGCAAGGCTTAAGCGCACCGCATCACCAGCTTCCACGAACCCTCGGCCCGACGGCCGGGGGTTTTTCTTTGCCCGTGGCCCGTCTATCCGCCGCTCATGCCAGAGATCACGCCCGAGATCGTCGCCGAGCACGGCCTGTCCCCGGAAGAATATGAGCGGTTGCTCCACGCGCTGGGCCGCGAGCCGAACCTGACCGAGCTCGGCATCTTCTCGGTCATGTGGTCGGAGCATTGCTCCTACAAATCCTCCCGCATTCACCTGAAAAAATTGCCGACTGAGGCGCCGTGGGTGATCTGCGGCCCAGGCGAGAATGCTGGCGTGATCGACATCGGCGACGGGGACGCCGCCATCTTCAAGATGGAGTCGCACAACCACCCGAGCTACATCGAGCCCTACCAAGGCGCGGCGACGGGCGTTGGCGGCATCCTCCGCGACGTGTTCACCATGGGTGCGCGGCCGGTCGCCAACCTTAACGCGCTCCGCTTCGGCCGGCCCGACCATCCCAAGATGCGCCACCTGATCAGCGGCGTGGTCCACGGCATCGGCGGCTACGGCAATTGCGTTGGCGTGCCGACGGTCGGCGGCGAGGTGAGCTTCGACCCCGCCTACGACGGCAACATCCTGGTCAACGCCATGACCGTCGGTGTCGCTAAGACCGACAAGATCTTCTACTCGGCCGCCGCCGGGGTCGGGAACCCTGTCGTGTACGTCGGCAGCAAGACGGGCCGCGACGGCATCCATGGCGCGACCATGGCTAGCGCCGACTTCGGCGAGGACAGCGAGGAGAAGCGCCCCACCGTGCAGGTCGGCGACCCGTTCACGGAAAAGCTGCTGATTGAGGCCTGCCTGGAGCTGATGGCGTCCGACGCGATCGTCGCCATCCAGGACATGGGCGCGGCCGGGCTCACCTCCTCGAGCGTCGAGATGGCATCGAAGGGCGGCGTCGGCATCAAGCTGGTGATGGACCAGGTGCCCTGCCGCGAAGAGGGCATGACGCCCTACGAGATGATGCTCTCCGAGAGCCAGGAGCGCATGCTGATGGTGCTGAAGCCCGGCCGGGAGGCGGAGGCAGAAGCGATCTTCCGCAAATGGGAGCTGGACTTCGCGGTTATCGGCGAAGTCACCGACACTGGCCGCATGGAGCTGGTCTGGCGGGGCGAGACCGTTGCTGACATTCCACTGGGGCCGCTGGCGGACGAAGCGCCGCTCTACGACCGGCCGCACCTCACCCAGGAGGAATACAAAGCCTGGGCGCAGGTGAAGCCGCTGGGCGAGTTGCCGGAGAGCACGGACATTGCCGGCGACCTCCTCAAGCTCATGGGCTCACCCCACCTCGCCAGCCGGCGTTGGATCTGGGAGCAGTACGACACGCAGGTTGGCGGCGACACGGTGCAGCGGCCGGGCGGCGACGCGGCGGTGGTCCGGGTGCACGGGTCGGACAAGGCGCTGGCGATGACCACCGACTGCACGCCGCGCTATTGCTATGCCGACCCCGTCGAGGGCGGCAAGCAGGCCATCGCGGAGACCTATCGCAACCTGTCGGCCGTGGGCGCGACGCCGCTCGCCGTGACCAATTGCCTCAACTTCGCCAACCCCCAGCGGCCGGAGATCATGGCCCAGATCGTCGGCTGCCTGGAGGGTATGAGCGAGGCCTGCCGCGCGCTCGACTTTCCGATCGTGAGCGGCAACGTCAGCCTGTACAACGAGAGCAAGGCGACTGGCGGCGGAAGCGCCATCCTGCCGACGCCGGCGATCGGTGCGGTCGGCCTGATGCCTGACTGGCGCAAGAGCGCGACCATTGCCTTCAAGAACGAAGGCGACACCATCTGCCTCGTCGGCGGCCGACGCAACGACGGCAATGGTCACCTCGGCCAGTCGCTGTGGCTGCGGGAGATCGCCGGGCAGCAGGCCGGCGCTCCGCCGGAAGTCGATCTCGATCATGAGCTGGTCGTTGGAGCGCTGGTCCGCGACCTGATCGACCAAGGCATGGTCACCGCCGTTCACGACGTGTCGGACGGCGGTTCGGCGGTCGCGCTTACGGAAATGGCGCTGGCCGGCAACCTTGGCGCCGAGGTGCTGCTGTGGGAGCCGTTTACCGCCGATGCCTTTGGCGAGGACCAAGGGCTCTACATCGTCACCGTCGCCGATGATGAGCAGATGTCCGCCCTCACGGCGCTGGAAGAAGCGTGCGATGCAGCGGGCGTGCAATGCGCCATCATCGGCGCAGTTGGCGGCGACAGCATCAAGTTCGTCGATGTGAAGGAATGGGAGGCCGATCGCTTCGACGGCCTGTCGGAGGTCTCGCTGGCCGAACTCCGCACCGCGCACGAAGGCTTCTTCCCCAGGCTGATGAACGGCGAGCTGGCGGCCTGAACTACTCGCTATTGCAAATCATTCGCAGTGCGGGCATTCTGCTCCGCATGATCGTCTGCGTCTGCAATGCGATTCGCGAAGAGCAGCTGCGGGCCGCCACCCGGCAGGGTGCGCGCTCGCCGGGCTCGGCCTACGCGCGGCTCGGCTGCAAGGCCAAGTGCGGCACCTGCCTGCCGTTCGCCCGCCAGATCATTGAGGACGAGCGCGCCCGCACCGAGCAGCTGCCGGCCGCCAACGCCGCCTGAGCGCCGGCCCTTCGTTCCGCGGCCGACTTGCGGTAAGAGGCCGCTCAAAGGGGACATGGGCATGAAGGGCGACCCGAAGGTCATCGAATTGTTGAACGAGGCGCTCAAGGCTGAGCTGACCGCGATCAACCAATATTGGCTGCACTACCGGCTGCTGGAGCATTGGGGCATCGCCAAGCTGGCCCAGTATGAGCGGCACGAGTCCATCGACGAGATGAAGCATGCCGACCGCTTTGCCGAGCGCATCCTGTTCCTCGACGGCCTGCCCAATTTCCAGCTGCTCGGCCGCCTGCGGATTGGCGAGACGGTTGAGGAGATACTCCGCGCCGACCTAGACGCCGAGGTCGAGGCGGTGAGCATGTACCGCGAGGCGGTGGCCTACTGTGAAGGCGTCCGCGACTATGTCAGCCGCGACCTGTTCGCCGAAGTGCTGCGCGACGAGGAAAGCCATGTCGACCATCTCGAGACCCAGTTCGAGATGATCGAGCGCATGGGCCTGCCCAACTACATCCAGCTGCAGAGCGAGGCGGCCGAAGCCTGAGCGCCGGCGCGGGCAAGGGGGGACGCGTGGCGAGCACGACGAGCGAGCGCATCTTCACCCTGGACGTGATCCGGGGCGTGGCCGTGATGGGCATCTTCTCGGTCAACGTGATCGCCTTTGCGATGTTCGAGGGCGCCTACTTCAACCCCGGCGCTTACGGCGGGCACACCGGTGCCGACCTTTTCCTGTGGGCGGCGAACCTGGTGCTGGTCGACGGCAAGATGCGCAGCCTGTTTTCCATGCTGTTCGGCGCCTCCACCCTGCTGGTGATTGAGCGAGCGGAGGCGAGCAGCATTCCCGGGGCAGCGACCCATATTCGGCGCATGGCAGTGCTGCTGCTGTTCGGCCTTGCCCACTACTACCTGGTCTGGTTCGGTGACATCCTAGTCGGCTACGCGCTGGTGGGGCTGGTCGCCTTTCTCTTCCGCCGCCGCCCGGCCCACCAGTTGTTCGTGCTCGGCTGCCTGTTCATCGTTCTCAACATGGTGCTGTTCAGCCTGCTGGTGAGCCACATGATCCAGCTCGACCACGCTGCCCACGCCACCGGCGCCACCGCTGAGCAGGTCCGCGGCTGGAACGACTTCGGGCGCATGTTCTACCCCTTTCCCACCGATGTCGCGAAGGACCTGGCGCTCTACCGCGGGAGCTTCGGCGGACGCCTGCACGAGATGGTCACCGTCAGGCTGACGGAGCCGATCAGGGGGACGTTGTTCTTCGGCTGGGAGACGCTCGGCCTGATGCTGCTCGGCATGGCGGCGTACAAGAGTGGCTTCCTGAACGGCAGCTGGGACGACCGCAGCTACCGCAAGGTGGCCGGCTGGTGCCTGGGGGTCGGCGCGCTGGCCTTTTCGGCACTAGCGGCTGCCGACCTCGCCAGCCGGTTCTATGTCCCGACGCTGTTCGGCGGCTTCCTGGTCGCCACCGGGCCGTTCCGCGTGGCGATGGCGTTTGGCTACGCGGCGCTGATCATCCTGTTGTCGCGGCGCATGGGACCCTGGTCGCAGCGCGTTGCGGCCGCGGGTCGCTGCGCCTTCTCCAACTATCTCGGCACGAGCATTGTCGCGGCGTTCGTCTTCTATGGCTGGGGCCTAGGCTTGTACGGCCATGTTTCGCGGTTCGAGGCATGGCTGCTGGTACCGCTGGTGTGGCTGGCCATGCTCCTCTGGTCCATGCCATGGCTCGAACGCTTCCGCTATGGTCCGTTCGAATGGGCGTGGCGGACGCTCAGCCGGCTGCAGCTGCAGCCGATGCGCAAGCCGCTGCCGACCTAGAGCCGGCCGAAGCCCTGGTTGGTCGCCTTGCGCCCGAAGCCGCCCGGGCTCGCCCGTCGGCTGAGCAGCGGGTTGGTGGCCTTGTCGAACAGCGTCACCGTCTCGGAGAACAGGCGGCGCAGCTCTACCACCTGTGGCACTAGCTCGTCCGGGAAACGCCGGGTCTCGACGCACAGGCGCGCGGTGCTTTCGATCAGCTCGGCGATGGACGCCAGCGGCTCGGCCCCGAACTGACGCGCCTCGCCCTTGATGGTATGGGCCGGGCGCACCAGCGCCGCCGCATCCTGCGCGTGCATGGCCTGCTCGATCTGCGCGACCGACTTCACCCCATCCTCGCGGAAATAGCCGAGGATGCGGATGAACCCCGGGCCCAGCTCGGCCCGGCTCTTCTCGAAATGTGCCCAGTCGACGATGCCGCCGGCATCCGCGTCACGGCCAGGGTTGTCGCTACTGTCCACCGACACCTTGTAGGATGAAAGGGTAAAAGGCCGGTTAGCGGTCGAACGGATTCTTCGGTGCGCGCATGGTCATGCGCAGCGGCACCGGACCCAGTTCCAAGTCGCGTCGCATGCTGTTCAGCAGGTAGCGGCGGTAGCTTTCCGGCAGCTGGTCGACCCGGGTCCCAAACACCACGAAGCTGGGCGGCCGGGTCTTCACCTGAGTGATGTAACGCAGCTTGATCCGCTTGCCGCCGGGCGCGGGCGGCGGGTTCTGCTCGACCGCGCGCTCGAACCAGCGGTTGAGTTCGCCAGTGGTGACGCGCCGGCTCCACGAGGCGCGCAGCTCGAAGGCGGCGCCGAGCAGCTGGTCGATGCCCTTGCCCGTGATCGCCGATACGGTCAGCACCGGTACGCCCTTCAGCTGCGACAGGCCCTCTTCCAGCGCAGCCTTGACCCCGTTGAACAGCGACGAGGCATGTTCCGCCACGTCCCACTTGTTCAAGGCGATGACCAGCGCGCGGCCTTCCTCGATCACCTGGTCGGCGATGCGGAGGTCCTGCGCCTCCAAGCCGCGAGTGGCGTCGAGCAGCAGCACGACGACCTCGGCCATGTCGATCGAGCGGCGGGTATCCATGGCGCTCAGCCGCTCGAGCTTGTCCTCGACCTTGGCCCGCTTGCGCAGGCCCGCGGTGTCGACCAGGCGCACCTTCTTGAGAGTCCCGTCAGGGCTGGGCCACTCCCAGTCCAGCGCGATACTGTCGCGGGTGATGCCGGCCTCGGGACCGGTGATCATGCGTTCCTCGCCCAGCATCTTGTTGACCAGCGTCGACTTCCCCGCATTCGGGCGGCCGACGATGGCAATGTGGAGCGGCCGGTCCGGACTTTCCTCGTCCTCCTCCGGCTCCTCCACTTCTTCGCGCTCGATGAACGGGCGCAGCGATTCGAACAGGTCGACCACCCCCTCGCCATGTTCGGCCGAGATGGCGATCGGTTCGCCCAGGCCGAGCGAAAAGGCCTCAAGCCGGCCGGTCTCGCCCTGCCGCCCTTCGGCCTTGTTGACCGCGATCACCACCGGCGCATCCTCGGCGCGCAGCCAGTTGGCGATCTCCTCGTCCAGGGGCGTGACGCCCTCGCGCGCGTCGATAAGGAACAGGGCGACGTCCGCCTCCCGCACGGCCGCTTCGGTCTGCTGGCGCATTCGGCCCGGCAGGCTGGCTGGGTCCTCGTCCTCGAAGCCGGCAGTGTCGATCACCCGGAACTCCAGGTCGAGCAGCTTGCCGTCGCCCTCGCGCCGGTCGCGCGTGACACCGGGCCGGTCATCGACCAGTGCCAGGCGCTTGCCGACCAGGCGGTTGAACAGCGTGGACTTGCCGACGTTGGGACGGCCGACGATGGCGACGGTGGGATGGGGCATGGCGCTCCTCTAGCGGCGGGAGGCGCGCCGAGTCACGGCTTTCCCCCGCCTGGACGCTTGAGGGGCGACCGCCTGCCCTGCTAGCACGGCGCCATCCTTACCCGTCCAATGGGGAAATCATGCGCAAGAGCCTGGTCCTGATGAGCCTTCCGATCGTTGCCGCCTGTTCCACCACGTCGCCGACCACGGAGGTTCCCACGGCTGGCAATCTCATCACCTCGGAGGAACTGCCGGCAGCGAAGGGGGCAGCATCGCTGACCTACCCGGACACCCGCCGCGGCGACGTGGTCGACAATCTGTTCAGTCAGCGGGTGGCGGACCCCTACCGCTGGCTGGAGACCGACGTGCGCAACGCACCGGAGGTCCGGTCGTGGGTGACCGCGCAGAACCAGGTCACCAACGCCTACCTTGCTACCCTGCCCGGCCGCGACGCGCTGAAGGCGCGCATGACAGAACTGTACAATTACGAGCGTACCGGCGTGCCGGTGAAGAAGGGCGGGCGCTACTTCTACGCCCGCAACTCAGGGCTCCAGAACCAGTCGCCGCTCTACGTCCGCGACAGCCTGAACGGCGCCGAGCGGCTGTTGATCGATCCGAACAAGTGGAGCCAGGACGGCGCGACCGCGCTCGCCGAATGGGTGCCGAGCGAGGACGGCAAGCACCTGCTCTACTCGATCCAAGACGGCGGTACCGACTGGCGCACGGTCCGGGTACTCGACGTCGCCACAGGTCAGCCGACGGCCGAAGAGATCAAGTGGGTCAAGTTTTCGGGGCTGAGCTGGGCCAAGGACGGCAGCGGCTTCTATTACTCGCGCTATCCGGAGCCCAAGGCCGGTGAGACCTTCCAGCAGCTGAACAACAACCATCAGGTATTCTTCCACAAGCTTGGCACGGCTCAGGCGGCGGACAGCCTGGCCTATGCGACGCCGGACCGGCCGGAATTGAACCATGGAGCGCAGGTCAGCGATGACGGCCGCTGGGTGGTGGTGACCTCGTCCAGCGGCACGGATGATCGCTACGAAGTGGTGCTGGTCGACCGGCAGAAGCGCGGCGCCAAGCCGCGGGTGCTGATCCCCGGCTTTACCAACAACTACAGCTACGTCGGCAACCGCGGCTCGACCTTTTACTTCATCACGAACGAAGGCGCGCCGCGGCTCAAGATCGTCGCGATGGACATCGCGCAGGCCAAGCCGACTCCGCGCACGATCGTGGCGGAAGACGCGGCGACGCTCGACGGCGCCAGCCTGGTCGGCGGCAAGCTGGTCGCCTCCTACCTCAAGGACGCTAGCACCGAGGTGCGCGTCTTCTCGCCAGCGGGCGCGCGCGAACGGGTGATCGAGCTGCCGGGCCTCGGCACCGCCTCGGGCTTCGGCGGCGACTATGACGATCCGGAAACCTTCTTCGCTTTCACCAGCTTCAACCGGCCGACCACCATCTACCGTTACGACACGCGGGCCGGCCAGAGCAGCCAATGGTGGGCGCCCAAGGTCAGCTTCAACCCTGACGATTATAGCGTCGAGCAGCGCTTCTACGCGTCCAAGGACGGCACCCGCGTGCCGCTGTTCATCGTCCGCAAGAAGGGGACCACGGGCCCGGCGCCGACCCTGCTCTACGGCTATGGCGGGTTCAACGTCTCGCTCACCCCGGCCTTTTCGGCCACGCGTCTGGCCTGGCTGGAGAATGGGGGCGTGTGGGCGCAGGCCAACATCCGCGGCGGCGGCGAATATGGCAAGGCATGGCACGACGCCGGCCGCCTCGCCAACAAGCAGAACGTTTTCGACGACTTCATCGGCGCCGGCGAATACCTCATCGCCAACGGGGTCACGCCCAAGAACGGCCTGGCCGTCCAGGGCGGGTCGAATGGCGGCCTGCTGGTCGGCGCGGTGGTCAATCAGCGGCCCGACCTGTTCGCCGCCGCCAATGCGGCGGTCGGCGTGATGGACATGCTGCGCTTCGACCGGTTCACCGCCGGGCGCTACTGGGTCGACGATTACGGCTACCCCAACAAGGAAGCCGACTTTAAAACCCTGCTGGCCTATTCGCCCTATCACAACATCAAGGCGGGCGTGCGCTATCCGGCGATGCTGGTGACCACTGCCGATACCGACGACCGCGTCGTTCCGGGCCACAGCTTCAAGTATATCTCGGCGCTGCAGCAGGCCGACCCGAACGGCCAGCCGCACCTGATCCGCATCGAGACCCGCGCCGGCCACGGCTCGGGCAAGCCGACGGACAAGATCATCGAGGAGGCGAGCGATGTTTACGCCTTCCTCGCGCAGCACACCGGCCTGGCGGTGAAGTAGGCATAAGGCCCCTCTTCCGTTCCGCGCCGCGGCCGTGACAAAGGGCCCGTCGCACGGAACGGGAGGGCACCATGCTGAGCGAATTTCGGGCGTTCATCGCCCGCGGCAACGTTCTCGACTTGGCGGTGGCAGTGATCATCGGCGCCGCCTTCGCCGCCATCGTCAGTTCGCTGACCGACGACCTCATCATGCCGGTGCTGGGCCGGGTGCTCGGCGGGCTCGACTTCTCCAGCTACTTCGTGCGCTTAGGCGAGATCCCCGCGAACTACGCCGGTTCGCCGACCGACTATGCCGCGCTCAAGAAGGCCGGCGTGCCGCTGCTGGGCTACGGCGCGTTCGTCACCGCCGTGATCAAGTTTCTGATCCTAGCCTTCATCATCTTCCTGCTGGTGAAAGCCGCCAACCGGATGATCGGCCGCCGCGAGGAAGCCGACGCGACTGCCGAGGAAATCCTGCTGCTGCGCGAGATCCGCGACTCGCTCCGCCGCTAAGGTCGGGTCGTCGGCGCGTTCCAATTGGGGGCGGGCTGCACCTGCGCCCGGCCGGTCCGGCGGTCATAGACGCAGACCAGTCGCTGCATCCGACCCTGCCGGTCGTTACCGCGGATCAGCCGCACTTCGACTGGTACCTCGTCCGTGTAGCTCAGCCGGGCGGCGAGCAGCTGCGGCCGCGCCAGCCCCGATTCGGCGACGCAAGCTCGGGCGGCCCGCTTGTTCATCTGCGCCCAGGCCTCCGGCGTCGACGCGGTAGCAGCGCTTGCGGCCAGGGTCACTGACAAGGCCAAGACAGTCCGGATCATCGCTCTTCTCCTTTTCAGATGCGCCCGCAATCGCTCGGCGCGCGGGTACCCGCGAAGCGGTCGCTGATCCACTGGATGGTGGCGGCGGCGCTCTGCCGTGCGGTGGTCGCATGGTCCTTGCCCGGCAGGTCGATCCACCGCACCCGCACCCGGTTGGCGCACAGCCGCCGCGCAAAGGTCCGCGTAACCGCCGGCGCGACCAGCGGATCGGCCCGCGTCTGAGCGATCAGCACGGGCGCGCGCTGCAGGGGCGTGAGGCTGTTGGCGCGGACGTAACTGGCCCAGGGCGGCGTGGTGGCCAGGTCCACCCGCCGCAGGTCCTGCCGCAGCGCCAGAATGCCGAGCAACGTGCCGAGTCTGGGCGTCGAGTCGACCGTCACGCAATTGCGCGCCATTCGCTGGATGATCCATGGCGTGCGCCGCGCCCCGATGCGCAACGGCACGCCATAGTATCGCGACCAGCTGTCGGTCGCGAGCGCGGTGAGGAAGGCGCGGGCATTGGCGTCGCTCGCCTGGCGGAAATTGGCGGCGAGGTTGGTCGGCGGCGCTCCCGCCGCGACCCCGACGAGTTGCAGACCCGCTCCATCGACCCCCGCCAACTGGCCGGTCCACAGCGCCGCATGACCGCCCTGGCTTTCGCCCCACACGGCGAAGCGCTTGCCTGCCGCCGCGCCAGGGATATTCCGCGCGGCCCTCACCGCATCCAGCACCGAGCGACCGGTTGCCGTGCCGACCAGATAGGGATGCGGCCCGGCACTGCCGAGCCCCGGATAGTCCGGCGCTACCACCACATAGCCTTGCTGCACCGCCGCAATTGCCGGCGTCAGCTCAAAGAAGCGCGGGCTCAGCGAGGGCGCGCAGCTCGTCGCCGTGCCCCAGGTCCCGTGTGCCCAGGCGATCACCGGTCGCGGCCGGGCCGGCACCGCCTCGCGCGGGGCGACCACCATGCCGCTGACCTCGCGCTGGTGGCCGCGATCGTCGGTGGTGAGATAGCGCACCTTCCACGCCTGGGTGCCGGCGGGCGTGTTCGCCACCGGGTCGGCGGCGACCAGCCGGCCGGCCTGGGCCAGCGCCGGCCCGCTCCAGACGATCGCAAGTCCGCTCAACAGCAAGGACGCTCGCATCGGCAGCTCCCCGGAGTTCCGTTCCACCCCCACAACGGTCGGAACCGAAACGGGTTCGAACGGACTTTAGCAGCAGTCGGCATGTCGTTGCACGGGCTGAACGAAAGGCAACAGAGCCTTCAGTCCAGGTGCAGCCCGAATCGGGCAAACAGGCCATCGTCGGCGGGAGAGCCCGCCAGAACTTAGAAGGAGAGTGGCCATGAAGGCTGTTCACAAGTTCCTCCTCGGCGGCGCGGCTGCGGCTGCGGCGAGCGTGGCGATCGCGGCTCCCGCCGCTGCGCAATATTACCCCGGTGGCGGCGGCGACGTTCTCGTCGGCGCCATCCTCAACAACATCCTGCGTGGCGGCTACAACGGCGGCTACGGTGGCTACAATGGCGGGTATGATTACGCCAACGAGCGCTGGGCAGTCGACCAGTGCGCCCGTGCTACCGAGCAGCGCGTGAATGGCGGCTACTACGACGGAGGCTATGGCGGTTACGGTTATAACAACGCCGGCCTGCGCGTCGCCCAGATCGACCGGGTGGAGCGGACCCGCAACCTGAACTTCCGCGTCTACGGCCTGGTCACCAGCGCCTACTACCGCGGCAACTATGGTGGCTACGGCGGCTACAATGCCCCTTACGGCGGCTATGGGTATAACCAGCAGGGCGTCCCGGCCTACCGGTTCAGCTGCAAGGTGAGCCGGTCGAGCGGCCGGATCACGGACATCGATCTGGACCGGATCAACGGCAACTACGGTTACCGCCGCTACTAAGCGGTCCTGACACGTAGACAAAGGGAGTGCGCGGGCCGTAGGGGTCCGCGCACTTTTTCTTTGCGCGCGAGAGGGCCAACGTGACCGTGCAGCCGGCCGAAACCATCCTGATCGTCGACTTCGGGAGTCAGGTCACGCAGCTGATCGCCCGCCGGGTGCGCGAGGCCGGCGTCTACTGCGAGATCGCCCCCTTCAACGCCGCCGAGGAAGCGTTCGAGCGGCTGGCGCCCAAGGGCATCATCTTTTCCGGCGGCCCCTCCTCGGTCACCTGGGAGAACAGCCCGCGCGCGCCGCAGGTGCTGTTCGACAGCGGGCTGCCCCTGCTCGGTATCTGCTACGGGCAGCAGACGCTGCACCAGCAGCTGGGCGGCAAGGTCGTGACCCACGACAGCAAGGAATTCGGGCGCGCATTCATCGAAGTGGTCGCGCCCTCCGCCCTGTTCGACGGGCTGTGGCAGGTCGGCGAGCGCCACCAGGTGTGGATGAGCCACGGCGACCGGGTGGAGAGCCTGGCCGAGGGCTTTTCGGTCGTCGCGGCGTCCGAGGGCGCGCCGTTCGCCATCGCCACCAACGAAACGCTTAAGCGCTACAGCCTGATGTTCCACCCGGAGGTGGTGCACACGCCCGACGGCGGCAAGCTGCTCGCCAACTTCGCCCGCCACATCTGCGGCTGTTCGGGCGAGTGGAGCATGGAGGCCTACCGCCACGCCAAGATCGCCGACATCCGCGCTCAGGTCGGCTCTGGCAAGGTGATCTGCGGCCTGTCGGGTGGCGTCGACTCGGCGGTCGCGGCCGTGCTGATTCACGAGGCAATTGGCGAGCAGCTGACCTGCGTGTTCGTCGACCATGGCCTGATGCGCTCGGCCGAGGCGGAGCAGGTCGTGTCGCTGTTCCGGAACAGCTACAACATCCCGCTGATCCATGTTGAAGCGGAAGAGCTGTTCCTCGGCGGCCTGGCCGGCGTCTCCGACCCCGAGGCGAAGCGTAAATTCATCGGCAAGACGTTCATCGACGTGTTCGAGGCCGAGGCGAACAAGATCGGCGGCGCCGCCTTCCTGGCGCAGGGCACGCTCTACCCCGATGTGATCGAAAGCGTGTCGTTCGTCGGCGGCCCGTCCGTGACCATCAAGAGCCACCATAATGTCGGCGGCCTGCCCGAGCGCATGAACATGGCGTTGGTCGAACCTTTGCGCGAGCTGTTCAAGGATGAGGTGCGCGAACTCGGCCGCGAGCTCGGCCTTCCGGAGGCGTTCGTCGGCCGCCACCCCTTCCCGGGCCCTGGCCTCGCCATCCGCATTCCGGGCGAAATCACCAAGGAACGCTGCGACATCCTGCGCAAAGCAGACGCGATCTACCTGGAGGAGATCCGCAACGCCGGTCTGTACGACGCGATCTGGCAAGCGTTTGCCGTTCTCCTGCCGGTGCGCACCGTCGGCGTCATGGGCGACGCCCGGACCTACGACAGCGTCTGCGCGCTGCGCGCGGTCACCAGCGTCGATGGCATGACCGCGGACGTCTACCCCTTCTCTGCCGAATTCCTCAGCCGGGTGGCCACTCGCATTGTGAACGAGGTCGCCGGCATCAATCGCGTGGTCTATGATTATACCAGCAAGCCGCCGGGGACGATCGAGTGGGAATGATCCTGCTCCGCTGGGGCGTCCTGTCCCTGGCGACTGCGTCGCTGCTGTGCGCCGCGCCGGCTTCCGCCGAGGAACTGCGCGAATTGTGCGTCGACCGGCCCGGCAAGGATACGCCGCCGTGCATCGCCGATGTCGGCCACGCGGTGGTCGAAGTTGGCGCGGTGGCGTACAGCCGGGACAAGGACGGCGCGGACCGGACGATCAGCTACAGCATCGCCGACACCCTGGTGCGAGTGGGGGTGACCGATCGGAGCGAAGTGCAACTGGGCTTCGCGCCCTACACCATCCTGCACGACCGTGACGGGACCACCGGCGAGCGGGGCACGGTGCGCGGCGCAGGCGACCTTACCGCCGCCTACAAGTACAATTTCCTCAATCCCGCCGGCGACGGCACCTCCGTGGCGGCCCAGCTGTTCGTCAGCGCTCCGCTCGGCAAGGACGGGATCGGCAGCGGTGCGTGGGAAGGCGGGCTGATCGTTCCGGTTTCCTTCGAGCTGCCGGCCGCGCTCAGCATGACCGTCGACCCGGAAGTGGACTGGCGCGGCGACGAGGACGGCCGCGGGCACCACCTCGCGTGGATCGGCGTTGCCAGCCTCAGCCATGACCTGGGCGGCGGAGTTGAAGGTTCGGCCGAGCTCTGGGCCAGCCTCGACCGCGACCCGGCCGGGCACCGCAGTGAGGCCAGCGCCGACCTGTCCCTCGCCTGGGCACCGCCGTCCACCGACAACCTCCAGTTCGACGCCGAGGTCGACCTTGGCCTCACCCGCGACACTCCCGACGTCGAGGCCGCGGTCGGCGTCGCCTACCGGTTCTGACGCTTCCGATCGGTTGAACTCGGCCGCACCCTGCCCCAAGCTGCGGGCGGGGGGCGGGGCATGGACTTCTTCAACTATGTGATGGTGCTCGCCTCGGTGATCATCGGGTTGGCGGTGACTCACCTGCTGCAGGGCGTCGCCAAGCTGATCCAGGATCCCGACCGGCCGCGGCTCTACTGGGTGCATTGCACCTGGATCGGGCTGATGTTCCTGAATGCCCTGTTCTGGTGGTGGTGGCAGTTCAGTCTGTCGCGGCGGCCCGGCTGGACGTTCGAGTTCTACCTTTTCGTGATCAGCTTCGCGGTGCTGCTCTACCTAATCTGCGCCGTGCTGGTGCCGTCCACGCTGCGCAACTATGCGGATTACCGCGCTTATTATTTCTCCCGCCGACGCTGGCTGTTCGGCCTGCTGCTCGCCTTCAGCCTGTTCGACCTGCTCGACAGCGCGTTCAAGGGCTGGAGCCATCTGGTCGGGCTCGGCTGGCTGTACTTCGTCTCCGTGCTGGTCCGCTCGGTCCTGATGATCGTCGCCATGCAGAGCCGGAGCGCCCGCTTCCACGGCTTCGTCGTGCTCGCCTTCCTGGCCGATCTCGGCATCCTCATCTTCCGCAACTTCCATATGCTTCATTAGTCCGCGGTTTAACGCTAACCTGCTGTTAACCAAGGGATTGACGAACGCCTGCGGGTCGGCTGCATCCGGCGGCCATGCGCACGATCCTCAGGTCCGGCCTGCTCGCCGCCGGGTTCCTCCTCGCCAGCTGCTCCACCGCCCCGCGGCAGCCGCTCGCGCCGCCGCCGCCACCGCCCAAAGCCGCCGAGCTGCCGTACAAGTGGACCAACGGCTTCGCCGCGCAGGCGCACAAGGATGCACTGGCCGCCTTCGGTCCGCTTGCCTTGCGACCGGGCGACTTCCGTTGGACCCCGGCCATCCCGGAGGGTGACGCCAAGGTGGTCATCGACCTTCTCACCCAGGCCTTCTACGTCTATCGTGGTGAGCAACTGGTCGGCGTGTCGACCATCTCCAGCGGCAAAAAGGGCCGCGAGACGCCGCTGGGCTTCTGGACCGTCTTCCGCAAGCAGGTGAAGGGCTTCTCCCGCCGCTACGACAATGCGCCGATGCCCTACATGCAGATGTATGATGAAAAGGGCATCGCGTTTCACGCCGGCGCCCTGCCCGGCTTTCCGGCGAGCCACGGCTGCGTGCGCTTGCCGCTCAAGTTCGCGCAGAAGCTCTACGGCCTGACCAAGATTGGCACCAAGGTCGTGATCGAGGGCTGACCGCCGACTAGAGGACGAACGGCGGCCGTTCGGCTTGCCGCGGGCTCTCCAGGTCGCGCGCTTTCTGGAAGTGCAGGGAACTGAGCCGCAGGTGCGCTCGCGCGGCGGCCAGCGACCCGCAGGCCAGGCCGAGGTTCAGTTCACGGGAAGCCCGATTGCGATGGTAGGCAATGTCGTCCGTCATAGTGCCCCGGTAGCGCCTCCTTGTTTCGACTGTCGGCACATTCCATGACAAGTCGAAGACGCGCGCTCACCTGGGTTAAGCTATTGCAACAGGGCGGCTAATCATCCGCTCAGTTAATCAGCCACTCCGTATCCACCGGCCGCCATTCGCCCGCGCCGATCAGCGCCTGATGGTTCATCCGGATGGAGTGGATGGTGGCCTCGATCTCGCGCCGCCAATGATCCAGGAAGTGCTGCAGGGCCGGGTATCTGGGGGCAACATCATACTGCTGGAACGAAAATAGCTGCAGCAGGCTGGGATGGTCGGGCATGTAGTAGTGCACTTCGACCAGGCTCAGCCCATAGCCTTCCAGCTGGAGCTGCAGTTCCGGAGTAACCAGACCCTTGCGCATTCTCCTCTCCGACTCGTCTGCTTGCTCCTGATAATACGCCAATGGTTGCGATCCCGTTCCCACCCGTGCCTGCCCGCGATATAGCCGCGCCTTCCACAGCAAGGACGCCCGGCCCGTGAGCACCTTCACCCTCGATACTGCGACCAGCCGGGCGACGCCCTCCCCGGTGCCGGGCAAGCGCATGACCGTTCCCGGGCTCAAGGGCCGCAAGGTCGATGGCCGGACCGAGCAGCCGATCGTCATGCTGACCGCCTACACCATGCGGATGGCCCAGCTGCTGGATCCGCATTGCGACCTGCTCCTCGTCGGCGACAGCCTGGGGCAGGTGATCTACGGCTTGCCCTCAACCGTGCCGGTAACGCTGGACATGATGTGCGCGCATGGCGCGGCCGTGGTTCGCGGCAGCTGGCACGCGCTGGTCGCCGTGGACATGCCGTTCGGCAGCTACGAAGGCTCGCCCGAGCAGGCCTTCGCCAGCGCCTCGCGCGTCATGAAGGAGACCGGTTGTGCGGCGGTGAAGCTGGAGGGCGGCGAGGCGATGGCGCCGACCGTCCGCTTCCTGTCTGAGCGCGGGATTCCGGTGATCGGCCACGTCGGCCTCACTCCCCAGGCGGTCAACGCGCTGGGCGGCTATGGCGCGCGCGGCCGCAACCAGGCGGAGGCAGCGAAGATCAAGTCGGACGCCAGCGCGGTTGCCCAGGCGGGCGCCTTCTGCATCGTGGTCGAAGGGGTGCTGGAAGACGTCGCAACCGGGATCGCGGGCGCGGTCGAACCGCCGGTGATCGGCATCGGCGCCTCGGCCGAATGCGATGGCCAGGTGCTGGTCACGGAGGACATGTTGGGCCTGTTCGAGCGCACGCCGCGCTTCGTGAAGCGCTACGACGACCTCGCCACCCGCATCGGCAGCGCCGTCGAGACCTATGCCGGCGAAGTCCGCAACCGCAGCTTTCCAACCCCCGACCAGACCTACCGCCCCAAAGCGTGAGGCTTTGCGCGGCCGGCAAAAGGCATTAGACGCACCGCGCCAAGCTCCCGTTCATCCCGTATGGACCAGGGCTGGGTGCCGCTTGTGGCTCGATCTTACTAGAGGTTGTACTCCTTGGCTTTGGCTCCCGGTGAAACGCACGAGACCTTCATTCGTGAGGTCGACGAGAACCTCCGCCGCAGCCAGGCCGAGAACTTCTTCAAGCGCTTCGGCAAGTGGCTGATCGCCGCGCTGGTCCTGTTTCTGGTCGCCACCGCGGCGTACCTTTACTGGCAGGAGCGGCAGCGGGCACGGGCGGCCGCGCAGGGCGAGCAGTTCGCGGCGGTGCTCAATGACATCTCGACCGGCCGCACCGGCAAGCCCGTCGAGCAGAAGCTCCAGGCGATCGCCGCCGAGTCGAGTGGTGAGATGGCCGGCCTCGCCCGGCTCACCGTCGGCGCGCTGGCCTTGCAGAACGGTGACCGGTCCAAGGCGGTGACGAGCTTCCAGGCAGTCGCAAACGACGACGACCAGCCGCAATCCGTGCGGACCGCGGCGCTGATGCGGCAGACCGCGCTGGAGTTCGACCAACTCGGCCCCGATCAGGTCATTGCCCGGCTGCAGCCCTATGCCACGCCGGACAGCCCGTGGTTCGGTACGGCGGGGGAATTGACCGCCATGGCCATGCTCAAGGCCGGGCGGAAGGCGCAGGCGGGCCAGCTGTTCGGGCGAATCGCCGACGCCAAGGATGTACCCGGATCGATCCGGGCGCGAGCGCTGCAGATCGCGGGCTCGCTGGGGGTGGATGCGACGGCCGGCCTGCCGGCAGGCCAGTAACGCCAGGTTTCTCGAGGACATCGAAGCAATGAACAAGCGAATCGCCGGGGTGATGATCGCAGCCGCGCTGCTGAGCGCCTGCAACCCCTTCAACCGCTCGCGGCCCAAGACGCCCGTGGTCGGCAATCGGGTGTCGGTTCTGACGCAGGACCTCGACATCGCGGTTGACCCCGAGACCGCCGCCCTGCCCTTTTCGCTTCCGGCCGTCGCTGCAAATCCGGACTGGGCCCAACCAGGCGGCAACCCCGCCAAGTCGCTCGGACACTTGGCGCTCGGCGCCACCCTCGGCAACGCTTGGACCGCAAGCATTGGCGCCGGTGACCGGCCTCAGGCGCGGCTCGCCTCGGCTCCAGTGGTGGCGGACGGCAAGGTCTTCACCATCGATACGACCTCGACCGTGCGTGCGTTCGAGGCGGCCAGCGGTCGCCAGCTGTGGGCGACCCAATTCGGCACCGAAAAGGGCAACGGCGCATCGCTGTTTGGCGGCGGCGTGGCTGTGGCCAATGGCCGCGTGTTCGCCACCAACGGGCTCGGCTTCGTCGCCGCGCTGGACACCGGCAACGGCGGCATCGGCTGGCAGGTCCGCCTCGGCGGCCCGCTGCGCGGCGCTCCGTCCGTGGATGGCACCACGGTCTACGTGATGAGCCAGGACAACCAGATATTCTCGCTCAAGGCAGCGGACGGGGCGACCAACTGGTCCAACCCGGCCGCGCTGGAGATCGCCGGCGTGTTCGGCACCGGTGCCCCGGCCATCGCCCAGTCAACGGTCGTCGCTGGCTTCAGCTCGGGCGAGCTCAACGCCTACCGCGCTGAGAATGGCCGCACCGTGTGGCAGGACGCGCTGGCCCGCACCTCCATTTCGACCTCTGTCGCCACCCTGTCGGACATCGACGCCTCACCGGTGATCGACAACGGCCAGGTGTTCGCGGTTGGCCAGGGCGGCCGCATGGTTGCGATCGACCTGCTCTCCGGTCAGCGCATCTGGGAACTGAACCTTGCCGGCATCTCGACTCCGTGGGTCGCGGGCGACTGGGTATTTGTCACCACGGACGACGCCAAGCTGGTCGCGATCGCCCGCAACACGGGCAAGATCCGCTGGATCAACCAGCTGCCGGCCTGGCGTAACGCCAAGTCGCGCAAGGGCGCGATCACCTATGTCGGCCCGATTCTGGCCGGCGAGCGGCTGATCGTCGCGGGCTCCAATGGTGCGCTGATCAACGTCGACCCGGCCACCGGCGCTTTCCAGAGCCAGACCAATGTCGGCGCCGGCGTCCACCTCTCACCAGTGGTAGCCAACAGCACGCTGTACATCCTGGACGACAACGCGCGCCTGCACGCCTTCCGCTAGGCGCATGAGCGTGCCGCCGACCGACTGGCCGCGCCTGGCGGTGATCGTTGGGGCGCCGCGCTGCGGCACCACCAGCCTGGCCGACTATCTGGCGCGCCATCCGGCCGTGACCTTCTCCCGGCCGAAGGAGCCGCATTATTTCGCCATCCACGACCTAGACGGCCTTGATGACGAACAGCTCCGCGCGACAGTCGAGGGCGGCTATCTCGGCCGCTACTTTCCGGACCACTGGCGCTCGGCTGAGTGGCTGGCCGAGGGATCCGTCTCCTACCTGTATGGGCCGGAGAAGATGGCGGCGATCCTGCGGCTGTGGCCGGACGCGCGGTTCATCATCGGCGTGCGTGATCCGCTGAAGCTGATCCCCTCGCTGCACCAGCGCTACCTGGTGACCGGCGACGAGGACGTGGCCGATTTCGCCGAAGCCTGGCGCCTGGTGCCGGAGCGAGCGGCCGGGCGGCATATCCCGCGCAGCTGCCTCGACCCGCGCCTGCTCCGCTACGACATGGCCGGGCGGCTGGGCGATGCGGTGGAGGCGTTCTTCGCCGCCGTTGGACGCGCGCGCTGCCACGTTGTGGTGCACGACGACCTCGTCCGCGACCCGCCGCAGGTCTACGCCGACCTGCTCGCCTTTCTCGGCCTGCCGCACGACGGCCGGACCGACTTCAAGCCCAAGCGGGAGGCGGCCGGTACCCGCTGGCCGTGGCTGCAGCGCCTGCTCAAGCGCCCGCCAGTGGCCACCTCCGTTCTGGCTGGCGAGAAATTCCGCACTCGCGTCGCGGCCAAGCCGAAAAAGCCGGCACCGCCGCCCGTCCGCGCGCTGATGCGGGTGCGCAAGCGCCTGCTGAAGTGGAACCGCACGCCTTCGCCCGAGATCCGGGTCAGCCGTCCGTTGCGGCAGGAACTGCACGACGCCTTCGCCGCGGACGTGGCGAAGCTCGGCGGCCTGCTGGGGCGCGACCTGTCGCACTGGCTCGCCGTCGACCCCGCCTGAGCTTGCGCCCGGCGTGCTCGTCCGCTAAGGGCGCGCCCTTCCAGACAGCACTGGAAAAGCCTGCGGGAGAGTGCCTCGGTGCTCGTCTGAACCGCTAAACTGCGCGCGCCTGGCTGCTGTTGCAGCCCAGGTGCCACAAAAACGAGAGTGACATGGCCAAGAAGATTACCGGCTATATCAAGCTGCAGGTGCCGGCCGGCGCCGCCAACCCCTCCCCGCCGATCGGTCCAGCCCTGGGTCAGCGCGGCGTCAACATCATGGAATTCTGCAAGGCGTTCAACGCGTCCACGCAGGAGATGGAAAAGGGCATGCCGATCCCGACGGTGATCACCGTCTATGCGGACCGCTCCTTCTCCTTCGCGACCAAGACGCCGCCGGCGAGCTTCCTGATCAAGAAGGCCGCGGGCCTCAAGTCGGGCTCGAAGGAGCCGGGCAAGGTCAGCGCGGGCACCATCAAGCGCTCGCAGCTTGCCGAGATCGCGGAAACCAAGATGAAGGACCTCAACGCGAACGACGTCGAGGCCGCGACCAAGATCATCGAAGGCTCGGCGCGCGCCATGGGCCTTCAGGTTGTGGAGGGCTGAACATGGCCAAGCTGACCAAGAAGCAGAAGTCCCAGGCCGGTTCGGTCGACCGTGAGAAGCTGTACGGCGTCGACGAGGCGCTGGGCCTGGTGAAGACCCTCGCCACCTCCAAGTTCGACGAGACGGTCGAAATCGCGCTGAACCTGGGCGTCGACCCCCGTCACGCCGACCAGATGGTCCGTGGCGTCGTCAACCTGCCCAAGGGCACTGGCAAGACCGTCCGCGTGGCGGTGTTCGCCAAAGGCGCGAAGGCCGACGAAGCCACTGCCGCCGGTGCGGACGTGGTCGGGGCCGAGGACCTAATGGAGACCATCCAGGGCGGCCAGATCGACTTCGATCGCGTAATCGCCACCCCCGACATGATGGGCGTCGTCGGTCGCCTCGGTAAGGTGCTTGGCCCCAAGGGCCTGATGCCGAACCCGAAGCTTGGCACCGTCACCATGGACGTCACCAAGGCGGTGACGGACGCCAAGGCCGGCCAGATCGAGTTCCGCGTCGAGAAGGCGGGCATCATCCACGCCGGCATCGGCAAGGCCAGCTTCGACGCCGCCGACCTGCGCGCGAACTTCGATGCGTTTGTCGACGCCATCGTCCGCGCCAAGCCCGCGGGCGCCAAGGGCAAGTATCTCAAGAAGGCCGCCGTCAGCTCGAGCATGGGCCCGGGCGTAAAGGTCGCGCTGGAGGAAGTTGCTGGGGCGTAAGCCGCCTTCCGGCACTGGCCGCATGAGGGCCGGGGCGGCGACGCCCCGGCCTTTTTGTTGAAGTGGACAAAGTGGACAGTCCCTCCTTTTTCGACGCGATCGTGCTCGGCGCCGGCGGCGCCGGCCTGATGTGCGCCGGTGTCGCGGGACAGCGTGGCCGGCGTGTGCTGGTGATCGACCACAATGACGAGCCAGGCCGCAAGATCCTGATTTCCGGCGGCGGGCGCTGCAACTTCACCAACCTCGGCACCGCGCCCGATCGCTACCTGTCGGCCAACCCGCACTTCGCCGTGTCAGCGCTCAAGCGCTACACCGCGCACGACTTCCTTGCGCTGGTCGAGGCGCACGGCATCGCCTGGCACGAGAAGACGCTCGGCCAGCTGTTCTGCGACGGATCCGCGCGGCAGATCGTCGCCATGCTAATGGCCGAATGTGCCAAGGGCGACGTGAGCTTCCGCTTCGGCGCGCCCGTCAGTTCAGTGGACCATGCCGACGGCCGCTTCCGGGTCGCCGCCGGCGAGATCGTGGCCGAGGCGCCGGCCCTGGTCATCGCCACGGGCGGCCCCTCCATTCCCAAGCTAGGCGCCACGGGCTTCGCGTACGACATCGCCCGCCAGTTTGGGCTCAAGGTGGTCGAACCCCGTCCCGCCCTTGTGCCGCTGACCCTCGGCGGAGACGAAGCGCTGTTCCGCAGCCTGTCGGGGGTCGCCGCTCCGGTCGAGGCGCGCTGCGCTGGTGCCGGCTTCCGCGAAGCCGCCCTGTTTACCCACCGCGGGATGAGCGGCCCAGCGATCCTGCAGGTGTCGAGCTACTGGCGGCGCGGGCGCGAGGTCGCCGTCGACTTCCTGCCGCAGGAGGCACCTGGCTGGCTGCTCGCCGCCAAGCGCGAGCAGCCGCGTGCGCGCCTCGCCAGCTTACTCGACCGCCGACTACCCGGGCGCCTTGCCGAGACCCTAACCGAGCGTATTGGGCTCACGGCCGAGCTGGCCAATACGCCAGACCGCATCCTGTCCGACGCTGAACGCCGCCTGGCCGACTGGCGCTTCAACCCTAGTGGCAGCGAAGGCTACGCCAAAGCCGAGGTCACCGCCGGCGGGATCGCCACGGATGGCCTGTCCTCCCGGACCATGGCGGCGCGCAAGGTTCCGGGCCTGTTCGCCGTGGGCGAGGCGGTGGACGTCACCGGCTGGCTCGGCGGCTACAACTTCCAGTGGGCATGGGCCAGCGGCTGGGCCGCCGCGCAAGCGATCTAACCGGAACGCCACAAGCCGCCCGCTCGTGCGTTGAGGCCCCAAAGGAGAGCAGCATGGACCAGCGCAACATCGACAATCACGGCGGAGGCTTGGGCGAGCGCCAGCTTCAAGGCGCTGCAGCGGAGAATGAGGACGCGTTCGCCGGCTCGGGCGACCCGTCCGGCAAGGACGACGTCCAGTTCAGCAACGAGCATCCGCTTGCCAGTCCTGGCGAGCTGGCCGGGACCGCCGATGCGGCGATCGCCCGGGAGATGGCGGCGCTCGGGCCGGCCGACGGCAGCCTGGCTGACGCGGCTGGCGTAGGCACCGGCGACGACCCGGACAACACCATCGGCGACGCGATCGGCGCGGGGGCGGGCATGGACATCGGCAGCGGCGCTCCAGAGCCCGAAGGCGAACTTGGCGGCGGCGATTCGGGCCGCACCGACAGCCTGCCGCTCACCGGCCAGTAAGTGCCGGTCAGACCGTGAAAATCAGCGCCAGGGCGAGCACCTTCGCTTCCCCTGGCGCGTTAACCTTCCGACCGGGCCTTCCCCAAGGCGCGGGCATCCGAAGGAGGAGTTTTTCATGGACCAGAACTCGAGCAGCAGCAGCAGCACCGGCACCCGCGACAGCACGTATGACGTCGTATCCGTGCTCTACCATGCGCTGAAAGGCGCCGACACCTGCCAGACCTATCTGAGCGATGCGAACACCGAGCAGCAGCTCCGCCAGTTCTTCGAGCAGGCGATGCAGATGCAGCGGCAGTTGGCCGACCAAGCGAAGATGCTGCTCCACGATCAGCTGATGAAGGGTGGTCAGGGCGGCACGTCGAGCTCAAGCGGCGGCAGTGCCTTCAGCCAGTTCGGCTCGAGCGGCGGCAGTGCAATGGGCGGCAGCGGCGGTTCGTCCATGAGCGGCAGCCAGTCCTCGATGAACGACGACAGCATGCAGCGGATGGGCAGCCAGAACGATCGCGAAGGCGGCAGCGCCTATACGTCCGGCGAGTCGGTCGGGGCGCAGGGCAACGACCCGTCTATGGGGCAGTTCGGCCAGAGCCCGATGGGCGGCGGCCAGCGCCACAACGAGATGAGCACCGGCGGGGGCGGCACCTCCAGCTTCTGATTCGCCATCGCCTGATCAACCTGCTCCCCCGCGACCTGGTCGCGGGGGAGTTCGTTTGTGCGTTGGTCCGCCGTCGCCGCCGTTCGTCGACTCATCACCGCCCATCAGCAGCCCCGCCGCCGCCGGTCGAAGCCAAGCGCACCTTCGTTATGGCCGACATGCCCGTTCGTCGCTCAGCCGAGCACCGGCCACGGGTCCGGCGAACTTGACGTGCCCACCGGCCGTCACCGGTGCATTCCTTGCCCACCCCACTCCTGTCGGGGGACGTGAAAGGGAGTGTTACCATGAATGCTACCAAGTTGCTGATGGGCGCAGCCGCGCTTTGCGTATCAAGTGTCGCGGTGATGGCCGCGGCGGGCCCTGCACAGGCACGAGACGTGACGGTCCGGGCGGCCGTGTCGGACGATGTGCCGCGCGCTGCCGTCTACATTGGCGATCTTCAGCTCGCCTCAGCGCAGGGCAAGAAGTCGCTGAACCGGCGGGTCAATTTCGCCGTGGCGAAGGTGTGCTACCCGCATCGTGAAGGCGCACTGTCGCGCAGCTACACGCGCTGCGTTGAGACCGCCTGGGATGGCGCGCGGCCGCAAATGGCGCGGGCGATCGCCACCGCTGAGCGTTATGCTCAGGCAGGTACAGCGAACTTGGCGGTGGCCGCGATCAGCGTCAGCGCCGGCTCCGCGCAATGAGCATCGCCGCGGGCGGCCGTCCTGCCCGGCCGTCCCTGACGATCATTGCTGCGTCAAGTTCGAGCCTTCACGCTCGCTTTCCCTTGCCTGCCGCCGGCTTTCGATTGCCGTGTCGATGAGCAAGGCCAGCGAGCCCTCGCCGCTGGCCCGCATCGCGAGCTTGAGACTGTCCTCCGCCGCGCGCCGATGGCGCTCGGCCCGATACTTTGCTGCTAAATCCATTTGTCCGACAACGCTTTCGAGCGCGCAGTGTTGCAACGGCCCGCTTGACGCGCCGACGGGCACGCCTAAGCTGGCGGAGATGACTCACCAGCCGACTCTGATCGCCCGTTGGTGGCGCTGGCATTCCGATTGCGGCGTGCCGGCCTAGACTCGTTTCCTTCACGAGTTCGCATCCGACCCGCCGCTCTGGCGGGTTTTTTTTGGCCTGCCGCTCCCCTCTCCCGACCGCAGGACCATTCTCCCATGATCATTGTACTGAAGCCCGACGCTCCCGCAGACAGCGCCGACCGGCTGCTCGAACGCATCTCGTCCGCCGGCCTCAAGCCGTTGCACATGCCGGGCAGCGAGCGGGTGGTGCTAGGCGCGCTCGGCGACGAACGGGTACTGGCCGAGCTCGCCCTTGACGGCGACCCGGCAGTGGAGAGCGTCAAGCCCATTCTAGCACCCTACAAGCTGGTCAGCCGCGAGCTTCACCCCCACGACACGGTGGTCGACATCGGCGGCGTGCCGGTCGGCGGCGAACGACTGGCGGTGATTGCCGGCCCGTGTGCAGTCGAGGACCGCGACCAGCTGTACGACAGCGCGCTGGCGGCCAAGCAGGCCGGCGCGACCCTGCTTCGCGCCGGCGCCTACAAGCCGCGGACCAGCCCCTATGGCTTCTCCGGACACGGGCCGGCCGGACTGTCTATCCTGCGCGAGGTGGCGGACGAGCTTGGCATGCCGGTGGTCACGGAGGTGATGGACACCGCCGACCTCTCCGTCGTGGCCGAGCAGGCCGACGCACTGCAGATCGGCGCCCGCAACATGCAGAATTTCGCCCTTCTACGCGCCGTCGGCCAGACCCGACGCCCGGTGGTGCTGAAGCGCGGGCTGAGCGCAACGATCCAGGAATGGCTGCTGGCCGCGGAATATCTCCTAAGCGCTGGCAACGACCAGGTGGTCCTGTGCGAACGCGGCATCCGCACGTTCGAGACCGCCACCCGCAATACGCTCGACCTCAACGCCGTGCCTTATGTGAAAGGGCGCACCCACCTGCCGATCATCGTCGATCCGAGCCACGGCACCGGCCTGCGGGAGCTGGTTCCGGCCATGGCGCTGGCCGGCGTCGCCGCGGGTGCCGACGGGCTGATGATCGAGGTGCACCGCGACCCGGCCAAGGCGCTGTCCGACGGCGCTCAGTCGCTTTACCCCGACCAGTTCGCCGACCTCATGCGGCGGCTGGAGCCGCTGGCGGCGGCGGTCGGACGCAGCCTGTGACCCGGCTGGTTCAGCGCCGGCTGGACACACCGCTCGATCCGCTCGCCTTCTACGAGGTGGTGAGCGACGGCGGGGCTCGCCCGGACACTGGCCTGTTCGAGGCGAACGACGGTCGGACGCTGGTGATGGCCGCCGCCGCCGTGCGCGCCAGCGCGCGGGCTGGCCGGGTGACGCTGGAAGCGCTGACCGCGAACGGCGCCGCGCTGCTGGCCGACGTGGCGCGGCGGGCCGGGATGGCGGTCAGCCATACGCTGGTGCTGGACTACATCCCATCGGAGAGTGCCGACGCGGAAGAGCGGCTGGTCGCACCAGCCCCGCTGCATGCCCTCCGCAACCTGCTCGCAGCGGCCGGCGCGCAGGCTGATCCCTTCGGCGCCCTGCTCCTGGGTGTCAGCAGCTTCGACCAGGCCGGCTTTAGTGAGGACCTACCGCCGCCGCACAGCGACCCGCTCGACTTTCCCGACTATCTGTTCTGGGTACCGGAGAGCCTCGCGGTCGTCGAACCGAGTGGCGGCGCCCGGCTCCTCTGTCCCGCCTTCGGCCATGATGAGCGCCAGCTCAATGACGCCGCGCGACGCCTCGAGCAGCTGTTGGGCGCCGCTGCCGCGCTTGATCGCCAGCCGTCTGCAGACGGAAGAGCAGGATCGTCTTCGGCTCCCACGGCCGACCTGGACGATCAGGCCTTTGCCGCGGTGGTTCGCCGGGCCAAGGAAGCGATCGCTGCGGGCCAGGTTTACCAGATCGTGCCGTCCCGAACCTTCTCCGCACCCTGCCCCAGCCCTTTGCGCGCCTACCGCAGTCTCCGCACCATCGAGCCTTCGAGCTACCGCTTCTACCTGGCGGGCGTCGGCTTTACGCTGCTCGGTGCCAGCCCAGAGACCTCGGTCCGGCTGTTCCGCGGTCCGGAAGGTGGACTGACGGTCGAGGTGAAGCCGATCGCCGGCACTCGACCACGCGGCGCCACTCCCGACGAGGACGACCGGCTGGAGGCCGAGATGCGGCTCGACGGCAAGGAGCTGGCCGAGCACATGATGCTGGTCGACCTTGCCCGAAACGATGTTGCGCGCGTGTCGCTGCCAGGCACGCGGCGGGTGGCGAAGCTGCTCACGGTGGAACGTTTCTCGCGGGTTATGCACCTGGTCTCGTCGGTGACGGGCAAGCTGCGTATCGGGCTCGACGCCTTCGACGCGCTCGCTGCCTGCCTTAACGTCGGCACCCTGACCGGGGCGCCCAAGATCCGCGCCATGCAGCTGCTGCGAGAGCTGGAGGGCACCCGCCGCGGCCCTTACGGCGGTGCGGTCGGATGGGTGAACGGCGCCGGGCTGATGGACACGGCGGTGGTGATCCGCTCGGCGCTGGTGATCGACGGGACGGCCTTCGTCCGGGCAGGCGCAGGCGTGGTCCACGACAGCGATCCCCTGGCCGAAGCGGCCGAGACCCGGGCCAAGGCCTCCGCGCTGCTTGGCGTGCTCGCCGCGCCGGCCGACACGCGGGTGGCGGCATGACGCCGGTCCTGCTGATCGACAATCTCGACAGCTTCACATTCAACCTGGTGGAGAGCCTGCAGCGCCTCGGCAGCAAAGTACGTGTGCTGCGCAACACGGTTGCAGCCGAGGAGGCCATTGCCGAGGCGGAGCGAACCGGTGCCGCCATCATGCTGTCGCCTGGGCCTGGCGCGCCGCAGGACGCCGGATGCTGCCTCGACCTTATTGGCCAGGCCAAAGGAGTTGTACCCGTAATCGGGATCTGCCTCGGTCACCAGGCGATCGTGGAGGAAGCGGGCGGCACGGTCACCCGCTCACCCGACCCGGTGCACGGCAAGGCGACGCTGCTGGAGCACGACAGTGCCGGTCCCTTCGTCGGCCTCCCAAGTCCGCTGCGGATCGCCCGCTACCATTCGCTGTGCACCCGTGACCTCCCCGGGCGCTTCACCGTGCACGGGGAGGCCGATGGCATGGTGATGGCCTTCAGCGATCCTGTTGCCCGCCAGTCTGGCCTGCAGTTTCATCCGGAGTCGATCCTGACGACCCACGGCGACGCGATGCTCCGGAACCTGCTCGCGATGGCTGCTCGGCCGTAACCGGGACGTCCGGCGCCGTGGCGTGGGCGGCGTCGCTCAGCTCAAGCGCCGGCATGTCGCCCTGCTGGCTCGACATCTGCGACTGGACCTGGCCGACCTGGCCCGACGACATCTGCCGCCGCGAGCGCCAGTCTTTGAACTCACTGTGGAACTGCTGCTCACGCTGGCGGCACCAGTCGTCATAGTCGCGGTCCATCTCGGCCAGGTGGCGCTCGCGGTAGCTCTGGTACGGGTCCGGGTGCTGGGCATAGCTGCCCTCATATCCTTCGCGGCCATGCTGCCGGTTCCAGTCGCCCGCGGCCCGAACCGCCCGGGGGTCGTCCGACAACTGGTGGCCACGCCCGCTGCCATGATCGCCGCCCTCGACATAGCTGCGCACGGCTTGCTCCGCCCGGCCCATCACGTTGCCGTGCGTCGCACCCTGCCGAGGTCCGTCATCATCACGATCGCGCTCGAAGAAGCCGCGCTCCTCGGGACGTCCCCGGTCGCGCTCGCCGCGGATATCCCGATCGCGGCCGCGATCGTCGCCGAACCTGAAATCGTCGTCCCCGTGGTCGCCGTAGACGCCGTATCCATCACCGCGATACCCCGCCATCTGCTCCTCCTCTCAAAGCGTTGATCCGCCATCCCAAACGCACGAGCCCAAGCGAGCGCTGCGCGGACCGGCGCGGGCAAGAGGTTGATTGTCGCACGAACTTCGCTATAGGCCCGCCCACGTCCCGGCTTGCCGGAACGCCGTCCGAGACAGCTGCCGGGGCTCGCCCCTTAATCCGCAGCCTAGACGGGGAAGAGAGTTTCTTCAGGGCCGCTTGCGCGGACCTGTCGTGCGTTGAGTTGAGACGCACACCTCCCAACCCCACGGACTGAAGTGCTTCGGAGCGGCTTGCCCCTTCGGAGTTGGTTGAACCTCGCTCGAAGGCTTGTCTTCGGGCGAAACGTTTGGAGTTGGCATGGATCGCAATGAAAAGGCGGATCTGGTTGCCGAGCTGAAGCAGGTCTTCGCCGAGACCAGCGTGGTGGTGATCACCCGCAATCTCGGCCTGTCGGTGGCGCAGTCCACCGATCTGCGCCTGCGGATGCGCGACGCCGGAGCGCAGTTCAAGGTTGCGAAGAACCGGCTGGCTCTCATCGCGCTGGACGGAACGCAGTACCAGCCCATCGGCGACTTGCTGAAGGGCCCCACTGCAATCGCCACCTCGCTTGATCCAGTTGCGGCCGCCAAGGTCGCCGTGGATTTCGCCAAGACCACCGACAAGTTCGAGGTTCTGGGCGGGGCGATGGGCGATACCGTCCTCGACGTGAATGGGATCCAGGCGCTTGCGGCGCTCCCCTCGCTCGACGAGCTGCGTGCGACCCTCGTGGGCCTGATTCAGGCACCCGCGAGCAAGATCGCCCGCACCATCAACGAGCCGGGCGCGATGCTGGCCCGGGTCTTCGGCGCTTACGCGGCGGACACCGCCGAAGCGGCTTAAGCACTCACTACCCTCAACGCACGATCAAGCCGGGCCGACTGGCCCGCACAGGAGTAACAAATGGCTGACATTCAGAACATCGTCGACCAGCTGTCGGCGCTCACCGTCCTCGAGGCCGCTGACCTCGCCAAGGCACTGGAAGAGAAGTGGGGCGTTTCGGCCGCCGCTGCCGTCGCCGCCGCTCCGGCCGCTGCCGGCGCCGCTGCCCCGGCCGCCGAAGAGAAGACCGAGTTTGACGTGATCCTCACCGGCGACGGTGGCAAGAAGATCAACGTCATCAAGGAAGTCCGCGCGATCACCGGCCTGGGCCTGGGTGAGGCGAAGGCCCTCGTCGAGGGTGCGCCGAAGCCGATCAAGGAAGGCGTCAACAAGGACGAGGCCGAGAAGATCAAGAAGCAGATCGAGGATGCCGGCGGCACCGTCGACCTCAAGTAAGCTTCTTCGACTCTTAGTCGACGAACAAGGAAGGGCGGCTCCTACCGGGGCCGCCCTTTTTGTTTGCCTAGCGCGTGCGCACGTGCACGACGGCATCGCGCGTTGCCGCATAACGGCGCCAGCCGGGTTCCCGATTGAGCTTCGCCGCCAGTGGCGAGTCGCGGGTCAGGATGGTCCACCTGACGTCCCAGCGGCGGACGAAGGCACGGAACTTAGGCATGCCGCCGTTCTGCATGGCCAGGTGGGCAAAGCTGAAATCGTCGCCGTACATGTCGGCTCGACCATCGATCGCTGGCGCGATCCCGCTCATGATCAGTGGACCACCCATGCTGTAGTCGTTGAGCACAGGCCGGGACCGCAGGTCGGGCGGCAGGCGGTTGATGAGAGTGAGCGGATATTCTGCGGTGTCCGGCATCTGCCACGGCACCAGCAATCGGGCGCCCGCGAGCACCGCCAGCACGCCCACTACCCAGCCCCAGCGCATGTGCGGCTTAGCTTGCGGCTGCCCGAACAAGGGCGCGGCCACCAGCGCCGCCGTGAGCCCGAACAACGGCTGGTGCCGGACGTGCAGCAGCGCCAGGCCGAACAGGCCGGCCAGCAGCAGCAGGCGGAGCGGCGGGAAACGGCGCCAGCGGGTCGCCACGAAGGCCCAGAACAGCGCCGCATAAAAGAGGAACGGCGCATCGTCGGGCAGTCGGGTCGGGCGCCATTCGGTGATGATTGCTAGGACCTTCATGTCCTTGACTTGGAAGGGATAAAGAAAGCCCTGCAGCCCCAATGGGGTAAGCGTCGTGGCGGCGAGCGCGAGCAAGCCCCAGGCCGCCCAGCGCAGCGCTGTGGCGGGCTCGCGGCGATGGTCGATCAGCGCTTCCAGGGTGAACAGGCCGGCGATGCCCAGCCCAAGGATATAGCTGGCGTGGAGGTTGGCCCAGATCGCCATGAGCAACGGTGCCCACCAAGGCGGCAAACCCCGCCGCTCGCGGGCGTGCAGCAGAAGGATCAGCCAGCCTGCGAACAGCAGCCAGCCGAGCATGTGTGGTCGCGCGTGGACCATCGGCACAGCCGTGCAGGCGGCGGCGAACAGCCCGGCGCCGGCCCACCGCGGCGGGAGCCAGCGGAGCAGCTCGCACCCGACCAGCAGCAGGGTGCAGGTTGCGACTAGCGTGAAGAGAACCGTTAGACCGTTCCAGCCCGCAAGCCGGAAGGCGCCGCTCATCAATATCTCGGCCAGCCACTCGTGCGCGGTCCAGGGCGCGCCTCGAAAGGTAAAAGAGAAGGGATCGACGTGCGGTATGGTGCCCGTCCGCAGGATCCAGTTGCCCGCGCCGAGGTGCCAACCAGTGTCGCCGTCGCCAAACAGGCGACGCGGGTGGATCAGCAGGATAAGGGCGCCCAGCAAGGCCACGGCCCACACGGCGGCCGGGCCCCGCCACCAGCTTCCTTCCCTGCTTCCGGACTGATCGATGCTCGCTGCCGCCGTCGCCATGGACGGCCTTGTAGCATCCGCGCGTTAAGACAACACCAAGGCGCGAGCGCCTGCGTTAGCGCTGCCCTCCGCTCGGCTGAGGCTGCTTCTGCTCCCCACCCATCTGCATGCCGGGGATGCTGGTCGAACCGGTGCCCTTGGCCGGCGGCCGGGTGCCGTCGGGACGGTTGGGCGTCTGCACCGTGTTGGGCACGGCCTGCACCGGACCGCGGGCAGCCCGAGCGGCCGCGGCCTGGTCGTTGGCGGCGGCGGCGTTGCTGGCAGCCTGGAGCGCCTGCTGCTCGTTCATGCCCGCCTGCTCGGCCTGGTTGATCACCGCCGCGGCCGCGGGATCCGACTGGTTGGCAGCATCCGACAGGTCCTTGCCGGCCGGGTTCTCGCTGGAGCCACAGGCGGCCAGCATCAGGGCAACCGGAACGATGGGGATGAGGCGCATTCGGGTGGGTCCTTCCGTCAACTGTCGGACCGCCAATGGCCGGACGGGGATTTGGTTGCTTTTGCCTCTTGCAATCCGCTCGCCGAAGCGTATCTGAGGCACATCCAACAAACATAACGGCTCCGCCGCACGCTCTCGTGCGCCTGGGGCCTTTCCTGCCCTCCCCGGGACAGGGTCCGAACGGCGCACGGGCTCAACGCATGGGGAGGAGACGCAGGAGCCAGCGCTCCATCACTGGGCCCTTCGGGGCGGAACTGACCCATGCCTGACGGCAGGGGGCCAGCGGAGCGCGGGAAGCCGTGCTTCGCCAACGCGGGAAACACCATGGCGACCAAGGCGATTGACGCTCCCCACAACACTTCTTCGGGCCGCAACAGCAAGCAGCGGCGCATCCGCAAGATCTTCGGCAACATTCACGAGATCAGCGAGATGCCGAACCTCATCGAGGTTCAGCGCGAATCGTATGAGCAGTTCCTCCGCTCCGACCCCGCGACCGGCTATGTTTCGGGCCTGGAGAAGACCCTGCGTTCGGTGTTCCCGATCCAGGATTTCGCCGGCACCGCGCACCTCGACTTCGACCATTACGTTCTCGAGGACCCCAAGTTCGACACGGACGAGTGCCGCCAGCGCGGGCTGACCTATGCCGCGCCGATGCGCGTCACCCTGCGCCTGACCTCCTTTGAGATCGATCCGGACACCGAGGCCAAGTCGGTGATCGATATCAAGGAGCAAGATGTCTACATGGGCGACATGCCGCTGATGACGGGGAACGGCACGTTCATCGTCAACGGCACCGAGCGCGTGATCGTCAGCCAGATGCACCGTTCGCCGGGTGTGCTGTTCGACCATGACCGCGGCAAGACCCATGCCTCGGGCAAGTATCTGTTCGCCGCCCGCGTGATCCCGTACCGCGGCAGCTGGCTGGACTTCGAGTTCGACGCCAAGGACATCGTCAACGTCCGCATCGACCGCAAGCGCAAGCTGCCTGTCACCGCGCTGCTGCACGCGCTGGGTCTCTCCTCCGAGGAGATCCTTAACGAATTCTATGGCCGGGTGACCTACGGCCGTGGGCCAAATGGCTGGCAGATTCCCTTCGCCGCCGAAGCGTGGCGCGGGCAGAAGCCAACCTACGACATCGTGAACGCCGACACTGGTGAGGTGGTGTTCAAGGCCGGCGAGAAGATCACTCCCCGCCGCGCCAACCAGGCCGGCAAGGACGGTCTTGCGAACCTGATCATCCCGACCGAGCAGATCTTCGGCCGTTTCTCGGCCTACGACCTCATCAACGAGGGCACTGGCGAGATCTACATCGAAGCGGGCGACGAGGTCACTCCGGAGAACCTGGAGAAGCTCGACAAGGCTGGCGTCGACCGGCTCGAGCTGCTGGACATCGATTACGTCAACACCGGCCCATGGATTCGCAACACCCTCAAGGCCGACAAAGCCGAAGACGGTGATCAGGCGCTGTCCGACATCTATCGCGTCATGCGCCCTGGCGAGCCGCCGACCCGCGAGACCGCAGACGCGCTGTTCTACGGCCTGTTCTTCGATCCGGAGCGCTATGACCTGTCCGCCGTGGGCCGGGTCAAGCTCAACATGCGCCTGGGCCTCGACGCCGAGGACACGGTTACCACGCTGCGCCGCGAGGACATCCTGGCGGTCGTCAAGGAGCTGGTGAACCTCAAGGACGGCAAGGGCGACATCGACGACATCGACAACCTCGCCAACCGCCGCGTCCGCTCGGTCGGCGAGCTGCTGGAGAACCAGTATCGGGTCGGCCTGTTGCGCATGGAGCGCGCGGTGAAGGAGCGCATGAGCAGCGTCGACGTGTCGACCGTCATGCCGAACGACCTGATCAACGCCAAGCCGGCGGTGGCCGCGGTTCGCGAATTCTTCGGTTCCTCGCAGCTGTCGCAGTTCATGGACCAGACTAATCCGCTGTCCGAAGTGACGCACAAGCGGCGCGTCTCGGCCCTCGGGCCGGGCGGTCTGACCCGTGAGCGCGCGGGCTTCGAGGTCCGCGACGTTCACCCGACGCACTACGGCCGCATCTGCCCGATCGAGACGCCGGAAGGCCCGAACATCGGCCTGATCAACAGCCTCGCGTCGTTCAGCCGCGTCAATAAGTATGGCTTTATCGAAACGCCGTACCGCAAGGTCATTGACGGCAAGGTGACCGACGAGGTCGTCTACTTGTCGGCGATGGAAGAGGCCAAGCACACGATCGCGCAGGCGAACGCGGAGATCAATGAGGACGGCACCTTCGCCGAGGAGATCATTTCCTCGCGCCGGGCCGGCGACTTCCTGATCGCCCCGCGCGAGCAGATCACCCTCATGGACGTCAGCCCTAAGCAGCTGGTGTCGGTTGCGGCCTCGCTGATCCCGTTCCTTGAGAACGACGACGCGAACCGCGCGCTGATGGGTTCGAACATGCAGCGCCAGGCCGTGCCGCTGATCCAGGCGGACGCTCCGCTGGTTGGCACCGGCATGGAAGAAACGGTGGCGCGTGACTCCGGTGCGGCCATCGCCGCCCGTCGTCCGGGCATCGTCGACCAGGTCGACGCCACCCGCATCGTCATCCGCGTGACGGGCGAGCTCCGTCCGGGCGAGAGCGGCGTCGACATCTACACGCTGATGAAGTTCCAGCGCTCGAACCAGTCGACCTGCATCAACCAGCGCCCGCTGGTTAAGGTCGGCGACGTGGTGGAAGGCGGCGAGATCATCGCCGACGGTCCCTCCACCCAGTTCGGCGAGCTGGCGCTCGGCCGCAACGTCCTCGTCGCGTTCATGCCGTGGAACGGCTACAACTATGAGGACTCGATCCTGATCTCCGAGCGGATCGTGAAGGACGACGTCTTCACCTCGATCCACATCGAGGAGTTCGAGGTCATGGCTCGCGACACCAAGCTCGGGCCGGAGGACATCACCCGCGACATCCCGAACGTCGGTGAGGAAGCGCTGCGCAACCTCGACGAGGCCGGTATCGTCTACATCGGTGCCGAGGTGGAGCCGGGCGATATCCTGGTCGGCAAGATCACGCCGAAGGGCGAGAGCCCGATGACGCCGGAAGAGAAGCTCCTCCGCGCCATCTTCGGTGAAAAGGCCTCGGACGTGCGCGACACGTCGCTGCGCCTGCCGCCGGGCGTCGCCGGCACGATTGTCGACGTGCGCGTGTTCAACCGGCACGGTATCGACATCGACGACCGTACCCGGGCCATCCAGGCCGAGGAGAAGGACCGGCTGAAGAAGGACGCGGACGACGAGCGCGCCATCCTCAACCGCGCCACCTTCGCTCGTCTCAAGGACATGCTGCTCGGCCAGGTCGCGACCGCGGCACCAAAGGGCATGAAGAAGGGCGCGACCCTCGACGAGGAGACGCTGGGCAGCGTCGACCAGTACGATTGGTGGAAGATCGCCGTGAAGGACGACTCCCGCCAGGCCGACCTGGAGGCGCTCAAGGGCCAGTATGACGAGGCGGTCAACGTCATCGTCAAGCGCTACGAAGACCGCGTCCAGAAGGTGGAGGCCGGCGACGAGCTCGCCCCGGGCGTGCTCAAGATGGTCAAGGTGTTCGTAGCGGTGAAGCGCAAGCTGCAGCCCGGCGACAAGATGGCCGGCCGGCACGGCAACAAGGGCGTGATCAGCCGGATCTTGCCGAACGAGGACATGCCGTTCCTGGAGGACGGTACCCCGGTCGACATCGTGCTGAACCCGCTGGGCGTGCCGAGCCGCATGAACGTCGGCCAGATCTTCGAGACCCACTTGGGCTGGGCCGCCCGCGGCCTCGGCCAGCAGGTCTCGCAGATGCTGGAAAGCATGCACCAGCGTGGCCAGGACCTGGCCGGCAAGGACGTTCCGGCGGTCCGCGCCAAGCTCAAGGACATGTACGGCGAGCAGTATGACGAGGCGATCGACGCCCGTGATGACGACGCCGTCATGGAGCTGGCGCAGAACCTGACGGGCGGCCTGCCGATGGGCACTCCGGTGTTCGACGGCGCCCGCGAGGCGGACGTTGCCAACATGCTGGAGCGCGCGGGTCTTGACCCGTCGGGCCAGGTCACCCTGTTCGACGGTCGCACCGGCGATCCGTTCGACCGCAAGGTGACGGTGGGCTACATCTACATGCTGAAGCTGCACCACCTGGTGGACGACAAGATCCACGCGCGTTCGATCGGGCCGTACAGCCTGGTCACCCAGCAGCCGCTGGGCGGCAAGGCGCAGTTCGGCGGCCAGCGCTTCGGCGAGATGGAGGTGTGGGCGCTCCAGGCCTACGGCGCCGCCTACACGCTGCAGGAGATGCTGACGGTCAAGTCGGACGACGTGATCGGCCGGACCAAGGTCTACGAGGCGATCGTCAAGGGTGACGACACGTTCGAGGCGGGCATCCCGGAGAGCTTCAACGTGCTGGTCAAGGAAATGCGCTCGCTCGGCCTCAACGTCGAACTGAACAGCATCGACGAGACCGACGAGCCGCCGGCGCTGGCGGCGGAGTGAGGGCGCAGGGCGCCCTCACCTCACCGACCCGACAAGTTTTGCACTCGAGGCCTCTCCATGGGGCTCAGGAGTAACAGATGAACGAGCTGACGAACTTCGCGAACCCGGTCGCCAAGCCGGAGACCTTTGACCAGATCAAGATCGGCATCGCGTCGCCCGACAAGATCCGCTCCTGGTCGTTTGGCGAGATCAAGAAGCCGGAAACGATCAACTACCGCACGTTCAAGCCCGAGCGTGACGGCCTGTTCTGCGCGCGCATCTTCGGTCCGATCAAGGACTACGAGTGCCTGTGCGGCAAGTACAAGCGGATGAAGTACAAGGGCATCGTCTGCGAAAAGTGCGGCGTGGAAGTGACCGTGTCCAAGGTCCGCCGCGAGCGCATGGGCCACATCGAGCTGGCCGCGCCGGTCGCCCACATCTGGTTCCTGAAGTCGCTGCCCAGCCGCATCGGCCTGCTGCTCGACATGCAGCTGAAGCAGCTTGAGCGTATCCTCTACTTCGAGAGCTACGTGGTGATCGAGCCGGGCCTGACCCCGCTCGAGAAGTACCAGCTGCTGACCGAGGACGAGCTGCTGACCGCGCAGGACGAGTATGGCGAGGACGCCTTCTCGGCCGGCATCGGCGCCGAGGCCGTCAAGATCATGCTGATGGACCTCGACCTGGAAGGCGAGCGCAAGCAGCTGCTGGAAGAGCTGGCGGTCACCAAGTCGGAGCTCAAGCCCAAGAAGATCATCAAGCGCCTGAAGGTCGTCGAGAGCTTCCTTGAGTCCGGCAACCGTCCGGAGTGGATGATCCTCGACGTCGTTCCGGTCATCCCGCCCGAACTGCGCCCGCTGGTGCCGCTGGACGGCGGCCGCTTCGCGACGTCGGACCTCAACGACCTGTACCGCCGCGTGATCAACCGCAACAACCGCCTGAAGCGGCTGATGGAGCTGCGCGCGCCGGACATCATCGTCCGCAACGAGAAGCGCATGCTGCAGGAGGCGGTCGACGCGCTGTTCGACAACGGTCGTCGCGGCCGCACCATCACCGGTGCCAACAAGCGTCCGCTCAAGTCGCTGTCCGACATGCTCAAGGGCAAGCAGGGCCGCTTCCGCCAGAACCTGCTCGGCAAGCGCGTCGACTATTCGGGCCGTTCGGTCATCGTCACCGGTCCGGAGCTTAAGCTCCACCAGTGCGGCCTGCCGAAGAAGATGGCGCTCGAGCTGTTCAAGCCATTCATCTACTCGCGCCTCGATGCGAAGGGTCTGTCCATGACCCTGAAGCAGGCCAAGAAGTGGGTCGAGAAGGAGCGCAAGGAAGTCTGGGACATCCTCGACGAGGTGATCCGCGAGCATCCGGTGCTGCTGAACCGCGCGCCGACGCTCCACCGCCTCGGCATCCAGGCGTTCGAGCCGGTGCTGATCGAGGGCAAGGCGATCCAGCTCCACCCGCTGGTCTGCGCCGCGTTCAACGCCGACTTCGACGGCGACCAGATGGCCGTGCACGTTCCGCTGAGCCTCGAGGCCCAGCTGGAAGCGCGCGTGCTGATGATGAGCACGAACAACATCCTCAGCCCCGCCAACGGCAAGCCGATCATCGTGCCGTCGCAGGACATGGTGCTCGGTCTCTACTACCTGTCGATGGAAAAGGACGGGGAGCCGGGCCAGGGCATGCTGCTGGCCGACATGGCCGAGGTCCACTCGGCCCTGTCCGCGGGTGCGGTGACCCTGCACAGCAAGATCGTCAGCCGCGTTCCGCAGACGGACGAGGCCGGGAACACCTACATGAAGCGCTTCGAGACAACGCCGGGCCGCATGCTGCTGGGCGAAACGCTCCCGAAGAGCCACAAGGTGCCGTTCGAAACCGTCAACCGGCTGCTCACCAAGAAGGACATCGGCGACGTTATCGACGAGGTCTATCGTCACACCGGTCAGAAGGACACGGTGCTGTTCGCCGACGCGATCATGGGCCTTGGCTTCCGCCACGCGTTCAAGGCCGGGATCAGCTTCGGCAAGGACGACATGGTCATTCCGGCCGCCAAGGACCCGCTGGTCGAGGAGACCCGCGCGCTGGTGAAGGACTATGAGCAGCAGTACCAGGACGGCCTGATCACCCAGCAGGAAAAGTACAACAAGGTAATCGACGCCTGGTCGCGTTGCGGTGACCGCGTCGCGCAGGAGATGATGAAGGAAATCTCGGCCACGCCGAAGGGCGACGACGGCCGGGAGCGTCCGGTCAACTCCATCTACATGATGGCGCACTCTGGTGCCCGTGGTTCGCAGGCTCAGATCAAGCAGCTGGCCGGCATGCGCGGCCTGATGGCCAAGCCGTCGGGCGAGATCATCGAGACGCCGATCATCTCGAACTTCAAGGAAGGCCTGACCGTCCTTGAATACTTCAACTCGACTCACGGCGCCCGCAAGGGCCTGGCCGACACGGCGCTCAAGACGGCGAACTCGGGCTACCTGACCCGCCGGCTCGTCGACGTGTCGCAGGATGCGGTGATCGTCGAGGAGGATTGCGGCACCGACCAGGCGCTGGAGATGCGCGCCATCGTCCAGGGCGGCGCGGTGATCGCATCGCTCGGCGACCGCGTGCTCGGCCGCACGACGGCGGAGGAAGTAGTCGATCCCAAGACCGGCGAAACGCTGGTCGCGGAAGGCGTGCTGCTCGACGAGCCGATGGTGGCCAAGCTGGAGGCCGCCGGTCTGCAGGGTCTCAAGATCCGCTCGCCGCTGGTTTGCGCCAGCCGCCAGGGTGTCTGCGGCAAGTGCTACGGGCGTGACCTCGCCCGCGGTACGCCGGTGAACATCGGCGAGGCGGTCGGCGTCATTGCCGCCCAGTCGATCGGCGAGCCGGGTACCCAGCTGACGATGCGGACTTTCCACATCGGCGGCGCCGCCCAGCTCAACGAGCAGTCCAACCTCGAGGCGCCGGTCGACGGCACCATCGAACTGCGCGATATGCCGACGATCACCGATCCGCGCGGCCGACACATCTCGCTGTCGCGCTCGGGCGAAATCGCGATCCTCGACATGGATGGTCGCGAGCTTTCCACGCATCGCGTGCCGTACGGCGCGCACCTGCTGTGCGAGAGCGGGCATATCGTCAGCAAGGGCGACCGCATCGCCGAGTGGGACCCCAGCTTCGCGCCGGTGATCACGGAGCGGGCCGGCACCGTCAGGTTCCAGGACCTGATCGAGAACCGGACCATGACGGAGCAGACCGACGAGTCGACCGGCATCGCGCAGCGCGTGGTGACGGAAGACATGGGTCGGTCGAAGAAGGACGACCTGCGGCCGCGCCTTACCCTGCTGGGTGCGGATGCGGCGGAAGCTGGCGTCTATCGCCTGGCGACCAACGCGATCGTCGCGGTCGAGGACGGCCAGAGCGTGGAAGCGGGCGAAGTGCTCGCCCGACTGCCGCGCGAAGCGGCCCGGACCCGCGACATCACCGGCGGTCTGCCGCGGGTGGCGGAGCTGTTCGAGGCGCGCAAGCCGAAGGAGAATGCGATCATCGCCAAGGTGTCCGGCAAGGTCACCTTCATGAAGGACTACAAGGCCAAGCGTAAGATCGCGATCGTGCCCGACGACGGCGGTGATCCGGTCGAATATCTGGTGCCCAAGTCCAAGGTGATCGACGTCCAGGAAGGCGACTACGTGAAGCGTGGCGACAACCTGGTCGGTGGTTCTCCGGACCCGCACGACATCCTGGAAGTGCTCGGCGTCGTGGCGCTGGCCGAATATCTCGTCAGCGAGATCCAGGAGGTCTATCGACTGCAGGGCGTCAAGATCAACGACAAGCACATCGAGGTGATCGTTCGCCAGATGCTACAGAAGGTCGAGATCACCGACGGCGGCGACACCACCTTGCTCGCCGGCGAGCAGGTCGATCGTGAGGAGATGGACGAGATCAACAGCAGGCTCGCCAAGAAGGACCGCCCCGCGGTCGGCAAGCCCGTGTTGCTCGGCATCACCAAGGCCTCGCTCCAGACCCGGTCGTTCATCTCGGCGGCCTCCTTCCAGGAGACCACCCGGGTGCTCACCGAGGCCTCGGTTCAGGGCAAGATCGACAGCCTCAACGGCCTCAAGGAGAATGTCATCGTCGGCCGCCTCATTCCGGCGGGTACCGGTGCAGGCATGAACCGGCTGCGGGTGGCGGCGTCCAGCCGTGACGCGTCGTTGCGGGCGGCCCAGCGCAAGCTGGCCGATGCGCTGGTGGCGCCGGACTCGGCCGACGAGCTGCGCGCGGCCGAGTTGGCCCGATCGACCCGGGACGACACCGCCGGCACGGGTGCGGACCCGTTGTCGGAGGTGGTGCCCAGCGGGCACGGTACCGACGCGGATGCCGGCGACTACTTGCAGGGCTAACGCCTCAGGCATGAGCTAACTGAAAGGGAGCCTCGCCGGTCCGCCGGCGGGGCTCTTTTTTTCGTTCAGAACGGCGACAGGCCCGACGCTTCACCTTCGTCACTCGAACGAGGGGGGCAGCACATGCGGATGATGGTTCTTGCGCTTGGCAGCGCGTGGTTGGCAGGTTGTGCGGCAGCACCGATCGCCGTGGCGCCGGACCTTGTTGCGCACACGCAGCAAATCGAACTGACCGGCATAGGGTTCGGCGAGACCGGTCACTTCCGGCTGGGGGCGTCGAGCGGCTCCTTCACCCGCAGCTATGCAAGGATGCGGCAGGTCGAGCCCTTCTCGACCCCTCGGCTAACCCGCTCCTTCGGCCACGTGGCCTTTGCCGTAACAGGACCAGACTTTGGCGCGCCAACCAGTGCCGATTGTCGGCACGTGGAGGGCGAGGTCGGGGGCAGTCTTCGGGTGACGGATGTGCCGTTCCGCTACCGATGCCGCTTCACTCGGGACGGTAAGCCGATGGATGCGGAATTGCTGCTTGCTGCAGCTCCCCTGCGGATTGGCTTACTGACCGGGGAGACCCGCGCAGGGGAGATAAGAGCAAACGGACGGGTGATCCGCATAGAGCCCATCCACCGTTCTCCCGCTCTTGCCGTTCCGAGCGGTGATCCCCTCGGCTATCGCTTCGGGACCGTGGGCGCCGTGGACGTGAATGCCTCGCCGCGGGTGATCTTCGCACCGACGGCCGGGCCGGATCGCGAAGCCGTGCTGCTCGGCTCCATTGCCCTGTCATTACTGTGGAGCGGATAAGAAAAACCCCGCCGGATCGCTCCGACGGGGTCCTTTCTTGCGAACCCAGCGCTTACCGGCAGCGCTGACCGTTGATCGTGTTTTCCGTGCAGTTGGCGGCCGAGTTCATGTCGGCCGCGGCTCCGCGAACGGTGTTGCAGGCGGCCAGCGCCAGCGAACCCACGATCAGGCCAAGGGTCACAACGTTCTTTACCATGGTCATCCCTCTACTTACGAACGCGGAACGACCATGGCCCGGATCAGGTCGCGTTGTCGACCGTGTTCGCCGCCGAATTCACGTCCGCGGCTGCGCCACGAACCGTATTACAAGCCGCAATCGCCAGCGAGCTGCCGATCAGGGCCAGGGTCATTACCTTGCGAAGCATGGCTTTCTCTCCTGTCTGACGGCTGAATAACCGTTTCGGTGCTGGTTAGTTTCGTCAAACCGCAACTGGGGCCGCGATATGCGGATGCGGGTCGTAGCCGACCACTTCGAAATCCTCGAGCTCGTAGCCGAACAGGTCTTGCCCGCGGTCCTTGATCCGGAGCCGCGGAAGGGCGCGCGGCGTGCGCGTCAGCTGCAGCCGAGCCTGGTCAAGATGGTTCGAGTAGAGGTGCACGTCGCCGCCGGTCCACACGAACACGCCAGGTTCCAGCCCGCATGCGCGCGCCAGCATGTGGGTGAGCAGGGCGTAGGAGGCGATGTTGAACGGAACACCCAAGAACAGGTCGGCGCTGCGCTGGTACAGCTGCAGGTTGAGACGACCTGCCGCAACCTGCGTCTGGAACAGGCAATGGCACGGGGCCAGCGCCATCCGGCTGAGCTCACCCGGGTTCCACGCGGTGACGATCTGCCGCCGGCTGGCGGGATCACGGCGAAGCAAGTCCAGTAGTTCGCGGATCTGATCGATATGGCGGCCGTCCGCCGTTTCCCAGTCGCGCCATTGCTTGCCGTATACGGGCCCGAGGTCACCGGCCTCGTCGGCCCATTCGTCCCAAATGCTCACCTTTCGGTCCTGCAGCCAACGCACGTTGGTGTCGCCGCGCAGGAACCACAGCAGTTCAACGATGATGGAGCGCAAGTGGAGCTTTTTGGTGGTCACCAGCGGGAAACCGTTGCCAAGGTCGAACCGCAGCTGCGCGCCGAACAGCGAAACGGTGCCAACGCCGGTCCGGTCATCCTGCCGCACGCCCTCGTCGAGCACGCGTTGCATGAGGTCGTGATAGCTTTGCATGACGCTCTTGCTAGCCGCCGGCGAAGACGCTGGCGAGCATTTCCAGTCGGTCCGGAATGGATCGGACTGGCCGCATTCCGGACCTGGTTCCGCTTCGCGCGGCGGCGGGGAGCACTAGAATGACCCTATGTTCCTGCGGTCCGAAACACCTGCAAGACTCACCGGGGTCGAAGCCTGCCGCGACTTCTTTGCGGACTGCATGGCCGGCTCGGCTGGCGTGAACGGATTGTGGGTGGCCCACGTAGATGGACAGGCCCGCTGCATTCAACTCGCGGCCTATCCAGCCGGAGCCGTGGATGGCGACTTGCCAGTTCAAAAGATCATCGAGCAGGCGGCTCAGCTGAGCAGCGTGGGAATGGTCGTAGCCGAGCACCGCACGGGTGACGCGCCCGACGTGCCGGCGGCCCGCGCAGGGCTGCGACAGCTGTCGCTCGCAGCGGAGGCGATGGACGTGGCTGTGCTTGACCACCTGATCTTCACCGGCGGCGAGTGCACCAGCCTGCGCCGTGCGGGGCTGCTGTAGCGCCCTGCAGCGATTGCCTCCGCCACGACCGCCGACGCGGCCGAACGGTTTGCCCGGTAACCCTGCCCAGCCCGATGCTGCTAGGCGGAGCCCACGGGCGGCGAGCTACGACCGCGCGCCGCAACCCCGCATATGGCAAGATCGTCCGCGTAGCGAAGCGCTGAACCGCGTTCGGGTAGGGTCAGCTGCGACGGACCAAGAGGACCCCGGCCGCCACCAGCACGGCGCCGGCAATGCGCGCGAGGCTGATCGGCTCGCGCGGCAGGCCGAACGCGCCAAGGTGATCGAGCAGCAGCGCGGTGGCGATCTGCCCGGCGATCCCGATCGTGATCAATGAAGCCAGGCCGATCCGGGGTGCGGCAAAGGCGGCGACGCCGACGTAGAGGGCGCCGTAAGCGCCGCCAAGCCAAGCATACCAGGGCAGGCCGGCAAAGGCGCCAGCGGCCGGTCGCTGACCCGTGGCGAGCCACACGCCGAGCAGGCTGGCCGTGCCCACCGCGAAGGAGATGAGCGCTGCAAGGACCGGGGAACCGCCAGCCTTGCCCAGCATGGCATTGGTCGGCGCCTGCAGTGCGATCATGCCGCCGGCCAGCAGCACCAGCATTGTTGGGACCAGCGGCGCCAGGTTCACCGGACCACCGTCAGCGTGTGGCGCGGCACGGGCGGATGGCGGCGGGCGACGGCCGCGGTGCGGTCTGCCGGAAGCTCATCAGGTAGCTGTCGCTGCCGCGCAGCCGCTCGAACCGAACGGGGGTGAGGCCGAGCGCCGCGAATTCGCAGCGCAGCTCGGCCGGCGGCATGCCGTGCCGTTTTACCGGGCGACTGGCGTCCACCACGACCACCTCGCCGCCCGGCTTCAGCCCGCCGGCGAGGTGCCACAGGAAGGCATAGGGCTCCGTCACCTCATGGTACATGTGCACCAGGAAGATGCGGTCGAAGCTGGATGCCGGTAGCATGGGATCGTCCGGAGTCCCGAGCCGCACCGCGACATTGTCGAGCCGCTCGCGCTGGACCCGTTGGACCAGCGCGTCACGTGTGGCCGGCATGATGTCCTGCGCCAGGACCCGACCTTTCTGGCCCACTAGGGGCGACAACCGAGTGGTATAATAACCTTCGCCCGCGCCGACGTCCGCTACCCACATGCCGGAGCGCACATCGGCCAACGCCATCACCTGCTCGAACTCGCCAATCCTGTCCCGGGCATCTTCGGTCGAGAAGGCATCGGACACGATCGGCGCCACGTCCCGTCCGGCCGCCGGAAAGCTTCGCTCCGCCCCCGCTTCGGCACGGCAGGCGGACAGCAACAGAAGCAACGGGACGAGGCGCCTCAATCCACGTCCTCCACGTCGACCTTCTCGCCCGTGACTCGTTGCGACAGCGCTGCAGCCATGAAACGATCGAGATCGCCGTCGAGCACGTCGCCGGGTGCTGTGGACGTGACACCGGTCCGCAGGTCCTTCACGAGCTGATACGGCTGAAGCACGTAGGAACGGATCTGGTGGCCCCAGCCAATGTCGGTCTTGGAGGCGGCGCTGGCGTTCGCCTCTGCTTCGCGCTTCTGCAGTTCCAGCTCGTACAACCGGGCCTTGAGCTGCTTGAAGGCTTCGGCCCGGTTCTTGTGCTGGCTGCGCTGGTTTTGACATTGCACCACGATGTTGGTCGGCAGGTGGGTAATGCGCACCGCGCTGTCGGTGGTGTTGACGTGCTGCCCGCCCGCGCCGGACGCACGGTAGGTGTCGATCCTGAGTTCGCTTTCGTTGATCTCGATGTCGATGTCGTCGTCGACCTCGGGATAGACCCACACGCTGGCGAAGCTGGTGTGCCGGCGAGCCGAGCTGTCGTACGGACTGATCCGGACCAACCGATGGACGCCGCTTTCCACCTTGAGGTTGCCATAGGCGTTCTCGCCTTTGATCAGCAGGGTCGCCGACTTGATGCCGGCCTGCTCGCCAGCATGAAAGTCGACCAGCTCGACCTTCATCCCGTGCCGCTCGGCCCAGCGCGAGTACATCCGCTGAAGCATGCCGGCCCAATCCTGGCTTTCGGTGCCGCCTGCCCCTGAATTGACTTCGACATAGCTGTTGTTGGCATCAGCCTCGCCCGCCAGCAGCGCCGCCACCTTGTCGCGTTCGGCGCGTTCGGCGAGGTCCGCCAGGCTGTTCACCCCGTCGTCGACGAGGCTGCTGTCGCCCTCGGCCTCGGCCATTTCGATCAGCTCGACCGTGTCGGTCAGCTCGGTCTCAAGCTTGCGGGTGGCCCCGATCGCTTCCTCCAGCCGGCGGCGTTCACGCATGACCTCCTGCGCGGCCTTGGGATCGTCCCACAAGCTGCTGTCCTCGACCTTGGCGTTGAGCTCCTCGAGCCGGCGCAGCGCGCGGTCCCAGTCGAGAAAGCGGCGGAGCAGCTGGGTAGCCGCATTGATCTGGTCGATATGAGCCTGCGCTTCGGCGCGCATGAAACAGTCCTCAGGTTCGTGTGCGCGTCACCCTGAACTTGTTTCAGAGTCCATTTTCACCCCTTCGCGGCGGCGGCATGGATGCTGAAACAAGTTCAGCATGACCCGATTGGTCGGGCCTGCACCTCTAGTAGATGCCGCCTTGCCTCTGCAAGAAGTCGTCCGCCGGACGGGCCTGGGCCGGGGCGGTCGGCCGGCGTACGGGCGGACTGGCCCGCCCGGCTGGCCGACGAGCAGGCGTGGCCGGACGGAGGGCCTGAACGGCGCTACCGGTCTCGTAGCGGCGGACCGAGCGACGCGGCTCCGTTTCCGGCTTGAACGCTTCCCAGATCACCGCCGACTTGGGATCTTCCTGGGTCGGGAAGGTGCCGAACACGCGCCGGCCGCTGTTGCGATCGATGCGGACCATGCGGATGCCGGCCGGCGCGACGAATGGCACGGGCGGCACATCCTTGTAGGCGACCTGCGCGAACTGCTTAAAGATAGGCGCCGCGACGCGGCCACCTTGCGCCGCGCCGCCCAAGGAGCGTGGCTGGTCGTAGCCGAGGTAGACGCCGCCAATCACGTCCGGCGTGCCGCCGACGAACCAGACGTTGGTCGGGCCCGAGGTGGTGCCGGTCTTGCCGAACATGGGCCGGCCGAGATCGCGCAGCACGGTCGCGGTGCCGCGCTCGATCACGCCAGTCATGATGTGCACCATCTGGAATGCCGCCTGCGGATCCAGGATCTGCTTCGAGCGGCTCGGCGGGCGCGGCATGAAGCCGCCGTTGTAGCTGTCGCAGTTGCCCATCACCTGGCAGCGGTTGTCCGTGCGGTAGATGACCTTGCCGTTACGGTCCTGGACATAGTCGATCAGCGTCGGAGTGACGGACCGACCATGGTTGGCCAGGATCGCGTAGGCATTGGTCAGCTTCAGCACGGTGGTGTCGCCCGCGCCCAAGGCAATCGACAGGTAGTTGGGATAGTCGCCAACGCCGAGTTTGCGGGCGGTGTCCGTGATCTTGGCCATCCCGGTCTGGCTGGCGGTGCGCACGGTCATCAGGTTGCGCGACTGTTCCACGCCCCAGCGCATGGTCTTGGGACCGTAGTAGCGGCCGTCGAAGTTGCGGAAGCACTTGTTGCCCAGCCCAGCGCCCTGCCAGACGCAAAACGGCGAGTCCGGAATGATGGACGCCGGGGTCATGCCGTTCGCGAGCGCGGTGTAGTAGACGATCGGCTTGAAGGTGGAGCCCGGCTGGCGCAGCGCCTGAGTGGCGCGGTTGTAGGACGAGCCGGTCGCGTCGAACCCGCCTTGCATGGCGAGCACCCGGCCGGTGCGCACCTCTTCGGACACGAACCCGCCGCCGATCTCAGGGATGGAGCGCAGCGCATAATCGTCGCCCGTGATCCGCTTCACCACGATCACCATGCCCGGTCGGAAGTAGCTGAACGCGCTGCCGCCGACGCCCTTCTTGGGCTGCTGCGCATTGCCGCTGTTGATCGTTCCGGTGCTGCCGTCCTCGAAGCCAAGCTGGGCGCTCCCGCCCGACTTGCTCAACACTACCGCTTTACGCCAATCGGGGAAGCCGGTGGGCACAGGGGTGCGATCGAGTTCGCCCTTCCAGTCGCCACTGACGTCCACCGATTTGCCGAGGTCCCGCCAGCCCCGACCGCCATCGAACCTGGCCAAGCCTTCACGGAGCGCGGCGGCGGCGGCGTCCTGCAGTTTCGGGTCCATCGATGCGCGGACCCACAGGCCGCCGGCGTACAGGCTGTTCGGCCCCTTATCGGCCGTCTCACCGTACCGCTTGATCAGGTCGCGGCGGACTTCCTCCATGAAATAGCCACCCTGGTCGCGAAATTTCAGGTTGGAACCGTACGGGATCGTGCCGAGCGGCGTCGCCGCGGCTTCGCGCCACTGAGTCTCGCCGATGTAGCCGTTGTTGAACATCTCCCGCAGCACGTAATTGCGGCGGTCGAGGGCCTTTTGCGTTGCGCGGACGGGATCGTAGTTGCTGGGCGCTTTGGGCAACACGGCAAGGTAGGCGGCTTCCGGCAGGGTCAGGTCGCCGACGTCCTTGTCGAAATAGGCCCGCGCGGCCGCCTGCACGCCATAGGCGTTCCGGCCCAAGAAGATCTGGTTGAGGTAGAGTTCTAGGATCTGCTGCTTGCTCAGCGTTGATTCCAGCCGGAAGGCCAGAATCGCTTCGCGCGCCTTGCGCGACACGTTGTAGCTGCTGTCCTGCAGCAGGCCCTTGGCGACCTGCTGGGTAATGGTCGAACCGCCGCGGGCGCGACCGCCACCCGTCACCTTCTTGGTGCCATAGTCGAACACCGCGCCGACCAGGCCGGGGTAGTCGATCCCGCCATGGGTGAAGAAAGTCTTGTCTTCGGCCGAGACAAAGGCCTGGACGACCATCCTGGGATATTCGTCGTAATTGAGCTCCACCCGCCGTTCGCGGGCGAAGGTCTGCACCGGCTGTCCGTCGTAACCGCGGATATTGGTCGGGAGCGGCGGCTGGTAGGCCAGAAGCTTTTCCGAGCTTGGCAGCCCGGCGGCGAACACCAGCCAGCCGATCAGGAAGGCGGCATAGCCGAGCGCGACGAGCCAGCCGAGCCAGCGAACCCAGCGCCGGCCCCACCATCGGTGAAAGGCGTCAGCCACCCGGTGGTGGCGTGCGAGCCACGGCGAAGACGGAGGAGTCGCGACGGCGTCCATTGCGCCTCGCTCTAGCCGCTTGGGTTTGCGGGGGAAAGCGTCTGCGTCAGCGGTTTGCCGCCTTGATCGCCAGCTCCGTCTCGATCGCCTGGGCCAGAGCAGTTACAATGCGCGATCGCTGGCGGTCATCAAGCAGCATGGCCTCGTCCTGGGCATTCGACAGATAGCCCATCTCGACCAGCACGGCCGGTGCTTCGGCCCGGCGCAGCACCCGGAATGCGGCAAAGCGATGAGGTTCGGGGCGCAGCGCGACTTGCCGGCCGGCCGTTCCAACCAGCCGAAGCGCGAAGTCGGCCGACGCGTTCATGGAGTCACGCGTCGCGAGGTCGGCAAGTAGCGCTGGAACGCTGCCGGCCGGCGCACTGCGGCCAGCGCCCGTGCCCTGCCCGGCCGCCATGCGCGCGGCGTCGACGTCGGACGCCACCTCCGACAGGGAATAGACGCTCGCGCCACGCGCATCGGTGTCCGTGGAGCTGTCCGCATGAAGCGAGACGAACAGGTCCGCGCCGAGCCGCCGGGCGATGTCGGAACGCTGATCGAGTTCCAGGCTTCGGTCGGCGTCCCGGGTAAGCGCGACGCGCACTCGCCCGTCGCGGGCCAGTCGCGCCCGCAGCTCGCGGGCGACCTGCAGCGTCAGCTGTTTCTCGCGCACGCCGCTGGCGGCGCCCGGCGCGCCCGGATCACGGCCGCCATGGCCCGGGTCGATCACCACCAGCGGACGGCCGGGCACCCGGGCCTCGGTCACCGCCACATCCGTTAAGGGATCGGGCAGGCCGACAGTCAGCCCTCCGCGCTGCGCCGCGCCAGGAATGGCGCCGCCGTGGTCCGAGGAGTCGCGCGAACAGGCCGCGGCGGTCAGCGCCGCCGCGCAGGCGACCAGGGTTCGGACGGGCAAGCTCATGCCGGGCCAGACTAGCGCGGCACCATGGACCTACCAAGCGGCAGAAAAGCCACGGTGGGCGCCATTGCGGCAGGGCTGAGGGGATGCTAGGTCCACCGCCGGTCCCGCTTGCGTCCCAATGCAAGCGAGCGGACCGGCGCCGCGGCACCGTCACTGGGCACCGCGGCTTCGAACAGGTTGAAGCTGAATGACGTCACCCGTTGCCCGACCCGAGCTCCGCGATGAGCCGGACGGTGCGCCTTCCAGGGTGATCGAGGCAGCAGCAGCAAATTTCATCATCATCCCCAGCGCCCGCGGCCCTGCCGCGCCAACGCTGGATTCATCACGCGCGCGCCGCCCTCGGAAGGTCGTGGCGCGCGAGCGGAGACTATTTCATGACCATGCGCATGCTGATCGACGCGCGCCACCCCGAGGAGACCCGGGTCGCGGTCGTCAAGGGTAACCGGATCGAAGAATTCGACTTCGAATCCGCCGAGCACAAGCAACTCAAGGGCAACATCTACCTTGCCAAGGTGACCCGGGTGGAGCCCTCGCTCCAGGCCGCGTTCGTCGACTATGGCGGAAACCGCCACGGGTTCCTCGCCTTCAGCGAAATCCACCCGGATTATTATCAGATCCCACGCGAGGATCGCGAAGCGCTGCTGCGCGAGGAAGCCGAGCATGCGGCCGAGGAAGAGCGCCTGCGCAATCAGGCGGACGACCTGGAGCCGATCGACAGCCACCACGAAGACGACGGCACCGACGACCGTCCCGACGATTACGACGATGAGGACGAGAACGGGGATGACAGCGACGAGCCGGTCCAGTCCGAAGAAACCGGCGGCAATGGTCGCCGAAGCGTAGTCGACGAGGCGGACGAACTGCGCCGCAAGCGCCAGAACCTGCGCCGTCGTTACAAGATTCAGGACGTCATCCATCGGCGCCAGGTGCTGCTGGTTCAGGTCGTCAAGGAAGAGCGCGGCAACAAGGGTGCGGCGCTGACCACCTATCTCAGCCTCGCGGGTCGTTATTGCGTGCTGATGCCCAACACGTCCCACGGCGGCGGCATCAGTCGGAAGATCAGCAACGGTGCCGACCGCAAGCGTTTGAAGTCGATCATGGCCGAGCTGAAGCTGCCGTCGACCATGGGGCTGATTGTCCGCACCGCCGGGCTCCAGCGCACCAAGACCGAGATCAAGCGCGACTTCGACTACCTCGCCCGTCTGTGGGACGAGGTGCGGGAGAACACGCTCAAGTCCAGCGCGCCCGCGCTGATCTACCGCGACAGCGACCTGGTGAAGCGCGCCATCCGCGACCTCTACCACCGCGAGATCGAGGAAGTGATCGTCGAGGGCGAGGACGGCTTCCGCGCGGCCCGCGGCTACATGAAGCTGTTGATGCCGAGCCATGTGCGGCGGGTGACCGCCCATACGGAGGCGACCTCCCTGTTCCAGCGCTACGGCGTCGAGGACCAGTTGGGCGCCATGTACCAGCCGATCGTCCAGCTGAAGAGCGGCGGCTACTTGGTGATCAACCCCACCGAGGCGCTGGTCTCCATCGACATCAACTCGGGCCGGTCGACGCGCGAACACAACATCGAGCAGACCGCCTTTCAGACCAACCTGGAGGCCGCCAACGAGATCGCGCGCCAGCTGCGCCTGCGGGACATGGCCGGCCTCGTTGTCATCGACTTCATCGACATGGAGCAGAACAGCCATGTCCGGAAGGTCGAAAAGGCGATGAAGGAGGCGCTCAAGAACGATCGGGCGCGCATCCAGGTCGGCCGGATCTCGAGCTTCGGGCTGATGGAAATGAGCCGCCAGCGGTTGCGCACCGGCGTGCTGGAAGCGTCCACCAAGGCGTGCCCGCATTGCGAGGGCACCGGGCTGATGCGCACCGCGTCGTCTGCCGGCCTGCAGGCGCTGCGCCTGCTTGAGGAGGAAGCAGCCCGGGGCCGGGGCGAGAAGGTCTGCCTGCGGGCCGGCGCCGAGGCTGCCATCTACGTGCTGAACAAGAAGCGGACCGAGCTGGCCGACATCGAGGCGCGTTACGGCGTGTCGGTCGAGGTGCTGGTCGATCCGAGCTTCGAGGGTGCGCGGATGATGGTGGAAAGCTCTGGCCCGCGGCCGATCGCGCCGCCGCGGCCGCAGCCCCTGCCCGCTCCGATCATGGACGATGTTGACGACGCCGAGTTCGACGATGTCGAGGAGGAAGACGGCGAAGATTTCGAGGACGAGGCGGACGCCTCGGCCGAGAGCGAGGACCGTGGCGAGGGCGACCATGGCGAGGGTGGCAAGCGCCGCCGCAGGCGCCGCCGGCGCGGTGGCCGCAATCGCCGGCGCGAGGGCGACGCAGTTGAAGGTGCCGACGCCGGCGAGGAGGCTGCGGCCGAGGGCTCGGACGAGTTGGTCGAAGCGGAAGCCGCCGAGGCCGAAGCGGGTGACGCCGGTGAGGAGGAACAGTCCCGCCGTGGTCGCCGCCGCCGCAATGGACGCCGCCGCCGGGAGGGTGACGAAGTCCTTACTGCCGACGAGCAGCAGGCGCCGGAGACCCCGGTCGATCTGCCGGCCCCGGACGAAGCACCGATGAAGGAGCCGGTGCCGTCGGAGGACCCTTCCCCGGACACCGTCGAAGCTCCCGCCGAACCCGCGCCCGTCGGTGACGAGAAGCCCAAGGCTCGCCGCCGGCCGCGGGCGCGCAAGGCCGACGCGGCAGCGCCGCTGGCGGAGGTGGCTCCGGAAGCGCCGGCCGACGTCGCTGCCCAGGAGGCCGCGGCAGCGCCGGAGAAGCCGAAGCGCCGCAGCCGCAAGAAGGCGGAGCCGGTGGCGGCCGAGCAGGTTGCCGAAGCGCCGGCGCTCGTAGCGGAGCCTGCTCCCGAGCAGGCGGGTGACACGGCTCCGGAACTCGCCTTGGAGCCGGTTGCGGAGCCTGCTCCGGAGGTCGCGCCCGAGGCCAGCAACGATACCGCGCCCGAGGCCGCCCCAGCCGCGGAACCGGTGAGCGAGGAGCCGCAGGCGCCGCGCCGCCAGGGTTGGTGGCAGCGGACGTTCGGCTGACTTGATGGGCTCCCCCGGCGAGTGGCCGCGGGGAGCCTTTCACCCCTCATTCAGCCCCGAACCGCAAAGGGCAGGTCGATGGGACGCGCCTTCACGTCGTTGCTGATCCGCCGGCTGATGCTGGTGCTGACGCTGGTGTTCGCCGCCGCTCAGCCGGCGGCCGCCCAGTCGATCCTTCGCGACAGCGAAACCGAGCAGCTGTTCGACGACATCTCCAAGCCGTTGATCCAGGCGGCCGGCCTCGACCCCAGGTCGGTCAAAGTCGTGATGATCAACGATCCGGAGATCAATGCCTTTGTCGCGACCGGCCAGGTGGTTTACATCCATTCAGGCCTGCTGATGGCGGCGGACAATGCCAACCAGTTGCAGGGCGTGATCGCCCACGAACTGGGCCACGTCGCCGGCGGCCACTCGATCCGCATATACGAGGGCGCGCACAAGGCGGGTGTGATCCAGATCCTGAGTTTGGTGCTGGGCGGCCTCGCCGCCGCCGCGGGGGCCGGCGAGGCGGCGCTTGGTGCTGTGGCGCTGGGGCAGCAGGTGGCGCAGGGCAGCTTCCTGTCCTTCACCCGGGCGCAGGAGACCAGCGCGGACCTGGCTGGCGCGTCCTACCTCGCCAAGGCTGGCGTGAGCGGCCGCGGCAGCCTTGAGTTCTTCAAGAAGTTGCAGAACCAGGAGTATCGGCTCGCGGTCTATGCTACGGACAGCTACGATCGCACCCATCCGCTATCGTCCGAGCGCATCCAGACGCTGAAGACCATCTACCAGAAGGACCCGGCCTGGGGTCGTGCCGTCGATCCGAAGATCGAGGAACGGTTTCAGCGGGTGCGGGCCAAACTGGTCGGCTACATCTCAGACCCGGAGCAGGTGCTGCAGCGCTATCCGGCGAGCGATACGTCCATCCCCGCACGTTATGCCCGTGCCTACGCCTATCATCGCCAGGCATATCGCGACCGTGCGCTGACGGAAAGTGACGCGCTGCTGCAGATGCGGCCCGGGGACCCTTATTTCCTCGAGCTGAAGGGCCAGGTGCTGCTCGAGTCCGGTCGGCCGCAGGAAGCGATCGCGCCATTGCGGCAGGCGGTAGCGGCTGCGCCGGACAAGCCGATGATCGCCGCCATGCTCGGCCATGCGCTGATCTCGACGGAGCAGAGCGGCAACTACCCGGAAGCGGAACGGGTACTGAAGGCGGCGGTCAACCGCGACAACGACAACCCGTTCGCCTGGTACCAGCTCGGCGTCATCTACGATCGAAAGGGCGACATCGCCCGAGCCGCGCTGGCGACAGCCGAGCGCTGGAATTTGGAAGGCGACCCCAAGCTGGCCCTGACCAGCGCCGAGACGGCGATGAAGGGCATCCCCGCCGGCACGCCGGACTATCTTCGCGCGCAGGACATCGCCATGGTGTCGCGCGCCGAAGTGGAGAAGAACCGGAAGGGCGGGCGAAGCAAGTGAGCGAAACGACACGGGGGCGGTCGCCGTGGGGAGCCGCGCTGATGGGCGCGCTCGGCGGGACCCTGCTGACCTTGATCTTCCTGGTGCTGGCTGCGCGAGCTGGCTGGCTGGACCGCTACGTGCGGGAAACCATGGTGCGCGATCCCGACATCCTGATCGCCGCGTCCGAGGCGCTCAAGCAAAAGCAGTTCGCTCCGACCCTCGCCGCCAACCGTGCGGCGCTGGAGACGCCGTTTGCATCCTCGTGGGAAGGCGCGCGCGATGGCGACGTGACCCTGGTCGAGTTCTACGATTATGCCTGCGGCTATTGCCGGGCGTCGCTGCCGGTGCTCGACCGGCTGATCAAGGAAGACCCGAAGCTGAAGGTGGTCTACCGCGAGTTCCCGATCCTGGGCGAAGGCAGCGTCGCCGCGTCCCGCATGGCGCTCGGCGCCAGCAAGGCCGGCAAGTTCCTCGCCTTCCACGACGCGCTCTACGCAGCTGGCCACCCGGACGAGGCGGGCCTGACCAGCGCCGCCAAGGCGGCCGGCGTGCCGGCTGCCGTGCCGCAAAGCCCCGACATCGAGACGGAGCTCAAGCGCAACTACCAGCTGGCGCAGGAATTAGGCGCCACCGGCACGCCGCTGTTCGTGATAGGCGACCAGGTGTTCAATGGTGCAGTCGGTTATGACGCGCTCAAGAAGGCGATTGCGGACGCGCGGGCTCGGCGGAGCTAACTTCGACGGTCCATAACGCCGCCATCCCTCAGCGCGCCAGTCCATGCCGCCAATCCTCGGCCGCACGGCGCTCGTCAGGGGTGAGGCGGCGGGCGATGTCAGCGCCACCCTCGCGCCGCAGTGCCTGGAGTTCGCCCGCCGTCGGCGGCTCGTCGAAGCGGACGCCGCACTCTTCGCCGGTGGACCAGACCACCTCGCCCATCAGGGCGGCGCCCGCGACCCGCAGCAGCATCTCGTCCCCGGCGGCGGGAAGGTCGTTACCGCCGAGCCGCGCGCCCGTCTGCGACAGGTCGAGCATGGCAGCGGAATGGCGCGCCCCGACCGTTTCCACCAGCGCCTCTAGCGCGAGCTCCTCGCGCGGGTTCTGGCGGCGCCCCGCAGGACCGTCGATACGCTTGCCGAACTTGCCCGTCACTCTACTCGCCCTCTTGGCTGTGCGAGGGGTAGAACGATGCTGTTGACCAGCGGTTCACACCTATCTGGAACAATCGTGGTTAACGGGAGTGGGCGGCGGCCCTGTCCTTGGCGGTCCCGGCGCCAGCGACATTTCCGCATCAGTGCGCGTTTTAACGACGGTTCTTAAACCTCCGGCAGCTATTCGCCCGCTACAGGTACGGTACGGAGGGCGAATGTTCAGGCGTTGGTTGGTGCTTCTCCTGGTGATTGCCGCGGGCTGGGGCACGCCGGCCGCGGCCCGCCAGGTCGAACAGCTGGCCTATGGCCCGAGCGCCGCCTGCCGCCCGGCGGACGCAACCAACTGGACTTTCGTGCAGGTGCAGCCACCGCGTTCCGCGGAGCTCGGGCGCGACTGGCGACTGATGATCGACCATACCCGCTTTTCTGCGCTGCGAATTGCGATCGCGCGCACGAACGGGCCGCCCCTGCTGCTGGGCGGGCGGACGGCAGAACTGAGCGGCGCGTCGACGCTTGGCAACCGACTGGTATTTGCAGTGCCGGTGGCGCCGGCGGCAGTGACCCGCATCTGCCTTGGCTTCCGGGACCTCGACGACCTCAGCCTGATGCGCAGCGTCAAGGCCCTGTCGCCGGCGGCGTTCGAGCGGCATGTGGACCGCTGGCTGGTCCTCGTCTCGGCGGTCTGCGGCGTCTTGTTCTGCGCGCTGGCGTACAACCTCTTCCTGATGACCTGGCTGCGCAGCGACTTCCAGCGCTGGAACGTGGTGTGGCTGGCTAGCGGGCTGACCTACACCCTGTTCTGGACGGGCGGCGTGTACCTGTTCGCGCCAGGCCTGGACGGGGCGTTGCGGGTGCGGGCCGACTTCGTGCTGGTCAGCATCCTGGTAGGGTCGGCGACCGGTTTCTTTTTCGACTTTGTCGAGCGCGGCAAGATGCCGGAGGGATTGGTCAAGGCAGGCCTGGTCTGTTCCGCATTGATCCCGCTTGCCGGAGCACTCGCCGCGCTGGACTGGCTGCTGCCGGCGCGGCCTGCTGACCTCGCACTCAACGTGCTCTTGGTGATCTCCATCGGGCTGGTCGGAGCGGGGATCTGCCACGGCATCCGGCGCGGCAGCCGCGCGGTGTGGTTCTACCTCGCGGCATGGACCGCGCCGATGATCGTGCTGATGCTTCGCGTCGGGCGCAATTTCGGGCTGCTCAGCCAGTCGGACCTGGTCGACATGGCCAGCTTCGTTGCGATCGCCTTCGAGGCGGTGATCCTGTCGATTGCCGTGGCCGACCGCTTTCGCGAGTTTCTGCGCCAGCGCGACGCGGCCGATGCCGAGCGCGACACGCTGCGCCGAGTGGCGAACACGGACGCGCTGACGGGCTTGGCCAACCGCGCCGCATTCCAGGCACGAATTGCAACGCTCGGGCAGCATAGCGGCGCCGACCTGCTGATCGTGGATCTAGACGACCTCAAGGAGGCCAACGACTCGGCTGGGCATGATGCGGGTGACGCCCTGATCATCGAGGCGGGTCGGCGCCTTACCGAGGCGGCCGGCGGGCGCGGACTGGTGGCGCGAATCGGCGGCGATGAGTTCGCCGTGCTGCTCGTCGACGAGGAACGCGGCGGCCTGCCACCAGTGCTGGAGTTGGTCGGGCGGTCGGGCGGTCAGCGGCTGAGCCATGGCGGGCAATTGCTGGCGATCGGTTTGTCGGGCGGGTTGTCGAGCTGGACCGCGGGCGACGGCAGCCCGGACCGGCTGGCCAAAGAAGCCGATCTGGCGCTTTACCGGGCCAAGGCCGACGGGCGCGGCTGCTGGCGGGCGTATTCGAGCGCCATCTGCGATGAGCAGGAAGCCCGGCGGTGGTGGATCACGCAGGCCCGCACCGGCCTCGAACGGGGCGAATTGGAACTGCACTACCAGCCAATCGTCGACCTGCGCACGCAAGAGGTCAGCTACCACGAGGCGCTGCTGCGCTGGCGGCATCCGGAGCGCGGCCTCATCCGACCGGGCGAATTCAACCAGGCCTTCGACGATCAAGCCCTGAGCTTGGCCATTCAGAACTGGGTGCTGGAGGTGGCGCTGGACGCGCTGCAGACCGGTCGTACGGCCGGTGAGCTTAAGGCGATCAGCGTCAACTTCCTTGCCTGTCAGTTGCAGGGGCGGCGAGCGGCCCGCCACATTCTCGGCCGCCTGGCGTCACGGGGCCTTCCGCCATCGGCGCTGACGGTTGAAGTAACCGAGAACGTGGTTCTGGGGCGGCCGGGCGGGCCAGTGGTGGAGTGCCTTCGCTGGCTGCGCAAGGAAGGCGTGGGCGTATCTTTGGACGATTTCGGCACTGGCTATGCTTCGCTCGTGCACCTGCGAGAGCTGCCAGCGGACGTACTCAAGATCGACCGGTCCTTTATTGCCGGCCTGGAGCGTGACGTGGAGAGCACCATGATCGTGCGAGCCATTGTATCATTGGCGCACAACCTGGGGCGCAAGGTCGTAGCCGAGGGGATCGAAACCGACGACCAGCGCGAATACCTGCGGCGCCTGGGTTGTGACCTTGGCCAAGGGCACCTGCTGGGCCGGCCGCGCCCGCTGGCCCGCGTGGCCGCACCATCGCGCAACAAGGCGGCCTAGAGGCACTCGCGCGAACTGGGTTGTACTACCGACAGGATCCATGGGGTCGGTCGACAGGCTTCTGACTGCCTGGGTGGCTGCCCGTACCGCTGCGTGGTCGGCAGCCGGCGGGCGCGTCGTGTACCCCGCTCTGGCATACCGAGCTTGACATGTAGGAACCTTTTTGGTTAGCGGTGAGGGTGTCAAGGAAACCAGAACCCCATTCACGGTCCGAAACGCTTGAGGCTGACGTCCGGTCGGGCCGCGGTCGCACGACGCAGCTGATGAATACCTCAGACCAGGATGCGCGGAAGTTCAGCGCGAAGATGCAGCGAACCTTTCTGGAATTGTTCGCGGCAACGTGCAACGCCAGGTGGTCGGCTCGTCGAGCGGGCGTGACCTGCTCCACCGTTTACCGTCATCGTATGACCAGTGCTGCTTTTGCCAGCGCCTGGGACCGGGCGCTGGAACAGGGTTATGCGCGGTTGGAGATGCGGGTGCTGCAGCAGCAGTTCGACGATGTCGAGGAGGAGCTGGAGCGGATCGATCTCACCGGGGATTGGGACGTGCCCGACCCGCCTGTGCAAGACCCGGCGCGGGCGCTTCAGTTGCTCAAGCACCATCAAGACCGGGTCACGAAGACCCGAGTGGCGCCCGCAGCAAAGGACGGCGAGGCGGGGCGGAAAGTGCAGCCGCAGCGCGCGAGCCCTCCGGCCACCGACGCAGAAGTCGTAGCGGCGCTGAGCGAGCGGCTGGCCAAGTTCGGCGCAGAGATCATCGCCGAAACGCCGCCGCCGCAACCATCGTGATGCCCGGTATGTCGCCGCGTGAGGTCAATCGCGTGCTCCGCCGGGCCGCTCTCCTGTGCCGCGACGATCCCGCGGCGTGGACTGATTTCATTGTCGAGTTGCCGCCCAGCATCATCGATACGCTCAAGGGCCATTGGGGCGCCGGTCGCGGCCGTACGCCGCAGCTGGCGCCCGACGGGAACTGGCGACTGTGGGTGATCCAGGCGGGCCGGGGGTTCGGCAAGACGCGAGCGGGTGCCGAATGGGTTCATTCGATTGCACGTATGGAAACGGGCGTCAGGGTTGCGCTGGTCGCGGCCAGCCGTGAGGAGGCGGTGCGGGTGATGGTCGAGGGGGAAAGCGGGCTGTTGGCGACATCGAGCGCGGACTGGCGGCCCGAATGGTTGCATAGTCGCGGCGAGTTGGAGTGGCCGTCCGGGGCGATCGCCACGGTCTACTCGGCGGCGGCGCCGGAGGCGCTGCGGGGGCCGCAGCACCATGTCGCCTGGTGCGATGAACTCGGCAAATGGGGGGGCGGCGGAGCGCGAGCGTGGGATAACCTCACCATGGGGCTGCGCCTGGGTGAGCGGCCGCAAGTGCTGGTCACGACGACTCCGCGCGGCGGATCGCAGTTGCTCAAGCGGGTGCTCGCCGAACCGGGGATCGTCACGAGCAAGGGCTCAACCTTTGACAATCCGCACCTGCCCGTGGCGTTCGTGACAGCGATGGAGGGATTGTACGGGAACAGCCGGCTGGGGCGGCAGGAGCTGGCCGGCGAGCTGCTGGAGGAGGTGGAAGGGTCGCTGTTCCCGCCCGCGCTGCTGGCGCGGCAGCGGGCGGAGCGGCCGGGGGCGCCGGCGCGGGTGGTAGTCGGGGTGGACCCACCCGCGTCGGCTGGGGGGACGTGCGGCATCGTGGTGGCGGCGTCCGACGAGGCCGGGCAGCTGTTCGTGCTGCACGATGGCAGTGTCAGCGGGCGATCGCCGGAAGGCTGGGCGCGGGCGGTGGCCGACGCGGCGACGGCGTGGGATGCGGACCGGGTGGTGGCGGAGTCGAACATGGGCGGGGCGATGGTGCGCAGCGTGCTGGAGCAGGCGGCCCCTGCCCTGCCGCTGACGCTGGTCAATGCCAGCCGGGGCAAGGTGGCGCGGGCCGAACCGGTGGCGGTGGCGTTCGAGAGCGGGCGGGCGTGGCTGGCGGGCCGCTTCCCCGAGCTGGAGACGGAGTTGGAGCGGCTGGTGCCGGGCGAGGTGCCCGATCCGAGCCCGGACCGGGCGGATGCGATGGTTTGGGCGCTGACCGCGCTGCTGGAGCGGCGGGCGGCGCCGTCCTTACGCACCTTGTGAGGGCGTGGGCACGGGCCTAAGTCCGTGCCCATGACCGACTCCGCAGCCTATGACGCCGAGCTCCAGCTGTTCATCGATGGCAGCTGGCGCTCCGGGGAGGGCCATGACGCCGCTCCCGTTATCAACCCGGCGACCGGCGAGACCATCGCCGAAGTGCCGCTGGCCAGTACCGGCGACCTCGACGAGGCGCTGGCCGCGGCCGAGCGTGCGTGGCCGGAATGGCGGGCGATGGACGTGGAAAAGCGCGCCGCCATCCTGCACGGGGCCGCGGCCCTGCTGCGCGAGCGGGCGCAGCACATCGGCGCGCTACTGACGCAGGAGCAGGGCAAGCCGCTGCCCGAGGCGATCGGCGAGGTGATCGGGTCGGCGCAGATGTTCGACTTCTTCGCCGAAGAGGCCAAGCGCGCCTACGGCCGGGTGCTGGTGCGGCCGACCGGGCAGCGGAGCATCGTCATCCCCCAGCCGGTCGGCCCGACCGCGACGTTCACCCCGTGGAACTTCCCGATTTACCTGCTGGCGAAAAAGGTGGCGGCAGCGCTGGCGGCCGGGTGCACGGTGATCAGCAAGCCGCCGGAGGAGACCCCGGGCTGCACCGGCGCGATGGCGCGGGCGCTCAGCGACGCCGGCATTCCGGCCGGCGTGTTCCAGCTGGTCCACGGCGTGCCGGACACGGTGTCCCGTCACCTGATCGGTTCACCGGTGATCCGCAAGGTGAGCTTCACCGGTTCCATTCCGGTCGGCAAGCACCTGATGAAGCTATGCGCTGACGGGCTGAAGCGGGTGACCATGGAGCTGGGCGGGCACGCGCCGGTGCTGGTGTTCGACGATTGCGCCCTCGACAAAACGCTGGACATGGTGGTGCCGCAGAAGTTCCGGAACGCGGGTCAGGTGTGCGTGGCGCCCACCCGCTTCTACGTGCAGCAGGGCATCTACGACGCGTTCGCGCGCGGGTTCGCCGAGCGGACCAAGGCGCTGAAGGTCGGCAACGGCCTGGCCGAGGGCACGAGCATGGGGCCGCTGGCGAACGGGCGGCGGGTGCCCGCGATCGCGAGCCTGGTCGAGGACGCGCGGGCCAAGGGCGCGCGGGTGCTGGCCGGCGGTGAAAAGGGCGACGGCGGCTTCTTCTTCCAGCCGACGGTGCTGGCGGACGTGCCGCTGGAGGCCGAGGCGATGAACAACGAGCCGTTCGGGCCGCTGGCGCTCATGGCGCCGTTCGGAACCGAGGACCAGGCGATCGAGCAGGCCAACCGCCTGCCCTACGGCCTGGCGGCATTCGCCTTCACCGAGAACGGGCGGCGGGCCAACCGGCTGGGCGATGCGATCGAGGCCGGCATGGTCGGCATCAACAGCTTCGCCATCTCGGTCGCGGACGCGCCGTTCGGGGGCGTCAAGGAAAGTGGCTTCGGATCGGAAGGCGGGACCGAGGGTCTGCAGAGCTACCAAGTGGTGAAAGCGATCCACCAGGCGTGAGCGGGCGCGGGTCGTCGCGGCTGGTGGCGCTCGGCGCGGTGCTGGCCGGGGCGGCGGTGGCGCTGGGCGCGTTCGGCAGCCATGGGCTGAAGGGCCGGGTCGATGCGGAGGCGCTCGGCTGGTGGCAGACGGGCGCCCAATATCTGCTGCCCCACGGAGTGGCGGTGATGGCGTTGGGGCTGGCCGCGCGGCCCGCGTGGCGAGCGCCGGGGTTGTTGCTGGCGAGCGGGTCGGCGGTGTTCGCGGGTACGCTGGCGGCGATGGCGCTAGGAGCGCCGCGCTGGCTGGGCGCGGTAACGCCGGCGGGCGGGCTGCTGATGATCGGCGGCTGGGCGCTGCTGGCGTGGCGGGCACGACGCGGCGTCGACTGAGACGAGGCGCGCGATGGCCTAACGGGCACTTAACCCCGGTCTGTCACTGCCTGCGAATAGCTGAGTTTCCTGTTCGAAGTCTGCTTTGCAACGCTGTTCGAGGCGTTCAGGCCGGCGTTGGAGCGCTGGCTGGCGCCACTGAGACCGGCAATCAACGAAGGGCCGATCTGGCGCAGGACTCGCCCGCGGCCTTGCTTGGGTGACGAGCTGATCGTCGAGATCGGCGACTGGTGGCGGGCAAGCGAACTTTCTAGCGCGGCTCGCGGACCAGGTGGCAGTGCCGCCCGCTCAGAAGTGAAGCGAGCGGCCGAGGACCACCGCGAAGGCGGCGAGGACGGCGGCACCGGCGAGGAAGACGGGCCAGCTGCGTTCGATCACGAAGGGATGCGGGGCGTCCTCGCGGCCGGGGGCGAAGCCGATGGAGATGAAGCCGGCCAGACCGCCGAAAGAGGAGGCCAGCGCCGACATGATCGTGATCACCAGCCCGACGGGGTTGAGCAGGCCGACCAGGATCGCGGCGGCGCCGACCGTGGCGTAGTAGCCGTGGGCGATGCGGCGGCGCGCGGGGCTGGTCGACCGGCCCGTGCCGAGCATCTCGTTAAGTGAGCGGATGCCCGCGCGGACCAGCAGGACGTAGAGGACGATGCCCGCGGCGAGCTCGGCCACCCGGATGGCGAGCGGGTGAGGGAAGTTCGCGAAGCTGCCGCCCGGACCGGTGCCGAGATCCCCGAAGCCGCTCGCGCCCGAGAAACAGAGGTAGCCGGCCGCAACGAACGCTTCGCTGACCCACACCAGCCACCAGGCGAGGCGAGCATGGTCGCTACGGGCGCGCCGCCAGAGCGCGAAGGCGACCAGCGCGAGCAGGGCGTTCACCAGCACCCCGGCGACCGCCACCACTAGGTCGGGTAGAGCCGTAAGGCCGGTGCATTCGACATAGTAGGCGCCGACGCTCGTCAGCTGGCCGCCCTGCGCGGCGCAGGCGGCCGCATGGCCGCCAAGTTCATGCCACATGGTGAGCAGCGGCCCGAGCAGCATGCCCCAGCCGACGATCGTGAGAAGGTCGACGCGTTGTTTCATGTGCTTGCCCCCTGACCCGGTCCGATTCTTGGGGCCGGGAAGCACGGCGGGCAAGCGCGAAACTGCAGTCAGAGCTTCGCTGTCCGGGGTCAGCCAGACGGCGAGCCGCAGGGCCGTCGGGCAGCGCTGAACTCAGCTTCGGACCGCACGGCTACGGTCCGGCGACTGGGCCACCAGCACAGTGCCTGCGCGGGTGTCAGGTGAAGTAATCCATGCCCTGACCAACCGGCAAGTCGCCGACGTAGAAGGGGCGCATCATCTCGTTGTCCTCGTGCGAGAGGATGTGGCAGTGCCAGACATACTCGCCCGGTCGATCGAACCGGGCGACGATAGACATCATGGTTCCGGGATTGACCGGCACCGTGTCCTGCCAGCCGGTCTCCTCCGGGCGCAGCGGAATAACGTCGCCGATCCAGATGTCGGCCTTGGTGTAGTCGGGCGTGGTGCCGTGACCGTAGCTGATCAGGCCGTCGCCGGTGGTGTCATCGGGCAAGCCGTTCTCATCCTCGTCCACGAAGAAGATCTCGCGTTTCTCGACCACCTGATATTGGACGAGGTGGACGTGGACCGGGTGGGCGTCTTCCGTGAAGTTAAGGAACTCCCACTGCTCGGTGGCGCCGAGCTGCGGATTTTCAGTGATCGGCGCATCGTACATCAGCGGGCCGAAGTCGCCGGGCGCCATCATGTCGGTGATGATCGATCCCGCCTCCGCCTTGCCGAGCATGGGCATGATCCGGCCATATTCGTCCGCGCCTTCGAACAGGCCGAGCAAGCGCACGTTGGTGGCGGCGTCCGCGATGCCGTTGCCGTCCGCGTCGCTGGCGAGGTCGGCGAAGCCGCCGGCAAGCGCCTGCCCGGCCGACAGGTGCGCGTCGAACGCAGGAATGGCGGCCGTCACGGTGAACTGCATGATGTTGCCGACAGGATCACCAGCGTCGGCGGCCTCAGCCCCGCCGAGCAGCGCGCCGCTCAGATCCACGCCCTTGAAGGGTTCAAATTCCGGGCCGGAATTGAGCAGGGTGGCCGTCTCGCCGGGGCCGAGCCGGCTGAAGTTGAACACGAGCTCGACCCGGTCGCCAGGGGCCAGGACCAGGAACTCGCCCGGTTCCGCCACGCCGTCGCCGTCGGAAATGGTGAGCGCGTGCGGAAGCAGGCCGCCGTCGGTCCCGACCAGGGTGATCCCGACCCGCGGATCGCTGACGGAAACGACGTAGAAGCGCGAGTCCGAGCCGTTCAGGAGCCGGAACTCGTACTCGCCCGCCGCCACGTCCAGATTTGGCCATGCCATGCCGTTGACGAGGATGGTGTCGCCGAAGAACTCCGGCAGGATGGAGGGCGCGCCCTCACCGTGCGCATCGTAGAAGGCTTGCGGCACCATGTCGCCGACCGTGTCGGTCGTGCCGGGCAGGCGGTCGTCCCGGAAGGCGGGCAAGTAGAGCTGCCCGTCCGCGGTGAACGCCCGGTCCTGGATCACGAGGCCGAGATCGTAGCGGCCACTAGGCAGGATCTGCTGAGCTTCGAGAGCGAGCCGTTCGTCGTCCTGGAGGATGTAGAAGCCGGCGAGGCCCGCGTAGACGTTGAGCCGGGTCATGCCCAGCGCATGGTCGTGGTACCACAGGGTCGCGGCGCCCTGGTCGTTGTCGTAGCGGCTGCTGGAGCCGGCGAAGGTCCGGCCGGTCTCGCGGGGTCCCTGCCCGCGGCCGCCGCCGTTCTGGGTGAACCATTGCTCCGCGGTACCGTCGGCCGCGGCCGAGCTGTGGCCGCCGTGAAGGTGCGCGACGAGCGGGACGTAGCCGTTCTCGAGCGGGCGCCGCACCGGCATGGCAAGATGAATGGTCGTATCGATGGGCAGCAAGTGGCCGGTGAGGGGCAGCTTGTTCTGCCAGTTCATCGTCACCGCCCGGTCCTCGTAGGCGACGATCGTTGGGCCGGGGTAGCCGCCGAGCTGCCCGGCCTTGTAGCCCCACACGGTGGTGGTCAGCGCGTTGCCAAACTGGTCATAGAGGCCCAGGAACTGGTCGAACTGGCGAGCCGCCAGGGTGATCGTGCGGCGCGATGCAGTATCGATCACGTCCGGCAGCGGCACGTCGCTCTCGAACGCGTGATCGCGGAAGAGCAGGTCGCCGGACAATAGCTCAGGCATGGTCGCCTCCCCTCGTTCCGGACCGCTCAAGGTCGACTCAGAGGCCTTGTTCATTCCGGTAATCAGGCGTTTACCAGAGTAACTTGAACAGCCCCTCCCCTCAACGGAATCGTGAGCCGTCACGGGGGCTTAGACCTTTCGTTGCGGCAATAGCCGGTCTTGGCCGCGGTGGCGAAACCGCGGCCAAGACGATCAGCGTCGCGGTGGCCAACGCGACGCGCCGAGCGCTGACTACTGCAGCCGGAACCATAGCGCGCGCCGGGCGCTCGCGATGCACGAAACTAGGGAGCCAACACCATGGCCAATGTCGAGCAATCCCCTTCACCGACCGCCGTTCAGGCCCGGCAGCGCGAGATGGCGGTTGAGCATATCCTGTTCCATGTGGTCCAGGCGGTGGAAGCACAGCGACCGGGGCTGATCGACACGATCGAGCGAAGCCTCGATCACCTTGGGGATCCGGCGAAGGACGGAACGGCCGACGACGACGCGGTGCGGGAAATCGCGCGCAAGCTGCTGGCTGGCGCGCGCGACGGCTAACGCGGTCCGTTTCCCAGGGGAATGGCCGGCTGGCGTTCGCACACGCCGCTGTTCCACCTTGGGACATGGCCGGCATGACAGGGTTCCTGAGCCGCCGCTCGATAGTTGCCGCAGCGATGAAAACAGGGACCGAACAATGGTATATGTGATCGCCCTGCTGCTGTGGATCGCGCCGGCCGTGCTGCTCGGGCTCGCGCTGCTCTGGGTGTGCTTTGGTCCCGGCCGCAAATCACAGAAGGCGGACGCGGAGGGTGGAGCCGAGGGCGCAGCAGCCGCTGCGCCGCGGGCTAACGCCGTTCCGGGTTGAGCAGGAAGACGACGGTGCCGCGATAGGCAGGGTTGCGGGCGAGAGCCGCGGGTTGCCGCCACTCACCGCCCTGGACCAGGCCGATGCGGAACGGAATGGGAAAGCCGCCGAGGCGGGCGAGGTAGCGGTCGTAACCGGGAATGGTGGAGCGGCCCTGATAAGTCTGGATCGCGACCTCATCGACGATGCCGGCAAGGGAGCGAAGCTGCGCCGAATCGCCATGGGCGCTCCAGTCCATCAGGCCAGTGACGGACAGCCTAGTGCCGGGCGGGAGGGCCGCGCGGAAGCTGCGAAGGAAGGCGGCGTAGTCGCCGAGGTGGCGGGTGCGGGCATCGAAGTCGAGCTGGACGCCTCCAACGCGCCCCCCAGCGGCGCGCCAGTCCGTGAGGCGCCGGAGGATGGCGGGGCGGACTTGCGGTTGCCAGGCGAGGGTCTCGAGGCGGACGGTGAGCCACAGCTCGGGGCCGCGGACGCGGGGAATGGTGGCACGCAGGACGGTATAGCGGCCCGGCTCGCCGGCGACCTCGCCATCGAGGATGTAAAGCGTGTGGGCGCGGGCAAGCACGGGCTGCGGCCTGACGCCAGCCCACAGCCAGAAGGCCTCGTGATCCTCGGCACGCACGGTATCCGCCGGGAGCGGGTTGCAGCTGGAGAGCAGCAGGGCTGCGGCGAGCGCGCAGGCGTGGCGGGTCACCAATGGTATTTCAACGACCTGGCCCAGCGGGACTGGGGGAAGCGGGTCTTGAGCTCGGTGAACCAAATGCGGCGCTGGGCTTTGGGCGCGTCTCCGCCGCAGCTGTTGATGCCGCTCGGGCCGAAGCACCAGACTGCGCGGTATAGCGTGTAGGCGCGGTCCTCAGGCGTTAGGCGCGCGTCGGCCAGGAGCGACTGGTAGACGAGGAGGCGCGAGTAGGGCTGGCCGGGCCAGCGCGGCGGGCCGGAGCCGAGACCGGTCTCCGCCAGTGGCTGGTCGAACGGAAAATAATCGAGGTCGGACAGGCGCCACCATTCGGCCAGGCACAGGCGGGCGTGCGGGTCCGCGGGCGCGGCGGTGAGGCGGGTGGCGGTGGCCCTGAGGTCCGGGCAGCCGGTGCCGGGCTCCTTCCGGGGGGTGCGGAAGATGGCGAGGTCGCCACTGGTGACCGCCGCTTCCTCCAGTTCCTCCTGCTCCCGGTCAGGCGGCAGTCGGTAGGTCTGCTCGGCGTGTGGCTGCGGCGGTGCGGGCGGCAACAGCGCAACGTCGCGGAGGAAGTCGGCGTAGCGGCCGCGGCCGAGCTGGCGGGTAAGCAGGACGTAGAGCGCGAGCTCGCGTTCATCAGTGGCGGCGCGGGGCGCGGCGGCGCGGGCGCGGAGCAGGTCGGGGCCGGCCAGATGGGCGATGGCGATGCGGCGCAGCGCGGGGGTCCGGACCGGGCTCGTGTCGGCGAGCAGGCGGTCGAGGCTGCCGCGTTTCTCCTCGTGCTGCGCAATGGCGAGCTCCACCGCGCCGCGCTGGTTGGGGCCGGTGGCGCCGGGCAGCAGGGAGAGCCAGAACCGGTAGGCGTTGGGATCGCCGCTCATGTCCAGCGCGAGGCCGCGCAGCACCTGGCGGCTGAACTGGAGAGTGGTGAAGCGCGACTGGTGAACGGCATCGGGGATGAGGGCCAGCACGTCGGCGGCGGCGCTGCGGTTGTACAGGGCTTCGGCGGCGAGAAGGTAAGTGTAGAGGTCGTCGCGGCCGGCGAACTGCGGGCGCTGGCGCTCGAGCTCGGCGCGGCTGAGGCCGGAGCCGTGGTAAGGCTGTTCCTCCCCGACGGAGCTGCGCAGGCGTTGGAGGTCCGCCACGGCCAGGAGCAGCGGCCCGGTTGCGGCTTGGTAGCCCTTGTCGTGGTCGAGCAGCTTGGTGTCGAGTTCCTCGATGACCCGAACAGGCTCGGCGGGTTTCGTGAGCATGGCGGCATAGTCGCGGGCGAGCGCGGCATCGTTGCCGGCGAACCAGGCGGTGCGGCGGAGCAGGCCGCGGGCGGAGTCGGCGTAGCGGCCGTTCGGATAGGCGGAGAGATAGTAGCGGAGGGACGCATCGGCGGCGGCGGCCTTGGCCGGGTCGCGCTGGTCCGCCTCGACCATATAGCCGTACTCGTCGAACAGCGCGTCCTGGGCGGCGTTGAGGCGGGTGCGCGCCGTCATGTAGCGCGCGGTTTCGCGCAGCCACGGGTCGGTAGCGGTGGCGAGGCGCGCGAAATCCTCCTCCGCCCGCGGGTAATCGGCGACGTAGAAGGCGTGGGCGCCGTCGAGGTAGGTGGCGAATGCCCGACCGGCGGGTGAGCGGACCGTGGGCGTCGGCGCGGGCAGCTTGGCGGCGTCGCTGGTGCAGCCGGGACGAAGCGCGGCGCGGGCGGCAGTCAGGGCCGCGCGCTCCTCAGGGCCAAGCTGGCGGTTGCCGGCGAGCGCGGCGGCGAACGCCGCCTGGCCGCTTTCGTTGGTCTGGCAGCGGGTGCCGGCGAGCGAGTCTTCAGGCTGGTCCCAGTCGGGCGTGACCGGCGCGGCGCCGGCGCGGCCGCGTACCTCCTTCCAGCTGAAAAAGATCGCACGACTAGCGGCGGGCGGGCGGTGGCAGCACCGCCGTCGGCGAGCAGCATGAGCAGATTGGCACGGGTGTCGTTGGCGGGGCTCAGCCAGGCGCTGTTGGCGGTGATGTCGTAACGCTTGGCCAGGTCGAACAGCGGTGTGTCGTCGCCGCCAGCGCAGCTGAAGCTGCTGGTAGAGAGGCTGAGCAGCACCGCCGCCAGCGCGGCGCCAACAACGATCCTGACCCGCACTGCCCCCTCCCCGCTCAGGCGGCGATCAGGCGGCCCCTTCCCGCTCGCAGTTCGCCACCTCAAGCAGCATGGTCCCGGTCGCGACGAAGCTCAAGGCCAGGATCCAGGCGAAGCTGGCGACCAGATATTCGGTTGGCCCGAACAGGTTATAGACCAGGCTGGAGATGGAGACGCCGATCAGCAGCAGGGCGCCCAGCAGGAAGTCGGTGGCGGCGGCGATGCCGGTCCACTTGCGCACCGACGAGGTGCCGCCGCGCAGCGTGGCGAGCAACAGCAGCATGCTATGCAGCACGAGCCAGATGAGTACGACGTTGACCGCCGGAATGTAGCCGCGCCACTCGCCGGTGAGGAACAGGACGCCAACCACGGCGGTCAGCACGCCGGCCGCCATGGACGGCAACCGCGCGGCGTTGCGCTGGCTGCCCGCCACGATCTCCAGCCCGCCGGCGGCGACCAGGAGGAGGCCGAGCATGGTGCCGGCGTGGCGCGGGTCGCCGAGCGGCAGGATGAAGGTCATGGCGGCGATCGCCAGGATTAGCCAGCCGGTGATCAGGGTGACGATGCCGCGGCGGTTGTCGACGGCGCGGCGGTCGTTGGGCTGGGAGTCGGGAACGGCTGCCATAACGGGGGTGTAACGCATCAACCCGGCCGCTTGTATCCCTGCGGCGGCAAAGCTACCCCCGCTGCACCATCCCAATCCAAGGAGTTTAGGCGCATGACCAAGCAGGAACTGGTGCAGAAGATGCAGGAATCGAACGCCGTTCTGCCGGGCAAGAAGGTCAAGCTGCACTTCGGCGACGAGGGCGCGATCATGCTCGACGGCCAGGCCAACCAGGTCACCGAGGACGACGACGCCGCCGACACCACCATCAAGGTGAGCTGGGCCGACTGGCAGTCGATGGTCGCCGGCCAGCTGGACGGCATGACCGCGTTCATGACCGGCAAGCTCAAGGTCGAGGGCGACATGTCCAACGCCATGCAGCTGCAGGGCGTGCTGTCGCGGATCAAGTAAGACTGGGTCCAAATGGAGCGTGGTGAGTTCGCTTCCTTCGAGTTTGAACAAAGGAGCGTTTTCACCATGCTTACCCTGTATTACTCGCCCGGCGCCTGTTCGCTGGTGAGCCACATCGCGCTGGAAGAAGCCGGGGCGGATTATCGGCCTGAGCGGATCGACCTTGCCCAGGGCGAGCAGCACGGCGAGGAGTTCCTGCGCGTGAACCCGCATGCGCGGGTGCCGGCGCTGGTGACGGACGAGGGCACGATCACCGAGAACGTCGCCATCCTGAACTACGTTGGGGACACCTTCGAGGCCGACGGGTCGGTGCCGAGCGACGATGCCTTTGCGCGGGCGCAGTGCAACCAGCTGCTCGGCTGGTTCGCAAGCTCGGTCCACGTGGCCTTTGCGCAGATGTTCCGGCCGGTCCGCACGTCGCCCGATGACGCGATCCACGCCGGCATCGTCGAAGGCGGGCGCGCGGCGCTGACCAGCCATTTCAACGAGCTGGACGACTTGTGCGGGCCGGGTTGGCTGGTGGCGGACCGGTTCACCGCCGCCGACAGCTATGCCGCCGTGTTTCATCGTTGGGCGACGCGGGCGAAGTTCGACATGAGCGTGTACCCGCGCTGGTCGTCGCTGGTGGGCCGGGTCATCGAGCGGCCGGCGGTGGTTCGTGCGCTGGGCCAGGAAGAGCTGAAGCCGGACGACTTCGCCTGACCCCACGCGAGCGAAGTTGAAAGTCGGTTCAACTTTGCCTAACCGGCTTGGCGCACAGGAGGGCAGATGGCCAAGAAGATCTATGCGGATGCCGCGGCGGCACTCGACGGGTTGCTCCACGACGGCATGACGGTCGCGGCGGGCGGGTTCGGCCTGTGCGGCATCCCCGAGCGGCTGATCGACGCGATCGTCGCCAGCGGGGTCACCGGCCTGACCATCGCGTCCAACAATGCGGGCATCGACAACGAAGGCCTCGGCAAGCTGCTGCGCACGCGGCAGGTGGCCAAGATGATCAGCAGCTACGTCGGCGAGAACAAGGAGTTCGAGCGGCAGTATCTGGCCGGCGAACTGGAGGTCGAGTTCTGCCCCCAAGGCACGCTGGCCGAGCGGATGCGGGCCGGCGGCGCGGGCATCCCGGGCTTCTACACCAAGACCGGCGTCGGCACGAAGGTGGCCGAGGGCAAGGAGGTCAAGGAGTTCGACGGCGAGGAATATATCCTTGAGCGCGGGATTCGGGCCGACCTTAGCATCATCAAGGGCTGGCGCGCGGACGAGGCGGGCAACCTCCAGTTCCGCAAGACGGCGCGCAACTTCAACCAACCGGCGGCGACCTGCGGCAAGATGTGCGTGGCCGAGGTGGAAGAGATCGTGCCGGTCGGCAGCCTCGACCCTGATGCCATCCACCTGCCGAGCATCTATGTGAAACGGCTGATCCTGGGTGCGCCGTACGACAAGAAGATCGAGTTCCGGACGGTGCGGCAGCGGGAGGCGGCGTGAGCGCGGTCCTGCTCGCCGCGGCAGCCTTGGCCGCAGCACCAGCCGCGACGCGCTCCGACGTTGCCGAGATCGACCAGCTGATCCGCGGCGTCTACGCGGTGATCTCCGGGCCGGCGGGGCAGAAGCGCGATTTCGACCGCATGCGTGCGATGTTCGCGCCGGGCGCTACCCTCAAGGCGATCGGGCCGAAGGGCCTGCGCGGCGGCTCGCTGGAAGATTACATCAGCCGCAATGCGGAGGTGCTCGAGAAGGACGGCTTCACCGAGCGGGAGCTGGGCAAGCGCCGCCTGGAAGTCTGGGGTGGCCTTGCCACCGTCTGGTCCGCCTACGAGGGCCGGACCGCCAACGGCAGCTTCCACGAGCGCGGCATCAACAGCTTTCAGCTGGTGAAGATCGAGGGCCGGTGGCGGGTCGCCTCCATCCTCTGGCAAGAGGAAACGCCGCAGCAGCCGCTTCCATCCTCCATGACCGGGAAATGAGATGAGCACCGAGGCACTGAGCAAGGGCTGGTCACGAGACCAGATGGCGGCGCGGGCGGCGAAGGAGCTGCGCGACGGATTCTACGTGAACCTGGGGATCGGCATCCCGACGCTGGTGGCGAACCATATTCCGGCGGGGCTGGAGGTGACGCTGCAGTCGGAGAACGGGATGCTGGGCATCGGGCCTTTCCCGTACGAGGACGAGGTCGACGCGGACCTGATCAACGCCGGCAAGCAGACCATCAGCCAGCTGCCGTCGTCGAGCTACTTCGGGTCGGAGCAGAGCTTCGCCATGATCCGGGGCGGGCATATCGACCTGACCGTGCTGGGCGCGATGGAGGTCAGCGAAGGTGGCGACATCGCCAACTGGATGATCCCGGGCAAGATGATCAAGGGCATGGGCGGGGCGATGGACCTGGTCGCCGGCGTCAAGAAGATCATCGTGGTGATGGAGCATAACGCCAAAGACGGCAGCCCCAAGTTCATCCCAGAATGCACGCTGCCGCTGACGGGCAAGAACGTCGTGGACATGATCATCACCGACCTGGCGGTGTTTGCACGGCCGGATCACGGGAGCGCGTTCAAGCTGGTGGAAACCGCGCCGGACGTGAGCGCGGACGAGGTGCGGGCGAAGACCACGGCCAAGTACGAGGGCTAGCCCGCGTACTGGTAAGCGGTCGGCGGATGACGGCGGCGCGCCGCCCCGCTACGCCAGGGGAGCGAACAGGAGGAGTGCCGCCCATGAAGTCGTTCCTTGTGCCCCTGGCGGTGCTGGCGCTGGCCGGCTGCGGAGAGAAGGCGGCGACGCCGGCGAACGAGGCGGCGGCCAACGCGGCGGCGCCTGCCGCTGCGGCGCCTGCCGCCACGAAGGCGGCCGCGCCGGTCAGCCTTAGCCGGCTCGACTGCGGCAAGATCCACGTGTTGAACATGGACAAGAGCTTTGCGAGCGGCGCCGGCGTCTACCCGCCCGGCGCCTACGACCTGACCGACAGCTGCTACCTGATCCGGCACGGCGACCGCATGATGATCTGGGATACCGGCTTTCCCGACGCAATGGTCGGGCATCCCTATACCGAGCCGGGGCAGCAGACGGCCACGCTCGACCGCTCGCTGGTCGACCAGCTGGCCGCCGGCGGGGTGCGGCCCGAGCAGGTCGGGCTGATCGGCATCAGCCATTACCATGCAGACCATGTCGGCCAGGCGCACGCGTTTCCCGACGCGACGCTGCTGATCGGCGCGGCGGACCTTGCCGCGCTGAAGGGGCCGAAGAAGGACCCGTTCTTCCAGATGTCACAGTCCGCGCTGAAGCCATGGCTGACCGGCGGCCGCCAGGTTGAAGCCGTCCAGGGCAACAAGGACGTGTTCGGCGACGGAAGCGTCGTCATGCTCGACCTGCCGGGGCATACGCCGGGGCACCACTCACTGCTGGTCAAGCTCGCGTCGGGGAACGTGCTGCTGAGCGGCGACCTGTACCATGGCGCCCCCGCGCGGACGAAGCGCGGGATGCCGCCGTTCAACACCGACAAGGCGCAGACGCTGGAATCGATGGACAAGTTCGAGGCGCTGGCCAAGCAGATGGGAGCAACCGTGGTGATCCAGCATGAGCCGGCCGATATCGCCAAAGTCCCCGCCTTCCCGGAGGCGGCGCGATGAGGGCGCTGCTGAGCCATGAGCCGGGCGGGCCCGACACGCTGCGGATCACCGACGTCCCCTCCCCCACCCCCGGCAAGGGCGAGCTGCACGTGCGGGTGCGGGCGAGCGCGATCAACTATCCCGACGTGCTGATCATCGAGGACAAGTATCAGCTGAAGCCGCCCCGGCCGTTCGCGCCCGGTGGCGAGATCGCCGGCGAGGTGATCGGGGTCGGTGAAGGCGTCGAGGGCTGGTCGCCCGGTGACCGGCTGATCGCGGTGCCGGGCTATGGCGGGCTGGTCGAGGAGATGGTGATCCCGGCGCGCTCGGCGTTCCGGCTGCCGGAAGGACGCAGCTTCACCGACGGAGCGGCGCTGCTGCTGACTTATGCGACCAGCATCCACGCGCTGTGGGATCGAGGGCGGCTGCAGGCCGGGCAGACGCTGCTGGTGCTGGGTGCGGCGGGCGGCGTCGGGCTGGCAGCGGTGGAGCTGGGCAAGGCCCGCGGCGCGCGGGTGATCGCGGCTGTGTCGAGCGAGGACAAGGCGCAGGCGGCGCGGGAGGCCGGCGCGGACGAGGCGATCGTCTATCCGCGCGGACCGTTCGACCGGAACGGGCAGAAAGCGCTCGCGGAGCAATTCAAGGGTGCGGTCGGGCCGGCGGGCGCGGACGTGATCTACGATCCGGTCGGCGGCGACTATGCCGAGCCGGCGCTGCGGAGCATCGCGTGGGAAGGCCGCTACCTGGTGGTCGGCTTCCCGGCGGGCATCCCCAAGCTGCCGCTCAACCTGACGCTATTGAAGAGCTGCGACGTGTGCGGGGTGTTCTGGGGCGCGTTCGCGATGCGCGATCCGGCGGCCAACCAGCGCCACGTCGCCGAGCTGTTCGAGCTGTGGGACGCGCAGCAGATCAGCCCGCGGGTCAGCGCTACCTACCCGCTGGAGCGCGCAGGCGAGGCGATCGCCGCGATGGCGGCGCGGGCAGTGATCGGCAAGCTGGTGGTGGAGCTCTAGACTCCGCGCTCCGCCAACATCTGCTGCACGGCGGCGAGGCCCTCGTCGCTGCTGGTGGCGATGTCGAGCGGGCGGCCCTCAAGACCGTCCTGGTGCGTGTTGAGAAAGGCCATGGCGGGTTCACGCTCGCCGAACGACTTCCACGCGGCCTGAACGATCGAGGATTGCCGGCGGGCGTCGTCCGGGGTCATGCGGATCTTGGGCGCGGAGCGGCGAAAAGCCATCCGCGGCTTGGCCGGGGTGGCGGCGGCGGGTTCGTCGAGGGTAATTACTGGGTCGGTCAAATGGCAGCTCCCGCAGGCGGGGAAAGCACATGCGCCGTCCCGCCACCGGCGCTCATCGTGCGCCGGCGATTGGTTACATATGGGGTCGCATGCCGCCAATTGCACCCCCGCGGCTTCCAAGCAGCGGTTCGGCACGGCCCAAAGTCCATCTGACTTTCGGTTCGCCGCTCCCGACCTGTGCTGTCGGTCCGCTGCTCGCTTGGTGGCGGGCGCGTGCCGCGTGCCACAGCAAGGGAGTGCATTATGAACGTCATTCGACTTCTGACCGCTGCCGCAGGTCTTGCCGGCATGGCCGCCGCCGTTCCGGCCACGGCCGTCGTGCAGGCATCGCCGGCGAACAACATCGTTTCCGTGGCGTCTGCTAATCCCGACTTCTCGACCCTGGTCAGCGCGGTGCAGGCCGCCGACCTCGCCACCACCCTGAGCAAGCCGGGGCCCTATACGGTGTTCGCGCCGACCAACGCCGCGTTTGGCAAGCTGCCCGCGGGGACGGTGGACACGCTGCTGCAGCCCGCCAACAAGGCGACGCTTGCCGGCATCCTGACCTACCACGTGGTGTCCGGTCGCTATCCGGCGAGCCGGATCCTGGCGGCCATCCGCCAGGGCGGCGGGAGCACGACGCTGACCACCGTGCAGGGCGGGACCCTGACCGCCAAGCTGGACGGCAGCGACGTGGTGCTGACCGATGCCAAGGGCGGCACGTCGCGCGTCACGGCGACTGACGTCAAGGCGTCGAACGGCGTCATCCACGTGATTGACACGGTGGTCATGCCCTGACCCGTGTGGCGGGGGAGCGAGCGGTGCATCGCTCCCCCATTCACGGCGGGTTCAATGCGCTAGGCAGAGTTACACCGCCATGAGCGCAACCCTGGATCGCCGCACCATGCTTGGCCTGCTCGGCCCATCCGGCGCAGCGCTGGTCGCATGGCCGCCGCGGGTCGATGCGGCGCAATTGCCCAATCCGCTGCGGCTGTCCGAGCCGGATTGGAAGCGCAAGCTGGGTCCGAAGCGCTACGCCGTGCTGCGCGAGGCGAGCACGGAGCGGCCGTTCTCCAGCCCGCTCAATGCGGAGCATCGCCGCGGCACCTTCCATTGCGCGGGCTGCGGGCTGCCGCTGTTCGCGTCGACGACCAAGTTCGACAGCGGCACGGGCTGGCCAAGCTTCTTCCGGCCGCTGCCGGGCGCGGTCACGACGCGCAGTGATCGCAGCCTGCTGATGGCGCGCACCGAAGTGCTGTGCGCGCGCTGCGGCGGGCATCTGGGCCATGTGTTCGACGACGGACCGCGGCCGACCGGCAAGCGTTACTGCATGAACGGACTGGCGCTGAGCTTCGCGCCGGCCTGACCGGCTTCGGTTGAGTCGCGGGCGCTCCCCGCCTATCTGCGAGGCAACGCAGAACCCAAGGGGAGCCAATGACCACCTTCGACGACCGCGAGCGCGCCTTCGAAACCAAGTTCGCGCATGACGAGGAAATGAAGTTCCGGCTGGCGGCACGGCGCAACAAGCTGCTGGGCCTGTGGGCGGCGCGGCTGATGGGGCTGTCGGACGTCGAGGCCGAGGCCTATGCCAAGGACGTGGTCCGGGCCGATTTCGAGGAAGCCGGTGACGAGGACGTGATCCGCAAGCTGCTGGGCGACCTGACGAGCGCGGGCGTCGACACGGACGAGGCGCAGATCCGTGAAGCGCTGGCCGGGCAGACGCTCGAGGCCAAGCGCCAATTAGTGGACGGGCAGTAACGATGCCGATGGCGGCGGACGAGATCGCGGGCCTGATCAAGGCGGCGCTGCCAGACGCGGAGGTGACCATCCGCGACCTGGCCGGCGACGGCGACCATTATGCCGCACGGGTGGTGAGCGGGGCGTTCGCGGGAATGCCGCGGGTCCGCCAGCACCAACTGGTCTATCGCGCGCTCGGGGGGCGCATGGGGGGCGAGCTTCACGCGCTGCAGCTTGAGACTGCCGCGCCCCAGACGGAGAATGAGTGATGAGTGACGCAACGAGCCGGATCGAACAACTGGTCAAGGCCAAGCCGGTGGTGCTGTTCATGAAGGGCACGCAGCTGTTCCCGCAGTGCGGCTTTTCCAGCCGGGCGATCGCCATCTTGGACCGGGTCGGCGCTGACTATGACACTGTCGACGTGCTGCAGGACCAGGAGATCCGGCAGGGCATCAAGGAATATTCGGACTGGCCGACCATTCCGCAGCTGTACGTCAACGGCGAGTTCGTCGGCGGGTCGGACATCATGATGGAGATGTACGAGAGCGGCGAGCTGCAGCAGCTGGTGAGCGGCGAAGCGCAGGCCTGATAGCCCCAACGAAGAAGGGACGGCAGTCGCGGGACCAGAGAACCGCGGCGCCGTCCCTTCCGATTGGCGTGGAACCAATGTGGACGGCAATGATGGTGCAACGGCCGTGCCAATTCTGGGAGAGTGTCTGTTTTCCGGGCTTTTGATCTTTTCAGCCCGCAGCAGCCGATGGCCGAGTGTCAGCTTTTCCGACAGGTTGCGCGGGGCACTAACGCGCAGGTGAGTTGTTGCTGCCGATGATGCACGCGCCGCTCGCCTCTCGACCGCGTCTGTTGTGCGACCTGACCCAGAGCTGGTCGTCAGTCGGCGGCGGCGTCGGCACCTACCTGCGGGCCAAGCGCGCGCACCTGATCGCCAATACCCCGCACCGCCACCTGATGATCTTGCCGGGTGCCGAGGACGCGGTGGAGGAGAGTGACGGCGGGCGGGCGATCACGGCCTGGGTGAAGAGCCCGCACGTGCCGTTCAGCCCGCACTACCGGCTGCTGCTGAGGAATGGCGCGGTGCGGAGCGTGCTGGAGCGGTTCGCGCCCGACGTGATCGAGTGCCAGGACGCCTACAACCTACCGTGGGCGGCGCTGCGCCATCGCGAGCGGCACCCCGAAACGGCGCTGGTGGCCGGCTACATGACCGACTTTCCGGAAGTCTATGCTGGGCGGCCATTCTCCAAGGCATTCGGGCGCGCGGCCGGCGAGGCCGCGGCGCGCCTATGCTACCGTTATTGCCGCCGGCTCTATCGCCAGTTCGACGCGGTCTACGCGCTGTCGCATGCCGGCGGGGGCACCAAACTGAACGAGCTGGGCGTCGACCCGGTGCACATCCTGCCGTTGGGCGTGGAGCTGGACGCGTTCGGGCCGGACCGGCGGGATCCGGCGCTGCGGCGTGAACTGGACATGGGCGAGGACCAGCCGCTCCTGATCTACGTCGGGCGGATGGACATCGAGAAACGGCCGGACATCGTGGTGGAGGCGTTCCGCCGGCTGCCGGCCGAGCTGGGCGCGAAGCTGGTGCTGCTGGGCCAGGGACCGATCCGCGAGCAGGTCGCGAAGCTGGGCGATCCGCGGATCGTCACCCCCGGGTTTGTCACGGACCGGGCGGAGCTGGCGCGCTGGCTGGCGTCGAGCGACCTGTACGTGTCGGCCATGCCCAACGAGACGTTCGGCGTGTCGGTCATCGAGGCGCAGGCGTCCGGGCTGCCCGTGGTCGGCGTCGCGGGCGGCGCGATGCCGGAGCGGGTGCGGCCGGGCATGGGCCTGCTGGGACCGGCCGGCGACAGCGCGGCCATGGCGGCCAACATCCTGGAGGTGTGGCGCGGCGACCGGGCGGCAATGGCCCGGCTGGCACGCGACTATGTGGCGGGCGAGTTCACCTGGACCCACAGCATGGACGTGTTGCTGAACCAGATCGTACCGGCGGCGCTGGCGCGGCGCGGCGCGGCGCTGACAGGTGCGCAGGCCGGGCTTGCCGCCCTGCCCGCCTGACCCGACGTGGACGCACCCTACGGACAGCTGATCGAGGCGGAGCCGGGCGTGGCGCGGCTGCTGGCGCCCAATCCGACGCCCTATACGTTCACCGGTACGCAGGTGCACCTGGTCGGCCGCGACGAGCTGGCGGTGATCGATCCGGGGCCGGCCGACGCGGCGCACATCGACGCGCTGGTCCGGGCGATCGGCGGGCGGCCGGTCGCCGCGATTCTGGTGACGCACACACACAAGGACCATTCGCCGGGCGCACGGCCGCTCAGCGCGACCACCGGCGCGCCGGTAGTCGGGTGCGCGCCGCTGGTGATTGAGGGTGGGACGGAGGCCGGCTTCGACCACCTATATGCACCCGACCGGGTGCTGGCCGACGGCGAGAGCGTGGTCGTGGACTCGCGGACGCTGACCGCCGTGCACACGCCGGGGCACACGTCCAACCACCTGTGCTTCGCCGACGAGGCCGCGGGCATCCTGTTCAGCGGCGACCATGTGATGGGCTGGTCGACCAGCGTGGTTATTCCGCCGGACGGCGACATGGGCGATTATGTCCGCAGCCTGGAAAAGCTGCGCGGGCGGACGCAGGACCGCATCTATTACCCAGCGCATGGCGAGCCGGTGGCGGAGCCGCAGCGACTGGTGCGGGGGATGATCGGCCACCGGTTGCAGCGTGAGCGGCAGATCCTGCGGCGGGTCGAGGCTGGGGATCGGACAGTGGAGCGCATCGTCGCTGCCGCCTACCCAGGGCTCGACCCGCGGCTGGTGCCGGCGGCGGGCGCGTCGGTGCTGGCGCACCTGCTGGAGCTGGCGAAACGCGGGCTGGTCAGCCATGCGGACGAGCAATGGAGCGCGACAGCGTGAGCACCGCCCCGAACCGACTGCCGCTAACCGGCATGGTCAAGACGCTGCTGGTCGCGGCGCTACTGGTGAGCGCCGGCTACCTGCTGGCCCGCTACTTCGACCGACAGGAGCAGGTGAAGGTCGAGCATAGCAGCATCGACCAGCTGGTCGTCGCCCTGCGCGAGAACCGCAACCGGCTGCAGGTTTATCGGCTGTCGGGGAGCGTCACGACCAAGCGGGAGACGACGGGCGGTCCGGGCGGCATTCTCCAGGGGACCATGACCGTCAAGCAGCCCTGGTCGGTGGCTTATTTCGTGGACATGGGCGCGATCGGGCTAGACGATTATGTGTGGGACGAGCGGACGCGGACCTTGCTGGTTCGGGCGCCGACCGTGCGGCCGGAAGCCCCCAACATCGACGAAAGCCGGCAGGTGGTCGCCTACAACGGTCCGCTGATCACCCGCGACATGCAGACGCGGCTGCGCGGCGGAGTGGCGGTCGGCGCGCGGCAGCAGGCGGCGGCGGAAGCGGCCAAGCCGGAGAATGTGGCGGCAGCGACGGAGGCTGCGCGGGCGGCGATCGCCCGCAACCTGCAGGCGCCGCTGGCGGCGGCCGGGCTGGGCAAAGTGCACGTGGAGGTGCGCGGGCCGGATCGCGGCCGGCAGGACTCCGAACGATGGGATGTCAGCCGCTCGATCGCGGACGTTCTTGCGGAGCGGGCGGGCCGCTGAAACGGCGGAACTTTGCCATTAGTCGCCGTTAACGCTATGATCGCGCCGGGTTAACAGGGGGTATGGTCATGGCGACTCGGGTGGCGGCGAGGAGGGCAGAAGGTCGGGCACCGGCGCGCGGCTTCATGGCCGACCAGCGGTTCTTCACCTTGTTCGCGGCCGGACTGGCGATGTTCATCGTCCTCGGCTTCGCGCAGTTCCAGCTGCGCGGTTATGCCAACTTCCGCACGGCACCGGCGTTCCTCCACCTGCACGGCGCACTGATGCTAAGTTGGCTGAGCCTGTTCGTGCTGCAGGGGGTGCTGATCAGTCGCGGGCAGGTGGTGGACCATCGCAAGACCGGCTGGCTGTCCCTCGGGGTGGCGGTCGCCGTAGTTGTGGTGGGCAGCTACACCGGGCTGCACGCCATCGCCATTGGGCGGGTCCCGCCCTTCTTCACGCCCGCCTTCTTCCTGGCGCTGAATCAGCTCGGCCTCGCCGCCTTCGCGCTGGTGGTGATCATGGCAGTCGTGTTCCGCCGGCAGGTGCAATGGCACCGGCGGCTGATGGTCGGTTCGGGCATCCTGATCACCGAGCCGGCGCTGGGCCGGCTGCTGCCGATGCCGATCCTCGGGCAAACCTGGGGCGAACTGCTCGCCATGGCGGTCCAGCTGGGCATGGTGGCGGTGATTGCCAGGCACGACCGCAAGGTGCTCGGCCAGGTGCACCCGGCGACGCTGACGGTAGCGGCGGTGCTGGTCGGCACCCACCTGGCCGTTGAGCTGGCGTCGCGGCTGCCGCTGACCGCGACGCTCGCCGCGAGCATTGCGGCCGGCTGACGCCGCGCATATCTCGGGTGCGAAGCGGGCTCCCCTGCCCCGCGCCTGGAGAAATCGAGTGACCGCCCAAACCAACAGCCTGAAGGGCGTCGACCTGCTGGCCGAGATCAAGCGCCTGAAGGAAGAGCGCAATGCGGTCATCCTGGCGCATTATTATCAGAAGCCGGAGATCCAGGACCTGGCCGATTTCGTCGGCGACAGCCTGGACCTCAGCCGCAAGGCAGCGGCGACGGACGCGGACGTGATCGCCTTTTGCGGCGTGCGGTTCATGGCCGAGACGGCCAAGATACTGAGCCCGGAAAAGACGGTGATCCTGCCCGACATGGACGCGGGCTGCTCACTCGAGGACAGCTGCCCGCCCGATCAGTTCGCGGCGTTCCGGGCGGCCCATCCGGATCATATCGCGCTCACCTACATCAACTGCTCGGCGGCGGTGAAAGCCCTGTCGGACATCATCGTCACCTCGTCGAGCGCGGACGTGATCCTGTCGCAGATCCCGAAGGAGCAGAAGATCATCTTCGGGCCCGACCGGCACCTGGGTGGCTATCTGGCGCGCAAGACCGGGCGCGAGATGCTGCTGTGGCCGGGCATCTGTATCGTCCACCAGGCGTTCAGCGAGACCGAACTGCTGAAGCTGAAGGCCGAGTATCCGGGCGCTCCGGTCGCGGCCCATCCCGAATGTCCGCCGCACATCGTCGATCATGCCGACCATGTCGGGTCGACGCGCGCGATCCTGGACTTTGCTGTGAACTCGCCCAGCGACGTGATCCTGGTCGCGACCGAGCCGCACATCATCCACCAGATGGAGAAAGCGGCGCCGGGCAAGACCTTCATCGGGGTGCCAGGCGGCGACGGCAACTGCAATTGCAACATGTGCCCGTACATGGCGCTGAACACGCTGGAGAAGCTGTACGTAGCGCTGCGCGATCTCTCCCCGCGGGTCGATCTCAGCCCCGAGTTGATGGACCAGGCAGGGGTGCCGCTGGAACGGATGCTGGAGATGGCCGGGCGGACGGTAGGCCAAGGCGACGTCGGCCGACCGGTGATCACGGGCAGCCACGAGAGCGTGGTGCCCCTGCGGGATTAGCGCAGCTGTTACGGGCTCTGAGCTAAGGTCTGCTTTGGGTGGAAAGCGGGCATCCGGGCAATCAAATCAAGGTTCCATGCAGCCCCAGCCGTCGGCCCGCCCGTCATACTCAGCGGCGAGTGCCTGCAAGCGCTGCTCGGTTGCCGTGATGAGATCACAAGTTGGAACCACCATTTCCGTTGTGACTGTCACGTCAAATGGGAAGCCGGGTTTGTCATAGGGCCGGACCACGGGCGAGAACCCTTCGGCATCCACGCGGCGCGCAAAGGCAATAGCTCCCTCTCGCGTCGGGAAAATGTGATTAAAATCCATCGGCCGCGGCCGCCTGAGGTCGTCGCCGGCAGCTGCCATGTGACGCAGCACTTCGGCATTCTCATCATGGAGTGACAACTTATCCCTCTTCCTTGCTGATGCTTACCAAAGCAGAGATTTTAGTATCGAGAGTCTTAAGCCTGCCTTGGGTCGTGAGCGGACCTCGATGGTGGCTGCTTATCCGGCGGTTTTTACGCGAAGATGCCCGCGAGTGCGGCGATCAGCGCGGCGGAGCCGGTCAGGAGGGCGATGCGGCGGCGGAGGGTTCGCTTCCAGTCGTCATAGGCGGGCAGGTCGAGAAAGTAGGCGTCGGCGGCTGTCTCGATCAGCACGCCCTGGCGGACCAGGCGGGCGAGCATCCGGCGCTGGACCCGGCGATCGGGCACCCAGCGGGAGGCGGAGGCCGCGTCCACCGCGCGGGCCTGCATGAAGTGGGAGATGACGTCCCGGCGCGCCTTCGCCACCACGGCCGCTGCTGCTGTCGCCACTCACGTTCTCCTTATCCAGTGCGCCGCCGCCGCTAGCTCTCGCGCCTCGCGTCCACGTCGACGATCCTGGTGCTGGGGTGGTGCTTGTCGAGGTGGCGCTTGATCATGCGCAGGTTGCGGGTGTTGGAGCGGAAGAAGAAGTCGGGGACGGCGCCGACGAACGGGATCAGGCCGAGCAGCCAGTCGACGCCGATGTTGCCGCCCATGCGGGTCAGCTGCCATTTCGACATGCCGAGATTCTTCGCTTCCCAGGCAAGATAGGCGCCCAGCCCCGCGGCAATCGTCGGCCCCACGCCCGGGATAAAATCGAGCAGCACGTCGAGTCCGACCGGACGGTTGATGCCGGGGATGACGACCATCCGCTCGAGCAGCTTTTCCAGCGCCTCCATCCGCTCGCGCACGTCCTGCGGCTCGCGGCCGAGGGGCGGCAGGACGGGACGGGTGAACTTGTCGGGGCGGACGGCCATTCGTGAGCTACTCCGGTCGATTGCGCAGATCGATAAGCGAATGGCGCGCGAAACGGTTCTCGACAAAGCCGGGCAGGTTGCGGTTGAGTGACCAGCGAACGGGGGCGCTCAGCGGCAGGAACAACACATCGTCTCGCATCAGTCGCTCGGCTTCGAACAAGAACTGGGCGCGCTGGCGCGGGTCCAGGGTGGCCCGCGCCGCTTCGAGCCGTTCGTCCGCTGGCGCGGAGCAGACCGGAACGGCGTCGCAGCGGAACGTGCGCAGGAACCAGGCCGGGGAGGTCGATGGGGCGACCTGGTCTAGGAGGCGGAAGTCGGCCGGAGCGCCCTTGCCGGCGAGCTCGACCGCAAGGCCGAGGGCGCCCCAATCAGTGCGCAGCCGCTGGAGCAGGATGGCGGCGCCGGGCCCCTCCGGCAGGACCACGCGAATCGTTGGCTGCGGTTGGCCTTCTTCGCGCGGCAACAAACGGGCGGCCTCAGCGGACAAGGCTGCCTGGCGATCCGCCAACGGCTGGGCGGTCCAGGGCGGCACGGCTGGGGGGAGGCCGCCGTCGAGCCCGGGCTCTAGGATCGAGGCGCGGGCCACAAGGTCGGCAACACCCAACGCGGCGACCAGCGCATCACGGTCAAGCGCCTGATCAAGGAGGACGCGAACCGCCTTGTCGGCGGCGGGGCCGGTAGCGCGGGCGGGGACGAGGCCGAACAGGCCGGAGGCGGGATCGAAACGCAGCACGCCGCGCGGCAGGCGGGTGCCGAGCGCGACGCCCAGGTCGCTGAAACGCCCGCCAAGGACCAGGTCGGTGCGGTCACCGGCGAAGGCGCGGACGGCGGCTTCGACATTGGCGGCGGTCAGCTGGACGGTCTCGCGCCGGGGCTGCTCCTCCTCGCCTACCGGCAGCTCGCGGACGAGCCGCAGGCCATCCCCAGACGGGGTGGCGATGAATGGGCCGGTCCCCTGCCCGCTTCGGACCAGTGCGAATTCCGGTTGGGCGAGCAGCTGCAGCAGGTTGGGCCGCGGCGCCGACAGCTCGATGGCCAGCACGCGGTCGGTCATGGCGACGATCTGCTTGATAGCGCCAACCGTGTCCTTGACCGGGTTGCGGCTGGCCCGCGCCGTCTGCCGGCGGAGCAGGCGGGCGACGTCCTGGGCGCTGATCTTGCGGCCTGAAGGCCAGGTGCCGGTCTGCAGCCGGAAGATGTAGCTGAGGCCGTCGTCCGACACGTTCCAGCGCTCGGCGAGGCCAGCGACGATGTTGCCGGCGGCATCGAACCGGACCAGCCCCTGCGCCGTGTTGGCGAGGAGCACGGCCTGCGGCTCGGTCAGCGGGGCAGCGGCAGGATCAACGATCGCGGGCGGCTCGCCAATCACCGTCACACGGACCGCCCCCTCCTCCTGCTTGCGACAGCCCGCGGCGAGCAGCGCGGCGGCGAGCAGGACAAGTCGGCGTGCATTCATCTGCCTTGCTTTAGCGTTCAGCCCGTTCAATCCCAAGCCTTCACAAGGCGCGCGCACTGTATTAGGCGGCTAAGCCAGTTCAACAAGGGTTCGCAAGCGTATGGCCGACCGCGACTCACCCTGGATTCGACGCGACGGCCGGCCGATGGAGGAGCTGCCGGATCCATTCGCGCCGCCGCCGCCGCCCTATGAGTACGAGGTCGAGGCGCCGCCGCCGCGCCGCCGCCGGCGCTGGCTGCGATGGGGGGTGACCGGCTTCTTCGCCGCGCTGCTGGTTGTCATCCTGTGGCTGATCTTCACCGCCCCGCTGGGCCGTGCGTTGGAGCCGCTGCCCGATCCGGCCATGCTGATGGTGTCGGCCGAGGGGCAGCCGATCGCCCGGCGCGGGGCGATCAAGGAAGCGCCGGTGGACGTGACGCGGTTGAATCCACTCACCCCGGCTGCCTTCGTGGCGATCGAAGACCGCCGCTTCTACCGGCATTGGGGCGTGGACCCGCGCGCGATCGGGCGGGCGATGGTGGCGAACTTCTCGTCCGGCGGCGTTCGACAGGGCGGCAGCACGATCACCCAGCAGCTGGCCAAGACCAGCTTCCTCAGCGCCGACCGCAACCTCAAGCGCAAGGCGCAGGAGGTGATCATCGCCTTCTGGCTGGAGGCCTGGCTGAGCAAGGACGAGATCCTGTCGCGCTACCTGTCGTCGGTCTATTTTGGTGACGGCGTGTACGGGCTCCGGGCGGCCGCCCACCATTATTTCGGTCGCTCGCCGGAGAACCTGTCGCTGGCGCAGTCGGCGATGCTGGCGGGCATGGTGCAGGCGCCCTCCCGGCTGGCGCCGACGCGCAACCTCCCGGCCGCCCAGAAGCGCTCGCGGCTGGTGCTGCAGGAGATGGCCGACACGGGCGTAATCAGCATGTCGCGCGCGCGCGCAACCCGCTCGGCGCGGCCGATCGCGAACGCGCGCAAGGTACCGACCGGGACCTACTTCGCCGACTGGGTCGCGCCGCAGGCGGCCGATGCCTTCCAAGCCGACTTCGGCGAAGTGCAGGTGCGCACGACGTTGGATGCGGACCTGCAGCGGCTGGCGGTGCGGGCGGTGTCCAGTGCCAAGCTGAACGGGGCGCAGGCGGCGCTAGTGGCGATGCGGCCAGACGGCCGGGTGGTCGCGATGGTCGGCGGCACAAGCTACAAGAGCTCGCCGTTTAACCGGGCCACCCAGGCGCGGCGGCAGCCAGGCAGCGCGTTCAAGCTGTTCGTCTATCTCGCCGCGCTGCGCGCCGGGTGGACCCCGGACAGCAAGCTGTCGGACACACCAATCACCATCGATGGCTGGAAGCCGGCCAACAGCGACGGCGTGTATCGCGGCGAGATCACGATGAAGGAGGCGTTCGCGCGATCGAGCAACGCGGCAACGGTGCGGCTGTCCGAAGCCGTTGGACGGGCCAATGTGCTGCGGGCCGCGCGGGACCTCGGGATCAGCACGCCGCTGCCCAGTACGCCAAGCGTGGCACTCGGCACGGCGGGGGTAAGCCTGCTGGAGCTGACCACCGCCTATGCGGCGGTGGCAAGCGGGCACTACCCGGTCCGCGCCGCCGGCCTGCCGCCGGAAGCCATCAAGCAGGACGAGGGACTGTCCTCCGTCTTTTTCGGGCGCGGCGGAACACTGGATCGGCGACGCGACTGGAAGCCGATGCTGGACCTGCTGTGGGCGGCGGCGAACGAGGGCACGGGCCGCCGCGCGGCGCTCAGCACGCCGACGTTCGGCAAAACCGGCACCAGCCAGGATAATCGCGACGCGCTGTTCGTCGGCTTCGCCGGCGACCTGGTGGTCGGCGTATGGGTTGGACGCGACGACAACCAGCCGATGTCGCGGAGCATGAGCGGTGGCACCGCGCCGGCGCAGATCTGGCGCTCGTTCATGGCCCCGGCCCTGAGCATCGACGGACGCAACGCCACCAGCCTGCCGGGCGATTACCAGCCGCCGCGGCCCCTACCGCCGCCATCGCGCAAAAGCCCGCTGCCGGCCGACTGGGACGGGCCGCGGCCGGAGTGGGTCGACGATGTGCTGCGCGAGGCCGGAAAGCTGCTGGATCGTCTATGATGAGAGTTTCGGTCGTCCATTCGTGAACAGCCGTTAGGGTTCGGCTTTAACCGCTTCTCAACCAACGACTCGTAGGACTGCACTCAACCGACGCCGTTCTGATGCGGACGCCGGTCGGGCCTCAAGCCCAAAGTGTGGAACTAGGAGACCGGACATGTCGACTTTCATCAAGCAGTTCATCAAGAACGAAGACGGCGCCACCGCGATCGAGTACGGCCTGATCGCCGCGCTGATCGCCGTCGCCTGCATCGCCGCCCTGGGTGCCGTTGGCAACCAGCTGAGCACGACCTTCGGCAGCGTGTCGAACAAGCTGAGCGGCGCGAACGTCACGCCGACCGCGTAAGCGAGCCAGCTAGGCAAGGATTGGCGGCGGCGTCGAAAGGCGCCGCCGCTTTTCTTTTGCCTGTCGAACGGAACAGAGCCGCCTGTACGTGACACAAGAAAAAAGGCCGCCCTTCCGGACGGCCTTGTTTTTAATTCAGAGAATTGGTGGAGCCGAGGGGGATCGAACCCCTGACCTTCGCAATGCCATTGCGACGCTCTCCCAGCTGAGCTACGGCCCCGTCCCCGCGCCTTTAGGGAATTCACGGCGCGGGTCAAACCCCCTGTTAGAGATTTTCCTCGTCGTCGTCCGCGGCTTCGACGCCCAGGTCGTCGTCGCCCGTGCCGATGTCGACTTCGTCGTCGGCGCTGGGCTCCTCGTCCTCGTCGGGCAGGGCCAGGTCCTCGGCACCGAGGTCCTGATCCGCATTGGCTTCGGGCGCGGCGGCGACGGGCGCTGCTTCGAACGGCATCGGCTGCTTGGACTTGAGCACCGGCTCGGGCACGAACGTGTTGCCGCACTCGATGCAGGTGACCGGGTCATCCTTGCCGAGGTCGTAGAAACGCGTCGAGCACTTGGGGCAGGTGCGCTTGTGGCCCCACTCGGGCTTCACCATGGGAAAACTCCAATTGTCACACGGGCCCGTGGGCGGCAGCCCGGACCAAATCGGCCGGCGCCTTGCCATAGCGGGGGGTGGCTGTCAAAGCCGCGAGCCGTGCCCACCCCCCCTTCCCTCGTCATTGCCGTGGACGGCCCGGCCGCCAGCGGCAAGGGCACGGTCGCCCGTGCATTGGCCGCCCGCTTCGGTCTGCCGCACATGGATACCGGCATGTTGTACCGGGCCGTGGCCCTTAGCCTGCTGCGATGGGGCGGGGATCCTGACAGTGAGTTCGCGGCCTTGCGGGCATGCGACGCGATCGGGTCTCTGATAGATGACGCCGAGCTCCGCAGCGAAACGGTAGGCGGGGTCGCAAGCCGGATTTCGGCCTACCCGGCGGTGCGGCAGGCCTTGTTGGAGCGGCAACAGGAGTTTGCCGGGCAGCCGGACGGCGCGGTGCTTGACGGGCGGGACATTGGGACGGTGATCGCGCCGGGCGCCACGGCCAAGCTGTTCGTCACCGCCTCGCCCGAAGTCAGGGCGGAGCGGCGGGTGGCGGAGCTTCAGGCGCGAGGCATGCCGGTGCACTATCCCGACGTACTGCTGGACATTCGGGCGCGCGACGAGCGCGATAGCCATCGTTCAGCGGCGCCGCTTAAGCAGGCGGCCGACGCGCTGCTGCTCGACACCAGCATGCTTGATCGCGAGGCCGCGGTAGCCGAGGCGATCCGGCTGGTTGAGGCGAGGCTGGCGGCGGTCTAGAGCCGCGGCCATGACCGACACCCCTCCCCTTCGTTCCGGCGGGCGCGTGCTCGTCGACCAGCTGGTCCTCAATGGCTGCGACAGGATCTTCACCGTGCCGGGCGAGAGCTTTCTGGCCGTGCTCGACGCGCTGCACGACACGCCCGAAATAGAGACGGTGGTGTGCCGGCAGGAGGGCGGCGTCGCCTACATGGCCGACGCGGACGGCAAGCTGACCGGGCGACCGGGGGTGGCGTTCGTGACTCGCGGACCCGGCGCGACCAACGCCAGCGCGGGCGTGCACGTGGCATTTCAGGATTCGACGCCGATGATCCTGTTCGTCGGCGACCTCGACCGGCGCGACAAGGATCGCGAAGGGTTCCAGGAGGTAGACTTGACCGCCTTCTTCGCTCCGATCGCCAAGTGGGCGGCGCGGATCGACGATGCGCGGCGCATTCCGGAATATGTCGCACGGGCGTGGCGGGTGGCGACCAGCGGGCGGCCCGGGCCGGTTGTGCTGGCGCTGCCGGAGGACATGCTGCGGGACGAAGTGGCGGTGCCCGACCGGATGCCGGTGCCGGTCGTGGTGGAAAGCCCCGAGCCGGGCGCGGTAGCGGCGCTGTTCGAGCTGTTGAAGGAAGCCGCGGCGCCGGTGGCGATCGTCGGCGGAGCCGACTGGAGCCCGCGCGCGGCACACCACTTCGCCAGCTTCGCCGCACGCCACGGCTTGCCCGTCGCGGCGGCGTTCCGGCGGCAGGACTCGGTCGCCAACGACTGCCCCGTCTATGCCGGCAACCTTGGTTACGGGCCGAATCCGAAGCTGCAGCAACGGATCAGGGACGCCGACCTGCTGCTGGTGGTCGGCGCGCGCCTAGGTGAGGCGACCACCGACGGCTATACGTTGATTACGCCAGACCATCCGGGACAGACCTTGGTGCACGTCCATCCCGATCCGACGGAGCTTGGCCGCGTCTACCATGCCGACTTGCCGATCGCCGCCGACATGGGCGAGTTCGCCGAGATCGTTGATGCGTGGGACGATCCGGAACTGGTGCGGTTCGGCGCCGGCGACGAGGCGCATGCAGAGTGGCTGGAATGGAGCGAGCCCAGGCCGCGGGACGGTGTGGCGATGGACCTGGGACCATGCATGAAGCTGCTGCGCGAGCGGCTGCCGGCGGACACGATCGTGTGCAACGGGGCGGGCAACTTCTCGGGCTGGGTACATCGGTACTGGCGTTACTCCGACTGTCCGACGCAGCTGGCGCCGACCAGCGGAACCATGGGTTATGGCCTGCCCGCGGCCGTTGCTGCGGCGGTGCGGTTTCGTGGTCGGCAGGTGCTGTGCGTCGCGGGTGACGGCGACTTCCTGATGAACGGACAGGAGCTGGCGACCGCCGCGCAATATGGCGCGGATCTGCTGGTCATAGTGGTCGACAACTCAAGCTATGGCACCATCCGCATGCACCAGGAGCGCGAGTATCCGGAGCGGCTGTCGGCGACCGAGCTCAGGAACCCAGATTTTGCGGCGCTGGCACGGGCGTACGGCGGCTGGGCCGCGACCGTCGCGCGGACGGAAGAGTTCGGGCCCGCGCTGGACGAGGCGCTGAGCGGGAGCGGTATTCGGCTCCTTCACGTGAAGACGGACGTGGAGGTGATCAGCCATGCAAGCACGATCACCAAGCTACGGGAACGGGCGCGTACCTAAGGAACATAACGGATAACCAACGAGAATGCGGAGGCGCACGGACCTGGGTGCTTCAAGGCAGGAGAATTGCCATGCTTGCGCGCAATGAAGGCCCGCTCGACCGGACGCTACGGGTGATCCTTGGCTTCGCCATGCTATCTCTGGTGTTCGTCGGTCCGAAGACGAACTGGGGCTATCTCGGGCTGGTGCCGCTGGTCACCGGATTGGTGGGGACCTGCCCGCTGTATCGGCTGTTCGGGTTCAATACCTGCCCCGTGCGGCACTGACGCCGATCACAAGCCGAACGGCCACAGCTCCGCCTCGCGTTCGTCGTGGAGGTCGGCAAGCGGGGTGACGGCGGAAGTCTCGTCGAACCACGCCCAGGCGTCGAATTGCTCGGCGAGCACCGCTTCGCTGTAATGCGACCAGCGTTCGGTGTCTGGGCGATAGATCACCCCGATGAAGCGTTCGAGGCGCTCTTCATGGGCTGGGGTAGGCCCGCCGTCCCGCAGGTCGAGCAGGAAGCGCGGCAGGCCGGTGGCGTGGCTGAGCGCCTCGTGGCTGTCCGGGCGGCTGGGCCGGACCTGCTTGATCTTCATCGGGCCGTCCCAGTCGTCGGCGGCCGCGACCGTGCCGGTGTGCGTGCCGAAGCCGATCAGGCGGGCCGCGGCGCCGAACTTCTCCTTCGCGAGCTGGCCGATGTTGAGCTCGCCCCGCTCGCGGCCCATGTCCGTGGCACGCGCGTCACCGATGTGGCTGTTGTGCGCCCAGACGACCGCCTTGGCGTTCGGGCCCTTGGCGTCGAGCAGCTGGCACAAGGTCTCGAACATGTGGGTGTCGCGGCGATTCCAGCTGTCCTCGTTCGAGTGGAACATGGCGCGGTAATAACTCTCCGCATTCTTCACGAGACGGGCGTTGGCGGCGGCGTCGAGCCACTCGTCACAATCGCCGCCGAGGCACTGGCGTTCGAGCAGGTCGGTGAGGACCGAGATCGCCCCTTCCGCGCAGAAGGCGTAGCCGGCCGAGCGCGCCATCGCGCCATATTGAGCGGGATCGCGGCTGAACGGCGCGAGACAGGAATAACGCTGGCGCGCTTCGGCGGCGAGGGCGGGATCAGTCTCCTCCAGGAATGCGATCACCGCCTGCATCGAGCCGTGAAGATTGTAGAGGTCGAGGCCGTAGAGACCGGCCTGCGCACCGTCGCCGAGCAGCCGGTTGTGCTCGTGCAACCAGCGGACGAAACCGTCGAACTCGAGGTTGCGCCACATCCAGCTGGGGAATCGTCCGAAGGCAGCTTCCTCACCTTCACGGCGGCCGCGGTGGCGGACGAAGCGGTCGAGGGCAGCGGCGTCGGGCCAGTCGGCTTCCAGCGCGACGATCGTGAAGCCGTGGCGCTCGACCAAGCGCCGGGTGATGGCGACGCGGGCGCGATAGAAGTCGGCGGTGCCGTGGCTGGCTTCGCCGAGCAGGACGACTCGGGCGTCGCCGAAGCGGTCGAACGCGGCCGCGAAGGCAGGATTGTCGATGTCGGGGAGCGGCTCCGCGGCGGCGCGCAGCTGCTCGGCCGCGCTTGTGTCAGTCAGCTGGTCCATCGATCAGGGGAACGAAGCGGACTGGGTCTAGCTCCTGCTGCCCGCTTGTCGTCAGCACGGTCAGCACCTGTTCGCCGCCTGCGGGCCCGAGCGGCATGACGATCTGGCCACCGGGTGCCAGCTGCTCCCACCAGGCAGGCGGAACGGCAAGGCCGGCGGCGGCGCAGAGGATGGCATCGTAGGGAGCGTCCGGCGGCCAGCCGCGGGTGCCGTCGCCGTGGACGATGCGGAGGTTGCGTAAGCGCAGGCGTTGCACGCGGTCCTGTGCCTGGGCCGCCAGCTCCCCGTGCCGTTCGATCGCGACGACCGAACGGGCCAGCTGAGCCATGATCGCCGCCGCATAGCCGGAGCCGGCGCCGACCTCGAGCACATGGTCGTGCTCGGACAGGCCGGCGAGCTCGATCATCCGGGCGACGATGAACGGCTGGCTGATGGTCTGCCCGGCCGCGATGGGAAGGGGGCGGTCGTCGTACGCCCGAGACTTTAGCTCGGGCGAAACGAACAGCTCCCGCGGGACGGCGACGAAGGCGCGGAGAAGGCGCGGATCGTTGATGCCGCGGCGCACAAGGTCGCGCTGAATCATCCGCTCGCACAAGTCGCGGAAATCTGTCATTGTCACCGCTCAAAGCCGCAGAGGGACGAGCGTTCCATGAGCACCAGCGACAGCGCGTTCAGCGGTTCCATCCCGGGCATCTACGACCAGCATCTGGGGCCCCTGCTGTTTCAGCCCTATGCCGCGGAAGTCGCCCGGCGCGTGCAGGCGTGGGAGCCCCGGCGCATCCTGGAGACGGCGGCCGGCACCGGGCTGGTGACCGCGGCGCTGGCCCATGCCTGCCCGCAAGCTGAGGTCCTGGTCGCTACCGACCTCAATCCGGCGATGCTGGACGTGGCCAAGCGGCGCACGACCAACCTTCGCGAGCACGTCCGGGTGCAGCAGGCCGACGCGCAGGAGCTGCCGTTCGCGGATGGCGAATTCGACCTGGTGGTCTGTTCATTCGGGCTGATGTTCGTTCCCGACAAGGTGCGGGCCAACGCCGAAGCACGCCGCGTGTTGCGGGACGGCGGGCGTTACCTGATGGCGATCTGGGACCGGCTGGAGCGCAACCCGGCGACCCACCGGGTGCACCAGGCTCTGGCCACATTCCTGGCCGACAACCCGCCGCAGTTCCTGGCACGGACTCCGTTCGGCTATGCCGACGAGGCGCAGATCGAACAGGATCTGCTGGCGGCCGGCTTCACCGACATCGAGCTCGAAACGGTAGCACTGGAAAGCCTGCCCACGGCCGGGCCGGAGGACGCGTCGCTCGGCATGGTGGAAGGCACGCCGCTGCGGGGGGAGATAGAAGCGCACGGGCCGTTCATGCTGGAGCGGGCAGAGGAAGCGGTGCGTGCCGCCTTGTCGCACGACTTCCCGCGCGCCCTGTCGGCGCACGTGGTGACGGCAATCAGATAAGGCCGGCCAGCGGACTCGACGGGTCGGCGTAGCGGCGCTTGGCCATGCGCCCGGCGCGATAGGCGAGCCGGCCAGATTCGACCGCCGCCTTCATGGCACGGGCCATCAGAATCGGGTCCTTCGCCTCGGCAATGGCAGTGTTCATCAGCACACCGTCGCAGCCGAGCTCCATCGCCGCCGCCGCATCGCTGGCGGTGCCGACACCGGCATCGACCAGCACGGGCACTTTCGCCCCCTCGACGATCAGGCGGATGGTGACCGGGTTTTGCACGCCTAGACCCGAACCGATCGGCGCGCCCAAGGGCATGATCGCCACCGCGCCGGCGTCCTCGCAGCGGCGGGCCATGATCGGATCGTCGGTGCAGTAGACCATCACCTCGAAGCCCTCTTTCGTGAGGAGCTCCGTCGCGCGGACGGTCTCGATCATGTCGGGGTAGAGGGTCTTGGCCTCGGCCAGCACCTCCAGCTTGACCAGCTTCCAACCGCCCGCCTCCCGCGCCAGGCGCAGGGTGCGGATGGCGTCCTCGGCGGTGAAGCAGCCGGCGGTGTTCGGAAGGTAGGTGACCTTCTTGGGGTCGATGTGGTCGGTCAGCATCGGCGCGTTGGGATCGGAGATGTTGACCCGGCGCACGGCCACCGTGACGATCTCCGCGCCGGACGCCGCGACGGTGGCCGCGTTCTGCTCGAGGCTCTTGTACTTGCCGGTGCCGACGATCAGCCGCGAGCGGAAGGTGCGGCCGGCAACGGTCCAGCTGTCGGCGTCGATGTTCTGCGGTGCGTTCACGGCCAGTTTCCCGAGGCGAATAGAGGAGCGCGCTGATATGGGAGTTCGGCCATGATCGCAAAGCTCCTCTGTGTCGCGGCGGCGATCGCCAACGCTCAACTCGAGTCAGCGCCGGCGCAGCAAGTGGTGGTGCAGGGCAGCGCTGCCAAGCCGGCGATCGAGCGCATCCTGCAGGCGGACAATCTCGACGTCGAACAGCTGCCCGCTGACGAGGTGGCCGCGCGAATGGCGGAGATCACGCGCGGTGCGGCGCCGGCTGAGTTCTGGGCAGCCTACCAGGCGCATGTGCGGGCATGGCAGGACTATGCGGCCGCGAAGGCACGCGCCCGCTCGGCAGCTGCGGGCGACCCCGACGGGCAAGTAGATGGACGCGCGATTGCGGATGCACGCGGACGGATCAACCGGACTTTCGATGCCGTGAAAACGATCGCGAAACGCTACGGCGCGTGGCCGCCGCGCACGCCGACGCGGCTCTGATCAACCGCCACCAACGAAGTGCACGATCTCGTAATCGTCGCCATCCTCGACCTGCACCTGCGCCAGCGTGGAGCGTGGAACGATTTCAAGATTGCGTTCAACGGCAACCCGCGCGGGGTTCAGGCCGATCTCCTGCACCAGGCCCGCGACGGTGGTTCCGGCCGGCACTCGGCGGTGCTGGCCATTGACGCTGATCGAACAGGTTTCGGTCTCGCTCATTGACTGGTGCACTTAGGTGGCGGAAGGCAGGGCGGCAATGCGCAAGGTGCTTGTCCTGAACGGTCCCAATCTTAACCTGCTCGGCACGCGCGAGCCGGCGATCTACGGCTCGCAGACGCTCGACGACATCGCGGGCGAACTGCTCGGACGCGCCGGCGAGCTCGGGCTGGAAGTGGATGTGCGCCAGTCGAACCATGAGGGCCACCTGATCGATTGGCTCCACGAAGCGCAGGCGGACAAGGTGCACGCCGTCATACTGAACGCGGGCGGGTTCACGCACACGTCGGTGGCCCTGCGCGACGCGGTGGCGGCGATCACTACCCCGGTGATCGAAGTGCATCTCAGCAATCCGCAGGCCCGCGAATCCTTTCGCCACCGAAGCCTGATCTCGGGCGTTTGCACAGGTTCGATCAGCGGCTTCGGCGCCCTGTCCTACCGGCTGGCACTGGACGCCGCCGCCCGGCTCTGACAGAGCGCCCGCGCAAAAGCACAGGGAACGGATCATGGCTGAAGAGACGAGCGCCGACAGCTCGAGGCAGATGCGCGTGGACAGCGCGCTGGTGCGCGAACTGGCCGAACTGCTTGCCGCCAACGAGCTGAGCGAGATCGAGGTCGAGGATGGCGACCGCAAGATCCGCGTGAAGCGCGAGCTGACGGTGGCCGCCGCGCCCGCCACGATGGTTGCCGCCGCGCCGGTGCTAGCCACGGCTCCGATTGCCGCTCCGACCGAAGCTGCTCCCGTTGGCGATGCGCTGCCGGCCGGTGAAGCGGTCAAGTCGCCGATGGTCGGTACCGCCTACCTGTCGGCCGAACCAGGGTCCAAGCCGTTCGTTGGGCCGGGCGACACGGTGCGCGAGGGCGACACGCTGCTGATCGTGGAAGCGATGAAGGTAATGAACCCGATACTCGCACCGCGCGCCGGTAAGGTGGTGCAGGTGATGGTCGCCAACGCGCAGCCGGTGGAGTTCGACCAGCCGCTGGTCGTGATCGCTTAACCCGATGGCCAAGATTACCAAGCTGCTGATCGCCAATCGCGGCGAGATCGCGCTGCGCATCCACCGCGCGTGCCACGAACTGGGCATCAAGACGGTGGCGGTGCATTCGACCGCCGACGCAGATGCGATGCACGTGCGCCTCGCCGACGAAGCGGTGTGCATCGGGCCGCCCGCCGCAACCGACAGCTATCTCAACATCGCCAACATCATCTCGGCCGCGGAGATCACGCACGCCGACGCGATCCACCCGGGCTACGGCTTCCTTTCCGAGAACGCGCAGTTCGCGGAGATCGTGGAACTGCACAACATCATCTGGGTCGGGCCCAAGCCCGAGCACATCCGGGTGATGGGCGACAAGGTCGAGGCCAAGCGCACGGCGGCGAAGCTCGGCTTGCCGCTGGTGCCGGGCTCGCCGGGGCCGCTGGAAACGATTGAAGAAGCAATGCAGGTGGCCGAGGAGATCGGCTATCCGGTGCTGATCAAGGCCGCATCGGGCGGCGGTGGACGCGGCATGAAGGTGGTGCCGGCGCCGGAGCAGCTGGAAAGCCTGATGATGCAGGCCTCGTCGGAGGCCAAGGCGGCGTTCGGCGACGCGACCGTCTATATGGAAAAGTACCTCGGCGACCCCAAGCACATCGAGTTCCAGGTGTTCGGCGACGGCGAGGGCGCGGCGATCCATCTGGGAGAGCGCGACTGTTCCATCCAGCGCCGTCACCAGAAGGTGATTGAGGAAGCGCCGTCGCCGGTGATCAGCGCCGAGCAGCGCGCAAAGATGGGCGGGATCGTCGCCAATGCGATGGCGGCCATGGGCTATCGCGGCGCGGGCACGATCGAGTTCCTGTACGAGGACGGGCAGTTCTACTTCATCGAGATGAACACCCGGCTGCAGGTCGAGCACCCAGTGACGGAGATGATCAGCGGCCTCGACCTTGTGCGTGAGCAAATCCGTATCGCGCAGGGCGAAGGACTGACAGTGCCGCAGGAAAGGGTGCAGCTGACCGGTCATGCGATCGAATGCCGGATCAATGCGGAAGACCCGGAAACCTTTGTGCCGTCGCCAGGGCTGGTGAAGAACTATGTTGCGCCGGGCGGCATGCACGTGCGGGTCGATAGCGGGCTGTACGCCGGCTACCGGGTGCCGCCCTACTACGACAGCATGATCGGCAAGCTGATCGTCTATGGCGCGGACCGCGAGGAATGCATACGCCGCTTGCGGCGAGCCCTGGAGGAGTTCGTGGTCGAAGGCATGAAAACCACCGTTCCACTCCACCAGCGGGTGATCGATACGCCCGAGTTCATGGACGGCAATTATACGATCAAGTGGCTGGAGCGCTGGCTGGAAGAACAGCGTTCATAATGGCGCTTGGCCGGAAAGCAGCCAGCGCGGTTGTCGATTAGGTCTTTGGTCCAGCATAAACCCACATTAAGCAATGAATCCTTGCGTGCGTCGCGTCGGCGAATAGTTTCGCATTCATGAACGAGCAGTCTTCGCTGGCGGCTACAGCTGCGAAGAACGCGACGGGGCAGATGGGACAGGAGGAGCGGCGCGCTTCCTTTCCCCTGTTCTTCGTGTTGCTGCTGCTTGTTTATGCGCTGACCGCGGCCGCTGGCCTGCGCTGGGCCACCGTGAGTGGGGTTGCTTCGCCGATCTGGCCGGCCGCGGGGGTCGCCTTCGCCGCCTTGTTGCTGGGCGGCCGGCGGTTGTGGCCGGCCGTGGCGCTCGGCTTCGTCCTCGCGGCGCAGTTGACGGGCGCGGATCAACCGCTGGTTGCCCAGGCGGCGATCGGGTTGAGCAACGGCCTGGCTGCGCTGGTCGCAGCGACCCTGGTCCGCCGGCTGCAGCCGGGTCCGCTTGCGCTCACCTGTGTGCGGGAGGTCCTTGTTCTGGTTGCTGCCGCCGCCGTTTCGTCCGCCATGGCCGCGACAGCCGGGGTCGGCATCCTGCTGGTGCGTGACGTAGTTCCGCTTGCGGCGGCTGGTGGCGTGCTGGAAACCTGGTTCTTCGGCGACGCGGTCGGCATCCTGTCGGTGGGCGCGCTGATCTTGAGTCTGGCCGGCCTCCGGAGCGACGCCCTGGTGACGCGGCGGCAGGTTGGCCTGGCCGTTTCGCTGGTGATGCTGGCGGCGATCACGGCCGCCGTGTTCTTCGGGGGGCAGGTGCCGAGGGCCTGGCTGGTCTTTCCGATCTTGGCCTGTATCGCCTTGCTGTACCGGGTGCCGGGCGCGGCGGCTGGCCTGGTGATCGTGTCGCTGGTGGCGAGTGCCGGGACCAGCATGGGTCACGGCCCGTTTGTGCTGGGCGGGCCAGCCAGCGCCGACTTGGTCCTGCTGCAGCAGTTCCTCACGGTGACCAGCTTGACCAAGCTACTGCTCGCGGCCGCAGTCCACGAACGCGACAGCCAGCTGCGCCTGACCGACGCAATCGGCAAGGAGCTGTCGGCACGCGAGGAGCTGCAGCGGACGACGTCTCTGCTCAACGTAATCGGCGATGCAGCGCCGAGCCTCATCTACGCCAAGGACCGGGAGGGCCGGTTCATCTACGCCAACCAGGCGGTGCTGGAACTCTACGGCTGTGATGTGGCCGAACTGATCGGGCGGACGGACGCCGACTTCGCCGGCCCGGAGGATGCTGCCGAGTTCCGCCGCAACGATCGCCGCATCATGAGCACGGGCAAGGCCGAGGAACTGGAGGAACAGGTAACGGGCGATAGCGGCACCCGCATCTTCCTGTCGGTCAAGGCACCGCTGCGCAACCAGGGCGGGCAGGTAATCGGCATCGTCGGCACCAGCACGGACGTAACCGAGCGGCACCAGCGGCGGGAGGAGCTGGTCCGGATGGCGCAGCGGGCCGAGACGGCGCAGCGGGCGGCGCGCTCGTCGCTGTACGAGATCGACGTGGCGACGGGCCTGATCAGCCGCGATCCGCTGATCGCGGAGCTGTGCGGCCTCGCGCCCGACCGGATCGTGCCGACCCAGCACGGGTGGGAGCAGCACATCCACCCTGATGACGTGCCGGCGTTCCGCAACACCGTCCGGGTCGCCCTCGAGCGATTCGAGCGATTCGCGATGGAATATCGCGCGGTGGCCGCCGACGGACGTCACATTTGGCTGGCGGATACGGGTCAGATCGAACGCGGCGCGGACGGCAGGCCGACGCGGGTGATCGGGTTGGTGATGGACGTAACTGAGCGCAAGGTTGCGGAGGAGCGGGAGCAGCTGCTAGCCCGCGAAGTCGATCACCGCGCGAAGAACCTGCTGGCGGTGGTGCAGTCGGTTGTGCAGCTCACCCGCGCCGATGACGCGGATGCGCTCAAGGATGCCATCACGGGACGCATCCAGTCGCTGGCACGGGCGCACAGCCTGCTGGCCAGTTCGCGCTGGTCCGGAGTGGACTTGATGCCGCTCGCGCACGAGGAGCTCGCGCCGTACGCTGAGCGGGACAGTGCGCGAGTCACGATCGACGGGCCGCACCTCCGACTCAAGCCGGCAGCGGCCCAGAGCCTGGCGCTGGTGCTGCACGAGCTAGCCACCAACGCCGCCAAATATGGCGCGCTGTCGCGGATCGGCGGCCGGGTGGACCTGAGCTGGTCCGTGCGCGATGGACAGGCGATTCTTCAATGGCACGAGTACGGCTGCCCGGGCGGGACGCCACCCGGCCGCGCCGGGTTCGGGTCCAAGGTGATCCGCAACAGCGTGGAGCGGCAGCTGCGCGGCTCCGTCGCTTACACCTGGGCCGACGACGGGCTGCAGGTCCGACTGGCGATCCCGCAGGACCATGTGAGCCGGCTTGCCGAACCGGACGCGGATGCGGCAGGGGCAGCTGCATGAAGGCGACCATCTACCACAATCCGGCGTGCGGCACGTCGCGTAAGACGCTCGACATCCTGCGCGAGCATGGCGCGGAGGTGACGGTGGTCGAGTATTTGAAGCAGCCGCTGACCCGCGACGAATTGGCCGGATTGTATGCCGAAGCCGGAATGCGGCCCCGCGACGGCCTGCGCGCCAAGGAGGAGCTGGCAATGGAGCTGGGGTTGGCCGGCGCGGACGACGAGGCAGTGTTGCAGGCGATGGCGGCGCACCCGGTACTGGTCGAGCGACCGTTGGTCAGGACCGAGAAGGGTGTCCGCCTGTGCCGGCCGCAGGACGCGGTCCGGGACATACTCTGAGCGGCGCGGACGCGGCGGGCCTTGTCGGGCGAGCCACGTGATCCGGCTCGATCCTCGGCTGGTACTGCAGGGCTATGCCAGCGGCATCTTCCCTATGGCGGAAACCCGCGACACGGACGAGCTGTTCTGGGTCGAGCCGCGCGAGCGCGCGATCCTGCCGATCGACGGCTTCCACCTGTCGCGCTCCCTGGCGAAGCGGCTGCGGTCCGGGCGCTTCCACGTCACCCGTGATCGCGACTTCGCCGGCGTGATCCTCGGCTGCGCCGACCGGCCCGAGACCTGGATCAACGGTCCGATCGAACAGGCCATGCACGACCTCCACGCGCAAGGCGCGGCGCATAGCGTCGAGGTATGGCGTGGAAGCAGGCTGGTCGGCGGCATATACGGCGTGAAGCTCGGCCGTGCCTTCTTCGGCGAAAGCATGTTCAGCCGGGAGACGGATGCGTCCAAGGTGGCGCTGGCGTGGCTGGTAGCGCGGCTGAAGGTCGGCCGGTTCACCCTGCTAGACTGCCAATTCATCACCGATCACCTGGCGTCGCTGGGCGCGATTGTGGTGCCGCGGACGCTCTACTCGGCGTTGCTGGGCTCGGCGCTGGGCGGCGGCGCTGACCTGGCGCGGCGAGACGGGCGAGCCTCGTTCGCCGCATTGGACGAGCTGCTGTCGGCGCGCGGAGCGGCCGGGGCGGACGGACCGGCAGGGAAGGTCATCGCGCAGCTCTTGACCCAGACGTCGTAGACCGGGTGCTCGACCACGTTCAGCGACGGCGATTCCTTGTACAGCCAGCCAGAGAAGACGCGGCGCCATTGGCCGCCCGGCTGCTGCACATCGACCTGCACAAAGGCGCCGGTGAGCTTGTCGAACTCCCACGGCGGAGTGGTCTCGCACGCGCCGAGGCGGACGATGATGTCGTTGCCCCTGGCAGCCTGGCCGGGCCGCATCCGGAGATCGCGGGAAATGCCATTGCGCTTGTTGAGGATGCCGATCACCGCCACTCGCTCCGCCATCGGAGTTGCGCCGGGCACCTGTGTGGATTGCTGGGCAGCAACGGGCGCAATTTGCGGCTGGCCGGCGGCGGGCTGCGCCTCCTGGCGGTTGCCACTGCCGGGCAGCCGGTCGCAGCCGGCCAGGGCAAGGCCAAGCAGCAGCAGTCCGGTCAGGCGCTTGGCCGCCACCTTATTCGGGAGTCCAGGCCTGGTAGTCGCCCGTGGCCGCCGGACGCTGCCCGCCGCGGCTGAGCGAGCCGGAAGGCCGGTACGTCTCCCCGGTGCCAGTGAGGTTGGGCACGGCGGGCTTCTGGAATGGACGGCGCGGGGGCAGCGCCTTGTCAGGCACGTCGTCGATCTGGCCGCGCAGCCAGCTCTGCCACTCCGGCGGGGTGCGGCTGGCGTCGTTGCTGCCGTTGTAGATGACCCAGCGACGAGCCGGGTTCTTGGCGTGGACGAAGTAGAGGTTACCGAGCGCGTCCTTGCCGACCTGGTTGCCGAACCGGCGTGTGAACAGCGACGTGCCAAGTGTCGCCCCATTCCACCAGGTGAAGATGCTGCCGAGGAGTCCCATGGGGGCGTCCCTGCCCGCTCGTAACGGCAAGCGCAAGCGCCAGCCGTGACCGATTCCTACCAGCTGACCCGGTCGCCCGGCTTGATCCCGAGCTCGGCCGCGCGGCCGCCTGGAATCTCCAGGACCGCGGAGATCGGCTCGAGGCTTGGCACCGGGTCCAGGTTGAGCGGGACGGCGGTTTCGACCCGGGCGATCGAATTGTCCGGGCGGATGAACAGCATGTCGAGGGGAATGTAGGTGTTCTTCATCCAGAAGCTGACCGGTTGCGGCGGGGCGTAGGGAAAGATCATGCCGCGATCGGGCGCCAGGCTCTGGCGGTTCATCAGGCCCTGCTCCTGCTCCTGCGGGCTGCGGGCGACCTCCACGGTAAAGCGATGTAGCTGGCCGGCGGTGGTGCGGACGGTGAGGACCTTCTGCTCAAGCCCGGAGGGGGCGCGTTCCAGCGCCTGCCCCGTGGTGCCCGACTCAGATCCCAGCGCCTGCTGCACGGAGCCCGGCTGACAAGCGGCGACCGACAGCGGCAACAGCAGGGCCGCCGCCGAAAATCTCAACCCACAGGTTGCAGGTCGACGGCAGTGAGACCCTTCTTGCCGTTCGCGATCCGAGCATCCAGCCGCTGGCCCGGTTCCAATTCGCCAAGGCCCGCCCGGCGCACGGTCTCCATGTGCAGGAAGATGTCGTTCGCAGGGTCCCCGGCGCGATTGACAAAGCCGTAGCCTTTTACGCGATTGAACCACTTGACCTCCACCAGCTCGAACGGGCCTGCCTCGTCGAGCAGCGCCTGGCGGTCGGCCCGATCGGCCGGATTGCCAACGGGCTGCACCCGTTGCACCAGCGCCTGGCTCAGATCGATCGACAGCACGCGGCTCGCCTGCAGGCCGCGGTTCTGCCGCACCACTTCCACTTCCACAAGCGCCCCTTCCGGCAGGCTGCGCCTGTTATGCTCCTTGAGCGCTGAAAAATGCAGCAGGATGTCGCCGTCGACATCGTCGGCCACCGCAAAGCCGAAGCCGCGGGTGGCATCGAACCACTTGATCCGGGCAGCAGTTCGCAAGGCAGGAGCGTCGGAGGGTGCCTCCGCCGCCGAGTCGTTTCCCGCTGAGTACGCGCGTTCCGGTTGCACGACGCAACTATAGCATGGTCACCGGGCCGTTAGCAAAACCGTAACGGAACGGTTATGAATCCCAATAAAACGAGCGGGTTACAGGTCTGGCGGAATTCCGGGCTTTGCATCGACGATGGCCCGCGCGAGCGCGAAGTCGTGACCTGCCCTTATCATCGCGGCAAGGGCCTTCTCGCGCTGGACTGGGTCGTGCGGCTCCAGCGCGAACGGCCCAATCCGCCGGCGCGAGGCGTAGCGCAGGGCAGCGTCGGCTGCGCGCTCCTCTGCCACCGCAGCGCCATCGACTGCGTCCTCGTCGGTGACGCCGGCCAGTTTCAGCGCTTGGTGCACCCGGCGCGTGCCGTAACCGCGCGCCGTCAGCGAGCCCGCCTTGGCGACGCCGAAGGCGCGATCGTCGATATAACCGAGCTCGGCCAGACGTTCGACAAGTACGTGGAGGTCGGGCGCCCCCTCCCCCGCCCAGCCGCGCTCCCGCAGCTTGCGATTGAGATAGGCCGCTAGCTTGGCGCGAGTGGTAGCGAAGCGACCAACGTAATGGAGCGCGAGCTCGCGCAGGCGCTCCTCATCGAGCGGCCGCGGCGCCCGGCGGCCCCTTGCCGGCCCATCACTGTCCTCTGTTCCCCGGCCCACGCCTTGTTTGTGCCACACTATGGAGCTTCAAGAAAATGCTAACCATGTGGCGTGGGCGAACCCTGCGGCACCCAGCCATGCGATCAGAACAGGACATAGGCGTGCTCGACCGTCACTCCGCATCGACCCACCTTGCTCCCCCAGGCGCTACCCCGACCCTAGATCCGCTGCCGCGTCGGATTGCCGATTTCGCCACCTTGGGCGAGGCGCTCGATTATGCCGCTGGTGGTCGGCGCGGGCTGAACTTCCACGATGCGCGCGGCAATCTGGCGCAGGCTTATCCTTATGCCGAACTGCGCCGCGACGCGCTGGCGCATGCGCGTCGGTTCATGGCGCTCGGTCTCGCCAAGGGCGACCGGCTGGCGCTTGTGGCGGAGACCGGACCGGAGTTCGCCGCCTGCTTCTTCGGCGCGATCTACGCTGGCTTGTGGCCGGTGCCGCTGCCGCTGCCGACCAGCTTCGGTGGGCGCGAAGCTTATGTCGAACAACTGAAGGTCATGCTGCAGAGCTGCGACCCCAAGCTGTTCCTGTATCCGGCCGAGCTGGAGGATTTCGCGGCTGCCGCAGCTGAGCAGCGCGGCGTCGAGGGCCGCAGCTGGGAAAGCCTTGCCGACGTAGTGCCGGACGAGGCGGCTGCCCTGCCCGCAGCCGACCCGCAGGAGATCGCCTACCTGCAATATAGCAGCGGCTCGACCCGCTTCCCGCATGGCGTGGCCGTGACGCACCATGCCTTGCTCGACAACCTCAAGGCGCATGGCGTGGGCTTGCAGGTGCGCGACAGCGACCGCTGCGTCAGCTGGCTGCCGTGGTACCATGACATGGGGCTGGTCGGCTGCTTGCTGTCACCGCTGTCGCAGCAGATTTCGGTTGATTACATGAAGACGGAGGATTTCGCTCGCCGGCCGCTTGCCTGGCTCGACCTAATCAGCCGCAACCCGGGCACCACCGTCAGCTATTCGCCGACGTTCGGCTACGACATCTGCGCCCGGCGCATCTCGTCGCAGACCCGCGCGTCCGACCGGTTCGACTTGTCGCGCTGGCGGGTGGCGGGCAACGGCGCCGACATGATCCGGCCGGACGTAATGCAGGCGTTCGTGGATGCGTTCGCCGACGCCGGCTTCAAGGCACATGCTTTTTGCCCGAGCTATGGCCTGGCCGAAGCGACGCTGGCAGTCAGCCTGATGCCGCCGGGTGAGGGCATCCGGGTCGAGCTGGTTGAGGAAAGCGAGCTGAGCGGCGCCGGCACCCCCGCGCAGGAACGACCCCGCCGCTACCGGGCGATCGTCAACTGCGGCAAGCCCGTGCAGGGCATGACCATCGAGATCCGCGACGCGGACGGCAGCGTCATGGCCGACCGGCAGATCGGCAAGGTGTGGGTCAAGGGCGCCAGCCTGATGGTCGGCTATTATCGTGACCAGGAATCGACCGACGCCTGCATGAAGGACGGGTGGCTGGACACCGGCGACATGGGCTATCTGTCGAGCGGCTACATCTTCATCGTCGGCCGGGCCAAGGACATGATCATCATCAATGGCCGCAATCACTGGCCGCAGGACATCGAGTGGGCGGTGGAGCAGCTACCCGGCTTCAAGTCCGGAGACATCGCCGCATTCGCAATCACCGGCCCGAGCGGCGAGGAGCAGCCGGCGGTGCTGGTTCACTGCCGGGTATCCGACCCGGAAGAGCGTGGGCGCCTGCGCGACGACATCCGCGAGCGGGTCCGGGCGATTACCGGCATCACGCCGGTCGTGGAGCTGGTCCCGCCGCGCAGCCTGCCGCGCACGAGCTCGGGAAAGCTGTCGCGGACCAAGGCCCGGAACCTGTATCTTTCGGGCGAGATCGTGCCCTTCGACATCGCTGCCTGAGCGCCTTGCGCGCGGACCGCTTCACGGCTACTTCGCGCGCCGGTCCTGCAAGGGTCCGACCGGCCTAGGGGTATAGCTCAGTTGGTAGAGCATCGGTCTCCAAAACCGAGGGTCGTGGGTTCGAGTCCCTCTGCCCCTGCCAGGCCGGAGCGAGCGAAGAAGCGGGAGCTTCTTGATTGGTGCGCCTGGCGGGCGCGAAACGCCGGCCGGCGCGCGAAGTCACGACGGACGTGATGGACGTTACTTCGGTGACGGCCCGCTTGAAGGCAGGCACGGTTGCCGCTACATCGCCTGTCGATCGAGGTCCGGCGGGGATGCCCGCGGACCTCGTTTTTCTATCGCGAAGAGGAAGCAGAGACCCGTGGCCAAGACGTCTCCCGGAGAGTTCGCGCGCCAGGTGCGAACCGAGGCTCGCAAGGTCGTGTGGCCGACCGGCCGAGAGACGTGGATGACCGCCGTCATGGTGTTCATCATGACCAGCCTGCTCGCCCTCTTCTTCTTCGGCGTCGACAGCTTCTTCGCCGCCATCGTCCAGTGGCTGCTCGGCCTGCTCGGCTGACGCCCTCGAACAAGGACCACCACTCATGTCCCGCTGGTACATCATCCACGCCTATTCCGGCTTCGAGAACAAGGTCCGCGAGTCGATCCTGAGCGAGGCCAAGCGACTGGGACTTGAGCAGCTGGTTGAGAACGTCGAGGTTCCGACCGAGAAGGTGACGGAGGTCCGGCGCGGGAAGAAGGTGACCAGCGACCGCAAGTTTTTCCCGGGCTACGTGCTGGCGAAGCTGGGCATGAACGACGACGTCTACCACCTCGTCAAGAATACGCCCAAGGTGACCGGCTTCCTGGGCCCCAACGGCAAGCCGCAGGCCATCAGTGAGGCGGAGGCTGCACGCATCCTCAACACCAAGGAAGAGGCCGCCGCTGCCGCGCCCAAGCAGAAGGTCAGCGTCGATTACGAGATCGGCGACGCCGTGAAGGTGTTGGACGGCCCGTTTGCCAGCTTCAACGGGGTGGTCGAGGAACTCGATTTCGATCGCGGCCGGGTGAAGGTCGGCGTGTCGATTTTTGGCCGTGCGACTCCGGTCGAGCTCGAGTTCGAGCAGGTCGAACTGGTAAAGTAAGGTCTGGGGCTCAGGCGGGCGCGCGACACGCCCTTTCTGACGTTAACGCTTCTTCAACACCTTCCGGGTGCGCGGCTCAAGCCGAGGCTGGGGACTCCACCATCGGCTGCGCTTGCGTTACCTTGGCTGTGCGACTCGGGCCATTGGGGTGGTTCCGCGCCGCACCAGTGCCAAGCACCTCTGGGGGGATGCAGTCGCATGGAAGCTGACGCTCGTTACTACTGGCGCCGTGCCGTCGAGGAACTTGGAGCGGCCCGCCGCTCCCTGACCGCGCAAGCGCGCGAGAGACACCATCATTTCGCACGGCTCTATCTGGAGCGGCTGGGCCACATGGGCGCGCCGATCCCGTTCAGCCAAGCCGACCTCGAAACCGAGATGCTCGGCCTTCCAGGCCGCGCCGCCGCCTGACGCGAAAAAGGCCGCCCCGAATGGAGCGGCCTTCGTGGGATCGAATGGGCTGCCCGTAATCAGGCCGCTTCGTCCAAATCCTCGTCCGTCATCATCGGACCGGAGTCCTGGCCCTTGGCGCTGACGTCCCGGTCGACGAACTCGATGATCGCCATCGGCGCCGCGTCCGACTGACGGATGCCAGCCTTGATCACGCGAGTGTAGCCGCCGTTGCGGCCCGCGTAACGCGCGGCAAGCGTGTCAAACAGCTTCACAAGTTGCGCGTCGTCGAGCAGGCGGGCGTGCGCCAGGCGGCGGTTGGACAGGCCGCCCTTCTTGGCCAGGGTCACCAGCTTCTCGGTATAGGGGCGGAGCTCCTTAGCCTTGGCCAGCGTGGTGGTGATCTGCTCGTGCTTGATGAGGGCAGCGGCCATGTTGCGGAACAGGGCTGCACGGTGGGCCGAGGTGCGCTGAAGCTTACGGCCGCCAACACGATGGCGCATAGGTCTTTCCTTTCGTTCGTCGGGGGACCGTGCGAGGTATCCCCAGCCAGGCAGCAGTAAGGGGCGCTGCCCAAGCCCCAAAGCAAACGGCGAGCCGAAGCCCGCCGATGTGATGCGCTCTCAAGCGGATGCGGGCGCGCGAGTCAAGAAAAAGGGCCGCTCCGTGGAGCGACCCTCTTCCCTTCCGGCTTGAGCCTTAGCCCCGTTCGGGAGCCGGCGGCGGCGGCGGCGGCGGCGGCGGCGGCACCGGGCAGGTGTCAGTCGCCAGGATCACCGAACCATCCGGGCAGGTCTGCGTCGCCGGAGGCGGCGGCGGGGGCGGCGGAGGCGGCGGCGGCGGGGGCGGCGGGGCAGCCGCGGCGCCACCGAAGTTGAAGATGAGCGAGGCCAGCAGCGAGTGGCTGCGGAACTTCTGATCGAAGTCGGTCGACAGCACCGCATTGGTGGTCGCCAGCACCGGCGTGGTGCCAACGACGACGGCATCGGCATTGCCGGCCAGCGGCAGCACCGAGTCACCTGCGAGGTTCACCTTGCCGGTGCGGAAGTAGCGATACTTCACGCCGAGGTCGACGTTCGGGCTGAGGGCGAAGCGAACACCCGCGATGCCCTGGAACGCCCAGGCATTGTCGCGGTCGCCGGCGAAGCTGACGCGCGCCCGGCCGGCACCACCTCCGGCGTAGAAGCTGACGCCGTCCTCGTTGCCGAAGTCGACCAACGCGTTGATCATGCCCGACAGCACCTTGGTACGGCCATCGAGATCGAAGCTTCCGCCGGTTAGCGCAGCGTTGGCGCCGACGGGGTCGCCGGTGCCAGCCGGGCGGTTCAGGCCGGCGTTGAGGCTGGTGATGAAGCCGGTATCGACGTCGAAGTCGTCGAGGTTGGCGCGCTTCCAGCCGAGTTCACCCTCAAGCCGAAACATGCCGAAGTCGTAGCCGGCGACCAAGTCGAGGTCGAGGCCACGCTTGTAGTTCAGGCCGTACGCATTGTTGAAGCTGGTGTCGGCCGGACCGACGAACAGCGGCGTGGTCGCCGGCGTTTGGGTGGTGGTGTAGTCGACGAATACGTCGCCGTTCTGGTCCTTCGGGAAGAGCAGGCCGCCCTCCACTCCGAAGTAGCCACGGCCGTCGCGGGCGGCGGCCGGCGTGGCGATGACGGCCGCGGCGATCGCCGTTGCCAATAGCATGCGCTTCATGGGTTTCCCCTTTCGTTGTTGATACGCGTTACTTGGATGCCCGTCTAAGTCCCGAGCCCATGCTGCGGTTGCGAGCACGGCGTTCCTTCGGGGACAAACTCTCAACCTGTTGCACCTGAGACACAGTGCCTATTGGCGATCGAGGGTAGATTCATTTGATGACCGAACGCCGCACATTGTACCCCTCGATCGAGCCTTTCCGCAACGGCATGCTGGAGGTGGGCGACGGCCACCGGCTTTATTGGGAGCTGTGCGGCAATCCGCATGGCAAGCCGGTGGTGTTTTTGCACGGCGGGCCCGGCGGCGGTGCTAGCTCTAACCATCGTCGCCAATTCGATCCGGAACGCTATCGCATCTTGGTGTTCGACCAGCGAGGCTGCGGCCGCTCCGAGCCGTTCGCCAGCCTTGAAGCGAACACCACCCAGCACCTGGTCGCCGACATCGAGCGCCTGCGGATAGAAGTGATGGGCTGTGAGCGGTGGCAGGTATTCGGCGGCAGCTGGGGTTCGACCCTGGCGCTGGCCTATGCCCAGGCGCACCCTGAGCGAGTCACGGAGCTGGTTTTGCGTGGCATCTTCCTGTTCGATCAGTTCGAGATCGACTGGTTGTACCGGGAAGGCGGCGCGTCCGCGGTCTACCCAGACGGCTGGGAGGAGTTCGTGGCCCTAATCCCAGACGCGGAGCGCGGCAACCTAGTCGAGGTCTATCACCGCCGGCTGACGAGCGACGATCCGGCGGCGCAGTTGGCCGCAGCCAAGGCGTGGAGCCGGTGGGAGGGCGTCACCGTGACGCTGCTGCCCAGCCCGGAGACGCTGGAGGATTTCACGGAAGCCCACAAGGCGATCGCGGTGGCGCGGATTGAGAACCACTACATGCGGCACGGCGGCTGGCTGGAGGAAGGGCAATTGCTGCGCGGGGTGGAGCGGATCCGCCACATTCCCGCGGTGATCGTCCAAGGCCGGCACGACACCTGCACCCCGCCCAGGGCGGCGTGGGCGCTCCACCGCGCGTGGCCGGAAGCGGAGTTGGAGATCGTGCCGGACGGCGGGCACCTGTACAGCGAGCCCGGCGTGCTGGACGGGCTGATCCGGGCGACGGACCGGTTTGCGGGTTAGAGGTCCGGTAGCGCCTGCTTCGCCTGCCCCCAACCCTTCAGCAGGTCGCTGGACGAGCGTTCCAGCAGGGTGGCCGCGTCCCGGATCGAGTAGATGTTGGCGGCAGTGAGGTCGTCCAGTTCCTTCCATGCCACCGGAGCGGCGACCGGCGCGCCTTCGCGAGCGCGGGCGGAATAGGGCATGACGGCCGTGGCGCCGCGTTGGTTGCGGAGCCAGTCGAGGAAGATGCGACCCTTGCGCTGCACCTTGCGGATGTTGGCGGTGAACAGCTCTGGCTCGGCCTCAGCGATGGCGCGGCTGAAGCGTTCGGCGAAGCTCTTCACCGTCGGCCAGTCGCGGGTCTGGTCGAGCGGCGCGACGACGTGGATGCCTTTGCCGCCGGAGAGCAGCGGGAAGGTGGTCAGCCCTAGGTCGCCGAGCAGCGCGCGCAGGCGCAGCGCCGCTTCCTTCACCTTGTCGAAGTCGAGGCCGACGTCGGGGTCGAGATCGAACACCAGCCGGTCGGGGTTCTCCAGCGGGTCGACCCGGCTGCCCCAGCCGTGGAACTCGATCGTGTTCATCTGCACGCATTCGAGCGCGCCGAGCGCTTCCGTCACATACAAATAGTCCTGGGTCTCGCCCTTGTTCTCGATGACCGGGACGTGAAGCACGTGCGGGCCCATCGCGCCGCTGTCGTGTTTCTGAAAAAAGCACTGCTTGCCGCGACCCTGCGGGCAGCGGATCAGGGTCATCGGGCGGTTGGCAAGGTCAATCAGAAGCAGGTCGGCGACCGCGGCATAATAGTTGGCGAGGTCGCCCTTGGTGAGTTCGTCGCCGGGGAAGACGACCCGTTCGGGGCTGGTGAGCTTCAGGCCGTGGCTTTCGTAGGTGGCGAGGGTCGGCTGTTTGGTGGCCTTCTTCAGCGGAGCCGGAGTCTCCCGGACGACTTCCTTGGCGGCCTTGTCGGAGCGCAGGGCGATGAAGCTGGGGTGGCGGAGGACGCCGTCCGTGGTGAACTCGGTGAAAGCGATCTCGGCAACCAGCTTGGGCTGGATCCAGGTGGACCCGCGGCGCATGGCGCGGGGAACGTCCAGCGCCGGTTCGTCGCGCTTCATGGGCGCCATGGTGGCGGACAGCTCCTCGATCATCCTGGTATCGAAGCCGGTGCCGACCTTGCCGACGTAGCGTAGGGCGCCACCTTCATTGACCGCGAGGTGGAGCGAGCGGAAGCCGCGACGCTTGTCACTCGCCTGCCAGCCTACAATCACGAATTCCTGCCGCTGGATGCATTTGATCTTGAGCCAGCACTTTGTCCGCGTGCCGCGGTAGGGCGCGCTGGCCTTCTTGGAGATGATCCCCTCTCCGCCCTCCTTGCAAATGGCGGTGAACAGTTTCTCGCCCTTGCCGACGATGTGGTCGCCGTAGAGCAAGGGCGGCGGCGCGGTCTTGAGCAGGGCGGCAAGGCGCTGCTTGCGCTCCAAATTGCTGAGGCCGGTGATGTCCTCGCCGCGATCGATCAGCAGGTCGAAGGCGTAGTAGGCGAGGTTGAGGTCGGACGGCTTTCCACGCGAGCGCGGTCCGCCCTTCAGGGTGTTCTGCAGCAGCTGGAAGCTGGGTTTGCCGTGCTCGTCCAGCGCCACCGCCTCGCCATCGAGCAGGCAGCTGGGCGGCAGCTTGGCCGCGGCCGCAGTAAGGGGCGCGAAGAAGTCGCTCCAATCCTTGCCGCCGCGGGTCCAGGCCAAGGCAACTCCCTCCCCGACGCTCAGCAGCAGGCGGTAGCCGTCATATTTGTACTCGTGGAGCCAGTCGTTGCCGCTCGGGATCGTGTCGGTCAGCGTGGCGAGCTGCGGTTCCTGGAACGGCGGTGGCGGCGCGGCGACCTTGCGCTTGGTCCGGCCGCCCTTCTTTCCGCCGCGGTTCGACTCCCACACGTCTTCGCCGGCCGCGATCTCGGCCATGGTGCGGTTGGTCGTGACGCTGGTCAGGCAGTCGTCGACCAGCGCCTCGCCCTCATCCGGTTTGGCGAAGTCGTCCGTGACCTTCTTGAGCATCCACGCCTCGCCCTTCTCGCCGGCGCGGGGCTTCATCCGGAACATGACCCACTCGCCCTTCATCCGCTCGCCTTCGAGGGTGAAGTGGAGGTGGCCGTCATCGAGCGTCTTGCGCGGGTCCTTGTCCGGGTGCGGCAGCCAGCGGCCGCGATCCCACAGCATCACCGTGCCGCCGCCATATTCGCCTTTGGGGATGATGCCCTCGAACGTGCCATAGTCGAGCGGGTGATCCTCCGTCCGCATGGCGAGGCGGTTCTGGCCGGGGTCGAGGCTGGGGCCTTTCGGCACGGCCCAGCTTTTCAGCACTCCATCGAGTTCTAAGCGAAAATCCCAGTGAAGCCGGCTGGCATCGTGCTTCTGCACGACAAAGCTGTCGCCCTTGCCCTTTAGCTTGCGGCCTTTCGGCTCGGCCGTCTTCGAGAAGTCGCGCTTGGCGTTATACGAATCAATGTCGAGACCGCCGCGAGCGCGGGCAGGTGCGCGAGCCATCAGCGGCGGTCGGCGTGTGCGACGAATGGAGCGGACCTAGGCCAGCGCAGATACGGTTGTGGCAAGGTCAATGGCTCCGCTCGCTCAAGTCGCGAGCAGCAATGATCCGAACCGGCGAATGGTTCCATTACGTCTGCGCAGCGGTTCAGCCGTTGGTCGAAAAGCCAAGCTAAGTGGTTGACCCATAAAGACGAACTCATCACCCGTCCGCCCCCCTCGCATGGTTAACGCGGGGCTCCGGCCCGTCCGGTCGGGGGTGAAGTCTTGAAGGAGTGCGTAGTGAATCAACAGCGTCTTCTATCCACCGCAGCCGATCTGACCCCTCGTGCCGAGGGCGACCTGCCGACCATAAACGATCTTCGTTACGTCGCCCCGGACCAGACGGGAACGGCGTACAATGGGAAGAAGTATCTGACGCTGGACGGCGCGGTCGACAACCTGACCCGCACCGGCGGCATGTGGCAGGTCCATGGCGACAACACGATCACCTACAGCTTCCTCGATCGTGCGCCGACCGGCCAGTACAACAGCGATCCTTACCTGGTCGGGCTGACCGCGGAGTTCTCGCCGTTCAACGCCGAGCAGCGCGACGCCGCGCGGGCCTCCATCCAGCTGTGGGACGACCTGATCGCGCCCAAGTTCGTGGAGAAGAACGGACGCGGCGCCGACATCCTGTTCATGAACACCGGCGAAGGTGGCCCGGGCCAGGCGGCCGCCTTCATCCCCGACTACAAGGGCAAGTACGGCAAGATCAACGGGGACGTGTACGTCAACGCCGGCCAGGACGATAACTTCGACCTGTACTATGGCGGCTATGGGCAGACCGCACTGACCCACGAGATTGGCCACGCCATCGGCCTTAGCCACACTGGCGACTACAACGCCAGCGACGACAATAACGGTGACGGCAAGCCGGACCCGATCACCTATGCCAACGACGCCGAGTTCTTCCAGGACACTTATCAGTATTCGATCATGTCCTACTTCAGCCACGCGAACTCGGGCGCGACGGGCTATGTGAACTGGGCGACCGGTGGTTACTACCAGACGCCGCAGACGCCGATGATCCACGACATTGCAGCGGTTCAGGAAGTGTACGGCGCCGACCTGACCACCCGCACGGGCGATACGACGTACGGCTTCAATGCCAGTGCCAGCCTCAAGGGCGGCGTGTACGATTTCTCGCTTAACCAGAACCCGTTCCTCAGCATCTACGACGCCGGTGGCAACAACGACACGCTGGACCTCAGCGGCTTCGTGGCACCGACGGTGCTGGACCTGCGGCCGGGTGCGTTCAGCACCGGCTACACCTACGGTGATGCGGCGCAGCTCAACGAGGTTTGGGGCACCGACTTCGACCAGGCGTTCTGGAACGCCATCTACGATGGTCGGACCAGCAATCCAGGCTTCCTGAGCGAAAACATCGGGATCGCGTACAACACGATCATCGAGAACGGTGTGACCGGCGCTGGCGACGATGTCCTTCAGGGCAACAATGTCGCCAACAAGCTGAACGGCGGTGCCGGCAACGACACCTACACCGGTGGCTTGGGCAACGACATCTTCATCATCGCGAATGCTGGTGGCACCGACAAGATCACCGACTTCGTTCGTGGCCAGGACAAGCTGGACTTCACGGCGTTTGACCCAAGCTCGGCCAAGGGCGATCAGGCGATGACCTTCATCGGCGACGCGGCGTTCGGCAAGCACGCCGGCGAGGTCCGGACCTATGTCGATGGCACCGGCATGAATATCGTCGCCGGCGACCTGGACGGCGACGGAGTGGCCGATTTCGTCGTCAACCTGGGCCAGGTCCATCTTACAAGTTCCGACATTCTCCTTTAAGTAGAAATGGCTTAAGAGAGACGCCCCCGCGGTTGCGCGGGGGCGTTTCGCTGTCTGGGGGTTAGACAGCGCTCATCGGAGAACGATCCATCGTGCGAATCCCGACGGTCAGCGGCAACGAGCGGATCATGGCCGCGCTTCGGGCGTGCCGCCGCCATTTCACCTACGCCCTGCTATTCAGCGCGCTGGTGAACCTGCTGTTCATCGCCCCCATGCTGTACATGCTGCAGGTCTACGACCGGGTAATCCCGACGCTGGGCGGAGCGACACTGCTGTTGCTGACGGTAGTGCTGGCCTTCGCCTTGATGACGTTCGCCGGGCTGGACGCCATCCGTACCCGCCTGCTGGTGCGCGCCGGCATCCGGCTGAACCGGATTCTGGCACCTGAAGTAATCGACGCCACGCTGGTCCGCCCTGACGGCGCGACTCGCCGCTTGTCGCGGCAGGCGGTGCGCGAATTCGACACGCTGCGGCAGGCGCTGACTGGACCGGCGGTCCTGGCCGCGCTCGATGCGCCGTGGGTCCCGATTTACATCCTGATCGGTTTTCTCATTCATCCGTGGATCGGCGTGTTGTGCATCGTCGGCGCGGGCCTCAGCCTGTTCCTCGCATGGCGCAACGAGGTGGCCACCCGGGCTCGGATGGAGCGCGCCAACGCCGCCGCCGGCCGCAGCTATGCCGAGTTCGACTCTACCGTCGCGTCGTCCGACGTGGTCCGTGCACTCGGGATGCGCGAAGCAGTGGTGCGCGGGCACCTGGCTGACCGGGACGAGATGCTGCGGCTGCAGACGGACGCCAGCCTGGCGGGCGGCGGGCTGACCGCCTTGTCGCGCTTCACCCGGCAGCTGATCCAGTCACTGGCACTAGGCCTCGGCGCCCTACTGGCGATCGACGGCAAGATCAGCCCCGGCTCCGTCTTCGCCTCAATGTTCATCATCGGTCGCGCACTGCAGCCGATCGATCAGCTGGTGGGCAGCTGGAAGACCATTATTCAGGCGCGCACTGCCTATGCCGCCCTCAATGACCTACTCAACGAGCGGCCGCCTGAGATTGCGCTGACCCGCCTGCCAGCGCCGGAAGGCCGGCTGGAGGTGCAGGGCCTGACGGTGACCGACCCCAACCAGCGCCCGATTCTGCTCAACGTCGGCTTTGACGTGCCGTCGGGCCAGGTGGTCGCGATCGTCGGCCCGAGTGGCGCGGGCAAGTCGACCTTGGTGCGGACGTTGGCCGGGGCCATGCTGCCCGCTGCCGGCATCATCCGCTTCGACGGGGCGGACCAGCGCAATTGGAGCCCGGAGCGGTTGGCGGAGCATGTCGGCTTCATGCCGCAGGACTCGGCGCTGTTTGCCGGCTCGATCCGCGACAACATTTCCCGCTTCCGCGGCCGGCTCGGCGATGCGTCCGACGCAATCGACGCCGACGTGATCGCCGCGGCCAGGCTGGCCGGCGCGCACGAGATGATCCTGCGGCTGCCGCAGGGCTACGACACCCAGTTGGGTCTTGGCGGCCGCGGGCTGTCGGCCGGGCAGGCGCAGCGGGTGGCGCTGGCCCGCGCGCTGTTCCGCGATCCGCGCTACCTGATCCTGGACGAGCCGAACTCGAGCCTGGATGCGGAAGGCGAGCAGCAACTAACTGAGACGTTGCGGGCCGCTAAGAACCGTGGCGCGACCATTCTGGTGGTGGCGCACCGGATGAGCATCCTTGAAGTGGTTGATACGCTGATGGTGATCCGCGACGGGCGGGTGGCGACGGTCGGGCCCCGCGACGAGGTGCTGAAGCAATTGGCGGCCGGCGCGCCCGAGCGCCGCCGGGTTCCCGCCCGAACGACGGAAGCGACGTCATGAACGAACACAGCCTCGCCCTGGCACCGGGTCAGATGCCATTTCTCCCCGGCCCGCAGCAGGCCGGCGGCAACGATGATCCTTCCGTCGATATCCGCATCGGCGCAATGGTCGCTGCCTTGTTCTTCGTGCTGTTCTTGGGATGGGCGGCGTTCGCCCGCCTCGACGCGGCCGCCAATGCCCCGGGACGTCTGGTTGTTACCGGCCAGCGCCAGACCGTGCAGCATCGCGACGGCGGCGTGGTCGGCGCCATCCTGGTCCGCGAAGGTCAGAAAGTGCAGAAGAACCAGGTACTGATCCGCCTTGCCGCCGCCGACGTGCGGGCGCAGGAGCGGGCGCTGACTGCGCAGGCGATCACTCTCCTCGCGCAGCGGGCGCGGGCGATGGCCGAGCAGCAGCGGTCAGCCACCATCGTCACCCCGCGCGAATTCGCCTCGCTGTCGCCCGAGGACCAGCCGGCGGCGCGCGAAGCGCTGCGTATTCAGAACGAGCAGCTGCGCCAGCGTCTGGCGGTGCTGTCTGCCCAGCGCGGCACCTTTGGCCAGCGTGGCAGCCAGGCGGCGAACCAGGGCACCGGTTATCGCAGCCAGATCGCCGCCATCGATGAACAGGTGCGATTGCTGGACGAAGAGCTGAACAGCCTTCGCTCCGTCGCGGAGAAGGGCTTCGTGGCCAAGAACCGGCTGCGTGCGCTGGAGCGGGCCCGGGCCGAGCTGATCGGACAAAAGGGCCAGTATACCGCCACTGTCGCATCCTCACGCGACTTGGGCGGCGAAGCCCGGCTGCAGTCGCTGGAAGCGCAGAGCTCCTACCTCGAGCGGGCTGCGACCGAGCTGCGCGACATCGAGGCATCGCTGAATGAGGTGCTGCCGAAACTGAACGCGGCCCGCGACCAGCTGGCGCGGACCGAGATCCGCTCGCCGGCGACTGGCACGGTGGTTGGCCTACAGGTGTTCACACCCGGCGGTGTGATCGCGGCGGGGCAGAAGCTGATGGATGTGGTACCGGACCGGACGCCGCTGACCATCGAGGCCAAGGTGTCGCCTAACGATGCCGACGACCTCAATCCGGGGCAGCTGGCCTATGTCAGGTTCGATGCGATGCACGAGCGTTCACTGCGGCCGCTCGAAGGGCATGTCACCCGGGTATCGGCCGACAGCTTCACGGACGAGCGGACGGGCGAGAGCTTCTTCACCGCGACGGTCGACGTGCCGCAAAGCGAGCTCAGCGAACTCAAGGCCGTGCGCGGCAAGGATTTCGAGCTGCGCGCGGGCATGCCCGTGTCAGTGCAGATTCCGCTCCGCAAGCGCACGGCGCTACAATACATGATCGAGCCGCTGACAGCCCCGTTCCGCCGGTCGCTGACGGAGCACTAGGAGCGGGGGGCCGGCCTAGCGCTTGCGCCCGGCCGCCGCGGTCTTCTTCGCTGTGGCGTCAGCCTTCTTGGCGGCGGCAGGCTTGCGGGCGGCGGGCCTCTTCGCTGCCGGCTTGGCCGCAGTGCCGTTGTTGTCGTTGCCGGCATCGTCGCCCAGGCTCTTCTTGAGCGCGGCCATGAGGTCGATGACGTTGCTCTTCGCCGGCTTGTCGTCGCCGGGGTCCTGGATAACCAGTTCGCCCTTGCTCTTGCGCTTCTCCTCGATGAGGCCTTTCAGCGCATCGACGTAGCGGTTGTGGAACTCCTGTGGCTCGAACTTTCCGCTCTTCTTCTCGATGAGGGTGCCGGCGAGGTCGAGCAGATCTGCATCGGGCTCCGCATCCTCGATCTCGCGGAAGTAGCTCGCCGCCTTGTTGACCTCGTCCGAGTAGCGCAGCGTTTCGAGCAGCATGCCACGACCGCAGGGCTTGAGGGCGACGACATACTCCTGGCCGCGCATGGCGAGCTGGCCGATACCGATCTTGCGCGCGGCCCGGAGCGCGTCACGGACGACGATATACGCTTCCTCGGCGAGGTCGTCGGCCGGGACCACGAAGTAGGGCTTGTCGTAGTAGATGGCGTCGACTTCGGCCATGTCGACGAACTGGACGAGGTCGAGCGTCTTGCGGCTCTCCAGCTTCACGCTCTCGATTTCCTCGGGTTCGAGCAGGACGTACTCGCCCTTGGTAACCTCGAAGCCCTTGACGATGTCGTCCGTATTCACCGGCCCTATGCCGGGCACCACCTTCTCATATTTGATCCGTTTGCCACTCGGTTCATGGATTTGGTGAAAGGCGATGGCCGCGCCGGACTTCGTCGCCGGATAGATTTCGACCGGGATCGATACCAGCGCCAACTTGATCTGTCCGCGCCACGCGGGACGTGCGGCCATCGGGGGCTCCTGCTCGTTACGATGCTGGAGCGATTCAATCCTTTGGCGCGAGAGTCGTTCCGACTAGAGGGAGGTCATGGTGAACCCGGCAATCAACGCAGCGCTGATCGCATCGGCGGCCAACAGCCAGACTGCGCAGCAGGCGGTGCTGCAGAAGCTGAAGAAAGCTGAAGCGTACGAGCCGAGTACGGCCATGAGCCTGGACCTGGACGGCGCGGAAGCATCGGCGCTGACCGAGCTGGTCGGCCTGGCGATCGTACGGCCGTTAGGCTCGGGACGCTATTATCTCGATCGTGAGCGGCAAAAGGAGCGGGCGGCGCAGCAGGGCTGGGTCGCCCTGGTGATCATGCTGGGCGTGGCGAGCGCCATGGCCTCGGTCATCGCGCTCACCGCACTTTGATCGACCTGCCCCCGCCGTCCTCGCCGGCGGCAACCGAGATCGTCGTGACGGGACGCGCGCTTGGCACCAGCGCGGGCGAGCGCCTGCTCCGGCCGATGGTGATCGACGCGCGTGAGCTGGCCGAGACGCCGGCGACCGGGCTGGACCAACTGTTGACAGGCCTCGCGGGCGTGCAGCTGTTCCGCCGCTCGGACGCACGATCGGCCAATCCGACAAGCCAGGGCGTGACCCTGCGGGCGCTCGGCGGCAACGCGGCTAGCCGAACACTGCTGGTTTTGGACGGCGTGCCGCAGGTTGATCCGTTCGGCGGCTGGGTGCCGTGGCCGGCCTACGATCCGGCGGGCCTCGCGGAGGTCCGGGTGACCCGCGGCGGCGGTAGCGTGACAGCGGGGCCGGGTGCCCTGGCCGGGGTGGTCGAGCTGACTAGCCGTGCCGATCTTGGCCTGCGGGGTGAAGCAGAAGCGGGTAGCCGCGAGTCGTTCAACGCTGCGGTGGGTGCCGGCATGAAGACAGGAGGCGGGCTGTTGACCGTTTCGGCCCAGGCGGCGCGTGGCGATGGTTTCATGCCGGTAGTGGCGGAAGATCGCGGACCGGCCGACCGCCGCGCACCCTACCGCAACGCCGCCGCACGGCTGCGTTGGGTGGCGCCGGTCGGCGGGGAGGCGGAGCTTCAGGCCGGCTTGTCGGCCTTCACCGACCACCGCACCCGCGGGTTGGCGTTTACCGGCAACAAGGCGGACGGCGCCGATGCGTCGCTTCGCCTGGTCGGAAGAGGTGCCCTGCCCTTTGCGCTGCTCGCCTACGGCCAGTGGCGCGGGTTCGAGAACAGCTCGGCCAGTGTGACCGCCGGGCGCACTGAAGCGCGGCGTAGCGCCCTGCAATATGACGTGCCGTCGCGCGCCTTTGGGAGCAGCGCCGAGTTGCGCCCATTGGTAGCGAGCGGTGTAGAGCTGCGGATCGGTGGCGATATGCGCGCCATGCGTGGCTTCTCCAACGAATTCGGCAGCTATGCTTCGGGTGCACCGACCCGCGACCGGCGCTCGGGCGGACGCAGTGGCCAGGCCGGGCTGTTCGTCGAAGCGACCCGCACCGAAGGTCCCCTGGTACTGAGCGTCGCCGCGCGGCTCGACCGTTGGTGGATCGGCAACGGCGTCTACGCCGAGCGGAACCTGCTGAGCGGAGCCGCGCTGCAGGACCTGCGCTACCCGGCGCGCCACGGTTGGCGGCCGACGGGGCGGGCCGGCGCGGCCTTGGACCTGACCGGCGGCTGGTCGGTCAGCGGGGCGGCTTATCTTGGCTGGCGCCTGCCTACGCTCAACGAGCTGTTCCGTCCCTTTCGGGCCGGCAGCGACGCTACGGCCGCCAACCCGTTGCTCAAGCCCGAGCGGCTGCGCGGGGCCGAGGCGACCCTCGCGTGGGCCACTGGACCCTGGTCGCTGTCGGCGACTGCCTTTGCCAATCGGCTGATCGATCCGGTCGTCAACGTGACGTTGGCGAGCGGTCCTGGCAGCTTCGCGCAAATTGGCTTCGTCGGGGCGGGCGGCAGCTATCGGCAGCGCCAGAATCTGGACGCGGTCACTAGCCGCGGCCTAGAGCTGGCGAGCGAGTGGCGCCGAGGGCCGTGGCGGGCGCGGTTGTCGGCGAGCCTCGCCGCCGCCGAGGTCAGCGCCTCGCGGGCAGCGGCGGCATTGGACGGCCTTCGCCCGGCGCAGACCCCGCGCACTTCGGTCGGAGGCTCGCTTGGGTGGAGCCAGGACGGCACCTTCGGGAACTTGTCGGTGCGGAGTACCGGGGCGCAGTTCGAGGACGATCTCAACAGCCTTCGCCTCGCAGGAGGAACCCAGGTGGACCTCGCCGCCGGATTGCCGCTGAGCTCGCGCCTCCAGCTGACGACACGGGTCGAGAACCTGCTCGACGCGAACATCCTGGCAGCGACCAGTTCGGATGGCGTGCGTGAGCGGATCACCCCCCGCACGTTGTGGGTTGGGCTGCGGCTGCGTTAGCTCGGAGGACGGCACCCGTGGGCGACCTACCCTAGCAAGCATTTTGACTCGCGCGGGCTAAGCCGGTTCGGCACAGCGGGACCGCGCTCCAGCCTGCGACCTGCTCCTGGCAGGTCGCTACTCGGCTGGAGCGGGTGAAGGGAATCGAACCCTCGTCGTAAGCTTGGAAGGCTTCTGCTCTACCATTGAGCTACACCCGCTCGCGCCCGACATCGTGCAATTTCCTCTTGGAGGAGGCTTTTCCGATCTCTCGATGTCGGGCGAGCCAACATCGAAATGGGCGTCGCGGGTGTTAGCTGCCGCCCACAGCGGGCGCAAGCGGTTGAACGTTTGGACGAACCCGACCACGGTCGGCGCATGTCGCTCCTCCCCGCCATAGCTGCATGATCCGCCCGTTGACGTCGCTGCGCTTCGTCGCGGCCCTATTGGTCGTCGCGCATCATTTTTTCGGCTTCCGAGCCGGCTACGCGGGGGTGTCGTTCTTCTTCGTCCTGTCCGGTTACGTGCTGACCATCAACTATGCGGGCAAGATCGGGACCGCCGAGCAGCGGCGGCAGTTCTGGTGGAAACGCTTCGCCCGCATCTACCCCCTCCACCTCCTGACCTTCGTGCTGGCGCTGCCGCTGGGCGTCGACCTGGTTGCCCTCCCGTTCAACCTCACCTTGCTCCAGAGCTTCGTTCCGCTCGGCCCGGTCTACTTCAGCTTCAATGCGCCGAGCTGGTCGATCAGCGACGAGGCGATGTTCTACGCCGTGTTCCCGCTCTTGCTCGCCTGGCTCCGCCCGCGCCCGCTGCGGCGCCTGGCATGGTGGGCGGCCACGTTCGCGACCGTTGCGGTGGGCGCCGCGGTCCTGAGCCCGCAGCCGCTGGCCGGCGAGCCGACGCATTGGTTGTTCTACATCCTGCCGCCAGCGCGGCTGATCGAATTCGCCTTCGGGATCGGCCTGGGCTTGCTGCCGGCCGCCCGATCGGCGGGCTGGCGTGAGGAGGCGATGGCGCTTGCACTCGCCGCTGCCGGGCTCGCGCTGGTCTATGCCGACCTGCCCGGCTCGCTCGCTTCCGCCATGATCTTCTGGCCTGGCGCAGTCGCGCTGGTGCGGACGTTCGCCACCAGCCGAGGTCCCCTCGCCCGCCTTCTGTCACAAGGCTGGGCCGTCCTTTTGGGTGAGGCCAGCTTCGCCTTGTACATGGTGCACTTTCCGCTGCTTCGATTGGAGCTGGCGCCGCCCCTGCCAACCGCGCTCGGCGCCGTGGCACTTTCGATCGCATTGCACCGGTACTTCGAGAAGCCGGTCCAGCGCCGGCTGCTCGAATTGTGGAGCGGCAGGGGCAATCCCAACGGCAGGTGGAGGTTCGGCAGGAACTCGGCGCAGGACTTGTAGCGCGGCCGTTAGCCTGCGTCGGTGGCAAGCGGTTCTGGCGCCGAGCGAACATCCGTGCCGGTGCGGACCACACGCCATTGCTCGGGCAAATAGTCTAGGCTCATGTAGTAGTAGAAGGCGCAGCCGTCGTTCTCGACAAAGGCGCCGCCCTTGAGCAGGCCGAGCGCAGTGGTGCCGATGAACACGGGGGCGCCGCTGTCCCCGCGGCGACAAGTGGGTCCCTTCACCGTCACCCAGCTCGCCGAACACAAGCCGCCGCACAGCTCACCAGGTGGGGCGAAATCGGTCAGTTCAATTTCCGAACAGCTCGCACCCGAAGCTTCGCCACGCTTGCACACCCAGTCGCCCGACCGGGTCATGGGGCGGGTCAGCCAGCCGGTGACGGGACGAGCAACCGCGCGGGCCGTGTCGGCGAAGAACAGGGCCGGGCCGCTTCCTGCTCCCGCCATTACCTGCACATCGCGGGCGCCCGCGCCCCAGCTGCCAACCATGGTCAGCAGCCGCTCCTCGCCGTCGGGACCACGATAGCTCAGTCCGTCTGGGCAGTGGGCGGCGGTGGTGATGCCGCGGTTGTTGCCGGCGGTTACGACGAAGCCCGTGGTGCAGATCCAGTTATGACCGCCCGACGCGCCAACCACCCGGCCCCCGCCGGTCGCCGTTGCATTGTCGAAGTTAGCGGAGATCAGGCGCAGCCGGACGGGGACGCCGGCCACCCCCGTCAGCTCGGCCTCGACCTCGGCGGTCGGTCGAACTGCCGCGCTCGCCCGTTGGAACACCAGCAGGGCGCCGGCCCGCGGATCGGCGCCCATGCCGCGGAGCCCGGGCACCAGGGCGGCGAGCTGCTGCCGGTGCGCGTCGATCGCTGTCAGCACCGCGGTGCGGGTCGCCGCACCACCGCCGCGGATCTGGACGGGAACCCGCAGGTCGGCGCTGCCGAGCAGCAGGTCCTGCGTCGGCACCTCTCCGGCCAGCAGCACTACGAGCCGCCAGTCGGGGGTGTGTTCGATGAAGAGGCCGGCGAGGCGACCGGCATACTGGACGCGGAGCCGGTCGGCGATCCCGACGCTGGCGAGCTGCAGGCGGAGGCGATGCAGGGCTTCGGCCTGAGGGACGCCGTGCGCGGCAGCATAGGCAGCGGCGTCGGTAGCCAGCGCTTCGCTCGAGCCTTGGACAGCGGGATCGGCCGCCAGGGCAGGCGTGGCCAGAAAGATGCTTAACAGGAGCAATAAGCGTCGCATGGCTCTTCCTACCACGACCCACCTGAACCTAGGGGTAGCGCCGGCTTGCGCGCGAGCCTAGAGTCGGGTGCATGACGCCTGAAGAGAGAGGCTTCGACTGGCGCCGCGGGGGGGCGGCGGCCGGTGCTCTCATCGCAACCCTCGTGCTGCTCGGCATGGTGCTGCTCGTCACGCTGGCGAGCCAGGCCCGCGACACGGCGCTGGAGCGGGAGCGGCATTCCTACGACGTAACCCTGCTGGTGCGCTCGCTGGACGCGACCCTGTCGCGGTCCGAAGCGGCGCTTGGCCGCTTCGTGCTGGACGAGGACACGGGCAAGGAAGGCAGCGGCGCCATTTACGCCGACCAGTGGCGACTGGCGAGCTACCAGCTGCGGCAATTGAAGAAACTCGTTCAGCGCGACCCGCAGCAGCGCGCGCGGGTCGCGGAGCTGGAGCGACTGTACAATGAGCGCGGGCTGGAGCTGGGCGCCGCGGCACAGGCCGCCATGGCCAAGCAGGGCCAGGGCGGCGTGCCGCTCTATTACGCGGCGAGCCGGACCGACACCGGCCCAGACCTCAGCAGCCAGCTCACGCAGATTGCCTCGGCCGAGCGGCGGCTGCTGCGCGCTTCGATGCGCCAAACGCGGTTCTTCTCCGGGCGCGCGGACCGTCTGACCGACTACCTGTCCTGGCTGGGCGTGATCGTCGGGCTGATGGCGCTCGGGCTCGGCTTCATCGCCGTGCAGATCTGGCGACAGAACGTTCAGGCACGCAGAGAGGCGGAGACGCTGGAGCAGGCGGTGGCGCTGCGCACCGTAGAGCTGAGCGAAGCCTATGAAGCGCTGAAAGAGGAAGCCTACGAGCGTGCGGCGGCCGAAGCGCAATTGAGGCAGGCGCAGAAGATGGAGGCCGTAGGGCAGCTGACCGGCGGTATCGCGCACGACTTCAACAACATGCTTGCGGTGGTGGTCGGCGGATTGGATCTCGCGCAGCGGCGGCTGAACGGACCACGGCAGGAGGTGCTGTTGCACCTCAACAATGCGATGGAGGGCGCGACCCGCGCCGCCGCGCTCACCCGCCGCCTGCTTTCCTTCGCCCGATCCGAGCCGCTGCTTCCGGCGCGTGTCGCCCCGGGCGAGCTCGTCGCGGGCATGTCCGAACTGCTGGATCGAACAATCGGCGAAAGGATCCGCATCCGCGTCGACACCGCGACCGACGCATGGGCGGTGTTCGTCGATCCGCACCAGCTGGAAAATGCGATTCTCAATCTGGCGGTAAATGCCCGGGACGCGATGGAGGGCGTTGGCGAGCTGGTGATCCGGACGCAGAATGTGACGCTGGCGCCCGGCGAAGTGGGAGATGTGCGCGGTGGGGAATACGTAAGGGTTTGCGTCAGTGACACTGGTTGCGGCATGCCGCAAGAGGTCATGGACCGCGCGTTCGAGCCATTCTTCACCACGAAAGAAGTTGGCAAGGGTACGGGACTAGGATTGTCGCAGATCTTTGGCTTTGCCCGTCAGTCGGGCGGTGAAGTCGGGATCGACAGCACAGTAGGCGTAGGCACGACCGTTTCCATCTACCTGCCACGGGCACAGGCGGAAACGGCAGAGGTGAGGATGCACCCTGTGATGAGCCAGCGCGAACAGGCCGAACCGAGTGTACCCGGAGCTCGCATCCTGGTGGTCGAGGACGACCCCCGGGTTCGCGCTGCCACTGTGGGCGCCCTTGAAGACCTCGACTATCATCCGGTCGCCTGCGAATCTGGTGCCGACGCGATCCGGTTGTTCGAACGGCAAGACTTCGACCTTGTCATCTCCGACGTGATCATGCCGGAAATGACCGGCCCGGAGATGGTGCGTGAGCTGAAAGCCAAGCACCCGGACACCGCCATCCTGTTCGTCACCGGCTACGTCGGCGAGGGCGAAGGTGACGACCTGATCGGCTACGAGTTGCTGCGCAAGCCGTTCACCGTCAGCGCCCTGGCCCACGCGGTCGCGACAGCCCTGCACCGCGACAGCGGCGAGCAGGGTCAGGCCGCCTAGGCGAGGCGCTCAGAGCGCTTTCTCGAAGATCCGGTAGGTCTTGTTGACCGAAGCACCGGGCAGCTGCGCGATGGAGATCATGCCGCCATTGTCCTCCAGCACCCAGCCGAACTCGCCATGAGTGGCGCCATAGGTGCCCACGCTGACCTGCCGACACTGCTCGATCATCATGAAGGCGAGCTGGCCAGCCAAGCGACTGCCATGAAGGTCCTTGGTGACGCCCATCAGGGGCACCCGCATGCGCTTCACGCGCGGCTTGCGCAGGCGCCACAACAGTTTGGCCCAGCCAAACGGAAACAGCTTGCCGTTGAGGTCGCGGATCAGCTCGTTGATGTCGGGGATGGTGATCATGAACGCCTTGGGCTCGCCGTCGACCTCGGCCACCAGAACCAGGTCCTCGAAGATGATCGGCTTTAACTTCTTGCCGGCATAGGCGATCTCGGCCGGGGTCAGGGGCACGAAGCCCCAATTGTCCGACCAGGCATCGTTCAAGAGATTGAGAATGAGCTTCGCCTCATCTTCGAAGCGGCTCTTGTCGACCTGGCGAATACGGATACGCGGGTTGCGCCGGCCGCTTTCGATCAGGCGGCGGATCATGGCGACGTGCTCGATCCGGATGTCGAGCTCGTAGGTCAGCAGATCCTTTGCACGGACGTAGCCAGCGGCTTCCCACCAACCGCGATATTCAAGCCGGTGGTGGCCCATCATGGCCGTGGGCGGCTCATCATAGCCGTCGACCAGCAGGCCGGGCTGGTCCCAGATCGAAAGGCTGATGGGGCCAAGCGCGCGGGTCATGCTCCGGTCGCGCAGCCAGGCCTCGGCGGCGGCGAGCAGCTCCCGTCCCGCTTCCTGCTCAAGCGTTTCGTACATGCCGATCTCACCGGTGCCCGCGCCCATGTGCTCGAGCACCAGCTGGTCTACCTGCGCGCTGATCCGACCGACCACCTTGCCGTCGCGCTCGGCCAACCACAGCGCCGCCTCGGCATGCTCAAACCAAGGGTTGCTCTTGGCATCGATCAGCCCCAGTTCCTCGCTCTTCAGCGGCGGCACCCAATTGGGGTCGTCCCCATAAATGTCCCACAGCAGGTCAACGAAGCGGCGGCGGTCAGCCTGGGTCTCGACCCGGCGAATGTTGAGGCTCATGCCCCTGCCTAGCCCTGCCCGGCCAGCACGCCTAGCCCGGCCCGCGCTCCGTCATCTTGCCGACAGTTCGATTCGAAGATGAAATCCTAGGAACACACGGTTCGCTGCGACCTTGTGCGTTCATGCCGGACGAAACCTATAGCAAGCCGAGCGACGTGGTGGCTGAGGAGGGCAAGGTGCTGGTGGACGGACCCGATCACGTCCACTTTGCCTTCACGCCCGAAGCGGCCGCCGAGACCGGTGCTCGATTGATCGATCAGGCGGCGATCGCGAGCGGCCAACTGCGAACGCAACCGGACAGCAGCTAGACCACGGGCGCGCCCGCGAACGCGGCCGCGACCTCCGCCAGCATGCGATCCTCCTCCCCGTCATAGCGCGGCGAGAAGTGGAACGGCTCCAGCCGGCGCACCCCGGCCGCCCGACCGATCTCGCCGCACGCCGCCGTGGTCAGATGGGCGCGGGCGGCCGCCTCAGTCGCATGATTGGTAGCGAAGCGTGCCTCCAGGAACAGGAGGTCGGCGCCATGAGCCAGTGCGGTGATGGCGGTGCGGTTCGCGGGCGTGTCGGCCACATCCGTGACATAGGCGAGCCTCTGCCCAGGACCGACGGTCACGAGATCGCGCAGGGCAGCGAGCGGCAGGCGGCTTTTGTCCGAAAGCTCGATAGGCATGCCGTCCGGCGCACCGGCGAGGACCGCCGACTTGAGCGCCTGCAGCCATGGACCCGGAGCCAGGCCACGCTCGGCAAGCCGGACCTTCCAGACGTTGGCGTGGGCGCGTTCCGCCACGGCGAAGCCAAGGCACGGGCCATGGTGCTCGAGCAGCGCGGAGGTGACGGCGAGGTCGTCGGCGGCGAGCGGCTCGGGCGCGGGCAACGGCTCGACGGCGAAACGGGCGAGGAAACGGAACTGGGCACTCCGTTCTGGCCCGGCGGCGCCGGCCTCCGTAGCGACGAACACGAGATCGGCGTTGTAGCGTTCCGTCAAGTCCCACTCGTAGCCTTGCAGCCGATGGTGCAGGCGCTCGATCAACCCGTGCGGGCCAACCACCCGGATGAGCTTGTCGCGGCCGATGTGCACCCGAAGCAGCCGGTCGAAGCCGATCCAATGGTCCATGTGAAGGTGGGACACGAACAGGTGGTGCACGCGGAGCAGGTCGCGGTTGCTGAGCGCCGTCAGGTCGCCGCAGTCGAACAGCAAAGCCTCACGCCGGTGCAGCCGCTCGACGAACAGGGCGGGATCGCCGGAACGGCCGTTGACGAGGTGCGGGTGGAGCGTCGGAGTCACCGACAGTCCAACCGCCACGGAGGCGCAACGTTCATTGTCGCGCCATACGGCCGCCACTATCTGGTCGTACGTCCGCCAGCCTGGACGAAGGATCCCATGACCCAAGCAGCCCTCTCCCGCCGTGGCTTCAGCCGTGCCGCCGATGTCGAGCCGACGTCCGCGAGGGCGCCCGCGCGCCCGCTGCGCGGGGCGGACGACAAGGAGATGCTGCGGGCTGCGGCGAACCTTACCCGCGACCTCAACACCCCGGACGCGCGCATCTACTGGGCCGACCTGATCGGCTCAGCGGTGCTGGGCTACGTCGCGCTGGCCGGCGCGCTGCTGCTCGGCGGTTGGGAGGCGGTAGCCTCCGGCGTCGTGGCCGTGCTGGCGCTTTACCGCGCGGGCAGCTTCATCCACGAAATCTCGCACATCAAGCACAGCCAGCTGCCGCGCTTCCGTACCGCTTGGAACCTAACGGTTGGCGTGCCGCTGCTGGTGCCCTCGTTCCTGTACGAAGGTGTTCATAACCAGCACCATGCCAAGACGCGCTATGGCACGGTCGAGGACCCGGAGTATCTGCCACTCGCGCTGATGAAGCCATGGACCCTGCCGGTCTTTCTGGTGGTCGCCGCGCTGGCCCCGATCGGCTTGCTGATCCGGTTCGGCCTGCTGGCCCCGTTGTCGCTGTGCTCGCCGCGGCTGCGCGAACTGGTCGTTGGCCGCTACTCGGGCCTGCAGATCAATCCCCATTTCCGCCGCAAGCGGCCCGAAGGCGAGTTCGCCCGCAGCTGGGCGAGACTGGAGACGGCTTGCGCGGCCTGGGCGCTGACCCTCATCGGCCTGGCGGTCACCGGCGTGGTCCCCCTGCGCGAGTTCGCGATCCTGCTGGCAGTGACCAGTGGCGTCATGTTCCTGAACCAGGTCCGCACGCTGGTCGCGCACTTATGGGAGAATGAGGGCGAGCCGATGTCGGTGACGGCCCAGTATCTCGACAGCGTCAACGTACCGCCGCCCGCCACCCTGCCGGCCCTGTGGGCGCCGGTGGGCCTGCGCTACCACGCGCTGCACCACCTGTTGCCTGGCGTGCCCTATCACAATCTCGGCGAGGCGCACCGGCGGCTGACCGCGGCGCTGGACGAGGGCAGCGCGTTCCATGCGGTGAACCATCGCGGGCTGATGCCGCTGGTCTCACGGCTGGCCCGCTCGACGCTGGCACAGCGCTAGCGCTTACTTCAATGCGGCCTTGACCTCTTCCAGGCTGCCGAACTGCACTCGCGTGCCATTGAGGAAGAAAGTCGGGGTGCCGCTGATACCGGCTGCCTGCGCCTTCTGGTAGGCGCTGTCGAGCCAGGCGGTGCCCGTGGGGTCCGCGACGCAGCGGTCAACTGCGGCACCGGTCAATCCGAAGCGCGCGGCGAGTGGCTTCATGCCGGTAGCCGACACCACCGCGCGGTTGTAGTCGCCCTCGCCCTTCGCCTTTGCAGCGTTGAGCGTCGCCTCGTCCGCCGTTCGCAGCTTCTCGGTGAAAGTGGCGGTGTTCGCATAATATTGCTCCACGAACTTGAAGCGGCGCGACACCGGCACGCAGCGGGCGATCAAGGTCGCGGCGATGTCGTGCGGGAAGATCAGGAACGGGCGGTACTCGAACCGCAGGCGGCCGGCCTTGACCGCGGCCATCAGGGTTGGCGTCGCCTCGCGGCTGAAGGCAGCACAATGGCCACAATTGAGTGAGCCGTACTCGACCAGCGACTGCCGCGCCTTGGGGCTGCCGATCACCCACCCCGTGGGGGTGGCCGCAACGGGCATGGAAACCGTGGCAGCAGTGGCAAACAGCGTCAGGATCACAAGCTTACTCCTCGGAGCGGACCAGCACGGTTTCGCCGATCAGCAGAAACAGGAGGAACGGCGCCCATGCGGCAAGCAATGGCGGGTAAGCTCCGACGTTGCCCATCGCCAGGCTGAAGTTGTCGGCGACGAAATAGGTGAAGCCGAGTCCCATGCCGAGCGCCGCACGGACCAACACCTTACCCGAGCGCGCGAGGCCGAAGGCGGCGACGGCAGCGAGCAGGGGCATCAGCAGAGTTGAAAGCGGCTCGGAGACCTTGTGCCACAGGCCGGTCTCAACCTCGTCGGTCTGGCGGCCTGCCGCTTGTAGCTCGGCTAGTGACCGGCGGAGCGCAAAAAAGCTCTTCGCTTCCGGATCGACCTTAGCCAAAGTGAAGCGGCCCGGGTCAACCCCGTCCAGCGCCCGCAACGTTGGCACGCGCCGCACGAAATTCATCGCTCCATCATATACCCGCACCCGCTGCAACTGCCAGGCGCCTGCGTCCTGCACAGCATGCTCGGCGTCGATGATCCGGGTGACCGCATTGGCTCGGCGCTCGTAAATGGTGACCCGGTCGAGCTGGGTGGCCGCGCCGCGTCCGATCACCAGGCGTGAGCGCACCATGTCGTCGCCGGCGGTGATCCAAACGTTGCTGACCACCGCCTTGTCCGGTGGCACCGGCCGATAGTCGTTGCCCTCCCACGCGCTCAATTCTCGGCTGGCCTTGGTCACGACCCCTTCGTTGAAGGCGAAGCTGACGCCGGCCAGCAGAAGGCTGGTCAAGATCAGCGGGGCGATCAGCTGGTGCGCGGACATGCCCGCCGCCTTCATCGCGATAATCTCGCTGTTCTGGTTGAGGGTGACGAAGACGATCAGGGTGCCGAGCAGGAAGGAGAACGGGAAGGCGAACGAGACAATCTGCGGGAGGCGCAGGGCAACGTAGTGCCAGACGTCGGCATTGTCGTTGCCCGGAACGGCGAGGATCTTGCCGCTTTCGCTCAGCAGGTTGAGCATCATCAGCACCAGGCTGAGGCTGAACATGACGGCGAGGCCGCGCGTGAGGAACAGCTTGGCGGTGTACCAGGCGAGCCGGCGCGAGGGGAAGAAGTCGAAGTTGATCATGCGCCCGCTTCCGCCTCGCGCCCGAATTGCGGCAGCAGGCGGCGGATGGCCGCGCCGGTCCTTGCAAAGGCCCGTTCAAGCGCGCCGATCGGCTGGCCACCCGGCTTACGGGACAAGGTCCAGTACATCCACACGATCAGCACGGCGAACAGCAGGAAGGGCAGCCACAGCGCGATTTCGGGCACCAGGCTGCCGCGCGAACCAGTGGCTTCCGCCCATTGATTGATCTTGTGGTAGGCGACCACCATCACGATGCCGATGAAGATGCCGAGCGCCGAGCCGCTGCGCTTGGGCGGAACCGCCAGCGCAACCGCCAGCAGCGGCAGGAGCAGCATCATCGCCACTTCAACCAGGCGGAAGTGGAGGTTGGCGCGGGCGGCGAGCTGCGCTTCTCCCCTGGCGCCGCCGCCATAAGCGTTGGTGAGCAGCTCCGGCAGGGTCTTCTCGTCGACCTCGTCTCCTGCCGTGCCGCGGGCGCGGAAGCTGTCCACTTTAGGCAAGTTGATCGGCAAGTCGTAGCTTTCGAACGCAAGCGTCCGCGGCGTGGTGAACTTGGGGCTGTCCTGGATCAGGCGGCCGCGGTCGAGCCGGAACAGGATCACGTCGGGGTCGTCCGTGGCCAAGAAGCGGCCATGTTCCGCCGTCGCCACGATGTTGTTGCCGGACTTGTCATCGACCTGGACAAAGATGCCGTGGAGCTGGGTCCCCTTGCGTTCCGACTTGTCGATCCGCAGCGTGAACCTGCGCGACAGGGTGTTGAACTCGCCGACCTTAAGGCTGGCGCCCAGTGCGCCGGAGCGCAGGTCGAAGCGCAGTCGTTCGTAGCCGTAGTGGGTCCAAGGCTGCAGCCAACCGACAATGAACAGGTTCAACAGCATCAGCGCGACTGCGTAGCCGTAGGGCACGCGGAGCAAGCGGCCAAAGCCGGCGCCGATGCCGCGCAGCGCGTCCAGTTCCGAACTGGTCGCAAGTTTGCGGAAAGCGAGCAGGATGCCGAGCATTAGCCCGATGGGAATGCCGAGCGCGAAATATTCGGGCAGCAGGTTGGCGAGCATGCGCCACACCACGCTGACCGGACCGCCGGCGTTGACCACGAAGTCGAACAGCCGGAGCATCTTGTCGAGCACCAGCAGCATGGCGGCGAGCAGCAGCGTGCCGAGCAGCGGCACGGCCACCGAGCGGGCGATGTAGCGGTCGATCAGCGACAAGCTGCGCACTGGGGCCCGGACACCATGATTTGGCCGCAATGAGCGGCGAAGAAGAACAAAGGAGGCTGGGGCTATTCCCGGCTCGGTCTGAACGCCACCTTATAATGGATCATGCGACAAAGGGTAGCTGGAGTTGGAACGCCGGGCGGCAATGCCCTGGCGGACGACGCAATGCGCCGTGGCGGGGGCAGGCTTGACCATGCCCGTTCGCATCGCGCTGCTGTCGAACCCCAAGTCGACCGGTAACGTCAGCAAGCTGCCGCGCATCCGTGCCTTTTGCGCCGAGCATCCGGATATCTTTCATTACGAGGTGGAGCAGGCCAGCCAGATCGGCGAGGCGATGCGCACCCTCGCTCAGATCCGGCCTCGGCTGCTGGTGATCAACGGCGGCGATGGTACGGTCCAGGCCGCCCTGACCGAACTGCACAATGGCGGGCACTTCGGCACGGATATTCCGCCCGTGGCAGTGCTGCCCAACGGCAAGACCAATCTTATTGCCCTGGACCTTGGGGCGCAGGGCGACCCGGTGACGGCGCTGTCGCGCCTGCTGGAGATCGCCCGGAGCGACTTGTCAGAGCATCTGGTGGCACGGGAGCTGATCGCGCTGCGGTGCGGTGCGCAGGAGCAGCGGCCGGTGATCGGCATGTTTCTGGGCGGCGCGGGGCTGGCCGACACCATGCTCTATTGCCGCAACCGCATCTATCCGCTGGGTCTTCCAAACGGTCTTAGTCATGCGATCACCGCCGTGGCCGTGCTGCTGCGCGGGCTGCTGGGCTGGAAGGCGAAGTTCCTGCCGCCCGAGCCGGCGCCGCTGCAGGTGTCGGTTGCGAAGGATGGCAAGATCAGCGGTCGCTTCGCCGTACTGGCGGTGACCACGTTGGAGAAGCTGCTGCTCGGCAGCGAGCTACGCCCGGGCACTGGCGGGCGGCTGAAGATGATCGCGATTGAGCAGAAGCCCGCTTCCATGCTGCGCGGCTTGCGCGTCCTTGCCGGCTGGGCCGGACAGCGGACCGAGTTCAACGGCGTCCATGTCGAGGATGCGGACGAGATCTCGATCGAAGGCGAGCGGTCGAGCGTGATCCTGGATGGCGAGACGTTCGAAGCCCGTACTGGCCGCCCAATCTTTCTTACGCGCGCGACGCCGCTGTCGTTCGTGCGCCTCGCCGCTTGAGCCAGCTGCGCGATCTGGTCAGGGCCGAGCTCACCGAGCCGGTCGATCCGCGGGTGCGCGAGCTCGCCGCCGCGGTCGCGGCCAAGCACGGACCGGCGAGCCGCGCGGTGCTGTTCTACGGATCGTGCCTGCGCGAGCGGCAGCTCGACGGGCTTATGCTCGATTTCTACCTGATCGTGTCGGATTACCGCGCGGCCTACGACAAGCGGTGGATGGCCGCCGCCAACCGGCTGATCCCGCCTAACGTGTTCCTGATCGAGCATGGCGGGCTGCGCGCGAAATACGCCGTGCTTAGCGAGGCCGACTTTCATCGGCTGAACGGGCCGGAGACCCGCAACCCGTCCGTGTGGGCGCGGTTTGCGCAGCCGGCCCGGCTGGTGTGGTCGTCCGACCTGGCGGCGGAAGGCCGGGCGATCGCGTCCGTGGCACGGGCCGCCCCTACCCTGCTGTCCGCCGCGCTGGCCGAACTACCGAACGAGCAGTCGGAGTTGGACCTGTGGCGCGGCGCTTTCGCGCTGACCTATGGCGCCGAACTGCGGGCGGAGCGCAAGCACAAGGGCGGCTCGGTCGTCGACGCCGATCCCGACCGCTACCGCCGCTTCACCGGGCCGGCCCTGGCTGCCGCGCGGGCGGAAGGACGGCGGCGCCATTCGAGCTGGCGGCGGCGCAAGATCGAGGGCAAGGCCCTGTCCGTGCTGCGCTTGGCCAAGGCCAGCGCGACCTTCGCCGGGGGCGCGGATTACATCGCCTGGAAGATCAATCGGCACGCGGGAACGGACATCCAGCTGCGGCCGTGGCAGCGGCGCTGGCCACTGCTGGCCGCGCTGACCTTGGCGCCGCGGCTGCTGCGGAGCAAGGCTATACGCTAGGCGGCGGCGAAGCGGATTCCGCTGCGCCCGTTCACCGACCAGCGAACCTGCCCGCGCAATTTCTCGAGTTCGGGCAGTTCCAGTTCCAACCCCTCGCCGATAGGCAGTTCGATGCCGAGGCAACAGCCGTTAAGCGACAGGTCGCTGACCGGCGCCCGTAGGCAGGCGCCGTCGGCCACGCGAACGGTGGCGGTCAGCCGCACCGCATGGCGCGGCCGGCGTTCAAGAATGCTCGTGGGGTCCATCGGTCCGCCGCCACCCTAGCCCAACTGTCAATAACGGAGAGTTTCCGGCGATGGTTGCCGCCGGCTTCACCTTCTTGTCTTCAATCGAGGACGATCCAGGTCGGCGCGTGGTCGGACGCTTTCTCCTCGCCGCGGGCCCAGCGGTCCACCCCGGCGGCCTGCAGCCGGTCGGCCGCGGTCGGACTGAGCAGCAGGTGGTCGATGCGAAAGCCGGCGTCACGCTGCCAGCAGCCGGCCGTATAGTCCCAGAAGGTGTAGAGCTTGTCCTGCGTGGGATGCAGCGCGCGCAGCGCGTCCGTCCAGCCCTGGTAGAGCAGCCGGCGCCAGGCCGCGCGCGTTTCCGGCTGGAGCAGGGCATCCCCGGCCATCCGGCTGGCTGACCAGACATCGCGGTCTTCCGCCACGACATTGTAGTCGCCGGCGAGGACCACCGGCCGTTCGTCCCCAAGCAGCTCAGCCGCGTGGGCGCGCAGGCGGTCCATCCAGCGGAGCTTGTAGCTGAACTTGTCAGTGCCGATCGGATTGCCGTTGGGCAGGTAGAGCGAAGCAATCACGAGGTCGCCCACCTCCACCTCGATGTAGCGGCTGTGGCTGTCGTCGGGGTCGCCGGGTAGGCCGATGCGGCGCAGGTCGGGCGAGCGGCCGCGGGTCAGGACCGCAACTCCATTGAAGCCCTTCTGCCCATGCCACACCGCGCCATAGCCGGCCGCCTCGATGTCGGCGATGGGGAGCGCTTCGTCGGCGCACTTGAGCTCCTGCAGGCAGGCGACATCGGGGGCCTCGCGCTCCAACCATTCGAGCAGGCGCGGGAGGCGGGCGCGGATACCGTTGATGTTGAAGGTGGCGATCTTCATGGGCCGCCACCTAGCCGCAGATCAGACCGAGAAGGAAGACCCGCAACCGCAACCACTGGCGGCGTTGGGATTCTGGACCTTGAAGGCCGAGCCGCCGAGGTCCTCGACGAAATCGACCTGGCTGCCGTCGAGCAGGCCGAGGCTGACGCTGTCGACCACCAGCTTCACGCCGTCCGTTTCCGCAACCGCATCGTCGGCGTCGATGCCGTCGGCCAAGCCGAACTTGTAGGAGAAACCAGCACAGCCGCCGCCATCCACGGCCAGGCGGAGCACGGCCGGCTTGCCCTGGCGATCGGCGATCCAGGCCACGCGGCGGGCGGCGGACGGAGTAAGGGTAAGCTGTGTCACGGAGGCGAGATAGGAGCCAAGGGCCCCTTCGCCAAGCTTACTTGGCGGCGCGCAGGGCCGGACCGCCGAGTGCGACCTGGTCCATCGACGAGCCGGCCTGATGGCCGCGCAGGGCGAGGATGTAGTCGGTCGACTTCATGAACGGGATCGGGTTCACGGCCCGACCGTCGATCCGCACTTCATAGTGCAGGTGGCTGCCCGTGGAGCGACCGGTCGAGCCCATCTTGGCGATGAGGTCGCCGCGGTGCACGCGCTGACCTTCGCGGACCATGATGGCCGACAGGTGGCCGAAGCGCGTCTCGATGCCGCGGCCATGGTCGATCTTGATGAGGTTGCCGTAGCCGCCGCTGTTCCAGCCCGCGGTGCTGACCGTGCCATCGGCCGTGGCGTAGATCGGTGTGCCCACCGGGCCGGCGAGGTCGATACCAGCGTGCATTGCCGCGCGGCCCTGGAATGGGTCGGAGCGCACGCCGTAGCTGGACGTGAAGGCGGCGGTGCGGACCGGCTTGTCGCTGGGCACGGCGAACACGCCGTCCTGCAGAGTGTCGAGCCGCTTCCAGCTGTTGAACAGGGCCTTGAACGTCGGGTCGGCGCTGCTCGCGGGGTCAAGCGGGCCGCCGACGCCGCCGACCTTGGCGGGGGTGAGGCCGAGCTTCGCCAGCTCCTCGGCGGTGACCTGATAGCGGACGTCCAGCGCCTTGGCGACCAGCGCCGCCTGCTCGACCTGATTGCTCTCGAGGCGGGCGAGCGGGCCGGCCTGCGCGGCCGCGGTGCGGGCAGCGGCGGCGAGCAAGGCCGGGTCGACCTTCTCGCCGACCAGCATGGCTTCGATCAGGGCCTGGCGCTGTTCGAGGAGGCGGGCGCGCGCTTCCAGGCCGGTCGGGGCCGGCGTTGCGGCGGAGAGGAGGCGAGTGGCGGCGAACGCGGACCAGCAGACAAGGGCGACAGCGAGCGCCAGGAAGAGAGCCTGAACCGGAACCGACAGGCGGATGCGGCGGAGCCGTGCGCCATCATGGACGAACAGGTCACGGCTTCGCAGAAGGCCGGTCGGCGCGGTCAGTGCATAAGCCATCGGGTAGTCGCTCCCAAACCTCATTCCGGAGCGGGCAAGGCGGCACCAAGGCGCCGCGCCCGCTTCGTTTTGTCCACCACAAGGAGCTCCCCAGCCCCGTTGCCCACACGCCCGATTTGCCCAACGGCCGTGCTGACGGGGAGAAAAGACCGCCGTTGGTTAAGCAATTCAACCTATTGCTGCCCGCTCCGGGACGAGTTGCGGGCGAAGGGCGACGAACCGAGCCCAGTCGCAGCAAGGACGTGGAAAAAGGTTCCCTGCCGGCGCGAGTTATTCACCGGCCTGCTCGATTCGACACGAGCCAGCTTGCGCCGCGGCATCGAGCCGTTACACCCGGCGTCGGGCCACGCCGTCCCAACGCGGCGCGCGCTCTCTGTAAGGAGAGTTCAAACGTGACGAACACCAAGCCGGACGTGCGTCCTGCCCGTCCCTATTTCTCTTCCGGACCCTGCGCCAAGCCGCCGGGCTGGAGCCCCGACCAGATCAAGCTCGACAGCCTTGGCCGATCGCATCGGTCCAAGCTCGGCAAGGCGCGGCTGCGATATTGCATCGACCTGATGCGCGAGCTGCTGCAGCTGCCGGACACGCATCGCATCGGCATCGTGCCCGGCTCCGACACGGGCGCGTACGAGCTGGCGATGTGGACCATGCTCGCCGCACGGCCGGTGACGGCGCTCGCGTGGGAGAGCTTCGGCGAAGGCTGGGTGACCGATGCCGTCAAGCAGCTGAAGATCGACCCGAAGGTCATCCGCGCGGATTACGGCGAGCTGCCGGACCTCGGCCAGGTCGACTGGAGCCATGACGTGCTGTTTACCTGGAACGGCACTACCAGCGGCGTGCGGGTGCCGGACGGCGAATGGATTGCAGCCGACCGTGAAGGCCTGAGCTTCGCCGACGCGACCAGCGCGGTGTTCGCCTATGAGATTCCGTGGGACAAGGTCGATGTGGCGACCTTCAGCTGGCAGAAGGTGCTGGGCGGCGAAGGGGCGCATGGCGTGCTGATCCTGGGCCCGCGCGCGGTCGAGCGGCTGGAAAGCTACACGCCGGCCTGGCCGCTGCCCAAGCTGTTCCGGCTCACGTCCAAGGGCAAGCTCAACGAAGGCGTGTTCACCGGCGAGACGATCAACACGCCGAGCATGCTCGCGGTCGAGGACGCGATCGTGACGCTGGAATGGGCCAAGTCCATTGGTGGGCACGCGGGCATGATCGCGCGAACCGAGGCGAATGCGGCGGCACTGGATCGGATCGTGCGCGAACGGAACTGGCTGTCACACCTCGCCGCAAACCCGGCGAGCCGTTCGACCACCAGCGTTTGCCTGACGCTCGACGGGGCCGACCAGGACCGGATCAAGCGCATGGCCGGACTGCTGGAAGCGGAAGGGGCGGCATTCGACATCGCCGGTTATCGCGACGCGCCGGCGGGGCTGCGCATCTGGTGCGGCGCGACCGTCGACACCGCCGACATAGCGGCGCTCGGGCCGTGGCTCGACTGGGCCTGGGCAGAGACTGCTCCTGCATAGGCGGGAGCCCAGACCTTCATTCTTCCAAGAACAACTGGGCTCCTGCCGACGCGGGAGCACGGCAAGGATCACATCATGACCCCCAAAGTCCTCATTTCCGACAAGATGGACCCCAAGGCCGCCGCTATCTTCCGTGAGCGCGGGATCGAGGTCGACGAGAAGCCGGGCCTCGGCAAGGACGAGCTCAAGGCGATCATCCGCGACTATCATGGGCTCGCGATCCGCTCCGCGACCAAGGTGACGGCGGACGTGCTGGACGCCGCCACCAGCCTTAAGGTGGTCGGCCGCGCCGGTATCGGGGTCGACAATGTCGACATCGCCGCCGCGACCGCCCGGGGCGTGGTGGTGATGAACACGCCGTTCGGCAATTCGATCACCACCGCCGAACATGCAGTCGCGCTGATGTTCGCGCTGGCGCGCCAATTGCCCGAGGCCGACGCCTCCACCCAGGCCGGCAAGTGGGAGAAGAATCGTTTCATGGGGGTCGAGCTGACCGCCAAGACGCTGGGCCTGATCGGCGCGGGCAATATCGGCTCCATCGTCGCCAGCCGGGCGCTTGGGCTGAAAATGAAGGTCGTCGCGTTTGACCCGTTCCTGACGCCGGAGCGGGCGCTCGAGCTTGGGGTCGAGAAGGTCGAGCTGGACGCGCTGCTGGCCCGCGCCGATTTCATTACCCTGCATACGCCGCTGACCGACCAGACCAGGGGCATTCTATCGCGCGAGGCGCTGGCGAGGACCAAGCCAGGCGTCCGAATCATCAACTGCGCGCGCGGCGGGCTGATCGACGAGGCAGCGCTCAAGGAGGCGCTGGACAGCGGCCAGGTTGCAGGCGCGGCTCTGGATGTGTTCGAGACGGAGCCGGCGACCGCCTCGCCCCTGTTCGGGACGCCCGGCTTCATTTCGACGCCGCACCTTGGCGCCTCGACCAGCGAAGCACAGGTCAATGTCGCCATTCAGGTGGCGGAGCAGATGAGCGACTTTCTCCTGCTCGGCGGCGTCACAAACGCGATCAACATGCCGTCGCTGTCGGCCGAGGAAGCCCCGCGGCTGAAGCCGTACATGGCGCTGGCCGAGAAGCTGGGCCGGCTCGCCGGTCAGGTGCTGGGCGAGGAGGTGCGCAGCGTGGCGGTCGAGGTCGAGGGCGCGGCGGCCGAGCTCAATCCGAAGCCGATCACCGGCGCGGTGCTGGCCGGCCTGATGGGCACTTACAGCCAAACGGTGAACATGGTGAACGCGCCGGTGCTGGCCAAGGAACGCGGGCTGGACGTGCGTGAGGTGCGGCACGACCGCGAGGGCGACTACCACACGTTGGTGCGGGTGACGGTCGGCACGGACGCGGGCGAACGCGGCGTCGCGGGCACTCTGTTCGGCAACAAGGCCCCGCGGCTGGTGGAGATGTTCGGCGTCGGCGTCGAGGCGGAGCTGGCGGGGGCGATGCTGTACATCGTCAACAATGACGCGCCGGGCTTCATCGGCAAGCTGGGCACCACGCTCGGTGAAGCGGGCATCAACATCGCCACCTTCAACCTCGGCCGGCGCGATGCCGGCGGCGAAGCGGTGGCGCTGGTGGCGGTCGACGGCGAGGTGCCGGCGGCGGTGGTGGAGCAGCTGTGCGGGCTGGAGGGTGTGCGCGAGGTCGTGCCGCTACGCTTCTGACAAGCGTTCCCGCACCCTCAGGCGATTGCCTCAGCGTTCAAAACCAGGAGTCCGGTGGGACGAAGGGCCTGAGCGAGTCTTCGGAGTCGGTCACGATGTAGGAGGTTTGGACTCCATCATCGCTGATCGTGAAGTGGTAATTGGACCAGTTGATTGTCACCGTACGGTCGCGGACTTCGTCGTACAGCACGACCCTGTTGGGGTTCTCCACGAGCTCCTTGTAGGTGTAGGTGGCGCCCGCCGTTCGCTCGATCCACGTCTTCTCGCTGACCTCGCCGAAGAAACCGACATCTTCGGCGCCGATGCCATAGTAGAGGACGGTGAACGTCAACGGAGTTACGCTATCGCGTACCACGTCCGGAACGTGACTCCACGCGGCAGATGGCAGCTCAGGCATGGCAGCCTCCCTTGAACCGCACACATTGTACGAGCCCGAAGCTACGGCCTCCAGTTGTGTGATGGACTAGACCCAGGAGAACAGCCGAAGAAGTGCGGCTTACTGAGCTGAATCGCTTCAAGCGAGCTGAAGGGGACTGGCGCTAGGCATTCCCAGCGCCACCCGGCCGGCAGCGCTCCCGCGCGGTTCACCACCTGGTCACTGATAGCCCTTGCAGTCGTGGAGCATGTTCTGCAGCACTAAGGCGGCGCAGCTGTCACGGTCAGCCGAGAGCAGGCATCGCGCCAAAGCCGGGGTGCGGCACTGCCGTGGCAGTTGCTGCGCGAGCACCTGATGGCCTGCGACGAGCGCGCTGGCGACCAGCAGGCCGGCGCCGACTTTCGCACGAGAAATCGCCATTCCCATCTCCCTCAACTGGACGGCAATGGAGCGAACCAATAGGAGCGCCGCTGAACCGCGATTGATCGCGGCGTTCAGCTGACTGGCAGGATCGTTTCGGATGGGCAACGTCACCGTCATCGGCGGGCAATGGGGCGACGAGGGCAAGGGCAAGATTGTCGACTGGCTCGCCAGCCGGGCGGACGTGGTGGTCCGCTTTCAGGGCGGGCACAATGCCGGGCACACGCTGGTGGTGGGCGGCGAGACCTACAAGCTGTCGCTGCTGCCGAGCGGGATCGTGCGGGGCACGCCGTCGATCATCGGCAACGGCGTGGTGCTGGATCCGTGGGCGCTGAAGGACGAGGTGGAGCGGATCCGCGCGCAGGGCGTGGCGGTGACGCCCGAGGTGCTGCGGGTGGCGGAGACCTGCCCGCTGATTCTGCCGATCCATCGCGACCTGGATGCACTGCGCGAGGATGCCAGCGGGGCGTCGAAGATCGGAACCACCCGGCGCGGGATCGGTCCGGCCTATGAGGACAAGGTCGGCCGGCGCGCGATCCGGGTGTGCGACCTGGCGCACCTGAACGAGCTCGACCCGTTGCTGGACCGGCTGTGCGCGCACCATGATGCGCTGCGGGCCGGCTTTGGCCAGCCAGCGGTTGATCGCGCCGCGCTCAAGGCGCAGCTGGCGGAGATCGCGGAATTCGTGCTGCCGTTCGCCAGGGCCGTGTGGCTTGACCTCGAAGAGGCGCGATCGCGCGGGCGGCGCATCCTGTTCGAGGGTGCGCAAGGCGTGCTGCTGGACGTCGATCATGGCACCTACCCGTTCGTCACCTCGTCCAACACGGTGGCAGGGACGACCGGCAGCGGCAGCGGCACGGGGCCGGGCGCGGCCGGGTTCGTGCTGGGAATCGTCAAGGCCTACACCACGCGGGTCGGCGCGGGCCCCTTTCCCACCGAGCTGTTCGACGAGGTCGGCGAGCGGATCGGCGAGCGCGGGCGCGAGTTCGGGACGGTCACGGGGCGTCGCCGCCGCTGCGGCTGGTTCGACAGCGTGCTGGTGCGGCAGGCGGTGGCGGTGAGCGGGATCACCGGCGTGGCGCTGACCAAGCTGGACGTGCTGGATGGCCTGGACACGATCCGCATCTGCACGGGCTACCGGATTGACGGGCGCGACTTCGCCTACCTGCCCCCGCACGCCGCCGACCAGGCGCGCGTCGAACCGATCTACGAGGAGATCGCGGGATGGAGCGAGAGCACGGCCGGTGCGCGCAGCTGGGCGGAGCTACCCGCCCAGGCGATCAAGTATATCCGGCGGGTGGAAGAGCTGATCCACTGCCCGGTGGCGCTGGTCTCGACCTCGCCGGAGCGCGACGACACGATCCTGGTGCGCGACCCGTTCGCGTCCTGACGCGGCTCAGCGGCGCTGAGCCGCGAGCGCCGCTGTCTCGCCAGCCGGCACGACGATCACCATGCTGACCGTCTCGACGAAGCCGTCCATGTTGCGCGCATTGTAGAGGGCCTGCTTGATCTGCGGCCGGACCTTGATCCACGCCTCGTTGCGGCACTGGTGCTTTTCAATGACGCTGTCGGACGGGCAGGCCCGGCTGATGGCGTTGCTGACCCGGTGGATCAGCTGTTTTTCACCTTTCTTGCGGGTGAGGTCTAGGTCGGCATAGCCGACCTGACTTCTGAGCAGCGTGGACGAGCGCCGTCCTTGAACGATCGTGTCGACGCGCTGCCGCGGCGGGGCGGCCGTTGCGACCGCTGGCAGGAGCAAGGTGGCAAGCGCGACAGCCGCGGTAAGAACAGGAGAACTGGTCATCGCTGATGCCCCAAGCTTGGCCCACAGGCGGGAAGAACGCTGCTTTGACTCGGCGAGGCTACTCCTGGGCCCTGGGGGCCACAAGCAAATCTTAACGGCCGTTAATGATTTTGGCTCGGCCGTGCTGGACGGCTACACCGTGGCGATATCGGGCGCGTCCTCAGCCTTCATGCCGACCACATTGTAGCCGGCGTCGACGTGGTGGATCTCGCCCGTGACGCCGCTTGCCAGGTCGGAGAGCAGGTACAGTCCGGCCCCGCCGACATCCTCGATGGTGACGTTGCGCTTGAGCGGCGAATTATACTCGTTCCACTTCAGAATGTAGCGGAAGTCGCCGATGCCGCTGGCGGCGAGGGTCTTGATTGGGCCGGCGGAGATGGCGTTGACGCGGATGTTGTCGCGGCCGAGGTCGGCGGCGAGATATTTGGTCGCGGTCTCCAGCCCGGCCTTCGCGACGCCCATGACATTGTAGTGCGGGATGACCTTCTCCGCGCCATAATAGGTCAAGGTCAGCAAGCTGCCGCCGTTCGGCATCAGCCTGGCGGCGCGCTGGGCGACGGCGACGAAGCTGTAAACCGAGATGTTCATGGTCAGCAGGAAGTTGTCGAGGCTGGTATCGACGAACCGGCCGCGCAGCTCGTTTTTGTCGGAAAAGCCGATGGCATGGACCAGGAAGTCGATGGTGCCCCAGCGTTCTTCGATCTGGGCGAAGGTGCGGTCGAGCGCGGCCATGTCGCCAACGTCGCAGTCGACCAGGAAGTCTGACCCGACCTGTTCGGCCAGCGGGCGCACGCGGCGTTCCAGCGCCTCACCCTGGTAGGAGAAGGCCATCTCGGCGCCCTGCTCGTGCAGGCGTTGGGCAATGCCCCACGCCAGCGAACGATCGTTGGCCAGGCCCATGATCAGCCCGCGCTTGCCCTGCATCAGCCCCGTCATGGTGTCAGCTGTTCCCCCTTGTTCTTGAGCGCTTCGAGTGGCTCGGGTCCCGCGTCCGGCTCCTCCACCTCCAGTTCATGGGCGTGAGGACCGGAATAATGCTCGCCCTTTAGCGCGACGGGTTCGCTTTCGGCCAGTGCCGCATTGAGCTCCGCGCCCATCACAACGCCAAGGCCGATCACGAAGAAGAACAGCAGCGCGATCATCACTCCCGCAAGGCTGCCGTAAGTGAGGTCGTAGCCACCGGCGAGGCCGATCGCCTCGGGCAGAAGCGCGGCCGTGCCCAGCCACCACAAGGTCACCAGCAAGGCGCCCGGCCATTTGCGGCATTCCACCCGGCGGTAGCGCGACGGGGTAAGGACGACGAAGATGGCGTAGATGGTGCCGTAAAGGGCAAGCGCCGGTACGAGCCGGGCGAGCCGGATGGTCGAGGCGACGGACTCGAAGTGGGGAAACAGGTGAAAGATGAGGGACTCGATCGAACTCATCGCCACCGATGCGGCAAGCGCGGTCATCAGGAGGATCACGGCGCCGAGGATGAAGCCGATCGAGATCAGCCGATATTCCCAGAAAGGGGCGTTGAACTTAACGCCATAGGCCCGGCGCAGGATGTCGCGAATGGTCTCGATGAAACTTGTGGCGGTCCATAGGCCGACGATCGCACCGAACCACAGCAGCGGGCCGGTGCGGGCGGTCAGCACTTCGTGGACCGGGTCGCGCAGTACGGAAGCGACGTCGGAGGGGATTTGGGCGAGAACGGCGTTCGCCGCCTGCTCCCCGCTGGCACCCTGGCCGAACAGCTGGAACACGGCCGCGGCGACGATGAAGAACGGGAACATTGCGAGGAGCGAGAGGTAGGCGAGGTTGCCGGCGTGAATAAACCCATCGTTGTAGACGCCGACGGCGACTCGCTTGATGATCTCGAACGGCCGGGTGCCGGGGCGAAGCCGGTTGACCACGCGCTCGCCGAAACGAGCCTTGAGTTCGGCCAGGCGCTTGCGCCGGGCTTCCGGCGATTCAGGGGAAAGGTCGCGCACCCGCCGGCGTCAGACGCCGAGGTGGGCGCGCGGATTGCCGCCGCCCGTCCAGTCGGCGACGAAACGCTCCAGCGCGGCATCGCCGGACGGCAGGTCGACGCTCAAGGTCACGAGCTGGTCGCCGCGCTCGCCCTTCTTGCCCGGGAAGCCGCGGCCCTTGATGCGCAGCACCTTGCCGGAGGTGGAGCCCTTGGGGACGGTCAGCATAACGGGGCCGTCGGGCGTCGGCACCTTCACCTTGGCGCCCAGCACCGCCTCCTTGAGAGTGACGGGCAGGGTCAGGCGGATGGCGTCGCCGTCGCGGGTGAAAGACCGATGCGGCTCGAGCGTCAGGGTGATGATCGCGTCGCCGCGGCCGCCCGGCCCCTCTTCGCCGCGCCCGGCGAGGCGGATCTTGGTTCCGTCCTCCAGGCCAGCGGGGAGCTTGAGGTCGATCGCCTTGCCGTCGCGCAGGGTGATACGTTGCGGCGTCAGGGTGGCGGCGTCCGTGAACGGGACGGTCAGGCGGTAGGCGACGTCGGCACCCTTCTGCGGTGGGGCGCGGCGGCCAAAACCGCCAAAGCCGCCATTGCCCTGGCGAGTGCCGGGCCCGCCGGAGCGGCCGAAGATGCCTTCGAACAGGTCGGACAGGTCGACGTTCTCGGCTTCAGCTCCCGGGAACCCGCCGGGGAAGCCGTCCGCCGCGCCGCGCCCACCGGTCGCCCGGCCACCGCCGAAGCCGCCGCCGAACGGCATCTTGGGATTGCCCTCCTCGTCGATCTCGCCGCGATCGTAGCGGGCGCGCTTGTCCTTGTCAGACAGGAGGTCATAGGCCGCCGTCACCTGGCTGAAGCGCTCGGCGGCCTTCGGGTTGTCCTTGTTGGCGTCGGGGTGAAGCTGCTTGGCGAGGCTGCGATACGCCTTCTTGATCTCGGCCTCGCTCGCCCCCCGCTTGACCCCAAGCCGTGCATAAAGATCCATGGCTGCGCGTCTTAGGCGTAAAATGAACTTGAGCGCTAGGTAGTTCGCCTTGCTTGCCTGCCAAGGGCACCGCGGCCTAGAGGCCCGCGGATGACCGACGATCCCTTTGCCCTGTTCGAGGAATGGTTCGCCGAGGCGCAGCGGAGCGAGCCGAACGACCCGGATGCGATGGCGCTGGCGACGTCGACCCCGGATGGGCGGCCATCGGTGCGCATCGTGCTGATGCGGCTGCATGGGCCTGAAGGCTTCGGCTTCTTCACCAACCTCCAAAGCCGCAAGGGCCAGGAAATCGCGGCCAATCAGGCCGCGGCGCTGTGCATCCACTGGAAGAGCTTGCGCAAGCAGGTCCGGGCCGAGGGCGTGCTGCAGTCGGTCAGCACGGCGGATGCCGACGCGTATTTCGCTAGCCGCTCGCGCGACAGCCGGATCGGCGCCTGGGCCAGCGACCAGTCGCGCCCGCTGGATGCGCGCGAGACGTTCCTTGGGCGGATCGAGGAAGCCACTGCGCGGTTCGGCGACGACGATGTGCCGCGGCCGCCGCACTGGTCCGGGTTCCGGCTGGTGCCCGAGCGGATCGAGTTCTGGGAGGACCGAGAGTTCCGGCTGCACCACCGACGGCTGTTCACCCGCCAGCCGCACGGTGGCTGGAGCGAAGGGCTTCTCTACCCGTGAGGGTCACAGGCCCAGAGCGCGCGCGCCTGTCGACGTTGGCCGCGCTGGCCAGCGTCGGGATGGCGACGCTGCTGCTCGGCGCCAAGGTATGGGCGGCGATCACCACCGACTCCACCGCCATGCTCGGCAGCCTGGCCGACACCGCCCTGGACCTGATCGCCAGCCTGGTGACCTTGGCGGGCGTGCGCATTGCTGCCATTCCGGCCGACCAGGATCACCGCTTCGGTCACGGCAAGGCGGAAGCGCTGGTCGCGCTGGCGCAGGTGGTGCTGATCTCGATCAGTGCGGTCGGGATCGGCTGGCGCGCGGCCGACCGGTTGCTGAACGGCGCGGAGACCGCCAATGCCGAGCTGGGCGTCGGCGTGTCGGTTGCCGCCATCGCCGCCACGCTGTTGTTGCTGACCTACCAGCGGCGGGTGATCGCGCGCACCGGGTCGGTCGCGATCCGGACCGACAATCTCCATTACAGGTCGGACCTGTTCCTGAACGGTGCGGTGATCGTCGCGCTCGTGCTCGACCAATGGCTCAGCATCCGCGGCGCGGACGCGGTATTCGGGCTGGCGATCGCGGCCTGGCTGTTGTGGGGTGCGTGGCGCGCGGCCGGAGACAGCGTCGACCAGCTGATGGACGCCGAGTGGCCCGAAGAGAAGCGTACCGCCTTCCTGGCTGCCTGTGCGGACTATCCCGAGCTGAACGGAATCCATGATGTCCGCACCCGCACATCCGGCGCCCACGACTTCGTGCAGTTCCACGTCTGGGTGCCCGAGGATTGGACGGTACGCGAGGCGCATGATCGGCTGGACCCGATCGAAGAAAAGCTGCAGGCCCGCTTTCCAGGCACCGAGCTGCTGATCCACCTTGATCCCGAGGGTCATATCGACCGGGAGGGCATGCTGCCCCACGAATTGACGGAGCGCCGATGAACCTGCCCTTCTTCCAGGTGGACGCCTTCGCGCCTGCCCCGCTGACCGGCAATCCGGCGGCCGTGATGCCACTGGAGCGCTGGCTGCCCGACGCGCAGCTGCAGGCCATCGCAGCGGAGAACAACCTCAGCGAGACGGCGTTCACCGTTCCTCTGGAGGGCGGCGAGGCCGACTATCACCTGCGCTGGTTCACGCCGACGACCGAGGTCGACATGTGCGGCCATGCGACGCTGGCGGCCGGGCACATCCTGCTGACCGGAGCGGCGGTCCGTTTCCGTACCCGCTCAGGCATCCTGAGCGTCGAGCGGAACGGCGAGCTGCTGCGGCTGAGCCTGCCGGCCTCGCGGATCGAGGTGGCCGAGGCGCCGGACGCGCTGGCGGCGCTCGGCGTCGAGGGTCAGGTGCATCGGGGCAGCGGCGGCAACGGGGCGGTGATCGTCCCCCTGGCGGACGAAGCGGCGGTGAGGGCCGTCCGGCCGGATTTCACGGCACTGCGCCGGATCGACTCGCTAGTCATGGTAACGGCTTGCGGCGAGGCGGCGGACGTCGCCAGCCGAGTGTTCGCCGCCTATCACGGGATCGACGAGGACCCGGTCACCGGCTCCGCCCATGCGGCGCTGGTGCCGCTGTGGGCCGAGCGGCTGGGGCGAACCCGCTTCTCGGCCGCGCAGGTGGGGCCGCGCAGCGGCGAGCTGGAGTGCGAGCTGGCCGGCGACCGGGTGCTGTTGTCGGGCCGGTGCTGGACGGTGATCGAGGGCAGCTTCCAGCTCTAGGCCAGCCGCGCTTCCAGGGCGTCGAGCAGCGGCCGCTGGCTGGCGAGCATGGCGGCGCGGGCCTCGGGAAGCGTGAACCAGCGGGCTTCGGCGACTTCCGGAAACCGCTGGAGCTGGCCACTGCGGGGCGGCCATTCGAGTTCGAAATCGATGCTGGTGAGCGTCGCAGGGTCGAACTCGCCTTCCACCGCGAAGGCAGCAACGATCTTGCCTCCGGATTGCCGCACCACGCACAGCGGGAACGGCACCGCGGTCAGCTGAAGCCCGGTCTCCTCCGCGAATTCGCGCAGGGCAGCCTCCACCGGGCTCTCGCCAGGCTCGATCATGCCCTTGGGGATCATCCAGGCGCCCGCGTCCTTGCCGCGCCAGAAGGGGCCGCCGGGCTTGACCAGCAAGACGGCGATGGGCGGGCCGCTCCTGAACAACAGGACGCCCGCGCTCTGGGGAGCGCGCGCGTGGGAGCCGGTCGACACGGCCGCGCTCATAAGCCCTTTTCCCCTTTCATCGGCAGTGCAATGCTTGAACAGGAACGAACGGGGGAGGTCGACGATGCAATGGAAGGTAGGAGTGGCGGTGGCGGCGATGCTGGCCGCGCCGGCTGGCGCCAGGGAGCTGGACACCCGGCTGCAGGCGGCGCTCGCCTGCACCAAGGTGACGGACGCGGCCGAGCGGCTGGCCTGCTTCGACCGAGCGATGGTGCCCTTGCAGCAGGCGGCGCAGACCGGTGCGCTGGATGCCCGGTCCCTGGGGCCGCAGGCCCGGGTCGGGACCATCAGCGCGGTGCGCGGGCTGGGTGTCGACAGCTACGTCATCGCCCTCGAGAATGGTGATCGCTGGCAGTTGTTCATCGAGGGCCGCGAACGGGAGCCGAAGATCGGCGGCACGGCCACTGCCCGCCGCGGAGCAATCGGGAGCTGGTGGATCGACATCGACAAGGGCAGCACCTTTCGTGCTAAGTTCCTCGGCCCACCGCAGCGCCGCGCCGGGGGCTGACAGCCTACGCGGCGGCCAGTTCGGCCGGCATTGTCGCGGCGATCCAGCCGCCCCCAAGCAGCCGGTCGCCGTCGTAGACCACCGCCGCCTGGCCGGGTGCAACGCCATATTCAGGTGAGGCGAACCGGATGCGGTCGCCCTCGATAGTGGCGGGCACCGCGGGCGCCAGCGAGCGGACCTTGACGGTGACCTGCCGCTGGCCCTCGCCGAGCCAGTTCCGGTCCTCAATGGTGGCTTCCCTGACGGCCAACGCGTGGCGCGGACCGACCACCAGCCGGTGGGCCTCGGGCTCGATCCTGACGACGTAGAGCGGCTCGGCCCGGCCGCCGAGTTCGATCCCCCGGCGCTGCCCGACAGTGAAGTGGATGACGCCGGGGTGCCGCCCGAGGACCTGACCGTCGAGGTCGACGATGTCGCCCGGAGTGGCGGTCTCGGGCCGCAGCCGCTTGACGAGCCCGGCATAGTCGCCGTCCGGCACGAAGCAGATGTCCTGGCTGTCCGGCTTGGCGGCGACGGTGAGACCGGCTTCGGCGGCAAGGCGGCGGACCTCGTCCTTGGGCAGGTGGCCGAGCGGAAAGCGGAGGAAGTCTAGCTGCGTGGCGGTGGTGCCATAAAGGAAGTAGCTCTGGTCACGGCGCGGATCGGCGCCCTTGTGCAGCTCGGCGCGGCCCCCATTCACTACCCGGCGGACGTAATGTCCCGTTGCGAGACAATCGGCGCCAAGCTCGTGGGCGAAATCGATGAGGTCGGTGAATTTCACCCTCTGGTTGCAGAGCGAGCAGGGTACGGGCGTGCGGCCGCGCGCATAATCGTCGGCGAAGCGGTCGATCACGCCGGTGCGAAAGCGACTTTCATAGTCGAGCACGTAATGGGGGATGCCGAGCCGCTCGCACACCTGCGCGGCGTCGTAGATGTCCTGGCCGGCGCAGCAGCTGCCCGAGCGCTTCACCGCCTCGCCATGGTCATAGAGCTGCAAGGTGACCCCGATCACCTCCGCCCCCGTGCGGGCAGCCAGCGCCGCCACCACCGAGCTGTCCACGCCGCCGGACATGGCAACGACGATGCGCGCCTCCGAGGCGGGGCGGGAAAGATCGAACTGGATGGACATGAGCGATACTTCTTTACGCGAAGTTCACCCCTTTCGGCTAGGCCGGGTGGGGCGAGCAGGAGGGGCAAGGGTTGAGCGATTTGCTGGTGGACCGGAAGACATCTGCCGAGCTGACCGGGTCGGAAGCGGCCCTGCTGCTGCGAGCGGCGCCCGGTGGGCCGGACCGCGAGGCGCTGGTCCGCTTCCTGGCGGGTCGGGACGAGCGCCCGGCGCAAGGGGCATTCGCCAGCCTGGCGCCGGCCGCGCAAAAATCGAAGGAGTAAGCAGGTCGTTTACCAGCCGATTTCAGCTTTCCTTCAATGGCTGGCCGTTAAACCGGCCGCAGAACACAACCACCGGGCTTGAGGAAGCGATGCTAGAAAACCAGAAGTTCCGTCCGCATCAGGTCATCGGCCCGCTGGGCGAGCCCCTGACGGTGGACAAGCTTCCGCCCGCCACGACCACCCGCTGGGTGGTCCGGCGCAAGGCCGAGGTGGTCGCCGCAGTCGCCGGGGGCCTACTGACGGTGGACGAGGTTTGCCAACGCTACGGCCTCAGCCTGGAGGAGTTCGCCAGCTGGCAGCGGGCCGTTGATCGCAGCGGCATGCCGGGCCTGCGGGTCACCCGAATCCAGCATTACCGGCAGGTCTACGAGCGCCAGCAGCGCTACTGATCATCTGCATCGTTACGGAACCGTTCCCCGCCCCGGCTGTTGCTGAAGCGGAACAAGACGTGTGCAGCATGCGTCTTGTCGCCCGGAAGGCTCGCGTCATCGAACGCGGCCACGAAACAGGAGGGAACGCATGCTTACCTGGATTCTGATCATCATCGTCGGCGGTATTCTGGGCTGGCTGGCCAGCATCGTGATGCGCACCGACGCGCAGCAGGGCATCCTGCTGAACGTGGTGGTGGGCATCGTCGGCGCCATCCTCGGTGGCCTGATTTTCCCGCCGCTGTTTGGCATCGGTGGCAGCATCACGCAGGGCGACTTCTCGCTGCCGAGCCTGCTGGTCTCGCTGCTGGGTGCGATCATCCTGCTGGCGATCGTCAACCTGCTCCGTCGCGGTCGCGTGCGCTAAGCGCCGCGCCACTACGGGCTGATACGAAGGGCCGCCCCGCAACGGGCGGCCCTTTTTCGTGTTTATTGTAGTTCGAAGCTCATCTGCAGCGTGACCGAGAGCTGCTGTTCGCCCGGCACAATGGCGGTGCTCGCATCCGATTCGGCCCGCCGCGCCATGGCGACGACCGGCACCGGGTTGTCGAACCGGGCGCCTTCGCTGACTGCAAGCAGCCGGACCACCCGCAGACCAAGCGAGCGGGCGTAGAGCTCGGCCCGAGCACGGCCGACGGTGAGCGCCTTTTGCCGAGCCTCGTCGAGTGCAGTCTCAGGCCGATCGACAGTCAGGTTGGGCCCGCTGATCTGATTGGCGCCTTCCTTGACCAATGCATCCAGGATCCGCCCCGTGTTCCGAATATCGCGGAAGCGCAGGGTCAGCTGGTTGCTGGCCTGATAGCCGGTCAGCTGCGGCGGCTGTCGGTCGGCATACACATAGTCGGGATTCAGGCTGACCGAGCTGGTCTGGACATCGCGGTCCGCTACCCCTGCCCGCTTCAGCGCCGCCCGCACCCGGTCGAGCCGGGCCGCATTCTGGGCCAGCGCTTCGCTGGCCGAGGCGGCGCGAGTGACAACTCCGGTCGAGATTACCGCCACGTCGGGCACGCGGCTGACGTCGCCTGTCGCGGCGATGTCCAGCCGCGTGCCAGCGAGCGGCTGAACGGCCACAGGCTGCGCGGACGCGGCCGCCGGGATAGCCGCGCCCGTCAGCGCAAGGGCAAGAAGCAGTGGACGCATAAGCCTTCTCCTACCAATGATCCGTCCGGATTTCTCCCGGCGCGGGTGGCAGGAAGCTGAACGGCTCGCTTACAGGCGGCGTCGGCCGGCGATGGTGCGGTACAGGAACAGGATGATGAACGCGCCGACGATCGCGGCCAGGAAGCCCGCGGCTTCGCCCTCGTCATACCAGCCGACGGCCTTGCCGATGAAGCCGGCCAGCAGCGCGCCGGCGATGCCGAGCAGGATCGTGACGATGCACCCGCCGGGATCACGTCCGGGCATCAGCAGCTTGGCGATGCCGCCCGCCAGCAGTCCGATCACGATCCAGCCGATGACGCCATAGGTTTCGATCATTCCTAGCTCCCTGTTGGCCGCACAGACGCGGTTCACATCTTTCGTTATAACGCAAACCTGCGTTGGCGGCAGCAGTGCCGTCGTTGGTCGAAGAATCCTTGCCGACGCAAGAGCGATGCGGCCCAGTTGCGCCGGGTGATGTATTTCAGTAATACAGCTGCCGTCTCGGTCTCGGCACAGAAAGAAAGAGAATTGGACATGAATCGGGAGACCCGGCTCGACCGCTCGGATACGCTGGTGGTGGTGGATCGTTCGCGGCGCAACCGCAACCTGATCCTGGCGGCCGTCGGAGCCGTGGCGCTGCTGGTGCTCGGCTGGTTCCTGTTTGGGCCTAGCAAGGAGGACGCGGCGGCTCCGGCGCAGGCCAGTGCCGGACGCGACGGGCAGGTTCCGTCGGTCAGCGTGGTCGTGCCCGGCCGGACGCAGGTCGCCCGGGTGATCTCGGCCAGCGGCGCGCTGGCAGCGCGGCGCGACCAGCCGGTCGGGGCGGCCGGCACCGGTGGCCGGGTCACCGCGGTGCTGGTGGACGCGGGCAGCTGGGTCAATGCCGGCCAGACACTGGCGACCGTGGATCGGTCCGTGCAGACCCAGACGGCGGCTCAGCTGGCGGCGGCCGTTGAGTCGGCACGGGCGTCGGCGGGTCTCGCCCAAGCGGAGTATGACCGTGCAGCCGCGCTGGTCGGTCGCGGGTTCATCTCCAAGGCGGAACTCGACCGCAAGCGGTCGGCGCGCGACCAGGCGCAGTCCCAGATCCGCGTCGCCCAGGCGCAGCTTGGTGCGACCCGCGCAGGCATCGGCCTGCTCGACGTCAAGGCGCCGACCAGCGGCCTAGTACTGCAGCGCAATGTCGAGGTCGGCCAGGTCATCGGTGCTGGCAGCCAGGGGCTGTTCCGGATTGCTCGCGGTGGCGAAATGGAGATGCGGGCGCAGCTCAGCCAGCAGGACCTCGCGGCTGTCAGGGTCGGCATGGCGGCCAGCGTGACGCCGCTCGGCTCCGACCGGCCGATCGCCGGCCAGGTGTGGCAGGTGTCGCCGGTGATCGATCCCACGACCCGGCTGGGCGAGGTGCGGATCGCGGTGCCCTACGGACCGCAGGTGCGGCCCGGCGGCTTCGCCGATGCGCGGATCACGGCCGGCGCGGCAACCGCGCCGTTGCTGCCGCAGAGTGCGGTGCTGGCCGACCAGGACGGCAACTACGTTTATGTCGTGAACGCCAAGAACCAGGCCGAGCGACGCGCCGTGAAGATCGGCAACGTTAGCGAAGCCGGCGTGAGCATCGCGGAGGGCCTGGACGGTACGGAGACGGTGGTGCTGTCCGCCGGGCCGTTCCTGAACCCCGGCCAGAAGGTCAATCCCAAGCGCCAGGCAGCGCGCTAACCCTAGTTTCGCAAGGACGGCGTCGCGCCATGAGTTTCCGCAACATTTCCGCCTGGTGCATCCGCAATCCGGTGCCGCCGATCGTGCTGTTCATCGCGTTGCTGCTGACCGGCATCTACGCGTTTGCCACCATGGAGGTGACGGACAATCCGGACATCGATTTCCCGGCTGCCACCGTCACCATCTCGCAGCCGGGCGCAGCCCCGTCCGAATTGGTCAATCAGGTCACGCAGAAGGTCGAGGCCGCGGTGCGCGGCGTGGAAGGCATCGACGAGATCAATTCGGACGTGCGCGAAGGCAGCAGCAACACCTTTGTGCAGTTCAAGATCGGGACCCCGACCGACCGGGCGGTGAACGACGTACGCGACGCCATCGCCCAGATCCGCGGCGACCTGCCCGAGGGCATCCTGGAGCCGCAGATCAACCGGGTGCAGGTGAACGGCGACAGCTTCGTCTACATCGCCGCCCAGACCACCGACATGAGCCTGGCCGACCTCAGCTGGTACATCGATGGCAAGGTCTCCCGCCGGCTGTTGAGCCAGGACGGCGTGGCGCAGGTCACCCGCGAGGGCGGCGTCGACCGGCAAATTCGCATCGTGCTCGACCCGGCGTCCCTGCAGGCGCAGGGCATCACGGCGGCGCAGGTGAATGCTCAGCTGCGCACGCTGAACTTGAACGCGGCTGGTGGTCGCGCCCAGATCGCCGGATCTGAGCAGACCGTGCGAGTGCTGGGCAACTCGCTGACCGCGCAGGAACTCGCGCAGAAGCAGATCGCCCTTCCCGGCGGACGTTTCATCCGCCTGGCCGACATCGCCCAGGTGCAGGACGCGGCGGCGGAAGCGCGCTCGTCGGCGCAGTTCGGCGGCCGTCCGGTGGTCAGCTTCAACGTCGCCCGGGCGAAGGGCGCGTCCGACGTGACGGCCTACGACAACACCTGGAAGGAACTGCACAAGATCGAGAAGGAGGACCCGCGGGTCCGCTTCGTGGAAATCGACAACAGCGTCGACCGCACCAAGCTGCAGTACAGCAGCGCGGTTGATGGCCTGGTCGAGGGCGCCGTGCTGGCCGTGCTCGTCGTGTTCCTGTTCCTGCGGGACATTCGGGCGACCCTGATCAGCGCGCTGGCGATCCCGCTGTCGGCCATTCCGGCCTTCTGGTTCATGGACCTCATGTCCATCAACCTGAATGGCCTGTCGCTGCTGGCGCTCAGCCTGGTGGCTGGCGTGCTTGTCGACGACGCCATCGTGGAGATCGAGAACATCGTTCGCCACATGCGGATGGGCAAGTCGGCCTACCAGGCGTCCATCGACGCCGCCGATGAGATCGGGCTGGCAGTGCTGGCGACGACCATGTCGATCGTGGCGGTGTTCCTGCCCGTTGCCCTGATGCCGGGCATTTCCGGCCAGTTCTTCCGCAACTTCGGCTACACGGTCGTGCTGGCGGTGCTGATGAGCCTGCTCGTCGCGCGCATGATCACCCCGCTGATCGCTGCTTATTTCCTCAAGAGCCACGGCGTGCAGGAGCATGCCGGCGGCAAGTCCATGATGCGCTACCTCGGCGCCCTGCGCTGGACCATCGATAGCAGCAAGGTGGCGCCGGCGCAGGCGCGCAGCCGCAGCTGGATCGGCCGCCGCCTGGCAAGGTTCCGCGACCATCGCATCTGGATGGTGGGCGTTGGCTTCTTGATCCTGGCCAGCACCGGCGTCGGTATCGCCACGCTGTCGATGGCTTTTCAGCCTGACCAGGATTCTGAATCCAGCAGCGTTCGCATCCAGATGCCGCCCGGCACCACGCTGGACCAGACGATGCGGGTGGCTGAGCAGGCCGCGACCGTGATCAAGCGCAATCCGAACGTGCAGGACGTGTTCATGCGCAGCTTCACCGGCTCGGCGTTCGTCAACGTGCTCTACAAGAAGGACCGGACCAAGAAGAGCTTCGAGATTGAGCGCGAGATCAACCCGCAACTGGCTCAGATCCCGGACGCACGCGTCAACTTCAACAGCAACGACGGCGGTCCTGGTAGCGGCGGCCGCGCGCTCAGCCTCTACCTTGGGGGTGACGATCCGCAGCAACTCACTCGGGTTGCCAACCAGATCGCGGCCGAGATGGCCACCTTGCCGGAGGTCGTCGCGCCGCGTGTCCAGGGCGACAACGTCCGGCCCGAGCTGATCATCAAGCCGCGCTTCGACCTGGCGGCGGACCTGGGCGTCAGCACCTCGGCCCTGGCGCAGACCATCCGCATCGCCACCATCGGCGACATCGACCAGAACAGCGCGCGCTTCTCGCTGTCGGACCGTCAGGTTCCGATTATCGTCAGCCTGGCGCAGTCCGAGCGCAAGGACATCTCGACGCTGGAGAACCTGCCCGTACCAACCGCAAGCGGCGGATCGGTGCCGCTGAAGTCGGTGGCGGAGATCAGCTTCAGCTCGGGGCCGGTCATCATCAACCGGACCAATCAGGTCCAGCGGATCGTGGTTGGCGCCGACCTCGCGCCGGGGCTGGTGTCGGGCGACGCGTGGAAGAAGATCGACCAGCTGCCGACGCTCAAGAACCTGCCGGAAGGCGTTCAGCGGCTCAGCCTTGGTTCGCAGAAATGGCAAGCCGAGCTGATCATGAACTTCATTCTCGCGGTGCTGGCCGGGATCGCGCTGGTGTTCGCGGTCCTGGTGCTGCTCTACCGCCGGTTCCTGGTGCCATTCGTGAACCTAGGTTCGCTGCTGCTCGCGCCGCTGGGTGCGGTCATCGCGCTCCACATCGCCGGGCAACCGCTCAGCCTGCCGGTGTTCATCGGGCTGCTGATGCTGCTGGGCATCGTCGCCAAGAACTCGATCCTGCTGGTCGATTTCGCGGTGGAGATGATGAACCACGGCATGCACAAGGACGAAGCGATCGTGGAGGCGGGCCACAAGCGCGCGCAGCCGATCGTGATGACCACGGTGGCGATGGTCGCGGGCATGATCCCGATCGCGCTGAGCCTGTCCGGCGACGGCAGCTGGCGGGCGCCGATGGGCGTCACCGTGATCGGCGGCCTGATCATGTCCACCGGCCTGACCCTGCTGCTCGTCCCGGCCTACTTCAGCCTGGCAATCGACATCGAGCAATGGATCGGCGCCAAGTTCGGCAAGGGCCTGCGGGCTACCGCTCATGCCGTGCACGAGGAAGTGCCGGAACAGCGCGCGCCGGGCTTCGGCGGGAGCCAGCCGCAACCGGCGGAGTGAACCAGGCGCTCGGCTCGGCTATTGAGCAGGAATGAGCCGAGCCGACCCGCCTGCCCGACGACCCTTGGCGCGCTTCAACCCCGTCCAACCGGGCGCCACGGGCATGAAGGTGGTTGCCACCGGCCTGCTGGTGGTCATGGCCGGGCTGTTCTTCGTCAGCCGGGCGCTCGAGCCGGGGCGGCCGTGGCTGGGCTTCGTCAAGGCGTTCGCCGAAGCGGCAATGGTCGGCGGGTTGGCCGACTGGTTCGCCGTGACGGCGCTGTTCCGCCACCCGCTCGGCCTGCCCATCCCGCACACGGCCATCATCCCGCGCAACAAGGACCGGATCGGCGATACGCTAGCCCAGTTCCTGAAGGACAATTTCCTGACCGCACGGGTGATCGCCCGGCGGATGCGCGGTCTGGACCTGGCCGGTGCTGCGGGGCGGTTCCTGCAGGCGCCGGTTGAGAGTGAAGGGCGCGCACTGCGCATCCGGCAGGGGGCGTCGCGGCTGATCGCCGACGTGTTCGAGAGCCTGGACGATGAGCGGCTCGGCGGCATCGTCAAAACCGCCATCTCCTCGCGGCTGCGCGCCGCCGAGGTCGCGCCGGTAATGGGCAGGGCGCTGGCATCAGCGATTGCCGAGGATCGGCACCTACCGCTGCTAGAGGCGGCGATCCGGGCGCTGGCCCGGACGCTGGACGCGAACGAGAGCCTAGTGCGTGAGCTGGTGCGCAAGCGGGCGAGCTGGATGCTGCGGCTGGCCGGGCTGGACGAAAAACTGGCCGACTCGATCATGGAAGGCCTGCGCAAGCTGACGGTGGAGATGAGCACGGACCCGGACCATCCGGTGCGGCAGAAGATCCAGGGGGCGCTGATTGATCTTGCCCGCGACCTGCAGGAGGACCCGGATACGCGAGCGCGGGTGGAGGGGTGGAAGAGCGACCTGCTCGCCAACACGTCGGTGGCGACCTGGCTGGACACCTTGTGGCAGAAGGGCCGGGCCGCGATCATCGCCGCCGCGCGCAACCCGGACGCGGTGCTGGCCGGGCGCTTGGGCGAGGTACTGCGCTCGATGGGCGGGACGCTGGAGCGGGACGAGCGCATTCGCGGCGCCGTGAACCAGTTCGCCCGGCGAGCGGCGGCCGGGATGGCGGCGAGCTATGGTAGTTCGATCGTCCGGCTGGTCAGCGATACGGTGCGCGGCTGGGACGCGCGGACCATCACCGCCCGGCTGGAATCGGCGGTCGGGCGCGATCTGCAATATATCCGGATCAACGGCACGCTGGTTGGTGGGCTGGTCGGATTGGTACTGCACGTGATCGACACGCTGTGACTCTGGACGCGGACCAGCTGGCGGAGCTGGCGGCTAACCGTGGGCTGAAGCTCAAACGGTCGCGGGTGCGCACGCCGGGCAAACCGGGTTACGGCTTGTTCGCACTGGTCGACGGGACGGGCGAGCCGGTGTTCGGCCTTGATGCTTCTGGTGCCCTCCAGGCGAGCGCCGAGGAGGTCGAGAGTCAACTGCGCGGATTGGAAAAGCATGATTGGGCGACCAGCCTGCGGGAGGCGGGAGGGACCGTTGCGGCCAAGCGCCGGAAGGCCAGGGCAGCGCCGGAGTTGGTCGCAGATCCTCCGCCCCCTCCCCCATCACCGCCCCCGCGCCCGCCCAAGCCGGTGCTGCGCGAAGCCAAGGGACGCGATTCGCAGCAACTCGCCGAACTGTTCGCCTTGCTGGGTCACGAGATTGCGACTGAGCGGGTGAGGGCCAACCTGGAGCTGCTCGCCAAGGCCGGCGAGCCGGTGCTGGTCATGGCGGACGGCGAGCAGGTGATCGGAGCCTGCGGTTACCATGCGACCCCGATGCCACACCGCGATCCGACAATCGGACGCATCACCGTGCTGGTGCTGACAGAAGGGGCGCGCGGGCGCGGACTGGGCCGGCAGCTGGTGGCCGAGGCGGAGCGGCGGCTGGCGCAGCTCGGCTGCGGGATCGTGGAGGTGACCAGCAACGACCGGCTGCGCGAGGCGCACGCCTTTTACCGCCACCTCGGCTACGAGCGCACGTCCATGCGCTTTGCGAAGGCGCTGCCGGAGCGCTAGGGCGCGTCGATGACCAGCGAAACACGCCAGTTCACCGTCGCCGAGGATGACGACGGCATCCGCCTGGACCGCTGGTTCAAGCGGCACATGCCGGACGTCAGCTTCAACATCGTGTCGCGCTGGGCGCGGACGGGGCAGTTGCGGCTGAACGGCGAGAAGGCGACCCCGGGCGACCGCATCGAAACCGGCCAGGTGATCCGCGTGCCGCCCGCCGAGGCTGCGCCGGCCCGCTCGGCGCGGCCGCAGCCCCGCCGCGACCCGTTGACGGAGGACGAGCGGGAATTCGTCCGCGAGATGGTGATCGAGCGGACCGCCGATGCCTTCGTGCTCAACAAGCCGCCAGGGTTGGCCACCCAGGGCGGGACCAAGACCAACCAGCATCTCGACCGTCTGCTCGATGGGCTGACCGATGATCCCGAGAGCCGGCCCAAGCTGGTCCACCGGCTGGACAAGGACACGAGCGGCGTCCTGCTGGTGGCGCGCTCGGCGCGGGCAGCGGCGTTCTTTTCCAAAAGCTTCTCGGGACGGACCGCGCGCAAGGTCTATTGGGCGCTGGTGATCGGCGTGCCCTCTGCTGACGAAGGGCTGATCGATGCGCCCCTAGCGAAGCAGCCGGGCACCGGCGGCGAGAAGATGCATGTCGCCGAGGACGGCCAAGCGGCCCGCACCCGTTGGCGTGTCGTCGACCGGGCCGGCAACCGCGCGGCGTGGATGGAGCTGCAGCCGCTGACGGGCCGCACGCACCAGTTGCGTGCGCACATGGCGCACATCGGGCACCCGATCGTCGGCGACGCGAAGTACGGCGGGGCGGACGCCTTCCTGACCGGCGGGATCAGCCGCAAGCTGCACCTGCACGCACGGCGGCTGCGGATCGATGCGCCGGGTGGCGTGATCGATGTCAGCGCCGAGCTGCCGGGGCACTTCGCCGAAAGCCTGGCGACACTCGGCTTTGATCCGATGGCCGGCGACATGATGCCGCTGGACCACAAGCCGGAGCCGACACGCGAGGCCCGCAAGAAGGCCGCCAACGCCGCGGCAAAAGACCGGCGCAAGGAGCGGCGCGGCGAACGGCGGTCCCGCGGAAGCGCGCCGCGCAAGTGAGCCGGCTGGTCATCTTCGATTGCGACGGGACGCTGGTCGACAGCGGGCACAGCATTCACCTGGCGCTGGGCGAGACGTTTGCCGAGCACGGGCGTCCCATACCGCCCCGAGACGTCGCGCGGCGGGTGATCGGCCTCAGCCTGGACGAGGCGTTCGCTTCTCTGGCGCCGGACGGGGATGGCGCCGAGCACCGCGTACTCAGCGCGACGTACCGCCGGGTGTTCGCGGCCCTCCGGGCTCGCGGCTCGGTCGAGGAGCCGTTGTTCGAAGGCATCGTGCCCCTGCTCGATGCACTGGAGGCGGACGGCTGGCTGCTGGCGGTCGCCACGGGCAAGTCGGACCGCGGACTGCACCATTGCCTTCAGGTCAACGGCCTTGGCGGACGGTTCGTGTCTCTGCAGACCGCAGACCGCCATCCGTCCAAGCCGCACCCCTCCATGGCCATGGAAGCGATGCTGGCGGCGGGAGCGGAGCCGGCGGACACGGTGGTGATCGGCGACACCGGCTGGGACATGGGCATGGCCAAGGCAGCGGGTGCAAAGGCGATGGGTGCCTTGTGGGGCTACCATGATGCGGCGGAGCTCAAGGTAGCCGGAGCCGACGTGCTGGTCGCCCGGCCGGCCGACGTTCATGGCGAGGTCCGGCGGTTGTTCGGCGAGGTGGAGCATGGCTGACGAAGCAGCGGAGAAGCGCAGCTTCCTGATCTTCGCGGTTTTGCGAATCAGCGGCGCGCTGCTGTTCATCGCGGGTGTGGCGATCACCTTTTCGGACCTGGTGCAGCCGCGCGGAGCGCCGTTCGCCGGCATCCCGCTGGCGACCCTGGGTCTGAGCGAAGCCTTGTTCGCGCCGCGGCTGGTACGCCGGCTGACCCGTTCCTAAGTCGTCGCCGATGAAACGTTTCTGGAAAGACGCCGCGCCGGTCGGGGACGGCGGTGGCTGGCGGGTGGAGCTGGACGGCCGGCCGCTACGGACCCCTGCCCGCGCGCTGTTGCTGGTCCCAACCGAACGGCTGGCAGAGCAGATCGCCGAGGAGTGGCGGACCAGCCCCGAGCAGGTCGATCCTCGGGCCATGCCATTGACCGGACTGGGTAACGCCGCGCTGGATCGGGTCGCCGCCGACAAGGACGCGTTCGCGGCGAGCCTGGCGCGGTACGGCGAAAGCGACCTGCTCACCTACCGCGCGGACTCGCCGGCGGCACTGGTGGAGCGGCAGGCCGCCGCGTGGGACCCGCTGCTGCAATGGGCGCGGCGGCGGTTCGACGTCGACTTCGTGGTAACGAGCGGGGTAAGCTTCGTGCCGCAAGCGCCCAACACCGTGGCGCGCCTCGCCCATGCGGTGGCGGCGCTTGACCCATTCCGCCTCGCTGCCTTGTCGCCGCTGGTGACGATCAGCGGCTCTCTGGTCGCAGCGCTGGCGGTGCTCGAAGGTGAGGTCCCTCCGGAGGAGGCCTGGTCGGCGGCGTCGGTCGACGAGGCTTGGCAGCTGGAGAAATGGGGCAGCGACGCGGAGGCTGAGCAGGCGCTCGAAAACCGGCGGCAAGACTTCCTGGCGGCGGCGCGGTTCCTGTCCCTGCTCGACTAGCGGCCGGTGACGAGGTCGCGGACGAAGGGAACCAGCCCGATCTGGCGCTGGCGCTTCATGCGCTCGGCAGCGACGATCGCCCGCACCTGCACCAGGCACGCGTCCATGTCCCGATTGATAAGGACGTAATCATATTCCGCCCAGTGGCTGATCTCGTTGGCGGCGCGGGCCATTCGATAGGCGACCACCTCCTCGCTGTCCGTCGCGCGGGCACGCAGACGGCGTTCCAGTTCGTCCATCGATGGGGGCAGGATGAAGATTCGGACCAAATCCTCGCCCATAGCGGCGTGCAGCTGCTGCGTGCCCTGCCAGTCAATGTCGAACAGGATGTCGCGGCCGGATTTAAGCGCGGCCTTCACCGGAGCCTTGGGCGTGCCATAGCGATGGTCGAAGACGGGCGCCCATTCCACGAAGTCACCGTCATCGATCATTGCGTCGAATTTGGCTTCCGACACGAAGTGGTAATCCACGTCGTCGACCTCGCCAGGACGCTTCGGACGCGTGGTGGCCGAAATCGACATGGTCACTTCGGGGTCGGCCTGCAGCAGCAATCGGGAGATGGTCGACTTGCCGGCTCCCGATGGTGAGGAGAGCACGATCAGCAGGCCGCGGCGCGTCCGGAGGGGCTGGTCCATGCGGACCTATGACGCGAGCCCACGACTGCCGTCAATGCTGCACCTGCGAAGAGGACTTGATTTGTTGTGCAGCGCACTATATTGTGCAGCGCAACAAAGGAAATGCCATGGACGAGCAGAACGACATCGCAATCAGCGCCGGCGAGGCCGAAGCGCACCATGAGGTGGTTGCCCAGCCTGAGGTCCTGGCCGAAGTTCGCAAGGTCAATGCGCGCCGGGTCAAGACCGAGCGCAAGCCGCGGGCGCGCAAGGCGGTGAATACCGCCGCTCCGATCGACATCAACACGACCGCCGAGGCGGTTCAAACCAAGGAACCGTTCATGAACTACGATCCTGCCAACTGGATGAATGCTTTCGCTTCGGTGCCCGGCGCCGACAAGTTCCAGACCCTGTTCGCCGATGCTTCCGAGCGCGGCCAGCAGCTGACGGAGAAGTCGCAGAAGGTTGCCGGCGAGATGGTCGAGCTGACCCGCGCCAACGTCGAGGCTCTCGTCGAGACCGGCAAGATCGCCGCCGCCGGCGCGCAGACGCTGGGCCAGGAAGCGATGACCCGGACCCGCGAGACCCTGGAGCAGACCGCGCAGCAGGTGCGCAGCCTGGCCCAGGCCGGTTCGCCGACCGAGTTCTTCCAGCTGCAGGGCGAGATCGCCCGCACCCAGTTCGACCGCATGGTTGCCGACGGCAGCCGTTTTGCCGAGTCGATGGTGAAGCTGGCCGGCGAGGCCTTCCAGCCGATCTCGACCCGCACCGCGCTGAACGTCGAGAAGCTGAACGAGCTCACTGCCTGATAACTCCTCCTCCTGTCAGGCCAGTGGCGGCCGCTCCCCTGTCGGGAGCGGCCGCTTTCTTTTTGCGCCAGAGCGGGCGCAACGGCGACGGTGCGGGTTGGCAAGCGTCCGGCCGGTGCCATATCAAGGACAGGCATGATCCAGCGCGTATCCATGGGCCCCGAGGACGATGCTCCCGGTCGGGGCGACGGCATTGAGGAAATCGAGCGCGGCGTGGCCGTGCGCACCCGGCCGCGCACCCGCAAGCCCAGCAACTACAAAGTGTTGATGCTGAACGATGATTACACTCCGATGGAGTTCGTCGTGCTGGTGCTGCAGCGTTACTTCTCGATGAGCATCGAGGATGCGACCCGGGTCATGCTGCAGGTCCACCAGCAGGGCGTCGCCGTGTGTGGCGTCTTCACCTATGAAGTAGCAGAAACCAAGGTCAGCCAGGTGATCGACTTCGCTCGCGAGAACCAGCACCCGCTTCAGTGCACGCTGGAAAAGGCTTAGCTCTCAACATCACGGCGCTTGCTTGCGCCGTCGCAACGAAAGCCTAAACGCCCGCCATGGACTCGATTCTCATCCAGGGTGGCCGCCGTCTGGACGGCGCCATCCCGATCTCTGGCGCCAAGAACGCCGCCCTGACCCTGCTGCCTTGCGCGCTGCTCACTTCGGACGAGCTGACGCTGACCAATCTGCCGCGCCTGGCGGACGTCGACAGCTTCGGCCACCTGATGAACATGCTGGGCGTGTCGACCAAAGTCGACGCGATGCGCCCGGGCGAGTTCGGGCGGCGGATGACCCTGCAGGCGAGGGAGATCACCTCCACCGTCGCACCGTACGACATGGTGCGCCGAATGCGGGCGTCGATCCTGGTGCTGGGGCCGATGCTGGCCCGCGCCGGCGAGGCCACCGTGTCCCTGCCCGGCGGCTGTGCCATCGGTGACCGGCCGATCGACCTGCACCTCAAGGCGCTCGAAGCGATGGGCGCCGAGATCGAGATCGCGGCGGGCTATGTGAAGGCGAGTGCGCCCAAGGGCCGGATCAGCGGCGGCGAGTTCAGCTTTCCGGTCGTCTCGGTCGGAGCGACCGAGAATGCGCTGATGACCGCCGTGCTGGCGACTGGCCGGACCCAGCTGTTCAATGCCGCGCGCGAGCCCGAAATCGTCGACCTGTGCAACCTGCTGGTCGCCATGGGCGCGAGAATCGAGGGGATCGGCTCGTCGCACTTGATCATCGACGGCGTCGAGGGTCTGAACGGCTGCACCTATGCCGTCATGCCCGACCGGATCGAGGCGGGCAGCTACGCATGCGCCGCCGGCATCACGGGCGGATCGATCGACCTGGTCGGCGCCCGGCCTGAGGACATGCTGGCGACCACCAACGCGCTGGCGCACGCCGGGCTGATCGTCGAGCTGCACGACAAGGGGATCAAGGTGACCGCGGACGGCGGCATGCGGCCGCTGGCGTTGTCGACTGCGCCCTTCCCGGGCTTCGCCACTGACATGCAGGCGCAGTTCATGGCCATGCTATGCCGCGCCAATGGGGAGAGCTTCCTCGAGGAGACGATCTTCGAGAACCGCTATATGCACGTCCCCGAGCTTCGCCGCATGGGCGCGGAAATCGACGTGCGCGGGCGGTCGGCCATTGTCCACGGCGTGCCCAAGCTGACCGGCGCCAGCGTGATGGCGACCGACCTTCGCGCCTCCATGAGCCTGGTGCTGGCCGGCCTCGCCGCCGAGGGCGAGACCGAGGTGCTGCGCGTCTACCATCTCGACCGCGGCTACGAGCGGCTGGAAGAGAAACTGAGCGCGGTCGGTGCGGTGATCGAGCGGCGCTCGGCCGGCTAGGCTTACTCGATCTCGGTGACCTGCTTGGCTCCGCCGAGCTTCGCCACCTTGCCCCACTTCATCACGAAGCCGACATTCTCCAGGCTGCGGATGTCAGCTAGCGGGTCGCCGTCCACCGCAACGATGTCGGCGTCCTTACCAGCTTCTATCGTGCCGACCTGGTCGGAGCGGCCGAGCAGGTCGGCGGCGTTGACCGTCGCGGCCCTGATCGCGGCCATCGGCTGCATGCCGTTCTTGACCATCAGCGCGAACTCCTGCGCGTTCTGGCCGTGCGGGCTCACCGCGCTGTCCGTGCCGAAGGCGATCTTCACCCCCTCTCGGATCGCGCGGGCGAAGCTGCGCTCGGCGTTGCCAGCGGCCTGGCGAGCCTTTTCGAACTGGGCCGGCGTGAGCGCCCCTCGCTGACCGTCCTTAAACGCGGCGGCGGGCGCCATCAGCGTTGGGACGTAGTAAGCGCCCGTCTGCTTGTAGAGGCGGAAGGTCTCGTCGTTGGTGAACGTGCCGTGCTCGATCGAGTCGGCGCCGGCCTTGAGCGCGGCGTTGATGCCGTCGCTGCCATGCGCGTGGACCGCGACCTTGCGCCCGAACATATGTGCCGTCTGCACGATGGCGCGCATCTCGTCATCCATCATCTGTTGAGCGAGCCCGCCCGCGACGTTGCTGAGGACCCCGCCGGTTGCGGCGAACTTGATGACCTCGGCGCCTTGGCCGATCTGTTCGCGGACTGCACGGCGGCAGTCGTCAGGGCCGTTGCACAGGTTGCCGATCTGGTGCTCGGCGATCTCGCCCTGGTCGCGGTTGACGAGGTTGCGGCCGTCGCCGTGACCACCGCTGACCGAGATCATGCGGGCGGCCATGACCACCGTCGGACCGGCGAAGCGGCCGCTGTCGATGGCGGCCTTCAAGGCACGCACGGCCGCCGGATCGCCGCCAAGGTCCCGCACGGTGGTGAAGCCGGCCAGCAGGGTCTTGCGAGCGTTGACGAGCGCCGCGACTTCCTCGTCCTCGTCGTTGCGGGTGGCGGCGGTGAGCCGTGCCTGCAACCGGTCGTCGAGGCCGATCAGGTGCACGTGCATGTCGATGAAGCCGGGCATCACCGTGCTCCCCCGCAGTTCCACGACGCGGGCGCCAGGCAGACCGACGAAGCCATCGCGAACCTCCGCAATCTTCCGGCCGCGCACGATCACCGAGGCATTCCGGCGAGGCGCCTGGCCCGGCACGGCGATGAGTGTTCCGGCGTGAATGACGGTGACCGGCTCAGGCGCGGGCTGCGTCTGGGCGATGGCGGGAGCGGCGGCAAAGGCTGCGGCGGCGAGGCTGGCGTGGCGAAGCTTCATGGGACGGCAGCTTAGTTGCCGTTTCGCGCCTGCCAATAGTCAAAGGCTTGACGCTGAAGCCGATCGATCAGCTGGTGCGCTGCCGGGCCGGTCCATTCGCCGGTAAAGCGGTGCTTTTCCCAGCTGCCGGTCCACCACCCTTGGCCGGGGAGGCCGTCCGACTGGCGGACGACCAGCACCGCCAATTCCGGTTCGCCGGCCGCTTCGGCCGCTTCGTCCACCGCGGCGAGGGTCTTGCAGAGCGCGCGCATCTTGGGACGGGTGAACCGGTGACCGAGACGTTCCAGCACCTCGCTGTAGGTCAGCGCCGTGCCGGCCGTCGCGGCAGCGAGCAGGTGGGCGCGGACCTCCTGCGGGTCGGCCACCCTCACGAGGTGGCGGGCTGGTTGGCGACCGGCGTTAGTTCGATTACGTCGAGCTTGGCGTCGGCCCGCGGCCAGGGAATTACCAACCGCCAGCGGAACGGACCGATCCGTTCCAGCACGCCGGCCATGTCGCGGGCCGGGTCCTCGCCATAGGCCTTCGGCTGGTCCTCGTTGCCGAGCGCCAGGCTGCCGAGGAACACCAGGCGCGAGGCGTTGTCGTCCTCCCACAGGCGGCCCGCCGGACGCTGGCTGCCGGTCTGCTTGACGATGGTAAGAAGGTCGTCCTCAACCTCCACGTAGCAGAAGAAAGGCTTGAACTTCTCGAAGGCGCGCCCCCTGGCCGTGGTGCGGCCGAGACGAACCATGCGGCACTGGTAGCTGCCGGGAGTGGGCGACGGGCGGGCGAGCCCGGCATCCGGGCGGAGCAGGTCGCCCTCAGCACCGATGTCGCGGCGAGCACCGGCGGACCGGGCTTCAGCCAGCGCCTGATCCCAGGCAGCTCCGAGGCGCTTGATGCGGTCCGCGTCGGCCTGGTTGGCCAAGCGCCGCCAGGCGTCGCCGCGGGTCGGCGTTTCCTGCACGACGGTGGGCGCGGCAGGGACCTGGCGTCCTCTAGGCGAGGCGCAACCGCCGAGAAGGGCGATGGTCACGAGGCCAATGATACGAAGACGCGGCACGACACTTCCTTGAACAGCCAGTGCGCGGCGGGCGCAAGCTGGGCCGAATGTGGTGTCGGCGTAATGGTTAACAAATCCTTTCATTCGCGGCGGACCTTGGGCTAGCCGCGCCGGATGGAGCAAAAGGTCGTGGAACGGGCGGGCGCTGAAGCGCGGACAGGATTGGCGCTGGGCATCGCGGCCTATGCCAGCTGGGGGCTGCTGCCGATCTATTTCAAATTGCTGGCGAGCGTTCCGTCGGTCGCAATCGTCGCGCACCGGGTCTGCTGGTCGATCCTGTTCATGGGCGTGCTGTTGCTGGTGCTCGGCGGCGCGGGCCAGGTGCGGGCGGCGTTGAAGCAGCGACGGACGGTGCGGTTGCTGCTGCTGACGTCGGTGCTGATCGCAATCAACTGGCTGCTGTACGTCTATGCGATCAACAGCGGGCACATCCTGGCCGGGAGCCTCGGCTACTACCTTAATCCGCTGGCGAACATTCTGCTCGGCTATTTCGTGCTGAAGGAACCGCTCAGCCGCGTGCAGTGGGTTGCGGTCGGCATCGCTGCGGTCGGGGTGGCGGTGCTGGCGGTCGGGGCGCTGTCGCACCTGTGGATCAGCCTGGTGCTGTGCGTCAGCTTCGCCAGCTATGGCCTGCTGAGGAAGATCGCCGAGGTCGAGGCGACGGCCGGACTGGCGATCGAGACGGCGCTGCTGTTCCCGTTTGCGCTGACCTGGTTGTGGTGGTCGGCCAGTAGCGGCGCGGCGGTATGGGGTGACGGCAGCGGACGAGTGACCGCCCTGCTGGTCGGCACCGGGATCGCGTCCACCCTGCCCCTGCTGTTCTTTACCGCCGCGGCGCGGCGGCTCCGCTATTCAACGCTGGGCATCCTGCAGTTCATCGCGCCGACGCTGCAGTTCCTGCTGGCGGTGCTGGTCTATGGCGAGCCGTTCACCCTGCCCCACGCAGTCGCGTTCGGGGCGATCTGGACAGCGGCGGTGCTGTACCTCATCTCCTCCCTGCGCTCGGCGCGAGCCCCGCATTGCGAGACGGTGCCGGAGTAAGGAGAAGCCGCTTGTTCAACCTCGTCTCACTCCTGATCGGCCTCGTCGGCCTGGTACTGGTAGCGGTGGCGTTCCTGCCGCTGCTCGGCTGGGCGAACTGGCTGATCCTTCCGGTTGCGATCATCGGCGCCGGGATCGGGCAGCTCGGCAATGGCAAGTCGGGCCGCAACCTGTGCATCGTGGTGATCGTGATCGGCGTGCTGCGGCTGATGCTGGGCGGCGGGATCCTCTAGCGGGTCCTTACATAGCGCCCGGGGGCATCCTCGATCGCTTTCAGCTTGCCGCCGCCGGGTTGGCGGGCGCCGGTGGCCGGGACTTCGCTCGGGTCTTGGCTGCGCAACCAGCTTAGCCAATCGGGCCACCAGCTGCCCTTGTGCTCAGTCGCGCCCTCGACGAATTCGTCGAGGCTGGCGACCTCCCCTTCGTTGACCCAATACTGGTACTTGCCCGCGCTCGGCGGGTTCACCACGCCTGCGATGTGGCCGGAGCCGGCGAGCACGAAGCGCTTGGGCCCGCGGAAGTGGTCCATGATCTTCCACACGCTTTCGGGTGGGGCGATATGGTCCTCGCGACCCGCCTGAATGAAGCAGGGCGTTTCGACCTGCGTCAGGTCGATAGGCGTGCCGGCGACGCTGATTCCGCCGCACTCCGCCAGCTTGTTTCCTTCGTAGAGGGTCTCGAGATAGTTGCGGTGCCAGCCGGCGGGCAGGTTGGTGACGTCGCTGTTCCAGTGGAGCAGGTCGAAGGGCGCAGGCTCCTCCCCCAGCATGTAATTGTTGACCACATAGTTCCAGATGAGGTCGCGGCCGCGCAGCAGGTTGAAGGTGGCCGCCATGTAGCGGCCGTCCAGTGTGCCGCTGTCCGCCGTGAGCTGGTCGAGCAGAGCCATGGTCTCGTCGCCCAAGAACAACTTGAGGTCGCCGGCGTGGGCGAAGTCGACCTGGGCGGTGAAGAAGGTCGCCGACTTCACCTTGGCGGCTTCGCCCTTGGCGGCTAGGTAGGCGAGCGTCGCGGCCAGCGTAGTGCCGGCGACACAATAACCGATGACGTGGGCGCTCTCGACCCCGAGCAGGTCGCGCACGGTGTCGATCGCGTCGATCTGGCCGCGTAGCACATAGTCGTCGAGCCCAGTATCCTTGAGGCTCTCGTCGGCCGATTTCCAGCTGACCATGAACAGGGAGATGCCCTGTTCGACGCACCAGCGGACGAAACTCTTCTCCGGCGTCAGGTCGAGGATGTAGAAGCGGTTGATCCATGGCGGGAAGATGATCAGCGGCGTGGTCAGCACCTTGTCGGTCACCGGCGTATATTGGATCAGCTGGTAGAGCGGCGTTTCCTTGATCACCTTGCCGGGCGTGGTGGCGAGGTTGCGGCCAACCTCGAACGCACCCTTGGCGGTTTGCGTCAGCTGCCCAGCCCTGATGTCGTCGAGCATGTGGCGGAGGCCGGCGAGGAGGTTGTCGCCGCGCGTGTCGAGCGTCTTCTTGAGCACCTGCGGGTTGGTCAGGGCGAAGTTGGACGGGCTCATGGCGTCGACGAACGCTTTCGTCGCGAAGCGGAGGCGCTGGTGAGCGGCTTCGTCCAACCCCTCGACCGTCTCCACCCCCTTCAAGAGCTGGTCGGAGATGGCGAGGTAGCTCTGGCGGATGGTGTCGAACACCGGGTTGTCGTGCCATTCGGGGGCGGCAAACCGCTTGTCCTTCTTTTCCGCCGCGGCTTGGGTCTGCTCAAGGAGTTGGCCCCAGGCCTGCAGGCCCTTGCTCCACGCCTCCGCGCCGGCGGTGAGGAAGGCCATCGGGTCGGCTTGGATCGCGGCGGGCTTGACGCCGGGCACGGGCTCACCGGCCTTGAGGCTCTCGGCCCAGGTCTCCATCAGCATCTGCTGGGCGCGGCCCATGACCAGGGTCCAGTGCTGCCAATCTTCAAGGGTCGGAAAGGTCGGGGTTGCCGTGTCGCTGCTCATGCCCGGGAGCTTAGCATGGCGGAGCGGCCAAGGGAGCCGCGCACATGAAAAAGGAGGAGTGTCCATTTTGTCCACTTCACTTGTGAGCTCCGACCAGGGTCGAAGTGGTCACGGCGCGGGCGGCGGCGGTGGGCCATAGCTCCGCCATGCCGCAGGCAGGCGGCCGTAGGACAGCGAAGGGTTGCTGCGGGTACGATGGACTAACGCCCGCGCGGGGGCGACGATAAGGGGAAGCAATGACCCCCGACCTGCCCACCCCCACCCTGCCCCAGGCGCTGGTGCTGCTGGATTACTTCGGCATTGCGGTGTTCGCGGTTTCGGGCGCGCTGCTGGCGGCCGAGAAGCGGCAGACGCTGGTGACGTTCATCTTCTTCGCGGTAGCGACGGGGGTCGGCGGGGGCACGCTGCGCGACCTGCTGATCGGGGCGCCGGTATTCTGGGTCCATACCAACGGGACGCTGCTGATCTGCATCGTCGCGGCACTGAGCGTGTGGGTCGTCCGACGCGGGCGGCTGGACGGTCGGGCACTGCTGTGGTTCGACGCATTGGGGCTGGGCGCCTACGCCACCTATGGCGCGGCCAAGGCGGTGGCGTTCGGGGTGGCCCCTGTGCCGGCTTTCGCGATGGGCGTGCTGACCGCCTGCGCCGGCGGCATCATCCGCGACGTGCTGGCGGGGCAGCCGAGCATCCTCATGAGGCCCGAGCTGTACGTGACGGCGGCGGCGTTGAGCGCGGGGCTGTTCGTCGGGCTGGCGCTGGTCGGGATGGCGCCATGGGCGGCGGCCCTGGTCGCGGCGCTCAGCGGATTTGCACTTCGCGGCGCCGCGATCGGACGGGGGTGGAGCCTGCCGGCTTACCGCGGGTGAGCGGGCAGGCGCCGATATCGAGTTAGCGGTAGCGGCAGCGATGCTGGGCGCTGATCGTGCGATCAATGGCCCGGCCAGCCAGTGCGCCGCCGACCACGCCCCCAGCCGTTCCGAGCAGGCCGTGGCCGATCAGCTTGCGACCGAGCAGGGCACCACCGACACCGCCGACGAGCAGCCCGGTCGTGCCGGGTGAGCGGCGGCAGTATTTGTAGGCATAAGCCGTGCGGCCGGAATAGTAACTGCGGCTGTGCCGAGTGCGGGCTTCGGCCGGCACTGCCATCGAGGACACGGCGGTCGTGGCCAGGGCCGTGGCGGCGATGATCCGATTGATGGGTCGCATGGGTTCGCTCCTCCGATTGCGTTCGAAGGTTGGCTAGAGCTCTCCGGATGAACCGCTTCTGATTGTGTCGTTCAGGGAACGCCCGGGTTGTCGCGCCGCCTGACGGGAGGCACAACCCGGCCATGGACACCGACTTCTACCGCATCCGCCGCCTGCCGCCCTACGTGTTCGCCGAAGTGAACGCGATGAAGGCCGCCGCGCGAGCGCGGGGGGAAGACGTGGTCGACCTCGGCATGGGCAACCCGGACGGAGCGCCGCCGGCGCACGTGGTGGCCAAGCTGGCGGAAGTGGCGGGGAAGCCCGACGCGCATGGATATAGCGCCAGCCGGGGCATCCCCGGGCTGCGGAAGGCGCAGGCGGCCTATTACCAGCGGCGGTTTGGGGTCAGCCTTGACCCGGACCGGGAGGTCATCGTCACCTTAGGTTCCAAGGAGGGGCTGGCGAACCTGGCGCAGGCGATCACCGCGCCGGGCGACGTGGTGCTGGCGCCCAACCCGTCCTACCCTATCCACAGCTTCGGCTTCATCATCGCCGGCGCGGCGATCCGATCGATCCCGGCCGCGCCGGGCGAGGACTTCTTCGAGCGGCTGCGGCTGGCAATGCGCTTCACGGTGCCGCGGCCCAAGGTGCTGGTGATCGGCTATCCGTCCAATCCGACCGCCTATGTCGCGGACGTGCCCTTCTACGAGCGGCTGGTCGCGTTCGCGCGCGAGCATGGCATCTGGATCATCAGCGATCTCGCCTATGCCGAAATCTATTTTGGCGAGGAGCCGACACCGTCGATCCTGGCGGTCGACGGCGCCAAGCAGGTGGCGGTCGAATTCACCTCCATGTCCAAGACCTACTCGATGGCCGGCTGGCGGATCGGCTTCGCGGTCGGCAACCCCCAGCTGATCGAGGCGCTGGCGCGGGTGAAGAGCTACCTCGACTATGGCGCGTTCACGCCAGTGCAGGCGGCGGCGGTGGCGGCGCTGAACGGCCCGCAGGACTGCGTGGCCGCAAACCGGGCATTGTATCGCAAGCGGCGCGACGTGCTGGTCGAGAGTTTCGGCCGCGCCGGGTGGGACATCCCCGTGCCGCAGGCCAGCATGTTCGCCTGGGCGCCGATCCCCGAGCGCTTCCGGGAAGCAGGCAGCATGGCGTTCGCCAAGCAGCTGCTGACGGAGGCCGGGGTGGCCGTGGCGCCGGGCGTCGGCTTCGGCGAGGAAGGCGAAGGCTTCGTGCGGATTGCGCTGGTCGAGAACGAGCAAAGGCTGCGGCAGGCGGCGCGCGGCGTGAAGAAGCTGCTGGGGCGCTGAGCACATGCCCAAGATGGTCAAGAAGGGTGACCTGCCGACCAAGGTCTGCGCGAGCTGCGGCTTGCCGTTCGCCTGGCGCAAGAAATGGACGCGGGATTGGGAGCAGGTAAGATATCCCTCGGACCGCTGCCGCTCGGCGGGAGCAAAGCCGGCGGGCTGAGCCCGATTTCAGTGCTTGCTCACCTTTTGCTCATGACGCTCAGGAGCGAAGGTCGGCACGGCTGGCGCTCCATCAACAGGAGCTCAAGATCATGGACCAGACCGTTCGCCCGCAACGTCCCTTGCTCAACTCCTGGCGAGTTGCAGGCTGGGGCTGCCTGCTCGCCCTGCTGTGCCTGCCGGCGATCGCCATGCGGGCGGCGCCGAGCTGGGGCTTCGACTGGACGGCGAGCGACTTCGTGTTCGCGGGCGTGATGTTCGGGCTGGTCGGGACCGGGTTCGAGCTGGCGTTCCGGCGGGCGGGCAGCTGGGCGTATCGCGCGGCGGCGATAATCGCGGTGCTGGCGAGCTTCTTCCTGGTATGGCTCAACCTGGCGGTCGGGATCATCGGCAACGAGGACAATCCAGCGAACCTGATGTTCGGCGGCGTGCTGGGGATCGGGCTGACCGGATCGCTGGTGGCCCGCTTCGGCGCTGACGGGATGAGCCGGACCATGGCGCTGTGTGCGGGGGCACAGGCGTTCGCCGGCGCCGTGGCGCTGGTTGGCAAGCTGGGTGAGGGTTCGTCGGCATGGCCGTGGGATGTGGCCAACCTGACGGTCTTTTTCACCCTAGCATGGGGGCTGGCCGCGATCCTGTTCCGCAAGGCGGCGCACGCCTAGCGGCGACCGGCGTGGAGTTCCTTCACCCATGGCAGGATCGCCTGCCAGCTCAGTTCCCGGGCGAAGCGGATGCCGGCGAGGCGGCCGTGGCGCCAGCTGACCTCCCCCGGCGGGATGCCGAGGCCTTCGAGGAAGACCTGCACCGGTTCTCCCACCGTCGGCAGCGCATCGCCTTCAAGCTGGAGGCCGCCGGCCGAGATGTTGCGGATGGTGGCGGGGAGGAAGCGTTCGTCCTCGCGCAGCCAGGCGGCGGCGCGAACCTCGACCCGGGGCATCTGACGGCGGTCGGCCGGCTGGGCGACCAGCTGACGAGTGATCAGCGCCATGACGTCGATCGGGCGGGTGAAGCGCACGCCAACGTCCTGTTCGCCGCGCCAGGCGACCACCGCGTCGACCCGCTGGCCGGTGCCTAGCTCCATGCTGAGCGCGGCGCCTAACGGCACGTCGACCGCGCCGCGCAGGGTGGCGCCCAGCTGCGAGATCTCGCGGATCTCGGAGGGCACGGCGATGGGACCGATGTGGACGGTGGTCGGATCAAGCGGCTCGGCCCGCTCCGGCAGGCCAGGCGCGTCGCCCTGCCACGGCAGCTTGGCCGGCAGGACGAAAGTGGTGGCGGTGGCGTCCGTCACTGGAGCGGCCTCTCCCATAAGCCCGGGAAGCCTGTCCCCTTGACCCTAAGAAAAGACTAACGGACGGGAGGACCTATGCTGCCTGCCGCCGAGACCGCCCGCGATGTCGCCCAGATCATCCAGCTGGCGGTGGCGCCGGTGTTCCTGCTGGCCGGGATCGGCGCCTTCCTGAACGTCTGTGCGTCCCGGCTGGCGCGGATCGTCGACCGGGCGCGCGAGGTCACACCGCGGCTGCTCGCGAGCCGAGGCAGCGAGCATGACCAATATGTCAGCGACCTGCGGGTGCTGGACCGGCGCATGGCGCTGGTCAGCCGGGCGATCAGCCTGACCGTGCTGTCGGCGGTGCTGGTGTGCGCCGTGGTGGTCCTGCTGTTCTCCGCCAGCCTCGTCGGCCTGCACGCGGCTACCGCCATCGCCCTGCTGTTCATCGGATCGATGATCAGCCTGGCGAGCGGCTTCTTCATCTTCCTGGTGGAGACGCGGGTCGCGGCGCGGGCGCTGCGGATCAGCCAGGACATCCTGGAGCATGAGCCGGACGGGTCAGGAAGCGAGTAGCTGCGCGATCGCAGCGGGCCGGGGAACGTTAGAGCCGGGCGTGTTCCAGCGGCGCCAGCCGCGCGGCGTCTTCAACCCCGCCTCGAGTGCATGGTCGTCAGGAAAGATGACGAGGTAGGCGGAGCGGTCGGCGGCGACCGTGATCAGCACCGGCCCGACCGGAGCAAGCATCGATCCGCCCTCGATCGCGCGCCGGTAAGTGGTGGCCTCGGCGCCGAGCAGGGCATTGAGGTCGACCGTGATCGGGCTGTCCTGGAACAGGCCGCTGTCCGCCGGCGTGCGGCCGGTCAGCAGGCGGAGTTCGGACCAGTCGCCCGGGGTCTCGCTGGTGACGTTGAGCGGGGGGGTTGCAGCGTTTTGGGCGATGCGGTCGTTACGGTTGCAGGCGGCGGTGAGAAGAAGGGCGAGAACGAGGGTGGGTTGCTTCATGCAATGCCTAACGCCCCGCCGCCTCGACAGGAGCCGCCGCGAACCATAAGCGATTGGCAACCATCCACAGGGGTTTTTACAAGATGATCTCAGCAAGCAGCGTTCTCGACCGCGTCCTGGTTCTAGAAATGGTCCGCGTGACCGAAGCCGCCGCCATTGCCGCCAGCAAGCTGGTCGGCCGGGGCGATGAAAAGGCGGCCGACCATGCCGCGGTAGAAGCGATGCGCGCCGCGCTGAACGAGCTGCCGATGGACGGCACGGTGGTGATCGGCGAAGGCGAGCGCGACGAGGCGCCGATGCTGTTTATCGGCGAAAAGGTCGGCTCTGCGCAGGGCAGCGGCCCCGCAATCGACATCGCCTTGGACCCGCTGGAAGGCACCACCATCACCGCCAAGGCCGGGCCGAACTCGCTGGCCGTGCTGGCGATCGCCGAACAGGGCGGCCTCCTGAACGCGCCGGACGTGTACATGGACAAGCTGGCCATCGGACCGGGCTATGCGGAAGGCACGATCGACCTCGCCAAGAGCCCGACGGAGAATGTCCGCAGCCTGGCCGCAGCCAAGGGCGTCGACCCAAGCGAGATTATCGCCTGCGTGCTCGACCGCCCGCGGCACGAGGGCATCATCGCCGAACTGCGCGCGCTTGGCTGCGGCGTGTACCTGATCCCGGACGGCGACGTGGCGGGCGTGATCGCGGTCACCGACCCCGACACCAACGTCGACATCTACATGGGTTCGGGCGGCGCGCCGGAGGGCGTTCTGGCGGCCGCGGCGCTGCGCTGCGTCGGCGGGCAGATCCAGGGCCGGCTGGTGTTCCGCAACGACGACGAGCGCGGCCGCGCGGCGCGCTGGGGGATCGAGGACCTCGACCGCATCTACAAGCTGGAAGACATGGCCAAGGGCGACTGCATCTTCGCCGCGACCGGAGTGACTGACGGCTCGCTGCTGCAGGGCGTCAAGCGGCGCAAGAACTGCGTCACGACCGAGAGCATCGTCATGCGCGCCAGCTCCGGCACCGTGCGGCGGGTGACCGGCGAGCACCACAAGGCACTGTAACCAAGGCCAGCATAACGAAGAGGATTCACGCGGGCCTGATCGCCGTCTAAGAACGGCGGCATGGCCCGCGAGGATCTTGCCTGCAACGTCGCCCAGTCGCTCTCAGGCCAGCCGTGGCGCTGGCGGCGGAGCGGCGGTGACCCGCTGACACCCGACGCGTTGGTCGACGAATTGCTGCTGGCGCGCGGGGTCGACCGGGCGGACCTGGCGCGGCATCGCAAGCCGACCATCCGCGACTTCCTGCCGGACCCTTCCGCCTTCCGCGACATGGACAAGGCCGCGGCGCGGGTCGCCGACGCGGTCGAGCGCGGCGAGACGATCGCCATCTTCGGCGACTATGACGTGGACGGGGCGACCAGCTCTGCACTGCTGGTGCTCCTGCTGCGGCGGCTGGGGATCGAGCCGCTGACCTACATTCCCGACCGGATGGCCGAGGGCTATGGCCCGAACGGTGCCGCCCTGCTGGCGCTCAAGGAGCGGGGCGCGAGCCTGGTGGTGACGGTGGATTGCGGCGCGCAGGCGTTCGACGCGCTGGCGGCGGCGCATACGGCCGGGCTGGAGGTCGTGGTCATCGACCATCACCAGTGCGCCTCGGCGCTGCCGCTGTGCCATGCGCTGGTCAATCCCAACCGGCTGGACGAGGCGGAGGTCGGTGCGGCGCACGGCCATGTCGCGGCCGTCGGCATGTCATTCCTGCTTGGGGTGGCCCTGTTGCGCGAGCTGCGCCGGCGGGGGCGCTTCGCCGTTCAACCCGAGCCGAAGATCCTCGACCTGCTCGACCTGGTGGCGCTGGGTACGGTGGCGGACGTCGCCAAGCTGCACGGGCTGAACCGCGCCTATGTCGCGCAGGGGCTGAAGGTAATGGGCGCGCGCGGCAACGTTGGCCTAACGGCGCTCGCCGAGGCGGCGCGGCTGACCAGGGCGCCGACCTGCCGCGACCTGGGCTTTGCGCTGGGACCGCGGATCAACGCCGGCGGGCGGGTCGGCAAGTCGGACCTTGGAGTGCGGCTGCTGACCACCGAATGCCCGGAGGAGGCGCGCGGACTTGCAGCCGAGCTCGACCGATTGAACGAGGAACGCCGCGCGATCGAGATGATCGTGCTGGAGCAGGCGGAGCGGCAGGCCGAGGAACAGGCGGACGCGAGCGTGATTGTGGTGGCGGCGTGCGGCTGGCATCCAGGCGTGATCGGGATCGTCGCCGGGCGGCTGAAGGAGCGGTTCGGCCGGCCGGCGATCGTGGTGGCGCTGGACGAGAACGGCATCGGCAAGGGCTCCGGCCGGTCGCTCAGCGGCGTGGACCTGGGCGCGGCGGTGCTGGCGGCCAAGGACCATGGGCTGCTGGTCGCGGGGGGTGGGCATGCCATGGCGGCCGGGCTGACCGCGCCACCGGGCGGGGTGCCCGCGTTGACGGCATTCCTGAACGAGCGGCTGGCCAGGGACGTCGAGCGGGCGCGAGCAGGCCGGGCGCTGCTAATCGATTCCATGTGCGCGCCGCGCGGTGTCGCCGCAGGTTTGTGCGACGCGCTGGACGAAGGGGGACCTTATGGCGCCGGCTGGCCGAGCCCGCGCGTGGTCTCCGGGCCGGCGCGGCTGATCAAGGTCGGCGTGGTCGGCAATGGCCATGTCCGCGGCCTGGCGTGCGGCGACGATGGCGCAAGCTTTAAGTGGATCGCCTTCCGCGCGGCCGAAACGCCGCTCGGGCAGGCGCTGCTCGCCGCCGGAAGCGACCGCAGGTTCTGGCTCGCCGGCTCAATTAAGCGCGACGAGTACAATGGTGGCGACAAGGCCGAGATGCACCTCGACGACGCCGCTATGGCCTGACGGGTTGCTTGACCGGGCGCCAGCCCTCCCCTAAGCGCCTCCCCGCCCTCATGGCCCCTTCGTCTAGCGGTTAGGACGCGGCCCTTTCACGGCTGAAACACGGGTTCGATTCCCGTAGGGGTCACCACGGTCCAGGCGATCGTACCGCTGTTGGCTGCAGCGTCATCCGGATATTCGTCGACTTGGATGCGCGCCGCGCTTTGTGCTGGCAAGTCGGGCGGCGCGTGCAAAGATGTCCGCGACTGGAATATTGCGAGAAGAAGGGATGCACGATGGCGCTCGACGCTGAGACTTTCGACGCGCTGATCAACGGGGTGCGCCGGTTCGTCGCCGAGCGCCTGCGGCCGTTGGAGGACCAGGTCGAGGCGGCCGACGCCGTTCCGGACGAGGTCATCGAGGATATGAAATCGATGGGCCTGTTCGGCTTGTCGATCGCCGAGGAATTTGGCGGTCTCGGGCTGACGATGTGGGAAGAATGCCGCGTCGCCATCGAGATGGGGCGCACCACGCCCGCGTTTCGTTCTGCGTTCGGGACGAATGTCGGGATCGGCAGCCAGGGGCTGGTGATCGCCGGCAGCGCCGAGCAGAAGGCCACGTGGCTGCCAAGGATCGCCAGCGGGGAGGTCATCACCAGCTTCGCGCTTACCGAGCCCGATGTCGGCAGCGACAGCGGATCGGTCCAGACCCGTGCCGTCCGTGACGGCGACGCCTACCGCCTGTCGGGTACGAAGCGGTTTATCACCAATGCCGATCGTGCGCAGCTGTTTACCGTCATGGCGCGCACCGGCGAGGATGTCGGGTCCAAGGGCGTGTCGGCCTTCCTGGTGCCGCGCGACCTGCCCGGCCTGTCGGTGGGTGAGCCGGAACGGAAGATGGGGCAAAAAGGCGCCAAGGTCGCCGACGTGATCTTCGACGATGTGGTCGTGCCCGCGGCCAACCGGCTGGGGGCCGAGGGAGAGGGCTTCAAGATCGCCATGCGGGTGCTCGACCGCGGGCGGCTGCACATCAGCGCGGTGTGCGTGGGCGTGGCCGAGCGGCTGATCGCCGACTGCGTCGGCTATGCGTCGGAGCGGCGGCAGTTTGGCAAGCCGATCGCCGACCACCAGCTGATCCAGGCCATGCTGGCCGACAGCAAGACCGAGAGCCTGGCGGCCCGGGCGCTGGTCCTCGACACTGCTACCGCCAAGGACCGCGGCGAGGACGTCGTGCTGGAGTCGGCGGCCGCCAAGTTGTTCGCCACGGAGATGGTCGGCCGGGTGGCGGACCGCGCGGTGCAGATTTTCGGCGGAGCGGGCTATATCGCCGACTATGGCATCGAGCGCCTCTACCGCGATGTGCGCCTGTTCCGCTTGTATGAAGGCACTAGCCAGATCCAACAGCTGATCATCGCCCGCGAGACGCTGAAGCGCGGCGGGTGAGAGGACGTCGCTGCGCTCAGATCGCCGTGCGGTAGTCGATCGGCTGGTGGCGGCGGCGGACGGCGCCGCGGCGGAGGCGGTCGGGATAGGGCTGGAGCGTCCCGAGCGCCGGCTTGCCGAACAGGTATCCCTGGACGAAGCGGATCCCGAACAGGCGCAGAACCGCGAGTTCCTCCTCGGTCTCGACGCCCTCGGCGACGATCTCCGTGCCGAGGCGGCGGAGCAGCTGGACCAGGCTTTCGAGGATCGCGCGGCGGCGGCTGTCCCGGTCGATGCCGCGAATGAGGTCCATGTCGACCTTGACCATGTCGGTTTGCAGGTCGGCGAGGAGGTTGAGGCCGGCATGCCCGGCGCCGAAGTCGTCGATGGCGGTCGTGAAGCCGAGCTCACGATAGGCCGCGACGATGTTGCGAATATGGGCAACGTCGAGCTTCTCGTTCTCGGTGAACTCGAAGATCAGCCGGTCCTGCGGAAAGCCGTTCTCCCGCGCGGTCTTCAGCGTCAGCTGGATGCAGGCCTTGGGTGAGTAGACTGCGTTGGGCATGAAGTTGATCGACAGCTTGGCGCCGGTGCCGATGATCCCAGCGGCGACCGCGTCGCGGATGGCGGTGACCCGGCAGGCCTGGTCGAAGCTGTAGACTTGCTCGTCGCCCACCTGCTGCAGCACGAAGGCGGCGCTTTGCCCGTCAATGCCGCGGATCAGTGCTTCGTAAGCGAATACCCGCTCTTCCTGCAGGTCCAGGATGGGCTGAAACGCGGCGCGGGTAGGCAGCGGGAACGCCTTGCCGTCCTTGCAGGCTTCACAGGCGCGCCGCGCCTTGTCGGGGTCCGATACGCTGCTCATCAGAACGGACGTAAGCCCGAGCGGTTAAGAAGTCGCCAAGCCATCAGCGCAGGCGCTCAGCGTGCCACCGCAGGTGATCGGCCATGAAGGTCGAGATGAAGTAGTAGCTGTGGTCGTAACCGGGCTGGCGACGGAGCGTCAGGGCGATGCCGGCGTCGGCGCAGGCTGGCTCCAGCAGCTCGGGCTTGAGCTCGCGTTCCAGAAACGGGTCGGCGTCGCCCACGTCGACCAGCAATTCGGGAACGCGGGCACCATCCTTGATAAGCGCCACCGCGTCATGCGCGCGCCAGCTGGCGCGGTCGGGCCCAAGGTAGCGCGAAAAGGCCTTCTCGCCCCATGGTACCTGCGCCGGCGCGACGATCGGGGCGAAGGCCGACACGCTGCGGAAGCGGTCGGGCTGGTGGAGCGCGACGGTGAGCGCGCCATGGCCACCCATCGAGTGGCCGGTGATCGCCTGCCGCGCCATGTCGAGCGGGAACTCGGCGGCGACCAAGCTCGGCAGCTCGTCGGTGACGTAGCGCCACATGCGGTAGTTGGCCGACCAGGGCTGCTGGGTCGCGTCGACATAGAAGCCGGCGCCAAGACCGATGTCCCAGCCATCCTCGTCCGCAATCCCCTCCCCGCGCGGGCTGGTGTCAGGGGCGAGGAAGGCAAGGCCGAGCTCCGCGCACGCGGCCCGATATTCGCCCTTGTCCGTGACGTTGGCGTGGGTGCAGGTGAGGCCGGACAGATAGGTGACGAGCGGCACCGCACCCGCGTCAGCCTGCGGCGGCAGGTACAGGGAGAAGGTCATCTCGCACGCGGTCGCGGCCGAGGCGTGGCGGCAGACCAGCTGCCGCCCGCCGTGGCTACGGGCTTCGGAGACGACCTCCACGCTCACGATTGCGGCCGGTGAAGCGCGCAGAGCTTGTTGCCATCCGGATCGCGCAAGTAGGCGAGGTAGAGGCTGCCGAACGCATTGCTGCGCAGGCCGGGCGGGTCTTCGATGGCGGTGCCGCCGGCCGCGACACCGGCCTCGTGCCAGGCGTGAGCCTGTTGCTCGTTTTCAACCGTGAAACCGATAGTGGAGCCGTTGCCGTGGGTGGCGGGCTGGCCGTCAATCGGGGGCGAGACCATGAACACGCCACCATTGTTGAGGTAGATCAGCCGGCCCTTGTCGTCGGTCCGCCCAGGCTTGCCGCCGGTGGCGGTGAACAGCGCGTCGTAGAAGCGCTTCGACCGCTCGATGTCGTTCGAGCCGACCATGATGTGACTGAACATATGTGCTGCCTCCCTTAGTAAACCACGACGCTGCGGATGCTTTCCCCAGCGTGCATCAGGTCGAAGCCCTTGTTGATCTCGTCCAGCGTCAGGACGTGGGTGATCATCGGGTCGATCGCAATCTTCCCGTCCATGTACCAGTCGACGATCTTGGGCACGTCCGTGCGGCCCTTGGCGCCACCGAACGCCGTGCCGCGCCAATTGCGGCCTGTAACCAATTGGAACGGGCGGGTGGCGATCTCCTTGCCGCTTTCGGCGACGCCGATGATTACGGACGTGCCCCAGCCCCGGTGGCAGCATTCGAGCGCGGTGCGCATCACCTCCGTGTTGCCGGTCGCGTCGAAGCTGTAGTCGGCACCGCCGTCCGTCAGCTCGACGATCTTGGCGACGATCTCCTCGCGGCTCATGCCCATCGTGTTGAGGAAGTGGGTCATGCCGAACTGGCGGCCCCAGTGCTCGCGGTCAGGATTGATGTCGATGCCGACGATGGTCGCCGCGCCGGCGAGCCGGGCGCCCTGGATCACGTTAAGGCCGATGCCGCCGAGGCCGAACACCACGACAGTGTCGCCGACCTGGACCTTCGCCGTGTTGGCCACGGCGCCCACGCCGGTGGTCACCCCACAACCGATGTAGCAGCTGGTCTTGAACGGCGCGTCCTCGCGGATCTTCGCGACTGCAATCTCCGGCAGCACGGTGAAGTTCGAGAAGGTGGAGCAGCCCATGTAATGGTAGATCGGCTGGCCCCGGTAGCTGAAGCGGGTCGTGCCGTCGGGCATCAGGCCCTTGCCCTGCGTCGCGCGAATGGCGGTGCACAGGTTAGTCTTGCCGGACAGGCACGACTTACACTGGCGGCATTCCGGCGTGTACAGCGGGATGACGTGATCGCCCGGCACGACGGAGGCGACGCCGGGCCCGACCTCGCGGACGATACCGGCACCTTCATGGCCGAGGACGCTAGGGAAGATGCCTTCGCTGTCGAAGCCGTCCAGCGTGTAGCTGTCAGTATGGCAGATGCCGGTGGCCATGATCTCGACCAGCACCTCGCCCGCCTTGGGGCCTTCGAGGTCCAATTCGACCACCTCCAGCGGCTGCTTGGCCTGGAATGCGACGGCGGCACGAGTCTTCATCGGGGGCTCCTTTGGCGGTGCTGTTGCCACGTCGAGGCGGCTCGGCCAAGCGGGTGCGGAGGAGATCGACGATGGGCTTCGCAGACGGCAGACATGCGCTGATCACGGGCGGTGGTACGGGCATCGGGGCGGCGGCGGCGCGGGCGCTGGCGGCGGAGGGCGCGAAGGTGTCGCTGCTCGGCCGGCGCCACGAACCGCTTGACGCGATCGCGGCGGAGACCGGCGGGCGGGCGATCCCGTGTGATGTGACCGACCGGAGCGCGCAGGAGCGGGCGTTTGCCGAGGCACGGGACGCGTTCGGGCCCTTCGACTTCGTGATCCTCAATGCCGGGATCGGCGACAGCCGGCCGTTCGGACGCACCAGCCGCGACAGCTGGGACGCGATCATCGCCACCAACCTGACCGCTCTGTTCGATGGGGCTCAGCTGGCGCTGCCGGACCTGCAGGTCACGGGCAAGCGGCTGATCATCGTGGCATCGGTCGCGGGCCTGAAAGGCGGCGCAATGGCAGCGCCCTATGTCGCGTCCAAGCACGGCGCGGTCGGCCTGGCCCGCAGCCTGGCACTGGAGTTCGCGCGCACGGGCCTGACCGTCAACGCGATCTGTCCAAGCTTCGTGGATACGCCAATGGTGGACGAGAGCGCCGAGCGGATCGCGCGGGCGACCGGCAAGAGCGTGGACGAAGCGCGCGCACTGCTGGCGAAGACCAACGGCAACGGCCGGCTGATCACGCCGGAGGAAGTGGCGCGCAGCATCGTCAATCTGTGCCACCCCGACAGCGGCGGCGTGAACGGCGCGTGCGTGACGGTGGACGGCGGGACGTCCGCCTGACGCTTACTCGAACCCGCAGCTTACTCGAACTCGACGATGACCTGGTCGACGGCGAGGCTGTCCCCGGCGGCGGCGGGCGTGGCCTTCACGGTGCCGGTCTTCTCGGCGCGGAGGATGTTCTCCATCTTCATCGCCTCGACCACCGCGACCGGCTGGCCCGCCTCGACCTTGTCGCCGACCGCAACGTCCAGGCGGGTGAGCAGCCCGGGCATCGGCGCCATCAGGAAGCGCGAAAGGTCGGGCGCGACCTTCTCAATCATGTGCCGCGCGAGTTCGGCTACCGTCGGAGTCATGACCGTGACGCGGTGCGTCGCGCCGCGGGTGGTCATCTTCCACGAGCGGCCGTCCTTGGCCACCAGCACCGTGCGCTCGCGCGAACCGATCCGGGCTCGGACGAGGCGCTGTCCCGGAAGGTAGTCGGCGTCGAACGCCTGGCTCTCGCTCCCATCGACAACGACTCGGTCGAGGGCGAAATGAACGCGATGCTCCGCTCCGCCGTCGAGACGCACGACGTGGTCGCGGGTGACGTGCACCGGTCCGCCGAGCTGCCCATCGATCTGCACCGCACGCGCCTCGTGCACGCTGCCGATGAAGGCGGCGATGAAGCCGGTGGTGATCTCGCCCGAGCGGAAGCGCGGGTGCTGCATCAGCGCGCTGAGGAAATCGACGTTATGGCCGATGCCCTGGATGTCAAACGCGTCCAGCGCCTCCACCTGCGCGTCGATCGCCGCCTCGCGGGTCGGGCCCCAGGTGACCAGCTTGGCGATCATGGGGTCGTAGAACATCGATACCTCACCGCCTTCGAATACGCCGTCGTCGACGCGGACGACTTCCGTCTCGGAGCGGGTGGGGGTGCTCGGTCGATAGCGGGTCAGGCGGCCGGTGGACGGCAGGAAGCCGCGGTAGGGGTCCTCGGCGTAGACGCGGTTCTCGATCGACCAGCCGTTGAGCTTAACGTCGTCCTGGGTGAAGGTGAGCTTCTCGCGCGCGGCGACGCGGATCATCTGCTCGACGAGGTCGAGGCCGGTGACTTCCTCCGTCACCGGGTGCTCGACCTGCAGACGGGTATTCATCTCCAGGAAGTAGAAGCTTTCGCCGCTCGGGTCGGCGCCGGAGACGATCAGCTCGACCGTGCCCGCTGAATAGTAACCCACGGCACGCGCCAGCGCGACGGCCTGCTCGCCCATCGCCTTGCGCATCTGCGGCGTGACGAACGGCGACGGGGCTTCCTCCACCACCTTCTGGTGGCGGCGCTGGATCGAGCATTCGCGCTCGTTCAGATAAACGATGTTGCCGTGCTGGTCGCCGAGCAGCTGTATTTCGATGTGGCGTGGGCTCTCGATGAACTTTTCGATGAACACGCGGTCGTCGCCGAAGCTGGCGAGGCCTTCGCGCTTGGTCGCCTCGAACCCTTCACGGACGTCCTGCTCGGACCAGGCGAGGCGCATGCCCTTGCCGCCACCGCCGGCCGAGGCCTTCATCATGACCGGAAAGCCGATGTCGGACGCGATCTTCACCGCCTCGTCGGTGGTGGCGATGTCGCCGAGGTAGCCGGGGACGACGTTGACGCCGGCCTGCTTGGCAAGTTTCTTGGACTCGATCTTGTCGCCCATCGCCGCGATGGCGTTTGGCGGCGGGCCGATGAACGCGACGCCGGCGTCGGCCAGCGCGCGGGCGAAGCTCTCGCGTTCGGAGAGGAAGCCGTAGCCGGGATGCACCGCTTCGGCGCCGGTGGCGCGGACCGCGTCGAGGATCAGCTCGGCATTGAGATAAGACTGGGCGGCGGGCGCGGGTCCGAGGCGGACGCTTTCGTCGGCCATGCGGACATGCGGCGCGCGGGCGTCGGCGTCGGAGTAGACCGCGACCGTCTTGATGCCCATGCGCTTGGCCGTGCGGATCACGCGGCAGGCGATTTCGCCGCGATTGGCGATGAGGATCTTCGAGAACATATCAGCCCTTCAGCTTCGGCCAGCGGCGCCAGTAAGCAAATGCGAGCACCGCATAAAAGATGATTGCACCTACGCGGATGGCTGCGCCCTGCCGATCCGCCATGTTGTTACAGGCCGCTGGACTGTCCGGCCCCAAGCCGCAGTGCAGCAGAATGCTCGCATAGATGATCGTTGCTGCCAGCGCGTAAGCTGCAGTGGTCGATACGAACGCAAACAACCTCACTCCGCCGCCTCGTCGAGCGGCGGCTTGTTGTGGCCAAGCAGGCGCAGAACTTCGTCGGCCGCGTCGGCCAGGTTGGTGCCCGGACCGAAGATCGCCTGCACGCCGGCGGCCCTCAGCGCCGCATAGTCCTGCGCGGGGATGACGCCGCCCGCGACGACCTTGATGTCGGCACGGCCTAGGTCCTTGAGGTGGTCGATCAGCTCGGGGATCAGTGTCTTGTGACCGGCCGCGAGGCTGCTGGCGCCGACCACGTCCACGTCGCTGGTGATCGCCAACTCGGCGGCTTCGCGCGGGGTCTGGAACAGGGGCCCCGCGACGATCTCGAAGCCGAGGTCGCCGAAAGCGGAGCTGACCAGGTTCGCGCCGCGATCGTGACCGTCCTGGCCCATCTTGGCGACCAGCATGCGGGGAGCGCGGCCGAGGCGTTCGGTCACGGCGCGGGTGCCCTGCTCGGCCGCTTTCCAGCGCACGTCTGCGCGCTGGCCGTAGATGCCGCTCACGGGCTCGGGCTTGGTCGCGTAGCGGCCGAAGGCGCGTTCGAGCGCGTCCGAGATCTCGCCCAGGGTCGCGCGGGCACGCGCAGCTTCGACGGAGAGCGCGAGCAGGTTGGCGTCGGCGCGGGCACCGTCCTCAAGCGCCTGCAAGGTTTCCCGCACCCTGCCCTCGTCTCGGCTGCTACGGATCTGCGCCAGACGCTCGATCTGGCCGGCGCGGACCTTGGCGTTGTCGACTTCGAGAATGTCGAGCTCCGGCTCATTTTCCAATCGGTAGCGGTTGACGCCGACGATCACCGTATCGCCGGTGTCGACCTTCGCCTGGCGTTCGGCGGCGGCTTCTTCGATCCGGCGCTTGGGCAGGCCTTCGGCGACGGCCTTGGTCATGCCGCCGTGCGCCTCGACCTCGTCGATCAGCGCCTGGGCGCGCTCCTCAAGCTCACGCGTCAGCGCCTCGACATACCAGCTGCCGCCGAGCGGGTCGGCGACCGCGGTGACCCCGCTCTCCTCGGCCAGGATCAGCTGGGTGTTGCGGGCGATCCGCGCCGAGAAGTCGGTCGGCAATGCGATCGCCTCGTCGAAGCTGTTGGTGTGCAGCGACTGCGTGCCGCCCAGCACGGCCGCCAGCGCCTCGATCGTGGTGCGGACGATGTTGTTGTAGGGGTCCTGCTCGGTCAGGCTGACGCCCGACGTCTGGCAGTGGGTGCGGAGGAGCTTCGACTTCTCGGACTGGGCGCCCAAGTCCGTCATGATCCGGCCCCACAAGGCGCGCGCGGCCCGCATTTTGGCGACCTCCATGAAGAGGTTCATGCCGATGCCCCAGAAGAAGCTGAGGCGCGGCGCGAAGGCGTCGATGTCGAGCCCGCTCTTCACTGCCGCGCGGACATATTCCATGCCGTCGGCGAGCGTGTAGGCAAGCTCCTGCACCGCCGTCGCTCCGGCCTCGTGCATGTGGTAGCCAGAGATCGAGATGCTGTTGAACTTGGGCATCTCGGCGGACGTGTAGGCGATGATGTCGCTGACGATCCGCATGGAGGGTTCGGGCGGGTAGATGTAGGTGTTGCGGACCGCGAACTCCTTCAGGATGTCGTTCTGGATCGTGCCCGACAGCGCCTTGCGGTGGACCCCCTGCTCTTCACCCGCGACGATGTAGAAGGCCATGACCGGCAACACGGCGCCGTTCATGGTCATGCTGACGCTCATCTCGCCCAGCGGGATGCCGTCGAACAGCAGCTTCATGTCCTCAACGCTGTCGATCGCGACGCCCGCCTTGCCGACATCGCCGGATACGCGCGGATGATCGCTGTCGTAGCCGCGGTGGGTCGCGAGATCGAAGGCGACCGACAGGCCCTTCTGACCCGCGGCCAGGTTCCGACGGTAAAAGGCGTTCGACTCCTCGGCGGTCGAGAAGCCGGCGTACTGGCGGATGGTCCACGGACGGCCGGCGTACATCGTCGCATACGGCCCGCGCGTGTAAGGTGCTACGCCCGGATAACCGCTGTCGATCCCGGCCGAGTCTTCGGGTCCGTAGACGGTCTTGAGCTTGATCCCCTCGGGCGTGGTGCGCGTCAGGTCCGCGCCGCGCGCCTCCTTGGCGGCGAGGGCTTTCCAGGCGTCGTGATTGTCGGTGGGCATGGAGATGGCCCTAGTCCCAAGTGAGCCGGGCGGAAACCCCGCTCACCGGCCGCTGCGGTAGCCGAGGCCGAGCAGAAGGTCGGCGGCGATGAAGAACAAGAGGACGAAAACAGCGCCGTTCAGGACGACCAGCGTCCAGAAGCGCGCTTCGCCAGCCTGTGCCCGGCTTAACTGGGTCCGGTAAAGCGGGATGGTGCCGGTGCGCAGCGCGCGACCGATGCGGAGCAGGAGCAGCAGCGCGAGCACGGCGCAGCCGGCACCGAACAGCAGTTCCTCGCCCCGCCCGTCCATCAATGAGCCTGCTGCGGGCTTTCCATGAACTCGGTCAGGACCCCGCCCATGTCCTTGGGGTGCACGAAGAAGATGGGGGTGCCATGCGCGCCGACTCGGGTGGGCCCGAGGATGCGGACGCCCTGAGCCTCGAAGTCGGCGCGGGCGGCGGCGATGTCCGGCACCTCGAAACAGACGTGGTGCTGGCCGCCGTCCGGGTTCTTGTCGATGAACTTGGCGACCGGGCTATCGGGGCCGAGCGGCTGGATCAACTCGATCTGCGTATTCGGCGCATCGACGAAGCACACCCGGACGCCTTGCGCGGGGAGGTCGAACGGCTCGCCATGAGGGTCCGCGCCGAACAGGGTTCGGTAGCGCTCCAGGCTGCGCTCGATCGAGGGTGTCGCCACGCCGACGTGGTTCAGGCGGCCAAGTTTCATGGTGGCACCTAGAGAGGGATGTTGTCGTGCTTCTTCCACGGGTTCTCGAGGCTCTTGTTGCGCAGCTTGCGCAGGCCCAGCGCCACGCGGCGGCGGGTGGAGTGCGGCATGATGACCTCGTCGATGAAGCCCATGCTGGCCGCGACGAACGGGTTGGCGAACCGTTCTTCGTACTCGGCGGTGCGCTGGGCGATCGCGTCGGCGTCGCCGATGTCGCGGCGGAAGATGATTTCCACCGCGCCCTTGGCCCCCATCACGGCGATCTCGGCGGTCGGCCAGGCATAGTTCAAGTCGCCTCGCAGGTGCTTGGAGGCCATGACGTCGTAGGCACCGCCATAGGCCTTGCGGGTGATCACGGTGATCTTGGGCACGGTCGCCTCGGCATAGGCGAACAGCAGCTTGGCACCGTGCTTGATGATGCCGTTGTGCTCCTGGCCGACGCCGGGCAGGAAGCCGGGCACGTCGACGAAGGTCAGGATCGGAATGTCGAACGCGTCGCAGAAGCGGACAAAGCGCGCCGCCTTCTTCGACGAGTTGATGTCCAGCACGCCGGCCAGCACCATCGGCTGGTTGGCCACCACGCCCACGGTGCGGCCCTCAACCCGGCAGAAGCCGATGATGATGTTGCCGGCATGGTTCGGCTGAAGCTCGAAGAAGTCGCCTTCGTCGGCAACCTTCCGGATCAACTCGTGCATGTCGTAGGGCTGGTTCGCAGACGGGGGGATCAGCGTGTCGAGGCTTTCCTCGACGCGGTCCCACGGATCCTGCGTCGGGCGCTCCGGCACGTCCATGCGGTTGGACAGCGGCAGGAAGTCGAAGAACTCGCGCGCGGCGAGCAGGGCGTCGATGTCGTTCTCAAAGGCGACGTCAGCCACGCCCGACTTGGACGTATGCGTCACCGCACCGCCCAGCTCCTCTTGAGTCACGACCTCGTTGGTGACGGTTTTCACCACCTCCGGGCCGGTGACGAACATGTAGCTGGAGTCCTTCACCATGAAGATGAAGTCGGTCATCGCCGGCGAGTAGACGGCGCCGCCGGCGCACGGGCCCATGATCAAGCTGAGCTGCGGGACAACGCCCGAGGCAAGCACGTTGCGCTGGAACACCTCGGCGTAGCCGGCGAGTGACGCGACTCCCTCTTGGATGCGCGCGCCGCCCGAATCATTGAGGCCGATCACCGGCGCGCCGTTCTTCAGCGCGGCGTCCATGATCTTGCAAATCTTCTGCGCGTGGCGCTCGGACAGGGAGCCGCCGAACACGGTAAAGTCCTGGGCGAAGACATAGACCAGGCGGCCGTTGATGGTGCCCGAGCCGGTGACCACGCCGTCGCCGGGGATCTTCTGCTCGGCCATCCCGAACTCGGTCGCGTTATGCTCCACGAAGGTGTCGACCTCCTCGAAGCTGCCTTCGTCAAGCAATACGCCAAGGCGCTCGCGCGCGGTCAGTCGGCCCTTGGCGTGCTGCGCGTCGATGCGCTTCTGTCCGCCGCCAAGCCGGGCCGCTTCGCGCCGGCGTTCGAGTTCCGCTATGGTGGTCGTCATGGGGCAGGCTCTTCGCCCCGGCGCGCGTCGAGGTCAACCGAGCCCGCAGGTGAAGCGGGCATTAACGCAGGTTACGGTTCGCAACCAGCGGTGCCGTCATGGGATTAAGTGCTCGGAAAACCAGCAGGAAAGCACGACCAACCATGACCATGATCAGCAAGGCCAAGCGTGGGTTCGCGGCCATGGACCCGCAGCGCCAGCGCGAGATCGCCAGCAAGGGCGGCAAGGCGTCGGGCGGCAACTTCGCCCATGATCGGAGCCGCGCGGCAGAGGCGGGGCGGGTCGGAGGCAAGACCAGCAGGACGCGCACTCCTGAGCTCGCCTAAGCGCGCCCGATGGAACCGAGCCGCTAGCTAAGTTGTTCAACAACTTGGCGCAGCGCGGCAGCCGTTTGCCGCAGCGCAGCACTCCATGCCGGACAGGGAACCCGCGCTTCGGGAACCCGACTCGGCAAACCGTTGTTCTGTCGTAATCATCTGCCCTTTTTTGAAAGGTTTTACGCGCATGTTCGAGAAGGTCGGCGTTCCCGGGTCAGCAAAGTCTGCGGTTCCCGCGTTCTCGAACAAGCGAACCACTCTTGTTTGCTTTTCGCACCTGCGGTGGGACTTCGTGTTCCAGCGTCCGCAGCACCTGATGAGCCGGTTCGCCAAGGCGCAGCCGGTGGTGTTCTGGGAGGAGCCGCTGCCGGCCGAGGCGGGCCACGGCCCGTCGCTGGACGTGCGGGTGGCCAAGAACGCGCCGGGGGTGACGATCGTCACGCCGCGCCTGCCCGAGGGGCTGGAGGGCGACAAGCAGCAGACGGTGCTCAAGGGCCTGCTCGACCAGTATGTGTCGACGCTGCAGGGCAAGTTCGTGCGCTGGTATTATACGCCCATGATGCTGCCGTTCTCGCGGCACCTGGACGCGCTCGCCACCGTCTATGATTGCATGGATGAACTGAGCGCGTTCCGCTTCGCGCCGCAGGAGTTGCTCAACCTCGAGTCCGAACTGCTGGAAGCGGCCGACCTGGTTTTCACCGGCGGTTATTCGCTGTACGAAGCCAAGAAGAAGCGCCACGGCAGCGCCCATCCCTTCCCCTCGTCGGTCGACCGCAAGCATTTCGGCGCGGCCCGCAGCGGCATCGCCGATCCGGCCGACCAGACGGACATCGCCCGGCCACGGCTCGGCTTCTACGGCGTTATCGACGAGCGCATCGACCTCGAGCTGCTGGACCAGGTGGCGGAGCTGCGGCCCGACTGGCAGCTGGTCATGGTCGGCCCGGTGGTGAAGATCAGCGAGGACGACCTGCCGCGCCGGCCTAACATCCATTACCTCGGCGGAAAGAGCTACGACGAGCTGCCGTCCTATCTCGGCAACTGGGACGTGGCGATGATGCCGTTCGCCATCAACGAGGCGACTCGCTTCATCTCGCCGACCAAGACGCCCGAGTACCTGGCCGCCGGCAAGCCGGTCGTGTCGACGCCGATCAAGGACGTGAAGCGCCACTACGAGAAGCTGGCCGGTGTGCGCATCGCGTCCACGGCCGAGCAGTTCGTTGAGGCGAGCGAGCGGATGCTCGGCATCGGCCAGAGCAATCCGGACTGGCTGGGCGAGGTCGACCTGGCGCTGGCCGACATGAGCTGGGACACGACGCAGGCGCGCATGGCGGCGCTGATCGACCAGGTGGTCGAGCCGGCCAGCAAGATCGAGCGCCCGGCGTTCGGCGCTGCCCACGCGACGCACATGCCACGCGCCAAGAAGTATGATTACCTGATCGTCGGTTGCGGGTTCGCCGGCTCGGTGCTGGCCGAGCGGCTGGCCACGCAGCACGGCGCCCGGGTGCTGATGATCGACAAGCGCGATCACGTCGGCGGCAACGCCTACGACGAGCTCAACGAGCACGGCATTTTGTACCACAAGTACGGGCCGCACATCTTCCACGCCAACAGCGACGAGATCGTCAGCTACCTGTCGCAGTTCACCCAGTGGCGGCCGTACGAGCACCGCGTTCTGGCGCATGTCCGCGACAAGCTGGTGCCGGTACCGATCAATCGGACGACGCTGAACACCCTCTACAACGCCGGCCTCAAGAACGACGAGGAGGCGGCCGCCTTTCTGGCATCGCGAGCGGAGCCAGTGAAGGATATCCGCACGTCGGAGGACGTGGTGATCAACGCCGTGGGGCGTGAGCTCTACGAGCTATTCTTCCGTGGCTATACCCGCAAGCAGTGGGGGCTGGACCCGTCGGAGCTGGACAAGCAGGTGACCAGCCGCATTCCGACGCGGACCAACACGGACGACCGCTATTTCACCGATACGCACCAGATCATGCCGCTGCACGGCTACACCAAGATGTTCGAGCGCATGCTTGACCATCCGCTGATCGACAAGGCGCTGGGCACCGACTTCCGCGAAGTGCGAAACGAGGTCAGTGCGGCGCACATCATCTACACCGGACCGATCGATGAATATTTCGATTGGCGCTTCGGCAAGCTGCCCTATCGCAGCCTGCGGTTCGTCCACTCGACCATCGAGAAGCAGCAGTTCCAGGACGTCGCCGTCGTCAACTATCCTGACGCGGAGGTGCCGTACACGCGCATCAGCGAGTACAAGCACATGACCGGTCAGGAGCATGCGCGCACCACGATCACGCTGGAATATCCGAGCGCGGAGGGTGACCCTTATTATCCGATCCCGCGGCCGGAGAACCAGGCGCTGTTCAAGAAGTACGAGGCGCTGGCCGACAGCACTTCGGGTGTGACCTTCGTCGGGCGTCTTGCCACCTACCGCTACTACAACATGGACCAGATCGTCGGGCAGGCGCTCGCCACCTTCCGGCGCCTCGACGAGGCGCGCACCAAGGTAGGTGCGTCCAGTCGGGAGTTGCGCCTGGCGATCTGAGGCAAGCTGGAGAAGACATGATCGAAGGCAAGCATCCCACCACCCCGCTCGAACTCTGGGGCGGGGTGGAATGCACGGTCGTGCGGATCGGCGACGAGTACCGCGACCAGTTGGTGGAAACGGGACATGCCTATCGCATGGCCGATCTCGACGCCATCGCCGAGCTCGGCATCCGCACCGTCCGTTACCCAATCGTGTGGGAGCGGGTGGCGGGAGACGATCCCGCCGCGGAATTAGACTTCTCCTGGCATGACGAGCGGCTGCGGCGGCTGCGCGACCTCGGCGTCGAGGTGATTGGCGGGCTGGTCCATCATGGCTCCGGTCCCAGGTTTACCGACCTGCTCGATCCCGACTTCCCGGCCAAGCTGGCCGACTACGCGGCGATCGTGGCCAAGCGTTACCCGTGGATCGGCAAATGGACTCCGGTCAACGAGCCGCTGACCACCGCCCGCTTCTCCTGCCTGTACGGCCACTGGTACCCGCATACGAAGGACTGGGGCGCGTTCATGCGGGCGCTCGCCAATGAATGCGCCGGAGCCCTGCTGGCGATGAGGGCTATTCGGGCGGTGAACCCGGGCGCATTGCACGTCACCACCGAGGATCTGGGCAAGACCTTCGCAACCGAGCAGCTCCAGCACCAAGCGCGGCACGAGAATGAGCGGCGCTGGCTCAGCATGGACCTGCTCGCCGGCCGGGTCAGGCCCGGGCACATGTTCCACGACACGCTGCAGCAGCACGCCGGGCACGAGCTGCTTGACTTGCTCGCCACCGGCGAGGCGACGCCCGACATCATCGGCATCAACCATTACCTGACCAGCGAGCGCTACCTCGACGAGCGGCTCGAGCTGTACCCGCATGTGGAGCCCGGCTCCAACGGGCGGGAGCAATATGTCGACCTTGAAGCCGTGCGCATGCCGCACCTGGTCGATCAGGTCGGGCCCGCGGCCCGGCTGCGCGAAGCCTGGGAACGCTACGGCATCCCGCTGGCGATCACAGAGGTCCACCACGGCTGCACCCGCGAGGAGCAGGTTCGCTGGCTGCAGCAGGTCTGGCAGGCCGCCGAGCAGGTCCGGGCCGAAGGCGTAGACGTGCGCGCCGTCACCATTTGGTCATTGTTCGGCAACGTCGACTGGCGCTCGCTGATCACGCGCCGCGAGGGCATCTACGACGTCGGCGCTTTTGATACCCGCGGCGGCAAACCGCGGCCGACCATGGTCGCGCGCGCGGCGGCAACCCTGGCGGGCGGCAGGGCCGTCGAGCACCCGATCATCCAGGGCAAGGGCTGGTGGCAGCGGCCGGAACGCTTCTACATCGGCAGGTCCGCGTGCGAGCCGCGCGAGTTCGGCCACCATCCGCTGCTGATCACCGGTGCTACGGGCACGCTGGGTCAGGCGTTCGGCCGCATCTGCACGCATCGCGGCCTGGCGCATGTCGTTACTGACCGTGCGGCGATGGACATCACCGACGCGGCGAGCATCGATGCGGCGCTTGAGCGTCTGCATCCGTGGGCGGTCGTCAACACCGCCGGCTTCGTGCGGGTACCCGAGGCCGAACATCAGCCAGACGACTGCTTCGCCATCAACACCACCGGGCCCGAGCTGCTCGCCGCCGCCTGTCACCGGCGCGGCATTCCGTTTGTTACCTTCTCCTCCGACCTGGTATTCGACGGCCAGCTCGGACGCGCCTATCTTGAGCCCGATCCGACCAGCCCGGCCTGCGTGTATGGCCAGAGCAAGGCGGACGCCGAGGACCGGGTGATGGCGATCGACCCGCAGGCGCTGATCGTGCGCACCAGTGCCTTCTTCGGCCCGTGGGATCGGTTTAACTTCCTGTGGGGTACGCTGGACCGATTGGCCAAGGACGAGGACGTCCATGCCAGCGACAATGCGGTCGTCTCACCGACCTATGTGCCCGACCTGGTCCACGCTACGCTGGACTTGCTGCTGGATGGCGAACACGGCATCTGGCACCTCGCAAACGAAGGCAGCATCAGTTGGCACGGTCTTGCGCGCGACATCGCGGACCGCGCGGGCCTCAGCCCGCGCATGATCCGCGATAGCGGCGGCGAGAAGACCGACAACACGCTGGGCACCAGCCGCGGTCAGATCCTTCGCCCGCTCGAGCACGCACTGGGCGACTTCATGCGCTATGCGGAAGGGTTGCCCGGGCGCTAATTCGGCGGCGGGCCCGCCACGCTGGCGATCCGGAACCTCTCCGGCCAAGCTTTGTCCTACAACCGAGCAGGAGGAGCGCTGAGAGCATGGTGTCGTCGCATTGGCCCGAGCGGTTGTACCTGGTCCGGCATGGGCAGAGCCAAGGCAATGTGGCCCGCGACCGGGCGGATGCGCAGGGGCTGGCGACCATCGGCATCGATATCCGGGACGTCGACGTGCCGCTGTCAGACCTGGGCCATGAGCAGGCGCAGGCGACCGGACGCTGGTTCGCGGCCCTGCCGGACGAGCAGAGGCCCGAGGTGATCCTCGCCTCCCCCTATTTGCGCACCCGGCAGACCGCCCGGCATATCTGCGAGGCCGGTGGGCTGGCCGGCGGCAAGTCGCGCACCGTCATCGACGAGCGACTGCGCGAGCGTGAATTCGGAGTGTTCGACGGATTGACGACGCTGGGCATCCGGGAGCGCTATCCGGAGGAGGCACAGCACCGCGCCCGCCTTGGCAAGTTCTACCACCGGCCGCCGGGCGGCGAGAGCTGGGCCGACGTGATCCTGCGGCTCCGCTCGGCAATGAATTCGATCAACCTGCATTACGCCGAGCGGCGGGTGCTGATCGTCTGTCATCAGGTCGTCGTACTGTGCATGCGCTACATTTTGGAAGAGCTGGACGAGGCGCAGATCCTGGCAATCGACAAGCAGTCCGAGATTCTGAACTGTGGCATCTGCGCGTTCGACTTCCAGCCGCACGAGCTCGACTGCGCGCCCAAGCTGGGGCTGTGGAACCATGCGGCGCCCCTGGTCGAGGACGCCGCGCCGATCACCTCCGCGCCCGACAAGATCGCGGGCACCCGATGAGCGTGGAGGAGCTGGACGCGGGCCTGCTGCAACGCTTTCCCCTGCCCCAGGTCGGCTCGGGCGACAAGGACCAGCGCGGGTCGATCCTGGTTATCGCCGGAAGCCGCGACGTGGCGGGCGCGGCGCTGTTGACGGCGGTCGCCGCGATGCGGGCCGGGGCCGGTCGGCTGCAGATTGCCACCGTTGCGAGCGCCACGCCCCAGCTGGCCTTCGCAATGCCCGAAGCGATGGTGATCGGGGTCGCGCAGGCCGACGATGGCGGCTTCGCGGCGTCGGCTGTGCGAGACTTGGCCGAGCGGGCGGGCAAGGCGGACGCCGTGGTCGCCGGACCGGGGTTACAGGGCAATCAGGTCTGCGCCGACCTTGCCGCCGCCGTGCTCAAGAATCGCAACAAGGTCGCGTTGGATGCCGCCTTGCTCCACGCGCTGCCGAAACGTGCAGACGCCGCCAAGCGGGCGGAGGTGCCGCCGGTGCTGCTGCCGCATTCGGGCGAGATGGCGAGCTTGCTTGAATGCGACGAGGAAGAGGTCCAGGCCGACCCGCTCGGCGCCGGACGGCGCTGTGCCGATCGCTACGATGCAGTGACGCTGGTCAAGGGCACGCAGAGCTACGTGGTCGCACCCGACGGGCGCGCCTTCCACTACGCTGGTGGCGGACCGGGGCTTGGCATCTCGGGCTCAGGCGATGTGCTCGCCGGTATCGTCGGGGGGCTGCTGGCGCGCGGCGCGGACCCACTTACTGCATTGTTGTGGAGCGTGTGGTGCCATGGCGAGGCGGGCCGCCGGCTGGGCGAGCGCATCGGCACCCTCGGCTATCTGGCCCGTGAATTGCCTGGCGAGATCCCCGCCCTGCTGTTCCCGCAAGGAGCTCAGGCGGAATAGTCGTCCAGCTCGTCGCCAACCAGGCGCGCCACGTGCATGACGTTGGTGGAGCCGGTGTGGCCGAATGGGATGCCAGCGAGGATGATCAGGCGCTGGCCGGGTCCGGCAAGCTTGGTGCGCAGCGCCATGCGCTTGGCCTTGGCCACCATTTCCTCGAAACTCGCGACGTCGCGAGTGTGGACCGCGTGAACACCCCACACCAGGCCCATGCGGCGCGCGACCGTCTTGCTGGCGGTCATCACCAGCAACGGCACCGGGCCACGTTCGCGCGCGATACGGCGGGCGGTGGAGCCGGAGCTGGTATAGCAGACCATCGCTGCCACCCCGACCGTGTTGGCGACATTACCGGCGCTTTCGGCCAGCGCGTCCGCGGTGGTCGGCTCGGCCGGGGTGGCGGTGAAGTGGACCCGTTCGGCGTAAGCGGAGTCCGATTCCACCGTGCGGCCAATGCGGTCCATCATGTGCACCGCCTCGCACGGGTAGTCGCCCGCTGCGCTTTCCGCTGACAGCATCACCGCGTCGGCGCCGTCGTAGATGGCATTGGCCACGTCGCTCACTTCGGCCCGGGTCGGGGTCGGCGCGTGGATCATCGATTCCAGCATCTGCGTCGCGACGACCACCGGCTTGCCGAGTTCGCGGCAGCGCGCGACGATTCGCTTTTGCAGCGCCGGGACTGCCTCGGGTGGAAGCTCGACGCCAAGGTCGCCGCGCGCGACCATCGCGGCATCGGCATGGGCAAGGATGCCTTCCAGCCGCTCGATCGCCGACGGTTTCTCGATCTTGACCATCAGCAGCGCCTTGTCGCCGATCAGGCGCCGCGCTTCCTCCACGTCCTCGGCCCGCTGGACGAATGACAGGGCGATGTAGTCGGCCCCCTGCTGCAATGCGAATTCCAGATCGCTGCGGTCCTTCTCGGTCAGAGCGGGGATGGGCACCAGCACATCGGGCACGTTGACGCCCTTGTTGTCGCTGATCCGGCCGCCGACCTCGACGATGGTCTCGATCCGCTCGGGCGCGACCGCCGCCACGCGCAGCCTGATCTTGCCGTCGTCGATCAGCAGCCGGTCGCCCTCGCTGACCGCCTCGAACAGTTCGGGGTGCGGCAGTTCAGCGCGCTCGGCGGTGCCAGACTCGCTGGAACGGTCGAGCAGGAAGCGACTGCCGGTTGCGATTTCGGCCGAGCCGTCGATGAAGCGACCGACCCGCAGCTTGGGTCCCTGAAGATCGAACAGGATCGTACTTGGCCGCTTGGATTCTTCTTCCAACGAGCGGATCGCCTGAACGAGCTGGGCCTTCGCCTGCTGGTCGCCGTGGCTCATGTTGATGCGGAAGGCGTCGGCGCCGGCGGACATCAGCTTGGCGATCATCTCCCGGCTGTCGCTCGCTGGCCCCAGCGTGGCGAGGATCCTGACCTTGCGCCCCCGCGGGCCGACCACCTTCGCCACTCACATCTCCCTTGTTGCGGGAAGGCCATAGCCGCTGAGCCGTGCGGTTCAACCGCTTGTAAGAACGCCCGCGGCTCCTCTAATGCGCCGCGGGCAACTGACATTCACGCGGGGAATCGGGGTTTATGGCGGACGACAACGTCTCGGCAGAGCAGCTGCGGCTGTTCATCGAGCGCATCGAGCGGCTCGAAGAGGAAAAGAAGGGTGTCGCGGACGACATCAAGGACGTCTACGGCGAGGCCAAGGCGACGGGCTTCGACAGCAAGATCATGCGCCAGATCGTCCGGCTCAGAAAGATGGAGAAGCACGCCCGCGACGAGCAGGACGCGCTGCTTGAGACCTACCGCAACGCGCTGGGCCTGCACTAAGGAGAGCAACGGCCATGGCAGGTCACAGCAAATTCAAGAACATCATGCATCGCAAGGGCGCGCAGGACAAGAAGCGCTCGGCGATGTTCTCCAAGCTGTCGCGCGAGATCACGGTCGCGGCCAAGATGGGCCTGCCGGACCCGGAGATGAACGCCCGGCTGCGCGCGGCGGTGCTGGCCGCCAAGGCGCAATCCATGCCCAAGGACAACATCCAGCGCTCGATCGACAAGGCGTCGGCGGGCGATGCTGAGAGCTATGAAGAGATCCGGTACGAGGGCTTTGGCCCCGGCGGGGTGAGCCTGATCGTCGAAGCGCTGTCCGACAACCGCAACCGCACCGCGACCAACGTGCGGACGATCTTTTCCAAGAACGGCGGCAACCTCGGCGCATCGGGCAGCGTGAGCCACGGCTTCGACCGGCTCGGCCTGATCGAATATCCGGCGACCGCGGGCGACGCCGACAAGGTGCTGGAAGCGGCGATCGAGGCCGGTGCCGACGATGTCGAGAGCGACGATGACGGCCACCGCATCTGGACCAGCGTCGACAGCCTGCACGAGGTCGCCAAGGCGCTGGAAGGCAGCCTCGGCGAGGCCGACGCCACCAAGCTCGCCTGGCGGCCGCAGACCCCGGTCGAGGTCGGCGAGGACGACGCGGCGCAGCTCATCAAGCTGATCGACACGCTGGACGAGGACGACGACGTCCAGACCGTGTGGGGCAATTACGAGATCAGCGACGCGGTCGCGGAGAAGCTCGCCTGATCGTGCTTGGCCTTGATCCGTCGCTCAGCTGCACGGGTTGGGGGATCATCCGGGCGGACGGCAATCGGCTGGCGCATGTTGCCAATGGGCAGGTGAGGACGCCCACGTCCGCTCCCTTGGCTGAACGACTGGTGCTGCTGGCGACCGCACTAGAGGCGGTGATCGCCGAGCACCGGCCTCAGGCGGCGGCCGCCGAGGAGGTATTCGTCAACCAGAACCCGGGCTCGACCCTGAAGCTGGCGCAGGCGCGCGGCGTTGCGCTGATGTGCGCCGGGCGGAGCGGGCTCGCCGTCGGGGAATATGCGCCGACGCTGGTCAAGAAGGCGGTGGTCGGCACCGGCGGCGCGGCCAAGGACCAGGTGCATGCGATGGTCGCTCGCCTGTTGCCCGGAGCGGTGATCGCGGGCGAGGACGCCGCGGATGCGCTGGCCGTGGCGATCACCCATGCGCACCACCTGGCGAGCACAGCACGAAGCAGCTTGCGCTCACCCTGAGCTTGGCGGATCCAAGAAATCGCAAGACCAAGGGTGCGCGGCGCTCGTCCATCGACAGCGGGGGCGTGAGCGCGGGGGGAGACTGACGACGTGATTGCCAGATTATCGGGCGTGCTGATCGAAGCAACCGCCGACAGCGCCGTCATCGACGTGAACGGCGTTGGGTACCTGGTCCTCGCGTCGGGCAAGACGCTGGACGCCTTACCCCCGGCCGGTGGATCGGTCGTGCTGCTGACGGAACTACAGGTACGCGAGGACAGCATGACGCTGTTCGCCTTCGGCTCGGCGGCTGAGCGGGAAACGTTCCGGCAGCTGACCTTGGTCCAGGGTGTCGGCGGGCGGCTGGCGCTTGCGATCTTGTCGATCCTGTCGCCGGACGAACTGTCGCGCGCCGTGTCGGCCGGGGACAAGGCGATGATTGCCCGCGCGAGCGGGGTCGGCCCGAAGCTGGCGCAGCGGATCGCGCTGGAGCTGCAGGGCAAACTCGGGCTGGCGGCAGGACTCGCGCCGGGCATTGCAACCCCCAAGGGCGGCGCAGCGGCGGACGCCCTTTCGGCGCTCGCCAACCTGGGGTTCAAGCCGGCCGAAGCAAGCGCCGCCGTCGCAGCGGCCAACGAGGAGCTGGGGCCGGCGGCAACATTGGACGCTTTGGTCCGGCTGGCCCTTCGAAAGGCAGCGAAGTAGCGCTCAGGCGGGCTGCGCGGATGCGCCCAGCAGTGCCCGGCCAGCCTGGAGGGCCTCGGGCACACTGAGGACAGCGGTGACTGCACTCAGGCCGGTCGCAACCTGGCACCAACTGCATAGCGCACAATTGTCGCGCCACTCCTCGCGGGTCAACTGCAGGCAGGTGACGAGGTCGCCCCACGCCTTGGCGGTGGCTCCAAGCACGATCCACGGCTGCTGTTCGGCCCGCTCCTTGCCGCCGGTAGCGAACAGGGTGGCGGTCACCGCATAGGTCAGCATCATCAGTGGCCCATCCGGCCCCTGAAGCCGCTTGTAGGCATAGTCGGAGGCATCGACCTTTTCCGCATCCCAGATGCGGCCGGGAAGGACGTCGGGCAGCCGCTTGATCATGCCGGTCTGGTAGGCGGCGACGATCATGCCGATCGTGCCACCGGCGAAGCTCAGCCCGATCGCCCAACGCCGGCGGGTCAGGTCGCCCGAGCGACCTTCTCGCAGTTCACGGCTGAGTGTGGACGGCGGTAGCAAGTTCATCGGCATCGGCGTTCTCCGGCAATCCAGCCCCGGCGAAAACGCCCGTGCATCAAAAAGGGCGCCGGCACTTGGCCGACGCCCTCTTTGGTCTCAAATCGAATTCCGATCAGAAGCCGACGCGAACGCCGACCTGGGCGTTGGTCTCGTTGCCCTCATCCTTGCCGACGGTGGTGCCGAGCTGCAGGTCGACGCTGGTGCCCGGCAGAATCGCCGCGGAGGCGCCGCCCGCAACCCGGCCGTAGAGCTTCTTGGAGCGGTCATCGAGCGCCCAGCTGTTGACGATCACCGGCGAGGCGGTCTGCGCGAAGCGGATGGTACGCCCGTCGCCTGAGAACTCCTTTTCCAGGCTGGCCTGCACGAACGGCTTCAGACCGACGCCGCGACCCCCGAAGTCGCCGCGCGCCTCGATGCCGAGGTTGCCGGTCACCGCCTTCACGCGCTGCTTGCCGACGTTCAGCGTCAGGGCCGCATCCCCCTCTTCGGTGTAGGCGTCGATTGTCGCCCGGGCATAGTCGAGCGCGACGAACGGGCCGGCGCGGAAGATGCTGAGCGGGGCCAGGTAGCCGGCCTTAGCGCCGGCGACCACATGGTGGCCGTCGACGTCGCCGCCGACTGGCAGGACCACGCCGGTGCGGTCGAACTCATGCTTGGTCCGGCCGTAGCCGAGGTGACCCTGCACGAACGCCGGCCCGACGGCGTAGCCGGCATAGCCGCCGACCTGCCAGGTGCGCGCCTTGCCGTCGGCGGTGTTCGTGTGGAACTTGGTCCGGCCGTGGCTGTACCCGCCGGCGAGGCCGATGAGGCCGTTGCCGCCGAAGCCCAGCTCCACACCCGCCGTGCCGCCGACGCCGTCGATGTCGAAGCCGTTGGTGCGGGTGGTCGCGCGCGCATCGCGCGAGAAGGCCTCACCCTGCGCGAACACGCGCAGCCCTTGCGCCGTCTCGCCGTCACGCGGGCTGCCGGTGTCGAGCCGACCTTCCAGCGTGCGACCTAACTGGCGGGCGGTGTCGAGCTGCAGGTCGGACGGGGCGGCGAGCACCAGCGGGCCCTGCAGCTGCGCCGCGACATAACGGCCAACCACCGCGAAACCGTTCGAGCTAAGGTGCAGATTGTCGACGTAGAACAGGTAGCCCGCACAGCCGGAGATCACGTTGGCCTGGGTTGCCGGGCAAGCGACGCCATTCGCCAGGCCGTAGGCGGCCGGATCGAGCGCGATGCTGTTCGAAACGGCCGTGAGGTCGAGATAGTGGACCACCGCGCCGTTTGCGGCGTAGCCGGCCAGCAGGTTCTGCACGGCCGTGTTGTAGGTGTTCGAGAACGCCTGACGGGTCTGCTGCGCTGCCGTGTTGCCTGCGATCTCCGGCAGGAGCGCAGTGTTGCCGGCCAGCACGCTGAAGTTCTGCGCGCCGGCGCCGACCAGCCGGTTGAGCTGGGTCGTGGTGGCGTTGATGGAGTCGGTCACGGTGCGACCGTTGGAGATGCCCTGCTGGAAGTAGCGGGCGTCGTTGCCGCCGATCGACACGGTGACGAGGTCGTTCGCGTCGAAGCTCGGGGCGCCGTTCGGAAATGCGGGCAGCTGCGTGCCGACATTCAGGAACTGATCGACCTGCAGCTGGAGGTCGAAGGCCGAACCGCTGCCGCGGACGGCAGTGGCGCCGCCAACGGCGAAGTTCTCGACCGGCACGCCGAGAATGGTCGACAGCGTGTCGACATAATTGGTCCCGCCCGAAAATCGGCCCGTCGGGTAGATGCCGTTCTGGAAGGTCAGCGGGTTGAGGCCGGTCAGCTGGAACAGGTTGCCGTCGTCGGCATAACTGTCGCCAAAGGTAACGATGCGGTCGACCTGCTGCGCGGACGCGGGTGTCGCGGCGGTGGCGAGGCCGAGCAGGCTGGCGCCCAGCAGGGCGCTGCGAAGGAACTTGGTCATGCGGGTACTTCCCCTCCCTGGCCGCGGAACATGCGGCCGCAAGGTGGCTGCTATGGGCTTGCGCAAGCGCGACTGACAAGTGACGCAAAGGTCACATGATCGGCGAGAATCGATTGCTAATGGTCGAGCAGACCGGCGGCGTCCGGGTCGAGCAGGTCGTGCGTCTCGGGATGGCGCGCCATGTAGGCAGCGAAGAAGGAGCATTGCGGAACAACCGAGAGCCCGCGTTCCCGAGCGGACGACAGCGCGGCGCGGACCAGCCGACTGCCGATCCCCTCCCCTTCATGACCTTCGGGCACCACCGTGTGCGGGAAGACGATCCGGTTACCTTCCAATCGGTAGGCGGTGAAGGCCATGCCGCCGCCGCCGAGGTCCAGCTCAAAGCGCCGTTCCTGTCGATTATCGATCACGTCGCTCATCGCCGCTCCCGGGCTAGGCGGCTCATCAGGATGGCCGCGCGGGTCGCCTGGAGCGGGATGGTAGGAAGGTCGACGCGCTCCTCGGCCGTATGGTCCCCGCTGCTCGCCGGGCCCAGGCCGATCAACCCGTCGACGTCGGCCGCGACGAAGCTGATGTCCCCCGCGCCGCGCTTGATCGGATCAAGGGCGGGCATGGCGCGCAGGCCGAGGTCGGCGTTGACCCGATTTAGCCGGTCCAGGATGGCCCGGTTGCCGGCGGTCGGCGCCATCGGCGGATAGCCTTCCTCGAACACCAGCTCGGCGCCGGTCACGCCAGCCAGGCGGTTCTGCGCCACGATTGATTGCATCTTTGCCTGCACGCGGGCGATCTGCTCGGCGCTGAGGGCGCGGAGGTCACCGCGGGCGACGGCCACCGGAGCGATGATGTTGGGCTTGCCGGTCGCCTCCACCCGCGCCTTGCCGGCGTCAAAGGCGGCGGTGGTGCCGCCGCCGGCCAACCCGACATTGTAGGTGAGGTTGGGCTCAGGCAGCTCGCGCCGGAACGTGTCGAGGATGCGGGTCAGCTCGTAAATTGCGCCGTAGCCGGAACCGCCACCAACTCCGCTCGAGTGGGCGCTGCGGGCTCGGACGGTCAGCACCCAATCCTGCGCGCTGCGCCGGGCGACCGAGCCCATGTCCTGCCCATTCTCGCGGACCAGCCCCTCGAAGTCGAGCGCGACGTCGGCCGCCTTGCCGGCGGCGATCAGGTCGCGGCGGGCAATCGCCTGCGGGCTGCCGGCGTCCTCCTCGTCCCCGGTCAGGAAGACAGTGACGTTGGCTCCGCGCAGGGTGCCGGCCGCCTGCATGGCGCGGAGAGCGGCGATCATCACCGCCACGCCGCCCTTGTCGTCCGACGCGCCGGGGCCATGGCCCTTGTTGCCTTCCCGAACGAAGCGCTGGAACGGCGAGTCCGGCTCGAACACCGTGTCGAGATGGCCGATGAGCAGCAGACGCTTGGTACCCGCCCGGCCCTTGTGGGTGGCCACCAGATGCCCGGCGCGGCCGGTCTCCCGCAATGGAATCCAGCGGACCTGAAAGCCGAGCGGCTCCAGTTCGGCGCGGATCATCCGGCCGACTGCCTCGACCCCGGCCAGGTTCAGCGTACCGCTATTCTGGTTGACCATCCGCTCGAGCAACCCGAGCGTGCGGTCATTTTCGGCCTGCACGGTCGCGGCCATCCGCTGCTCGGCCGGAGTAAGCGCGGCAGTGGCAGGACTCGCGAGAAAGGCGGCGACGGCGAGCGCCAGCAAACGACCGATCATCCGACCACCAGCCCGCGACACTCGCCGAAGCCGATCGGGACGGCGCCCTCCGCTTCCGCCCGCGCGGTCAGGATCAGCTCGTCGCCGTCCTCCAGGAAGCTGCGGGTCTCGCCGGTGGGCAGTTCGATCGGCTGCTTGCCGCCGCGGCTGATCTCCAGCAGCGAGCCGAGGCCAGTGTCGCTGTCGGTCGACAGGGTGCCGGTGCCGATCAGGTCGCCTGGTTGGAGGTTGCAACCGTTGGCCGTGTGGTGGGCAACGATCTGGTTGACCGTCCAGTACATGGCGGCGGCCGCACTACCATGGCTCAGGCGGTGGGCGCCCTGTCCAGCTTCGCGCATCTGGGCGGTCGAGAGCAGCGCCTCCACGGTCAGACCAAGGCCGGGCGCCGGATCGCTGTCGCGCAGATAATCGAGCGGTTGCGGGTCGCCCTCCGGCCGGGTCATGGCGGGAACGCGGAACGGCTTCAGCGCTTCGGCCGTGACCACCCAGGGCGAGATGCTGGTCAGGAAGTTCTTGGCCAGGAACGGCCCCAGCGGCTGGTATTCCCACGCCTGCAGGTCGCGGGCCGACCAGTCGTTGAGCAGGCAGTAGCCGGCGACATGCTCACCCGCTTCGCCGACCGTAACCGGCTCGCCCAACCGATTGCCGCGGCCGATCCACACGCCGAGCTCCAATTCGTAGTCGAGGCGGCGGGAGGGACCAAACACCGGCACCTCCGCTTCGGGTGGCTTACGCTGGCCCGACGGCCGGATGACCGGCTCGCCCGAGGCGCGCACGCTGGATGCGCGGCCGTGATAGCCGATCGGCACATATTTGTAGTTGGGCAAGAGCGGTTGGTCGGGGCGGAACTGCTTGCCGACGTTGGTGGCATGATGGATGCCGACGTAGAAATCCGTGTAGTCGCCGACCAGGCACGGCAGGTGCATGGTCGCTTCCGACTGGCCGATCAGCAGCGGCTCGACATCGTCGCGGTAGCGCGGATCGCTCAGCAGCTCGGACAGGCGATGGCGCAATAAGCGGCCGTCGCCATTGCCGCGGGCCAGCCAGGCGTTGAGCACCGGCAACGCCAGTTCCTCGCGCCATTCCTCGTCCAGCAGGTCGGCGGCCTGGGTCAGGTCCAGGATGAAGTCGCCGATCGCCACCCCGATCCGCCGGCCTGCCCCCTCGGCGCTGAACACGCCCAGTGGCAGGTTCTGGATGGGGAAGTCACGATGGCCGTTGGCGCTGTCGACCCAGCTGGTCAGCGCGGGGTCGTGGGTGTGGTCGAGGCCGTTCATGGCAGGCGCGCCTTGGGGAAGTCGGCCCAGGCGAGGTCATAGTCGCTCTGCGCCCGGCCGAGTGCCTCGGCGGTGACCTGGAAGGGCCAGCAGCTTTCGATCATGAAAGCCATGGTGCCGCCGATCTTCACTGGCTTCAATTCCGCTTCCGACGCCTTGCGCCAGGTGTCGACGTCGGGACCATGCCCAGCCATCAGATTATGCAGGCTGAGACCGCCGGGCGAGAAGCCCTCCGCCTTGGCATCATACTCGCCCGTCAGCAGGCCCATGCACTCGCTCATCACGTTGCGGTGGAACCACGGAGGGCGGAACGTATCCTCGCCCACCATCCAGCGCGGCGGGAAGATCACGAAGTCCACGTTGGCCCGACCATGCACCGAGGACGGCGAGGTCAGCACCGTGAAGATCGACGGGTCGGGATGGTCGAAGCTGACAGTGCCGATGGCATTGAAGGTCGCGAGGTCATAGCGCCACGGGGCGAGGTTGCCGTGCCACGCGACCACGTCCAGCGGCGAATGGTCGAGGGTCGTGACCCATAGCTCGCCGCCGAACTTCTGGATGACCTCCGTCGGTTCGTCACGATCCTCGAACGCGGCCATGGGCGTCTCGAAGTCACGCGGGTTGGCGAGGCCGTTGGCCCCGATCGGGCCGAGGTCCGGCAAGCGGAACGGAGCGCCATAGTTCTCGGCGACATAGCCGCGTGCGGCCCCGTCCGGCAGCGCCACCCGGAACCGGACGCCGCGCGGGACCAGCGCAACCTGCCCGGGCGCGACCTCCAGTCGGCCGAATTCGGTCATGAGGTCCAGGCGGCCAGATTGCGGCAGGATCAGCAGCTCGCCGTCGGCCGAGAAGAACACGCGGCCGCCCATGTCGCGGTTGGCGGCATAGAGGTGGACCGCCACGCCCTCCAGCTCGAACGGCGCGCGGTTGAACATGGCGGTGGTCAGGCCGTCGACGAAGTCGGTGCCAGGCGCGGGCTCCGGCAGCGGGTCCCAGCGCAGGCGGTTGGGAGCAAGCGGCTCCGCGCCCGCGTCAGCCTTGAAACGCGGTGCGCCCCCATAGTGCTCGAATGGCCGATGATCGGCGGTTGGCCGCAGCCGGTACAGCCAGCTGCGCCGGTTCTCGTGCCGGGCCATGGTGAAGGCGGTGCCAGACAATTGCTCGGCGTAGAGGCCGAAGGCGGGCCGCTGCGGCGAGTTGCGGCCCTGCGGCAGGGCCCCAGGCACGGCCTCGGTCGCGAAGTGGCCGCCGAAGCCGGTAAGGTAGGCGGGCGTGGCGTTGCTCAGCATGACACCGCCTTACGCCCGGCCGTCACAAGTGAAAACCCGCACGCGGCGACGGCGATCGGCGCGTGCGGGTCCCCCGCTTAGTTGACGTTGACGTTGATCGAGTCCGGCACCTTCACTTCGGTGGTCTTGTTGCCGAAGCCGAGGCTGTCGCGGAACATGTAGGCGAGCAGTAGCAGTGCGATCACCAGGATCACCGCCGCCAGCACGCCGCCGCCGCCGCCGCCACGGTCGGTTTCGACGATGGTTGTGTGCTCCACCGGACCACGGCCGGTATCGTTGACGCCGTCGTTGTTGAGATCGGCCATGAAAATGCCTCCTGTTGTGCTGGCGTAACGAACGCCAAGCCCTACGGCTGGTTCCGGGTGTCCCGCGACGGTTCAGTCGTTGGCGGCGCGGCGCTTGCGTGGAGCGGCGGGGCTGGCCAGTTCGTGGCAGACGAACCGGCCCTTGATCGACTGGTTGAAGAAGCGGCCCTTGGACGGTGCGGCGACGAACCCTTCGGCGACCGGCGCCGGCACGCCCAGGTAGATGAACCGCCGCCCCGTGGTGAAGCACAGCTCCAGCGCCCGCTCGTCCGGCCAGTAGCGTGCATCCCGGATCAAGCTCGATGCCATGATCGTCCCAACGCGGCGCGACTCCGCCGGACTCACCCGCTGCGACGGACCGATTCAGCGGCGAGTCGAACCGATATGCTCAACGCTTTGGTAACGCCGTTCGGCGTATCTCCGTGGCAGAAACGCACGAATCGGAACCGCCGCATGGATAACTTTCGCGATTTCGCCAACGATCTCGAGCCGGCTTTCGGCAGCCATGCGCCGGAGGTGCCGGACGAGTTGGACAGTTCCGACGAGCGGCGCATGCAGGTACGAGCCTACAACTACTGGGCCTCGCTGCTGGCCGGTCGCGACTTCCCCTCGATCGAGGATCTGGAGCCGTCCAGCATCGCGGACTTCGCCAAGCACAGCGTGCTGCTGGACTTCACCACCGGACCTGCCAGCGCCACGGCCGCTTATGTCGGCGCCGCCCTGCGCCGCGAATGCGACATGGACGCGGAGAGCGATAGCCTGGCGGAGGTGCCGAACGGTTCGCTGCTGGCCAAGCTGGCCGGCTATTACCCGCAGATCCTCGACAGCCGCGAGCCGGTCGGGGTCGAGGTGACCTTCGCCAACCAGCGCGGCCAGGGCCGCTGCTACCGCGGCATCCTGATGCCCTTCTCATCCGATGGTGACACGATCGACTTCGTCTACGGCGTGTTCAACTGGAGCGACGCGGAGGTCACGGCTGAAGAGGTGCCGGACGTTGCCGTCCAGGTGCCGGGGGACGAGGACGAGGTGCTGGAACTCGGCGAGCTGGAGCTGACGGAGGAGCATGACGCGCTGGAGCTGACGGACGAACACCCGCCGCTCGACCTCGACCAGCCGGTGGAGCCGCTCGATCTTGGTCACTACGAAGCCGAACCGGTGCAGATCGCGCCGGCTGCAGAGGCGCCGGCCGAGGACTCGATGCGCGTGTTGCGCGCGGTCCTGCCGGAGCACCCGGTCGAGCTGGCCGAGGAGCCGCTGGAGCTGTCCGCGGAGCCTTTGGATCTGGCCGACGAGGAGCCGGTTGCCGAGGTGGTGGACTTCGCCGAGCCCGCGTCCGAGCCAATGAAAGCTTCGCCCGTCCAATGGGACGTGCCGACTGAGGAGGACGAGGCCGAGCTGGTCGAGTGGCTGGTTGCCGCCCGCGCCACGGCCGAGGATGCCAAGATCGCCGACGGGCGCAGCCGCCAGGCGCTCTACCGCGCGCTGGCCGAGGCATACGATTTCGCCTGCGCTGCCGCCGATGCGCCCGACGAATACCAGCGACTTATGGATGAAAGCGGTATCGTGCCCCAGGCCCGTGCGCCCATGACCCCGGTCGTGAAGCTCGTGTTCGGCGCCGACTACGACAAGGCGCGGCTGACCGAATATGCCGCCGCCCTCGCTTATGCCTCGCGCCAGGGCGTCGAGCGCGGCGGTTTCCTGGATTTCATCGACGGCATGGACGGTGGTCTCAAGGGGCTGGTGGAGGCCGAGCGCCAGCTGCGCCGGCCGGACGGGCAGCCGGTGGGCGACTGGCGCGAGCGCATCGTCAACCGCCTGCGCGTCGCCGACGCGCGGCCGCTGGACAGCCTGGCGGGCAATGGCGAGTTCGCGCTGGTGCTGGTCCGCCGCGACGCGACCGGTGCGGTGGCGCCGATCGCCGCGGTCAGCGACGCCGCCCTGCTCGATAAGGCTCTGAAGAAGGCAGCGCACTAGCCGGGCGGCCACGCGAGGCCCCTACGGGTTGTCCGGTGCGGCAGGCCGTCCTAAAGGCCCGCGACACTCTCACAGCACCGGACCAAGCCCAGCATGTTGGCAGCTGATCGCGTCTCGCGGCCCCAAGAACAATCATTGCGCGACGCGCTGGTTCGAGGCGCATTGCCCGGCGAGACCGAGAACTTCACGGCCGAAGAGCAGGCGGAGGCCGCCCGCTTCGTCGCCGAAGTGGCCCGGAACCGCCACCCGGGCCAGGTCGCCCTGAAGCTGCAGTCGATGGGCGGCGAGGCCGGCCAACGGGTCATGCGGCTGGCGATCGTCAACGACGACATGCCGTTTCTGGTCGACAGCGTCGCCGGCGTGATCGCCGGGTACGGCCTGACCGTGCGCCGGTTGCTGCACCCGATCGTCGACGTCAGCCGCTCGGATATTGGCGAACTGCAAGAGATTGGCTCGGGCAAGCCGGAATCGATCATCTACGTCGAGCTGGACCGCGCCGACGCACGCGGGCGGCAGGAGCTGTGCAACGAGATCGACACGGTGCTGGGCCACGTCCGCGCGGCCGTCGAGGACTGGAAGGCGATGGCTGCGCAGATGGCGGCGGACGCGGCGGCGCTGGAGAGCGACGATCCCGAGAATGCAGCACTGCTGCAGTGGCTGGCCGACAACCATTTCACCCTGCTTGGCCATGCCGAGCTGGACGCTGGCGGCGCAATTACGGGCGCCCGAGGCATCCTGCGCGGCGACCGGCTGGTACTGTGGGATGGCGACTTCAACCCGGCCGCCGCCACGGTGCAGGTCGGTGGCGAGGAGCGACGGGTGTTGATCCTCAAGGCGGACCGAGTGTCGCCCGTGCACCGCCGGGTGCCGCTGGACGTCGTCATGGTCCTGCGCAGCGACGGCAGCGTGTCCCTGCATACAGGCCTATGGACCAGCGCCGCGCTGCGCTCGCCACCGCTGGAGGTGCCGGTGCTTCGCCGACATCTCGCCGCTCTCGATGAGGAATTCGGCTTCTCGCCGTCCAGTCATGGCGCAAAGGCGCTGGCGCACGTCATCTCCAACCTGCCCCACGACCTGCTCGTGTCGCTCGACCCGCGTGACGTGCGCGCGGCCGCATTGACCGCGATGAGCCTGGCGGACCGGCCCCGCCCCGCCCTCCTGCTGCTGCCCGGCGCGCTCCGCCGCCACCTGTTCGCCTTTGTCTGGCTGCCGCGTGACGAACTCACCACCACCCGCCGCATCGCGATCAGCCGGATGATCGAGGAAGCGGTTCTGTCGTCGGTGAAGAGCCTGGCGATCGAATTGGGCGACGGCGATCTGGCACTGATCCGGTTGACGCTCGGCTTCGACCCCTCGCGGCCGTTGCCCGACGTGCACGCCCTTGATCAGCAACTGGTCGAGATGGTGCGCGGCTGGGGCCCATCGGTCGAAAGCGAACTGGTGGAGGCGGTCGGCAGCGGCCGGGCCACGCGCCTGGCTTTGTCCTACCTGCCCTGCTTCCCTGAAGCCTATCGCCTGCGGGTCCGCCCGCAGGAGGCTGCCGCGGACATCCTGCGGATCAGCGCACTCGACAGCGACGAGCAGCGCGGCGTCCGCCTGGTCCGCTCCGCGGCCGAGCGGCCTGGCCAGCTGCGGCTCAAGATCTTCCGTAAGTCGAGCATCGTGCCGCTGTCGGACGCCGTTCCGGTGCTGGAGAACTTCGGTTTTCGCGTGCTTGAGGAGCAGCCAACGGCCCTCGGCGATGGCAGCCTGGGCCACGTCCACGATTTCCTGGTGGCCCTGCCCGAGGGCGGCGATGCCGAAACACTGCTGACCCGCGCGGAGGTGATCGAAGGCGCGATCGGCGCGGTGCTGGAGGGCCGGTCGGAGAACGACGAGTTCAACCAGCTGGTACTGCTGGCCGGCCTGGACCCCCAGCCGGTGGTATGGCTGCGCGCCTGGTTCCGCTACCTGCGCCAGACGGGAGTCGCCTACAGCCTCGTCACCATCGTCGATGCGCTGCGCCGCTCGCCGGATGCGACCCGGGCATTGATCAACTGGTTCACGGCCGCGCACGATCCGGCCGTTGGCGAGGCTCGCGAGACCGGGGTCGGTGCCGCCCGAACGGCCTTCGACGGAGCGCTGCAGTCGGTCTCCGCCATCGACGACGATCGCATCCTGCGGCTGTTCCGCGCCGTGGTTGAAGCCACGTTGCGCTCCAACGCCTTCGCACCCGCCGCGGCCGAGGCGCTCGCGTTCAAGCTTGATCCGACCAAGGTGCCGGGCCTGCCGGCGCCCGTGCCGTATCGCGAGATCTGGGTTTATTCACCGCGGGTCGAGGGCATCCACCTGCGCGGTGGCCCGGTCGCTCGTGGCGGCCTGCGCTGGTCCGATCGCCGCGACGATTTCCGCACGGAGATCCTCGGCCTGATGAAGGCCCAGCTGGTCAAGAACGCGGTGATCGTGCCAACGGGCGCCAAGGGCGGCTTCTACCCCAAGCAGCTGCCGCCCATCGGCAGTCGCGACGCCTGGCTCGCCGAGGGCACGGAAAGCTACCGTATCTTCATCCGCTCGCTGCTGTCGGTTACCGACAACATCGTCGATGAGAAGGTGGTGCACCCCGACGGCGTGGTCATCCATGACGGGGACGATCCCTACTTCGTGGTCGCTGCCGACAAGGGCACTGCTACCTTCTCCGATGTCGCCAACCAGATCGCGCTCGACCGCGGCTTCTGGCTGGGCGACGCCTTCGCCAGCGGTGGGTCCAACGGCTATGACCACAAGGCGATGGGCATCACCGCCAAGGGCGCGTGGATCTCTGTCCAGCGCCACTTCCGCGAGATGGGTGTGGACGTGCAGAGCCAGCCGGTGCGGGTGGTCGGCTGCGGCGACATGTCGGGCGACGTGTTCGGCAACGGCATGCTGCTCTCCAAGTGCCTGAAGCTGGTCGCTGCCTTCGACCACCGCCACATCTTCATCGACCCCAATCCCGACCCGGCGGAAAGCTGGCTCGAGCGCAAGCGGATGTTTGAACTGCCGCGGTCGAGCTGGGACGACTATGATCGCAAGCTGCTGAGCGCCGGCGGAATGATCGTGCCGCGCACGCAAAAGCAGATCGAGCTCACGCCGGAGGCCCGCGAGGCGCTGGGGATTGAGGCGGCGACGATCGACCCAACATCGCTGATCACCGCCATCCTCAAAGCACCGGTCGACCTCATCTGGTTCGGCGGCATCGGCACGTATGTGAAAGCCTCGACGCAGGCCAACAGCGCCGTCGGCGACCCGACCAACGACGTGCTGCGCGTGGATGCGGCCGAGCTGCGCGCCAAGGTCATTGGCGAGGGCGCAAACCTGGCAATTACCCAGGCGGCGCGGATCGAGTTCGCTGCCAAGGGAGGGCGGTGCAACACCGACTTCATCGACAATTCGGCCGGGGTCGACTGCTCGGACAACGAGGTCAACATCAAGATTCCGCTTAACCGGGAGATGCGCGAAGGGCGGCTCAGCCTCGAAAGTCGCAACCTATTGCTCGCGCGGATGACCGACGACGTTGCAAGGCTGGTGCTGGAAGACAACCGCCTGCAGACACTGGCGATATCCATCGCCGAAAGCGGCGGGGCGGCGGCCTTGCCGGCGCAGGTTCGCACGCTGGAACTGCTGGAGGCGAGTGGACGGCTCGACCGGCGGGTCGAAGGGCTGGATGCCAGCGACGTGCTGCTGCGCCGCGCGACCGACAATCGCGGGCTGACCAGGCCAGAGCTGAGCGTTCTGACCAGCCTTTCCAAGCTGGCGCTGCAGGACGCGGCCGAAGACCTCGCGTTGGCCGACGACCCGCTCCTGCACGAGCAATTGCTGGCGGCGTTCCCGGACGCGATGCGCAAGCAGCAGCGCGATGCCATCCTCGCCCACCGGCTGCGGAATGAAATCCTGGCGACCAAGATCGCCAACCGTTTCGTCAACCGCCTTGGGCCGAGCACCGCGCTCGACCTGACGGAAGAGGAAGGCGCCAGCCTGGGCCAGGTAGTCGCCTCGTTCCTGGCCGCCGAGCACCTGCTGCAGCTTGACGTATTGTGGGATCGGATCGACGGCGCGGACGTCACCGAGAAAGGCCGGCTGGAACTGTTCGCCACGGCTGCGCAGAGCATCCGTGCGCACATCAGCGACGTCCTGCGCGCCGGCGGCGGCGAGACGAACGTCAGCAAGCTGGTGGCATTGCTCGAGCCAGGCCTGAACAAGGTCAACGCCGCCGCGCGCTACATCATTCGCGAGGAGGTCCGGCACGAAGCGGCAGAGCGCGAGCAGCGGCTGGTCGGGTTGGGCGCTAGCCCGGAAATCACGCGCGGCCTGGTCAAGCTCTACGAACTAGACGGCGTGTTCGGGATCGTTGCGCTTGGCGCCCGCGAGGAAACGGACGAGCTAAAACTCGCGCAGGCCTATGTCCGCCTCGGCGAAGCCTTGGGGATCGACTGGGCAACCAGCCAGATCGGCCGCTTCGCCCCGGCCGACCAGTGGGAGCGCCTGCTCGTCGCCGGCCTCGCGCGCGAGTTCGAACAACTCCGGCTCGACTGGCTGGGCCGCAGCCGCGGCGAGGACCCGCAAGCGGCGGTGGAGCGCTGGTGCGAGCGCCAGGCGCCCCGCATCCAGCAGTTCCGCCGCGTGGTTGACCGCGCCCGCGCGGCCGGTGCACCGAGCGTGCCGATGCTGGCGCAGATCGCGAACCAGGCGCGGATCCTTCTCGCCCGATGACCCGGCTGCTGCTGCTGACGCCAGATCCGGAGTACCCGGAGCCGTTCGCCTGGGCGTTCCATGTCCAGGCCGAGGCGCTGCGCGAAGCGGGTGCGGAGGTCACCTCGCGACCATGGACGGCGGCCGGCGAGCTCGATCCGTTCGACGCCGTTCTGCCGCTGGTCGCTTGGGGCTATCACCTGCGCTACCCGGAATGGCTGGCGCTGCTCGACCGGCTCGAAGCGGAAGGCCGACGGGTGATCAACCCGGTTCCGCTGCTGCGCTGGAACAGCGACAAGGCGTACCTCGCCGAGTTCAACCGGCGCGGCATCCCGACCGTGCCGACGCTAGAGGTCGACCACCTCAACGAAGCGGCGCTAGCGGCGGCGTTCGGCACGCTTCGAACGGAGGAGGTGGTCGTCAAGCCGCCGGTCTCAGCCGGGGCGAGCGGCACCTATCGCCTGTGCCGGGGCGATGGCGCAGCCGTGCCGGAAGACGTGCACGGCCAGCGCATGATGATCCAGCCGTGGCTGCCGACCATCCAGACCACCGGTGAGTATTCGCTGATTCTGTTTGGGGGCGAACTGAGCCACACGGTGGTGAAGCGGCCCGCTTCGGGTGACTTTCGCGTGCAGCCGAACTTTGGCGGTGACACGGTGGCGTGCGCGCCGCCGCCGGGAGCGCTGGAATTGGCGCAGCAGGCCCTCGCCGCCGCTCCGGCCGAGGCCACCTACGCCCGCGTTGATCTGGTCGTGGCGCCTTCGGGCGAGCTGCAGGTGATCGAACTGGAGCTGATCGAGCCTGCGCTCTTCCTGCACTGTGCCGAGGACGCCAAGCCTCGCTTCGCCCGCGCGATCCTGTCAGCCGCCGAGCGCGCGGCCGAACAGCCACTGCCGAATCGCCGAGGTGAGGTTCGGAGGGTCGGCGACCTGTAGCCGGGCCTCGTCGATCTCCGCCACCAGCGCGTTCACTGGCAGCGCGGAATCCCGCGCGGCGATCTCCAGCGCGCTCCAGAACAGCGGCTCAAGGCTGATGCTGGTCTGGTGACCGGCGATCAGCACGCTGCGCTTCACCGGCGGGGCGTAGGTGAGGGTTTCGAACATGCTGGATCAACGCGGAAGGCTGGCCGAGGTTCGGCCCTGAGCGCCGGCGCGGAGTGAATCCGCGCCGTCGGTCCTGTCAGCCGTTGGCTGCAGGCCGTCCGAAGCTCTGCGTCTCTTCGCGCAGCTCGCCGAGCTTCCGCTCGGCTAGGCTGCGCTCGGCGCTTCGCTCAGTACATATGCTGGCCACCGTTGATCGACAGCGTCGATCCCGTGACGAACCCGGCATTCTCGTCCACCAAGAACGCCACCCCGCGCGCGATCTCGTCCGCGCGGCCGAGGCGGTTCACCGGGATGCGGGCGACGATCTTGCCCAGCACGTCCTCCGGCACCGCCGCCACCATGTCCGTGTCGATATAGCCCGGTGCAATCGCGTTGACGGTCACGCCGGAGCGCGCGCCTTCCTGCGCCAGCGCCTTGGTAAAGCCGTGGATGCCCGATTTAGCGGCGGCGTAGTTGACCTGCCCGTATTGGCCGGCCTGGCCGTTGATCGAGCCGATGTTGACGATCCGCCCGTAACCGCGCCCCTGCATGCCTTCGAACACCGCCTTGGCCATGTTGAAGCAACCGCCGAGATTGATGTCGATCACCTCCTGCCACTTGGCATGGTCCATCCGCTTCATGGTCGTGTCGCGGGTAATGCCGGCGTTGTTGACCAGCACGTCGACCGGACCCAGCGCCGCCTCGACCTCCTTCACGCCCGCCTGGCACGCGTCATAGTCGCTGACGTCCCACTTGAAGGCGCGGATCCCGGTCCGCTCGGTAAAGGCGCGGGCGCGCTCGTCGTTGCCGGCGTAATTTGCCGCCACCGTCATCCCCATGTCGCGCAAGGCGACGCTGATCGCCTCGCCGATCCCGCGGGTGCCGCCGGTCACGATTGCTGTTCTGGCCATGAAAAGTCTCCTCCGCGCAGGAGCCTATGCGCCGGCCACCCACCCCGCAAGTTCGCGCATCAGCAGGGCGTCGAGCATCGCTATCCCTTCGTCGCTGTCATTGAGGCAGTCGAGCCGGGCGAAGTGCGTGCCGCCCGCAGCAAGGAAGGTCTCCTTGCCGCGAATGCCGAGCTCCTCGATCGTCTCGATGCAGTCGGCCGAGAACCCGGGCGCGGCGATGGCGAGCTTCTTCATGCCTGCTCCCGGAAGGCGCGCCAGCACGTCCTCCGTCGCGGGCTCCAGCCACTTGGCGCGGCCGAACCGCGACTGGAACGCCGTCTCGACTCCGATGCTCAGCCGCTCGGCCAGCAGCCGCGCGGTCTTGCGGCAATGGCAATGGTAGGGGTCGCCCTTGAACAGCGTGCGCTCAGGCATGCCATGAAAGCTCAAGAGCAGGCGGTCGGGAGCAAAGTCGAGCGCGGCGAGCTGTCGCTCGATGCTGCGCTGCAGCGCGTCGATGTAGGCCGGCTCGTCATGGTAAGGCGGCAGCGTACGAAGGGCCGGCTGCCAGCGCATTTCGGCTAGCATCGAGAACACCGTGTCGTTGGCCGTTGCGGTCGTCGCGGCGCAATATTGCGGGTAGAGCGGCGCGGCGAGGATCCGCTCGCACCCGGCCGCCTTCAGCTTCTCGATCGCGGGCCGGATGCCGGGATTGCCGTAGCGCATCGCCCAGTCGACCACGACCCGGTCGCCCCACTGCCGCTGCAGCGCCTCGGCCTGCCGGCGGGTAATGGCGGCGAGCGGGGAGCCTTCTTCCGTCCACACCTGACTATAGGCATGCGCGGACTTGGCCGGCCGGGTCCGCAGGATGATGCCGTGCAAAATCGGCTTCCAGGCGATTGGCGGAATTTCGACGACCCGTCGGTCGGACAGGAACTCGGCCAGGTAGCGGCGCACGGCCGGCGCTTCCGGGGCATCGGGCGTGCCGAGATTGATCAGCAGCACGCCGATCTTGCGCGGCGAAATGGTTGGATGCTCGGCGGGCGGATTCATGCCTCGGACATCGGATCGAACGGCAGGGCGCGCAAGCGCCGCCCGCTCGCCGCCGCTACGGCATTTCCGACAGCTGGCGCGAGCACGGCGGTGGACAGGCCGCTCAAGCCCCCCGGCTCGGCAGCGCTGGGAATCACTTCCACCTCGATCCGCGGCGTTCCGGCCAGCGTCGGCGCCACTCCGCCGCCGGAGCGCAGCAGGCCGTCGCGGAAGCTCGGCGCTGGCGCGCGAGCATAGGCCAGCGCGGCGATCAGCCCGCTTTCGACTTGCTGGCGAACCAGCTGCGGATTGACTACCCGGCCACAGTCCACGGCGCAGACCAAGCGGTCTACGGCGACCTGCCCGTCGCCTCCGATCGTCGCGCTGGCGAGCAAGGCGATGTGGCTGCCGTAGGCCGAATGCGCGGCCAGCCCCAGGCTGCTGCCCGAACCGCCGCCGTCCCAGCCGCCGATCGCGGCGGCGGTGGACAGCACCCGCGCCAGCCGGGGCTTGCCGGGCAGCAGCGAGATGCGGAACGCGAGCGGCTCGGAGCCCACCTGCCGGGCCAGTTCGTCTATGAAGCTTTCCCGGGCGAAGGCGGCAAACAGGCCGTCCTGACCACGCAAGTAACCGGCGGTGATCGGCACGGCGGGCTGGGCGGCGCGGACGTCCACCCGCCCCACCGCGTACGGGAACGACGGCCACAGCCCCGCCACTTGGCCGGCAAGCGCAATCGGTCGGTTATCGGGGCCCAGCTGCGCGCGCAGCCGTGCGCGGGCGGGGGCGAGCACCGGATCGACGGCGCGGGCGTGAGCCGGCGACAGCACCACCTGCACCGGTCGCCCGAGGCGCCGGGCAAGTTCGACGGCGATCGGTGCCGCCGGGTTGCTCATTGCGACCCCATCGGGACTGCCGACCGGCATGGGATAGAGCTGGCCACCGCCGATTGCGGCGAGCAGGGCGTCGGGCTGCTGGGTCGATGCCCACGCTTCCAGCTGGCCATTGACCCAGCGGGCCGTGGCAGCGGGTGGCTCCAGCCCCAGGTGCGGAACAGGCGCCATGGCGTAATCGGCCGTCACGGTGCGGCCGGTCAGCGACGGCAACTCGTTGCCGGCCAGTGCCAGCTCGACCGCCTGCGTGATGCCGTCGTCGTCGCCACGTGACCCCTGGAATGCCGGCGCGGCTGCGGCCAGTGCTCGGCGTGCCGCCCAGCTGGTGTCGGCCACGGCGGCGACCCACCCCTCGCCCCGATGCAGGCCCTTCGGCACCTCGCCGGCCGGACGGCCGATCAGCGCTGCGGCATAGACCTGGCCGGGCAAGCGAACATCCGCGGCGAAGCGCATTGACCCGTCGCTCTTGGGCGGCCCGTCGACGCGAGGAAGCGGCTGCGCTGCGAGACCGGCTGGGCGGTTGCGAAGCGGGGCGTCCTCCGGAGCGGCGGCCTGCGCTGCGGCCTCCGCGAGCGCAGCAAAGGGCAGGCGCTTGCCCTCATGCAGGACAAACCCGCCGGCCGTGTCACACTCCCCGGCCGCGACGCCCCACTGCTTCGCTGCCGCCGCACACAACATGATTCTGGCGGTCGCACCGGCCTGGCGCATCGGCTCGGCGAACGCCCGAACAGACGTCGCAGCAGCGGTGGTCCGGCCCCGGCCGCCAAGCACCTGATTGTCGTACACCCGTCCGACGGGCGCGGGGATGACCGCCACCTTGGTCCAGTCCGCACCGAGTTCGTCGGCCAGCAGCTGCGGCAGCGCGGTCCAGATGCCCTGCCCGGTCTCCACCTGCGGCACGGCCACCGTGACCCGCCCGTCGGTCCCAACCTTCAGGTAATGGCCAAAAACCTGCTCGCCCTTGCCGATCGGCAGCCCGGGCGCAAACCGGCGCGGCCAGGCCGCCCAGGCGACGACCAGCCCCAGCCCGGCGCCGCCGCCGACCAGCAGCGTACGCCGATCGATCCTCAAGCGGCGTACTGTGCCTTGAGCGCCACCCGATCGATCTTGCCGGTGCCGAGCCGCGGCAGATTGTCGTGAGCGAAGATGAAGCGGGCCGGGATCTTGAACGCCGCCAGTCGCGGCTCGAGAAAGCGGCGCAGCTCCTCCTCGCTGAGGTCGGCGCCTTCGGCCGGCAGGACCACCGCGACCGGCACCTCGCCCAGCCGCTCGTCAGGCGCGGCGAACACGGACGCCTCGGTGACGCTCTCGTGGGTGTAGATGGCGGCCTCGACCTCGACCGGGCTGATGTTCTCGCCGCCGCGGATGATGATGTCCTTCTTGCGGTCGACGATGAACAGGTAGCCGTCCTCGTCGAGGTAGCCGATGTCGCCTGTCTTGAAGAAGCCGTCCTCAGTGAACGCGGCGAGCGTCGCGTCCGGGTTCTTCCAATAACCCTTGATGTTCGCGGCCGTGCGGATGGCGACTTCGCCGCGCTCGCCCTGCGGCAGGTGCGCATCGTGGGCACCGAGGATCGCCACCTCCACATAAGGCAGCGCGCGGCCCGTCGAAGCCGGCTTGGCTATGTAGTTGCCCCAGTAGTTGCCGCAGCCGACCGCGTTGGTCTCGGTCAGGCCGTAGCCCAAGGCCGGCTGCGCCGTTTCGAAGCTGTCCTTGAGGCGCTGGACGTGCGCCACGGGCCGCGCCGCGCCGCCGGCCGCAATGTCGGTCAGGCTGGAAAGGTCATGCCGATCCCGGTCGGGATGGTTCATCATTTCCAGGCTCATGGTGGGGACGCCCACGAAGTAGGTGACCTTCTCCCGGGCGATCAGCCGCAGCGCCTCGCCCGCGTCCCACTTGGGCATCAGCACCATGCCGCGGCCGATGACGAAGCTGTTCAGCAGCACCGGCACCTCGCCCGTGACATGGAACAGCGGCACGCTGACCAGGGTCTTGGGCGGGTTCTTCGGCCCCTCGCCCATGCTCTCCATGATCCCGAGCAGGCACATGAGGCTGGTGGCATAGGTGTAGACGCCCTGCGTCACCGCCCGGTGGGTCGACAGCGCACCCTTGGCGCCGCCGGTCGAGCCGGACGTGAACAGGATGGTGGCCTCGTCGTCGGGCGCGACATCCGGCAGCACGGTGTCGAACGACGGAACGTCGTCCAGCAACGGCGCAAGTGCCTGGCCGAGCGGCTGGGCGACCTCCAGCGACACGATCGGCCATGGACCGCAGGCCGCACCGATCCGCTGCGCGCGCGGCGGGTCGGCCAGGATCAGCTTCGGTTCAGTCAGCTCCAGCGCGTGCGCCATCTCGTGGCTTTGCCACCAGCCGTTGAGGAGGGTGGAAATGCCGCCTGCCTTGAGCACTGCCATATGACTGACGATCCAGCTCGGACAGTTGCGCATGGCAATGCCGACCCGGTCGCCCTTCTGGACCCCGTGCCGCGCCACCAGCGCCCGGGCGAGGTCGTCCGAGATGCAATCGAGGTCAGCGAAAGTCAGCCGCTCCTCACCGGCGATCACCGCCTCTACCTGGCCGTTCAGCGCGCAAAAGGTCTTGAAGAACAGCGGCAGGGTCGCTGGAAAGTTGGTCACCACCGTGCGCCCGAGATCGTCCTTGCCCAGCACCACGCGGCCGCCAGGGCCGGTGACCGCCGCCAACACCGCGTCATAGCGTTGGTCGAGTTCACTGGGCATCCGGCTCTCCTTGGCGTTTGGGGCGGGGGTCCTTATGAGGCGGGCCACAGCAACGGGGAAGAGGTTTCGATGAGCCTTCTGGCGACAGCGACAAACGGGGTGGCATGGACGGACCTCCACCTGTCCCCGGTCGCGCTCGACCTCGGCTTCTTCCAGCTGCGCTGGTACAGCCTCGCTTACCTCGCCGGCATCTTCCTCGGCTATTGGTACATGCTGCGCCTGATCCGCGAGCCGGGCGCGCCGATGGCTCGCCGCCATGCCGACGACCTGGTGTTCTACGCCGCGCTGGGCGTCATCCTCGGCGGCCGCATCGGCTATGTCCTGTTCTACCGGCCGTTCTTCTACTTCCACAATCCGCTGGAGATCGTGAAGCTGTGGGACGGCGGCATGAGCTTCCACGGCGGCGTGGTCGGCACCAGCCTCGGCATTCTGTACCTCGCCTGGAAACACAAGCTGAACTGGCTCCGTCTGCACGACTATGTCGCCTGCGTGGTGCCCATTGGTCTGTTCACGGGACGCCTCGCCAATTTCGTTAACGCCGAACTCTGGGGGGCGCCGACCACCGTGCCCTGGGCAGTTCGCTTTCCCGAACTGGTTGCCGGCGTGACGGTGCTCGGCCCGCCGCGCCACCCGAGCCAGCTATATGAAGCGCTGCTTGAGGGCGTAGTCCTGTTCGCAATCCTGTGGTGGATGTTCTGGCGTACCCGCGCCCGCTACGAGCCGGGCAAGCTGACCGGCGCCTTTCTGCTCTTCTACGGCCTGTTCCGTTTCGGCGTGGAGTTCATCCGTGAGCCGGACGCGCAGCTGGTCGGGTTCGCCCGCGCCACCGGCCTGCACATGGGGCAATGGCTGTGCATTCCGATGATCCTTGGCGGCCTGTGGCTGTTCCTGTCAGCCAAGGGACGGCGCGAGCGGGTGGAGCCGATCGTCGGCACGGAGAGCGTGGCCTAGAGGTGACGCCGCTCGAACGGGCCTTGCGCGAGCGCATCCGGACGGAGGGCCCGCTGACGGGCGAGGCCTTCATGGAGGCCTGCAACAGCTACTATTACGCGACCCGCGATCCCTTGGGGGCGGCGGGAGATTTCACCACCGCGCCGGAAATCAGCCAGATGTTCGGCGAGTTGGTCGGCGCCGCTCTGGCGGATGTGTGGGCGCGCGCGGGCCGGCCGGCGAACGCGCGCTACGTGGAGCTTGGGCCCGGTCGCGGGACGCTGGCGAGCGATGCGCTGCGAGTGATGCGCTCGGCCGGGCTCGTCCCTCCGGTCCACTTCGTCGAGACCAGCGAGACACTGCGGGCCGCTCAGAAGGCGGCGATCCCGGACGCGACCTGGCACGAGCATATCGAACACCTGCCTGGCGACGGCCCGCTCCTGGTGGTCGCCAACGAGTTCCTCGACGCCCTGCCGATCCGTCAGCACGTCGGCGGGATTGAGCGGCGGATCGTGATCACCGCCGGCCAGCTCGCCTTCGACCGGGATGGCGAGATCGTGGAAACGTCACCTGCGCGCGATGGAGCGGTCCGGGCGATTTCCGAGCGGCTGGTCGCGCTGGGTGGCATGGCGCTGGTGATCGACTATGGCCATGAGCGGACCGCGCCTGGCGATACCCTGCAAGCGGTGCGGCGGCACGGATTCACTCCCGTGCTGGTCAACCCGGGCGAGCAAGACCTGACCAGCCATGTTGACTTTCAGCGGGTAGGCGAGATCGCGCGCGAGGCCGGTGCCGTCTTCAGCGGACCTGCCGAACAGGGACCCTGGCTCGAACGGCTCGGCATCATGGCGCGGGCCCGTATGCTCGCGAACGCTGCGCCGGAGCGTGCGGCGGAGATCGAGGGCGCCCGCGCCCGCCTGTGCCGGCCCGACCAGATGGGCAGCCTGTTCAAGGTGCTTGCGATTTCTGCGCCGGAGTGGCCAACGCCTGCGGGATTATGACCATCCGTCCCGCCACCGCAGCCGACCTGCCCGCCATCGACCGGGTGTTCCGCACCAGCTTCTGCGATACCTTCGCGCACCTCTACGCGCCGGAGGACCTCGCGAGCTTCCTTGGCCAGTTCACCCCGGGCGCCTGGCAGCGCGAGTTTGATGATCCCGCCTTCGCCTTCCAGGTCGGCGGGCAGGACGGCGACGTGGTCGGCTATGCGAAGCTCGGTCCTGTCAAGCTGCCCCACGTCGATCCGGAGGGCGCGATCGAACTGAAGCAGCTTTACCTGCTCGGGCAAGCCCACGGTACCGGGCTCGCCCGGCAGCTGATGGAATGGGTGCTGGACGAAGCGCGGCGTCGCGGCGCCAAACGCATCGCTCTGTCTGTGTGGGAGGATAACCGCCGCGCTCAGGCATTCTACCGGCGCTACGGCTTCGAAGATCGCGGCCCCTATGCGTTCATGGTCGGCAACCAGGCGGATTGCGACCGGGTGTGGGAGGCGAACCTGTGATCGTGCCGGCCTGGCGCGCGGCCGCGCTCGACGGCGTGCCGCATGGCTTCTTTGGCCGTCAGGGTGGGCTCAGCACCGGCGCAATGGCCAGTCTGAACTGCGGCTGGGGCAGCGGCGACGACCTCGCGCTGATTGTCGAGAACCGCCGGAGAGCCGCCGATGCGGTGCTGCCAGGTGCCCGGATCGTGTCACCGCACCAGATCCACTCGGCTGAGGTGGTGGAAGCCGGCGAGTGGCCCGACAACGACCGCCCGCATGCCGACGCCGTGGTCACCGACCGGCCGGGGATTCTGCTCGGCATTCTGACCGCCGATTGCGCGCCGGTGCTGTTCGCCGACCGGGAGGCCGGCGTGGTCGCCGCCGCCCACGCCGGCTGGAAAGGAGCTCTCGCGGGCGTCACCGACCGCACCGTCGAGGCGATGGAGCAGCTGGGCGCCCGCCGCGAGCGCATCGCCGCCGCCGTCGGACCGTGCATCGCCCAGCGCTCCTATGAGGTCGACTTCCGCTTTGCCGACCCGTTCCTCGAGGTGGATCCGTCCGCCGAACGCTTCTTCAACGAAGGGCCGTCGGGCAAGCCGCACTTCGACCTCGAAAGCTACGTCCTCGCCCGCCTCGCCGCCGCTGGTCTTCGCCAGGTCGAAGCGCTCGGCCAAGACACTTACGGCCAGTCGGAGTGCTTCTACAGTTACCGGCGCGCCACCCACCGGAACGAACCCAGCTATGGCCGGCAAATCAGCCTGATCGGGTCGCGCCCTAGCTAGCCTTCGTGGCCGCGATCCAACGGTCGATCTTCTGCTCCAGGATCGCCAGCGGCAGGGCGCCCGTCATCAGCACCTCGGCATGGAAATCGCGGATGTCGAACTTCGGCCCGAGCTCGGCCTCCGCCTTACGCCGCAGCCGCTGTATGGTCAGCGCGCCGAGCTTGTAGGCCAGCGCCTGGCTGGGAATTGCGATGTACCGCTCGACCTCGGCGGTGGCGTCCGTGCGGCTCATGCCCGAATGCCCCAGCATGTACGCAATCGACTGGTCGCGGGTCCAACCCTTGGAATGGATGCCGGTATCGACCACCAGCCGCATCGCCCGCAGCATTTCGTCGTTCAGCGTTCCGAACCGCTGGTACGGGTCCTTGTAGAACCCCATGTCGTAGCCCAGCGTCTCGGCGTAGAGCGCCCAGCCCTCGACATAGGCCGTGTTGCCGCCGAACCGCATGAAGCTCGGCAGCGCCTCATTCTCCTGCGCCAGGCTGATTTGGAAATGATGCCCCGGCTCGCCCTCGTGCAGGAACAGAGTCGTCTCCTCCCACGTGCTGCGCGACGGCAGGTCATAGGCATTGAAGTAGAAGGTGCCTGGGCGAGTGCCGTCGGGCGTCCCCTGCTCGTAGGAGCCGCCGGCCTCGAACTTCTCGCGGAACGGCTCGTACGGGCGGATCACCAGCGGCGCCTTGGGCACCGCGCTGAAGAAGCGCGGGATCTGCGCTTCGACCTTCTTGCCGACCGCGTAATAGTCCTGCGTCAGCGCTGCGCGGCTCTTCGGCTGGAAGCGCTTGGCGGTGCGCATGTAGTCGAAGAACCGGGGCAAGCTGCCCTTGAAGCCGACCTCCTGGCGAACCTTCTCGAACTCGCCGGTGATCCGCGCGACCTCGCTGAGGCCAAGCTGATGGATCTCCTCGGGCGTCATGTCGAGCGTCGTCGTGGACTTGACCAGTTGACGATAAAGCTGGTCGCCGCCCTTCATGCTGCTGAGGCCCACGCCCTCGCGAGCGGCTGGTAGATAGTCGTTCTTCAGGAAATCGCGCGCGCGGGTCAGGACCGGATAGATCTGCGTGGTGATCGCAGCCCGGTAGGCGCGGGTCAGCCGCGCGCGGTCCGCCGCCGAAATGCTCGCCGGGAACTGCTTCACGGGACCGTAGTAAGGCGACTGCTCGGGCCGTTGCTTCAGCTGCGTATCGAGCTGCTCGATCATGTTGCGGACGGTCAGCTTGGTGTCGACCACTCCGCTCGCCATGCCTTCGCGCCAGCGGCCGATCGCCCGGTCCATGTAGGTGACGAAGTCGGCGTTGCGCTTCAGGCTGTTCTCGTAGTCGGCCAGCGTCTTGAACGGCGCGGCTCCCTTGCCGCTGGCGAAGGTGGGGTAGAAGGTGTGGAAGCCGAAGAAATGGTTCATCGGCCGCACCCGTGTCAGCGCCAGCAGCTCCGGCTGCAGGTTGCGCAGCGTGTCCTCGGTCGAGAACTTGAACACGTCGTAGGCCAGCTGGTCGGTCGCGCTCAGGGCCGAGCGATCGACGGTGCCGAGCGCCGCCAGGTCCTTCTCCGCCGCTGCTTTCTCGCCCGCATAATAAGCGTCCGTGATGTTGTCACCGAGCCGGTCGGCGAAGCGCATGTCGCCGCGGAACAGGGCATTCAACGGATTGCGCTCGAGGCTCGCCTCGTCGCTCGCCTTGAAAATGGCGAACAGCTTCTCATGCTCGCTGGCCGCAGTGGCGGCCGGAGCGGCCGGTGACTCAGGTAGCGCGACCGGCACAGGCCCGGCGATGGGAGCCGGCGCGGCCGAGCAGGCAGCGAGGGCGAGCAGGCTAGCGGCCAGCAGGAAACGGGTCATCGGTGGGGCAGGTCCTTGAGAAACATGGGGGCGCTCGTCGGCAAGCGGTGCCGCCCGTGTGACGGCAACTGTCCGTTCGATCAACGGCGTTTAACGCTCAGCGAGAGTTCGGCGCTGACGCGGCGGCGTGCGCCCGAACGGCTTGCCCTGCGGAATTAGGAGGGTGTCGACCGGCTGGGTGATCACGGGCTGCGGCCGGCGTACGGTGTCTTTCGCGGGCGGGGTCAGGCTGCGGCCGACCAGAACCTGCCGTTCGTATAGCGTACCCGAGCGGACCGCAGAGTTCACGCTCCCGTTCGGCCGCAGCAGGTCGCGGACGGCTCCCGCCCGCTCCGTTCCATCCGCGGCCCGCGCTGCGCGACTGTCGCGCACCCGCTGGAGGGCGTCATCCGCGGGCGTGCGCTGCGCCGCCGCCGGCATTGCCGCTGCAAGCGCAACCACGAAAATGGGCAAGCGCGGTAACATCTCGAACCTACTATCCAGCGTCGACTGAGCGGGTCCTTAACGCTTCGGGCCGGGGATCGGCGCCGCCGCTTCCGCCATCATCTTCCCGGCCCGTGCAATCGCGCGCAGGATACGTAGCTGCGCGCCGCACGCGCATCGGTTCGGCAAGGCCGCCACCTGCTCCGCGCTCGGTCGCGGACTGGCCTGCAGCAGCGCGGCGATCGCCATGATGAAGCCAGGTTCGCAGAACCCGCACTGAGTAACCTGCTCGGCCAGCCACGCTTGTTGCACCGGGTGCGAGCGGTTTTCGCTCAGGCCCTCGATGGTGATCACCGATGCGCCTTCCAGGGCCGACAGCGGCAGCTGGCAGCTGCGCTCCGCCCGGCCATCAACGATTACGGTGCAAGCGCCGCAGCCGCCGTCGTCGCAGCCATGCTTGGCACCGGTCAGGTTCGACGCTTCCCGCAGCGCCCATAGCAGAGGGGTCTGCGGGTCCAGTCGGTATTGCAGCGCCTGTCCGTTAACCGTCATGCTGGCCATGGCGCACGGCTAGCGCGGTCGCAACCGACCTGCCAAGAGGCGCCATGGCCACCGTGCACACCGCCGCCGGCGCGATCGGCTTCCTGGAAGCGGGCAGCGGCGGCGTGCCGCTGGTGCTGCTGCACGGCGTCGGGTCGGACAAGAGCGTCTGGCGGCCGCAGCTGGACGAGTTCGGTGCTGCTCGTCGCACACTGGCATTCGACTATCCGGGCTATGGCGACAGCGCTCCGCAGCCCGGCGCCACCCGCGACACTTATGCGACCGCCCTGTGGGCCGCGCTGGACGGGCTGGGCGTGGGTACGGCGCATCTGTGTGGCCTCTCGCTTGGCGGCATCGTTGCGATTGCCATGCATGCCCAGGCGCCGGAGCGCTGCGCCTCGGTCATCCTGGCAGACACGTTCGCCGTGCATCCGGACGGCCAAGCCATCTACGACCGCTCGGTCGATGCGTCGCGGACGATCGGCATGCGCGAGCTGGCGAAGGCGCGGATCGATCACCTTCTCGCTCCTGGCGCTTCCCTCGAACTGCGCCGCGAGCTGATCGAGACCATGGCGTTGATCGACCCGGCCTCCTACGAGCTTGGCGCGGCGGCCGTGTGGCTGGCCGACCAGCGCGAGCAGGTCACCCCCATCCGCTGCCCGACGCTGATCCTGTGCGGCAGCGAGGACCGGATCACCCCGCCGACCCTGAGCGAGGAACTGAAGGACCGCTTGCCCCATGCGACCTTGGTCGAGATTGCCGGCGCCGGGCACCTGCCGAATGTCGAGCAGCCGGCGATCTTCAACCGCGTCCTCGCCGCCTTTCTCGCCGGGGCCGAAGCAAACAGCTAGGCTTACCTCGCCGTAATCACGACGCTTATGCCGATGTGCGTCTTGTTTGGCGACAGACGGTCCTATGCGCGGCAAGCTTCTTCTCGGGCTCGGCCTGTTCTTCGCGGCAACGACGCCCGCCACGGCGCAAACGACAATCGCCGCGGCCAAGAGCGAGGCGATCCTCGGCACACCGAGCCGGCTGGCGGCGCTGATCGCCGCCTAGACCGGCCAGCCGCTTGCGGCGACGCTGCTCCGTCCGGCGGCGGTTGCCGAGGCAGCGCCGATGCTACTGCCCGCACCTGCCGAGGAACGCGCGCAAATCGCCCTCAACCAGCCCGACGTTTTTGGCTCGGTCCCCCTGCAGATCGAGCGCACGCCGCTGGATGCTCGCTGGAGCCGGGTTTCTCACAGCAAGGCCACCGGCGCCCCGGCTCGCTGGGCGGTGCTGACGTTCGCGGCGTCGGGCCGGCGCTGGACCCACGGCTCTCGGCGCAGCGTGCCAACGGTCGAGTTGGCAAGCGCACCCGTCGGTGCAACCGTCGCCGCCTCGTCGCCGCCTCGTCGCTGGCCAGCCTGCCGGTGCCGGCGCTCCGTTGAGCGCCTAGCTCCCGCGCCGCGGAAAACTTGTTACAGGCGGGCCATGCCGTACCGAACCGACAGGCGTGACCGGGGTAAGGCGCTAGGCCTGGTGGTCGGCGTCCACGCGGCGCTTGGCATTGCACTGCTGGCTGGGCTTAAGGGCCCGCAACTGGTGCGGGCCGCAGAAGAGCGCCTGACTCGTTTCTCCATTTCCCTGTCCCACGTGCCACCGCCGCCCCTGTCGGCTGCCAGCGGCGCCAAGCCAGCGGCCGGCGCGCCGGATCGTGCAGCCAAGGCCGCCCCCGTGGTCGCGCCTCGTCCGCTGAGGCCGGTCCCAACTCGTTCCCCGACTCGGACGGCAGTCGAGCGCGGACCTGTGCCTGGCACCGACCAGACTGCCGGCGCGGGGGCGGTCAGCGGACCCGGGAACGGCGCCGGCGGTACCGGCGAAGGAGCGGGCAGTGGCGGCATGGGTGGGGCTGGAACCGGTGGCGCGAGCGGGGCGCGCTGGCTCGGCGGCGGACTGACCCGCGGCGATTACCGGAGAATCCGGGCGTTCGAGGTACCCAGCGGCAGCGCGGCCTTCTCGATTACCGTCGGCCCGGATGGAACGGCGATCGACTGCCGCCCGGCTCGCTCGAGCGGCAGCCCGCAGCTCGACCAGGCGATCTGCGCGCTGCTGTTGCCACGAATGAGCTTCGCGCCCGCACGCGACAGTAGTGGACAGCCGGTCGTGGACCGGGTCACCTACATCGCCACCTGGTCGCGGCTCTGACTCAAAAAGAAAGTGCCGGCCGCTTCAGAGCGACCGGCACCTCTCCTCCAGTTGGCTCGCGGCAAGCGAGCCGACTGGCTAGCTCAGCGACTTAGCCGCGCTCGCCGCTGCGAACGGGCGCGCTGTACGTCGGGGCCGGGGCGGGGGCCGCGCTCTGCGGCGGGGCACCCTGGTAATATTGGCCATTGTAGACGTAACCGTCGACCTGGCCGTCGTTGTTGTTGTCGGCCCAGATGGCGCCGGCGAGACCGCCGACCACCGCACCGGCAACCGCACCGCCCAAGACGCTGACGCCCGGGATCAGCGCGCCGGCCGCAGCGCCAAGCGCCGCACCGCCGACCGCACCCGTGGCAATGGTGCCGGTGGTGTTGTCGTAACCCGACGGGGCACCCTGGTAGTACTGGCCGTTCTGGACGTAGCCGTCGGCCTGGCCGTCATTGTTGCGGTCGGCCCACACGGCGCCCGACAGGCCGCCGATGGCCGCACCAACCGCCGCACCGGCGATCGGGCTGATCCCGGGGACAACGGCACCAACGGCGGCGCCGCCGGCAGCACCGAGGGCGGCGCCGGTGGCGGCGTCGGCCAACGTGTCATTCTGCGGCGTGGTGGCGCAGGCGCCCAGCGAAATGGAGCTGGCCAGCATCAGGGCCATAGCGGTTTTCTTCATATGCCTTCTCCCGAAGTTGAACGGCAGACCGTGCTCCCCCTGTTCCGAATGGACCGGAGATGGCGCACAAAGTCAGCGGTCGTTGGAACGCAGCCGAAAAGGACATGGTTCCGGATCGGCAATAATCACGCCCGCCTTAACGATGGTCCGTGGGCACATAGCGCCGGCAGGAACAAGCCCTGCCGACCTGCTAAGGGCTCGCGCCGCCACCATCAGGCCCGCCGCCGCGGCCTTGATCAAAATCGGCTAAAGCGACGAGAACGCGGGTGCCGTCGACCCCGGAACGGCAGCCAGCTGGTCACGTGACGTTCTGTCCTCCTATTCAGATGGCCGCCGACCTCCCGCCGAGCTATGAGGCAAGCCGGGGCCCTCCAGTCCATCAAGGACGTGGCGGTCGACTGGGAGGACACGCTCATGCTGGCGGGCGAGATCGGGCAATCCGCGGTGATCGCGCGCAAGAAGCGGGGCAGACCAAGCCGGTGCATAGGCGGGATCATGGACGAGCAACGGCGATTGTGCAGGGGCAGGCGGTGAGCGGCCCGGGGCGCCTTAAGGCGACCACGCTGATCCTGTTCGGCGCGACCGGCGACCTGGCCGCCCGCATGCTGCTGCCGTCGCTGTTCGGACTTGAACTGGATGGACTGCTACCCGACACGTTGCAGGTGCTGGGGACCGCGCGCAGCGACGGTACGGACGACAGCTTCCGCGACCGTGCCCGCAGCGCCATTCGGGAGCATGTGCCCGGGGCCACGATTGACGAGGCGGTGCTCGAACGCTTCCTTGCGCGCCTGCACTACCTGCCACTCGACGTGACGGACGCCGCGGGCTTCCAGCGCCTACGGCAGGCGGCGCGCGACGACGGCGGCGAGATCGCCATCTTTCTGTCGACTGCGCCCTCGCTGTTCAAGGCAACGATCGACAACCTCGAAGCGGCCGGGTTGGCCGGGAGCCGCGTCCGGCTGGCGCTGGAGAAGCCACTTGGCACCGACCTCGCGTCTAGCCGGGAAATCAACGACGCGGTGGCGCTGGCGTTTGCCGAGGAGCAGACGTTCCGAATCGACCACTATCTTGGCAAGGAAACGGTCCAGAACCTGCTGGCGCTGCGCTTCGCCAACGTGCTGTTCGAGCCGCTGTGGAATGCCAACTTCATCGACCACGTCCAGATCACCGTTGCAGAGACGATCGGCTTGGAAGGACGCGGTGACTATTATGACGGGGCCGGCGCTCTGCGCGACATGGTCCAGAACCACATGCTTCAACTGCTGGCGCTGGTCGCGATGGAGCCGCCGGCCAGCTTCGGCGCGACCGCCATCCGCGACGAGAAGGTGAAGGTGCTCCGGTCCCTGCGCCCGATTGATACCCGCACCGTCGAAAGTCATGCGGTCACTGGCCAATATGCCGCCGGCGCGGTGCTCGGCCAGCCGGTGCCGGCCTATGCCGACGAGCTTGGGCGGGCGTCGGCCACGGAGACCTTTGTCGCGCTAAAGGCGCATGTCGACAATTGGCGCTGGGCCGGCGTGCCCTTCTACCTCCGGAGCGGCAAACGACTGCCTGAACGGCGGACGGAGATCGTGATCCAGTTTCGCCCCGTGCCGCACTCCATGTTCGCCTCGCGCGGAGCGCAGACCTCGCCCAACCGGCTGATCATCGCCATCCAGCCGGAGGAGAATATCGCACTGGAGCTGATGGCCAAGATGCCGGGGCTGGACCGGAACGGCATCCGGCTGCGCGAAGTGCCGCTCGACATCCGCCTGTCCGACGCCTTCGCCGACACTCGTCGCCGGATCGCCTACGAACGGCTTCTGCTGGACCTGATCGAGGGAGACCCTACCTTGTTCGTGCGCCGCGACGAGGTGGAAGCGCAATGGCAATGGATTGACGGCGTCCGCGCCGCGTGGACCGCCGCCGGCGTTCATCCCCGGCCCTATGGCGCCGGCAACTGGGGTCCGCCGGCCGCGATCGCGCTGACCGAGCGTGCCGGAGTGAGCTGGAATGATTGAAGCGGAATGGTGGGAATATGACGATCCGGCCGCCTTTGCCGAGGCGGTGGCAGGCGACGTCGGCTTTATCGTCGAAAGCGCGGTCGAGGCCCGCGGCCAGAGCCTCATCGCTCTCCCTGGCGGAAGTACGCCGCGGCCAGTCTTCGCGCGGCTGGCGGAGGCCCGGCTGCCGTGGAAGAAAACCACGATCATTCCGACCGACGATCGGTTGGTCGAGGTGCAGTCGGAACTCAGCAACGTCCGGCTGCTCGCGGAGAGCTTCCTCAGCACCGGCGCCCGGGTCTTCCCCGTGGCGACGATCAACCCGGACGTGAAGCTCGCCGGCAACGCTGCCGATGCGCGGTTGCAGGACCTGTCCTGGCCGCCCGACCTGGTCTGGCTGGGCATGGGTGAGGATGGCCACACCGCGTCCATTTTCGCCGGACCCGACCTGGACGAGGCCCTTCAAGCGCCCAAGAGCCGGCGGATGGTCGGGGTGCGCCCCGACCCGCTTCCCGCGGAAGCGCCGGTCCCCCGGGTTACCCTGACCCGTGCCGCGATCCTGTCGGCCCGCACGATCCTGGTGACCATCGCCGGCGAGAAGAAGAAGGCCCTGCTGGAGCAGGCCATCGCCGACGGCGCCGGCAGCCGCCTACCGATCGGACGCGTGCTGGCGGAGGCGGAACAGCCGATCGACATCCATTGGTGCCGAGCATGACCCTCGACCCGCGCATCGCCGCAGTCACCGACCGCATCATCGAGCGGTCCCGCGCCGGCCGCCGCCGCTATCTCGACCTGATGGCCGAGCAGGCGGAGCGCGGTGTCAGCCGGCAACGGATGAGCTGCGGCAACTTCGCCCACGGTTTCGCTGCTGCCGAAGGCGACAAGGAGCGCATCCGTACGGTCAGCGGCCCGAACATCGGGATTGTCACCGCCTACAACGACATGCTGTCGGCCCACCAACCCTATTATCGCTACCCCGAGCAGATGAAGGTCTTCGCCCGCGAGGCCGGCGCGACGGCGCAGGTGGCGGGCGGAGTCCCCGCCATGTGCGACGGGGTGACTCAAGGGCAGGACGGCATGAACCTGTCGCTGTTCAGTCGCGACACCATCGCGCTCGGCACCGCGGTTGCGCTCAGCCACGGCATGTTCGACGGCGCCGCCCTGCTCGGTATCTGCGACAAGATCGTGCCCGGCCTGCTGATCGGCGCGCTGCGGTTCGGGCACCTGCCGATGCTGCTCGTTCCTGGCGGGCCGATGCCCTCGGGCCTGCCGAACAAGGAGAAGCAGCGGGTCCGCCAGCTCTATGCCGAGGGCAAGGTCGGCCGCGACGAACTGCTGGCGAGCGAGGCCGCTAGCTACCATTCGCCCGGCACCTGCACCTTCTATGGTACCGCCAACAGCAACCAGATGATGATGGAGTTGATGGGGCTGCACGTGCCGAACGCGGCGTTCGTCCAGCCTAATACCCCGCTGCGTCAGGCGCTGACCCGGGCAGCCGTGCACCGGCTGGCGGAGCTCAGCGCCGGCGGGCAGCGCTCGCTGGCCGAATGCGTGGACGAACGGGCGATCGTCAACGCGGTCGTTGGACTGCTCGCCACCGGCGGATCGACCAACCACGCCATCCACCTGCCGGCGATTGCCCGAGCCGCGGGCATCATCCTCGACTGGGAGGACATCGACGGCCTTTCCGGCGCGGTACCGCTGATCGCCCGCGTTTATCCAAACGGGTCGGGTGACGTGAACGATTTCCACTATGCCGGCGGGATCGCGGTCGTTGCTCGGGAGCTGCTCGGCGCGGGCCTGCTGCACGGCGACGTGGTGACGGCGGGTGCGGAGGACATCGCCGCCTACACCCGCCTGCCCGAGCTCGACGGCGATACGCTCGTCTGGCGCGACCCGGGCGCAAGCCGCAACCAGACCATGCTCCGAGCCGTGAGCGACCCGTTCCTGCCGGACGGCGGGCTGCGGCTGGTCGCGGGCAATCTGGGTCGCGCGACGTTCAAGACCAGCGCCGTCGATCCGGCGCGCTGGACGGTCGAGGCGCCCGCCCGGATCTTCTCCGACCAGAATCAGGTGCTGGCGGCGTTCGGTGCCGGAGAGCTGGACCGGGACGTGGTGGTCGTCGTTCGCTTCCAGGGCCCACGCGCCAACGGTATGCCGGAGCTGCACAAGCTCACTCCGGCGCTCGGGGTGCTGCAGGACCGCGGGCATCGGGTCGCGCTGGTCACCGACGGGCGCATGTCCGGCGCCAGCGGAAAAGTGCCCGCCGCGATCCACCTGTCACCCGAAGCGCTCGGCGGAGGCCCGCTCAGCCGACTTCGGAACGGCGACCCGGTGCGGCTTTCGGCTGAGCAGGGCGTACTGGAGGCGGTCGGCGTCGACCTGGCGAGCCGCGATCCTGCCCCGCCGCCGCCGCCGCCCGCGGGCACCGGGCGCGAGCTGTTTGCCATGATGCGCCTGGCCGCCGGCGACGCTGAGCATGGTGCATCGGCCATGCTGGAACTGATGGACCAGGACCAGGCCGGGGCCACACCGGCCGACGCCATGGCGGCGCCATGAGGCGCATTGTCACGGCAGATGTCGGTGGCACCCACGCCCGCTTCGCCGTTGCCGAACTGGACGGCACCCGCGTCGCCCGCTTGTCTGAGGCGCTGACCCTCAAGACCGCCGAACACGCCAGTTTCGAAACGGCGTGGGAGCAGTTCGGTAGGCAGCTTGGTGAGCCGCTGCCGACGGAGCTCGCGATGGCCTTCGCGGGCCCCGTCTACGGCGAGCTGCTCAAGCTGACCAACAACCCCTGGGTGATCCGCCCTGCCCTCGTGGCCGAGCAGCTGGGAGTCGAGCGGTTCACGGTGGTGAATGACTTCGGCGCAGTCGCCCACGCCGTGGGGGCGCTCGACGGCAACGCCTTCACCCACCTGTGCGGCCCGGACCGGCCGCTGCCAGAAAGGGGCATGATCACGATCCTTGGGCCGGGCACCGGCCTTGGTGTCGCGGGTCTTCTGCGCACGGACGGTCGTCACGAGGTGATCGAGACCGAGGGCGGGCACATCGATTTCGCCCCGCTGGATGCGCTGGAGGACCGAGTCCTGGCCGAGCTGCGGCGCAGCTTTCAACGGGCGTCATTGGAGCGGCTGCTCTCCGGCCCAGGGCTGATGAACCTCTATGAAGCGCTCGCGGCGATCGAGGCCCGGCCCTCCACCATCCACGACGAGAAGGTCCTTTGGGCCGCCGCCATGGATCGCAGCGACAGCTTGGCCGTGGCCGCCCTGGACCGCTTCTGCCTGACGCTCGGGGCGGCTGCCGGCGACCTGGCACTCGCGCAGGGTGCGACTGCCGTGGCGATCGGCGGCGGGCTTGGCCTGCGTCTGGCGGCGCACCTGCCACGCTCCGGCTTCCGCGATCGCTTCATCGCCAAGGGACGGTTCCAATGCAGGATGGAGGACATGCCGGTCAAGCTCATCACCCATCCGCAGCCCGGCCTGTTCGGCGCGGCCGCCGCCTTCGCCAGGATGCATGCATGACGATCGATGACATCATGAGCGCCGCTCCGGTCATCCCGGTGCTGGTGCTGGACGAACGCCTCGACCCGATTGAACTGGCGAAGACGCTGGTCGCCAGCGGACTGCCGGTCCTGGAAGTCACCCTGCGCACTCCCCACGCGCTGGAGGCGATCCGTGCGATGGCCAGCGTCCCCGGCGCCATCGTCGGCGCGGGCACCGTGCTCGACCCCCGGCAGCTCGACGCCGCGCTGGATGCCGGCGCCCAATTCATTGTGGCTCCCGGCCTGACCGACGGCCTGACCCGCGCCGCCATCGGCAGTGGCACCGCCTACCTGCCCGGCGTCGCCACCGCCGGCGATATCATGCGCGGACTTGATCACGGCCTTGACCGCTTCAAGCTCTTCCCGGCGGAAAGTTCGGGTGGACTGCCGGCGTTGAAGGCCCTCGCCAGCCCGTTCGGCGATGTCCGTTTCTGCCCGACTGGCGGGATCACCGCTGCCACCGCGTCGGAATGGCTCGCCCACCCGGCCGTGTCCTGCATCGGCGGCAGCTGGATCGCTCCCGCCGGCGAGACCGACCTCGACCGCATCGGCGAGTTCGCCCGGACCGCCGCGCTGCTACGCCCGAACTGATCGGCAGGTTGCGACAGGCCCGACCTGGGCCCGCAACCGCTTGCGTCGGGCCTGCTTGGCTTGCAAGGACCCGTTATGGTTCCGCAAGATCTACCGGGAGCTGGCCATAGAGTCCGGTAACAGCCTGCCCGAGGTATTCCGCTCGATCGCCGTTCCCAAGGATCGACGGTTCTGGCGCAAGCTCGGCGCCTTTTCCGGTCCGGGCTACCTCGTGGCAGTCGGCTACATGGACCCGGGCAATTGGGCGACCGACCTCGCTGGCGGTTCGCAGTTCGGTTACACGTTGCTGTCCGTCATTCTCCTGTCGAACGTCATGGCGATTCTGCTTCAGGCACTCGCGGCCAAGCTCGGCATCGTCACCGGGAGCGACCTCGCCCAGGCCTGCCGCAACCAGTACCCCCGGGAAGTGTCGTTCTTGCTATGGATCGCGTGCGAGCTCGCGATCATCGCTTGCGACCTGGCCGAGGTGATCGGCACCGCCATCGCATTGCAGTTGTTGTTCGGCATTCCCCTCGTCTGGGGCGTATGCCTGACCGCGCTCGACGTGCTGCTCGTGCTGCTGCTTCAGCAGCGAGGGTTCCGCTTGCTCGAGGCCTTCATCATCGCCCTGCTCATCGTGATCGCCGGCTGCTTCGTGGTCGAAATCGCCCTGTCGCAGCCGGCGATCGGCGCCGTCATGCGGGGTTTCGTGCCCACGCCCGAAATCGTCACCGATCCGGCCATGCTCTACATCGCGATCGGTATCCTGGGGGCAACGGTGATGCCTCACAATCTGTACCTCCACTCGGCCGTGGTGCAGACCCGGGCGTTCGAGCAGACCGACAGCGGCAAGCAGGAGGCAATCCGCTTCGCTACCCTCGACAGCACCATCGCCCTGATGCTCGCGCTGTTCATCAATGCCGCGATCCTGATCCTTGCCGCGGCGACCTTCCATGCCGCCGGCCGCACCGACGTTGCCGAGATCCAGGATGCATATCAATTGCTCACCCCCATGCTGGGCGTCGGTCTGGCGAGCACCCTGTTCGGCGTTGCGCTGCTGGCGTCCGGGCAGAACTCCACCCTGACCGCGACCTTGGCCGGCCAGATTGTCATGGAAGGCTTCCTCAGGATCCGGCTGCCAGCCTGGCAGCGCCGGCTGCTCACCCGGCTCCTCGCCATCGTTCCAGCCGTGGTCGTCGCGGCGCTTTATGGCCAGTCGGGGACAACCAGACTGCTGGTGCTCAGCCAGGTGGTGCTCAGCATGCAATTGCCGTTCGCGGTAGTGCCGCTCGTCGCGTTCACCAGCAATCGTGCGCTGATGGGTCGTTTCGCCAACGGCGCCGCATTGAGGTGGAGCGCCTGGGTGATCGCCGCCGTCATCACCGGCCTCAATGCCAAGCTGCTGCTGTCGCTGGCGACCGGCGGCTAGACTCAACCGGGCGCGTCGTCGCCACGCTGATAGATAATGCCAACCTCCTCCAAGTCGAGGTCGCGCTCCAGGTCGTGCAGCACCTCGTCCTCGATCTGGCCCTCGCGATGCAGGCGCAGCAGCTCCGCTCGCCCGGCCGCGATGACGCCCAGCATCAGGCTGAAGTGCGGCCGGATCTTCTCCATGAAGCGGTCGGCGTCCGCCGCATAGCGCTCCGTTCCCACTGCCCGGCTGCGGTAGGTTTCAAGCAGTTGCGGATGGATGAGCTCGCCGTTGCCGTCATAAGCGACCTGCTCGGCAGCCTCGAACTTGACCCGCGCGACCGCCGCTTCGGCCGCTGGCAACGCCACCGGTGCGGGCGGGTCGATGTCCTTGGGCCGGACCAGGGCAATCACGCCGCCAAGGGTCGCGCCCTGCAGGACAACGGTCACCAGGATCACGGCGAAGGCGGTCACCAGCATCAAGTCGCGTTGAGGAAAGCCGGCGGGCAAGCTCAATGCGATGGCCAGCGTCACCACGCCGCGCATGCCGACCCAGCCAAGCACGGCGGCCGATCGCCACCCAAGGGGACGGGCGGACCGCATGCCCATCGCACGAACAGTGGTCAGCAAGGCTTCCGTGCCCATGACCCAGACCAGGCGCGCCACGATCACGGCGCCGGTGACCAGTAGCGCGGGCCCGAGAAGGGAGCCGAGCACCTGTTCAAAGCCGATGCGATCAACCACGCCGCGCAGCGAGAAGCCCATCAGGATAAAGATCAGCGCTTCCAGCGTGAACACCAGCGTCCGCCAAAAGGCCGAGCCCTGCAGCCGCACGCGGGCGGGCAGCAGCCCGTGCTGGAACCAGCCGAACGCGATCCCGGAGGTTACCGTGGCGATCACCCCCGAAACCTGCAGCGCCTCGCCCGCGAGATAGGCAGCCCAGCACATCAGCGTGGATGCGGCGACGACCAGCGTGTCGTCATGAAGGCGGCGGAGCACGAACATCCAGGCTGCGCTGACGATGGCACCGACCGCCACGCCGCCGAGCGCCAGCAGGAAGAAGCTGCCGACAGCCTGGTTTGCGTCAAATGACCCGACCAGCGTCGCGGCTACCGCAAAGCGGAACAGCACCAGCCCCGTGGCGTCATTGAGCAGGCTCTCGCCCTCCAGCAGTGCCTGTAGTCTGCGCGGCAGCGTCACCCGCTGCAGCACGGCACGGGCCGCGATCGCGTCCGGCGGCGAGACGACCGCGCCCAGGGCGAAGCAGGCGGCCCAGGACAGCCCCGGGATCAGCCAGTGCGTGACAATCGCCACTGCCGCGGCCGTGAACAGCACGGCACCCACCGCTAGGGACATGATCCCGGGCAGGTGGCGGCGGAAGCGGCCGAATGCCGTGTAGTACGCGCCATCGAACAGCAGGGGTGGGAGGAACAGCACCAGGATGAGTTCCGGGTCCAGCGACACCGGCGGCAGGCCGGGAAGCGACGCCAGAGCCCCGCCGCCGACCAGCAGCGCCGCGGAGGGCGGGAGGCCCAGCCGAGCCGCGATCAGGTGCAGCGCCACGGCGGCCCCAAGCAGGACTAGGATCAGTTCGAACGTCTGGACCGGGTGCATCCGAGAATCACTACCGCCAACGCGCAGCTTCAACCAGCAAGGTGGACGCAAGGGGTAGCCCGGTCCGATGCAATTGCCGCGGTAGGCTCGCTTGGAGGACCGGCCTAGTCGAGGAAGCTTCTGACAACCTGGTTAGCCGAGGTTCGCAGCCCATTGGGCGTGCCGACTTCGAGGATGCGTCCGGTACCCAGGATGCTCACCCGGTCCGCCAGCCCGAACGCTTCCTCATGGTCGTGCGTGACGAAGATGGAGGTCAGTCCGATCTCCTCGTGGATCTTCCGCAGCGCGGATCGCAGCTCCCGGCGGACCTTGGCGTCAAGCGCCCCAAATGGCTCGTCAAGCAGCAGAATGGATGGCCTGCGAGCCAGCGCCCGCGCCAGGGCGATGCGCTGGCGCTGCCCCCCGGAAAGCTGGTTGGGATACCGCTTCTCATATCCCTCGAGCTGCACGAGCTGGAGGAGCTCGCTCACCCGCTCCCTGATCTGCGATCGTGGCGGCCGCTCCCGACGCTTCATCACATCTAGGCCGAAGGCGATGTTCTGTTCGATCGTCATGTGTCCGAACAGCGCATAGTGCTGGAAGACGAAGCCGATGCCTCGCTCGGCCGCCGGCACCCTGGTGACATCCCGCCCATCGAACAGCACATGCCCGCTGTCAGGCACCTCCAACCCGGCGATCACCCGGAGCAAGGTTGTCTTCCCGGATCCGGACGGACCCAGCAGCGCCATGAACTCACCTGCGGCGATATCGAGCGACACGTCGGTCAATGCCGGAAATGCCGAGAAGCGCTTGGACACGCTCCTGACGGACACGGAGGCGCTAGTGCCGCGCAGCAAGTTCGTCTCCGTGTCGCCACTCGAGGAAACTTTTGAGAAGAAGAGTGACGAGTGCGAGTCCCGCAAGGAGCGAGGCGACAGCAAAGGCGGCAACGAAGTTGTACTCATTGTACAGCACCTCGACTTGAAGCGGCATGGTGTTTGTCTCGCCGCGGATGTGTCCTGACACGACGCTGACGGCGCCGAACTCACCCATGGCCCGGGCATTGCAGAGCAGCACGCCATAGAGGACGCCGAAGCGGATGTTCGGCAACGTCACGCGCCAGAACGTCTGCCAGCCCGACGCGCCAAGGGAGAGGGCGGCCTCCTCTTCCTCGCGCCCCTGCATCGTCATTAGCGGAATCAGCTGCCGAGCGACGAAGGGAAAGGTCACAAACACGGTTGCAAGCACCAGGCCCGGGACCGCGAAGATGATCTCGATGTCGCGCGACGCCAGCCATTCGCCGAACCAGCCCTGCGCCCCGAACAGCAGCACGAAGACCAGCCCCGAGACGACGGGCGAGACCGAAAAGGGAAGCTCGATCAAGGTCACCAGCAGCGTCTTGCCCCGGAACTCGTACTTCGAGATGGCCCAGGAGGCGGCGACCCCGAACACCAGGTTGAGTGGTACGGCGATGCTCGCGACCAGCAGGGTAAGTCGCACGGCAGCGAGGGCATCGGGCTCCGTCACCGCCGCCACCCAAGCCCCCGAGCCATCCTGAAGCGCCTGCACCAGCACTGCTCCCAGCGGCAGGAAGATCATGAGCCCAAGATATGCCAGTGCAATCCCGATCAGCAGCAGTTGCAGCAGGCGCGGCTCTGACAGATGCCGTGGATGCGCCATCGGTCAGCCCTTTCGCCTCTGCCAGTGCTGCAGCATGTTCAGGACCAGCAGCATGGCAACCGAAACCAGGAGCATGACGACCGCGATCGAGGCAGCTCCGGCGAAGTCATATTCTTCGAGCTGGGTAACGATCAGCAAAGGTGCGATCTCGGATCGGAACGGCATGTTGCCAGCGATGAAGATCACCGATCCATATTCCCCGGCGCCGCGCGCGAACGCCAGGGCGAAGCCGGTGGCGAGTGCCGGCAGCAGGGTCGGGAAGATCACCCGCGCCATCGTCTGCAGCCGGGTCGCGCCCAGGGTCGTCGCCGCCTCCTCCGTCTCATGCGCGACTTCCGCCAGGACCGGCTCCACCGTTCGCACGACGAATGGCAAGCCGATGAAGGTAAGGGCCAGGACCACACCGGCCGGTTGGTAGGCCACCGGCAGGCCCAGGGCAGCCAAGGGCCTCCCGAGCAGTCCCGTATCCGCATACAGGGTCGTCAGCGCGATCCCGGCGACGGCAGTCGGAAGTGCGAAGGGCAGGTCGACGGCGGCGCCCAGTGCGCGCTTGCCAGGGAAGTCGTAGCGCACGAGAACCCACGCGACGATCAGTCCGAACACGCAGTTGATCGCCGCCCCCAGCAGGGCTGCTCCGAAGGTCAACCGGTAGGAGGCCAGGGCACGCTCGGACAGAGCCGCAGCGACAAACCCGTCCCAGCCACCAGTCGCGCTTTTCGCGAATACCGCAGAGAGCGGGACAAGCACGATGACGCTCAGCCAGAAGAGCGTGATGCCCAGCGAGAGCCGGAAGCCGGGGAGCACGGGGCGACTGCTTCGCACCTTGAGCATGCGGCCTCTCCTTCAGAAGTCCAGGTGCAGGCGCGTTGCGAGCACGTCACCAGCCGTTTCGTCGCCAACCGGGTCCAGCGGGGTGTTGTCCCCGCGAAAGCGCACATAGTTGACCATCAGCTTGGCATAGGGATTGAAGTACCAGTTGATCCCGAACGTCCAGCTTCGCGCGTCATTGCCGCGGCGCACGAGTACCGGCGTATTCGACAGGTCGAGCCGGTCGTATCGCAGCGCCACCTCGAATGCGCCGAGCCCGTCCTTCCCAAGCTCCCTGAAAGGCTTCACGCGGTCGAAATTGCCGGCTTTGAACGGTCGGCTCTCTCCGGTCAGGAAGTAGGATGCGTAGCCGTAGAAGCCGGTGAAATGCTGGTCCGACAAACCTGGTCGAACCAGCCACAGCCGACCTGCCTCCCCCGCCAATGTGAGTGGTCCAAGCACCGCTGCCGCTTCCATCCCGCCGTACTGCAGCGACCGGACACCGGTGATCACGCCGCTGTCGGCGATATTGCCGTTGTCCACGCGGATGTTGGGGCGGTCAGTGAGTCGCACCGCATCTTCCGTGTCGCCCGACTTCAGGGCGGTTCGATAATAGCCCGCGGCACCCAGGTGCAGGATGCGGTTGGGCTGCAGCAGCGGCTCCCAAGTGATCCGGCCATTGACGCCCCAGCTTTCATCCGGGGTGTCGGTGACCGGCGCTGCGCTTGAGCGGGAGATACTTTCATTGTCCCCGAACAGGCCCACGGCGATATTCAGGTTCTCCCGTGCGCCGTAGGTGGCGGACAGCCCGATCCGACGCTCGGCACCCGCGTTGCCGAACGCGTTGGTGAACATCCCACGTTCAAGGAACGTGTTGTAATTGTCACTGTTGTTGCTCTCCAGCCCGAACGGAGCCTTGTGCTGGCCCAGCGTCAGAACGGTCTTGGGGATCTTGGTATACTGGAGGTATGCGTCCGTCAGGTTCACCGCATTGCCGGCGAAGTCCACCTCCAACCGATAGTTGAACCACTTGAAGGCCGTGCCCTCCACGCCCAGCCGGGCGCGGCGGAACGCAGTGCCATTGTTGTAGTCGTAGCCGCCCTTGCGCTCGAAGAATGCGGCGCCATCGGCTTCGACCACGCCGCGCGGTTTGAACGTGAAAGCGCCCGTGGAGTCCGAGGTCGACGGAACCCAGCCGAACTGCGCGTTCTTGGCCGCCCGCGTTTCCACCGTTTCCAGCCGCTGCTGGTTGAAGTCGGCCTGTTGCTCCAGCTCCGCATTGCGCGCCTCCAGCTGACGCACGCGCGCTTCCAGCGCGTTCAGGCGATCCAGCACGGGGTCCCCCGTCGCCCTCGGCGCAGCAGCTTCGGGCTTCAAATCGTCGCCCACGATGCTGTCGATCGGACTGACGGCAGGATCGACCTCCGTCGGCTGCTCGGTGCCTGGAGGAACGGTTGCCTGCTGCACCTCGAGTGACATCGCGGCAGCACTGGCAAGCAGGATGGCGATCATGGGTGGTCCCCTGTTACGGGTGCGTCAGCGCTTGGCGGCCTCGAAAATCTGGTCGAACAAACCCCCATCGTTGAAGTGCATCGCTTGCGCCCGGCCCCAGCCGCCGAAGTGCCGGTCGATGCTCAGTAGCTGCATGCGCGGGAAGCGCGCCGCATAACGGGCCGCGACCTGCGGGTTGCGGGGGCGGTAATAATGCCTGGCGATGATGTCCTGGGCTTCACCGGTGTAAAGGTACTTGAGGTAAGCTTCGGCCACCTGGCGCGTGCCGCGGCGGTCGACAACCCTGTCGACCACCGCGACCGGAGGCTCCGCCAGGATGGAAATGGACGGAGCCACGATCTCGAACTTGCCTCGGCCCAGCTCATTGGTGGCCAGGAACGCTTCGTTCTCCCACGCGATCAGGACATCGCCCTGCCCCCGCTGCGCGAAGGTCGTCGTCGCGCCTCGCGCTCCGCTGTCGAGGACCGGCACGTTGCGGAAGAGGCGGGTCATGAATTCGCGCGCCTTCGCAGGCGAACCGTACTTGCGCTGGGCATAGCCCCACGCGGCAAGGTAGTTCCACCGGGCGCCGCCGCTGGTCTTGGGGTTGGGCGTGATAACCTTCACATCCGGACGAATGAGGTCGTTCCAGTCGCGGATGTTCTTTGGATTGCCCTTGCGTACGAGCAGCACGATCGTGGAATAATAGGGTGCGCTGTTGTTCGGCAGGCGCGTCTGCCAATTGGCCGGCAGCAGCTTGGCCCGACTGGCAATCTCGTCGATGTCGTAGGCGAGCGCCAGGGTGACCACGTCGGCCGGCAATCCGTCGATCACAGCGCGCGCCTGCTTGCCTGATCCACCGTGGCTCATCCGAATAGCAACTTGCTGTTTCGACGCCGCTCGCCAGCGCTGCGCGAAGCGCTGGTTGACGTCGCGGTACAGTTCGCGCGTCGGGTCGTACGATACGTTCAGGATTTGAACCGAAGCCTGGGCGGCGGTCCGCTGTGGCAGCAGAGCGGCTACGCAAAGGGCTGTCACACCCAGAAGGAACGAACGACGTCGAGCCATCTTCAACTCCCGTATCAGGAGAGTTGAAAAGATGAACCCTAGCTCACGACTAGACAATTAATCTTTTGTTCACCCCGGCTTGATTTCCGAACCGTCCGACGCGGGAAGCCTGCCTTCCCAGTCCGCCCCCTTGGAAAGCGAGATCGAGTCCAGGACGCGAGTCGTTTCGTCCCGCACCACCATGAAGGCCCGCCGGATCGCGCAGTTAACTTCATCGTGGCAGTCACCGCAGGGAGCGTAGAAATTCTCGCTTGCGCAGCTGATCAGTGCGATCGGTCCTTCCAACGCCCGCACGATTGCCCCGAACGAGATCTCATGCGGGGATCGGGTCAGGACGTAGCCGCCCCGCGGGCCCCTCGTACTGCGCACGATGCCGGCCTTCTTCAGCTCCAGCATGATGAGCTCCAGGTACTTCGGCGGGATCTTCTGCGTGTCCGCAATGCGGGCGAGCTGAATAGGCGCTCCGGCGCCCTCTTCCACCAGGTAGAGCAGCGAACGCAGAGCATAGCGTGACTTCTGGGTAAGCACCCCGTCGGGATGGCACACATGGAAGTCATCCGAAAGCTTGGGCAGCGTGACGCCGCTCAGTGCGCCCACAGCTTGCCGACGCGCAGCGGGTCGGACCCGATCGGGAAAGCAATAAACCCGTGTCCTTTGGCCGAAATGTCTGCTTGCCAGCCATTGCGACCCGTCAGCCAAGCGCTTCCTTGAACGGCGCGGTTGTTCACGCGGGCACTCGTAAGCAGTCATTGGTTCAGCTGCTAAGCAGATCCTGCATCCGCCTCAACGTGTTGTCGGATGGCAAGCGGGTAACTCGATCATTCGGCTGGTTCGATCCGTTGGTAGCTTGGCGCAACGGACCGAACTCGTCTGACCGTCCGGTCAACGACGAACGCCACCAACAGTCCCAGAGCAATGGCGAAGGTGACAGCCAGGAGGTTCGGCAGCGGCGAACCTCTGCTCGGCCATACGCCCATGACCACATGGACGGGGAACATGTGCACGAGGAATATATAGAAGGTGGCACCGGCAACGGCGCCAATGAGGCGCTTGAGGTGCCTGGGTACGGGCACGCGCGGGATCCAGATCACGGCGAGGCTGCCGAGTATCAGCCATACTGCATACGGCAGGACGCCGATCAGGGGAAACATCACGAAGGTGGCAGCTGACATCACCAGCTTCTGCTTGCGAGTTCGGGTGAACTGGAGAGTCCAGCCGAAGGCGAACAGGTAGAACAGGAACATCGGCGTGCGGGTCGTGAAGTGCCCATTTTCCTCCAGCGCTAGGCTGGGAGCGAAGAAATGGACGGCCAAGCGGCTAATCACAGCCACGGCGAAGCCGGCGACCGTCAGGGCGAATCCGGCTCGCCACGGATGCTCGCTCATCCGCCGCCGGAAGCCTGCAACAGCGAAGGGGAGAGTGAACAGGAGCACCAGCTGGACGAAGGCAACGATGAACCAAAAGAACGGGAGCAGGCTATGCTGCGCTTGCAGGTCCGGGAAGAAGTTGCCGATCAGCGCCCATCGGCGCCAGTCTACGTCGCCGCGCAGAAACTGGTAACCTGCCAAGATCAGATAATAGGTACCCAGCAGCCGTACCAGGAATGGCGCAAACCCGCGCAGCATGTCGCCGGATATCAGCCGACCGTATTGGAAGCGGGCAAACAGGGCGCCAGCGAGCACGAGCAGCAGGTAGGCACCACCGCCAATCTGAGCTTCCGTGGTATGGTTAAGGACCACGCCGATGATGGCCAGGGCTCGTAAAGCGATCTGGGTGTCCATCGTTGCCCCCGTCGGCACGGTGGCTTTGTGCCCGGCGGTGAGTGCATCCAGCTGACTTACGGGTAGCAGTTCCCAGTCGTCGGGCAGCTCACCAAGTTCCTCTTCGAGCAACATCGACACTTGCACGAATGTCAGAGAGTCGCCGCCCAGTTCGACATAGCTGAGGCTCGGGTCGATGGCTTCACGGTTCAGCAGCTCGGCAAGTCGGCTGGAGATGGCTCCGCCGGACTTTCGAGCAGGTGGAGCGGTGCGGCCGCCGAGATCCGGCGCTAGCTGGGAGAGCTCGTTTCTGCGGACCTTACCGGTGTCTGTCCTTGGAATCGCCGCCACCTCGACGAGCAAGAAGTCCGCGGCGCTCAGGCCGAAATCGTGGGCGACCTCCACCGCCTTGTCTCGCAGTATGCGAAGATCGGCCCCCGGCTCGTATGCGAGCACGATGGCCTGCCCTCGCAACGGGTCGCTGCGGGATGCCACGGCGACGCTTCCCTGCTCGGCGGTGACCCTGTCGAGCAGGCGCTGCTCGAACAATTCCAGCGGAACCTTCAAGCCGCCGACGTTGATGAGGTTGTCCGCCCGGCCCTGGTAGTGGAGGCTTCCGCCCGCATCGATGACGCCGAGGTCGCCAGTCCGCAGCCAGCCTTCATCGTCCGTCAAGCTGACCAGCCCGTCGGCCGTAATCTCGCCGCTCGCCAGGTGCGGACCGCGGATGCAGATACGGTCATCTGCATCGACCCGCACCTCCACCGATCCGTTCGGGCGGCCCACGCTGTCCATCTCCACGTAGTCGGCAGCGCTGATGTCCAGAAATGTCGAGCGCGAGGCTTCCGTCAGACCATAGTGCTGGACGATCCGGGCCTCGGGGAACAACCGGCGGATGGCCCGCTTCTCTTCCGGGCTCATCGGCTGGCTACCGATCTCGAGCCAGCGCAGATTCCGGCCGCACTCGCGGAACAGATGGTCCTGCGCCAGCACCAGACGGAGCATGGTCGGAACTGCGGAGAACGCGTTCATTGCACCGTTGCTGAGCATCTCGGCAAGCTCGCTCGGGCGAAAGCCCTTGGCGGGCAGGAAGCTACGTCCACCCACTGCCGCGACCGCGCGCGCCCGACCCAATCCAAACGAATAGGTCACCGGAACACCGACGTATTCACGTACCGAATGGTCCAGGCCGGATACGTCAATGAGACGCTGAGTGACATCGCCGAGCGCTCCCCGGCTGAGCAAGATAGCCTTGGGCTTGCCGGTGGTGCCTGACGTGAAGCTGACCAGAGCTGGGGTGCCGTCATCTGCCAGGCTGATCTGGTCGTCGAACCAGCCGCCGCCTTCCAGCACGGTCAATCGCTGCTGAACCAGCGTCCCAGGCACGTCAGTCTCGCTCAGATCGTTGAGCGGCATCACGGCGTCGCCCGCGCGCCAAGCTGCGAACAGAGCTCGAAGGTAATCCGGCGAACTGACCTTTTTGATCGCCATGACGTGAGTCAATCCAACGGACACTCGTGGTGGTCTCCCTTGATCTCGAGAAGCTTGAGGTGAGGACCGCTGGACCTGCCGGCAGCGCCACGGTTATTCCCGATGGGGAAAACGAAGCGGGCCGTGTCATGCGAGAAGCGCAACAGCCTCACGAATATTCCGTGTCCCGCCTGGCTCAGCGATGGGGCGTCAGTCAGGACTACATCGTCGAGGAGATCAGGACGCGGCGACTGGTCGGACGACGGATCGGCGGCCGGCACCTGCGCGTGCACGAGGATGAGGTGCTCCGTTATGAGCGGGAGCACCGTCTGTCCGTGCAACCGGACTAGAGCGGCACTGCAAGCCGGACGACAAGGTTCGGTATTATACCGCAAGGCATAGGACCAAGGACCCGTGATCGGCCGTACCTTGCCCACGCATTGCTGCGCCGGATACGTCATCATAGAAAAAGCGCCTGAACGACTTCAGCGACCCCGAAGCGGGCTTGATCTCTGCTTCGGTCTCCGCCCTCCCTGGCGGGTCGCTGGAGTGTTCCCGGGGATGGGCGCCGGGGGAAGCCACGCAGGGTGCCACCTGCGTCCGTCTCGTGCCCGTACTACGCTCCAAGGGCGCTCCCGTTCCGGGCGGGCAACAATGATGAAAGCCGTGGCTCCGAGTGCTATGCTTGCGTGAGCCTGCGGCTGCCGGCCAGTGGCGGTGCCAAGGATCCGAGTGCGACTCCGGGTGGCTGTTCGGGCCGCAATCCGCGGGACAACTTCATCCATTAGGTAACTATCGCGTCTGCTCGCGCCGTGCCCGGAAAAGCCCCGCTTCGACGCAACAGTTCTCCACCTGAAGCGAGGAATAGCATCACCGCTGAAGGCGACTGGCCCACCTGCGCTCGCACCGCGGCGTTGGGAGCTTGCGTGATTGGACCATTTCACGACTTTGGCGCAGAGCGCGAAGGTGACCGAAGTAGGAACCCTATGAGCTCAAACCATCTATTTGCTCGCGGCGTGATGGGAGCGCTGATGCGTAATCACGATTGGTCGTCTTCCTCACTCGGACCGCCCGAGCGATGGCCCGCGTCCTTGCGGGCCATCGTCGCATTGCTGCTCAATTCCCGCTTTCCGATGTTCGTCGCGTGGGGACCCGAACTCGCCTTCCTTTACAATGATCCATACGCCCAGGTACTCGGATCGAAGCATCCCGAAGCGCTGGGCAGACCGTTCCGGGACATCTGGGCCGAAATCTGGCCCGACATCTCGCCACTGATCAACGCCGCATTGGCGGGCGAGGCAAGCTTCCGCGAAGACTTGCCGCTTCTGATGAACCGCCGGGGCTACGACGAGCAGACCTGGTTTACCTTCTCCTACTCGCCCGTCTTCGACGACGATGGACAGGTTGCCGGCATGTTCTGCACCTGCACTGAAACGACTGAAGCGGTCCTCCTGCGAGGACAGCAGGAGGAAGAGCGCAAACGGCTGGCTCGCATGTTCGAGCAGGCGCCAGGGTTTATCACCATCCTGGGTGGACCCGACCACGAGTTTGAATTCGTCAACGCAACCTACAAGCGGCTATTCGGCGAGCGCGAGTATGTCGGCAACACCGTTCGGGACGTCTTTCCCGAATTGCAAGAACAGGAATTCTTCAGCCTACTCGACACGGTCTTCCGCAGTGGTCAGCGGTTTGTCGCGGAGCGAGTGCCAATCCGCATCGGGTCAGACGTCGGCGAGGCACTCCAGGAGCGCCTACTCGATTTCATCTATGAGCCGCTGACCGACGGAAGTGGGCAGGTTACCGGCATCTTCGTCGAAGGTCATGATGTCACGGCCCAGCATTCCGCCGTGGAGGCCTTGCGGGAGAGCGAGGCGCGGCTGCGCGCCCTGACTGACAACCTGCCAGGCGGCTCTGTCTACCAGATGTCGGGCAATGCTGACGGCTCCGATCGCCGCTTCACCTATCTTTCGCAAAGCCATGAGCGGATGAGCGGGCTGACCGTGGAGCAGGTGATGGGGGACCCCACGCTGCCCTACCAGATGCTCGTCGAGGAAGATCGAGAGCGGTTCCTTCTAGCGTCGGCGCAGGCCATCCAGACCTGCTCGCGTTTCGAGATCGAGGTGCGTTTTCATCATGCGAACGGCGAGGTGCGCTGGGCACATCTGCGATCCGAACCACGGCCCCAGCCCGATGGAACGGTGGTCTGGGACGGCATTCAAGTAGATATCACCGAACGGAAGCGCGCTGAGGAATCCCTGCGGGAGCTCAACAACACGCTTGAGCAGCGAGTTGCTGAGCGCACCGCCGAGCTGGAGCGGGCTCACGAGCAGCTTCGCCAGAGTCAGAAGATGGAAGCCATGGGCGCGCTCACCGGCGGCGTGGCGCACGATTTTAACAATCTGCTCAGTCCCATCATCGGCTCGCTCGATCTTCTGCAACGAAAGCAAGTCGGAGACGAACGGGAACGCCGTTTGATCGATGGCGCCCTCCAATCGGCCGAACGGGCGCGTGTTCTGGTGCAAAGACTACTCGCCTTCGCGCGGCGGCAACCGCTGCAGCCGAGACCCGTTGAAGTCGGGGATCTCGTTGAGGGCATGGTCAATCTGATTGCCAGCACCAGCGGTCCGCAGATCAAAGTCAAAGTCGAGATCAGTGAAGCTCTCCCACCAGCCATTGCTGATGCCAACCAGATCGAAATGGCGGTGCTCAACCTGTGTGTGAATGCTCGAGACGCGATGCCGGACGGAGGCGTGCTTCGTCTCTCGGTGAACGAGCATGGACCAGACCGACCGTATCCGCCCGGACTGGCGCCGGGTCGCTACATCTGCCTTTCGGTATCTGACACAGGAAACGGCATGGACGCGCCTACTCGGGAGCGAGCGATCGAGCCCTTCTTCTCTACGAAGGGTGTGGGTCAGGGCACCGGCTTGGGCCTCTCGATGGTGCACGGGCTCGCCTCGCAGCTTGGAGGTGTGCTGACGATCGAGAGTGCGCCCGGGGTGGGAACCAATGTTGAAGTATGGCTGCCAGCCACAAGCGCTGCACAGATGCAGGTCGCAACGAAACCCGAAGCGGAACCGGTGCGGTCAACCGGCGGCCGAGCGCTGCTGGTTGACGACGAGGAGCTGGTGCGGGTCAGCACGGCCCATATGTTGGCTCAACTGGGCTACACGGTCGTCGAGGCTGCGTCCGCTGCGGAAGCGCTACCTTTCTTGCGCGAAAGCGGAAGCATCGACTTGCTTGTCACCGATCATCTGATGCCCGGCATGAATGGAAGCGAGCTGGCGCGGCTGGCGCGAGCTAACGACCCCGACCTGAAGGTTCTCCTCGTGTCCGGATATGCTGAAGCAGACGGCGTGGCGCCGGACCTTGTGCGGCTGGTCAAGCCCTTCCGGGAGGAAGAGTTGGCGGCCAAGATCGCCGAAGTGGATGAGCTCAAGCCGAGCTAGGCACGGTTCATGGCCGGACGGCCAGACTTGGCCGAAAGCTGACCATGAACGAACGCACAGCATTGGAGACGTGGGTCTCTCGCAACTTGCTACGGGATCCAGCGTTTATCGAGCGGGCGGGCGTTGGTGAGCTCGATGGTAGATACCGGGTCGTCCGTTTCGCCTACTTTCAGTCCAGGCTCCATCGGCTCGGACACATCGATTTCATGGGCCGATTTGGATGAGCGTCACATCCTCCTTGCCTTAGAGCTTGGGGGCGTCGGCAGCTTTGACTGGAATTTAGTGACTGGAGAAGGAGCGGCTTCCAAGGGCTGCTATGACATCTTCGGCTACGGCCCGAACACAACTCCTACTTATTCGAATGTTCTGAGAGTTGTTCTGCCAGAGGACCTGGAAGCCTTCCGCACTGAAATCGATGCTGCGCTGCGAGACGACCGGCAGTTCAGAAGCGAGTTCCGCATCGTTCGTTCGAACGACGGTGTAGTGCGATGGGTACGGGTGGACGGGGGCATCATCGCCGACGAGCAAGGCCGAGCGGCGAGGATGGTCGGTATAGTCCGCGATGTCACCGATCGCCGCCGAGCGCAGGAGCGCGAGCACCTGTTGGCCAGGGAGGTCGATCACCGAGCCAAGAACTTGCTGACCGTGGTGCAATCTCTCGTCCAGCTTACGCGTGCCAACGACATTGATGCTTTCCGGCAAGCCGTTAACGGCCGCATTCAAGCGCTCGGACGGGCTCACAGCCTGCTGGCCTCCTCGCGCTGGGAAGGTGCGGACCTCTGCTTGCTGATCGAGGAGGAATTGGCGCCGTTTACAGGCGTCGCGCAGCAGCTCGAAGTCGAAGGTCCACCGGTGAAGCTCCGACCAGCCGCCGCTCAATCGATGGCGCTCGTGCTCCATGAACTGATCACGAACGCTGCCAAGTACGGTGCTCTGTCAAACGAGAATGGAACGGTGCATCTGCACTGGTGGCACGCTCTTGGGGAGCACGAACGCTTGAACATCCAGTGGTGCGAACAAGGAGGTCCCACGCTTCGCCCGCCCGATCACAAGGGTTTCGGCACCACCGTGATCAGCGCCAGTATCGAGCGTCAGCTAGGAGGCACCCTCCGGTACAATTGGCGGCCGGAAGGTCTCTGCTGTGACATGTCGCTTCCCGGCAAGGAGCTGGTGGAGAGAGGAAGGCAGCTTCCCGTCTTGCGAGTGCCGCAACAAGCCCATGCCGAGCCTCATCGCGACAAGTCGCTTTCTGTGCTTGTTGTCGAGGACGAACCCCTGATTGCGCTGCAGATCGCGCAGCTACTGGTTGAGGCCGGGTGCCGGGTAATCGGTCCAGCAGCCACCGTGGGCGAAGCCTTGGAACTGATGGGGGGAGCAGAAATCGACGCTGCCCTCCTCGACGTGGATCTCAACGGAGCGCGCAGTTTCCCGATCGCCGATCTGCTCGGCGAGGAAGGAAAGCCGTTCGGGTTCCTGTCCGGCTTCGGAGTTACCGAACTGCCCGCTCGCTTTCAGCACGCCGTCCTTCTCTCAAAGCCCTTGTGCGGCAAGGAATTGAGCTTGTTCGTTGCTCACGCGGCCCACGCCGAAACCGTATTCACGCCGCAGGACACCACCATACTGCAGAAACGCTTACTGTGAGCTGAGGCAGGTAGCTGTTTCAGGCAGCAAGCAAGGCCTCACGTGGTCGCAAATGAAGCGGGCCCAGTCCCCGGAAAAGCAGCCGCCCTATCCCTCCTTCCAAGCAGGTCCGGGCACTTCCTCGTGGTCGCAGGCATGTCAGTGGACGACGCCGCACACAGGAAGCCTCGGCCAAGGGAGCGACGCGGGCAGCATGGACGTTGAGGGAGCGATGGCAATCAAAGAAGTTGGCGGAGCCGGAGTCGGCATACATGCACAGCTAAGACGTTGCGCACACGGGCTTTTCTGTAGCTGACGTGTGGCCTTCCCCACGCTCGTCAGGAACGCAGGCTCGGCGTAGCAATACCTTGGCTTGTTTTACTACGAAGTCCCATGGCTACGAATGTCTGCTTCTAACCCATCCGGACATGCTTGCATCACCGAAGCGTCACTTGGGGCGACTTGCTGTCATACGTCACGCCCGCCAATTTCAGCGCCTCATCAAGTGCCCTTTCTGCCGGTACCTCTACGTTCGGCCGGACACCGGTGCCCTCCCACCCTTCGCCCGTAACGGGGTCAAAAGTCCGGCCAAACGGAACGAAGGCGGAGAAGCCGTGCGGCAATTTGAAGGGCTGACCGAAATTGCCGGCGCCGCGCGTGGTCTGGCCGATCAAGGTTGCTCGTCCGGTGCGCTTCAGGGCCATCGCCATATGTTCGCCTGCTGAGACTGTGTCGCGTGATATGAGCAGGTAAACTTTCGCTTTGCTCATTGCTCCGCCTCCGGCTGGCGGAACGACCCGGTGCTCATGCCGTACGACCCCCGCCGGTCCCGCAACGCGCAAGAAGTCCGGCGTGGAATCGAGCGCACCTGGCGTTCGTTCGGCTACTTCGGCGCGCATGTCGCCCTGCAGCAAAGTTGTGGGCTCCGCGTACAAGGCCGGGAACAGCACATCCATTTCATCCGTGCCACCGCCATAATGGCGGCGAACATCGATGATCAGCGTCTTGGCGGTCGAATGATCTGCGATGAATTGCTTGAGTTGAGCGAGCCCTGCTTCCTCTCCATTGAAGATCCGGAACTCAAGGTAGGCCACCCCGTCAGCAAGCCAATCAGAACGAGCGATAGCGTTGATCTGGTCCCGCCTTTGCCCGTTGGGTGCAGTGCCTGGTGCGCCAGCGCGGAGTCCGAGGTGGCCATCCTTGTTGATGGCCTGGAGATCGGCCGTGACCGTCCGTGCCAGCGTGTCCCGCGATGTGATTGCATCATACCCCTTGGCCTGCAGCTTAGTGCGCAAGGCGGCAGCATAGGCGCGGGCGATATCCGGCGAATAGAAAGTCGTCTCAAGCCGCTCGGCAAGCGCATTGATGACCTCCGTGCGTTGAGCCGGCGTCAGCAAAGCTTCGGTTGCTGGCTGCGCGGTTGGCGCGTGCCACGCAGATTGCGCGTTGAGCGGAGCCGTCGCGCTGGTGAGCACGAGCAGGGAGATCATTCTCTTTCTCATCGAGGCCTCGCAGCGTTGAAGTATCGTTCGCGCCTTCTGCCGCAATGAGCGCTTCTTGTGTGCGCATTATCGATGCGCGGCCGGCCAAAATTTGGCACGGTCAGGGATGTTGCGCTCGATACGTTCGATTATCTTCTTTCGAAGCTGCTTCAGCAGGACGCCCCGGAGCAGGCCATCAGCCGAAGTTCTCAGAGGCACACTTGGCTGCACCAACTGTACCGCTCCCAGTTGAGGAGGTGCACTTGCTTCATTCCGTACAGGTGCACGTGATCGCCGCCCTCGTCGACGAACGTCTGACCCGCTGTAAGCCGCTTTGGCGTGCATAGGCTTGCATCGTACAAGGTGATCTCGCCGTATCGCAGCGCATTCTTGATGAGCACGTGCTGCGGAAGTTCCAGAGCGGCGACCTGTCGGGCGGAATTCAAGAGGGAGCCCAGGCCATCATGAAGGCGGCCAGCTGACGGCCGTGACGTCAATGATGCCCTGTAATCTGCTGTTCACGGTCGGATAGTAGTTGAGCGGAGCGGCGACCGAAGGTTCGTCCAGCGCCACCTCGCGGGTGTGGCGACCCAGGCGGCGCGGCCGGGTCGGCGGAATCCTTCCCAGCAAGGTACCGGGCGAACGCGGCGTCAGCGTCGAATTGGGCGGCCGGCTCGTCGTCGACGGGGGGAACGACCCACTTGCGGCGACTGGGCATGATGAACCACCATGGTGCGTACAGGTCGACGAGATCATGCACCGTGGAGTGGACGTCTTCCTTTGAAATGCCGGAAGACCGGGCGCTTTCGCCAGGCTTTGGCGGCTTGTTCCACTTGCGCAAGGCGAAGACCCAGCAGGGCGCCATGATGGCGAGGCCGAGCAGGGTTGCGCCCCAGCTGCCGGCGGTCAGCGCGCCGAAGGTGAACATCACCAGCAGCCACAGTGCGCCGACGCGGCCGAGGCCGCGGCCGGCGGCCTGACTGGCGGTGCGTCCGGATCTATGCAGGTCGCGCCCGGCGGTGAGACCCGCTTCCGCGGCACGGCGCAGCGGGCTGGCCCGCTCCGCCGCGTCCGGCTTGCGGATCAGGCTCACGCGACCTTGTTGGCCTTGAGGGCGGCCAGACGCTGCTGAACGGACGCGTTCTTCTGCAGGCTGTCGAGCTCGCTGACCTTGTTGATAGTGTCCGCGTCGGCGCGGGTGAAGTTGACGCCGCCGGCACCACCCATGGCGCGGTCGAACGCTGCCTCGGCCCGTTCGACTTTCGCTTCGACCTGGCGCTGAACGTGGAAGCCCTTGTCCCCGCCCATGGCCGCTTCAGCCTGCGCTTCGCCAAAGGCGCGGAGCGCGTCTTCCATCTGGCTCTTGCGTGATCTCAAGGAAGCGAGGCTGTCCTCGAGCTTGGCTTCTTCCTCGCCGGTCGATTCCTGGACTTTGACGAGCTTGCCGATCTCCGCCTCGAAATCGACTTGCCGGACCAGGGCGGCCTCCGCGAGATCGTCGCGTCCTTCGTTCACCGCGAAGCGCGCCTTTTCGCCGAGTTCCGCGATCTTCGCCTCGACCATCTTCTGCTGCTTGGCGGCCTGCAGTCGACGCGCCATCGCACCCTGCTGCTGGCTGCGCACGTCATCGATCGCCCGGTCCACTTCACGAATGGCTTCGCGCATGACGCCGTCCCCGCCGCTGCGTTCCATCTGATCAACCGCGTCTTCGATCCGCCCGGACATGATCCTGCGCACCCGAAGAAAAACAGACTCGGCCATCTCGCGCCCCCTTTGGTTCTGCGGACTTTCTGTTCCCGAGCCGCTAATAAGCCGTTAAATTGCGCTTGTTTGTCAATTGGCAATGAGTTGTCGGCAGAAGGGCGCTGCTGAAACGGGGGAAAGCGACATGACGGGCTTGCTGACTGTGCTTCTGGTAGTCGTTGTCGCCATCGTGGTCGTCCCGCTGTTGATCCTCTATTCCGGTTACAACCGGATCATGGCGCTCGATGCGCGCTGTGACACTGCGTTCGCCGACATCGATGTGCAGCTGAAGCACCGCCACAGCCTGATCCCCGGGCTGGTGGAAACGGTCCGCGGCTTCGCCAAGCATGAGACGGCCGCGATCGAGAATGTCGCGCAGGCCCGCGCCGCGGCGCTGGGAGCCGCGTCTCCGCAGATGAAGCTGGAGGCCGAGCAGCAGCTTGGTCAGTCGATCAACGCCATGCTCAGCATCGCCGAAAGCTATCCCGACCTGAAGGCGTCCGGTCACTTCCGCGACCTGAGCAACCAGCTCACTGACGTGGAGAACCGCGTCAGCGCCGCTCGGCGGTTCTACAATCTGGCGGTTGAGGAATATAACACGGCCATTCGGCAATTCCCGGGCAGCCGCATCGCCAGCTATCGCCGGTTGAGCACCCGCCGCCCGTACGAACTGGGGGTTGAACGGCTGATCATGGACGAGCCGGTCGCGATCCAGTTCTGATCCGGCAAGCGGCGGGGGCAAGCTCGATGAACCTTATGCGCAGTCCGGCACGAGCCATGGCGGCGCCGATCGGACTATACGGCCACGTCAGGTCCAATCATCTTCGATCGCTGGTCCTGTTCGCCGGATTCCTCGTCGCCTTTCACCTGATGGCGGGGGCCGTGCTCACCTTGCCGCTGCTGCTGTTCGATCCGGGTCATGCGCCGGTGATCGGGGCCGGTGGGTACAGCCGCCGTTACCTCCTGCCGCTGACCGCCATTGGCGCAGTGATCTTCCTGGTGCGGTACTGGTGGCATGTCAGCGCCGTGCACCGCGACACCGGCTTTCGCTACATCGACGGCTGCGACGAGCCTCGGCTGGTGCGTTTGCTCGAACCGCTTATCCTGGCGGCGGGATTGAAGCCGCCGTTCGTCGGCGTGATCGAGAGCGACGCCATGAACGCCTTCGCGGTTGGCGTGCGCGACAGCCACATGGTGGTGGTGGTGACTCGCGGACTGCTCGACGGGCTGGACGACGAGGAACTGGAAGGCGTGCTGGCGCATGAGCTGATGCACATCCGCAATCGCGACACGCGCCTGATGGCCGCCGCCAACGCCTTCCTCGGCAACCTGGTGGCGCTGCGCGGGCAGTTGATCGACGATGACAAGCTGGAGAATGGCCGAACGGTCATCGGCTTCATGCTGTTGCCGGCGGTGCTGCCACTGATGCTGGCCCTGTGGTTCCTAGGGAACCTGGCGCACCGGATCGGATATGTGTCGCGCGCGGCCATCAGCAGCTCGCGCGAATTCATCGCGGATGCGGAGGCCGTGCGGCTGACGCACAACCCGGCGGCGCTCGCGTCCGCGCTGCGCAAGGTGCACGGCCGCGATCGCATCTCCGGACTTGCCGAGAGCCACGATGCGATGCTCATCGCCGGCACGGTCGAGGGGCCGGCCGCGACCCACCCCAGCATCGCCCAGCGGATCGCCGCGCTGGTGCAGACCACGGGACCGGCCATGGCCTATGCCCCGCTGCGGCGCGATACCCGCTCGCCCGAGCAGCGGCAGAGCGCAGGGTTTGGACGGGCGCTCGGCGAAGACCTGATGGCCGAGGTCGAGGCGGCTGAGCGTCCGGGGCTATGGGGCCTGTTTCGCCTGACCCGTGACCCGGAACGCAACATGTTCGGCCTGCGCCGGCGCGGTGCGATGATCGTGTGGGCCTCGGCCGGCGGGGCGCTGGCGCTGTGGGGCGGGCTGTTCGTCGCGACAGGCCGATCGGCCGACCCCGCCAGTTTGCTGACCATGACCGAGGGCGTCCGGGTGGCGGTCCGCTGCCAGGTTTCGGCGTACGGCGGGCTGCTGGGTGTTTCGGACCCGGCCAAAGGGTGCAGCCAAGACGAGATCGACGCCCTGGCAAGCCGTTATGCCAAGCAGGTCGGCACGTCCTACCGGTCGCCGGTCGCGGCCGAGCAGCATGAGAAGCAAGCCTGGGAGCGAACCTACCGAGCCAATCGCTGTTTCCCGTACAGCATCCATTCGTGGGATTCGCCGCGGCGGTCGCTCATCGGCGACGAGAGCAAATGGAGCCTCGACTTCATGCAACGCTATGCGGACCAGCCGATCGCGGGCTTCGAGACCCCGCTCGAACCCGGCAAGACCTCGGCCGATGCGTTGATCTCCTACATGTCGCTACGCCTGATCATGACCGACAATGCCTCTTATTACCTCGGCGCGGAGGCCCATCCGGCGGTGGTCCAAATGTTCGAGACGCCGCGCCACCAAGACATGATCGCGAAGTTCCAAGCGGCGCTCAAGGCGCCGGGCTTCCAGAGCTATTTCGAGCAGAAGGCCAGTAATCGCGACAGCCTGCGCTTGCTGGCGGAATATCCGGGCGCCGTTCCGTGCGACATGCGAATCGCACAAGGCACGTACCGCAAGGACCCGGCGCTTTGGCAACGGATTGAATCGATGAAGTGACCACACCTTTCGCTGAATATGAAGCGCACAGGCATTCGCGCCAAGGAAGCCCGATTGTTTAGGCGGTTCCGGCAAATGGGCGTGGCGCTCTGCGGCGGGAATCCCAAGCCGAACTACGCTCTACCGCCGATCGCAGGTGCTGCAGGGCTCGTTTACTCACCCTGTTCACGCCAGCGGTAAACAAGCCTATAACGCGAGTCGGAGGGCAGCATGACCTACTTCCGCCTGGAGATCTTCGACTGTGACACGCTGGTGAACACGGAGGCCGTGGATGGCATCGAGGTCCGAGAACTGGCGATCAAGCTGCTGACTGCGGATTGCCCCGCAAAGATGTGCAAATTGTTCGCTGAGGACGTTCTCGTAGCGCAAAGGGTCGAGGGAAGCTGGTCCTGCTCCGCCGAGGACCTTCAATTCCTAACCAAAGAATCGAAGAGCGCGGGTTCCATGTTGGCTGGCGCGGCAGTCTGATCTGGCGTCTTTCTGAATTTGATTCAGCGCACGCGAGATAGCGACGCCGGGGAACAAGCCGACCACTGAAAAATATCCGCATCGGGTCGGAAGCGGACATAACTACTTAGCTGAACGAGCGTCCGTTGACGGATGGCGGTGCGGGTGCTCGAAACGACCGGGATGGGCGCCAAGCGGCCAAGGAGCTTATGTCGGGAGTGAATTTGAAGCGGACATTCGCCTGCTTCATTCCCGAACGTTCGCGCATCGGCAATCGTGCGAGGCACTCCCCGGATAGCTAGACTTGCCGGGAGCAGGCGCGCGCCCGCGACACAAAGCTCTGGAATGCGAAATAAATTGCATCGCTCGCCGAGTAGAGCTTAGCTCTTCTCCTGAGTCCTCGCGATTGGGACTGCCATGGAAGAGTTGCTTCCCCTTCTCTACACCGGGATCACCAGCGAACGCGCTTGGCAAACAGCGCTGGACATCATTGCCGCTCGTTTCACGGGTGCCGCGATTTACCTTGGTACCTTCGAAACGGGCGGTGCTTGTTCCATGGAGAGCCATGGCATAGATCCGGCTTGTGCCGTGCTAATCAGCGGTCCCCTGGCCACCTTCGAAGCCAATCCGCTTCTCCGTCCGATGCTCAGCGTGCCCGACAAGCGGGCTATGCTCACCGCGCAGATGTGCGGCGATCGCGCGCTGGTTCGAAGCCGCGTTTATGAAGAAGCCCTTCGTCCGCACGGGCACCGGTACACGCTGGGTGCAGTTCTCGACCGGTCGGCCAGGCAAGTGAGTACAATCGCGTTGACTAGGCCGAAAGGGTCCGGTGACTTCGACGGTCGAGATGCCGCAACGCTCGACCGCCTCTTGCCGCACCTTGCCCGAGCTTACGCGCTCAGGCGACAGTTCGGTGCCGAAAGAACCCGCAACGAACATGCTCTCGGAAGCTTCCAACAAGCCGGGCGGGCGACGATTGTGCTCTCGAAGACAGCTAGGATTTTGCTGCTCAATGCCGCAGCTCGCCATCTTCTCGCCGAGTGCGACGGCCTCGATGAGCGATGCGGCCGTCTTGTTCTTGCTGACCGGAGAAGCAGGGAAGCCTTCCAGGGTAAGCTGGGCCAAGTCGGCACCGACGGGAGTTCCTCAGCACCGAGGTCTCTTGCCATTGCACGCCCGTCCGGGCGAGCAGCGTACGCTGCATCCCTCGCCCCGCTTGCAAGCAGTCGTGGTGGCGTTGCCGTCGTACTCACAGTGTTGGACCGGGCAGTGATGCCCACACCAACCCAGGAACGACTGCACCAGCTTTATGGCTTGACGCCAAGCGAAGCTCACTTGGCGCGGCAGCTATGCGAGCACGATCTTAAGCAGGCGGCGGATGAACTCTGCATCACGCTCAACACCGCCAAGTCGCATCTGAAGTCCATCTTCGACAAAGTAGGGGTTCATCGACAGGCCGCCCTTGTCCGTCAGCTAACCTGCGACGGGATGATCTGAAGATCACCCAAACGGGTGGTGTGCATCCACCCTAGATCGGCTTCTCTTTCGAGCAGCAGCTGGGGAGTCCGTCTTGTGGCGAGCAGTGCGCGTACCTCGGTGTCAAAATCCGCCGGCAAGGAGTCAAGCGAGTCGGTTGTGATTCGAGGGGCCAGGAAGCTCCGGCCCGCGCTGAACAGATGGCTTGCTTGTCAGAGCCGGATACCCCTCGAGCCGATCCTTGATCCGAAGCTATTCGGTTTCATCGGGCCGCTCTCCCGTGAGTGGCTGGTGATCAGGCGGGAGTGCGACGTGCTCCTGGCGGAGCGCCAGGTCATCCGGTCCATGACGCCAGCGGGTCGGCTAGTCAGCACGCTGATCATGAAGGCGATGAACCTAACGCCGTACATTCGTGATGCCCGTCGAGCGCTAGGCGCGACCAGGGCACGACGAGCTTCAGCATCATAGGAGCGAGCCGTTATGAGCAAACCGCACGCCTTGGCAGGTCTGTCCGACTTCCTTGATCGCACTGTTAATGGGCTCCACCAAGCCATTCACGCGCTCAGCGATATCTGGCGTCATGAGCAGAATGCATCCGACCTGGCGCCTAACGGCGTCGCTTCGGGCGACGTCACCGACGACAGTGCCGTCCTGTGGGCGCGCTCGCTGACACCCGGCACCTTGCGCTTTGAAGTGTCCCTCGACCCCGACTTCCACGCGGTCATCCGCCGTGCAGTCGTAGCGGTGGACGCCGGCGAGCCCGCGCATGCGCTGATCGGCCACCTACGAGACGGAGTTCGATATTATTATCGCGCGGTAGACGGCGACGGCGACACGCTCACCGGCACGTTCACGACCGCTTATTCAGATGGCTACCACGGTCTGACCTTCGGCGTCAGCGGTGACTGGCGCGGGGCCAACACGCCCTATGCGGCGATCAGCAACGCCGACGACGCCAACCTCGCCTTCTTCGTCCAGCTCGGTGACACCATCTACGCCGACCGGTCGTCTCGCGCCCTTCCGTTCGACGAAGCGCGGACCCTCGAACAGTTTCACGTGCGCTACATTGAGACGCTGACGGAGCGCGGCGGCGAGAACTTCCTCGCCGACCTGCGCGCCTCCACCTCCAGCTTTGCGATGATTGACGATCATGAAGTGATCGATGATTTCGCCGGCGGCGCGCCTGCCAGCAGCGATCCGCGCTTCGTCGCCGGTACGGCCAACTTCATCAACGAGACCGAATTCTATCGGAACGGCACCCAAGCCTTCCAAAATTACCAGCCGATCGCCCAGCGCACCTGGTCCGGCACCGGCGAGGACCGTGTCGACGGCGCGCCTGATTTCTACCGGACGCAGAATTATGGCGACGACGCCGCCATTTTCATGGTCGATGCGCGCACGTTCCGCGACGAGGAACTGGTCAATCCGGACATCACCAATCCCGCGGACGTCGGCCGCTTCCTTACTCAGAGCTTCGACCCTTCCCGCACTATGCTTGGTGAGCCTCAGCTCGAACGGCTGGAGGCCGACCTGCTCAAGGCCGAGGCGCACGGCGTGCTGTGGAAGTTCGTCATGCTGCCCGAACCGATCCAGAACCTCGGCCCGGCCGAAGCGTCCGACCGCTACGAAGGCTATGCCGCCGAGCGCACCGCCTTGCTCAAGTTCATCGACGACCACGACCTCCACAATGTCGTCTTCGTCACCGCCGACATCCACGGGACGGTGGTCAACAACCTGACTTACCAGCTCGCCCCCGGCGCCCCGCAGGTTGCACTGGACAGCTGGGAGATCGCGACCGGCTCCGTCGCCTTCGGCACCCCGTTTGGCCGGTCCGTGGTCGACCTCGCCCGCGCGGCCGGGCTGGTCAGCAACGGCCAGTTCGCCTTCTACAACAGCCTGCCCGTCGCCCCCGACCCGACCGACAGCGCCATCCCCAACGACAAGGACGACTACCTCGAAAACCTTATCAACACCGTCATCCGCCCCTTCGGCTATGACCCGCTCGGCCTCGATTACAATCTGGCGGGCACGGATGGGCTGGTTGACGCTACCCTGCTCCAGGGCGACTATGTCGCCGCCCACACCTACGGCTGGACCCAGTTCGCGATCGACCCGGTCACGCACGAACTGACCGTCACCACCTACGGCGTCCCCAGCTATCGCGAGAGCGATCCAGGCTTCGACCCCAATGTCGTTGCCGACCTGCAGCCGGTGATCGTCAGCCAGTTCCGGGTCAGCCCCGACCAGGTCATCACGGGCCGAAGCGCGCCGGACCAGCTCACCGGCGGCAACGGCGACGACCTGATCGATGGCGGCAAGGGCAACGACGTGCTGACCGGCGCGGCCGGCAGCGAGCGTTTCGTATTCACGCCGGACGGCGGTCGTGACCTCGTCACCGACTTCCATGCCAGCGAGGGCGACCGGCTGCTGCTGAGCGGCTTTGGCCCGGCGGTGGACACCGCCGACGAAGCGATGGCCTACGCCCGCCAGGTCGGCGCGGACGTGCTGTTTGAGTTCGCCAGCCATGCGGAGATCAGGCTCGCTGGCGCGTCGCTCGCGGACGTCCGGGACGCGCTGCTGTTCGCCTGAAGCCTGTTCAGGGCCTCGCGGGCGTTTCTACGCTTGGCCGCAGGGTGGACCACCGAGCTTCATGTCAGCTGGAAAGCCGGGAGCTGCCCCGCGAGTTCGAACCACGCTCGGTCGGCGCGGTCTGGATAGTGCCGCGTAGCTGACCTGCCGAAAGGAGATGTCCTCAACGTCGGCACGACCGGCCGCAAGCTCCACTCGGCCTCAAGCGGGTCAATGCCGGAACGAAGGGGCTTGCGGTATTCACGTGCCTTCTCGCGTGCCTGGGCGAGCGTAACGTCAGTCAGCGAGCCCAATCCATAGTGCGTCGCTAGCCCCGATTGCAGGCGAACGATCCAGTTCCGGGAGCCGGTAGGCCGCACGTCCAGCAGCAAGCCGTTCGCATCATGGAAGCGGCCAGGGTCCTTGAGAGCTTGCTGACCTGCATCGGATCCAGCGCCATAAGGAAGCTCCTACCCCACATTCTACCCCACACTTTCTCGTGGTCGCAGACGTATGCCAATGGACGCTGCCGGACGGACGATGCCCTAGCGATTGGACAATGGAGTGCGGTGGCAATCAGAACGCTGGCGGAGACGGAGGGATTCGAACCCTCGGTACGGGAATCCCCCGTACGGCGGTTTAGCAAACCGCTGGTTTCAGCCACTCACCCACGTCTCCGGATGCTCGGGCCGGTGCGGCTTAGCGGAGGGCGCGCAGCGGTTCAACCGCCCGTGTGACCGTCGTGCGCATGACGGGATCAGTTCAGCTTCGCAGGTCGGTCCCCCGACACTGCGACTATGTCGTGTTGCCGACAGTACGTACAGGCTAAGTCCTTATAATCTAAGCTATTGCGAAGGGTCGGAACGTTGACGTAATACTCCGCGCGGGAGGGGCGTTTTCGCATGCGGCTCCCTTGCCTGATGGACGCGAAGGGTGTGCATGGACTTGCCGGTGAACAGCTTGCCAACCCTTCCGCTGGACGCCGCCTTCGCCGGTAACCGGCTGCTCGCCAGCTTGTCGGCGGCCGAGCGCGAGTTGCTCGCCGAGCACATGACCGTGATTTCGTTGGAGCCGGGTGAGCGCGTGCTGACGGCGGGCGGGCTGGTCGATCGCTCGCTATTCCCTTTCGACGGCCTGATGGTCTCGATGATCACGGAATTGTCCGGCGGCCGCTCGGTCGAGGTTGCGTCCATCGGCAAGGAAGGCGCGGTCGGCGGCATGGTCAGTTCGGGCGTCGCCCCGGCCTTCACCAACGCCGTGGTCCAGATCGGCGGCCGCGCCGCTTCCATCCCGATGGCAGTGCTGCAGTCGGCGAAGCAGGCCAGCCCCCACTTGCAGGAGCTGTTCTGCCGCTACGGCGACGCGCTGCTCGCCCAGGTCATGCAATCGGTCGCCTGCAACAGCTTCCACCCGATCGAGGCACGGGCCGCTCGCTGGCTGCTCCACGCCCAGGACCGGGTCGGCGGCGACCGTTTGGCGCTGACGCAGGAGAGTCTGGCCAGCCTGCTCGGGGTGCAGCGCACCACGGTGAATGCCGTGGCCCGAGTGCTCGGGGAGCAGGGCCTGATCGCCAACCGTCGCGGCGCCATCCAGGTGGTCGACCGGGATGGCCTCGAGGCTGCGGCTTGCGAATGCTACGCCCGCGTCGAGGGGCACTTCGGCGCCATCCTCGGCCCCGACGGCCGCGGCCGGACGACCCCCTCGACCGATTAGGCCAGCCGCCACCCCAGCGTCTCGCCGGCATGGAACGGCACCAGCGTTGAACCGGCAGCCGGCAGCTGCTCCGGCACCGTCACCGCCGCCCGTTCAAGCCTGATCGTGCCCTCGTTGAGTGGCAGGCCATAGAAGAGCGCGCCATTCGAGGACACGAACGCCTCGAACCTCTCCAGCGCGCCTTCCTCTTCGAACACCGACAGATAGCTTTCCAGCGCATGTGGCGCATTGAAGATGCCCGCGCAGCCGCAGCCGGACTCCTTGGCCGCGCGCAGGTGCGGCGCGCTGTCCGTGCCGAGGAAGAACTTGGGACTGCCTGACACGGCGGCCGCGCGTACGGCGAGCCGGTGCCGCTCCCGTTTCAGCACGGGCAGGCAGTAGGCGTGCGGACGCAGCCCCCCGGCGAAGATCGCGTTGCGGCTGAGGTGGAGGTGCTGTGGCGTGATCGTCGCCGCCAGCCGCTTCGGTCCGCCGGCGACGAACTGCGCCGCGTCGGCCGTAGTGATATGCTCGAACACGACCTTGAGCGCGGGAAAGTCCCGCAGGACGCCAGTCAGCACCCGGTCGATGAACACGGCCTCGCGGTCAAAGATGTCGATGGCCGGATCGGTCACCTCGCCATGCACCAGCAGCGGCATGCCGATGCGCTGCATGCGCTCCAGCGCCGGCGCGATGTTGCGGATGTCAGTGACCCCGGACGCGCTGTTGGTGGTGGCGCCCGCCGGATAGAGCTTGGCCGCGACCCACACGCCTTCGGCATGGCCGCGCTCCAGCTCGCCCGGGCTCGCTTCGTCTGTCAGGTAGCAGGTCATCAGCGGCTCGAAGCCAGGACCCGCCGCTGCCCTGATGCGCTCGCGATAGGCCGATGCCGCCGCGACGGTGGTCACCGGCGGCACCAGGTTGGGCATGATGATCGCCCGCGCGAACTGCCGCGCGCTGTACGGCGCCACCGCCGCCAGCATGTCGCCGTCGCGCAGGTGAAGGTGCCAATCGTCGGGCCGGCGGATGGTAAGGCTTTGCGTTTCCACACCGGCTTCCTAGCTTGGGCCCATGCCCGCGACCACCCTCAGCGACCGCGCCCTGCTCCGCCTGTCCGGCGAGGACGCGCGCGGGTTCCTACAGGGGCTAGTCACCAACGACGTCGCTGGCCCGTTACCGGTGTGGGCGGGCCTGCTGACTCCACAGGGCAAGTGCCTGTTCGACTTCCTGGTGTGGGCTGACCCTTCGACCGGCTCAGGACAGGGCGGCGATGACCTCCTGCTCGACTGCGAGGCGACGGCAGCGGACGACTTGCTGAAGCGGCTCGCGCTCTATCGCCTTCGGCGCGCGATCCAGATTGAGCGGGACGAAAGGCTTGCCGTGCACTGGTCGGCGGAAGTCGCCGAGGGAATCCGTGATCCTCGCCTGCCCGCACTCGGGCACCGGTGGCTGGCACCCGCTGGGGAACCCGCCGCAGGCTGGCGCGAACATCGCCTCCGATTGGGCGTCTGCGAAGGGCGTGCGGAGCTCGGCGACCTGCTTTGGCTCGAATGCAATGCGGCCGAGCTCAATGGCGTGAGCTTCACGAAGGGCTGCTACGTCGGGCAGGAAAATACCGCGCGAATGAACTGGCGCAGCAAGGTCAATCGCCGCCTGGTCGTGATTCCGGCTGGTGAGCCCGGGCCCCGGACCAAGGCCTTCTATCCCGACCTCGGCCTAGCCGTGGAGCATCGCCGGATAGAGGACCTCAGCGAACTTGCCCTGCCCGATTGGCTGCGTTCGGGAGTGGATGCGGCGGCGAACGCCTAGCCCGCTGCCGGAGCCCGGCGCCGAGCGCTGGCGATCTTCACCAGCGCGACGATCCCGATCCCGGCCCAGATCACGTTCAGCGCTGCCGACGGCCAAGCCCTGAAATAGCCCGAGTTGATGACGAAGCCGACCGCGCCGACCACGTTCATGCCCTGGTAGAGCGGACTTTTCGCATTGACCTTGCCCGCCGTCAGCAGCGCATAGCCACCGAGGATCAGCAGGGCGGCGAGCCACCCTGCCACGTCCACCAAAAGCTTCTCGGTCACGCCGCCAGCTTACGCAGCACGTAGGGCAGGATGCCGCCGGCGTGGAAATATTCCAGCTCGTTGTAGGTATCGATCCGGCACCGCGCGGTGATGGTCCGGGTGGACCCGTCATGCTCGGTCACAGTCACTTCGACGTCCTGGCGCGGCTTGATTTCGGCAACGCCGGCGATCGAGAAGGTCTCGGTGCCGTCCAGCCCGAGGCTGGCCGCCGTTTCGCCATCCCTGAACTGCAGCGGGAGCACGCCCATGCCGACCAGGTTGGACCGGTGGATGCGCTCGAAGCTCTCGGCGATCACCGCCCGCACCCCAAGCAGGAAGGTGCCCTTCGCCGCCCAGTCGCGGGAAGAACCGGTGCCATATTCCTTGCCGGCCAGGATCACCAGCGGCGTCCCTTCCGCCTTGTAGCGCATCGCCGCGTCGTAGATCGGCAGCTGCTCGCCTGAGGGGATATGCCGCGTGAAACCGCCTTCGACGCCCGTCAGCATCTTGTTGCGGATGCGGATGTTGGCGAACGTCCCGCGCATCATCACGTCGTGGTTGCCCCGCCGGGCGCCATAGCTGTTGAACTCAGCCCGCGGGACCTGCCGCTCCTGCAGCCACTTGCCGGCGGGGCTGTCGGCCTTGATCGAGCCGGCCGGCGAGATGTGGTCCGTGGTGATGCTGTCGCCGAACACCGCCAGCGTGCTGGCGCCGTCGATATCCTCGATCGGCTTGGGCGTCATGCTCATGCCTTCGAAGTAGGGCGGGTTCGCGATGTAGGTGGACCCGGCCGGCCAGCTGTACGTGTCGCTGCCGGTCACCTCGATCCCACGCCACCGCTCGTCGCCCTTGTAGACGTCGGCGTAGCGCGCGCGGAACAGGTCCGAGTGGACGTGCGCATCAATAAGGGCGCGGATCTCGTCGTTCGTCGGCCAGATGTCCTTGAGATAAACCGGCTGCCCGTTGCGGGCGGTGCCGATCGGCTCGCGGGTGATGTCGCTGCGCACCGTGCCGGCCAAGGCATAGGCGACGACCAGCGGCGGGCTTGCGAGATAATTGGCCCGACAGTCGGGCGACACGCGACCTTCGAAGTTGCGGTTGCCGGACAATACCGACACGGCCACCAGATCCTTGTCGTTGATGGCCTGGCTAATCGGCTCGGCCAAGGGACCTGAATTGCCGATGCAGGTGGTGCAGCCATAGCCGACGAGGTCGAAACCGATGGCGTTGAGGTCCTCGCTGAGGCCCGCCCGGTCGAGGTAGTCGGTGACCACCTGGCTGCCCGGCGCGAGGCTGGTCTTAACCCACGGCTTGCGGTCGAGCCCGAACTCGCGCGCCTTGCGGGCGACCAGGCCGGCCGCGATCAGCACGCTGGGGTTCGAGGTGTTGGTGCAGCTGGTGATGGCCGCGATCACCACGTCGCCGTTGCCGACGTCGAACTGCTCGCCATCGACCGGCACGCGCGGGTCCTGACCCTTCTTGTAGGTGCCCTCCAGCTCGGCATTGAACTGATCGTCGACATCGCTCAGCAGCACCCGGTCCTGCGGCCGCTTGGGACCCGCGAGGCTCGGCTCGACCGATGACAGGTCCAGCTCCAGCGTATCGGTGAACAGCGGGTCGGGCGTGTCGGCGTCGCGCCACATGCCCTGGGCCCTGGCATAGGCCTCGACCAGCTGGATGCGATCCTCGTCGCGGCCGGACAGGCGCATGTACTCGATCGTGCGGTGATCGACCGGAAAGAAGCCGCAGGTCGCGCCATATTCCGGTGCCATGTTGGCGATGGTGGCCCGGTCGGCCAGCGTCATCGCGTCCAGGCCAGGGCCGAAGAACTCGACAAAGCGCCCGACCACGCCCTTGGCACGCAGCATCTGGGTAACCGTCAGCACCAGATCGGTGGCGGTGATGCCTTCCTTGAGGCTGCCCGTCAGGCGGAAGCCGACCACTTCGGGGATCAGCATCGACACCGGCTGGCCGAGCATCGCCGCCTCGGCCTCGATCCCGCCGACGCCCCACCCGAGCACGCCCAGGCCGTTGACCATGGTGGTGTGGCTATCGGTCCCGACCAGCGTGTCGGGATAGGCCACTTCCTCTCCGGTCTGGTCGGCCGAGCTCCACACCGTCTGCGAGATGTATTCGAGGTTCACCTGGTGGCAGATGCCGGTTCCCGGCGGCACCACCTGGAAGTTGTCGAACGCCTGGCTGCCCCACTTCAGGAACTCGTAGCGCTCGCGGTTGCGAGCGTATTCGAGGTCCACATTCTGGTCCAAGGACTTCGGCGTGCCGAACTCGTCCACCATCACCGAGTGATCAATCACCAGGTGCACCGGAACCAGCGGATTGATCTTCTGCGGATCGCCGCCGAGGTTCTTCATCGCGTCGCGCATGGCGGCGAGGTCGACCACCGCCGGAACGCCCGTGAAATCCTGCATCAGCACGCGCGCCGGGCGATACTGGATCTCCCGCGCGATCTTCCGCTCCTTCAGCCAGTCGGCCATCGCCTGCAGGTCGTCGCGAGTGACGGTGGTCCCATCCTCGAAGCGCAGAAGGTTCTCCAGCAGCACCTTCATGGAAAACGGCAGGCGGCTCACGTCGCCTAGCTGCTCCGCCGCCTTGGCCAGGCTGTAATAAGCATAGCGCTTGCCGCCCGCCTCCAGGGTCGTGCGAGTGGACAAGCTATCCTGGCCGGTAGGGATCATGGAGACGCAATCCTGTGTGTCGGGTGAGTTGGCGCGGCCCTTAGCAAGCCTGCCGGACCCCCGCAAACATAGGGGCTCAAGCCCTGGATTTCACCCGGCTGCGCCGCTTGGCGGCGGCTTGTTCCACCGCTGCCTTGGCGGTTTCGCGCTCCTGGGGATCGCCGGCCCGATCGCCCTGTGCGTCGATCGCCTCCTTGGCCTCTTCCTTCAGCTCGGCGATCTGCTCTTCCTCCAGCTCCTCGATCCCGACCATCTCGTCTCGCGCGCGCTTGGTCGCCTTGATCAACTCATCGAGCTTGGCGTGCATCGCGATGTCGCGCCGGTGCGCCTCGCCTTCGCGCTCATACTGCCCGTTCAGCACCATCTGGGTCAGGGTGATGGCGACCACCGACAGGGCAGCAGTGAGCGTGTCGGCGTGCCAGCCGAACGCGAACCACAGGACGCAGAAGACGATCACGCCCACCTGCATGTAAGGGTGGGCAAACAGCTTGGATGTCCAGTCGGAGATCGCGTCCCCAATGGTCACGAGCCGGCTTTTCTTCCCGTTCGCCATTACGCCGCTCAAACGAGCCGTTGCTCAAACCGTTGCACGAGGCGGAACAAAGCCACGCCAAAGGCATTGTTAACGTTGGGAAAGAACTTTCCAGTGGGGACCCGTCGATGATCAGCGCTCAGGATTACCGCCGCCGCATGGCTGCTTTGGTTCGGGCCGAGGCTGTTCGTGGCGGAGACGGAGTGCCGGTGTCCCGTTTTTCGCAGGTATCTCTCGCCCGCCGCTGCGCCGCCGAGCCGGTTGGCGCGGGCGTCGATCCGGTGATCGCCAGCCAGCACAAGGGCGCCTGGCTGCTGCGAGCCTAACCTGGAGAAGCCGGCTGCAAGCTCCGATCGAAGAGACCTGCCACAAGCCTAGATCCATCCCCGCCGCTTAAGATACCATAGCGGCAGCACCGCACTCAGGAACATCAGCGCCAGCGCCATCGGATAACCCCATGGCTCATCCAGTTCCGGCATGTGGTGGAAGTTCATGCCGAAGATGCCGGCAATGAGGGTCGGCGGCAGGAACACCAGCGCTGCCCAGCTGAACAGCTTCATCGCCGCATTCTGCTCCACGCTGATCAGGCCCAGCGACGCGTCCAGCAGGAACGTCATGTTGTCGCTGAGGTAACCCGCATGATCTAGCAGCGCGGCGGCGTCCGTCTGCAGGCTGCCCAGGTGATTGCGTGAGCCCGTGCAGTCGGTCTCGTGCAGCCGGGCCGACCCCATCAGGAAGCTGAGGAACCGGACGGTGCTGAGCGTCGTCTCCCGGATCCGCGCCAATAGCGACTGCGCCCGCCCGATCCGCGTCAGCATGGCCGTCAGCTGCTGGGCGGGGATGCGCCGCTCATCCGCGCTCTTGGCGAAAATGTTGCTGGAAATCGTGTCCATCTCGGCGCCGGCCGCCTCCAGCTCGTCCGCAAGCCGGTCCACGATCGCGTCTACCAGCCCGACCAACACGCTTAGTGCGTCGCGCGCCCGCTCCGGCTCGCGCCGGACATGGGCGGCAAAGGCGCGCACCGGCTTCGGACTGGCGTAACGGATGGTGACCAGCCGATTCCCGGCCAGCACGAAGCCAATCGGCTCGGCGGTCGGCTGGCCTTCCTCTACGCCGCGCAATGTACTCAGCGTCATGTAAAGCGCCCCGTCGCGCTCATACAGGCGGCTCGAGGGCTCAATCTCCGCTAGGTCATCGCGGGTCGGTACCGCCAGACCGAGCAGTTGCTCGACCAGTTTGTCCTCCTCCCGCGTGGGTTCCTCGAGGTCGATCCAGGTGGCGGTGGGCGAGATCGGCCCGTGCCCAGCGTCAAGCAGGCTTCCGTCGCAGCTTGGGCCGTAGGTGCGCAGCATCGGCGGCTGTGTCCGACGCCGGCCGCCGCTTGGCAAGCCCTGCCCAGCCCGCTAGCCCCTCCGCCCACATGGCCCAGGCCCATCATCACGACTTCCTCGGCGCGTCGCACGAGCGCAACGAGCGGCGCACCCGCTGGGTGGTCCTGCTGTCGGCCATCATGATGGTGGCCGAAATCAGTCTCGGCACGGTCACCGGCTCCATGGCGCTGGTGGCGGACGGGTGGCACATGGCAACCCATACGCTGGCGCTCGGAATCGCTGCCTGGGCCTACTGGCTAGCGCGGCGGTGGTCGACCGACCCGCGCTACAGTTTCGGCACCGGCAAGCTCGGCAGCCTCGCCGGCTTTGCCTCGGCGTTGGGGCTGGCGGCGGTGGCACTGGGCATCGCCTGGGAGAGCATCGGTCGCCTGCGCGCACCGCAGGACGTCCAGTTCGGCGAAGCGCTAGTCGTGGCGGTGATCGGCCTCGCGGTGAACCTCGCCAGCGCGGCGCTGCTCGGCCACGGACACGACCAGGGTCACCATGACCATGACCATGACCACGGCCATGATCACCACCATCACGACCACAATTTGCGCTCGGCCTACCTCCACGTCCTGTCCGACGCGCTGACCAGCGTGCTCGCCATCCTCGCGCTGGCGGCTGGCTGGTGGCTCGGGGTGCGCTGGCTCGATCCCGCGGTGGGCCTCGTCGGTGCGCTGGTGATTTTGGTATGGAGCCGCGGCCTGATCCGCGACACGGCCGCCGTGCTGCTCGACCGCGTGCCTGACCAGGCGCTCTGCGACGGCGTCCGCCAGCGGATTGAAGCACCGGGCGACGCGGCCATCCACGACTTCCACATCTGGCAGGTTGGCCCCGGCCGCTACGCCGCGATCGTCGCGGTCGCCGGCCCCGTCACCCCAGGCGAAGTTCGCCGCCGGATCGGCCCCGATCCCCGCTTCGCCCATGTCACCGTCGAGGTCGGGTGAGCAAGACGCACCGGGCGCTTGCCGCCAGCTTCCTGGTCCTGCTCGCCGCTGCGGCCATCCTGTGGCTGATGGGCCGCCCGCCCATCTGCACCTGCCATCGGATCGAGCTGTGGGGCGATGTCGGCCCGCAGCAGAGCCAGATGCTACTGGACTGGTATAGCTTCAGCCACGTCATCCACGGCATCCTGTTCTACGCCGCCGGCGCACTGCTGCTGAAGAAGGTGCCGGTCGAACGCCGCCTCCTGTACGCCACCCTGGTCGAGAGCGCGTGGGAGCTGGTCGAGAACTCGCCCGTGATCATCAACCGCTACCGGGTGGCGACGATCGCGCTGGGCTACCGTGGCGATTCCATCCTTAATTCGGTCAGCGATGTCCTGATGATGGGTCTCGGCTTCTGGCTCGCGAAGCGCCTCCCATTGTGGGCCACCATCATGCTGGTCGTGATCCTGGAGCTGATCCCCCTGGCGATCATCCGCGATAACCTGACGCTCAACGTCTGGATGCTGCTCGCCCCCAACAACGCCATCCGCCATTGGCAGGCGGGTGCCTAATCACGATTGGAGCGTTCCCAGGGTCATGAACCTTGCGCTTGTCCCGCTCGCCTTCCTTGCCGCCACGCCCGCCGACGCCGGGGAGGTATTCGCCGGCGTCCACCGCCAGGCCGTCAACACGCCCTTGTCGCTGAGCAGCAGCGAGGAAAGCGGCGTTGACCTGTCGCTCGGCTATCGCTTTGGCGGGGTCGGCCGCACGCGGCTGCAGCCGTACGTCTTCGGCGCGCTCAACACCAAGGGCGACACCAGCTACGCCGCGGCTGGCCTCAGCTACCGGTTTGGCGACCGGCTCTACGTCCGGCCCGGCGTTGGCGTCGCCATCCACAACGGCTCGGCCCGCAACTATGAAGTGCCCGGCAACGGCAAGATCGAGTTCGGCAGCCGGGTCCTGTTCGAGCCCGAGCTCGCAATTGGCCTGCAGGCTACCGACCGCCTCGGCGTCGAGGCGAGCTGGGTGCACCTCAGCCACGCCCAGCTGTTCGGCAAGCAGAACCCCGGCATCGATAACATCGGCGTCCGGCTGAACTGGCGCCTGTGACGTTGGGGCTTACCGCCCCAGCATCAGCTCCGGCTTGACCACCCGGTCGAAGGTCGCCTCGTCCACCAGGCCCAACTCGACTCCCGCTTCCTTCAGCGTCAGGCCCTTCTTGTGCGCGTGCTTGGCGATGGTCGCGGCATTGTCGTAGCCGATCTCGGGCGCCAGCGCCGTCACCAGCATCAGGCTGCGCGCAACGAGGTCGCGGATGTGCTCCTCGTTCGCCTGCATGCCGTCGACGCAGCGTTCGGCGAAGCTGACCATCCCGACGGACAGTAGCGAGATCGAGCGCAGCACGTTGGCGCCGATCAGCGGCATGAAGACGTTCAGCTCGAAGTGACCCTGGAGGCCACCAACCGTCACCGCCTGGCCGTTCCCGATCACCTGCGCGGCGACCATCGTCAGCGATTCCACCTGCGTCGGGTTGACCTTGCCCGGCATGATGGAGCTGCCCGGCTCATTCTCGGGCAGGCTTAGCTCGCCGAGACCAGAGCGGGGACCGGAACCAAGAAAGCGAATGTCGTTGCCGATCTTGGTCAACGCCACCGCCAGCGTCGCCAGCGCACCATGGAAGAAGACCAGGGCGTCGCGCGCGCCCATCTCGGCGAACTTGTTAGGGGCGGGCTCAAACCGCGTGCCCGCGATGTCGCTGATTGCCGCGACCATGTCGTCGGCCCAGCCCTCCGGCGCGTTGAGACCGGTACCAACGGCCGTGCCTCCGATCGCCAGCTTGCGGAGGTTGCCGTTCATCGCGCCCTCGATCCGCGCTCGGCAGGAATGCAGCTGCGCCGCGTAACCGCTGAACTCCTGACCCAGCGTCAGCGGGGTCGCGTCCTGCGTATGGGTGCGGCCGATCTTGACGATGCCGTCCCACGCCCGCGCCTTCTCCTCCAGCGCCCCGGTCAGTCGATCGAGCGCCGGCAGCAACTGCTGCTCGGTCGCGAGCACCGCGGACACGTGCAGCGCGGTCGGGAAGCTGTCGTTGGAGCTCTGCGACTTGTTAACGTGGTCGTTGGGATGGACCGGGCTCTTGCCCCCGCGGGTGCCGGCCAGCGCCTCGTTGGCAAGGCCGGCGATCACCTCGTTGACGTTCATGTTGGTCTGGGTGCCGCTACCGGTCTGGAAGATCGACAGCGGAAACTGGTCGTCATGCTCGCCCCGGACGATCGCCGCGGCCGCGGCTTCCATGGCGTCGGCCAGCCTGGGGTCGAGCCCATGGCGCCGGTTCACCCGCGCCGCGGCCTGCTTGACGATCGCCTGCGCCCGTACCAGCCCGATCGGCATCCGCTCCCGCTCCCCGAACGGGAAGTTGCCGAGGCTCCGCTCCGTCTGCGCGCCCCAGTAGCAATCCGCGGGCACCTCGATCGGGCCGAAGCTGTCGGTTTCGGTACGGGTCTGGCTGGCCATGATCATCCTTTCGTCACCCCGGTGTTTAGCCGAGGTCCGCTTTGTTCGTTGGAGGCGCGTCAAAAGGAAGGCAGACCGTGGGTCAAGCCCGAGGCAGCAAAGAAGTCACTTCTTGCGCGTGAAATCCACGCTGACGACGTTGGATCCGTCGTCCGCCGTCTTGACCACCGGCGCGTCATTCTCCGGCTGGTCATGCTCCTCGTGCGGCGCGCCGTCGGCCCCGTTCGCCTGGAACTTCAGGCTGAAGTCCACCGCCGGATCCACGAAGTCGGTCACCGCCGCGAACGGCACGCGCAGGGTCGCCGGCACACCACCGAAGCTTAGGCCCACCGTGAAATGGTCCGCCGCCACCTTGAGGTCCCAGTATCGGTGCTGGATGACAATGGTCATCTCGTCCGGAAACCGCTGGGACAGGTGCTTGGGGATCTCGACCCCTGTCATGCGAGTCTTGAACGTGATGTAGAAGTGGTGCCCGCCGGGCAGCGATCCGCCTGCCTCCACCGCGCTCAACACGCGGCCGACCACGTCGCGCAGCGCTTCCTGCACGATCTCGTCGTAGGGAATCAGGCTCTCGGGCGTCTCGTCGGCCATGGCCGTCCGTGGTAGCGGGGCGGCAATCAGGGTCAACCGGGGAAATAGGCTAATGCCGATCGACCACACGCAGCCGTACGACGAAACGAACGTGTTCGCGAAGATCTTGCGCGGCGAGCTACCCGCCAGGAAAGTCTACGAAAACCAGCATGCCGTCGTGATCCACGACGTCAATCCGCTCGCCCCCGTGCACCTGCTGGCCCTGCCCAAAGGGCCGTACGTCAGCTGGGATGATTTCTCCGCTCGCGCTTCCGACGCGGAGATGGCCGCCCTGACCCGAGCGGTCGGTGAAGCGGCGCGATTGGTCGAGGCGTCCACCCAGGGTTACCGGGTGCTCAGCAACGTGGGCAAGCGGGCCGGCCAGGAAGTGCCGCATCTCCACGTTCACATTTTCGGCGGGCAGCCGCTCGGCCCGATGCTCTCGCGCTAGGAGCTTGCTCCTCCGGCGTTTGCCGCTACGCTCCGCCGCCACAGGAGTTTAGGGGAGTTTCATGGCAACTGTAGCACCACAGGAGGGGATCTTCGGACGGGTCAAGCCGCTCGATGCAATCCTCGCCACGGCCGAGAAGAAGGGCCTGCACCGCTCGCTCGGCGCATTCCAGCTGACCATGCTGGGCATCGGGGCCGTGATCGGTACCGGTATCTTCGTGCTCACCTCCGAAGCCGCGCAAAAGGCCGGCCCAGCGATGATGATCAGCTTTGTCATCGCGGGCTTCGTCTGCGCGGTGGCCGCGCTCTGCTACTCGGAGCTCGCCTCTATGGTGCCGGTGTCCGGCTCGGCCTACACCTATACTTATGCGGTGATGGGCGAGCTCCTCGCCTGGATGGTCGGCTGGGCGCTGATCCTTGAATATGCGGTGGGCGCGTCCGCGGTGGCGGTGGGCTGGTCCGGCTACTTTGTGGGCCTGCTGCGCAGCTGGGGCATCGACTTTCCCCTGGCGCTCGCCTCCGGACCGGACGGCGGCGGCATCATCAACCTGCCGGCCGTGGTGATCGCGCTGCTGGTCACCGGCCTCCTCATCCTCGGCACCAAGGAAAGCGCCCGCTTCACCTCGGCGCTGGTGCTGGTGAAGGTGTTCGCGCTCGGCGTGTTCGTGGTTCTGACCTTGCCGGTGCTGAACGGCGCCCACTTCACGCCGTTCATTCCCAACGGCTGGGGCACCTACGGCGTGGTTGGCGCGGCGGCCTCGATCTTTTTCGCCTATGTCGGCTTCGACGCGGTTTCCACTGCCGCGGAGGAAACCGTCAATCCGCAGCGTAACGTGCCGATCGGCCTGATCGGCTCCCTGCTGTTCTGCACCCTGTTCTACCTGCTGGTGGCCGCGGGCGCGATCGGCGCGATCGGGGCCGACCCCGTGCGCAGCGCGGCCGGCGCGGTGCTGGCGCCGGGCTCCGCCGAACTGACCGCCCAGTGCAACGCGATCACTTCAGGCGGGGCACTCGAGCCGCTGGTATGCTCCAAGGAAGCGCTGGCGCACGTCCTGCGCTCGATCGGCTATGAGCGGCTTGGCGACCTGATGGGCGTCGCGGCGTTCATCGCCCTGCCGTCCGTCGTGCTGATGATGATGTTCGGCCAGACCCGCATCTTCTTCGTCATGGCGCGTGACGGCCTGCTGCCGGAGCGGCTCGCCGCGGTCCACCCGAAGTTCAAGACGCCGCACGTGGTTACTGCCTTCACTGGCATCGTGGTCACGCTCGCGGCTGCCTTCCTGCCAGTCGGCAAGCTGGCGGACTATTCGAACTCGGGTACCCTGTTCGCCTTCGCCATGGTGGCGCTCGCGGTGCTGGTGCTGCGCCGCAAGGACCCGAACCGGCGCCGCCCGTTCCGCACTCCGGCCGTGTTCGTGATCGCGCCGCTGGCCATTGCGGGCTGCGTCGGGCTGTACCTCAACCTGCCGCCGATCGCCCAGCTGGTGCTGATCGTGTGGGGCGCCATCGGCCTGCTGGTCTACTTCGGCTACTCGCGCAGCCGCAGCCACGTCGGCCGCGGGATCTTCGACGTGCCGGAGCTCGATCCGGACGCCCCGCCCAACGTTGGCGTGGCGTCGCTGCCGGGCGCTCCGGCGCCGGGCACTCCGGGCGAGCGCCCCTGACCGGGTCAGGACTGAACATCTGAACTTGGGAAGGGCGGTGCCGGCGACGGTGCCGCCCTTCTTGCATTGGGCCGGGCCGAAAGGCATCCTTGCGGCGCCGGGGACAGACAGGAGCGACGAACCATGTCCTCACCACTGCTGACCCCCGCCCTGCTGGCCGCGCTGGCCATCTCGACGGCCGCGCAAGCGCAACCGTTTTCCGGCACCCCAGGAGGAGTTCGGGTGCAGGTCGGCTCCGGTTTCACCACGAGTCCAGGCGACCATCGCGGCCCCCGCCGCGACGGGGTGCTGCTCTACAGCTACGGCGCCCCGGAGGGCTGGGCCTACTTCAACAACCGCAGCTTTGCGCCCGACAGCTACAACGATTGGTGGCACGACCGCCCGGACCGCAGCTTCCCGCGCTGGATGAGCCACAACGAGGGTTGCCAGCGGGTATGGTGGTCGGGCGGCGGCTGGCGCTGCTGACGCTCAGGCCAGCAGGTCGCCCGCCAGTGCCTTGAGGTCCGCCTCGGGCCGTGCGCCATAATGCTGGATCACCTCGGCCGCGGCGATGGCGCCGAGCTTCAGGCACTGCTCCAGCCCGAGGTCGCGCGCCTGGCCCGCGAGGAAACCGGCCGCGAACAGGTCACCAGCGCCGGTGGTGTCGACGAGGCTCCCGATCGGTTCGGCCGCGACCCGCGCGCGCTCTTCGCCGCGCACCGCGACGGCGCCCTGGTCGCCATGCGTCACCACTAGCAGAGGCACGCTCGGCGCCAACTTGGAGATACCTGCCTCGAACTCAGCTTCGCCGGTCACCGCGGCCAGCTCGGCGGCGTTGGCGAACAGGATGTCGATCTTGCCCTTGGCCGCTAGCCGCAGGAAGTCCGGCCCGTGCCGGTCGACCACGAACGTGTCCGACAGGGTGAACGCCACCCGCCGCCCGGCCGCCTTGGCGTCGGCGATCGCAGCCTCCATCGCTGCCCGCGGCGCTTCTGGATCCCACAGGTATCCCTCGAGGTAGAGGATACCCGCATCCGCCACCGCCGAATGATCGATCACGCTTGCGTCCAGCAGCTGCGCCGCGCCCAGGAACGTGTTCATGGTCCGCTGAGCGTCGGGCGTCACCAGGATCAGCGAGCGCGCAGTCGCTCCGATACCGCTCCGTGGCGGCACCAGGAACTCGACGCCCAGGCTCTGCACGTCGTGGCGGTAGATGGACCCCAGCTGATCGTCCGCCACCTGCCCCATGAAACCCACCTTGCAGCCCAGCGCCGCCAGCCCGGCCGCGGTGTTGCCGGCCGACCCGCCCGACAGTTCGCGGCCCGGTCCCATCACCCCGTACAACCGCTCGGCCTCGCCCTCGTCGATCAGCCGCATGGAGCCCTTGGTCAGCCCTTGGCTAGCCAGGAACTCGTCGGAGGCATCGGCGATCACGTCGACAATGGCGTTACCGACACAAAGCACGTCGAAGCGGGGCTGGGTCATGGCTGGTCCTGGCTGTGAAGAAAGGCGGGCGGGTAGCGAGGGACCGCTTGCCAGTCCAGCCGCGTGCCCGCAAACAGCCCTCTATGCGCCTCCTGCTGCCCACTGCCGCCGCCCTGACCCTCGCGGCTTGCGGCGTCACCCCGCCACAGCCCGCGACGCCCGTGCCCGTCTCCCGACCGCAGCCGGAACCCGTGCAGCGCGGCGACCTCATCGGCTTCACCGTGGACGAACTGGGCGCCCGCTTCGGCGCACCCGCGTTCCAGGTTCGCGAAGGTCCCGGCTTGAAGCTGCAGTGGTCGAGCCCCTCCTGCGTCCTCGACACTTTCCTCTACCCGGCACCGGGCACCAACGTCATGCGGGTGACCTACGTCGACTCCCGTCGCCCGACCGGCGACCCCGCCGACCGTACCGGCTGCATCGCCGCGATCGACGCTGCTGGCTGAAGGCGGGCGGCCGCCCACGCGGCAGACTCCGCTACCACCGCGTCCTCGTCACGAAGCAGCGCCTCGACCCGCGGCAGCAGTGCGGGCTCTCCACTGTTTCCCGCCGCAATCAGGCAATTGCGGAGGAACCGCTTCACGCCGATCCGCTTGATCGGCGATCCGGCGAACAGCTCGCGAAAAGCCACATCATCCAGCGTCAGCAGGTCGCCCAGCTTTGGCGCCGCGAGCTCGGCGCGTGGCAGGAATGCCTTGTTGGCTTGCGCCTGGGCCGCGAAGCGGTTCCAGGGGCACGCCGCCAAACAATCGTCGCAGCCATAGATGCGATTGCCCATCAGCTCCCGGAACTCGAGCGGGATCGGCCCCGAGTGCTCGATGGTCAGGTAGCTGATGCACCGACGCGCATCGATCCGCCCCGGCCCATCGAATGCCGCGGTCGGACACGCATCAAGGCACCGCGTGCAGCTGCCGCAATGGACCGGGGAGGGCGGGTCCGGGGCGAGCTCCAGCGAGGTGAAGATCACTCCCAGGAACACCCAGTTGCCAGCCTCTCGGCTGAGAAGGTTGGTATGCTTGCCCTGCCAGCCGATTCCGGCCGCGGCGCTTAGCGGCTTCTCCATCACCGGCGCCGTGTCGACGAACACCTTGAGCTCGCTTGGCACTGCGTCGACGATGAACCGCGCCAGGCCCTTGAGCGCCTTCTTCACCGTCTTGTGATAGTCGCCACCCTGCGCATAAACGCTGATCTGCGCGACGTCCGGCTCGGCCGCCAGCGCCCGCGGGTCCTCCGCCGGCGCATAGCTCATCGCGAGTGCGATCACGCTCTTCGCCTCGGGCCACAGCGCCTGCGGATGAGCGCGCTGGTCTACCCGTTCCTCCATCCAGCCCATGGTCCCGTGGCGCCCGGCCGCCACCCATTCCTTCAGCGCCGCACCCGCTTCCGGCACCGCGTCCGCGCGAGCAAACCCGCATGCGACAAACCCCAGCCGCTCGGCCTCCGCTCGTATCGCTTCCTTAAGGCTTGCCGGGTCAAACACTTGCCCCCACTACTCCCCCAGGCCCTCCTCTGGCGAGACAGGAACAGTGCTTCAGCAAGTTCAGGGTAGCGATGCGGCGGTCTTCGCCGAAGACCTCGTCAAGGAATTCGGCGACAAGCGCGCCGTCGATGGCGTGTCGCTGCAGGTCCCCGCCGGCTGCATCTACGGCATTCTCGGCCCCAATGGCGCTGGCAAGACCACCACCATCCGCATGCTGCTGGGCATCATCGATCCCTCGTCCGGCCGGCGCACCCTGCTCGGCCGCTCGGCGCCGCTCGATGCCGCGCGCGAGGTCGGCTACCTGCCCGAGGAACGCGGCCTTTACCCGGCGATGACTGCACGCGAGGCGATCGCTTTCATGGGTGCGCTGCGCGGACTGCCGCTGAAGGAGGGCCGCCGCCGGGCTGAGCAGATGCTGACCGACCGCGGCCTCTCCGATTGGATCAAGCGCCCGATCCGCACCCTGTCCAAGGGAATGGCGCAGACGGTGCAGCTGCTCGGCACCCTGGTCCACGACCCCAGGCTGATCGTCCTCGACGAGCCTTTTTCCGGTCTCGACGCGATCAACCAGGAGAAACTGGAGGCGCAAATCCGGGAGCGGGCGGAGGCGGGCGCGACCATCATCTTCTCCACGCACGTGATCGCCCATGCCGAACGGCTGTGCGAGCGGATCGCCATCATTGCCGGCGGCAAGGTCGCCTTCGAGGGCGCGGTGGATGAGGCCCGTGGGCGGCTTCGCCCGATCGTGCAGCTGACCACCCGCGCCGACTCCGGTCCGTGGCAGTCGGCCCTCCCGGCGAGCGCCCGGCGGCTGGGGAAGCGCTGGACATTCGAGCTGCCCGAAGGCGGGCCGGAGCCCCTGCTGAAAGCGCTGATTGACGGCGGCGCGGGCATCGAGACCCTGTCGATCGAACGGCCGGGCCTGCACGATGCGTTCGTCGCGATCGCCGGCGAGGCCGCGGCCCGCGATATGACCCTCGGCGGAGCACCCGAATGACCCTGCCCCGAACGCTCGAAGCTGCCCTAGTCATTGGCCGCCGCGACTTCACGGCGACCGTTGCTTCACGCACCTTTCTGTTCTTCCTCCTGGGCCCGCTGTTCCCCATCCTGTTCGGCGGCCTGTTCGGCAGCATCGGAGCCAATGTCGCCGCCACGGTCGAGCAGCCGACGATCATGGTGGTCGCCTCGGCTGCCGACTACCAGCGGCTGAAGGAAGCGCGCGATCGGCTCGCCGAAAGCTTTCCCAAGGAAAGTACCGTCAAGCTGGTCTCCGATCGTGCTCCAGCTACCAGGTGGACCGGCCCCGGTGTGCCGCCGCCACCTCCGCCCCCGCCGCCGGTCGACGGTGTCCTGACCGGCGGGCTTGCCCAGCCGCACCTGGTTGGCTCGCTGAGCGACGACGGAACGGTGGCACATCAGTTGCGCCTGATTATCGCGGACGCCCGCGCGGGTCCCACTCAGCGTGCGCAGCCGCTAACGATCAAGACAATCAGCAAGTCGTCGGGCAACATCGCCTCCGCCCGCGCGCTCACCGCCCATGCCGGGCAGGCCCTGTTATTCCTGCTTACGCTGCTGCTCGCCGGCATGCTCTTGAGCCAGCTAATCGAGGAGAAGTCGAACAAGGCGATTGAGGTCCTCGCCGCCGCTGCACCGGTCGACGCCATTTTCATCGGCAAGCTGTTCGCCATGCTGTGCGTCAGCCTGCTCGGCATCCTGGTGTGGGGCAGCTGCGCAGTCGGCGCGCTGCTGCTCATCAGCAACGGCAGCCTCGCTGGCCTGCCCGCCCCGGCGCTCGGCTGGCCCGGCTTCCTGCTGATGGCGCTGGCCTACTTCTGCTTCGGCTACCTGCTGATCGGCGGCGTGTTCCTCGGCATCGGCGCCCAGGCCTCGACCGTGCGCGAAGTGCAAACCCTGTCCATGCCGATCACCATGTCGCAGCTGCTGGTGTTCGCGCTTTCCTCCACGGCCGCCGCCAACCCGAACAGCCCGGCCGGCCTTGCCGCGGCCATCTTCCCGCTGTCCTCGCCGTACGCCATGCTGGCCCGTGCGGCGGAGGACGGACGGTGGTGGCCGCACCTGCTCGCCATCGCTTGGCAGGTGCTGTGGCTGACCCTGATCCTGCGGGTCGCCGCGGGCGTGTTCCGCCGCTCGGTGCTCAAGAGCGGCCCGCGCCGCCGCTGGTTCGGTCTCGGTCGGCCGCGCACCGCCTAGCAGCCGCGGGAGACGCTCAGCACCAGGCCGTTGCGGCCCAACTGCCCGGCCCGGGCCCGGGCGCTTCCTACCCTGCTGAGGTTCAGCGCAGCGCCGCCCAGATCGTAGTCGACGCGGGTCGACCAGTCGCGCTTGCCGCCGCCGAACGCGCCGGGCTCGATCCCTGCCGGCCCGCACAGGGCGACCCGACTTCGGCCAACCGGCACCCGTCGATCGACCGGCCGCCCACTTTCGGCACCCGCCCAGCCCCGCCTGCAGTTCGAGGTCGCAGCTTCCGTTCACTACCCGAGACCTTCACGGCTACCCGTAGCTGCCGCGCGGACCTCGGGCCGAGAAGCTGCCCTGCACGGCCGCGCCTGCGTCCGAGGGAGGATCGCCGCGGTCGCGGCAGTCGCTGACCATCGCCAGCTCAATCTCCAGACCCGGCGTTGCGCCCGCCAGTGCCGGGAGCAGCACCAACGGCAAGGCAAGAAATGTGAGCTTCATCAGGCCGCCTGCAGCCGCGCCAGGAAGCGCCGGCTCTCCTCTTCCAGGTAGCGCGCCTGCTCCTGCAGATCTCCGGCGGACAGCAACAGCTGATTGCCGCTGGCTTCGCCGCACGGCACCCGCGCCACGTCGCTCAGCGCCTCGGCCGCCTCGTTCAGCGTGTCGTAGACCAGGCCAAGCACCCGCTGGTAGGTCTGCGCCAGCTCAACCAACTCGCCCCGGCGCTGCTCCAGCGTCTTCTCCAGCAGCTTGTCGTGCTTGTGCTCGACCGCCTTCACCGTGCGCTGCAACGTGGAGCGGAATTCGGCGCTGTCCTCTACGATCTTGCGTCGGGCCGAGGCGAGGTCCTCGAGCGCGGCCTCGGCTGTCGCCCGCTCCCGCTCCGCCCGGTCGCGCTCGGCGGTGATGTCGACCAGCGCCTTGCGCCCATGGCGCAGCACCGTCCCGGCCACCCCGGTCATCAGAACCAACATCAGCAACAGCCACGGCAGCAGCTTGCCCCGCAGTTCAGTGCCCGGCTCGTCCGCTTCCCACCCCAGCACGCCCAGCCGCCGCCCGGACGCGTCGGTCACGTCCATCTGCGCCCGCTCGACCTCCTGCTCGTCGTGGTGCAAGGCCTCGATACCGAACTCCTCGCCCACTTCGGCCAGGGTCGGTGCGTCCAATACCCTGGCCACGACCAGATACCGGTCGGCGACGGGCCGCCGCAGCACATCGTCGCTGGGAACGATCGCGGCCGCGCCGAACAGAGTCGGCCGCCCGTCCGCCTTGGTCAGCCCGCTGACCCGCCGGTCGCTGCCGGCAACGCCCGCGCGCAGCTGGCGGAGAGCCAGCGTGAACGGCCGTCCCAGCACTGCCTCCGCCGGCACGGTGACCTGCGAGTTGCCTCGGCTACCGATCAGCGTCTGCCCCTGCCCGTCGACCACAAAGGCGTAATCGTAGTGCTGTACCTTGCTGAGGTACGGCGCGATATTCTCGATTGCCCACTCTCGGTCGAAGTCGAGGGCCAGCCGCTTGTAGGCCTCGTTCCAGACGGCATAGTCGCCAAGATTACGGCGCAGGCTCGCCTGGCGGGAATTCAGCGCGGACTGGATCAGCTCACATTCGGCCGCCAGCTGCATCTCATCCTGCTGCGCTGTGAACCAGTACAGGCTGCTGCCAAGGATGATCGCCAGCGTTCCGACCAGCGCCACGAGCGGCAGCAGGAAGTGCTTGCGGAAACTGACATGCGCCCGCGGCGGCGGTGCCGCCGCCGCGCTCTGGTCCGGGATCGCCAACATGGGCGCAACACTGCCGGTCGACGGCAAATGCCACGTGACCGACCGGTCCGTTATGGACCGGACGGCGGGAACAATCGGCGCGGAGCTTGCCGCCCCTAGTGGACGAAGCGCGCCACCACGTCCCGGTAGGATCGCGACACCTTAACCTGTGCGCCCGAATCCAGCACCAGGAAGCATTCGCCGTTGGTGTGCGGCTTGACCTGCCGGACCAGGTCCAGGTTGACGATGGTCGACCGGTGCACTCGCTGGAAGCGGCGCGGGTCAAGCCTTTTCTCCAGGTCCTTCATCGTCTCGCGCAGGATCAGCGTGTTATCGCCGGTCTGGATGCACATGTAGTCGCCGGCTGCGTCGATCCGCTCGATCGTGTCTACATCGACCCGGAAGATCTGACCCTGATCCTTGATGTTGATCATCTTCTCAAACCGATTGGCGGCATGCGGCTCGGCCGGGCCGCCTTCGGCCAGTTCTTCGGCGGCTTCGGGCGCATGCTCGACCAGTGCCTCCTTCAGCCGCTCGGCCTCCTGCGCACCGCGCTTCTCGCTTAGGCGCTGGCGCACCCGCTCCATGGTCGCGGCCAGCCGGTCTTCCTCGACCGGCTTCATCAGGTAGTCGACCGCCTGCGCCTCGAACGCGCGCAGCGCATGGTCGCCAAAGGCGGTCACGAACACGAACAAGGGCGGCTCCACCTCCATGAGGCCCTGGATCACGGAGAAGCCGTCGAACCCCGGCATCTGTATGTCGAGGAACACCAGGTCCGGCTTGTGGGTCTTGATAGCGCGGATCGCCTCGCGGCCGTTGTTGGCGGTGGCGATGACCTCGACATCGTCATGGGCTTCCAGGCGCAGGCGCAGGCCCTGGGTCGCCAGCGGCTCGTCGTCGACGAGAATGGTTCTGATGCTCATGGGACTCCTTGGTTGTTCTCAGGCACCCGATGCCGCGGCCCCCGGCGCGGCGTCGAGCGGGATGTCGACGATGACGCTAAATCCCCCATGTTCGTTGGTCCGTGTCGTGAAGCCGTGGGCATCACCATAGGCTTGCGCCAGACGGTCCCTGGTATTCGCCAGGCCGACGCCGGTCGACTGGGTGGCGACCAGCGCCTCGTGCGCCTGGCTGCCATTGTCGGCCACTTCGATCCGCACCCGGTTGCCCTCGCGCGAAGCCTGGATCCAGATGTCGGCCCCAGTTTCGCTCGGGGTCACCGCATATTTGATGGCGTTTTCGATCACCGGCTGCAGCAGCAGCGAGGGCAAGCGCGCGCCGATAGTCGCCGCATCGATCCGGAAGTGCGGACGCAGCCTGTCCTCGAACCGCATTTTCTCGATCTCGAGATAAAGCTTCAGCGTTTCCACTTCCTGCGCCAGCGTCACCTGCGCGGTCGGCTCGTTGGCCAGCGTGTAGCGCAGAAAGGACGACAGCCGCGCCAGCATCGCATTGGCCCGTTCGGTCTGCTTCAGCAGCACCAGGGTGGAGATGGAATTAAGCGTGTTAAACAGGAAGTGCGGGTTCAACTGATAGCGCAGCATCGCCAATTGCGCGCTCGAAGCCTGGTTCTCCAGCTTGGCCCGCTGGTCGATCTCCTCTTCGAGCAGCAGGTAATAGTTGATCCCGTAGTAAAGCGCCGACCAGGCCGCCAGCAGCGCGAAATTGAGCAGGATGGCGCCAAAGCTCTCAACCCCGAACGGCCGCGCGCCCGGCTTGACGAAGGTCGCATGGCTCCAGGTCTCAATCACCGAGAAAGCGGTCGCCGCGAGCACCACCGTGGCGACGCTCAGGATCACCGTGTAGATCGCCCGCATGGTGATCAGCCGCCGGAACAGCGATCCCATCAGCAGGGTCAGCGAGTAACCCGTCGCGGTCAGCAGCAGGGTATGGACCACGAACATGATCGGCATGGCGTTGGCCACGCCGGACAGCGATCGCAGGATGAAATAACCGGTCCAACCGGCCGACTGAAGCATCCAGAAGGCCCGGTTCTTGTCGGCGAAGAAGGGCACGTCCAGCCCGACCGTCTTGGCGATCGGCCCGCTACGCGGCCGCAGCGCCTGCGGCTGCCGGTCGGCGTTGCCGCGCCGCCGGACCAACGGCCGCTCGGCTGTCAGCGCCGCGCTGTCGGTCGCCATGGAGTCGCCTGTGGGGGGAGCCGCATGCGCCCGATATAGCGGGGCTGCGTCGTCATTGCGAGCGAAGCGGTGCGGAAGGCACCGAAGGACAAGCAATCCCGTTCTCGCCCCGCTTTGCGCCCCCGTTCACCGCCGGTTACGGCGCACCCGCCACAAGGACCCACCATGATCCGTTCCCTGCTCCTCGCCGCCAGCGTCCTCACCCTCAATGCCGCACCCGCCGCCGCGCAGCCGGCGCCCGGTCAACAGATCGCGCCCGTGCTTCTGACTGACGACGCCGCGGATCCGCACAGCTTTGCCCGCCCGCGCGAGGCCCGCGTCAGCAATGTCGCGCTCGACCTTGCGATCGACTTCACCCGCCGCACCGTCGGCGGCACCGCCACCCTCGACCTCGTCCGCCGCTCGAACGCGCGCGAACTGGTGCTCGACCGTAAGGGCTATGAGGTCCATTCCGTGGCCGACGGCGCGGGCCGCAAGCTCGCCTTCCGCTTCGGCCGGGCGGACAAGGACCTTGGCACCCCCTTCATCATCGCGCTTCGCCCGGACACCAGGCAGGTCCGCATCGACTACCGGTCGCGCCCGGACGCCTCGGCCCTCCAGTGGCTCAGCCCCGCCCAGACCGCCGGCAAGCGCCAGCCCTTCCTGTTCAGCCAGGGCGAGTCGATCGAGAACCGCAGCTGGGTTCCGACCCAGGACTCGCCGGGCATCCGCCAGACCTGGTCGGCCCGCATCCGGGTTCCCGCCCCGCTCACCGCCGTGATGAGCGCCCCGGCCGAGGGCGTCGCCGGCTCCTCCCTCCAGGCGGCGCTGCCGACCGGCACCCGCACCTTCTATTTCCGCATGGACCACCCGGTCGCGCCGTACCTGATCGCCATCGCGGTCGGCGACATCCGCTTCCAGCAGCTCGGGGCGCGCACCGGCGTTTGGGCCGAGCCGGTCACTCTACCCGCTGCAGCGCGCGAGCTGACGGACACCGAGCAGATGGTGGACGCGGCCGAGCGGCTGTTCGGCCCCTATGCCTGGGGCCGCTACGACATGATCGTCCTGCCGCCCTCTTTTCCTTATGGCGGCATGGAAAACCCGACGCTCACCTTCCTGACGCCCACCTTCATCGCCGGCGACAAGAGCCTTGTCAGCCTGATCGCGCACGAACTGGCGCACAGCTGGTCCGGTAACCTGGCCACCAATGCGGCCTGGGCCGACTTCTGGCTCAACGAAGGCACCACCACGTACGCCGAGCGCCGGATTGTCGAGGCGCTGTATGGGCCGAAGGTTGCCCGCCAGCAGGTGGCGCTCGGCATCGACGCCATGGGTAAGGCGGTTGCGGAGGCCGGCGGCCCAACCAGCGCCGACACCCGCCTTCACCTCGATCTTACGGGCCGCCACCCGGACGAGGGCCTGACCGACATCGCCTATGAGAAAGGCGCGGCCTTCCTGCGTACGATTGAAGCGGCGGTCGGCCGCGAGCGGTTCGACGTCTTCATGCGCGGCTGGTTCACCCGCCACGCCTTTCAGCCGGTCACGTCCGCCATGTTCCTCACCGACCTGCGCCGCCAGCTGATCCGCGGCGACCAGGCGCTCGAGCGACAGCTCCAATTGGATCGCTGGGTTTATCAGCCCGGCATCCCGGCCAACGCCGTTCCCCCTGACCCTCAGGCATTCGCTGCGGTGGACGCGGCCGTCGCCGGTTTTCCCCGCTCCGGCCCGCCCGCCGCCGCTTGGGGCCAGTGGACCACCGACGAGCGGCTGCGCTTCCTCCAGCGCCTGCCTCGCAAGCAGCCCACCGCGCAACTCGCCGCGCTCGACCGAGCGCTAGGCCTTTCCACCACGGGCAACAGCGAGCTTCAGTTCGCCTGGCTCGATCTCGCCGTGGCCAACCGCTACCAGCCGGCCGTTCCCACGTTGGAGCGCTTCCTCCTCGGCCAAGGCCGCGGCAAGTTCGTCCGCCCGCTGTACAAGGCGCTGGCCGCCGATCCGACTTGGGGCAGACCGCTGGCCGTCCGGATCTACCGCCAGGCGCGGCCGCTCTACCATCCGCTGGTCACCCGCGACCTTGACGCGCTGAAGCTTTAACTCGACCTCAACCCATTCGCGCTAACTCCCGCTCAACCCGGGAGTAAGCGAGGCCACGTGTACGAGGCACCTGATCGATACAAGCGCATGATCGCCGCCCGGCTGCCGGACGGCGAATCCGTGGCGGCCACCACCGCCGAAACCGACGGCTTGGCGTCGCCGCTCAAGGACATCCAGCTGCTGTCCCGCGGCCAGCTCGCCCCCTTCTTCGCACTCGCCAACCTCGCTGCCGCCCTGCTTCTCACCGCCGCCCTGTGGAGTTCGCCCGGCACCGGCCTGCTGCTGCCGTGGAGCCTGGTGGTCGGCACCGCCAACATCGTGGCCATGCGCTGGGCACAGCAGCAGGCGGTGACCTGCGTCGGCCGCTCGGGCAAGGCGGTCCCGGTGTGGCAGCTCGCCGGCGATGTGCTGGTCCGCGCCGCCCTGTGGCTCAGCCTGCCGCTCTACCTGTTTCCCGTGCTCGACCCCGCAGCGCAGGTGATCGCTGCTTCCATCATCGCCGGCGTCGGTGTCGCCGGGCTGGGCCTGGTTGTTGTTCCGGCCTGCGCCTCCGCGTGGATGTGCTCCTTCACCTTCGGCCTGTGCGCCGCCCTGTTCTTCGGCCGCGCCACCATCCCCTTTCAGCACATGTTGTCTATCGCCTTCACGCTGGGGGTCTCCATCGTCGGCGTCCTAACCGTCGCCCGCTGGGCTTTTCGGCAGCTGAAGGCCAATGCGGAATATGGTTCCAAGAGCGAAAGCGCGTCGCTGCTGCTCCAGGAATATGAGCAGCGCGGCGTAGGTTGGCTCTGGCAGATCGACGGCGACAACCGCGTGTCCTATATCTCCAGCCGGATGAGCGCGTTACTCGGCAGGCCCTCCGGGCAGCTGCTCGGCCAGTCGCTGCCCGCTCTGCTCGGCGGCCATGCCGAATTGGGCCGAGTGCTGCTCGACAAGCGCCCGTTCCAGAACCTGGAGATGGAGCTCAAGACCCCGCACGGCATGCGCTGGATCAGCATCGCGGGCGATCCGATCATCGACACGGCCGGCCGGTTTGAAGGCTTCCGCGGCGTGGGCTCTGACATCACGGACATCCGCCACACCCAGGAGCGGCTGACGACGCTCGCCAACATGGACGTGCTTTCAGGCCTGCCGAACCGCGCCCGCGTCCGCCAGCTGCTCGGCGAGGCACTACGCGTCGCGACCAGCAGCAATGTGCCCTGCGCCATCATGTTCCTCGACCTCGACGGGTTCAAGCCGGTCAACGACACCTTCGGCCACCCCAAAGGGGACGCGGTGCTGCAGGCCGTCGCCAAGCGCCTGTGCACCCAAGCCGGGCCCGACGGCACGGTTGGCCGCATGGGCGGCGACGAGTTCGCCATTGTGGTTCCCGATGCGCAGAGCCGCAGAAAGGTGGAGCAGCTCGCCGACCGCATCATCGCCGCCATCGCCGAGCCCTACACCATTGACGGCATCGAGATCCGGATCGGTGTCTCTGTCGGTTGCGCCTTCGGCCCGATCGATGGCGCCACCGTCGACGACCTGATCCTCAAGGCCGACCTTGCGCTCTACCAGGCCAAGGACGCCGGCCGCGGGGTTGCCCGCTACTTCAGCCATGAGCTGCAGTCCGAGCAGGACGACCGCGTCCGCCTGGAAGCCGACATCCGCCAGGCGCTCACCACCCGCCAGTTCCACCTCGCCTTCCAGCCGCTGGTCAGCGCCCGTACGCAGAAGCTGGTCGGGTTCGAGGCGCTGATCCGCTGGAATCACCCGCAGCGCGGCTTCGTGCCGCCGACCGCCTTTATCCCGATCGCCGAGGAATGCGGCCTGATGGGCCCGCTTGGCGAATTCGTGATCGAGGAAGCGTGCAAGGCCGCCGCGTCCTGGCCGGAGCCGATCACGGTGGCGGTGAACATCAGCCCCAAGCAGCTGATCCTGCCGTCGCTGCCCAATGCGGTCGCCCAGGCGCTGGCCCGCCACAAGCTGCCCGGCAACCGGCTGGAACTCGAGGTCACCGAAGGTGTGTTCCTCGAAGACGACGCGCGTACCCTTGCCGTCCTCGGCCGGCTCCGCGCGCTCGGCGTCGGCATCGCCCTCGACGATTTCGGCACCGGCTACTCATCGATCGGCTATCTGAACAAGGCCGTGTTCCACAAGCTGAAGATCGATGGCAGCTTCGTTCGCGAGGCGGGCAACAAGGCCGGCAATGTCGCCATCATTCAGTCCATCGTCCAGCTCGCCAAGAGCTTTCGCATGTCGATCACCGCCGAGGGCGTGGAAACCGCCGAGGATTTCGAACGCATGCGCGACCTCGGCTGCGACACCATCCAGGGCTACCTGTTTGGCAAGCCGCTGAGCTACGACCGCGCCAACCAGATGGTGCTCGGCCTCGGCGCCAAGAAGCTCGCCGGCTGACAGCGGGAGCAGAGGCCTTGTTCCGCGTGTCGGGGCGGTAGTTCAGCGTGAAACGGAACTCGGGGGAGGACCATCTTGAATACCCGCCTGATGACCGGCACGGCCGCGCTTGCCTTGCTGGTCGCCGCAACTGCGCCGGCCTCGGCCCAGGTCTACCTGTCGGCCGGCACTCCGACCCAGGAGCAGCCAAGCGATCCGCGCTGGCTGACCTGCTATCTTTGGGTGCATGGCACGCCCGACACGTACGTCGCGGGAATATATCCGACCACGGTCGAGAAGGAGCGGGACGGCAGCGATCATGGCTGGCGCGAATATGTGCGCAAGAAGTCCGGGGCCTCGAATGACGAGCTGGTCGGCGGCTGCATCGTTGAACCCACCCTTGAGGACGCAAATTGGCGCAACGCCGAGTACCGGAAGCCCGACCCGAACCATTCCAAGCGGATAATCGACGAGTCCGGCTGGCGTCCGCAGTACGGCAGCACCCGCGATGAAACCGGCGATCGCGACGCTGGTAAGGCTGACGGCGCGCCGAGCAGCGCTGCCCAGGCCGCGGCCGATGCCCGCGCGGCCCGCGAAGCCGATTATCAGCGCAAGGTCGCGGACTATGAGCGGCTGACGAACGAGCGCGCGCGCGCGCAGGCCGAGTTCGAGCGGGTCAATGCCGAAAACGCGCAGCGCCAGGAACGGCAACGCGCCCACGCGGAAGCTGCGCTGCAGCAGCACGCTCGTGAAATGGCCGCCGCCGAGCAGCAACAACGTCAGTTCCAGGCGGCCCAGCAGCGCTACGACAAGTGCCTGGCGGGCGACAAGGAAGCGTGCCTGGACATTGCCGCTGGCGTGCCGGCTCGACCCGTCGAGAGCGCCGCCGCCAACACGGGCACGCCGCCCGCCACTTCCGTGAGCCCGTCCGAGCTGGCGGAGCGCAAATCAAACTACCAGTCGATCCCGGTGATGGGCAGCAGCGGCGCCAGCCGGGACGAGGCCGAGCGAAAATTCCTGGCCCAGTACACCGCCAAATATCCCAACCGCACGAACCTTACATATAATTGCGCGGAGTTGTGGGGACGGTGGGTCTGCCGCGGCACCGTCGAGTCGGCGTGCCTGGACCCAAGCCGAAGATCGACCCCAACGCACCGCCCGCCCGCGCGTCCTCGCAATGACGAGGGATCGGTAGGCGCGGCCCGGCGGGGGCCGCGCCTACCCTTTAGGTGAGCGCCGGAAATCGAGCTGTCAGGACCGCCGGGCCAGCCAGGCCGCCGTCTCGCTCTTCACCCGTCCCTGCTGCGCCAGGCGGGTGCGGATACGGTCGATTGCCCGGTCGATGGGGCGCCGATCGTCCTTGCCCAGGTTCGCCTTGGCATAGGCTTCGAGCTTGCCGATGGTCGCCGGATCGTCGCTGCCCGAGGCGAGGTCGGACAGGAAGCGCGACCGACCGGAGATGTCGACCAGCGCGTTGACCTGCGCCAGGTGCGCCAGGACGAAATCCAGCGCCAGCTCCGGATGCTCGCCGGCAACCGCGCTGATCATGCCCGCGCTGACCGTCTTGCCGGGCTCGTCGGTCAGCGCCAGTTCCAGCGTCCGCCGCGCCAGTGCCTCGTTAGCCGTGTCGCCGAGCAGCTCGTAGTATGTGGTCCGCTCGACCGACCCGCGGGTCCGCTGCGCCACGGAATGCAGCTGGTTCCAGCGGGCCTGGTCGGCGTTGCGGGCGACCACGCCCAGCCAGGTCGACTTAAGCGAGCCCGGGATCGCTTGCGGGTTCGACTGCCAAGCCGCGAACAGGCGGTTTGCTTCCGCCACCACCGTCCGGTCGCCAACTGACCCCAAGGTGCTGATCAGCACCGGCCGCAGAGTCGTGTCCAGCACCGGCTCACCGCTGCGCGGCGTCAGGCCGATCTGCGCCAGTCGGGTGCCGAACCGCCGCTGCATCTCGGTTGCGATCTTGGCCTGCGCGGCGGCATTGCCGCCCAGCGTATCGTACAACCCGCTCCAGCGCGCCGCCGACCAGCCGACTACCTTGCCGTGCGCGTCTTGCGGCACGGCCGCCAGCAGGTCCAACGCGCGGGCCATCGGCTGGTAGCCGGTGCCCGATAGACTGTTGGCGTTGGACAGCTCGCCATATTGGTCGGCCGGCGACAGGCGGACGAAGCCACCCAGCAGCGCCGCCGCGCTCGCCGGGTCATACATGGTGCGGTAATAGCCGGTCTGTCCCGCGTTCAGCAGCAGCGGGCCGCAGCCCGGCACCGTCATACGGGTGGTCGGACCGGCCGTTATGACCTGGGTCACTGGCCCGCCATTGACGCTGGCCCGCACCGGCACGCTCCAGCTCAGCGGCCGCGCAGCCACTTCCTCGCGCCGGTCGCTGGCAAATTGGCTCTGCTGCAGGTCCAGGGTGGTGCGGCCGCCTTCGCAGCGCACGTTCGCCACGCGGATCAGCGGCACGCCCGGCTGGGTGGTGAACTGCCGCGCGATCGCCGTCAGGCCCTTGGCGCCGGCGCCCTCAACCGCCGCCCACAGGTCGTCGGTGCGGGTATTCTGGAACGCGTGCGTCTTCATGTACCGGCGTAGGCCCTCGCGCCAGGTGTCCGACCCGGCAAAGCCCTCCAGCATGGAGATGACCGACTCGCCCTTCTGGTAGGTAATGGTATCGAACGCCTGGTTGGCCTGCTCCACCGTGCGCACCTGCTGGATCACCGGGTGCGTGCTGCGGAAGCTGTCTAGCCCGATCGCGGCTTCCCGCGACTGCACCGCGTCCACGTCCGCACCCCAATCGGGATGGAAGTGCGCAGTGGTGCGGTTCTCCATCCAGCTGGCGAAGCCTTCGTTTAGCCATAGGTCGTCCCACCAACCCATGGTGACCAGGTCGCCGAACCACTGGTGCGCCATTTCGTGGGCTTCGACGGAGAAGATCGCCTGTCGCTCGGCGGGGGTAGTGATCGCCGGGTCTTCCAGCAGAATTCGCTCGAAGGTGAAGATCGCGCCCCAATTCTCCATTGCGCCGAAGAACTGCGATTGGCCGGGCCCGGCCACGTTATCGAGCTTGGGCAGGGCGAACGGATAATCGAAATACTGCTCGTAATAGGGCAGGATTTGCGCTTCGGACTCCAGCGCGAAACGGGCCTTGGACGCATTCCCGCGTGAGGTGACGACGCCGACCTCCTTGTTGCCCGCCTTCATCGCGATCCGCTCCAGGTCGCCCGTCGACAGGAACAGCAGGTAGCTCGACATTGGCGGCGTCCGCCCGAACCGCACTTCCTTGAGCCCGCCCGGCAGCGCGCGGGTGGACGCGATCGGCATGTTGCCGACTGCCAAGTCGCGCGCCGGCACCCGCGCGGTCAGGTCGAAAGTTGCCTTGTAGTCGGGCTCGTCCCAGCCCGGGAACATGCGCCGCGCGTCGGCCGCCTCGAACTGGGTGAACAGCGCCCGCGCCGGCTTGCCTTCGTTGTTGGTGTAGTCGAGCGCGAACAGGCCGTTGGCCTGCGTGTTGATCTTGCCGGCATAATCGATGCCCAGCGTGTAGCGGCCGGGTGTCAGCGGACGGGCAAAGGTGAAGGTCGCGGTCTGCGCCGCCTCGTCCAGCGACACGGTCGCCGGCATCGCGGCCATCTTGCCGCGGGCGATGCTCGCCCGCCCGATCGTCAGGTCAGCGGCGTTCAGCGTCAGCGTCCGGGTCGGCTGCAGCACCGTCAGGTCGATGTCCGCCCGTCCGTCGAACCGAAGCTTGGCAGCGTCGGGCGTGATGGTCAGCCGATAGGCGTCCGGCCGGGCGCTGCGCGGCAGTTGGGTCGGCAGGCTGGTGTCAACCGTGTCGGCGCGCTGCGCCTGGGCGGCGGCAAGGGGCAGGGTCAGCAGGACGGTTGAGAGAAGCAGTGGGCGCAGGCGCATAAGGGACTTGCTCCGAGGGGTATCTTCGTCCCCTTTGGCCGCGTTCGGTGCTTCCGCCAAGCCTTCCGTCCATTGGGCAGGTTTCCACGCCTGCCGGTCTGGGTTAGCTTGGCGGCATGGCGACCAGGGGGGTTCCAGAACACCGGGCCACAGACAGCGGCTCCGGCTTTGACTTCGGGCAGGTGCTGGGCATTGCCGATGCCCTGCCCATGCTGCTGGTCTTCCTTGACCGCGATCAGCGCTACCGCTTCTGCAATCGGACATTTGCCGAGTTCTTCGAGCGGCCGCGCGGTGAGATTCTGGGCCGGACCATGCGGGAGGTGATCGGGGAAGACGGCTATGCCGCCCGCAAGCCGATGCTGGAGGCAGCCTTCCGCGGTGAGCGCCAGTGGTTCGCAGCCGAGTTCCAGCACACGACCCGCGGCCCCCTGGCGCTGCAGACCGAGTACATTCCCCAAGCTGCGCCGGATGGCTCCGTCCGCGGCATCATCGTCATCGTCCAGGACGTCACCGAACAGCGGGTGGCCGAACGCGCGCTGCGCGAGTCGGAGGCGCGGTTCCGCCGTATTGCCGATTCCGCACCGGTGATGATGTGGGTCACCCGGCTCGACCGAAGGCGCGAATTCGTCAATGAAGCTTACCTCGACTTCGCGGGGCTGACCCGGGAGACGTTTCAGGCGCACGAGTGGCGCGACTTCATCCACCCCGACGATTGGGAGCGGGTGGTGGCGGCAAGCATCGCCGGCGAGGCCAGCCTGCAGCCCTTCACCCTGGAAGCGCGCTACCGGCGCCACGACGGCGTATGGCGCTGGCTGCGCAGCGTCTCGCGTCCCCGCTTCGGACCTGACGGCGAGTTGATCGGCTTTATTGGCGCTGCCTTCGACATCACCCTGGCCAAGCAAAGCGAGGAGCAGCTTAAGGCCCTCGTTGCCGAACGGACGGCGGAACTTAGCGCCAGCGAGGCCCGGTTCCGGGCGGTGTTCGACAGCGCGCTGGAACTGATTGGCTTGTTGACGCCCGAGGGCCGGGTCGTCGAACTCAATCAGACAGCGCGCGAGTTACTTGGGGTCGGGGACAGCGAGCTAGCCGGTCGGTTTGCCTGGGACGTGCCGCCCATCTGCGATCATCCGCCGGTCGCGGCCGAGATCCGCCGGATGGTCGAGCGCGCAGCCGCCGGCGCCACCGCCGAAAGCGAGCTGCACGTCCGCGTCTCGGGCCGCCCGGTCACGCATCTCGCGTCCATGAAGCCAGTGCTCGGGCCGTTCGGCGAGATCATCTACCTGGTCGGGGAGGCGCGTGATGTAAGTGAGCTGCGCGGCGCCCAGGAACAGCTCCGCCAGAGCCAGAAGATGGAAGCGCTCGGCCAGCTTACGGGTGGCATCGCGCACGACTTCAACAACCTGCTGACCGTGGTGGTCGGCGGCCTCGACCTCATCGCCAAGCGCGAGAGCGACCCCAAGCTCCAGCGCTATGCCCAAAATGCGCTGGAGGCTGCCGAACGCGGCGCCCGCCTCACTGCCCAGCTGCTCGCCTTCAGCCGCGTCCAGCGCCTCGAGGTCCGGCCAACCGTTGTGGCGCCGCTGATCGAGAACATGCGCCCGCTGCTGCGCAACGTGCTTGGCCCCGGCATCAGCAAGGAATTCGACCTCGATCGGGAAATGATGCCGGTGCTGGCCGACCCGACCCAGCTCGAACTGGCCGTATTGAACCTCGCCATCAATGCGCGCGATGCCATGCCCGATGGCGGCGTGCTGAGTATTCGCACCGCCCGGCTCACCGTCGCCGGGGACGATCCCGAACTGGACGACGGTGACTATATCGAGCTGAGCATCGCCGACACTGGCACTGGCATGATGCCAGATGTGATCGAGCGCGCCTTCGACCCCTTCTTCACCACCAAGGAAGTTGGAAAGGGCACGGGCCTCGGTCTTTCGATGGTCTACGGCGTCGCCCGCCAGTCGGGCGGTACCGCCCGCATCACCAGCGCGCCTGGCGATGGTACCACGGTCAAGCTCTACTTCCCGCGTGCGGCTGTTGGCGTGGCTGCGGCGGACGAGGAGCGCTCGCCCGCCCGCCGTGGCCCGCCGCCGGTGGACGCCTCGGTGCTGGTGATCGACGACGACCCCGACGTTCGCGGCTTCGTCGCGGCGACGCTGGAGGATCTCGGCTACCGGGTGACCGAAGCACGCGATGGCGAGGACGGCCTCAGCGCCTACGGCAAGAGCGGCGCCGACCTTGTGATCCTCGACTTCATCATGCCCGGCCTCACTGGCGCCGACGTCGCACGCGAGATCCGCCGTCAGCGCCCATCACAGCCGATCCTGTTTGTCTCCGGCTACAGCGAGACCGAGGCGATACAGAAGGCCGCGCCAGGCGCCCCGCTGCTGCCCAAGCCGTTCCGCGCCGAAGCGCTCGACGATGCTGTGCGCGCCGCCCTCCGCCTCTCCGCTTGAGCCCGGTGCGTCCAACTGCCCAACTTGTGAGTTGAAGCGAGCAGGAGACCCCCGGCCATGCTCGCCTTTGCCCTGTTCGCCCTTGCTGCCGCACCGCCGAACCTCAACCCCGCAGCCGCCGACCTGTTCGAGCGCGACCCCGAGCTCAAGGCCTGGGCCGTCACCCGTTTCGACCTTAACGGCGACGGCTGGTTGACCAGCTTCGAAGCCCAGCCCGCGCTGCTATTCTTCAAGGACGTTGCCGATACCAACCAGGACGGGCGCGTCACCGTGAGCGAATATAGCGCGGCGAAAGCCTACCTGCAGGCCCGTGACGGCGGCCTGGCCACGGCAGTCAGCGCCGTCCGCGCCGTGACGGCCCCGCCCGCCCGCTAGCTCTCGCCACCTTCGCAACGAGCGGCTCACCCCGGATCGAGCACATAGCCGCGATCGCGGATGTTGCGGATCAGTTCGCGTTCGCCTGGCCCGTTCAGCGCATGACGCAGACGGCGAAAACAGGTGCGCATGTTGGCCATGTTCAGCGCCCGTCCGGCCCAGATCGATTCGGCCAGCTCGTCGCGGCTGAACACGTGGTGCGGGCGGTGCATTAGCGCGGCGAGCAGCTCGACCTGGAAGGTACTGAGCCGGATGCTCCGATTGCCCCTTGTGGCACGGAATCGCTCCGGGTCCAGGGTCAGGTCGCCGTGGCGCAAGAGGTGCGCCGATGCGACGGTCGCACGCCGGTGGGGTTCCAGCCGCGCCCAGACTCGCAGCACCTGGTCGGCCGGCACCGGAGCGCCTTCCAGCAGTTCGGCCGCTCCCGCCTGGTACAGGGCCTTGGGCTCCGTAGCGCCGGCCGGCGCCCATGCGAACAGGCGGACCCGGCCGTGCCGGGCCAGCGATTGAGCGGCGGTGAGCAACTGCACCGCCCACGCCTGCTCCCCTTCCACCGCGATCACGACCGCATCCGCCTGCCTGCCCTCGATCGCCGAGAGGCATGCCGCGGCGCCGGTGCAGCCGCTCCAGCGCACATTGGGATCGGTGAATGGCACGGCGCTCGCCGCCGCCTGGTCCGAACAGAGCAGGAAACGGGTCGGCCGCTCGAACAAGGGGCCGGCGCCCAATGATTGGTATTGCTTCATCAGCCGACGCAAGAAGCAAGGAAGCAAGTCACTGCCGCTACCGCATGATGTAACTATCGTGACAGTGTTTGGGTGATTGTATTGTTACTCTTCTGTGAAAGCGGCCAATTGCCTTGAGTCTCCGTGCTTCACTCATACTGCAACATTCCTGTCGCGATCCGCTCCTATTGCTTCGGCTGACCACCGGACGTGGTGGGGGGTAAGGACAGGATACGATGCTGATCACCTTTCGGGCCGGGGCCGCAGCTCCGACCGCCATTCGCCGTACCATGCTCACGCTGCTGCTGACGGGCGTCGCGGCGCCCGCGCTGGCGCAGGCGGGTCCGACCACGCCGGAAAGCACCGAGTCGACCAGCACCGGCCAGCCGGCCACCTCGCCCGGCGACGCGGCGCTGTCCGACCAGACCCAGCGTGACAACGGCACGCAGGCCACTGCCGGCCAGCTGCAGGACATCGTGGTCACCGCCACCAAGCGCGAGACCAACCTCCAGCGCACGCCAATCGCTATTGCAGTGGTCAACTCGCAGGCGCTTGACGACCGCCATGTGCAGAGCCTCGCCGATCTCGCCGACGGCTCCGTCCCGGGCCTGCGCGTCGCCACCTTCGAGGCACGCCAGTCGGCGCTGACCATAGGCATCCGCGGCATCGTGCCCCTAGACGCCAATCAGCCCGCCCGTGAGCAGGGCGTCGGCGTCTACGTCGACGGCGTCTACCTCGGCCGCCAACAAGGCCTCGGCGCCGCGCTGCTCGACGTTGAGCGGATCGAGGTGCTGAAAGGGCCGCAGGGCACCCTGTTCGGCCGCAACACCGAGGGTGGCGCAGTCAGCATCATCACCAAGGCGCCGACCGGCCGCTTCGGCCTGCGCGCCAGCGCCGGCGTCGGCAACTACGGCAGCTACAACGCCAACGCCCACGTGGACTTGGGCTCCGTGGGTCCGTTCAGTTTCAAGGTAGATGGCGCCCTGGACCACCAGGACGCGACCACCAAGAACCCGCTGGAGGGCCAGAAAGGCTGGAACTACTTCAACCGCAAGGGGCTGCAGGGCAAGATCCGCTTTCGCCCGTCCAGCACCTTCACCGCCGACCTGTCTGGCGACTGGGGTAAGGACCAGAACACGCCCTTCTACTCACAGCTGCTGAACTTTAATCCGAACGGCTATCCGGTCGGCCCGCTGACCGGCGCCCTGCCGTCCGGCTCGGTCCGACCTGTGCCGCCGATCGTGGTGATCGAAGGCGACGACCGGATGCGGACCGCCGATCTCGGCGTCGTGCAGCAGGCCAGCGTCGACAAGACCCAGGGCGGCGCGCTGACGCTCCGCTGGAACGTGCTTCCGGAACTCGAGTTGCGCTCAATCACCGGATATCGCGAGGTCAGCGTCGACCAGTGGGACAACAGCGGCGGCGCGCATCGCCCGCCCCTGTTCACGCCCAACGGCCTGTTCAGCCGCTACTCGCTGTCCTACCTCGAACAGAGCCAGTGGAGCCAGGAGTTCCAGGCCGTGGGCCGCCTCGCCGACCAACTCGATTATGTGTTCGGTCTCTACTACTTCCGGGAGAAAGCGTTCGAGGAAGCCGCCACGCCGAACAGCGCGCGCTGGAACGCGACTGGCACTGGCTACACCATTGTCGACTCCTGCACCGGCTCGAACGGCTTCGGCTGGGAGCGTCAATGCCGCAGCATCGACCGCGGCAGCCGCGCCCGTTCCAAGAGCAAGGCCGCCTATGGCCAGGTCACCTGGACTCCGCCGCAGGCCGACGCCTTCCACTTCACCCTTGGCGGCCGGTACACGGCGGACGACAAAACCGGCGAACTGTACCTGCGTGCCAATGCACCGTCGCGCTGCCCGATCAACGTGCCCACCGCCCCGATCTGCAGCTTCGAGCAGAAGACGCATCGCTTCAATCCGCTCGCGGTGGTGGCCTTCGACGCCAGCCGCGACGTGCACCTCTACGCCAAATACGCCACCGGCTACCGCTCGGGCGGCGCCAGCTCGCGCTCGGTGACCTACAATCAGTTCGGCCCCGAGGACGTGAAGAGCTACGAGATCGGCGCCAAGACCGAGCTGTTCGACCGCCGCGTCCGCCTCAACCTCGCCGCCTACATGATGCGCCGCAAGGGCACGCAGGTCGACTTCTCGACCATCGTCAACAACGGCACCAGCAACATCAACTCGGTCGAGACGATCAACGCTCCGGGCACCACCAAGATCAACGGCGTCGAGGTGGACGCAATCGCCCGGGTCACCGATCAGCTGCAGCTGTCGGCCTCCTACGCCTACACCTACACCCACGTGCCGGACGCCGCCGATCCGTTCCGCCCCGGCAGTCCGCTGGTGCCGGTGTTCATTCCCTTCACCCCGCGCAACGTGGTCAACGGCGCGATCGACTATGAGCTGCCGATCGCGGTGGCCCGCGGCAAGCTGCGCTTCCACCTCGACGGCAACTACAACCAGGCGACCCAGACCTTCGCCGAGTTCGCGACCAAGAACGACAGCTCGTTCATCGTCAACGGCCGCATCGCGCTGGCCGATGTCGAGGTTGGCACCGGCCAGCAGCTGACCTTCTCGCTATGGTCGCGCAACCTGCTCAATGAGACCCACGTCTACCGCCGCGACCCGACCAACAGCCTGCCCAACCCGATCACCGGCAGCGTGTCGGGCGTGCTGGGCGACTACGGCAACTTCAACGCCCCGCGCACCTTCGGCGCGGAAGTCGCGATCAAGATGTAAGAGTCCGCCATACTGCCGACGCGAGAACGGCGCCTGTCCCCGGACGGGCGCCGTTTTCGTCGGAACGATCGCCCTCGCGCGGCTTTCAAGTTCCAGGCTGTTTGACAGTCCTGTGACACTATGATTGCTATTCCGCGACAACGAACGGGAATTCGTCGCATGCGCAGCATCACTCTGGCCGCCGCCGCCCTGGCCGCCTCGCTTGCGGGAACCGCCGTGGCGCAGCCCGCGAGTCTCCTAGTGGTCGAAGGCGGCCGGCCGCTCGCCGGAAATCAGCGGCTGGTGCCCTACGGCGATCTGCAGCTAACCAGCGCCGCCGACCGGCAGGTCCTTCACCACCGGATCGGGCTGGCCATCGCCGACCTGTGCGATCCTTCGCACTTCTCCGTGACCGACCCGCAAGGTCCAATGGCGTGCGCCAAGCAGGCCTGGACCGATGTTCAGCCCCGCGTTGGTCAGCTCACGGCAAGGCTGGCTTCGCGCTGAGGCTGTAACGCGTCACGGAGTAAATCCGTGACGTCGGTCGTGTTGCGCTCGCCGCCATGCGACTTGCGCGCACGCCCGCCGGAGTTCGCGCTCCTGTCCCCCAAGCTCCCGCTTGCTGCGCAAGCGCTCCCTTAGGCTCGGGCGCTTATTCCTCCCCCATCCTCAGCGCGGCGATGAACGCTTCCTGCGGGATCGACACCGACCCGTACTCGCGCATCTTGGCTTTGCCCTTCTTCTGCTTCTCGAGCAGCTTGCGCTTGCGGGTCGCGTCGCCGCCGTAGCACTTGGCAGTGACGTCCTTGCGCATGGCGCTGATCGTCTCGCGGGCGATCACCTTGCCGCCGATCGCGGCCTGGATCGGGATCTTGAACAGGTGCCTGGGGATGAGCTCCTTCAGGCGCTCCACCATCCCGCGGCCGCGCGCTTCGGCGGTCCCGCGGTGGACAATCATGCTGAGCGCGTCGACCGGCTCCTCGTTGACCAGGATGCTCATCTTGACGAGGTCGCCCTCGCGGGTGCCGATCTGGTGATAGTCGAAGCTGGCGTAGCCCTTCGACATGCTCTTCAACCGATCGTAGAAGTCGAACACCACCTCGTTGAGCGGCAGCTCGTAGGTCAGCTGCGCGCGGCCGCCGACGTACGTGAGGTTCTTCTGGATGCCGCGGCGGTCCTGGCACAGCTTGAGGATCGGCCCGAGATACTCGTCGGGGACATAGATGGTCGCCTCGATCCACGGCTCCTCGATACTCTCGATCCGGTTGGGATCGGGCATGTCGGCCGGGTTGTGCAGCTCGATGGTCTGCGCGTCCTCGTTCTTCGAATGGCTGAGGTGCATCGTATAGACGACGCTCGGCGCGGTGGTGATGAGGTCGAGATCATACTCGCGCATCAGCCGCTCCTGGATGATCTCCAGGTGCAGCAGGCCGAGGAAGCCACAGCGAAAGCCGAAGCCGAGCGCAGCCGAGGACTCTGTCTCGAACGAAAAGCTGGCGTCGTTGAGGCGCAGCTTGCCGAGGCTCTCACGAAGCTTCTCGAAGTCGGCGGCGTCCGTCGGAAACAGGCCGCAGAAGACCACCGGCTGGACTTCCTTGAAGCCGGGTAGCGCCTCGGCGGCGGGCCGCCTCGCGTCCGTGATCGTGTCGCCGACGCGGGTTTGCGCGACTTCCTTGATCTGCGCCGTGATGAAGCCGATCTCGCCCGGGCCGAGCTCCCCCAGTTGCTCGATCTTGGGGCGGAAGCAGCCGACCCGGTCGATCAGGTGCTGGGTCCCCGCGGCCATGAACTTGACCTGCGCGCCCTTCCTGAGCGTGCCATCGATGACCCGGACCAAGATCACGACGCCGAGATAGGGGTCGTACCATGAGTCGACCAGCATCGCTTTGAGCGGCGCATCCGCATCGCCCTTAGGCGGCGGAATGCGGGTGACGATCGCCTCCAGCACCTCGTCGATGCCGATGCCGGCCTTGGCGCTGGCCAGCACCGCCTGGCTGGCGTCCAGGCCGATCACTTCCTCGATCTCGGCCTTCACTTTCTCCGGCTCGGCGGCCGGCAGGTCGATCTTGTTGATCACCGGCACGATCTCATGGTCGTGCTCGATCGACTGGTAGACGTTGGCCAGCGTCTGCGCCTCAACGCCCTGCGCCGCGTCGACGACCAGCAACGCGCCCTCGCAGGCGGCGAGGCTGCGGCTGACTTCATAGGCGAAGTCGACGTGCCCCGGCGTGTCCATCAGGTTCAGCGTATAGGTTTCGCCATCCCGCGCGGCATACTGCAGCCGCACGGTCTGCGCCTTGATGGTGATCCCGCGCTCCTGCTCGATCTCCATATTGTCGAGCACCTGCCCGTGCGTCATCTCTCGCTCGCTAAGCCCGCCGCAGCGCAGGATCAGGCGGTCGGCAAGGGTGGACTTGCCGTGGTCGATATGAGCGATAATCGAGAAATTGCGGATGCGGGAAAGGTCGGTCATGTGGCCGCGCCCGCTAGCAGGTCGCCGCTATCCTGTCATGCACGGCTGTTTTCCGCGACCATTTCTGCTATGGAACGACCCATGCGGTCCCTGGGAGGGGAGGAGCCGCGTCGTCATGCACCATCAGGGGGTTATCAACTTGCGTAAGCTGACCTTTGCGGCCGCCGCTGCCGCCGTTCTTCTTTCTTCGCCCGCCTTCGCTCAGCGCCAGACCGCGCCGTCGTCCGGCCGCCGCGACCAGCAGCAGGGCATGGCCGAGATTCCGCACTGCGCCCGCCCGATCGGCGTGCTCGCCATCGTCGAGCCGGAGAACCAGTGGTGGCGTGAACTGAACCTCGGCAGCCCAGAGGCCATCATCCGCGTGTTCGTGCAGCAGTCGGGCTGCTTCACGCTCGTCAATCGCGGCCGCTCCATGCAGAGCCGGGCGATGGAGCGCGCCATGGCCGACCAGGGCGAACTCCAGCGCGGCAGCAATCTTGGGAAGGGCCAGGTCAAGGCCGCCGACTACTTCCTGGAGCCGAACATCGTCTCGACCAACGCCAACTCCGGCGGTGGCGGGGTCGGCGCGGGGCTCGGCGGCGCGATCGGCGGCCTGTTCGGCGGCGCCGGCCGGGTGATCGGCGGCATGGCCGGCGGCATCAACGTCAAGAAGGGGGAGGCCAACGTCACCTTGTCGGTGGTGAACGCCCGCACCACCGAGGAAGTCGCCGTGGACGGCTATTTCCGCAAGCGCGACTTGAGCTTCGCTGGCGGCGTCGGCGCCGGCTGGTGGGGCGGATTCGGCGCCGTTGGCGGCACCGGCTACCAGAACACCGAGATCGGGCAGATCATCGTGCTCGCCTATCTCGACGCCTACAAGAAGCTGGTCGGCCAGTTGGGCGGATTGCCGGCCAATGCCTCGGCCGCGGCGCCGGTCGCTCGCTAACGAACGCTGACGGGCGGCGGCAACCGTGCCGCCGCCCGTCGAAACCCGTTGCCAGTTGATCGAAAGCAGTTGCGCCCGGGCGCAGTCGACCTAGCATCCGGGGCCAACTGACCTGCCCTGGAGCTTCCATCCACATGACGTCCCTGCCCCGACTCGCCCTTCTGCTCGCGGGCGCGTCCGCGCTTGCCGCCGCCGTTCCGTCGTTCGCCACCCAGACCGCCAGCGCCCAGACCGGCGCCGCGCCCGCCGCAACGGACGTCCGCCCGGCCCCGCTCGCCTCGCTGGTGCGCCAGGTTTCCATCCCGAATACCGTGTTCAAGCTCGCCAACGGCCTGACCGTCGTCGTCCACGAGGACCGCAAGGCGCCCGTGGTCGCGGTCAGCACCTGGTACAATGTCGGCTCCAAGGACGAGCCCCGCGGCAAGACCGGCTACGCCCACCTGTTCGAGCATTTGATGTTCAACGGCTCGGAGAATTTGCCCGGCGACTTCTTCACCTATCTCCAGCAGGTCGGCGCCACCGACTACAACGGCACCACCAGCTTCGACCGCACCAATTACTTCCAGACGGCGCCACGCGGAGCGCTGGACAAGGTGCTGTTCATGGAGAGCGACCGCATGGGCTACCTGCTCGGCGCGCTGACGCAGGAGAAGCTCGATAACCAGCGCGGCGTCGTCCAGAATGAGAAGCGGCAGGGCGACAACCGCCCCGGCGGCCTGGTCTTCTACGAAGTGCTCGGCAACCTCTTCCCGGCCGGCCACCCGTATCACCACAGCACCATCGGCTCGATGGCCGACCTCGACGCCGCAAGCCTCGCCGACGTGCAGGCTTGGTTCCGCGACAATTACGGTCCCAACAACGCCGTGCTCGTGCTCGCCGGTGACATCAGCGCCACCGAAGCGCGCCCGCTGGTCGAGAAGTATTTCGGGTCGATCAAGCGCGGTCCGGTGAACGTTCCTGCGAAGGCCGCCGTGCCCGTCGCAGCGGCGCGCCCGACCATCGTCATGAAGGATCGCGTCGCCGCCACCCAGATCATGCGCTTCTGGCCTGTGCCGGGCCTGCTCGACAAGCAGTCCACCATCCTCGACCTCGGCGGCTCGGTACTGGGCGGCCTCGCGTCCTCGCGCCTCGACAACGCGCTGGTCCGCAACGAGAAGCTGGCCGTTGCCGTTTCCGCCGGTAACCAGACGTTCCAGCGGGTCGGCTTGTTCTCCGTCCAGGCGACGGTCAAGCCGGGCGTCGACCCGGCCGTGGTCGAAAAGCGCCTCGATGAGCTGATGGCCGACTTCATCCGCACCGGCCCGACCTCCGAGGAGCTGCGCCGGGCTGCGACCCAGGCTGTCGCCAGCGAGATCCGCGGGCTGGAGCAGGTCGGCGGCTTTGGCGGCAAGGCGGTCGCACTGGCCGAGGGGCAGGTCTATGCCGGCAACAGCAACTTCTACAAGCAGGAGCTCAACGAGCTCGCCTCCGTCACTCCGGCTAAGGTCCACACCTCGTTCGCGCGCTGGCTGACCCGCCCGCCGCTCAAGATCCGGCTCGAGCCCGGTGAGCGCCCGCCTTACCAGGAGGCTGCGGTCCGCCCAGCAGGAACGGCTGAAAAGGCCGGCACGCCCCCGCCCTCGACTAAGCGCGAGGTTCCGAAGGTGGGACAGCTCGCCAGCCTCGACTTCCCGACCGTGGAAAGGGCGCAGCTCACCAACGGTGTCCGCATCACCTACGCCCAGCGCACCGCCGTGCCGATCACGCAAATGGCACTCTCGTTCGACGCCGGCAGCGCGGCCGATCCCGCTAACCGCCGCGGCCTCCAGGGCATGACCTTGAGCCTGCTCGATGAGGGCGCCGGTGGCCTCACCTCGCAGCAAATCGCCGAACGTAAGGAGGAACTCGGGGCCGAGATCTCGGTCGGCGAGTCCCCGGACCGCAGCACCGTCTACCTGTCCGCTCTCAGCGCCAATCTGGCGCCCTCCCTCGACCTCTTGGAGACGGTGATCGAGCAGCCGACCTTCGCCCCGGCGGAGGTGGAGCGGGTCCGCACGCAGGCCCTGACCGGCATTGCCCAGGCGCAGAAGGATCCCAATCAGATCGCCAGCCGCATCCTTCCCGGCTTGTTGTACGGCGCCAACCACCCTTATGCGGCGGTCGGCGCGGGCGATCCGAACGCGGTCAAGGCGCTGACCCGCGACGACCTGGTCGCCTTCCAGCAGCGCTGGCTGCGGCCGGACAATATGGAGGTGTTCGTCGTTTCCAACCTGCCGCTGCGCGACCTCGTCCCGCAGCTCGAACAGCGGTTCGGCAGCTGGCGGGCGCCCGCGGTGCCCAAGGGCACCAAGCAGTTCGCCGCCCTGCCGGTCCGTCCTGCGGCGCCGCGCATCGTGCTGGTCGACCGGCCGGGTTCGCCCCAGTCTGTGATCCTCGGGGGCCAGCTTACCCCGGTCGATCCGCGCGGCGACATCGTGTCGGTGTCGAGCGCCAGCGAGGTGTTCGGCGGCAACTTCCTGTCGCGCATCAACACCGATCTGCGTGAGACCCGCGGCTGGTCCTACGGCGTCCGCTCCAACTTTCAGCTGAACCAGAACGCCGCGCCCTACTTCATCAACGCGCCGGTGCAGGCCGACCGCACCGGCGAGTCGATCGCCGCGCTCAACCAGCAGCTGAAGGACCTGCTCACCACCAAGGGCGTCACGGGCGAGGAACTCACCCGCCTCGTCAGCAACAACGTCGACGCCCTCCCCGGCCGGTTCGAGACCAGCCAGGCGGTGCTGGGGGCCCTGATCAGCAACTCGCTCTACGGCCGCCCGGACAACTACTACGAGACCCTGCCCGCCAAGTACCGCGGCCTTACCACCAGCGGCCTGGACGCTTCCTTGAAGGGCGCGATCGATCCGAATGCGTTCGTCTGGGTCGTCGTCGGCGACGCCGCCAAGGTCCGCCCGCAACTCGACAAGCTCGGCTTCCCAGTCGAGGTCGCGCAACCGCGCTGAAGCGGGCGAGGGCAAGGGCCCGGGCGAGCAGCGCCCGGCCCCTTGGCTTCAAAGCCGGGGAAGCTGGCGGCCTGCGGGCAAGCCGCAAGGCGGCGAGGCGGACAGGACTGACCTCACCGGGCTAGCTCTCGTGACGGATTTCCAAGCGGGTCTGCTGAGGTCCAAAACTGGGCAGGGCTCGCGCGGAAGACGATGGCGGCATGACAGCTCGTCCGGTTGCTCGGCAATCGCTTCGCCTCGGCGTTGCTGCGCGCGGTGGTCCTCTGCCCACCTTGTATTCAGCCGTGCCTCCGGTAAGTCGTTCCGTCAACAGCATGATGACCTGCCCCGGGCTCGGAGGGGCCGCGGAGCAGAGTAAGCGTGGCAGAACCGGTCGGCGAGGCGCCGTACTTCCTTCAGGGCGACGGCGAGATGGGTGCGCGGATGCGGGCTCACGACTGGTCTGCGACCGTGCTCGGTCCGCCCGCCGGCTGGCCGGTGGAGTTGCAGGTCGCGCTCTCCATCTGCCTCCAATCCAGCGTGCCGATGGCCATCTACTGGGGGCCTCGGCTGAAGCTGCTCTACAACGACGCTTGGGCGCCGATCCCGGCCGAGCGCCACCCGTGGGCGCTGGGTAAGCCGGGTGCGGAGGTGTGGCCCGAAATCTGGGACGTGGTCGGGCCGCAGCTTCATCGGGTGATGGCCAGCGGCGTTGGGTTTTCCGCCCTTAACCAGCTGCTCATGATGGAGCGCCAGGGCCGTCAGCGCGAGACCTGGTGGAACTACAGCTTCACGCCGATCATGGGCGCGGACGGCAAGGTGCTGGGCATCCTCAACGAAGGCCTTGAGGTCACCGACCGGGTCCAGCTGGAACAGCGGCAGGATTTTCTTCTGCGGCTCAGCGACGCGCTGCGCGGCTTGGCCGATCCGCGCGCTATCATCCGCACCGCGCAGCGCATGCTGGGCGAACGGCTCGGCGCCAACCGGGTCGGCTATGGCGAGGTGGACGAGACCGAACGCTGGTTCACCACGGCCGAGACCTGGGTGAACGGGGTATCGCCGCGCGACGGCACGCATGACCTCGCCGCCTTCGGCAAGCCGGTGTGGGTGGGGCTGCGCAGCGGCGAGCCGCTGGTGGTGGAGGACACAGAGGCCGACCCGCGCATGGACGGTCCGGACGTGCGCGCCGCCTTTGCCGCGATCGACGTCCGCTCGGCGCTGACCACCTCCCTGGTCAAGGACGGGCGGATGGTCGGCGTGCTGTACGTCCATGCCAAGGAACCGCGGGCCTGGTCGCGCTCGGACTCCATGCTGCTGTCGGACGTGGCCGAGCGGATCTGGGCCGAAGTGGCGCGGGCCGGGGCGGAGGCGCTGGCCAGCGCAACGGAGGAACGCTTCCGCCGCATCTTCGAACAGACCAGCGACCTGATCGTCACATCCACGCTGGACCGCACCATCACCAGCGCCAACCCGGCGGCCGCAGCGGCGCTGGGGCTGGAGGTGTCCGATCTCATCGGCCGCAAAACCTCCGACTTCGTGCTGGCTGACTCCCAAAGCATCAGCGACAGCATGCTGCGGCGCAAGCTGCAGGAGGGCGGCACCACCCGGTACGAGGTGCTGGTGCGCGGCCGGTCGGGCGAGCCACTGAGCGTCGAGATCAACAGCGGACTGACCTATGACGGCGACGGCCAGCCGGTAGGCGTCCACCTCGTCGCCCGCGACAACACGGAGCGCAAGAAGTGGGAGAACCACCAGCGGCTGCTGGTCGGCGAACTCAACCACCGGGTGAAGAACACGCTGGCCATCGTGCAAAGCCTGACCCACCAGACCTTCCGCGCGGGCAGCCCTCCCGAGCAGTCGATCCGGGCATTCGAAGGGCGGCTGCAGGCGCTCGCGGCGGCGCACAACCTGCTGACGCGTGAGAACTGGGAAGCGGCATCGATCGGCGACGTGGTCGAAGGGGCGCTCCGGCCCTTCTGCTCCGATGCGCGCTGCACCATCAAGGGGCCGCCGGCGCGGGTACCGCCGCAGACCGCGGTCAGCCTCACGCTGACCATGCACGAACTGGCGACCAACGCGTCGAAATATGGCTCGTTGAGCGTGCCGGAGGGCACGATCGCCGTGCGCTGGGCGACCGAGGACGGCCGGCTGATGCTGGAGTGGACCGAGGCGGGCGGACCACTGGTGGCTCCGCCGACGCGCAGCGGCTTCGGCACGCGGTTGATCAACCGCGCGCTGGCGGCGGACCTCGGCGGAACAGTCAACCTTGACTATGCGCCGGATGGGGTGCGCTGCCGGATCGAGGCACCGCTGCCTTAAACCAACGGCCGCAGCGCGCACCGGAAGTCCTGCTCCTCCGCAGCCGGCCAGGGGGCGGCCCGACACGGGCATGTGGCCGTATGCGACCGTGGGCGCTTGAACCCGGAGCAATCCGGTCCTATTCAAAGGGGGCGGACCGGGCCCCTCTGGCGCGCCCAGCTTCTGAAGCGAAGCGCGTGATGTCGGACCGCATCGGACGAACCGATGTGCATGGCCCGGCGATTTGCGCGCCCCCACTCCCACCGGTTCTCCGATTGCCAGCATTTGCTTGGAAGAGGAGTTCTTACCCGTGCACCCCAGAATGTACCGCCTAATCGAGGCGCACAGCCGGATCGACCACGCCCTGCGCGAGGAGCAGCGTCGGCGCCGGCCCGACGACGTCCGGCTAACCCGGCTCAAGAAGCTGAAACTCAGGGTCAAGGACCTCATGCACCGGCTCGCGCGCAAGCACGCTCCCGCCTGACGCCCGCGTCACGAGAGGACCTGACCCATGGAGTTCCTGTTCGCCGACTGGCTCGGCACGCCCGCCTGGTTCTGGCTGGCTTTCATCGCGCTTGTGGTTGCGCTGACCGCCTTCGACCTCGGCATCCTTCACAAGGAAGATCGCGAAATGGGCATCGGCGAGAGCCTGAAGCTCAGCGCCTTCTACATCGGTATCGCGCTGGCGTTCGGCGCCTGGGTGTGGGCCGCGCGCGGCGCCGACCTGGGAATCAAATATTACACCGGCTTCTTTATCGAAAAGGCCCTGTCGATCGACAACGTGTTCGTGATCGGACTTATCTTCACCACCTTCGCTATCCCCCGCATGTACCAGTACCGCGCCCTGCTGTGGGGCATCATCGCCGTGATCCTGTTGCGCGGGCTGATGATCGGGTTCGGCGCGGCGGTGGTGCAGCAATGGCACTGGGTGCTGTACATCTTTGCCGCGTTCCTGGTGGTCACCGGCATCAAGATGTTGTTCGCCGGCGACAAGCCGATGGACATCCAGGGCAACCCGGCCGTGCGCTGGATCAGCCGGCACCTGCGGGTGACGCCCGATCTGCACGACCAGCATTTCTTCGTGAGGGTACCGGACGCGAAGAGCGCGCGGCTGGTGTGGGCAGCGACCCCGCTGTTCCTGGCGCTGGTGGTGGTGAACCTGGCCGACCTGGTGTTTGCGGTGGATTCGGTGCCGGCGATCTTCGCCATCACAACCGACACGTTCGTGGTCTATACGTCAAACATCATGGCGATCCTGGGCCTGCGCGCGCTCTACTTCGCGCTCTCGGCCATGGTGCACCGCTTCCACTACCTGAAGTATGCGTTGGCGCTGGTGCTGGTGTTCATCGGCGCGAAGATCTTCGTGTCCGACTTCCTGCTCGCCGGCGGTAAGTTCCCACCGGTGCTAAGCCTGGGCGTTACCTTCGGCCTGATCGCGGGCGGCGTGCTCTACTCGCTGTGGAAGACCCGCGGCGAGGAAGAGCCGGGCTGGCCGGTAGTGCCCGAACGGCCGTTGTCCTGACCGGGCGGCGCCTCTTCCTTCTACAATGGCTGGAGGGGGGAGGCGCCGGCCCGAGGAGCCGCGGCGCGTCCCGTCGTTCGTTCACGAAAGGGATCGCCGATGAGACATGCCGTTTTCGCCTTTGCCGCCCTGACCTCCGCCGCCAGCCCGGCGCTGGCAAGGTCGCCCGCTATCCAGTGTGCGCAGCCTTCGACGGCCGAGGTGGAGGGGCAGCTGGGCCGCTTCATAGCCGCGCTCGCCACCCGCAACCCGGATGCGGTCACGGCCTTGTTCGCAGCCGACGCGGTGCTGCTTCCAACCCTGTCCAACACGCCGCGCACCACGCCGGCGACCATCCGCGAGTATTTCGTCCACTTCCTCGCAAAGGCCCCGTCCGTGCACGTGGACACCACCATCGTACGCAGCGACTGCCACTCGGCCGAGCGCGTTGGCACCTGGACGTGGACGCTGACGGACCCCTCCACCCACGCCACCAGTCAGGTGCGCGGACGCTACTCCTTCATCTATCGCCTGGACGGCGGCCAGTGGCGCATCGATCACCTGCACAGCTCGCTGATGCCGGAAGCCGAGACCAAGACCGCCGCGCGGTAAATTGAGGTGTCGCCGCCTGCCGGAAACCTCCGGCCGGCGGCGACGCTCGTTAGGCAGCCTTCGGCGCTGCCGCAGTGCACTCGCCGACGCGCCGGCCTTTGACGTCGGCCTTGAGCTCGTAGTCGCCTGGGCCGTCGATGAAGCTGGTGGTGCTGGCGGTGCCCGTCAGGCCATCGGCGGTGAAGCTTCCGTTGACCTCCTCCATGATCCGGCCCGGCGCGCCTTTGCGGGTGCAGTCCAGTGTCAGGTTCATGCGGCCGTTGCGGATGTAGGGGTTCTGCACCGTGCAGACGTCGCCTTTGGCGGCGAACAGTTCGGGTGCGGGCGTGCCGTCGGCGCCGACGCAGCCGGAACCGGTGATCACGTCACCCTGCTTGGCCTTGACCAAAGGTGTCTTGCCGTCAGTCGAGCGGAAGCTGGTGACGGTCATCTGCACCTCATATTGGCCCGCCGCCAACTTGGCCGGAGCGGCCGCCGCCGTGTTCTGCGCCGGCTCGTCCGAGCCGCACGCCGCCAGCAGCAGGGCCGCCCCTGCACACACTACCACCCGCATGTTCATGTCCTCCCCTTGGTAAGCGGCAGCTTACCGCGCGGCGCGGCGGACGCAATCAGTCCCGGTGACGGCGGGTCGGCGCGTGAAAGTCGGGATGCTTGGATGCGATCCATGCGAGAAAGCGGCCGAAGTCCGGATGCGCGCCGAGCGCCGTCGTATCGTCGCCCAGCGCCGCCAGCTGCTTGTTGGTGAAGGTGGCGTGCACCGTGCGATGGCAGATCGGGTGCACCGGCCGCGTTTCGCGCCCGCCGCGGCTCTTGGGCACGGGGTGGTGGTACTCGACGCGTCGGCCGAGCGGGCGGCGGCACAGCCAACAGGATGGTGGATCGGCAGCAATCGGCGGCATGGCGTCAATGAACCAAGGTGTTCACCGGACAGCAGTTTGCAAGCCGTCAGCGGTGAATAGTCCGGTTTGATCTTTGCAGCGGTGCGGGCGTGGTGACGATCGAGTCCAAGCAGTCCGACAGCTAGCTGGTGGGGAACGAAGCCGACAGCAGCGACTTACGGCTGGTGGTGACCGTTGCCGGCGCTGGCCGGTACCTGATCTTCGCCAACAGCCGGTCGAAGAACGTCACGGGTGCCTTCACGCTGAGCCTGGGCCGGCCCTGACCCTGGACCGACGGCCCGCGCCGGATAAGGCAGGTACCGCCGAAAGCGCTGCAGCGGCTGTTCGAACAGCCACCAGGAAACGGCCGCGGTGGCGATCGTAGCCGGCGCGAGCAGCAGGAAGGCTGCCCAGGATGGCGCCGGCACCAGCCGCTGCAGCCAGTCCGGGGCCAGCTTGAAGAACAGCAGCCAGAGCGGCAGGTGCAGAAGGTAGATGCCCAGGCTGATCCGCCCCAGGAACGCCAGCGGCGGCCATTCAAGCCACGCGCCGGCGGAGCCCAGCCTGCCATCGAATACAGCCAGGGTAAGAAAGCCCAGCGGAGCCAGCCACAGCGTCGGCAGGAGCACGGTGGAGGCCGCCGCTCGACCGACGAAATGGAGCAGCAGGCAACCGCCGAACAGGGCCACGATCGTGGCCGCCGGCCGGTCCAACCGTGCGGCTGCGGCACCATGCACGATGGCGAGCAGCGATCCCGCGGCGAGCGCGTCGGCCGAGGCGAAGGGCGCCGTGTAGAACGCCACCTGATCGGACATCCCGAGCTGCCACAGGAGTAGACGGAACAGCACGGCCGCGCCAATCAGTGCGACAAGGAACCACTGGCGCGACCGTTGACCGAGCGGCAGCATGACGGCGGGCCACAGCAGGTAAAATTGCTCTTGGACGCACAGGGTCCAGACATGGGTCAGGTACCAGGGCAGGTCCCAGTTGTTCGTCCATGCCTGCACAATGTTCGTGAGGAAGGCCGCATGCACCACGAATTGCCGCAGCGGTAGCAGACCCGCGGCCAGCACGCCCAATAGAATGAGGTAGTAGAGCGGCCAGATCCGGAGCGCGCGCCGGCCGTAGAAGCTGCGAAGCAGGTGGCGGTTGCGTCCCGGCTCGGGGCCTTCGTAGCGCAGCAGCGTGCGGGTGATCAGAAAGCCACTCAGCAACAGGAAGAAGCGGGTGCTGACGTACCCTGGTTGGACTGCGGGCAGCTGGACGAAGTGGTCGAACAGGACCGCCAGGATCGCCAGGAAGCGCAGCGAGTCCAGGCCGTGTCGGCGCTCCTGGTCCGCCCTGCTGGTTGCGATCGGCGCTGGCACGCGCGGAGCCTAGGGGCGCGTCGCCCACCGCGCCAGCGCCGTTCGATTGCGGCCCGCCGTCGCCGCACCCATATTCATGTCCATGAACATCCAAATTCGCACTTCCCTTGCCGAGCCGGAAACGAGCGAGGAGTTCGTTCCCCATCGTCCGCAGCGGCCGGAGAAGGCGGAGGGCGGCAAGCAATTTCTGCTCAAGAGCGACTACCAGCCAGCCGGCGACCAGCCGACTGCGATCCGCGAGCTCGTGTCCGGCATCCGCGATGAGGGTGAGAAGAACCAGGTGCTGCTGGGGGTTACCGGCTCGGGCAAGACCTTCACCATGGCGCAGATCATCCAGGAAACGCAGCGCCCGGCGCTGATCCTGGCGCCCAACAAGATCCTCGCCGCGCAGCTCTACGGCGAGTTCAAGAGCTTCTTCCCCGACAATGCCGTCGAGTATTTCGTCAGCTACTACGATTACTACCAGCCGGAAGCCTATGTGCCGCGCACGGACACCTACATCGAGAAGGAAAGCTCGGTGAACGAGGCGATCGACCGGATGCGCCACTCGGCGACCCGGTCGCTGCTGGAGCGCGACGACGTGATCATCGTCGCCTCGGTCAGCTGCCTGTACGGCATCGGCTCGGTCGAGACCTATTCGGCGATGGTCTTCACCATGAAGAAGGGTGCGCAGGAGGACCAGCGGGAGATCATCCGCAAGCTGGTCGCGCTGCAGTACAAGCGCAACGACCAGGCCTTCGCCCGCGGCAATTTCCGGGTGCGCGGCGACAGCCTGGAGATCTTCCCGTCGCACTATGAGGACACCGCCTGGCGAGTTAGCTTCTTCGGCGACGAGATCGAGGACATCGTCGAGTTCGATCCGCTGACCGGCAAGAAGATCGCCAGCCTGGCGAGCGTCAAGGTGTACGCCAATTCGCACTATGTCACGCCCGGGCCGACGCTGAAGCAGGCGATGGGCGCGATCCGGCACGAGCTGGAAGAGCGGCTGAAGGAGCTGAACGCGGAAAATCGCTTTCTGGAAGCGCAGCGGCTGGAGCAGCGGACCAACTTCGACCTGGAGATGATCGCCGCCACCGGGAGCTGCGCGGGCATCGAGAACTATTCCCGCTTCCTGACCGGCCGCCTGCCCGGAGACCCGCCGCCGACCCTCTTTGAGTACCTGCCCGACAACGCGCTGCTGTTCGTGGACGAGAGCCACCAGACGGTGCCGCAGATCGGCGCCATGGCGCGCGGCGACCACCGGCGGAAGATCACGCTCGCGGAGCACGGGTTCCGCCTGCCGAGCTGCATCGACAACCGTCCGCTGCGGTTCAACGAATGGGACGCGATGCGCCCGCAGACCACGTTCGTATCGGCCACGCCGGGCCCGTGGGAGCTGAACGAGACCGGCGGCGTGTTCAGCGAGCAGGTAATCCGCCCGACCGGGCTGATCGACCCGCCCGTCGAGATCAAGCCGATCGAGGACCAGGTCGACGACCTGATCAACGAGGCCAAGATCACGGCCCGAAAAGGCTATCGCACGCTGGTCACCACCCTGACCAAGCGGATGGCCGAGGACCTGACCGAATATCTGCATGAGGCCGGTCTCAAGGTCCGCTACATGCACTCGGACGTCGAGACGCTGGAGCGCATCGAGCTGATCCGCGATCTCCGGCTCGGCGTCTACGATGTGCTGGTCGGCATCAACCTGCTGCGCGAAGGCCTCGACATCCCCGAATGTGGACTGGTCGCGATCTTGGACGCAGACAAGGAAGGCTTCCTGCGCTCCGAAACGTCGCTGATCCAGACCATCGGGCGCGCCGCGCGCAACGTCGAAGGCCGGGTGATCCTCTACGCCGACAGCGTTACCGGATCGATGGAGCGGGCGCTGGCGGAAACCGGGCGGCGGCGCGAGCGGCAGATGGCGTATAACGCCGAGCACGGGATCACGCCGGAAAGCGTCAAGCGCAACATCAGCGACATCATCGCCCACGTGACCACCCGCGATGGCGTGGTGGTGGACACCGGCGATGACGAGCGGCCGCACCTGGTCGGTCACAACCTCCGGGCGTACATCTCGGATCTAGAGAGCCGAATGCGCAAGGCGGCGGCCGATCTGGAGTTCGAGGAGGCCGGCCGGCTGCGCGACGAGATCCGCCGCCTGGAGGAGGACGATCTCGGCATCCCCCATCCGCAAAGCGCCGCCCCCCGCGTGGGTCACTCAACGGAGGGCAAGCCGGGTACCCGCAAGACCCGCTTCGGCAAGCAGCAGCAGGTCCGCGCCGGCAAGCGGGCGCGGCGGTAGGCCGCCCGGTGGGCACAGCCTGACGGAAACGCGCAAGCGGGCCGAACCCTCGCGGCTCTCACCCGTTGGAGGGTGATGAGTAGTATTACATTGATGGGCGTCGAGGAACTTGCGTCGGGCGAGGCCGACGACCTGTTCCTGCAGACGGACAAGGGCCCGATCCGCGCCCGCTGGTACGAGGCCGGCGACGGTGACGCCGCAGTCATCTGGGTGTTTGGCTCCGGCGGCGGGCTCGGCGGCCCGGCCGGCGGCCTCTATCCGCGCCTGGCCAACCAGTTGCTCGAGCGCGACATCGCCAGCCTGGAAATGGCCTATCGCAAGCCCGGCGACCTGATCGAATGCATGCTGGACGTGCTGGTTGGTGTCGCCTGGCTAGCTGGCCAGGAGCGCACCCGCGTGGTGCTGGTCGGGCACAGCTTCGGCGGCGCGGTGGTGCTAAATGCGGCCAAGATCGCGGCCGAGCAGGTGATCGGTGTCGCCGCCCTGAGCAGCCAGTCGGCTGGTGTCGAGGACCTGAACGGCCTCGCCCCGCGACCCGTGCTGTTCGTCCACGGCGAGGAGGACGAGGTGCTGCCCGACCGCTGCTCGCGCCAGCTCTATGCCATCGCTGACCAGCCCAAGCAGCTGATCTTGTACCCCGAATGCCTCCATGGCCTCGACCAGTGCCGGGAGTCGCTCGACGGCGACCTCCTGCGCTGGATCGAGACCACGGTGGCGGGCTCTCAGGCGTTGGTGCGCCCGAGCTGATCCTCGTTGACCGCGCCGGTCCGTGGGTCCGCGTCGTTTTCCACATCGCCCTCGCTGGTGTTGTCACCTTCCAGGGTCGTCGGGTCCTCGCCGGTGGCGAAGGAGCCGCCGGACTGGCCGATGCTGGGGTTGCGCTCGAGATCGTCGGTGAACGGGCTTTCGCCCTTGTCGTGCTTGCTGCCGCTCATGGTTGCTCTCCTTGGGGATAGGTAGAACGAAGCGGCAGCGCGAGCGGCGGCACGGACTGGCGCGGCTGGGGCGCTACTCGTCCTCGTCGTCCTCGTATCCGACGAGGTTCAGCTCCCGCGCCTTGATCTGCTGGAGCATGCACCAGTGCATCAGCGCATCCTCGCGGCCGTGCGTGATCCACACCTCTTTGGGCTTGATCTCCAGGATGGTGGCGGTGAGCTCGTCCCAGTCGGCGTGGTCGGAGACGATCAGCGGCAGTTCGACATTCTTCTGCCGCGCGCGCTGGCGGATGCGCATCCAGCCGGACGCCATGGCGGTGATTGGATCCGGCAGGCGCCGCGACCAGCGGTCGTTGAGCGCGCCGGGCGGGCACATGACGATATGCCCCTCCATCTCCGCCTTCTTGGCGCCGGTCGCCGGGCGCAGCTCGCCCAGGTCCACGCCCCAATCCTGATAGAGCGTGTTGAGCCGCTCCAGCGCACCATGGACGTAGATCGGCTGGTGGTGCCCGCGCCGCCGGGCCTCGGTGATCACCCGCTGCGCCTTGCCCAGCGCGTAGGCGCCGACCAGCACGCAGCGGTCCGGATTGTCAGCTAGTCGCGCGAGCAGCCGGTCGATCTCGCCGCCGACATCAGGATGGTGGAACACCGGCAGCCCGAACGTCGCCTCAGTGACGAAGATGTCGCACTTCACCGGCAGGAACGGCTCGCAGGTCGGGTCCTCGCGGCGCTTGTAGTCGCCGGACACCACCACCCGCTCGCCGGCGTAGTCGAGGATGATCTGCGCCGAGCCGAGCACATGGCCGGCGGGCACAAAGCTGACCTCCACCTCGCCGACCGTGACGCTCTGGCCATAGTCGACCGGGCAGCCGTTCTGGTCGCCGTAGCGCACGCCCATGATGCTGAGCGTTTCCGGCGTGGCCCACACCTGGGCGTGGCCGCCGCGGGCGTGGTCGGCATGGCCGTGGGTGACCAGCGCGCGTGCCTTTGGCTGCGACGGATCGACCCACGCGTCGGCGGGAGGCACGTAGATGCCTTCGGGATGAGGCTCGATCCAGGAACCCAGGCGGGGCATGCGGGCTTATACGGAAGGGAATGGCGGACGGTTCCGCCCCGTAACGTCCTCGCGAGGAGCTTCCGCCATGTCCGACGGCAACGACATCAACTACTGGAACCTGATCTTCATCGGCGCCATGATCCTCGGCGCGCTGCTGCTCTACTTCAGCCTGAAGAAGAAACCGCGCGAGCAGGAGATGAACGATCCGACCAGCAACGCCGGCGCGCGCAAGGTCTATGAGGAAGAGCAGCGGATCCACGAGCGGGATCCCGGCAGCGGCCTCTGATCGGCGCTGACCTTCCCGCCGTCGTCGCGGACTGGTTCGCGGCCAAGGGTTGGGCACCGCGGCGGCACCAGCTCGACATGCTCACACGGGCGCGGGCCGGGCGGCACGCGCTGCTGGTGGCCGCGACCGGCGCAGGCAAGACGCTGGCCGGCTTCCTGCCGAGCCTGTGCGATCTCGCCGAGGAGCCCGGCTTCGACGGGCTGCACACGCTGTACATCTCGCCGCTCAAGGCCTTGGGCGTCGACGTCCAGCGCAATCTGCTTGGGCCGATCGGCGAGATGGGACTGCCGATCCGAGTCGAGACTCGCAGCGGCGACACCCCGTCCGACCGCAAGGCGCGGCAGCGGGCGCGGCCGCCGCACATCCTGCTCACGACGCCCGAGAGCCTGAGCCTGCTGCTGAGTTATCCCGACAGTTTCCTGCTGTTCGCCAACCTGCAGACCGTGGTCATTGACGAGATCCACGCCTTCGCCCGCGACAAGCGCGGCGACCTGCTGGCGCTGAGCTTGGCCCGGCTGCAGCGCATCGCGCCGACCATGCGGCGGGTCGGCCTGTCGGCGACGGTCAGCGACCCCGACGCTTATCGCGGCTGGCTCGCGCCGGACGCCAACGAGGAATTGGTTGACCTGGTCATCGGCGATCCGGGCGCGGAGCCGGACCTGTCGATCCTGGTGCCGGACGGGCGAGTGCCTTGGTCGGGCCACTCGGGCCGCTATGCCGCCAAGCAGGTGATGGAGCTGATCGAGCGGCACAAGACGACCCTGGTGTTCTGCAATACCCGCAGCCTAGCCGAGCTGATTTTCCAGGACCTGTGGAAGACTAACGACCAGTCGCTGCCGATCGGGGTCCATCACGGCAGCCTCGCGCTCGAGGCGCGGCGCAAGGTGGAGGCGGCGATGGCCGACGGGCGGCTGCGGGCGCTGGTCTGCACCTCGTCGCTGGACCTCGGCATCGACTGGGGCGACGTTGAGTTGGTCATCCAGATGGGCGCGCCAAAGGGATCGAGCCGGCTGCTGCAGCGGATCGGCCGCGCCAACCACCGGCTGGACGAGCCCAGCCAGGGCACGATCGTCCCGGGCAACCGCTTCGAATATCTGGAGGCGCGGGCTGCGCTGGACGCGATCGATGCGCGGGAGCTGGATCCCGAGGTCTTCCGCCCCGGCACGCTGGATACGCTCGCCCAGCACATCTTGGCTTGCGCGTGCGCCGCACCGTTCAAGCAGGGCGAGCTACTGGCCGAGATCCGCTCCGCCGCGCCCTACGCCGGGCTGCAGGACGACGTATACGACCGCGTGCTCCAGTATATCGCCACCGGCGGCTATGCGCTGAAGGCCTATGACAAGTTCCGCCGGCTGGTGGAGGACTCGCCCGGCCACTGGCGCATCACTAAGCCGGATGTCGCCCGCCAGCACCGGATGAATGCGGGCATCATCGTCGACAATCCGATGCTGGACGTGCGCTTCAAGAATGGCCGCATGCTCGGCCGGGTCGAGGAGGGCTATGCCAGCACGCTGACGGTCGGCGACCACATCTTCTTCGCCGGCCTGAGCTTGGAGGTGGAGCGCTTCAAGGACAGCGACATCATCGTTCGTGCGTCGGCAAAGGAGGCGCGGCTGGTCACGTACGGTGGGCAGCGGATGAGTATGACCACGCACTTGGCGGACCGCGTCCGGGCCTTCCTGGCGACCCCGGCCGAGTGGCACCGCTTTCCCGACGACGTCCGCGAGTGGCTGGAGATGCAGCAGCGCCGCTCGCGCCTGCCCGAGCCCGACGAGCTGCTGGTCGAGACCTTTCCGTTCGAAAAACGCCACTACATGGTGATGTACAGCTTCGAAGGGTGGAACGCGCACCAGTCGCTCGGCATGCTGATCACCAAGCGGATGGAGAAGGCGGGGCTGAAGCCATTGGGCTTCGTCGCCAACGACTACGCCATCGCCGTCTACGGGCTGGAGCCAATCGACGACCCTGCTCCTTTGCTGTCGCCCGACATCCTAGAGGGCGAGTTCGTCGAGTGGGTCGAGCAGTCGATGCTGCTGAAGCGGGCGTTCCGCGAGGTTGCGGTGATTGGCGGGCTGGTCGATCGGCAGCATCCGGGCCAGCGCAAGACCGGCAAGCAGGTCAGCTTTTCGACCGACCTCATCTACGACGTGCTCAGGAAGTATGAGCCCGACCACCTGCTGATGAAGGCGGCGTGGGAGGATGCCCGGGCGCGCATGACGGAGCTTGGGCGGCTGGCGCGGCTGGTCGAACGGGCGGCGGGCGAGATGGTGCATGTGCCGGCCACGCGGGTGACGCCGATGGCGGTGCCGCTGATGGTGATCGTCGGCCGCGAGGCGCTGCCGGCTGGCGGCGAGGCCGACGAGGCGCTGCTGATCGAGGCGGAAGCGCTGGCTGCCGAAGCGATGCGCGAGGACTGATGTTCAGCGGAGCGAAAGGTGCCGCAGTCGAGCAGAAGCCCATGCGCTTCCTGCCAGTTCTCCTCCTCGCCCCCGCCCTCACCGGCTGCGTCGTCGGCACCATCGCGAGCACCGCCGTGGATGTGGTCACCCTGCCGGTGAAGGCGGTGTCCGCCGGGGTCGACGCGGTCACCACCAGCCAGTCCGAGGCTGACGAGAAGCGCGGGCGCGAGCTGCGCAAGGAAGAGGAGCGGCGCGGGCGTGAAGCCCGGGCGGCGGCCGAACGCTGCCGCAAGGGGCGCCCGCTGCCGACGGACGATTGCACGGCGGCATACCCGCGTTAAGCGGGGCCATGCGCTACTTCCTCGACTGCGAGTATGACGGGTTCGGCGGCGAGCTGATCAGCTTGGCGCTGGTGCCGGAGGACGGCGGCGAGGAACTGTACCTCGTGCTGGAACACCAGCGCCCGTTCACGGACTGGGTCGAGCGCCACGTGGCGCCGTACCTGTGGACCGTGCCTGAGGCGCACAAGCACGAGCCGATGGGCCGGACGGCGGCGGCCAACTTGCTTTCGAGCTGGCTGGCTGGGCTGCGCGAGGTCGAGGTCTGGGCCGACTGGCCGGACGACATCGCGCTGTTCTGCCGACTGCTGACCCCTGCGCCTGCCGAAATCGTGCCGGTGCCCGCCTTGAGCTTCCGCCTGATCCGCCTGCCCGGCTTTTCGACCGCGCGGAACAGCGCGGTGCCGCACAATGCGTTGCACGATGCGCGCAGTCTGCGGGAACATTGCGTCAGCCACTTGGAATAGCTCGCGTTTCGCGCCAAGGGCCAGGCCAATGGTTCCGCTTTCGTTCGCCGGTCTCGACTTCCTTGCCGAGCCCCAGGGCGCCCTGTGGTGGGCAGCCGAACGCGCGCTGCTGGTCGCCGACCTGCACCTTGAGAAAGCAAGCTGGTTCGCCAAGCGCGGCCAGTTCCTGCCGCCCTACGATAGTCAGGCGACGCTGACGGCGTTGACCGAGCTGGTCGAGCGCACGGGCGCGGAGCGGCTCTACTGCCTGGGCGACAGTTTCCACGACAAGTTCGGCTGCGACCGCCTGCCCGAAGCAGCCCGAGCGCTGCTGCTGGCGCTGACCGCGCGGCTCGACTGGGTGTGGATCCTCGGCAACCACGACCCGGGCTTCGCCGACCATTGCGGCGGTCGGCTGGTCGAGGAAGCGGAGGTGCACGGCCTGGTCTTGCGGCACGAAGCGCAGCCCGATGACCTGCGCCCCGAGCTGTCCGGCCACTGGCACCCCAAGCTGCGGCTGCAGGTGCGCGGCAAGAATGTTGCCCGGCGCTGTTTCGTGGCGAGCCCGACCAAGCTGATCCTGCCGGCGTTCGGCGCGCTGACGGGCGGGCTGGACGCGCACCACCCGCAGATCATGAAAATGGTCGGCGATCGCGCCGCCGCGCTGGTGCCCGTCGCCGACCGCCTGCTGCGCTTTCCGCTGGCAGCCTAGGCGAGCCGCGCCGGCAGCAGTCCGCGCACCATGTTGCCGACGTAGAATCCATCGCCGAGGTCTTCCGGCCGGAGGTCCATCTCCTCCGCCCGGCCCTCGTCGATCAACTTCGCGCGCAGCACGCCCGGCAGCAGCCCGCGGCCGAGCGGCGGAGTAAGCAACTTGTCGCCGCGCTCGACGAAGATGTTGCTGAACGTGCCTTCGGTCAGGCAGCCGTCGCCATCCACGAACAGCGTCTCGAACGCGCCGCCTTCGGCCCGCGCACGGTCGTAGAAGCCTCGGTCGGTGGTCTTGAACCGCAGCCGGAAATCGCTCGGCGCTACCGGTAACGAGCAAAGGCTGACCCGCACTGGCAGATCAGCGGCGGGCTCGAGGCGCCGCACCTCGACCGCCATGACGCCGGTCGGCGCCAAGAGCAGCCGGACGATCCCGGCGGTGGTCCGCCGAAAGGTCGCGGCCTGCAGCTCGTTGCGGGCAGCGTGCCGGTCGAACTGGAAGCTCAGTGCGCCTGCAGCCTCGCCCAGCCGGCGGAGGTGCCGGTCAAGCTCGACGATGCCCTCGTGCGGGTCGAACCGCATGGTCTCGATGAGGTCGATCCCGGGCTGGGCGGCGATCACGAAAGCTCCCTTGGCGAGGCACTCGGCCCACTCATCGCCTGCCCGCGAGTCGACCACAAGCCCCGAGCCGAGCCCGAGCCGCGCGATCGTGCGATCGTCCTCGATGGCCAGCGTCCGGATGAGCACGTTGAACGCCGCGTCGCCGCCGGGTTCGATCCAACCCATGGCGCCGGTGTAGGCGCCGCGCGGCTCCGGCTCGAGCTCGCGCAGGGCCAGCATGGCCGCGATCTTGGGCGCACCAGTGACGGAGCCGCAGGGGAAGATGGTGCGCAGCACGTCCACCGCATCGAGGCCGGGCCGAAGTCGTGCGGTCACCCGGCTGACCATCTGGCGCAGCGTCGGATAGGTCTCGACCGCGAACAGCTCCGGCACTGCGACGCTGCCCGGCTCCGCGACCCGCGCCAGGTCGTTGCGCAGCAGGTCGACGATCATCAAGTTCTCGGCCCGGCTCTTCTCGTCCTCGCTCAGTGCTTCCGGCGGGGCGGACAGCGGCGCCGTGCCCTTCATCGGGCGGGCTTCGATCAGCCCCGAGCGCAGGGTGAAGAACTGCTCGGGGCTGAGCGACAACAGCCAGCCGCCACCATGCCGCACGACTCCCCCCCATCCGGCGCGGCTGGCCGAGCGCAGCCGGGCGTAGAGAGCGAAGGGGTCGCCGGCGACCGCGACGTCGCAACCGAAGGTGAGATTAGCCTGGTAGAAGTCGCCGGCGAACAGATGCTCGCGCACCCGCGCCGCCGCGGCGAGATAATCGCCGGGCGCAAGGCGGGGCGTGGGCGGAGCCGCGAACGCGCCGTCCGGGTCGGGCAACCAAGCCAATCCCGAGCCCTGCTCGAACCCATCGAAGAGCCCGAACCACAGCAGCGGCCCGTCACCCTGGCGCGCTGCCGCCGCCAGCGTTGGGTCAAGCGCATATCCAGCCTCGTACGCCAGGAACCCCGCCGCATGCGCTCCGCCGCGCACTGCCGCCTGCAACTCGGCGAGGCAGGGCTGCACCTCGTCCATCTGCCGGGCGGCAATGATCCGCCGCGGCCCCTGGTACAGGCGCGCCAGGGTGCCACCGGGCCGGGCATCGTCGAACAGCAGGAAGGGCTCGGTCACGCGGCGGCGTTTGACCGCTCGTTTGCCGCCCGTAAAGGTTGCGGCATGCGCTTCATCCTCGCCCTCACCGCCGCTGCCCTGCTCACCCCTGCCGCCACAGCTGGGCCGATCGACCCGGCCGTCGCTCGCCGCATCGATCGCGTGCTCCGCGCTACCCCGCTGATCGACGGGCATAACGACCTGCCCGAGCAATTGCGCGAGAACTACAAGCTGGACGTGTCAGGCTTGGCCAGCGGCACCGCAGCTCGCGCCCATCCGCTAATGACCGACATGGCGCGGCTCCGCGCTGGTCGGGTCGGCGGGCAATTCTGGTCGGTCTACATCGACGGCGAGATCAAGGGCGACGAGGCAATTCGGCAGACGGTGGAGCAGATCGACACCGTCCACCGGCTGATCCGCGGCTACCCCAACGACCTCGCGCCGGCGTCCACCGCCGACGACGTGGTTCGCATCCACCGCCAAGGCAAGGTCGCCTCGCTGATCGGCATCGAGGGCGGACGCCAGATCGGTGGCAGCCTGGCGGCGCTGCGCCTCTTCTACGACGCGGGTGCGCGCTACATGACACTGACTCACAATCAGACCACCGAATGGGCCGACAGCGCGACCGACGAGCCGAAGTGGCATGGCCTGTCGCCGTTCGGGCTGCAGGTCGTCGGCGAGATGAATCGCCTCGGCATGCTCATCGACCTCAGCCACGTGTCGGCGGACGTGATGCGCCAGGCGATCGCCGCCTCCAGGGCGCCTGTTATCTTCTCCCACTCCTCCGCTCGGGCGCTGAACAGCCATCCGCGCAACGTGCCGGACGACGTGCTTCGCCTGTTGCCGGCGAACGGCGGCGTGATGATGGTCAACTGGGTGCCGCCTTTCATCAACCAACAGGTGCTCGAATGGCAGGCCGAGGGACTGGCGGTCCAGGCGCGGTTGAAGGCGCTGAACAAGGGCAACCAGGCCGTGGTGGAGGCCGGGGTGAAGGCGTGGGAAGCGACCCACCCGCGCCCGGCGACCACCGTAGCGACCCTCGCCGACCACATCGACCATGTCGCTCGCGTCGCCGGCCACGATCATGTCGGGATCGGCGCCGACCTCGACGGCATCCCCTATGGGCCAGACGGCATGACCGGCGTCGATGCCTATCCGCAGCTGTTTGCCGAGCTGATCCGCCGCGGCTGGAGCGATCGCGATCTTGCCAAGCTAGCCGGCGGCAACGTGCTGCGGGCGCTGCGCGGCGCCGAGGCGACCGCCCGGGCGATGCGGGACCAGCCGCCGTCGATGGCCACGCTTGAGGGTGCGGCAAGCCGTCCCTAGAGCGGCCCAATGTCCCACTCCCCCGAGCCGCCGCTCAAGGCCGCGATCATCCCGGTCACGCCCCTGCAGCAGAACTGCACCCTGCTATGGTGCACTGCCACCATGAAGGCGGCGCTGGTCGACCCTGGCGGCGACCTGCCGAAGTTACGTGCCGCAATCGCGCAGACGGGCGTCACGGTCGAGAAGATCTTGCTGACCCACGGCCACATCGACCATTGCGGGCAGGCCGGGATGCTGGCCGAGGAGTTGAGCGTGCCGATCGAGGGTCCAGAGGAGCAGGACCGCTTCTGGATCGCCCGGCTGGAAGAGGACGGGCGCAACTACGGGATTGAGGCGAGGACGTTCGAGCCGAACCGCTGGCTGGTCCAGGGCGATACCGTCACCGTCGGCGAATTGGAGCTGTCAGTCCATCATTGCCCCGGCCACACTCCGGGACATGTGGTCTTCCACCATGCGCCGTCGAGCCTTGCCATCGTCGGCGACGTGCTGTTTGCTGGCTCGATCGGCCGCACCGATTTTCCGATGAGCAACCACCAGGACCTCCTCGACGCCATCGTGCGCGAGCTGTGGCCGATGGGTGGCGAAACGGTGTTCCTGCCCGGCCACGGCCCGCCCTCGACTTTTGCTCGGGAGCGGGCATCGAACCCCTTTGTCGGCGACCGGGTGCTGGCCGGTGCCGCGCATCAACCCTAGCGGCTTGCTTCGCCGGGACTTTCCGCTATAGGCGCCCACTGTTCGCGACGACCGTTCGCCGCCGCGGGTTCTACCCGCCGGAACCGGCGATGTTCGTCGCATTCTTTTTTGCAAACGTAGACAGGTGCCGCATGGCCGTTCCCAAGAGAAAAACCTCGCCCTCGAAGCGCAACATGCGCCGCAGCCACCATGCGCTGTCGCCGGCCTCCTTCCAGGAGTGCCCGAACTGCGGTGAGCTGAAGCTGCCGCACAACCTGTGCAACGCCTGCGGCCACTATAACGGCCGCGAGATCGTCTCGACCGAAGCCTAAGCCAAGTGGGTCCCGTGACCCGCGCTTCGGACAGGAGAGAGCAGTTGGCCGCGCCGCGAATCGCCATTGACGGCATGGGCGGCGACTCTGGTCCGGCAGCGATGCTGGGCGGCATGGCGCGCGCGCTGAAGGCCGACCCGTCGCTACGGTTCCTGGTCATCGGCGACGAGGCGCTGGTCGGCGCCGAGCTGGACAAGCACGTCTTTCCCGCCGGCTCGGTCGAGCTGCTCCATGCTCCCGACGCCATCAAGGGCGACGAGAAGCCCAGCCAGGCGCTGCGCCGGGCGCGCACTACCTCCATGGGCATGGCGATCGCCGCCGTGAAGGACGGCCGTGCCGACGCCGCGCTGTCGGCCGGCAACACCGGCGCGCTGATGGCCATCGCCAAGCTGGCGCTGCGCACCATGCCTGGGATCGACCGGCCGGCCCTCACCGCCTTGCTGCCGACGCTTGGCGAGCACGACTGCGTGATGCTGGACCTCGGCGCCAATACCGAGTGCGACGCTCAGAACCTGGTCCAGTTCGCCGTGATGGGCGCGGCTTATGCCCGGACCGTCCTGGGGCTGAAGAAGCCGCGGGTGAAGTTGCTCAACATCGGCACCGAGGAGCTGAAGGGCACCGACGAGCTGAAGGAAGCGGCCGCCATGCTGCGCGAAGCCAGCTACCTCCCGCTGCAGTTCGATGGCTTCACCGAAGGCGACCAGCTATCGCGCGGTAAGGTGGACGTGGTGGTGACCGACGGTTTCTCCGGCAACATCGCCTTGAAGACGGCGGAGGGCACCGCCCGCTTCGTCACCGACCTGCTGCGCCGCGCTTTCACTTCGTCGCTGCGATCGAAAGCCGGGTTCGCGCTCAGCAAGCCGGCGCTGCACATGCTCAAGGTTCATCTCGACCCGAACAACCACAATGGCGCCGTCTTCCTCGGTTTGAACGGCCTGGTGGTGAAGAGCCACGGCGGCGCTACGCCCAAGGGCATCTGCAACGCGATCAACGTCGCCGCCCGCATGGTCCGCAACGACCTCGCGCGGCAAGTTGGAGAGGACCTCGACAACTTTCGCGCTCATGCCTTCAACGGCAGCGAGGCCGCCAAGTGACCCGGCGTGCGGTTATCAAAGGGGTCGGTTCGGCCCTGCCCAAGCGGCGGGTCGATAATGCGGAGCTCGCCGCCCAGGTCGACACGACCGACGAGTGGATCGTCGAGCGCACCGGCATCCGTGCGCGCTACATCGCCGGCGAAGGCGAGACCACGGCGACGCTCGCCACTGACGCCTGCCGCAAGGCGCTGTCTCACGCTGGCCTGCAGGCCAGCGACATCGACCTCATCGTGCTGGCCACCGCCACGCCCGACCAGACGTTTCCGTCGTCCGCAACCAAGGTCCAGGCGCTGCTCGGCATTGGCGATGCCATCGCGTTCGACGTCCATGCGGTCTGCACCGGCTTTCTTTACGCCCTGTCCGTTGCAGACGCGATGGTCCGCGCCGGCAACGCCAATCGCGCGCTGGTGATCGGGGCGGAGACGTTCAGCCGTATCCTCGACTGGGAGGATCGCACGACCTGCGTCCTGTTCGGCGATGGCGCCGGAGCGGTGGTGCTCGAGGCACAGGATGGCGGCGAGCGGGGTATCCTCGCGACCCGGCTGCACGCCGACGGTCGCCACAACGAAATGCTTTATGTCGACGGCGGACCTTCCACCACCGGTACCGTCGGCAAGCTGCGCATGAAAGGCCGCGAGGTGTTCCGTCACGCCGTGGTCAACCTGGCCGACGTGCTCGGCGAGGTGCTGACGGCCGCCGGGCTCACCGTCGCCGACGTGGACTGGGTCGTGCCGCACCAGGCTAATGCCCGGATCATCGACGCTACGGCGCGCAAGCTTGGCCTCAGCCCGGAACGGGTCGTACTGACGGTCGACCGTCACGCCAACACGTCGGCGGCGTCCGTTCCGCTGGCGCTGGATGTCGCGGTGCAGGACGGGCGAATCAAGCCTGGGGATTGTGTCGTGCTGGAAGCGATGGGTGGTGGCTTTACGTGGGGCGCTGCCGCCGTCCGCTTTTGATTTTTCAGCTTAAATGTGCTGTTTGTGTGAATTGCCGACGTAGATCGTTTCAGGTAGCGTAACGAACTCGATTTACGGCAAGGGGGGCGGAGTAGTCGCGATGGCAGATGCCGGTGTTGCCCGTGGCGGGCCAACCAAGGAAATGCACGGCAGCACGCTGACGCGCGCTGACCTGAGCGACGTCGTCCATCGCGAGCTGGGCCTCAGCCGCGCCGAGTCGGCCAGCATGGTCGAACGCCTGCTGCACCATATGTGTGCGGCGCTGTCGCAGGGCGAGAACGTCAAGATTTCCGGCTTCGGCAGCTTCATCTTGCGCGACAAGGGCGAGCGGGTCGGGCGCAATCCCAAGACCGGCGTCGAGGTCCCCATTGCGCCCCGGCGGGTGATGACCTTCCGCGCCAGCCAGCTGATGCGCGACCGAATCGCGCGCGACGACTGAGAGATGGGGGCGCCATGGCCGGACTGAAGGCAGATGGCGCGTTCCGGACGATCGGCGAACTGTCGGACGAACTGGGCGTCGCCCAGCACATCCTGCGCTATTGGGAAACCAAGTTCCCGCTGAAACCGCTCCAGCGCGCGGGCAATCGCCGTTATTATCGGCCGGCCGACGTGGCGCTGGCCCGACGCATCCACCAGCTGCTGGCCAAGGACGGCTACACCGTGCGCGGCGTGCAAAAGCTGCTTCGCGAGGGACGGCTGGACGGCGTCGGTCAGGCCGAGACACCGTTGCTGGAGGAGCCGACTTCAGACGTCTCCGGCGCCGACCTCCGCCGCATTCGCGAGCGGCTGAAGCGCGCCCTCGACGACTGAGCGCTCGGCCACCCGCGCGATCGCCTCCGCCAGCCCGACCCGCCGCACCGCGACGCCGGGCGGAAAGGCGGTCAGCAGCCGCGACGGGCAAGCCGCCGACAGGATCACGAAAGTGCCGCGGTCGCCCTCGCGCCGGATCAGCCGGCCGAAGGCCTGCGCCAGCTTGGCCTTGATCACCCGGTCGTCATAGGCCGAGCCGCCGCCCGCCAGCCGCCGCGCGGCGTGCAGCACCGTCGGCCGCGGCCATGGAATACGCTCCATCACCACCAGGCGCAGCGACTCGCCCGGCACGTCCACCCCGTCGCGCAGGGCGTCCGTGCCGAGCAGGCTGGCCCGCGGATCGTCGCGGAAAATGTCCACCAGCGTACCGGTGTCGATCGGATCGACATGCTGGGCGAGCAGCGGCAGGCCGACCCGGGCAAGCCGATCGGCAATCCGGGCATGCACCGCCTTCAGCCGCTGAATGGCGGTGAACAGGCCAAGCGTCCCGCCGCCCGATGCTTCGATCAGCCGCGCATAGGCGCCGGCCAGCGCGGGCAAATCACCTTGCTTGACGTCGGTGACGATCAGCACCTCGGACTGGGTGGCATAGTCGAACGGACTTCGCGCCTCGAACCGCTTCGGCTCGGCCGGTAAGTGCAGCGCTCCGGTCCGCGCTTCGGCCGCGGCCCAGTCGCCGCCGCCGCCGCGCAGGGTGGCGGAGGTGACTAGCACGCCCTGTGCCGGGCCCAAAACGGCCTGGGCGAGCGGCCGCGTCGGGTCGAGCCAGCGCCGGTGCAGGCCGATGTCGAACTCGCGGCCCTCCACTCGGTCGAGCGCCAGCCAGTCAACGAAGTCCGGATCGGCCGGGCCACCGATCCGGGCCAGCAACTGCATCCAGGCAGTCAGCGCCTGCCCGCGCCAGGTAAGTCCGGCGATCGCGCCTTCGACCCGCGCCCGTGCTGCCGAATCGAGCCAGTCCGGCGCATCCTCCAGCACCGCCTCCAGGCGGCGGCCGAGCGCCGCTAGCGGCCGCTGCAGCGCTTCCAGCGCTTCCAGCGCCGTCGCCGCGGCCTCGACCAGATCGCCATCCGGCTCGGCCAGTTCGGTTTCCAGCCCGTAGCCGGCGTCCTGCGCCCGAGCCCGCGCCAGCACCGTCCCGCGCACCTGGCTCAGCAAGGCTTCCAGTGGCCCGAACGGCGCGCCCTCGACGACCCGCCCAAGCCAACCGTCGCTGGGCAGCAGCCGAGCTGCCTCGACCGCCGCGTCGAGCGCCTCCGCACCGGGTTCGTCATAGGAACAGACGTCCATCAGCCGCGCCGCGAGGCCCCGCCGCCGGCCGCGCGAGCTCTTCTCCGGCCCGACGATCCAGCGCCGGAGCTCGATCGCCTCCTGCCCCGTCAGCGCCACCGCGAAGGTCGAGTCCGCGGCGTCGAACAGGTGATGGCCCTCGTCGAACAGGATCCGTTCGGGCGGACGCGCCAGCCGGCCCCGCGCTGCGGCCACCATCACCAGCGCATGGTTAGCTATCACTAGGTCGGCGTCGCGGCTCGCTCGCTCGGCCCGCTCAATGAAGCAGCGACGATAGTGCGGACAGCCGGCGTAAACGCACTCGCCCCGCCGGTCGGTCAGCGCGGTGGCGCCGGCGCGCCGGAAGAGGCTCGGCAGCCAGCCGGGCAGGTCGCCGCCAACCATGTCGCCGTCGCGGCTGTAGGCGGCCCAGCGCCCGACCAGCTGGGCCAGCACCGCCGCACGGCCGGAAAAGGCGCCCTGCAGCGCATCTTCCAGGTTGAGCAAGCACAGATAATTCTCGCGGCCCTTGCGGACGACCACCTTGCTCCGCCGCTCGCTCGGGTCGGGGAACAGCCGCTTGGCTTCCGCATCAAGCTGCCGCTGCAGCGCCTTGGTGTAGGTCGACACCCACACTGCCCCGCCCGCCTGGCTTGCCCACAGCGATGCGGGCGCGAGGTAGCCGAGCGTCTTGCCGATGCCCGTTCCCGCCTCGGCCAGCAGCAGGTTGGGCGCGTCCTTTCGCTCGCGGGGCCCGAAGACGTGGGTGGCGGCGGCGGCGAAGGCGCGCTGGCCGTCCCGCTGCTCGGCGTTAGCACCCGTGAGTTCTTCCAGCCGATCCACCGCTGCGGCTGGCGGGATGTTGAGGGTGCGCGGCGGCGGCCGGTCGGCGCTCTCCTCCCATTGTGGCAGCCGGGAAAACAGCATCCGCTCGGCCCGTTCCGGCCGGGGCAGCCGCTGTCCGACGAGCGCCGCCCACGGCCAGCCCAGCCGGTGCAGGGTCGCGTTCACCGTCCATGCGCCTTCCCGCGCGGACCATTGCGGGTCAGTCAGCGTGGCCAGCAAGGCCTCGGCGATGCGCGGCAGCAGCGCGGCGCCGCTCGCATCGTCATGCGGTGGCTCCAGCCCGACCGCCCGCGCCATGCCCGCTACTGTCGGCACGGCAAAGCGCGCCGGGTATATGAACGCGAACAGCTCAAGCAGGTCCAGTCCGCTGACCTCGCCATAGCCGAGCCGCTGCCCGACCAGCGGCGCGTTCAGCAGGATGTGCGGCGTTTCCGCCGCTCGCCCGATCGCCTCGCCCCGGCTTGCCTCGCGCACGCCATCGGGTCCGGCGAGCCAGATTCCGGCGTGGGTCGCGTGAAGGGCAGGTAGCGGGAGCGTCACTAGGCCGACATGGGGCGACTGGAACAGATTAGCAACGGCGCGAATGTGCTAGAAGCTTGCGGCCGGCGAGAACGGACGGTCCGCATCGACCACGAACATGACCAGCTGCTCCAGGTCCGCCGGTCCACTGCTTTCGAGCTGCATCACCATCCCCGGGGCGTGCGCATTGAGCGTCTGCCCGGCGCTGGCCTGGTTCTTCCCGGTTGGTGTGCGCTGGCTGATGCGTCCCTTCAGCACATAGATTGCTTCCGCCCCAGGATGGGTGTGCACCGGAGTCCTCGATCCCGGTGGGCCGCCAGCATGGTTGATCCGTAACAGGAAGCGCGCTGCCGTGACCGTCGGGATTGGGCCGATCTCAGCGAACTTGCGCGCACCGGCCGTAGCCTTGCCGCGCGGCCCGAGGGTGAACAGCCAGTGCCTGCCTGCAACGTTCGCGGCGAGTGCGTAGCGATTGGTAGCGGCCAAGCTAGTGGCACGGCTCGCCGGCAGTGTTTCGACCCGCCAGTACAGCGGCCCGGCAGGTAAGTGATCAACGACGCGTTCCGCCAGAGTATGGATGTAATATCCCGTCGGCTTTGTCGCGTCGCCTTGCGCCTGCGCAGGCCCCATGCACGCAGCTGAAGCGAGGATTGCGAGTCGGGCTCCGATCACGTCTGGCCTCCCGGCGCCATGTCGGACGGCAGGCTAACCCCGGCCAGGCATGCGCGGCAAGGGTTCGGAGCCACGCCCCTTGCCTTCGGAGGTGCGAGCAAGCATTCGCGCCGCCATGACCGACGATGCGCTTCGCACTGCCGCCGCCACCTCCAAGACCTGGGTATTCGAGGAGGCCCGCAAGCTGCTGAAGCGCTGGCCGGAGGGCAAGCCCGGTGGCGAGCCGATTGTCTTCGAGACCGGCTACGGGCCGTCGGGACTGCCGCACATCGGCACCTTCACCGAAGTGCTGCGCACAACCTGGGTGCGACGGGCGTACGAGACGCTGACCGGCGGCACCGTGCCGACCAAGCTCATTGCGTTCAGCGACGACATGGACGGGCTGCGCAAGGTGCCGGACAATGTGCCCAACGCCGCGATGCTCAGTCAGCATCTCGGCCGGCCGCTAACCGCCGTGCCCGATCCATTCGGTCAGTACGAAAGCTTCGCGCACCACAACAACGCGATGCTGCGGCGCTTCCTCGACCGGTTCGGCTTTGACTACGAGTTCCTGAGCGCATCCGACTGCTACCGCTCCGGCCGGTTCGACGCCACCCTGCGCGAGGTGCTGCGGCGCTATGACGATATCATGGCCGTTATGCTGCCGACCCTGCGCGAAGAGCGACGGCAAACCTATTCGCCGGTGCTGCCGTTGTCGCCGACCACGGGCAAGGTGCTGCAGGTGCCCGTGCGGGTGGTGGACGCAGGCACCGGCACCATCACCTTCACCGACGAGGACGGCCGCGAGGTCACGCAGTCCGCGCTGGGCGGCATGGCCAAGCTGCAGTGGAAGGTGGACTGGGCGATGCGCTGGGTCGCGCTCGGCGTCGACTATGAAATGGCGGGCAAGGACCTGATCGACTCCACCATCCAGTCGGGCAAGATCGCGCGAGTCCTGGGCGGCCGGCCCCCGGAGGGCTTCAATTACGAGATGTTCCTGGACGAGCGCGGCGAGAAGATCAGCAAGTCCAAGGGCAACGGCCTCGGCCTTGACGACTGGCTGAAGTACGGCAGCGAGCGCAGCCTGGAGTTCTACCTGTTCCGCGAGCCGAAGAAGGCCAAGAGCCTGCACCTCGGCCTGATCCCGCGCGCGGTGGACGAATATTGGCAGTTCCGCGAAAAGTGGCCCGAGCAGCCGGTGGAACAGCGGCTCGGCAATCCGGCGCACCACATCCACAACGGAGCGGTGCCGGAGCCCTATTCGCTGCCGCTGACCTTCGGGCTGCTGCTCAACCTCACCAGTCTGCCGGGGGTGCAGGACAAGGAGACGGCGTGGCGGTTCGTGCGCCGTTATGCCCCGGAGACCGCGCCCGAGACCCACCAGGAGCTGGACGAGCTGATCGGCCTCGCCGTCAACTACGCCCGTGACTTCGTCGTCCCCGACCTTCAACGCCGTGCACCGCAGGGCCATGAGATCGAGGCCCTGAAGGAACTCGACGTTCACCTCGCCGAGCTGCCTGAGGACGCCACCGCCGAGGCGATCCAGAACGAGGTGTTCGAGATCGGCAAGCGCTTCCCGTTCGAGAGCCTGCGTCATTGGTTCCAGGCGCTGTACGAGACCCTGCTCGGTTCCGCTCAAGGCCCTCGAATGGGTAGCTTCATTGCACTCTATGGCATCGCCAACAGCCGCCGCCTGATCGCCGAGGCGCTGGCCGCGGCATGACGAAGCCGCTCTGGACCCGGCGCACATTGCTCGGGGCGTTGGGAGCGACAAGCGTGGCCGGGTGCGCCGGTCTACGCGGCAGGGCAAATGGAAATTCGCGCCGCAGCTTGGCAGTCACCATTGACGACTTCGACATCGTCGACGGGCCTCTGCTCTCGGCAGATCAGCGGGAGGCGGCCGTGCTCGCCGCGCTCGATCATCACCGGGTGCGCGCCTGCGGGTTTCCGAAAGCCAAGTCGGTCGCTGATCCAGCCGGCGGCAAGCGGCTGGCGCGCTGGGTTGAGCGCGGCCATCAGGTCGGCTGCCACAGCTACGCCCATGCGTTCTACAGCGGCAAGGACCCGGCCAGCTTCGCGGCGGACCTTGACCGCGCCCTGCCCCTCGTCAGCGGCTTGCCGACCAGCGTGCCGCTCTTCCGCTTCCCCTATCTCGCGGAAGGACGCACGCGCGAAGGACGAGACGCGGCCCGGGCGGCGCTCGGCGCTCGCGGGCTGCGCAACGGTCACGTCAGCATCGACACGTCCGACTGGTACATCGCCGCAAGACTTACGAAGAGGCTGAAGCGCGATCCTGCCGCCGACCTTGCGCCTTGGCGGCGGTTCTACATCGCGCACGTGCTCGATCGGGCGGCGTACTATGATCGGATGGCACGAGAGGTTCTCGGCCGTTCGATGAGCCACACCCTGCTTGTGCACCATAACCTCGCAGCCGCGCTGTTCCTCGGGGATGCGCTGCAGGCGTTCCGCCAGGCCGGTTGGCAGCTGGTCGATGCCGCGCTCGCCTTTGGCGACCCGGTGTTCCGCGCTCGGCCGGACATCGTCCCGGCCGGCCAGAGCATTGTCTGGCAGCTCGCGAAGGAGAGCGGCCGGTTCGAAGAACGGCTGCGCTACCCGGCGGAGGACGGCGACTACGAACAGCCGGCGCTGGATGCGGTAGTCGGCGCGGAGCCCACGCCGACCTGATCGGCTCAGCGGCTGCTTAGCTGCGACTGGCGGGACAGCTTTTCGGGCGCCGAGCCAGGACGGGTGACCGTCAGTTCGCCACAGGTCCCGAACTCGACCCGCGAACCGAAGCGATCGCCGACCGCGAAGCGGGTGCCGCCCAGGGGCACCAATTCCACTTCCGCGCCATCGCCCCTCTGCCAGTAAAGGCGGCCGGCACGTTCGCTGACCCGGCGGTCGCCGGTATACAGGCCGGCGAAGGAGTGCAGCTCGGCCGCGCCGGCGGTCGCCGCCGTCGTGCCGTCGGACAGGGCGGCGATCAGCCATTCCAGCTGTGGTCGCTCCGACGGCTTGGCGCTCGCCAGCCGCATCTTGAGCGCCTCCGCGTGCGCGACGTCGAGCGCGCGGGCCGGCTCCACCTCTCGGTGCGGAGCAACGCCGACGCCCTCCCAGCCCTTGCCGGTCACCGGGTGGATGGCGAGCCCGGTCGAGATGCTGGCGACGAACCCGTGCGCGACGGGGAACAAGGAGTTCGGATTGCCCGCGCCGCCGGTAGTCTTGCCGACCAGCGTGCCCAGCTTGAAGTTGCGGACGTGGGAAGCGAACTCCTCAGAGGCCGACGCACTGCGCGAGCTGGTCAGCACAAACAGGGGCTTGCCGTCGAGGTGGTCGCCGACCTTCTGGCTGAAGGCCTCCTCGACGTTGCTGGGGCCATCGCGGAAGGTCATCAGCTTGCGACCCGGCTCCACGAAATGGCTGACCAGATACTCCACCGCTTCGGCCGAGCCGCCCCCGTTCCGGCTGATGTCGATGATGATTGCGTCGCCGTCCTTGAGGAACCGGATCGCATCGTCATAGGCGCGCGGGCTGGACTGCGGGTCCCACAGCCACTGGCTAATGTTCATGTAGCGGACATTGCCCGGCAGGATCTTCAGTTCGCTGATGCCATGATTGGCGACCCGCATCTGTTCGCGGAAGAAAGCGGCATTCTCCTCCGGGTCGCCGTCCTTCGGCGATGCCTTGGCCCGAGCCGCGGCCTCGGCGGGGTTGAAATAGATATACATGTGGCCGTCGTTACCGCTTGATTCCTTGAGGTCGACGCTCATCCGGTCGACGAGTTCGTGCGCGCTGGTGCTCGCATAGCGTCCCGACGCGAGTCCGGCCTGCAGCCTTGCGGTGATCGCCGCGACCCGCTCCGGATGGACATAGTTCCTGCGCACGGCGGCGATCACATCGCGCACCACATCCGCGGCGACGCCTTTCGCCAGCGTGCCGCCAGATCCGGCCGTTATCGTCTCCGCGGCGGGCGCCGCTTGGGCAAGCGCCCTGCTGCCCGGGCCGAAGCTGGAGATAGCCGCGCAGGCGCACAGCAGCTGAAGACCGACCGTTGAACGACGCATAACGTGAAGACCCCTCTGATGTGGCCGGCAGGATACGGCATTCGCCTGATCGCAGCGCGCAATGATGATGCAGCGTCCGCCAAATTCTGGCACGAACCAGCCCATGCTCGACGAATTCGATCGCACCCTCCTTGACGAAGTGCAGCGTGACGATGGCCGAACGGCCGACCAGTTGGCGGCGCGCGTCGCCCTTTCGCCTTCGGCCATCGCGCGGCGCTTGCGTCGGCTGCGCGCGGAAGGGTGGATCGAGCGGACCATCGCCCTGTTGTCGACGCGCTTGATCGAACGCCGCCTTCGGGCGGTGGTGCTGCTGCAATTGGGCGAGCATGCCAATCGGCTCGCCAAGGATGCGCTGCTCGCGCGACTACGGAGCGCGGAGGAAGTGCAGTGGGCCTATGAGATCAGTGGCAGCCACGACGTGCTGCTGATGCTGGACTGTGCCGGCATGGACGAGTTCGTCGAGCGGGCGGAAACCCTGCTCGCCGCCGACGCCACGGTGCGCCGCTACGAAAGCTTCTTCGTCAAGCGCGAGCTCAAGTTCGCGCCGTTCGTGCGGCTCGCTAGCTAGCATTCCCTGCGGGGGAGAAGTGCGGCATGGTCCGCGCTTCGGCCTCCGCGCCAATTGCCGAATGCATTGGGGTTACTGCGCGGGCAACCCGGCTGCGCCGCCGCGTCGCTCCAACCAGCCCTGCATCTGGGTGATCTCGCGTTGCTGGTCGGCGATCACCTTGGCTGCCAGCGCCCGCATCTCCGGATCGCGCCCGCGGCTGAGTTCTTGCCGCGCCATGTCGATCGCGCCTTGGTGGTGAGTGATCATCATGGTCGCGAAGTCGCGATCCTGGTCGCCGGTCATGGCAGTTGGCGGATGGCTCATGCCGCCCGGCTGCTGCTCGGGCGTCGGCGGCACGTTGGAGCCGCAGGCCGACAAGGCGGCGATCAGCGGCAGAAGCGGTAGGCGTCTCATTGCCCGTGCCTATCAACTTGGGCCGCATGGGGCTAGGGAGCGCGCATGACCGACGAATCCGAGATGAGCGGCGTGCCCGCCAAGCGCGCGCCAAAGCCTTCGCCCACCCATATCGGCAACCACAAGCTGGACGCCGCCACCCTGATGATGGGCTACGGCTTCGATCCGACGCTCTCCGAAGGCTCCCTGAAGCCGCCGATCTTCCTGACCTCCACCTTCGTGTTCGAGAACGCGGCGGCCGGTAAGCGCTTCTTCGAAGGCGTCACCGGCAAGCGGCCAGGCGGCGCGGAAGGGCTCATCTACTCGCGCTTCAACGGCCCCAACCAGGAGATCCTCGAGGACCGGCTGGCGCTGTGGGAGGATGCGGAGGACGCGCTGGCCTTTTCCAGCGGCATGTCGGCCATCGCCACCCTGCTGCTGACCTTCGTCAAGCCCGGCGACGTGGTGGTCCATTCGGGCCCGCTCTACGCGGCCACCGAAACGCTGATCGCCAAGATCCTGGGCAAGTTCGGCGTGACCTGGCTCGACTTCCCCTCGGGCTCCACCCGCGAGGAGATCGACGCGGTGATCGCCGCCGCCAAGGCCAAGGGCCGGGTGGCCATGATCTATCTCGAAAGCCCGGCCAACCCCACCAACGCCCTGGTCGACGTTGAAGCGGTGCGCGCCGCCCGCGACGCGGCTTTCTCCGGCGACGAGCGACCGCCGATCGCAATCGACAACACCTTCCTTGGGCCCCTGTGGGCCAAGCCGCTGGCGCAGGGCGCCGACGTGTCGGTCTACAGCCTGACCAAGTACGCCGGCGGGCACAGCGACCTAGTCGCGGGCGGGCTGGTCGGGTCAAAGGCCGTGCTCGACCCCGTGCGCATGATGCGCAACACGATCGGCACCATCTGCGACCCGAACACCGCCTGGATGCTGCTCCGCAGCCTGGAGACGCTCGAACTCCGCATGAGCCGGGCGGGCGAGAATGCCGCCAAGGTGTGCGAATATCTGCGCAGTCACGCCAAGGTGGAGAGCGTCGGCTACCTCGGTTTCCTCGAGGACGGCAGCCGCCAGGCCGACATTTACCGCCGCCACTGCACCGGCGCGGGCTCGACTTTCTCGCTCTACTTGAAGGGCGGCGAGAAGGAGGCCTTCGCCTTTCTCGACAACCTGCAGATCGCGCACCTGGCGGTCAGCCTCGGCGGGACCGAGACCCTGGCCAGCGCGCCGGCGGCCATGACCCACCTGTCAGTTCCCGACGAGCGCAAGCAGGCACTCGGCATCACCGACAATCTGGTGCGGATCAGCATCGGCGTGGAGAATGCCGAGGACCTGATCGCCGACTTCGAGAACGCGCTACGGGCGGTATAAGCGGGCCCTCAGCCCGCCGCCTCGGCCAGCTCTTCCTCATTCTCCGTCACACGCTCCACCGCCAGGCCGGCGGTGAAGCCGTGGACGACGGTCGATAGCAGAATGGTGAAGGCGACCACCGCCCATAGCTCGGCCTCGTTGACCAGCTCGGCGTGGGAGCCTGCGTAGGCGAGATAGTAGACCGACCCGATCCCGCGCACGCCGTAGAAGGCGACCACGGCGCGCTCGCGGCCCCGTTTCAAGGTTCCGATCAGCGCTAGCCAGCCGAACGATGGCCGAATGAGGAACAGCAGCGCCGCCCCGATCGCCGCACCCGCCATCGTCAGGTTGGGCAGCAAGGCGGGCAGCGCGGCGCCCAGCGCGATCAGCAGCACCGACGTCAGCGCATGTTCGATGGCCTGAGTGAAGTCGTGCAGCTGCGTATGGAACTTATGCCCGGATTCCTGTCGCCGCAGGATCAGGCCGGAAACAAAGGCCGCGATGAAGCCGTAGCCCTCCACCAATTCCGTCAGGCCATAGACGGCCATCACGCCAGCGAGCGCGATAACCCCCGACTCCGTGTCCGCAAGCGGGTTTTTGCCCGGCCAGGCGAAGAGCAGCTTGCCGATCAGCCAGCCGAGCGCCGCACCCGAGAGGGCACCAACGGCAATGCGGTAGCCGACATCGAGCCACAGCCATTCGGTGAGCACGCCTGCGGTAACCCCGCTCGCTGCAATGGCCAGCGCCAGGTACACAAACGGAAAAGCCAGACCGTCGTTGAGGCCGGCTTCCGTCGTCAGCGAGAAGCGAACGGGATGCTCGCCGCCTTCGGTCGGCGCGCCGACCTGGACGTCGCCGGCTAAGACCGGATCCGTCGGTGCCAGCACCGCGGCGAGCAGCAACGCTCCAGCCATCGTCATGCCGGCGATCGTCATGCCGAGCACCGCCACCGCGAGGATGCACAATGGCATGGCGATGGCCAGCAGCCGCACCGTTGGCGTCCACAGCTTGCGCGCCAATAAGCGGTCGATGCGCAGGCCGACGCCGAACAATCCGGCGACCACGCACAATTCGCTGACGATCTCCCATGGCTTCGGCAAAGCGATGGGATCGATCAGGTCCGGCATGCCCGGAATCCAGCCGAATGCGGCGTAACCCAGGCCAATCAGCAGGGCCGACGCCGCCGGTTCCCGGCCCGACACGAAGCGGGGCAGCCAGTAAGCCAGGATGACCACGCCGCCGAATGCGACCAGCAGCAGATGGTAGGGCGACAGTTCGAACATCGGTTCACCTGAGGGGCGCGGCCCAAGTCAGCCGGCGACAGGAGACCTAAAGCGTGGGCCCCCGATCGGTTGCGGATCGCTTCCCGAGCCGCGGTTCAGCCCCAGTCCTCGATCCGCCAGCCCCGCTCCGCTGCCAGCTTCCTCAGCCGGTCATGCGGGTTCACGGCCACAGGCTCGTCCGACCACTCGAACACAGGCGCATCGCTAGCATGGTCGGAGTAGAAACGGACATGGCCGTGGCGTCCGGTCAGGCCTGACTTCCCGACCCAGTCGGCGACCATCCGCAGCTTGGCGTTGCCGTAGCAATTCTCACCGTCGATGCGGGCCCGGATCCGCTGGTCGAGACCGATTACGGACCCCGTGCCGATCACGTCGTCGAAGCCCAGCCGATCGGCGATGGCGGCGGCGTACAGGCGGTAGCTGGCGGTCGCCATGACTACCCGCCGCCCCTCGGCATGGTCGCGGGCGATGGCGGCGCGGGCGCCGGGACGGATGTTGGTCGCCACCTGCTTGTCCGCGAAGCTATCCACCAATGGCCGGAGGTCGCGGGGGTGGATCCAGTGCCCAATCAGCAGGCGGTGGTTGATCTCCTTCAGCCGCGCCCGGTCGATCAGCTTGACGACATAGGCCAGCATGGACCCGGCCACGAGAGGCAGGAACAGCAGCCGCCAGGGCGCCCGCCGAACCGCGCAATGCAGCAGGAATGGCGTGTAGGTGGCCCGGCGCGTCACGGTGCGATCCATGTCGTAGATGGCGAGGTCGGTCATGCCCGGCCTTCGAGAATGGCGGTGACCAATTCGTGGTCGGCCGGCTTGTCGACATCGATCGCCGCCAGCGGGTCGCCCATCACCACCGCGCTTAGGCCAAGGCCCAGCCTGCGGCCAAAGGCGGCGGCGGTGCCGTGGATGTCGCGAACCCGCAGCACCGCGCCAAGGAACAGCGGCCATCCCATCTGCAGCAGCACGCGCCAGCCCTTCTTGCGGTCCTGCTCGATGCTGCGCCAGCGCTCGACCCCGGCGGCGGCCGCCGGCGTGTTCAGCGCAAACAGGTTGGCCCCGCTGTAGCGCTCGCGCCCGAAGCGCAGCCAGGTGCGCTGCGCATCCGGAAAGCGCCGCAGCATGGCGGTGCGGCTGACGACGCCGATCGCGAGGTCGGACCCGGCAGCGCCGACGACGAACTCCTCCACCATCGCCGGGGTCAGCAGGGCATGGTCCGCGGTGGTCACCAGCAGCGGAAACCGGGTCGCCGGGGCCGCGAGGAGGCCGGTCAACGTGGCAGCAAGGGTCGCGCCAGACCGTTCGATCCGCACACGCGCATCACTAGGGAGAACGGCCGCCAGCCGCTCCGTCTCCTGCGTCAGCACCAGCACCTCGCCGACCGACGCCGCCGCCAGGAGTGCGCGCAACGGCCGCAGCACCATCGGCTCGCCCGCAACCGGCAGCAGCGGTTTGAAATCGACGCCGAGCGAACGGCTCAGCGGATCGCCGCCCGGCCGGGACCCGGCGAGCAGCACGGCCGTGTACGGCCCCATCAGTCCAGCCAGCTGACGATCTTGCCGCCGCGGTCCGCGAGCGCCTCGGCCTGGGCCAATCGGACGGCGTGAAAGATCAGGCTCACCACCGACCACAGCGCCACCAGTTCGATCCCGAGGTCCGGCCGTCCGACCAGCAGCAGCGCAAACAGGATCACCATGTTCGGATTGCGCCGGGCGGTGACCAGCCGGAAGCGGCTGTCGACCGGACGCCAGACGTGGATGTGCATGCCGAAGCGATGCTTGAACCAGCCCTCAATCGCGCGGCCGAGCACATAGGTACCCACGATGATCGCCAGCAGCGAGCCCTTGTAGACTTCCTCCAGCTGGTGTCCCGCGCTGCCCAGCCCGTGCACCCACGCCCACCACCAGAACGGCGGGTGGATCAGATCCACGCCATGGTCGAACACATTGCCCCACGGTGACGATTGGCCGGTGCAGCGCGCCAGCTTCCCGTCGACGGTGTCCAGCACCATGAACACGAAGCCGGTGGCGAATCCGGCCCAATAGTGCCCCTCCCAGAACAACCAAAATGCCGCCGCGCAGAAAACAAAGCCGACCAGCGTGATGAAGTTCGGAGTGAGGCCCGCGATCGCCGCCCAGCGCGTCAGCCAGAACGCCGGCCGCCGCCATAGGTAGAGCGTCAACAGGTCCGTCACGCCCTTGTAGGCGGCGTCGTAGAAAGCGCGCTCCACGGCCAACTCATTGCCGCGCGCCAGCGGCAGGACGAACGGCCGCTCCCGCTTGCGCAGTTCGAAATAGCTCAAGCTCGCGGTGTCGGCGTCCAGCAGCTCCAGGCTCGCCGGAAGTGGCGCTCCGTCCGCCATGGCCGCGGCGACTGCCGCCGCCTCGCCAGGATCGACATGCGCCAGCACCGGCGTGCGGTCCTTGACCAGCGCCGCGCCGGGCCGCTTCGCGAGCTCCTTGAGCCAGGCCGGGTCCCACGCGAAGCAGAGGTTGCCCAGCACCACGGACGCGCCCTCCCCGCCGACCGCCAGGCCGGCGTTCGCGGCCAGCCGCTCGGCCCGCACTCTGGCCGGCTGCCCGAACAGCCGGGCGTCGGTCTCCCCGACGGTGCGGAACACGGGCGGCGCGGGGCTGGCGGCAGGGGTCAGCATGACCGTCCTGCTAGGCCGCGAAGCGGGGCAAGAAAAGGGCAAGCCGCCACACGCCTTGTATCCGGGCGGCAATTCACGCACATCACCGCCCGATGGCCTCGCTTGCCCAGACCCCCGACAGTTCAGACCAGCAGGTGTTCGCGCCGCGCGGGGCGTTGACCATCGGGCGGGCCGGCTCGGTCAGCCGCGAGCTCGACGCTTTCCCCGATCCACTGACCATCGATCTCAGCCGGGTCGAGCGGATGGACACGGTTGGCGCCTACCTGGTCCACCGCGCGGTGCGCGACCGCGGCGCGCGGGTCACCGGCGGGTCGCAGGACTTCAACGACCTTCTCGAACAGGTCGCGGAGGCCGATCATCCGGCGCGCACCGTGCCCGAAAAGGAAGGCGGCGCAGTCGCCGAGCTCGGCGCCTGGACCATCGAGAGCGGTCGCACCCTCAAGGGCCTGGTGGCTTTCTTCGGCGCCACGCTGATCGGTTTCGCCGGGCTTATCCGCCGCCCGCGCCGCTTCCGCCTCAATGCCGTCATCCAGCGCTTCGACGTGGTCGGCGTCCGCGCGCTCGGCATCATTGGGCTGATGAGCTTCCTTATCGGCGTCGTCATCGGCCAGCAGGGCGCGGTTCAGCTGCAGCAGTTCGGCGCAGAGGTTTATACCGTCAACCTGATCGGCCGCATCACGGTACGCGAGCTGGGACCGCTGATGACCGCCATCATGGTCGCGGGCCGTTCCGGCTCCGCCTTCGCGGCGCAGATCGGGACGATGAAGATCACGGAGGAGGTGGATGCGATGCGCACCATCGGTGTGTCGCCGATCGAAGCGCTGGTCATTCCCCGCCTCATCGCCGCCATCGCCATGATGCCTTTGCTATGTTTCTGGGCTATGTTGGCCAGCATCGTCGGCGGCGGCCTGTTCTGCTGGGCCGGGCTCGACATCCCGCCACTGACCTATGTCCGGCTCATCGCCGATGTGGTGCCGGCGACGGACCTGTGGGTCGGCCTGATCAAGGCACCGGTGTTCGGCTTCATCATTGCGCTGGCCGGCTGCTTCCAGGGCATGCTGGTTGCCAATGATGCGGAGCAGGTCGGTCTCAAGACCACTGCCGCGGTGGTGCAGTCAATTTTCCTGGTGATCGTGCTGGACGCGATTTTCGCGATCTTCTTCAGTTCGATCGGTTGGATCTGATGGCGAACCGGCCGAGCTGGAGCCCGACCCTGCCGGAGGGCGAGGAGCCGATCATTCGCATCCGCGGCCTCCGAAACGGGTTCGGCGACCAGCTGGTCCATGACGGTCTCGACCTAGACGTGCGCCGGGGCGAGATCATCGGCGTGGTTGGGGGTTCGGGCACCGGCAAGTCGGTGCTGATGCGGTCCATCATCGGCCTGCAGACGCCGCAGGCGGGCGAGGTCGAGGTGCTGGGCGAGAACATGATCGGCCGCGACGAGGCCGAGGCCAAGAACATCCGCCGCCGCTGGGGCATCCTGTTTCAGAACGGCGCCCTGTTCTCGACCCTGACCGTGGCCGAGAATGTGGAGGTTCCGATCCGGGAGTATTTCCCGTTCATCAAGCCGCCGCTGCTGGACGAGATCGCCAGCTACAAGATCGCCATGTCCGGTCTGCCGCCGGACACCGGCGAGAAATATCCGAGCCAGCTTTCAGGCGGCATGCGCAAGCGCGCCGGCCTGGCCCGCGCCTTGGCGCTCGACCCGGAATTGCTGTTCCTAGACGAGCCGACCGCCGGGCTCGACCCGATTGGCGCCCAGGCGTTCGACGAACTGATCCGTAATCTGCGCGAGCGGCTGGACCTTACCGTCTTCCTCATCACGCACGACCTCGACAGCCTTTACGCCATCTGCGACCGGGTGGCGGTGCTGGCCGACCAGAAGGTCATCGCGGTGGACACGATTGAACAGTTGTTGAAGTTGGACCATCCTTGGATTCAGGAATATTTCAACGGGCCGCGCGGACGCGCTGCGGCAGCGGCGTGACGGGGGAAGACGTTTAAGGCCATGGAAACACGGTCCAACCATGTCCTGGTGGGCAGCGTCGTACTCGCGCTGCTGGCCGGCCTGCTGCTGTTCACCGTCTGGATCACCGGAGTGAACACCGAAAAGCGACGCTGCTTCGACATTTACTTCAGCCAAGGCGTCGGCGGCCTGAACCGCGGCTCCAACGTGAGCTTCTCGGGCGTGCCCGTCGGCCAGATCACCCGCATTTCGCTGCTCCCCAACCGGCCGGAGTTCGTGTGGGTGCGGATCGAGGTCGAAGAGAATACGCCCGTGCTCCAGGGCACGACCGCGCAGATCAAGGGCGTAGGCTTCACCGGCGTCAGCGAGATCCAGCTGGACGGCGCAGTGAAGGGCGCGCGGCCGCTGACCCAGGCCGGGCCGCAGGGCTGCCCGGTGGTGCCGAGCTCCTCGGGCGGCCTGGGCGCGCTGCTCAACTCGGCGCCGGAACTGCTGGACAGAATCCAGCGGCTGACCGAGCGGCTGACGGAACTGCTCAGTGACAAGAACCAGAACGCGATCTCGGACATCCTGGAGAATGTCGACAGCACGACGCGCGTACTCGCCCAGCGCGCACCGGAAATGGCGGACACGCTGACGGAAGCGCGGCTCGCCGCCCGTAACGCGGCGGTGGCCGCGAACAACGTTTCCAAGCTTACCGCGGACACTAATCGGCTTATCAACGAGCAGGGCCGCCCCGCCGCCGAGGACCTGCGCCGCTCCATCGCCTCCATCCAGCAGACCACCGCGAACATCGACGCGCTGGTCGGCGATGCGCGGCCCGGCGTCCAGAACCTGACCAAGTCGACGCTCCCGGAGGTCAACCGATTGGTCCGCGACTTGCGTCAACTCACCACCAGCCTGCAGGGCGTGACCCAGCGGCTCGACCAGGGCGGCGTCACCGGCGTGCTGGGCGCGCCCAAGCTGCCCGACCACAATCCCGGAAGGTCCCGCTGATGCGCGCCGTTCGCCTCGTCCTGCCTGCTGCTGCCGCGCTGGCACTCACCGCCTGCTTCGGCGGCGCCAAACCGCCGCCCACGCTGCTGACCCTCACTCCGCAGGCCGCGCCCGTGGCCATCCAGCGCACCGCGACGCCCGGCCAGGCCGTGACCATCCTCGACCCCCTGGTCGGCAAGGAACTGCGCCAGGTCCGCGTGCCGGTGCTCGAGGCGCCGGGGCAGGTCACCTACATCAAGGGCCTGCAGTACGTGGACACGCCTGACCGGCTGTTCCAGCACCTGCTGGCCGAAACGGTGAAGCGCACCACCAACCGGGTGGTGCTCGACCAGGGGCAGACGACGCTCGATTCCGGCGTGCTGGTCACCGGCACGCTCGAACGCTTCGGCTACGACACTGCGTTGGGGCAGGTGATCGTCACCTACGACGCGACCCTGTCGACGCAGGGCGGCACCCAGGTCCAGGCCCGCCGGTTTGAAGCCACCGCCCCCGCCGACGGCACCGCCGCCACGGTCGGCCCGGCCCTCAACCAGGCTGCCAACGCGGTCGCGAGCCAGGTTGCGAGCTGGATCGGAAGCTGATCAGCCGAGCGACTTGCTCGCCTGCTCGAAGACGTCCTTGCTCAGCCCCGGCGCCGCCAGGATCCGCTCGAGCGCGCTCCGCATCAGCGCCGCGCGGCCGGGCTCGACCTTGCGCCACCGCCCGAGCGGCGGAACGAATCGCGCCGCCGTCTGCGGGTTGATCGCGTCGGCTTTCAAGATGACGTCCGCCAGCCACTCGTAGCCGCGCCCGTCAGCGCGGTGGAAGGCAAAGGGCGTCGCGGCGAAACTGCCCGCCAGGGCGCGCAGCCGGTTCGGGTTGGCCAAGGTGAAATCCGGATGCGCCGCCAACGCTTCGACCCGCTCGATCGTGTCCTCGGCCGCGACCGACGCCTGCACCCCGAACCACTTGTCGATGACCAGCGGGTCGCCCTTGAATCGCTCGTAGAACGCGCCGAGCGCCGCCTCTGCCTCGGACCCGCCGACCATGGCCAGCATGCCGAGCGCCGACTGCCGCTCCGTCATGGTCCGGGCAGCATCGAACTGCGCCGCCGCCAGTGCCCGCGCCCGCTCCGGATCCGCCGCCGCCAGATAGCCCAGCGTCGCCGCCCGCAGCCGCCGCAGGCCTTTGTCCTCGCCGGTCAAGCTCTCCGGATCGGCCCGTGAGGACGCCGCATAGGCATCCTCCAACTCGGACCGAAGCGCGGTGCCAATCGCCGCACGAAGGTCGTCGCGGACGCGGTGCACGACGGACGGGTCCGACTGGTCCAGTCGCTCGGCCAGCATCGTCTCGCTTGGGAGGATCAGCGCGTCGGCCTTAAATGCCGGATCGAGCGCGTTGCTGAGGAGCGTGCTGCGCAGCGCCGCGATCACCGGGTCCGCCTGCACCTCGCCGCCCCCAATACCCTTCAGCAACTCGCGCAAGGCAAGCTCCTGGATCGCTTCGTATCGTGCAAAGCTGTCTGTGTCCGAAATCGCCAGCGCCTCCAGTTCGCCGGCTGCCCGCTCCACCTGCATGATCACCGGCGCGGAGAAATCGCGATTGATCGACAGCAGCGCGGGCTCGGTCACGCCTTCGAACCGCACAGTCTGCTCGGCCTCCGTCAGCAATACGACCTGCTCGCCCGCCACCTCGCGTCCGCTCTCCCGCCCGATCAGCGCGGTGCGTAGCGGCACCACCATTGGCAATTTATCGGCCTGCCCCGGAGTAGGCGGGGTCGACTGGGTGAGGTGCAGGACCGCGGCGCCGTCTTCCTGAACCAGCCGGGCCCTGATCGTCGGCGTGCCCGCCTGCGAGTACCAGCGGCGGAACTGCGTCAGGTCGTGCCCGCTGGCATCCTCCAACGCCTGCACGAAATCCTCGCAGGTCACCGCCTGCCCGTCGTACCGCTCGAAATAGAGGTCGGTGCCCCGCCGGTAATCGTCGGGGCCGAGGATCGTGCGCAACATGCGGATCACCTCCGCGCCCTTGTTGTACACGGTCGCGGTGTAGAAATTGGTGATCTCGATGTAGCTATCCGGTCGGATCGGATGCGCCAGCGGGCCGGCGTCTTCGGGGAACTGCGCCGCGCGCAACGTCCGCACCTGATCGATCCGCTCGACCGCCTGGCTACCCATGTCCTCGCTGAAGCTCTGGTCGCGGAACACGGTCAGGCCTTCCTTCAGCGAGAGCTGGAACCAGTCGCGGCAGGTCACCCGATTGCCCGACCAGTTGTGGAAATATTCGTGCGCCACCACCGCCGCCACCGCGTCGAAGTCGGCGTCGCTGGCGGTCTCGCGGTCGGCCAGCACGTAGCGCGTGTTGAAGATGTTGAGGCCCTTGTTCTCCATCGCGCCGAAGTTGAAGTCGCTCACCGCCACGATGTTGAAGCGGTCTAGGTCATATTCGCGGCCATAGGTCCGCTCATCCCAGGCCATGGAGTCCTTTAGCGCCCGCATCGCGTGGCCGGTCTTGGCCAGATCATCCTCGCGTACCCAGATGCCGAGCTCCACCTCGCGCCCGCTGGCAGTGGTGAAGCTGTCGCGGTTGACCGACAGCTCGCCCGCGACCAGTGCGAACAGGTAACAGGGCTTGGGAAACGGGTCCTCCCACTGCGCCCAGTGCGTGCCGTCCGGCCCCTCCCCTCCGTCGACAGGGTTGCCGTTCGACAGCAGCACCGGAAAGCGCTGGCGGTCCGCGCTCATCCGCACCCGGTAGCGGCTCAGCACGTCCGGGCGATCGGGGAACCAGGTGATCCGGCGAAAGCCCTGGGATTCGCATTGCGTGCAGAGCAGCCCGCCCGATGCATAGAGCCCCATCAGCTTGGTATTGACTTGCGGGCGGATCGCCACCTCCGTCTCGACCACCGCCGAGGCACCGGTCAGCGGAACGACTAGCTGCCCGTCCTCAAACTGCGGATCGACTGCCTGCCCGTCCACGGCGAGACTCAGAAGCTCCAGCTCCTCGCCATCCAGCCGCAGCGCCCGGTCGTGCTCTCCGTTACGCGCGACCTCCAGCCGCGCGCGCACCACCGTCCGCGCCGGGTCGAGGTCGAACTCCAGCGCGATGGCTGGAACCAGCCAGTCGGGCGGCCGGTAGTCGGCGCGGTGGATGGCGGCGGGCTGGACGGGCGCGGTGCGGATATCGAGCATGGCGCCCGACTTAGGTCTGCGGCCAGCCCGGCGCTAGCCCTTGCGCTTAGTCCGAGGACGGCGCCGGGACCGCCGGCCGTCGGCTGAGCAGCGCCAGCACGATGCCGCCGATCGCCAGCGCCGCGCCGGCGGCCGACAGCAAGGTCCAGCGGTACCCTTCAAAGATGGTGGACAGGGCCATGGCGACGATCGGCACCAGCGCGCTGCTGTACGCGGCCCGGCCCGGCCCGATCTTGCGCACCACCGGGAAGTAGAGGGTGAAGCACAGGGCCGACGCCAGCACCGCCAGGTAGGCCAGGCCCGCCCAATAGCTCGGTCGCGGGTCGAGCACCGGCGCTCCGGCCACCGCGATCGCCACCAGCCCGTCCGTGACCGCCCCCACCAGCATCGCCCAGGCGAGCAGGGTCAGGATCGGGATGTGCCGCGCCCGCTCGGTCGCCTGCAGCACGTTGCTGATCGACGCGCCGACCACGCCCAGCAGGGTCCACCCGATACCGGCGATCACTGCGATGCTGTTGGCCTGGTCGCGCTGCAGTTCCTGCCAGAACAGCAGGCCGATGCCGGCGATGGCGATCCCCGAACATGCCATGAACCGCCCGCCCGGCCGTTGGCCGAGCAAAGCCCAGGCGAACAGGCTATTGGGGATCAGCAGCAGGGCAAACACCGTTGCCACCAGCCCGGAGGTGATGAAGTGCTCCGCGACATAGACCGAGTTGAAGTTGACGCAGAACTGGAAGGTGCCGATCGCCGCGACCACCCACCAATCACGCCGTTGGAGCCGCAGCGGGCTCTTCTTGGCCACCGCGATCGCGAACATGGCGGCGGCGGCGATGATGAAACGGTAGGTCACCGACCACTGCGGCGGCACCGCTCCGAGCTGGTCCCGAATGACGATCCAGGTCGAGCCCCAGATCAGGGTGAAGATCGTGAACGGAAGGAGGACGCCGCCAACCGGCCGTCCGTCGACGTCCTTCACAGGCCGCGGATGGCGTCGGCCAGCCGGTCGACCGCGGCCAGGTCCTGGTCCCAGCTGGTCACCAGCCGCGCCTCGCCGACACCCCAGTCGTAGAAGTCGAAGCCTTGCCCGCGCAGCCGCGCGGCCTCGTCGGCGGACAGGCGGATGAACACTTCGTTGGCCTCCACCGGGTGGACCAGCCGCTCAGCCCCGGCGGCGCTCGCCAGCCGCCGCGCCGCCTCGTTGGCGTTGCGGGCGTTGGCCAGCCAGACGTCTCCGTCGATCATCGCCAGCAGCTGGGCGGCGAGGTACCGCCCCTTGCTGAGCAAGTGCCCGGAACGCTTGCGCAGCCGCCGGGCCGTGTCGGCCAGGTCGCGGTCGAACAGGACCAGCGCCTCGGCCGACAGCCCGCCATTCTTCACGCAGCCGAAGCTCAGCGCCTCGACCCCCGCCCGCCAGGTGAGGTCGGCCGGGCTGGCGCCGGTCGACACGACAGCATTGGCGAAACGCGCCCCGTCGAGGTGAAAGCGCAGCTTATGGCTCCGGGCCCACTCGCCGAGAGCCGCCGTCTCGTCCGGCGAGTAGGTCAGGCCATATTCGCTGGCATTGGTGATCGACAGAGCGTGCGGCTGCACCTGGTGCACGTCGGCCCGGATGCGGCTGCGCGCCTTCTCGACCGCGTCGACGGTCAGCTTGGCGCCCGGGCCGTCGACCAGCAGCAGCTTGGCGCCCGCCGTGAAGAACTCGGGCGCGCCAGCCTCATCGACATTGATGTGCGCCTCGCGGTGACACAGCACGCCGCCATACGGTGGGACCATCGCCGCCAACGCCAGGCAATTGGCGGCGGTGCCGGTGGTCACCCAGAGCGCGCTGACCGGCGTTTCGAACAGGTCGGAGAAGGCGGCATCGAGCCGCTGGGTCCAGGCATCGCCGTCATACGCGGTGTCGAGGCTGTTGGCAGCGGCCAACGCGTCGAGCACGGCAGGGTGGGCGGGCGCGGCATTGTCGGAAAAGAAACGCATGGCGCGCATGTACCCGGGCGAAAGCCCGGGTCCAGTCAGTTCTTCAACTTGCGCTTGCCGAAACCGCCATCCGGCGGACCATCGCCTGCGACCCTCCCCCGGAGGGTCGCTGATCGGCGATGGTGGTGCTGCCGGTGAGGATTGAACTCACGACCTCAGCCTTACCAAGGATGCGCTCTACCACTGAGCTACGGCAGCATGTCTGAAGGACGGGCGGGCCTATGGCCGTGGCGCTCGCCCCATGTCAAGGAAAGAGAATGAGCAAGGAGGACAAAGCCGAGCGCCTCGCCGCGCAACTTCGCGAGAACCTGCGCCGGCGCAAGGCACAGGCCCGCGCTACCCGCCTAGCGGAAAATCCCGAACACAACCGCGACCCCGAGGAAGATCACCGTCAGGGCGAGTAGCGGCACCAAGCGCTTTCTAGGCATTTCGCTCGTCTCCCAACGGCCGGCACTGCGCTTCCAGCCAGGCGCGTTCCTCGGCCCCAAGCCCCGGTCCGACTTTCGCCAGCACTTCGGCATGATAAGCGTCGAGCCACTGCAGCTCCGCCGCCGACAGCATCTCTTGAACGATCAGCCGCCGGTCGATGGGCGAGAAGGTCAGCGTCTCGAACCCGAGCATCTCCTTTTCCGCGCCCGCGATCTGCCGGTCGACGACCAGCACCAGGTTCTCGATCCGGATACCGTACTCGCCCGCCTTGTAGTAGCCGGGCTCGTTCGACAGGATCATGCCCGCCTGCAGCGGCTCGTCAGCGCCGGCGAACGCCCCGCCCGGCGGCGAGATGCGCTGCGGACCCTCGTGCACCGACAGGAAGCTGCCGACGCCGTGGCCGGTGCCATGGGCATAATCCAGCCCTGCCTCCCACAGCGGCCGCCGCGCGAAACTGTCCAGTTGCCCACCGCGTGTGCCCTTGGGAAACACGGCGGTGGCGATGGCGATATGCCCCTGCAGCACCCGCGTGAACCGGTCGCGCATCTCGGCGGTCGGCTCGCCCACCGCGACCGTCCGGGTGATGTCAGTGGTGCCGTCCTCATACTGTCCGCCCGAGTCGATCAGGTAGAGCGACCCGCTTTCAAGCTTGCGGTTGGTCTTCTCGCTCGAGCGATAGTGAACGATCGCGCCGTTCGGACCCGCGCCCGAGATGCTGTCGAAGCTCAGGTCCTTGAGCTCCGGATATTCCCGCCGCAGCGCCTCCAGCTTGTCCGACGCCGTGAGCTCGTCCAGCTCGCCGCCCGGCGCCTGCTCCTCGACCCACTTGAGGAAGCGGGTCATCGCCACCGCGTCGCGCGCCTGAGCCGTGCGATGCCCCGCCAGCTCCGCCTCATTCTTGATCGCCCGCGGCAGCACGGTCGGATCGCGCACCGGCACCACTTTCGCGCCAGCCGCTTCGAGCGCCTCGAAGATCGCCGCCACCGACCGCTCCGCATCCACCGCGACCGTCTTGCCGCCGAGCTCCGCAAGCGCACCTTCGAATGCCGCCCGCTCATGCAGCCGCACCCCGTTGCCCAGGTGCTGCGTCAGCTCCGGCGTGACCTTCTCGCCCGCAACGAACAGGTCGGCCGTCCCATCCGCGTGAACCAGCGCATAGGCCAGCGCGACCGGCGTATGGCTAACGTCCGTGCCCCGCACGTTGAACGTCCATGCGATCGAATCCAGCGCCGCCAGCACCGCTGCGTCCGCGCCCTGCCCTGTCAGCCAGTCCGCGATCTCCTGCCGCTTGGCGGCGCTGCTGCGCCCAGCCAGCCGCTCCGGCTGCACCACAAGGGTGGCCTTGCTCGCCTCCGGCCGGTCGGCCCACACCCGGTCGATCGGATTGTCGCGCACCGCCACCAGCGTGGCGCCGCGCGCCTTCAGCGCCTCGGTCGCCTGCGTCACCCAGTCGCGCCGATGCAGCCACGGATCATAGCCGATCCGCCCACCTTCCGGCGCATGCTCCTTCAGCCACCCGGCGATGCTGGTCTCCGGCACCGACTGGTAGCTCCAGTGCTCACCGTCGACCTGGCTGCGCACTTGAAGCGTGTAGCGTCCGTCGGTGAAGATGGCCGCTTCCTCCGGCAGTACCACCGCCGACCCGGCCGAGCCCTCGAACCCGGTCAGCCACGCCAGCCGCTGGGCGTAGCTGCCGACATATTCGCTCATGTGCTCGTCGGTCAGCGGGACGACGAACCCGTCGAGGCTCTGCTCGGCAAGCTGGCGGCGGAGGGCGGCGAGGCGATCGGCATGACTGGACATGGCCAAGTCTCTAGCCCGCGCGCGCCTTCGTTGGCAAAGGGTGGCCATGACCTTGTCCCCGCCGCCGCAAGCCCCCCAGCGCCCCTACAGCTACGAACGCCACGGCGTCACCGTCGAGGACCCGTGGCACTGGTTGCGCGACCCCGGCTACCCCAAGGTCGAGGACCCGGACGTCCTTGCCTATCTGAACGCCGAAAATGCCTACTTCGAGGCGTGGAAGGCGCCGCACGAGAACCTCATCGAAACCCTGTTCCAGGAACTCAAGGGCCGCCAGAAGGAAGACGACAGCTCCGTGCCCGTCAAGGACGGAGACTGGCTCACCTGGTGGGCGTTCCAGCCCGGGGCACAATACCGGCAATGGCATCGCAAGCTCGCGACCGGTGGCGACGACCAGCTGATCTTCGACGAAGTCGCGGAGGCAGAGGGCAAGCAATACTTCCGCCTCGGCGCGTTTTCCATCAGCCCGGACGGCAAGCTCGCCGCCACCCTGGTCGACGACGACGGATCCGAACGCTTCAAGCTCCGCATCCGCGACCTCGCCTCGGGCAAGGACCTGGAGACCGTCACCGAGGTTGGCATCGGCTCCCCCGTCTGGACCGCCGACAGCAGCGGCATCGTCTTCACGGAGGTCAACGACAACTGGCGCAGCTACCGCGCCCGCTACCACCGGGTCGGCGCGCCGCGGGAGGAGACCGTCACCCTCTATGAGGAGAAGGACGACCTCGGCTTCTCCGTTGGCGTCAGCCGCAGCCACGACCGCAGCCTGATCTTCATCGCCACCGGCGACAATACCACCAGCGAGGTGCGCTTCGTCCCCGCCGACGATCCAACCGCCCCGCCGACCCTGATCTCGCCCCGGCGGACAGGTCGCGAGTACCAGGCCGACGCTGCCCATGGCCGGCTCTGGATCCTCACCAACGACACCCACGTCAACTTTCGCGTCGCCAGCGCGGACCCCGCCGCCCCGGGCGAGTGGGAGGAAGTCATCCCCGGCTCCGACCGCACCTACCTGCGCGGCCTTGCCGCCTTCCGCGACCATCTGGCGCTTACCACCAGGGTCGACGGCCTCGACCAGCTCACCCTGCGCGACTACGCCAGCGGCGCGGAAGAACGCATTCCCTTTGCGGAGGCGAGCTACACCGCCAGTTTCGGCAGCAATCCGGAATATGCGCCGGACACCTACCGCATCGGCTACACGTCGATGGTAACGCCCGGGACCGTCTACGACTATGACCCGCGCACCCGCGAACTCATCACCCGCAAGGTGCAGGAGATTCCGTCCGGCTACGACGCCAGCCAGTACGCCACCGAGCGGCTGATGCTGCCGGCGCGCGACGGGACGCTGGTCCCCGCCAGCGTGGTCTACAAGCGCGGCTACAGGAAGGATGGCTCGCAGCCGCTGTTCATCTATGCCTACGGTGCCTACGGCCACGCCATCCCGCCCAGCTTCTCGACCGCGCGGCTAAGCCTGCTCGACCGCGGCTTCGCCTACGCCATCGCCCACATCCGGGGCGGTGACGACCTTGGCTACCAGTGGTTTCTCGATGGCAAGCTGACCAAGCGCACCAACACCTTCATCGATTTCGTCGACGTCGCGAAGGGGCTGGTCGCCGAAGGCTTCTCTCGCCCCGGCCGCATCGCCATCCAGGGCGGCTCGGCGGGCGGCGAGCTGATGGGCGTGGTCGCCAACACCGACCCCGAGCTGTGGGGTGCAGTGATCGCCGACGTGCCGTTCGTGGACGTGGTGAGCACCATGCTCGACGACACGCTGCCGCTCACCCCCGGCGAGTGGCCGGAGTGGGGCAATCCGATCACCGACCCGGACGCCTTTCACCTCCTGCGCAGCTACAGCCCGTACGATAACGTCACGGCGCAGTGCTACCCCCCGATGCTGATCACCGCCGGGCTGAACGACCCGCGCGTGACCTATTGGGAGCCGGCCAAGTGGGCCGCGAAACTCCGCGCGAGCAAGACGGACGCCAACCTGCTCATGCTTAAGACCAACATGGGCGCGGGCCATGGCGGCAAGTCGGGCCGCTGGGACAGCTTGCGCGAAGTGGCGGAGGAATATGCCTTCGTGCTGACCCAGCTGGACGCCGCCGCTTGAGCCTGGCGCTCGCCGCAGCCCTGGCCGCCACGCTCGCCGGCCCGCCGGTCGACGTGCGGGTCAGCCGCACCGGCGAAACCTTCGTGGCCGAGTTCAAGCTTCCGCGCTCGGCCCCGGCCTGGGGCTTCTTCCGCTCAGCGCCAGCCCGGGTCGGGGGACAGCCGTGGCGGCCGGCTAGCTGGACGGTGCTGACGCCCGGCGTGCAATTGGTGCACCGCGGCCGCTACGACGCGCTGGTCGGTACCGCCGGCGGACCAGTGCCCCGCACCGTGCGGGTGCGGGTGACGCCGTTCACCGGTGACCTCGTCAGCGATTATGTCCCGGCGCTCCGCCTCGGCGCGCGCGGCATTGCGCTGTTCGACGGCCATTTCGCACTCTTCTCGGTGAGCAGCCCAAGCGGCCTCGACCGCCTACCCGTCGACCTGGCCGACACGGCCGTCGGCGACAGCGGCACCCGGGTCCGCTTCGCCAGCCCGTCCGGTTCCCTGCGCCTCGCCGGTGACGTGACCGGCTATCAGGCTGGGGACAGCGCCGGCACCTACGGCCTGTTCGATGTTCCAGCCGCGATCGAGCAGGACGGCATGACCACGGTCGTGGACGCGGGGCTACCCGCCTGGCTCGCCGCCGACATCCGCACCTTCACTCCCCGGGTGCTCGCCCGTTACCGCCGCCAGCTTGGGGCCGCCGACGGGCTCAGGCCCACCGTGCTGGCCAGCTGGGCCGGCGCCGAGCGCCCGGGCATCAGCCTCAACGGCGGAGTGCTGAAGGGGCTGGTGCTGATGCGCATGTCCGGCCGCCAGGTGCTCACCTCCGACCGCCAGGTCCGCTCGGCCGCGCATCGCTTCATTGCGCACGAAAGCGCCCACTTCTGGCTCGGCCAGGCGCTTGAATACGACCGCACGGCCGACAGCTGGATCATGGAAGGTGGCGCCGACCTGCTGGCCATCCGCACCCTCGCCGCCGAGGAACCCGAGTTCGATGCTCGCGCTGCGCTCCAGCGCTCGCTCGACGGCTGCCTTGCCGCCACTCGGCGCGGCGCCCTGGCGGGTGCCGGCGAACGGGGCGCCACGCAGGCCTGGTACGATTGCGGCGCCGTCCTGTCGCTGGCGGCCGAACGCGCGGCCGGTGGCGATTTCGGCGCCTTCGTCGGCCGAATGATCGCCGTCAATCCGGACAACAAGATCAGCGCGGACGAATGGCTGCTGTTGATCGACCGCGCTGCCCCGGGCCGCGGCCTTGCCCGCCTCGCCCGCCCGCTGATCGAGCGCCCGCAACCCGACCCGACCGGCTGGACCGCGCTGCTGACCGCCGCCAACATCCGCTTCCGCCTTCGTCCCGACCGCACCCCGGAGCTGCTGTGACCCGTCCGACCTTCAGCCTGACCCTGACCGCCCTGCCCGAGCACATCGACGAGCTCGGCCACGTCAACAATGCCGTCTGGGTGCAGTGGATCCAGCAGGTCGCCCTGGCGCATTGGTACAGCCTGGCCGACCCGGCGCACGCCGAGGCCTATATCTGGGTCATTGTCCGGCACGAGATCGACTATCTCCGACCCGCGTTTGCAGGCGACCAGGTGACCGGCACGACTTGGGTCGGCGACGCGCCGCAGGGCGCCAAGTTCGACCGGCTGATGGAGTTCACCAACGCCGACGGCAAGGTCTGCGTCCGCGCCCGCACCGTGTGGGCGATCATCGACAAGGCGGCCGGCCGGCCGATCCGAGTGCCGGTCGAGGTGGTGGCACCGTTCATGGCCTGACCGCGGTGCTGTCCTACCGCCCACCCCTGCGATAAGGTGCGCTCCATGACTCGACCGCCCGCCGATCGCCACCCATTCGGTCGTCCACACGGCGAAGTGGACGAAGTGGACAGTGGTACGTTTTCGCTGACGGACGAGGCAGCATGACCCGGGCCGTCCTCCACGATTATTTCCGCTCCTCGGCCAGCTACCGGGTCCGGATCGCACTCAACCTCAAAGGCATCTCCTACGAGAGTCACGCGATCGACCTGCGCACGGACGAGCAGAAGAGCGCCGATTACCGCCGGCTGAACCCGCAGGGCTTCGTCCCCATGCTTGAGATGAATGGCGAGCGCCTGACGCAAAGCCTCGCGATCTTCGACTATCTTGACTCGCAGGTGCCCGAGCCGCCGTTCGTGCCCCACGACCCGGCCGGCCGCGCCCATGTGCTGGCGCTGGCGCTGACGGTCGCCTGCGACATCCACCCGCTCAACAACTTGCGCGTGCTGCGCTACCTCAAGAACCAGCTCGGCCAGCCGCAGGACGCGATCGACGACTGGTATCGCCATTGGTGCAGCGAGGGCCTGGCGGCGCTCGAGGGCCTCGCCGCCCTACAAGCCGGCAAGTACCTCTACGGCGACACGCTCAGCATGGCCGACATCTGCCTCGTGCCGCAGCTCTACAACGCCCGCCGGCTCGACACCCCGCTGGATGCCTTCCCGACCCTCACCCGCGTGGATGCGGCGCTGACCCAGCTGCCCGCCTTCGCCGCCGCCCACCCCGACCGACAGGAGAGCCAGTGATGAACCGCGTCGACACCATCAACAGCGGCATGGACCAGGTGACCGCCCTGCAATCGGTCGACATCCCCAGCATGAAGGGCAAGGTCAGCGACGAGGAATGGCAGCTTCGTATCGACCTCGCCGCCGCCTATCGACTGGTTGCGCACTACGGCTGGGACGATCTCATCTTCACCCACATGAGCGTCCGCGTGCCGGGGCCCGAGCACCACTTCCTGCTCAACCCCTACAACCTGATGTTCGAGGAAGTGACCGCCAGTTCGCTGATCAAGGTCGACCTTCACGGCAATCCGGTCGAGCCGACGCCCTTTATCACTAACCCGGCCGGCTTCACCATCCACTCAGCCGTCCACATGGCCCGCGACGACGCCCATGCGGTGATCCACCTCCACACGCCGCACGGCCAGGCCGTTGCCGCCCATGAAGAAGGCCTGCTGCCGCTCACCCAGACCGCGATGCTGGTCGGCGGCGACCTCGCCTTCCACGACTACGAAGGCGTCGCCACCGACCTGGAGGAACGGGAGCGGATCGTCGCCGACCTCGGCACCCGCTCGGCCATGCTGCTGCGCAACCACGGCACGCTGACGGTCGGCGAGACCGTCGGCGAAGCGTTCATCCGCATGTACTTTCTGGAGCGCGCCTGCGAGGCGCAGATCTACGCCCTGTCAGCTGGCGACAAGGTCAACAACCCGCCCCAGGGCACGCCCGAAGTGGCGGCGCAGCAAGGCGCCGTTGGCCTGAAGATGGCCGCCAAGCTCCTCGCCTGGCCGGCCCTGCTCCGCAAGGCGTACCGCCTCGACCCGGAGTTCGCGAGCTAGGCTAGGGTTTCAGCCGCCCGCAACGAGCCAGCTTGCGCCCGCACGACCTGCACGGCTTTGGCCAGCCGGTCGCGCATGTCGCAGGCTTCGGCCCAGGTCTGCGCATGCATCCTGATCGTCTCGCCGCCAACCGGACGGTGGGCAAAAGTAAGCAGCCACTTTGCGCCGCGCCCTTCCCAGACCTTCAGCATGCCATGGGTAAGATGCGCTCGCCATTCAAAGTCGGGCGCAAGCTTCCCGAGGCTGGCCGACAAGGCCCCTGCCTTCGCTCCAAACAAGCCCTTCTCGCCGGTCAGCTCGCGCAGTTGTCCGAAGGCAGACCCGACCGGCTCACCGGTCTTGATCTTCCGTGCACCCTTGCCTGTTCCCTTCAGGCCGATGAGCAGCGTTTCGATGATCTGCTCGAGCTCGGCGAAGTGCTGGATGCACTCTCCCCTCCACTGCTCGGCATGGGCCATCATCGCTGTATAATCGTCGAACGGGGGCTTCTGGATGGCGGTGACTGGCGCGTTCATGCCGGCAACCTTGCGCCGCACCCGTCAAGAAATGCTGAAGCTCATGGGCGCCAAGCGGGTTGCATCCCGCTACGCCCCCGCCTAAGACGCCCCCGCCTTGGCTCCCGCGTTACCGCGGGTTCCGGTCGGGGAGTAGCTCAGCCTGGTAGAGCACTGTCTTCGGGAGGCAGGGGCCGGAGGTTCGAATCCTCTCTCCCCGACCACTTTCTCCTGCTTGCGTGAACGGGTGCCGACCCGGTGAGGGGCTGATCGGTGATCAGCCCCGGCAGGCGATGCCTGGCCCGGGGATTGGTGGACGGCCGCCGAACGCCCGCACCAGCGCGCCGTACGACTGGACCTGTGAGACTGTCGTGTCTCCCATCACCCATTCGTCGTTCAGCCCCGAAAATGAGCAGATGGAGCTTGCCCGATAGCTGTGGACCGGCGTGTATTCGCCGTTGCCGGTGATCTCGCCGGCGGCGGCAGGACTGGCCAGAAGAACCAGGCAGGCCGCGAGCTTGGGTGTGCTAGTCGCCATGTTTGTCTCCTCAGTTTGCTGGAAACGCCACGGGAAACGGGTCGGCGCGAACACCATGGGAGGTCTCGGACGGATTGGCGAGTAGGCCAGATTGCCTAGGTCTGGCGGGCGCGCAGCAACTCCTCGATCCGCACCAGCTTCTCGCGCGGCGCCCCAGCGCGGGCCGCCGCGATCTCGGCCGCCTCGATCCGCTGCCAGTCCGCGAACGGCACCGGATCAGCGCCGCGCGAATGCAGCAGGCGGTCGAGACCCTCACCGCCTTCTCGTCCTGACGCATCGCCCTCGACAGGGAACGCTGCCGCAATCTGCTCTGCCACTTCGTAGCCATCCGGTCGGTTGGTTCCGATCGTCCCTGTCGGACCGCGCCGTGCCCAGCCAACCGCGTACAGTCGCTCGGCGATCCGTCCGTTATTATTCAGAAACCGGCCCAACCGCTCGTCATAGGGCACGCCAGGGATGGCAGGCGTCGCATAGCCGATGCAGCTCACCACCAGTCGCGCCGGCACGACGTAGGTCTCGCCTGTGCCCCGTGCCGAGCCATCGGGCTGCAGCGCCGTGCGCTCCACGATCACTCGCTCTGCCCGACCATCGCCTTCGATCGCCAGCGGCCGGGCGAAGAAGTCGAAGATGATGCGCTTCGGTTTGGCAAGCTCCGGCGCAGCTCCCGCGAAGTCACGCAGGTGCTGCACCGACTTGCGCTGGCCAGGGTCCAGCGCGGCATCGGTTGCGGCGGGCGGAAGGTCGCTCGCGTCCACTACTGGCGAGGCTTCGGCAAGATGACCCAGCTCACCCAACTCCTTGGGAGTCATCGCGATCTGGTGCGGCCCGCGGCGGCCGAGAAGGGTGATCGTCCGCACCGCACTCTCGCCTAGCGCCTGCAGGGCATGACCAACGATGTCGGAACCGGCGAACTCCTCGGTGGTCTTCGACAGGATGCGGGCGACGTCCAGTGCGACGTTGCCATTGCCGATGACCACCGCATCCTCGCCGTCCAGCGGCGGGGCCAAGTCGGCGAAGTCCGGATGCCCGTTGTACCAGCCGACGAACGCCGCCGAACCAATCACGCCGGGGAGCTCGTCCCCCGGGATGCCGAGCAGCCGGTCGTGCGGAGCGCCGGTGGCGAGCACCACCGCGTCGAAATAGTGCAGCAATTCCTCAACCGAGACATCGGCCCCTAAGTGAACGTTGCCCAGGAATCGGCAATTCGGCTCCAGCGCGACCTTCTCGTAGCGCTTCGATACAGCCTTGATGGACTGGTGATCGGGCGCGACGCCGAAGCGGATCAGGCCATACGGGACCGGCAACCGGTCGATCAGGTCGATGCGGCACCCGTGTCCATAGGCCTTGAGCAGCGCTTCGGCCGTGTAGAAGCCCGCCGGGCCGGAACCGATCACGGCGAAGTGGCGCATGGCGACTGCCTCCCCTGTTCGCCCGACAGTCTAGCCCCTCGCGGGCCGCGGTCCAGCTACTTCGTCCGGTCCTCCAGCAGTAGGTCGGAGCCCTTGGCTTTGAGCGCCGCTTCGATCGGCTTGGCGAACAGGCCGAGCATCCCGGGCAGTTCGATGCGGCAGCGGACGTGCTTCTCCTCGACGTCGATCTTCGCGTCGACGCTTTGGCCCATGGCACCTACGGTCATATCGAGGCGAGAGCCGGACCATGCGCTGGTCACCTCCGCTCCACCGGGGATGTAGCCCTGGAGCTTGTGGATGTTGGCGGCAATGCGGCGTTGCGCTTCTTCGCGGCCAAGGTTGTGCGGCAGGTCGACATGGATGGGCTGGGTCATGAAAGCGACGTGCCCCCGAGCTTTCCACTTTTCAAGCGGCTCCGCCCGGCTACGCTCAGCCCATGTCCGCGTCCTTTCTGCTGCTCGCACTTGCGCAGCCTGCCGCCGCCCTTGCCGCACCACCGCCATTCAGCGTCGCGCCGCCGGTGTGGAATCCGACCGGCGATTACGTGATCATGGGCCAGGATGAACCCGGGTACCGGCGCTGGCTCGCGGCGCGGCCGTGGCGCGCCGGGCTGGTCGCAAGCTTTCATCGCTATCTGTTCAGCAATCAGGTGGCGCTGGTCGTGCCGACGTGGCAGCTGCTGCGGACCGCCAGCGATTGGGCGAAGTGCGGCGCCGACCCGTTCGAAGTGCCGCCCGCCGACGAGTGGCCGAATGTCGTCCGCACCCTCCGCTACGTCCGCGACTATGTGGTGCCCGCGGTCGGTCCGGTGGAGCCCGTGTCCGTGTACCGCAACCCCATCCTCAACCAGTGCGCCGGCGGCGCGGCGGAAAGCGTGCACCAGTCCATGTCGGCGATCGACCTGGTGCCACTGCAGCCTATCGAGCGGACTGCGTTGGTGACCCGGCTGTGCGCGGCCCATGCGCTGTCGGGCCCGCGCTACAGCGTCGGGCTGGGCTTCTACACCAAGCTGCGCTTTCACGTGGACAGTTGGAAGTATCGCACGTGGGGCCGCAACGATGCCGGAACCCTCGCCTGTGGGGTCGATCCGGTGACACCCGCCCCTGCCGTCCTGACCGGCGCGCGAGCAGCCCCTCAGGTTCCGGCAGCCCAACCACCGCACCGTTAAGCAATCGCGACCCACGGAGGCGAGCGCGCCGGCGGGGCAAAAGAAAGGGGCGGCGCCAGCTGGCACCGCCCCTTCTTTGTTCAGCTGAACCGCTCGAACTAGAAGTTCAGGCGGACACCAGCGCGGTACTGACGACCCAGGATGCCCGTGCCGCCCTGCACCGGGTTGTACAGGTGCGCGCCGTAGGTCGCCGGATCGACGTCCGGCAGGTTGTCCAGCGCGTTCAGGACGTTGGCATAGAAGGTCACCCGGTCATTCGCCCGGACCTGAGCAACCAGGTCGAGGGTCGTGTAGGCGCCCACGTTGCACGGCAGGTAGTCGACGCCGAGGCTGCAATCGCCACGCTCACCGCCCTGATCCTCAGCCGACAGGTTGTAACCACCGAAGTAGTTCAGGGTGCCAGTCAGCGACACTTTGCCCCAGTCGATCGTGTTCTGCCAGCTGCCATGCCACTTCGGAGTACCCGACCCGGCGGTCAGGTTGAAGTTGCCCAGCGTGCCTTCGTAACGCTCGGACGTGCCGTCCGGGAAGGTCGTGCTGAGCTCCAGGATCCGGCTGGCTTCAAGCGACGAGGTCAGCTTGATGCCGCGGAAGCTGAAGCGGGCCAACGCCGCGAAGTCCAGACCGCGCGAGCGGATGGTATTCGCGTTCACCAGCGCCGACTCGACGAAACCAATCACCGGGAGGGCGGTCGGGTTGTTCGGGTCAGGCGAACCGGCAATCACGTTGTAGCCAGCCGGGATGGCGCAGGTGCCACCGTTGAACTGCGCCGCGGTGCAGGAGTAGTAAGCGGCGAGCGCCGGAGCGTTCGACGGCTGCGTGATCGCACCGGTCTTCTTGATGTCGAAGTAATCCACCGTGAAGGTGAAGTTCCGCACCGGGTTGAAGATCGCACCCAGCGTGATGCTGCGCGACTTCTCCGGGTCCAGGTTCGGCGAGGCCAGGGTGGTCTGACCGTAGCTGTTGGTACGGATGTAGGTCGGGCAGCTGCTGTAGGTCGCCAGGGAGCAGCCGTACTGCGCCAGGAACGAGTTGGTGAAGTTCGCCTGGTTGGTGGTCACGAACCCGGTCGTCGGCAGGGCGTTGGCCTCACCGAAGGACGGGATGCGGAAACCCTTCGACCAGGTCGCGCGGAACGCGATGGCGTCGATCGGCTCGAACTTCGCACCGATCTTCGGCGAGAACGCGCTCTGGCCCGACGAGTAGCTGTCGTAGCGGCCCGACGCGTTGATCTCGAGCACGTCCAGCACCGGCGCGTTGATCTCGCCGAACACGGACTTCACGGTGCGGTGACCTTCGGTGCCGAAGGCATTCAGCGTGAAGTAGCGCTGCGTCGGGCCGTTGTAGTCGGCGTTGGCCGACGGAGCGTCCACCGCCTCATAGCGGATCTGCCCGCCGAAGCCGACCTGCAGCGGACCGCCCGGAAGGTCGAACAGCGACCGTCCGAACGACACCTGGGCGGCATACAGGTCAGACGACGCGTCGGTGACGTTGTCCGGACGGACATAGTCCAGCACGGTCTGGCTGTTCAGCCCGGGGTTCACCAAGTTCAACGACCCGTTCGCGATCGCGGTCAGGAAGTTGTTGATGTAGACGTAGCCGTTCTGCTGACGACGCAGGTCGTTGTGCATCGCGGTCAGGTCGGCGCGAACGTCGAAGCCCGCGAACGACGTCGTCACGCCGGCGGCAGCACGATAGACGCGGCTGCGAGTGGCGTTGAACGTCGGATCGCTGAACGGAGTACCGATGAAGCGAGCGACCTGATTCTGCGCCGCGAACGGGTTGTTCGGGTTCAGGACAGCGCCCGGCGAGTTGACGGTGCAGCCGGTGTTCAGGCCGCTCGGATCAGCAACGCCAGCCGGGCAGGTATAGACCGGAAGGCTGAGCACGAACGAACCCGGAGCAAGGTTCGCAGCCGGACCCGTGGAGGTCGAGAACGGCCGGAACAGGATGCCCGCATTGGCGGTGCCACGCACCGTCGGCGGGAAGCCCGTGTAGTCGACGTTGCTCTGCTGGAAGTTGACCATGAAGTAGCCTTCAGTGTCATCCCCGAGTCGAGCAGTGACGCGGCCCGTTCCACCGAAGCGTCGGATGTTCGGCGTCACCACGCCGAACACATTGGTCCGGTCCACGGTGCAGATCGTGGTCGGCACGTTTACGCTGGCCGCGAGGTCCGCCGCAGTGGCCTGGAAGCCCGGACCATACTGGCACCCAGCTGCCGGGTTCAGCAGCTGATAGCGGCCCGCCGCCGTGGTGTTGGTCGCATTGTAGGGGCGCACATAGGGATCGTAGCCGATCAGGAAGGCACCATCGCCGTTGATCAAGCCGGTTCCGGGATCACGACCATTGACAATGTCGTTCGGGCCGCACGCAACGTCGTTGCACAGCTGGCTCTGGTCGTCCGTGTTGAACGGATACGGCAGGTCGCGGTTACGAACGGCGTTGGTCTTGAAGTAGAAGCCGCTGAAGTAGGCGTTGATGCCGTTCTTGGCGAGGTCGCCGGTACCCGCGGTCAGCGAGAAGCGGCGGTTGGCGCCAACGCCATCCTCGGTAATGCCGGCTTCGGCGCGGGCCTGGACGCCCGTGAACTGGCGCTTGGTGATGATGTTCACCACGCCCGCGATCGCGTCGGCGCCGTAGGTCGACGAGGCGCCGTCACGCAGCACTTCGACGCGGTCGACGATGTCGTCCGGAATGGTGTTGAGGTCGACGAAGTTACGCGAACCGTCGTCGGCGAGCGGGTAGTAGGCCGCGCGCTGGCCGTCGAACAGGACCAGCGTGGAGTTGGTCGACAGGCCGCGCAGCGACACGGCCGAAGCGCCGGCCGCGAACGCGCCGTTGGCGCTGAAGGAGTTGGTCAGCGCCGGGCCGTTGTTCGACGACAGCTGCTGGATCGCGTCCTGAACCGTGTTCTGGCCGCGCTTCTCGATGGTCTCGGCGGTCACGACGGTGATCGGCGACACGGTCTTCGACGTGGTCCCGCGGAACAGGGTACCGGTGACGACGATCTCTTCGCCCTGACCGTTGTCCGTGTTCGTGTTCGGCACCGGAGCGTCGGCCTGGGCCTCGTCCTCGGCCTGGGTCTGCGGCGTCGATGCCTGCGCGCCCGGGGTGTTGGTGGCATCCTGGGCCAGAGCCGGGCTGGCAATTAAGCCAAGACCCAGAACCGACACGACCTGCAAGGCCGTCGTCGAACGGAGGTAGGACTTCTGCATTAGTATCTCCCGAACCGACGCCAATCGCGGCGCCGCGAAGTAGATCGGGGGCTTCCACCCCACGATTGCGGCGCGTTCTGTGTTCGAGATCACCGAACTGTAAAGCTTCGAGCTGACCGCCAGAGTCGTTTGCGAAGGCATTGTGACCTGCCGGCCACATGCTGCGCCGCAGCAGGAACGAACAGAATCTGGTTTGATGCTCCTCCCCTCTTGTGTTGCGCAACAGCAACACTAGCTTTGAGGCACTAGAGGGGAACAAGGCTCCATGGATTTCGAGAAGCTGACCGATCGCGCCAAGGGCTTCGTGCAAGCGGCGCAGACCATCGCGGTGCGGGAACATCACCAGCGGATCGCACCGGCGCACCTGCTCAAGGCGCTGCTGGACGACGATCAGGGCATGGCGGCGGGGCTGATCGGTGCCGCGGGCGGTGACGCCAAGGCCGCCCAGCGCGAGTCGGACGCCCTGATCGCCAAGATCCCGGCGGTCACCGGGTCTGGGGCGACCAGCGCGCCGGGGCTGGACGGCGACACCATGCGGCTGCTGGACCAGGCTGAGCAGGTCGCCAGGAAAGCCGGCGACAGCTTCGTCACCGTGCAGCGGATCCTCTTGGCCATGGCGCTGGCCAAGGGCACGGACGTGGCCAACGCGCTGGTCCGGGCCGGCGTGCAGCCGCAAGCGCTTAATGCGGCGATCGACAAGCTGCAGGGCGGCCGCACCGCCGACACGCAGGGGGCCGAAGACCGACTCGACGCGCTCAAGAAGTTCGCGCGCGACCTCACGGCCGCCGCGCGCGAGGGCAAGCTCGACCCGGTGATCGGCCGCGACGAGGAGATCCGCCGCACGATTCAGGTGCTCGCCCGCCGGACCAAGAACAATCCGGTGCTGATCGGCGAGCCGGGCGTTGGCAAGACCGCCATCGTCGAGGGCCTCGCCATCCGCATGGCCAATGGTGACGTGCCGGACGGCCTTAAGGACCGGCGGCTGCTCAGCCTGGACATGGGCGCCCTGATCGCCGGCGCGAAGTATCGCGGCGAATTTGAGGAGCGGCTCAAGGGCGTGCTCGACGAGGTCAAGGCCGCAGCGGGCGAGATCGTCCTGTTTATTGACGAGATGCATACGCTGGTCGGCGCCGGAAAGAGCGAGGGCGCGATGGACGCGTCGAACCTGCTGAAACCGGCGCTGGCGCGCGGCGAGCTTCACTGCATCGGCGCGACCACGCTGGACGAGTACCGCAAGCACGTCGAAAAGGACCCGGCGCTGGAGCGGCGCTTCCAGCCGGTAGTGGTGGGTGAGCCGACGGTGGAAGATACCATCTCCATCCTGCGCGGCCTCAAGGAGAAGTACGAGCTCCACCACGGCATCACGATCACCGATCCGGCGATCGTGGCTGCGGCGACGCTCAGCAACCGTTACATTTCCGATCGCTTCCTGCCGGATAAGGCCATCGACCTGATGGACGAGGCCGCCAGTCGCCTCCGCATGGAGGTGGAGAGCAAGCCGGAGGAGATCGAGAACCTCGATCGGCGGATCATGCAGCTCAAGATCGAGCGCGAGGCGCTGAAGCGCGAGAAGGACGCGGCATCGCGCGACCGGCTGACCAACCTGGAGGGTGAACTCGCCAACCTGGAGCAGCAGTCGGCCGAGCTGACTCAGCGCTGGCAGGCGGAAAAGGAGAAGATCGCCGCATCGTCCAAGGTCCAGGAGCAGCTGGATACCGCGCGCATCGAGCTGGAGCAGGCGCAGCGCACCGGCGACCTCGCGAAGGCCGGCGAGCTGGCCTACGGGCGAATCCCGAATTTGGAGAAGCAGCTGGAAGAGGCGCGCACCGCCACCCAGCACGCGATGCTGCGCGAGGAAGTGACGGACCAGGACATCGCCGCGGTGGTCAGCCGCTGGACCGGCATCCCGGTCGAACGGATGATGGAGGGCGAGCGCGAGAAGCTGCTTGGCATGGAGGCCGAACTCGGCCGTCGAGTGATCGGCCAGGAGGATGCGGTCCGCGCCGTGTCCACCGCCGTCCGGCGTGCCCGGGCCGGCCTGCAGGACCCCAACCGGCCGCTGGGCTCATTCCTCTTCCTGGGGCCAACGGGCGTCGGCAAAACGGAGCTGACCAAGGCACTAGCCGAGTTCCTGTTCGACGACTCGGCCGCGATGGTCCGGATCGACATGAGTGAGTTCATGGAGAAGCATTCGGTCGCCCGCCTGATCGGCGCCCCTCCCGGCTATGTCGGCTATGAGGAAGGTGGCGTGCTGACCGAAGCGGTGCGGCGTCGGCCTTACCAGGTCGTGCTGTTCGACGAGGTCGAAAAGGCGCACGGCGACGTGTTCAACGTGCTTCTCCAGGTGCTCGACGACGGGCGGCTGACCGATGGACAGGGCCGCACGGTCGATTTCACCAACACCCTCATCATCCTGACTTCCAACCTCGGCAGTCAGTACCTTGCGAATCTCGGCGAGGACGAGCCGGCCGAGAAGGTCGAGCCGCAGGTGATGGACGTCGTCCGTGCCCATTTCCGGCCAGAGTTCCTGAACCGCCTGGACGAGATCATCCTGTTCCATCGTCTCAGCGCCGGCCACATGGGGCCGATCGTCGACATCCAGATCAAGCGCCTTGGCGATTTGCTGAAGGATAGGAAGATCAGGCTGGAGCTGACCGACGGCGCCCGCGCCTGGCTCGGCCGGGTCGGCTATGATCCGGTCTACGGCGCCCGCCCGCTCAAGCGCGCGGTGCAGCGCCACCTGCAGGACCCCCTCGCCGACCTCATTCTGAAAGGCGAGGTGCGCGACGGTCAGACCGTGCGGGTGGAGGAGGGCGAGGGCGCGCTGCGCCTGACCCCGGTCGAGGAGCCGGCCGCCGTGGCCGCTTGATCTCAGCAGCGGCCCGGTTCGGTCGCCCCGCAACTGTTGATCAGCCCCTTGTCCTGCATTTCCCGCGCAGTGTCGGAACCGGCGTTGTCGAGCTTCCGCCATTCGGCCACGGTGTGGCACTCCTTGGTATAACCGGCCAGCGAGCCGGTGACCGGGATCTTGCGGCACTTGATCCGCTGGTCTGCGTCGGCAGCGGTCGGCTGAACCGTTGCCGGCGCGGGAGCTGCAGACAGCAACATGGCATAAAGCAAGGTCATCAGCGGTCTCCCCGGCGTGAGCGGCCCGACCGAAGCGAGCCTTTTCATCGCGGCGGGGGGATCCTACCACTCCTGCATGGCTGGTAAAGACAAGGCGGAAGCGCTGTTCCGGAGCGCCGAGCAGGCGCTTGGCAGCGGCCGGCTGGACGACGCCGCCTCGCTCTATACGGAGGCGCTGAGGCTGGCGCCCGAACGAGCCGACGCCTGGTTCAACCTAGGCTGGATCGAGCGCGCCCGTCGCCGCTTCGAGCCCGCCCTCGCTGCGTACGGGCGGGCCCTCGACACCGGTATCGACCGGCCGGAGGAGGTGCGTGTCAACCGCGCCGCCATCCTGTCCGACCAGCTGTTCCGCCCCATTGACGCTGAAGCCGAGCTGCGAACTGCGCTGGAGGGGCGACCCGGCTTTGTTCCTGCCTTGCTCGGGCTCGGCAACTTGGCCGAGGACGCCGGCCGGTTCGAAGAAGCGCAGGAGGCGTACCAGGCGCTGCTGCAGGTGGAGCCGGGCAACGGCAGGGCTCGCGCGAGACTGGCGATGCTGGAACTGCAGGGAGGTCACCCCGACGCCGTCGCTGGTCAGCTGAAGGGTCAGCTCGACCTGGCGGCAACGGTGGAAGACCGAACCGAGCTGCTGTTCGCCATTGCCGCTGCCCTCGATGCGGCTGCGGACTATGGCGAGGCCTTTCAAGCGCTGGAGGCGGCCAATCTCCTGGCGCTCAGCCTGTCGCCGCAGCGCTATGATCCGCACGCTCTCGAGCGGCTGGTCGACAGCATTATTGCTGCCTTCCCCGCTCGCCCACCGGACCCGGCCGCAGACGAGGTCTCCCCCGTGTTCATCGTCGGCATGTTCCGCTCGGGTTCAACCCTTGCCGAGCAGATGCTGGCTCGCCATCCGGCGCTGACCTCGGCGGGCGAACTGGACGCGATCCCCGCTATCGCCGCTGGTCTCCAGCCCTACCCGCAGGCGAGCGCCGGCTTGCTACCGCGCCAGGTCGAACAGCTCCGCGCGCAATATGCGGCCGAAAGCGGCACCTTTGGCCGGATCATTGACAAGCGTTGCGACAACGTCCTCCACCTTGGCCTGATCAAGTCGTTGTTCCCGTCCGCCAGGATCATCCACACGGTCCGCAAGCCGCTGGACAACCTGCTGTCGATCGCTTTTCTCCGCTTCGGCGAAGGCGTGAGCTACGGCCACCGCTTTCAGGACAGCGCTCACTACCTCGTTCAGTATCGGCGCCTGATGGAACATTGGCGCGCGCTGTTTGGCGACGACCTTCACGACTTGTCCTACGATGCGCTGGTCACCGAACCGGAAACGACGCTGAGGGCCGCGCTGACGTTCCTCGACCTTCCGTTCGATCAGGCCTGCGTCACGCCGGAGCGAAACGGGGGGCCGGTGCGCACCGCCAGCGCGCTGCAGGTCCGGCAGCCGCTGCACCAGCGCTCGTCGGGACGCTGGCAGCATTATGCCGCTCAGCTTGAGCCGGTGCGCGCCTACCTGGAACGGAATGGAATTGCTGTCGGCTAGCCCGCGCGCGGGGCGACCAGCCCACGGTCCGCGACCGCAAAGAGCTTGATCAGCCGCTCCTGCTCGGCCTCGCTCAGGTGCGGGTTCCAAACGTCTAAGATCAGCAGGATGCGGACCTGGTCGCTCCGGTTCCAAGCTTCATGCTCGATCGTGTCGTCAAAGGCGAAGGCGTGACCCTCCACCCACGGGCGCGTTTCGCCGCCGACCCGGAAGGTGCAGCCGTCCGGCACCACCAGTGGCAGGTGGATGATCGCGCGCGTATTGGTGACGCCCGTGTGCGGCGGGATGTGCGCGCCCGGCTGGAGGATGGAGAAGAAGGCTGAAGGCGCCTTCCCCGGCACATGGCTGCGCGGCACCGCCTCCAGCGCGGCGGCTGTCTCCGGGCACAGTGCGCAGACCGGATCGTTGCGTATGCCATATTCCCACAGGAAGCAGGCGCTCCAGTCATGCGAATGGTCGAGCGCCGACCACTTGTTCTGCGGCGTGCCCTTGTCCTGCCGGACATAAGGCCGGATCGCATCCGAACCGTTCGCCAGTAGCGCCAGGGCCTCGCCGCGGATCGCTGGGGTGCGCGCTTCCAGGCCCTCGAACCAGGGAAACAGATCACGGTCGAAATACTCGTCCGCCGGCAAGAACGGGTAGTAGAGGCCATGGCATTCGTTACGGTACACCCGCCGGCCGCGGAGCATCACGTCGACACACGCCCCGAAGCGCCGCTCCGTCAGCGCATCCGTCGGGTCACCCGACAGTTCGCACTCCAACTCCCTGGCGAACGCAGCATTGTGCTCGTCGAGGAAGCGTTGGCCCCGGGCTAGCCCGTCGGCGACCAATGGCGGGCGCTCGTCCATTCCCCCGGCCAGCTGCACCACCGCCGCCCAGTGCTGTGCGGCCTCAGACAACGATCCCTGCCGCTGGCGCAGTTCGGCAAGTCGCAGCTGCGCAAGGAAGTGCCGGCGATCAATGTCGAGGGCCGCCCTTAGCGCCGCGGCTTCGCCATCTTGGTCTCCGGCCTGGCGGTGCGCGGCGGCCAGATTGAGGCACAGCGCCGGCTCGCCGGGATCGAGCGCCGCCGCTCGCGCGAAGCTGCTCACCGCCAGCGGCAGGTCGCCGTCGGCAAGCGCGCGCAGGCCGCGGGTGTTCTGCGCCTGGGGATGGTCTGGAAAGGCGGCGACGGCGCGCTCCAGGACGCGCCGCTCCTCGTCGGCCTGCCCGCGGGCGCGGGCTCCGCGAGCCTCAGCCAGCAGCCGCTCAAGGTCGGGGGAAAGCGTCGCCATGCGCCTGGATGAACACCAACCGGCGACCGCAGGCAAGCGGTTCGCTTGATCGGACCGGCGCCTTGCCGCAACACGGCCCTCATGAGCGGCGCCCTTCCCGATCTCGGCCCCGAGTGGCTGGCCCATCGCTATGCGCCCAGCACCGACGCGGTGCACTGGAGGCTGGTAACCAGAGAGGAGCGGCGCAAGGCGGCCTTCCTGACCGACGAGGTCCTTGGGCCGGGCGACGAACGGCCCGTCCCTCGCGCCGCGGCGCGTGGGCTGGCGACGGGCGGCACCCGCGCTAACTTCATCTTCCACTCGGCTTATTGCTGCTCGACGCTGCTCGCAAACGCTTGTGACCGGCCCGGGCAGTCGTTCAGCCTAAAGGAACCGGTGATCCTGAACGACCTTACCGGCTGGCGCCTTCAGGGGGCGCCACCCGCGCGGATCGGTGAGGTGATGAACGACGCGCTTGCTATGCTGGCGCGGCCGTTTGCGACCGGCGAAGCATGCGTGATCAAGCCGTCGAACGTGGCCAACGGGCTTGCCCCGGCGATGATCGCCGCTCGGCCCGAGGGTGCCGCGCTGCTGCTCTACGCTCCCTTGCGGGTCTATCTGGGGTCCATCGCCAGCAAGGGCCTATGGGGCCGCCTGTGGGTGCGTGACCTCGCCGCCAAGCAGCTCAAGGAAGGCTTGGCGGTGCCTGGCATCGCGGCCGGCGACTACTTCCTGCAGAGCGACCTCCAGGTGGCGGCGCTCGGCTGGCTGGCGCAGCACGCCCTGTTCGCCCGGATCGCCGCCAGTAGGCCTAGCCGTGTCCGTACGTTGGACAGCGAGCTCCTGCTGGCGGAGCCCGATGCCGCGCTAGAGCGTCTCGACGCTCTGTTCGGAGTTGCCGACGATGAAACCGGCCGCGCAGCGGTGATCGCGGATGTGTTCAGCCGCAATGCCAAGTCCGGCGAGGCGTTTTCGGCTGGCGACCGTGCCGCCGGGCAGCGGAGTGCCGAGCAGTTGCACGGCGACGAGATCGACAAGGTGCATGCGTGGGCGCTGGCGGTTGCGCAGGGCGCAGGTATCGCGATGAGCCTTCCGCAACCTCTGCTCGGCTGACCGCCGCAAGTGCTCGCCGGAGCCCTGGCGCGTTGCTTCGCGCAACAATGACAAAGGGCGGCCCCTTGCGGGACCGCCCTCCGTCATACGGTAAGATGATCGCTTAGAACTTGACCCGGACCGCCGCGCTGTAGGCACGGCCGAGTGGATCGTAGGTCGACGGGAAGGTGTTGCCGCTGTTCGCGGTGGTGGTGCCCGCCTGGCCGCCGACGATCGGCGGATCCTTGTCGAGCAGATTCTGCACACCCAGCGTCAACTGGAAGTTCTTCAGCACGTCGAACTGCGCATTCAGGTCGAAGTAGTTGTAGGCTGAGATGCGATTGAAGTTGAAGCTTTCGCCAACCAGCGCGCCGGAGCCGGTGACCGTTCCGTTGAACAGTGGCGGCAGACCCGGCTCATACTTCACGCTCGAGAGGTGACGCCACAGAAGCGACAGGCTCGCCGGACCGTAGGAGAAAGTGGTGCGCTGCTGCCAACTCAGCTCCGGCTGGATCTGTCCGAGCGACGGGCCGCAGTTGGCGCTGTAGTAGCCGACGCACTCGCGGTTGACCGAGTTCGGCGACGCACGGAACTTCAGGTTACGGGTCCAGTTGCCCGACAGGTTGTAGTTGAACCCGAAGATGCCGAGGTCACGGACGTAGTTGAGCGTGAAGTCCACGCCGTCCGTGGCCAGCCGACCGAGGTTGGTTTCCGGCAGGAACAGGCCCTGCGTAGTCGCGCTCGGACCGGACAAACGACCGTTCGCCGGGTTGCGGCGGATGATCGTGCAGGCCGGGCTAGTTGCGGAGGTCGCCGACAGGCCGCCGAAGCACGCCGAGATGGCGTCGCCCGGGGTGGCGAAGGTGATCGCGTCGTTGATCTTGATGTTGTAGTAATCGACCGACGCGGTGAGACCCGAAATGTAGGTCTTGGGCGTGATCACCACACCCACCGTGTAGGTGTCAGCCTTTTCCGGCTTCAGCAGCGAGCTGTACTGGAACAGAGCGTTCGCCTGACCCGCCGACGGCTGTTGGATAGCGCCGATTGAGCCGGCCGGCGCGCCTTGCGCCAGGCAGACCGCGGCCAGATTGGCGTTGGTCAGCGGAGCCGCACCGGCGCACGGATCGACGGCCAGGTTGGTCAGCTGCACGCTGCTGGGCGAGAACAGCTCGGCGATGTTCGGCGCACGAACTGCCCGCTGGTAGTTGCCGCGGAAGCGCAGGCCCGGCGTCGGCTGCCAGGTGAGAGCGCCCTTGTACGTCCAGGCGTCGAACGTGGGGTTCGAACCCGTCGTGTTGATGCTGTACGACGAATAGCGAACGCCGGTCTCCAGCTGCAGCACGTCGAAGAACGGCCGGTCGGCAACGATCGGCGCGATCAGCTCGGCGAAGCCTTCCTTGACGTTGTAGCCGCCGCTGAACGGCAGCACCGCACCGCCGGCGCCGCCCAGCTCGGACGGATCCTGCGCCCGGGCGTCAGGAATGCGCTCGTAGTCGTACCGACGATACTCTCCGCCCAGCGCGAAGCTGATCGGCTGGGTGGCCCACGGCGCGGTCATGCCGAAATCGCCCGAGTAGATCGCGCGGACCTGCGTCAGCTGGTTGTTGATGCGGACGCTCGACGAACCCTGGATGAAGGCCACCTGGTCGGGCGTGATCGAACCGGCCGTGCCGAACAGGTTCAAGGGCACGCACCCGCCGGTGGTCACCGTGCAGGCGGTCGGACTGGTCGCGATCAGCGCCTGCTGGACGCGCGAGTTGAGCACATAACCGGAGTTGGTCAGCGTCTGCTCGGCGCGGCCGTAGGCAGCATTGATGTCGAGGTTGGTGCTGGCGGTTACGTCGAAGCGCGCGCCGACGCGGGCGTCATAGACGTTGTTCTGGTAGCTGCCGAGGCGCGGCCCGAGCTCGACCAGGCGGCGATACACGCCAGGCAGCGGCAGGCCGGTCGTGACCGTGTTGCCGGTGCGGCTGGTGCAGGCGGTGCCCAGTGCGATGCCGTTGGCGGCGCAGATCTGGTCGCGGACGGCCGGGGTCAGGTACGGGTTGTTGGCGTTCACCACCAGCGCGTTGCCGAACACGCCCGACGGGGCGATCACCGACTGGACGAAGCTGCTCGCGAACAGGCCGCGGGCATAGAGCTCGATGCCGTCGGCGACTTCGTAGTTGGCCGAACCGTAGGCGCTCTTCCGCTCCAGCGGAGTCTGGAAGATGTTGTACGGGTTGAAGTTGAAGCCCTGGTACTGCGGCACCAGCGCGGTCGCACCGGTGTTGAACTGCAGATCCTGCGGGCCGACCACGCCGACGACACCGGGGAAGGAGATGGTGGTCGGAACCGAGGTGAAGGACGAACCGGACGCCGCACCCGTGTTGCTGTTCACGCCGAACAGCGCAAACGGACGAATCTGGTAGACGGGCTTGGCATTGGTGTAGCCGAAGCTCAGCACCGCGTTGCCGCGGTTGTCGTCGAAATTGCCGCCGAAGGTGACGTCGGTGCGGTAGGCCTGGCCGTCGCCTTCTTCCGTCAGCTTGTAGCTGGCGCGAACGTCGACGCCGGAGAAGTCGCGGCGGGTGATGAAGTTGACTACGCCCGACACAGCGTCGGCGCCGTAGGTGGTCGACGCACCGCCGGTCAGCACGTCCACGCGGCTGAGCAGGGCAATCGGGATGAGGTTGAGGTCGACCGCGCCGTTGGCCAGCGTCGGGACGATGCGGTTGCCGTCGAGGAGCACCAGGTTGCGCTGAGTGCCGAGGCCGCGAAGGTCGACCGACGAGGTGCCGTTCGAGCCATTGTTGACCTGGGTGCCGATGCCGGCGCTGACGCCCGGGATGCGGCGGATCAGTTCTTCCGCGTTGTTCGGGGTGCGGAGCGTGATCTCGCTCTCGTTCACCACGCTGACCGGCGACGCGCTGGTCAGGTTGGGGTTGCGGATCAGGGTACCGGTGACGACGATCTCGTTGGTCGACGTGCCCTCGGCCTGGTCTGCCTGGATCTGCGGGTCCGCCTGAGTAGTGACGGCAGGCGGGTTCTGCGCCGCGCTGTCATCATTCTGGCTGGTCGTCGGCGGCGCGGGCGGCAGGTTCTGCGCCTGGGCCGGAGTGCCGAGCACGCCCGCGCCCACCAGCAGCGACGTCGCCAGCAACCTGTTCTTGAACGTCATGGTCATGGTTACCCCCTTCGGCGGAGGGGCCCCAGACAACAACGTCTGCCCCGCCCCCCGGCGTAAAGCAGGCTGCTTTTAGTAGCGGCGAAACCCCAGCGACAATGGGCACGGGCCTCACCCCGCCGTTTCGTCACCTCTGTTGCAACGGGGGCACAGGTGGTACCCACCTGCCGAACACCTTGTTCAGCGCTTGGTCCTGGACCGCTCCTCAGCCGCCAGGCTGGCCTCGGCGTCGACATAGGCTTCCTGCCGCGCGACGCTCCAGTAGCGCAGAGTGTCCAGCGAGATCGGGCGCCCGGTAACGGCACACCGCACATGGTCGCCGTCGGACAAGACCCGGAACGTGCCGGCAAGAAAGTGGACGCGGGCCTCACGCCCGCCGCCTTGCATCAACATCTGGTGATCAATCCTCGCCGTCGAACAGTCCGGGCTGTGGAGCGACATAGGAAGTGCGGGCCTTGCGCTCAAGCCGCGGCCGGGACGCCGGGCCAGGTGCGCCCGCCACCGTAACGTCGACGCGGCCGTCGCCATAGTTGAGCGTGAGCTCACCGGCGGCGCGCGCTTGCTCCGCATGAATCAGCGTGCGGCCAGCCCGGTCCGTCACGCGGGCGAAGCCGCGCGACAGCGGGCGATCGGGGTGGACCAGCTGCGCCATCTTCCAGGCCGCCGTCAGCCGCTCGCCCAAGCGTTCGAGCTTCAGCTCAAGTAGCTCCCGACGCAGGCGCGGGGTGACCAGGTTCATTGCCGCCTCCGCCTTGTGCGTCCTGGCGCCCAGCGCCCGCGGCAGGCGGTCGCCCACCTCATCCAGCCGTTGCCGCCGCGGCCCAAGCAGCGCCGCCGGCTCGGGCCAGCGACACGATGTCAGCGCCAAGCGCTCGCGGGCGTCGTCGGCTCGCTTGGCGAGGCACCGGCGCTTGCGAGCCATCAGCTCGTCCAGCTGGGCAGCGAGTTCCGCCCGAACCGGCACGGCCAGCTCGGCTGCGGCCGTCGGCGTAGGCGCGCGCAGATCGGCGGCATGATCGATCAGCGTGGTGTCCGTCTCATGCCCGACCGCGCTGATCAGGGGGATGGGGGAGGCGGCGGCGGCGCGCACCACTTCCTCCTCGTTGAACGCCCACAGATCCTCGATCGAGCCGCCACCGCGGGCGACGATCAGCAGCTCTGGGCGGGGGCTGAGCTCGGCAAAGCCGCGGATCGCCGCCGCGATCTTGCCCGCCGCGCCCTCGCCCTGCACTGGGACCGGCCACACTACTACGTGGGTGGGGCAGCGGTCCTCCAATCGGTGCAGAATGTCGCGGATCACCGCGCCGGTTGGGCTGGTCACCACCCCGATCACCCGGGGCAGGAACGGCAGCCGGCGTTTGCGACTCGCATCGAACAGCCCTTCGGCGGCGAGCACCCGGCGGCGCTTGTCGAGCAGCGCCATCAGCGCACCTTCGCCGGCCAGCTCCATCCGGTCGACCACGATCTGGTATTTGGACCGGCCGGGGTAGGTAGTCATCTTGCCGGTGGCGATCACCTCCGCGCCGTCCTCCGGGCGGAACGCGAGGCCCACCGCGGAGGTGCGCCAGACCACCGCATCGATGCAGGCGCTGTCGTCCTTCAGCGTGAAATAGCAATGGCCCGAGCTGTGGCGCTTCCAGCCGCTGATCTCGCCGCGCACCCGGACCCGGCCGAAGCCGGTCTCGACCGCCCGCTTCACCGCGCCGGCGAGTTCGCCAACGGTGAGCGGTGGCGAATTGTCGCCGGGGGAAGGCTGGGCTAGGAGGCCGGACGTGGCGGGTTCCATCGACATTCTGCTGCTGGGATCAGGGGGGCGCGAGGATGCGCTGGCTTGGGCCATGCGGCAATCGCCCTCCTGCGGCAAGCTGCTCGCGGCGCCCGGCAATCCTGGCATCGCCCGCTGGGCCGAATGCGTATCGATCGATCCCACGAGTCCGCAGGCCGTGGTTGCTCTCGCCCAGCAGGAGCACATCGGCCTGGTCGTGGTCGGGCCGGAAGCGCCACTGGTCGCCGGAGTCGCCGATGCCTGCCGGGCGGCCGGCATCCCCGTGTTCGGGCCTACTGCAGCTGCCGCGGAGTTGGAGGGCAGCAAGGGCTTTACCAAGGACCTCTGCGCGGCGGAGGGTATCCCCACCGCCGCTTACGTCCGGACCGAGCGCGTGGACGAAGCCTTGGCAGCACTGCATCGCTTCGGCCTGCCGGTAGTGATCAAGGCCGACGGCCTCGCCGCTGGCAAGGGCGTAACGGTAGCCGCCACCCGGGCCGAGGCCGAGGCGGCCATCCGCGCGGCCGGCGACGGTCCGCTGGTGATCGAAGAGTTCCTCGAGGGCGAGGAGGCCAGCCTGTTCGCGCTGGTCGACGGCGAACTTGCCGTTCCGCTCGCCTCTGCCCAGGACCACAAACGTGTGGGCGAGGCGGATACCGGCCCCAACACCGGCGGCATGGGCGCTTACTCGCCGGCCCCCGTGCTGACGCCCGAGCTCGAGCAGTGTGCCATGGACGCGATCGTCGGCCCGACTGCCCGCGCCATGGCGGCTCGTGGAACCCCGTTCAGCGGCGTGCTCTATGCCGGGCTGATGCTGACCGAGGAAGGCCCCAAGCTCATCGAGTACAACGCGCGCTTCGGCGATCCCGAGTGCGAGGCGATCATGCCGCGGCTGGACGGCGACGTCGCGGCGCTGCTCCACGCCGTTGCGACCGGCCGCCTGGCCGACATCGACCCGCCCCGCCTGAAGCCCGCAGTTAGCATGACGGTCGTTGTCGCGGCCGAGGGATATCCCGGCACGCCGCGCAAGGGCGGCCTCATCGACGGCATCGAGGCGGCCGAGCGGGTCGAGGGCGTTACCGTGTTCCAGGCCGGCACCGCACGTCATGGTTCGGGCGCGCTGCTCGCGGCCGGCGGGCGGGTACTGGCGGTGACCGCCCTTGGTGACACGCTCGCCCAGGCCCGCGCCCGGGCTTATCGCGCGGTGGACGCGATCGACTATGCCGACGGCTTCTGCCGCCGCGACATCGGCTGGCGTGAACTCGCGCGGGAGCAAGCATGACGAGCCGGCAACTGCTGCTGATCGGCGCCGCCTTCACCCTGGGCGTGGCCGAACTGTACCACGGCGTGCTGGGCGGCGCGGCAACGCTCGAGAGCGACATCGAACACCAGGCCCGCCGCGTGCTCGACATCAACGAGATGACCCAGGTGCAGGCCCACCTAGCCGACCGGCCGCTGAGTCGTACCCTGATCCTGTCCGGTCCGGCGGACGACTTCCAGCGCTCCGAGCTGGTCCGCGTGCTCGGCGAGCTGCCTGGGGTCGCCGCGGTGAAGTGGGATCCGGCCAGCCTGCCAGTGGAGTCTTCGGTGCGGCCCTACCCTCAAGCGGTGAACCAATGATCCCCTTGTTCGTCGAAGCGGCTCTGCTCGGGCTGGCCGGCTATGCCGCCGGCCTCGGCATCGCCTGGCTCACCTATCAGCACATCCGTTATCAATCACGAGGTTGGCATGAGTGAATTATGGTCGGCTTACTGGCCGATGATCCTGGTCGCGGTCGCGATCGGGCTGGTTACCGGAATCCTGATCTTCCGCCCGCGGCAGAAGGTCACCCTGACGAAGGACGAAGGGCCGGTCCGCGCGCACATGATGCAATCCTCGGCCCACAGCTCAGCTGGGCAGCCCGCCCCCACCCTCGACCAGCACCGTAAGCCGCCGGCCCGGTCCGACTCCGATGGCGGCGGCGAAGGCGAAGGCGTGGTCGATGAAGTGGCGGCGGCGACCAGTGACGTGCTCGGCGAAGTGCTCGGCACCAAGGTCCATTCCAACCTGCCCGGCAGCCAGGGAGTGCCCGACGACCTCCAGCGGATGAAGGGTGTCGGCCCCAAGCTCGCCGCCCTGCTCAACAGCCGGGGCCTGCTTCGCTACGAGCAGATCGCCGCACTCTCGTCTGACGAGGTCGAGCGGCTGGACGCTGAGCTCGGCGCCTTCAAGGGCCGCCTCACCCGCGACCGAATCGTCGAGCAGGCAGGCTATCTCGCCCGCGGCGACCAAGCCGGCTACGAAGCGGCCTTCGGCAAGCTCTAGGCGGTTTCCTCGTCGCGGCGGCGCTTTGTCCGCACGACGAGCAATTTGTCGATCTTGCGCCCGTCCATGTCGACAATCTCGAACCGCCAACCGTCGTGGGAGAAATGCTCGCCCGTCACGGGCAGGCGCTTGAGGATGGACAAGGCGAAGCCGGCCACGGTGGTATAGTCGCGCTCGCCCGGCATGTTCATGCCCAGCCGATCTTCAAGCAGGTCGGCATTGGCCGCGCCGGACACCAGCCAGCTGCCGTCCTCACGCTCGACGAGCGGCGGGTCCTCGTCCTCCACGTCGCTGCGGAATGCGCCGGCCAGCGCCGCCAGGATCGAGCCAGGCGTGACGATCCCGTCCAGGTGGCCGTATTCGTCGTGCACCAGCGCTAGCGGCACCTCGGCCGAGCGCAGGACGTTCAGCGCATCCATCGCATCCATCACGTCCGGAATGACGGGCGCCTTGCGGGACAGCTCCCGCAAATCGAGCTCGCGCCCGTCCATCACCGCGTCGAGCAGATCACGGGTCTGAAGCACTCCGACGATGTTCTCGACGGACCCTTCTGCTACCGGGATGCGGCTGTGCGGGGTTTCACGGAGCGCGGCGCGCAGCTGCTCGGGCGAGCAGCCGAGATCAAGCCAGTCGATCTCTGTGCGTGGCGTCATGACTTCGCGCACTGGCCGGTCGGCCAGCCGCACGATGCCGCTGATGATCGCCCGCTCGCTCTCTTCAAGCACGCCGGCGCTTTGCGCCTCGGCCACCACCAGGTGCAGTTCCTCGGCGGTGACATGGTTCTCAGCCTCCCGCTTCAGGCCGAGCGCCGCAAAGATGCCGGCGCTGCTCTTGTCGAGCAGCCACACGAACGGTGCAGTCCCCTTGCTCAGCCACAGCATCGGCCTTGCCACCACAACCGCGATCGCTTCAGAGCTGCGCAGCGCGAACTGCTTGGGCACCAGTTCGCCGATGATCAGGGACAGAAAGGTGGTGACGGCGATCACCAGCCCAAAGCCGAGCTTGTGCGCGATGTCAGCGTCAAGACCAGCGATAGCCAGCCGTTGCGCCACCGGCTCGCCCAGACTGGCCCCGGAATAAGCGCCAGTCAGGATCCCGACGAGCGTAATCCCGATCTGTACGGTCGACAGAAACCGCCCCGGGTCGGCCGCCAACTGCAGGGCTGTGCGTGCTCCGCCGCTGCCTGCCTTGGCCAGGCCCTTCAATCGCGCCTCACGCGCGGAGACGATCGCCAGCTCGCTCATCGACAACACGCCGTTGAGGGCGATCAGCGCGAGGATCAGGACCAGGTCGAGCCAGGGGAACGGGAGCAGGTGGTCGCTCATCGAAGCGCCGCTCCATAGCCGCGGGCGAGCCGTCCTGCCAAGGTCAGCGCCGTTCCCTGAAAAAGGCCCGCAGCTGCTCGGCCGCTTCCGCCTCGCCGATTCCGCCCAGCACGTCCGGCCGGTGGTGGCAGGTGGCCTGACCGAAGATTCGCGCTCCATGCACCACGCCGCCGCCCTTCGGGTCCTCGGCCGCGAATCGCAGCGCGTCGAGCCGCGCCAGCCCGATTGCCGCCGCGCACATGGCGCACGGCTCCAAGCTCACCCATAGGGTGCAGCCGTCGAGCCGCGAGGTCCCCAGCATTTCGGCCGCCCGGCGAATGGCGACGATCTCAGCATGGGCGGTCGGGTCCAGGCTCTCACGCATCGCATTGCGCGCCTCCGCCACCAGCTCCTCCGCGCGCGTCACCACCGCCCCGACCGGCACTTCGCCGGCGGCAGCGGCTTCGGCGGCAAGGTCCAGCGCGCGGCGCATGGGCGGGGGCAGCGGAAAGGCCATCCTCCCCTCTAGCGCGTCAAAGCGCGCAACGTCATCGCTCAGTGGCGTCGGAGGTCGTCACCCCGTCCTGCGCCGGCGCGGGCTGCGCCCCCGGCTGCTGCTGCTGAGTTTGCTGCTGCTGCTGCGTCTGCTGCTGCGCGCCGCCCGCCGGACGCACCTCCAGCCGCGGCACGGCCACGGTTGCCTGGCCAGTGCCGATCGCGATCTTGCCGGCTTCCACCTGCACCTTGGGTGCCTGGCCGCCCTTGACCTTGAGCTTGCCGTCCTCTGCCGCCACCGTCGGCGCGCGCGCTTCCTGCACTGGGTTGAGATTAAGAAGACCGGTCGCGAAGGCGCCGATTGCCAGCACGACGACAAGGATCAGAATGAGGAGGATGCCGCGCATGGCCGGTCAGGTCCTTCGATTAGGGTTCATGTCGCCCCCTCAACGTTCCCGCCCGCCAGCGGTTGCGCGGTTGACGTTAGTGACCCGCCCATGTATCGGCCCCCGCTGATCCGGCGTCCTCTGTGGGGCGCCCGCTTCAATTTGGGATAGCTATCATGTCGCGCGTTTGCGAGCTGACCGGCAAGGGCCGGCAGGTGGGCAACAATGTTTCCCACGCCAACAACAAGACCAAGCGGACCTTCCTGCCCAACCTGCAGAACGTCACGCTGATCAGTGATTCGCTGGGCAAGAGCGTGAAGCTTCGCGTCTCGACCCATGGCCTGCGTTCGGTCGAACATGTCGGCGGTCTGGACAACTGGCTGCTGAAGACCAGCGAAGACAAGCTGGGGCCGACCGCCCGCAAGCTGAAGCGCGAGCTGAAGAAGGCGCCGGCGGCGGCCTAAGCGCCAGCCGGGTTGCGGCGCCCTCGCGGCGCCGATACTTCCAGCTCCAGTAGCAAGGTCCGCCGCCAGCCGTCATTGTCGGTGATGGCCCACAGGCGCGTGCGGCCGCCGGGTAACGGCTCGGCCGCGAGCCCCTCGACATTGTCCAGCCAGCCCAGCGGCAGGCGAGCGAACGGACGGAGGCGGAAGTCGGCGCCCGCAGCCTCCAGCCAGGCGAGGCGGTTGGCGATTCCCCACCCAATCTCCCGCACTGCCACTACTACCCGCCCGTCGGGCAGCCGGGTAGCGTCGGCGATCCCGCCCGTCGCACCGGTGATCGTCCGACGGCGCAGCCCGGTTCCGGTCGCCTCCAGTACATAGCGACCATTCTCGGGCAGCAGCAGCCAACGCCCGTCAGCCGTGCGGACGATTGCCTCCACGCCCATGTTCACCGGCCAATGAAAGCGGCGCAGCGAAGCGAGCTGGCGTCCCGACCCCCAGTCCGGAGTGAAACGCCATAGGCTGTGGCGGTATTCGAACGTCACCCACCAGCCGTCCCCGGTCGCTGCCAGCGCCTCGCTGTCACGGTTCTTCTTGAACGTCCCTGGACCTGGCCCGGCTGGCAGATCGCGGAACCGCGCCACTGCTCCGGCGCCTGGCCGCGGCAAGTCGACCAGCCAGCCCGAATCAGCCAGCGCGAGCAGGCCTCCCGGTTGCACCGCGAGCGCGGACAGCCCGGCGAGGCGCGGGTCGTCCGCACTCACCTTCCATGCACCCACCAGCCGGACCTCGCCCCCACTGCCGCCCGTCAGCGCCAGCGGCTGAAAGCGGATGCCGGCCAGCCGCGCCGCCTCCGGCACGCGATCCGGCGCCTGTTCGCGGACGTCCCGCGCAAGAACGAGAAAGCACAGGCAGATCAAGCACAAGCGAGCCAGCAGGCTGAACGTTCGCTTGACGCCACGTTCAGGCTCGTTCAACCGCGTTATGAGCATAAGTCATTCAGCGGACGGGATTTCTTCCCCTGTTGTCCCGTCACGCCGCCGGCCACGGCGGAGTACGAGTTCCCTCGCGTCGCTTGTCGAGGGCGGACCCGGCACTGGTCGCGTATCGTGCCGGGTCCTTCCTTCGTTGCCATGCTCAAGACTGGTCGAACAGCCCGGCCAGCTGCTCCACCAATGCCCCGCCGAGTTGCTCGGCATCCATGATGGTCACCGCGCGCCGGTAATAGCGAGTCACGTCGTGGCCGATTCCGATCGCCGCCAATTCCACCGGCGAGCGGTTCTCGATGTAGCCGATCACCTGTCGCAGATGCTTCTCAAGGTAGGCGCCGCCATTGGCGCTTGCGGTTGAGTCGTCCACTGGGGCGCCGTCGCTGATCACCATCAGGATGCGCCGCTCCTCCGGCCGGGCGATCAGCCGGCTATGGGCCCATAGCAGCGCCTCGCCGTCGATATTTTCCTTAAGGAGCCCTTCGCGCATCATCAGCCCGAGGTTGCGCCGCGCATGGCGGTAGGGCTCGTCCGCCCGTTTGTAGACGATATGGCGCAAGTCGTTCAGCCGGCCAGCGTTCGGCGGCCGGCCCTCGCCGAGCCACGCCTCGCGGCTCTGCCCGCCCTTCCACGCGCGGGTGGTGAAGCCCAGCACCTCGGTCGCGACGCCGCACCGCTCGAGCGTTCGGGCGAGGATATCGGCGCTGATCGCCGCGATGCTGATCGGCCGCCCGCGCATGGACCCGCTGTTGTCGATCAACAGGGTCACAACCGTGTCCTTGAACTCGGTCTCCCGCTCGACCTTGTAGCTCAATGAATGCGCAGGCGAGACCACCACCCGCGCCAGCCGCGCGGCGTCGAGCAGTCCTTCTTCCTGGTCGAAATCCCAGCTGCGCGCCTGCTGCGCCATCAGCCGCCGCTGCAACCGGTTGGCGAGCCGCGTAACCACGCTCGAAAGCGAGCCCATCTGCTGGTCGAGATAGGCCCGCAACCGATTGAGCTCTTCCTCGTCGCACAGGTCGTCAGCTTCGACCACTTCGTCGAACCGGGTCGTGAACGCCCGATAGTCGCCGGCCAGCTCGGGCTCGGACTGGCGGCGGTTCGGCCGCGGAACGCTGCTCTCGTCCCCTTCCTCGCCCGGCATGGACTCGCTGTCGTCCATGTCCTCGGCCGAGACGTCCTCGTCCTCGCTTTCCTGCTCCTCCTGCTCGGCGCGCTGCTCCATTTCGCCGGCGGACGGGCTCTGGTCGCTGTCCTGGTCGGCGCTGTCCTCGTCGCCGGCGTCCTCGCCTTCCTCCTCGTCGCCCCCCTCGTCCGGCTGCTCCTCCGAGGGCTCCTCGGCCGGCGCGAGATCTAAATCCTCGAGCAGCTTGCGGGCCAGCGCGGCAAAAGCGGCCTGGTCGTCCAGCGCCAGTGCCAGCGTGTCGAGGTCGCCGCCGGCGCGCTCCTCGATCCAGCCACGCACCAGGTCCAGCCCAACGGTAGCAGCGTCTGGCGGCGGCGCGCCGGTCAGCCGCTCGCGGGCAAGCAGGCCAAGCGCAGTGGCGAGCGGCACTTCCTCCGCACTGCGCGCGCGGGTGATCGCATCGCCGCGCACCCGCCCCTCGGTTAGCGCCGCCAGATTGTCGCGCACGCCCGGCATGGTTCGCGCGCCCAGCGCCTCGATCCGCGCACCTTCCAGCGCGTCGAACACAGCGCGTGCTTCCGGGTCGGCCGGCGCCTGGCCGTCATGCAGCTTGCCGTCATGATGGCGCAGCCGCAGCGCGACCGCATCCGCCCCGCCGCGCGCTTCCGCCACCAGCCGGGGGCTAAGCCCCGGCCCGGGCGAGACCACCCGCGCCAGCTTGCCACCGGTCGCCCCGCTCTCGGACGCGAAGGCGACCTCCACCTCGGGATTGCGGGCAATCGCCCGCGCGGTGCCCGCCAGCACCTGGCGAAAGCGATCGAGCGGGCTGGTCTCGGCCATCAGGCCTTCGCCGCAACGCTTTCCGGCAGGTCCTTGCCGAACACCCGCTGGTACATCTCGGCGATCAGCGGCCGCTCCGCCTCGTCGCACTTGTTGAGGAAACTCACCCGGAAGGCGAAGCCCACGTCGCCGAAGATCAGCGCGTTCTGCGCCCAGCTGATCACCGTACGCGGGCTCATCACCGTCGAGATATCGCCGTTGATGAAGGCCTGGCGCGACAGGTCGGCCACCTTGATCATCCGCTCCACCGTCTGGCGCCCGTCCGCCTTGTCATATTCACCCGACTTGGCGAGCACGATCTGCGCCTCGACCTGCGCCGGCAGGTAGTTGAGCGTCGTAACGATATTCCAGCGGTCCATCTGGCCCTGGTTGATCGCCTGCGTGCCATGGTATAGCCCGGTGGTGTCCCCCAGCCCGATGGTGTTGGTGGTGGCGAACATCCGAAAGAACGGGTTGGGCCGGATCACCCGGTTCTGGTCGAGCAGGGTCAACTTGCCCTCGACCTCCAGCACGCGCTGAATCACGAACATCACGTCCGGCCGGCCGGCGTCATATTCGTCGAACACCAGAGCGACCGGGTGCTGCAGCGCCCATGGCAGCAGGCCTTCGCGGAACTCGGTGACCTGCTGGCCGTCGCGCAGCACGATGGCGTCGCGGCCGATCAGGTCGATGCGGCTGATGTGCGCGTCCAGGTTGATCCGGATGCACGGCCACTTGAGCCGCGCCGCGACCTGTTCGATGTGCGTCGACTTGCCGGTGCCGTGATAACCTTGAACCATGACGCGGCGGTTGCGCGCGAAGCCCGCGCATATGGCCAGCGTCGTGTCCGGATCGAACACGTAGGCGGGGTCCAGGTCCGGCACCCGCTCGTCGGCCTCCGAAAAGGCCGGCACTTCCATGTCGCTGTCCACGCCGAACAGGTCGCGCACCTTCGCGACCTTGTCGGGCGTGCTCATCAGCGTCTCGCCGGTGGGGATCTGGGTCTCGTTGGAGATGTCGGCCATGCAGGCGCCTTAGCTGGCCGCCGCCCCTGTCTCAACTGTCCGGAAGCTGGACTTTGGGCGGCAGGGTGAACAGGCTCACGAAACGCCGAGCAAGCGCCTCGTCTCCCTCCACGTTCAAGGTTTCGAACGGCACGCCGCCATAGACGACGCCCGCAAGCAGGGTTGGCTGAGTGGTGATCACCGCGGCACACCCGTCCACCGGCCCGCGCGCCACCTCGATGCCCCCCTTCTCCACCGCCGCCGTGAAACTCTCCTGCCCGAAGCGGAAGCCGATCCGCCCGCTGAAGCCCGCCGCCGCCGGCCGGTCGATCATCGTCCGGAAGCTCAGCAGGATGGACACCGCCGACAGCGGCAGGGTCGGGTCATGCCGGGGCGAGCGCGCCGCCCAACGGCCGAGCGCCTGCACCAGCGCCTCCGCCTCCAGCCCCCACTCGGTCGCCTCATAGACATCGCGCGCGGCCGGCGGCGGCAGGCGCTTCCGGCGGATCAGCCCGCGCTCCTCCAGCTCCTCCAGGCGCTGCGTCAGCACATTCGCGCTGATCCCCGGAAGGTCGGCCCGCAAGTCGGAAAACCGCCGCGCCCCGAGCATCAGCTCGCGCAGCACCAGCAACGCCCAACGCTCGCCGATCAGCTCCAGCGCGTGCGCAGTGCCGCAGGCATCGTCATAGCCGCGCCTCAGCTCGCTTCGTCGCGGTTTGGTTATCTTTTCTAACGGCACAGTTGCTAAATATGACGGCCCACGTCATGTTTCAAGCATCCCGAGTCGCCAAGTGGAGGAGCTTAAGACGATGGCGCAGATGATCTTCGTGAACCTGCCGGTGACGGACCTGCCCCGATCCAAGGCGTTCTATGAGGCAATCGGCTTCCGCAACGAGCCGAAGTTCTCGAACGAGAATGCGGCCATGATGCAGCTCAGCGACACGATCGCGGTCATGCTGCTGACGCACGCTTTCTATTCGACCTTCACCACCCGCCCGATCGCGCCGCCGCACGGCACCAGTCAGGTGCTGCTGTGCATCTCCTGCGAAAGCCCGGAAGCTGTCGACCGGATAACTGACGCGGCCAAGGCGGCGGGCGGCAAGGTGGACGCCAGTCAGGAAGACCAGACCAAGGGTGGACCGATGTACGGCCGCGACTTCGAGGACCCCGACGGCCACCAATGGGCGCCGATGTGGATGGACCCCAACTTTGCCGAGAAGGGCGCACACCCGACCGAGCAAGCGGCGGCCTGACCCGTGGCGCTGGTCAGTGAGGCACCAATCGAGCTCACCACCTTCGGCTGGGTTCCGCCGTTCGCCCGCGGCCAGGTCCGCGATCTGCGCGTCCGTTGGGCGCTGGAGGAAGCCGGGCTCGACTATGGCGTCCGCACCGTCGGCCCGATCCCATCGGGCTATGAGCGCGAGCAGCCCTTCTGTCAGGTGCCCGCCTACCGCGAGGGCGAGCTGCAGTTGTTCGAAAGCGGCGCCATCGTCCAGCACATCGGCGAGAGGGACGAACGCCTGCTGCCACGCGAACCGGTTGCCCGCGCCCGCGCCGTCCAGTGGACCTATGCCGCGCTGAGCAGCGTGGAGCCGTTCGTGATGGCCTACGCCGGTCTCGACGCCTTCTACCCCGGCGAGGAATGGGCGAAGCTCAGGAGGCCCAGCGCGAAGGAGGAGCTCGCCAAGCGGCTCGGCCGCGTCGCCGAGTGGCTGGGGTCGGCCGAGTGGCTCGAAGGTGACCGCTTCACGATCGGCGACCTCATGATGGTCAGCATCCTGCGCATCATGGGCGACGAGGGCGGCCCGGTGGCGAACCATCCGGCGCTCGCCGCCTATCGCGCCCGCGGCCTCGCGCGGCCGGCCTTCCAACGTGCGCTGGCTGACCAGCTGGCGCTCTACGCCGACAAGCCAAAGGGAGAAGCGGCATGACCTACGTCGACGGCTTCGTGATACCGGTGAAGCTCTCCGACAAGGAGGCCTTCATCGAGCATGCCCGCAAGGCGGACCAGCTACTGATGGACGAAGGCGCCTTGCGCATCGTCGAATGCTGGCCCGAGGATGTGCCGGAAGGCAAGCAGACCGACTTCTACCGCGCCGTCGACCGCCAGGACGGTGAAACCGCGTGCTTCTCGTGGATCGAATGGCCCGACAAGGCCACCCGCGACAAGGCGTTTGCCGCGATGATGGCAGATCCCGACATCGCCGCGATGCCATACCCGTTCGACGGCAAGCGGATGATCTTCGGCGGGTTCGAGCCGGTGGTCGTGCTGGAGAAGGGCAATGGCTGACGGACAAGGAAGCTTCGTCTGGTACGAGCTGCTGACCGGCGACGTGACGGGCGCCAAGCGTTTCTACGACGCCGTGGTCGGCTGGGACATCGAGCCGCAGTCCGGCATGCCCGGCATGGACTATCGCATGATCCGCCGCTCGGACGGCGGCAACGCCGGCGGAGTGATGGCGATCGACGAGGCCATGCGCAGCCACGGTGCCCGCCCCGTGTGGCTCGGCTACCTTGCAGTCGACGACGTCGACGCCACCGTCGCCGCGGTGCAGGCTGACGGCGGCAGCGTGATGATGCCGCCGTGGGAAGTGCCGGGCGTCGGCCGTATGGCAATGATCACTGATCCGCAGGGCGCACCTTTCTACGTGATGCGCCCGACTCCGCCCGCCGACCAACCCGACGCGACCAGTGACGTCTTCTCGGTTGACCAGCCCCAGCACGTCCGCTGGAACGAGCTGGCCAGCAGTGATCCCGACGGGGCCGTCCGCTTCTATACCCGCCACTTCGGCTGGACGCAGGAGGGCGAGATGCCGATGGGCGAGCTCGGCGCCTACCGCTTTATTCAGCATGGACAGACCGGCATCGGCGCGATCATGGCCAAGATGCCGCACGTGCCGGTGGGCGGCTGGACCTTCTACATCGGCGTTGACGATATCGACCGCGCGCTCGCGGCGGTTACCGCAGGCGGCGGGCAGATCCTGCACGGCCCACAGCAGGTTCCCGGCGGCGAGTATTCTTTGAACGCCGTCGATCCCCAGGGCGCCACCTTCGGCCTCGTTGGCCCTCGTCGCGGAGTGCAACAATGAGCGAGAAGCTGACCACCTGCCTGTGGTTTGACCACGGCGAAGCGCGCAAGGCCGCCGAGTTCTACTCCGCCACCTTCCCCGACAGCCACGTCAATGAGGCGATGCACGCGCCCGGCGACTATCCTGGCGGAACGCAGGGCGACGAGCTGATCGTCACCTTCACCGTTCTCGGCCGACCCTTCGTCGGCCTCAACGGCGGCCCCGAGTTCAAGCCGACCATGGCCACCAGCTTCATGGTCGTGACCGAGACCCAGGAAGAGACCGATCGCTACTGGAACGCCATCACGGGGAATGGCGGCCAGGCCAGCGACTGCGGCTGGTGCACCGACCGCTGGGGCTTCGCCTGGCAGATCACGCCGCGCGTTCTGTTGGAAGGCAACAGCGACCCCGATCCGGCCGTCGCCAAGCGCGTGTTCAGCGCCATGATGACCATGCAGAAGATTGATCATGCCGCGATTGAAGTCGCCCGAAGGGGAGAACAAGTGAATGCGTAGGATCCGTGGAAGCGCCTTTGTCAGCCTCGACGGCGTGATGCAGGCTCCGGGCGGCCCAACCGAGGACCCGACCGGCGGCTTCGCCCACGGCGGCTGGCTTCCGCAGTTCTTCGACGAGGACGTCGGCGCGGCAATCGACCGCTTCTTCGGCCAGGACTACGACCTCCTGCTCGGCCGCCGCACCTACGACATCTTCGCGGCTTACTGGCCCTATGTCGGCGGGCAGACCACCGGCATCGGCGAGGTCTTCGATCTCACCGGCAAGGACGACGGCGAGGCCGCGGCGATCCGGATGGGCGAGGACTTCACCCGGGCGAACAAATACGTCCTGACCCGCGGCCAGCCGGAGCTCGGCTGGTCCAACAGCCACCGGCTCGGCAGCCTGGACGAGCTCAGGGCCGTCAAGGAAGGCAGCGGCCCCGACCTGCTGATCCAGGGGAGCAGCACCATCTACCCTGGTCTCCTCGCGGCCGGACTACTCGACGAGCTGACGTTGATGACTTTCCCGGTTGTGCTCGGCAGCGGCAAGCGGCTCTTCGGCGATGGCTTGCCGGCCAAGGCGCTGCGCATGACCCATCACCAGGTCACCCGGTCGGGCGCGGTGATCGCCACCTACGCACCGGGCGGCGCCGTCGAGCAGGGCTGGGCCGGCCCGCAGAGCACGAGCGAGCGCGAGGCTGCGCGCCAGCAGGCCATGGCCGAGGGCCGCTGGTGACTCTTCAACTCTACGGCCACCCGTTCAGCAGCTACACGTGGAAGGCGCTGATCCCGCTGTGGGCCGACGGCACTCCCTTCGAGTTCCGCTCGGTCGAGCAACATGGCACCGAGTTCACCGAGCTAAGCCCGTTCGGCCAGTTCCCGCTGCTGGTCGACGACGGCCAGGTCGTCGCCGAAAGCTCTATCATCATCGAGTATCTGCAACGCCACCACCCCGGGCCTAATCGCTGGATCCCCGACGGCGATGCGGGCCTGCGCGTGCGCTTCCTCGACCGGGTGTTCGACCAGCGGGTGATGGACAAGGCCACGGTTCCGGTCGGCAACGTGCTTCGGCCGGATGACCAGCGTGATCCGTATGGCGACCAGCAGGCCAGGACCAAGCTGCGCCAAGCCTACGACTGGCTCGAGCAGAACCTGCCCGAAGACGGCTGGGCCGTTGGCGACACGTTCACCATGGCGGACTGCGCCGCTGCCCCCGCGCTGTTCTACGCCGACTGGGTCGAGCGCATCGGCGAGCAGCGCCCGCGCCTGCTGAGCTACCGCCAGCGCCTGCTGGCCCACCCGGCGGTCAGCCGAGCGGTCGAGCAAGCGCGGCCGTTCCGCCACTACTTTCCCCTCGGCGCGCCCGACCGCGATTAAGCGAACGCCGCCGCCTTCTTCAGCGTCTGCCAGGCGTCGATCACGTTCCTGAGCTTGCCCTCATGCCGCCGGTCGCCGCCGTTGCGGTCGGGATGGTAACGCCGGACCAGCTCAGAATAACGCTGCCGTACCCCGTGCAGCTCGGCATCCTCGCCCAGCCCCAGCACCGACAGCGCTCGCGTCTCCTCGCCCGTAAAGCGCGACCGCGCCGGTGCGCCGGCCGGTCGCGCTGCGAACCGGGCGGCGATCGCATCCAGCGGGTCCTTGAAATCGCTCCACGCCGGCGCCGGATCGGCCCCGCCGACATGGGCGAAGGTACGGGCGCTGCGTTCCCAGCCCGCCATCGGCGCCTGCGCGGCCTCGATCTCCTCCGTGCTCATGCCGGCGAAGAAATTGTAGCGGGCGTTGTGCTCGCGGACATGGTCCAGGCACAACCATAGATATTCGCCCGGACCGTCGAAGGTCGGCCGGGTCAGCGGAGCACGGAATTCACCGGGGTTCGGGCAACCAGGCACCGCGCAATGCGCCGCCGCTCCTTCGACGCGGCCATGGAATTTGGGATTACGGGACGCCACACCTGCCTCTCGAAGACGAAGCTACTTATATAGGTCGCATGAACGCCCCTTCCATCGGCCCGGTCGCACGGGAAATGACTCGCCGCCTGCAGGAGGCACTGCAGCCCAGCCGCTTCCAACTATCCGACGATAGCGAAAAGCATCGTGGGCATGGCGGCTACAATCCCGATGGCGAGTCGCACTTCAGCCTTCTCATCGAGGCCACCGCCTTCGCTGGCCTAAACAGGGTCGCGCGCCAGCGGCTGGTCTACAAAGCCTTGGGCGAGTTGATGGAATCGCGTGTTCATGCCCTCGCCATCCGCGCGGTCGCTCCCGGCGAAGCAGCCTGATATAGCGTGGGGGATGGAAGGTCCCCCGATCCTGCTCGACCTCGCCCCCGTCACCCATGACCTGGGCGGCTTCAAGGTCCACCGCACCCTGCCGCACAAGCAGCGGACCATGGTCGGACCCTTCATCTTCTTCGACCAGATGGGACCGGCCCGCCTCGGCGTCGGCGAGGGCATCGACGTTCGCCCCCACCCGCATATCAACCTCGCCACCGTGACCTACCTGTTCGACGGCGCGATCGATCACCGCGACAGCCTCGGCACCGTGCAGCGGATCGAGCCGGGCGCGGTCAACCTGATGACCGCCGGCCGCGGCATCGCCCACTCCGAACGCTCCCCTGCCGACCAGCGCAACGCCGGGCCGACGCTCGACGGCATTCAAACTTGGCTCGCCCTGCCTCGCGCCAGCGAGGAGCAGGACGCCGGCTTCGAGCATGTCGCCGCCGATCGCCTGCCGTGGATCGAAGGCGATGGCGTTCGCCTCAACCTCATCATGGGCGAAGCCTATGGCGCCCGCTCACCCGTGACGCAGCACAGCCCCACCATCTACGCCGCGATCCACCTCGAGCCGGGCGCCAGCCTCCAGCTCGAACGCGAAGCGGACGAGCGCGCCGTCTACCTGCTCGACGGCGAGGCCAGCATCGATGGCCACGCTCTCATGCCGCAGCACCTCGTCCTCCTCGCCCCCGGCCACACGCCGGTGCTCCGCTCGATGAGCGGCGCCCGCCTGATGCTGTGCGGCGGCGCGCCGATGGACGGCGAGCGCCTCGTCTGGTGGAACTTCGTCTCCTCCAGCCGCGAGCGCATCAACGAAGCCAAACGCGCCTGGAAAGCCGGCGAGTTCACCTTGCCGCCCGACGACAAGGGCGAGTCGATCCCGCTGCCCGAGATCCCGCTGACGGTCAGCTATCCCTGAACGATCCAGCGCCAATGTCTTTTTCGGGTGGAAATCGGACGTTAGAAGTTGAGCGCACGAATGGCTGTTGGCTGGTCAGCCGTCGCGAGAGAAGCAAGGGCCGTCGTGCAATCTTGACTGCCGTGTAGGTCGCCGCAGAGAACGAGTTCACCCCTGTCGTGCAGTATCGACTTAGCTCGACCCTCGTCTTCAAAGCCGATGAGGAAGTATCCGAAGTTCGCCTCTTCGAATAGGCTGCTGACGATCCGCTTGCGGGGGTCGGCATGTAATGCACTCAGGATGGTCTCGTAGGCTTCTCTGGCGTCCATAGGCCCGCAGCATATCCGACAGCCTCATGTCCGCAATGGGTGGAAAATCGGGCATAATGGCTGAGGCCGAGCTTACAGCTTAAGCGTGTAACCCCGACTACCCAGGACTGTACGAAATCGCTTCCAGAACGGCAGCCATGGCTCAAGCGCATCGTTGATACATGTCCGCTCGACTGTGACTTGGGATGCGGCGCTGCCGCTCCGGGCAGTAATTGCGATTGCTACGCTCACCTTGGGACTCTGAAGAATGATTGTCTTCTTAGTCGTCGGCTTCCCCTCGTAGCCCGAGTTCACACGACTGAAGGACATACCTAGCGTCTTGGCGGAGGAGGCCTTCAGCATACGGGACAACTCCTCAACCTTCGACCAAGGAAGCAGCAGTGTCGCAGTCTCCCTTACCCCCGCACGCTTCGGATTTGAGCAGACGGTGGAAGTGCCGTGTGCCGCATCGGCTGGCATGACGAGGGCAATCGCACAGAGGATCATTCCGACGTGCAGGCTTCGCATTCTAAGACCGATGCGCTCGTCTCCTAATGTCCGCAATGGGTCGAAAGCGGACATCACCGTTGCGAGCGGCAAGCGGCTTATGTCGGCGCTGCGCCCGAGTGCGCGTGGCCCGCAAGGCTAGTCTTCTTGACGGCGGCGACAGGAACTGGATTGTTCCACGTTCGCTCGCAATGACGGAGGCTGACGTGCGCTTCGAGAAGATCCCGCTGCCCACCGGCGTCACCCTCAACACTGCCCTCGCGGGCCCGGAGGACGGTCCCGCAATCCTCTTCCTCCACGGCTTTCCCGAATCCCACCGCACCTGGCGCGGGCTCGTGCCGCTGCTGGAGGACCACTACCGCCTGATCATGCCCGACCAGCGCGGGTTCGCAGCATCAGACGCGCCGCAGGACAAGGACGAGTATAGTACCGACAAGATCGTCGCCGACCTGTTCGCGCTGGTCGACCGGCTTGGCCTGGACGATTTTACCCTGGTCGGTCACGACTGGGGCGGCGCAGTGGCCTGGGCGGCCGCCCTGCGCGGTGATCCCCGGCTCACTCGCCTCGCCATCGTCAACGCGCCGCACCCCGTCATCTTCCAGAAAAGCCTGATCGAAGACGCCGACCAGCGCGCCGCCAGCCAGTACATCACCGCTTTCCGCACCCCCGGGTTTGAGCAGGCGGTGGAGGCGATGGGCTGGGACACGTTCTTCGCCAAGGGCTTCGGCGACTATGTCGAGCGCGGGCTGATCTCGCCGGAGGAGAAGGCGCAGTACCTGGCCGACTGGACCCAGCCGGGCGTGTTTACCGCCATGCTCAACTGGTACCGGGCGGCCGCCGTGATCGTCCCGCCGCCGTCCGTAACCGTGCCGTTGCCCGACTTCCTGCTCAAGGCCTTCCCGAAAGTGAAGGTCCCGACCCTCGTCGTCTGGGGCATGAACGACAAGGCGCTGCTTCCAATACAGCTGGACGGCCTCGACACGCTGGTGGACGACCTCACCATCGTCCGTGTCCCCGACGCCGGTCATTTCGTCCCCTGGGAGAACCCGCAGGCCGTTGCCGCCGCCCTCAAGCCTTTCCTTGAGCTGGCCAAACGGGCATAGGCCCGCGCCTCATGACCGCTCTCGCCCGTTCCCGCTCGCGCTCCGCCGCGCGGCTCGCTGCCGTCCAGGCCCTCTACCAGCTGGAGATGGAGCCCAAGCCGGTCCCTCAGCTGCTCCACGAATACCACCAGCACCGGCTGGGCGAGACCATCGACGACAACGAACTGGTCGATGCCGAGGTCGACTTCTTCGACGACGTGGTGCGCGGGGCCGAGGCCCGCCGGGACGAGATCGAGCGCCTGATCTCCGCCAATCTTGCCGAGGGCTGGAAGCTGGAGCGCCTTGATCGCCCGATGCGCGCCATCCTGCGGGCGGGCACGTTCGAACTGCTCGCTCGCGCCGACGTGCCGGTCGGCAGCGTCATCAGCGAATATCTCGACGTCGCCCACGCTTTCTACGACAAGAAGGAAGTGTCGTTCGTGAACGGGCTCCTCGACACCATCGCCAAGGACGCGCGGAAGTAGCGTCGAGCCGCAGGCAACGCGGCGATGCAGTGCATTGAATAACACCGGATTGCTTCGCTTCGTTCGCAATGACGGTAAGGTCGGTTCATGACGACCGAGTTCGACCTCCTCCAGCAACTCCGCAGTATCGCCACTGACCCGGCCGCACGCGGGTTGCTGGACGATGCCGCGGTGCTCGGCGACCTTGTTTTGACCCACGACACGATCGCCGAAGGGGTTCACTACCTCCCCGACGACCCCCCCGCCTCCGTCGGCTGGAAGCTGGCGGCGGTGAACCTGTCCGACATCGCCGCCAAGGGGGCCGTGCCTGCCGCCGCGCTGCTGTCCCTGACGCTCCGAGGAGACGGCGAGTGGGAGCAAGCCTTCCTCGACGGCCTCGCTGCCGCGTGCGAAAGCTACGGCCTGCCGTTGATCGGCGGCGACACGATCGCCCTGCCGGCGGGCGCTCCACGAGTGCTCGGCCTTACCGTGGTCGGCCGTTCGGATGGCCGCGTTCCGGCCCGGTCCGGTGGCCAACCCGGGGACGCCTTGTGGCTCGCCGGCACCATCGGCGACAGCGCCGCCGGCTTGCAACTCCTCGGCGCCGACCCGCGCAGCACCGGTGTGCTGGTGGACACTTATCGGCGCCCGGTGCCTTTGCTCGCGGCGGGCCGTGCCCTGGCGACGGGCGCCTCGGCCATGATGGACGTGTCGGATGGGCTGCTGCTCGACTGCGCTCGGCTAGCGGGCGCGAGCGGGTGCGGAGCTGACCTGGACCTCGACGCCCTGCCCCTTTCCAGCGCTTTCGTCGCCGAGCGCGGCGCCGGGCGCGCCGCCCGGCTGTTCGCCGCGACTGGCGGCGACGACTATGCCCTGCTCGCCGCGCTGCCGGCCGGCCTCGACCCGTTCACCCTATCTTTACCGGCCGACGCCAGGCTCACCCGCATCGGCACCCTCGCGCCGGGCAGCGGCCTTGCGCTGCACGACAGCGGGGGCGCCGTTCCGCTGCCGGAGCGCCTGGGCCATGAACATCGCACTTCCTGACTGGCGCCGCCTCGCCATCGCCCTGGCCGGCCTCGCCTGCGGCGGCCTCACCGCGCTTCTGCTGGCGGCCTAGACAGCCCCCGTTTCGTCGTTACAACTTCGCCCCGTCTACGCGGGCGGTGTCCTGCCGCCCCTTCGTAACAGGGGAAGCAAACAACCCATGACCGTGACCTTGATCGCGATCGCCTGCGGGGTGATCGCCGTGCTCTACGGACTGCTGACCAGCCGTCAGGTCCTGGCTCAGCCGGCCGGTAACCAGCGAATGGTCGACATCGCCGGGGCCATCCAGGAAGGCGCCCGCGCCTACCTCGCCCGTCAGTACACCACCATCGCGATCGTCGGCGTGGTCGTCGCCGTGCTGGTCGGTCTCTTCCTCGGCCTCACCCCCGCCATTGGCTTCATCGTTGGCGCCATCCTGTCGGGTGTCGCCGGCTTCATCGGCATGAACATCTCGGTCAAGGCCAACGTCCGCACGGCGGAGGCGGCCCGCACTTCGCTGCAGGGCGGCCTCACCACGGCCTTCCGCTCTGGCGCCATCACCGGCATGCTGGTGGCCGGCCTGGCGCTGCTCGCCATTTCCGGCTTCTTTTACGTAATGGTCGCCGTCCGCGGCCATGCGCCTAACGACCGCGCCGTGGTCGATGCGCTGGTCGCCCTCGCGTTCGGCGCCTCGCTCATCTCCATCTTCGCGCGTCTTGGCGGCGGCATCTTCACCAAGGCGGCCGACGTCGGCGCCGACCTGGTCGGCAAGGTGGAGGCCGGCATCCCGGAAGACGATCCCCGCAACCCGGCCGTGATCGCCGACAACGTTGGCGACAACGTCGGCGACTGCGCCGGCATGGCGGCCGACCTGTTCGAGACCTATGTCGTGACCGTGGGCGCCACCATGGTGCTGACCGCGCTGCTGATCGGTAATGCGGCGGGTGACATCCTGGCGCTGATGAGCCTGCCGCTGATCGTGGGTGGCGTGTGCATCATCACTTCGATCATCGGCACCTACATGGTGCGGCTCGGCCGCGGCCAATCGATCATGGGCGCGCTCTACAAGGGGTTCTGGACCACGGCGCTGCTGTCGATCCCGGCGCTGTTCATCGCCACCCGCCTGACGCTCGGCGATCTCAACCAGCAGATCGGCGGTGCGGAGGCGGCGGGAACCGACCTCGATGCCGGCTCGGCCGTGGCGGCCCAGACCGGCGGCTTCACTGGCTGGGACCTGTTCTGGTGCATGATGATTGGCCTGGGCGTCACCGCCTTGCTGGTCTGGATCACCGAATATTACACCGGAACCAAGTACCGCCCCGTGAAGTCGATCGCCAAGGCATCGGAAACCGGCCACGGCACCAACGTCATTCAGGGCTTGGCGATCAGCCTTGAATCGACCGCCCTGCCGACGATCGTGATCTGCGTCGCGATCATCGCTTCCTACCTGCTTGCCGGCCTGATCGGAATCGCCTTCGCCGCCACCGCCATGCTGGCGCTGGCGGGCATGGTCGTCGCCCTCGATGCCTATGGCCCGGTCACCGACAATGCCGGCGGCATCGCGGAAATGAGCGGCATGGAGGACGAGGTGCGCCATCGCACCGATGCCCTCGACGCGGTTGGCAACACCACCAAGGCGGTGACCAAGGGCTATGCCATCGGCTCGGCCGCGCTGGCGGCGCTGGTGCTGTTCGGCGCCTACACCACCGACTTGCGCGAGTTCTCGACCGAGCTCGGCATCGGCGGCGGCAACGCGGTCGATTTCAGCCTGTCCAACCCGTATGTCGTGGTCGGCCTGCTGCTTGGTGCCCTGCTGCCCTACCTGTTCGGGGCGATGGGCATGACCGCCGTCGGGCGGGCGGCCGGCAACGTGGTGATCGACGTCCGCGACCAGTTCGCCAACGACAAGGGCATCATGGCTGGCACCAGCCGTCCCAACTACGCCCGCACCGTCGACCTGGTCACCCGTGCGGCGATCAAGGAGATGATCGTGCCGTCGCTGCTGCCGGTGCTGACGCCGATCGTCGTCTACTTCGTGATCGCCGCGGTGGCCGGGCGTGAGCAGGGCTTCGCGGCCCTGGGCGCCCTGTTGCTGGGCGTGATCGTGTCGGGCCTGTTCGTCGCCATCTCGATGACCTCCGGCGGCGGCGCCTGGGACAATGCCAAGAAGTACATCGAGGACGGCAACCACGGCGGCAAGGGCTCGGAAGCCCACAAAGCGGCGGTGACCGGCGACACGGTCGGCGATCCCTACAAGGACACCGCGGGGCCCGCCGTCAATCCGATGATCAAGATCACCAACATCGTCGCCCTGTTGCTGCTCGCCGCGCTGGCGGGCCACGGCGCCGGCTGATCCTCGAACAACTGGTCAGACGAAAGAGGGGCGGCAGGCCGGTCCTGCCGCCCCTGCTTCGTTGGTGAAGGGACGGCCGCGCTCGATGTCCGCTTCCGACCCATTGCGGACATTCGACTGATTGCTATCCTGACTTAATGAATGTCCGTTCGTTTGCAGTCTTCATGCTCGTCTTTACCTTCGGTCTTGTGATTGGCGATTGGCTATGGGGCGGCATGCACAAAGTGGATGAGATGTGGGCAGGACGGGTCGCCTGCGGATTCGGCGCGGTGCTATTGTTCTGGGGCTTTCGGCACCTGCGTTTGCAACGACGCTAACGTCCGCTATCCACCCAGAGCGGACATTCACCGAACGCCTTGAGCAACAGGATTTCGCCTGCTCTCCTCTGGCGATCTTGCGTACTCGGGCTCTTTCAAAATGTTGAACCAGAGGCCACATGGGGCGTGCGAAACGTCCCAAGGGTGACCCGAAGCGCATCACGGTGGTGATGCCTTCGTTCTCTTCGGAACCGCCGAAGCTAGTAGCAAGCTGCCGCCCGCCTTCCCTTTTCGTCGCCCTCCCGCTAAGGGGCCGCGACTTCAATCCGCTTGAGCACAAGGAATTGCATGGCCAAGGAAGAACTTCTCGAAATGCGCGGACGCGTGGTGGAACTGCTGCCCAATGCCATGTTCCGCGTCGAGCTCGAGAACGGCCATGAGATCCTCGGCCACACCGCCGGCAAGATGCGCAAGAACCGCATCCGCGTCCTCACCGGCGACGAAGTGCTGGTGGAACTGACGCCCTACGACCTGACCAAGGGTCGCATCACCTACCGCTTCATGCCCGGCCGCGCAGGACCGCCCGGCTACAACGGCTAAGGCAGCCCCATGCGGCTGATCCTCGCCTCGGCGAGCCCGCGCCGCCTGGACTTGCTCGCCCGGATCGGCGTCACGCCCGACGCCGTGCTGCCCGCCGACATCGACGAGAGCGTGCCCGGCGGCGAGCTTCCGCGAGACCATGCCCTGCGCCTCGCCAGCGAGAAGGCGGCGGCGGTGGCGGAGCGCGAGCCCGAGGCGCTGGTCCTCGCCGCCGACACCGTGGTCGCGGTCGGCCGCCGAATTCTCCCCAAGGTCGAGGACGAAGCCACGCTGCGTACCTGCATGGCGCTCCTAAGCGGGCGCCGCCACCGCGTGATGACGGGCGTCGCCCTGGCCGCGCCGGGACAGAAGCTGCGCACCCGGGTGGTCGAGACCACCATCGCCATGAAGCGGCTCTCTCCGGAGGAGATCGACTACTATGCCGGCCATGGCGAATGGCGCGGCAAGGCCGGGGGCTACGCCCTGCAGGGCTATGGCGAGGTCTACGTCCGCCACATCGGCGGCAGCTATTCCAACGTGGTCGGCTTGCCGCTGGCCGAGACCCGGCACCTGCTCAAGGCCGCGGGCTATCCCCTTGCCTGACTGGGTCGTGGAGCGCGGTATCGGGGAAACCCGCTTCGCGCTGCTCGAAGCCGACCAGATCATCGAGGCTCGCATTCTGCTGGACGGCATCCTGCCCGCAGGGACGATCGTGGACGCCCGTCTGGTTTCCGTCGGCACGAACGGCCGCAACGCGTTAGCGGTGGCCCCGGACAGCACCGAACTGCTCCTCCCCCATCGCCCCGCCGGCGTGGCCGAGGGCGCCCTCCTTCGCCTGGAGATCGTGCGTGAGGCCATCCCTGGCACCGAGCCGTGGAAACGCCCGCTCGCCCGCCCGGCCGCAGAAACGCCCACCCCGCATCCTTCCCCCCGATCCGCCACAATCGGCGAGCTCGACCGTGCGGGCTGGTCCGACCTGCTCGACGAAGCCGCCACCGGCCTGATCGACTTCCGCGGCGGCCAGCTCCGTCTGTCACTCACCCCCGCGATGTGTCTGCTGGACGTAGACGGCACGCTCCCGCCCGACGAGCTCGCCGTGGCCGGCGCCAGGGCTGCTGCCCACTCCATCCGCCGCTTTGGCGTCGGCGGCTCGATCGGCATCGACCTGCCCACCACCCACGGCAAGGCTCCTCGGGCTGCGGCTGCGGCTGCAATCGACGCCGTTCTCGCCGGCGTGCCGTTCGAGCGCACGGCAGTGAACGGCTTCGGCTTTGTCCAGATCGTCCGTCCACGCCGCCACGCCTCGCTTCCCGAGATATACGCCGGCGATCGCGCCGCAGCCGAGGCTCGCGCCCTGCTGCGCCGTGCCTGTACCCACGTCGGCGCCCTCACGCTCGCCGCCCATCCGGCCGTAATCGCCGCCCTGGAACGACAGCCCGACTGGACCGATCAGCTTGCTCGTCAGGTCGGCGGTGCCGTCGCCTTGCGGTCCGACCCGCGGCTTGCCATCTCCGCTGGCCATGCCGAGCCCAGCTAAGACCTGCCCGCTGTGCGACCGCCCGGTCGCGCCCGACCATGCCCCGTTCTGCAGCCGCGGGTGCAAGGACCGCGACCTGCTGCAATGGCTTGGCGAGGGTTATCGCATTCCCGGTCCGCCGGCCGATCCCGGGCTGGACAGCGACGGGGGGCACGGCTAGGGAGCCGCTCGCCTCGCGCGGTGGTCCTTCATCGCGCCCGTGGGCCCAGGTAGCTCAGTTGGTAGAGCATGCGACTGAAAATCGCAGTGTCGGCGGTTCGATCCCGTCCCTGGGCACCACCTCGCTTCAGACCCGCCGCAGCAGACCAACTACCCTGATCAGCAGCGCCGTCGACCAGCCTATCATCAGGATGCCGTTGATCCCTTCGATCGCTGACACCAGCCGCCATCGCTCGGCCATGACGGCGTCGCTGTAGCCGATCGCACCATAGGTGATGGTCGAGAAATAGACCGCCTCGCGCAAATCGTGGATGGCGCCGACGGCGAGGTACAACAGGCCGTACAGCCAGATCTCGATCCCATGCAGGCCGATCAGCGCCAGCACCGTGAACAGCACCATCCCCAGGCTTCGCATCGAGGCCGGATGCAGATGCTCGGCATTCTCCCGCCGCTTCTCCAGCCCGAGCAGGCGGCCGAGCACTACCAACCCGCCGCCGTGCACCAGCACGGTCAGCACCACCATCACCGTGGAGACGATCAGTTCACGCAACACGCGGCTGCTGTCCTAGCCCACGGCCGACCGGTTCTTACGGAAGACGGCGGCCAGGATCAGCAGAAACGCTGTCAGCCTGATGAGGTAGATCCAGCTCCGCTCCTCGATCGGCAGTCCACAGAGCGCCAGCAGGGTTTGCCCGACGCCCAGCAGCAGGAAGGCGGCAGCGAAGGAGCGGAACAAAGGGTCGCCGGTCCGTCGCCAGAAGCGCAGAAAGAACAACGCGGCGACCAGGAAGGCCGCGACCAGCATGCCCGACAGGAAATCGTACAGGGTCATGCCTCTTCCTGGTCCCAGATGAATCCAAACAGCAGCACTCCCATGCCGACCAGTGACAGCACCAGCCGCCACGAGCGTAGGTCCAGCTGCGGCCACACCAGCAGGTCCACCACCAGCAGCAAATTGTTAAGGCCGAGAAAAGCGAAGCAGATCGCGCTCCATAGCAGCAGCCGCGCCCCGCTGCGCGCATAGCCTCGGGCAAGCAGGACGGCACAGGCGCTGCTGGTACCAAAGCAAAGCAGGTAGACGGCGGCGGCGAAGATCGGCTGCATGGTCAGTCCTTTCTCAACCGGAAGGCATCGGCGAATGCGGTCAGGCCGCGCGCCTGGCCAGACACGATCAGCCGGCGGACGGCGTCCGGCCGGCGCGCGTACAGCTCCTGCGCGCCGTCGGCGAGCGCCGCGAGGTCGGCAGACGCCGGCGCGAAGTTGGCCCGCCCCGCCTCGTCCACCGCCACCAGCCCCGCCGCGATCAGGTCGTGGAGCGCTTGTCGGACAACCAGGTCGCTCGCGCGCAGCATGCCTACAAGCTCCGTAACGGCATGCTGCCCTGGCTGGCGCTTCAGCAGCAGCAGCAGCTCCAGCGCCCATACCGAACGGAAGCTGCCAGAGACAAAACTGGTGATCTCCTCGGGGCGTATCATCGCCCGTCCGGCTAGCAGCCTGAGTCGAAACGGCACAACCCCGTTGGTCGAGCAGACGACAGAGGACTTGATTTTCACCGCGTGTAAAGGAAAGCCCTTTCATTCAAGACAGCTCGGCAGCCGGGGGGCTGCCTCAACCGGGCGGGGGGAGAAGCGAACACGGAGAGATAATTGAACGTTCAGGCCTCGCGCGGATCCTTTGATCGCCGCCAGCTCGTCACCGCTCTTCGTGCGCTTCGCCGCGGCGATTTCACCGTTCGAATGCCGGAGGACGCCGAAGGCATCGACGCCGAAATCGCGTCGCTGTTCAACGAAGTCGTCTCCTTGAACGAGGACATGGCGCAGGAATTCGAGCGCCTGTCCCAGGTCGTCGGCAAGGAAGGCAAGATCAGCCAGCGCGGGCAGGTGAAGAACGCCCGGGGCGGGTGGGACACAGCCATCCGCTCGGTCAACGAACTGATCGAGGACATGGTGCAGCCGACCGCGGAAGTGTCGCGCGTGATCGGCGCCGTGGCCAAGGGCGACCTGTCCCAGACCATGACCGTCGAGATCGATGGCCGCCCGCTACGGGGCGAGTTCCTGCGTATCGGCAAGGTCGTGAACACCATGGTCGAGCAGCTCGGTTCCTTCTCGGCCGAGGTGACCCGCGTGGCGCGCGAGGTCGGCACCGAGGGCAAGCTGGGCGGCCAGGCAAACGTGAAGGGCGTCGCCGGTACCTGGAAGGACCTCACCGACAACGTGAACGCCATGGCCACTAACCTGACGGGCCAAGTCCGCAACATCGCCGAGGTGACCACCGCCGTTGCCCGCGGCGACCTGTCGAAGAAAATCACCGTGGAGGTGAAGGGCGAGATCCTGGAGCTCAAGAACACCATCAACGTGATGGTGGATCAGCTCAACGGCTTCGCCTCGGAGGTGACTCGCGTGGCGCGTGAGGTCGGCACCGAGGGCAAGCTTGGCGGCCAGGCCCGGGTGGAAGGCGTCGCCGGCACCTGGAAGGACCTCACCGATAACGTCAACCTGATGGCCGACAACCTCACGGGACAGGTCCGCAACATCGCCGAAGTGACCACCGCGGTGGCGAAGGGCGATCTTTCCAAGAAAATCACCGTGGACGTGCGCGGCGAGATTCTGGAGCTGAAGAACACCATCAACACCATGGTGGATCAGCTTAACGGCTTCGCTTCCGAAGTGACTCGCGTGGCCCGCGAAGTTGGCACGGAGGGCAAGCTTGGCGGGCAGGCGCAGGTGCCGGGTGTCGCCGGTACCTGGGCCGACCTGACCAACAACGTGAACTCCATGGCGGCGAACCTTACCGGTCAGGTCCGCAACATCGCGGAAGTGACCACCGCGGTAGCCCGCGGGGACTTGTCCAAGAAGATCACCGTCGACGTGCGCGGCGAGATCCTCGAGCTCAAGAACACCATCAACACCATGGTGGACCAGCTGAATTCTTTCGCGTCCGAGGTGACCCGCGTGGCGCGCGAAGTGGGCTCGGAGGGCAAACTGGGTGGCCAGGCGCAGGTGCCCGGCGTCGGCGGCACCTGGGCCGACCTCACGGACAGCGTGAACCTGATGGCCGGCAACCTGACCGGTCAGGTTCGCAACATCGCCGAGGTGACGACCGCAGTGGCCAAGGGCGATTTGTCCAAGAAGATCACCGTCGACGTGAAGGGCGAAATCCTCGAGCTTAAGAACACCATCAACACCATGGTGGACCAGCTCAACAGCTTCGCATCCGAGGTGACCCGCGTGGCGCGCGAAGTGGGCTCGGAAGGCAAGCTTGGCGGCCAGGCGCAGGTGGAAGGCGTCGCCGGCACCTGGGCCGACCTGACCGAAAGCGTGAACCTGATGGCAGGCAACCTGACCGGTCAGGTCCGCAACATCGCCGAGGTGACCACCGCCGTGGCCCGTGGCGACTTGTCGAAGAAGATCACGGTGGACGTGAAGGGCGAGATCCTGGAGCTCAAGAACACCATCAACGTGATGGTGGACCAGCTCAACGGCTTCGCCTCGGAGGTGACCCGCGTGGCGCGCGAGGTCGGCACGGAGGGCAAGCTCGGCGGCCAGGCGCAAGTGCCCGGCGTCGGCGGCACGTGGAAGGACCTGACCGACAACGTGAACGCCATGGCGGCGAACCTAACGGGTCAGGTGCGCAACATCGCGGAGGTGACCACCGCGGTGGCGCTCGGCGACCTGTCCAAGAAGATCACCGTCGACGTGAAGGGCGAGATCCTTGAGCTCAAAAGCACCATCAACACCATGGTGGATCAGCTCAATTCCTTCGCCGGCGAGGTGACCCGCGTGGCGCGCGAGGTCGGCACCGAAGGCAAGCTCGGCGGCCAGGCGCAGGTGCCGGGCGTCGCGGGGACCTGGGCCGACCTCACCGACAACGTGAACCTGATGGCCGCCAACCTCACCGGCCAGGTCCGCAACATCGCGGACGTGACCACCGCGGTGGCCAAGGGCGACCTTTCCAAGAAGATCACGGTGGACGTGAAGGGCGAAATCCTCGCCCTCAAGAACACCATCAACACCATGGTCGATCAGCTCAACGGCTTCGCCTCCGAAGTGACCCGCGTGGCGCGCGAGGTCGGCACGGAGGGCAAGCTCGGCGGCCAGGCGCAGGTGCCGGGCGTGGGCGGTACCTGGAAGGACCTCACGGACAACGTGAACCTCATGGCCACCAACCTCACCAACCAGGTGCGCGGCATCGCCGAGGTCGTGACCGCGGTCGCCCAGGGCAACCTGAAGCGCAAGCTGACGGTGGACGCCAAAGGCGAGATCGCGGCGCTGGCGGAGACGATCAACTTCATGATCGACACGCTGGCGACGTTCGCCGACCAGGTGACCAACATGGCGCGCGAGGTCGGCATCGAGGGCCGGCTGGGCGGCCAGGCCCGAGTGCCGGGCGCGGCCGGCCTGTGGCGCGACCTGACCGACAACGTGAACCAGCTCGCCGCCAACCTGACCAACCAGGTCCGCTCGATTGCTGACGTGGCGACCGCCGTGACGAAGGGCGACCTGTCGCGCTCCATCGCGGTGGAGGCGTCCGGCGAAATGGCCGCGCTCAAGGACAACATCAACGAAATGATCCGCAACCTCAAGGAACAGACCTTGAAGAATGCGGAGCAGGATTGGCTCAAGACCAACCTCGCCCGGTTCAGCCGCATGCTGCAGGGCGAGCGTGACCTCGCCACCGTGTCCAACCTCATCATGTCGGAGTTGGCGCCGCTGGTGAACGCGCAATATGGCGTGTTCTACGTCACCAAGCGTGAGGAGGACGAGACCAAGCTGGAGCTGGTCGCCAGTTACGGCGCCGACAGCCCCGACAAGCTGCGCCGCGAGTTCAGCCTGCGCGAGGGCCTCGTCGGCCAGGCCGCGGCGGACAAGCGCCCGATCCTGCTCAAGAACGCGCCGGCCGACTTCATCCGCATTGGCTCAGGCCTCGGCCACTCCGCGCCCGCCAACGTCAACATTCTGCCCGCGCTGTTCGAGGACGACGTCAAGGCGGTGATCGAGCTCGCCTCGTTCAACGACTTCAACGAAACCCACCAGACCTTCCTCGACCAGCTGATGGAATCGGTCGGCATCGTCTTGAACACGATCGCCGCCACCATGCGCACCGAAGGCCTGTTGAAGCAGTCGCAGCTGCTGACGCAGGAGCTGCAGGCCCGCCAGACCGAGCTCACCACCAAGCAGGAAGAGCTGCACGCCACCAACGAGGAGCTGCAGGAAAAGGCGCAGCTGCTCGAGAACGAGAAGAAGCAGGTCGAGGCCAAGAATATCGAGATCGACATGGCCCGCCGCGCGATCGAGGAAAAGGCCGAGCAGCTGGCGCTGACCTCCAAGTACAAATCGGAGTTCCTTGCCAACATGAGCCACGAGTTGCGCACGCCGCTCAACTCGCTGCTGATCCTGTCCAAGCTGCTGGCCGACAACCAGCAGGGTAACCTCAACGACAAGCAGGTTGAGTTCGCCCGGACCATCAACTCGGCCGGGTCCGACCTGCTCAGCCTCATCAACGACATTCTCGACCTGTCAAAGATCGAGTCCGGCACCGTCAGCATCGAAGTCGGCGAGATGCCGATGGTCAGCCTCAAGCAGCACATGGAGCGCACGTTCCGCCAGCTTGCCGCAGACAAGAACCTTGACTTCAACGTCAACTTCGATGGCAAGCTGCCCGACGCGATCCGGACCGACGAGAAGCGGCTGCAGCAGATCGTGCTCAACCTGCTGTCCAATGCATTCAAGTTCACGGCGCGGGGTGGCGTCACGCTCGACGTCAGCTGCGCGACCGGCGGCTGGAGCCCCAACCACCCGGTCCTGCGCGACGGCGACCGGGCGATTGCGATCGCGGTTACGGACACCGGTATCGGCATCCCGTTGGACAAGCAGAAGCTGATCTTTGAAGCCTTCCAGCAGGCCGACGGCACCACCAGCCGCAAGTACGGCGGTACCGGCCTCGGCCTGTCCATCAGCCGCGAGATCGCCCGCCTGCTCGGCGGCGAATTGCAAGTTCGCTCGACGCCCGGCGAAGGCTCCACCTTCACCCTGTTCGTGCCGCTGGAAGCGGCGCACGCCGACACAGCGCCCGTCGGGGCGAGCAGCGCCCGCTACGAGAACAGCGGCGCCAACGTGCCCACCGCCTTGCCCAACGCGTTCGAGGTGCAGGACGACCGGGACGAGCTCGGCAGCGACCCGTTCGTGCTGATCGTCGAGGACGACCCGACCTTTGCCGCCATCCTGCTCGACCTCGCACGGGAGAACGGCCTCAAGGGCGTGGTCTCGACCGCCGGTGCCGGCACCCTGGCGCTGGCCCGCAAACTGAAGCCGCATGCGATCACCCTCGACCTTGGCCTCAGCGACATCGACGGGTTCGTGCTGCTCGATCTCCTGAAGCACGATCCGGACACCTGCGACGTTCCCATCCACGTCATCTCCGGCGCGGATCGGCGGGAGTCGGTGCTGTCAATGGGCGCGTTCGGCGTGACGGAGAAGCCGGCGGACCAAGGCGAACTGGCCAAAGTCTTTCGCGACCTCCTCGGCCAGGCGCGCAAAGGATCGCGCAAGCGGTTGGCCGCGCCGCGCGCCGCGCCTGCGCCGGTGCGCGAGGTGCCGGAACTGGCCGGCGCCAAGATGCTCATCGTCGACGACGACATCCGCAACATCTTCTCACTCACCAGCGTACTCGAAAGCTATGGCGTCGAGGTGCTGCACGCTGAGCGGGGCAAGGAGGGCATCGCCATCCTTGAGCGCACGGACGGCATCGATGCGGCGCTGATCGACATCATGATGCCGGAGATGGACGGCTATGAAACCATGCAGCAGATCCGTTCCCGGCCGCAGCTCAAGGACGTGCCGCTGATCGCGGTGACCGCCAAGGCGATGAAAGGCGACCGGCAGAAATGCCTGGATGCGGGTGCGTCCGACTATATTGCCAAGCCGGTCGACATCGACCTGCTGCTTGCCCTGTTGCGCGTCTGGGTCGCCCGCGGCCGTGACGCCGCGAACGGCCCGGCCATGGTCGAGGCGGCGGAGTAATCGTGAACCTGTCCACCCCACTGATCCCGTCCGATCGCGACGGTGCCGCCGAGCGCGCGCGGGTGCTCGTGGTCGACGATGACGAGCGCAACCTCCTCGCCATCGAGACGGTGCTGGAGGACATTGGCGAGGTCGTCGTCGCCCGCTCCGGCGAGGAAGCTCTGCGGCAGCTGCTCAAGGGTGACTTCGCCGTCATCCTGCTCGACGTCTATATGCCGGGCATGGACGGCTACGAAACGGCGGGGATCATCCGCAGCCGTGAGCAGACCAAGCGCATTCCGATCGTATTCCTGTCGGCCGTCAACAAGGAGACGGAGCACCTGATCCGCGGCTATTCGATGGGCGCGGTCGACTATGTGTTCAAGCCGGTCGATCCAGTCGTGCTGCGGTCCAAGGTGGCAGTGTTCGCGGACCTGTTCGCCAAGACCCGCGAGATCGAACGCAAGGCCCGGCACGAGCAGGCTTTGCTGGACGCGAACCTGCGCGCCAACGCCGAATTGCTCCGCGCCGAGCAGGAACTGCGCCGGGCCGAGCAGCGGCAGGCGGCGATCATCCAATCGTTGCCCATCTTGCTCTACCTTGAGCCGCTGGCCTGCGACCCCCGCTGCCCCACGTTCGTCAGCGGCGATTTCGAAGGGATTACGGGCTACGCGTTCGCCCACGTGATGGAAAATCCGACCCTGTGGGCGTCCCGCCTGCACGAAGAGGATCGCGACCGCGTCCTGCGCGCGCTCGACGAGCGGGCGAGTACCGGAAAGCTATCGGTCGAATACCGCTGGCGCTGCGCCGACGGCAGCTACAAGCACTTTCACGATCAGGCCGTGTTGCTGAAGGACGCTGCCGGCGGCCCGGTGGAATATGCCGGCACCCTGACCGACGTGACGGAGCGCCGCACGCTGGAAAGCCAGCTGGTCCACGCACAAAAGATGGACGCGATCGGCAAGCTGACTGGCGGCATAGCGCACGACTTCAACAACCTGCTCGCGGCCGTGCTGGGCGGCATCGGGCTGATCGAACGCCGCGCCGACCTGGCGGACGAACATCGCAAGATCCTCGGCATGACCCGACGCGCGGCCGACCAGGGCACCGAGTTGGTCGGTCGCCTGCTGGCCTTCGCGCGCCGCCAGCAGCTGCAGCCCGCGCCGGTGGACCTGGCCGCGTTGCACAAGGGGGTCCACGACCTGCTCAGCCACACCCTCGGCGGGCTGGTGGAGCTGCAATGGCAGCTGCCCGACTACGAATGGCGCGCGTTCGCCGATCGGTCGCAGCTGGAACTGGCGCTGATGAACCTCATAATCAACGCCCGCGACTCCATGCCCGATGGCGGCACCATCACCACCACGGCGAGCAGCCGGCTGGTGGAAAGCGGCAACAGGCTGGAACTCGCGCCCGGCCGCTATGCCGCCTTGGAGGTCGCCGACCAGGGCTCCGGCATTCCGCCCGAGATCATGGAAAAGGTGCTGGAGCCCTTCTTCACCACCAAACCCGTCGGCAAGGGCACCGGCCTTGGCCTCAGCATGGTCTATGGCTTCGCCCGGCAGTCGGGCGGCACGCTGCAGCTGGACAGCACGCCTGGTGAGGGCACCCGCGCCACCATCTGGCTGCCGGAAGCCACGGCCGGCGAGCAGCGCGCGGAGCCCGACGCCCAGGCCATCGAGGCGCCCGATGTGCCGCCGCTCACCATCCTGCTGGTTGACGACCACCCCGAGGTGCGTGTGACCACCGCCGCCGTGCTGCGGGAACTCGGCCACCAAGTCATCGAAGCGCCGTCGGGAGCAGATGCCCTCGAGCTGCTGAAGGAGGATGGCGACGACATCGATCTGCTGCTCAGCGACTATGCGATGCCGCACCTGAGCGGGACCGACATCGTCGGCGCAGCCCGCGAGCGGCGCCCGGACCTGCCAGCGCTGCTCATCACCGGTTATGCCGATGCCGACGAGATTGGCGAGCGCCCGGCCAACGTGGCCATCCTCAGCAAGCCGTTTACCCTACCCGACCTCGCCTCGGCCCTTGCCCGCACCGTGCGCAGCTGCCGCCCCGCCGCGAAATGAGTCGGCCGGACCTCATGGAATTGGAACCTTGACCCAGACTGCTCTCGACAGCGCGCCCAGCGGCAACGGCGGTTCGCTGGACCTGACCACCTGCGACCGCGAACCGATCCACATCCCGGGCAACATCCAGCCCTATGGCGCACTGCTGGTGCTGGAGCCGGGAACCCTGCGCATCCTCCAGGCCGCCAACGGTACGGACGCGATCCTGCGCTCCGCCGGTTCCGTGGTCGGCGCCACCCTGGCCGACGTGCTGCCGCCGAGCGTGTTCGCGGCCGTCGAGCAGGTCGAGGCCGCCACCCTCGCGCCGGGGGTGACGCATCTCGGCACCGTCCGCTTCGCGCACGATGGCGGCTGGCGCTCCTACCACGCCATTGCGCACCGCTCGGCCGAGCGCATCATCCTTGAGTTCGAGGAAACGGTTGCCGACGAGCCCGGCTCGTTCGAGGATCTCTACCCGCATGTCCGCGAGTTTCTGGACAGCCTGCAGGCGGTGTCGTCCGTGCAGCAGCTCGCCGACATGGCCGCGCGGGAGGTGCGGAGGATTACGGGCCTCGACCGAGCGCTCGTCTACCGCTTCGATGAGGATTGGAACGGCACGGTGATCGCCGAGGACCGCAACGAAGCCCTGCCGTCCTACCTCGACCTTCGATTCCCGGCCTCCGACATTCCGGCCCAGGCCCGCGAGCTGTACCGGCTTAATCGCCTGCGCCTCATCGCCGACGCCAACTATGTGCCAGTCGCGATCGAGCCGGCGCTGGACCCATCCTCCCGGGCGCCCGTGAACCTCAGCCTGTCCGTCCTGCGCAGCGTCTCGCCCGTGCACCTGCAATATATGCGCAACATGGGCACCCATGCTTCCATGTCGATCTCGCTGTTGCGCGACGGTCGGCTCTGGGGGCTTATCTCGTGCCACAACGCCGCGCCGCACCGCGTGCCCTACCATGTGCGCACCGCCTGTGACTTCATCGGGCAGATTCTCTCGCTGCAGCTGGCCGCCAAGGAACATGCCAGCATTGCAGAACAGCGCCACGCCCGCCGCACCATCAGCGCCCGCCTGCTCGGCCACATGGCGGCCGAGGACCATTTCCTCGATGGCCTGATCAAACATGGCGAGGACCTGCTCGCCCTGACCAACGCGGCCGGCGCGGCCGTGGTGTTCGGTGGCACCTCCGCCCTGATCGGCGACACCCCCGAGCCGGCGGCCGTCGACCGCATCATCTCCTGGCTTGCCGAGCAGCGCCATGACGACGACGTGTTCACGACCGACAACCTGGCCGCTGCAATGCCGGGCGCCGAGGCGCTCAAGGATCATGCCAGCGGATTGCTGGCGATCGCCATCTCGCAGGTCCACGACAGCTACGTCATCTGGTTCCGGCCCGAGGTGATCCGAACGGTGAGCTGGGGCGGCGACCCGCGCAAGCGGGCCGAGGTGGAGCCGGACGGCCTTAAGCTGCATCCGCGCACGTCGTTCGAGGTATGGAAAGAAACCGTCAGCCTTCGCTCCGCTCCCTGGCACGAGACCGAAGTCGAGGCCGCGACCGAACTGCGCACCGCCATCGTCGACATCGTGCTGCGCCGCGCGGAGGAGATGGCCGGACTGTCCGAGCGGCTGGTCGCGATCAACAAGGAGCTGGAGGCGTTCAGCTACTCGGTCAGCCACGATCTACGCGCGCCGTTCCGCCACATCGTCGGTTATTCGCAGCTCTTGAAGAACAACGAAGGTCCGACGCTGACCGAGCGGGGCCACCGTTATGTCGACACGATCATCGAGTCGGCCATCTCCGCCGGCACCCTGGTCGACAACCTGCTCAGTTATTCACAGATGGGGCGGGCCAGCATGTTGCCGGTCTCCGTCGACATGAACGCACTGACGGCGGAGGTCATCCGCAAGCTGGACATGGAGATCGGCGCGCGAACTATCGAATGGAAGCTCGGCGAACTTGCTCCGGCGCGCGGCGACCTGACGATGATCCGCCTGGTTCTGCAAAACCTCATCTCCAACGCCATTAAGTTCACGCGCGACCGTAACGCGGCGGTGATCGAGATCGGGTGCGAGCCCGGCCAGGGTGAGAACAGCTATTTCGTGCGGGACAATGGCGTCGGCTTTGACGGCGCCTACGTGTCCAAGCTATTCGGCGTCTTTCAGCGACTGCACCGGGTCGAGGAGTTCGAAGGCACGGGTATTGGCCTCGCCAACGTGCGGCGCATCGTCGAACGTCATGGTGGTCGGGTCTGGGCAGAAGGTCAGGTGGACGTTGGCGCGACGATCAGCTTCGTCCTGCCCAGTGGAACGGAGTGAATCAATGGCCGACCTGAAGCCCATCCTGCTCGTCGAAGACAGTCCCAAGGACGTCGAGCTCACCATTGCCGCGCTCGAGCGCTGCCAGCTTGCGAACGCGGTGATCGTCGCCCGCGACGGCGCCGAGGCGCTCGACTACCTGCATGCCCGTGGGCGGTTCAAGGACCGCAGCACCAGCGAACCGGCGGTGGTCCTGCTCGATCTCAAGCTGCCGAAGGTCGACGGCCTGGAGGTGCTGGAGCAGATCAAGAACGATCCCCGCCTGCGGCACACACCCGTTGTCATGCTGACTTCATCGCGGGAAGAGCGCGACTTGGTCCGCAGCTACCAGCTGGGGGTGAACGCCTTTGTCGTGAAACCGGTCGGTTTTGAGCAGTTCTTCGAGGCAATCCAGGACCTCGGCATGTTCTGGGCCGTCCTGAACGAGCCGCCGCCGCACGCGGCTCTTGGCAGCGAACGAGCGGCTTGAACATTCTTACTCCGATTGCGGAAATCCGCACCGTGCGCGTGCTCCACTTGGAGGACAGCGACCTTGATGCGGAGCTCGTGCGCGAGTTCCTCGGCATGCTGGAAAGCCCATGCGAGATCGACCGGGTATGGACCGCGGACGGGTTCAGCACAGCGCTGCATGACAAGGCCTACGACCTGATCCTGGCGGATCATGCCTTGCCCACCTTCGATGGCGAGGCGGCGCTGGAGATCGCTCGCAGCGCAGCACCGCTGGTGCCGTTCATCTTCGTCTCGGGCACCCTTGGCGAGGACGTTGCGGTTGAGGCGATGCGGCGCGGCGCCACCGACTACGTCGTGAAACAGCGGCTCGACCGGCTCCCGGTCGTGGTTCAGCGCGCTCTTGCCGAAGCGGCCGAGCGATCGGAACGTCGCCGTGCGCAGGCCGCGCTCCGCGATAGCGAGGCGAACTTCGAAACGCTGGTGCATGCCATGCCGCAGCTGTGCTGGCTCGCGGACGCGGGCGGCCAGATCACCTGGTTTAACCAGCGCTGGCGCGAGTTCACGGGTTTGTCCCTGGAAGAACTGACCGCTAGGGGCTTGGACGGAGTGCATGATCCAGGCCATCGCCTGCAGGTGCAGGAGCGCTGGGCCCAGTCCGTTGCCACCGGTGAGCCGTTCGAGATGACCTTTCCGCTGCGCCGTGCAGACGGAGAATTCCGACTGTTCCTCACGCGCGCCGAGCCGATCCGTAACGAGGCCGGCAAGATCGTCCGCTGGCTTGGCACCAACACCGACGTATCCGAGCAGCAGGCCGCCGAGGAGAAGCTACGCCGCCTGGCCGAGACGCTGGAGTCGCGGGTAGTCGAGGCGATTGCCCAGCGGGAGGCGACCCACGCGCAGATCAGTGAACTCCAGAAGATGGAGACCATCGGTCAGCTGACCGGGGGCGTTGCTCACGATTTCAACAACCTGCTCACGCCCATCGTCGGCAACCTCGACCTGCTGCGCCGCCGCCATGAGGGCGACGACCGCAGCCAGCGCCTGCTGAGCAGCGCGCTGCAGGCGGCTGATCGGGCCAAGACGCTGGTTCAGCGCCTGCTCGCCTTTGCCCGCCGGCAGGTGCTCGAGCCGCGGGCCGTCGACACGGCCATGCTGGTCGAGGGCATGAGCGACCTCATCCGCCGCTCGATCGGTCCGCGGGTGGCGATCGAGTGCCGGGCCGAGCCCGACATCGTCGCCGCCCGCGTCGATCCCGGCCAACTCGAACTTGCGTTGCTGAACCTGGCGGTCAACGCCCGGGACGCCATGCCGGGCGGCGGCACGCTGACCATCGCGATCAGCGAGCAGCATGTCGGGCCGGGCCACCCCGCGGCGCTGCGCCATGGCTCCTACGTCAAATTGGAGGTCTCCGACACCGGCACGGGCATGGACGCCGCCACGCTCGCCCGCGCGATCGAGCCCTTCTACTCAACCAAGGGCATCGGCAAGGGCACCGGCCTCGGCTTGTCCATGGTGCATGGCCTCGCCGCTCAGTCCGGCGGCGCCCTGCTGCTGCACAGCGAGCCCGGCCAGGGCACCCGCGCCGAGATCTGGTTGCCCGCGGCCTCGACCCGGGCCGACGGGCTAGCCGGGAGTCCGACCCCGTCAACCCCGCGCACCCGGCCGCTGTGCGTCCTGCTGGTCGACGACGAGGAACTGGTCCGCCTCGGTACCGCCGAGATCCTGCATGACCTTGGCCACCAGGTGGTCGAGGCTGGATCGGGCAGCCAGGCGCTGGAGCTGCTCCGCACGGGCACGGAGCCCGACTTGGTGATCACCGATTATCTGATGCCCGGGATGACGGGCACGGAACTGGCGGCGGAGATCCGGCGTGAGCGGCCGCAACTGCCCATGCTTCTCGCCACCGGCTACGCCAACCTCGCTGGTGACGAAATGGCATCGCTGCCGTTGTTGACCAAGCCATTCCGCCAGGCCGAGGTCGCGGCCCGCATTGCCGAGCTCATGACTCCCGCCGCCGGATCGCGCCCGGCCCTTCGGGCGGTCGAGTGATCCGGTCCGTCGCGCCGTGAGTGGCGGGACGGACCGGATTATCGGCTCAGAAGCGCACGGCCCCGCCTAGCGAAAGCACCAGCGCCCGCGCGTTGCGCAGCTCGCCGGAGGTCAGGATCACGGTCTGCGCCGGGGTGCCCACGAACGCCGCCGTTGGCCGCTCAATCGCCGCGTTGGCGAAATCGACATAGTTGGCGGCAGCGTCGATCGTGAAGGCCGGGGTGACGTTCAGCGAGCCGCCCACGCCGACGTTCCAGCGGTTGCTGTCCGGCACCCTGGCGTCGCGCTCGCCGTTGCGGGTCGGGGTGGTCGCCCGCTGCACGCCCGCACGCAGCGTGAGGTCCGGCGACACGGCATAATCCAGGCCGCCCGCCAGGCTCCAGCTGTTGCGGTAGTTCTCCGGCAACGCCTGGTTGACCGGGGCGCCCAGCCGGATGGCGTCGAACTTACTCCAACCGAAGTGCACATATTGCGCGTTCAGCGTCAGCTGGTCGGTCGCCTTGAACCGGCCGCCGACGATCACCTGGTTCGGCGTGCGGAACGTTGCTGTGACGTCGTTGAGGGTGAGGTTCGAAGTCGCCAGCGGGCCCAGCAGCCCGGCCACCTCCAGATCGCCTTTCAGCTTGTGGCGGATCGACGACTTGTAGGCGATGCCCAGCGATCCGACCGCATTGTGCAGCTGCAGGCCGGCGCTCCAGCCCAGGTCCCACCCGCTGCCCTTCAACTTCTGGCTGCCGTCCGGCAGCAGCGGCGACAGGTTGGGCAGCGCGTTGCTCAGCGTCGCCTTGCTGTTCTCGACGTTGAGCGCCACGCCGACCCGCAGCCAGTCGGTTGCGGCCACGCCGATCGACGGCTGGATGTCGATGGTCCTGAGCGCCGTCTTGTCTGCGCTGTAGCGGGTCCAGCTGTTCGCGTCATAGTCGGTGGTGAAGCTGAACGGCGAGGTCACCGCCAGGCCGACCGACACCCGGTCGGTCAGCGGATAGGCGATCGACCCCGACGGCAGCAGGCCCTTGGTGATCGGGTTCTTGGCGTCCTCGCCGGTGACCGGCGCCGGGGCCTGGCCCGGACGGACGATCACGGTGCCGGTGTTCACCACCTTGCCATGCGGGATGATCCCGGACGCGCCGAGCGCGGCGCTTCCATCGGTCGCCCCGCCGATCGCGGCCGGGTTCCACCACAGCGACTGCGAACCGGTGTCGGCCACCTCTCCCGAGAACACGCGGCCGGCGCCACGCACTGACTGCTCCTGGAGGTAGAAGGCCTGGGCGAAGGCGGGGGTAGCGGCGCCGAAAGACACCGCGAGACTCGCGGTCAGGACCGCGGAAGTACGCTTCAACATGGGAAACAATCTTTCGGTAAGGAGACTAACGGATGCGGGTCCAGGTCTGGGTCTTGCACAGCGGCACGAAGACGCAGCCGCGCACCTTGAGCTGGTTGTTGCCCGCGGGGGTCAGGCGGGCGCTGTAGGTCTTGCCATCGTCGGCATTGTAGATTTTCCCGCCGTTCCACGTCGCGCCGTCGGCCGAGAAGCCGCTAAGGATCAGCAGGCCCTTGAGCTGACGATTGCGGAGCGCCGGATTGCTGTTGTTGACGTCCTTGAGAGCCGGGTTGGTACGGATGTGGTCGGACGTCACCAGCCGGCCGCAGATCGACGCGCCGCAACGGGTGATCTCGACCACTCCGTTCTTGGTCTCGGTCTTCCAAAGCCCGAGCGCGCCGTTCGACGGCGTCTGCCCCGCGGCGAGGGCGAGCGCCAGGAGATAAGAAAGCATGTGCGGTCCTGTGTTGATGAAGCTGAGGGCAAGCTTCGTGGGTCTCGCCTCTTGCAATCGGGTGACGGGCAGTCAACTGCGGCGCGACACGTCCGTTCCCGCAAACGATAGGCCGCGCCGCGACGCCAGCCGATGACCGAACTCCTGCTCGCCCTGTTGGTCTTCTTGGCTTCTCACAGCATCCCCGCGCGCCCCAGAGTCCGCCAGCGGCTGGTCGATCGGTTCGGGCACGCCAACTACCTCATCGGCTACGGTCTGCTGTCAATCGTGCTCCTGGTCTGGCTGATCAGCGCCGCCGTTCGTGCGCCGATAATCCCTTTGTGGTCATCGGGACTGTGGAGCTGGCACGTGGCGCTCGCCGTCATGCTGCCCGCCTGCTGGCTGCTCACCGGTGGGCTGACGACCGCCAATCCGTTCAGCGTCACGCTTAACACCGCTCAGTTCGACCCTGCGCGACCCGGATTGGTCGGCCTTGTGCGCCATCCCGTGCTATGGGGCTTTGCCGCTTGGGCCGGCGTGCACCTCATCGCCAATGGTCATCTGGCCGCGCTGATCCTATTCGGCGTATTCCTGCTCTTCTCGCTTGGCGGCATGGCGCTGCTTGACCGCCGCAAGCACCGTCAGCTCGGTCCCGGCTACGCCCGGCTGTTGCCGACCGGCCGTCGTTGGACCGCCCGCCAGCTGCTGGCGACCTTCGGCGGCGGCACTGCGCTCTACGCGCTCCTGCTCGCCATGCACCCGGTCCTGATCGGCCCCAATCCGGGCGCGCTGCTGTTTCCGTAATAGTCCGTATTCCCGGCGAGGACGCCAAGGGGCAGAGCGTCAACCATGAACTGGAAGTCCATCCGACTTGAGCTTGGACAGACGCGCGAGTTTCCCAACGGCTCGGCCAGCCGCGCCTACCTGCTGCGGCTACCGCTAACCGCCGAGGGCGCGATCGACGTCGCCACGCTGGACCGTACGCCCGAGCAGGCAACCGTCCGCCGCCTGTGGCCGAGCGAGCCCGACCTCAGCGGTCACGCCGTCCGCCGCGACGGTAAGCTCGCCTTCATCGCCCGCCAGGGTGCCGCCGGCGAGGCGTTCTCCGAGTTTGACGCGCGGCCGTTCAACGAGGGCACGATCCTGACCATACTCGAACGCGGCGGCCGCTTGCTGCCCTTCCGCGTCGCGGAGTTGCGCGCCGCACGCTAAGCGCTCAGGCGGCTGCCTCTTCGTCGCCCAGCCCGGCGGCGAAGGCGATCCGCAGCGCTTCGCTCAGCGACCGCACCTCCAGCTTGTCCATCAGGTTCGCCCGGTGGATCTCCACCGTCCGCGGACTGATTCCGAGATCGTAGGCGATGGTCTTGTTGGGCAGGCCCTTGACCAGCCCGAGCAGCACGTCGCGCTCGCGCGGCGTCAGCGCGTTCAACCGCACCTGCGCATCGCCCAAGCGGCTCGACTGCGCCCGGCTGTTGCTGAGCCGCTCGTTCGCGGCCTCCAGTGAACCGAGCAGCGTCTGCTTGTCGAACGGCTTCTCGATGAAGTCGACTGCGCCGGCCTTCATCGCCTGCACCGCTACCGTCACGTCGCCGTGCCCCGTCATGATCACCACCGGCAGCTTGCAGCCCTGCTCCTGCAACGCGCGCTGGACCTCCAGCCCGTCCATCTGCGGCATGCGGATGTCGAGCAGGATGGTGCCCGGTTCCAAGGCCCGCACGGTTTTGAGCAGATCGACTCCGGATTCATACGACAGCACGCGAAAGCCGGAGGTCTTGAGCATGAAGGACGCGGACCGTCGGATCGCCTCGTCGTCGTCGACCAGGTGAACAAGCGCGGCGTCATTCATGCAGGGCTCCAGCATCGGGGATGGTGAACAGAAAGGTGGTGCCGCCCGACGGGGTAGGCTCGAACCAGATGCGCCCGCCGTGCGCCTCGATGATCGTGCGGCAGATCGACAGGCCGATACCCATCCCGTGCTCCTTGGAGGTGACGAAAGGCTGGAACAGCTGCGCCGCCATTTCCGGCCCTATGCCCTTGCCGGTGTCGGCCACGCTGACCCGGATGAAGCCTCCAAGGTCAGGCGCGGCGGCGATGGTCAGCTGCCGTACTGGCCGGTCGATCATGGCATCGATGGCGTTGCGGATGAGGTTCAGAAGTACCTGCTGGATCTGGATGCGGTCGACCAGCACCCGGTCAGCGCCCGCCTCCAGTTCCACGTCCACTTCGACGCCATATTCGCGCGATCCGACCAGCCCGAGGGCATTGGCCTCCGCGATCAGCCGGGGCAGCAGCTCGACCTTCCGTTCCGTCTGCCCATAGGTGATGAAGTCGCGCAGCCGGCGAACGATCTGCCCGGCGCGGACCGATTGCTGCGCCGCCTCGTCCAGCGCCTCGCGAGCCATCGCCAGCGTGTCGGCGTCAGGCTCGCCTTGCAGCAGGTCGCGCGCGCCTTCGCAGTAGTTGGCTATCGCGGTGAGCGGCTGGTTCAATTCGTGGGCCAGCGCCGAGGCGAGCGTGCCCACCTCGCTGACCCGGCCCACGTGCGCCAGCTCCGACTGCAGGTCCTGCAGCCGCGTCTCGGCATGCTGGCGCTCCGTCAAATCGCGGATGAATCCGGTGAAGATACGCTGGTCCCCGACCCGCGCTTCGCCTACCGACAGCTCGATCGGGAAGGTATAACCATCACGGTGCCGCGCGGTCAGCACCCGGCCGATGCCGATGATCTTCCGCCGACCCGTGCCGAGGTAATTGCCCATATACTGGTCGTGCCGCTCACGATCGGGCGAGGGCATGAGCAGGCTGACGTTCTCGCCCATCACCTCGGCCTCCGTGAAGCCGAACATCTTCTCGGCAGCCGCGCTGAACGACATGATCCGGCCACGCTCGTCGATCACGACCATCGCGTCGGGCACGGTTGCGAGGATGGAGCGGAGGTGGGTTTCACCCTCGCTCCAGGTGCGTGGTGGCGGCTGGTCGGTCATGGCATCGGCAAGGTTGGCTCGAACGGGCAAAATGGCAAGCTTTTCCCTTTGCGCTCAGGGCCTTCCAGCATGTGGGTTGCTGACCTCGGCCAACTCGATCCGGCCATTCGGCGCCGCTCCCGCGCGCTCGAAGTCGGAGGTCGGCGCGGTCATCGCGAACAGCGTCCGGCCGTCCTCGCCGCCAAGCATGCACGCGAAGCAATTCTGGCTGAACTCAACCACGTCCAGAACCGCGCCTCCGTCGCCGACGCGCACGCACTCCGGCGCGGTCGGATTGGCGATCCACACCGCGCCGGCCGCATCCAGGCAGATGCCGTCCGGAATGCGCGGCCGCTCCAGGTCCGTTACCGTCTGCGCCCACACCCGCCGATTGGAAAGCCGCCCGTCCGCGCCAATGTCGAACGCGGTGAGCAGTCCGGCCATGGTCTCGCCGACGATAAGGGTTCGCCCATCGGGCGTGATCACGCTGCCGTTGGGGAAGTGCAGCCCGTCGGCCGCGACCTCGACCGTCCCGTTCGGCTGAACCAGCGCGATCGCGGCCGTCGGATGATCGGCGAACACCGCCATGTCGCCCCGACGGCGGATCTCGCCATGGAGGTCGAACCCGAAATTGCCGACATAGGCCCGCCCATGGCCATCCACGACCATGTCGTTGCTCAGCATGGCGTGGACACCTGACAGGTCGGCATGGAGCCGGACCTGCCCGTCGGCACCGCGCCGCAGCAGCTGCCGCTTGCGCATCGACACCACCAGCAACGAACCGTCCGGCATCCAGCCCAAACCCGACGGCTGGTCGTCCAGCTCCAGCTCGACTCGCAGGTCACCGGTCAGCGAGACCGAGCAGACGCGGTGGGCGTGAAAGTCGCTGAACCACAGTCGGCCCTCGTGCCAGCGCGGTCCCTCACCAAAATAGAGGCCGTCCAGCAGCGTGAGGGTGGTCTTTGTCATCTCCGAAGGCTCGGCCGAGCGGTGCGCCGCGTCAAGCCTGAACCTCTCGCCTTATGCCGCAGCCTCCTCAAGCTCCGGAATAGGCGCACCCTCGTCGACGTCCGCCTCGTCCTCGGCCGCAACCCCCTGCTCAAGCGCCCGCTCCTCGGCCGCCAATTCCTCTGCGTCGGCCGCCGTGATCCCGAACCGCGCCGCCACGTCGGGCGCGAACCGCAGCAGGTCAGGCCTCAGCTTAATGATCGACACGTCCTTGGACTTGCCCTCCATCATTACGTCGAACTCCAGGCCCTCGGCCATGCGCATGAAGGTCGCGAACTCGAACGGATTGGTAAAATCGCTGTGCCCGGTCCAGATCGGCGGAAGCAGCACCGTCTTGATCCGCGCCGTCGCCTTGATCGGCGCCTTGGTCAGACCTTTCGCCTTGCTTGCCTTGCCGGCCTTGGCCGCGTCGCGCTGCTTGGCGGTGATCTTGCGCTTCACCTCCCGCATCTCCGTCCGCGGCGAGGAGAAATGAAGCTTGGGCCGGGCGCTGTCGCCCCAGGTCGCCAGGAACTTCTCCAGCGTCTCGCGCATATCCAGCCGCTCCGGGTTCAGGCACCAGAAGTGCTGGTAGTCGAACACGCAGCGCACGCCCGTCCGCTGCTGGATCCACAGCACGTCGGCGGCGGAGAAGCGGATGTCGTCATTCTCCAGCACCAGCCGGCGCTGGACATGCTCCGGGCACTGGTTCCACCCGTCGATCCAGCGCGCCCGCGCCGCCTCGCGGTCGTCGTAGACTCCGCCGACATGCGTCACCAGCACCGCCTCGGGCCCGCAGCCCATGCGGTCCAGCATCTCGGCCTGACTCGACAGGTCCCAGATCGACTTGCTCGTCAGCTCCGGATCGGGGCTGTTGAGCAGCACATATTGCGACGGGTGAAAGCTCAGGCGGATGTCCAGGTCGCGCGCCTTGCGCCCGAACGCCGCCAGCTCCGCGTCGCTTTCCGCCACCATGTTGTGGAACTGCGGCATGTCCGGGTGAGTCGCGTAAGGCGCGATGTCCGAACTCAGCCGGTACATGTTGATCTCGACCTTCTTGAGATAATCGAGCACCTGGTCGAGCAGCTCCAGGCTGCACTTGAGGTGCGGGTTTTTCTGCCATCGCCGAGTGTCGCCGGATTTCAGCCCCGGCACGCCCATCACCTTGACGGGAAAGCCCAGGCGAAGGGGGCGGTTCGGGTCGGCATTCATGCGATCTGCTCCTCGGGGAAACCCAGTTCGGCGACGAAGCGGTTCCATTCGGGGATGCGCAGCGCGCCCCCGCTCGCCGCCTTGTGGCCGCTGCCATATTCGCTGCCCGCACCCTCCGGCCGGCGCTCGGCAAAGAAGCGGATCAGGTCGTGCTCAGCCCCGGTCCGTGCGGCGAAGTGCACCCAGCCGGGTCGATAAGCCTTGTTGGCCGCGATCACGACCTTGTCCTTGAGCCGGACCCGCCATTGCTGGGCAATCAGCGGGTGGATCTGGCACGCGCTGTCGAGCGGGATCAGCGCCACGTCGCCGCGCACCTTGGGCGCGACCCGCTTGGCGACGTCCATCTCCGCCTTCACCTCTTCCTTGGCGGCGACCAGTTCGGCCGTCTCCGGATGCTCGCCGGACAGCAGCTCCTTGGGACTGTCGCACTTGAGCAGCAATTCCAGCGCTGGCGTCGCGTCCGCGCTCGCCGTGCGCCGCGGCGCGTTGATCAGGCTAACCGCATTTCTCAGCGCGGTCTTGCCATAGCGCCCTTGCGCCTCCGCCATCTCGGTGAAGCCTTTGTCCTCGGCCATGTCGCCGATCAGGCCGATTGCCGCCAACCACAGCAGCTTGTCGTCCGCCCCGGCCGCCCACCAGGCTAGCAGGGCCGACGTCGGCTCCGGTTCCAGCCCGTTGCCGCTGATCACCGTCGCGGCGCCCGGCGTGCCGGTCGGCACATGATGGTCGATCAGGCAGGTCGGCACGCCCGCCACGATGTCGCCCTCGCGTACGCCCAGGTCAGTAGCGATCAGCGCCGCCGGCGCCCGTTCGACCAGCTCTGCCTGCACGTCGGGGTCCCACGGGTTCTCGCCCTTGCCGACCAGCCGCATGTCGGCACCCGGCAGGCTGCGCTTGAGTATCGCCAGCGCCGCCAGCCCATCCGCATCGAAGTGGCCCAGGATCAGCGGGGCACCGCTGGTCTGCCCAAGCCACTGCGAAAACTCGCGGCCGATACTCTGGGGGTCGGGAGCCATAAGCCAAGTCAACGAGCCGTTGCCGCTTCGGGTCCGTCGCGGACCGCAACTCGTCCGCCCGTCGAACGCGCGCTTGACGTCCTGCCCTGCCCTCCGCACCACTCCCGACAACGCTCAACCCGGAGTTGCCAGTGCCCCGTCCGACCCGCCTGCTTCTTGCCGCCCTGCTCGCCGCCACCCCGCTGTCCGCGACCCTCGCCCAGCCCGCCGCGACCAGCGCCATCCCGCCGCTCGCCTATACCGAGCGCACCCTGCCTAATGGGCTCAAGGTCTACGCCATGCGCGACACGAGCAGCCCGAACGTGTCGGTGCAGGTCTGGTACGACGTCGGCTCCAAGGACGATCCGCGCGGCCGTTCCGGCTTCGCCCACCTGTTCGAGCACCTGATGTTCAAGGCGACCCGCAATATGCCGGCCGAGACGGTCGACCGGCTGACCGAGGACGTCGGCGGCTTCAACAACGCCAGCACCTGGGACGACTTCACCAACTACTATGAGACCGTCCCCGCCAATCACCTGCAGCGGCTGCTGTGGGCCGAGGCCGAGCGGATGGGCAGCCTGGTCGTCGACAACGCCAACTTCCTGCCCGAACGCGACGTAGTGAAGGAGGAACTGCGCACCGGCCTCGCCCGCCCCTATGGCCGGCTGTTCAGCCACTATGTCCCCATGGTCAGCTATCAGCGCCATCCTTACGCCCGCCCGGGCATCGGCAGCATCGAGGAGCTGGACGCCGCCACCATCGACGACGTGCGCGCGTTCCACGCCACTTACTACCGGCCTGACAATGCCGTGCTGGTGGTCAGCGGCAACTTCGATCCGGCGCAGCTGAACGGCTGGGTCGACAGCTATTTTGCGCCGATCAAGCGCCCCGCCACCCGCATCCCGCGCGTGACGGCCGCCGAGCCGGCCCGCACGGCCGCGCGCACCTACACCGTGACCGAGCCGAACACCCCGTTGCCCGCCGTGGTGATGAGCTTCCTCGTGCCACCTTCCCGCTCGCCCGACAGCGCGCCGCTAGAGGTGCTCCAGACCATTCTCGCCAGCGGCGACAGCAGCCGCCTGGACGAGGCGCTGATCCGCACCCGGCTCGCCACCGATGCCGACATCTATGCCGAGGAGAAGCAGTCCACCGGCCTGTTCGCGCCCTACGCCATCCTGGCCGGCGGCAAGACGGTGGCGGAGGTCGAAGCCGTCCTCCGCCGTGAGCTGGCCCGGCTGGCCCGCGAACCGGTCACGGCCGCCGAGCTGACCGAGGCCCGCAACGAGCTCACCACCGCGGCCCTGAAGGAGCGCGAGACGGTCGACGGCAAGGCGGTGGCCCTGGCTCGCGGCGTGCTGATCGACAACGATCCCCGCGCCGCCGACGAACGGCTCGCCGCCATCGCCCGGGTCAGCGCCGCCGACGTGCAGCGCGTCGCCGCCAAATACCTGGACGCTAACCGTGCCGTGACCATCCGCTACCTGCCCGCGCCGAAGGGCACGACGGTCAGTGGCGGCGACAAGATCGCGCTTGCGCCGACGGTCGTCACCACTCCGCTGGCCGCCCCCAAGGGCATCAAATTGGTGCAGGAGGCGAGCGCGGCCGAGCGGGTGCAGCCGCCTGCGCCGGCCGCTCCGGTGGACGTCGCCGTGCCGCAGCCGGTCACCGCCCGGCTTGCCAACGGCCTGACGGTAATCACCGTGCCGCGCTCTAACCTGCCGCTGGTCAGCGCCACCCTGCTCTCCACCGAGGGCGCCGCGTCCGATCCCGCGAACCAGGCCGGCCTGCACAACCTTGCCGCCACCCTGCTGACCAAAGGCACCAAGACCCGCAGCGCGACCCAGATCGCCGCCGCGGTCGAGGCCTTGGGCGGCCAGCTCGGCTCCGCCGCCGGCACCGAGGGCATGACGCTGGACGTGACCGTGCCGACGCCGCAGCTGTCCGCGGCGCTGGCGATCATGGCCGACGCCGCCGTCAACAGCACCTTCTCGGCCGAGGAACTGGAACGCGCCCGCGGCCAGGCGATCGACGAGACTACCGTCGCGCTGCAGAGCCCCGGCCCATTATCGCGGCTCGCCGCCGACCGCGCGCTGTTCGGAACGCATCCGTACGGCAGTCCCGCCACCGGGACACCGGAATCGTTGAAGGTCATTGATCGCACCGCCGTGGTCGCGGCCGCCAGCAGCGCGCTGCGGCCTGACCGCAGCGTTCTGGTGCTGGCGGGCGACATCACGCCCAACCGCGCGCGGCAGCTGGCTGAGACTGCGTTCCGCGAGTGGCAGGTTGCCGGCGGCCCGACGCCGCCGCCGGTTACGCCCAGCCTGACCGGCACCGCTCCCCTGCGTGGCAAGATCGTAGTGGTCGACATGCCCGGCTCGGCCCAGGCCGCCGTTGCCGTCACCCGCGAGACCATCGCCCGCTCCGACCCGCGCTACTATTCGACCCTGGTCGCCAATGCCGTGCTCGGCGGGGGCTACAGCTCGCGCCTCAATCGGGAGATCCGGATCAAGCGCGGCCTGTCCTATGGCGCGTCCAGCGGTCTCAGCGCGGCGCGCCAGACCGGCGACATCACCGCCGCGGTGCAGACCAAGAACCAGTCCGCCGCCGAGGTGCTCGGCCTGATCCTCGCCGAAATGCGCCGGCTCGGGACCGAGCCGATCCCGGCTGCGGAAATGGGCACTCGCCAGGCCAACATCGCGGGCGGATTCGGCCGGCAGCTGGAGACAGTGGAAGGCCTCGGCGGGATCGTCGCGACCTACGTGCAGTCCGGCGTCGACCCGTCCGAGATCGGTCGCTTCATGAGCAGCGTCCGCGCGATCACTCCGGCCCAGGCCAGCGAGGCAGCGCGCGGCCTACTCACCGACCAGGGCGCCACCACCGTGATCGTCGGCGATGCCAAGCTGTTCACCGACGACCTGCGCAAGCGCTTCGGCGACGTCACCGTGATCCCGCTCGCCGACCTCAAGCTGGACAGCCCCTCGTTGCGGTAAATGGCGCAACCGGGCGCGGGTGACCGTGTTGTCTCCTCGAACCCCGAGGGAGAGAAGATGATGGTCACCCGCACCGCCCGCGCGCGCTACGAAGGCACCGGCAAGACCGGCAAGGGCTGGATCTCCACCCAGTCCGGCGTGCTGCAGGACCAGCGCTACGGCTTCAACAGCCGGTTCGAGGACGGGCCCGGCACCAACCCCGAGGAACTGATCGCGGCCGCTCACGCCGGCTGCTTTACCATGGCGCTGAGCTTCGCCCTGGCCGGCGCCGGCGTCGAGGACGGCACGCTGGAGACGGAGGCCAGGGTCAAGCTCGATCAGGACGGCGCTGGCTTCAAGATCAGTCGTTCCGACCTTACCCTGCGCGCCAGCGTGCCCGGCATCGACGAGGCGAAGCTCCGCTCGCTCGCCGAGGAAGCCAAGAAGAACTGCCCGGTCTCCAAGCTGCTTGACGCCGAGATGAACCTGGAGGTGGAGATCGGCGCGGGCGCCGACGCCTGATTTCACCTTCGCTTGCGTGAGTTGAAGCTGGTCGGCATGGCGGCGCCATGTCCGCCGCCAACGCCTCGTCCGGAGAACGAAACGCCGGCCTGCTGCTGATGGCGGCGGCAGCCGCCGCGCTGCTTGTCGCCAACTCGCCCTTTGCTCACTTCTACCACGATCTGCTGCACGCCCCGCTGGGCCCCCTGACGGTTCACTACTGGGTAGCAGATGCGCTGATGGCCGTGTTCTTCCTGCTGGTCGGGCTGGAGGTTAAGCGGGAATGGTACGACGGCCAGCTGGCCAGTCCGGAAGCCCGCCGCCTGCCGATGATCGCGGCAGCGGCCGGCATGGCGGTGCCGGCCTTGGTCTACAAGGTTGCTACCGGCTTCGACCCCGTCCTGCGCAGCGGCTGGGCCATTCCCGCGGCTACGGATATCGCCTTCGCTCTTGGCGTGCTGGCCTTGATCGGGCGGCGTGCTCCCGCCTCGATCAAGGTGCTGCTGGTCACCATCGCGATCATCGACGACATCGGCGCGGTCGCCATCATCGCCCTGTTCTATACCGCCGACCTCAACGTCACCGCCCTGGCGGCAAGCGCCGTGATTCTGGCCGGCATGGCGGCGCTCAACATGTTCGGCGTGCGCCGGCTGTGGCCCTACCTCCTAGCCTTTCCGCTGCTGTGGTTCGCGGTGTTCCAGTCCGGCATTCACGCCACCATCGCCGGTGTCCTTGCCGCCCTGGCCATTCCGCTCGGCAAGGGCGAGCCGCGCTCGCCGCTGAAGCTGCTGGAACACCGCATCCATCCCTGGGTCATGTTCGGGATCGTGCCCCTGTTCGGCTTCACGAGTGCCGGCGTGACCATCACCAGCCTGTCCGAGCTCGTCATGCCGCTTCCCATAGGCATCGCGCTCGGCCTGTTTCTCGGCAAGCAGATCGGCGTGTTCGGCGCCGTCTGGCTGGCCCATGTCAGCGGCCTCGCGCGCAAGCCGGAGCACCTCAGGTGGCTGCACATCTATGGCGCAGCGCTGCTGTGCGGGATCGGCTTCACCATGAGCCTGTTCATTGGCGAGCTGGCGTTCGCAGATCAGATCCTGGTCGACGAGGCCAAGATCGGCACGCTTGCGGGCTCGCTGCTCGCCGGGCTGATCGGCTACACCGTGCTGGTACTCACCCGACCGATCAGTGAAACCGACCTCGAGCGAGAGGAGGCCGAAGAGGTGTTTGGGGAGGACGCAGACGAGGACCCAACCGTATGCCGCGATCGCTGATCACCGCCCTGATCGCGCTCCTGCTCGCCAGCTGCGTGACCCCCACCTCGCCCGACCATCTTGACCGCGCCGCGCGCGACTATGTCCGGCTCCAGCTCGCGATTGGCGAGAAGGAGGACGGCTACATCGATGCCTATTATGGCCCCGGGGAGCTCCGGGCCGAGGCCAAGGCGCTGGCCGCCCGCTCGTCCCTGACCGATCTGTCCGGCCAGGCCGACGCGCTTGAAGCGCGGGTCTATGGCCACCGCGCGGAGGAACCGCGCCGCGCCGCCTTCCTGCTCGCCCAGCTTACCGCCGCCCAGACCCGCCTGCGCATGCTGCGGGGCGAGAAGCTGCGCTTCGTCGACGAGGCCCGCGGCCTGTTCGGCGTCACTCCGCAGCTTAAGCCGCTATCCGCCTACGACCCTGTCCTCGCCCGCATCGAGCGGTTGGTTCCCGGCCTTGGCGACCTCGCCACCCGCGTGGACGCTTTTCAGGATCGCTTTGTTATCCCTGCGGACCGGCTCAAGGCCGTGTTCGACAGCGCCATCGCCGGCTGCCGCCAAGCGACCATCGAGCATATCGCCCTACCACCGACCGAGCGGTTCGATCTCAGCTTCGTGACCGGCAAGAGCTGGTCGGGCTACAATTACTACCAGGGCGGCTATCACAGCCGCATTGAGGTCAACACCGACCTGCCGATCCGCATCAGCCGAGCGATCGACCTCGGCTGCCACGAGGGCTATCCCGGCCACCACGTCCTCAACACCCTGCTCGAGGAGAAGCTCGTCCGTGGCCGCGGCTGGACCGAGTTCAGCGTCTATCCGCTGTTCTCACCGCAGTCGCTGATCGCGGAGGGCTCGGCCAACTACGGCATCGACCTCGCCTTTCCGGCCGCCCGCAAGCTCCGCTACGAGACCGCAGTGCTCTATCCGCAGGCTGGTTTGAGCACCGCTGACGCCGCTCGCTACGACGCCCTGCTGGACGCCATGCGCGAGCTTGCCGGCGCGCGCATTACCCTGGCGCAGATGCTGCTGGATGGCGACATCGGCGACGACGAGGCGATCCGCCTCACCCGGAAGTATCAGCTGGTGAGCGGGGCCCGCGCCCGCCAGTCGATCTCGTTCACCAAGCAATACCGCAGCTACGTCATCAATTACGGTCTGGGCCGCGACATGATCGCCGCAGATGTCGAGCGCGAGGACGGAAACGCAGCCCGCTGGCAACGAATGGAACAGCTGCTGTCGGAGCCGACCCTGCCCTCTGACCTCAGGGTCCGCTGATGCGCTGCTTCTGGGACGAACGGCAGCGTGCCCACGCGCCGGCCGTCGAGTTCTTCAACGGAGCGCTACACCCCGCAGCCGAGCACGATGGGCGGGTCGACAGCATCCTTGCCGCGATCGGCCGCACCGAGGCGCCGGCCGATCATGGCATGGCGCCACTCTTGGCGGTGCACGATACAGGCTACCTCGACTTTCTCCAGCGTGCGCACCGCGACTGGCTAGCGGCGGGCCGCACAGGCGAGGCACTGCCCTATGCCTTTCCCGTGGTCGGGCGCCGGCCGCTCCGCCTCGGCCGGATCGACGCGGAGCTCGGCCGCTACGCGTATGACACCACTACCCCGATCGGTCCGGCGAGCTGGGAAGCAGCCTACTGGGGTGCGCAGACCGCACTCGCCGCGCTCGGGGCCGTGCGCGGCGGAGACCATGCCTTCGCCTTCTGCCGCCCGCCCGGTCATCATGCTGGGGCGGACTATTGCGGCGGCTACAGCTACCTCAACAATGCCGCCATCTGTGCGGTTGCAGCGGGCAAGCGCGTGGCCGTGCTCGACATCGACTATCACCATGGCAACGGCACGCAGGACATGCTGGCCGGCCGTGAGGGCATCCGCTTCGCCTCGCTCCACGCGGATCCTGCAACTGATTATCCGTTCTACTGGGGGCATGCGGACGAGAGCGGCGGAAACTTCCTCAACCTACCCCTGCCGCGCGGCACCGCTTTCGACGCCTACGACGCCGCACTCGTCCGCGCGCTCGGCTGGCTGGCGGAGGGCTCGCCCGAACTGCTGGTCATCAGCTTCGGGGCCGACACCTATGTCGGAGACCCGATCAGCCACTTCGCGCTGGATACACCCGACTACGCCCGCCTCGCCCGTCGCATCGCCGCAATCGGGCTGCCGACGCTGATCGTCATGGAAGGCGGTTATGCCGTCCACGCGCTCGGCGATAACGTGGCCACTTTCCTGGGCGGCTTCTGAGGCATGGACCATTTCCAACTGCGCGGCGGCGTCACCCATGCCGAGGACGTGCCGCTACCGGTCATTGCGGATGCGCTGGCGGAGGTGGACACGCCAGAGTTCCGCCTGCCTTAAGATGAAGCAAGGATAGGCCCCGCTTGACCTGGCGGCTCTGGTCTCAGGGCCTGAGGAACTTGATCGTTGCGAGGTCGTAGGTCGGGACCTTCGTTCCGTCGGCCAGCTCTGCAGGAGTATAACGTGCTTTGCTCAACCGCCGGCAGACAACCTCCGCGAATTCAGGCGCCTTGAAATAGGTCAGGCTGGTACATTTTCTCACGCGACCTTCCGCGTCGATATTGAGCCGTGCTTCGACAATCGATTGCTCGCCACGGGCAGCGGCGCCTGGGGGATAGTCGCTCGAACTGAACAGCCCAGGCAGGTTCTTCGTGCGGGCCGGCTTTACGATCTTCTCCTGCACTGCCGGATCGATACCCCAAGCAAGTAGCTGTTGCCGCGCGCAGTCCCGCATCAGGGCGTTGGCACGACCCAGAGAACCGGTCTCCAGAATGAGGGTTCGTCCGCTCGGCTCGCGAATCGCAAAGCTCGTAATCAGCTTTGCGTTAGCGTCCTCCTCTGCCCGGATTGCAGCAGCCTTCGGCTGCTCGTGCTCTGCCTGCTGGTATTCCTCCCGTAACTCCTGACGAGATTTCCGGTGCGGTGCGAGCAATTCGATGTGCGGCCACAGGATGGCCGGCTCTTCCGTCTCGGCGGTCTGAGTCACTCCGCCCGTATCGAACTCGCGGCCTGGGACCGGCAGCAGTTGAACGGACCCACCTGCCTCTCCTTCACGAGCCTTCAGGTCGCCGCCGAAGACCAGCAGGCTCATCGAGCCGCCCGGTGAAATCCGCTCAAGCACCAATGAGGTCGGCTTGGCAGCCGATCCGAACAGCCGGCCCAACCGGCAGCTATTATCGCCGTAGTGGAGGTTCCACGGGCTGAGGGGCGCGAGCCGGATCGATTCCTTCGGCGCCGCAGAAACGGTCGAGCCAAGCAGCGAGAACGCCGCCACCATCATTCTCACGCACCAGCCCCCGTCACCAAGTCAATCCGGCGCGCAGAGGCTAAGTCGGCAGATGCTGACCGTCTACCCAGCAGGGAAGACCTACAGCTTCTCGGTCAGCTCCGGCAGGATCTTGAACAGGTCGCCCACGAGGCCGACGTCCGCCACCTGGAAGATCGGTGCTTCCTCGTCCTTGTTGATGGCGACGATGACTTTGCTGTCCTTCATGCCGGCCAGGTGCTGGATCGCGCCGGAGATGCCGATGGCGACGTACAGCTCCGGGGCGACGATCTTGCCGGTCTGGCCGACCTGATAGTCGTTCGGCACGTAGCCCGCATCGACCGCCGCGCGGCTGGCGCCGACCGCCGCGCCGAGCTTGTCGGCGAGCGGTTCGATATACTGGTGAAAGGCGTCGCCGGAGCCGAGCGCGCGGCCACCCGAGACGATGATCTTGGCGCTCGTCAGCTCGGGCCGCTCGCTCTCGCTGGCGTCCATCGAGACGAAGCTAGACTTGTCGTTATTGACGCCCGCATCGACGCTCTGCACCTCGGCCGAGCCGGCGCCCCGTTCCGCCTTGGTGAAGGCGGTGCCGCGGACGGTGATGACCTTCTTGGCGTCCGTCGAGCGGACGGTGGCGATGGCGTTGCCGGCGTAGATCGGCCGCTGGAACGTGTCGGGACCTTCCACCGCGATGATGTCGCTGACCTGCGCCAGGTCGAGCAGCGCGGCGACCCGCGGCGCGATGTTGCGGCCGGTGGTCGTGGAGCTGAACAGGAGATGGTCGTAGTCGGCGCCGAGCCGCGCAATCAACGGCGCCGCCGCTTCCGCCAGCTCATGGTCGAGCGCCGCGTCGGCCGCGACCAGCACCCTGGACACGCCCGCGATGCTCTTCGCGTCGTCTGCCGCGCCGCTCGCCTCCGAGCCGATCAGCAGCAGGTGGACGTCGCCGCCGATCTGCGCCGCCGCGCCGAGCGTGGCGAGGGTCGAGTCCTTGACCTTGCCGCCATGCTGTTCGCCGAGAACCAGGATCGTCATGCCACTGCTCCAATCGACTTCAGTTTCGCCACCAGCTCGTCGACCGAGCCGACCTTCACGCCGGCCGATCGCTTGGACGGCTCGGCGACCTTCAGCGTCTCCAGCCGCGGCGCGATGTCCACGCCGTAATCGGCCGGCGACTTGGTCGCGAGCGGCTTCGACTTGGCCTTCATGATGTTGGGCAGCGAGGCGTAGCGTGGCTCGTTCAACCGCAGGTCGGTGGTGACGATCGCCGGCAGCCTCAGCGCCACCGTCTCCAGCCCGCCGTCCACTTCGCGGGTCACGTTTACGCTGTCGCCGGCCACGTCGACCTTGGAAGCGAATGTGCCCTGCGGATAGCCGGTCAGCGCGCCGAGCATCTGCCCGACCTGGCTCGAATCGTCGTCGATCGCCTGCTTGCCGACGAGCACCAGCTGCGGCTGCTCCTCTTCGGCGATCTTGGCCAGGATCTTGGCCACTGCCAGCGGCTCGACGTCCGTCTCGCTGGTGACCAGAATGGCGCGGTCGGCGCCCATCGCCAGCGCGGTGCGCAGCGTTTCCTGCGCCTTGGCCGGGCCGATGGAGACCACGACTACCTCGGTCGCGCCGCCTTTTTCCTTGAGGCGGATGGCTTCCTCGACGGCGATCTCGTCGAAGGGGTTCATGCTCATCTTGACGTTGGCGAGATCGACGCCGGTGCCGTCCATCTTCACCCGCGGCTTCACGTTGTAATCAATCACGCGCTTGACGGCGACGAGTACCTTCATGTGCTTCTCCGTTGTGCCCCCGCGAACGCGGGAGCCCGGTCTGGGGTCCCTCTAGGCGGCCTTCTTGACCTCGGCGACGATCTTGGCGGCGGCATCGCCCAGGTCGTTGGCGGCGACGATCGGCAGGCCGCTGTTGGCCAGAATGTCTTTGCCCTGCTGGACATTGGTGCCTTCCAGTCGGACCACCAGCGGAACCTTGAGGTCGACCTCGCGCGCGGCGGCGACGATGCCGTCCGCGATGATGTCGCACTTCATGATACCGCCGAAGATGTTGACCAGGATGCCCTTCACCGATGGGTCGGCGAGGATGATCTTGAACGCCGCCGTGACCTTCTCCTTGTTCGCGCCGCCGCCGACGTCGAGGAAGTTGGCTGGCTCCGCGCCGTTCAGTTTGATGATGTCCATGGTCGCCATGGCGAGGCCCGCGCCGTTCACCATGCAGCCAATGTCGCCGTCGAGCTTGATGTAGGCGAGGTCGTACTTGCTGGCCTCGATTTCCTGCGGATCCTCTTCGGTGAGGTCGCGCAGCTCGGCCAGGTCCTTGTGGCGGAACATCGAGTTGGAATCGAAGCCGACCTTGGCGTCCAGCACCATCAGCTTGTTGTCTTCGGTGATCGCGAGGGGGTTGATCTCGATCTGCGAGGCGTCCGTGCCCTGGAAAGCGGCGTATAGGCCGGCAAGCACCTTGGCGGCCTGCTTTGCGAGGTCACCGGTCAGGCCCAGCGCCGCCGCGACGGCGCGGCCGTGATGCGGCATCAGCCCGGTCGCCGGGTCGATGGTGATCGTGTGGATCCGGTCAGGCGTGTCGTGCGCGACCGTCTCGATGTCCATGCCACCTTCCGTGGAGGCGACCACCGCGACCCGGCCGGTTTCGCGGTCGACCAGCAGCGCGAGGTAGAACTCCTTGGCAATGTCCACGCCGTCCGTGATGTACAGCCGCTGCACTTCCTTGCCGGCGTCGCCCGTCTGCACCGTGACCAGTGTCTTGCCCAGCATCTCGGCCGCGTGCTCGCGCACCTCATCGACGCTCTTGGCCAGCCGCACGCCGCCCTTGGCGTCGGGGCCCAGCTCCTTGAACTTGCCCTTGCCGCGGCCGCCCGCATGAATCTGCGCCTTGACCACCCACAGCGGCCCGGGCAGCTGCTTCGCCGCTTCGACTGCTTCTTCGACGCTCATCGCGGCGTGTCCGGCGGGCACCGGCACGCCGTACTTCGCGAGCAATTCCTTGGCCTGGTATTCGTGGATGTTCATCGGGAGTTTCCTGAGCGGATCGGGAGTTTGGCCGGCGCTTTAGCGGCAAGGCGCGCCGGGTGCAAAGGCGGCCGAAAGTCTTGGCGAAAGCGGGCTGCCGCCGCTAGGAACGGGGCGTGAACAGCCCGAGTCCGACGCGCAAGATCATCCATGTCGACATGGATGCCTTCTTCGCCAGCGTGGAGCAGCGCGACAATCCAGAGCTAAGGGGCAAGCCGGTCGCGGTCGGCGGCGGACACCGCGGCGTGGTCGCCGCCGCCAGCTACGAGGCGCGCAAGTTCGGCGTCCGCTCCGCCCTGCCCTCCGTGACCGCCCGGCGGCGCTGCCCGGATCTCGTATTCGTGAAGCCGCGCTTCGACGCCTACCGGGACGTCAGCGGGCAGATTCGCGCCATCTTCGCCGACTATACCGACCTGATCGAGCCACTGAGTTTGGACGAAGCCTATCTCGACGTGACCGAGGATCGGCTGGGCCTCGGCTCGGCCAAAGCCATCGCCGAGGACATCCGCCGCCGCATCCGCGCCGAAACCCAGCTCACCGCCTCCGCCGGCGTGTCCTGTTGCAAGTTCGTCGCCAAGCTGGCGTCCGACCAGAACAAGCCGGACGGGCTGTGCGTCATCCGCCCGCACGAAGCGGCGCGCTACATCGCGTCGCTGCCGGTCGGCCGCTTCCACGGGATCGGGCCCAAGACCGCCGAGCGGCTGAACGCGCTCGGCATCCACACGGGCGCCGATCTACAGCAGCTTAGCCTCGAAGAACTGACCGGCCGGTTCGGCAGTTCGGGCGAATGGTACCACCGCATCTGCCGCGGGATCGACGAGCGACCGGTCCGATCCGAGCGGCAGGCTAAGTCGGTCAGCGCGGAGCGGACGTTCGATTCGGACCTCTCGGACCCAGCGGCGCTGCATGCCGAGCTGGACCGCGTGGCCGGGCTCGCCTGGCAGCGGATCGAGCGCCACTCGGTGGCGGGCCGGACGGTCACCCTTAAGGTCAGATACGCCGACTTTCAGCTGATCAGCCGGGCCTGCAGCTCGCCGGAGCCAATCGCCGACCTTCGGCGGTTTTCCGCCGCCGGGCACCACCTCCTGGAACGTTTGCTGCCGGTGCCCAGGGGAGTTCGTCTGCTGGGGCTGGGGCTGTCGGGTCTTTGTGAACGGGACGAGGCACTTCCGTTACAACTTGGACTGGCGATTTAGATTAGTTTGTGTTAAAGACTGAACCGACAGGCCGCTCCAGCGTTGGGCGGCCTTGCCGCAATAAGCAGTTCTGTCCTGAGAGAAAGAAGCCGCAACCGCCGGTTGACTTGGGGGCACCGGTGACGGGCCGCCTCTTTCTCGCACTTAGAAAGGTGAAGAATGGCAGCGAAGGCGCTTAGCTTCGACGTTGGCGATTATGTCGTGTACCCCAAGCATGGTGTTGGCCGCGTTGTGGAGCTGCAGAGCACGGAGATCGCCGGCACTCGGCTTGATCTCTACGTGCTCCGCTTCGAAAAGGAAAAAATGACTCTGCGCGTGCCGGTCAACAAGGCCGACTCGGTGGGCATGCGTAAGCTGTCCAGCGACAAGACCATGCAGGCGGCGCTCGAAACCCTGAAGGGCAAGCCTAAGGTCAAGCGCACCATGTGGTCGCGCCGCGCCCAGGAATATGAGGCGAAGATCAACTCGGGCGACCTGACGTCGATTGCCGAAGTGACCCGCGATCTGTTCCGCCCCGACGACGCACCCGAGCAGAGCTATTCGGAGCGGCAGATCTTCGAGGCAGCCTCGTCGCGCCTGGCGCGCGAGCTGGGCGCGATGGAGCAGACCGACGAGAAGGGTGCGCTCGCCAAGATCCTCGACATCCTGAACAAGGCGGCGGTGATCCATCACAAGAGCAAGGACGTGGTCGAGGCCGACGCGGACGCCGACTAGGGCAAGGCATCAGTTCGACCGACGACAAAGGGCGCTTCCCGCGGGAGGCGCCCTTTTTCGTTCTGCCGACAGCCCGTCCCGGTCGACGAACGTTGGCCGACGACTTGCCCGAGCGCCCCCGCTGTGTATTATCTCTACAACACAGTAGGGAGAAGTTGTGATGCTGCGAGGGACGATGGTGGCCGCTGGCGCGATGCTGGCGCTGGGCGGATGCAGCGTGGGCCAGGCGCAGGACGGCGGACCCACCGTACAGCGGCAGTTCGCCGTAAGCGGGTTCGACAAGCTGGAGGTAGCTGGTCCGTACGACGTCACGGTGGCGACCGGCGGCCAGCCGTCGGCCCAGGCCCGCGGCGCGCAGAACTTGCTTGAGCAAACGGTCGTCGAGGTCAAGGACGGGACACTGCACATTCATCCCAAGAAGGACGGCCGCTGGTTCGGCCGCGGCTTCAACTGGCGCGGCGGCAAGGCCGCATTCCAGGTGACCGTGCCGATGCTGACCGGCGCGGCAGTGGCGGGATCCGGCGACATCAAGGTCGACCGGGTCCAGACGGGCGAGTTCACCGGCTCCGTCGCCGGCTCGGGCAACCTCGGCATCGGCCAATTGCAGGTTGGAAAGCTTGGCCTGGAGATCGCCGGCTCGGGTGCAGCGACGGCGGCCGGGCGGGCCGGCGAGGCCCGCTACGAGATCGCCGGCAGCGGTGACATCGACGCTGGCGGGCTGCAGGTCGAGCGACTGAAGGCGGAAATCGCCGGGTCGGGCAACATCAAGGCCCATGCCTCCGCTTCGGCCGACGTCGACATCGCCGGTTCGGGCGACGTGGAAGTGACTGGCGGCGCCAAGTGCAATGTCAGCAAGGCCGGGTCGGGCGACGTGCGCTGCTCTTGAGAGCATGTTAACCATGCCGGTGCGAGGGTGCGGCCATGATGAACCGCGCCCTCGTCTCCGCCATCCTGCTCGCACTTGCCGCCGCTACGCCGGCTGGCGCCGCCACCCGCAGCTACACGGTGACGAGCTTCAGCCGGGTCCGTGTCGAGGGTCCTTATGCGGTCGCCATCCAGACCAACCGCGGCCCGTTCGCCCGCGCCACCGGTGACGCCGCCGCGCTCGACCGGGTCAAGTTACGGGTCGAAGGCACGACCCTGGTCGTCAGCGCCGATCCGGGCGGCTGGGGCGGCTATCCGGGCGCTCCCGCAGGACCCGTGCGGATCGAGGCGGGCACCGCCGTGGTCGCCAGTGCGGTCGTGAATGGGGCCGGCTCGCTCGACATCGACCGGGTGCGCGGGCTGGAGTTCGGACTGAACATCCAGGGCAGCGGCGTCGCCGGCATCGCCGATGTGCAGGTTGACCGGCTGCGGATCGGTCTGGCCGGCAGCGCCTCGGTCCGGGTCGAAGGCAAGGCGCTGGCGCTGACCGCCGTCGTGCGCGGTCCCGGCAGCCTCGATGCGACCGGCCTTCCGGTTCGTGACGCGGTGATCGGGGCCGAGGGCCCGGCAGTGGTGAAGGCGAGCGTCTCCGGCACGGCCAAGGTCGATGCGGCCGGACTCGCAGCCGTGCAGCTGAACGGCAATCCGTCCTGTCAGCTCAAGGTCGTCGGCACCGCCACCGTCGACGGCTGCCGCTAGACCAGCGCGAGCGCGGCCAATCGGCCATAGAGCGGCGGGGGCAGCAGGCTAAGCCCAGTGTCGTCGTTCGCTCCCGGTTGCGGCGCGTCCGCCCCCTCCAGGTAGCGCCAGCCCTGGTGCGCCCGCTTGGGCGCCGGGGGGACGTGGCTCAGCTGCTCGGCGCAGACGATGTCCAGCCGGCCGTCTGGACGGTCTTCGAACCGCAGGATGGTCTGGCAGGCGATCAGCCGGTGCTGGACGATCCAGTAAAGGGAGCCGCCGACCAGCTCGGCCATGCGCTTGGGCTTCATCCGGGTGACCACCCGCACTTCGCCTCCGTCGACGCGCCCGGCAATGCGGCGTTCCAGCCCCGGCAGGTCGCGGCAGCCCACGGCGACCTTGGTCATGTGAAGATTCGGCACGCGTCGTCCCGTGCCGCAATTGGCACGGCAATTACAAGAGCTTAGCCCGTCAGGCCCGACGCCGTGGCAAGCCCGAGGAAGATCAGGAAGCCCATCGAATCGGTCACCATGGTGACGAAGATGCTGCTCGCGACCGCCGGGTCGGCCTTCAGCCGTTCCAGGGTCACCGGCACCAGCACGCCGGCGAAGCCCGCGATGACGATGTTGAACAGCATGGCGGCGGCGATCACCGCGCCGAGTTGCGGGCTGTGCAGGATCAATGTCACCGCCACCCCGACGAGCGCTGCGATGGTGATGCCGTTGAGCAGCGCCACCCGCATTTCGCGCCCGACCGCCCGCCAGCGGTTGGAACCGGTCAGCTGGTTGGTGGCCAGCGCACGCACGGTCACCGCCAGCGTCTGCGTGCCCGCGTTCCCGCCGACGCCCGCGACGATCGGCATCAGCGCCGCCAATATCGCAAGCCGCTCGATTGAGGCTTCAAACACCCGGATGATGGTCGACGCAACCAGCGCGGTCAGTAGATTGGCCATCAGCCAGCGGACCCGCGCCTTGTAGCTGTCGCGCACCGGTTCGTTGATGTCGCCCTCGCCCGCGCCCGACAGCAGCAGCACGTCCTCGCTCGCCTCGGCCTGGATGATGTGCACGACGTCGTCCACCGTGATCATCCCGACCAGCCGCCCGCTGCCGTCGACCACGGCCGCCGACACCAGCGCATATTTCTGGAAGCGGAGCGCCACGTCTTCCTGGTCCATGTCGACCGGGATCAGCGTCTGCTCGTGCGCCATGATGTCGCTGACCCGCACGCGCCGGGGCGAGCGCAGGATCGTTGAAAGCTTGCAGGTTCCGACCGGATGGTGGTTGGGCGAGACGACGAACACTTCCCAGAAGTCGTTAGACAGTTCCTCGTCGGAACGAAGGTAGTCGATCACCTGGCCGACGGTCCAATGTTCCGGCACCGCGATCAGGTCGCGCTGCATCAGGCGGCCGGCGGTCTCCTCGCCGTAGGTCAGCGCTTCCTCGATGGCGGCCCGGTCGTCCGGCTCCATCGCCCGGAGCACGGCGCGCTGCTCGTCCTCCTCCAGGTCTTCGATGATCGCGACGGCGTCGTCCGTCTCGAGCTCGCCGGCGATCTCGGCCACCCGCTCCGGGGCCATCTGCTCGACCAGCAGCTCGCGGACGTGCTCGTTCATCTCCGCGATCACGTCCGCGTCGACCAGCTCGGCCAGCGCGGCGACCAGCCCGTCGCGCTCGTCGGCGCGGGCGAGCTCAATCAGGTCGGCGACGTCCGCCGGGTGGAGCGGCGCGACGAGGGTACGGGCGGTGTCGACGTCGCCTTCGTGGACCGCGTCGAGCACTTCCGCGACGAACTGCGGCCGAAGCCGGTCCTCCGCGTCCATGATGGCGCTATCGGGCTCTGCGGCAGGCGGCAGCACGGCCGATTCTTCGAGCACAGGCGCGGCGGTGGCGAACTTCTCGCTTTCGCTCATGCCTTAACCCCTTCCCGACGGATGCGGCCCTCCTATGGCTGCGCCCGCTCTGGCGCAAGGCGGCACCCGGTCCTACATGGCCGGCTTCCTTTCCCGATCGGAGCACTAGCGACATGGCCGACACGCCGCAGACCCTGACCCTTACCCTGTCCAGCGGCGGCGACGTCGTCATCCGCCTGCGTCCGGACCTCGCGCCCGGCCACGTGGAGCGGATCACCAGTCTGGCCAGCGAGGGCTTCTACGACGGCGTGGTGTTCCACCGCGTAATCCCCGGCTTCATGGCGCAGGGCGGCGATCCGACGGGCACCGGCTCGGGCGGCTCCAAGCTCCCGGACCTCAAGGCCGAGTTCAACGCCGAGCCGCACGTGCGCGGCACCTGCTCCATGGCCCGGACCAACCAGCCGAACACGGCCAACAGCCAGTTCTTCATCTGTTTCGACGACGCCCGCTTCCTCGACAAGCAGTACACCGTCTGGGGCCAGGTCGAGAGCGGCATGGAGCATGTCGACGCCCTCCCCGTGGGCGAGCCGCCGCGCCAGCCGGGCAAGATCGAAAAGGCGACGGTGGCCTAAGCCACACGTTCTCCGCTCGTCCTGAGCGGAGCGCAGCGTAGTCGAAGGGCGTATCGCCACACGAACGCCCTTCGACTACGAACCTCCCGTGCTCCGCTCAGGACGAGCGAGATACTTGCAGGAGGCACTCATGACCGCACCCGTTGCCCTGATCACCGGCGCGTCGGCCGGCCTCGGCGTCGACTTCGCCCGCCAGCTCAGCGCCGAGGGCGCCCGGCTGGTGCTGGTCGCCCGGCGCAAGGAGCGACTGGACGCGCTCGCCGCCGAGCTCGGCAGCGCCCGCGCCGTGGCGCTCGACCTCTCCGAAGCAGGCGCGGCCGAGCGCCTGCTGGCCGACGTCGCGGCGAACGGCGAGCATGTCGACCTGCTGGTCAACAACGCCGGGTTCGGCGCGGGCGGCAAAGTGGCCGACCTGCCCGCCACCCGGCTGCGGCAGATGATCGATCTCAACTGCGGCGTCTTGACGGAGCTCACCCGCCTTGCCCTGCCCGGCATGATCGAGCGGCGCCGCGGCGGCATCCTCAACGTGGCCTCCACCGCCGCCTTCCAGCCGGGGCCCGGCGCCGCCGTGTACTACGCCACCAAGGCCTATGTGCTGAGCTTCACCGAAGCATTGCACGAGGAGCTGGCGGGCACCGGCGTCCATGTCACCGCCTTGTGCCCCGGACCGACCGCGACCGAGTTCTTTGACGTCGCCGCCTATGGCCAAGGCAGCCGGATCGAGAAGTTGGCCATGGCCAGCGCACCGGTCGTCGCGGCGGGCCTCGCCGGGGTGTCCGCCAACAAGCCCGTGGTCATCCCGGGCACGGTCAACAAGGTCGGCGCGCAGGGCCATCGCTTCCTGCCCCGCGCCGTCCTGCGCAAGGTCGCCAAGCTGGTCCACTGACGGCTTCGCTGTCCTACGCGCCGTTCGTTCCGTACAGTCGCGGCGCCATGGTCCGCTCGCCGCCCTCGTCATCGCTGATCGAGTGCCTGGCGCCGTTCCCGGAGCGAAGTGGACGAAGTGGACAGTGGTGGCTTTTTCTTAGGCAGCCGCCTTTTCTCCAGCCACGCCGGACCCAGATTGAACCCATGCCGCCGCCCTCCGTTGGGCGGCGCAAGGAGTTTTGAATGGCTGATGTAGAGACCGAAGTCCGCCGCTTGCAGGTGGCCAACCTGCCCCCCGCCGACAGCGGTCGTGGCATTGCCCGCTTGCCCAAGAAGTTCATGGACGAGCAGGGCCTGGCCGACGGCGATGTGGTGGAGATCGTCGGCAAGCGCTCCACTCCGGCGCGCGCCATCCGCCCTTACGGCGACGACGAAGGCCTCGACATCATCCGCCTCGACGGCCTCCAGCGGGCCAATGCGGGCGTCGGTTCGGGCGATTTCGTGGAAGTGCGCAAGGCGACCAGCCGGCCCGCCACCCGCGTGGTGTTCGCCCCGGCGCAGAACAACATCCGCCTCGCCGGATCGACCGATGCGCTGCAGCGCAGCTTCGCGACCCGGCCGCTGACCGCCGGCGACACGGTCGCCACCACCGGTCACCAGCGTGTCAATGCCGACATGCCCGAGCATGTCCGGGCGATGCTCAACGCGCCGGCCTTCGCGTTGCAAGAGATCCGGCTGACGGTGGTCAGCACCGCCCCGCGCGGGATTGTCCACATCGACCGCGACACGGTGGTCGAGTTGCTGCCCGAGTTCACCGAGCAGCATGGCGAGCGCCGCGCCGATGTGACCTACGATGACCTGGGCGGCCTCAAGGACACGATCGACGCGCTGCGCGAAATGGTCGAGCTGCCGCTGCGTCACCCCGAGCTGTTCCAGCGCCTCGGCGTTGATCCGCCTAAGGGCGTGCTGCTCCACGGCCCGCCGGGTACCGGCAAGACCCGTCTGGCGCGCGCCGTCGCCAACGAGAGCGACGCGCAATTCTTCCACATCGCCGGGCCAGAGGTGATGGGCTCCGCTTACGGCGAGTCGGAAAAGAAGCTGCGTGAGCTGTTCGAGGAGGCAGCCCAGGCCGCTCCGTCGATCATCTTCATCGACGAGATCGACTCGATCGCGCCAAAGCGCGGCCAGGTGACCGGCGAGGCCGAGAAGCGGCTGGTCGCGCAGCTGCTGACGTTGATGGACGGACTGGAGCCGCGCCAGAACCTGGTCGTGATCGCGGCGACCAACCGCCCGGAAGCGATCGACGAAGCGCTGCGCCGGCCGGGCCGGTTCGACCGCGAGATCGTGGTCGGCGTGCCCGACGAGCGCGGCCGGCGCGAGATCCTGGGCATCCACACCCGCGGCATGCCGCTGGACGGCGGCGCCGATCTGGATGAGCTGGCCCGGCGCACCTACGGCTTCGTCGGCGCTGACCTGGCGGCGCTGGTCCGCGAAGCGGCGCTGGAGGCGGTGCGGCGGATCATGCCGGAACTGAACCTGGACGAAGCGACCATCCCGACGGAGGTGCTGGATCGGCTGGCGGTGACCGGCAACGACTTCGAAGGCGCGCTGAAGCGGGTGCAGCCGTCGGCCATGCGCGAAGTGATGGTGCAGGTGCCCAACATCGGCTGGGAAGATGTCGGCGGCCTCGACCAGTCCGCGGCTCGGCTCAAGGAAGGCGTTGAGCTGCCGTTGAAGCACCCCGAGGCGTTCAAGCGGCTCGGTATCCGGCCGGCCAAGGGCTTCCTGCTTTATGGTCCGCCCGGCACCGGCAAGACGCTGCTGGCCAAGGCGACGGCGCGCGAAAGCCAGGCGAACTTCATCGCCATCAAGAGCTCGGACCTCCTCTCCAAATGGTATGGCGAAAGCGAGCAGCAAATCGCCCGCCTGTTCGCCCGCGCCCGCCAAGTCGCCCCGACGGTGATCTTTATCGACGAGCTCGACAGCCTGGTACCCGCGCGCGGTGGAGGTCTGGGCGAACCGCAGGTGACTGAGCGGGTGGTCAATACCATCCTGGCCGAGATGGACGGGCTGGAGGAACTGCAGGGGGTCGTCCTGATCGGCGCCACCAACCGCCCGAACCTGATTGACCCTGCCTTGCTTCGGCCCGGGCGCCTCGACGAACTGGTCTATGTCGGGCCGCCGGATACGGCCGGGCGGCGGCGGATCTTGGCGATCCACACCTCCGGCATGCCGCTCGGACCCGACGTCGACCTGGAGGCGCTGGCCCGGCGCACCGAGCGGTTCACCGGCGCCGACCTGGAGGACCTCACCCGGCGCGCAGGCCTGACGGCGCTGCGCCGTGGTCTCGACTCGGCCCAGGTCGGCATGGCCGACTTTGAAGCTGCGCTGCTCGACACGCGCGCGTCGGTCACGCCGGAGATGCTGCAGGAATATGAGCGCATCCAGGACACGCTGAAGTCGGACGCGGTGCGGCCGGACGGGGGCGGGATCGGCTTCGTCAGCCCCGGCATGCTGCGCCCGCGCTCGGCGGAGAAGCAGGGCTAGGGCATGCGCCGGGCAAGTACCGCCAGCGCCAGCACGATAGCGGTGCAGACGGCAAACGGCAGGTGCGGGTCGAGGCCGTACAGCGCCATGCCGACGCCAGGCGCGAGGATGTAGCTGATGCCGTTGGCGGAGGTGATCACCCCCGCCACCCCGCCCTGCTCGGCGAGCGGCACGGCCAGGCTCGCGCCCGAGGTGAAGCCCGGCCGGGTGAAACCAAACCCGATGGAGGTCACCGCGAAGCCGAGCACCAGTCCGTATAGTGCTCCGGCCAGCATGGTGATGGTGAGGCCAACTGCGGCGATCAGCGAGCCCCACAGCAGTAGCGAGCGAGGCGCAAGGTTGAGCCGGGGGATGATCCCCCATTGCGCCGCCAGCGTTCCCGCTGCCCCGGCCATCATCACGATGGATATCGGCCCCTCCGCGCCGTTCGAGGTGAGGTGCAGCGTATCGATGATGAAGAACCCAATGCAGGTCAGGCTGGCGGCCTGCGCGTGCCCGGCCGTGACTCCGGCGACGATCCAAGGCCGGATGCGCCCGTCGCGCCAGGAAAGCCGCTTCTGCCGCGTGGGCGTGGTCGCCGCGCGCACGCTGGCCCCGGTGATCATGGATGCGATGCTTGGATAGCTCATGGCCGCACCCCGACCCTCGCGCTCGCCCTTGAGGTCGTCAGGCAGCCATTTCAGCACCGCTAACAGCACTCCCACCCCAATCAGCGCGAAGGCGAACAACGGCCCCGGCAAGCCGACGAAGGGGAGCACGAACAACGGCGCCAGCGCTGGGCCGACGATGGTGCCAAGCCCAAAGCTGCTTGACAGGGCCGACAGCGCACCCGTCCGGGCGGAGCGACGGGTCTTAGACGCGAGATAGGCCTGCGTGGCGCTGGGGGTGGCACAGCCCAGGCCGCCGTAGATGGCGCGAAACACGGCAAACAGCCCGAAGGTGAGCGGCGCCGACATCCAGCCTTTGAGCCCACCCACCAGCACCAGCCCGCACAGCGTCATTGAGACCACGAAGCCTGTTAGGCCCAGCATCGTCAGCGCCTTGCGCCCGTGATGGTCGCTCTTCTCCGCCCAATAGGGCGCCAGCCCGACCCACAGCACCGCGCTCCACGTGTAGGCGATTGCTACCCAGAAGTCGGCGATCCCGACCGCGCGGCCGATCGCCGGCATCACCGACTGGAGCGCCGTATTTCCTGCGGCCGCCACTAGCATGGCCGAGAACAGCAGCAGGAAATGCGGCGTGGTCAGGGCCGAGCCGGCGACCCTGCGGGTGGTCCGGGGAGCATCCATCGGCTATGGCTGTACCCCGCGTGCCTGCCGTCGCAAGGAAAAGCTGGGGGAACTTGCGTATCCGCGCGGCATTTGCTTGACGGTCGCACTTCCCGTCCGTCCGATCCGGAGTATCCATGCACGCCACGTCCGCCCGAGCGCTCAAGGAACAGCGTCGCCATGCGCGCCGCCGGGCCCGCGCCGCCAATCCGCGGCTGCAATTCCTGCGTGGCTTCATCAAGAATCCGGTGATGGTCGGGTCGATCATCCCGTCGAGCCAGAAATTGATCGACAAGATGCTGGCGCCGGTCGACTGGGCCAACGCCAAGGTATTCGTCGAATATGGCCCGGGCGTCGGCACGTTCACCCGGCCGATCCTGGAGCGGCTGAGCGCGGACGCCACGCTGATCACCATCGACACCAATCCGGATTTCACCGACTATTTAAAGGGTGCAATCGACGACGAGCGACTGCTTCCAGTGACGGGCTCGGCCGCGGACGTGGAGAAGATTCTGGCCGACCGCGGCTTTCCCCATGCCGACTACGTGCTGTCGGGCCTGCCCTTCTCCACCCTGCCGCCGGGCGTGGGCGATGCGATCGGCGCCGCCACCTCGCGCGTGATCCGGCCGGGCGGCGCCTTCCTGGTCTACCAGTTCAGCCCCAAGGTCCGCGACTTCATCGCCCCCGTGTTCGAGCGGATCGAGCGCGGGTTCGAGTGGATCAACGTGCCGCCCGCGACCCTGTTCTGGGCTTACCGCGAGCCGCGGAGCTAAGCCTCCGCGCCGAAGTTCAGGCGGCGGGTCACCGTGTAGTCGACGCCGGTCACCAGCCAGTGGCTGATCGTCCACTTGAGCCGTCGCAACAGCCCCGCACGTGCCTTGTGGACCTCCGGCGTGATCCGCAGGCTGTCGGCCAATTCCCGCTCGAAATAGCCGCGCATCTGCGCCGCGAAGCCGGCGTCGTCGATGCGCAGCATCACCTCCAGGTTGAGGTACAGGCTGCGGAAGTCGAAGTTCGACGAGCCGATGTGGACCACGTCGTCGACGATCGCCAGCTTGGTGTGCAGCTTGGCCGGCTGATATTCGTACATCTCCACGCCGTTGCGGAGCAGCTTGGCATAGGTGTGCCGCGCGGCGGCGATGGTTGCGTCATTGTCGGAGCGGGCGGCGGTGACGATCCGCACCTGGCCTCGCCGGCCCATGCGGGCGATCCGCCGCAGCATGGCGAACGGCGGCGAGAAGTAGGCGGCGATCAGGTCGAAGCGGCTGCCGGTGATGATCTCCTTCGCGATCTGGGTCGGCCACGGGTTGCGGCGCCGCATCGGTCCGGAGAAACGCCACTGCAATGCGCCCTTGCGCTGGGAATGGCGCTGGATGATCCGGCGCAGGCTGCGGATCTTGCCATTGGGGATGGCGCTCCAGCGGTAGATGGCGTCAAAATACCTGGCCGCCGCCTTCACTGCCGCGCCGTCCAGCAGCAGCCACAGGTCGCGCCAGTGCCCGTCGCCGCGATCGCTGAGGTAATGCGTGTCGATGTTCGCGCCGCCGATCAGCGCCCGGGTCTCGTCGACCACGACCATCTTCTGGTGATTGCGCAGCAGGTAGCGGCGGCCGATGTGCGGATGGAACAGGATAAAGCTGCCGCCAGCGTCGGCGAGCGGCTGGAAGAAGGCGGGCGTCACCGACGAGCCGAAGCCGTCGAGCAGCAGCCGCACCGCGACGCCGCGCCGGGCGGCCCGGACCAAGGCATCGGCGACCGCTTCGCCGGCCGCATCCGGGTTCATCATGTAGAACAGCAGCCGGATGCTGCTTGTTGCCGAGTCAATCAGCTCCAAAAGGGCGCTCAGCCGCTCCGTCCCCCTGTCCAGCAATTCCAGCCGGGTGCCGGCCACGGTGGCGGCGATCCGGGGAGCGGTTGGCGGCGCTGGAACGTCCTCGTCCATGGCCGGCTGTTGGACAGTTCGGAAGAGGGTGGCAAGCATCGCGGGCGTAACGCACCTGAAACGGATTTGGAGCCCGCAACCTTGACTTGAAGGTGTTCACTGCCTAGGTCGCCGCTCTTCCATCCCAAGCTTTGCTTGCAACAAAGAGGCTGCCGGTCATGGCGCGCGTCACCGTCGAAGATTGCGTCGACAAGGTTCCGAACCGGTTCGACCTGGTCCTGGTTGCTGCCCAGCGGGCGCGACAGATCTCGGGCGGCGCCGACCTGACGATCGATCGTGATCGCGACAAGAACCCGGTCGTGGCCTTGCGCGAGATCGCAGAAGAGACGGTCCGTCCGCGCGACCTGCACGAGGCCGTGGTCTCGAGCCTGCAGCGCGTCCGGATGGACGAAGAGGACGAGACGGACGAGCTGGCATCGCTGAGCGAGTCGGCCGAGGCTCTGCGCCTGACCGCCGCTGCCCCGCCGCGCCCGACCCCGAGCGGTGGCGACTACGAATAAAGTGCCGGCGCCGCTCAGGCGGCGTCGTTGACCGCTTCGCTGACCGGCAAGAGCGGCTCGGGCCGCCGATACTCGTTGCCGTCGGCATCCACCCACATCAGTTCATCAAGGGTGAGCTCGCGCCCGTCATGCGCGCGGATCCCGATTCGGCCGATCGGCTGCCCGTCGCGGACATCGGCGACGATTCGGTCGTTGCCGCCATGCCCCCAGTCGAGCCCCCATTGCCGCAGCGCCAGCACCACCGGCAGCAGCGCCTCGCCCTTGCGGGTCAGCGAATAGACCACCCGTCGGCGATCGATGGGGTCGGCCGCGCGGCGCAGCACGCCGCCGGTGACCAGCTTCGCCAACCGGTCCGACAAAACGTTGCGGGCAATGCCGAGGCAGGCCTGAAACTCCTCGAAGTGCTGGAGCCCGTTCAGGGCGCCGCGCAGGATCAGGAACGCCCAGCGCTCCCCGACGAGATCGATGGCGCTCGGCAGCGGGCATCTGCGGGCCGCAGCCTTGAACGCCTCCACTTGCTTGCTGTCCCTGGCCAAGCTGCCTCCTATCAATCGGCAAGCAAATTGAAGCACATATGCGCGGTGCTGAACAGGGCCAAAGGTGAGCGTGGGGTCGGCCTTGCAGCACGCCCAGAGCAGTTCGCACTTGCAACAGCGCGGCGTGCGGGGCCACATGGTCGGCGTGCTTCGTCAATATGAGCTGGTCGAGCGGGTTCGGGCCTACGACCCCGATGCGGATGAGGGGCTGATCAACCGCGCCTACGTCTTCTCCATGAAGGCGCATGGCTCGCAGACCCGGGCGTCGGGTGACCCGTACTTCAGTCACCCGATTGAGGTGGCCGGTATCCTCACCGACCTAAAGCTCGACGACGAGACCATCGTCACGGGCATCCTGCACGACACGATCGAGGACACGGTCGCCACACCGGACGAGGTGGAGCGATTGTTCGGAGCCAACGTCGCGCGGCTGGTCGACGGCGTCACCAAGCTTTCCAAGATCGAGGCGCAATCGGAGAACGAGCGCGCCGCGGAGAACCTGCGCAAGTTCCTGCTGGCGCTGTCCGACGACATCCGCGTGCTGCTGGTGAAGCTCGCCGACCGGCTGCACAACATGCGCACCCTCCACCACATCAAGTCGGAGGAGAAGCGCCGCCGCATCGCCCGCGAGACGATGGATATCTATGCCCCGCTCGCCGAGCGGATCGGCATGTACGAGATCATGAACGAGATGCAGACGTTGGCCTTCCGCGAGCTGGAGCCGGACGCCTACGCCTCGATCACCCGGCGGCTGGCGCAGCTTCATGCCGAGGGCGGCGACATCGTCGGCCGGATTGGGCTCGGTCTCAAGCTGCACCTGGCCGACAATGGCCTGGAAGCGGAGGTCACCGGGCGCGAGAAGCATCCGTTCAGCATTTGGAAGAAGATGGCCGAGCGACACATCAGCTTCGAGCAACTGTCCGATGTCATGGCTTTCCGCGTGATCGTCGCGAATCCGGAGGATTGCTATAAGTCGCTGGGGCTGATCCACCGCCGCTGGCCGATGGTTCCTGGGCGGTTCAAGGACTTCATCTCGACGCCCAAGCGCAACGGTTACCGGTCGCTGCACACCTCCGTCATTCACGACAGCAAGATGCGGATCGAGATCCAGATCCGCACCCGCGAGATGCACCTGCAGGCCGAGAAGGGCCTGGCTGCGCACTGGGCCTACAAGGAAGGCAAGCCGGCGGCGGACCTGAAGGTGCCGTGGATCGACGACCTCGTCGAGATCCTGGACCATGCCGACAGCCCCGAGGAGCTGCTCGAGCATACCCGGATGGCGATGTACCAGGACCGGATCTTCGCCTTCACCCCCAAGGGCGAGCTGATCCAGCTGCCCAAGGGCGCAACTCCGGTCGACTTCGCCTACGCCGTGCACACCCGGCTGGGTGACCGCACGGTCGGAGCCAAGGTCAACGGCCGCGTGATCCCCTTGCGAACGCTGCTGGAGAATGGTGACCAGGTCGAGATCCTGACGTCGGAGGCGCAGCAGCCGCAACCGAGCTGGCTGCGCTTCGTCGCGACCGGCAAGGCGCGCTCGGCCGTGCGCCGGTTCGTGCGCCACAAGGAGCGGGACGAGACGGTCGATCTCGGCCGCAAGATCTACGACGAGATCGTCGCCCGGCTGCCGATGCCGCTACCCAAGGAAGCGCTCGGACGGGGGCTCAAGAAGCTGAAGCTGGAGGACGAGGACGCGCTGATGATCGCCATCGCGCGCAAGCGGGTCGGCGACGAAGCCCTGATGGAGGCGCTGATGCCCGGGTCGACGGGCGGCGACGTCGCGACCCCGCGCCGCTCGGCCCAGCGCCGCGCCATCTCGATCAGGGGCCTGACCCCGGGCGTCGCCTTTCACCTGGCGCCCTGCTGCCACCCTATCCCGGGCGACCGGATCGTCGGCTTGCGCCGGGAGGACGAGGAGATCGAGGTCCACGCCATTGGCTGTGAGACACTGGCGACCGGCATCGACGCGGACTGGATGGACCTGGCCTGGGGCGATGGCTCGGACGGCGCGCCGGCGCGGCTGCGGATCATCCTGCGCGACCAGGCCGGGGCGCTCGGCGCAATGGCGGGGATCCTGGGGGGCAAGGATGCCAACATCGTCAACCTGCAGCAGGTCCATCGCGACGGCAGCTTCCACACGTTCGACCTGGACGTGGAGGTGCATGACCTCGCGCACCTGCACGCGATCCTGGCCGCGCTGCGCGCGGCGGAACAGGTATCAAGCGCTGAGCGGCTCTAGCGCCGTCGCGGGCCCTCGACGCCGCCTGCCGCCAGCACCGCCAGGGTGACGAGGTCGGTGGCCGTGGCGGTCATGGGCGCGATCTGCACCGGTAGCCGCATGCCGACCAGGTACGGCCCGAGCACGCTTTCGCCGCCCAGCGCGCGCAGCAGCTTGGCGCTGAGGCTGGCCGACTGGAGGCCGGGCATGATGAGGATGTTGGCCGGGCCGGACAGGCGGCTGAACGGGTAGAAGCGCCGCTGCATGTCGTGGCTGAGCGCCAGCTCAGGGCTCATCTCGCCTTCATACTCGAAATCTACCGTGCGAGCATCGAGCAGGGATACCGCCTCGCGCAGATTGCCGACGAAGGCGCCGGCGGGATTGCCGAAGGTGGTGTAGCTGGCAAAGGCGACGCGCGGCTCCTGCCCCATGCGGCGGGCGAAGGCGGCGGTGCGGACGGCGATGTTGGCCAGTTCCTCGGCCGTCGGGCGCTCGGTCACGGCCGTGTCGGCGATCAGCACCGTCTGGTTCTGGCCGACGATGACGCTGATCCCGAAAGGCGCCTGACCGTCGTCGCCGATCACCCGCTGCACCTGACGCAGGCTCTGGCTGAACGGGCGGGTGGTGCCGGTGATCATCGCGTCCGCCTCGCCCAGCTCCAGCATGGCGGCGGCGAAGGTGTTGCGATCCTGGTTGACCATCCGCTCGATCTCGCGGCGGAGATAGCCCTTGCGCTGGAGGCGGGCGTAGAGGTGGTCGACCGCGCGCCCGACCAGCGGCGAGTTGCGGCTGTTGAGCACGATGTAGCCCGACGGATCGTCGATCCCGAGCTCCTTCAAGTTGTCGTACACCTCGTCGCGACCGACCAGCACCGGCGTGCCGAGCCCGCCTTCCTTGAAGGCGATGGCGGCGCGCAGGACGTTCTTCTCCTCGCCTTCCGCGAACAGCACCCGCTTGGGATTTGCCTTGGCCGCCTCGTAGGCGAGGCTCAGCACGGACACGGTCGGGTTCAGCCGGGCGCGCAGGTGCTGGCGGTAGGCGGCCATGTTCTCGATCGGCCGCTGGGCAACACCCGAGCGCATCGCCGCCTCGGCCACGGCGGCGGGCACCACCTCCAGCAGGCGCGGATCGAACGGCGCGGGGATGATGTAGTCGGCACCGAACCGCCGCGACTGGCCGCCATAAGCGGCGGAGACCTCGTCGGGTACCGGCTCGCGGGCGAGTTCGGCGAGCGCCTGGGCGGCGGCGATCTTCATCTCGTCGTTGATCGCCCGCGCGCGCACGTCGAGCGCGCCGCGGAAGATGAAGGGGAACCCAAGCACGTTGTTGACCTGGTTGGGATAATCCGAACGGCCCGTCGCGACGATCGCGTCGGGCCGCGCCGCCTTGGCCTCGGGAGGGGTGATTTCCGGGTCGGGGTTGGCCATGGCGAAGATGATCGGCTTGCTGGCCATGTGGGTAACCCACTCCGGCTTGAGCGCGCCGGCGGCGGACAGGCCAAGGAACACGTCGGCGCCGGCCAGGGCATCCTCCAACGTGCGCCGGTCGGTGTCGACGGCATGCGCGCTCTTCCATTGGTCGAGGTCGTCGCGGCCCTTGTGGATGACGCCCGAGCGATCGCACATGATGACGTTGTCGCCGCGCACGCCCATTGCCTTGATGAGCTCGGTGCAGGCGATGGCGGCCGCGCCGGCGCCGTTCACCACCACCTTGACGGAGCCGAGCTCGCGCCCGGTAAGCAGGCAGGCGTTGATGAGGCCGGCAGCCGTGATGATCGCCGTACCATGCTGGTCGTCGTGGAAGACGGGAATGTTCATCCGCTCGCGCAGGGTCTGCTCGATGACGAAGCAGTCGGGTGCGGCGATGTCCTCGAGGTTGATGCCGCCGAAGCTCGGGCCCATCAGCGCTACCGCGTCGATGAACTTCTGGGGGTCCTCCGTGTCGAGTTCGAGGTCGATGGCGTCGACGTCGGCGAAGCGCTTGAACAGTACCGCCTTGCCTTCCATCACCGGCTTGGACGCCAGCGCGCCGAGGTTGCCGAGGCCCAGGATGGCGGTGCCATTGGAGATGACGGCCACGAGGTTGCCCTTGGCCGTATAGTCGTAGGCCGTCGCCGGGTCCTCGGCGATGGCCCGGACCGGGACGGCGACACCGGGCGAGTAGGCCAGGCTGAGGTCGCGCTGCGTCGCCATCGGCTTGGAGGCGATGATCTCGATCTTTCCCGGCCGGCCACGCGAGTGGAAATGCAGCGCCTCGGCCTCGGAGAACTTCACGTTGCTGTCGGACATGGGGTGGCGGTTACACCCGCCGCCCTTTAACGTCACCCCTCATGGCCCGAGCTGACGCCGCCACCCCGATGATGCAGCAATACCACCGCCTCAAGGCGGAGGCCGGTGACGCCATGCTGTTTTATCGCATGGGCGATTTCTTTGAATTGTTCTTCGACGACGCCAAGGCGGCCGCCGCCTGCCTCGACATCGCACTGACCAAGCGTGGCGCCGATGCGGGTGAGCCGGTGCCGATGTGCGGCGTGCCGGTGCACTCGGCCGACAGTTATCTCGCCCGGCTGATCAAGGCGGGGCACCGCGTCGCCATCGCCGAGCAGACGGAAAGCCCGGCCGAGGCGCGCCGGCTGCGTGGGTCCAAGGCGCTGGTCGAGCGGGCGATCGTGCGGCTGGTGACGCCGGGCACGCTGACGGAGGAAACGCTGCTCGACAGCGGCTCGGCCAATTGGCTGGCAGCCATCGGGCGCGCCGGGGAGGAGTGGGGCATCGCCGCGGCCGACATCTCCACCGGTCGGTTCGAGCTAATCGCCTGTGGACCGGGTGAGCTGGCCGCCGAGCTCGCGCGGCTGTCCCCCGCGGAGACCATCGCCGACGGTCAGGTACCGGGCCTCAAGTGCACGCCAGGCAAGGGCGGGTTCGAAAGCGCCGGCGGGGAGCAAGCCTTGAAGGCGCGCTTTGCCGTGGCCAGCCTCGACGGCTTCGGCGACCTCACGCGGGCGGAGCTGGCAGCGGCCGGTGGGCTGCTGGCCTACCTGGACGCCACGCAGCGGAGCAGCACCGCCTTCCTCGCCGCACCGCGCCGGATCGCCCGGCTGCAGCACATGGCGATCGATGCGGCGACCCGGACCAGCCTGGAGATCTGCCGCACGACGGACGGGCAGGTGGCGGGATCGCTGCTAGCCGAGGTCGACCGCTGCGTCACCGCCGCCGGCCGGCGACTGCTCGGCGGCGACCTGTCGGCGCCGCTGCTCGAACGCGGGGCCATCGAGGCCCGGCTGACCCTGGTCGGCTGGCTGCACGAGGGCGCGTTGCTGCGCCGCAGGGTACGGGAAGCGCTGAAGGCGATGCCGGACATCGGCCGTGCACTGGGGCGGCTGGCGGCGGCGCGGGGCAGCCCGCGGGATCTTGCCCAGCTGCGCGACGGGCTGCGGGCGGCGACGGCGTTGCAGACGGAGCTTGGCGCCGAGGACGGCCGCCCGCCCCTGCTGGATCGCCTGCTGCCCCGGCTGGGTGGGCACGATGCCGTAGTCGAACGGCTGACCGCGGCACTGGTCGAAGCGCCGCCGCTCGACGGCGCCAAGGGTGGCTACATCGCCGAGGGGTTCGATCCCGAGCTGGACACCCTTCGCGCAGCCAGTTCCGACGGTCGCCGCGCGATCGCGGCGCTCGAAGCCCGGTATCGCGAGGCGACCGGGGTGGCGGCGCTCAAGATCCGGCACAATGCGGTGCTCGGCTACCATGTCGAAGTGTCGGCCCGGCACGCCGACCGGCTGCTCAGCCCCGACAGCGGCTTCACGCATCGCCAAACCCTGGCCGGCGTGGTCCGCTTCAACTCGCCCGACCTCCATGCGGAGGCGAGCAAGGTGGTCGAGGCCGGCGCCCACGCACTCGCGGCCGAGCAGGCGCACCTCGAGGAACTGACCGCACTGGCGGTTGCGCACGGGCCGCGCATCGCCGAGACCGCCGAGGCGATCGCCCGGATCGACGTTGCGGCAGCCTTGGCGGAGCGAGCTGCGGAAGGGGGCTGGTGCCGGCCGCAGGTCACCGACCACCCCTGCCTGGAGATCGAGGGCGGCCGCCACCCGGTGGTCGAGGCGGCGCTGGGCAAGGCCGGCGAGCGGTTCATCGCCAACGATTGCGCGCTGGGGCCGCACGACCGGCTGTGGCTGATCACCGGGCCCAATATGGGCGGCAAGTCGACCTTCCTGCGCCAGGTGGCGCTGATCGCGCTGCTGGCCCAGGCCGGCAGCTTCGTGCCCGCTGGCAGGGCCAAGGTCGGCCTGGTGGACCGGCTGTTCAGCCGCGTGGGTGCGTCCGACAACCTCGCCCGGGGGCGCTCGACCTTCATGGTCGAGATGGTGGAGACCGCCGCAATCCTGGCCCAGGCGACCCGCAACAGCCTGGTGATCCTGGACGAGATCGGGCGCGGCACCTCCACCTACGACGGGCTGGCGATCGCCTGGGCGGTGGTCGAGGCGATGCACGATACCGTCGGCGCCCGGACCCTGTTCGCCACCCATTATCACGAGTTGACCCGACTGGCCGACCGGCTGGACGCCCTGTCGCTGCACCACGTCCGCGCGCGCGAGTGGAAGGGCGACCTGGTCCTGCTGCACGAACTGGCCGACGGGCCGGCTGACCGCAGCTACGGTATCGCGGTCGCGCGGCTCGCCGGCCTGCCGCCCGCGGTGGTCGCCCGCGCGAAGTCGGTGCTGGCCAAACTGGAAGCGGGGCGCGACGCCACCGGGGGTATCGCCGCAGGCCTGGACGACCTGCCGCTGTTCGCCGCGGCGCTCGGCGAGCCGGAGCCTGCCGGCGACCCGCTGGTGGAGGCGCTTGATACGCTCAATCCCGATGCGCTGACCCCGCGCGAGGCGCTCGACGCGCTCTACCGCCTCAAGGCGCTGGCCGATGGGCGGACCTGAGCCGGCGCTGGAGCTGATGCTGGCCGATGGCCGGGCGGCGATCGCAGCCGACCTCGCCGCCGAGCCGGGCGCGGGCAGGAAGCATGCCAGCAGCTATGCGGCCCTTACCGACCGGCTGGTGCTGGCTGCCTTCGAGGAGGCGAAGCGGCGCTTTCCGATCGGCAATCCGACGACCGCCGAGCGCGTCTCGCTGGTGGCGCTGGGCGGTTACGGACGGGGCGAGATGGCGGCGTTCAGCGACGTCGACCTGATGTTTGTGACGCCCCACCCGCGCGCGCCCTGGTGCGAGCAGGTGATCGAGGCGACGCTCTACCAGCTATGGGATTGCAAGCTGAAGGTCGGCCAGGCGGTCCGCACGGTGCCGGAGCTGATCGCGCTCGCAAGGAGCGACATGACGGTGCGCACCGCCATGCTGGAGGCGCGCTTCGTCGGCGGCGACCACGCCCTGTTCGACGAGGCGCAAGAGCGGTTTACGCGCGATGTCGTCGCTGGCAGCGCGGCCGAGTTCGTCGCTGCCAAGTTGGCCGAGCGCGACGAGCGGCACGTGAAGATGGGCGACAGCCGCTATGTGGTGGAGCCCAACGTCAAGAACGGCAAGGGCGCGCTGCGCGACCTTCACGCGCTCTACTGGATTGGCAAGTACATCCACGGCGTCCGCAAGCCGGCCGAACTGGTCGGCGCCGGGTTGCTGACCAGGGCGGAGTACGGGCGGTTCGACCGCGCCGAGCGCTTCTTCTGGTCGGTCCGCTGCCACCTGCACCTGCTGAGCGGACGGGCCGAGGAGCGGCTGAGCTTCGACCTGCAGCGGGAGCTCGCCGCGGCGATGCGTTACGCTGACCGGCCGGGCAAGAGCGCGGTCGAGCGCTTCATGCAGTTCTACTTCCTCCAAGTGAAGATCGTCGGCGACCTCACCGGTGTTTTCCTGGCCCAGCTGGACGAGCAGTTGGGGGCCAAGGGATTGCGCTTCGCCCTGCCGACCTTCCTCCGGCGGCCGCGTCGGTTGAACGGCTTCGTCACCGATCGGGGACGCCTGTCGATCCCCCGCGATGATTTCCTCGGGGAGAAACCGGTCCGCCTAATGGAGTTGTTCACCCTCGCTGCGCGCGAAGGCATGGAGATCCATCCCAACGCCATGCGGGTCGCCGCCCGCGATGCGAGGCTGGTCGACCGGGTGCGTGAGGAAGCGGGCGCCAATGCTCTGTTCATGGCCGTGCTGACCAGCCCGCAGCGGCCCGAAGTGGTCTTGCGATGGATGAACGAGGCCGGGGTGTTCGGCCGGTTCGTGCCCGACTTCGGCCGGGTGGTCGCGCAGATGCAATTCGACATGTACCACCACTTCACCGTCGACGAGCATACCATCCGGGCGATCGGCCTGCTGGGCCAGATCGAGCGGGGCGAGCTGGCCGACGACCATCCGCTCGCCACGGCCCTGTTCCGGCAGATTGGTTCGCGCCGGGTGCTGTACGTCGCGGTGCTGCTTCACGACATCGCCAAGGGGCGCAAGGGTGATCACAGCGTGCTCGGCGCGGAGATCGCGCGGCGGCTTTGTCCGCGGCTGGGCCTCGATCCGGCGGAGACCGAGACTGTGGCATGGCTGGTGCGCCACCACCTGCTGTTCAGCCACACGGCCTTCAAGCGCGACCTGGCCGACCCGAAGACCGTCGACGACTTTGTGGCCATTGTGCAAAGTCCCGAGCGGCTGCGCCTGCTGCTGGTCCTGACCGTGGTCGACATCCGCGCGGTGGGACCGGGCATCTGGACCGAGTGGAAGCGGCGGCTCATCCGCTTGCTGTACGAAGCCGCGGAGGAGCGACTTCGGCTGGGCCACAAGCAGCAGGGGCGGGCCGAGGAGGTGAAGGCGCGGCAGCGAGAGCTGGCGGAGGCGCTTGGCTGGAGCGCGGCGGCCGCGCGGGCGCATGCGCGGCGCCTGCCCGACAGCTACTGGTTGGCCGAGCCGGCCGAGGCCGTGCTCGCCAACGCCCGCCAGATCGCGGCGGCCGGCGCGCGGATCGGCGAGTCCCAGCCGTCGGTCACAGCCGAAGACCAGGAGGACGGCGCCACCCGGGTCACGGTATTCGCGCCCGACCGGCCCGGCCTGTTCTACCGGATCGCGGCCGGATTGGCCGCTGCGGGGGCGAGCATCGCCACCGCCCGCATCCACACGACGCGGGACGGCATGGCGCTCGACAACCTGCTGGTGCAGGACGCGCGGGGGAGACCGTACGGCGACCGGCGGCGGCGCCAGCGGCTGGTGCAGGCGGTGGAGGCGGCGCTGAAGGCCGAGCGGCCGCCGGCGCCCGCGGCCGCCCCGGGCCGCAGTACCGCCTTCAGCATCGCGCCTTCGGTCACGCTGGCCGAGCGGGCTTCGCGCCGAACCACCGTGGTGGAGGTGAATGCGACCGACCGGCCCGGGCTAGTGGCAGGACTGGCGCACGCGATCACCGAGCAGGGCCTGATGATCCATTCGGCGCACATCGCCACTTATGGCGAACGGGCGGTGGACGTGTTTTACCTGACCCGGGCGGACGGCCGGAAGCTCAGTCCGGCCGAGATCGAGGACCTGCGCGGCGCGCTGATGAAGGCGGCGCTGATGCCGGCCAGCGCCGCCGCCGCCTGACGTCCGAATAGAAAAGGGCCCGCGGCGTACCGCAAGGCCCCTCTCATCATCGGGTCGGCTGGCCCTTAGATCTTGCCGCGCAGCGTCAGACCAAAGGTCCGCGGCTCGGCCAGGAAGGCGCCGAACAGCTGGGTCGCCCGGTTCGGCAGCGGCGAGCAGAAGCCCTGCTGCGCACCGCGGACCGTGCAGCTGCCCTGCAGGGTGCCGTCGAACGCCACCTGCTTGTAGTCCTCCTGGAACAGGTTCTGCGCCCACAGCTCGACCGCCCACATGCCGTTCGGGCCGCGCAGGCCAATGCGGCCGTTCACCTGGGTGTAGCCGTTCTCCATCTTCTCGAGATCGAGGTCGGAACCGGTGTTGAACGCCGACTGGTGACGGGCATCGAGGTAGATGAGACCGCGCAGGCCGCTGGTGCCGATCGGCGGGGTCCAGGCGATGGACGAGCTGACCGTCCACAGCGCACTGTTGGACAGGCGGCGGCCCGGCAGCTGGAACAGCGCGGTCGACAGCGCCCGGCCATCGGCGCCGACCAGATTGTTGCGGTACTTGGTGTCAGCCACCGTGGCACCGAAGTTGAAGTTCACGTTGGCGATCGGCCGGCTGAACAGTTCGAACTCGATGCCGCGGCTCTTCACGCCCGACTTGACCTTGCCGGTGCAGGCGCCCGTGGAGGTCGGCACGCCGCCAACCTGCTGCACGTTGTCCTGGTCGAGGCCGCCCAGGTCGTCGCCGCAGCTGTTGATGTTCTCGACGAAGAAGTTGACGCCGTTGAACGTATTCAGCTGGAAGTCGCGGAACAGCTGGCGGAACAGGGCGACATTGAAGTCGATCCCGTTGCCATTGTACTTGGCGCCCAGCTCGAACGCGTTGTTGATCTCCGGCTTGAACTCCAGCTGACCAATGCTGGCCAGGCCGCCGGCCGCGACGCAGCCGGCAGGCACCGCGCCGGTCGTCGGGCAGACGGCGCCGGCGACCGGGACGGCCGAGCTGTTCAGCGCGACGTAGCGCGACAGCGCCGACCGGTCGAGGTTGTAGCCGCCCGCCTTGTAGCCGCGCGAGTAGCTGGCGTAGGTCAGGATCTGGTCGGTCGGCTTGTAGCTCAGCACCGCGGTGCCCGACAGCTTGCTTTCCGTCCGGCTGTCCTTCTGGTCGATCGCGCCGCCCGGCAGGCTCGGGATCACGCAAGGCACCTGCTGCAGCGAACCGAGGCCGGGCGCCGTCGAGTAGAGGGTGCACAGGTTCGCGGCGAGCGGCTGGGTGTCGCGCAGCGACATGTCCAGAGTCTTCTTCTCCCGCGTGTAGCGGGCGCCCACGGTCAGCTTCAGCCCATCGGCGATGGTGAAGATGTTGTGGGTGAACAGCGCAAGGTTGTTGCTTTCCTGGTTGTAGATGTCGTCGATCGCGACACCGGTAAAGTTGCGGCCGGGCGCGCCGAACGCCGTGGCGACGTTGCTGAAACCGCTGTTGCCGAACACCGGCGCTGCGAACACGCCGGTGCGGGCGAAGGCGTCGAACACGGTCTGCGTGGCGCCGGTGAAGAAGGTCCGCACGGTCGGCGCGGTCACCGGGTTGACGCAGGTCGCCGACGTCGGGCTGACCAGGGTGCCGCCAAGCGCCGCCACCTGCGGGATGGCGCTGGCCTGCAGCCCTTGCGCGAAGTTCAGCGCAACGAGGCAGTTGGCGTAGCGGCTGTAGTCCGCGCCGTACGCCAGATTGTCACGAACCCGCAGCTTCTCGTTCGCGTAATAGCCGCCGACCAGCCAGTCGAGCCGGCCGCCCAGGGTGGTGCCCTGAAAACGGAGCTCCTGGCTGAACGTCTTGAAGCGGTTGTACGAGCCGCCGTCATCGTCGCGATACAGGATGTCGAGGCTGTTGAAGTCCGCGTCCTGGCCGCGGATGTAGTTGTTGTAGCGGTAGGCGGTGATGGAGGTGAGCTCCGCGCCGCCGAAATCCCACACGGCCTCGGCCGACAGGCCGCCGTCCTTCACGTCCTGGCGGTAGCTGCGGCCCGGGGTGATGGCCACGTCGCGATCATAGGGATCGTCGAGGATGATGCCGCCCAAGCCGCGCTCGATGGCGGCAATGGTCGACGGCTGCGTCTGCGCGCCGTTGGGCGTCCCCACCGTGTCGCTGGCCGGCAGGAAGACGGCGCCGCAGCATTCCTCGTTGCGCTTGGAATAGTCGCCGATGAGCCGCAACGAGAAGTCGTCGTTCGGCTTGAACAGCAACTGGCCGCGCAGCAGCCAGCGATCGCGGTTGTTGATGCTGCGGCCGGAAACTACGTCGTCGAGCAGGCCATCGCGCTTCAGGTAGACGCCGTCGAGGCGGGCGGCAATCGACTCGGTCAGGCCCGCGGTCGCGCCCAGTTCAAGGCGGCGATAGTCGTAGTTGCCGACCGTGATTTCGCCATAAGCGCTCGGCGTGAAGCTCGGACGGGCGGTGATGACGGAGATGAGGCCGGCCGAGGTGTTGCGGCCGAACAGGGTGCCCTGCGGCCCGCGCAGCACCTCGATCCGGTCGATCGGGCCGAGTTCGGTGAGACCGGTACCGGTACGCGAGCGATAGACGCCGTCGATGAACACGCCGACCGAGCTTTCCAGGCCGGGGTTGTCGCCAACGGTGCCGATGCCGCGGATGCGGGCCACGGCCGCGCCCGCTTCGGACGACGTCGAGGACACGAGCAGCGAGGGCGAAACCTGGTTCAGCTGGCGGATGTCGGTCGCGCCCGTATTCTCCAGCTGCGTCGCGGTGACCGCGCTGACGGCCAGCGGAACGTCGGACAGGGCCTCGTTGCGGCGGGTCGCGGTGACAACGATGTCACCAACGTTCTGGTTCTGGGCCTGGGTTTCCGGCGTCGGGTCCGACTGCGCAACGGCGCCGGCCTCGGTCGTGGCGCCGTCGGTCGGCTGAGTCCCGCCCTGGTCGGTGTCGGTCTGCTGGGCGAAGGCTGGCGTAGACAGGGCGAACAGGCCTGCCGACAGCAGCCAAATGGACTTGCGCATGTGAAAACCCCTCCGGAAACGTAATAGTCGCCGGAGAGAGCTAAAGCAGGCGTGAACGTGAAGGAAGCGAGGGGAACCGTTGCAACCAGCAATCGGTCTCACCTGTAGCGCGCCTGCAACATGATGCGCCGCAGCAAAAGAGCTATTCTCTTGCTGCGGCGCAGCGTCACCTTACGGCAATGTCAGTAACGGCAGATGGTTACTTGGGCGCAAGCACCATCAGCATCTGGCGGCCTTCCATGCGCGGATGGGCCTCGACCTTGGCGATCTCACCGGTCGCCTCGGCGACCCGCTGCAGCACCGCCATGCCGAGCTGGCCGTGAGCCATTTCGCGACCACGGAAACGCATGGTCACCTTGACCTTGTCGCCTTCCTCCAGGAACTCGACCACCTTCTTCATCTTGGTGTCGTAGTCGTGGTCGTCGATGTTGGGACGCATCTTGATCTCCTTGATCTCCTGCGTCTTCTGCTTCTTGCGGGCCTCGTTGGCCTTTTTCTGCGCTTCATACTTGAAGCGGCCGATGTCGAGGAACTTGGCGACGGGCGGATCGGCGTTGGGGCTGATCTCGACCAGGTCGAGGCCGACGCTGACGGCCTGTTCGTAAGCTTCGCGCGTATACATCACGCCCAGATTCTCGCCATTCTCATCGATCACCCGGACCTTGGGCGACTGGATGAACTCATTGAAGCGAGGGCCGGTGAACTGCGGCGGCGCCTGAGGGCGACGGAAGGGCGGGGGTATAGCGCAATCTCCTGATGCGGTTGGTTCTAGCGCCGCGAGCTAAGGCGTTCGCGCGCCGAATGGAAGGGGGCAGCCGCGTGCCGCCGCCAATTTGCGGCTCAATGTGGCGGGGCCGCGTCGGTTTGCAAGCCGCTCAGGCTGGCCAGCTTGCCCCGCCACGCAAGTGAGCGGCGATTCAATTCGGTCAGATCGACGTGGTTCGCAAGCACCTGCCCGCCAAGCGCGAGGGCTCGCCCGAGCAATTCGTCGGACGCATGGCGATAAGCGGGGCGGCCGGCCACGTGATCGTACCAGCAGCCTCCGCAGGCATTGTCGAGCAGCACCCGCGCGAAGCAATGGTCGTTGCGGATCGGCCACCCGCGATCCGAAGCGACCGTCGGCAGTTCCTCGCGGACGAGGCGCAGCCATCGGCCCTCCAGCTCAGTCCGGCTTGGCGGCAAGGTCCGGTGCGACCGCCTCGGCCGCGATCGCGGCGAGCGCCTCGTCCAGGCTCATAACCAATTGGCGTTCCTCCGAGCCGAGCCGACGGAGCGCGACCGTGCCCTCCTCCGCTTCGCGCTTGCCGACGACCAGCAGCAACGGAACCTTGGCCAGGCTGTGCTCGCGCACTTTGTAGTTGATCTTCTCGTTGCGCGTGTCGGTTTCGACCCTGAGGCCTGCTGCCCGCAGCCGCGCCGCGACATCGGCCGCATAGCCGTCCGCGTCGGAGACGATGGTCGCCACCACCACCTGCGTCGGCGCCAGCCACAGCGGGAACTTGCCGGCATAATGCTCGATCAGGATACCGATGAACCGCTCGTAGGAGCCGAAGATGGCACGATGCAGCATGACGGGCCGGTGCCGCTCGCCATCCTCGCCGACGTAGGACGCGTCGAGCCGCTCGGGCAGCACGCGGTCGGACTGGATCGTGCCGACCTGCCAGGTACGGCCAATGGCGTCGGTCAGGTGCCATTCGAGCTTGGGCGCGTAGAAGGCGCCCTCGCCCGGCAGCTCTTCCCAGCCATATTCGGGTGTCGCCAGCCCCGCCTTGACGACCGCGTCGCGCAGCTCGTTCTCGGCCTTGTCCCAATCCTCGTCGCTGCCGAACCGCTTGTCCGGCCGCAGCGCCAGCTTGATCGAGTAGGTGAAGCCGAAGTCGCGATAGATGCGATCGGCCAGCTCGCAAAAGGCGCGGACCTCATCGACGATCTGGTCCTCGCGGCAGAAGATGTGGGCGTCGTCCTGAGTGAACTGGCGCACCCGCATCAGCCCGTGCAGCGCGCCGTGCGGCTCGTTGCGGTGGCAGCAGCCGTTCTCGTACAGCCGCAGCGGCAGGTCGCGGTAGCTCTTGATGCCCTGGCGGAAAATCAGCACGTGCGCAGGACAGTTCATCGGCTTAAGCGCCATCCAGTCGGCGTCGCCGGTGATGACCGGGCCCTCGTCTTCCGTGTTCGGCACCTCATCGGGGATGACGAACATGTTCTCGCGATACTTGCCCCAGTGGCCGCTCTGCTCCCACTGGCGCGCGTCCATGATCTGCGGGGTCTTGACCTCCTGGTAGCCGGCTGCGTCGATCGCGCGGCGCATGTAGCTCTCCAGCTGGCGCCAGACGAGGTAGCCCTGCGGGTGCCAGAAGATGGAGCCGTGCGCTTCCTCCTGGAGGTGGAACAGGTCCATCTCCCGGCCGAGCTTGCGGTGGTCGCGCTTGCCGGCCTCCTCCAGGCGCGTGAGGTGTTCGGAGAGCTGCTTCTTGTTGAGCCAGGCCGTCCCGTAGATGCGGCTCAGCATCGGGTTCTTGGGGTCGCCGCGCCAGTACGCGCCCGACACCCGCGTCAGCTTGAACGCTTGGGGATCGAGCTTGCCGGTGGAGGCGAGGTGCGGACCGCGGCACAGGTCTAGCCAGGCGCTCTCGCCACGGCCGGAGCGGTACATGGTGATCGTCTCGCCAGGGGGGAGTTCCATCACCCACTCGGCCTTGAACGCCTCGCCGGTGCGCTGGAAGTGATCGCGCACGTCCTCGCGTTGCCACACCTCGCGGATCAGCGGCTCGTCGCGAGCAATGACGCGGCGCATTTCCTCCTCAATCGCGGGCAGGTCCTCCTCGGTGAAGGCCCCGCGCTCGGCAGTGGGCGCGAAGTCGTAGTAAAAGCCGTCGTCCGTCGCCGGGCCGAAGGTGATCTGCGTGCCGGGGTAAAGGTTCTGCACCGCCTCGGCGAGGACGTGGGCGAAGTCGTGCCGGACCAGCTCCAGCGCGTCCTTCTCGTCCTTGGCCGTGACCAGCGCCAGCTGTGCGTCGCCCTCGAACGGGCGTGTGATGTCGCGCAGCTCGCCATCGACGCGCGCGGCGATTGCCGCCTTGGCGAGGCCCGGCCCAATCGCCGCCGCGACATCGGCGGGCGTCGAGCCTTCGGGCATTTCCCGGACGGATCCGTCGGGAAGCGAGATTCGGAACATCTTGGACATGATGCCCCGCATGTAGCGGGCGAGCGGCGCTTTTTGCACCCCCGACAACAAAGACAAGGATACTTGACACGCTTGTCGCCCGTCGTGTAAAGGTAACTTCACATCATGAGGAGCCACCTTTACATGTCCAAGTACAAGAGCCCTGCGATGCGCCGCTATCTAAAGCGACTGGCGGTGCTGATGGCGGCTTATCTGCTGCTGCTGATAGTTGCCGTTCGCACTTTCCGGAGCGGCGCCGACATCGGGCTGCTCGCCTGGCCGCTTGCGATCGCGCCCGCGCTTCCCATCATCGGGGTGTTCTGGGCCGTGATGCGCCTGTTGGTGGAGGAGCCCGACGAGTTCATTCGCATGCTGTTCGTCCGCCAGGCGCTGATCGCCACCGGCTTCTGCCTGACGGTGATGACGGTATGGGAGTTCCTGCAGAACTTCGACCTCGTGCCATCCGGCACCGGCGGGTTCGGCGCGGCCTTCTTCTGGTTCATGGGCCTGGGCGTCGGCGCGCTCTACAACAAGCTGACCACCGGCACCTCGGCCGACTGCGCATGAACAACCGCCTGAAGGTGCTCCGCGCCGAGCGGAACTGGAGCCAGCAGGACTTGGCCGAACGCCTGGAGGTGTCACGCCAGAGCGTCAACGCGGTCGAGACGGGCAAGTACGACCCATCGCTGCCCCTCGCATTCCGGATCGCGGCGGTGTTCGCGCTGCCGATCGAGCAGATTTTCTCACCCGACCAGAAGGACTGAACCATGTTGCGACTAAGCCTTGCCGCCCTGCTGATAACGCCGGTGGCCCTCCCCATCTCCGCGCCCGCCCTGGCCGCCGCGCCGGTGCACCTGCCCACGCGCTTCAGCGTGGTGGTGGAAGGTCATGGACCCGACGTCATCCTGATCCCGGGCCTGTCCAGCACGCGGGATGTGTGGGCCGCCACCGCCGCCGACCTTCGCGGGCGTTATCGCGTGCACATGGTACAGCTGAAGGGCTTCGGCGAGCCGGCCGGGGCCAATGCCAGCGGACCGGTGCTGCGGCCGTTCGTCGACGATCTCGCCACCTACATCCGGGCCAATCGCCTGAAGCAGCCGGCTGTCATCGGCCACTCCATGGGCGGCTTAGCAGCGCTAATGCTTGGCACCGGTCACCCTGGGGTTGCCAGCCGGATCATGGTTGTGGACAGCCTGGCGTTCATCGGACCGCTGTTCGGCGCGGCCGACGTCGCCGCGGTTACGCCTCGGGCCGGGGCGATGCGGGCGATGATGCTTGCCCGGCCCGGTCAGACGACGCCGGACTTCACCCTCAAGCCGGACTGCCCCGGGGCGGAGCCGGTGCCTTCGGGTGAGGCGACGATGACCAACAGCGCGCTGGGCGCCTGCCTAGTCGGGTACGGCGGGCGGGTGTCGGACCCGCGGGTGGTCGCCCAGGCCATGTTTGACGACATGGTAACCGACATGCGCGGAGAGGTCGGACGGATCCAGGTGCCGCTGACCGTGCTCCATGCGGGGCCGCGGGACGGTGACTATGGCAAGCTCTATACCGCCAGCTATGCGGGCAAGGTCGGGGTGAAGCTGGTCGGCATTCCGGGAAGCGCGCACTTCATCATGCAGGACCAGCCACGGCAATTCGCCGAGCAGGTGAGCGCCTTCCTGCGTTAGCGCCGGCCGCCGCCGAACCGGGAGCGGAGCAACGGCAGCGCCGGACAATTCCCACCGACCCGCAGCATGGCGGCATAGGTATCCGCGGGCGGAAGGTCGGTAAGCTTGTGCAGCTCGGCACGCTGGCTTTGGGACTTGGCGAGTACCGGAGGACATCCGGTCAGCAGCAGGCCATTCCGGGCACGCAGGCCCGGATTGGCCTGCAGCGGTGCTGCGGCGACGGCCAACGCGAGAAGAATCATCACGTTTCTCCCTCGCGCGCAGGATAACAGAAGCCCGCCTTGCCCGCGAGCCGCTAGACCATGAAGCTTTCGCCGCAGCCGCACGCACCCTTGGCGTTCGGATTCTCGAACACGAAGCCGGCGGTGAAATCGTCCTCGCGCCAGTCCATGACCGAGCCGATCAGGTAGAGCACCGATGCGCCATCGACGTAGAAGGTGCCGCCCGATGTTTCGATCTTCTCGTCGAACTTGTTCTCTTGCGTGACGAAGTCGACCGAATAAGCGAGGCCCGAGCAGCCGCGCTTGGGCGTGGACAGCTTGACGCCGATTGCACCGTCAGGAGCGCGGGCCATCAGGTCGGCGATCCGCTGTTCGGCCGCCGGAGTAAGGGTGATCGCGGCGGGGCGTGGGCGGCGGGTCGTCGTGGTGTCGGCCATCACAGCATTCCCAGTTCGAGCCGGGCCTCGTCGCTCATCTTGGACGGGTCCCAGGGCGGATCCCAGACGAGCTTGACCTCCGCGTCGCGGACGCCCGGCACCGACAGGACGCGCAGCTCGACTTCGCCTGGCATCGACTCCGCCACCGGGCAGTGCGGCGTGGTCAGCGTCATGGTGACCACCGCGTCGCCATCCTCGCTGACCGCGACGTCGTAGATCAACCCGAGTTCGTAGATGTCGACCGGGATCTCCGGGTCGTAGATGGTCTTGAGCGTCTCGACGATCGCCGCCTGCACGTCGCCACCGGCACCATGCGCGGCGGGCTCCGCTGGCTTCTCGGCTAAAAAGCCCGCGAGATAGTCGCGCTTGCGCTCGAAGGTTTTGGACGGGGTTTCGACCTCCACGCGGGCGCGCGGCGGCTTTGGCACGGCGTCCACTTCGTCCACTTCGATTTTCCGTTCCTCGTTCATCCGAAGATCCGCTTCACTTTCTTCAAGCCCTCGACGAGGGCGTCGATGTCGCTGCTGTCGGAATGGGCCGCGAAACTCGCGCGGCAGGTGGCCGGCACGCCGAGCAGCTCCATCAGCGGCTGCGCGCAGTGGTGGCCCGCGCGGATCGCCACGCCCGCGTCGTCCAGGATCGTGCCGACATCATGCGGGTGGACGCCATCCACGCTGAAGCTGACGATGCCGGCGGACTCCTCCGGGCCGTACAGGGTGACAAAGCCGAGCTCGCGCAGCCGCGTCCGGGTTTCTGCAACGAGCGCAGCCTCATGCGTATGCAACCGCTCGACCCCGATCCCCTCGACCCAGTCGATGGCGGCGGCGAGGCCGATCCCGCCGACAATGTGCGGGGTGCCGGCCTCGAACCGTTGCGGCGGAGGCATGAAGGTGGTGCGCTCAAAGCTTACCTGGTCGATCATCGCGCCGCCGCCCTGCCACGGCGGCATGACGTCAAGCAGCTCGCTGCGGCCCCACAGCACGCCGATGCCGGTCGGGCCGTAGAGCTTATGACCGGAGTAGGCGTAGAAATCGGCACCGATTGCGGCGACGGCCACCGGCAGGCGCGGCGCGGCCTGACAGCCGTCGAGCAGCAGCAGCGCGCCTTTCGAGTGGGCGACCCTGGCCGCGCGGCTCGCGTCGAGGATGGAGCCGAGCACGTTGGACACGTGCGCAAAGCTGACGATCCGGTGCTGGTCGGAGATCATCCGCTCGGCGGCGTCCAGGTCGATGCGGCCATCGCCCGTCAGCGGCACGACGTCGACCGTGTAGCCGGCGAGCTGCCACGGCACGATGTTGCTGTGATGCTCCAGAGCGGACAGCAGGACGCGGTCGCGCCCTTCCTTCGGCAGCACTTGGGCGACGAGGTTGATCGCTTCGGTCGCGCCGCGGGTGAAGACCACTTCCTCCGCCGCGCCGCCGATAAACGCGCCGGCCCGGGCCCGAGCAGCTTCGTACGCCAGCGTCATGTCGGCGGAGCGCTGGTAGACGCCGCGGTGCACCGACGCGTAGTCCTGCGCATAGGCGCGGGTGATCGCGTCGATCACCGGCTGCGGCTTTTGCGCCGACACCGCGGAGTCGAGATAGTGCCAGCCGGCGATCGCGGGAAACTGGTCGCGAACGTCGAGAGCGGTGCGGATCGGTGCCTGGACGTTCATGCCGCCACCCTCCGCAGCAGCGCGCGGCTGGCTTCGACCAGCTCATCGCGGCGATCCTCAGGCGCATCGTCCCACAGCTGCAGCACGAATCCTTCCAGCAGCAGCGCCTTGGCCTCGGCCGGCGGCAGGCCGCGCGACATGGCGTAGAACAGCTGGGTCGGATCGAGCTCGCCGACGGTCGCGCCGTGAGCGCATTTCACGTCGTCGGCGTAGATCTCCAGCTCAGGCTTGCAGTTCGCCGTCGCACCGCGGTCGAGCAGCATCGCCTTGACCGACTGCTCACCGTCGACCTTCTGCGCCTGGCGGGCGACCGCCACCTTGCCGAGGTAGGAGCCGGTGGCGGTGCCGCCGAGCACACTGCGCACCGTCTGGTTTGAGGTGCCGTTCGGCTCGGTGTGGCGGACGTGAGTAACGATCTCCTGCGTCGCCTTCCCGCCGGCGATGTTGGCGGCGTTGAGGGTGAAGCGCGCGCCCTCGCGCACCTCCACGTCCATCTCGATGCGGCCATATTCGGCGGCGCCGTTCAGCGCGAACAGGTCGAGGCTGGCGCCGGGCTGGATCACCAGGCGGGCGCGGTGAACTTCCACGGCCTCGTTCGCGGCCAGCAGCACATGGCTGTGCGCCTCGCCCGCGGGCACGACGATCTCGCGCGCTTGCGCCAGGTCGGCCCACACGCGCCCGAGCGCGTCGAGGTCAGCGTAGCGGTACGCCTCGTCCTTGCGGGTCGGGAGAGCGAGCGCGGTCATGCGACCTCCGCGTAGCCCTCGCGCTCCAGCTCCAGCGCGAGTTCGGGGCCGCCGCTGCGGACGATACGGCCGGCGGCGAGGACGTGCACGCGGTCCGGCTGCACATAATCGAGCAGGCGCTGATAATGGGTGATCAGCAGCGCCGCGCGGTCGGGGCCGCGCATGATGCGGTTGATCTCGGCGCCCACCACGCGGAGCGCGTCGATGTCGAGGCCGCTGTCGGTTTCGTCCAGCACGGCGAAGCGCGGACGCATGATGCCCATCTGGACCATCTCGGCCCGCTTCTTCTCACCGCCCGAGAAGCCGACGTTGACCGGGCGCTTGAGCATGTCGACGTCCATGCCGAGCTCGGCCGCTTCGGCGCGGGCGAGGCGGATGAACTCTGCGCCGGAGAGATCGGCTTGGCCACGCGCGCGGCGCTGCGCGTTCAGGCTCTCGCGGATGAACTGCATCGATGACACGCCAGGGATCTCGACAGGATACTGGAAGCCGAGGAACAGGCCCGCGGCGGCGCGCTCGTGCGGCTCTTGTGCGAGCAGGTCCTCGCCGATGAAGGTCACGGTGCCGCCGGTCACCTCATAGCCGGGTCGCCCCCCAAGCACGTAGGACAGCGTCGACTTACCCGCGCCGTTCGGCCCCATAATCGCATGCACCTCGCCGGCGGGAACGGTGAGGCTAAGGCCGTTCAGGATCGGCTTGCCCGCGACAGTCGCGTGGAGGTTGTTGATCTCAAGCACTAGCCGACACTTCCTTCCAGACTGATACCCAGCAGCTTCTGTGCCTCTACCGCGAACTCCATCGGCAGCTGCTTCAGCACCTCGCGGGCGAAGCCGTTGACGATCAGGGCGACCGCCGCTTCCTGGTCGAGTCCCCGCGACATGGCGTAGAACAGCTGGTCCTCGCTGATCTTGGACGTGGTCGCCTCATGCTCTATGGTCGCGGTCGGGTTCTTGACCTCGATGTAGGGCACGGTGTGGGCGCCACACTGGTCGCCCAAGAGCAGGCTATCGCATTGCGTGAAGTTGCGGACGTTCTCCGCGCCGGGAAGCACCTTCACGAGGCCCCGATAGGTGTTGTCGCTGCGGCCGGCGCTGATGCCCTTGGACACGATGGTCGAGCGGGTGTTGGCGCCGATGTGCACCATTTTGGTGCCGGTGTCGGCCTGCTGGCGGTTGTTGGTCACCGCGACCGAGTAGAACTCGCCGACGGACCCATCGCCCTTGAGGATGCAGCTGGGATACTTCCAGGTGATCGCGCTGCCGGTCTCGACCTGGGTCCAGCTGACCTTGGAGCGCGCGCCCGAGCACATCGCCCGCTTGGTGACGAAGTTGTAGATGCCGCCCACGCCCTCGGCGTTGCCCGGATACCAGTTCTGGACGGTGGAGTACTTCACCTCCGCATCCTCGTGGGCGAAAATCTCGACCACCGCGGCGTGGAGCTGGTTCTCGTCGCGCATCGGCGCGGTGCAGCCTTCAAGGTAGGACACGTAGCTGCCCTTGTCGGCGACGATCAGCGTGCGCTCGAACTGGCCGGTGTTCTCCGCATTGATGCGGAAGTAGGTCGACAACTCCATCGGGCAGCGTACGCCCTCCGGAATGTAGACGAAGGTGCCGTCGGAAAAGACCGCCGAGTTCAAGCAGGCGAAGTAGTTGTCGCGCTGCGGCACGACGCTGCCAAGGTACTTGCGGACGAGGTCCGGGAATTCCTTCACCGCCTCGCTGATCGACCGGAAGATGACGCCGGCCTTGTTGAGCTCCTCGCGGAAGGTGGTGGCGACGGACACGCTGTCGAACACGGCGTCCACCGCGACCTTGCGCGCGCCTTCGACGCCGGCAAGCACCTTCTGCTCCTCGATCGGGATGCCGAGTTTCTCGTAAGTGCGGCGGATCTCCGGATCGAGCTCATCAAGCGACGCGATGGTCGGCTTCTGCTTGGGCTCGGCGTAGTAATAGGCGTCCTGATAGTCGATCGCCGGGATGTCGAGCTTGGCCCAGTCGACCTCCTCCATCGTGAGCCAGGCGCGATAGGCTTTCAGCCGCCATTCGAGCAGCCACTCGGGCTCGCCCTTCTTGGCCGAGATGTAGCGCACCGTGTCTTCGTTCAGCCCCTTGGGGGCGCGCTCGGACTCGATGTCGCTGGTGAAGCCCCACTCGTAGGTGGCGAGCTTTTCTGCCGCCTCGTGCGCTTCGCGGTTCTTGAAGGTGACGTCGTCGGTCATGCGGGTTCCAGGACGCGCTCACGCGCCAGTTGTTCGAGGGTGACGCCGGCCAGCGCGCCGCGTACGGCCCGGCTGACGACGCTCATGTGCGGCTTGACCCGGCAGCGGGCGTCGAGCGCGCAGTCGCTCGCCTCGTCCGAGCCGCTGCACTGGGTCATGGCGATGGGGCCTTCCACCGCCTCGATGATGTCGGCCAGGCTGATCGCATCCGCCGGCCGGGCCAGGGTGAAGCCGCCGCCCGCGCCGCGCACGCTCCCCAGCAGCCCGGCCGAGCCGAGCTTGCCCATTAGCTTCTGCGCGGTCGGCAACGGCACCCCGGTCTCGCCCGCCAGCACCGACGCGCTGAGGCGCCCACCCGCGGGAGCACGGGCGGCGGCGGTCATGATCACGACCGCGTAATCGGCGAGATGGGTCAGGCGCATGGCAATGTGGAGCTTTCCGGTCTGATTTAGGTGCTTGGCCCTCGGTTGACAACCGGATAGGCGCTGGGGGCGATGGCTCTTTTCCCGCTCCTCCGCCCGCTCGTGTTCCGGCTCGACCCGGAGCGGGCGCATGGGCTGACCATCGCGGCGCTGAACGTGGCTCCGCGCAAGACGCCACGCCTGTCACCAACGCTGCGGACGGAGGTGGCGGGCCTGAGTTTTCCCTCGCCCGTCGGCTTGGCCGCTGGGTTCGACAAGCATGCCGAGGTGACGGCGGCGATGCTGGGGCTGGGTTTCGGCTTCGTCGAGGTGGGGACGATCACGCCGAAGCCGCAGCCGGGCAATCCAAGGCCCCGGCTGTTCCGCCTCGCCGAGGACCGGGCGGTGATCAACCGCTTCGGCTTCAATAGCCACGGCCAAGATGAGGCGCTGGCGCGGCTCGCGCGGCGTGGCCGCGGCGCCGGGATCGTCGGCGTGAACCTCGGCGCCAACAAGCACAGCGCGGACCGGATCGCCGACTATGCCGAGGGCGTGCGGCGGATGGCTCCTGTCGCCGACTATCTGACGATCAACATCAGTTCGCCTAACACGCCGGGGCTGCGCCAGCTGCAGGACGAGGGCGAGCTGCGGGCTCTGCTGAGCGCGGTACGCGAGGCCCGCACGGCGGACGGCCCGCCAGTGTTCCTGAAGCTTGCGCCCGACCTCGGCGAAAGCGAGCCGCGGCAGATCGTGCGGGCGGCGATAGAGCACGGCATCGACGGCCTGATCGTCAGCAACACCACAGTGAGCCGCCCACCGCTCCGCTCCCGCTATGGGCACGAGACTGGCGGCCTGTCCGGAGCGCCGCTCAAGGCGCTGGCGCTCGACGCCCTGCGCCGGTTCCGCAGCGAGACCGGTGGCGCGCTGCCGTTGATCGGTGCCGGCGGCATCGGCTCGGCCGAGGATGCGTGGGAGCGGATCCGGGCCGGCGCGAGCCTGGTCCAGCTCTACTCGGCGATGGTCTACGAAGGGCCGGGCATCGCGCGGCGGATCGCGCGTGGGCTCGAGCGGCTGCTGGAGCAAAGCTCATACGCCAGCATCGCGGAGGCGGTCGGGGCTAGCGCCTAGGGCGCGCGCCGGACGGATCGACCAGCACCACGCCTTCGCGGCGCGGGTCGAAGCCGCCATCGACCCGGCCATTCCGGATCAGCACGCCATGAACGCCGCTGTCCTCGCCCTGCCCGGGCTGGAGGTCGATCCCGCGCGCCCGGAGCCCGGCCAGCACGGAGGGGGCGAACTTGGTCACTTCGCCCTGGAAGGCGGCACCGCGCGCGACCAGGTTCGGCTGGGCCAAGGCCTGCTGCATGGGCAGGTTCCAGTCGACGGCGGCGATCAGCGATTTGGCGACATAGGCCAGGATGGCGTTGCCGCCGGCCGAGCCAATCGCCCCGGCGAAGCGCCCGTCCGGTGTCAGCAGGATGGTCGGCACCATGGACGAGCGCGGGCGCTTGCCCGGGGCGACGGCGTTGGCCGCCGGACGGCCCTGCGGATCGACGGGGGAGAAGCTGAAGTCGGTCAGCTGATTGTTGAGGAAGAAGCCGTCAACCATCCGTCCGGAGCCGAAAATGCTTTCCACGGTGGTGGTGATCGACACCACGTTGCCGTTCGCATCGCCGACGATGAAGTGCGAGGTTCCCGCCGGCTCGCGCGTGCGATCGGGCGCGGGGGTTACCGATCCGGCTGGGACGCCGGGTACCGGCGGCGGGCCGGCGGTCGCGCCAATCAGCTGCGCGCGCCGGGCGATATAGTCGGGCGCGAGCAGGCCGGCGACCGGCACGTCCGCGAACGCCGGGTCACCGACATAGCGGTCGCGGTCGGCGTACATGATCCGGCTCGCCTCCGCGAACAGGTACCAGGCCTGCGGATCGTTGGGGCCGCGCGCGGCGATGTCCGTCCGCTCCGTCAGCTTCAGCAACTCAAGCAGCCCGACGCCGCTGGCCGGCGGCGGCGGCGTGCAGACAACGTAGGTGCGCCACGGCGCGCACAGGCTCTCGCGCTTGATCGGCCGGTACGCGGCAAGATCGGCCATGGTGAGATGTCCGGGCAGCGCGTCCTTGCGGGTCCGTTCAACGATCCGCGCCGCTGTTTCGCCTTCCAGCAGGGCCCGCGAGCCCTGTGCCGCCAGCTTCCCGACGAAGGCGGCATAGGCCGGGTTACGCAGGAAGTCGCCGGGGCCCAGATAGCCGCCGCCAGCCTTGGCGAAGTAGCGCTGCACGTCGCCCGACGGCATCTGCGGCGCATAAGCGGCGATCAGCCGCGCAAGCCGTGGGCTGACGCGGAAGCCGGCCGCCGCCGTTCGCTCGGCATCGCCGAACAAGCTGTTCCACGGCAGGGCTCCATGCTCACGCTGCACGAGTTCCAGCATTCGCACCGCGCCGGGCACGCCGGTCGAGCGCCCGGACTGGATCGCCCGCTGGTACTCGAGCGGCTTGCCGTCCAGACCCAGGAACATGGTCGCCGTGGCCTGCGCCGGCGCCACTTCGCGGCCATCGTACAGCGTCAGCTTGCGCGTCGTGCCGTCGTAATAATGGAGGAAGGCACCGCCGCCGAGGCCGCTTGACTGCGGCTCGACCAAGCCAAGCATCGCCTGCACCGCTACCGCCGCGTCAGCGGCCGTGCCGCCGCGACGCAGCACTGCCATGCCGGCTTCCGCGGCGAGCGGATTGGCGGCGATGACGAAGCCCGGCTGCGTGACGGTGACCTGCGCGGGCGCCCTTGGGACCGATGCTGGGACGGTGGCGCAGCCGCCAAGCAGCAAGGTGAAGGTCAACGGCAGGTAGGTCAGGCGCATGGTGTCTCCCGGATGGCCCTGCGCTTACGAACGGCCGGACCGGCTGTCCACGCCCGCGCCGCTGGCATCATCTCCGTAACAAGCCTAAAGCGGCCCCTTCGTTTCCATCAGCCGGGGGGCCGGACAGCCGGATGGCCAAGCGTACGCAGCTCGAGACCTTTCCCAATCTGGTCGCCATGTTCCTCGCCCGCGTCGCCGAACGCGGTGACGCTCCGTTCCTGTGGGCCAAGCGCGGCGGCACGTGGACTTCGATCAGCTACAGTGAGGCGGCGCGGCAGGTGGCGGCGCTGTCGGCCAGCCTGCTTAAGCTCGGGCTGAAGCCGGGCGACCGGGTCATGCTGGTCGCCGAGAACCGGCCCGAATGGCTGATCGCCGACCTGGCGATCATGGCCGCTGGCTGCGTCACGGTTCCGACGTACACGACCAATACGACGCGCGATCATACCCACGTGCTGGGCAACAGCGGCGCGCGGGCGGTGATCGTCTCCACCCAGAAGCTGGCCAAGGCGCTGATCCCGGCCGTCCTGTTCTCGTCCGACTGCAACGACATCATCGGCATGGAGGACCTCCGCACTGGCCAGGCCGTAGAGGCGCGGGTCCATCAATGGAGCGAACTGGTGGCGGACGGCGGCGACCTTGACGCCGTGCGCGAGCGGATGTCGCGGGTCGGTCGCGATGACCTCGCCTGCCTTATCTATACCAGCGGAACGGGCGGCGCGCCGCGCGGCGTTCGCCAGCACCATGGCGCCATCCTGCACAATTGCGCGGCGTGCGTGGACGTCATCGCAAACGACTTCGGCTGGGACGAGGAGGTGTTCCTGTCCTTCCTCCCCGCCAGCCACGCCTATGAGCATAGCGGCGGCCAATTCTTCCCGATCAGCCTCGGCGCGCAGATCTATTATGCGGAGAGCCTGGAGAAGCTCGCCGCCAACATCGAGGAAGTGCGCCCGACCATCATGGTGGTCGTGCCGCGCCTATTCGAGATGCTGCGCCAGCGGCTGCTGAAGACCGTGGAGAAGAGCGGCAGCTTCTCGCAGCTGCTGCTCCGCCGTGCGCTGGAAATCGGGCAGGAGCGGTACGACCGGGGCAAGCTGTCAGTTGCCGACCTGCCGATGGAGTGGTTCCTGAAGGCCACCCTGAAGCGCAAGGTGGCGGCCCGGTTCGGCGGCCGGATCAAGGCGATGGTCTCGGGCGGTGCGCCGCTCAATCCAGAAGTCGGCATCTTCTTTCACTCGCTCGGGCTGACGCTGCTGCAGGGGTATGGCCAGACCGAAGCGGCGCCGGTGATCAGCTGCAACCGGCCTAAGGCCGGCGTCCGCATGGATACGGTTGGGCCGCCGCTGCTCAACACGGAGGTGCGGATCGCGGACGATGGCGAGATCCTGGTCCGGGGCGAACTGGTGATGCACGGCTATTGGAATAACGCGGAGGAAACGGCGCGAGTCCTGCAGGATGGGTGGCTGCATACCGGCGACATCGGCCACTTCGACGATCACGGCCGGATCGTGATCACTGACCGCAAGAAGGACCTGATCATCAACGACAAGGGCGACAACGTCTCGCCCCAGCGGGTCGAGGGCATGCTGACGCTGCAGCCGGAGATTGCGCAGGCGATGGTCACGGGCGACCGCCGCCCGCACCTCGTCGGGCTGCTGGTGCCGGAGCCCGAGATCATCGCCCAGTACAAGGGCGACGAGGCCGGGCTCAAGGCCGCACTGCAGAAGGCGGTCGACCGGGTCAACGCGGACTTGAGCGTGATCGAGAAGGTGCGCCGCTTCATCGTCGCGGACGAGCCGTTCGCCGTGGAGAACGAGATGCTGACCCCGTCCATGAAGATCCGCCGCCACGTCATCCGCGCCAGCTATGGCGAGCGGCTGGACGCGCTGTACGGCGGTAAGGCTTCCTAGCGCCGGCGGATGCCCGGGCCCGTGTAGGGCACGAAGTCACCGAAGCTGCAGCCACCGACGAAGAAGCCGCCGGCCGCAGTGTCAATCACCTGGGCGATGTCACCGCGACACAGCTGCGCGGTCCCGAACGATTTGGTGACCAGCGCCCGGCCGGGCGTGCCTAGGCCGTTGCAGCCGCCGACCATCTCCGTCCGCCAGTACCGGTTGGCGCCATCGCGGAACAACACGGTGTTCTCGTCGACCACGATCATGTCCTGCGAACGGTAGCTCGGCAGGCAGGCCTGCGGCCGACCGGCGACGCGCCCGGCGAGATAACGGTCGAGTTCCTGCGCGGCGAGTGGCGAACGGGGCTGCGGCGCAGCGTTGTAGGCGCAGCCGGAAAGGGTAGAGGCGGTAAGGGCAAGGGCGACGAAGCTGCGCATGGCGGACCTCTCAGGCGAGTCGAACTGACTCAACGCCGATCCCTCATGCTTGCTCCCCGCTTAACGGAAGCTGTCCTTACCCTGCCGCAACGAGGCAAACTCCGCCGCATCGGGGGCGCGCAGGAACGGGTTGGTGGCGCGCTCCACGGCGATCGTGGTCGGTAGGGTCATCGCTCCTGCCGCACGCAGCCGCTGCACCTCGGCCAGGCGGCCCGCGATGGCTGCGTCGCCAGGAAAAGCATGGGCGGCAAAGCGGTAGTTGGACAGCGTATACTCGTGCGCCGGATGGACCACGGTCTCGTCGGGAAGTGAGGCCAGTCGCTCGAGCGAGGTGAACATCTGCTCGGGGCTGCCCTCGAACAGCCGCCCGCAGCCGCCCGCGAACAGCGTGTCGCCGGTGAACGCCAAGCCGGCGTCCGGCAGGATAAAGGCGATGTGGCCCAGCGTATGGCCGGGCACGTGCCAGACCTCGGCGGTCCATGGCCCGACCTCGACCCGGTCGCCGTCCGAGAGCCCGTGATCCAGGCCGGCGAACTTGTCCCGCTCCGCCTCCGGTCCCCACACTGGAGCGCCGGTCGCAGCGACAACCGCCGCAATGCCGCCCGTATGGTCGGGGTGCCAGTGGGTGATCAGCACCTGGCTGATGCGCCAGCCGCGTGCCTCCGCCGCGGCCAGCGCGGCCGCACCGTCACCCGGATCGACCACCGCCGTGTGGCCGGTCGCGGAATCGTGCAGCAGCCAGATGTAATTGTCGCTGAAGGCCGGGACGGCGACGATCTCCGGCGCCGCTGCCATCACCATTCGCCGGTGTTCGGCATCGACGACCACGGTTCGGCCGGCGGCTTGCTCGCGCCCTTCTGCAGCAGCTCGATCGAGATGTTGTCCGGCGTGCGGACGAACGCCATGCGGCCGTCGCGCGGTGGGCGGTTGATGGTCACACCAGCGTCCATCAGCCGTTGGCAGGTGGCGTAGACGTCGTCGACCTCATAGGCGAGATGGCCGAAATTGCGCCCGCCGCCATAGCTCTCCGGGTCCCAATTGTGCGTCAGTTCGACCTCGCCCTGGTCGCCGGGCACGCCAAGGAAGATCAGGGTGAACCGGCCCGCCTGGTTGTCCATCCGCCGGCGCTCCTCGAGCCCCAGCAGGTTGAAGAAGCGGACGGTGGCGTCCGGGTCGGTCACCCGGATCATGGTATGGAGATAGCGCATTGCCGTCACTTGGGCGCTGCAGCGCCCGCCAACAAGGCCGGCTAGCCGGCAAGCTCGATCAGGTCGGCGGCGGCGCGCAGGATCGTGCGGATCTCGTGCGGGCTCGACAGCCGGTGCCCGCCACCCTTTACCACCCACAGTTGCACGTCGGCCGAGGCCAGCGCGTCCTTGGTTCGGAGCGCCACTTCGAGCGGAACCTCGCCGTCCGCATCGCCGTGCACGAGCCGCACCGGGCAGTGCAGCGGGATGTCCGTGCCGAGCAGTAGGCGCTGCCCCGACTCCCAGAAGCCGCGCGTCGTCAGCTCCGCCTCCCCGCCATAGGGGTTGGGCCGCTCCAGCCGGCCCGTCTCGACCAGCGTACGCCGATCGGCGTCGCCATAGCCCCAGTCAGTGAAGTCAGGCGCGGCGGCGATGCCGAGCAGGCCGCGCACCCGATTGGGCCGGCGCAATGCCAGCAGCAGCGCCAGCCACCCGCCCATCGACGAGCCGACCGGGATCAACGGCCCGTCGGTAAGCCGGTCGGCGACGGCCAGCGCGTCCGCGAGCCAGCCGTCGAGCGTGCCGTCCTCAAAGCGGCCGGGGCTGGCGCCCGTGCCGCCATAGTCGAAGCGGACTAGCCCGAGACCGCATTCGGCCGCCCACCCATCAAGCGCGAGGGCCTTGGCGCCCGCCATGTCCGACGCATAGCCGGGCAGGAACAGCAGGGTGGCGCGGCCGGAGCCCTCGCGCACCCGGGTGGCGAGACGACGGCCGTCCGCCAGGTGGAGGAAGTCGGGCTCGGTCATGCCGATGGCGGTTAGGCCCGGCCGCCGTCCGCAGCAACCTTTGCGCTCAGCGCGACACCAGCCGCTCGGGGGTGGCGAGGCGGGCCTGCGCCCGGTTCCATGCTTTGCCAAAGGTCTCGGCGCGGCAGTTCTTGATCCAGCGACGTCCGGCCGGATCGACCGAAGAAGCCTCACCGCACACCTCGGCGGCGGCGCGCTGCAGCCGGCTCTTCAGCATGGCCTGACCATGGGGGGACGCCAGGTCGATGTCGGCCGTCGACACGGCGGCGATCTCCACGGCGCCGGGCATGGCAGCATGGGCCGGCGCGGGCAGCGCGATCGCCAGTGCGGCGGCGGCTCCAGCGAGGCTGACGGTGGCGGCGGCGAAAGCGGAACGGATGGTCATGGCGGGTCTCCCTGTCTTGCGAGCAGGGCAGCTATATGAACCTCATGCCGGGCGTGCGGGAGCAACGATGTTGCGGCGCCGTTCTGCAGATTTGCAGAGCAGCCTAGAAGTCTCCCGCCACCGTCAGCGCATAACCGCTGCCCGGCCGTGCCTTGCCCAGCGCCTGCCAGCGGTAGTCGACATGGGCCTTGATGCCGGGCAGCAGCCGCATCGATACGCGCGGCCCGACATCGAGCCTGGCGAGGCCGCGCTGCGCCCCGCCCCAGGCACCCAGCCCGACCGAGTAGCGCCCGAGCAACGGCCGGCTGGCGGTCACCGCGCCGTCGACGAACCAGTCACGCTGCCGCAGCGAGACGATGCCGCTCTGGCCGTAGCCGTCGAGCTTGAAGCCGAGCGGCAGCGCACGACCATACACGCCACCCTCGGCCAGCAGCGCAAAGGCGTTGCGCCCGCCCTCCGGCCCGCCAACGCGCTGACGGCGCTCGGCCATGAAACGGACCGGCAGGGCAGACAGCGGCTGCCAGGCGACACCCAGGGCGGCCTCACCATTGACCTTGGTCTGCGCGGCGCCAGGTGCGGGGATCGGCGCCGAGAATCGCAGGTTGACACCAAGATGCCGGTTGAACCGGTAGCCGAGCCGCACGCCGGCCTGACTACCGCCGAGCTGCCCGCCGGCGGCGAGCGCCGGCTGCGTGCCCGAGCCGTCGAGCGAAGCCTGCTCCTGCCGCATCAATGCCCAGCTCGTGAGGCTCCAGCGGTCCAGCCGTGGTGGACCGCCCGCAGCGAAGCTCGGCAGGGTGGCGGACCGGCCGGGCCGGACGAGCGGCAGCGATACCGCCGCCATGCGCGAGACAGGCGCTTCTTCCGCCTCCGGCATGCCGGAGAAATCGACGCCCTCCGGCGCTGGTGCCAGCCACGGCGACTGCCCCCGCTGGGGCATGGCCGAAGGCGGCGGCGGCTCCTGATAGTAGGCGGGCATGGCGGCGGGCACGTAACGGGGCACCGGGTAGCGCATCGCTGCGGGGTAAGGCACCGCCATTGGATACCCCTGCGGAGGCCAGGGCGCCGTGGCATAGCTGGCCGGAATCACCGGCGCGGCAGGTGGCGGTGACAATGGCGCGTAGCTCAGCGGCGCCTCAAAGGCCGGCGGCTGGGCGGACGGGGTGCCTTCGTCCGAGGCTGGCGCCACCTGCGGCAAGGCCAATGCGGGCAAGGGCAGCACGCTCGCCGCCGCGCGAAAGGTCACCCAGCCGGCGACCGCCACGGCCAGAAAGCGTGTCGGCGCGCTCATCGCGCCGCGTCCGCTGGAAACATGTGGTCGGTCTTGTCCCACGTCTTGGGGCCTCCGCTGAGGTGAATGGCGAGCGCCCGACGGGCGGCGAGGATGGCGACCAAGTTGCCGACGAACATGCGCGGCAGGCTCATCAGCCCTTCGCCCCAGCCATAGGCCGAAGCGGTAAAGGCGGCCCGCAGCACCACCCGCCAGACCAGCAGTGCCGCCGTGACTTTGAGCAGCAGAGCAAGACCGGGCGGCACGGGCATCGCCGGCGCGCCGAGCTGCTCGGCCAGCCACAGCTGGCTCCACAACAGCGCGCCGAGGTAACCGGCCAGCAACAACAGCGCCGCCAGCGGACCGCGCCGATCGCGCATCCGGAACCAGCGCTCGCCCCAATGGCCAGCCCAGCCCAGCCGGTCCCACCCTGAGAAAGCAATCCCGCCCAGCCAGCGCGCCTTCTGCCGGACGGCGGCCGACAGCGTTGCCGGGAAGTGGCCGCGGCTGGCGACCACGCCGCCTTCGCCGTGCAGCACCGGCAAGCGGACAAACACCGTCCGCTCGCCCAGCGCGCCGAGCCGCAGCCCCATCTCGTAATCCTCCGTCATGCTGCTACCGGCGAAGGGACGCCCGTCCTCCATGACCGCCAGCCGGCCCATCGCCTCCCGCCCGATGGCACAGCCGACGCCGGCGAGCGGGATCGAAGCGCCGACCGCTTCGCGCACCACCAGGTCACGGCCGTGGCTCTCGGCGAACTCGTCGCAATAATGACCGCCGATCCATGGGCTGGCGGGGTCGATCAGCGGCACCACCGGCAATTGCACAACGCCAGCGCGGCCAATCAGCCGGTTGAACAACCGCAGCTCCTGCGGGTGGACCAGGTCCTCGGCGTCGTGCAGCACGACGGCCTTGGCACGCCGGCCCTGCTCGGTTTCAAGCCGGACGAGCGCCGTGTACAGCCGGTTCAGGCAGTCGGCCTTGGTGCTCGGGCCGTCCACGCCGATGTCCACGGCGACCACCCGCGGATCGCCGACGCTGCGGATCGCGGCCGCCGTCGCGGGATCGTTGCGGTAATGGCCGACCATCAGCGCGTAGTTTGGATAATCGAACCGCTCCAGCGTTGCGCGGAGCATCTGCGCGATCACCGCCGCTTCGTCCCAGGCGGGGATGAACACCACCATCCAGCCGGCCCCGACATCGTCCGCAAGCAACCGAGAATCCGCCCGCGGGTGACGGCGGTAGACGGTCATGGCTCGCCAGGCGCGCCGGATGAAGAAGATGAGATCCAGCGCGAGGTCGTCGAGCGCGAAGAACAGGAACCCGGCTGCCGCGAACAGCGACAGTTCGGCCGCGGCCTGCTGGACCAGCCAGGCCAGGCTCACCGCCGCACGCAATCGGCACATCGTCCGGGAATTTGCCCCGTCGTCACCACACCCCCCATGTGACAACCGAGCAGGGGCCGTCTGGCACGGCGATCGGGCAGGTGCAACACGGGTCCGAAATGGTTTAGGTTAAGTGTCTTTCCCGCCACGCACCGGTACGTGCGAATGGCGACTCGGCCAGCGCTGTTTCCTCGCCGTAACGGTCATGGTCGCCGCGCCGTCGGCCTGCGCGGTTGCGGGATCAATCAGGCTCTTGCGAATTCAACGGCTTGGCAGGATGGTCGCGCCATGGTGCGTGCCTTGGAAGTTCCGCCGGTTGACTCTGCGTTAACCTTGCGATTGGAGCAGGTAGCCGCGCCACTGGCTGGGGGCGGCTCAAGGAAACGGACGCAAGGTGATGCGCAGGTTGCTGACGAACATAGCGGGAGCGGCGCTGGCCGAGGTCGCGCTGGGCGTGGCACTGGCCGGAGCGGCGGTGGTAGTGGGCTCGATCGGTCTCAACGCCGCCGTTCAGCAGGCGGTTGCGCAGGATCGGGCGGTGCAGGCCGGCACGGCCGTTCGCTGATTGCCCTGCTCGGCGCGGCCGCGCTCGGCGCCGCCGCGCCATCCCGCCTCCTGTTCGCCAATCCCTACTGGGCCGCGTTCGATCGCGGCGCGACCTGCGCGGCGAATGCCCGCTCGGAAGTGATTGCCCCGCCCGGCCGGGATCAGGCCCGCGCCACGGTCAGTTTCGACCGCCGTCCCGGCCCACGCCGCGGCGAGCTGCACCTTCGCCTCAGTCGCCCGGCCCGGTCCGGCACCGCCGCCCTGCTGCAGGTCGGCGGGACGAGCTTCCAGCTGATTACCCGCGGCGTCGACGCGTGGAGCAGCGGTCCGTCGCAGGAGGCCGCGATCATCGGCGCCATGCGGGCGTCCGGCGACATGCGCCTCCGCTTCCGCTCGGCGGACGGCGCCCACACCGACCGCTACCTGCTGCCCGGCGCGCCGACCGCGATCGACGCCGCCGCGGCGGCCTGTTCCGCCGCCCGCTAGGAAATTGCAGCATTCGTCGCTACATGGCGGCTTCCCATGAGCGCTGATACCACCTTGATGCCGATCCCCGGCCCGGTCGACCCTGTGCCCGTTCCCCGTGCCGCCCCGGCGCGCGAGGATGGGCGTGTCGAGCTGGTCGGCCTGTCCCGCGAGCAGATTCGCGCCGCCCTTGAAGCAGCCGGCCTCGAGCCGCGGCAAGCCAAGCTGCGGGCCAAGCAGCTGTGGCACTGGATCTATAACCGCGGGGTCACCGACTTCGCGCTGATGACCGACATCGCCAAGACGCAGCAGCCGTGGCTGGCCGAGCGTTTCTCGATCGAGCGCCCGGGCGTGGTCGAGGCGCAGGTGTCGACGGATGGCACCCGCAAGTGGCTATTGAAGACGCACGACGGCCATGACTTCGAGATGGTGTTCATCCCCGACACGGATCGCGGCACGCTGTGCGTGTCGAGCCAGGTCGGCTGCACGCTCAACTGCCGCTTCTGCCATACCGGCACCATGCGCCTGGTCCGCAACCTGGAACCGCACGAGATCGTCGGGCAGGTCATGCTCGCTCGGGACGCCCTGGGCGAATGGCCGAGTCAGCCGGAAGGCCGCATGCTGACCAACATCGTGATGATGGGCATGGGCGAGCCGTTGTACAATTTCGACAACGTCCGCGACGCGCTGAAGATCGTCATGGATGGCGACGGCCTGGGCCTTAGCAAGCGCCGGATCACTCTCAGCACCTCGGGCGTGGTGCCCATGATGGCGCGAGCCGGCGAGGAGATCGGGGTCAACCTCGCGGTCTCGCTGCACGCGGTCACCAAGGAGATCCGCGACGAGATCGTGCCGCTCAATCGCAAGTACGGCATCGAGGAGCTGCTGCAGGCCTGCGCCGATTATCCCGGCGCGAACAATGCGCGTCGAATCACCTTCGAGTACGTGATGCTCAAGGACAAGAACGACAGCGACGAGCATGCCCGCGAGCTGGTGCGGCTCATCCGCCACTACCGCCTGCCGGCCAAGGTCAACCTGATTCCGTTCAATCCCTGGCCCGGCGCCGAATATGAATGCTCCACGCCAGAGCGGATCCGCGCGTTCTCCAACATCGTGTTCGAGGCCGGCATCAGCGCGCCCGTTCGCACGCCCCGCGGTCGCGACATCGACGCCGCTTGCGGACAGTTGAAGACGGCGGCCGAGAAGCGGAGCCGCGCCGAGCTGGACCGGCAGGCCGAGGAAAAGCTGCGGGCGCTTGGCTGAGCCGGCCTGGCTGGCGCTGGTAGCGGCCGCCGGACTGGCCGGTGGCGCGATGAACGCGCTAGCCGGCGGCGGCACCTTCGCCACCCTGCCGGCCCTGCTTGCCGTCGGTCTCCCGGCCAACATCGCCAATGCCACCTCCAATGTCGCCCTGCTGCCCGGCGCAGCAGCCAGCGCCTGGACCCTGCGCGACGAGCTTGGGCCCGTCGGCGGCGTGACGTGGCAGCGGCTGGCGGTGATCAACTTCGCCGGAGGACTCATCGGCAGCCTGCTGCTGGTGCTGACCCCCACCCGCACCTTCGACCTCCTTATCCCCTGGCTGGTGCTCTACGCGTTCCTGGTCCTGCTGGCCGGCCGGCAGGCGTCGGACTGGCTGGCCGAGCGGGTCAGCATCGGGCGGCGGACCCTTCTTGCGATGCAGGGCCTGCTCGGCATCTATGGCGGCTACTTCGGTGGCGGCGTCGGCCTGATGATGACCGCGACTTACGGCCTCCTCGCCGGCCTCGATCCTCGGGCCCTGTTCGCGCCCCGCACCCTGATGCTGGCGGTCACGAACCTCGCCGCGGCGCTGGTCTTCGTCGCCTTTGCCATGGTCGACTGGCTGCCCTGCGCCGTAATGCTGACCGGGGCGGTGGTCGGCGGTTGGGCTGGCGCCCACTGGGGCAAGCGCCTGCCGGCCGAGGCCGTTCGCGGTTGGACCCTGCTGGTCAGCGGCGCCACCACGATTGCCTTCTTCATCCGCGCCTACAGTTAAGCTCGCGACCTTTGCCCGCGGCAGGCGTTAGCTCTCCCATGGCCTCCCTCGCCCCGACCGAAGCATTGCGCCGCCGGATTGCCGGTGAAGTGGTCGCCTTTTTCAACGATTCCGAGCGAGGACAGCGGCCGATTCTCCGCAGCGAGCAGGCGCTGTGCCCGCCCGGCGGCGTTGCCTGGCGCGTGCATGGCGACGTCACCGGCATGATGGTCGGCGGCATCGCGGCGCTGTTGCTGCAAATGCTCCACCCCAAGGCGTTGGCGGGCGTGTGGGACCACAGCGACTTCAGGCGCAACATGCATGGCCGGCTACGCAACACGGCGCGCTTCATCGCCGTGACAACTTACGGCGACCGGGCCGACGCCGAGGCGGCGATCGCGCGGGTGCGGCGCATCCACGACCATGTGAACGGAACGCTCCCGGACGGCACGCCGTACGACGCGAACGACCCGCGGCTGCTGGCCTTCGTCCACCTCGCCGGCTCGGCCATGTTCCTGGCCGGCTGGCGGCGCTTCGGCGAGCCGTCCATGAGCCTGGCCGACCGCGACCTTTACTGGGCGGAGGTCGCGCCGGTCGCCCGCCTGCTCGGCGCTGATCCGGTGCCGGACACCGATGCGCACGCCCAGGCGCTGCTGAACGGGTTTCTGCCCGAGCTCAAGCCGGACGAGCGCAGCCGCACGGTGCGCGACATCATCCTCAAGGCACCGCCCGAGAAGCTCCGCACCCTGCCGCTGCAGGCCCTGCTGATGCAATCAGCCGTGGACCTGCTGCCGCCGTGGGCGCGGCGCCTGCACGGCCTGCGTTCGTCCGGTGTCGGCCAGCCGGTGCTCGGGGCGGCCACCTTCGGCCTCGCCTCGACTTTGCGTTGGGCGCTGTCGCCGCGCTAGGAAGGCGCCAAACGCATCTTCAGGGGTACCATATGTCGCTGATCACCAGGCTGGCGGGCTCGCTGGTCAAGCGCGGGCGCATCGAGGTGGAGCTACCCGGCGGTCGCCGCGAGACGCTCGGACCGGGCGACGGCAAGGAAGTCGCGCTGCGGATCACCGACGCCAAGGCGCTACGCCAGCTGCTTCGCAAGCCGCGTCTTGCGATCGGGGAGCTGTACATGGACGGCCGGCTGGTGATCGAGCGCGGCTCGATGCTCGACCTGCTGGAAATCGTGGTCGGCTCCAACCCGTGGGAGCAGGGCGGCAAGCGTGGCAAGACGGCGCTTAGCAAGGGCCGCTTCAATGACTTGAAGGCGATCTTCCGCCGCAACCAGGCCGCCAAGTCCCGCCGCAATGTCGCCCACCATTACGATCTCGACGACCGGCTGTACGACCTGTTCCTCGACCCGATGCGCCAATACAGCTGCGCCTACTTCACCGATCCCAAGAACAGCCTGGAACAGGCGCAGCTCGACAAGCTGGCGCACATCGCCGCCAAGCTCGACCTCAAGCCCGGCCACCGCGTCCTTGACATCGGTTGCGGCTGGGGCGGGCTGGCCATCTACCTCCACCGGGTCGCCGGAGTGAAGGTGCTGGGCGTCACCTTGTCGACCGAGCAGCTCGCCTACGCTCGCGCCTGGGCCGAGCGGGAGGGCGTTGCGGATCACGTCAAGTTCGAGCTGATCGACTACCGCCACGTCACCGGCACGTTCGACCGGATCGTGTCGGTCGGCATGTTCGAGCATGTCGGCCTAGCCCATTATGACGAATTCTACGGCACCTGCGCCTGCCTGCTCAAAGCGGACGGGGTCATGCTGCTCCACACCATCGGCAAGCTCGGCGGTGCGGGCTCACCCGACCCGTTCACCGACAAGTGGATCTTCCCCGGCTACCACCTGCCTAGCCTCAGCCAGATGCAGGCGACCAGCGAGAAACACCGAATGATCGTCGGCGATACGGAGACGCTGCGGCTGCACTATGCCTACACGCTGCGCCACTGGCTCCAGCGCTGCCAGGAGCGGCGTGCGGAGATCGTTGCCATCTATGACGAACGCTTTCTCCGCATGTGGGAGTTCTACCTCGCCGGCGGAATCGTGATGTTCGAGAGCGGCGCGGCCTGCAACTACCAGGTGCAGTATATCCGCGACCGCCGCGCCGTGCCGATCACCCGCGACTATCTGGCCGAGGCGGAGGCGCGCTACCGGACGCTGGGCGCACCCGCCAGATCCTGAATGGGCTGTCCTTGGGCAAGGGGATCGGCTGCAGCCAGCCGGGTACCCGGCCGCGCACCAGCTGCGCGTAGAAGCCCTGCGGCGCGCGGGCCATGAAGATCGTCGCCTGGCTCATCATCGGACAGATCAGCAGGTAGTCGGCGCGGTGCTTGGCGACGAGTTGGTGGGCTTGCGCCTCCGAACCGCGGAACGCCTTCATGAGGTCGGCGATCGCCTCGCCATTGCGGTGGTAGGGTCCGGCGATGGCGTTGTGATGGGTCACGGTGATGATCCGCGGGCCCAGGTCGAGAAAGGTGAAGATCGTGCCTTTCGGCAGCTTCGCAATCGGCCGCAGCGCCCGCATCGAGGGACACAGGCTGTTGGCGCGCGCGACTTGCCGTTCGTACCTGGTCTGCGGCGGCGACTTGAGTAGCCCCAGGTTGAACGCGAACGGGACCGCCGCGCCTAGGCCGGCCACCACCAGCACCGCCGTCGCAATCGAGGCGACCAGCCAGTTCTTGGCGTGCCACGCCCGCGGCAGCAGCAGCCATACCAGCGCCGCCGCGCCAGCGCAGCCGAGCAGCTGCGCGGACGGACCGGCGCGGGTCTGCCAGAGCAGCAGCGCCAGCGGCACGATGGACACGACCGCGACGGCCGCCGTGCGGCGGAACAGGTCGCGCTCCACCCGCCAGTTGCGCGCCGTCAGCAACAGCCAGCCAAGCGCACCCACGGCGGGCAGCGTGACCACCTGCAGCACCGTGCGCCAGCCATGTTCGTAGATCGGCTTGGCCTCCCGCACATTGTTGAGCCACAGCTGCGCCACTTCCGGCGAGACGCCTTCCAGCCGGTGGAGGCAGTGCGGCCAGGCCAGCGCATGGAAGGCGGCGACGATCACCCCCGCAACGGCCGCCATCCCCAGCCGTACCGTCCACCGCTCTGGCGAAAGAGTGGCCACCAGCCACAGCAACGCGCCGCCGAGCAGGGCATCGGACAGCCACACCGGCGACAGTGCATCGCACACCGGTGCCCGGTTGGCGTAGCTGGCGAACAGCAGGAAGCCGACCGTGCAGCCGCCCGCCAGGCTGACGGCATAGCAGGCCAGCCGCTCGCGCTGCCCGCGGTCGTCGACCCACATCAGCACCTGCGCGGCCGCCGCCAGTGCCAGGTAGATCAGCATCTCAAGCCCTATGCTGAGGGACAGGGCGGTGGCCAGACCCACGGTCAGGCCGCCGCGTCGCCGATCAGGGTCGGCCAGCCCCGCCAGCGCGATGGCCAGGCACGCGAGCTGCCAGCCGTGGTGGTCGATTCGGGTCGGCGACACCATGCCGTTGACCGAGCCGGCGAAGAACAGCGCCGCCAGCACCGCGACGAACGCCGCTGGATGAATCAGCCGCCGCGCGGTCAGCGCCAGCGCGCCGCAGATCGGCAGATACGGCAGCAAAGGCGCCACCGCGATCGCGAAACGCTCTGCGTTCGGTCCGCTGGTGACCCAGCGCAAGATGGTGATCAGCCCCGCCAGTGGCAGGTCGACGATCCTGCTCCAGTGGATGTTCGCTCCCGCCGGCGGGTCCAGTCGATACTGCCTGAGGTCGTACCAGCCCTGCCCGTGCATCCACGCGCGCACCTGCGCCAACCGCAGATTGTCGTCCGTGTCGTTGAGCTGGAAGAGCTCGATCCCGCGCCACCGGCTGTACACGAACCAGGCGCACGCCACCCACCAATAGATCAAAACCAGCCAGCGCCAGTTCTTCGCCGTCCAGGCCAGGATCTTGTCGGTGGTGGTCGTCACTGCAGACCCTTGGCGAGCGGAACAAAGTGGCTGGCGCTCTAGCCGGTCCGGCTTAAAGGGCAAGGCGAGCCATGTTGTCGACCCTGCCGCCCCAGCACCGCGAGACCGCGGCCCAGATCATCCGCTTCGGAGTGGTCGGGATCGGGCTGACCCTGCTGTACGCCGCGATATACTGGCCGCTCGCCACCTATGTCATGTGGCCGGTGTTCGCGGTGGTGATCGCCTTCATCGTCGCGGTGACCGCCGGTTTCTTCGGGCACAGCCGGTGGAGCTTCAAGGGCCATGGCAAGGTCGAGGACCGCAAGACCAAGGTTCAGTTCTTCACAGTGCAGACCTTCGGCTTTCTGCTCAATGCCGCCTTCACCTGGATCGGCACGGACGTGCTGCATGGCCCCACCTGGTGGCCGCTGGTCCCGGCCGTGCTGGTGACCCCGTTCGCCACCTACCTCCTCAACCGCTTGTGGGTGTTCGCCTAGAATGGAACGTCAAGTCTACGACCGCATGGCGGAGCTCGACCAGCAGCATTGGTGGTACCGCGCCCGCCGCGAAGTGCTGGACGCCCTCATCCGCCGGAGGGTCCGGCCGCCGCACGGTGCGCGAATCCTGGAGATCGGCTGCGGCACTGGCCACAACCTGCCCATGCTCGGCGCGTTCGGTTCAGTGGAGGCGATCGAAGTCGACGAGTCCGCCCGTGGCATGGCCGAGCAGCGCCTTGGTCGCCCGATCAGCGCCGCGCCCTTGCCGTCGCTCGACGGTGTGCCCGAGCGCCACTTCGACCTGATCGGTTCGTTCGACGTGATCGAGCACATCGCCGACGACGCGGCGGCGCTCGCCAGCATCGCTACGCGCCTGAAGCCCGGCGGCAAGTTCGTCATGACCGTGCCCGCTCACCAGTGGATGTGGTCGGCGCACGATGTCGTAAACCACCACCAGCGTCGCTATTCCAAGGCGTCGCTGAAGCAGCTGGTCGACGCCTCACCGCTGCGGTTGGAGGCGATCGGCTATTTCAACAGCCTGCTGTTTCCGGTGGCGGTCGCCGCGCGGCTGGCGGGCAAGCTCCGCGGCAAGGACGACGGCGACGACACGCTGCCGCCCGCCCCGCTGAACGCTGCGCTGGAGAAGGTGTTCGCTCAGGAAGCGCGGCTGATCGGCCGCGTCCCGCTGCCGCCCGGGCTGTCGCTGTTCGCGATCGCTTCGACGGCTGAGCGACTGCCGCCGTCCGCAACCTGGCCGAGCCCCGCGCGCGCCTGACGCGGGGCGCCGGTGACCTCCTGGACGATGTACAGCGGGCGCTGCTTGGCCTGGCTGTAGAGCCGGCCGATATATTCGCCCATCATCGCCAGCACGAACATCTGCACCGCGCCAAGCACCACGACGACCAGCATCAGTGAGGTCCAGCCCTGGATGCTCTGCCCGCTGATGAAGGCGTAGGCGATGTAGAAGATGATCAGCAGCGAGCCGAGGCTGAGCAGCAGGCCGGCATGGCTGGCGAGCTTCAGCGGCGCCGAGCTGAACCCAGTCAGCGCGTCGAACGCGAAGCGCAGCATTTTGCCGAGCGGGTATTTGCTTTCGCCCGCCGCGCGCTCGGCCCGGTCATAAAGGAACGGCACCTGGCGAAAGCCGATCCAGGCCACCATTCCGCGGATAAAGCGCGCCTGCTCAGGCATCGCCAGCAGCACGTCAAGCGCGCGGCGGCTCATCAGCCGGAAGTCGCCGGCGTCGACGGGGATCGCGATATCGGTTGCCCGTGACAGCAGCCGGTAGAAGGCGGCGGCCGTGGCCTTCTTGAAGTGGGTTTCGCCGGCCCGGCTGCGGCGCACGCCGTAAACTACGTCGGCGCCCTCCTCCCCCATGGTCCGCATCATGTCGGGGAGCAATTCGGGCGGGTCCTGGAGGTCGGCGTCCACGATCAGGATCAGCTCGCCCCGTGCCAAGTCGAGCCCGGCGGTCAGCGCCAGCTGGTGCCCATGGTTGCGGGACAGGTCGACGCACACCAGCCGCGGATCGGAAGCGCTCAGCCGCTGCATCAGCGGCCAGCTACCGTCGCGCGAGCCGTCGTTGACCAGCAGAATCTCGTAATCTTCGCCTACCGCCGACCGCGCGGCGCCCGTCAGTCGCTGGTGCAGCAGGGGCAGGCAGGCTTCCTCATTGAAGCAGGGAACGACGATCGACAGCGCTGTCATGAAGCATTGTTAGCGTCTGCGCCGGGCAGGCGGTAGAGGGCCGATCCGTTCGGCCCCGCCCACACCTTCTGGTAGCCCGCGACCAGCGCCGGATCATAGGCCGGCGGGTCGACCAGCCATAGATAATCGAACGCGTCAGCCGGCAGCAGCCGCAGCATCGGCCCGATCGGATGGGCCGAGCCAAGTCGGCACGCGGGATCGCGCACCAGGTTGGACGGGTCGTAGCGAAACAGCCCGGCGTCGCCGTAGGTGACCGTCAGCAGCTTGGCGCCTGGCACGTCCCAATGGTCGTTGGAGAAGCCTTGCTTGCGCACGACCACCAGGCCGCCAAGGTGCGAGTTCCGCCACATCGGCCAGCTCCGCTCGCGGCAGCTGATGCCCACCAACGACGCCACCCGCGCGCCCTGCGGCATCCGGTCGAGCGCGGTCAGCAATTGCCGCTGCTCGTGAGCGGCGAGCGCCAGGCTCCACGTGTTGGCGCCGATCCGCACCAGGAAGAAGGCCAGCGCCGCCACCGCCAGCATCCGCGCCAGCCGGAGATCCGTCTTCTCCCTGAACCGGATCGCCAGCATGGCGACGGCCCACAGATAGGGCACTAGCCGCATGTCGGCATAGGCCGAGCCGAAGATGATCCGGGGCAGGATGGCAAAAGCGATGCTCAGCACCAGCAGGGTGAAGAACAGCATGCGCGACAGGGTCAGCCGCGGGTGAATAAGCGCCAGCAGGAACACGCCCCCGGTCACCGCCACGGACGCCAGGTCGAACGTTCGCCAGCGGTCGCGCAGCGCCATGGTGATCCAGCGCCACTTGATCTCCCAGTTGAACCAGTCGACCGTGTTGCCGCCGCTGCTTTCGCGCCAGGCGATCATCAGCAGCACGGGCGGCGCCAGGCTCAGGCACTCGAACGCGGCGTGCGGCGCGCTCATCAGCCAACCCTTGCCTTTGTCGTGCTGCCGCACCGTTTCCGACGCGAATGCCAGCAGACCCAGCATGCCCCAGCCGAAGGCATGGGTCAGCCAGACGAGGATCGAAATCGGCACGAACAGCGCGGCTCGCAGCCGCGTCTTGCCGAGCCGCCCAAGCCGGAGCCACAGCCCGAACGCCACGAACGCGAACGCCATCGACAGCGCGAAATTGACGAAGCCGAACAGAAAGTGGTGGCCGTAGACGAACGGCAGCGCGAACAGCGCGGTCGGCGGCAAGCGATAGTGGACCTCGCGCGCGGCCCACAGCATGCCGCCGGCGGTAAGCGGCGGAATGGCGATTACGATCAGCTTGGTCGCCGCCTCTAGCCCGATCAGCTTGGCCAGCGGCACCACCAGCAAGTCGACGCCGAGGTTGCCGACGATCTTCCATTGAAAGGCATAGAAGCGCTGCAGGCTGGCGCTGTCTTGAAGGTCCAGCGCCACCCGATACCGTCCCATGTGGCCGAGCAGGTCCACGAGCGGCGGCACCGGCGGGTAGAGCAGGGGCACGGTGGTAAGGAGAATCACTAGCGCCACGAACCAGCGCCGCTCCCACCACTGCTTCGATCGCCTCAGCGCGGCCGTGTTCGGCGGGGAAGCGACCATCCAGTCCATGCGGCGCCTCCCTAGCGCAGTCGCGTGGCTTTGCCAGCGGCCAGCGTCACCGGCGTGGTAGGCGGTACAGGATCGCGCCTTGGCTGCGCCACACCGGCACGAACCCGGCGAGCAGCCGCGGGTCAGACGGCTCCGTCCCGATCAGCCACAGGTAGTCGAAGGCGTCGCTCGGCACCTCGGCAAGCGCCTGGTCGACGCTCCAGGTGAGAACGCACGTGGCCGGCTGGACCAGTTGCGACGGGTCGGCGGCGAACCGTCCAGGCGGCTGGTAGCGCCGCTCCAGCAGGTTCAGCCCGGACGCGGCCCATTGGTCGTTGCTGAAGCCGTCGCGCCGCACGGTCGCCATCGCCCCAAGGTGCGCGTGCCGCTGCAAGGCCCAGCGGTTGTCGCACGGCTGCCCGACCAGCACGGCGAGGCGCGCGCCGCGTGGCAGGACGGTCAGGGCCGTCAGCAGCCGCTGCTGCTCACTGGCGGCGAGAAGGTTGCTGGCCGTGACCGTGCCGACGCGCAGTCCCGCGCAGGCAAGCGCCGCCACGGCGACACGGGCGGCGGCGCTTGGACCCAGCCGCTCGGTCCGGATCGCCAGCACGCCCAGCGCCAATGCGAAGGGGAACAGCCGCATGTCGGCATAGGCCGAGCCCATGAGCTTGTAGGGTAGCAGCAGCGCGGCCAGCCCAAGCAACGCCGCCGCTCCGCCAAGAGCCGGGTCGAAGCCGAGACGGCGGACGCGGGCGAGAGCGATCGCCAGCACGGCCGCGATCACCGGAGCCATGTCCAGCAGCGCCCAGCGGTCGCGCAGCGCACCCATCAGCCAGCCGAGCTTCTGCGGCACGTCGAACCAGGCTTCGGCAAGCAGCCCGCCCGATCCGTGTGGCCCGAGCAGCAAGAACAACAGGACGGGTGCCAGCGGCAGGATGGCCGCCGACAATTGCGGCAGAACCATTCGCAGCGGCTGGCGCTCAGCGTAGGCGGACCCAAGCACCGCGCCCATCGTCGTAACGCCCAGCATGGCCCAGCCGTACAGGTGAACCACGAACAGGATCGGCCCGGCAACGAGCAGCAGCAGCGGCGACCGGCGCTGGAGCCAGGCGGCGAACACCGCCAGCGCCAGCCCTGCCGCCAGCGCGAAGTTCACGAAGCCGAACAGAAGCGGGGCGGACAGGGCAAAAGGCAGTGCCAGGAACGCCGTTGCCGGCACTCGCCCGTGCGCGGTGCGAGCGATCGCCAGCATGCCGGCGGCAGTGAGCGCAGGGATGGCGACCACGATCAGCTTCACGGCCGGCTCGAGGCCGACCAGCCGGGCGAGCGGCTGCACCAGCAGGTCCACGCCCAGATTGCCCATCAGCGCCCAATGATAGCCGAAGAAGCGCCGCAGCTCCGCCGAGTCCTCGAGGTGCAGCGCGACCTGGTAGCGCGCCATGTGCGCCGGCAGGTCGACCAGGGGCGGCAGCGCCGGCCAGACAAACGGTACGGCGCACAACAGCACCAGCGCAGTCGCGATCGCGCGCGACTGCCACCAGCCGGCGGCCTCTTGCTGGTCGATCAGGGCGCGTGCAGGCCGGTCCACGGCCCTCAACCTACAAGTGTTTGGCCGGGAAGCCAGCAGGTGAACAAGGAGTTCAACAAGCGGTCAGCGGTGCATGCCTAAGGAGCAGTCAACAACGCACCAGGAGTTTGCTCTCATGACGCTCAAGCTTGTCGCCGGCCTGCTTGCCGGCCTCGCTGCCACCGCCGCCGTCGCCCAGGTACCGCAGGGCGGTCTCGGCCCCGGACAGCGCAACGCCACCCAGACCCGCGCGCAAGTCTTGCAGCGCGTTCAAGGCATGTTCGCCCGTTTGGACCTGAACCGCGACGGCGTGCTGACCCAGCAGGAGGCGCAGGCTGCCGGCCAGCAGGTACGCGGACAGCGTGGCCAACGGGCCATGAACCCGGCGCTCCGCCAGCAGCGCTTGGCCCAAGCGTTTGCGCGGCGCGACCTCAACAATGATGGCGTGATTACCCGCGCCGAGTTCGATCAGGTCCGTGCCCAGCATGCCGATCGGCGTCAGGCTGGCCGGCGCGGACAGCGGATGGGCGGCGTAGCCGTGAGCCGGATGTTCGCCACCGCCGACTTCAACCGCGATGGCCGGGTGACGGTGCAGGAGGCGACCGGCGCGGCGTTGCAGCGCTTCGACGCCGCCGATCGCAATCGCGACGGCGTGCTGACGAACGCCGAGCGGCAACAAGCCCGCGGCTAGTGGGGTGGTGGCCGGCGCTAAGCCTCAGGCCAGGACGGCCGGAAAGCTCTCCTTGAGGCCGTCCACCACGAACTGCGCCGCGAGCGCGGCCAGGATCACACCTAGGATCCGGGTGACCATGGCTTCGAGCCGATGGCCGATGAGCCGCATCAGCGGTCCCGCGATCAGCAGCGAGACCATGGTCAGCAGGATTACGGTTGTCATCGCCGCCAGCACCGTGATCGACTCCACCGTTCCGTTGGCGCGGGCGGTGAGCAGCATGGCGGACGCGATTGAGCCGGGTCCGGCGATCATCGGAATGGCCATCGGGAAGACCGAGATGTCCTCCTGAACAACCTGGCTGGCCCGCTCCTCCCGCCGCTCCGTCCGTTTTTCGAACACCATGTCGAGCGCGATCGCGAACAGCATGATCCCGCCGGCGATGCGAAAACTTGCGAGCTGGATGCCAAGCGCTCGGAGCAGTGGCTCGCCCAGCAGCGCGAAGAACATCAGCACGCCCCAGGCGATCAGTGCGGAGCGGATCGCCATTCGCCGTCGCTCGGCCGCGACGGCGCCGCTGGTCAATGAAGCGAAGATCGGCGCGCACCCCGGCGGGTCGATCACCACCAGGAAGGTGACCAGCGCCGAGGTGAACAGCTCGATCATTGCTTGGGCGGCACTGCCACCCGCTGATCGAGCACCAGCTCGAACCGCCGCCCGGTCCATAGCTTGGCCTGCTGCTGCCGGGCGCCGTCCGGCGCCACCTTCCATTGATAGAGCAGGGTGCCATCAGCCGACTGGTTGTAGCCGGTGTCCCCCGGCGGGTTGGCACGGTTGATCGGCGCGCGGTAGGCGGCCTCGATCTGCTTGAGCCTGAGAGCGCGGTTGGTGCACGCGGCCCGCCGCACGGTCAGCCGCGGCGGAATGGTTGTCGCCCGGGCGCCCTCGTCCCCGCCATCCACGCTCCACCGCCAGCCCCGCGCGCCACGGATCCACAAGGTCGTGAAGTAACCGGTAGCACTCGCCAACCGCCACGGCCCGGTGTTGACTGCCGTGCGCCCGTCACAAGACACAAAGCTCTGCTCCGGCCACCATTCCACCGACCTTGGCGGGTTCTTGCGGCCGCGCAGGAAACGCTGCGCCCAAGCCGCCTGCGGCGTGAACATCACGGCGCCTGGATCGGCCCACTTGCGGAACGCGGTCCACTGGCCGAGCCGGCGTGCATCGGCGGCAAAAGCGCGCTCCGCATCCACGGCGGTTGCGACGGGCGCGGCGGCAAGCAGCATGGCGATGATCATAGGTCCTCCGGTACGGCCAGGTTGGCTCGGCGGTGCGCCGCGACCAGCGTATTCCTCAGCAGCATGGCAATGGTCATCGGGCCGACGCCTCCCGGGACGGGCGTAATCGCGCCTGCTACCTCGCGCGCCTCGTCGAACGCCACGTCGCCGACAATCCGGGTCTTCCCCGGCTCGGCCCCGGCAACGCGATTGATGCCGACGTCGATCAGGCAAGCGCCCGGCTTGATCCAGTCGCCCCGCACCATCTCCGCCCGGCCGACCGCCGCCACGAGAATGTCGGCGCGGCGGCAGACCTCGGGCAGGTCGCTCGTGCGGCTATGCGCGATCGTCACGGTGCAGCTTTCCGCCAGCAGCAGCGCCGCCATCGGTTTGCCGACGATATTGGAGCGCCCGATCACCACCGCCTCCAGGCCGCTGAGGCTGCCGAGGTGGCTCTTGAGCAGATGCAGGCAGCCGAGCGGCGTGCACGGCACTAGCGCGTCCGGGTCGCCGACGGCCAGCCGGCCAGCGTTGACGACATGGAAGCCGTCGACGTCCTTGTCCGGATCGATGGCGGCGATCACCCGGGCGGTGTCGATCTGGTCGGGCAGGGGCAGCTGTACCAGGATGCCGTCCACGCTGGGATCGCGGTTCAACTGCTCGACCAGCGCCAGCAATTGCTCCTCGCGCGTGTCGGCCGGCAAGGGGTGGTGCACCCCGTGCATGTTGGCTTCGTGCGTCGCCTTGATCTTGGAGCGGATGTAGACGCTGCTCGCCGGGTCCTCGCCGACCAGCACGGTGGCGAGACCGGCCGCACGCCCGCTCGCGGCACGGAAGAAGTCCGCGGCGATCCCGACCCGCGCCCGCAGCGCCTCGGCCGCGGCCCGCCCGTCGATCAGCGCCGCGGCCATGCTAGACCGCGACGTCGCTGGCGAGCCCCGCCAGCAGCATGCGGACGATCTGGATGGCGATCAGCAGCACCACCGGCGACAGGTCCAGCCCGCCGAAGTCCGGCAGCACCTTGCGGATCGGGCGGTAGATAGGCGCCAGGAACTTGTCCAAGCCGACCAGGAAGCGACGCACGCCTTCCGAACTGGTGTTGATGACGTTGAATGCCACCAGCCAGCTCAGGATCACCTGGGCGATGACAATCCAGCCGAGTACCCGCAGCATCAGGTCGGCGATGTTGAACAAGGCGAGCAGCATGGGCGGGGCTTAGCCGGGCCGCGTGAACGGGGCAACACGCGGCCTCATGGCGCGAACCGCTCCGGCAACGCCTCGGCCAGCACCACCGCGAAATCCCGAGCCGCATCCGTCCACTCGACCACAGGCGTCCACCCGCCGGCCAGCAGCAGTGTCCGCCCACCGCGAGGCCCATATTTGTGGCTGTTTTCCGTGTGGATGCTCTCGCCCTTGGTCATCCGGAACGGCTGGCCGCCGATCCGGAACTCGACGTCGCGGCCAGCCACCAGGTGCATTTCGATCCGGCCTAGGATGTCGTTCCAGCGCGCCTCGTGGCGGAAGGTATCGATCGGCACCGTCCCATCGAGCTCGCGGTTGATCCGCTCGAGCAGGTTGAGGTTGAACGCAGCGGTCACCCCTTCCGGGTCGTCGTATGCCGCCAACAGCCGCTCGACCGGCTTGACCCGGTCCATCCCGATCAGCAGCAGCGCGCCGGTGCCCAGCGTCCGGCGGAAGTGGCGCAAGAGGTCCGTCGCGCTGGCGGGGATGAAATTACCGATGGTGGAGCCAGGGAAGAAGCCAAGCTTCGGCAGCGCAAGGAGGTCGTCCGGCAGGTCCATGCCTTGGACGAAGTCCGCCTCCACCGGATGGATCGGCACGCCCGGCAGCTTGGCCACCAGCTCCTCAGCGCTCGCGCGCAGGTAATCGCCCGATATATCCACCGGCACATAGAACGCCGGTGCAATCGCTTCCAGCAGCAGGGGCGTCTTGGTCAATGATCCGGCGCCGAACTCGACCACGGCCCGCCCTGGGCCGACCCGCGCCGCCACCTCCGGCATGATCCGCTGAAGCAGCGCCGACTCGGTCCGCGTCGGGTAATAGCTCGGCAGCCGGGTGATTTCGTCGAACAGCTCCGACCCGCGACTGTCGTACAGCCAGCGCGCCGGGATCGCCTTGGGCGTGCTGGCCAACCCGCGCAGCACGTCGGTCCGGAATTGGGGATCAGCAGTCACGCGCGAGCCGCACCCCGGTGAATTGCCAGCGGGCCGCCGGCTGAAAGAAGTTGCGATAGCTCGCCCGGCTGTGCCCGCGCGGCGTGGCGCAGCTGGCGCCCTTCAGCACCATCTGCCCGCTCATGAACTTGCCGTTGTACTCGCCCACCGTGCCTTTCGCAGGGTGGAAGCCCGGATGTGGGAGGAAAGCCGAGCCCGTCCAGTTCCAGACATCACCGAAGATGCTACCCCCGGGCTGCGGCAACACCGGTCCGGCCGCATCGAGCTGGTGGCCAGTCGAGGGGTCGGCGCAAGCGGCGAAGCTCTCCCACTCGCATTCCGTCGGCAGGCGCGCGCCGGCCCAGCGGGCGAAGGCGTCTGCCTCGTAATGGCTGACGTGCGCCACCGGTGCGGCGTGGTCGAGCGGCCGACGGCCCGCGAGGGTAAAGGCGCTTTCCTCCTCAATGCGCCAATACAGCGGCGCTTCCACACGCTCCGCCTGCACCCAGGCCCAGCCGTCGCTCAGCCACAGGCTGGCCGTCCGGTAACCGCCATCAGCAATGAATTGCAGCCACTCGCCGTTGGTCACCGGCCGATGCGCGATCTCGTGGGCGCCGAGCAGCACGCGGTAGCGCGGCCGTTCGCAGTCGAACGCAAACCCGCCCTCGGCGGCCCCGATCTCCACGATGCCTTCGCGTCCGCGCAGCCAGGTTAGCGGTTCGCTGGCACGGCGTGATGCAGGCGGCAGATCGCCGTAAGCGGGCTCAAGCGGGTTGGCAGCGAAGGCGGCCAGCAGGTCGGTCAGGAACAGCTCCTGGTGTTGCTGCTCATGCTGGATGCCCAGGTCGACCAGTGCCAGCGCCTCCCCGGACAGACCCGGCAAGGCCTGCTCAAGCGCCGCGTCCACATGCCCGCGCCAGGCGCGCACTTCTTCCAGGCTTGGGCGACTGACCAGCCCGCGGCGAGCCCGCTCGATTCGCGCGCCTTCGCCCTCGTAATAGCTGTTGAACAGGAACGGCCAGCGCTCGTCGAACAACCGGTAGCCCGGCGCGTGGTCACGCAGCACGAACGTCTCGAAGAACCAGGTCGTGTGCGCCAGGTGCCACTTGGCCGGGGACGCGTCGGGGAACGGCTGGAGGCAGGCGTCCGCGTCGCTGAGCGGCCGGGCGAGCTCCAGGGTGAGGGCGCGAGTCGCCGCCAGCCGCGCGGCGAGATCATCGGGCGGGAAGGCGGGTGCGGCGGAGGCCATGCCCGCTCTATAGCTCGCTTCAGGCCGCCTGTCGTTCGCGTCGTTCTTCAAACGCCCGGAACCCGCGCTGCAACGCCAATTGGCTGGATTCCAGCACCGCGCCGAACAGCAGGTGCGATGCCAGGGAATAAGCGTGGGTGGACAGCGGAGTCTGCGTCGGCGGCTTGGCCAGCCCGGCCGCGGGCACTGCCAGCTCGTCGGCCACGGCCCAGACCGCGGCTCCGAACGGTGCGCCGAAGCCGGTCCGCACCGCCGGGTAAGCAGTTGACGCGGCGCCGTAGAGCCCGCCGAGCAAGGCGCCGAACGCGTAATGGGTGGCCTGCCCGGCCGTCTGACGCTCCTTGTTCGGGATCGGCTTGCCGGTGGTAGCCTGGGAGACCTGGTCGGCGGCCTTGACAGTGCTCGGCTCGCCGCCGCCGCCGCGGTCCTGTTCAGGTTTGAGGAGCTTGCTGGCCGCACTCCAGCCGCTCTGAAAACTGTTCATCGCCAATGATGCCACCAGGCCGCCGACAATGCCCAGTGCCCCGTTCCGGACGATGGTCTGTGCGTTCATGGGTGTGCTCCTTCCCGTGCTGAATGAGCAGCGGGGAAGCACAGTTCCGTTCAGTCGCCCCGCGTGGCTCCGGGCACCCACAGCACGTCGCCGCCCTGCTCGGCCGCCGCGGCACGGGCAGCGACGAACAGGTGGTCGGACAGCCGGTTCAGATAGGCCAGCAAGTGCGGGTTGAGCGGGCCGGCCTCGTTCAGCGCGACCGCCGCCCGCTCGGCCCGGCGCACCACCCCGCGAGCGAGGTGCAGCGCGGCGACCGTCCGGCTCCCGCCCGGCAGGATGAAGCTGGTCAACGGCTCCAAGGCCTCGTTCATCGTGTCGATCTCGCGTTCCAGCCGCTCGACCTGTTCGGCGACGATCCGCAGCGCCCCTTCCATCTCGCCGGGAGTGGCGAGGTCGGCGCCGAGGTCGAACAGCTCATTCTGGATCCGCGACAAGGCGACTGCGACCGCATGTCCCGCCGGCAATTCGGCAAGGGCGAGCCCGACGGCGCAATTGGCTTCGTCGACTTCGCCGATCGCCGTCAGCCGCAGCCCGGCCTTGCTCACCCGGCTGCCGTCGACCAGCCCCGCTTCCCCGGCGTCGCCGGTCCGCGTGTAGATGCGGTTGAGCTTGACCAGCTTAGCGCCCGCCGCCGGCAAGCATCAGGATGGCCACCGCCAGGAACACGGCGATCGCCTGGTACAGGACGCGCTTGCGCATCCATTGCTGCTGCTGCTCCTGGTTGCCGACCTTGCCCGACGCCATCGCCATGACGCCGCGGACCAGCACGTAGGCGGTCGCGCCCATGGCGACGACCAGCACGATGATGAGAAGGGTGGACATAGGGATCCTATCTAGGGCTGGAGGAAGCGGAAACCAGTGGGCAAAACGTCCAAGGCCAGGCTTTGCGCCAGTTCCCGGCCGTCTTGCCCTAAGTCCCGTAGCGCCTGCAGCGTGGGCGCCCGGTCGCGCTTGGCCAGCCGCCGCCCATCGTCATGCGCCACCAGCGGGTGATGAAGATAGGTCGGCTCCGGCAGGCCGAGCAGCACCTGGAGCAGCCGCTGCACCGGCGTGGATGGTCGCAGGTCCGCGCCCCTCACGACCAGGTCCACATCGCTGGCGGCGTCGTCGACCACGCAGGCAAGGTGATATGACGAGGGCGCATCCTTGCGCGCCAGCACCGCGTCGCCGATCTGCGCCGCATCGCTGGCGAAGGTAGTCCCGTCCGCTTCCATCCACCCCGGCATTCCGGCCCTGGCGATCGCCGTTGCGCTGTCCAGCCGCCAGCTGTGCGGCGTCGTCTCTCGCCGCTTCGGATCGTCGGCCAGCCCGCGGCAGGTGCCCGGATAGCCACTCCCGGCATCCCCGTGGGGCGCCGTGAGCGAGGCGGCAATGTCCGCGCGCGTGCAGAAGCACGGGTAGACCAGCCCAAGTCGCTTGAGCTCGTCAAGCGCCGCCGCATAGGCGCTGACCCGCTCCGACTGCACCAGCGGCGCGCCATCATGCTGCAGCCCCAGCCAGGCGAGGTCTTCGGTGATCCCGGCGACGAACTCCGGCCGCGCTCTTCCCGGGTCGAGGTCCTCGATCCTGAGCAGCCACCGCCCGGCGGCCCGCCGCCCAAGCACCGCACTATAGGCATGGCCAAGGTGCAACCGCCCCGTCGGCGAGGGCGCGAACCGGGAAGTGCTCACTTGGTGCCCACTTGACCGCCAACCTGCAACTTGCGATTCATGCCCTTGTCACGCCGGTCTGGCACCCGGCTGGCATCAGGGAAGGGCCGAAAACGGTTTCTCCTCCTGGGTGCGACGGGCCGGGAAGCGCGGGTTCGGTCATTGAACGACCGGAGGCACCGCGCGCTCGTGTACCAACCCGAACTTATCCGCCATCCCGACAGCTGTCCCGCCCTCGTCCTCAACGCCGACTATACCCCGCTGAGCTATTACCCGCTGAGCCTGTGGCCGTGGCAGACCGCGGTCAAGGCGATGTTCCTCGAACGGGTCGACGTGGTCGCCCACTATGAGCGCGAGGTTCATTCGCCGACCCACACACTGAAACTGCCCAGCGTCATCGCGCTGCGCCAGTTTGTCAGGCCCAACGAGTATCCGGCGTTCACCCGCTTCAACCTGTTCCTGCGCGACCGCTTCCGCTGCGTTTATTGCGGCTCCGGGCGGGAGCTGACCTTCGACCACGTCATCCCGCGTGCCCAGGGCGGCCGCACCACGTGGGAGAATGTCGCCACGGCCTGCGCGCCGTGCAACCTCAGAAAGGGCGGCCGCACCCCGCGCCAGGCCGGCATGCCGATCCACCGCGAACCGATCCGGCCGACCAGCTGGCAGTTGCAGGACCATGGCAAGAGCTTTCCGCCCAACCACCTCCACGCGAGCTGGCGCGACTATCTCTACTGGGACGTCGAACTGGAGCCTTAGGCGACGGCTTCCCGCACCACGTCACGCAGGTCGTCCCGTCCGAGCGCCAACGCGATCGTCGCTCGCACGTACCCCGCCCGGTCGCCGCAATCGTGCCGCACCGCATCCACCTTGACCGCGTGGAACGGCTGCCGGCCGATCAGCTTGGCCATGGCGTCGGTCAGCTGGATCTCGCCGCCAGCGCCGGGTTCCTGCGCGTCGAGCACGCCCATGACTTCCGGCTGCAGGATATAGCGACCGATCACGCCCAGGAGGGACGGCGCAACCTCGGGCGCCGGCTTCTCCACCAGCCCGCGCACTTCGGTCAGCCTGCCGTCCATATTGCCCGGCGTGACGATCCCGTAGCTCGCCGTCTTCTCCGGCGCGACTTCCTCCGCGCAGACGATGTTCCCGCCGACCTTGTTGTAGGCGTCAACCATCTGCCTGAGCGCGCCGGGCGTCCCCGCCATCAGGTCGTCAGGCAGCAGCACCGCGAAGGGTTCGTCACCGACTACGTGCCGGGCGCACCAAACGGCATGGCCGAGGCCCAACGGCTCCTGCTGGCGGACGCTGATCAGTTCGCCATACGGGACCCGGCTGGGTTCCAGCACGGCCAGGTCCTTGCCTTTCGCGCGCATAGTCGATTCAAGTTCGAAGCTCAGGTCGAAATAGTCGACCAGCGCCGACTTGCCGCGGCCGGTCACCAGGATCAGCTGCTCGATCCCCGCCTCGCGCGCCTCATCCACCGCATATTGGATCAGCGGGCGGTCGATCACCGTCAGCATCTCCTTGGGCATGGTCTTGGTTGCGGGCAGCAGGCGGGTGCCGAGTCCAGCGACGGGAAAAACGGCCTTGCGAACGGGTTTAAAGGGCTGGTTCATTTGGGTGAGGCGGGTCCTGGATCGTTGGTGCGGGTTTCGGCCTGGCCATTGGTTTCCACCGTCGGCGCGGCCCCGCCGTCGGGCGGCGGAAGGTCGAAACGGTCGGCGCTACGGGGCCGGTTCCGCGACTGGATCTCGTCCGTCCGTTCGGGCCGGGCATACGGCGGGGGCGTCAGCAATTCCTCGGCAGTCGGCACTGTCTGCGCCAGCTTGGGCTTGACCGGCAGCGGCTGGCCCGGCGCCGGCTCAAGATCGCCCACCTTGCCGCAAGCCGCCACCAGCAACGCGCCACACAGCAGCACGATGCCCTTCCCAAGCGTGGGGGCAAGCGGGTAGGCCACCATCATGCGCTCCCCCGCCCTGCTGTTCCTGGCACTGCTCATCGTCGGCTGCGATAGGCAAGTTTCCCCGCAGAACCAAGCCGAACCCGCGTCCGCTCCGGCCGCAGCCCCCGCGCAGAAGGCCGGCGGGCTCGACCGTACCCAGGCCGGCAAGGCCGCGCCGGCGATCGAGTTCAAGAACGGCGATGCGGAGGACACCAGCCTTGCCGAGCTATCCGGCAAGCCCGTGCTGCTGAACCTGTGGGCGACCTGGTGCGCGCCGTGCATCAAGGAGCTGCCCACCCTCGCCAAGCTGTCCAAACAGGCGAACGCGCCGCAGGTCGTCGCCCTGAGCCAGGACATGCAGCCCCAGTCGACCGTTGCCGCCTTCTTGGACGAGCGGAAGATCGACCTGGAGCCGTTCCAGGACAAGGAAATGGCGATGAGCAGCGAACTTGGCGTCAACATCCTGCCGACGACGATACTCTACGGCTCGAACGGCAAGGAGATCTGGCGCTACTCGGGTGACCTTGACTGGACCGGCCTGGAGGCGGCGAAGCTGCTGAGCGAGGCGCGCTAGGGAGCTCTGCTCACTTCTTCTTGGGCCCGCTTTCCATCTGGGCTTGGAATGTAGCGCCGTCTTTGGCGAGTTCCGGCATCAGGCGCATGATCTCGGGAAAGGCCTCAAAGGTACCGCGGATCACGTCGGGCTCGAACCACAGGCCGATCATCTGGCGGCCGTAGGCGGCGCCAGTCGGAGTCGCCAGGAACGCTTGGATCTCGCCCAACTGCCGGGTGTCGAACTTGCGTGCCAGCGACCGCGCCATGCCGTCGCGGAAGCGGGGCTCCGCCGCGTCGGCCACCTTGGTCAACATAACCTGCGCGAACGCCTTGCCCGCCGCAAGCTTGGCGTCGAAGTTTGGGTCCTTACGCGTGAGCGCGAGGCGCAGCGGCTCCGTGCTCGGCGGCTTGCCTGCCTTGCCATTCTTCTTCGCCGACGTCGGCGCCAGGTCCGCAAGGTCGGCTTCGCTCATGCTCAGCACATGGTCGACCGTCTTGTCGATGAAGCCGTTCATGGCCTGCGCATAGGCGCCCTTCGGGAACATTCGGAACGTCGCGTCGCGCGCGATCGCCAGCCGGGCCGGCTCTGGCTCCGGACCGGCCGGAAACACCTTGTCGATGATCTTCATCATGCCCGCCATCGCTTCCATCGGATCGACGGCTCGCCGGCCCGTGGCCGGCGCGGTGGTGATGACGGGCGGCTTCATCGCATCGGTAGTCGTCGGTTTGCCGACAGCGGCGGCCGCGAGCGCGAGCATGAGATTGAACGACATCTTTTCTTCCCCCCTGAGCCAACCGGATATGCAGCCCGGCGGCCTTGATCAATCGGGCGCCCATGGGGCCGGAACCCTTACCGGCAGGTTTCGCTGGCCCGGCAATCAGCACCAATCGCCCAGGCACCGGCGGGCTGGCGTCGGCAGCCTCGTTGGCTACACTTGTTGGTGGGGGGGTAGGCCGATGGACGGACTGATCGCGCTTGGGGGTACGCTGGGCCTGCTGCTGGTGGCTGGAGCTGTCATCGGCCTGGCGCAACGCCGCAACTTCGATGTTCGCTGGTTGCTGATCGCCGCGCTGCTGGTGGCGGTGAACGACTTACTGCTCACCCGTGGCTACGGCTTGCTGCCAAAGCTGGTTCCGGCGGCGACCCGCAACTGGCAGGGGCAGATCCTTGCCCTCGGCGCCACCCTGGTCCTTGCCTCGCTGCCCGCATTCGGCTGGCGCCGCGTCGGACTGACAATCAAGCAGCGCGGCGGGAGCCTGCGGGCCGCCGTTCCGGTCGCCCTGCTCTATTGCGCCTTCTTCCTCGGCATCGCGCTCGTCTTCGGCGGCGATACGAGCACGCCTGAGGATGTCGCCTTCCAATTGACCATGCCAGGCTTCCAGGAAGAGCCCTTCTACCGCGGCATCCTCCTCTTCGCGCTCGATCGCGCGTTCACCGCTCGGGTTCGGCTGCTCGGCGTCGATTGGGGCTGGGGTGCGGTCCTGTCCTGCTTGTTGTTCGGCCTCGCTCACGCGTTCGGCTACGGAGACGGAGCCTTCTCGTTCGATCCCATGGTCATGGCCCTGACCGCGATGCCGTCCTTCATCGCGGTCTGGTTGCGATACCGGACCGGCAGCCTGCTGCTGCCCGTCCTCCTGCATAATTTCGGCAACTCGATCTCGCTGTGGATCTGAGCGAGGCCGCTCAGTCGCGCAGCAGCTCGTTAATCCCCGTCTTGGACCGGGTGCGCTCGTCCACGGTCTTGACGATCACCGCACAGGCGAGGCTCGGGCCGCCGTCTTTCCCCGGCAGCGTGCCCGGCACCACCACCGAATAGGCCGGCACTCGGCCGTACATGACCTCGCCCGAAGCGCGGTCGACGATCTTGGTCGAGGCGCCCAGGAACACGCCCATGCTCAGCACGGAGCCGCGCTCCACCACCACGCCTTCGGCCACTTCGGACCGCGCGCCAATGAAGCAATCATCCTCGATGATTACCGGCCCGGCCTGAAGCGGTTCCAGCACGCCGCCGATCCCTGCACCGCCGGAGACGTGAACGTTGCGACCGATCTGCGCGCAGCTACCGACCGTCGCCCAGGTGTCGATCATCGCGCCCTCGCCGACCCGCGCGCCAATGTTGACGAAGCTCGGCATCAGCACTGCGCCGGGCGCGATGTAGGCGCCGCGGCGGACGATTGCGCCCGGCACCGCGCGGAACGCCGCCGCCCTGAACTCCGCCTCGCTCCAGCCGGCAAACTTGCTCGGGACCTTGTCCCACCAGTGGGCCGCGCCCGGACCACCGCCGATCAGCTCCATCGGCTGCAGCCGGAAACTCAGCAGCACCGCCTTCTTGAGCCACTGGTGAACTTGCCAGCCGTCGTTCGCCTGCTCGGCGATCCGCGCTTCGCCCGAATCAAGCAGCGCCAACGCCCGGTCGACTGCCCCGCGCACGTCACCACGGGTATCTGGACCGATGCCGTCCCGCTCTTCCCAGGCGTGTTCAATGACCTGCTGCAGCTGTTCCACGTCATGCTCCCCTGGGTACCAAGCGGCCCCGCTCCTAAGCGCGCGGTCCGCTTTCAGCAAACTGAAAGCTTCCCTTCCGCATAGGCCAATAAATCTGTAAACTTATCAGCGGCTTGGTGGAGGTCGGACGAATGCGCGAGAAGCTTCTGGCAGGTACCGGCTGCATGCTCGTGCTGTCCCTTTCGGCCTGTGGGGGTGGCGGCGGCGGCGGCGGCCCCGCGCCGGCGCCCGCCCCAGTGGCCGCGGAGGTTCCGCCGCCCGCGCCGACGCCGACGCCGACGCCGACCCCCACCCCCAGTTCGACCACCGTGCCGATGACCGGCACCCCGACTCCGCGGCCCACGGGTGGTTACGACACGATCGAATACCGCAACAGCAACGCGGCGGTGGTGTCCGGCGCGCTGCCCGCCTACGACGGGGGCTGGACCGGCCGGGGCGTGAAGCTCGGCGTAATCGACAGCGGCATCAACCCGAGTTTGAGCGAGTTCACCGGTCGGATCGACTCGGCCAGCCGCGACGTGACCGGCGCCAACCGCCCGCTCGCCGACGAGGACGGGCACGGTACCGCCGTCGCGGCGACCGCGGCCGCGGCCAAGGACGGCGTCTACATTCACGGCGTGGCTCCCGATGCGACGGTGGTGATGATGCGCGCGGACACCGCGGGGACCTGCACCGCCGATCCGGACAAGGAATGCTCGTTCGGCGATCCGGCCATCGCCACCGGCGTGCGGGTCGCGACGGACGCGGGTGCCAAAGTCATCAACCTCTCGCTCGGCGGCGACCCGCCCGGCGCGGCCCTGCTCGGCGCCTTCAGCTATGCGGTCGGCAAGGGCGTGGTGCTGGTCATCTCCGCCGGCAATGACGGCGCCAAGCCCGAGGGCGCCAACGCCGATCCGTTTGCGGCCGTACCCGCGGCGCAGTTCGCCGGTTCGGTGATTGTCGCCGGCTCGGTTGGCACCTTCAACGGCGACCTGCGCACCACGACGAGTACGGACACCATCTCGCCCTTCTCGAACCGGGCGGGGACCAGCGCCAACTACACGCTGATGGCGCTTGGTGCGGGCGTGAAGACCATCAACCAGGACGGCGCCCGTTACTATTATTCGGGCACCAGCTTCTCGGCGCCTACCATCAGCGGCGCCGTTGCCCTGCTCGCCCAAGCCTATCCGAACCTCACGGGCCAGCAGATCGTCAAGATCCTGTTCGCCAGCGCCGACGACCTCGGCGCTGCTGGGATCGACAACGTTTATGGCCGCGGCCGCCTCAATGTGGCGAGGGCCTTCCAGCCGATCGGCACGGCTACCCTGGCCGGGACCGATGTCGCGGTTGCCGCCAGCAGCACCGCGCCGTCCGCGGTCGGAGATGCGGGCGGGAAGGCGCTGGGCGCCATCATCCTCGACGGCTTCTCCCGCCCCTTCGCGGTCGATCTCGCCGCCGGCCTGCGCCAGGCGCCGCAGCAGCCACTGCTCGCCCGATCGCTGACCGGCAACGTCAGCCAAGCCGGCGCCAGCACCGGCCCAGTCAGCGTGGCCATGACCGTTACCCGCCGGACGGACCTCCGCCAGGGCTTCGCGCTTGCCCAGACCGGCATCGGCCCGAATGACCTGCGCCAGGCGCGGCTGGTCGCGGGCACCATGGTCGCCAGTATCGACAACCGCACCGCGGTGGCACTGGGCTTCAGGGAAGGGGCGAAGGCGATGCAGCGCCGCCTGTCCGGCGTGGCTTCCAGTGCGTTCCTGACTGCTCGCGACGTCACCGCCGAGCCCGGCTTCGACGCCAACCGCGGCTCCGCAATGGCCGTTCGCCACCAGCTCGGCGCCGTCGGGATCACCCTCGCGGGCGAGGCTGGCCAGGTCGCGCGCAGCCTGCGGCCCTCGCTGGCGCGACCCGACGCCAGCTACCGCTCCACCAGTCTGACGGTCGACCGCCGCTACGGCGGTACTGCGCTCAGCGCTGGCCTCACCCGCCTGGATGAGGACCGCACCGTGCTCGGCGGCGAATTCACCGCGGCGCTTGGCGGCGTGCAGGGAGCCCGCACCACCTTCCTCGACCTGGAGGCCCGGCGCGACTTCGGCCGCGGCTGGTCCGGCGGCCTCAGCGCGCGCCAAGGCTGGACCAGCTTCGGCTCCGGCGCCTTCCGCACCCGCGCGTACGGCCTTGATCTTGCGAAGACCGGCCTGCTGACCGATGGCGACCTCCTGGGCTTCCGCCTGTCGCAGCCGCTCAAAGTGGTAGGTGGCGGCCTCGACCTGCTGCTGCCCACCGCGTGGAGCTTCGACACGATGAGCCCGACGCTGCAGCAGACCCGCTATGGCCTGACGCCCAGCGGGCGCGAAGTGGACGCCGAACTCGGCTACAGCCGGCGGCTGCAGGGCGGCAAGGCGTGGCTCGGCACCAACCTGTTCGCCCGCCGGCAGCCCGGCCATATCGCGGATGCGCCCGCCGATATCGGCGGCGCGGTGCGCTACAGCCTAGGCTTCTAGCCGCTTGCCAAGCGTTTAGTCCCGCTTCACTCTTCGCCGCTACCGGGGAGAGTGAATGGATAGTGTGCGTCACGACGGCCTCGGCGGCCGCGCCATCCGGTTCACCGGCAACTGGCGGGAATATCTGCCGATCGCCGCCACCAACGTCCTGCTGGTCGTCGTCACCCTCGGCGTCTATCGCTTCTGGGCCTCGGCCCGCGAGCGGCGCTACCTGTGGTCGCGCACGCACGTCATCGATGACACGCTGGAATGGACCGGCACCGGCAAGGAGATGTTCTTCGGCTTCCTGATGGTCATGGCCGTCATGCTGCCCTTCTTCCTGTTCATCCAGCTCGTGTTCCCGGCCCTGGTCGCACGCGGCAAGGAAGGCGCCGCGGCGGGCCTCGCCACCCTCGTCTACCTCGGCATCTTCGTGCTGATCGGCTTCGCCCGCTTCCGCGCCCTGCGCTACCGGCTGAGCCGGACCTGGTGGCACGGCATCCGCGGCGGGAGTGACGACAGCGGCTGGAGCTATGCCGCCGAGTACCTCGGTCGTAGCCTGGCCGCCTTCGCCACCCTGTTCATCATGTTCCCTTGGGCGCAGACGAGCTTATGGAACCTGCGCTGGAACAAGATGAGCTTCGGCCCGCTGCCGTTCCGCGCCGACCTTACCACCGAGGGCCTGAAGCGCCGCTGGGCGCTGCTGTATATCGCCCCGTTCGCGATGCTGATCGTCGGCGGCATTCTTGCGGCGATCGTCGGGTTTTCGCTCCGCTCCAGCGTCAACGGCGCCACCTTGGGCGTGATCTTCGTCGGCTTGTTCGCCTTGGTCTACCTCGCCATCCCGCTTGCCACCCTTCATTGGTATGCCAAGTACTACCGCCACGCCGCCGCCGCCACGAGCCTCGGCGAGCTCCAATTCGGCTTTGACGCCACCACTTGGGACTGGCTTAAGCTGTTCCTCGGCAACATAGCGTGGGCGATGGTCACGCTGGGCTTCGGCATCTCCTTCTGGGGCTACCGCAACTGGTCCTTCATTGTCCGCCACGCGCACCTCTATGGCCATATCGACCTAGCCGAGCTGACCCAGTCGACTACCCGCGCCCCGCGCGAGAGCGAAGGCTTCGCGGATGCCTTCGATCTCGGCGCGATCTGAGCCGGCCATGCGCGGAACACTGTACGACGGCACCACCGCCTTTCCGCATGCCGTGACGGTCAGCACGGCCGGCAACGAACTGGAGCTTACCACCGAAACAGCGCACCGGCTGGTAGCGCCGCTCGACACGCTGGTCCGGACGGACGAAGGCGGCCGGGTGCGGCTCGGCCGTTCGGACGTTTCCGGCTGGCGCCTACTGCTGGACGAGCCGCTCGATCCCGACCTCGCTGCGCGGCTGCCCCGGCCCGGTCGCTATGGTGGCTGGATCGATCGCTTCGGTCTCGGCAAGGCCGCAGCCGCCTGCGCCGTGGTCGCCGCTGCCGTGGTTGCGGTCGGCTACACCGCGCCGCACTGGCTCGCCCCGCACGTGCCCGTCGGGTGGGAGCGCAACCTTGGCGACAGCATCGTCGGCGACTTCGGCGACAACCGCTGCCGCAGCCCTTCTGGCCAACGTGCGCTCGAGACCCTGGCGGAGCGGATCGAACCTGGCGTCACCCGCGGTCCCGACCGCATCCGGTTCGCCGCCTTCGACGTGAACATCTTCAACGCCGCGGCCATCCCGGGCAACCACATCATCGTGTTCAAGCAGATGATCGCCCGTGCGCAGAACTCGGATGAACTGACCGGCGTGCTCGCGCACGAGATCGCCCACGTCCGCCGCCGCCACGTGACTGAAGCTCTCCTGCGAGAATTCGGCATCGGCGCGCTGATCCGGCTGTTCGCCGGTGGCATCGGCGCGAACGCGCAGCAGGTTGCGTCGCTCAGCTACACCCGCGCCAACGAAGCCCAGGCCGACGCCGACGCCATTGCGGCGCTGCGCCGAGCTAACGTCGATCCCCGCCCGACCGCCCGGCTGTTCGCGCGGCTGGCCAAGGAGACCGGCGAGGACCGCAGCTATTCCGTCGAGTGGCTGAAGAGCCATCCGGCCAGCGGGGGCCGTGCCAAGCTGTTCGCCGCCAGCTTCGATCCAACGCACCGTTACCAGCGCTCGCTAAGCCCTGATCAAGCGTTCGCGCTCAACACTGCCTGCGTGAAGTTCGAGACCATGCGGCTGCCGCAGGGACCCACGAAGCCGGACCGGGTTACGGTCCACCCAGCATCCGGCGGTCCCCCAGGCTCTTTCGAAGTCCGCTAACACTACCCCACGCCGCCGCCAGCATCCGCTACGCCGGCGCCAGCACCTCGCCGATGATCTCCTCGGCCCGCGCGAACAGCGTCGGGTCGACCTGCGCACCGCTGGCACCGCAATTCTCGACCACCTGCTCCGGCCGTGACGCGCCGATGATGGCGCTGGATACTTCCGGCCGGCGCAGCACCCAGGCCAGCGCGAACTGCGTCAGGCTCAGCCCGGCCTCGGCCGCGACCGGCTTCAACCGCTGCACCGCTTCCAGCACGGGCTTTTGCATCAGCCGGTCCATCCAGCCGCCCATCTCGTCGCTGGTCGCGCGGCTGCCGGCCGGTGGCGGACTGTTCGGGTCGTACTTGCCGGTCAGCACCCCCTGGCCAAGCGGCGACCAGACGATCTGGCCGATGCCGTTGGCGAAACTCAGCGGGAACACTTCCGCCTCCGGTTCGCGCCACAGCAGGCTGTACTGGGGCTGGCTCGACACGAACTTTTCCACGTCGCCCAGGTCCAGCGCCGCCTGGATCCGATCCGCCGGCCACTCGGAAAAGCCGATGTATCGCACCTTGCCGCTCTCCACCGCGCGGGAAAGCGCTTCCATGGTCTCGTGGAGCGACGTGTCCCAGTCGTAGCGGTGGCACTGGTACAGATCGATCACGTCCGTCCGCAGGCGCACCAGGCTGTCGTCCAGCTGCTTTTCGACCTGGACCCGGCTCAGGCCGCGGTCCGTGTCGCTCATCGGGAAATAGAGCTTGGTCGCCAGCACATAGCTGTCGCGCGGTCGCCCTTTCAGCGCCTCGCCAAGGAAGCTTTCCGCGGCGCCCCGCCCGTAGACGTTGGCGGTATCGATGAAGTTGATGCCCTGCTCAAACGCCGTGTCCAGGCACGCCCGCGCCTTGTCGGCCTCCACGCCGACGCCGTAGGTCAGCCACGACCCAAGGCTGATCTCCGATACTTCCAGATCGCTGTCGCCCAGCCGCCGGTACTTCATCGCCGCTCTCCTTTGTCGGGGGGGAGAACCTCAGCGTCCCGCGAACGATCCCACCGTTGGCCAACCGGTCCGAGAAGGGGTTAGCACCGCCGCGCTTTGCCGCTAGCGTCCGCTGCGCCATGGACATCTATCTCCCGATCGCCGGCATGTCGGTCAACGCGCTGCTGATCGTGGTGCTGGGCGGGCTGGTGGGCGTGCTGTCCGGCTTGTTCGGGGTCGGCGGGGGCTTCCTGACCACCCCGCTCCTGATCTTCTACGGCATCCCGCCCAGCGTGGCGGTCGCTTCCGCCACCACCCAGATCACCGGCGCCAGCGTGTCCGGCGTACTCGCCCACATGCGGCGCGGCGGCGTCGACCTGCGGATGGGACTGGTGATGATCGCCGGGGGCCTGGTCGGCAGCCTGGCGGGTGCCGGCATCTTCCGCCTGCTCCAGTCCACGGGCCAGATCGATACGGTGATCGGCATCCTCTACGTGCTGCTGCTGGGCTCCATCGGCGTGCTGATGCTGCGCGACGCGCTGAAGGCACTCGGCTGGCTCAAGACGCCCGAGCAGGCAGTCGCTCGCCCGCGCCACAACAAGTGGGTCGCCGCCCTTCCCGGCCGCTGGCGCTTCTATGCGTCCGGACTCTACCTGTCGCCGATCGCGCCAGCGCTGCTCGGCTTCGGCGCCGGCATCCTCACCGTCCTGCTCGGCGTCGGCGGCGGCTTCATCCTGGTGCCGGCCATGATCTACATCCTTGGCATGGCCGCCCGCGTGGTGGTCGGGACCAGCCTGGTGATGATCCTGGCGGTCAGCGCCGCCACGACCATGATCCACGCGCTGACCACCCAGTCGGTTGACATCGTCCTGGCGGCGCTACTGCTGGTCGGCGGCGTGATCGGGGCCCAGTACGGCGCAATGATGACCACCCGGCTGAAGCCGGACCTGCTGCGCCTGACGCTGGCGATCATCATCCTCCTTGTCGCGCTGCGCATGGCGCTGGGCCTCACCTACCGCCCGGACGAGATCTTCTCGATCGAGTATCTGTGACGCCATGACGGCGCGCCGCCTCGCCATGCTGCTCCTTGCCCCGCTGCTGATGGCGCAGTCCGCGCCGCAGCTGGTGCCCGACATCTCCGCCCGCCGGGTCGATATCCAGTACAGCTTCACCGGCGCCCAGCTGCTGCTGTTCGGTGCCATCCTCTACCCCGGCGGGCGCGTGCCCAAGCGCCAGGCCGACATCGCCGTGGTCCTGAAAGGCCCGGTCCAGCCGATCCTGGTCCGCGAAAAGCAGAAGATCGCCGGCATCTGGACCAATGCGGAAAGCAGCCGGTTTCGCTCCGCACCTGGCTTTTACGCCGTGGCCTCGTCCAAGCCGATCGCCGACCTCGTCGACGAGCGCACCGCCGCCATCTACGAACTCGGCCTCCAGAACCTGCAGTTGTCGCCCGGGGGCGGCGCCCAGCCGGACAAGGAACGCCGCTTCGAGGCAGGCCTGCTCGAGCTGCGCCACCGCCAGGGCCTCTACGCCGAGAACCCGAACGGCGTAGAGATCAGCGGCGGGGTCCTCTACCGGGCGCGCATCTTCATCCCAAGCCAGGTGCCGGTCGGCACCTATACGGCGGAAACTTTTCTGATCGACCGGGGAAAGGTCATCGCCGCGGCCACCAAGGACATCGAGGTCGGCAAGTCCGGGTTCGAGCGGTTCGTCGCCCAGACGGCGCAGCGCCAGTCCTTCCTCTACGGTTTGGCGGCGATCCTCCTGCCCCTGCTGCTCGGCTGGGCGGCCGCCGAGTTGTTCCGCCGCCGCGGCGCGTGACGGAATCTTAACTGCCGCCCCGTTAACCGCGTCTCCTGGACCTGTTTTCGGAGCGCGTGCACACCATGACCGACGAAGTGAGCCTGAAGAGCTTCCTCGACGAGCTGAAGAGCTACAACGACGAGGAAACCACCGGCGGTCACGTCCCCGCACCCTCTCAGCAGGTCGAGCCGATCGGCCAGGTGCTGGAGATAGCCGGCTCGGGCTCGCGCATCCGCATGAACACCGAGCGCCTGATGGCGCTGCAGGACCACGCCGATCCGTCCGTCGCCATGTCCGGACAGGTCGGCAGCCAGGTCAAAATGGCTCTGCCCGGTGCCTGGCTAATCGCCAACGTGCGCACCATGAAGCGCGACGACGATGGCTCCATCACCGCCATGATCGACTTCCTCGGCGAGGGCAGCAGCGACAGCACCGGAAGGATGAGCAACTTCCGCCGCGGCGTCACCCGTTATCCCATCCCCGGCTGCACGGTGATGCCGGTCACCACCGACGACCTCAGGACCATCTTCGCCGCCAGCGGCAGCGCCAACGTCGAGATCGGCACGGTCTACCCGACCGACGATATCCGCGGCGCGCTGTACATTGATCCGATGCTGTCCAAGCACTTCGCGGTCCTCGGCTCGACCGGCACCGGCAAGTCGACCTCCGTTGCCCTGATCCTTCATCGCATCTCGAGCTACTCGCCGGAGGGGCACATCGTGATGATCGACCCGCACGGCGAATATAGCGCCGCGTTCAAGGGTTGCGGCGAGCTGTTCAACGTCGACAACCTGGCACTGCCCTACTGGCTGATGAACTTCGAGGAGCACTGCGAGGTCCTGCTTACCACGGACGGCGCGGAGCGGCAGCGCGACGCTGACATTCTCGCCAAGTGCCTGTTGGCCGCGCGGATGAAGACCAAGGCGGCCGAGCAATACGGCAAGGTGACGGTGGATTCGCCGATTCCCTACCTGCTGACCGACTTCAACCAGGTCATCGTGAACGAGATGGGCAAGCTCGACCGCGCCGGCGACACCACCCCCTACCAGCGCCTGAAGAACAAGTTGGACGAGCTGCGCGCCGACCCGCGCTACACCTTCATGTTTTCCGGCATGCTGGTCAGCGACACGATGGGCAGCTTTCTTGCCAAGCTGTTCCGGCTGCCCGCCAACGGTCGCCCGATCTCGATCGTCGACGTGTCGGGCGTACCGTCCGACATCACCAGCGTGGTGGTATCGGTGCTCGCCCGAATGGTGTTCGACTATGCCATCTGGTCACGTACCGAGGCGCAGCGCCCGATCCTGCTGGTCTGTGAGGAAGCGCACCGCTACGTCCCCAAGGACGAAAGCGCCAAAGGTCAGGCGGTCCGCAAGATCCTGGAGCGGATCGCCAAGGAAGGCCGTAAGTACGGCGTCTCCTTGGGCCTGATCACGCAGCGTCCGTCCGACCTCGCAGAAGGCGTGCTGTCGCAGTGCGGCACCATCATCTCCATGCGACTCAACAACGACCGCGACCAAGCCTGCGTCCGCGCCGCCATGCCGGAGGGCGCCCGAGGCTTCCTCGACTCGATTCCGGCCCTCCGGAACCGAGAATGCATCGTGTGCGGCGAAGGCGTCGCCATTCCCATCCGCGTCCGCTTCGACGACCTCGAGCCCGAGAAACGCCCGGCCTCGGCCGACCCGAGCTTCGCCTCCCTGTGGCGCGAGGTCGGCGGCGAGGAGGAGATCATCGGGCGGACGATCAAAAGGTGGCGGGGGCACGGTCGGTAGCAATCTCTTGCAAGCACGCCGGTGCGAAGCGCCGCCGTGCTTGCAAGAGATTGCGTCGACCCGGCCGGCGGGTCGGCGCCAGCCGATCCCGACCGACGCCACGCGGATTCTCCCCGCGTGGCGCACTCCTACCTCAACCATTTACGAGAAGGCTCGGGTGACCCTCAGATCACTCCGATCGCCCAGAGCAGCGCGCCCCACACGCCAGCCGAAGCCAGGCTAAGGCCCAGCATGATGCGCCCGCGCACATGGAACGGCAGCCGATCATCGTTGGCGGCTACCTGCGCGGCCGAACCCTCGGTGACAGCCTCGCCCCCCTCCACGAGCCGCTGGACCCGCGCCTGAAGTTCCTGCACGGGGGTCAGGTTGCCGGCGGGGGCCGTCCGCTCCGGCGCCCGCACGCTCTTGAGCAGCGCAGCGCTGATCGCAGCCTGCGGCAAGACTTGCTCGAACTTGCAGCCGACGAACCGCCCGCTGCTCCACATCACCTTGGCCGGGAAGCTTCCCGAGCCAGGCAGTTCGATCTGCAGCTTCTCACCAACCGTAGGCCCATCCTCGGCCTCGACCAGCAGGCCCGTCGGGGACAGGTCGTGAATCATCATTCGCGCCTGCTCCGGCGCGCCGGTAGCAACACCGACTTCGAGGCGAAGGGTGCGCCGGGGTGCCCGCCGCTTCTCGGAAGCGAGGCTATCATCGATATATGCAACCAGGCCCACGCGCGTCTCCTTTGGGAGAACGGTGCCGCCGAGTAGTTAACAAAGTCTTACGTCTGGGCGAAACTGCATCCAGAATGGCCCAGGTGCTCAGGCCGCGGCCTGCATCTCCCACCCCCGCCAGCGGTCCACCATCTGCAGCGAATCGTGCCGGACGTGGTTGGCTGCCATCTCGGCCTCCAGCTCGGCCCGGCTCACCTCGCCCGCGTCGATCATCTCGGCCAACAGCGAGTAGACCAGAGCCTCTTGATTGCTGTCCGGGTGCCGCTGGTACCGGCGCGCCCGGAACGGTCGCAACAGGTCCATGAGGCCGCCCTTCTCCCGCAGCGTATAGTCGACCGGCAGCCCCGTCTTCCACGGCTGCGTCCGTCGCTTGGTGGTATGCAGCAGCCTGGTCGCCGAAGTCAGCTTGTCGAAGCTGTTCCATTCCGGTTCGAGGTGGCCGATGTTGGCCGGGTCCTCGCGCCGGAGCTCGATCCATTCGACATAGTCGATCCGATGCGCGAACAGGTCATCGAGGTCGCGGTCGAACTGCCAGTGGGTCAACCGTGCGCAGTCGAGCAACATGACCGAGGTTGCGACATAATCGGCCCGGCCGTTATGCCCCGGCCGAGGCACCGCCCAGACCGGCTTGCCATCCAGCTCCCGCGCAAACAGCTCGGCAACGTCGCTGGCCGCGAACACATCCGGGTCCGTGACCACCGCGCGGCCCTCGAAACCCATGGCCTGCGGGGGGTAGAAGCGAAGCGGCGTGAAGCTCTGCAGGTCGTCCGGGTCCCACGCCCGCACGTGGCCTCCGCGGAGGATTGTCTGGCCCGGCAGCATCAGCTTTGGATGGTCGCGCACGTCCATGATGTGCACGGTGAAGCTATCGGGCGCGGCCGAGTTGCGCCGGAAGCTGTAGGCCGAGATCCTCGCGCCCAGCATTTGCCGCGGATTGGCCTGGATGAATACTGCGTTCGACATGGCGCCGGTCTATCAAGCCCGAACGAATATCGCAAAAAAACGCCTACTTGGCGGCGCTCGGCTCGGAGTGCCCGGCGGCGGCGACGGCGGCCTGGTCGGCGGCTTGCTCCGCGGCCTCTTCCCGCTCCTGCTTGGCCGCAAGGTAGTAATCATATTCGCTCATCTGCGGGTCACTGACGAACATCTTGCCGACATTGCCGCCCGACATGGCGGTCCGCACCATCGCCACCGCGGTGCCGACGGCGCCCACGACGTTGATCGCCGGCTGGTTCATGCAGCCGGCCGGTCCGACCGACTTGCACGCGCTGTCGCGCAGCAGCTCGCGATCTTTGGGCAGCGTATGGTTGCGCGCTTCCTTCTTGGCCCTGGTCACGTCCGGATCGAGCCGATAGCCCTGCGGCCGCTCGGCGCAGACCACGATCACGCCCGGCTCCGTCAACGTAGCGGTTATGCAGGTCTGCGCAGGAGCGGCGGCCACCTTGGGCCTGGGCGGCGCCGGCGGTCCGGCAGCCACCACTTGAGCCGCGATCAGGGTGAGCAGCAGCGCCATCTTCGTGTCTCCCGAGGCGACGGGTGCAACGCGCCACCTGAACGGAAGTTGACGAGATACGCCTGATCAGGCGCCGAGCAGTGCCCGTACCCGCGCCCGGATCGCGGCCGCCTGCCCCGGATCGACTGCCGCGACATGCACGAAGCGCACGCCCATCGGGTTCACCGCCACGCCATTCCGCAACGTCTCGAAATGGAGGTGCGGGCCGGTCGACAGGCCAGTGGTACCGACATAGCCAATCAGCTGCCCCTGCCTGACAGCACTGCCCGGCGCCACGACCATCCGGCTCATGTGGCTGTAGCTGGTCTCTAGGCTGCCGCCGTGCGCGATCCGCACCTGCTGGCCGTAACCGCCGGCCCAGCCGGCGCGTTCGACCTGCCCGTCGGCGGCGGCAACGATCGGCTGGCCCCAGTGCGCGCCGAAGTCGATCCCCTTGTGCGGGCGCAGGAAGCGCAGGATCGGGTGCAGCCGCATCCCGAAGGTGGAGGTGATCGGCGCCTGCACCGGCCAGGTGATGCCACTCGAGACCCGCGGCCGCGGATCACTCGCGTTGCCCGCGTCGAGCCATTGCGCCTGGCCGCCGGTGCGCCAGCGCAGCAGTTGCAGCGGAGATCCCACCGCCCGGTCGAGCCCGGCATAAAGCAACGGCCCCGTCACCTGCTCGCCCGTCGCGGCCCGCGCGCTCTCCAGGACCAAGGTGAAACGGTCCTCGCTCCCGACCTCGCTGCCGACCTCGATCTGGGTCGCCAGCGCCTGCAGATATTGCGCGGCCGCCGCCGGGTTCGCCCCAGCCGCGCGGAGCGACCAGTAGAGCCCCGACCCGACCCGACCACGGATGCGTAGCGGCCGTCGATCGACCGGGATGGCCACTCGCGTCATCGTCAACCCGTCTGCTCCGGCCGCGAGCTCGAGCTTGAGGTCCAGCCCGGCCCTGAGGCTCACCCGCTCGACCGGCCGCGCCCCGCCCGCCAACGGCAAACCCAGCGTGAAGCTCACGGCCGTGCCCGGCGTCAACGTCCGCCCGGCCGAGTGAACCAGCGCCTCGACCTGCGCCGCATCCGCCCCGCCCGCCCCGTTGCGGGCCAGCAGCCGCCCGATCGTGTCGCCCGGCCCAAGGGTGGCGAACAGTGCCACCGACGTCCGCACCGGCGCCTCCGCCAGCGGCTTCACAGCCGCCGTCTCCGCCATCGGCAGGCCGGTCTTCGCCCCCCCGTCCAGCGCACCGATGCCAACGGAATCCCATTGCTCGGCGGCCGGCTCGTCGAACTCCGCGGTGCGTCCGCCCGCGAGCGGCTCCAGCCCCGGCGCCAGCGCCGCCACTGCCCCGGTCAGCGCGAGTAGCGTTCCCAACCCGCGCCACCAACGACGGCTGAACAGGTCGCCGCCAAGGTCCACCACCAGGCTGAACGGCGCTCGCGGCGGTGCCCTTAGTCCAAAGACCGGCACCGCGTCGGCGGGGAGAACGCGCGAATGAAACATCCCGTGCCTTGTCGCCCAGCAGGGTTAACGTGCCGCTAAGAGACGGAACGGAGGCGATATGATCGCTTGCGCTTGTGCCCCGCATGGCCCCACATCGGCTCATGGCCATTCACGGCGACGGTTCGGTGCGGGCAATTCTCGGTCCGACGAACACCGGCAAGACCCACCTCGCGATCGAGCGCATGTGCGCCCATTCCTCGGGGGTGATGGGCTTCCCGCTCCGCCTCCTCGCCCGGGAGGTCTACGACCGGGTGGTAAAGCTTAAGGGCGAGGCCAGCGTCGCGCTGCTGACTGGCGAGGAGCGAATCGTTCCCCCGACGGCCCGCTACTGGCTCAGCACTGTCGAATCGATGCCCGTGGAGCAGGACTTCGCCTTCTGCGCCATTGATGAAGCCCAGCTCGGCACCGACCCGGAGCGCGGACACGTCTTCACCGACCGCATGCTCCGCGCGCGGGGGCGGGAAGAGACGCTGATCCTCGGCTCCGACACGCTGCGTCCGCTCATTCGCAAGCTGGTGCCGGAGGCCGAGGTGATCAGCCGGCCGCGCTTTTCCACCCTGCGCTACGCTGGCGCGGTGAAGCTGTCCCGCCTGCCACCGCGCTCGGCCGTGGTCGCCTTCTCCGCCGAGCAGGTCTACGCGCTGGCCGAGATGCTGCGCCGGTTCAAGGGCGGTGCGGCGGTGGTGATGGGCGCCCTGTCGCCCGCCACTCGCAACGCGCAGGTTGCCATGTTCCAGCGCGGCGAGGTCGACTATCTGGTTGCCACCGACGCCATAGGCATGGGCCTTAACATGGACGTCACCCATGTTGCCTTTGCCGGCCTGGAGAAGTTCGACGGCCGCCGCCAGCGCCGCCTGCTCATCACCGAGATGGCGCAGATCGCCGGCCGCGCCGGTCGCCACCAGCGCGATGGCAGCTTCGGCACGCTGGGCCTGGGCGGGGAAGAAGGAGCCCACTTCACCGACGAGGAGATCGGCGCGATAGAGGAGCACCGCTTCCGCCCGCTCGACCATCTTTATTGGCGCAACCCCGAGCTCGACTTCACCGACGTCCGTGCCTTGATCGCCAGCCTGGAGGCGAGGAGCGACGACCCCTTGCTCCGCCCGGCCCCGCTCAGCATCGACCTCGCCGTCTTGAAGCTGATCGCCGAGGATCCCGCCGTCGCCGCCCGCCGCGGCCGCCAGGCGCGCCAGCTATGGGCCGCCTGCGGGCTGCCCGACTTCCGCAAGGTAGGACCGATGCACCATGCCCGCATGGTCCGCCGGGTGTATAGCTACATCGGCGAGGGCGGACACATCTCGCAGGACTGGTTCGCCGCCGAAGTCGCCCGGCTCGACAACGTTCAGGGCGACATCGAGGCGTTGGCCGACCGGCTCGCCGGCGTCCGCAGCTGGGCCTACATCGCCCATCGCGCCGACTGGCTGGCCGATCCCGCCAAGTGGGCGGAGCGCACCCACGCCGTCGAAGGTCGGCTCAGCGATGCCCTTCATTCCGCCCTGACGCAGCGCTTCGTCGATCGCCGCACGGCCGTGCTGGTCCGCGACATCGGCGCCCGCGGGGCCGACGCCCTCCCAGTCACCGTCGCCGCCGACGGCGAGGTCAGCGTCGGGCCGGAGCCGATCGGCCACCTAGCCGGCTTCGACTTCACCGTTGATCCGACCGCTCGGCTGGCCGACAAGCGACTGCTGCTCGCGGCCGCCGAGCGCCGCCTGGGCGAGGAACTCGACCGTCGCGCCCGTGACCTCACCGCTGGCGATGACACCAAGTTCGCCCTGCTCGCCACCAGCGGCAGCGACGTGGCGGTTACCGGCGACGGGCACCTGCTCGCGCGGCTCGCGCCCGGGCGCTCATTGACGGAGCCGGCCTTGCGCACCGCCCGTGCGCTCGACCGCCTGTCCGCCCCGGTCCGGTCCGCGCTGCGCGCACGGCTGGAGCAATGGGTCGAGGCGCAGGTCGGCCGTCATCTCGGTGACCTGCAGCGGCTCGCCCGCGCCTCATCCGACCCGAAGCACTCGCCCGCCGTCCGCGCGCTCACCGCCATGCTGGCGGACGCCGGCGGCGTGACGCCACGCAAGGTTCTTGCCGCGCCGATCGGCCAGCTGGCCAAGGATGACCGGGCCGCGCTGTACAAGCTGCGGGTCCGCCTTGGTGCGCTTGACGTGTTTCTGCCGTCATTGCTCAAGCCCGAAGCGCAGCGCTGGCGCGCGGCGCTGATCACCGTTCGGACAGGCGACGCCATGCCCGCGCTGGCGCCGCCGGGCGCGGCCACCCTGCCCGCCGAAGCCGACCCGCGCGGCGCTGTTCTGGCCTACCGCCGGGTCGGCACGGGCTGGCTGCGCATCGACCTTGCCGACCGCCTCGCCGCCCACGCGCACAAGGTTCGTGCGGCCGGCGGTGAAGACATCGTCGACCGCCAACTGGTCACCTCGCTCGGTCTTGACGAAACGGCGCTCGTCCGCCTGCTGGCCGAGGTCGGCTTTACGCCCAAGGGTGAGAGCTGGAGTTGGCGCGGCCAGCGCCGCCGCCCCGAACGTCCCGCGCCGCTGAAGCCCGGCAACGCCTTCGCCGCCGCCTTCGCGAGCCTCAAGCCCTAGTGCGCGTCGACAAGTTCCTGTTCATGATACGCCTGATCAAGAGTCGCACCCAGGCGCAGGAGCTGCTCGCACAAGGCCGCACCCGCATCGACGGCCGCCGGGTGGAAAAGCCCAGCGACGAGGTCCGGGTCGGCAGCGTCGTTGCCCTGCCGCTAAGGGGCAAGGTCCGCGTGTTGCGCGTCCTTGCGCTGCCCGCCCGCCGCGGCCCCGCTCCCGAAGCCCAGGCCTGCTACGAGGAGATCGTCGAAGCCTCGCCCGTTGACGGAACCACGGACCCGGCATAGCGCTTCCGCCAACAAGGGAGCCACAGACACATGACCTACGTCGTCACCGACGCCTGCATCCGCTGCAAGTACATGGACTGCGTCGAGGTCTGTCCGGTTGACTGCTTCTATGAGGGCGAGACCATGCTGGTCATCAACCCGAATGAATGCATCGACTGCGGCGTGTGTGAGCCCGAGTGCCCGGCCGAGGCGATCCTGCCCGACACCGAGTCCGGCAACGAACAGTGGTTGGAGCTGAACGCCACCTTCTCCTCGCAATGGCCCAACATCACTCGCAAGAAGGATGCGCCCGCGGACGCCGACGAGCACAAGGGCGAAGCCGGCAAGTACGATAAGTATTTCACGCCCGAAGCCGGCGCCGGCGACTGAGGCTGACTGGAAAAACGGCGCGTTTCTGCTACTGCGTGCCGCACCACAGGGGAAAATTCGCATGACTGCCATTCGTCTTGCCGCGGTTGCGGCCGCGCTGCTTGCTGCCGTGCCCGCCGCTGCGCAGTCCGTTGATCAATCTTCGGCGCTCCAGCCGCTGCCGGACCCCAATGACCGCAGCGACTATCTACGCATTGGCGTGGGTGCCGCCTTCGTGCCCGACTACGAAGGCTCCGACGATCACCGCATCATTCCCGGCGCCGTGCTCCAGGCCCGCACCGGGGGGATCAGCATCTTCTCGCGCGGAACCTACCTTTATGCCGACCTGGTCGACCGGCCTGGCAAGGTCGACCTCGACGTCGGCCCGATCGTCGGCGTCCGCCTCAACCGCACCGGCAAGGTCAAGGACGACCGGGTCGACGCTCTGCCGGAGCTCAACACAGGGTTCGAGGTCGGCGCGTTCGGCGGCGTCACCTTCCATGGCCTGACCAACCCCTATGACGCGCTCAGCTTCCGCCTCGACGCGGTCAAGGACCTCGGCAACGCGCATGAAAGCTGGGTGGTCACCCCGACGGCCGAGTTCGGCACGCCGCTGTCACGCACCGTCTACGTCGGCGTGTCGGCCTCGGCCGATTACGTCAGCGGCAAGTACAACGACTATTATTTCGGCATCTCGCCGGCCGGTGCGCTCGCCAGCGGTCTGCCAGCCTACAATCCAAGCGGTGGCGGCCTGAAGAGCTGGCAACTCGGAGCGCTGACCGGCCTGTCGCTCAGTGGCGACCTGCGCAAGGGCTGGGGCCTGTTCGGCTCGGCCAACTACAAGCGCCTCACCGGCGATGCCGGCGACAGCCCGATCGTCCGCATCGCCGGCAGCCGGAGCCAATGGTTGCTCGCCGCAGGCGTCGGCTACAGCTTCTAGCGAACACCACGAAAAAGAGCGCCCGCCGGTGAGGGCGGGCGCTCCGGGAGCCAGGGCAGCTGCGTGACGGCCGCCCTGTCTTAGCTCCAATTCTCTTACATGCCGTTGGCGATGTTGGTGTCCGGAGCGTTGGTGTTCCGGTCCTGCGCCATCATGTTGCTCTCGGTGGCGGCATTGGTGCTCATGTTGCCGTCCATGCCACCGGACATGTTGGCGTCCATGCCCATGTTCGACATGTTGCTGTCCATCATCATGTTCTGGTCCATCGACATGTTGCCGCTGTCCATCATCATGTTGTCGGTCGCCATGGTGTTGGCGTCGTTGGTCGACGAGTTCCCGCCACAGGCGGAAAGCGAAAGGGCCGCACCGGCGACCAAGATCAAAGCGCGCATAAGGGTAAACTCCCTGTTGGAACGGGTGTCATAACTCGGCGGCGGCGACTTGGGTCCCTCCTTCCTCACGCCGACCGGCGCTTCGGCCGGGACGAGCCGTTGCCCGGTGTTCAGCTTGAGGCCAGCAGCAGCAGCCTAGTGGCGCCCCGATTTCTCAGGAGTTTTCTCATGCGCGCAGTCATCGTCATCGGCCTCGTCGCCATTCTGGCCACCCCGGCCGCGGCCCAGCAGGGAGGCGCCCCTAAGCCCGTCACTCGCGCCGAATACGACGCCAACATGAACCGTGAATTCGGCGAGATCGACGCCAACAAGGACGGCACGGTCAGCGCGGCCGAGCTGGCCAGCGCCCGCCAGCGCGCCACGGCCGCCGCCCTCCAGCGGCAGTCGCAAGCCATGTTCAGCAAGCTCGACATCAACAAGAATGGCAGCCTCAGCCAGGCCGAGTTCGCCAAGATGCTGGATGTCGACCCGGCCAAGCTCCCCCCTGCGCCCCTGCTCCAGTTCGATGCCAACAAGGACGGCAGCGTCACCAAGGCGGAGTTCGCTGCCGGCACCGGTGCCAATTTCATGGGCTTGGACACGAACAAGGACGGCACCGTGACTCCGGCCGAACTGCAGGCGGCAGAGCGGCGCGAGTCCGGTCCCCAGGGTCGCTAAGTCACTGGCGCGAGCCGCGGCTTGCGCCTATGCACGTCCGATCCCCGGGGAGCCTGGGTTCCCATCCAAGTGATACTTGGATGGGTCCCCTGTACGGCTGAGAGGGGCGGTGAAACTCCGCTCGACCCGCTGAACCTGATCCGGCTCACACCGGCGTAGGGAGGGAATGCGGGCCTCCCGTGTCCCTCCATTGGAGAGGACGACCCATGGCCGACATACCCGCACGCACCGAACTCAAGGTTACCACCGGCCCGATCCGCGGCAGCCGCAAGGTCCACGTCGGCCCGCTTAAGGTCGCCATGCGCGAAGTCGTGCTGGAGCCTTCCTCGGGCGAGTCCCCGGTCGTGGTCTACGATCCGTCTGGCCCCTACACCGACCCCGACGCCCGCATCGACATCATGGCCGGCCTGCCGGAGCTGCGCCGTGACTGGATCCGTGCCCGCGGCGACGTGGAGGAAGTCGCCCAGCGCGAGGTCCGCCCGGAGGACAACGGCCAGCTCGGCCCTGATCGCAGCGGCGGCGTCCAGCCCTTCCCCAACGTTCGCAAGCGCGTCCTCCGCGCCCGCCCCGGCCAGAACGTCACCCAGATGCACTATGCCCGCCGCGGCATCATCACGCCCGAGATGGAATATGTCGCGGCGCGCGAGAACCTCGGACGGGAAAAGTCACGCGAGACGACTTGGCGTCACGACGGCGAGTCCTTCGGTGCCACCATTCCCGAATTCGTCACCCCCGAGTTCGTCCGCGACGAGGTCGCCCGCGGCCGCGCCATCATCCCCAACAACATCAACCATCCCGAAACCGAGCCGATGGCGATCGGCCGCAACTTCCTCGTGAAGATCAACGCCAACATCGGCAACTCGGCCGTGGCTTCAGACGTCGCCTCCGAGGTCGACAAGATGGTCTGGGCGATCCGCTGGGGCGCGGACACGGTGATGGACCTGTCCACTGGCCGCAACATTCACGACACGCGCGAGTGGATCATCCGCAATTCGCCCGTGCCGATCGGCACCGTCCCCATCTACCAGGCGCTGGAAAAGGTCGGCGGCATCGCCGAGGACCTCACCTGGGAGATCTTCCGCGACACGCTGATCGAGCAGGCCGAGCAGGGCGTCGACTATTTCACCATCCATGCCGGCGTCCGCCTGCCCTACGTGCCGCTGACCGCCAAGCGTGTCACCGGCATCGTCAGCCGCGGCGGCTCGATCATGGCCAAATGGTGCCTGGCCCACCACCAGGAGAGCTTCCTCTACGAGCGCTTCGACGAGATCACGGAGATCATGAAGGCCTATGACATCGCCTACTCGCTAGGCGACGGCCTCCGCCCGGGTTCCATCGCCGACGCCAATGACGAGGCCCAGTTCGCCGAGCTCTATACCCTTGGCGAGCTGACCAAGCGCGCCTGGGACCAGGACGTCCAGGTCATGATCGAGGGCCCCGGCCACGTGCCCATGCACAAGATCAAGGAGAACATGGACAAGCAGCTGGCGAGCTGCGGCGAGGCGCCCTTCTACACCTTGGGCCCGCTGACCACCGACATCGCGCCCGGTTACGACCACATCACCAGTGGCATCGGCGCGGCGATGATCGGCTGGTTCGGCACGGCGATGCTCTGCTACGTCACGCCCAAGGAGCACCTCGGCCTTCCCGACCGCGACGACGTCAAGGTCGGCGTCGTCACGTACAAGCTCGCCGCCCACGCCGCCGACCTCGCCAAGGGTCACCCGGCCGCGCGCCTGCGCGACGACGCCCTGTCCCGCGCCCGCTTCGAGTTCCGCTGGCGCGACCAGTTCAACCTCAGCCTCGACCCTGACACGGCCGAGCGATACCACGACCAGACCCTCCCCGCCGAAGGCGCCAAGACCGCCCACTTCTGCTCCATGTGCGGACCCAAGTTCTGCAGCATGAAAATCACCCAGGAAGTCCGCGACTTCGCGGCTAAGCAGGAGGCGGGGGTGCTCAACTCCACTCCCGTTCGCCCTGAGCCTGTCGAAGGGCGTTCTTCCGGCGCTCCCATCGGGAGTGAGGCGGAGGCAGAACAGGGCATGGCCGAGATGTCCGAACGCTACCGCGCCGGCGGCAACGAGCTCTACATCGGCGCGGGCGGGCGAGAGCACGACTGATGGCGGACTTGTACCTCAAGAAGCTTGAGGCTGAGCGGAAGACCCTGTGGGCAACCTGCCGCCTTAAGGGCCTGCCCAAGGAAACCCCCGAGCGTCAGCGCATCGCTGCGACCGACCAGGCAATCGCCGAGCACAAGGCGAAGCGTGGACCGGAGGCGTCCTGAGTTCCGCTGGTGCGACCAGTGAACGTCAGCCTTAACGCCGACACGGCCCACGCGCTGTCACAACCGGCCCCTTGCCGCACTCGCGCAGGCTCGGGCCGAGCAGCGGGTGAGTCAGGTAGGCGCGGGCTTCTTCCTCGCCTGACAGGCGGTAAGATTTGCCCGTGGCGCTTCGGCCCAGGTTGCGGTGCTGGGCAAGGGTGACCGTATTTAGTGGCTGCGCCCCCGCCCGGCCCGCAGCTCGGCAAGCGCAGCCCCGTACACGCCGCGGGCTTGCGCCGCGACGAAGCGCTCTTGGTTGACCGAATCGTCGGCCGCGCTGGTCACCGCAGCTGTCTGAACAGCAGCACGATATAAGCGACGAACAGGACGATCATCGCTCCGGTCAGCAGCTGGTGCAGGCGCTCGCGGCGGGAGAAGGCGGCAGGGATGGCGCAGGCCAGAAACAGCAGGTGGAAAATCAGGTTCTCCCGCTCGGGCAGCCGGCCTTCCAGCATATATTCGCGGAACATGCTCCACAGCAGCACCGCCACCGCGATGCCGAAGAACGCCGGCGCCTCGCGGTAATAATGCCCTTGAGATCCAGCGGCTCGTCTGCCCGCACATCGGGCAGAACGATCGCCGCCAGCATGTAGATGAAGCCAGTCAGGACCAGCGTGGTGGCGAATGCCGCGAACGACCAGTCCGTCCGCCGGGCCAGGCTGAAGCTCGCCCACCAATGCTGGGTCACCATCAGAAGTATCAGCACGGACCAGATCAGCGGCAGCGGGTAGAAACGGATGGTACGCCGCGACAGGATCAGGGCGCGATACCCTTGCAGCACCTGCTGGATCGCGAGGCCCAGGATGATCGACAGCAGGACCGACAGATAGGAGAATGCGTCCACTTCGGCCCCCCTGTGTGCACCTCAGAGTAGCGCGCCGTTCGGTGCGGGCAAGCAACCTGCCCGACATCGATCCTCATCTCCGCTCCAGCCGAACCAGCGCTTCGTCGAGCGCCTGCAGGAAACGCGAACGGTCGGCCTTGGCGAACGGCGCCGGCCCGCCGACCACGTCGCCGCCGGCGCGGAGGTCGGCCATGATGGCTCGGGTGGCGATTGCGCTGCCGATGCTGGCCCCAGTGAAGGGCTTGCCGTTGTGGCCGATCACCGTCGCGCCCGCCTTCAGACAGCGGTCGGCAAGCAGGATGTCGCCGGTGATCACCACCGTTCGCGCATCCGCCGCTTCCGCGATCCAGTCGTCGGCGGCGTTGAAAGCGTCGCTCACCACCACCCGCTCGACCAGCGAATGCTCCGGCACCCGCAGCCGCATGTTGCTCACCACCTTGACCGGCACCTCACGCCGGAGAGCCACACGATAGACTTCCTCTTTCACCGGGCAGGCGTCCGCATCCACCAGGATCTGCACCTCACTCAATCTCGGGCCCTCGCTCTAGTCCGGAGTGGAACGTCTCACCTGGCGCCGCCTCACGGAATATCTCCGCACACGACCGCAGCTTGATCGCGTCCACCTTGCCAAGAATGGCCTCGGCCGTGACCCCCGCTTCCAGGTGCGGACGGAGTGCTTCAAAGCACTCGCGCAGCCTCGGGCCGAGCAGCGGGTGGGCCAGGTAGGCGCGGGCTTCGTCAACGCCTGAGAGGCCGTAGAACCTGGCGGTGGCGCTGCGGCCCAGGTCGCGGTGCTGGGGGAAGATGAACCACATCCAGTGGCTCTGCTTGGCGCGGGCCCTGAGTTCGGCCAGCGCCTGTTCGTAGACGCCGCTGGCCTGGGCCTCGACGAAGCGTTGAAGGTTGAAGGGGTCGTCCATCGCCACGCAGCTTAGCCCGACGGGCGGCACCGGCACAAAGGACCGCCTTTCTTGGCGACCGTTTCGGTGTCAGCATCGGCTCGCCTTTCACCCAAGGAGCCCGCCATGCTCGCCGCCCTGCTGCTCACGGTCGCTGCGCCTGTCTCCGCCGCTACTGGTCCGCTCACCGTCGCTGCCGCCCGCATGGCGCAGGTCGGACGGTGGCAGGGCAAGCTCGAGTACCGCGACTATCAGGCGGACCGCTGGTTCGGGCTGCCGGTCACGGTCGAGGTGCGTGACGGCGGCGACGGCGTGGCGCTGTTGCGGGTCGCCGATTTCGACGACGGTCCAAAGGTCGGCGCGGTGCGGATCACCACCGCGTCAATGCTACTGGCGGATGGCGCAAGGGAAAGCAGCGTCAGCTTGCGCAAAGGGCGCGACGTCGAGCTGTCGACTGCCCGCCTCTCCCTTCGCGAAGGCGCCACCGGACCGGCCAACTGGACCTTGGTCAGCGAGGAGACCGGCCGGGACGACGACCGTCCGGCGCGTATCCGGGTCACCACCGCCCGGGCCGGTGACCAGATGGTTGCGCTCAAGGAAGTCGATTTCACCGACGACGCTGCCGAAGCGTGGCTGGTTCGAAACCGCACCACTCTACGCCGCCTCGGCGACTGAATTGCGGCCGACCGCCGAACTGGCGTCATAACGCCACCCGGGGGCGAAGCGAAGTCGGGCGCGCTCAGCTCTTCCCCAGGCCGCCGCTACCCTTGCTGCTCGGATTGGCCGCGATGGTCTTCGGCTTCTCCTTCTTCGGCTTGCGGGCTTCCTTGTTCGACTTCACCTGACCCTTGGCCATGATCCACTCCTGCCGGACGCGGGCCGTCGCCGGCCCTATATCAAGTCCGAACGCTTCGACCGGCCAGGCTTTCCCGCGGCTCTCAATCGCCCAGGGATGGCACGATCCAGATCAGCGACATGGCAATCACGATCAGCAACAGGGAAATCGCCAGTACCCACCGTACGACGCCTTCCTGGCGTCCGCCGGTGACCTGTTCCGCGTGGTAGTGGCGCTCGTCCATGGCAGCGCTCCTTCAATCAGGGAGCGGCCACTCTACGCCTTCCTGCCGAGTCGAACAAAAGGTCCGTCCTACAGGCTTTGGTCTGTGCTTCATCATCGATCGATGCGCATCCGGACTGGTGAACGCGGCCGTCGTCGCAAGCGCCCTGATCGGGATGGAACCGACAAAACTCTAGGCGTAGCCTTTGTTGCCTTCCGCCGTGCCGTTCTGGAGAGTCTGGGCCTATGAACCAAGAGGTAGACGCGATCATCGCCCGCCTGACCGATTGGCGGGGTCCGGTGCTCGCCCGCATGCGCGACCTGGTCCTCAGCACGGAACCGGGCATCGTCGAGGAGATCAAGTGGCGCAAGCCGTCGAACCCCGCGGGCGTTCCGGTGTGGAGCAACGACGGCATTATCTGCACGGGCGAGCTTTACCGGGCCAAGGTCAAGCTGACCTTCGCCAATGGCGCGAAGCTGCCCGACCCGGCCGGTCTGCTCAATGGCAGCACCGGGGGCACCAAGATGCGGGCAATCGACCTCCATGAGGGCGAGATGGTCGACGCTGACGCCTTCCAGGCGCTGGTCCGCGCCGCCATCGCGTTCAATCGCCAGCGCTGAGGGTCGTTTCGCCGGCGTTCACATACGACGAGCCGAGCGCCAAAGTGGGTCGAAGCGGGCACCTTTGCCGGACCGCTGCCGTTGGAACGCGGACCATCAAGGAGGTTGATCCGATGACCCGTACCCTGATCCTCGCTCTTGCCGGCACCGCTGCGACCATGGCCGCTACGGCGCCCGTGGCGGCGCAGCAATGGAGCTATAACGAGCGCGGCTGGCGCACCGTTGGCTATTCTCGTGTCGACGGGCGCGACAATGACACCATCAGGCTGCCCGGCGTGACCCGGCAGCGTGCCATCCGCATCTGCTCACTTAATGCTCCCCTCCGCCTGCGCGACTTCGACGTGCGCTTCGCCAATGGCGGCAGCCAGGACGTGAACACCCGCGCCGTTCTGCCGGCGGGCCGCTGCACCCGCGCGGTCGACCTGCGCGGCAACCGCCGCGACGTCGAGGCGGTGCGGCTCCGCTACGAGCCGATCCTGCGCAACGCCGCCCGGCCGGTCGTCCGCGTCCAGGTTCGCTGATAGGGTGGGGGTGGCCCGGCGCCGCCCTCCGCCTACTTCAGCGGGTCATGGCCCCAGTTCATCAGCGAATAGCGCCACTTGGTTTCGCCGACATCACCGGCGGGCCGCTGCGCAATGTGCCGGTGGACGTAGCCAGTGACCTTGCGCATGTGCGCCAGGTCGTCATCGGTCAGCTCCGCCTGTTTCTTGTGCAGCAATTCGATGATCCGGCGACCGGACTTGTGACCGGTCGACTCGCCGCCGTCACCACCCGGCAGGTGGCTGTCGCCAACCGCGCGGCTATGCTCGGTCGCCAGCCACTTCTCCAGCGCCGCCGCCGTCATGTTCACCGCCTGGTGGAAGTCGCGGGCGATCTCCGCTCGGTCGATTGTCTCGCTCATCGTTCGTCTCCTCAAGCACCCAACGCTGCGCGGTCGCGGCGGTTGGCCCCGCCTTTGGTCCATTCCCCGCAACCATGTCTTAACCCGCACGCCCTACCGCTGCCCGGTTGGTGCGGCTGCGGCGGAGGGGACCAGGTGAACGTGAATCGGCAGGTTGGAGGAGCGTCGCACCCTTCGTTCGTCGCCATTCCCGATCCCGCTCGCACCGCCGGCGTGCGCGCCTACCGCGAACCGGCCGAGCCCCACCGCCTTCAGCTTACCTTTCTTGAAGAAGCCGGCGAACGCGCTTTCATTGAAGAGTTGCGGACGCTGCTTGCGGCGGGCGACGCTGACACCGCGGCCGAGCGGCTGACGACGGAGTTGGCCGGGTTCGAAGGCGCGCTCGCCAAGCTGTGCCTAGCCACAACGGCAGAGACCGTCGCCATCGATGGTTGGGACGACCTGCTGCCAATCCTGGCCGAGTGGGAAGGCCCGCCGATCACTGCCATGACGCTTGGCCTGACCAACGCGCCCGACCTGGTGTTCGAGGCGGGTGCTACCCACGAGCCCGAACTGCTGCTCGGCCTCTACTCGGACGAGGCCTATCCCTTTTCCTCAGCCGCCGCCGACGAACTACTGGCCGAATGCAGCCGTGAGCTGCCGGCCTGGGTAGGCCAAGAGGAAGACGTGGAGTTCTACTGCCAGTCGGCGGGGTTGGCCGAGCTCAATACCGCGCTGATCCAGTGCAAGCACCGCCACTTCCTGCGCGATGGCCGTGATGGCGTGGAGGGACGCGCGCCGGGCGGCTATGTCGAATATGTGCTCGGCTGCTGGCTGCGGTCGACCCGCTTCCTGCAGGCGGTGCAACGCGCCGCCGCGAGCGGCCTGCCAGACGGCTGCCGGGTGGTCGGTGGCGCCGTTGGCGTGAACGCCGACTTCGTCACCCTCATCGAACCGGCCCGCAGGGGGAAGCGCAAGCGCGCGACCGCCAAATCCGCTGCAGAGCCGCAATTCGCCGCGCTGACCATGAAGCCGTGGATACCGCGGGAGGACCCGACTGCCGACCCGGCCAGCGGCGCGAGCCTGCGGCAGCGGCTGGCCCCGCCGGAAGCACCGGTGCCCGTCGCAGCGTCAGCACCCGAGCCCGAGCCCGCGACCGCGACCGCGACCGCGCCGACGATCGACGCGCCCCGCCCTGGCTGGCTCACCCGCATTCGCAATTGGCTGCGGCTCCGCTAAGCGCAGCTTAGGCACTCGGTCCCGCCACCGGCGTTGTTCCTTTCACGGGAGCAGCGCATGTTCGGTTTCGAGAAATCCCTACGTCCCCGCGCAATTGCCTTCGATACCATTGGCACGCTGATCGACCTCGACCCCCTGCGCCCCCTGATCACGCGCATGGGCCTGCCCGGTGCTGCGCTCGACGGTTGGGTGGCGGCTGGCCTGCGTGACGCCTTTGCCCTGACCGCCAGCGGCAGCTTCGCGCCGTTCGAGGAAGTGCTGAAGGGCGCGCTCGACCAGGTCCTGGCCGAACAGCAGCTCAACCCGCCCGCGGCCGACAAGGCAGCGCTGTTCACCCGCATGCTCGCCCTTCCGGCACGCCGCGGCGCCTCCGTCGCCCTTTCATTGCTCAAGGAGCAAGGCATTCCGCTTTATGCCTTCACCAACAGCAGCCTCGCCACGGCCAAGGCCATGCTCGCCAGCGGCGCCATTGATCCGTTCTTCACGGACATCGTTACCACCGGTGAGATCAAGGCATTCAAGCCGAGTGGCTCCGTCTACCGGCACTGCGCCAAGCGCGCCGGGATCGAGGTCGGGGACCTGATGCTCGTGGCGGCGCACCCATGGGACATCCACGGCGCCGCCATAGCTGGTTGCCGCACCGGCTACCTGGCGGTGCAGCGCCCGATGTCGTCGGTGTTCCGGCAGCCGGACCTCAGCGCCGAATGCCTGCCAGACCTTGCAGAGGCGATCTGCTCGCTTGGCGCCGCAGCCGGCCTAGCGCTTCAGCGCCCGCACCGCCGCCAGCGTTTTGGCAACATGGTCCTTCCAGCTGAGATCGGAATGGACGAACGCGATACGGCGGTCCGGAGCGATGACGTAGCTGGTTCGGTTGGTCATGCTGACAACCGGTAGCTTGACGTCATAGGCCTTGATCACGGCAGGGGAGGCAGTGGCGACGGGGAAGCGGCCGCGGCAGGCCTCCGTGCTGAACTTCTGCAGGGTCTTGAGGTCGTCGGCACTCATGCCGATCACTCGCGCGCCGGCCTTCCGAAAATCGGGCTCGGCATCGCTGAACGCCTTGGCTTCCAGGGTGCAGCCCGACGTGAACGCCTTGGGATAGAAATAGAGGACCACCGGCCCATGACGCAGCTGCTCGGCGAGGTGAACGGTAAAGGGCCTTCCGGCCAGCGCGCCGGTGGTGCGAAAGTCGGGCGCCTTGGCACCGACCGGCAGCGCGGCGTAGGCGCCGGCAGGAACGAGGGCGAAAGCAAGGATCAAGGCAAGACGGCGCATGACTCGGGGCTCCGGCAACGGGGGCAGTGGCGACCATGTCTAGCCAAACAACAGCCTTGGGCAACTGCCGGGCTTGCGTGCGGGAACCGGGCCTTCCTCAGACCGGTTGGCATTCCGGACAGGATGGAGGCAACCATGGTCAAGCATGTCGAAGTGGACGATACGAACCCCGACGCGGTGCACCAGCAGATCGACGTGAGCCCGGAGCTCGCCGAGATTGTCGGGCAGGGGCCAATGGCGCGTGGTGAGGTAACCAGCAAGATCTGGGATTACATTCACAAGAATGACCTGCAGGCGAAGGATGACGGCCGCGAGATCGAGCCAGACGACAAGCTCGCCACCATCGTCGGCAAGAAGCGGCTGTCGATGTTCCAGATGACCGCCAAGGTCAACGAACACATCCGCTCACCTGAAAAGGCCGGCGGCTGCAAGTAGCGCCTCAACGCAAAGAGGCGCCCGCCGGTATGGCGGACGCCTCTCCTGCGTGCTCTGGCGCAGCTTAGTTCTGGCTGTTGCCCGAAACGGTGTCGTCGGCGCTGTTGCCGTCGATGTCCGCCGAGTTGCGGGCGGCGTCGGCCTTCTCCTCGCCCTGCTCGCGGACGCGGTCGGCCTGGTTCTCCAGCGAGTCCTCGCGCGCTTCCGATGACGCGTTGTCCGCCGCTTCCTCAAGATTGTCGGCGCGTGCTTCGGCATTCGCCTCGATGTTGTCAGCCTTCTGCTCCTGGGGGCTGTAGTTACAGGCGGCGAGCCCGGCGATTCCAACAGCGACAGCGAGAATGCGGAATGAATTCATGGTGATCCCCTGTTTGTCCCGGCCACGGGATCGTGACCGTTACCGAGGCGTATCAATGTTCCAACTGCTCGCTGGTTCCTGCCGCCACCGGGCGGCAGCGCGCCAGTGCTTGCTCACCCACGTCAGCAGCCTGCTCGACGAGGGCCGAACCACCGCCAAAGCCGGCCAATGCGTTCAACTCGATGTAACGCTCGCTTCCTGGTGCCAGCGTCAATTGCAGCCGGGCGGTCTTCTGGCTCGCCAGCATCGGCCAGCGCAGTTCCAGCCGGTGCTCGCCGGCTGGAAGGGCCACCGCCAGCGCTCGCTTCTGGCCGAGCCTGGCCACCGGCATTCCGTCGATCAGCAAGGTCGGCGCGAACAGCACCGGCTCGGCATATTCCCGATAGACGATCAGGGTTGCATCGGAGCGGACGGACGCGGCGGCAAGCAGCAGGGCCGTGAGGACAGGCATAATCCCTCCATCATCGGCACGAATAGCCGCCTAGCAGGTGTTACTGGCCCTGCCCAGCGGGACTGGCCCGCCTCAGCGGTCGGAGGCGAGCCAGCCGGTGGCAATGTAGAGAATGATGGCGATCGGTCCGGTGACCAGGACCGCGAGCACCAGCCCGAGCCTGACCAGTAGCGGATCAACGCCGCTGTAATTGGCAAGGCCGGAACCGACTCCCATCAGCTTGGCGTTCTGGCGGTCCAGGGTGAACTTCCTGTCCATGTCCATAGTCGATCAGACCAGCTGCAGCGGGCCGACCGCAGCCGACACGAACAGCATGGCGGTGACGAACGCGCCGGCCAGGCTCACGGCCATGTGGCGGGCGGAGGCGGTGGAAAAGAACATCGGAACTACTCCCCGTGAAATTTCGTGAACCGTCGATCGGCCCACGCCATTCACAATGCAGGGAGCGTGCCAAACAGAAATTCTCTAGTCTTGTCAGTGACGCGGCGGCGAAGCCAAGGCCGCGCCGCCGCACTTTGCACCGTTGCTTGGGAAGAAATCCCAACTCAGCTCGATGTCGTGTCGCCTCCATCGGGGTGTAGCACCTGCCCAGTCATGTAGCTCGAGTCCTCGCAGGCGAGGAACAGAAAGGCCGGAGCTACCTCGTTCGGCTGGCCCGGCCGACCCATCGGCGTGTCCTTGCCAAACTCAGGGATCTTCTCCTTGGGCTGGCCTCCGAATGGGTTCAGCGGTGTCCAGATCGGTCCGGGCGCGACGCCATTCACGCGAATGCCCTTGCCAACCAGGTTCTTGGATAGACTGCGGGTGAAGGCGGTGATCGCCCCTTTGGTCGCGCTGTAGTCGAGCAGGATCGGCGCCCCCTTGTACATCGTCTCCGAGGTGCAGTTCACGATCGCCGCACCTTCCTTGAGATGCGGCGCGACCGCCTGCGTTAAGAAGAACATCGAAAAAATGTTGCTCTGGAAGGTGCGCTTCAGTTGCTCCTCCGAAATGTCCTCGATCTTCTCCTGGTGATGCTGCTCGCCGGCATTGTTCACCAGCACGTCGATCTTCCCGAAGGCATCGACGACCTGCTGCACCGCACGCTCGCAAAACTGCTTGTCGCCGAGGTCCCCCGGAATCACGATCGCTCGGCGGCCCTCGCCGGCCACGATGTCGCGGGTCTTGGCCGCGTCATCGTGCTCGTTGAGGTAGAGGATGGCGACGTCGGCCCCTTCGCGAGCGAACAGCGCCGCAACGGCTCGGCCGATGCCACTGTCCCCGCCGGTGACGATCGCCACCTTGTCCTTGAGGCGTCCAGACCCAGGAAACCGGGGCGTCCAATCGGGCTTGGGCTCGAGCTGACTCTCGTGGCCGGGCAGCTGGTCGTTGGGATGGACCTCTGGCTGGAAGGTGTCGGCCATGCGCTTACTCCTTGGCCGCAACGCCGGCGCCGGCATCCCCGAACGCCTCTATGGTGGACTCGTCCTGGGCGTCGTTCTTCGGCGCCTTCTCGACGGGCGTGCTGCCGTCCTTGCCGGCCGTGAAGCTGTTCCGGGCGCCGTCGCCGGGGTCGTCCGACATGGCGTTCTTCTGGTTCTGGCTCAGCTGCCCGCCGGTCGAAGCGTGGCTGTTTTCCTTGCTCATGATGAGGCTCCGCTTTGCGCCGAGCCGGAGCGGCTCAGCCTTCGAGGGTGAGAACGCCCGTGCGCGTTGGCCGCTCCTTCGCTTGAGCGGCGGGGACACTCCGCACAGCGCGGCATTCGGCAACAATGGTGGGGAAGTCGAAATCGGTGCTCTGCGCCAGCACGCTACCGGTGGCCGCGCTGCAGCTCGCTTCGCTGGCGTAGTGAGCCGGCATGGTCTGCACCGTGGTGCACGCGGCCGAGCCGTCCGAACAACCCAGAATGGCGATCACGTAGGCGACTGGACCCATGATACGAACTCACTGACAAGCAACCGGAACTTGCCTGCTTAACCGCGCAGTTAACGGTCCGTTCCCACCATTTCACCTCCGTTTGTTTGCACGCTTGGTAACGGCTTCCTACCTGTGTCGCATGGCCGCAGCGACCGAACCCGACGCCCGCCCGCCGGCGGGCTTCCGCACGCTGTGGCGTTTTCTGCCGATGCTGTGGCCAGCCGGCGAGCGTGAACTTAAATCGCGCGTCACCCTGTCGGTCGTGCTGGTCCTCGTCGGCAAGGCGCTGACCCTGGTCATGCCGTTCGCCTACAAGGCGGTGATCGACCGCATGAGTGGGCCGACGCAGGCGGCCGGAGTCGTTCTGGCGCTGGTCGTGGCCTACGCTGCTGCGCGCTTCGGCGGGGTGCTGAGCGACAACCTCAGGAACGCCATCTTTGAGAAGGTCGGCCAGGGTGCCGCTCGCCGCCTGGCGGCCCGCGTCTTCCGCCATGTCCATAGCCTGTCGCTGCGCTTCCACCTGGAGCGGCGCACCGGAAGCCTGACCAAGATCGTCGAGCGCGGGACGAAGAGCATCGACATGATGCTCTATTTCCTGCTGTTCAACATTGCCCCAACGGTGATCGAGCTCACCGCGATATGCATCATCTTCTACGTCAAGTTTGGTGGTCGGCTGGTGCTCGCCACGTTGGCCATCGTTGCGATCTACATCGGCTTCACTCGCTGGGTCACTGACTGGCGAGCCAAGCTGCAGCGAGAGATGAACGAAGTCGACAACAAGGCGATCGGCCGCGCCGTCGACAGCCTGCTGAACTATGAGACGGTGAAGTATTTCGGCGCAGAGGAGCGGGAAGCGCGGCGCTACGACGAGGCGGTTGGCTCCTATACGCGAGCGGCCGTGAAGAACGAGGTTTCGCTCGCCTGGCTCAACATCGGGCAGAGCCTGATCACCAATACGATGATGGCGGGTGCCATGGGCTTTACTGTCTGGGGCTGGGCCCGCGGGCGGTTCACGCCGGGCGACGTGGTGCTGGTCAACAGCCTCCTGATGCAGCTGTTCCGGCCGCTCGACATGCTCGGCTGGGTCTACCGTTCTATCCGTCAGGGCTTGATCGACATGGAGGCGATGTTCGATCTGACCGACACGCCGGCAGAGGTCACCGATCGGCCAGGCGCCCCTGACCTCGTCGTCGGCCGCGGCGAGCTGCGCTTTGAGGACGTTCACTTCGGCTATGATCCGGAGCGCGAGATTCTCAAGGGCGTCAGCTTCACCGTCCCACCCGGCACCACGCTGGCGATCGTGGGTCCGTCCGGCGCGGGCAAGTCGACGCTCGCCCGCCTGATCTACCGGTTCTACGATCCGCAGGGCGGGCGAATTCTGATCGACGGGCAGGACATCACCGCCGTGACCCAGGCGAGCCTGCGGTCCGCTATCGGCATCGTTCCGCAAGATACGGTGCTGTTCAACGACACGATTGGCTACAACATCGGCTACGGCCGCGATGGAGCCAGCCAGGCAGAGATCGAGGCGGCGGCGGGCGGCGCGTCAATCGACCGGTTCATCGCCGCTTTGCCCGACGGGTACGAGGCCATGGTCGGCGAGCGCGGGTTGAAGCTGTCGGGCGGCGAGAAGCAGCGGGTGGCGATCGCCCGTACCCTGCTCAAGAACCCGCCCGTGTTGATCCTGGACGAGGCGACCAGCGCGCTCGACAGCCGCACCGAGGAGGCTATCCAGGACACTCTCAACCGGGTTTCGGCGAACCGCACCACCATCACCATCGCTCACCGGCTTTCGACGGTGGTCGGGGCCGATCAGATCATGGTGCTGGACGCGGGCCAGGTCGCCGAGCGGGGAACTCATGGCGAGCTGCTGCGCAAAGGTGGTCTCTACGCCGAGCTATGGGCGCGACAGGCGCATGAACGAGCGCTGGAGGAAGCGGCGGAGTAGGCTACCCACTCCGCCGCAGCGAATAGTCGATCCGGATCCGGACCCACTCGCCAACCTTGAGTTGCCCGCCCAGTTGCGGGGGGCGAACCCGGAATTGCCACGCCGCCGCCAGCACCGCCCGGGCCATGCGCGAGTTGGCAGGATATTCGTCCAGCGCGACGCAGTCGTCGACCCGGAAGTCTGGCACCGTCTTGCAGGCAATCAGTGCCCAGCCGGGACCGTCGGCAGTCGACAGGTAGCCGCGCAACTCGTCGTCATAAGGCTCGCGGTACCAGGAGGCGGCGTAGAGCCGCTCGCCGTTCGGAGCGGTGCCGACTACCGGCGTGTCGACGTCGCGGCTGTCCGATGGTGGCCCGGCAGCCCGGCGCGGTTTCGCCGGCGCCGCCGGCGCGGACGGCAGCGAGCGTAGGTCGATCGAGGGCACGGCTCCACGCGGGAGCTCGACGAGGGGCGGAAGTGGCGCGGGCGACACCGGCTGTATCGGCCTCGTCACTCGGACTGGCTCGCCGGGGAGGGGTGGCTGCGGCTTGGTAGGCGTGGGCTGCGGCTCAGACGGAGCCGCCTGCTCCTGCGCCTTGGGTGGAGTTGGCTGCTCCGGTGTCTTGTCGGGGCTCAGCTCGAAACTGACCACCCGCGGCTGCTCCGTCCGGCCCGCCGTGCGCTCCCGGCCTAGGGTGAGCAGCGCCAGCACCAGCAGCGCTTCAATGGCGAAGGCCGCGGCCAGTCCTGCCGCCCGCCGCCGAGCGGGGATGCGGAAGGTGTCGGCGACGCTGCTCACGCCGCAGCGGTGGTCCAGCCGAGCCGCGGTATCGCAATGCTGCGCTTGCCGCTGAGGTCAACCCGGGTGACGATCAGCTCGCGGCTCTCGATGTAGCTGAGCAGGCGCCGGACCCGGCCGAGGCTGGCCGTGCCGTAGCTGGCGGCGATCGCCTCGTCGCTGGGACAGGGCTGCTGTTCGCGCGCGGCGCGGGCGAGCAGCAGGAAAGGCCCGAGCATGTCGTCAGGCAGCCCGTCGGCCGCTGCCAGCGCCGGTGCCCAGCTGCCGTCCGCCTCACTGAATATCCCCGCCCGAGCCATTGACAGGCGCCGGGTGAAGGCGGGCAAGTCGAACGGCGCCGGCGCGAGCCCCGCCATCCGGCAGCGGATGGTGAAATCCTGGTAGAGCACCGCGGCCGATCGCCCGCCGCTGTCCGGATCGCTCGCCAGCGCCTCCAGCACAGCCGCGACGATCGCTTCGCCTTCCGCCGTGCTCTTGGCCGGCATGGCCGGCGCGACCGACGGCACCGCGGCGGCGAGCTGCTCCAGCAGCGCGTCGGAGGCGAGCGGCTTGGGCTCGGGCCGGGGCGGCGGAGGAGGCAACTCCGGCCCCGGCGCAAACAGCAAACCCTGCAGGTCTCCCGCCGGAGCATTCGGCAGGGGCAGCAGCTTGGGGCTCATCGATCGGGCCTGGGTTTCCACCGGGCCAATCGCCACGGTTAGCGGGCGCCGGCAGATCGCCGGGCCAAGCGCCAAAAAGGTGCCCCGGGCGAGATCACGGATCTGCTCGGCCTGGCGCCGCTCCATGCCGAGCAGGTCGGCGGCCCGCGCCATATCGATGTCGAGGAAGGTTCGCCCCATCAGGAAGTTGGACGCTTCGGCGGCGACGTTCTTGGCCAGCTTGGCCAGCCGCTGGGTGGCGATCACGCCGGCCAGCCCGCGCTTGCGGCCACGGCACATCAGGTTGGTCATTGCCGACAGCGACGCGCGGCGCACTTCCTCCGCCACCTCGCCGCCGCCCGCGGGAGCGAACAGCTGCGCCTCGTCCACCACTACCAGCGCCGGGTACCAATGGTCGCGGGGAGCGTCGAACAGGGCGGACAGGAAAGCCGCGGCGCAGCGCATCTGCCCTTCCGCCTCCAAGCCTTCCAGGCTCAGCACCACTGAAGCGCGATGCTCGCGCACTCGCGCGGCCAGCCGGCCGATGTCCTTCTCGTGCGCTTCCGCCGCTTCGATCACCACATGTCCGTAGCGCTCGGCGAGCGTGACGAAGTCGCCCTCGGGATCAACCACCACCTGCTGCACCTGCCCAGCGCTCTGTTCCAGCAACCGGCGCAACAGGTGCGACTTGCCCGAGCCCGAATTGCCCTGCACCAGCAGCCGGGTCGCCAGCAGCTCTTCAAGGTCGATCAGCGCCGGCTCATTGCCCGGCCCGGCCCCCATGTTCACGCGCACGGTCATGCCTGCCCGTTTGGAGGCCCGGGGGCAGCGCATCAAGGCTGCCGTGCCGCGAAACTGTCCAAGTGGCCGATGGGCACCAGCCCGGTTCAGTTCCTTGAAAGGGCGAGACGCGCTAGAGCAGCGGCGACTCATTCTCCGTAGGTGCAGGTAACCTGATGATCCGCAAGCTTCTTTTCGCCACTGCCGCCGTCTCACTGGTGCCGGTCCAGGCACCTGCTGCGCCCGCTCACGCCGCAACGGGCGCAACGTTGCCCATGTCCAATCCGTTCGCCAAGCCCAGCACGTTGCCGCTGCAGGCGCCGGACTTCTCACGCATCAAGGACAGCGACTACCTGCCGGCGCTGCTCGCCGGCATGGCCCAGCAGAAGGCGGAGGTGCGTGCCATCGCCGCCAGCAAGGCCGCGCCAACGTTCGACAACACGATCGTCGCGCTGGAGCGTTCGGGCCAGCTGCTAGAGCGAGCCAACCTTGCCTTCTCGGCGGTGAACGGCGCCAACACTAACGACACGCTGCAAGCGGTCGACACCCAGACCTCGCCGCTGTTCGCAGCTCATTCCGACTACATCAACCTGAACCCGCAGTTGTTCGCTCGGGTGAAGAACCTGCATGACCGCCAGGCCTCGCTGAACCTCAACCCTGAGCAGGCCAAGCTGCTGGACGTCTACTACAAGGGCATGGTCCATGCCGGCGCCGAGCTGCCGCCAGCTAAGCAGGCGCAGCTGAAGGCCATGAATACGCGGCTGAGCACGCTGCAGACCTCGTTCACCCAGAAGCTGCTGAATGCCGCCAAGGCCGGCGCCGTGCACATCACCGACCGGGCCGAGCTGGCCGGCCTGTCGGAAGAGCAGGTCGCCGCCGCGGCCGAGGCCGCCAAGGACCGCAAGCTGACCGGCTGGGTTCTACCGCTGCAGAACACCACGCGCCAGCCGGCGATGGCCAGCCTGGCGGACCATGCCACCCGGCAGAAGCTGCTCGACGCCAGCCTTACCCGGGCGGAGCATGGCGACGCGAACGATACCCGGCCGCTGATCCAGGAGATCGCCCAAATGCGCGCGCGGAAAGCGGCGCTGTTCGGCTACGCCAATTGGGCCGATTACGCCCTGTTCGACCAGATGGCCAAGAACCGTGCGGCGGCGGTCGGCTTCCTCGAGCGGCTCGCGCCCGCCACGGCGGCCAAGCAGAAGCAGGAAGCGGCCGACATCCGGGCATTGGCCGCCTCGAAGGGAGTGACAAGCGTCACACCGGCCGACTGGGACTATTATGCCGAGCAGATCCGCAAGCAGCGGTACGCGCTCGATAATGACCAGCTGAAGCCGTATTTCGAGATCCACAAGGTGCTGACCGACGGCGTCTTCTTCGCCGCCAACCAGCTGTACGGCCTGACCTTCAAGCAGCGCACCGACCTGCCAACCTGGAACCCCGACATGCTGACCTACGAGGTCACCGATGCCGACGGGAAGCAGCTCGGGCTGATGTATTTCGACTTCTGGAAGCGCGACAACAAGAACGGCGGCGCGTGGATGTCGAACCTGGTCAACCAGTCGGCCCTGCGCGGAACCAAGCCGGTCATCTACAATGTCGAGAACTTCACCAAGCCGGCGCCCGGGCAGCCGGCGCTGATCAGCTTCGACGACGTCACCACCATGTTCCACGAGTTCGGCCATGCCCTGCACGGCCTGTTCGCGGCGCAGACCTACCCGACGCTGTCGGGCACCAGCGTGGCGCGCGACTTCGTTGAGTTCCCGTCGCAGTTCAACGAGAATTGGGCGCTCGATCCCAAGGTGCTGCCGCGCTACGCGGTGCACTACAAGACAGGGCAGTCGATCCCGCAGGACCTGATCAACAAGATCAAGCAGGCCCGCACCTTCAACCAGGGCTATGACAATGGCGAGGTGCTGGAAGCGGCGCGGCTCGACCTCGACTGGCACAGCCTGCCGGCGACCGCTCCGCGGCAGGATGTGGACAAGTTCGAGGCGCAGGCGCTGGCCAAGAGCGGGTACGACGTAGCCGACGTGCCGCCGCGCTATCGCTCCAATTACTTCCTGCACATTTGGAGCAACGGCTATTCGGCCGGCTATTACGCCTATCCGTGGACCCGCATGCTTGGCCAGGACGCGTTCGCCTGGTTCGAGGCCAACGGCGGCCTGACCCGCGCGAACGGTCAGCGTTTCCGCGACATGGTTCTGTCGCGCGGCAACACGCTCGACTACAACGCGATGTACCGCGCCTTTGCCGGCCGCGATCCGGATATCAATCCGTACCTGACCTACTATGGGCTGACCGGCGCGGGCGGGGAGAAGTAAGCGGGTTGCACACCGGGCCGCGCCACGTGAAAGCGACTCGGTGACCGACCCCCATCAGCTGCTCAAATCCGTCTTCGGCTTCGACCACTTCCGCGGCGTGCAGGAGGAGGTGGTCGGGCGCGTGCTGGCCGGACAGCACACGCTGGCGGTAATGCCGACCGGCGCGGGCAAGTCGCTGTGCTACCAGTTGCCGGCATTGGCGCGGGAAGGCACCGCGCTGGTGGTCTCGCCGCTGATCGCGCTGATGCACGACCAGATCCGCTCGGCCGATGCACTGGGCATCCGGGCCGCGTCGCTGACCAGCGCCGACGATCGACAGGCGGTGACCGCGCGCGCGCTGAACGGCGAGCTCGACCTGCTCTATGTCGCGCCGGAGCGGGCCACGACGGACTATTTCCGCCGCCTGATCGAGCGGACGCCCTTGTCGCTGATCGCCATCGACGAGGCGCATTGCGTCAGCGAGTGGGGTCACGACTTCCGCCCCGACTACCGCCAGCTGAAGAGCCTGCTCGACGACCATGCCAAGGTGCCGCGGCTGGCGCTGACCGCGACTGCCGATCGGCGCACGCGGGCCGATATTCTGCAGCAACTCGGGCTACCCGGCGACGGGCTGATCGTCGCGGGCTTCGATCGGCCCAACATTCGCTACGTCATTCGGCCGCGCGAACAGACGGGCAAGCAATTGAAGGACCTGCTGCGCGACCGGCCGGGTCCGGCGATCGTCTACACGCCCAGCCGGGACAAGGCGGAGCGGACGGCGGAGGCGCTTACGGCCACTGGTCGGCCGGCGCTTGCCTATCACGCCGGCCTCGCCTCCGAGGTGCGCGCCCGCAACCAGGCGGCGTTTGTCGCGTCGGAGGAGATGGCGATGGCCGCGACGGTCGCCTTTGGCATGGGCATCGACAAGCCGGACGTGCGCACCGTCGCGCACGTCGCCATTCCGAAATCAATCGAGAGCTATTACCAGGAGACCGGCCGGGCGGGGCGTGATGGTGAGCCTGCGGAGGCGTGGCTGTTCTGGTCGGCCAGCGACTTCGCGCTGGCCCGGCAGCGGCTGGAGGAGGAGTGCCCGCCGGAGCGCCGCGAATCGGAGCGCGAGCGGCTCAACGCCCTTGCTGCGCTGGTCGAGACGCCGGGCTGCCGCCGTGCAGTGCTGCTGCGTCACTTCGGCGAAGACCCGCCAGCCAGTTGCGGCAATTGCGACAACTGCCTGGAGCCTCCGGCGCAACTCGACGCCACGGAGGTCGCCCGCAAGCTGCTCTCCGCCGCCTTTCGCACCGAGATGCGGTTCGGCGTCGGGCACCTGGCCGACGTGCTCGCCGGCAAGGAGACAGACAAGGTGCACGCCAATGGTCACCACCGGCTGTCCGTGTTCGGCATCTGCGGCGACGAGGAGCTGCCGCTGGTGCGCCCGGTCGCCCGGGCGCTGGTGGCGCGCGACGCGCTGCGGGCCGATGCGTACGGCGGCCTGAGCTTCGGCCCGGGCGCCAAGCCGATCCTGAAGGGCAATGAGTCGGTCAGCATCGCCGTACCGCCGCAGCGCAAGCGCCGACGCCGCGGCGATGCCGGGGACCATCCCGCCGACCCGCTGTTCGACGCGCTGCGGGAAACCCGCCGCAGCCTCGCCGCGGCGCAGGGCGTCCCCTCCTATGTCGTGTTCCACGACAGCACCCTGCGGGAGATCGCGGCGGCCCGGCCTGCCACTCTTCACGAACTCGCTCGGGTGCAGGGCGTGGGCGAGGCCAAGCTCCAGCGCTACGGTGATGCGATGATCGAGACCGTCGCCGCGTTCGGGGCATGAATTGGCTGCTCAGCCTCGGCTCGCTTGCCGGCGTGCTGGCCTTGGGCGGGGTCGCGCGCTTGCTACGCCTCGGGGGATCAGAGCCACTTGCGCCCGAGCAAGTTACCGAGCGGGTGCAGTTCGAGTATAACCCGTTCAGGGTCGAGCGGATGGTGATCGGCCTCGACGGACGCGCCGCCCTGGTCCGCGCCACGGATGGCAGGCTGGTGGCGGTGAAGGTCCACGGCGCCCACCCTGCGACCAGGCTGTTGCCCGGCGCGCCAGCGGTCACCACGTGCGGCGATCTTGTCGTGGTTGACACCGGCGACCGTTGGTTTGGTCCCCTGCGGCTGCGGCTTGACCAAGCGCAACGGGACATGCTGCGCGCTATGCTGTAAGACGAGCCATGGCCACCCTGCCGAACCCGGTCGATTATGCCGTGCCCGGCTTTATCCTGCTGGTGTTGGCGGAGATGCTGGTCGCCTGCGCTGCGGACCGACGGCGCTACTGTCCGCAGGACACGCTGACGTCACTGGCGCTGGGCTTCGGGTCCACGATCGCAGGCGCGCTCAGCTTCGGCCTGGTGTTCGCCACGGCATCCTGGGTGTGGGGCTACCGTCTGATGGACGTGCCGTGGACCTGGTGGGCGTTCGTCCTCTGCTTCGTGCTGGACGACCTGGCCTATTACGTCTTCCACCGCTCGGCCCACCGGGTTCGCTGGTTCTGGGCGAGCCACGTCATCCATCATTCGAGCCAGCATTATAACCTGTCCACGGCGCTGCGGCAGACCTGGACCGGCTTCTTCAGTCTGGCCTTCATCTACCGGCTGCCGCTGTTCCTCCTCGGCTTTCCACCGGCAATGGTGTTCTTCTGCGCGGGGCTGAACCTCATCTACCAGTTCTGGATCCACACCGAGGTGGTCGGTCGCTGCCCGCGCTGGATCGAGGCGGTGATGAACACGCCCTCGCACCACCGCGTTCATCATGCCGTCAACCCGCGCTACCTCGACCGCAACTATGCGGGCGTGTTCATCGTCTGGGACCGGCTGTTCGGCACTTTCGAGGCGGAGCGGGAGGACGACCGCCCCCGCTACGGCATCGTCAAGCAATTAGGGTCGTTTAACGTCCTGTGGGCGGCGGTGCACGAGTGGGTCGGCATCGCGCGGGACATGTGGAGCGCTCCGTGGAACGCCAAGCTCGGCTACCTCATACGTGAGCCGGGCTGGAGCCATGACGGCAGCCGCGACACGAGCCAAACCATTCGGGCGCGCTGGCAGAACCAGGCTGCGGCCGAACCCAGCAAAGAACAGCAGGTGGGGGCAGATCATGTTCAAGCAGCTTGACGGCAAAACGCTGGTGTCGGGCCAGATCACGGCCGATGACCTGAGTAACGCTAAGGCCCAGGGCGTCACGCTGGTGGTCAACAATCGCCCGGATGCCGAGGATCCCGGCCAGCCGACCAGCGATGAGATCGAAGCCGCCGCCCACGCCGCGGGTATGGATTACTGCCACATTCCAATTGTGCGCGGCATGGGCCCATCGGATGTCGAGCTGATGCGCGGTGCGATGGCCCGGGCTGGCGACGGCAAGCTGCTCGCCTTCTGCCGGTCGGGCATGCGGAGCACGCTGGCCTGGGCAGTCGCGAGCCGTGAGGAGGGCGTACCGCGGGATCAGTTGGAGAAGGGTGCGGCGGCTGCTGGGTTCAGCCTGGCGGCAGTAGACCATCTTCTTTGAGGATCGCGCGAGCCTCATCCGCTTCCGCGGCCAGCACCATCAGGCGAACCGGAAACAGCCAGCCTACCCCAAGGAAGCCGTGCATTTCCGAATCGAACAGCACGGCATCATAGCCGTCCCGTTCCAAGGTCAGGCGAGCAAGGTCGGCCTCGACCCGGCTCTCGTACCGGGCGAGCTCGACCAGGCTCAAGCAGCCGTGCCGCCCACCGTGATGCCGTCGATGAGCAGGGTCGGCTGGCCCACGCCGGCGGGGACGGACTGGCCACCCTTGCCGCAGATGCCGACCCCTTCGTCGAGCGCCAAGTCGTTGCCGATGCCTTTGACCCGGGTCAGCACCGTCGGGCCGTCGCCGATTAGGGTCGCGCCCTTCAATGGCTCGGCCAGCTTGCCGCCGCGGATCCGGTAGGCCTCGGTGCAGCTGAACACGAACTTGCCGCTGGTGATGTCGACCTGGCCGCCGCCGAAGCTCTTGGCATAGATGCCGTCCTTGACCCGACCGAGCAGTTCGGCCGGGTCGTCCTGCCCGCCAAGCATGAAGGTATTCGTCATGCGCGGCATAGGCGCATGGGCGAAGCTCTCGCGGCGTCCATTGCCGGTCGGCTCGACGCCCATTAGCCGGGCATTCAAGCGGTCCTGCAGGTAGCCGACCAGGATGCCGTCCTCGATGAGGGTAGTGCGCCCGGTCGGCGTGCCTTCGTCGTCAATGCTGAGGCTGCCGCGGCGCTCGCTCATGGCGCCGTCGTCGACCACCGTTACGCCCGCCGCGGCGATGCGCTGGCCGATCCGACCGGAGAAGGTGCTGGTGCCCTTGCGGTTGAAGTCGCCTTCCAGCGTGTGGCCGACCGCTTCGTGCAGCAGCACGCCGGGCCACCCCGGTCCGCACACGACTGTCATCTCGCCAGCGGGGGCGTCCACCGCCTGGAGGTTGGTCAGGGCCTGCGCGAGCGCGATGTCGATGGCGCGGTTCCACGTCGCCGGCTCGAGCAGCCGATCATACAGGTAACGGCCGCCGAGCCCATGGAACCCGGTTTCGCGGCGGTCCCCCTCCTTGGCAACGATGGTCACATTGAGGCGCACCAGCGGGCGGACGTCAGTCGCGACAAAGCCATCGGCGCGAACGATCTCGACCACGCTCCAGCTCGCCTGCAGGCCGACGCTGACCTGCGCCACGCGTGGGTCGCGGGCGCGGGCAGCCGCGTCGATCTGCTGGCACAGCGCCACCTTCTGAGCGAACGGCACCAGGCTGAGCGGGTCCTCGGCACCGTACATCGCCATGTTGGTGCGCGGCGGCGGCGCGGCGTGCGGACCCTTGGCGGGGTCAAGCAGCTGCAGCGTCTGCGCCGCGCGCTCGATCGCGGCGGCACTGATCTCGTTGGCATGCGCAAATGCCGTGGTCTCACCCGTCACTCCGCGCAGGCCGAAGCCGCCGCCTGTGTTGTAGTCGGCGGTCTTCAGCCGGCCGTCGTCGAACCCGAAAGCCTCGGCGCCGCGGTATTGGAGGTAGAGCTCTCCGTCGTCGCAGCCGGCCAGGTGCCGGGCCGCGAGCCGCTTGGCTTGGTCGGGATCAAGTGCCTCACGGTAGAGGAAGCGGCGGGGGTCGTGCAGGGTCAAGCCGCGTCGCCAATGTCCGCCGGGCCGCCGGCCAGCACGAAGCGGCGGTCGCAATAGCCGCATTCGACGAAGCCTTTCTCGTCGATTCTGAGGTAGACCCGCGGATGGCCGAGCGATGGGTCGATCTGGCCACCGCCGTCGCAGGACACGGCATTGGTGGTGACGCGAAAGGTCTCAGGAGGAGGAATAGCGGACATGGACGGGAGGTAGCCCCTCGCTTGCCTGCCTTCAATAAGCCGCTAGGGCTTGCGGGCATGAGTGACGCGGCGATCCGGATCGAAAACCTCGGCAAGACCTACGAAGGCGGCAAGAGGGCGCTGGACGGGGTCAGCTTCGACGTGCCGCGAGGGCAGATATTCGGCCTGCTCGGACCGAATGGCGCGGGCAAGTCGACGCTGATCAACATTCTCGCGGGGCTGGTGACCAAGTCGCAGGGACAGGTGTCCGTCTGGGGGTTCGACATCGACCAGCACCCGCGCAACGCCAAGCTGTCCATCGGCGTGGTGCCACAGGAGATCATATTCGACCCCTTCTTCACTCCTCGCGAAGCGCTGGAGATTCAGGCGGGGTTATACGGCGTACCCAGGAGCCAGCGTCGGAGTAACGCGCTGCTCGCCGCGATGCGCCTCACCGACAAGGCCGACGCCTACGCGCGGACTCTGTCCGGCGGGATGAAGCGGCGGCTGCTGGTCGCCAAGGCGATGGTCCACTCGCCGCCGATCCTGGTGCTGGACGAGCCCACCGCCGGCGTCGACGTGGAGCTGCGCCAGCAGCTGTGGGAATATGTCCGTGAGTTGCACGCCGAGGGTGTCACCATCGTCCTGACCACCCATTATCTGGAGGAAGCCGAGCAGCTGTGCGACCGCATCGCCATCATCAACCATGGCAAGGTGGTCGCCAACGAGCCCACCCGCGAGCTGCTCGGCCGCGCGCAGGAGAAGAATGTTGTGGTGACCGTCGATCGTGACGTCATGGCGGCGCCGGAGGCATCCTGCTTCGAGCAGATTGCGGTGTCGGGCGAGCGGCAGCTGACCATCACCTACCGCAAGGATCGGGTGAATGCGGGCGAGGTGCTCGGCGCGCTGCAGGCGCAGGGGCTCGGCATCGTCGACGTGACCACCCGCGACCCCGACCTGGAGGACGTGTTCCTCAGCCTGGTCCGCCAGGCGTGAGCCAAGCCTTCGACGTCCTGGTCATTGGCTCCGGCGCGGCCGGGCTGACGGCGGCACTGAACCTTGCGGAAGAGCGCAAGGTGGCGGTGATCGCCAAGGGCGCGCTGGGCGAGGGGGCGACTGGCTGGGCGCAGGGCGGTATCGCGGCGGTGCTGGAAGAGGGCGACAGCTTCGAAAGCCACGTCGAGGACACGATGGTGGCCGGCGCCGGCCTCAACGACCGCGCGGTGGTGGAGCATGTGGTCAGCGGCGCGCCCGCCGCCATCCGCCGCCTGATTGAGCTGGGCGTGCCCTTTGCCGAGGAAGCCGGGTCCCTGCACCTCACCCGCGAAGGCGGGCACAGCCACCGGCGGATCGTCCATGTCGCCGACGCCACCGGTTCGGCTGTCCAGAAGGCACTGGAGAAGGCGGCCGGTGCACACCCCAACATCACGCTGGTGCCTGACATGGTGGCGATCGACCTGGTGACCGGCCGCAACGCCAGCCGCTTCTCGACTGAAGGCACCATTCACGGCCTTTATGCCTACAACCGGAAGCGCAAGCGGGTGGAGACGCTGACGGCCCGCGCAACCGTGCTGGCGACGGGCGGCGCGGGGCGGACCTACCTCTTCTCCACGGCACCGCGGGGCGCCACGGGCGACGGCATCGCGATGGCGTGGCGCGCCGGATGCCGCGTCTCCAACATGGAGATGATGCAGTTTCATCCGACCTGCCTTTACAGCCTGGCGGCGAAAAACTTCCTGATCACCGAAGCGGTGCGCGGCGAAGGCGGACACCTCAAGCATCCGCTGACCGGCCACCGGTTCATGCCAGACTATGACGAGCGCGCCGAACTGGCCCCACGCGACGTGGTAGCACGCGCGATCGACAGCGAGATCAAGCGCGACGGCCTTGATTACGTGCACCTCGACATCAGCCATCGCGAGGCGGAGTTCGTGCGGGCGCACTTCCCGACCATCTACGACAAGCTGCTGGGGCTTGGCATCGACATCACCCGCGAGGCTATCCCGGTGGTGCCCGCCCAGCATTATACCTGCGGCGGGGTTGTCGTGGACCGCGACGGACGCACCGACGCGCCTGGCCTCTATGCCGCCGGCGAGGTGACGGAGAGCGGCTTGCATGGGGCCAACCGCCTCGCTTCCAATTCGCTGCTCGAATGCCTGGTGTTCGGGGAGGCCGCGGCCAGGGACATCCTGCGGCGCTGGGAAGAATTGCCCCCCGTGCCCGAGGTGCGGGAGTGGGATGAAAGCCGCGTCACCAACTCCGACGAGGAGGTCGTGATCACGCAGACTTGGGGTGAAATCCGCCGCTTCATGTGGAACTATGTCGGGATCGTCCGCACCACCAAGCGGCTGGAGCGGGCCAAGCGCCGCGTCGACATGCTGCGTCAGGAAGTGCAGGACTATTATGGCAAGTTCCGGGTCACTCCGGACCTGATCGAACTGCGCAACCTGGTGGAAGTCGCGGACCTGATCATCCGCTCCGCCCTTCATCGCCACGAGAGCCGCGGCCTGCATTATACGCTGGACTACCCTCGGCTGGCGCCGGAGCCGAAGGACACAGTGCTCGTCCCCTGAAGGAACAGGCGGCGCGGGATGGCTCCGGCACCGCCTGACGGGTTGTTGATGACCGGGCTCAGACCAGCGCCGCGATGGTGACGGTGGCGACCCCCCAGAAGAAGATGCAGGCCGGCAGCAGCAGCACCAGCGTGGCCGCTTCACCCGCACCCGTACGGCCGGTCAGCGTGTCGATGCCGCGGGCCTTGAACTCGGCCCAGCTGAGCGCGCGGTCATCGTGCCGAGGCTTCATGGTCGCCCATTTCGCCGGCACATAGGCAAAGGCCGCGACAAAGATGACGTTTACCGCCATCGGCAGAACCAGCCCGTCGGCCATGAAGCCGATGCTCATCACGGCAAGATAGGCCATGAACAGGGCGAACGAGCCGAGCAGCAGCGGCGCGGGCAGGCCGAAGTTGCGGTCCGTGCAGCCTTCGCTCAGTGCCTCTGCCTGCGCGGAGAGCACGGGAGCAGAGACGATTTCCTCGCGGGCGAGCAGGTCGAGTTGGTCGATGCGGGCGGTCATGGGGCGCTCCTTGCTGGCGTTCCCAATCTCTACCCGCGGCCGGCGAGTCGACGATTGATCCTCGTCAACCTGCCCCTACGCACTTGTACGGACGTGCCGGCAGTTCGAACAGCTTGCTGGCATCGTCCGGGGATGCTGGCTACATCCCGTGCCGCATGCCTGACCCCCAGCCCCACCTCTATCTCGTCGACGGATCGAGCTACATCTTCCGTGCCTACCACCGGCTGCCGCCGCTCACCAACCGGCACGGCATCAATGCGGGTGCGGTGTACGGCTATACCGCCATGCTGTGGAAGCTCGCGGACGGGCTGAACAAGGCGGACGGTCCCACCCACATGGCGGTGATCCTGGACAAGGGGTCGAGCTCCTTCCGCAACCAGATGTACGACCAGTACAAGGCGCATCGGCCGCCGCCGCCCGAGGACCTGATTCCGCAATTCCCGCTGATCCGAGTGGCGACCCGTGCCTTTTCGATCCCCTGCATCGAGGAGGAAGGACTGGAAGCGGACGACATCATCGCCTGCTACGTCACGGCCGCACGGGCGGCCGGGTGGAAGGTGACCATTGTCAGTTCTGACAAGGACCTGATGCAGCTGATCGAGGACGGCTCGGTCGACATGCTCGATACGATGAACGACCGTCGGATCGATCGCGCTTATGTGATGGACAAGTTCGGCGTTGGGCCGGAGCTGGTCGGGGACGTGCTCGCGTTGATGGGCGACAGCGTCGATAACGTGCCCGGTGTACCCGGGATCGGGCCGAAAACCGCCACCCAGCTGATCCAGGAGCATGGCTCGCTGGAGGCCGTGCTGGCCGCCGCCGACGGGATCAAGAGGCCCAAGTTGCGCCAGAACCTGCTCGAGCATGCCGAAGCGGCCCGCCTTAGCCGGGAGCTGGTGCGACTGGTGTGCGACGCCAACCTGCCCGAGCCGCTGGAGGCGCTGGCGCTGCAAGGCATTCCCAAGGAGCCGCTGCGCGAGTTCCTGGAGGACATGGGGTTCAAGACCCTGATGAACCGCATGGTGGGCGATGGCGGAGCCCGCCCCGGCGCGCCGAGTGTTGCGCCCCAGCCAAACCGCACAGCCGGTCCCGGTGCACCCGAACCGATCGAGATCGACCGGGCGCGCTACGCCGTGCTGGCGCAGGCAACGGACGTGCAGACCTGGCTGGACGAGGCCCGAGCGCAGGGCTGGCTCGGGATCGACCTGCAATGGGATGGCACGGGTGGCCTCGCGGCGGGCCTCGCCGGGATCGCGCTGGCGCTGCAGCCCGGCCGCGCGGCCTACATACCATTCGGCCACGCCGGCGGTGACCTGCTGGGCGATGCGCCGATCCAGCTCGGCCGCGACGAAGCATTGGCGTTGCTCCGGCCCGTCCTCGAAGACTCGTCGATCCTCAAGATCGGCTTCAACCCCAAGGACCAATTGAAGCTGCTGTGCGACAGCGGCATCGCCGTCGCGCCGGTCGAAGACATCCAGCTGATGAGCTTCGCGCTTGATGCGGGCCGGCTTGGGCAGAGTTTCGAAGACCTGGCCAAGGCGCACTTTGAACATGCTCCCATGTCACTCAAGGCGGTCTGCGGCACCGGCCAGAAGGCGATCCGCTTCGCCGACGCCGCCATCGCGCGCGCAGCGGAATATGCCGCCGAGCGCGCCGACCTTACCGTGCGCCTGTGGCTGCGCCTGCAGCCGCGGCTGGCGAGCGAACATGCAACGCGCGTCTACCGGCTAGTCGACCTGCCCTTGATCGGCATTCTGGGCGGCATGGAACGGCACGGCGTCAAGGTCGACCGCGCCTATCTCGCCGAGCTGAGCGATACCTTCGCCCGCGAGATCGCCGGCTTGGAAGAGCAGGTGTACGAGGCGGCCGGCGGCCCCTTCACCATCGGCTCACCCCAGCAGCTCGGCTCCGTGCTGTTCGAGCGCCTGGGTCTGAAGGGCGGGCGCAAGGGCAAAAGCGGGGCTTATTCGACCGACCAGAGCGAGCTGGAGCGGCTGGAGGCGGACGGAGTGCAGGTGGCACGGCTGGTGCTCGACTGGCGGCAGCTGACCAAGCTGAAGATCACCTATACGGATGCCCTTCAGGCGCAGATCGACCCGCAGAGCGGCCGGGTGCACACGCGCTACAGCCTGGCCGCCGCGCAGACCGGCCGGCTGTCCTCGACCGACCCCAACCTGCAGAACATACCGATCCGGACGGAGATCGGCGCCCGCATTCGCGACGCGTTCATCGCCGAGGAAGGCTACAGCCTGCTGTCGGCCGATTATAGCCAGATCGAGCTGCGCCTCGCCGCGCATATCGCGGATGTGCCGCAACTCAAGGAAGCATTCGCCGCTGGCGAGGACATTCACAACATCACCGCGCTGGAACTGTTCGGCGACTCGGGCAAGGACAGCCGCAACAAGGCAAAGACGATCAACTTCGCGATCTTGTACGGCATCTCGTCCTGGGGCCTGGCCGGTCGCCTGGGCATCAGCCGCGAGGAAGGTCAGGCGATGATCAACCGCTACTTCGAGCGGTTTCCGGGCATCAAGAACTACATTTCGACCACGCTGCAGCAGGTGCGCGAATGCGGGTTCAGCGAGACACTGTTCGGCCGCAAGACCCATTTTCCGAACATCCGGTCGGGAGTGATGAACCTCCGACAGGGGGCAGAACGCGCCGCGATCAACGCGCCGATCCAGGGCACCAGCGCCGACATCATCAAGCGCGCAATGGGGCGCGCCGAACCAGCGCTGCACGCGGCTGGACTGCCGGACGTGCGCATGCTGCTGCAGGTGCATGACGAACTGGTGTTCGAAGTTCCGCACGGCCAGGAGGAACGCGCCGCCGCGGTGATCCGCGCGGTGATGGCGGATGCTGCGAAGCCTTTGGTGGAGCTGACCGTTCCACTTGACGTGGAGGTGGGCTGGGGCGCCAACTGGGGCAAGGCGCATTGAGCCAGGCACCAACGGGCGCCGCGCCTACCGCCGACCTGGCCGCCCTCGCCCGTGGCGGCCGGATCAACTTTTTCGGCTTTGTCCTGCGCCTCGCCGCGCGCCTTCCCTTTCTGTTCATTGCGGGACGCATGTACGGCCCGGAGGCGCTGGGCCGCTTCGCCTATGCCGTGCTGATCGTGGAGTTTGCGGCCCAGCTCGCCACCCTCGGGCTGAAGCGCGGACTGGCGCAGCAGTTGAGCGAGACGACCAAGGCGCATGCCTGCGTTGCGTGGGATGCGCTGCTGGTTGCGGCGGCAGGATCGGCCGTCGGCATGACATTGCTCTTCGCCTTCCCACAAGCCATGTTCCCCAACTCGCAGATTCACGGGCTCGAGTGGCTGCTGCCGATTTCCGTCCTGGCGCTGGCCTGGTCCGACGTCATGCTCGCGGCGCTGGCATACCGCAACGACGTTGGTGCCACCGTCCGCGCCCGCGCAGTGGTCGAGCCATGGACGATCAGCCTCGCGGCATTGGCTTTCGCCTTCATTTCAAAACGCGATGGCCTGATCATCGCCTACGCCCTCTCCATGGTCGGCGCCGTGGTCGCCTCCGCCATCCCATTCCTGCGCAGCTATGGTTTCGCGCGAGGATGGAAACCCAACCCCGCCGAAGCTTGGCGGATGGCCCGGCGCTATCTGCCGGTCGCCGCCGCCGACACCGTGGAATGGGGCAGCCGGCGGGTAGACATCGCCATCCTCGGCCTGTTCGCCTCACCGGCGATCGTCGGCATCTACTACGTGGCCCAGAACGTGGCCTCGCTGCCAAGCAAGCTCAAGACCAGTTTCGACCCGATTCTCGGACCGGTAATCAGCCGCAACCTCCGGGCGGGGAACCGGGCGGCCGTCGCTCGCCAGGTGCAGCAGGTCGGCTTCTGGGTCATCGCGGCTCAGGCGGCGGTGGCATTGGCGCTCGGCATCCCGGGCGAGGGGGTCATGGGACTGGTCGGTCCGGCCTTCGTATCGGGCACCGGGGCGCTCGCATTCCTGCTCGCAGCCGAGGTGGTAGCGGCAACCGCCACCACCAGCGAAGCGGCTCTGATCTACATCGCGCGCAAGCGGAACATGCTCCTGTCGCTGCTGATGCTGGCGTTACAGGCGGTGCTCACCGTGGCCCTGATCCTCATTATGCGCCGGCTTGGTTGGCCGCCGATCTGGCAGGCGACGGCGCCGGCGGTTGCGCTGACCCTGGCCTTGGCGTTCGCCGCCGTCACCAAGGCCCGGCTGGCGTCGTCGCTGCTCGGCGCACCCGTGAGCGCCTGGCGCTGGCCACTGGTCTGGGCCGCTGTTGCGGCGGCGTTCGTGGGCCAGGTCGCGGTCCTGCTGCCGGAGTGGCTGGAACTGCTGCTCGGCATCCCCGCCATCCTGGCTGCGTTCGGGGCGGTGATCTGGGTCAAGGGCTTCGGGCCCGAGGATCGTGAGCTGTTTCGCATGCGCAAGTCAGACATCCAGGAGTTGCAGGAATCCGAGCTGCCTGCGCCGGGCACCACGGGCAACGCCGCCCGTTAGCGCAAGCCGACCGCTTAGTGCCGGAAGTGCCGCATGCCGGTGAAGATCATCGCAAGGCCAGCTTCATCGGCTGCGGCGATCACTTCCTCGTCGCGGATCGACCCGCCCGGCTGGATGACCGCAGTGGCACCTGCTTCGACCGCGGCGAGCAGACCGTCGGCGAACGGGAAGAAGGCGTCGCTGGCCACTGCCGAACCCACGGTGCGCGGCTCAGGCCAGCCATGGGACTCCGCCGCCTCCCGCGCCTTTGCCGCCGCGATTCGCGCAGAATCGCGCCGATTCATCTGTCCGGCTCCGATACCCGCCGTGGCACAATCCTTCGCATAGACGATGGCGTTCGATTTGACGTGCTTGGCCACGGTCCAGGCGAAGCGGCAGTCGGCAACCTCCCGGGCGCTAGGCTGGCGTCGTGTCACGACGCGCAATTCGGAGTCGAGGATAACGCCATTGTCGCGCGCCTGGACCAGCACTCCGCCGGCCACAGTCTTCAGCTGCAGCCCCGCCCGGCGTGGATCAGGCAAGTTGCCGGTCAGCAATAAACGTAGGTTCTTCTTGGCCGCGAAAACCGCCAAGGCCTCTTCGTCGGCGTCGGGCGCAATCACCACTTCGGTGAAGATGGCGGTGATGGCCCTGGCCGTTTCCCTGTCCAGCTGGCGGTTCACCGCCACGATGCCGCCGAATGCGGACACCGAGTCGCACTGAAGGGCGGTCTGGTAGGCGCCGCCGAGATAGTCGTCTTGGGCGACTCCGCATGGATTGGCATGTTTGACGATGACGCACGCCGGCCGACCATCCCGGAACTCGGCGATGAGTTCTAGCGCCGCGTCGGCGTCGTTGAGGTTGTTGTAGCTAAGTTCCTTTCCCTGCACCTGTCTCGCGCCCGCGATGCCGGCGACCGACAAACTCTGGGGAAGATACAGCGCGGCCGCCTGGTGCGGGTTCTCCCCATAACGCAGCTCACTGCTTTTGGTCAGTGCCATCGGCAGCACCACAGGGAATTGCTGCTGCTGGTCGGAAAAGGCGAACCAGCTCGCAATTGCGCTGTCGTAGGCGGCCGTGGCGGCGAAGGCCTGGGCCGCGAGGCGGCGGCGGAACTCCAGGCTCGTGCTCCCGCCCGAGCGGTCCAGTTCACCGATCAGTTCGGCATAATTGCCCGGATCGGTAACGATGACGACGTGCCCATGGTTCTTCGCGGCCGATCGCACCATCGACGGACCACCAATGTCGATGTTCTCGATGATCTCGTCGCGCCCGGCGCCGCGAGCGACGGTCTGCTCGAACGGGTAGAGGTTGACCACGACAAGATCGATGGGCGCGATGCCATGCTGCTCGGCCGCCGCCTGGTGCTCGAGATTGTCACGAACGGCGAGCAGTCCGCCGTGCACCGCCGGGTGAAGCGTCTTGACGCGCCCGTCCATCATCTCGGGGAAACCGGTCAGCTCGGCCACGTCGCGTACCTGGTGGCCAAGGTCGCGTAGCCGCGCCGCCGTGCCGCCGGTCGAGACCAATTCGACCTGATGGCGGGCGAGCGCCGCGGCCAGCTCCTCGATGCCCTGCTTGTCCGAAAGCGAGATGAGGGCCCGGCGAACGGGCACGAGTTCGGTCATTTTCATCCCCTATTATGAAGACCGGCGGAACTGCCATCCAAGGTCGATACCCTGGGCAGTCGCCTCTCCGGCAATGGCGAGCTGCAGCGTCCCGGTCAGGCGGCCCTGACCGTCAACCCAAACGCTTTCCTCAACCTCCAAGCGGGCGCCGCGACATCGAAAATTCCACGGCGGCGCGCCCGGCGAGCGCAGGATGGCCCCCATGCCGTCAGCGGTTGCGACCGCCTCGACGCCGGGGCCCAGGTGAAAGCGCAACGAAAAGGAAACGGCGTCGCGGATCCTTCTACGGCCGCTCGGAAGCAAGCGATCCGCCCCACGCACCTCCTTGCCGTCGTTGGCAAGCATGACACCCCGGCTATGGACCAGGCCGAAACCCCTGACATAGCCATCGTGAGCCGCTTCCAAGCGGTTGAACTCGTCATCGTCGCGCCGGTCCACGGTGACGTCCTCGACGCCCCGGCCCAGGTTGCCGTTCGGCAGGATCGCCGTGGAATTCTTATCACCAAGGGTCAGGGTGCTGTGCGCGGCGGAGGTCCGCAGCGCTTGCGCCAGTTCAGCCGTGATACCCGTCGGCAGCAGGCCCGGCCCACCACAATTCACCACCAGCCGCTGCGCACCGTCGCTTAGCTCGAATGCCAGGGTCGAAGCGGACCCGAGGCGGGTGATGCGAGTAGGCGCTGGCGGCGCTGCATCCATGACCAGCACGGTCCCGAGCGCATCCAGTCGCTGGTAGCCCCAGCCACGGGCCTGCCGCAGCGGCCGGGCCCGCATGCCGCAGCCCTCCACCAGCGCCGCCAAACGCAGGCTATCGCCAGGGTTGCCGCCCTGCCAGCTGCCCAAGCCGCCGTCACCCAGCATCACGCCGTGCAAGGCGGCCAGCGCCGCCGTCGCCGCACCTTCCAGCGCTTCAGGCAGCGTCTGCTTGGCGGCGTGATAGGCTGCCCTGAGCAGGCCCAGCCGGTCGACTAGCAAGGCCTGCTCGGCCGGGGAACGCGAGAGCAGGCCGCCGTCGTCCGCCTGCCCGGTCGCCAACGCGCGGGTCAAGCCCGCCTCGGCCCGCGCGACCCGACTCACTTGGCCTTGCAGCAGCAGCGAACCTGCGGTGAGGCCGGCCCATGCCGTGATCCGCTGCAGGCCGGGATCGGCACGGTCGGCCGTGGCGCCAAGGTGGCGTACCCCGCGGGCCATGGTGTTGAGCAGGGCCGCCCGGTACGCGGCGTCGTGGCTGGAAAGGACGTAGGGCGCGTAGGCCGCCCAGAACAGCAGGCGTTCTCCCCATAGGGCCGGAGCCCAGGCGGTATCGACCTTGTTACCATGCGCGACGAGCCAGCGCGCCGCCACTGCCTCCGCTACCCGGGCGCCACGTTCGCGTGAGGCCGTTCCGGCGAGGTCGCGCAGCCAGGCAAATGCCTGCGCCTCCTGGGCCAGGGGACCGGTGGTGCCGACTTCCCGGAAGTTGATCTCGGTCAGGTCCAGCACCTCCGCCCCGCGGACGAGCTTGCCAGCAAGGATTTGGTCGCCGCGGGCGCGGTCTCCTTGAACATGATCGCGCGGCACGGCGGTTAGCCGAAGCGGCCGCTTGCCACGTCCGAGGAGCCGCTTCAGCAGGGGCGCGCGGCCCGGGGTGGCGACCGCCTGCGGGGTCACTCGGTTCCCCGCAGCCCCGCGATGTTGGCGCCGTAATGGTCGGGTCCCCCGCGAAAGGCTGCGGTGCCCGCGACCAGCACCGTGGCACCTGCATCCACGCACTGCCGCGCGGTGGTCATGTCCACCCCGCCGTCGACCTCGATTTCGACCGCAAGTCCCTCCTTCGCCACGCGCTTGGCGATCGCTTCGATCTTCCGAAGCTGGCCACTGATGAACTTCTGCCCGCCAAATCCTGGATTGACGCTCATCACGAGCACGAGGTCGATTTCCTCCAGCACATAGTCCAGCGCCTTGGCGGGCGTCGCGGGATTAAGGGACACGCCGGCTTTCTTGCCGAGCTGCCGAATACGCTGGATCGTCCGATGCAGGTGCGGTCCCGCTTCGGGGTGCACGGTGATGAGGTCGGCTCCGGCTTCGGCGAACGCCTCCAGGAACGGGTCCACCGGCGAAATCATGAGATGGACGTCGAAGGGCTTGGCGCTGTGCGGCCGGAGCGCCCTGACCACCGCCGGACCGATCGTCAGGTTGGGGACAAAATGTCCGTCCATAACGTCGATGTGAATCCAGTCCGCTCCAGCGTCGTCGATCGCGCGCACCTCCTCGCCCAGCTTGGCAAAGTCGGCGGAAAGGATGGATGGGGCGATGCGGACCATGAGCCTGATTAGCCGCGGGGATCAGCGGCGGACAAGCCGCGCGATGAAGAAGCCGTCCAGGCCACCCTGTTCTTCAAGGGTGCCGGGCAGCAACCGAAGTTCGCCGGTGCTAGCGGGCATGATGCCGGGGATCACCTCGCCGGTGGGCGGATCGGGCTCCAGCATGGTTTGAGCTGCGACGATCTGCTCACCTTCCTCGGGTTCGAGAGAACAAACTGCATAGACCAGGACGCCGCCGGGTCGAAGCAGGCTGGCAGCGTGTGCAAGCAGCCGGGCCTGTAGTTCGGTGCTCTCAGCAACGATGCGCGGCGAAGCGCGATAGAGAACTTCCGGGTGGCGGCGGAAGGTGCCGGTGGCCGAGCAAGGCGCGTCGAGCAGAATGGCGTCGAAACCGCCGCCGTTCCATTCGGCGGCGTCGGCGACGACCGTCTCCGCACGCAAGCCCGTTCGAGCAAGATTGTCGGAAAGTCGTGCGAGACGACTTGCGGAGCGATCAAGCGCGGTGACCTGATGTCCCGCCGCCGCCAGCTGCATGGTCTTGCCGCCTGGGGCGGCGCATAGATCGAGCACGCGCTCGGCCGTCGGCGGGATCAATCGCGCCGGGAGGGACGCCGCCAGGTCCTGCACCCACCAGCGCCCTTCGCCGAAACCAGGCAGGTCGGTGACCGCCGGACCACCGCTCAGGCGGACATGGCGCTCGGCGAGCTGCACTCCACCGTTCCCTGCCGCATAGTCTGCCGCCTCGGCCGGGTCGACGAAGCTGAGGTCGAGTGGGGGACGACGAACGATAGCCCGACGCGCAGCGGCGACTACCTGATCCCCCCAGGCCAAGGTCCAGCGATGCTCGACCGCGGCGGGCAGCGCAGACGCTTCGCTTGGCGTCGGGTTGCGACGCAGCAGGGTGCCGAGCACGCCATGCACCAGCCGGCGCGGTCCTCCTTCCACGAGCGGGAGGGCCGTTGTGACGATTGCATGGTCCGGCACGTGCAGCGCCAACTTCTGCGCCAGCGCTAGCCGTAGCACCATCCGTGCCTTGGCATCGTCGGCCAGTCGCAACCGCGTGACGCTGTCGATCAGCCCGTCGATCTCCCGCAGCCGCCGGATCGTCTCGCCCGCGATCGCCAGGGCGAGCGCCCGGTCGGGTCCCGTGAAGCGCTGCGCGGCGGCGTCGAGGGTCTGGCCACGACGCAGCACGGCGTCGAGTAGCTGAAGAGCCGCCCGCCGGGATCCGCTACCGTCGTCCGCCCCTCTTGGCTTGCCCGACTTCATCGCCCATTTGACCAGATATGGAACGGCCCAAGCACCTCAACCCGCCCGCCTACCTCAGCAAGTCCCCGCCGGTGCCGACGCCGGATGAGGGTCACCAGGCCGGGCCACCGGCTGGCGACAAGCCGCGACCGGAACCCACCCGTTATGGGGACTGGGAGAAGAACGGCATCGCCTGGGATTTTTGACGTCACCTAGTGCGCCTCCAGCCGCGGTGGTCGGCTGAGCAGCGCTTCGAGGACCTCGTCGATCCGCGCTTGCCCGCTGAGTAACGCGGCGACGGCGGCGACGATCGGCATGTCAATGCCACGCTCCCGCGCGAGGCGGTCGAGCACCGGAGCAGTGAAGGCGCCCTCCGCCACCGTCCGGCGGTCCGCCATCAGCTCCGCCGCTGCCTGTCCGCGTCCGAGCCCGAGCCCGAGCGAGAAGTTGCGGCTGCTGCTGGAGGAGCAGGTCAGCACCAAGTCGCCCAAGCCGCACAGGCCCGCCAGTGTCTTGCGCTGTGCCCCCATCGCGAGGCCGAACCGGGTCATCTCCGCGAAACCGCGCGCGATCAGGGCGGCACGGGCGTTCTGACCCAGGCCACGCCCTTCCACCGCGCCACAGGCGATCGCGAGCACATTCTTGACGGCGCCGCCGACCTCCGCGCCCGCGACATCGTCGCTGAGGTACAAGCGGAAGTGCGGCAGCGCCAAGCGCTCGCGCACCTGCTCCGCAAGGCCAAGATCGTCACCGGCCAAAGTAAGCGCGGTCGGCAGGCCGGCGGCGACCTCATGGGCGAAGGTCGGCCCGGACAAGACCATGACGTCGGCGCCCGGACAAGCCTGCCGGGCAACGGCGTGGAGCAACTGCGCGCTGCCCTCTTCGATGCCCTTGGAACAAAGGATCAGCCGCCGCGCGCCGCCCGGCGCCGCCGCGAGCACCGCCCGCATGTGCTGGGCCGGGGTGACCACCAGCCAGGCGTCGCAGCCGGTGAGATCGTTGAGGTCGCCGGTGGCGCTTACCAGCGGGTCGAGGCGGATGCGCGGCAGGAAGGCGGCATTTTCATGGACGGCATTGATGGACTCCACGACCTCCGCCTCGCGCGCCCAGAGCAGGACTGTCTCACCCTTGGCCGCGGCAACCTGGGCGAGAGCCGTGCCCCACGCGCCGCCCCCGATCACTCCGACCTTCATGCCTTGACCCCCGCTCCGCGGACCGCATCGGCGGTGTCGTCCAGCGGCCAGCGCGCCCTCGCCGGCGCGTCCAGCCCATCGCGGAGCCCGGCCGCGAAGCGCTCCGCCCCCGCCCAGGCGATCATGGCGGCGTTGTCCGTGCACAGCCAAGCCGGCGGGCTGGTGAAGGCCCGTCCATGCTGCTGGGCGAGCCGGCGTAATGCGTCGCCGACCGACGTGTTTGCCGCCACTCCGCCAGCCACGACGAGCGTACGCGCGTTGCTGCGTTCAAGCGCTAGCCGCGTTCGGTCGACGAGGCAGTCAATCACCGCCTGCTGGAAGCTGGCTGCGACATCGGCCGGCTCGTGAGCGCCCGACGCCGCCGCACGCTGCACCGCACTCTTGAGCCCGGCGAACGAGAAATGTGGTTCGCCCGAGCCGACCAGCGGCCGCGGCAACGGTACCGCCGCGGCATCTCCCTGCGCGGCCAGCGCTTCGATTGCGGGACCACCGGGATAGGGCAGACCAAGCAGCTTGGCCGCCTTGTCGAATGCCTCGCCGGCCGCGTCGTCGATGGTGGTCGCAAGGCGGCGATAATGGCCGACGCCGCGAACCTCGAGCAATTGGCAGTGGCCTCCGCTGGCGAGCAGCAGCAGATAGGGGAAGGCGAGCTCCGGATCGGTCAGGCGCGGCGAAAGCGCATGTCCCTCCAGGTGGTTGACAGCTATCAGCGGCTTGCCCGTAGCCAGCGCGAGGCCCTTGCCGGCCAGCAGCCCGACCATCACGCCGCCGATCAGGCCGGGACCGGCCGTCGCGGCCACCGCGCCCAGTTGAGCGGGCCGGACGCCGGCTTCGGCCATGACCTGTTCGATAAGCCCGGGCAGCACCTCGACATGCGCCCGGGCGGCGATCTCCGGCACCACTCCGCCATAGGGCTGATGCGCGCTGTTCTGGCCGATCACCGCCTGAGCAATAATTCGCCGGTCGGACGTGACCAGCGCCGCCGCACTGTCGTCGCAGGAGGACTCAAGGCCAAGGATCAGGGTCATCGATGCGCGAAGCCTTTGCCCGAAGCTGCCCCGATGCACTAGGGGGCAGGTCATGCAGCGTCCTCCCATCCTCGGCACCCGTGGCTCTCCCCTGGCACTCGCCCAGGCGCGAATGGTCGCGGCGGCGCTGGAGCAGGCGCATGGATGGGAGCCGGGTTTCGTCCAGCTGCGCACGGTCAGGACCAGCGGCGACCGGATCCAGGATCGTCCGCTGGCGGAGGTCGGCGGCAAATATCTGTGGACCAAGGAGCTCGACCAACATCTGATTGCCGGCGAGACCGATTTTTCCGTCCATTCGATGAAGGATGTGGAGAGCGTACGGCCGGCGGAACTGCACCTTGCCGCCATGCTGCCCCGGGCCGATGTCCGCGACCGTGTGGTGGGGGCATCATCCATCAACGATCTTAGCCAAGGCGCCTTGGTCGGCACCTCGTCGCCTCGGCGCGCTGCACAGCTGCTAAGGCGGAGGCCAGACCTGCAGACCGTGTCCATCCGCGGCAATGTCGCAACCCGGCTGGGGAAGGTCGGGACGGAGGTCGACGCCACCTTGCTGGCAGCGGCGGGGCTCGACCGGCTGGGGATCAGCGAGGGCTGCGCAATCGAGACGGACTTTATGCTGCCGGCGCCCGCCCAAGCGGCGGTAGGTGCCGAGTGTCGCAGCGAGGATGAGGGCATGCGCGCGCTGCTTGCGGCGATCAACCACCTCCCTACCTGCGCTGCGGTCCATGCCGAGCGCGCCTTCGCCCGCGAGGTCGGGGGCTCCTGCCATTCGCCTGTCGCGGCGCTTGCCATCGCGGGGCCGGACGGGCGTTTGTGGCTGCGCGCGGAGCTGCTCAGCACCGACGGTAGCGAGCAGGTCGCGGGCGAGGTGCGCTACGATCCGGACAATGCTCCCGAAACCCCGCGACAGCTTGCCCGCGACCTGCTGGACCGGGCGCCGCCCAGTGTTCGGGCGCTGTTCGCTTGAGGACGGTCGTGGTTCTGCGGCCGCAGCCGGGGGCGTCGGCAACCCTTGCCCGCGCCGCCGGCATGGGGCTGCCGGCGATCGCCATTCACCTGTTCTCGGTTGAACCCCTCGAGTGGCAACCGCCCGCCACCGGTACCTTCGACGGTTTGCTGCTGACCAGCGCCAATGCGCCGCGCGAAGCTGGTCCGCAGCTGGACCTGCTGCGTGGGCTTCCGGTCTACGCGGTCGGCGAAGCGACGGGGGCTGCGGCTCGCGCCGCGGGCCTGCACGTCGTCGAGGTCGGTAGAGGCGGGGTAAAGGAGCTGCTCGCGGGCGTACCAAGGGACTTGCGGCTGCTCCACCTGTGCGGAGCGGATCGGACCGCCGAACCAACGCCGGTGTCCGTTGATTGCATACCGGTCTACCGGGCTGCCCCGATCGACGCTCCGACTGGGCTGGATCGTCTGCCAGGCTCAGTCGCGCTGGTTCATTCACCGCGGGCCGGACGCCGACTGGCGGAGGTGGCCGGCGAGCGGCAGGACGTCCGTGTCGCCGCGATCAGCAAGTCGGCGGCGGACGCCTGCGGCACGGGCTGGGCGGCGCTGGAGGCCGCGCCCGAGCCGACCGACGCCGCCCTGCTTTCCCTTGCTGCCCGGCTGTGCCAACAGTCGGACCCGAAATGACCAGCGCGCCTCACCGTCGTCTCGGCCCCGCCAGTTGGCTGCTGCTGATCGTCGTCCTGTTGCTTGCCGGTGCGGCGGCGGCGGTGTGGGGGCTCAAGCGCTGGAACGAAGTCGCCCGTTTCGTAGGGCTTGGCGCCGCGCCGGCGGTGACGGGCGCGCCTGGTGGGGCGCCGCAGCTTGCCCTGGCTCAGCCTGCCGTAGAACTACCCGCCCCGACCGCCGCAGCGACAGTGGACACCGCGCGGGATGCGGTGCTCGAGGCACGGGTCGCACGGTTGGAAAATGCAACGCAGCAGGTCGCGGGATCGGCCGGCCGGGCCGACGCCTTGCTGGTCAGCTTCGCGGCGCGCCGGGCGGTCGATCGGGGCGTACCGCTGGGCTACCTCGAACCCCTGCTGGCGCAGCGGTTCGGCGGGAGCAACCGCCAGGCGGTGGCGACCGTGATCACCGGGGCGCGGGCACCGGTGCGGCTGGATCAGCTGACGGTGGAGTTCGACGCCCTCGGACCGCAACTCCGTGGGGGTGGTCCGAACGTCGGCTTCTGGGAAGCAACCCGGCGCGAATTGGGATCGCTGGTCGCCATCCGTCGCGCCGACCGCCCCAGCCCGAGACCGTCGGCCACGTATGATCGGGCGCGCGCGCGGCTGCAGGCGGGGCAGGTAGACCAGGCGCTGGCCGAAGCGATGCGGCTGCCGGGCATTGGGGCTACGGGTCCATGGGTGGACCGCGCACGGCGCTATGTCGCGGTGCACCGCGCGCTGGACGAGCTAGAAAGCGCAGCGCTGCTCGCCCGCTGAGCGCTCTTGCGAGCACGTCGACGATTTGCGATTCTCCCACGAACGGCGACTTCGGCGCGGTTTGCCACGCGTGCATTGGGGAAGAGCGTCATGACGTCACTTGGGCTGCGAATTGCCGCCTTAGGCCTGGCCCTCGCTCCAGCCAGCTGCTCAGCTGGGGCTCAGCCGACGCCGAATGCCTTGGTGGCGACGGCTCCGGCCGCACTGTCCGCCCGCATCGCGGCACTTGGGGCCAGCTTCGCGGGCCGGGTAGGCATTGCGGTCGAGTCCGTGGACCAAGGGTGGCGGGCCGGCTGGAAGGCGGATGAATTCTACCCCCAGCAGAGCGTCAGCAAGTTCATGGTGGCGCTGACCACCATGAACCAAGTCGACCAGGGGCGACGTAGCTTGGCCGAGCCGGTCACGCTGACCCTCGCCGACTTGACCGTGTTCCACCAGCCGATCCGCGAGCGAATCCTAGGCAATGGCGGCAGCTATACGACGACGGTCGAGGCGCTGCTCACCCAGGCCATGCAGAAGAGCGACAACACCTGCAATGACAAGCTGATGCGGCTGGCCGGCGGGCCGGATGCGGTGCGCGACTTCATCGCCGGCCGCCGGCTTGGCGCCATCCGCTTCTACAACGGCGAGCGCGCTCTCCAGTCGCGGATCGCCGGGCTGAACTGGAACCCGAGCTACTCGATCGGCGACGCCTTTTTCAAGGCCCGCGACGCCCTGCCGCTGAACCGTCGCCAGGCCCTGTTCAACCGCTACATCGACGATCCGTATGACGGTGCGGCACCGTCCGCGCTGGTCAACACGTTGGCCCGGCTGAAACGCGGCGAGTTGCTGTCACCAGCGTCAACCGCCAAGCTGCTGACCATCATGAGCAATACCTCGACCGGCAAGAACCGATTGGGCGGCGGGCTCAAGCCGGGCTGGACGCTCGCGCACAAGACCGGGACCGGGCAGGAGCTCGGCGGCGTGCAGGCCGGCTACAACGACATCGGCGTGCTAACCGCGCCGAATGGCCGCAGCTACGCTGTTGCGGTGATGATCAAGAAGACGTCGACGCCGCTGATCATGCGCATGAACCTGATGAACGACGTGGTTCGCGCGGTGATCGCGCAACATGAGGCCACCTACAGCGGTGGCCTCACGCTCTAGTTACGGCAGTAGCGGATAGGCCGGAAGGGTCAGGAACTCCTCGCAGCGCTCATCGAGCACCATGTTGCGGAACAGGCCGGCCGCTTCGGACAGGTTGGGCTGGTCGGGGATGGCGGCCAATTCCTCGTCGAACAGCTGCTCGAACAACCCCCGGTCGAAGGTTCGGCCGTCGTCGAGAGGCGCCTTGAACCGCAGCCACTGCCACAGCTGGGTGCGGCAGATTTCCGCCGTCGCCGCATCCTCCATGAGGTTGTAGAGCGGCACGGCACCCCGACCTGACAACCACGCGGCCATATACTGAACGCCGACGCGGATGTTCTCGCGCGCACCAGCCTCGGTCCGCGGGCCGGTATGCATCTGCAGCATCTCGTCTCGGCCGGGCACACGTTCCGGCCGCCGGTCGAGTTGGTTGGGGCCGCTCATCTGCGCAAAGGCGTCCATGGCAACGGGCACCAGCGCCGGGTGCGCGACCCAGGTGCCGTCATGGCCGTTGCCGACTTCACGCAACTTGTCCTGCCGCACCTTGTCCATCGCAGCCTGATTGGCCGCTTCGTCACCCTTCACGGGGATGAAGGCCGACATGCCCCCCATCGCAAAGGCACCGCGGCGATGGCAGGTATCGATCAGCCGCAGCGAGTAGGCCGCGAGGAACGCCTTATCCATCGTCATCGCCGACCGATCGGGAGTCAGCCGATCGGGCCGGTTGCCGAGCCGCTTAATAGCGCTGAAGATATAGTCCCAGCGTCCGCAGTTCAGGCCAACGATGTTCTCCTTCAGCGCGAACAGGATCTCGTCCATCTCGAAGGCAGCAGGCAGGGTCTCGATCAGGACGGTTGCCTTGATCGTGCCGCGCGGCAGGCGGAGCTTGGCCTCCGCGATGGCGAAGACCTCGCTCCACAGTTCGGCCTCGAACCGGCTTTCGAGCTTGGGCAAGTAGAAATAAGGACCCGAGCCGGCCGCAAGCGCGGCCCTGGCGTTGTGCCAGAAGTAGAGGCCGAAATCGAACAGCCCGCCGCTGATGGCCACGCCATCTACCGTTAGATGACGCTCGTCGAGGTGCCAGCCGCGCGGCCGGACCTTGAGCACCGCTGGTGTGTCGCCGAGGCGATAGTCCTTGCCGGTGCCCGGGTCCGTGAAGCCGAGGCGGCCCTGCCATCGTGCCCGAAGATTGAGCTGTCCTTGCAGCAGCTCGTCCCACGTCGGGGCCGTCGCATCCTCGAAGTCGGCCATGAACACCCGCGCGCCGCTGTTCAGCGCGTTGATGACCATCTTGGCATTGGTCGGCCCTGTGATCTCCACCCGACGATCAAGGAGGTCGGCGGGGATCTCCCCGACACGCCACTCGCCCGAGCGGATGTCGGCAGTCGCTTGCGCGAAGTCTGGCAGATCGCCACCGTCGAACTTGCGCTGGCGTTCCGCCCGGGCGGCAAGCAGGGACTGCCGGCGCGCCTCGAACCGCTCGTGGAGTTCGGTCAGGAACTCCAGGGCGTCGGCGGTGAGGATTTCCTCCGCGCCGGCGACCCCGGATGGTGCAACCGCGACCCGGGGTCGCTCAAGGACGGTGCTCACTGGGCTGCCGGCTCCGCGCAGATGGCGTAGCGTTCGGTCGCGGCGCAGCCGTCACGGAACGTCAGCCGCTGCCATTCCATGCGCGCGCGAAGCTCGTCCTGGAAAGGTCCGCTGACCTTGCTCTTGCCCGGCTCAAGCCGGCTGAAGGCGCAATCCGAATACTCGCCCCCGACGACCCAGAAACGCTGTCCCATGGTTCTTCTCCTTACTGGTCCGGAGTTATTCGGCAGCCACGAACTGGGCGGCTTCGGTGGATTCGCCGAGCGCCGTCGTCGAGGCCTGGCCGGCACTGACCGCCGTGGCGATCGCGTCGAAATAGCCGGTGCCGACTTCGCGCTGGTGGCGAGTGGCGGTGTAGCCGTCCTTTTCGGACGCGAACTCGGCCTGCTGCAGCTCGGAGTAAGCCGCCATGCCGCGATCGCGGTAGCCGCTCGCCAACTCGAACATGCCGTGGTTCAGCGCATGGAAGCCCGCCAGGGTCACGAACTGGAACTTGTAACCCATGGCGCCGAGCTCGCGCTGGAACTTGGCAATGGTGTCCGCGTCCAACTTGGCCGCCCAGTTGAACGACGGCGAGCAATTGTAGGCGAGCAGCTTGTTTGGATATTCCTTCTTGACCGCCTCGGCGAACTTGCGCGCATCGTCCAGGTCCGGGTGCGATGTTTCCCACCACAGGAGGTCGGCATGGGGCGCGAAGGCCAGCCCGCGGGCGATGCAATGGTCGAGGCCACTGCCATCACGCAGCCGGAAGAAGCCTTCGGGCGTCCGCTCGCCGGTGATGAACTGGCGATCGCGCTCGTCGACGTCGGAGGTGATGAGCTTGGCGCTTTCCGCGTCAGTGCGGGCGACCAGCACGGTCGGAACGCCACAGATGTCGGCCGCGAGCCGCGCCGAGTCGAGATTACGGACGGCCGCCTGGGTCGGGATCAGCACCTTCCCGCCAAGGTGGCCGCACTTCTTCTCGGACGCGAGCTGGTCTTCGAAGTGGACGCCGGCGGCGCCTGCCTCGATGTAGGCCTTCATAATCTCGAAGCAGTTCAGCGGACCCCCGAAGCCGGCCTCGGCATCGGCGACGATCGGCACGAACCAGTCTCGCTTAGCCCCGCCCTCAAGATGCTCGATCTGGTCGGCACGCTGCAACGTGCGGTTGATGCGGCGTGCGAGCTCCGGCCCAGCATTGGCGGGGTAGAGCGACTGGTCGGGGTACATGGCGCCGGCGGTGTTGGCATCCGCCGCGACCTGCCAGCCTGACAGGTAGATGGCCTGCAGCCCGGCACGGACCATCTGCATGGCCTGGTTGCCAGTGACGGCGCCGAGCGCGCGGACCGGCTCTTCCTGGCCATTGAGCAGCTCCCAAAGCTTCAGCGCACCGCGATGGGCAAGCGTGTGGTCGATCGGAACCGACCCGCGAAGGCGCTGCACGTCCTCCACAGAATAAGGCCGCTCGATCCCATCGAAGCGACCAGGCGGAGCGGAAACGACGTGACTGAAATCGGACATCAACTGACCCCTGACTGGAAACTGAAGGTCGATAGAACCGCAGAATCGCCGAGTCGGGCTCGGTGAAAAGTGCGAAGCCGCCAAGTAAAGACTTGTGCAACTTGTAAAATCTTGACAGGTTCTCAGCTGATGGCGCAGCGTAAGCTCTTCCTTGGTGCCCGACTCAAGCGCCTCCGCCGTGATCGAGGGCTGCAGCAGACCGCCATGGCCGGCGAGCTTGGCATCTCGCCAAGTTATCTCAACCACCTCGAGCGCAACCAGCGGCCGGTTACCGCCGGCATCCTGTTGCGGCTGGCCGAGGCGTTCGAGGTCGATATCCGGCAGTTCGCGAGCGAGGGTGGCGAGCAGGGAGGCGCAGAGCAGCTGGCCGAGGTGTTCTCCGACGGCATGTTCCGCGACCTTGGCATCAGCCGCCAGGAGATTGTGGAACTTGCCGACAACAGCCCGGCGCTCGCCGAAGGCGTGACCCGGCTTTACACGGCGCTACGCGAACTGCACCGGCATCCGCCCGATGCGGCGACCGGCGGGTCCGATCCGCGCGTCCTGATCACGCCGGAGACCTGGGTTCGCGACTACATCCAGGCGCAACGCAACCACTGGCCAGAGCTGGAGGAGGGTGCCGAAACGCTGGGCGGCGCCCTTGGCGATGCACTGTCGGTGGCGGAGCCGCTGCGCCGCCGGCTCAAGGAAGCGTATGGCGTCGAGGTACGGGTGGCGCCGCCCGAGGAGCTCGAGCAGGCCACGCAGGTCTACGATCCGCAGCGTCGGATGCTGCTGCTTTCCTCGCTGCTGAGGCCCGAAAACAAGACCTTCGGCATCGCCTATCAGCTAGCCCTGCTGGAATTTCACCCGATCCTCGCGCGGATGGTCGAGGTCGCCCGGCCGCCCGATCCTGGCAGCCGCCGGTTGCTGCACATGAGCTTCGCCAACTATGCCGCCGGCGCGATCATGATGCCATATGGCAAGTTCCTCGCTGCCGCCGAGCGCTATCGCTATGCCATCGACCGGTTGTGTGCCGAATTCGGCGCCAATGTCGAGCAAGTGGCGCACCGCCTGACCACCATGGGCCGGCCGAGCGCCCGTGGCGTGCCCTTCTTCATGCTGCGGGTCGATCCGGCTGGGAACATCTCCAAGCGCTATGCCGGCGAGAACTTCCCATTCAGCCACTTCGGCGGCACCTGCCCACGGTGGCATCTCCACGCCGCGTTCCAGACGCCGGGGCAGGTCATCCGCCAGATCATCGAGACTCCGGATGGCCAGCGCTTCTTCACCATAAGCCGCACCATCGAACGGCCGATCCGCCCCGACCTGCGGGATGACTCACTGCTCGCCATCGGACTCGGCTGCGAGGTGCGGCATGCCGAGCGCATCGCTTATGCGGACGGCCTAGACCTGAGCGGCGGTATGGCGACGCCGGTTGGGCCGGCGTGCGCCATCTGCCCGCGGCTGCAATGTCCCTACCGCGCGACTCCGCCGGCGGGCCGTGCCTTGGCGGTGCACGAGAACCGGAAGACCATCTCGCCCTACCCGTTCGTACCCAATTAGCGGCGGGGTGACGCGCCGGACCGCTTCGCCTACAGGCGCGGCCATCATGAGCGACCTTAATACCACCTTGAGGCAGATCGCCGCAGCCGTTGACCTGCAGACCCTGGATGGCGCCCGCGTCGCCGCCCTGGGCAAGAGCGGCTGGGTTACGGCCCTGCTCAAGACCCTGGGACAATTGAGCCCTGAGGAGCGGCAGACCCGCGGCCCCGAAATACAGGGCATTCGCAGCCGGGTCGCCGAGGCGATCGCCGAGCGCAAGGAACAACTTGAGGCGGCCGAGCTGGAACGGAAGCTCGCCACCGAGCGGGTCGACCTGTCCCTGCCCGCTGTCGAGCGGCCGACGGGATCGGTGCATCCGGTCAGCCAGGTGATGGAGGAATTGGCCGAGATCTTCGCCGACCTGGGCTTCGCAGTCGCTGAAGGGCCGGAGATCGAAACCGACTGGTACAACTTTACCGCTCTCAACATGCCCGAAAGCCATCCGGCGCGGGCGATGCACGACACCTTTTACTGCGAGCCGCGCGACGGGGAGCCCGCCCGGGTCCTGAGGACCCACACCTCGCCGGTGCAGATCCGGGCGATGCAGTCGATCGGGACACCGTTGCGGATCATCGCGCCCGGACGGGTCTACCGTTCCGACAGCGATGCGACGCACACGCCGATGTTCCACCAGATCGAGGGACTGGTGATCGACCGAGCCATCCACATGGGGCACCTCAAGTGGACGCTGGAGACGTTCCTGAAGGCGTTCTTCGAGCGCGAAGACATCGTACTGCGCCTGCGGCCAAGCTACTTCCCGTTCACCGAGCCATCGGCGGAGGTCGACGTCGGTTACAGCCAGGAGAAGGGCCGCCGCGTCGTGGGCGGCTCCGACGGTTGGATGGAGGTGCTGGGCAGCGGAATGGTCCACCCCAAGGTGATCGCCGCCGCCGGGCTCGATCCTGACGAATGGCAAGGCTTCGCCTTCGGCACGGGCGTCGATCGGCTGGCGATGCTGAAATACGGCATGGACGACCTGCGGGCGTTCTTCGACGGCGATATCCGCTGGCTGAAGCATTATGGGTTCAGCGCCCTAGCCGTGCCCACCTTGTCCCAGGGAGTGGGTGCATGAAGTTCACCCTGTCGTGGCTCCGCGACCACCTCGACACCACCTGCTCTCTCCACGAGATAGCGGACACCCTCACCCGCATCGGGCTGGAGGTCGAGGAGGTCACCAACCCGGCCGAGGCGCTCGCGCCGTTCCGGGTGGCCGAGGTGCTCAGCGCCGAGCGCCACCCGCAGGCTGACAAGCTGCAGGTGCTGAGTGTCGATGCCGGCGAAGGTCCGGTCCAGGTGGTCTGCGGTGCGCCGAATGCGCGCGCCGGGATGAAGGGCGTGTTTGGGCCGCCCGGCGCCTATGTGCCGGGCAGCGACCTCACTTTGAAGGTTGCAGCCATTCGCGGCGTCGAAAGCCGTGGCATGATGTGCTCGGTGCGCGAACTTCAGCTGGGCGAAGAGCACGACGGCATCATCGAGCTTGCCGTCGACGCGCCGGTGGGCAGCAGCTTCGCGAGGTATGCGGGGCTCGATGACCCGGTGTTCGACGTCGCGCTGACGCCCAATCGGCCCGACTGCCTGGGCGTGCGCGGCATTGCGCGCGACCTTGCAGCCGCCGGGCTTGGCACACTGCGCGAGCAGCCGGTGCGGCCGGTTGCGGCGAGGTTCCCCAACCCGATTGCGATCCGCGTGGAGGAGGGGAGCGGGTGCGAGGCGTTCGCCGGGCGGCTGATCCGCGGAGTTCGCAACGGGGCGTCGCCTGAATGGCTCAAACGCCGGCTGATCGCCGTCGGGCTGCGGCCGATCTCGGCGCTGGTGGATATCACCAACTTCTTCTCGCTCGATCAGGCGCGACCGCTGCACGTATACGACGCAGCCAAGCTAAAGGGTGCTGTCGTCGCCCGGCGCGCCCGAAATGGCGAGCGCTTCCTGGCACTCAACGACAAGGAGTATGCGGTCACCGGCGAGGATTGCGTGATCGCCGACGAACAGGCGGTGCTCGGCCTTGGCGGGGTGATGGGTGGCGCGGAGACCGGCGTTTCAGAGCGCACGACTGAATTGCTGCTGGAATGCGCTTGGTTCGATCCGGAGCGCATTGGCGCGACCGGCCGGCGGCACACCATCACCTCCGACGCGCGCGCCCGGTTCGAGCGCGGGGTCGATCCGACTGCGCTGGAGGCCATGACCGAAGCGGCGACCGCGATGATCGTCGAGCTGTGCGGTGGCGAGGCGTCGGAGGTTGCAGTAGCCACGACCGAACGGTGGCGAGAGGTCGTTGCGCCGCGCACCGTCCGCTTCCGCCCAGACCGCACCGCAGACCTGGCCGGCCTCGACCTGCCCGCGTCCGAGCAGACCAATATACTGCAGCGGCTCGGGTTCGAGGTCACTGGCGACGGCGTTCTGCCGCCGGGCTGGCGTCCCGACATCGACGGTGAGGCCGACTTGGTCGAGGAAGTCGCCCGCATCCACGGCTTCGACGGCATTCCGTCCAGCCCGCTGCCACGCCCAGCGGGCGTCGCTCGCCCGACTGCCACTGCGGCGCAGCGACTGGAGCGGCGGGTCAGACGCGCCGCCGCCGCCAACGGCCTCGTCGAAGCAATCACCTGGAGCTTCGTGAGCGAGGCCGAGGCCGCGCCGTTCGGCCCGGACCAGCAGGAAGCTGCCTGGATCGTCGCCAATCCGATCAGCGAAGAGCTGAAGGTCATGCGACCGTCGCTCCTGCCCGGCCTGCTCGCAGCCGCCCGTCGCAACCTCGACCGGGGCGCGACAAGCGTGCGGCTGTTCGAGATCGGTCGCCGCTACCTTGCGGATGCCGAGCGTCCGACGCTGGGCATAGTGCTGGCCGGGGAAGCGGCCCCGCGCCGATGGCAGCACGGCAAGGCGCAGCCCTTCACGCCGTTCGATGTCAAAGCGGAGGTGCTCGCGCTACTTGAGGCTGCTGGAGCCCCGGTCTCCAACCTGCAGGTGTTTCCGGATGCCGGTCCGACCTGGCATCCTGGCCGCTCGGCCACGGTTCGGCTCGGTCCCAAAGCAGTCCTTGCAGCCTTTGGCGAGTTGCATCCGCGGCTGGCGCGCCAGTTTGACGTGCCGGCCGGCACCCAGGCAGCGGAGCTGTTCCTCGATGCCATCCCGGCGCCGCGAGGAGCAACGCGGACCCGCCCCGCCTTTACGCCGCCGACGCTGCAGCCGGTCACCCGCGACTTCGCGTTCATCGTTCCAGACGAGCTTGCCGCGGATGCCCTGGTCCGGGCGGTGCGCGGTGCTGAAAAGGCGTTGATCGTCGGCGCGCGGGTGTTCGACCGTTATCAGCCGGAGGGCGGTCAGTTGAGCCTCGCGGTCGAGGTTGTCCTGCAGCCGACCGAGCGGACGCTGACGGATGACGAGATCGCCGCGGTTTCAGCGCGGATCGTGTCAGCGGCCGAGAAGCTCGGGGCTCGCCTGCGCGGATAGTTCGAACTGGTTCAGGGCCGTATGAACCCGCCGTTCAATCTCGTCGCGCTTGAGGCCGGGCGGGATCGTCTCGCCGATGTGCACGCGAATCGTGCCCGCGCGCTTGAGCAGACCCTTGGGCCATAGCCGGCCGCTGTCGAGTGCGACCGGCACCACCGGCATACCGAGTGCTCGGTACAAGCCGGCGAAGCCTGGACGCAGCTCGGGCGCCTGGCCGACGGGCACTCGCGTGCCTTCGGGAAAGATTACGATCGGCCGTCCCGCCGCCTTGGCCGCCTTGCCCAGGGCCATCATCTCGCGCAACGCGCTCGCGCCCGCTTCACGGTCGACAGGGATGACGCCGTAACGGCGCATGACGGCACCGAGCAGCGGCATCTGGACATAGAGCTGCTTCATCACGACCACGGGGGTATCCACCAGCCGCAGGCACTCGATCGTCTCAACCATCGCCTGGTGCTTGATCGCGACCAGATAAGGACCGGGCGGAACCACGCCCTCCTGTTCCCAGCGAATGCCGAGCAGGTGATGTACCAATTGGTGGTGGAAGTCGGACCAGCCGCGCACCACCCGCTGCAGCGCGCGAGGGCTGGATGCGGCGGCGATGAGGCTGGCGATGCAGTAGACGATGGTGCCGGGGTAGAAGAGGGCAAAGTAGAGGAAGGAGCGGAACCGCTGCATCGCCATTCTCACATGTCCATCCACACCGCGGCGCGGCGCAGGACGTATTTGTTATACTCGCCGAACAGGGTCAGAAAGCGAGGGCGGGTCGGGACGGCGTCGGGGATGATGGTGACCTCTTTACCCAGGTGATGGTGGAACTCATATTCCGCGCGCCGCATGTGCCAGTCGCTGGTGATCAGCCGCACGGAGCGGTAGCCGCGGCGCCCTATCCAGCGGCCGGCTTCCTCGGCGTTGGAGCGGGTGTCGACGCTTTCCGAACCAAGGTCGACGCAGCAACGCAGCACACGCGCGCTTCGCGGGCCTAGGCGCCGGCGGAGATCGGCCGGCCGCACGCTCGGGTCGGCGCCCGCGATCAACATGCGCTGAGCCTGGTGCCGCTGCATCAGCTCGATCCCGCGCTCGATTCGTCCCGGACCGCCAGTCAGGACCACGATGCCCTGGGTCCGTGTCGCTTCGTTCGGCGTACCCAAGGTGACGCTGAACAGGACAAAGCCGAGGGCGTAGAGCAGCACCAGCAGTGCGGAGGCGCGGAGGATCATGGGTCGGCGCGCAATGCCGCGATAATGGTCGCGCGTGCAACCAGCAGGGCCAGCAGGGCCGTGGCGAACGGCAGGGCGCCGAGGAGGATGATGTCGAGCGGCTTGAGCGGGGAGCCGCCGACCGCAACAATCGTGCCGTCATCGAGAGTGGCCAACATCAGCAGCACCAGCACCAGGGCGACGATCGCGCCGGCGCTGCCGCCGACCAGCGTCTCGCGGGCCATGCGCTGCTGGAACAAGGCGGCGAGCTGCTGATCGGTCGCGCCAATGCCGTGCAGCACGGCCACCGTGGAGCGGTGCGTGTCATAGGCACCGCGCGTGGCCAGCATCACGGCCGCGGCAATCGCCGCGCCGAGCAGCACGAGCAGCGCGAAGGTCAGTCCCTGCAGGGTGCGCAGGCCACGAAGCATCGGCCCCAATTGCTCGGGAAAGCTTTGGACGCGCGCGCCGGGAGCAACCACGGCGACCCGGCGCTGAAGGTCGTTCCCATTTGCGCCTGGACGCAGTTCGACGTCGATCAGCCCGGGCACGGGTAGATCGGCGCTGGCGGCCTCGGGTCCGAGCCAGCGCTGCAGCAGGCCGCGCACCTGCTCGTCCGGCACGGGACTTACCGCCGCCACGCCTTGCGCCTGCCCCGCGGCCGCGACCACTGCGCCCATCGACCTGCCGCCCGCGGGCAGCTGAATCGACCAGCGCTGCTCGGCACCGCTCGCGACCGTCGCGGCGGCGTTGGCGATGGCGAGGCCAGCGGCGCCGACCAGCACCGCCACGAACATCAGCACGCCGATCAGCCACGGCGTCAGGCGCGTCCCGCCCTGCGGCAGCAGGCGGCGGTCGGCTAGCGCGGGCACGAACGCGCGCATCAGCCCGCCGCCCGGGTGCGTGGCGGTGGGTGGCGCAGCAGGCCGGTGGGATCGACCAATTGGCCGCCGTCCAGCCGCATCAACTGTGCTCCCTTGGTAGCCGCGATCAGCGATAGGTCGTGGGTGGCCACCAGCACGGTGGTGCCAAGTTCGTTCAGCCGCTCGAAGAGGTGCAGCAGGCGCTTGGCCATGTCCGCGTCGACGTTGCCGGTGGGCTCGTCGGCGACCAGCAGTTCGGGATGGCCGACCACTGCCCGGGCGATCGCAACCCGCTGCTGCTCGCCGCCTGACAGGGTCGGCGGGTGCGCGGCGGAGCGATCGGCCAAGCCAACCCACTCGAGCAGCTCGCGCACGCTGACGGCAATCTCGCTTTCCGGTCGGCGGGCGATCCTGAGCGGCAGGGCTACATTATCGAAGGCCGATAGATGGCGGACCAGCCGGAAATCCTGGAACACCACACCGATCCGGCGGCGGAAACCGGGCAGGGCGGCGCGGGGCGCGTGGCTCAGTTCCTCCCCGAACAGGCGGATGCGGCCGCGGGTCGGCCGCTGCGCCAGATAGAGGAGCTTGAGGAGCGAGGTCTTGCCCGCGCCGGACGCGCCGGTGAGGTAGGTGAAACCGCCGCGCAACAACCGCAAGTCGAGGTCCTTGAGGACCTCGGCGCCCGTGCCATAGCGCAGTCCGACGCTGTCGAACTCGGCAATGGCGTCCGCTCCGCTCACCTTGGCCCACCCCTTCTCACCGCGTTGATTCTCTCGCACGGCCCCGCCGCCTTGCCAATGGAGTCACAGTGCGGTTTACCGGGCCTTCATGAACCACCAGGGGCAAAGGGCAACGCGATGATCCTCACCTGTCCGGCGTGCGGAACTCGGTATGCCGTGAAGGACGGGGCAATCCCGCCAGGCGGCCGCCAGGTCCGTTGCGCCAATTGCAAGAACAGCTGGCACCAGGATCCGGAACCGGTCGTCAGTACCCCCGAGGCGGCGCCAGGCGGAGCGGAAACCCCGTCGGCAGGCCATGCTTCGCCAGAGGAGTTTCCCGCCCCGGCGCCGTTCACCCACCCGGCCGGCGAGCCCGGGGGAAAGCCGGCTGAAGCGGCGCTATCCGACCACGCCCACCCCGACGAGCCCGCTTGGGACGGGTTCGCCGAGGAGGCCGAGGACCCGGATGCAGCTCCGCTGCCGATGCCGGGCGCTTCGACGCCGATGGCGGGCGGCGCGGACGAGCTATCCGATCACCAGGCGCCGATCGAAGCCACGTCGGACCCGTCCGAGCGCTTTGATCCATTGTCGCAGGACGCGCCGGAACCAGTTGCCGCAGCCGTCGTCCGCGCGGAGCCGATCGAGCCCGCGGACGATTTCGCCGCCTTCGACAATGGCCGGCCGGTGGAACGGGGGTCGGGCCGTGGCCTGATCGGCCTGCTACTCGCTTTGCTGCTGATTGCGGTGCTGGTGGCGGCTTTCTGGTTCTTCGCGCCCACGACGCTTAAGGAACGGCTCGGCCTGGCCGAGGCGAACGACACGCCGTTGCTGGTGCAGGTCGACGAGCGCAACCGGCGGACGTTGGCGAGCGGCAACCAACTGCTCGAAGTCAGCGGGCGGATCATCAATCCGAGCGCCAAGGTTCAATCGGTGCCGCCACTGCAGGCGCAGCTGCGCAGCCTGAACCAGCAGGTCGTGTACCGGTGGACGATCCCGCCGCCCACCCCGACGCTTCAGCCGGGCGGAAGCACCAGCTTCAACAGCGCGGAGCTGAACATTCCGGCGTCGGCCGCCTGCCTGGATGTGCTGGTTACGCGGAACAAGCCGCTGGACCCGTGCAAGGCGGCGGATGTATCGGGCCAGGGCGTCGGATAGTCCGGTTGCACGGGCCCGGAGCCGCTGCTAGAGGCCGCGCCCTGCCCCATGATGCGGTCGTGGCGGAATTGGTAGACGCGCAACGTTGAGGTCGTTGTGCCCGAAAGGGCGTGGAAGTTCGAGTCTTCTCGACCGCACCAGCAAGCCGGATAGCTGACCTGCCGGGGGCAGGTCAGCGGGCTTGCTCCGCCGGATGGCATTAGAGCAGCGCGACTTAAATCCGTTCCGGCGGCGCCAGCAACTCCACCCGCTCCATCAGCCGTGGCTCGGCGGCGAAGATCGCTTCCGCTTCCGGATACAATCCCACCAGCAGCCGCCGTGCGGCGCGGGTCAGCACGTCCTCCAGCTCGCCGGTCACCCGTCCGGCTTCCTCGCGGCCGCGCCCCAGCGTCGAGCGCAGCGCACCGCGCTCCGGCTCCAACGCCCGTTCGACTGCTGCCTGCCAGTGCTGCGGATGCTCACCCTCCTCCCACTCGCCGCGACCGCGGCCGAAGTGGGCCACGGCGAGGTAACGGAGCAGGGCCGAGCGGACGAGGCCGGTCATGAACTCCTCCGACCAGCGGACCGAGTTGCTCTCCTCGCCCCGCGCCATGTTGAAGCCTCGCGCCGCGCCCTTGGCTCCGACCGCGCCCAACACCGAGCCGATGATCAGCCCGCCTCCGAGCGTCAGTCCGCCCGCCGCCAGATCTGCCGCAAGGCCGCCCGCCGCGCCGGACAGGATGCCGCCGAGCAGGGTCGCCACGCCTTCGCGCGCCGGGGCGCTTTCGCGATAATCGTCGCGCATGCGTTTGAGCACGTCGCGGGCCGCCTTGCCCGACAGGCCATGGAGCTCGATCAGCGTGTCCGTCGAGCGGCGGATGGCCAGATCAAGCCGTTCCGCCAGCTTGCCCATGGCGCGCTCGGCCTGGGGCGAGTTGTCGCCGCCCGCCGGGTTGAGGATGGCTCCGCGGATTCGGTCGGTCACCCGCCGATCGGGGATCTCCTCGCGGTCGACCACCGCCTCGGCCAACTGTTCGGCCAGCACGTGCATGGAGCGATGAAAGCGTTCGAGGTTGCGGGTCGTCCACGCGGCCGCCAGCGGCGGCATGGCCGCGTGCTTGTCAGGCGGTAGCAGCGGCGCGACCCGCTCGAGCAGCTCGCCTTCCTGCACCCAGCAACGTGCAAAGGCGTCGAGCGTGACGACGCCGCGGACCAGCGGCCGTTCGGCTAGGTGGGTGCGCCAGCGCTCCTCCTCGCTGCGGGTGCGGTCAGACGGCTCGCCGGCCTGGTTAAGCAGGATAAGGATCGGCTTCCTGATCCATTCCAGCACCTCCATTTCGAGCGCGATGTAAGTGGCGGCGGCCGGATCCTCGTGCGCGTTGACGAGGTAGAGGATCACGTCGGCCTCGTCGCGGGCATTGCGAACGGCCTGCTGGCTAGACCACAGCGGCCGGTCGCGCCAGCGGTCCCACACCTGGGTCAGCAGCCAGCCGATCGGATTGCCGGTCAGCTTGAGACGGGTGACCAGTCGCGCGGTGTCGCCAAAACCGGGTGTGTCCCACAGCATCAGCGTATCGGCACCGGCCTGGAGCAGGACGTAGCCGGTCGCGACATCGGTCACGTGAGCGGCATCACGGACTTCGCCAACGTCCTGATTGAGCAAGGTGCGAACCAGCGTCGTCTTGCCGACGTTGGTATGGCTGACGAGGCTGAGATTGACGGTGACCGGATCGGTCATGCGGGCACCGGTGCGCGCTGCAGCGCCTTTTCGAGCGTACGGGCGCCGACTTCCTCCTCGCCGAGTTCCAGGGACAGGATCACCGGCTCCTGCCCGGTTGGGAGCAAGACTTGGCGCCAGGCCTGGGTCCGCTCGTCAAGACGGCGCTGGGCCGACGGCTGGCCACGAAGGCGCTCGCGGAAGGCACTGTCGTCCACCAGCAAGGTCAGGCCGGTGCCGCGGCCGGACAAGGCCGTGGCCACCGCGCGGGCGAAGGCGCCGTGGTTCTCGGCTTCGGGTGTGGAGGCGAGGCTGAACAGCAGGACGAGCTGGTCGGCGTGAGCGAGGCGCTCGCCTTCGCTCGCCAGCCAGCGTTCCTCCTCGCCGTAAGGGACGGGAGGATCGAACCCGACCCGGACCTTCTCGCCCAGCGCCTGGCCGAGCAGTCGCTCAAGCCGCTCGCGGCCGGGTACGGACGGCGTGGTGGCGTAGGGTATGATCCGCGCGGTTCCCGGCTGGCCGAGCGCGTTCCGGAGCAGGGTGCGCACGTAGAAGTCCTCCTCCCCTGGCAGCTTGAGACTACGGGCGAGCAGTGCCGCGCGGCTCGCGCTCCAGGCAGCGAGGAGCAGGCGCGGGATGATCACGAACAGGGCGGCGGTGGTCGCCCACAGCAGCAGCCAATCGCCGGCATTCTCCGACCCGCCGCGCAGGGCGCGCAGCCGCTCGGGCGTAGGAAGCGGGAGGCCGGTCAGCGCCGCAGCCGGGGCAAACACGACCGACAAAAAGGTGCCGATCTCCGTCTCCGCGCCGGACCAGGTGCCGGCCCAGCCCGCCCGGTACTCGGCGGTGTAGCGGGCGCGGATCAGCATGCCGGCAATGATCCCCAGCGCAAACAGGGCCGCCCCGAGGTGCAGCGTGCGCTTGGCACGGGCGGCGGTCAGCGGAGTGGCGGCGGTGCTCCAGTCGCGCGCGAACCGGGCAACGCCGCGCTCCAGCGTCGGCTGGGACGACAAGCGCGCCGCGAACGGACTACCAAGCTTCGCCAACGCTCCAAGCAGCGGGTGCCCCTCGCGGCCGGGCCGGAGCCAGCTGACCAGCGACCACAGGTAGACGGCGGCGTTCCACAGCAACATGCCAAGCAGCGGAAAGGCGAGGATGTTCAGGCGCTCGCCGTCGAGCCGGTGGCTGACGAAGCCGAGCACCAGGGCGGCCAGCGGCACGGCCCAGTTCACCCACGCCGGCCAGCGCGACAGGCCGCAAGCCTGGCGGAGCACGGGAAAGCGGGGCAGCAGCCGGTCAAGCGCCAACGCGGAGCGGCGGTGGAGGAAGCTGGCGACGCGGCGGCCGCCGTCGTCCGGAGCACCGTCAACTAGCGCGGCGGAAGTGGCATATTGCCGATCCTCCCGGGTCAGCACCGCGCCTTCGCGATCCTCGCTCTCAATGGCGCGAACCAATAGCAACTGGCGGGCGGCGGATTCGGGCAGGCGGAGCTGAGGCACAGCACAACAACCCGTGAGCAACCGAGCGGATGCATCCCTTTCGCCAAGCCTTGCGCGACCCCACATGCGAGAAGGACGACTAAGGAGCATAACATGGCCGACATGCCGAAGAGCGAAGCGGAGTGGCGGGAGAAGCTGGGACCCGACCGCTATCGCATCCTGCGCCAGGCCGGCACGGAAGCGCCGTGGACCGGCGAGTTGCTCGAGAACAAGCGCGAGGGCGAATACCGCTGCGCCGGCTGCGGCGCGCCGCTGTTCGAAAGCGACACCAAGTATGAAAGTGGTTCGGGCTGGCCGAGCTTCACCGCCCCGGCCGGCGAGGGTGCGGTCACCGAGATCACGGATCGCAGCCATGGCATGACCCGGGTCGAGGTCCGCTGCGCCAAGTGCGAAGGCCACTTGGGCCACGTGTTCCCGGATGGGCCGGGCCCGGAGGGCCTGCGCTACTGCATCAACTCGGCGAGCCTGGACTTCGCGCCGCAAGAGGACTCGGCGACGCGCGAGTGACGCTTGCGGGCGGGGAGTCCAGCCCGTAAGCCTTGCGGCCACCAATGGCTGCGCCTCCTCGCCGACCCGCTCAACCCGCCCGCCAGGCGCCCGCCTCGCGGCGCGGCTGGTTCGTCACCCTGCTCAAGTGGCTGGTGATCGCCGGCATCGCGGCCGTGATCGCGCTGGCGGTGGCCGTGGGCGTCGCGATGACCCAGCTGCCGTCCTATGGGGAGCTGGCGCGGCGCAACGACCTTGGCCAGATGATCCGGGTCCGCTCGGCTGACGGAAGGCTGCTGGTCAGCATCGGGCCGACCTTCGGCCAATGGATCCCCTACGAGCAGATTCCGGCCCCGATGCGGGCGGCGATGATCGCGGTGGAGGACAAGCGCTTCCGCAGCCATCCGGGTGTCGATCCGATCGGCATTGCCCGCTCGTTCAAGGTCCGCCTGCAGACCGGGCACTTCACCCAGGGCGGGTCGACCATCACCCAGCAGCTCGCCCGCAACATTTTCCTGACGAACAGCCGCACTTTCGGCCGCAAGGCGCGCGAGGCGATCCTGGCGCTCGCGCTGGAGCGCAAGTTCAGCAAGAACCAGATCCTCGAGCTGTACCTCAACCGGGTGTACTTCGGCGGCGGCGCCTACGGCATTGATGCCGCCAGCCGCACCTTCTTCGGCCATTCCGCGACCCGCCTGGGCCTGGGTGAAGCGACCATCATCGCCGGCCTGGTCAAAGCACCGTCCAATTACTCGCCCACCGCCGACGTGGAAGCTGCGCGCGGCCGAGCCGACGTGGTTCTGAAATCGATGGTCGACAACGGTTTCATCAGCGCGACCGCGGCCGCCAGCGCCGACCCCGCGAGGATCGTGGTCCAGCCAAGCGAGAAGCAGAACAGCATCCGCTACTTTACTGACTGGGCGTTGCCCCAGCTAGACACGCTGATCGACGAGACCAGCGACCCGATCGACGTCTACACCACCATCGACACCCGGATGCAGGCCGCGGCTGATCGGGCGGTCAACGCCAATGCGCCGAAGGGCGCGCAGGGTGCCTTAGTCGCGCTGGACCGCGACGGGGCCGTCCGGGCCATGATCGGCGGCCGCGATTATGTGAACTCCATCTATAACCGCGCGACGCAGGCGCAGCGGCAACCGGGATCGGCATTCAAGCTGTTCGTCTACCTGGCCGCGCTGGAATCCGGCATGAAGCCGACCACCACCCTGGTCGATGAGCCGATCACCATCGAGGGCTGGACGCCGCGCAACTCGACCCGCTCCTATCTCGGCCCGGTCACGCTGCGCGAAGCCTTTGCGCGCTCGATCAACACGATTAGCGCCAAAATCGGCTCCGAACTGGGCTTTTCCACCATCGCCGACATGGCGCACCGGTTCGGCATCACCGGCCAGATCTCGACCTATCCCTCGATGGTGCTGGGCACGTCCGACGTGCGGTTGATCGACATGACTCGGGCCTATGCCGCGGTCGCTAACAAGGGCGTGGGTGTCCTCCCTTATGCCATCAATCGCGTCGTGACCGCTGACGGTCGCCTGCTCTACCGCCACGAGCGCACGGACGACCGCGTCCTGGTGGCACCATGGGTGGCGGCCGGGATGACCGACCTGCTGCAGACCGCGGTGCTTTCGGGCACCGGCCGCGCGGCGCAGATCGGGCGGCCAGTAGCGGGCAAGACCGGTACCACTACCAGCAACAAGGACGGTTGGTTCATCGGCTTCTCGTCCGGTATCACGACCGGGGTATGGCTGGGCCGCGACGATGCCCGGCCGATCCCCGGACTGCAGGGCGGCACTGCCCCAGCGCGCGTGTTCCACGACTTCATGGTTGCGGCGGTCGCCAACCGCCCGGTGGAGCAGTTCGAGACGGAAGTGCCAATGCCCGATTGGCAGCTGTCGCCCGAGGAGGACCCCTACGCCAACCAGGCCTTCGCTGGCGACACCCCGCTGGTGGATGCCGACGGTAACCCGCTGCCCAGCCAGTCGACCGAAGGCTACAGCTACGGCCAGCAGCAGCCCTATGGCGCGCCAGCTCAGCCGCAAGGTCCGCCCGACCAGACCGAGCTAGACCGGATATTTGGCGGCACTCCGCCACCGCGCGAGGGTGCGCCGGTTCCAGTCGAGCGCTTCCCGCCGTCGCGTCCGACGGAGCGGCCGGCGCCGCCCCCGTCAGCGCCGGCCGACCAGCCTGAGGGTCGGCCCGAGTTCTCGCAATAAGGCGCGGGCCGGCGCGACCGGCCCGCCGAACAGCTGCTCCTCGGCCGCCCGGAAGCGAGCCGAATGGTCCATGTGCAGCCGGTGCGCCACTTCGTGGGCGACCACGAAGCGCAGGCACTGGGGTGGCGCGAGGATCAGGCGCCAGCTGTAGCGGATAGCGCCCGAGCTCGAGCAGCTGCCCCAGCGGCTCGCGGCATCGCCGACCGACACCGAGCGCACGCTCACTCCGGCCGACCGGGCGACCTCCGCCGTAAGCGTGCTGAGCTGGTCGGCCGCGGTGCGGCGAAGCCAGCGCTCGACCGATCGGCGCATTGAATCGACTGGCCCGCCGACCAGTATTGCATTGCCCTCAAGCTTAACCCCGCGGCGGCCTCCGACCGCTCGGATGGTCACGGGTTGACCCCGAAAGGGCATGATGGCGCGGTCGGCAAAGGAAACGCCGGTCGGCGCGTTGCAGAGCTGCGCCTCGACCCAGGCGCGCTGCTCTCCGGCCCAGCGCAACGCCGCCCGGGCCGAGCCGCGCGGGGGGATGGTCAGTCGAAGCTGCCCACGTTCGTGATCGATCCGCAATCTGAGCCGCCGGGCGGCATGGTGGCGCACCACTGCAACCGGCAGCGGCAGCCCGACCACCTCAAAGATCGCGGTCGACAAGATGAAACTCGAGCTCGCCGGCATCCACTTCGCTGATCGTCCATCCCCGGGTCGACATGCCCGCCTCGTGCACCGTCTCGCGGCTGCCAGTCTTAAGGTAATGCCAGTCGGGCAAAGGCTCGCCCGCCGCGCGCAGGCGGTAGGCGCAGGTGGATGGAAGCCATTCCAGTTCCTCCGCCTTGTCGGGCGACAGCTGAACACAGTCGCTGACGTGCCTGGCCCGGTGCTTGTAGTCGGAGCAGAGGCCGCTGCGACGATCGAGCAGCTTGCAGGCAACGTTGGTCGAGAACAGCTCGCCCGTCTCATCGTCCTCGAGCTTGTGGAGGCAGCAGCGACCGCAGCCATCGCACAGCGCTTCCCACTGCCCGCGGTCCAATTCGGAGAGAGGCTTGTCCCACCAGGGCGGCTGTGCGGGCGTGTTCATGGCGTACCCAGCTGTGGTCTGCTAGGTTCACGCTTTCAAGGGCGACGGGCAAGGTCGAGGATGAAATGCGTAAGGAATTGAGCTTGTTGGCTGTAATCGCTGGGCTGGCCGCGGTGTTCCCCGCGGCGGGGCACGCGCAGACGGCGAGCGTCGGGGGTAGTGTCAGCGTCGGATATCAGTTCCTGTCCGCGGTGCGCGACCGGGACGCCAACAAGGCGCTCGGCTTCATCCAGTCCAACGGCGCGGCGGTGATCAACTTCCGCACCGACAGCGGCGAAAGCGCGCTGCATGTGGTCACCTCCAATCGCGACCTGACCTGGTTGGGCTACCTCATCCAACAGGGCGGCGACCCGAATCTGGCCAATCGCCAGAACGGCGACACACCACTGCACATCGCGGCGCGTAATGGATGGCTGGAAGGGGTAGACCTGCTCGTCGGCAAGCGCGCACGGGTCGATTCGACCAACCGGTTGGGCGAAACGCCTCTGATCGTCGCCGTGCAGCACCGGCAACTGCCGGTGATCCGCCGCCTGCTCGAGGTTGGGGCTGATCCCAACCGGACCGACAATGCCAGCGGACGCAGCGCACGCGATTATGCGAAGCTGGACAGCCGGTCAGGTTCGACGATCACTCAGCTGATGGACACGATCAAGCCCAAGGCCGCCAAGCCTGTCGCCGGTCCCAAGCTCTAGCGATCGAAGCCAAGGCTGGGGTCGATCTGCGCGCTTAGGCGCCGCGCAGCCCGGCGTGCGAAGCGCAACAGTTCCGCCTTACGCCGGGCGGCCGCCAACGGCCGGAGCGCGGCGTCGCGCGTGACCGCCGCATCGTAGCGGTCCGCAACGATCAACCCGGCTTCGCCAGGGAGGAAGCGCTCCTCTTCGCAGATGGAGGCAAGGTGCGGCGGAACGGCCCAGAAGAACCGGTCGCAATACTCCAAGTAGTCGGTCCACTTGGCGTCGGTTGTGAGGTCCGCCTTGCTGACCTTGATCTCGACAATGGTGAGACCGCCTTTGGAATCGATTGCCATCATGTCCGCACGCCGACCGTTCGGCAGCGGCACCTCGCACATGGCGAACAGGTCCTGGCGACAAAACAGGCGGGTCACGCCGCGGGCGACCTCGGTCGCGACCGGCGGAAGGTCGGCGAAGCAAGGGGCGGTTGTCAGGGACTCAGGGGCGGTGCTCACCCCTGCTGATTAGAACAAAGGAGGACCGGAACACCAGTACGAACCGGCGCAGATGCCCAATCTAGCGATAGAAAACGTGGTTACCGACGGCACCGACCCGCACCATCCGCCAGGACGGCGCCACGCTGCGGGCGTGGAAGAAGAGTGCCGTTTTAACCGGGCTGTCGTGAAGATCGCCATGGATGATGCGAGCGATTGCCACCGCGGTCTTCCATTGCGCGCCGTTCCTGTTCACCGCCGGCCAGCGGCCACCCCGGATGAAGCTGAACTGCCCACGTTGCAGCAGCACGCCGCAATAGCTGGACGGGAAGCGGCCGTGGCTATCGGCCCGATTGGCGATAACGCGGCCAACCGCCAGCTGGCCGGTCAGCGGCTCGCTCTTGGCTTCGAAGTACACGCCGGCTGCCAGGCACTCGAGCTCGCGGCTGCCCGCATCGGAGGCGCGCAGGTCAGCGACCTTCTCCGCCAGGCTTTCGGAACGCGACACCGCCGGAGCGGCAATATCGGGAGCGGTCACCTCTGGCTGAACGCCGAGCGGTGCCTCAGGCTGGGTCAGGACGGCCGGAATAGTGGTAGGAAGTGCATCGGTCGACGGAGCGGCGGGAGTGGGGATCGCGGCGGCGGAGGCAACCTTGGCGGGAGCAACCGAACCAGCAGCGAGCGCGATACCAGCAAACATCACGGCGAAACGATGGAACATCCTGAACCCAACACATGCGGTGGACCAACGTCAGGATGCGCACGGATGAGCTTCGAGAAGCTCGCGCAAACTTGGTTAGTCCCCCGTCTCGCGTGGCTCCCTCAGGCGGCCCTTGACTTGCCGCCGGGGAAGCGCCCCGCTCGTCTGGGTTCCTCGGTTCACCGCATTCGAGTTCAGATCAACCTTCGGCGGTCGTTTCAGCGATGAATCGTTCACTCGACGGGACGTCCAGTTCGATAAACCAGCAATCGGGGTCCTGGTCACGGGCACGCGCAAGATGTTGTGCCGCTTCCCGCGAATCGCCAACGTTGGGTCCCACCACTGACCAGCGGTACGTCCAGTCCGCCTGCAAACGGCGTTCGAGAATCGCGCGATGCTCCCCGCGTTCCACGATCACCAGGACCAAGGTCCCGCGCTCGGGATCGCCCTTGCGCAGCACTGTTCCGAAACCGCCCGCCGCTTGCGCCCGCCGCAGCAGCCCGCCCACCTCGACATGGGCCACGAGCCTCGCCTGGTTCATCCTTGGTAGCCAGGCAGCGTGCCAAGGGGGATGTGCGAGCGCAGGAACGTGCCCGTGCCACGTGCGCACTCTTCACCGCTTGCATCGACGATCCGGGCTTCAGCGACGAACACCCGACGGCGGCCGCTGACCCAGCGGCCCTCTGCCTGGGCCGTGCCTTCCTTCATCGGCTTGGTGAAGTGCAGGTTGAACGCGGTGGTCAGGAGGAAGCGGTCGCTGACGAGGCTGTTGGCCGCGTAAAAAGCAGCATCGTCGAGCATCTTGAAGTAGAGCGTGCCATGCGCGGCCCCGGCCGCGTGAAAGGCGCTTGGTGCGACCTCGAACCGGATGGTGGCATGGCCGAGTTCATGCACCGTAAGCGCAGACTCGAATAGCCGGTTGATCGGAGCGGAGGCGTAGAGCGATTCAAGCGCACGGAAGTGCGCGGCGGCGCCCGTCTCAGGCGGCGTCGCGTTCATCGACCCCCATCAGCACCGCCGCCAGCGCATCGCGCGAGCCGGCGCCGCGCAATTGTTCCAGAGTCGGGCCGTGGCGCAGGGCGCGGCTCACTGCTGCCAGCGCCTTCAAATGTTCGGCGCCGGCGTCCGGCGGTGAAAGTAGAAAAAAGACGAGGTCGACAGGCTGACCGTCGATCGCCTTGTAATCGAAGGGCGTTGCGAGGCGCGCTACCATGCACCAGACGCGCGCGAGCCCTTCGATCTTGCCATGGGGGATAGCGACGCCGTTGCCGAACCCGGTCGAGCCGAGGCGTTCGCGCTCGGCGACCGCCGCGGTAATCACGGCCGGGTCGAGCCCGAGCCGCTGGGCCGCGAGCTGCCCTAGAAGGTGAAACAAGCCCCGCTTATTGCTCGCGGGGAGCGCGGGCTTGATTGATTCAAAGTCTACGAACTCAGTCAGACGCATTGCACGATCACTCGAACAGGAACGGCCGTTCAGCCGCGGACGCTATGCATTGGGGTGACGGATCAGCCGCGCGGCTCGACCCAGCCGATGGTCCCGTCTTCGCGGCGATAGACCATGTTGAACTGACCCGTTCCCTTGTTGCGGAACATCAACGCACCAGTGTTGCGAAGGTCCATCAGCATCACGGCGTCGCCGACGCTCGCCTCCGGGATGTCGACCCGGGTTTCGGCAATAATCGCAGGATGTTCTGGCGAGGGTGTCTCATCCGGGGACGGATAGGAGAAAATGGTGTAATCCGCATTGTCGGCAGGTTCGGCGGACGCTTCGTCCACCTCGGTCTTACGCTCCCGCAGCCGCGAGACATAGCGCCGCAGCTGCTTCTCAATCTTGTCGGCCGCACCTTCAAAGGCGACGTGCGCGTCCGGTGCCCGGCCGAACGCCTTAAGCACGATGCCGTTGACCGGCGCCACGATGTCGCAGGTGAAGCCGCGATCATGCGGGCCGCGCCCGAAAGTCACGCTGGCACCAATGGCGCGGGAAAAATAGCGATCGGCGATGGCCGAAATGCGCTCGGCGACGCGGCCACGCAGCGCTTCGCCCGTCTCCACCTGGTGGCCCGATACACGAACGTCCACTTGGCGGACTCCTTTCATTTCCGATCGGCGGCGGCGCCCTAGTGCCGGGGCCGCGCAACCGTCAATGGGCGGCGCGCGGGTCCGCCGGCTGCAGCTGCAGCCACAGCGGCTCCTTGAGCGCGGCGACGAACTGGGCGTGACGCGCCAACTCTTCAACGGACGCCACATGGGGCCGCGCCGGACGGACGGGCCGCTGCGCCGGACGGACTTCCTCTGCCACCAGCCCGGTGGTCGCCAGCGCATCGGCCATCAGCGACAGTCCGATCTGTCGGCCGCCGGTCAGCTCCACATAGACCTGCGCCAACAGCTGCGCGTCGAGCAGCGCGCCGTGCTTGACCCGGGCCGAACGGTCCACGCCGAAACGAGTGCAGAGCGCGTCCAGGCTATGCTTGGCGCCCGGATGTTTCGACCGCGCCATCATCAGCGTGCAGATCATCCGGCTGAGGCACACGGGATCGCGCCCGCACTGAGCCAGCTCGGCGTTGAGGAAGCCGAAGTCGAATGAGGCATTGTGCGCGATCAGCGGTGCGTCGCCGATAAAGTCGAGCAGTTCCTCGCAGCGGTCCGCGAACAGCGGCTTGTCGCTAAGGAAGATGGTGGACAGCCCATGCACCGCTTCCGCTTCGGACGGCATGGAGCGGCACGGATTGAAATAAGCATGGAATGAACGGCCGGTCTCGCACCGGTTGACCAGCTCGACGCAGCCGATCTCGACCATCCGGTCGCCCGTCGCCGGATTGACGCCGGTGGTTTCCGTATCGAACACGATCTCGCGCATGGCCGAGACTATGCGCCGGTCCCGATTCCCAGTCCAGCGAGGATCGCATCGACCTCGCTCTCGGTCTCGGTCAGCGAGCGACCTGTGTCGATGACGAAGTCGGCGCGCGCCCGTTTGACAGCGTCGGGTGTCTGCCGGGCGAGGATGGCGGCGAGCTTGTCGGCGGTCATGCCGGGGCGGGCAAGCACCCGCTCTCGTTGCAGGGTCGCGGGCGCGGAGACAACGATCACGTGGTCGAACGCCTGCTCGCCACCGGTTTCGAACAGCAACGGTATGTCAAACAGGATCGCGGGCGAATCGGCGTGCGCAGCGGTGAAGCGGGTCCGCTCGGCCCCGACTGCAGGATGGACGATTGCTTCCAGGTCCGCGAGCTCGGCGGGACGACCCAGCACGGCCCGGGCCAACGCTTCGCGATCGACCGCACCGTCGCGGGTGGTCCCAGGAAAGCGCTGCGCGATGGCTTCGACCAGTGCGCCGCCGGGGCCCTGGAGTTCCCTGACGACGGCGTCCGCATCGAACACCGGTACGCCGCGCCGGCGGAACATGGCCGCTACCGTTGACTTGCCCATGCCGATGGAGCCGGTGAGCGCCAGGCGGATCATGCCGTCAGCCGCTCGCGCAACTCGGGGTCATGCTCGCGTGGGGCGGGGTGGCCGAAGAAGGCTTCGAACGAAGGCGCTGCCTGGCCGATCAGCATGTCGAGACCGTCGATGACCCGGAGCCCTAACGCGCGCGCTTGTCGAAGAAAGCCGGTCTCGAGTGGCGAGTAGACCATGTCGAAGACGATCGTATCGGGACCATAGGAGGTGAGATCGACCGGCACATCGGGCTGGCCGGCCATGCCCATCGGCGTGGCATTGATAATGACGTGCGACAAGCGGTGCAGGTCCAATTCGCCATTCGGGCGGATGGGTCCGATCGCTTCCAGCGGATGGCAGTTGGCGGACGGAGTGCCGGTCATTGCTGCGACTTCTAGCCCAGCGGACCGATTGCGGCAGAAGATCTGGAAGTCACCATAGCCCGCCAAGCCGGCGCCAAGAACGGCACCGCGAGCCGCTCCACCCGAACCGATGACCTGTACATAAGTCGTGACCTGGTCCGCATGCGGCAGGCGCCCGAGCCGACGCAAGGGCTCGGCGACGCCTTGCACGTCGGTATTCTCTAGCCTCAAGCTTCCATCCCCCTCTGGGAATAGCAGATTGCCGGCATGCAGCCGCTGCGCTTCCGCTCCCAGCCGTCCCGCGTGAGGTACCACTTCGGTCTTGAGCGGCATGGTGACGTTACAGCCACGCCACGCCGGGTCGCGTTTGCGCTCATGCAGGTACCGGCTAAGGTCAGCCGGCGTGACTTGCTCGCGCCGGTATTCGCCCTGGAGCCCGGACTTGTCGAGCCAGAAACGATGGATAGTCGGCGACCTGCTATGCGCAACGGGGTCGCCGATCACCTCGGCATAGGCAATCATGCCGGCAACATCCCGCGAGCACGCAGCTCGCCCAGCAACGGCAGCAAGGGCAGGCCCAAGATTGTGAAATGGTCGCCGTTGATCCGCTCAAACAATTGCGCCCCAGGACCTTCGAGCCGGAACACGCCCACGCAATAGCTGACCTCGGGCCAGTCCGCATCAAGGTAGCCGGCGATGAACGCATCGCTAAGCGGCCGGACCGCCAGGCGCGCTGCCTCTGTCGTGCGCCACACCACCGCGCCGCCCTGCGCCAGCGCCACGCCGCTGGTCAGTTCCATGGTCTTGCCCGAAAAGAAGCGCAGGTGCTCGGCAGCCTCCTGTCGCCCCCCCGGCTTGGAGAAGCGGCGGCCATCGACCGACAAGACACTGTCGCTGCCGATCACTAGTGCTTCGGGGCGCCGTTGTGACACGCTCAGCGCCTTGGCTTCGGCCAACGCGACGGCAAGCTCCGCGTCCGAACCCACGAAACCCTGCTTGACCCGCGTCTCGTCCACTTCGGGCGTCTCCGCCGCATAGGGAATGCCGACGTTGGCTAGCAGCGTGCCCCTGATCGGTGAGGTGGAAGCGAGCACAAGGTCCATATCTGTTCCTGTGGATAAGCCGGTGACTCGCCCTAGCGCGGTCGCGTGCATCGTCCAACCGAGCGATCCATCCGCCGAACCGCGGCCACAATCCGCGGATTCGTCCACCGCCTCTCACAATTGCCCCCAGCCTGTGGATCATGGGAGGGACTCAGAACGACTCGCCGGAGTCAGTCGCGACTCGGATTGGGCAACCTGTTGGCAAAAGCGGGATGCACACCTATTCCCCGCTTGCCGCCGGCCAACAGTCTTCAACAATCTTTCTAAGTATCTAAGAGAGGATAAGGGAGTGGCTTCAAGCCAGGGCGGACTGATCGACAAACCGCTGCTCGCCGTGCTGCGCGGAGAACGCCGAGACCCGTCGCCAGCATGGATGATGCGGCAGGCGGGACGCTACCTGCCGGAGTATCGCGCGCTTCGGGCCGACAAGGGCGGGTTCCTCGACCTCGTCTACGATCCTGCCTGCGCGGCCGAGATCACGCTGCAGCCGCTGCGCCGGTTTGCGCTCGATGGCGCGATCCTGTTTTCGGACATTCTGATCGTGCCGTTCGCCCTGGGTCAGAACCTGACCTTTGTCGCCGGCGAGGGACCCCGCCTGTCGCCGCCGCTTAAAGGGGCGGCCTTGGAGGACCTGCAGCCGCACTTAGGGCGCCTGGAGCCTATCTATGAGACCGTCCGGCAGGTGAAGGCGGCCCTAGCCCCACAGACCACCTTCCTAGGCTTCGCAGGGGCTCCCTGGACGGTTGCGACGTACATGGTGGCGGGCGAGGGCAGCCGCGAGCAGGCGGATGCGCGGCTGCTGGCCTACCAGGACCCAGGCCGGTTTGCGGCGATCATCGACGCCATTGAGGAGACCACGCTGATCTACCTCATCGGTCAGGCCGATGCGGGTGTGGACGCGGTGCAGATTTTCGACAGCTGGTCGGGCAGTCTGGCGCCGGCCGAGTTCGAGCGCTGGGTGATCGCGCCGACCGCGCGGCTGGTCGCGCGGCTAAAGGCCAAGCGCCCCGGCCTGCCGGTGATCGGCTTCCCTAAGGGCGCCGGCGGCAAGCTTGCGGCCTACGCGCGGGAGACGGGCGTGGATGCGCTCGGCCTCGACGAGACGGTTGATGCCGCCTGGGCGCATGCCAGCCTGCCGCCAGGCTTGCCGGTTCAGGGTAACCTGGACCCGTTGGCGTTGATCACCGGCGGCGAGGCATTGGAAACGGCGGTGGCGCGGATCCGCTCGGCGCTGCATGACCGGCCGCACGTGTTCAACCTCGGCCACGGCATCCAGCAGACAACGCCGATTGCCCATGTCGAACGGCTGATGGAACTGCTAGGCAAGGCACCCGGAGGGGTGCTGTAGATGACGTTCTTCGACGCTTACGTCGGCTGGCTCGGCAACGCCTACCCGTGGGTAAAAGCGGCGCACCTGACCTTTGTGATCTTCTGGATGGCCGGCCTGTTCCTGCTGCCCCGCTTCTACGTCTATCACCATGCGACTCCGCCCGGCTCGGCGGAGGATCGCGCCTGGATAGAGCGGGAGAACCGCGCGCGATCGATCATTCTGACACCGGCAATGCTGATCGTGTGGGTGCTTGGGCTGATGCTGGCCTTTCACCTTGGTGCCTGGGGCCAGGGCTGGTTCAGCGCCAAGCTGGCACTGGTGGTGGCGCTGACCGGCTATCAGGGTTGGATGGGCGCCTATGGCCGCAAGCTCGCGTCGGGCGCTCGGCCGCTGGAGAATCGCACACTGCGGATCATGAACGAGATTCCGGGCATTGCCGCGGCGGTCATCGTCGTACTGGTGATCGTGAAGCCGTTTTGAGCTTGCAGGGGTTGCAGCGCGGCACCATGTTGACTTGCGGGCAACGGAGCCATAACCCGGTCGCATACGGCCGCACCGGCCCGTAGCCCTCCTTCCTCCAGCCGGTGCGAGCGCTTCCAAGCAGCTCCCTTCAGTCGTCCGGCTGTTCAATCTTCCAAATTCAGGTCCGCATCGATGCACCTCAAGGAACTTAAAAAGAAAACTCCGGCCGAACTGGTCGCCCAGGCCGAGGAAATGGGCGTCGAGGGCGCCAGCACCCTCCGCAAGCAAGACCTCATGTTCTCTATCCTCAAGGTTCGCGCCGAGAGCGGGGCCGAGATCATGGGCACCGGCACCATCGAGGTGCTGAATGACGGGTTCGGCTTCCTGCGCAGCCCCGAGGCTAACTATCTGGCGGGCCCCGACGACATCTACGTCACACCGCAGATCGTCCGTCGCTTCGGCCTGCGCACCGGCGACACGGTTGAAGGGGAGATCCGCGCCCCAAAGGACGGCGAGCGTTATTTTGCGCTGACCCGCGTCACCCAGATTAATTTCGACGAACCCGACCAGGTTCGTCACCGGGTCAACTTCGACAATCTCACGCCGCTCTATCCAGATGCCAAGCTGCGGCTCGACACGCTTGATCCGACGATCAAGGACAAGAGTGCGCGGGTGATCGACATCGTCGCGCCGCTCGGCAAGGGCCAGCGCGCGCTGATCGTAGCGCCGCCGCGGACCGGCAAGACCGTACTGCTGCAGAACATCGCGCGCGCGATCACCGACAACAATCCCGAGGTCTTCCTTATCGTCCTGCTGATTGACGAGCGGCCGGAAGAAGTCACCGACATGCAGCGTTCGGTGAAGGGCGAAGTCATTTCCTCGACCTTCGACGAGCCGGCATCACGCCACGTGCAGGTGGCGGAAATGGTAATCGAAAAGGCCAAGCGCCTGGTCGAGCACAAGAAGGATGTGGTGATCCTTCTGGACTCGATTACTCGCCTGGGCCGCGCCTACAACACGGTGGTGCCGAGCTCGGGCAAGGTCCTGACCGGTGGTGTCGACGCCAACGCGCTGCAGCGGCCCAAGCGCTTCTTCGGCGCCGCCCGCAACATTGAGGAGGGCGGCTCCTTGTCAATCATCGCCACCGCGCTGATCGACACCGGCTCCAAGATGGACGAGGTCATCTTCGAGGAGTTCAAGGGCACCGGCAACTCGGAGATCGTGCTCGACCGCAAGGTGGCGGATAAGCGCATCTTCCCGGCGCTGGACGTCGGCAAGAGCGGCACCCGCAAGGAAGAGCTGCTGGTGGAGCAGAACATCCTCACCAAGATGTGGGTTCTGCGTCGTATCCTGATGCAGATGGGCACGGTCGACGCCATGCAGTTCCTGCTCGACAAGATGAAGGACGCGAAGAGTAACGAGGACTTCTTCGCCAGCATGAACCAGTAAGGCTGGACCCGGGCTTCGGCCCGGGTACAGGTAGCCCACATGCCAGCGCTCGATTTCGCCGACGTCCTCACCTCAGCCGGTCTGCTGACGCTGGCGCAGGTCATCCTCATCGACCTGACGATGGCCGGTGACAACGTCATCATCATGGGCACGATTGCCGCTGGTCTGGACCCGCGCGAGCGGCGGCGGGTGATCCTGCTTGGCGTGGCGCTAGCGCTCGTGTTCCTGGTCAGCTTCGCGCTGTTGGCGACCTGGCTACTTCACATCACGGGTCTGCTGCTTGCCGGTGGCTTGCTGCTGCTGTGGGTGGCCTACAACATGTATCGGGAGCTGAGGCCCGCGGAAGTCGAGGTTACGGAAGACCTCGATGCGGTGCCGACCCACCCGGTGGCAAAGAAGAGCTTTCTCGCAGCCGCTCTCCAGATCACGCTGGCCGACCTTAGCATGAGCCTCGACAACGTGATCGCGGTCGCCGGCGTGGCCCGCGAGCATCCGACGGTGCTGCTGTTTGGTCTGGCGCTATCCGTTACCCTGATGGGGCTGGCGGCCAACTACGTCGCCCGGCTGATCCAGCGATTTCATTGGATCGCATGGGTGGGCCTGGTCATCATCCTGTACGTTGCCCTGACCATGGTCTGGGAAGGTGCGTGGGAGGTCTGGCCACTGCTGCGCACGTGAGGCCGGCTAGGCTCGACAAGTGCGGCATAGGTCTGGAAAAGAGCAAGGTGCCCGGCGTGCGTTTGCACATGTCAGGCCTTAGCCAGACAGCCACAGGACCGCACCTTGCTCGACTTGATCTTCTCCGCCGTTGCCGCTTCTGCCGGGTTCGGTTCGCCCGCCGACATCTGGCAGTCCATCGTCGCGGATTTCTCAAACATCACTGATGCAAGTGCACTTTCTGCATTCGTGCAGGTCCTGATGATCGACTTGGTTCTGGCGGGGGACAATGCGATCGTAGTCGGCGCACTGGCTGCCGGCCTGCCCGCCGATCAACGTCGCAAGGTGATCCTGATTGGCGTCCTGGCTGCGTTGGTGCTGCGCATCGGCTTCGCTCTGATTGTCTCTCAACTCCTTCAGATCGTTGGCCTAATTCTTGCCGGCGGTTTACTGCTTCTCTGGGTCGCCTGGAAGATGTGGCGGGAGCTGCGGCACGGTGGCGAGAGCCCCGGCTCCGCCGAGGTCGCGGGTGATGAGCATAGCGGCCTCAGGCCAGCCAAGAGCTTCGCCGCCGCGGCGTGGGCGGTGGCCGTGGCCGACGTCAGCATGAGCCTGGATAACGTTCTGGCCGTAGCGGGTGCCGCCCGCGAGCACCCAGGCATCCTGATCGTTGGCCTGATACTTTCCGTCGCGCTGATGGGTATCGCGGCCAACCTTATCGCTCGTTACATCGAACGGTACCGCTGGATCGCCTACGTCGGGCTGGCCGTGATCCTGTGGGTCGCCGCCAAGATGATCTGGGAAGGCGCGCATGACGTGCACCCCGTCCTTGTCACTGCCCTTGGCTAGACAGCTGGAGACCATCTTCGCGCTTTCCAGCGGCCAGCCGCCTGCTGGCATCGGGGTGGTGAGGATCAGCGGTCCAGATGCCCACGCCGCGGCTGGGCGGCTGGCGGGGACGCTGCCGGAACCCCGGCGCGCTGCGCTGCGCCAGCTCCGCTCGTCGACCGGAGAGTTGCTCGATGAAGCCTTAGTGTTGCGCTTCGACGCCCCGGCCAGCGCGACAGGGGAAGATTTGGTGGAGCTTCATTGTCACGGCGGGCGCGCGGTCATCGGCGCCGTGCTTGTTGCGTTGGACGAGCTGGACGGATTGCGGGAAGCGCGCCCGGGCGAGTTCACGCGGCGCGCGCTGGAGCATGGCCGCGTCGACCTGACTGAAGCGGAAGGGCTCGCCGACCTTCTGGAGGCTGAGACCGAGCAGCAGCGTCGCGCCGCGCTTGCGGTCGCGGGAGGAGCGCTCCGACGTCAGGTCGAGACTTGGCGCTCGCGATTGGTGAGCCTGTCCGCGCAGGCCGAGGCGGCCATCGATTATGTCGGTGATGATGAAACCGACATGGATCTTGGCGGACTTCACGCCGCCATTGAAGAGTTGGCGGCCGAGTGGCGGGCGTGGCTGGCACGGCCTGCGATGGAGCTGTTGAGGGACGGCGTGCGGGTCGTGCTGGCGGGTCCGCCGAACGCTGGCAAGTCGAGCCTCCTCAACGCGCTGGTAGAACATGACAGGGCAATCGTGTCCGACGTCGCCGGTACCACGCGCGACGTCATCGAAGTACCTGTGGCATTCGGCGGCGTTCCGCTGGTGCTGGTCGATACCGCAGGGCTTCACTCGTCGGCGGATGCTATCGAGCGAATCGGAGTAGGCCTCGCCGAGCGGGAAGCCGCGAGTGCCGATATCTTATTATGGCTGGGGGACGCTTCGGACTGCCCGGTTCATTCCACCAAGCTCCTCATCCACGCTCAGTCAGACCGACGGCCTAATCCGCGGCCTGGCAGCGTGTCGTTGTCTGCGGTCACCGGGGCGGGACTCGCCGAACTGCGGGAGATCATTGCTACGACTGCACGATCATTGCTGCCGCGCGAGGGGGATTTGGTGCTTAATCGGCGGCAAGCTTCCCTCATCGGTGAGGCTGCGGAAGCGTTGTTGGCCTTGCCGGATGACCTCGTCCTGATGGCGGACAGCCTCCGGGTTGCTCGCGAGGCGCTCGACCGCCTGACTGGACGCACCGGCGTCGAAGACGTGCTCGACGCTTTGTTCGGGAGGTTCTGCCTCGGCAAGTGATGTTCCACGTGGAACATCGTGCTAGGGGCGGGCGCATGTTCGACGTACTCGTAATCGGAGGCGGGCACGCCGGCTGCGAAGCTGCTGCGGCAGCGGCGCGTCGCGGCGCGTCCGTGGGTCTGGTCACCTTAGATGCCAGCAACCTTGGTCAGATGAGTTGTAACCCGTCCATTGGTGGTGTGGGTAAAGGCCACCTCGTCCGCGAGCTGGACGTATTCGACGGCTTGATGGCGCGGGCTGCCGATGCTGCGGCAATTCACCGGCGCATGCTCAACCGCAGCAAGGGGCCCGCCGTATGGGGGCCGCGAGTGCAGGCCGACCGGGCGACTTTCTCAAGTTCAATCCGCTCACAACTGAAACTCGCGAAAGTTCAGCTCCTCCTTGGCGAGGTAGCCGAGCTCCGTATCGAAAATGGAAAGGTGACGGGGGTCACCTTCGTGGACGGCGCGACTTTAGGGTGCCGAGCCGTGGTGATCGCAACCGGCACTTTCCTGGCCGCGAGCATTCACATCGGTGAGGTTACCAGCCCGGCTGGCCGTCGAGGTGAGCAGGCGGCTCACCGGTTGGCACGCCAGGTGAGGCAGTTTGGCCTTGGGCAAGGACGCTTGAAGACCGGCACACCTCCGCGGCTCAATGGACGGACCATCGACTGGGCACGACTGGCAGAGCAGCGCAGCGACCAGGATTGCTGGTCAATGAGCGCACTTCCCGACAACCCGCCCTTACCGCACCTTAGTTGCGCGATCACGCGGACCAACGCCCACACGCACGAGATCATCCGTGCGGCGCACGATCGCTCGCCGCTGTACTCGGGTGCAATCGAGGGGCGCGGCCCGCGGTATTGCCCATCGATTGAAGACAAGGTTCGCCGGTTCGGTGATCGGGACGGGCATCAGATCTTCCTTGAGCCTGAGCAACTCGGTACCCCGCTGGTCTACCCGAACGGTATCTCGACCTCGCTTCCACAAGACGTGCAACTTGCCTTCGTGCGTTCGATCGTCGGTTTGGAGCGAGCGGAGATCACCCAGCCCGGCTATGCAGTCGAGTACGACTTCGTCGATCCCCGTCGGCTTCGGTCGACCCTTGAGGTGAAGGACGTCGGCGGCCTGTATCTTGCAGGTCAGATCAACGGGACGACTGGGTATGAGGAGGCCGCCGCACAGGGCCTGACGGCCGGTCTCAACGCTGCTGCTCATGCGCGTGATTTGCCCCCGGTGAGCTTCGATCGGCGCACCAGCTATGTCGGTGTCATGATCGATGACCTGACGCTTCAGGGCGTAACCGAGCCGTACCGGATGATGACCGCGCGTGCCGAGTACCGGCTGGCCTTGCGCGCCGACAACGCAACGACGCGGCTCGGGGCGAGTGCGCTCGCTGCCGGATGCGTCGGGCAGTCACGGCGAGCACAAATTGAACAGCACCTTGAATCTCGAACGACACCGGCCTTTGCCGGAACCGACGAGGGACGAGCCGACGCCTTATATGCGCCTTACCTTGCACGACAGGAGCGGGAGTGGGCAGCCGTGCAAGCAGGAGCCACGACATCCATCCCCGCTGACCTGAACTACGGTGACATCCCGGGCATCTCGCACGAGATGGCTGAGCGCCTCCTTACCGTCCGACCTGAGACACTCGATCATGCCTCTCGCATCTTGGGCGTCACGCCGGCTGCCCTATCCGCCCTGCACCTCGCCGTGGCGCGGAGAGCAGCGTGACCAGTACGCACCTGCTTCCTGAACTTGATGTTCCACGTGAAACATACGCGAAGCTTGTTAGGTACGTGGAGCTGCTGGCTTCGGAGAGCGAGCGACAGAACCTCATTGCTGCATCGACGATGGACCAAGTGTGGGATCGCCACATACTGGACAGCGCGCAGCTACTACGATTTGCGAAGCCGCAGGCAGACTGGATCGATGTAGGATCGGGCGCGGGGCTGCCCGGCCTTGTGCTTGCGATCCTCGGCGTGCGATCCATTACACTAGTCGAACCACGGCGGCTGCGGGCCGACTTTCTGATCCGGTGCGCTGATGCGCTCGCGCTTACCAACGTCCGGGTTGTGATGGACAAGGTCGACCGGTTCTCCGGCCGGGCGGATGCAGTCACGGCTCGCGCGGTGGCCCGGACAAGCAAGCTGCTCGCCATGACTCACCACCTGTCGCATCCTGGCACCGTCTGGGTGCTTCCAAAGGGCCGGTCAGGCCAGATGGAACTGGCAGAGGCACAGCAGTCGTGGCAAGGTCGCTTCCGAGTGGAGCCGAGCATCACGCAGGGGGACGCGGTGATCATCGTGGCTTCCGACATTCAGCGGAAGGGGCGGGGATGATCCGGATTGCAGTGGCCAACCAGAAGGGTGGCGTTGGTAAAACGACTACCGCGATCAACCTCGCCACTGCGTTGGCCGCGACTGGCTGGCGCGTGCTCCTGCTCGACCTGGATCCACAGGGCAACGCATCGACCGGCCTGGGGGTCGCCCATGCTGCACGCGAGCGGTCCAGTTATGACCTGCTGATCGGCGAGGCAGAAGTTTGTGAGGCAGCGGTTCAGACGCGAGTGCCGCGTCTGGAACTTGTGGCTGCGACGCAGGACCTGTCTGGCGCCGAAGTGGAGCTCGTCGAGTTCGACCGCCGTACTCATCGCTTGGCTGACGCGCTTGATCGTGCACCGCCAGGTCGGTGGGATATCGTGCTGATGGACTGTCCGCCGTCGCTCGGTTTGCTGACCGTCAACGCCCTGGTCGCCGCTAAGCAGCTGCTGGTACCGTTGCAATGCGAGTTCTTTGCGTTGGAAGGGCTGAGCCAACTGCTGCAGACGGTTGAGCGTATTCGCAGCAGGTTCAATCCGGACCTCGGTATTCTCGGCGTTGCGCTGACCATGTTCGACCGCCGCAACAGCTTGTCGCGGCAAGTCGCTGAAGACGTACGGGCCTGCCTCGGCCCGGCGGTGTTCGAGACGGTGGTGCCCCGCAACGTCCGGTTGTCGGAGGCACCTAGCCATGGTCTACCCGCACTGATCTACGACCTGCGCTGCAGCGGCAGCGAGGCGTATGTGCGCCTTGCCAAGGAGCTGATGGAACGCCTGCCGCGTCCGCAGGAAGTTGAGGCGGCATGAATGAACATCGTCAACGCGGTTTAGGCCGGGGGTTGTCCGCCCTGCTCGGCGATGCTCCGGCCGAATCGGAGCCGCCGCGCGGTAACGTGCGCGAGATCGACATCGCTGCAATCCGTCCAAACCCGCAGCAGCCACGCCGTCACTTCGCCGAGGAGGCCATCGCGGAGCTAGCGGAGTCGATTGCTACCCGCGGGGTGCTCCAGCCGATCCTGGTGCGGGACCTGCGCGACGGGCATTACGAGCTCGTTGCCGGTGAGCGGCGCTGGCGCGCATCCCAGCGGGCCCGACTGCATAAAATTCCGGCGATCGTTCGTGAGTTCGACGCTGCGGCTACGGCCGAAGTGGCCTTGATCGAGAACATCCAGCGCGAGGATTTAAATGCGCTGGAGGAAGCCGATGCCTATGCGCGGCTGATCGACACCTATGGCCACACCCAGGAGGCCTTGTCGGGGCTCGTTGGCAAATCCCGCAGCCATGTCGCTAACCTGTTGCGATTGCGGGACCTTCCGGAGTTTGTTCAGCAATCGCTGATGCGGGGCGAACTTAACATGGGTCACGCCCGCGCGATCGCCACCGCGGAGAACCCCGAGGCTCTGGCCAAGGAGATTATCGCCAAGGATCTGTCGGTGCGCCAGGCCGAACAGCTCGCTAAGGCCGCCCGTCCAGGCGCGGCCCGCGGTGCTGGGCGAGGCGCCTCTACCTCTGGGGCGGGCGCGCAGGACGCCGACGTGGCCGCCCTCGAGCGGCAACTTGGCGACGTGCTCGGTCTGCGGGTCAAGATTGCCGCCAAGGGAGCCAGCGGGACCGTCAGCCTGAACTTCTCGAGTCTCGACCAGCTCGACCTCATCTGTCAGCGACTGTCCGGCGAGCCGATCTGACCCTGGTCGTTAGTGGCCGCGGGCGCGTGCCACCTGCAGCAGTTCCGCGCCGAGCGTCGCCAGCCCAGTTGGCGTAGTGCCGCCCTGCAGCAACCGGCGTTCCACCGCGGCAAGCCGGCTGAGGACCTGAGCCAGGCGCTCACTGCTCCAACCGGTCAGCATGCGCTGCACAAGCGGCTGATCCTTCCAGAATATCGCCTTGGTGACCGCCTCGGGGGGCTCACCGGCGTCCAGCCGGGCGCGCAACGGCGCCAATTGCAGAATGCGGCGTTGTAGCGCCCTGACCACCGGGATCGGTTCGGTCGTGGTCTCATCTAAGACGCCGAGTTCGTCTGCCAGCCGGGCTAGGTTGCCCGCCAGCGCCAGGTCGCCTGCACGGCCGACATTGCTGTCCGGGGAGCCGGCCCCGAGCAGGTCAATAAGGTCTGCCTTGAGTTCCTTCGGGTGGTCGGCGTCAGCCTGAAGGTACAAGGCGTATTTCGCGAGCTCCTGCCCGATCACCGCCTGATCATTGAGGGCCGCAGCGGCGATGTACGCACCGACGTCGGTGCCGATGCGCAGGCCATGCCGGCGGCCGAGTTCCGCCACCAGGCGCGGGGCATTGCGCGCATCCGGCATGTAGGAGCAGTGGGTAAGGACGGCGGGGTGGGCGTCCGCGAACTTGAGCAGGCCGGACGTCTTGCGCAGCGCGCCGGCAATGGCGACGGCGGAATGCTCCACGGCCGGCGCCGCCACGAGCGCTTCGACGGCGGAGAGCACCTCTTCCCCGGCCGGCTCGATCCACAGCAGGCGCGGGCCACCGAACATGGAAATGGCGCCCGCTTCGTCGGCCAGCGCAGCCGGATCCGAACGCAGCTGGGCGGAGGCGAGAACCTGCTTCTCGGCCCTCAGAGCGGCGAGCAGCCGGCCGGCCAGGGCGCGCGAGCCGGCTTCATCTTCGCCATACAGCAGGTAGAAGCGAACCTGCGGATCGGGCCGGTCGACCGTGCGGTCGATCGCGCCCTTGGCGACCTTCACGGCTGCGCGCCTGTGCGATTGGCGAACAGCCCTAGGCGCGCGACTATCTGGTCGGCAACGATCTGGCTAAGGCGCTCCGCAGCGGTCTGCTCGGCGGCAACCGTCGCATATTCGCTACTGACCACGTCGATGCCGGCGTCGGAGCCGGCCGTTGCATCGAGCACCACCGCGCCGTTGGCGAGGTCAACAAGGCGGTAACGCGCGCGCAAGGTGCGGCGTTCGCGGGTCACGGCCGCGTCGCCGCGAATGCCATAGCCTTCGATGTCGTCGTCGAGCTCGACTTCCAGGCGGTACCGAGCGGCGCTACCCTGCGGCTCGCCCAGCCGGTCCACAAGCGCGGTGCGGACCAGCCAACCCGTCTGGCCGGCGATTGGCTGGACCGTGACCGAGCGAAGCACTTGTGCCACCGGCCCGGCCGCGCCGCCGGCGTAGAGCGGGCGCAGGCCGCAGCCGGACAGGGCGGCAGTGCACAGCAGCAGGGCGGCGAGACGGGTCACAGGACGATGTTCACCAGCCGGTCCGGCACTACGATCACTTTCTTCGGCTCGGCCCCGGCGAGCAGCCGCGCCACCTTCTCGGCGCCGAGCGCCTGCGCCTGCAGCATTTCCCGGGTCAAACCGCGCGGCGCAGTGAGCGTGTCACGCAGTTTGCCGTTGACCTGCACGGCGATGGTCACCTGGTCGTCGACCAACAGGGCCTCATCATGCTCCGGCCAAGGTTGGTCGGCGATGAGGCCCGAGCCGCCGCATTGAGCCCAAGCCTCCTCCGCCAAGTGCGGCGCCATCGGCGCGACGAGCTTGAGCAACGTCTGAACTGCCGCGGCGCGGTCCGCGGAAGGCTTCGCCTTTTCAATCGCGCTGGTCAGTTCATAGAGGCTTGCGACCGCCTTGTTGAACTGCAGGCCATCGAGCGCTTGTCCGACCGCCGCGACCGTCTTGTGGAGCCGGCGGCGCAGGTCGGAATCTTCATGAGCAGTCGAGGCGCCAGGCTGGGCGAGGCGCCACACCCGCTGCACGAATCGGGCTGCGCCCTCAATCCCACCGATCGACCATTCCAAGTCACGCTCTGGCGGCGAATCGGACAGCATGAACCAGCGCACCGCGTCCGCGCCGTAGCGATCCACGATGGTGTCCGGATCGACGACATTCTTCTTCGACTTGGACATCTTCTCGACGCGGCCGGCGGTGACCGGATGGCCTGACTCAATGTGGACCCAATCGTCCCCATCGCGCCGTACTTCCCCCGGACTGAGCCAGCTGCCGTCGCCCGCCCGGTAGGTCTCGTGCGTGACCATCCCCTGGGTGAACAGGCCCTTGAAAGGCTCCTGCACCGATAGCCGCCCAATCCGTTGCAGCGCGCGAGTCCAGAAGCGGGCGTAGAGCAGGTGCAGGATCGCATGCTCTACACCGCCGATGTACTGGCCGACGGGCAGCCACGCCTCTGCTTCAGCCTGGTCAAACGGACGATCGCCGGGCTGGGAGGAGAAGCGGATGAAATACCAGCTGGAATCGACAAAGGTGTCGAGCGTGTCAGTCTCACGCCGCGCCGGCGAGCCGCAGGACGGGCAGTCGACTTTGCTCCATGCCGGATGGCGATCGAGCGGATTGCCGGGCACGTCGAAGCTAACGTCCTCGGGCAACACTACCGGCAGATGCGCGCGCGGCACGGGGACCGCCCCGCACGCCTGGCAATGGATAATGGGGATCGGCGTGCCCCAGTAGCGCTGGCGGCTGACGCCCCAGTCACGCAGACGGTACTGAGTGACGCCGCGGCCCCAGCCGGCTGCCTCTGCCCGGCGGATGATCTCGGCCGCCGCCGCGGGCGTTGCCATGCCGTCAAGAAACTTTGAATTGACCGCCACGCCCGCGCCCGTTTCCGCTTCCGTCACCGCCAGACCGGCGTCCGCAATGCTGGCAGCAACCACACGGCGGATTGATAGCTTGTACTTGGTGGCGAACTCGAAATCTCGGGCGTCGTGGCCAGGCACGCCGAACAGGGCGCCGGTGCCGTAATCCATTAAAACGAAGTTCGCGATCCACACCGGAAGGCGCCACGACGGATCAAGCGGATGGGTGACCTCCAGCCCGGTGTCGAAACCGAGCTTTTCCGCCGTTTCGATCTCAGCCGCCGTAGTGCCACCCTGGCGACAGCGAGCAATGAACTCGGCCGCGTCCGGGCGGTCGGCCGCCAGCGCCTCGGCGATCGGGTGACCGGGCGAGATGGCAACGAAACTGGCGCCGAAGATAGTATCCGGGCGGGTGGTGAACACCTCAATCTCGCCTGCTCCATCGGCTCGAGCAAAGCGGAACTGCAGGCCGCGGCTCCGGCCGATCCAGTTTTCCTGCATCAAACGGACCTTATCGGGCCACTGGTCAAGGGTGCCCAATCCGTCGAGAAGCTCCTCCGCGAAGTCGGTGATCCGAAGAAACCACTGGTTGAGCTTGCGCCGCTCCACCGCCGCGCCCGAGCGCCAACCGCGGCCGTCGATCACCTGTTCGTTGGCGAGGACAGTCATGTCGACCGGGTCCCAGTTGACCTCGGACTCCTTCCGGTAGACGAGCCCCGCCTCGAACAGGTCGAGAAACAGCGCCTGCTCATGGCCATAATAATCGGGTTCGCAGGTGGCGAGCTCGCGGCTCCAATCGAGCGCGAAGCCGAGGCGCTTCAGCTGGGCGCGCATGGTCGCGATATTCTCGCGGGTCCACGCGCCCGGATGCACCTTCTTCTCCATGGCCGCATTCTCGGCCGGCATGCCGAATGCGTCCCAGCCCATCGGGTGCAGCACTTCGAAGCCCTGCATCCGGCGGTAGCGGGCGAGCACGTCACCCATGGTGTAATTGCGCACATGCCCCATGTGGATGCGCCCCGAGGGGTAGGGGAACATCTCCAGCACGTAGGACTTGGGCTTGGCGCTTGCGCTGTCCGCGCGGAAGCACCCGTCGCGCTCCCACCGCTCCTGCCAGCGGGAGTCGCTCGCCGCCGGGTCGAAGCGATCGGTCATGCTTGCTCCGTGGGCTTAGCCGGCGATGGTGCCGCGACGGATGTCGCGGGCCCGGGTGAGAATGATGTCTTCCAGCTTCTGCACGGTGGCGGCGCTGACCGGGGCGTCGACCCACTGGCCGCCCTGGTTGACCTGGCGGCTGGCGGCGACGCGCAGGGCATCGGCCCGAAGCTCCTGGTCGAGAATGGAAACTGTCAGCTTGACCCGCTCGCCCGGCGCGTTCGGATTGGCGTACCAGTCGGTGACGATCACGCCGCCGTTGCTGTCGGCGGTGATCAGCGGAGCGAAGCTGAGCGTGTCAATGGCCGCGCGCCACAGGTAGGTGTTGACCCCGATTGAGGTCAGGCGGGCCGGCGCCAGCCGGGTCGGCGCGTCGCGGTTGCGCGTGCAGCCAGCGGCGAGCAGCGCAACCGGGATCAGCGCGGCGGTAACAATCTTGCGGACCATCGGAGATTCCTGCCTTGGAACGGAGCGGTTGAGCGGCGTTATAGATGGTCGCGCAAGAGGGGCAAGCGGGCCCGCGCAACGGCACTTTTGTGGATTCAATGTCACATAGCGGCACGAACTGGGCACCGTCGTGGAACATTCATCTAGCCGGGGCTATATCCTCTTCACAGGAAGAGTGGCGCGAAGATGAATTGGGGCGTGAACAGCAAGCGGAACGCTGCCGTGGCATTGGCCGCGGCCAGTCTGCTGCTGCCCGCGTCGGTTGTGATCGCAGCGCCCGCCGCCAAGAGCGGCAAGCCGCCCGCCGTCGCGGTCAGCTTCGAGCGCAGCTTTACTCCGGCCCAGGCCGATCCGCGGCTCGCGGCCGCCCTCGCCAGCCGTCCGGCACTCGCCAGCGACTTCGGTTTCACGCCGGCCGCGGCGAAGCGCCGGCCGAGCCAGGTGCGGGTCGCCGTGCGGGCGCGCGCCAACACGCCGGTGCAGGCAGCGCTTCAGGCCCGCGACGTGGCTACCCACCCGGTCAGCGAGGGTGTCAGCCTGGCACCCGCCAGCTATAACCTTGGTGTCGCCGTGGGCTGGCGCCGCTTCGCCGTTACCGGCGATGTCGCCAAGGCCAAGGCCGAAACTCCCGCGCTGGGCAGCCGCGAGGGCGCTACTGTCGGTGTCAATTATAACCTTAGCAGGTTCACCGGACGGGTCGCCGCCAGCGCCGATCGGACCGATCGGCAGGTCGCGGCTTTAGCCAGCAGCAACAGCTATGCGCTGGATGTCGGCGGCGCGTACAACATCTCGAACCGGGTCGCGGTGACCGGCGGCGTCCGCTACAGAATCGAGCGCGAGAAGCTGGCTACCTTCTCTGACCAGCGTCGCGACAGCCAGGCGGTCTACATCGGAACCGCGTTCAAGTTCTAGCTGAAGGGTTGAGCGCGGCGCCGACGACACGAAAGCGTGGACGGAGCGGCGCGATGCGCGGCTGAAGGCCGGCCAGTTTCGCGCAGCCACGACTACCGCCTGCCTCTTCAATTGAGCCAAGCATCGACACCGGCCCAACCCGCAAAGCCCAATCGCTGGAGCTTGGGCCACTTCCGCGCATCCATCCCGCCGAGCGCATAGGCGGGCACCCCAGCGATGCGCGCTAACCGCGTGGCGTTCTCCGCACCCAAAGCTGGCGCACCAGGGTGGGAGCGGGTCGGATATATTGGCGAAACGAACACCAGCGCCGCGCCGCTTGCCGCCGCGTGGAGGGCCTCTGCCTCCCCGTGCACCGAACGCGACGAAGGCAACTCCAGTTGATCACCAACGGGATTATGCACCAGGTCGGCTCCCACCTCGCGCGCCAGAACCGCGTCGCGGGCGATTCCGAGCGTTAGCCCGCGCCGCTGCGCCAGTTCCGCCACCCGCCGCGCCAGCAGCAGGCGTTCGTCAGCCGGCGTGACATGATGTCGGAACATGACGCCACCACCGAAATCCGCAACGGCCGCAAGCGCGTCCCACAGGCGATCGGCCAGACGCTCATCAGTCATCAGCCAGGCGGTAGGCCAGCGTTGCGTGGTCATGCGCCGGGCTATAGCAGCGCGGCGTGACCGACGCTCCCTCCCGCCTTCAACAGATCCGCGACGGCATTGCGGCCGCTGCCCGGGTTGCACGCCGCGACGCCGATGAGGTGACCCTTGTTGCCGTGTCTAAGACCCGCCCCGCTGAGCAGATTGCCGAGCTGATGGCGGCGGGCCAGCGCGATTTTGGCGAAAGCCGGGTCCAGGAAGCGCAGGCAAAGTGGCCCCAGCTGCGGGCCGCCTACCCCGACGTGCGCCTGCACTGCATTGGGCGGCTGCAGTCGAACAAGGCGCACGAAGCGGTGGAGCTGTTTGACGTCGTCCACTCGCTGGACCGGACGAGCCTGCTCGACGGACTTGTGCAGGCCGGCGAGCGCATCGGGCGCTTCCCGCAGGTATACGTTCAGGTGAATATCGGCGAGGAGAAGCAGAAGGGCGGCATCGCGCTGGACGAGCTGCCGGCGTTCCTCGACCAGGTCCGCGCATCGCCGCTGCCGCTGGCCGGCCTGATGTGCATCCCGCCGGCCGGGCCTGAGCCAGCGCCGTTCTTCGGGCTGTTGGCGAAGCTCGCGCGGCGGCACGACGTGGCGGGGCTCAGCATGGGCATGAGCGGGGACTATCGGGCAGCCGTGATGCTCGGGGCGACGGCGGTGCGGGTCGGGACGGCCCTCTTCGCAGAATGACGCCTCAGGCCAAGTGGCCGCTCTTGGCCCGCTTGGTGGCGAGATAATCGGCATTGTGCGGGTTCGCCGGCATGTGGTGAGCGACCCGCTCGACCACGCGGATGCCGGCATCCTCCAGACCGCGCACCTTGCCCGGATTGTTGGTCAGCAGGCGCACCTCGTGCAGTCCAAGCGCCCGCAGCATCGCCGCCGCCAGCGCATAATCCCGCTCGTCGTCGGCAAAGCCGAGCCGCTGGTTGGCCTCGACCGTATCGAGGCCGCGATCTTGCAGCTGGTAGGCACGAATCTTGTTGGCGAGACCAATGCCGCGGCCCTCGTCTCGTAGGTAGAGCAGCACGCCGGCGCCCTCGGCGGCGATCAGCTTGAGCGCAGCGTGCAACTGCGGTCCGCAGTCGCACTTGAGGCTGCCGAACACGTCCCCGGTCAGGCACTCGCTGTGCAGCCGGACCAACGGTGCGCTGCCGGCAGGGGCGCCGATCACTACCGCCGGATGCTCGCTGCCGTCCTCCGCCGCCCGGAAGACGGCGATCTGGGTATCGGCGTCGATGCCGTCGATCGGCAGGCGAGCGCGGGCGGCGAGAGTGACGGCGGTGCGGCGGCGGGCGGCAAGGACGAGACCGGCTGCGATCTCGACGTCAGGCTGGCGTTCTCCCCCGACCCATAGCGCAGGCAGCAGCCCGGCGAGGCGGGTCAGGACCACTGCAGCGAAGGAGTCGGTCGGCGTTCGTAGCGGAAGCGGCTGCAGCGGTCCGGCCGGGCCGCGGCTGAAGTCCAGGCTGGGATCAACCAGCCGACGCACCGCGGCTTCGTCCAGCCACGGGCTCCGCTCGATCAGAACCGGGCGATGCGGGTCGGCGGCCTCGCGCGCCTGGGCAAGGCCGAGCGCCGCCGCCCGTTCGCCGCTGATCAGGAGTTCGCCGCCGCCGTCCGCGCCCGTCTCCACGGATGTGATTGCCAGGGTGCCCACCCGCACCGGGCGGCCAGCCTTGAGCGCGTTGATGGCCGCCCGAACCTCGCTCAAAGCGACAGCTCGACCACCAGCGGTACGTGGTCGGATGGCTTCTCCCACGCGCGGCACGGCTCGTGCACGGCATGGGCAGTCGCCTGCGGAGCAAGGCTGGGGCTGGCCCACATGTGATCGAGCCGGCGCCCGCGGTCGTTGCGCGTCCAGTCGGGCGAGCGGTAGCTCCACCAAGTAAAGCAACGCTGCGGCGCGGGGATGAACTGCCGGCCAAGGTCGACCCAGCCGTGCGCCGATTGCAGTGCGCCCAACGCCTCCACTTCGATCGGCGTGTGACTGACGACATCCAGCAGCGCCTTGTGGCTCCACACATCGCATTCCAGCGGTGCCACGTTGAAGTCGCCGACGATCAGGGTCGGCTCCCTCAGGCCCTCCGACCAGCGAGTCATGCGCCCTATAAAGTCGAGCTTCTGCCCGAACTTGGGATTAACGGTGCGATCGGGCACGTCGCCACCCGCGGGCACGTAGACGTTCTCCAGCCGAACGCCGCCTGGCAGGCGGACGCCGATGTGCCGCGCCTCGCCATTGTCCTGCCAGTCATGCGCGCCATGCTCTTGCAGCGGGACGCGCGACAGGATGGCAACGCCGTGGTGCATGCGTTGGCCGTTCAGCGCATGATGGGTGTAGCCCAGCCGGTTGAACAGGTCGGCCGGGAAGACGTCGTTGTGCGCCTTGGTTTCCTGCAGGCAGAGGACGTCAGGCGACTCCTCGCACAGGAATCGCTCCACGATGATGGCGCGCGCACGGACCGAGTTGATGTTCCAGGATGCAATCTTGAGCGTCGTCACGCCATGTCCCTAGCCGCTCACAGGCTCGATACGCAAAGGCCCCCGCTCCGGGGGCATGGAGCGAGGGCCGACCAAGCGTTCGTCACGCGAGGTGATCGCCATGCGCCCGGGTAACAGGGGGAAACCCCGGCTCAGCCAGCGATCGGGATTCCCATTAAGCGAACGCGCCTGTCGGGGAGATGAACAGTTGCACTTTAGATACAGGTTTTCTCTTTTTATTTCCGGCGCTTGGGCTCCGCGTAGGTGAACGCGCCATCGGGCACGGGTACGTTGTACCGCTGGCCGTCCAGCTTCACCGTGGTACGCTTGTTCTGCGCGTCAATCGCGGTCCAGCCCTCCAGCTGCAAGCCGCCGGGCGCGGTCCCGTTCTTGGCGAAGGCCAGGATGATGGTGCCGAACTCGGGTCGCCGTGCGTCCCGCGCACGGACCAGCACCACCCGCGGGTCGCCCGAGGCAATGGTACGGGCGATGCGGTTCAGGTTCGGCTGCGGCGACAGCAGGACCGACAGAGGCGAGTTGGCGATGCCCCAGCTCGATTTCTGACCAACGTCATAATCGATGAAGGTCAGCCGCTTGCCGTCCGCCACCATCAGCATGTTGGCCCCGCTTCCATAGGCGAAGCGCACCTTTCCGGGACGCTTGAGCTGCAGTGTGCCTCGAAGCGAGCGATTGCGCTGGTCGGTCTGTATGAAGTTGGCACTGAGCGACTGAGTGGCGGCGAGCGAGCGTTGTACCTGGGCAAGCCCGGCGTCGCTTTGCGCCAGTGCTACGCTGCCAGTACCGCCTAGCGCAACGGCAGCCACGAACGCGAGAAAGCGCGCGGAGCGGATAATGAAGATCATGGTCACTCCTGACGAGAGGTTCACCGCGTGGGTGGCAGTCGGCCATTGAATGCGCTCTGAACTGCCCGGTTCCGAGCCGTTCAGGTCGCCGCCGGCGTTCAGAGCGGGTGCCCGTCCATGTCCATCAGCACCTCGCGCCGGCCCACATGGTCGGGCTGGCCGACCCGGCCGTCCTTTTCCATTCGCTCGATTAGCCGAGCGGCGGAATTGTACCCGACCCGCAGCTGCCGCTGGAGGTAGGAGGTGGACGCCTTCTGGCTCTCCGCAACGATCTGGATTGCCTTGCGATAGAGCTGCGTGTCGGGATCGTCGTCGCCCTCCGGCGCCCCGTCGAGCAGGTAGCCGCCGTCCTCCGGCTCCTCGGTGACCGCCTTGATGTAGTCGGGCGTCCCCTGCCGCCGCCAATGCTCGGCGATGCCCCGGACCTCCTCGTCGCTGACGAACGGCCCGTGCACGCGCAGGATCTGCTTGCCCCCGGGCATGTAGAGCATGTCGCCCTTGCCCAGCAGCTGCTCGGCGCCCTGCTCGCCAAGAATGGTGCGGGAGTCGATCTTGCTGGTCACCTGGAAGGAGATGCGTGTCGGCAGGTTGGCTTTGATGACGCCGGTGATGACGTCCACCGAGGGCCGCTGAGTCGCCATGATCAGGTGGATACCGGCGGCGCGCGCCTTCTGAGCCAGGCGCTGGATCAGGAACTCGACCTCCTTGCCGGCGGTCATCATCAGGTCGGCGAGCTCGTCCACAACCACCACGATCTGCGGCAGGACCTCATATTCGAGCTCTTCCGTCTCGTAGAGCGGCTGGCCGCTGTCGGCGTCGTAGCCGGTCTGCACACGCCGTCCGAGCTTGGTCCCGCGCGCCTTGGCGTCCAGCACCTTCTCGTTGAAGCTCTTAAGCGCACGGACGCCGAGGCTCGCCATCATGCGATAGCGCTCCTCCATCTGCTCCACCGCCCACTTCAGCGCGCGGATAGCCTTGGCCGGTTCGGTGACCACCGGCGACAGCAGGTGCGGGATGTCGTCGTAGACGCTTAGCTCCAGCATCTTGGGATCGATCATGATCATCCGGCACTCGTCGGGCGTCAGCCGGTAGAGGAGCGACAGAATCATGGCATTCAGGCCGACCGACTTGCCCGAGCCGGTGGTGCCGGCGACCAGCAGGTGCGGCATGGGGGCGAGGTCGGCAATCACCGGATCGCCGGCGATGTTCTTGCCCAGGATGAGCGGCAGGCTCATCCCCTGGTCCTCGAAGGCTTGGCTTGCGATCAGCTCGCGCAGGGAGACCATCTCGCGCTTCTGATTGGGCAGTTCGATGCCGATGACGCTGCGGCCAGGGATGGTTGCCACGCGCGCGGATAGTGCCGACATGTTGCGTGCGATGTCGTCGGCCAGCTGGATGACCCGGCTCGCCTTGATGCCGCTCGCTGGCTCCAGCTCGTACATCGTCACGACAGGGCCCGGGCGCACCTCGACGATGTCGCCACGCACGTGAAAGTCCTCCAGCACGCTTTCCAGCAGCCGCGCGTTGCGCTCGAGACCTGCCTTGTCGACCTGCTGGCGGCCGCTCTCCGGCGCTGCGGTGAGCAGGTCGATCGGCGGCAGCTGGTAGCTGTCCCCCAGCGCTAGATTCTGTTGCTGGCCCCGCGCCGCACCCTTGTCCGCCTTGCCCCTTGCGGGCTGCAGCGCGCCGGACGGTTCGGACACCGCAACCTCCGGACGGGAACGAGGCGGTGCCGCGAGCGCCTCCTCCGATCGCCGTGCACGCGGCTCTGCAGTCTTGCGCGGCTTGACCGGCCGCTCAGAACCCTCCGGCCGGCGGAAGCGGTCGGCGAGCCACCCTCGCTCGTCCTCCCGCAGGCCGAGTGCCAGGCCACCAAGCGCCAGCCCGGCCAAGCCAAGTATAACGATCAGCGCCAGGCGAACCGGCGCGGCGATCGCCGGATCACCGATCTGCTCAAGCCCGAACTCGATCCCATGCGCACCGGCCAGGCCCAGGGCGCCGCCCCAGCCGCCCGGTAGGCCGGACACGGCGGAGCCGGCGGTCAGGCCAAGCGCGCCGCCCAGCAGCACGGCGCCAATGCTGCCGACCAGCAGGGCCCGTCCGATCCGACCGGCCGACTGGCCGCGCAACAGGCGCACGCCGGCAAGACCGATGACCGGCAGCAGGAGCAGGGACCCAATCCCCAGGAAGAGTAGCAGGACGTCACTGGCAAAAGCCCCGGCGCTGCCGAGCCAGTTCTCGGCCGGGCCACCGGCGGCGGTGCTCCAGCTCGGGTCGGTCGAGCGGTGCGTGAGCAGGGCCACCGCCAGCGCCAGGCTCAGCGCGAGGAGCAACCCGCCGAACGTGCGCAGCGTAAATTGACGCACCGTGTCCGCCAGCCGGTCGCGCCAGTCGGGCTCCAGGTCGCGCCGCTGCGCCCGTCCGGCCACCGTTGCCATGTTCTCAAATCCCCGCACCCAAATGATGACGTCATTGTGCCTGAGCGCGGAGTCCGGGGTCAAGGACGGCCCAGCGGCCGCATTGCGATTCACCGGAGGGAGTGACAGAGCGTCGCCATGACCCGAGCAGACGTGATCATCCTTGGCGGCGGCTTGGTCGGGCTGGCGCTGGCCGCCGCCCTCGACAGCAGCGGCATTTGGAGCATTGTTGTCGATCCCGCCGATCCCGACCTCCGCAAGGATGCGAGATTCGACGGGCGCACCAGCGCGATCTCGTCCTCGTCGATGCGGATGTTCCAAGCGACCGGCGTGGCGAACCACTTTCCCGAGCCCGGTAGTCCCATCCGGCAAATACAGGTTGCCGACGGTCTCGCGCCCGGCGGTCTGACGTTCGAGGCGGAGCCCGACGAGCCGCTCGGCCACATGCACGAGAACCGGCATCTTCGAGCCGCGCTGCGGGCGCGGGCGGAAGCGGGGCACTCCATCAACTTGCTGTGGCAGAGCCAGGCTGGAGCCATTGAGCGGGGCGAGCATGGCGTGGCGATCCGGTTGCAGGACGGGCGGGAGCTGCAGGCCCCGCTGCTGGTCGTCGCCGAAGGCCGCAATTCGCCGACCCGCGAGGCAGCCGGGATCCGTCTCGCCCGCTGGCAGTACGACCATGCCGCAATTGTGTCGACGCTGGCGCACGAATTGCCGCATGACGACGTGGCCTACGAAATCTTCTTCCCCTCCGGCCCGTTCGCGCTGCTGCCGATGAGCGACCTTGCCGACGGCGGCCATCGCTCCGCGATCGTCTGGTCGGTTCCGCGCACCGACGCGGCCGGGTGGATGAGCCTGTCGGACGCAGACTTCGCGGCCGAGGCGCGAGTCGCCATGGGCGGGTTCCTGGGCGCCGTGCGGATGGTGGCGCCGCGTTCGACCTATCCGCTGGGCTTCCACCATGCGGCTCAGATCACCGCCGAACGGCTGGCGCTGGTCGGCGACGCGGCGCACGCCTTGCATCCGATCGCAGGGCAAGGCGTCAACGTCGGCTTTCGCGATGCCGCGGCGCTGGCCGAAGTGCTAGTCGATGGCGCACGCCTGGGGCTGGACCTTGGCGACGCCCAGCTGCTCGCCCGCTACCAGCGCTGGCGGAGCCTCGATACCTTGTCCGTCGCTCTGGCGACGGACAGCCTCACCCGCCTTTACGGGATCCCGGGCCGAACGGCCTCGGCGGTGCGCCGATTTGGCATGGGCCTGGTCGACCGCCTGGGGCCGCTGAAGGACAAGCTCAACGGCGAGGCACGAGGAACCAGCGGGGACCTGCCGCTGCTGCTGCGCGGCCTGCCGATCTGAGACTTAGTGCAAGCGCGGGCTCGCGTCGCCGCCGCCGACCGCCATGCGCAGAAATTGCATCAATTGGACCAGCAAGTCGGCTCGGTCGGCCAGCGCGGCAGCTTCGAGCAGTGCCTGCTTGGCACCGAAGTCGAATGGCGCGACCTGCGCGATGGCGTTGACCAGCATCTCGTCGTCGAGCCGGTTCACGGCGTCCCAGTCGACCGTCAGGCCCATGGCGTCGCCCAGGCGCCGCGCTTCCCGTTCCACCTCCGCCCGCTGCGCCAGCCCGAGCGGCTCCGGCTCCGTATCGTCAAACGCGTCCGCGTCGACGTCGGCTTGCCGATAAGGGGTTCCAACATCCGCTTCCGCGATCAGCTTGAAACGACTGGAGCCCTGCAGCACGACATTGAACCGCCCATCTTCCAGTTCCTCCATGCCGACGATCTCGCCAACGCAGCCGACGCGGTACAACGGCGGATGCTGCGGATCGTCCCCGGACCCGAGCGGCTGAATCATGCCGATCCGCGCCGCCCCCGCCGAAGCGTCCTCGATCATTGATCGATAGCGCGGCTCGAATATGTGCAGCGGAAGTTGGGTGCGCGGGAACAGGATCGCGCCGCCTAGCGGAAAGATCGGCAGCCTCAGCGGCGACCCGCTCATGTGAACAGCAACGCTGACAAGCGCCGGCGCTGGTTACGCGCCCACGGATCCTCCAGCCCGCTGGCCTCGAGCAGCTGCAGGAAACGGGTCCGGGCGGCACCATCGTTCCATTCGCGGTCCCGCCGAATGATCTCCAGCAGCGCATCGGCGCCGCCGTCTCGGTCGCCGGACGCCATTTTCGCGCCGGCGAGCTCATAGCGGGCCTCATGGTCGTCCGGATTGGCGGCGATCCGCTGTTCGAGCTCCGCAGTTTCTCCGGCCGGTGCCGCGCCGGCGAGCGCCAGCGCCGCCCGTGCCCGGGCGATCGCCGGGTCCTTCGCCCCCTCGGCGGACGCCCCGTCGAGCAGCGCTGCGGCTTCGTCGGCCCGGCCTTGCGCCAGCAGCGCGCGTGCTAGGCCGCCGACCACCTCCGGATGCTCAGGCGCCATCTCGGCGATCTGGCGGAAGATGTTCTCGGCGCGGGGCGCATCGCCGCCCTCCAGCACCTCCTCGCCCATGGCGATCAGCGGGTCGATCTCCGCCTCTAGCGCCTGCTCCTCGCCGCTGACGCCCAATTGGCCGATCAGCTGGTCCAGCACGCGCTTCAGCTGCCCCTCGCTGCGATAGGGCGTGAGGTCGGCCACCGGCTGCCCGCCGAAGAAGGCGTAAACCGTCGGGATGGACCGGATCTGGAACTGGGCGGCAATCACCTTGTCGTTATCGACGTCCACCTTGACCAGCTTGACGCCCTTGCTCGCATAGTCGGCCGCAACCTTTTCCAGCACTGGGCCGAGCTGCTTGCATGGGCCGCACCATTCCGCCCAGAAATCCAGGATCACGAGCGACGTCATGGAGGGCTGCAGCACCTCGCTCTGGAACTTGGCGATCGCTTCGCGCTCGTCGGGGCTGAGACCCAGTGTGGCCACGTGAAAACCTGTCCTGCCGTGAATAAGACAGGGCGCATATGAGCGCCGGGGAGGCGAGCCGCAAGGTTGGGCGGAGAAGGGGTTGCGTGCCCCACGCACCCCTGCTAGCTGCGCCGCCTCACCCGGCCGGTATCTCCGGCCTGACGCCAGAGCGGGCGTAGCTCAGGGGTAGAGCACAACCTTGCCAAGGTTGGGGTCGAGGGTTCGAATCCCTTCGCCCGCTCCAGCGGTCCCTATTCGGGTACCACCAGCAAGATCGTCGAAACGCCTGTCGAGGCGTCGTCCAGACGTAGCTGCGTGGCGCGAGCGGCGCAGGCGCCGCGCTCATCCACACGCCAGCGCAGCGGCGCCGATCCTTGGTCAGGGCGGAGAGAGAAGCCGGCCGGCGGCCCGGCGACGCACAGCGTGTCGCTGTTCGCCTGCCACGCCCGCGGCGCCACGCTGACCCGGATGGAAAGGGACGTGCTCGATGTCGGGCCAAGTCGCCCATCGGCGGCCAGCGCCGTTCCGTTCGTCATCAGCACCATGGCGGCCATTGCCGCCCGAGCCGCGCTGCGCATCATGTGCACCTCCAGCAGCCCCCCGCCCATCATAGAAGAGCAGCAGGGTTTACGCGTCGCTAACCATTATTCTTGTAACGCTTGCCCATCGATTCGGCTGCCTGCGGAAGGTGAACGACCTTCTTTGGCGAAGCCGGAAGCCAGCCTTTTCAGCGGCCTGGCAACGATAAGGAGCGTGATTGAGACTAATTTAACCGCTGATCGGGTCAAAATGGACCAGGATCATCCATTCCGGGCGATCCCTTCCAATGGTTCTGGGGGAATACATGTTCTCTAATCGCCTCGTCCGGCGCTTGCCGGTCGCACTTCTGCTCGCCACCGCCGCCGCCGGCACCGCCAATGCGGCCACCGATGGTTCGCTCGGCACTACCTCGACCGGCTCGGTCGCGATCAACGCCTCCGTCGCTGGCCGGGTCCAGATCAGCGGCCTGCGCAACGTCACCTTCTCCGCGGTCGATCCCGGCGCGGCCATTGCCGACAATCAGGACGTCTGCGTGTGGAGCAACACCGCCGGCCGCAAGTACAAGATCACGGCCAGCGGCAGCGGCACCGGCGGCGCGTTCAAGCTCGCCAGCAGCGGCCTGACCGACGTCGACTACAGCGTCGAATGGAACCAGGCGGCGGGCGCGAATGCGGGCACCGCGCTGACCAACGGCAGCACGCTGGCGGGCCAGGCCTCGCTCGCCACGGCTCCGACCTGCTCGTCGGGCCCGATCAAGAGCGCCAGCCTGATCGTGCGCATGGACACCACCAACCTGCAGAACATGCAGGCGGGTGCGACCTACACGGGCACGCTCACGCTTGTTGTCGCGCCCGAGTGATCGGACGGGTTCCGTAAATGGCGCTTGAACGATCGCCAGTGCGGAACCGGCAGAGGCGGGGCGGCTCCCGGCTGCCCCGCCTTCTCCTTGCCCTCGCCGCTGCCGGCCTGACTCCGGCCCCGGCCGCGGCGCAGGAGAAGTTCATCAAGATCGGCAATCTCGTTGATTATAACTTCGGCCTGATCACCAACCTGTCGGCCAACCAGTCGATGGCGCGCGACATCTGCGTCTACAGCGCCAAGGCGACCCCAGGCTACAACGTCCGCGCGTCCGGCAGCGGGGCGGGCGGCGCTTTCACACTCACGGGCGCCGGCTCCACGCTCGGCTATGAGGTCCAATGGGCCGCACTGCCCGGCCGGACCACCGGGACCATTCTCCAGCCCAACGTCACGCTGAGCGGCCTTACCACCAACGCGACCCAGGCCAACTGCAGCAGCGGACCGCTTGCCTCGGCCAGCCTGATCGTCATGCTTCGCGCAACCTCGCTGCAGGCCGCGCTGAGCGGCACCTACACCGGCACCCTGACCGTGATCGTGAGCGCCGAATGACGCCGCGGCGTCGTCCCGGCTTCCGCACCCTGCTGCTCGGCGGCAGTGCCCTCGTGGCGCTGCCCACCCCAGCGTTGGCGGCGACCACGGCGACCACGGCGACCAACGCGTCGTCCAGCAACAGCACCAGCTTTGAAGTGCGGATTACGGCTCCCGCCGACTTCGCCGCCCTGGACGGCCCGCACGAACTCGTCATGGACCTGCACCTCGGCGGCCAGCGGCTGGGCGAGGTCAACGTCGTCAGCGATCATGGCACCATCCGTTTCCGTGACCCCGCCGCGGCCGCGGCGCTGGTTCCCAACCTCGCCGACCCGGCCGCGCTGATCGCGGCGTTGGCCAGACCGCTGGACGCCAACGCCGAACTGGTCTGCGGCAAGCTCAACAGCACCGCGTGCGGCGCGATCAACACGGACACCGCCGCGATCATCGCCGACGAGGGCCAGCTGCGCATCGACCTGTTTGTCGGCGCCCGGCTACTGAAGGCGGTGGCGATCGGCGCCAGCGGCTTCCTCCCCGCACCCACCAGCGGCCCGTCGCTCGCCAGCGCGCTCGGCCTCACCATGTCAGGCCGTACCGACGAGCGGCCGCTCTACCATCTCCAGTCCCGCAACGTGCTCGGCTGGGGCGCCGGCCGGGTGCGCAGCAACGTGGCGCTGGCGTCCGGCTTCGGCCTGCTGGTCGACGACCTGGTGGCCGAGTTCGACCGCCCCGACCAGCGGTTCTCCGGCGGCCTGTTCTGGGCGCCCGGCAACGACTTCACCGGGGAACGGCGCGTGCTCGGGCTGGGGTTCGAGACCCAGCTCGACACCCGCGCCGACCGCGAACGGCTGCAGGGCACGCCGCTGACCCTGTTCCTGCGCCAGCCCGCGCGCGTCGAGATGCTGGTTGACGGCCGACTGGTCGATGCTCGCTATTACGAGGCCGGCAACACGCTGCTCGACACCTCCGTCCTGCCCAGCGGTTCGTACAATCTGGTGCTGCGCATCCAGGAAGGCGGCGGCCCGGTCCGCGAAGAACGCCGCTTCTTCGTCCGCAGCGCCGAGATGGCGCCGCTCGGCCGGCCCTTATTCCACCTGGTCGCCGGCTTGCTGGCTGACAGCCGCAAGGGCCGCCCGATCAGCCTCGATCGCCGCTTCTACTATGCGGCCGGCGCCAACGTCCGCCTCGCCCAGGCGCTAGGCGTGGAGGGCAGCGTCACAGGCACCCAGGCCAAGGCGCTCGGCCAGGCCGGCCTGTTCCTGGTCACCCGCTTTGCCCGCCTGCGCGCCGCCGCCCTGCGCAGCACGGATGGCGACAGCGGGGCTCTGCTCCAGCTGGGATCGGCCGAGGCGGGCCAGCTCCAGTTCACCTTCGACCTCCGCCGGGTCAACAGCCGGTCGGGCCAGCCGCTGTTGCCCGAGACCGCAAGCGGGGAGAGCTTCGGCGGCGCCCTGGTCCGCAGCAAGCCGCTGGTCGGAAGCTACACGCAGCTGACCGGCAACCTGGGTATGCAGCTCGGCCGGCTGGACTTGCAGGTCAGCGGCTATTTCCGCGGCGGCAACGGCCCGGCCCGCGACTTCAGCGTCGGGCCCAACGTCGCCTGGCGGCTGGTGCAGCTGCCCGGCCTGCAGTTCACGGTGCTGGCCGACGCGCAGAAGACCGGCGGCGGGCTATCGGGCTTCGTCGGCGCGCGCTTGCTGATGATGCGCGGCGGCCTGTCGACGATCAGCAGCGGCGGAACCTCCCTTGGGAGGCGGGGGAGCTCGGCCCAGCGGCGCTCGATCGGCAACACGGGCGTCCAATGGGACACGCAGCCATGGGAGGACAGCCGCCTCTCCCTCGGCGCCGGTCTCAACCGCGAATCGTCCGGCACCAGTGTCACCGGCAGTGCCATGCTCCAAAGTCGCTTGGGCACCGCCCGCGCCGACCTCAGCCGGCGGCTCGGCGGTAAAACCGGCTACGCGCTCAGCCTGCAGTCGGGGGGCGCGGTCACCGGCGGAGCCCTCTCGCTGGGTGGCAAGGAGCTGGCCGAAAGCGCACTGGTGGCGACAGTCCGCGGTCGCGCCGGCGCGTTCGAGCTGTTGGTGGACGGGGTGCCCCGTGGACGGCTGCGCAGCGGTGGGAGCCTGCCGCTCTACCTATCGCCGTACCGCACCTACCAGATCCAGCTGCGTCCGCTCGACAGCGGTGCGATCGACTTCGACCCCGCACCCCGCAAGGTCACCCTCTATCCCGGCAACGTCGAACATGCAGTGTGGGATGCGCAGAAGCTGCTCACTCTGTTTGGCCGCCTGGTCGATGCCAGCGGGCAGCCGCTTGGCAACGCCCGGCTCGATGGGGGCACGTCCGAGGACGTCAGCGGCGCGGACGGCTGGTTCCAGTTCGACCGGCAGGCCCCCCGGACGCTCGCGTTTACCCGGCCGGACGGCCGCCGCTGCTCGGTCCCGCTGCCCGCCGGCGGCGCCGACAAGGACTATCTTTCGCTTGGAACGGTAACCTGCTCATGATCAAGGCTATGCTTCGTCCCTCGCTTCTCACCGCGGCCCTGTTGCTGGCGCCCCAGGCCGCCACCGCGGAGATCGTGCTCAGCCAACTGGTCGTCGACATTGCGCCGGGCAAGGCGGCGCGTGGCGACATCGAAATCTGGAACAACGACAAGGAGCGCGCTTATGTCGTGGTGGAGCCGGCCGAGGTGATCGGGCCGGGCACCGCCGCCGAGCGCCGCGTGGCGGAGCGCGATCCCGAGAAGCTGGGGCTGCTGGTCACCCCGGCGCGGTTGATCCTGGAGCCGGGCCAGCGCAAGCTGCTGCGCATCTCGCCCATCGGCGGCGTCCCCGCGCGGGAGCGGGTGTACCGGGTGACGGTGAAGCCGACGGTGGGTTCGATCGAGACCAACGTCACCGGGCTCAAATTGCTGATCGGCTACGACGTGCTGGTGCTGGTCCGGCCGGGCAACGCTCCCGGGCACCTGAGCGGCCACCGTGAGGGCAGCCAGCTGGTGATCCGCAACGACGGCGGCACCAGCGTCGAGCTGGCCGCCGGCAAGGCTTGCCGCGGCAAGGCGGACTGCAAGGAACTGCCGGCCAAGCGGCTCTATGCCGGGGCCGAGTGGCGGGTCGACGTGCCCGCCGGCGCCAGCGTCGACTATGCGGTGGTCAGCCCAGCGGGCAGCAACCGCCAGTCCTTCTAGGCCTCTCACAACAAAGGGCGCCCCGGTCTCCCGGAGCGCCCTTCTTTGTCTGTTCGGTCGTGCCTTCGACCTCAGGCGGACGCCTGCTCCGGCAAAGCCGTCCGGGCCTGCGCGATCAGCGCGCTGAACGCGGCGCCCTCGTGCATCGCCATGTCGGCCAGCACCTTCCGGTCCAGGTCGACGCCCGTGAGCTTCAGCGCATGCATGAACTGGCCATAGGTCAGCCCTTCGGCGCGAACCGCGGCGTTGATGCGCTGGATCCACAAGGCGCGGAAGCTCCGCTTCTTCACCTTGCGGTCGCGGTAGGCGTACTGCCCAGCCTTCTCAACTGCCTGGCGGGCGATGCGGATGGTGTTCTTGCGGCGGCCGTAATAGCCCTTCGCCTGATCCAGGATCCGCTTGTGCTTGGAGCGCGTGGTTACGCCCCGCTTGACGCGTGCCATTGTCTATCCGCTCCTTACTTCAGGCCGTACGGGGCCCAGAGCTTCACGCGCGCCGTGTCGGCGTCGGCGAGAACCTCGGTGCCACGATTCTGGCGGATGTACTTGGCGTTATGGCTGATCAGCCGGTGACGCTTGCCGGCCACGCCGTGCTTCACCTTGCCAGTCGCCGTGAGCTTGAAGCGCTTCTTGACGCCGCTCTTGGTCTTGAGCTTGGGCATTTTCTCTCCTTTGCGCCGCTCGGGCGCGAGTTTCTCGAACTGCCACGGCAGCCCTCACTGGCCGGGCCGTTCGTTTTTCCATGAGGCTGGAAAGCGCGCGCCAATAGCGGCACGGTGCGCTTCTGGCAAGGAGAGTCGCTCGATGGCGCGGACGGAGAACCAGGGACCGGCGGATGGCGTCACCCCGCACCTCAGCATCCCGGACCGCCGCGCGGCGGAGGCGATGGACTTCTACAAGGCCGCATTCGGCGCGCGGGAGCTGGCACGCATGCCAAGCGAAGATGGCCGGCTGATGCACGCGCATCTGATCGTCAACGGTGGCTCGCTCATGCTTCATGACGAGTTCCCGGAACATGTCGGACCAGATCACCGTGTCGGCCCCTACAACGGTGTCACGCTGCACCTGCAGGTCGCCGACGCCGACACTGTGTGGAAGCAGGCGCTGGACGCCGGCGCGGCGGTCGAGATGCCGTTGCAGGACCAGTTCTGGGGCGACCGCTACGGCGTTCTCAAGGACCCCTTCGGCCATCGCTGGTCGATCGGCGCGCCGGTGAAGGCGCCCACCTAGCTCACCAGGGCACGCGCTCCCCGCGATAGTCGAAGAACTCGCCCCAGTCCTCAAGGGACAGCCCATCGATCACCCGCCGCATGCCCGCGATGCTCTCGCGCGGCTGCACTGGCGCGTTGGCACCACCCATGCGGGTCTGCACCCAGCCCGGATGGAGCACGGCGCAGGCCACGTCGCGGTTGGCCAGCGCCAGCGTCCGCCAGGCCATGTTCAATGCCGTCTTGCTGGAGCGATAAGCGAGAAAGCCCCCGCCGCTATTGTCCTCGAGGGACCCCATGCGGGTGCTGACCGCGATGAGCTTGCCGCCGCACTGCCGCACGTTTTCCGCTACGCGCTGCGCCAGGAGATATGGCGCAACCGTGTTGACGGCGAATGTATCAAGCCATTCGCGCGCTTCGTCCGAGGTGGTGGCATCGCGCGGACCATAGGTGCCGGCGTTCGCGACGAGCAGGTCGAGCGGTCCGTCGAGGTCAAAGGCAGCGACCGCGCCCAGGTCGCTCATGTCGAGCTGGCGAACCTCCGCGCCCAGTTCCCGCGCTTCGCCCGCATCGGTCCGCACCGTGCCGACCACGTCCCAGCCATCCGCCGCGAACTGGCGCACGAACTCCAACCCGAGGCCGCGATTGACCCCGGTCACAAGCACTCTCGGCATGGTGGCTCCTCCTAGTCGAACAGGCTCGAAACGCTCGACTCGTCGGCAATTCTCCGGATCGCCTCGGCCAGCAGCGGGGCAATGGTCAGGCGGCGGATGCGGTCCTGCTCGACCGTCTCGCCGGAGAAAATGGAGTCGGTCACGACCAGCTCGGTCAGCTCGCTCGCCGCGACTCGCGCGGCCGCGCCGCCGGACAGCACGCCGTGGGTGACATAGGCCACAACATCGGTTGCGCCCTGCTGTTTCAGCGCGGCGGCCGCGTTGCACAGCGTGCCAGCCGAATCGACGATATCGTCGATCAGCACGCAGAAGCGGCCGGAAACATCACCGATGATGTTCATCACCTCGGACTCGCCGGCCCGCTCACGGCGCTTGTCGACGATCGCCAGCGGCGCGTTGTTGAGCCGCTTGGCCAAGCTGCGCGCACGCACCACGCCGCCGACGTCCGGCGAGACGACGGTGATCGGCCGGTCGGCGAAGCGCGCCTGGATGTCGGCGCTCATCACCGGTGCGCCGAACAGATTGTCGGTCGGAATATCGAAGAAGCCTTGGATCTGGCCCGCGTGCAGGTCGACCGACAGCACCCGGTCGGCACCCGCAACGGTGACGAGGTTGGCAACCAGCTTGGCCGAAATGGGGGTGCGCGGCCCGGGTTTGCGGTCCTGCCGGGCATAGCCGAAGTACGGCACCACCGCCGTGATCCGCTTGGCCGACGCGCGGTGCAGCGCGTCCATGCAGATCAGCAGCTCCATCAGATTGTCGTTGGCCGGGTAGCTGGTCGACTGAATCAGGAAGACGTCCTCGCCACGGACGTTCTCGTGGATCTCGACGAAAATTTCCTCGTCCGCGAAGCGGCGGACGCTGGCGCGGGTGAGCGGCAGCTCCAGATAGTCGCTGATCGCCTTGGCGAGCGGCAGGTTGGAGTTGCCGGCCAGCAGTTTCATCGATGGGAGCCCCTTTGCGCGTGCGGGCTCCTCGTAGCGGCGGAGCGCGTTGGACGAAAGCCCGCTCGCCGCTAAGGACCCGTGCATGACCGAACGGCTGACCATCGCTCTTGCCCAAATGAACCAGATTGTCGGCGACCTCGCCGGCAATGCGGAGGCGATCCTGCGCATGCGGCGGGCCGCAGGAGACGCCGACCTGCTGCTGGTGCCCGAGTTGCAGCTTACCGGCTACCCGCCCGAGGATTTGGTGCTCAAGCCGGAGTTCCTGGCCCGCACGGCTGAGCAAGCGTCCCGCCTCGTGAAGCTCACTGCCGAGCCTGGGCCGGCGCTGATCTTCGGCTCGATCGTGGTCCGCGACGGCCAGCCCTACAATGCGGTGATCGTCGCTGACGAGGGCCGCGAATTGTTCGTGACCCTCAAGCGCGAGTTGCCCAATTACGGCACCTTTGACGAGAAGCGCGTGTTCGCTTCCGGGCCGCTGCCCGACCTGTTCGAATACGAAGGGGTGAAGATCGGCGTCCCGATCTGCGAGGACATCTGGCTGGAGGATGTCTGCCAGCATCTCGCGGGGCAGGGTGCGGAGCTGTTCCTGGTGCCCAATGGTAGCCCGTACGAGCTCGACAAGGACCACATCCGCCGGACCCTCGTCGAGGAGCGGGTGCGGACCACCGGCCGGGCGATGGTCTATCTCAATCGGGTTGGCGGCCAGGACGAGCTGGCGTTCGACGGCAGCTCGTTCGTGGTCAATCCGGACGGCCGCCTTGTCGTTCAGATGGCCGACTGGGACGAGTGCCTGCTGACGACTGAATGGAAGCGCGCGGACGATGGCCGCTGGACGTGCCTGACCCGTGAGTATCATCGGCTCGATGATTTTCCGGCCGACATCTACCACGCGATGGTTGTCGGGTTGCGCGACTATGTCGGACGCAACGGCTTCCCTGGAGTTATCTTGGGCCTGAGTGGCGGCATCGACAGCGCCCTCTCAGCAGCGGTGGCGGTGGACGCGTTGGGGCCGGAAAAGGTGTGGGGGGTGATGCTGCCGTCCGTCTACACCGGCTCGACCAGCGTCGAGGATGCCAAGGAATGCGCGCGCCTGCTCGGCTGCCGCCATGACGTCATCCCGATCGTGCCGGCGGTCGAGGCGCTGGCGCAAATGCTGGAGCCGCAGTTCACAGGCCAGCAGCCGGGGCTGGCCGAGGAGAACATCCAGGCCCGCCTGCGCATGGTCACGCTGATGGGCCTGTCGAACAAGTTCGGCCACATGCTGCTCACTACCGGCAACAAGAGCGAGATGAGCGTCGGCTACGCCACCCTCTACGGCGACATGGCTGGGGGTTATTCGGTGCTGAAGGACGCCTACAAGTCGACCGTCTTCGCCCTGTCGCGCTGGCGCAACCGCCACCGGCCGGCTGACGCGCTCGGACCGTCTGGTCCGGTGATGCCGGAGCGGGTGATCGACAAGCCGCCGAGCGCCGAGCTCCGCCCCGATCAGAAGGACGAGGACTCGCTGCCGCCCTACGACCTGCTCGACGCCATCCTTGTCGGTCTGGTCGACGAGGAGAAAGGCGTCGCGGAGGTCGCCGCGGAGACCGGCGCGGACGTCGCGGTGGTCGCAGAAATGGAGAAACTGGTTCTGCGCGCCGAGTACAAGCGCCGCCAGGCTCCGCCCGGCGTGAAGATCGGCCGCCGCAACTTCGGCCGTGACCGCCGCTATCCGATCACCAACGCGTTCCGGACTCACCGCTCGTGAGCGTTGTCACCCGCTTTGCACCATCTCCGACGGGCCGCCTGCACGTCGGCAACATTCGCACGGCGCTGCACAATTTCCTGTTTGCGCTGAAGCATGGCGGTCGGTTCCTGCTGCGGATTGACGACACCGACGCGGAGCGCTCCACCGCCGAGAACGAGGCGGCGATCCGGGCCGACCTCGCCTGGCTTGGCCTTCTGCCGCACGACAGCGTGCGTCAGTCCGAACGCTTCGACCTTTACGAGCGCGAGTTCGACCGCTTGCGTGCCGCCGGCCGGGTATACGCCTGTTACGAGACTCCGGAAGAGCTCGACCTCCGCCGCAAGATCCTGCTCGGCCGCGGCCTGCCGCCAGTGTATGAGCGACCGGACGGTGAGAACGCGCCCGTCGAGGGCCGTCCGCCACACTGGCGCTTCCGCCTCGACCATGATGCCCCAATCGCCTGGACCGACCTGATCCGCGGCGAGCAACGATTCGAACCCAAGCTGCTAAGCGATCCCGTGATCCGCCGTGCCGACGGCAGCTGGCTATACTTGCTGCCCAGCGTCATCGACGACGTGGACTTGGGCGTAACGCACATCGTGCGCGGCGAGGACCATGTATCGAACAGCGCGGTCCAGCTGCAGATGTTCGCTGCTCTAGGTGCCGAGCCGCCGAACCTGGCCCACGAAGCGCTCCTGGTCGCGGCCGAGGGCAAGCTCAGCAAGCGCCTGGGCTCGCTCGGAGTGGAGCCGATCCGCGACGCGGGATTGGAGCCCATGGCGCTGCTCTCCTTGCTTGGCCGGCTGGGCACCTCGCAACCGGTCGAGCCGCTCGCCTCGCTGAAGCAGCTCGCGGCCGACTTCGACTTTGCTCATTTTGGCCGGGCACCCGCCCACTTCGATTTCCATGACGTGGAATTGCTCAACGCCCGACTCCTGCACGCACTCGACTATGAGACCGTGGCCGATCGTCTTCCTGAGTGGGCCGGACCGGCGGAATGGGGAGTGCTGCGGACGGCCATCCAGCGGCTGCCCGACATCACGGAGTGGCGGGACGTCGTTGCGGGCGACCTTGCGCCTCCCGGCTTACCAGCCGACGACCGTACTTACCTCGCGCAGGCCGTCGAGCTTGCGCGCGAACTCGACTGGACCGCTGACCCCTGGCACCAGCTCACCGGCGCTCTCAAGGAACGCTCCGGCCGCAAGGGCAAGGCGCTGTTCCTTCCGTTGCGACGCGCACTAACCGCTCGCGACTCGGGACCAGAGATGGCGCCGCTTCTCCGGCTAATCGGCCGCGAGCGAGCGCTGGTGCGTCTGAGCGCCGCCGTAAACTAGCTTAGATCGAGATACATTATCTCACTTGCGCAGACCAAGTGATGATGTAACATCTACTCTCCTTGGAGAAGGAGAGGGACTAGTGCTCAGCTACGCCGCCCACCGCCGCAACCGCCGGCAACTCAGGCCCGCGACGCTCACCGCCATCATCGGCGTCCACGCCGTCGCGTTGGGACTGCTCGCCACCAGCAAGATGGACGTGGGACAGAAACTCGCACCGGTGATCACGGAGATCTTCAGCGTGCCGCCCGAGATCAAGGAGACGCCGCCGCCGCCGCCCCCGGTGCCGCAGCCGCAGCCTGTGCCCGCTCAGTCGCACATCGACACGCCGGAGGTCATCGTGCCGGCACCGCCGCAGCCCGGTCCGACCATCGACAACACGCCCGCTCCGCCCGACTCCGGACCGATCGCCGGACCCCGGGTCGACCCGCTTCCGCTGCCGCCTCAGCCGCTACCACCGCAGCCGCTGCCGCCACCGACGGTGAAGGTGGCCGCCGTCCTCGCGACTCCCGCCGACCGCCTGCGCCCGCCCTACCCGGAGGCCAAGCGCCGCCTCGAGGAGGAAGCGGTGTTGCGGCTCCGCCTCGCCATCGACGAGCGCGGGCGGGTGATCTCGGTTGATCCGGTCGGCAGCGCCGATCCGCTGTTTCTCGAGTCGGCCCGCAGTCACCTGCAGCGCTTCTGGCGTTACAAGCCGGCAACCGAGGGCGGCCGGGCGGTGCCAACGACGCTGACGATCACCCTTCGCTTTCAGCTGGATGAAGCGTGAGAGGAGCCTGGGCCTGACGCTCTGGCGGGGGCGCGGCCGAGCGCCTAGATAAGGCGCATGGCCGTTTTCCCCCGTCCCGTCGGTCCGCGCGCCGCCTGGAAAGACCTGCGCGCGTTCCTCAGCCGACGCAGTCGTGAACAAACGCTTGGCGCTGTCTTCGCTGTGATCGCCACCGCATTGATTGTTATCGCCTTCTACTACGACCCGCAGGTCAACACGAAGCCACCGCGCCAGGTGATCTTTGTCGAGAACTACGGGCCGGACCGAACAGACGCGGACATTATCGCCGACCAGGAAAAGCGCCGCGCCGCCAAAGAGGCGCTGATCGCCGAGCGCCAGCGGCAGTTCAAGGAGCTCGAAAATCAGTTCGGCATGGAGTGACGCCGGGTTCATGGCCGAAGCCGTGCGGCTCGGCGAGGACGCTCGGGGGACCACTGCACCCAATCCGAACGTCGGCTGCGTGGTCGTGGCAGACGGGCGGATCGTCGGCCGCGGCGCGACCCAGCCCGGCGGCCGGCCCCATGCCGAGGCCGTGGCGCTGGCACAAGCCGGCGAGCAGGCGCGTGGCGCAACCCTCTACACCAGCCTGGAGCCTTGCGCGCATCGCAGCCATCGCGGGCCCACCTGCGCCCACCTGATCGCTGAGGCCGGCGTCGCCCGAGTAATCGCCGCATTGCAAGATCCGGACCCGCGCACGGCGGGCGACGGCTTCCGCATGATGCGGGACGCCGGCATCCAGGTCGATATCGGCCTCAACGCGGAGTCGGCCGCCGAGAGCATGGGCGGCTGGCTGACCCGCCTGCGACTCGGCCGTCCCCGCATCACCCTCAAGCTGGCGCTCTCCATCGACGGCAAGATCGCACTGCCATCGGGCGAATCGAAGTGGATCACCGGCGAAGACGCCCGCGCCCACGTCCACCTCGAACGCGCGCGCTGCGACATGATTCTGGTCGGTCGCGGCACTTTTCTTGCTGACCACCCCCGCCTCGACGTGCGTCTGCCCGGCCTGGAGGAGCGCTCTCCTCGCCGTGCTCTCCTGACCCGTGGCGAGCCGGTCGAAGGGTGGGAGGTGCTGCACGCCCCCGAGGACGTGTTCCGCTTGTCCGACGTGAACGACCTGCTGGTCGAGGGCGGCTCGGCCACGGCCACCGCTTTTCTTGCCGCCGACCTCGTTGACCGCATCCTGCTCTACCGGGCGCCAATCCTCATCGGCGAGGGCCGGCAAAGCGTTGGCTACATCGGCCTCGACGCCATCGGCGACGCCCATGGCCGCTGGGAGGCGCGGGACGGGCGCCAGCTTGGCATCGACCGGCTCGAAGTCTACCAGCGCGTCCGTCCAGCCTGAGGGTTCCCCATGTTCACCGGCATCGTCACAGACATCGGCACCGTCCGTTCCGCCGAAGAGCGCGGCGACTTGCGGCTGGTCATCAACTGTGGGTTCGACATGGCGACCGTCGAACTCGGTGCGTCCATTGCCTGCTCGGGCTGCTGCCTGACGGTGGTTGATAAGGGTGCAGACTGGTTCGCGGTGGATGTGTCCGCCGAAACACGCAGCAAGACCGCGCCCGGCCTGTGGCAGGAGGGCGCCCGGATCAACTTGGAACGTGCCCTGCGCATGGGCGACGAACTCGGCGGCCATATGGTGACGGGGCATGTCGATGGCCTAGGTGAGGTGATCGGCACCTGTCCCGAAGGCGACTCGGTCCGGGTCGGCATCCGCGTACCCCGTGAGCTCGGGCCGATGCTGGCGCCGAAGGGTTCGGTCACGCTGGATGGCGTGTCGCTGACCGTCAATGAGGTGCGCGATGCTGACGACGGCACGCACTTCGCGATCAACCTCATCCCGCATACCGGCACTCACACGACCTTGGGCCACATCGCCGCCGGCAGACACCTCAATGTCGAAATCGACGTGCTCGCGCGCTATTTGGATCGGATGCTGGCCGCCAGATCACATCGGCAGGGATGAACAAGCGCTCGCCTGTCACATTATGATGTGATAAGGTCAATGGATGTCCACCAGCCTGATCGAGCGGCTCGCCGCAATCATCGATACCGGCGAGGTTAGTCGCGCCGGTCTGGCCCGCGCTGCCGGCCTCCACCCCAACTCGCTGCGCAAGCTCGGCTCCCCCGACTGGAACCCGACCGCCGACACCCTCGGCCGGCTTGAACGCTTGCTCAAGCGCGGCACGACCGAGGTGCTGGTGGGCGCCGAGCAGATCATCAACGAGGCCCGCAACGGCCGCATGTTCATCCTGGTCGACGACGACGACCGGGAGAATGAGGGTGACCTGGTCATCCCGGCGCAGATGGCCACGCCGGACGCGATCAATTTCATGGCCCGCCACGGCCGCGGCCTGATCTGCCTCGCGTTGACTCAGGAACGCGTTGACACGCTCCAGCTGCCGCTGATGGCCCGCAACAACGGGACCCGGCACGAAACTGCCTTCACCGTGTCGATCGAGGCCCGAACGGGTGTAACCACCGGCATCAGCGCCGCCGATCGCGCCCGCACCATTGCGGTGGCAATCGACTCCGGCAACGGCCCGGAGGCGCTGGTCAGCCCCGGGCACGTCTTTCCCCTGGTTGCGCGCGCCGGCGGCGTACTGGTCCGAGCCGGCCATACGGAGGCCGCGGTGGACGTATCGCGCCTCGCCGGTCTCAACCCCTCGGGCGTGATCTGCGAGATCATGAACGAGGACGGCACCATGGCTCGCCTTGACGAGCTGATTGAGTTCGCGCGCACCCATGGGCTCAAGATCGGCACCATCCGCGACCTCATCGCTTACCGCCTGCGCCAAGATAATATGGTCGAGCGGGTGGCAGAGACCGGCTTCACCAGCCCGGGTGGGCACCAGTGGCAAGCTCAGGTATTTCGCGACAAGGCGACCGGCGCAGAACAGCTTGCCCTCGTGCTTGGCCCTCTGGACCCCGGGCAGCCGGTTCTGGTTCGTGTCCACAGCCTCGACCTGTTCGCTGACGTACTCGGCGAGCAAGGTCCCCGTAGCGGACTGCTCGAGGGCGCCATGCGGATGATCGAGGCCGAAGGCTCCGGCGTGATCATCGCGCTTCACGCCGCCGCACCCGGCTCGCTCAGCCGCTCGGCCGACCGCCGCTCCGGCAAAGAGGTGGAGGAAGGCGAAATGCTGCGTGGCTACGGCGTCGGCGCGCAGATGCTGGCCGCGCTTGGTATCCACGACATGATCCTGCTCACCAATACTCGTCACCAGCCGGTCGGCCTGTCCGGCTACGGCCTGTCGATCGTCGAGGAACGGTGCATTCCCGTGGAGCTGAACTGATGGCCCGGATCCTCATCGTCGAGGCTCGCTACTACGCCCACTTGAACGACATGCTGCTCGCCGGCGCCCGTCGCGCGCTCGACGGTCATGAGGTGGAGGTGATCACCGTCCCCGGCGCACTGGAGGTGCCCGGCGCCATCAGCCTCGCGTCTGACGGCGGCGAGTTCGACGCTTATGTCGGCCTGGGGGTCGTGATCCGCGGCGAGACCTACCATTTCGAGATCGTCGCCGGCGAAAGCGCCCGAGGCATCATGGCCCTGACCATGGACGGGCTGCCGGTCGGCAACGGCATCCTCACGACCGAGAACGAGGCGCAGGCGATCGTTCGCGCCGACCCGGCCCAGGGGGACAAAGGCGGCGACGCGGCCCGCGCCGCGCTGGCCCTGCTGCAAATCCAGGACCGCTTCGCCTAGCTCAGCGCGAGCAGCACCTCGTTGCGGCGCAGCGGCGGCGGGATCATGGGGGAGTTGTAGAAGGCATACTCCGGCTCGACGCTGAGCGCCTTCTCGCCATGCCGCTCCAGCCAGCCGCGCAGCCGGTCCTCCGCCTCCGCCAGCCGCGCGTCGTCAGCCGTGCCGTGGAACGTCGCCGCCCCGACCCGCCGGGCCGGAATGGTAACCACCGCCACCCCGTCCGGCGCCGGCGGCAGTTCGTGATCCTCGGGCAGGGTGAAGCGCACCCGCCACCCCGCGTCGCCCAGCGCATCGTCGAAGGTCGGCGGCTGCTGCCCCATCGGATTGCCGGCATCCTGCAGCACCGGCACCCGCATCGGCAGCCGCTCGCCCGGCCGCGACTTGGCGGTGAGATAGTCCGACAGGATGCGATAACCCTCGTTCAGCGCCCGCTTGCGCTCGCCCTGCACGACCGTCTCGGCCACCGTCACCGCCTCATAGGCGCGGATCTCTAGGCCCTTTTCGCTCACCAGCAGGCGGTAGCCGGGCTCGGGCGTCGCCTTCTCCCGCAGGATATAGGCGATACCCAGACCGACGATCCCGCCGGCGAGCGCGACGGCGGTCCCGACCCGCCAATTGCGTGTGTCCGTGTCACTCATGCCGGCCCCAACCGGCTCAGGCGGCCTGCTGTTCCCCCAGCATCGGATAGTCGGTGTAGCCCTCCTCGCCCGCGCTATAGAAGGTCCTGGGGTTCGGCTGGTTGAGCTCGGCGTCACGCCGGAACCGCTCGACCAGGTCCGGATTGGCCAGGAATGGTCGGCCAAAGGTGATGGCGTCGGCCACCCCCTCGGCCAGCCGCTCGGTAGCGGTGCCGTGGACGTAATCGCTGTTGAGGATCAGCGCGCCTTTGAAGTGCGGCCGGATCAGCGGGCTCACCGGCTCCACCTCGGTCGCTAGGAAGCTCGACTGACTGCCGGGCTCGCGCAGCTCCAGGCTGGCGATGCCCAGCTCGCCCAGCACCCGGCCGGCGGCGGTGAACAGCTCGTGCGGGTTGCTGTCGTCGCAGCCCTGCACTTCGCCGTTCGGGCTCAGCCGGACATGCGTGCGGCCGGCGCCCACTTCGGCGACCAGCGCCTCCACCACGTCGCGCAACAGCCGCACCCGATTGTCGATCGAGCCGCCATATTCGTCCTCGCGCCGATTGGTGCCGTCACGCAGGAATTGGTCGATCAGATAACCGTTGGCCCCGTGCAGCTGCACCCCGTCGAACCCGGCCGCCAGCGCGTTGCGCGCGGCGCTGGCAAAATCGTCCACCGTCCGCCGGATGTCGTCGAGAGTCGCGGCGCGCGCCTGCTCGTAGGGCTTCTTGCCGTCGAAGGTATGCGCCTTCATTGGCGCGGTGGTCGCGCTGGCCGACAGCGGGGCTGCGCCATCCAGGAAGTCGGGATGGACCAGCCGGCCCATGTGCCACAATTGCGCGACGATCCGCCCGCCGGCCTGGTGCACCTGCTCCAGCACCGGCTTCCAGCCCTCAACCTGTTCGTCCGTCCACAGCCCGGGCGCGAACGGCCAGCCGAGCCCTTCGCGGCTGACGCCCGTCCCTTCGGAGATGATCAATCCGGCGGCGGCGCGCTGGGCATAATAGGTGCCCATGATCGCGGTCGGCACGCCCTCGCGGGTCGCGCGGCCGCGGGTCAGCGGGGCCATGAAGATGCGGTTCGGACAATCGAGGTCGCCGATGCGGATGGGGTCAAACAGGCTGGTCATGGCGGCGGACTTAGTGCCGGGACGATCGCGGTCCAGTGTCATCCATGTGCCTGCCCTTCGCACAACCATGCGCCGCCGCTACAGCACCGGCCGTGACTGGTTCAACCATTCGGCCCCGTGCGTTTGCCGCCTTGCTGCTCGGCAACGCCGCCCTGGCGTTCGGCCCCTGGACCGTGCGCCTGTCCCAGGTCGGACCGGCGGCAGCGGGTTTCTGGCGCCTGACGCTCGCGCTGCCGTTCCTGTGGTTGATCGCCGTCCTCCTGAAGCAGGCGCCGCACTGGCCCGGCCGTGCGATGGCGGCTGCCATTGCGGTCGCCGCCTTCTTCTTCGCCGCGGACCTCGCCGCCTGGAACGCGGGTATTCACCTGACGAAGCTCGGTAATGCCACGCTGTTCGGCAATGTCGCGAGCTTCGCGTTCGCCGCCTGGGGATTGTGGCTGGCACGCCGCTGGCCGACGTGGCTTCAGGGAACCGCGCTCGCCCTTGCGGCACTCGGGACCGCTTTGTTGATGGCCGGCAGCGCCGAACTCAGCGCTGCGCACCTCCACGGTGACCTGCTCTCGCTCGGCGCCGGCCTGCTCTATACCGGCTACCTGATCGGGGTGGAGCGGGTCCGCGGCACGCTTCAGCCGATGCCGGTGCTGATCCTCGCCACCCTGTTCGGCTCGGCCTACCTGCTGCCCTTCGCCCTCGTAACGGGCGAACAGATTGTGCCGCATGACTGGACCGGCGTCCTGCTGCTGGCGCTGGGCAGCCAGGTCGTCGGCCAGGGCTTGCTGGTCTACGCTCTGGGCGAAGTGCCGCCGCTGGTGGTCGGTCTGGCCTTGCTGACTCAGCCGGCGATTTCGGCCCTTAATGGGTGGCTGGTCTATGACGAGCGTCTGACACTCCTGGATCTCGTCGGCGCGCTTTCGATCGCCGCGGCCCTGGTACTCGTCCGCTTGCGCTCGCCCGCCGAAACGACCACTTGAGCCGCATGGAAGAGGTCACCCCGCTTGAGCGCATCCGCCGTCAGCTGGCGCTCGCCGTGGCGGAGAATGCGGCGTTCGACGGCTGGACGCCGGCGGCCGTCGAACTCGCGGCCGAGCAGGCGGGCGTGCCGCTCGAACAGGCGCGGCTCGCCATGCCCAAGAACGCGGTCGGCCTGATCGATCTGTACGGCCAGGCGATCGACCGGGATCTCGCGGCGGCATTCCCGCCCGAGCGGGTTGCGACCATGAAGATCCGGGCTCGCATTCGCGACCTGCTGTGGGAACGGCTGCGCCTCCAGGCGCCGGCCAAGGAGTCGATCCGCCGCGCGCTCGCCATCCTCGCCATGCCGCAGAACCTGCCCGCCGCCGCAAAGCTGTCGTGGCGTACCGCTGACCACGTCTGGCGGCTCGCCGGAGATACGGCGACGGACTACAACCATTATACCAAGCGTGCGACGCTCTCCGCGGTCTACGGCTCAACCCTGCTCGCGTGGCTCAGCGACGACAGCGAAGGCGAATCGGACGCCGCTGCCTTTCTCGACCGTCGCATCGACGAGGTCATGCGCTTCGAGCAGTTCAAGGCACGCTGGGGCCAAGGGTCGGAGCGTCGTCCCAGCCTTACCCGCTTTCTCGGTCGGCTGCGCTATCCACCGCGCTGAGCTTTGATCGAGATCATTGTTGGCTGTGATCGGCGAAGCCACTGGACGGCGGCTATCGTTATTGATAATCAGTTGCAGCAATGACTGCCGTTCCTTCCGCATCCACCTTCGCGCTCCCGCTCGACGAACTTCGTCTTGGCCGCCGGGCGCGTATTGAGATCGTTGACTGGACGGCGTTGGAGGCGAGCGAGGCGTGCCGCCTGCGGCACTTCGGCTTCGACGAAGGCGTGATGGTCGAGCCGCTGCACAGCGGCCCCGTCGGTCGTGACCCGCTGGCGGTGCGTGTGGGCCGCATGACGGTGGCGATTCGCCGGACGCATGCCCGTGCGGTCCGGGTCGTTCCCGCCGCCTGAGCGGACGCTAATCCCATGAACCCGGCGCCACTCGTCGCCGTTGTCGGCAACCCCAACGCCGGCAAGAGCGCGCTGTTCAACGCACTGACTGGGGCCCGCCAGAAGGTCGGCAACTATCCCGGTGTCACCGTGGAGCGGAAGACGGGTCGCACGGCGCTGGCCGACGGTCGCCCGGTCGAGCTGGTCGACCTGCCCGGTGCTTACGGCCTCGACCCGTCCAGCCCCGACGAGGCGGTCACCCGTGACGTCCTGACCGGCCGCTTCGCCGGCGAACGCAAGCCCGACGGCCTGCTGATCGTTCTGGACGCCTCCAACCTCGACAACCACCTGCGGTTCGCCTTGCAGCTGTTAGGGCTGGGTCTGCCCACGGTTGTCGCCCTCAATATGATCGACATGGCCCGCCGCGACGGGCTGGACGTCAGCGCCGACCTGCTCTCCATCGAGCTCGGCGTGCCGGTTTTCGAAACAGTGGCCGTCCGCCGTAAAGGCATGGACGAGCTTCGCGCGGGCCTGCAGCAACAACTGCTCCACGCCAAGCCGGTGGCTCGCCCGGAACCCGACAATCTCGCGCGCGAAGCGCGCCGAATCGCCGCCGCCTCGATCGTCCGCGAGACGCCCGTTCGCCGCTGGTCGCACCGGCTTGACCGTTTCCTGCTGCACCCGCTCGCGGGTCCGCTGATCCTCGCCGCCATCATGTTCGTCATGTTCCAAGCGGTGTTCGCCTGGTCCGAAGCACCAATTGGCTGGATCGAGAGCGGCATGGCGGCGCTAGCCGACATGATCACCGGCGCGCTGCCGCAAGGCGCGCTCCGCTCCCTTTTGGTCGATGGCGTGATCGGCGGCGTCGGCTCGGTCGTCGTCTTCCTGCCGCAGATCCTTATCCTGTTCCTGTTCATCCTGCTCCTCGAAGGCACCGGCTACATGGTCCGGGCCGCCTTCCTGATGGACCGGCTGATGAGCCGCGCCGGCCTGTCCGGCCGCGCCTTCATCCCGCTGCTGTCGAGCTTCGCCTGCGCCGTGCCCGGCATCATGGCGACCCGGACCATCGACAATGAAAAGGACCGGCTGACCACCATCTTGGTCGCGCCGTTGATGACCTGCTCGGCACGCCTGCCGGTCTACACCCTGATCATCGCGGCCTTCATCCCGCACCGCGACATCCTGCCCGGCGTCAACCTGCAGGGCGCCGTCATGTTCGGCCTCTATCTCGCTGGCATCGTCGGCGCGCTCGGCGCCGCGCTGCTGCTGCGCAAGACGGTGGCGCGAGGCGCCTCCAGCTTCTTCATGATGGAGCTGCCCAAGTACCAGCTGCCCGCCTTCAAGGACGTGGCGCTCGGCCTGTGGCAGCGTGCGATCATCTTTCTCAAGCGCGCCGGCGGGATCATCATGCTGACCACCGTCGCTCTGTGGGCGCTGGCCAGCTTTCCTCAGGCCGGCCCGGGCCAGAAACAGAGCGAGGTGTCGATTGCCGGCAAGATCGCGAGCGGCATCGAGGTGGTCGTCAAGCCGATCGGCTTCAACCACGACATCGCGCTCGCCCTGCTGCCCTCCATGGCCGCCCGCGAAGTGGCGGTCAGCGCCATCGCCACCGTCTATGCCATTGACCAGTCCGACGAGGCGCAGGCGGAGCAGACCCTGGCTCAGCGCCTGGGCGGCAGCTGGCCGCTCCCCACCGCCTTGGCCTTCCTCGCCTGGTTCGTGTTCGCGCCGCAGTGCATCTCGACCATCGCGGTCACCCGGCGGGAGACCAATGGGTGGAAATGGCCATTGTTCATGGTCGGCTATCTGTTTGCCCTTGCCTACATCGCGGCTGGCCTGACCTACTGGACGGCGGTGGCGCTCGGCTTATAGCTGCCCGGCGAACGAGGAGATTTCATTCATGGCGGGCAGCGTCAACAAGGTCATCCTGATCGGCAATCTCGGGGCGGATCCCGAAAGCCGGAGCTTCCAGAACGGCGGCGAGGTGGTGAACCTGCGCATCGCCACCAGCGAGAGCTACAAGGACCGCGACGGCAATCGCCAGGAGAAGACCCAGTGGCACTCCGTTGCCATCTTTTCCGAAGGGCTCGGCAAGGTCGCCAAGAGCTACCTCCGCAAGGGCAGCAAGGTCTATCTCGAAGGCCAGCTGGAAACCCGCAAGTGGCAGGACCAGAACGGCCAAGACCGCTATTCGACCGAGGTCGTCCTTCGCAACTTCAACAGCACGCTGGTCATGCTGGACGGCCGTGAAGGCGGTGGCGGTGGCGGTGGCGGCGGCGGCTTCGGCGGCGGCAGCCGCGGTGGCGGGTCCGATTTTGATGACGGCGGCTTTGGCTCGGGCGGTTACAGCGGCGGCAACAAGCGCGGCGGCGGCTCCGGTTCGCGCCCGCAGCCCGCGGCGTTCGACAACGACCTGGACGACGACGTCCCGTTCTAAGCGCTGGAAGGGGTCAGCCCTTTTTCAGCGCCGCCAGCGCTGCGAACGGACCGGCCTGCTCCTCGCTGAGCACTCCGGCCTCCCGCAGCGCCGTTTCCGCCTCGGGCGAGCGAGGGTAGGGGTCGAGGCTTAGCGCCAGCGTGTCGGCGAGCGCACCGCCCAGGTCGATGCTTGAGCCGTCGTGAAACACGACGTCGCAATCGGCCTCGCTTAGCTCGATTTCTTCGTCGGGCGTTCCGGTCGGTTCGGGCATGAACAGGATGTCGAAGGGCTCGTCGACGCTGGCCGGCACCGACTCGCCGGTCGCCACACAGCTTTGCTCCAACGCCGCCTTGATCCGGCCGCGTGCGTGCACCCGCTCGCCGTCCCGCTCCAGCGCGACATGGGCCTCCAGCCGCTCCAGCGCCGCCAGTCCCAGCCGCTCGGCGATCATGTGCCGCTCGCCCTCGTTTGCCGACAGGTCCAGCCGCATGCCGTCGCGTACGGTGCCAAGCGGCAGTGCATCGGAGAAGCGGCTCACGGCAGCGTCCCCGCGATCAGCGCTTCGTCCGACGTCCCCTCCAGCCCAGCCCAGTAGCCGCGCAGCTGGCGCTCGACATGATCCAGCGCATCCACGTTCTTCGCCTCGCCCCGATAAACGCTGCGCACCGTCACCGCGGTCCAGCTTTCCGTTCCATCCACTGCCCGCCGCCAGGCGCCAATTCGGCCGCCCAACGCTCCCACGAGGCCGCCGACCTTCTTGCCCATGACCGGGTCGCCGGTGCCAAGCTGTCGGTGCTGCGCGTCCATGTCGCCGACGAACGCCTCGGCCAGGCTGACGCTCGCAAAGCGCGCAGCCTCGCCGCCACGCTCCAGCCGCACGTCCGTCAGTGCCAGCAGTGTCGCCAGCACCGAAAAGCGTCCCTCAAGCGTGTCCGGCACCTCGCCCGCGACATACCATAGCGGGTCGCGCGCCCGCGCCACCACCGCCCGGTACAGCTTGTCCGCCATCGGCTCCTCGCGCCGGAACAGCCGCATCAGCGACGCCATCGGTTTATCCTCCATTCAGCAGCGGCGAGGCAGGGAGCCCGCCACACACTTGCGCCTGCCGCACGCCTAGGGATATTGACCCCCGGCCCGGTCCGCGCAAGGCCGATCCGCCGCTCGCGGCCACTGAACGCTTGAAGGTTGCCATGACCCGTACCATCCTCGTCGCCGCCGCTGCCGCCGCCCTGCTCGCGGGCTGCGCGGGAAGCCGCGAGCGCAAGGGCTACATCCTTGATCAGGAGCTGGCCTCGGCCATCCAGGTCGGCGTGGACAACAAGGACTCGGTCTCGCGTACGCTCGGCCGGCCGACCTTCACCGGCCAGTTCAACGAGAACGAATGGTATTATGTCGCGCGCAACACCGCGACGCTCGCCTTTCGCCTGCCGCGGGTGACCGACCAGACCGTGCTGCGAATCCGGTTCGATCAGGCGGGCAACGTTGCGGGCATCGACCGCACCGGCAAGGAACTGGTCGCCAGCATCGACCCCTACGGCCGGCAGACCCCCACGCTCGGGCGGCGCAAGAGCTTCTTCGAGGACGTGTTCGGCGGGATCGGCATCGCCGGAGCCGGTGTGCCCGGCGCTGGGAACGCACCGGCGCAATAAGCCTGCCCGGGGGTGAAAAGCCCCGGCAACTGGCATAACACGGTGGCATGACCGCAACGCCTGCCGGCATGACCTATGCCGATTACCTGCACCTGCCCGAGCTGCTGTCGGTGCAGCACCCCCTGTCGTCGCTGCACGACGAGATGCTGTTCATCGTCATTCACCAGACCAAGGAGCTGTGGCTCAAGCAGATGCTCCATGAGGTCGGGCTGGCGATCGGGCTGATCGGCGGGGATCGCTTCGCCGAAGCCTACAAGGCGCTGGCCCGGGTCAGCCGAATTCAGTCGGTCATGACCCTGTCCTGGGACGTGCTCGCGACGCTCACCCCGGTCGACTACAGCCGCTTTCGGGACGTGCTGGGCAGCTCGTCGGGCTTCCAGTCGGCCCAGTTCCGCGAGCTGGAGTTCCGCCTTGGCGTCCGCCACCCGTCGTTCCTGGAGCATTATCCGCAAGGGAGTGAGGAGCACCAGCGGTTGGTGAGCGCCTTCGAGGCGCCCAGCTTGTGGGACGTCGCCGACGCCGCCCGCCAGCGCGCCGGCGCGCCTGACTGGCTGAGTGTCTACCGGGATGCCGACCGCTGGTTCGAACTGTACCAATTGGCCGAGAAGCTGGTCGACATGGACGACGCCCTGGCCGGTTGGCGGCACAAGCACGTGCTGACGGTGGAGCGAATCATTGGCGGCAAGACCGGGACGGGCGGCTCGGCCGGCGTCGCCTATCTCCAGTCCACGCTCACCAAGCGCGCCTTCCCTGAATTATGGGAACTGCGGACTCAGCTGTGAGCTTCAAGCACCTCTTCTCCCGGACGCTTTCCGCCGCGCCCGACCGGTTGCACCTGGCCGCGCACAGCCACCACCTGTGGCCCGACGCCAGCCGGGACGGCCAGCTAGCCTGTTGGGAGGATGCGGCGCGCCTGGCGGACGCCAAGTGGGACCGGATCATGGGCGAGGTCTGGCCTGCGGCCCAGGCGGAGGTCGCGGCGGAGCTCGGCTCCGGCCGGCCCGACGCCGTCGTGTTCGCCGCCAACACCCACGACTTCCTGGTCCGCCTTGCCGCCGCTTGCCCGCGGCGTTCCGGCCAGCCGCTGCGGGTGCTTACCACTGACGGCGAGTTCCACAGCGCCCGCCGCCAGTTCGCCCGCTGGAGCGAGAGCGGCGACATCGTCCAGACAGTGGTCGCCGCCGAACCGTTCGACACGCTGGCAGAGCGCTTCCTTGCCGCAGCCCGCACGCGCGAGCATGACCTTATCCTGGTCAGCCAAGTCCTGTTCGGCAGCGGCCGCCTGTTCGGTGACCTCGCACCCTTGGCCGAACTGGCCGACCCCGCAGGCCCTTGGGTCGTGGTCGACGGCTACCATAGCTTCATGGCAGTCGATTCGCCGCTGCCTGCGGCCGTAGCGGATAAGCTGTTCTTCCTTGGCGGCGGCTACAAATACGCCATGTCGGGGGAGGGCATGGGCGTGATGCATTGCCCGCCCGGTTTCGGTCCGCGCCCGCCGGTCACCGGGTGGTATGCCGAGTTCGCCGACTTGACCCTGCCGCCGGGAATGGTTGGCTATGCGCCCGACGCCATGCGCTTCATGGGCGCGACCTTCGACCCTAGCGCGCTCTATCGCTTCCTTGCCGTACGCCGGGCGCTGACCGACAACGGCCTCACCACGGCGAGCATCTCCGCGCAGGTAGCAGGCCTCCATTCGCTGCTGCTCGTGGCCGCTCGTGGCACCCCTCTCGCCGGCGCGAAGCTGCTGAACCCCCTGACTGAGGGGCCGCACGCTCGCTTCCTCGCCTTTCGCTCACCCGACGCCGCCCGCTGGCAGCAGGCGCTCGCCGCCCAGAACTGCGTCACGGATGTGCGCGGCGACGTGCTGCGGATCGGGCTCGGCCTCTATCACAATCCGGCCGATATCGACCGCTTCGCCGTCCTCGCGCGCCAGCTCTAGCCTAGCGCACGGCCAGTCCGTCGCGGATCAGCCGGCTCGCGGCCGCCGCGACCTTGTCGGCGTCTTCCTTGCCCCACACGCCAAAGCGCAGGCCCAGGAACACGTTCGCGCCCATCAGTGCCCAGGCCCGCACTTCGCTGTCCAGCTTGTCGAGTTCGCCCGCCACTCCACCTTGCTCGGCGCCGGCGCGCAGCCGCGCTGCGATGCGCTCGGCCGTGCTCTCGTAATGCTGGCGGAACCCTTCTGGGTCGACGAACTCGGCTTCGTCGATGATCCGGTAGACTTGCTTGTTGCGCCGCACGAACTGCAGAAACGCCGCCAGGGCCCGCCGCTCGGCGTCCAGCGCGTCCGCCGCCCCGGCGAAGCTCGGCGCCACATTGTCGCGCACCTGTTCCGACATATCGCGGACCAGCGCCCGGAACAGCGCCTCCTTGCTGTCGAAGTAGGTGTAGAAGGTGCCCAGCGCGACCTTGGCCCGGGCCGTGATCCCGACAATGGAACTGTCGGCAAACCCGCGTTCACCGAACTCGTGCAGCGCCGCGTCCAGGATCTTGCGCAGCGTTCGTTGTCCACGCGGGGTACGTGGCGCCTTGCCGTCGCTGGCGAAGCGCCCGGCCTCCACGCCCGCTTCGGCCAGCTCGAGCTCGGCGGCGCCGGCCACCTTCGTGTCTTCCATCGTGGCCTCCCCCTTGGCCCTGACTCAACCTGCCGAACGAAGCAAGTTGAAACCCGGTTCAACTTTCAGTAACGGTCGGGTCTGATTGGCGCAAGTCGCGTGAAGGCGGGCGCCCAACAGGGGGAGTCCTTGCTCATGTCGCTCAACCGTTTCGCTCGCCATCTGCTGGGCACCGTCGCCCTGGTTACCCTGCTGCCGGCCGCCGCGCTCGCCCAGGACACGACCACGGGTCAGCCCACCCCACCAGCCCAGCCTGACCCGGCCTCCGCCGAAACTCCGGCGGGCCAGAACAACGCCACCACCCAGGACCAGGCAGCCACTGCCAGCGACTCGGAGATCGTGGTCACCGCGCGGCGCCGTGAGGAATCGCTGCAGGACGTGCCGATCGCCGTCACGGCTTACTCGGGCGAGCAACTCGACCGGCAAGGTGCGCTCGACATCACCGACGTCGCGGACACCACCCCCAACGTCACGCTGGAAACCTCCCGCGGCACCAACAGCACGTTGACTGCCTTTATCCGCGGCGTCGGCCAGCAGGACCCGGTTGCCGGCTTTGAAGGCGGCGTCGGCATCTACCTCGACGACGTCTACCTCAACCGTCCGCAAGGCGCGCTGCTCGACATCTACGACGTGGAGCGGATCGAGGTGCTGCGCGGGCCGCAGGGCACGCTCTACGGCCGCAACACCATTGGCGGCGCGGTGAAGTATGTCACTCGCCGGCTCGCCACCACCACGGAAGGCCGGGTGCGCGCCAACGTCGGCACCTACAAGCAGGCCGATCTCGTGATCAGCGCCTCGACCCCGCTGACCGACACGCTTCGCATCGGCGGTGCGGTGGCGCGGCTGTCGCGCGACGGCTTCGGCAAGAACCTGACTACCGGCAAGGAGAACTACGACAAGGATATCCTCGCCACCCGCGGTACGATCGAGTTCGAGCCAGCAGACCGCGCCTTCTTCCGCCTGTCGGGCGACTATACCTGGGACCGCAGCAACACGCGCGGCGGCCACCGGCTGATCGCTGACCTGTTCCCGCCGGTGCAGTTCCCGGTACTGGATGACGAGTTCGACAGCCGCGGCGGCCTCGTCCTGCCGCGCCAGAAGATCACTGGCGGCGGCCTCAGCCTGCAGGGTCAGGGAGAGATCGCCGAAGGGCTGACCCTTCGTTCAATCACTGCTTTCCGCAAGGACAAGAGCACCACGCCGATCGACTTCGACGCGCTACCCGCGGCCGACGTGGACGTGCCCGCCATCTACCGGAACAAGCAGTTCAGCCAGGAAGTGCAGTTGCTGATTGACCGCGGCCCGCTGAACGGCTTGGTCGGCGCTTATTACCTCAAGGCCAACGCCAACAACGTGTTTGACGTGGTGCTGGACACCACCGGCAGGATCACACCAGGTCTGTGCCTGCCCGGCCAGGGCATTCCGCTGGCGGCCTGCGCAGCCGGCACCGGCTTTGTCGCGGGTCCGTTTCCCGGCTTCGCCGCCTCGACGTTCGGTGACGTGGACACGAAAACTTGGGCGATCTTCGGCGATTTCACATATCGCTTCACTGACCAGCTTTCGCTCTCGCTTGGTGGCCGGTATACCCGTGACAAGCGCGATGCGCAGGTCGTCCGTCGCAATATCTTCCGCGGACCGCTGCCGGAGCTTGGCGGTCTGCCACTCAACGGTCTCTATGATCCGGTCACCAATCCGACTGGCCGTCAGCTAGGACCGCTCTCCTCGAACTTCACCGGTGAGAAGACCTTTAAGCAGTTCACTCCGCGCGCCTCGCTCGCCTTCGAGCCGGACGAGAACAACACGCTGTACGTAAGCTGGGCTAAGGGCTTCAAGGGCGGCGGCTTCGACCCGCGGGGCGTGTCCACCGTGGCGCCGGATCTCAACGGCAACGGAGTCCGGGAAGCGGATGAGATCTTCGACTATTTCCTGTTCGACCCAGAGCAGGTGACCAGCTACGAGGCCGGCTACAAGGCTAGCCTGTTCGACCGCCGCCTGCGCCTGGCCGCCGCCGTGTTCCACGCCAACTACAAGGACGTGCAGGTGCCCGGCTCGGCCGGCGCCGAGATCAACGGAGTGCCCACATTCGTCGGGATCACGACTAACGCCGGCAAGGCCCGCTTCAACGGGGTTGAGGTGGAAGCAAATGCGGTCCTCGCCCGCGGCTTTGCCGGCACCGGCTCGCGCGTCAGCCTAGGCGGTACGATCGGCTACATCGATGCCAAGTACCAGCAGTTTGAGACCAACGTTGCCGGCTTCACCGCAAACGGCACGCCGTCACCAGCGACGCGGGCTCGTCCCGTCGACGTTGCGGCCTACCGCAAGATCCAGAATACGCCCAAGTGGAGCAACTCGGCGTCGCTGGACTTCGCGGTGCCAGCCGGCGACGGCCTGCTTTCGGCCAACACAACCCTGTCCTACAAGAGCAAGACCTATCAATTCGAGACGCCCAGCCCCTTCCTCGACCAGAAGAGCTATTCGCTGCTGGATGCCAACCTCATCTACAGCATCGGCCGGTTCACCGTCGGGCTGCACGGCAAGAACCTGCTCGATAAGCGCTACATCACGTCGGGCTACCAGTTCCTGAACGTCAACCCGGTGACCGGTCAGCCGGTCCTCTCGGTGACACCGACCAGCCCGGTGTTCGGCGTGCCGGGCACGTCCTCGTCGCTCGGCCTTGAGGGCGTGGTCACCGCCTTTTACGGCGCGCCGCGGCAGGTGTACCTGTCGCTCGACATGAAGTTCTGATGATAACGGACCGGGGCGCTTGGCATTGCCGGCGCCCCGTGCCACCCCTGTTCTGATGCAGCAGCCGACCGCGAGCGCCACCGCGCCGACCCGCAGCCCGGGCCTTGTTCTGGCCTTCCTCCTCGCGGCTTACATTCTGAACTTCCTCGACCGGCAGATCCTCGGCATCTTGGCCGCTCCGATCCAGGCCGATCTCCAGCTCACCGACGACCAGTTCGGCACCATCGCGGGGGTCGCCTTCGCATTGCTCTACTCGGTGCTTGGCGTGCCGCTCGCCTACCTGGCCGACCGCACCAGCCGCAGCTGGGTCGTCACCGCCAGCCTTGCGATCTGGAGCGGGTTCACCGCCTTGTGCGGGGCGGCGACCGGCTTCTGGCAGCTGTTCCTGTGCCGACTCGGCGTCGGCATCGGCGAAGCGGGCGGCGTGGCTCCGTCCTACGCGCTGATCTCCGATTACTTCCCGCCCGAGCGGCGCGGCCGGGCGCTCGGCATCTATTCCCTCGGTGTTCCCGTGGGGCTCGGTGGCGGCACCATCATCGGCGCCATCCTCGCCAGCAAATTCAACTGGCAGACCGCCTTCTTCATCATGGGCCTGCTTGGCCTGGTGCTTGCCCCGTTCCTCAAGTGGGTCGTGCGCGACCTGCCGCGCCCGGCGGCAGCGCCGAACGCCGCTCGCCCGAGTATCGGCGCGGTGTTCCGCATCCTCGCGCCCAAGCCGACCTTCTGGCTGCTGGCTCTTGCCGCTTCCATGAGTTCGCTGTGCGGTTACGGCCTGGCACTGTGGACCCCGTCCATTCTGATCCGCTCGTTCGATATGACGCTGATCCAATCGGGCCAGTTCATGAGCTCGCTGCTGCTTATCGGCGGTACTGCCGGCGTGCTGGCTGGCGGTATCCTGGCCGACCGCCTCGGCCACCTCGATAAACGTTGGTACGCGCTCCTTCCCGCCATCGCTTGGGCGATCACCGCGCCCTTCTTCCTGTTTGGTTTCCTCACCCCGAGCCCCTGGCTCGCGTGGCCGCTGCTGCTCATCCCCAATGCGCTCAACATCTTGTGGCTGGGCCCGATCACCACCGCCGTGCAGCATCTGGTCGCCCAGCCGATGCGTGCGACTGCAGCCGGTTTCTTCCTCCTCATCAACAACCTGATCGGCCTTGGCGTCGGGCCCAAACTGATCGGCTATATCTCTACCAGCCTAAAGCAGAGCTACGGTCCCGAGTCGCTGCGCTATGCGGCGATGGGCGTGATCGGCTTCTACCTCATAGCCGCCGTGCTCGGCTGGCTGGCCAGCCGCCGCCTCGCCGCCGATTGGGTCGAGGACGCCGCGGCCTAGCTTGCACTTTCCGGTAGTAATCTGCCGTTCACGCTAGCGCGACCGTCTGCCGTGCCCGTCCGGTGAGCGCCGGAACGAGCAATGCGACGAGCCGTTGGAACTCTCATGAAGAGGAGATTTCCGATGCGCGTTTTCCTGCTTGGCGCTGGCGCGGTGGCGCTGGCGCTGGCCAGTCCCGGACTGGCAAAGCCCGGTGGCGGCCATGGTGGCGGCGGTGGTGGCGGTCCCCCCGGTGGTCACGGAGGAGGCGGCCACGGGGGCGGAGGCCAGGGCGGTGGCAAACATGGCGGCGGCGGTGACAATCGAGGCGGCGGTGGCAAACATGGCGGCGGCGGTGGTCAGCAGCAGCGCGGGGGCGGTGGCCAGCACGCGCAAGGCGGCGGCAAGCATCAGTTCCGCCAGCAGGCTCAACGCCAGCGCGGGCCCGAGCGCCGCCAGGCCAAGGCCGAGCACCGCCAGGCCGCTCACGGCCACGGCAAGGCCGAGCACCGGCAGGCCAGGGTCGAGCGTCGTCAACCGCAACGTGAGGCGCAGGCCCGGCGCTTCGAACAGCGCGGCGGCAACCAGGCCGGCCGCATCGTCCAGCAGGAGGTCCGCGTTCGCAACGACTATCCAGTCAGCTACGCCGGCAATGACCGCCGCTACAGCTACGATGGCTGCCCGCCCGGCCTCGCGGCCAAGGGCAACGGGTGCCTTCCGCCCGGTCAGGCGAAGAAGCTGGTCGGCCAGCGCGCGCCGCAGGTCCTGCTGAGCAGCCTACTACCGGTGGCTTACCGCAGCTGGTATCCGGACACGTCCGATTACTACTATCGGACCCGAGACGACTACATCTACCGGATCGATCGCCGGTCGGACGACGTCCTCGGCTACGCGCCGCTCTACGCCTACGGTCCCGACTACGTCCCCGATTATTACTATGCTGGGGAGCAGTACCCGCTGGATTACGTCAGCTATTACAACGTGCCGACACAGTACCAGCGCTACTACCAGGATGAGGGCGACTGGCTGTACCGCTATGGGGACGGTGGCATCTACCGGGTTAACCAGTCGAACGGCACCGTGGACTCGATCGTCCAGCTGCTCGCCGGCGACCTCGCCATGGGGCAGCCGCTGCCGGCCGGTTACGATGTCTACAACGTGCCCTACCAGTATCGCGACCGTTACTACGACACGGCCGACAACTGGTACCGGTACAACGACGGCTACATCTACGGGGTCGATCCCAAGACCCAGCTGATCACCGCCGTCATCCAGGCGCTGGTCTGAGCCGAAAGGGAGAGCGGGCGGCGCCACCGGCGACCGCCCGCCGCAACAGGGAGAATGAAATGATCGCACGTGTGACGCTGCTCGGGGCGGCGGCGCTGGCGCTCGGCGCCTGCAACAAGGGCGCCGACGGCAACGCCGCCACTGCCAATCAGGCCGGAACCAACGCTGCCGCACCTTCCGCGGCCAAGGGCACGCTCGCCGACCTGATCGCCCGCCCTGACGCCGCCCGCTTCGCGGCTGCCGTCCGCTCCGTCGGCATGGAGCCGGTGCTGAAAGGTCCGGGTCCTTACACCCTGCTGCTGCCGACCGACGCGGCGATGAACGCCGCCGGCGACCTCGGCACCGACAAGCAGAAGCTAACCCGCTTGCTCAGCAACCATGTCCTGCCGGGCACCATCACGGCCGCCGACATCGGCAAGGCGATCGACGGGCACGGCGGCAAGGCCCAGCTCGCAACCATGGCCGGCACCACCCTGACCGCCACCCGCCAGGGCAATGCCATTCGCCTCTCCGGCCCGAACGGCGCGGCAACGGTGACCGGCGCCGAGGAGGTGGTGGGCAACGGCATCGTCCACCGGATCGACGCGGTGCTGAAGCCGGCAGGTTAGAATGGGTCCGATCCGGCACGATCTTGCGACCTTCGCGGCCGGTTCGAGCCGAAGCGGAGGCATTGGTAACGTTCAGCCGGTTCCGACCATCTAGCCTCACCTCCTCACCCAAGGGAGCGAGGGACATGGCGGAACAACTGATCGACATGGCGCAATTGGACGAGATCCGCGCCGTGCTGGGGGAGGAGCGGACGGCGGGGCTGGTTGCTCTCTATCTGGCGGAGCTTGCCTCCGACCGGGCGGACCTGCGGGCGGCGCTCGGCCGCTGCGACCTCGCCGGCGCGGCCGCCGCAGCCCACAGCATCGCCGGGGCCTCGCTCAACATCGGCGGCCGAGCGGTCGCGAGCGCCGCTCGCATGCTGCAGATGGTGCTCGATCCCCGTGCCCATCAGGGCGCCACCGCATTACACCATGCCCTGCGCCAGCTCGACGCGGCAGCAGCCGAAACGGCCTCTGCGCTGGCGCCCGCCTGCCAATGCGAGCCCCTGGCGGCCGCATGACGAACGCCGCGCGAAGGCACTGGCAAGCCCGCATCCGCTCGCTATAACCGCTGGGGACAAGACGGGCGGCGGCGACATTGCGAGCTGCCGGCAAAGGGGCGGAAGAACACACGATGAAGGCGACGATCGAACGGGCAACCCTCCTCAAGAGCCTGGGCCACGTCCAGTCGGTGGTGGAGCGCCGCAACACCATCCCGATCTTGTCGAACGTCCTGCTCGACGCTCGCGAGGATGGCTCGCTGCGGCTCATGGCTACCGACCTCGACCTGCAGGTGGACGAGACAATCGCGGCCAATGTCGCCCAGCCCGGCGCGACCACGGTTTCGGCCCACACCTTCTTCGACATCGTCCGCAAGCTTCAGGAAGGCAGCCAGGTCGAACTGACGGCCGCCGAGGGCAAGATGCAGGTCATCGCCGGACGTTCGCGGTTCAACCTGTCGACCCTGCCGCGCGATGACTTTCCGGTGATCGCCGAGGGCGAGCTGCCGACCCGCTTCGAGCTGCCCGCGGCGACGCTGCGCCAGATCATCGACAAGACCCGCTTCGCCATCTCGTCCGAAGAGACCCGCTATTATCTGATGGGCATCTTCCTCCACGTCGCCGATGACCAGCTCAAGGCCGCCGCCACCGACGGCCACCGCCTGGCCCGTGTGACGGTCGCCAAGCCCGACGGCGCCGACGGCATGCCGGACGTGATCGTGCCGCGTAAGTGCGTTGCGGAACTCCGCAAGTTGCTCGACGAGGTCGAAGGCACGGTCGAAGTGTCACTGTCACCGACCAAGGTCCGCTTCGTCCTCGGCCACGCCGTGCTGACGAGCAAGCTGATCGACGGCACCTTCCCCGATTACAACCGGGTCATCCCGACCGCCAACGACAAGCTGCTGAAGCTCGATCCCAAGAGCTTCGCGCAAGGGGTGGACCGCGTCGCTACCATCGCTAGCGAAAAGACGCGCGCGGTGAAGATGAGCGTCGACCGCGACCGCGTCACCCTGTCCGTCACCTCGCCCGAAAACGGCCTGGCAACCGAGGAAGTCCCGGCCGACTATAGCGCCGACGGGCTCGAGATCGGCTTCAACGCCCGCTACCTGCTCGACATCCTGGGCGAGATCGACGGGGACACGGTGGAGGTGCACTTGGCAGACGCCGCCGCCCCGACACTGCTGCGCGAGAACGACAAGGCGAACGCACTCTACGTGCTGATGCCGATGCGCGTGTGAGCCGCCGAGCGTAACGGAAGCGGAGTGCAACGGGCGCACGTTACGCCAGAGACCGCGAACACCGGCAGGCCTGCCTCCCAGCGGACATGACCGACGGCCCGAATTGACTTCGCGCCGATTCTCAGCGGACTAGCGGAGTGCTCACCCGCCTGACCCTTACCGACTTCCGCAACTACGCCGAACTGACGCTCGCGCCCGGCCTGGGCTTCGTCTGCCTCCACGGCGAGAATGGCGCGGGCAAGACCAACATCCTCGAAGCTGTCTCCCTGCTCGCGCCTGGCCGGGGCCTGCGTGCGTCGCCCCTGTCCGACATGGCGCGCAGCAACGGGCCTGGCGCCTTCGCCATCAATGGCCGCCTGGCCGACGCGGACCTCGGCACCGGGACCCAGCCCACCGCCCCGGACCGCCGCCAGGTCCGGGTCAACGGCGCCCCGGCTGCCGTCAACAGCCTTGCCGAGTGGCTGTCCGTCCTGTGGCTCACCCCCGCCATGGACCGCCTGTTCACCGGTGCCGCCAGCGACCGTCGGCGGTTCCTCGATCGGCTGGTGCTGGCTCTGGAGCCAGGCCACGCCCACCACGCCGCTCGCTACGAAGCCGCCATGCGCGCGCGCAACAAGCTGCTGGCCGAGCCCGACGGCGCGGATCCGCAATGGCTCGCCGCGCTCGAGGCCGGGATGGCCGAGCACGGAAGCGCGCTCGCCGAGGCCCGCGCTCGCACCGTGGCCGCCCTGGACCAGCGCCTCGCCGCGCTTCCGGACGACAACTTCGCCAGTCCGGCCATCGCGCTCGATGGCTGGAGCGGCGGCGACCTTGCTGCCGCCCTCCGTGCCAACCGCGGCCGCGATGCCGTCGCAGGCCGCGCAACCCAGGGTCCGCATCGCCAGGACCTCGCCGTCACCCATCGTGCCAAGGGCCAGCCCGCGGCGCGAGGCTCCACCGGCGAGCAGAAGGCGCTGCTGCTCGGCCTGGTCCTCGCCCATGCCGAGCTGGTTGCCGAACGCCGCGGCGCACCACCCATCCTCCTCCTCGATGAGGTCGCCGCCCACCTCGACCCGCGCCGCCGCGCCGCCCTGTTTGCCCGCCTCGAGGGACGTGGCCAGGTGTGGATGACCGCCACTGAAGCGGCCCTGTTCGACGGTATCGGCGGAAGCATGTTCCACGTGGATCACGGCACCGCCCAGCCGGAGTGATTGGACAAACCGGAACCAATCACCTATATGGCTCCCCAGCGAGACGCCTCATAAGCGGCGTGATCGGCCCAACCGGCCGGCCCGCGTCTCGGTTTTCTCTTGAAGTTCTCCACATCACGCGGGGTTCTTTGTTCACCCGTCTGCCGGGCGTGCAAAGTCATGCCCGGTCGCGTCATGTTTGGAACATACATGTCTTTCGACACTCTCGGGCTCTCAGCGCCCCTGCTTTCGGCGCTCGCCGCCAAGAATTACACTCAGCCGACGCCGATCCAGGCGCAGGCTATTCCGACCGTCCTGACCGGCCGCGACCTCTTAGGGATCGCCCAGACCGGCACCGGCAAGACCGCGGCCTTTATGCTGCCCTCGCTGCAGCGGCTTAGCGCCAATCGTCCACAGTTCCTCCGTCCCGGTCAGATCCGCATGCTGGTGCTCGCCCCGACGCGTGAGCTCGCCTCGCAGATCGCCGAAAGCGCGGAGACCTACGGCGCCAACCTCAAGACCACCGTTGGCGTGATCTTCGGCGGCGTGGCCAACGCGAAGAGCGTCCGCACCGTGCAGCGCGGCCTCGATGTCCTGGTCGCCACCCCCGGCCGCTTGCTCGACCTGGTCGATCAGCGTGCCCTCGACCTCAAGAACCTCGAGATCCTCGTCCTCGACGAAGCCGACCAGATGCTCGACCTCGGTTTCATCCATGCGCTTAAGCGGATCGTGAAGCTGATCCCGGCCAAGCGGCAGACCCTGTTCTTCTCGGCTACCATGCCGAAGACGATCAAGAGCCTCGCCGACACCTACCTGACCAACCCGGCCGAAGTATCGGTGACGCCCGTCGCCACCACCGCCGAGCGGGTCGAGCAGCGGGTCACCTTCGTCAACCAGGCGGAGAAGACCGCGCTGCTGACCATGTTCTTCCAGACGCAGGAGATCGACCGCTCGCTGGTCTTCTCCCGCACGAAGCATGGCGCGGACAAGATCGTTCGCCTGCTCGAGGCCGCCGGCATCAAGTCCAATGCGATCCACGGCAACAAGAGCCAGCCGCAGCGCGAGAAGGCGCTGGCCGCCTTCCGTGACGGCAGCGTGCCGATCCTGGTCGCGACCGACATCGCCGCGCGCGGGATCGACATCCCGGGCGTCAGCCACGTGGTCAACTATGACCTGCCCAACGTGCCGGAGCAGTATGTTCACCGCATTGGCCGCACCGCGCGAGCCGGCGCCGATGGCATCGCCATTGCCTACTGCGACGGCGAGGAACGCCCGTTCCTCAAGGACATCGAGAAGCTCACCCGCCAGAAGCTGACGGTGGAGGAGCTGCCCGGCGGCTTCCTGCAGGCGGTCGAGGCGATGAAGCGCCTTAAGCCCGCGCCCAAGGCAGGTGAGCGCGGCGGCGAGCGTTCGCCGCAGCAGAACCAGCGCAACCGCCGCAACGCCAGCGGCGCGCGCGGCCACTCCGGCGATCCGCAGCGCTTCGGCCTGCCGCGCGGCCCCGATCCGCGCCGCGACATGCCGGAGGAGCGGAGCGGCCCGCGCGAAGGCGGGCGCAGCGCACGCGGCGTCCCCGGCGGCCTTTCCGGTCCGGTCGGCAATCCGGTGCGCGGCCATGCCCCGGCGTCCGGCCAGCAGCAGCGGCATGGGGGCCAGCGGCCAAGCACGGGCGAACGCCCCGGCGGCGGCGGGAACGGCGGCGGCTTCCGCGGTCGCGGCCGTCCCTCGGGCCAGCGCCGCTCGGCCTGAGGTCTTCTGTCCTGCAGCACAGGGGAGGCGGTAGAGGGGCGCATGCCCTTCCGCCGCCTTCCCGGCGCGCCGTTCGGAGCGACAGTCACGAGGTGCAAACCGACCGCACGGACCCGTTACCTTTGTTACCAAACGCGCTACGCCCGCCCGTCTGACTCACGCGCGCGCACGTGACTTCCCCTGCGCACAGGCTATAGATTCTCCATGGCAAGCGATCCCAACCAGAACAGCTACGGCGCCGACAGCATCAAGGTCCTGAAGGGGCTCGATGCGGTGCGCAAGCGGCCCGGCATGTACATCGGCGACACCGACGACGGTTCGGGCCTCCACCACATGGTGTTCGAGGTCAGCGACAACGCCATCGACGAGGCGCTCGCGGGCCATTGCGACCGCATTCTTATTCAGCTCAACCCCGACGGCTCCGTCACCGTCGAGGACAACGGCCGCGGCATCCCCACCGGCATCCACGCCGAGGAAGGCGTTTCGGCGGCCGAGGTCATCATGACCCAGCTCCATGCCGGCGGAAAGTTCGAGAACACCAGCGACGACAACGCCTACAAGGTATCCGGCGGCCTTCACGGCGTCGGCGTTTCGGTGGTCAACGCGCTGTCCGAGTTCCTCGACCTCACCATCTGGCGCGATGGCGAGGAGCATTTCATGCGCTTCGCTCATGGCGACGCAGTGGCCCCGCTCAAGGTCGTCGGCCCCGCACCCGAGGGCAAGAAGGGCACCCGGGTCACCTTCCTGCCGAGCCCCGAGACCTTCAAGATCACCGAGTTCGACTTCGACAAGCTCGAGCACCGTTATCGCGAGCTTGCCTTCCTGAACTCCGGCGTGCGCCTGGTGCTGGCCGACGCGCGCCATGAAGAGCGCAAGGAAGTGGAGCTGTTCTACGAGGGCGGCATCGCGGCCTTCGTTAAGTATCTCGACCGCGCCAAGACCCCGCTATTCCCGGATCCGATCGCCATTTCGGCGGTGCGCGACGGCATCGGCATCGACGTCGCGCTGGAATGGAACGACAGCTATTACGAGAATGTCCTGCCGTTCACCAACAACATCCCCCAGCGCGACGGTGGCACCCACCTCGCGGCCTTCCGTGCGGCGCTGACCCGCACCGTCAACGGCTATGCCGAAAAGTCTGGCATGCTGAAGAAGGAGAAGGTGACGCTGACCGGCGACGACATGCGCGAGGGCCTGACCGCCATCGTGTCCGTCAAGCTGCCCGACCCGAAGTTCAGCTCGCAGACCAAGGACAAGCTGGTCAGCTCCGAAGTGCGCCAGCCGCTGGAAGCGCTGATGAGCGATAAGATGACCGAATGGCTGGAGGAGAATCCGGTCAACGCCCGCGCCATCATCCAGAAGATCATCGACGCCGCCGCCGCCCGCGAAGCCGCCAAGCGCGCCCGCGAGCTGACCCGTCGCAAGGGCGTGATGGACATCGCCTCCCTGCCGGGCAAGCTGGCCGACTGCCAGGAACGGGATCCCGCTCTCTCCGAACTGTTCCTGGTCGAGGGTGACTCCGCCGGCGGCTCGGCCAAGCAGGGCCGCAACCGGCACAACCAGGCCATCCTGCCCCTCCGCGGCAAGCTGCTCAACGTCGAACGCGCGCGCTTCGACCGGATGCTGTCCAGCCGTGAGATCGGCACCATCATCCAGGCGCTCGGCACCGGCATCGGCCGCGAGGAGTTCAACCTCGAGAAGCTGCGCTATCACAAGATCGTGATCATGACCGACGCTGACGTCGACGGTGCCCACATCCGCACCCTGTTGCTGACGTTCTTCTATCGGCAAATGCCGGAGCTGATCGCGGCCGGCCACCTGATGATCGCCCAGCCGCCGCTCTACAAGGTCGCGCGCGGCCGGTCGGAAGTCTACCTCAAGGACGACGCCCAACTCGACGATTATCTGGTCGAGGCGGGCCTGGACGGGCTCCAGCTGGAAACGGCCTCCGACGTCCGCCAGGGTCCCGACCTGAAGGCGTTGGTCGACCACGCCCGCCGCATCCGCACCCTGATGCGCTATGCGCCCAAGAAGTACGATCCGGCACTGCTGGAAGCGCTGGCGGTCGCTGGCGCGCTTGATCCCGAACTGCGCGAGGACGGACGCCGTGCTGCCATTGAGCGCGTTGCCGGCTGGCTGCAGCAGGGCGACGAGGAGGGCCGCTGGACCGGAGAGTTGGCGGCCGAAGGCGGTTACCTCCTCCGCCGGCTGTGGCGCGGCGTCACCGATGTAACCATTGTCGAGCCGAGCTTCATCGGCTCCGCTGAAGCCCGCAAGCTCCACGCTCTGACGCTCGAACAGGCGGACGTCTACGCCCGCCCCGCCACGCTTCGCACTCTCAAGAAGGGCGCGCTGGTCGAGGCGGAGCCGACCGTCGGCCCGGGCGAAGGCGAGGAAGCGCTGGAGCAGGCCGCCGCGGACACCAAGGGCAAGCCCGCCACCATCACCCGCCCGAGCGAACTGCTCGACGCGGTGCTCGCCGCCGGCCGCAAGGGCTTGTCGATCCAGCGCTACAAGGGTCTGGGCGAGATGAACGCGGAACAGCTCTGGGAAACCACGCTCGACCCGGCCAACCGCTCGCTGCTGCGGGTCGAAGTCTCCCAGGCCGATGTCGCCGACGAGATCTTCACCCGCCTGATGGGCGACGTCGTCGAACCCCGCCGCGAGTTCATCCAGGAGAACGCGCTAAGCGTCGCGAACCTCGACGTCTGAGCCGCGCGTTAGCAACTACGTGAAACCCCGATCGGTCACCCTTGCCAGCTACAACATGCGCAAGGCGGTGGGCACGGATCGCCGCCGCGACCCTTTGCGGGTGCTGCAGGTGTTGAGGGAGGTCGACGCCGACATCGTCGCGCTGCAGGAAGCTGACAAGCGCGTCGGCGGCCGTGCGGCGGCGGTGCCGCATGAGCTGATCGATGCTCATGGCCATTACCGGCCTGTGCCGTTCGGGGTGAAGAACCGCCGAATGCTCGACCGCCTGCCGCGGGTCGGTGCGCGTGTCGACGAGCTGCTCAAGGTCGATACCCGCAACCTCGGCTGGCACGGCAACGCCCTGCTGGTGAAGCCGCACGTCCAGGTCATGGACGTTGCGGCGCTGGAACTTCCGACGCTGGAGCCGCGCGGCGCCGTGCTCGCCGAGCTGCTGATCGGCGACTGTCCGCTCCGCGTCGTGGGACTCCACCTCGATCTCAGCGGCCTGTGGCGACGTCGGCAGATGCGCGCGATCCTCGATGAGATCGCCCGTCGGCCCAACCGCATGCCCAGCGTGCTGATGGGCGACACCAACGAATGGCGCAGCGCGGCCGGCTGCTTGCGTGACCTAGATGGCGGGTTCCGCATCGCGCCGACAGGCCCGAGCTTCCATGCCCGCCGCCCGATCGCGCAGCTCGATAGGATCATCGTGGACAGGGATATCAAGATCGAGGCCGCCGGAGTCCACCACAGCGAAGCGGCGCGGGTCGCCAGCGACCACCTGCCCGTGTGGGCGCGGCTGGTAGTCTAGGCCGCTTTCCCAGCGATCGCCCGCTGCCGCCGCCGCTGGATAGACGAGCCAATCCCCATTGCTTCGCGGTATTTGGCCACCGTCCGCCGGGCGAGATCGAACCCTTGCTCCTTCAGCAGCTCGACCAGTGTGTCGTCCGACAGGATCTCGGTCTCCGCGGCGATCAGCTTCCCGATCGCGGCCTTGACCGCCTCCGCCGACGCACCCTCGCCGCTCTCCGCGGCGACGCCCGAGCGGAAGAACCACTTGAGCTCATACTGCCCCCGCTCGCACAGCAGATACTTGTTGGCGGCCACCCGGCTGACGGTCGACTCGTGCATGCCGACCGCCTCCGCCACCGCGCCCATGGTCAGCGGCTTGAGCTTCGCCACGCCCTCGCTAAAGAAACCCTCCTGCTGGGTTACGATCTCGCTGGCCACCTTGACGATGGTCCTGGCGCGCTGGTCGAGTGCCCGCACCAGCCAGTTGGCCTGACCCAGGCAGTCGCTCAACCACGCGCGCCCTTCCTTGCTCTGTGGCGTTCGCTTGAGCTCGGCATGGTAACGCCGGTTCACCAGCACCCGTGGCAGGTTGGCCGGGTTGAGCTCCACCACCCAACCGCCGGCGGAGCGCCGCACGATCACGTCAGGCTCGGGCGCGGTGTCCGGTTCGGCGGCGAAGCGGCAGCCTGGCTTGGGATCGTACGCGCGCAGCTCGCGGATCATGTCGGCGAGGTCCTCGTCGTCGACTCCGCAAATCCGTTTCAGTGCCGCCATCTGCCCGCGCGCCAGCAAGTCGAGGTTGTCGAGGAGGCGCGCCATCGCCGGATCGTGGCGGTCAGCCGCCTTGGCCTGCAGAGCCAGGCACTCCGCAAGGCTCCGCGCCCCAACCCCGGCCGGATCGAACGACTGAACCAGGGCGAGGCCCTCCTTGACGTCGTGAAGGCTGAGCCCGGTGCCGCTCGCGATGTCGCTCAGCGAGGTTGTCAGCCAGCCGGTCTCTTCAAGCTCGTGGATGATCGCCTCGGCCGCCCGCGCCCTCGCGCCGCCATGGCCCTCCAGCTGGCTCATCAGGTGCTGGCAGAGGCTGGTCTCCGATGCGGCCAGACGGTCGAAGTCGAACCCCTCTTCCGGCGCGCTACCGACCTCGTATCCGCTGTCCAGTTCCAGCGCCGCTTCCCGCCAGTCGGCATCTAGTGCCTCGTCGCCCGCGCCCGCCAGCACGTCGGCGCCTGGGGGCTCGGGAGCCTCCTCGCCGAGCTCCCGGTCTTCGCGCACGACCACCGCCTCGCCGCTCTCGCCGGTACGTGCTTCCAGCAGCGGGTTCTTCGCCAGTTCCTCGGCGAGCACCGCTTCGAGTTCGACATTGGACAGTTGCAGCAGCTTGATTGCCTGCGCCAGCTGCGGCGTCAGAACCAGCGACTGGGATGTGCGGAGCTGAAGGCCGGGAGCAAGGCTCATCGCCGCCGCACCCGCCGCTTACAGTTCGAAGCTCTCGCCGAGGTAGAGCCGGCGCACGTCGCGGTCCGCCACCAGCGCCTCGGGCGTGCCCTGAAACAGGACTTGGCCGTCATAGATGATACAGGCCCGATCGACGATATCCAACGTCTCGCGCACGTTGTGATCGGTGATCAGCACGCCGATGTCACGCTGCTTGAGATCCTTCACGAGGTCGCGGATGTCGGCGATCGAGATTGGGTCGATGCCGGCGAACGGCTCGTCCAACAGCATGATCTTGGGATCGGCGGCCAATGCGCGGGCGATTTCACACCGCCGCCGTTCGCCGCCCGACAGGGCCATGGCCGGCGAGTCGCGCAAATTGGTCAGGCCGAACTCATCCAGCAGCTTGTCGAGCCGCACCCGGCGCTCGGCCCGGTCCGGCTCAGCGACCTCCAGCACGGCGATGATGTTCTGCTCCACTGTCATGCCGCGGAAAATGCTGGTTTCCTGCGGCAGGTAGCCAAGTCCGAGGATCGCCCGCCGGTACATCGGCAAGGGTGTAATGTCGCGACCGTCGAGCAGGATGCGCCCCGCGTCCGGCTTCACCAGCCCCATGACTGAATAGAAGCAGGTCGTCTTGCCCGCGCCGTTGGGACCAAGAAGTCCGACCACCTCGCCGCGACTGACGTCGAGCGAGACGTCGTGCAGCACCGCGCGCTTGTCATACGACTTGGCGATCGAGCGCACTTCAAGGCCGCGCACCGCTCCCTCGGCAAGGCCGACGGTCGCTTCAAGACTGCGGGTGTTCAACATCCGCTAGCTTCGGTTCTGGCGCTGCGGCACGGTGAACCGCCCTGTTACCCGCCCACCGCTTTGGCCAACGCCCGGGGGTCCGCCGTCCATCACCGCACGGCCCGTATTCAGGTCCAGGGTCAGGCGGTTGCCCCGAACTTCATTGCCCTGGCGCTGCAGCTGAACGTTGCCAATCAGCGTGATCAGCTTGCGGTCGAGGTCGTAGACGCCGAAATCACCCCTGGCAGTCTCCGACGGTGAGCGGACGAGCACGCCACCGGCCGCGTCCAGCCGATCGATCTGGATCCCACCGGAATTCGAATAGGCCACGGTCAGCCGCGCCGTGCTCAGCGTCAGCTGGTCCTGCGTGGCCACCACGTTGCCGGAGAAGATGGCCCGATCTGCGCGGTCCTGCACCTCGATGCGATCGCTGTTGACCACCACGGGCGCATTGCTGTTAAGACCTTTAAGCGCCGAGATCGGCTCCTTGCCTTGCTGCGCGCCAGCGCTGGAACCCAGCGCAGCGGCGGTGGCCATGAAGGCAACAAGAAGAACGGAACGCCCCATGGACCTCATCTGACCGCCCCCTGCTGAATTTTCAACCGGGCGCCGCCTTCCAGCACGACCGTTCGGGTGCCGAGGTCGGCGTGGACCCGCCCTGCCTGGAACTCACCCAACTCCAACCGGCCGCGGACTCCCCCGCCCAATCCAAGCTGCTGTGACTTCAAGTCGCCGCTCAGCTCACCCGCCTGGACATCGCCCTGGCGTCCAGTTCCTGCGCCACTGCCGCCCACTACCGTGCGCTTCCGCAGGTCGACGATGACATTCTGTGTGAGCAGTTGCTCGCCCTCTGGACCGTTCACGCGCACGGGCCCCAGCACTGCCACCTGCTGCCGGTCGATGTTGTAGCGGCCGCGGTCGGCTTCGATCGTGGCGGGCCCGCTCTGCAGGCCGAGCCGTGCGAACATGCCATGGATATCGACAATCGGCTGCTCGGAGGTGGGCTGTACCGCCCGCTGCGCCTGGACGACGAACGGCTGCCCCTTGTCGTCCTTACCGGTGTAGCGCGCAGATTCGATCCGCATCCGTTCGGGCGCGGTGTCGACCTCGTTCTTGTCGAGAATGAAGCTCACTTCCTGCCGCTTGCTCAAGGGCGCCAGCAGCAGAAAGGCGACCAGTACACCAACCAGGCTTGGCAGGCCGATCTTCAGCAGTCGGACCAGCCGGTCGTGTCGGCTGCCGGGCTCCGCCCAATGCTCCCGCGCTTCCTGCTGGTGAACGGCGGCCTCAGACATGGGCGAAGATGTCCTGTTCGTCCCATCCAGCAAGGTCGAGCAGCGCGCGTGCGGGCAGGAAATCGAAGCAGGCCTGCGCCAGCTGCGTTCGGCCCTCCCGAGCGAGCCGTTGGTCCAGCTTCTCCTTCAAGCCGTGCAGGTAACGCACGTCGCTGGCTGCGTAATCGCGCTGCGCGTCGTTGATCTCCGGCGCGCCCCAGTCACTGGTCTGCTGCTGCTTGTTGAGATCTTGGCCGAGCAGCTCGCGAACCAGCTCCTTCAGCCCGTGGCGGTCGGTATATGTCCGCACCAGCCGCGATGCCGTTCGGGTGCAATAAAGCGGGGCAGCCATGATCCCGAGATAATATTGCATGATGGCGATATCGAACCGCGCGAAATGGTAGAGTTTCAGCCGGCCTTGGTCGCCAAGCAGCGCCTTGAGGTTGGGCGCGGCATAGTCGCTGCCCGGCGAGAAGCGGACCAGATGCTCGTCACCGCTGCCGTCCGACAGCTGAACCAGGCACAGCCGGTCGCGTCCGGGATGAAGGCCCATCGCCTCCGTGTCGACGGCAATCGGGCCCGGCCCGAACAGGGCGGCGGACGGCAGGTCTTCTTCGTGGAAATGGATGGCCATGGGACGCTGTTTCTCTTTCGGGGCGAATAAGCAAGGGTGCGCTGAACGCGGCATTGCTCTCCGATGGTGGAACGGGGTGGAGCGGTAACCATTTTTGCTGTAACGTCTTAAGCGTACGCGCCACTGAATGTGCGCGGTAACCGGTTGCGCCCTGAGGCCCAGCGCGTTGGTTTGTTTTGGTTATTCGGGCTGGAGAAGTGTGAACGGGCATGGGTTACGATCGAGGGCGCAAGGGTGATCGCGGTGGACGCGGGCGCGGCAAGGGCGACGATTTCGGCGGCGGCGGTGGCGGCGGTGATTTCTACGGCGGTGGCGGCGGCTTCGGCGGCGGCGGCGGGTTCGGTGACCGTGGCGGCTTCGGCGGTGGTGGTGACCGGTTTGGCGGCGGCGGCGGTGGCGGTGGTTACCGCGGCGGCGGCGGCGGCTTCGGCGGCGGCGGTGGCGACCGCTTCGGCGGTGGCGGCGGCGGTGGTCGCTTCGGCGGCGGCGGCGGCGGCGGCTTCCGCGGCGGCGGCGGCGGCGGCGCGGGTGGCGGCATGCCCCCCCAGGTCGTCGGCGAGGGCAAAGGCACCGTTAAGTTCTTCAACGCGCAGAAGGGTTTCGGCTTCATCGTCCGTGACGATGGCGGCGAAGACGTTTTCGTGCACATTTCCGCGGTCGAGCAGGCGGGTCTCACCGACCTGGCGGACGGCCAGCCGCTCGAGTTCACGCTGGTTGATCGCGGAGGCCGCATTTCGGCGACCAACCTGCGGATCGACGGTGAGCCGATGGCGGTGGAGCGGGCCGAGCGCGCGCCGCAGCGCCAGCTGACCGGCGAACGCGCTCAGGGCACGGTCAAGTTCTTCAACTCGATGAAGGGCTTCGGCTTTATCCAGCGCGACGACGGCCAGCCCGATGCGTTTGTGCACATCTCCGCCGTGGAGCGTGCGGGCATGCCATCCTTGAACGAGGGCGACCGGCTCGAGTTCGAGCTTGAAGTGGATCGTCGCGGCAAGACTGCCGCGGTGAACCTGGCGCCGCTGCAGGCCTAAGCAGACAGCACCGCGGATCACGCGGGGCGAGGGCTCGTCCGGACTGTCCGGGCGAGCCCTTTTCTATGCCTGGCGGAACGGCAGCTCCGCCCGCATCGCTTCGATTTCCAGCGCGATTGCGGGCCGCTCGGCATCGAGGAAGTCCTCCACCGCATCGCGGAACGCAGGGTGGGGAATGAAATGGGCGGAACGGGTGATCACCGGCTCATAACCCCGGGCCAGCTTGTGCTCGCCCTGGGCGCCTGCCTCCACACGCGACAAGCCATGCCGGCAAGCCCAGTCGATCGCCTGATAGTAGCATAGCTCGAAGTGGAGGTGCGGCACCTCCTCGGTACAGCCCCAATAGCGGCCGTAGAGCGCGTCCGGGCCAATCCAGTTCAGCGCCCCGGCGATTGGCTCGCCGCCACGCAGGGCCAGGAACAGCAGCAGCCGGTCCGATTGCCGCTCCGCCACCAGGTCAAAGAACGCACGCCTGAGATACGGCCGACCCCACTTGCGTGAGCCCGTGTCCTGGTAGAACGTCCACATGGCGTTCCAGTGCTCGGGCCGGATCTCGTGCCCGCGCATCGCCACAATCTCCAGCCCGGCCTCCGCCGCCTCCCGCTCCTTGCGCAGGGCCTTTCGCTTGCGACTCGCCAGCACTCCCAGGAAGTCGTCAAAGCTGCCGTAGCCGCGATTGAACCAATGGTACTGGATGCCGTGGCGGATCAGCCAGCCACGCTCACCAAAGAACGCTTCGTCGGTTTCGGCGATAAACGTTGCGTGGGCCGACGAGAGGCCATTCTGCACTGTGACCGACTCCAGCGCAGCCAACAATGCGTGCGGCCGGTCACCGAGCAGGCGCCGACCCGGCACCGGGGTGAACGGCACCGCCACCTGCAGCTTGGGGTAATAATCGCCGCCCGCGCGCCCCCACGCGTCGGCCCAGCCATGGTCGAACACATACTCGCCCTGGCTATGGCTCTTGAGGTAAGCAGGCGCGGCTGCCACCGTGCGCCCTTCGTCCTCCACCAGAATTGGCAGCGGCGACCATCCGGTCCGCCCGCCAACGCTGCCGGACTCCTCAAGCGCCGCCAGAAACGCATGCTCCAGGAACGGATCGTCGCCCGCCAGCCGATCCCACAGCTGCTGGTCGATGCTCCCGATCGAGGACGCGATGCGGGCGGTTACGGACTCACGGTCGGCCATCGCCCTCCCAGATAGGAGCGTCGGCGTGGTTCGCCACCCGCCGCAAGTCCTCGGGCGATTGGATCGTCCAGCTATAGACCGGCACCCGCTCGCGCATCGCCGCAGTCCATGGATCGCCGAGCAGCGCCTTGTCGATTGCCACGAATTGCGGCTCAGCCATGGCCACCGCCGACTCGCGGAAGTCCGCCGGCCAGCGTCCGTCGACCACCAGCCCCCGCCGCCGCTCGGGAGAGTGAGCGGCGAACCAGCACGAAACGGCGGGTGCGAAGCTCATGACTGCGGTGCGCGGCCGCTCCGTCCCGAGCAGGGCCGCCACCGCCGCGCACAGCGCCGCCGTGCGCTCCTCGCTGGTGGCCTTGACCTCGATCAGGGCCGGCGTGTCGACGGGCACCGGCGCCAGCCACTCGGCCAGCGTCGGCACATGCTCGGCGGTCCCGAGCAAGGTGAGCTGCGTCAGCGCCGCGGCGGTAAGTTGGGCGGTGTCACCCTCGATGCCGCAGAGGCGCATCAGGTCTGCGTCGTGGAAGACCATCGGCACGCCGTCGGCGCTCAGCCTGACGTCGCACTCGATGCCCGCGCCGATCGCCAGTGCGGCGCGGCCGGAAGCAAGGCTGTTCTCCGGAACGCCGGGGCCGTGCAGCCCGCGGTGCGCGAAGCCGACCCGACCCGGGTTCAGCGGGTCAGGCGCGGACCTGAACGACCGCATCCACCTCGACTGCAACGCCGAGCGGCAGCACCGGCACGCCCACGGCCGAGCGGGCGTGGCGCCCGGCCTCGCCGAACACCTCCTGCATCAGGTCGGACGCGCCGTTGGCGACCTTGGGCTGGTCAGTGAAGCTGCCCGCCGAGTTAACGAACACGCCGAGTTTCACAATCCGCTCCACGCGGTCCAGCGAACCGATCGCCGCCTTGATCTGCGCCAGCAGCATGAGGCCGCAGCGGCGGGCGGCGGCCTGGCCGCCGGCCAGGTCGACGTTCTCGCCCAGTCGGCCCGTGATCAGGCTGCCATCCTCGGCGAAGCTGATCTGGCCCGAAATGTGCAGCAGGCCGTTGGCCTCCACCGCGGGAACGTAGGAAGCGACCGGGGCGGCCGGCTGCGGAAGGGTGATGCCGAGTTCGGCAAGGCGTGCATCGATGGACATGCGCTCTCCCAAGCAGCCGGACCGGCCCGAATCAACCCTTGCGAGTGACGCTGAACCCCGCAAAGCTTTGCCGGGTGGGCATCAGCTCCAGAGTATTGATGTTGAGGTGTGACGGCAGGGTGGCGATCCACCAGATGGTCTCGGCCAGGTCCTCCGGGGTCATCGGGTCCATGCCGGAATAGAGTGCCTCGCTCGCCGCCTGGTCGCCGCCGGTGCGGACAAGAGTGAATTCCGTCTCGGCCATGCCGGGTTCGATCGAGCTGACCCGAACGCCCGTGCCAGCAAGGTCGCAGCGCAGGTCGAGGCTGAACTGGCGCACGAACGCCTTGGTCCCCCCGTACACCGCACCGCCCCGATAGGGGTAGGTGGCGGCGACCGATGAGAGATTGATGATCCCGCCCTGCCGCTCGATGAGCTTGCGCAGCAGCGCCTGCGTCAGTGCAACCAGGCCGGTGATGTTGGTCTCGATCACCTGGTCCAGCCGGTCCCAATCCTGTTCATGCAACGGATCGGCGGGCGGGGCCAGGCCGGCATTGTTGACGAGCAGGTCGAGCCCGCCCCAGTCGCCGGCGAGTCCGTCGAGCTGCCGCAATGTGTTGACGTCACGCATGTCGAGTTCGAGCGGTAGGAATGCGGCGCCAAGCTCCTCCTGCATGGCGCGGAGCCGGTCGCCGCGGCGGCCGGTTCCGACCACTTTCCAGCCGCGGCCGGCAAACAGGCGCGCCGCGGCGGCGCCAATGCCGGCGGTGGCGCCGGTGATGAGGGCGGTCTTGGTCATGCGGCGTCCTTCAGGCGTTCAAGGATCCAGTCGGTGGCCGTTGGCCAGTCGTCGATCCGGGCGTGGGCGGCGGCGGCAGTCTCCGTCACCGCCGCCAGCTTAGGCTCGGCGACCATGTGCAGGCGGAACGTGTCCGGGCTGTACTTGGCCACCGACGCATGATGCACGGCGAGATCGTCCACGAACACGCTGCGCGTGGCCCCGTGCCGCTCGACCAAGCTTTTCAGCGGTTCGCCCTTGCCGCCACGGTTGCACACTACCTCATGGTGGATGCCGTGCCCGGCCAACTGCTCGACTCGCCAGCCGTGGGCCTCCTCGCCGAGGTTCGTGAGAATCACGATGTCCGCGACCTCCCCGATGCTACCAAGCGCCTCGACTGCGCCCGGAACGATCGTCTGCCGGTGCATCTCGGTGCGGAAGAAGCCGGTCAGATATTCCCACACCTGCTCGGAGGGCACGCGCTCGCCGCCATCCTTGAACTTCAGCGCGCCGGCCATGTCGCCTTCCTCCGGGCGGAAGAGGACGCCGTGCGCCTCGTCTAGCCAGTCCGAGAAGTGGGACACCATGTGCAGCAGGACTTCGTCACAGTCGGTGACGAGCAGAGGTCGGTTCATGCCTCGAGAGCGCTTCGGGCGGCGACCAGTTCCTGCGGGCTGATCCCAAGCTCATCGGCCACCGCGATGAGGTCCGGTTCATGCGCTTCCAGGAAGCTCAGCACCGCCGCGAGCATGTGCGGCTCGGTCGCACGGGCGCGCAGTTCATCGCTGGTCAAGCCGGTCAGCTCCAGCAACCGCTGGGCCCGCTGGGAGTCCCGTAGAGCGACAGCTAGTGCCTGCAACGCAACAATCGTGGGATCGGCGGAGTTTGAGGGTTTCCTGATTATCACCTATGATGATCTCCTGACAGGTTGAGGAGCGTGAACGTGGCCAGGATCCTGGTTGTCGAGGACAACGCCCTCAACATCAAGCTGTTCTGCGACCTGCTCGCGGCCCATGGGCATGAGCCCAATGCGGTGACGGACAGCCGCCAGGCGCTGGAGCGGGCGCGGGAGTTCCGGCCGGAGCTGATCATCACCGACATCCAGCTGCCGCACGTCAACGGCATGGAGCTGATCCATGATTTCCGCGCGGACGAGGCGCTGAAGGAAGTGCCGATCATGGCCGTGACCGCTTACGCCGGGGCCGGGGACGAGGACCGCGTCCGGGCGGCGGGCGCCAGCGCTTATGTGTCGAAGCCGATCTCTGTCGTGCGCTTCGTCGAGGAGGTAACTGCACTACTGCAGCGCAAGCCCGAGGCGGTGTCGGGCTGAACGGCGACAAAGGCTCCGCCACTGTCGCGCCGATCGGGTCAACTTTGATGCCATCCGCTCAGCCTGCGCGTCGCTCAAGCGTCGCGGCGGCGGCAAGGTGGCGAGGCGCATCCGGCTAGCACAGCGGACGTGATCCTATGGCGCAGGCGGGCACGAAGAAGGGCGCCGAAGCGCCCCTCGGTGCCGCTGCCGCGACTGCCATCTACTTGACCCCGGATCGGCGTCCGAGGTGACGACCTCAGCGGGTCGTTACTTGATCTTGGCTTCCTTGAACTCAACGTGCTTGCGCGCGACCGGGTCGTACTTGCGGAAGCTCATCTTCTCGGTCTGGTTCCTCGGGTTCTTCTTGGTCACATAGAAGAAGCCGGTGTCGGCCGTGCTGACGAGCTTGATCTTGACGGTTGCCGGCTTGGCCATCGCGAAAGGTCCCAGTGTGCGTGTAAACGAAAAGAGCGGCGCTGAACGCCGCCCGCATCTGCCGCGCCCAATGCCGCCCGGTGCTGCCCGTGTCAAGCAGCAGGCACGCCAATGTCGAACAGTCACACTGCTTTAGCCAAGCCTTAACCCTGCGGGTCAACAGTCGGCGGGCAAACGCGGAGTGAACTTTCATGCGCGACTCGCTCGATGTGCTTCGGAACGACCTCAAGGCCCGCATCGCCGACATCCACGGCCGGGCGCATCGGCTGAGCCCGCTCGACATCCACGCGCGCCTGGATGCGATCCGCGACGCTGCGGGCCGGGCCGGGCTGTCCGCCGCGGAAGGGCTGGCCGGGCATTCGGCGCAGCTCGCTCTTTTGCCAGGGTGCCGGGTGGCTGTAGCCGAGGCGCTCAGCCACTTCGACGACGCGCTTGCAGCCGGCACTGCTGATCGCACGACCATCCTTGCCGCCATCGCCGCGCGCTTGCACTGACCCGAAACGATTTCGCCGCTGCTCGGTTGAGCGGGCATGCGCGCCTTTTCCCAGCTGCTCGACGCGCTCGTCTATACCCGTAGTCGCAATGCCAAGCTGAAACTGATCGGCGACTATCTCCGCCGCACCCCGGACCCTGACCGGGGCTATGCCCTGGCGGCGTTGACCGGATCGCTGGACATCCCGGCGGTCAAGGCGGCAGTGATCCGCGGCCTGGCGGAAAGCCGGGTGGATCCGCTGCTGCTGCGCATGAGCCACAATTACGTCGGCGACCTGGCCGAGACGGTCTCCCTGCTGTGGCCCGCGCCCGACCGCGAGCATCCGGAGATGGACGACGGCACGGTCGGCCTGGCCGAGGCGGTCACCCGGCTGCGCGCCGTCAGCCGCTCGGATGCGCCGGCGGAGCTGGCGCGGATGCTCGACCATCTCGACGCATCCGGCCGCTTCGCGCTGCTGAAGCTGGCGACGGGCGAGCTGCGGGTCGGGATCAACGCCCGCAATGCCAAGCAGGCCTTCGCCGACGCGTTCGGGGTCGATGTCGAGGGCGTGGAGGAAGTCTGGCACGGCCTCGCGCCGCCCTATCCGGAACTGTTCGCCTGGGGCGAGGGCCGGGCCGAACAGCCGCGCGCGACCGACATCCCGGTCTTTCGCCCATTCATGCTCGCCCACCCGCTGGAGGAGGGCAAGGTCGACCTGGCCGACTATGCCGCCGAGTGGAAGTGGGACGGCATCCGCGTGCAGCTAGTGCGAGCGGGAGGGGAGACCCGGCTGTACAGCCGGACCGGCGACGACATCACCCGCAGCTTTCCGGACGTAGCGGCAGCGTTCACCGAGGCCGCGGTGCTTGACGGCGAGCTGCTGGTGCGGGGAGCGGGGCAGGGCGCGGACGAGCATGGCGGCGCCGCGGCCAGCTTCAACGCGCTGCAGCAGCGGCTCGGCCGCAAGGTGGTCAGCGGCCGGATGCAGGAGGAATATCCGGCCTTCGTCCGCTTGTACGACATGCTTTACGATGGCGCGGAGGACCTGCGCGCGTTGCCGTGGAGTGAGCGGCGGGCGCGGCTGGAGGCGTTCATGCCCCGTCTCGACCCGGACCGGTTCGACTTGTCGCTGCTGATCGAGGCTGCTGATTTCGCCGAATTGGGCGAGGTGCGCGCCGGCGCCCGCGACGCGTCGATTGAGGGCATGATGCTGAAACGGCGCGATTCGCCCTATGTCGCCGGGCGGCGGGTCGGCTTGTGGTACAAGTGGAAGCGCGATCCGCTGACCGCCGACTGCGTGATGATGTACGCCCAGCGCGGGTCGGGGAAGCGTTCGTCTTACTATAGCGACTTTACGTTCGGCTGCTGGGCCGAGGACGGGGAGCTGCTGCCGGTGGGCAAGGCCTATATGGGGATCACCGACGAGGAGCTGCGCTGGCTCGACCGGTTCGTCCGGCAGAACACGGTGCAGCGGTTCGGACCGGTGCGGGAGGTCGAGAAGAGCCTGGTGCTGGAGGTGGCGTTCGATTCCATCCACCTCAGCAAGCGGCACCGCTCCGGGCTGGCGATGCGCTTTCCCCGTATCAGCCGCATCCGCACCGACAAGCCGGCGCACGAGGCGGACCGGATCGAGACCATGCGGGCGATGGTGACCTAGAGGGTCTTCTCCAGGACGACGAACTCGAGGTCGGTGCGGTGGGGCTGGCCGAAGCGTTCGTCGCCGTAGGGGAAGGGGCGGTGCTCGCCGGTGAAGCGGTAGCCGCGGCGTTCGTACCAGGCGATGAGCTCGGGGCGCTGCCAGATGACGGTCATTTCGATGCGGCGAGCGCGGAGGTGGTCAGTCGCCCAGCGTTCGGCGGCGGCGAGGAGCGTTCGGCCGGTGCCGCCGCCCTGGCGTTCCGGGTCGACCGTGAGCATGCCGAGATAGGCGAGGCCGTCGCCCTTGTCCGTCAGCGCCACGCAGGCGGCTGGCTGAGCGCCATCGCGCCAGAGGAGCAGCTGCTGGGCGGGGTTCGTGAGCATGGCAGCGAGGGCGTCCACGTCCGTGCGCTGGCCGCCGAGCAGGTCGGCCTCGTGCGTCCATCCCTGGCGTGCGGAGTCGCCACGGTAGGCGCGCTCGATCAGCGCGTGCAGCGCCGGCAGGTCCTCGGGCGTGGCGGGCTCAAGCTCCATGCACCGCCACCTCGCTGCCGGCGGCGCTGGCCTTGCCGCGGTACATGCCGCGCGTGGTGAAGCCCCACGCTGCGTCTCCATCGGGCGAGACCGCAATCAGCCCGCCGGTGCCGCCGAGGGACTGGATGTCGGCCAGCACGGAGTCGAGCGCGGACTGCAGCGATTCGCCCAGCAACCGCATGCGGGCGCCGATCTCGTGCGCAGCGGCGGTGCGGATGAAAAACTCGCCCGAGCCGGTGGCGCTGACGGCGCAGCTGCGATCGTCGGCATAGGTGCCGGCGCCGATCAGCGGCGAGTCGCCGATGCGGCCCCAACGCTTGGCGGTCAGGCCGCCGGTCGAGGTGGCGGCGGCGACATGCCCGGCGGAGTCCACCGCCACCGCGCCGATCGTCCCGAACTTCACGTCGGCGTCGAACCCGCCGCCGCTCGCCAGCACCTTGTCCAGCTGCGCGCGCCGGGCGGGGGTCTCAAACCAGCTCGGGTCGATCGTCTCGAGGCCCTGCTCGCGGGCAAACTGCTCGGCGCCGGCGAAGCTCAGCAGGACGTGCGGGCTGTGCTCCATCACCGCCCGGGCGGCGCCGATGGGCGAGCGAATGGTGCGCAGGCCCGCCACTGCGCCGGCGGACCTCGTGGCTCCGGCCATGACCGCAGCGTCCAGTTCGATCGCGCCCTCGTGGGTCAGCACGGCGCCGCGCCCGGCGTTGAACGCAGGGTCATCCTCCAGCACGCGCGCCGCCGCCTCCACCGCGTCGAGCGCAGCTCCGCCGGCGCGCAACACGGCCGAGCCTGCCTCAAGCGCCTCGCGCAGGCCCGCAAGCCCTGCCTGCTCCTCTTCCGGCGACAGGCGCATCGCGCCGCAGCCGCCGTGGATCACCAATTGCCAGTTCATGCGCCGGCCCTAGGCGGCGGCTCCCGCTTGCGCAACGCATCGCAAATATATAAATGTGATATCATACAGGGAGACCTCACATGACCGATCAGCCGATCAATCATCTCACCGCCAGCCGGGAGCGGAGGGCCCGTACCTTCAGCGGCTATCTCGTCTTGCTGCTGCTGGCGGTAGCCATTGCGGTGCAGGTATTCGGCATCGGCCGGCTGGCCAACGACTACCGGGATGCGCTGTCGATCGCGGCGGTGATCGTCGGGCCGCTGGTGCTGCTGTTCCTGCTGCCGGGCTTCTACATGCTGCAGCCGAACCAGGCGGCGGCAATCACCTTGTTCGGTGAATATCGGGGTACGGACCGGGCCACGGGCCTGCGCTGGGTGCTGCCGTGGGAGATGCGGCGCAAAGTGTCGGTCAGGACCAACAACTTCATTTCCGACCGGATCAAGGTCAACGACCTGCGCGGCAACCCGATCGAGATCGCGGCACAGATCGTGTGGCGGGTGATCGACACCGCGCAGGCGCTGTTCGACGTGGACGACTACAAGGCGTTCGTCACCGTCCAGGTCGAGGCGGCGATCCGAACCATCGGCTCGCGCTACCCGTACGACGACTTCGAGCATCTGGAGGTCACGCTGCGCGGCAACCATGACGAGGTCGGGGTCGAGCTCCGGCAAGAGCTGAACGCGCGGCTGGCGGTGGCCGGCATCACGGTCGACGAGTGCGGCTTCACCCACCTCGCCTATGCGCAGGAGATCGCCGGGGCCATGCTCCGCCGCCAGCAGGCGCAGGCGGTGGTCGCCGCCCGCAAGACTTTGGTCGAGGGCGCCGTCGGCATGGTCGAGATGGCGCTGGAGCAGCTGTCGGCCAAGAACGTCGTCGAGCTGGACGACGAGCGCCGCGCGGCCATGGTGTCCAACCTGATGGTGGTGCTGTGCGGCGAGCGCGACACCCAGCCTGTCGTCAACACCGGCACATTGTACCAGTAAGCGCCCGTGACCGAGCGCAAGGCCTTTCCGCTGCGGATCGACCCGGCCCTGTGGGCCGCGGTTGAGCGCTGCGCCACGGCCAACCTGCGCTCGGCCAATGCCGAGGCCGAGGTGCTGATCCGTGAGGCGCTGAAGGCCCGCGGCGTCCGCCTCGACCCGCCCCAGCCGGTCAAGCGCGGCCGACCCCCCAAGGAGAAAACGGAATGATCACCACCCTCATCGCCGCTGCCAGCCTGGCGGCGGCCGCGCCCGCTGTCCGCAGCAGCGAGCTCGCGGCGGGGCCGCTGAAGGGCACCCTGGTCCAGCCAATTGGCAAGACCGCAGCCACGGTGTTGATCCTGCCCGGCTCCGGCCCAACCGATCGCGACGGCAACAATCCGTTGGGGGTGAAGGCGAACAGCTATCGCCTGCTGGCTGAGGGATTGGCGGCGGACGGCGTTGCCAGCGTGCGCATCGACAAGCGCGGGCTCGGCGGCAGCAAGGTGGCCGGCGATCCGAACAAGGTGATGGTCGCCGATTATGTCGCCGACACCCGCGCCTGGATCGCCGCTGCACGGGCCGCAACAGGGGCGCGCTGCGTCTGGCTGGCGGGGCACAGCGAGGGTGGGCTAATCGCGCTTGCGTCAGCCGGGGAGAAGGACGTGTGTGGGCTGGTTCTGCTGACCACCGGCGGGCGGCCGCTGGGGCAGATCATCCGCGAGCAGCTACGCGCCAATCCGGCAAACGCGCCGGTCCTGCCGCAGGCAGAGGCGGCGTTGGCCAGCCTGGAGGGGGGGCAGCGGGCCGATGTATCAGCGATGCACCCGGCGCTGGCGCGGGGGTTGTTCAACCCAGCCGTGCAGGACTTCCTGATTGACCTGATGCGGCAGGACCCGGTGCAGCTGCTCCGCGGCTATCGCGGGCCGGTGCTGGTGGTGAGCGGCGGGCGCGACTTGCAGGTCGGCAAGGCGGACGCCGCGGCACTCGCAGCCGCCCGACCGGGGGTCGTCGCTGCCGAGTTCGCGAACATGAACCATGTGCTGAAGGACGCGCCGGCGGACCGGGCCGCCAACCTAGCCACCTACGCCGACCCGAGCCTGCCGCTGGCCGCTCGTCTCGCCGAGCGCATCGCTGCCTTCGTCAAGGCGCCGCGGCGGTGAGTGGCGGACCGGAATGGTTCGCACCCAAGCGGTACGGCTATGGTTCGGCTGCGCCGATCAGCTGGCAGGGCTGGGTCGTGCTGGTCGGCTACGTGGTGCTGATCACCGGCGCCACGCCGCTGCTGGCATGGTCGATCGTCGCCTACGTCAGCTTCACGGTCACGCTGACTGCGCTGTTCCTGCTCATCTGCCGGAACACCACCCGCGGCGGGTGGCGGTGGCGGCGGGGTGAGGACAACTAGTTGCCGCCGCGCTTGGGCGGTTGCGGGGACTTGCCCTCCAGCAGCGCATCGTCGAGCAGCCGCGCGAGGCGCAGGCCACCGGCGGTGACCTGACGCCGCACCGGCGCGATCAGCTCCTCCACCCTGGCCTCGGTCAGGGTTGGCCGCTCCTTCGGCAACGGCCCGCACGGATCACCGATCAAGGAGGCGTAAGCTAGGGTGCGCGCATTCTCCCAACTCTGGCGGCTCCAATCGGCAACCGTGCCGCCGACCAGCACCGCGCGCTCACCGGCCGGTACTTCGGCGATCAGCTCGCGCGCCCGTTGGGGCAGGCTGAGGTTGTTGGCGCCGCCGGAACGCGCCGCCGGCCCGGTGGTGATCGCCCGTTCCGGAAGCCAGCCGTCCCAAATCGAATGAAGGTTGGTACGGCCGCCGATCGCGCCGTAGTTGGCCGCGACCTGGTTGCCGCCGAGATCGCCGCGGTCGCCGGCGTGCATCGGTTGCGCCAGGTCGCCAACGAAGTGCGTCAGGAAGGCCAGCGCCATAATCCGCTCCCGCACTGGCAGGCTCTTGTCGGCCAACAGTCGGGCGTTGCGGTCGATCTGCGCCGAGACGCAGTTGCCGTCCTTGCACGCCTCCTTGAGGCTGAACGGCCTGCATACGTTGACGTTCTGGTAATGCCAGCTCGACTGGTAGCTGAAGCGGTCGCCCATTGGCTTGATGCAGTCGGCCCAAACGCTGGCTTCCTCCAGCGTGCGGGTGGGGCAGGTCGGCGTCTGCAGCAGCGCGCCTTGTCTGAGCAGTGCCTGTATCTGCCGGCGGGTTTCCGGCTTGACCGACTCCCAGGCGACCGCAGCGACGGTCTGGTGGCCATATTCCCAGTAAGCGTTGGCGGGAACGGCGGCGACAAGCGCGCACAGCGCGGCAAGCAAGCGGAGGATCGGCACGGGCCCGCCGTAGCGGAGGCTCAGCCCAGCGACAATTCGTGAAGCTCGTTGACCAGCCGCCATTCGCCAAGGTCGGCCAGCATCACCCGCGCGGCCTGCTCGGTAAGATCGGCGGTGCGCGGCAGGTCGCGCGCGCGGGTGAGGTCGGTCGCGATCCGCTGCAGCTGGTCCGCTGTATGTCGCGAGCGGGCCGACAGCGCGCCATAATCGCCTTGTACCCGGATGCCGAAGATGGCGGTGCCGACCGCGGGCAGCCCGGCGGACAGGACGGTGGTCCAGTTTCCGGCCGACTTCAGCAGCTGCGGCGCGAACAGCAGGCACAGGATCGTGGCGAAGGTGATTGCCAGCGTGGTGCCGAAAATGGCCAGCGCCACCCATTCGAGCCGCTGATCAAAGGCGGCCATCTGCGCCCCCGTGCGCCGGTTGTAGGCAATCTGCGGCTCCAGCTCGCGCTCTGCGATCGCTTCCGCCAGGCGCGGGACGTCGGCTGGCTGAAGTCGGCCACCGGGGCAGCCGATCGTGCGCCACATCGCCGCCGCATACCAGTCGATCCACCGGCGGGCGATCGGCTCGGCCGGGCTGCCCGGCGGATCGGGCGCGGCCAGCCCAAGCAATTTCAGGCTGCGCATCGGTCGCAGCCGCTCGGCGAGTTGGCGATAATCGAGCCAGCGCTGGTGCCAGCAACTGGACGAGCCGGTCTGGGTATTGACGATCACCGCCAGCACCACCGCGAACTCGGCGATCGCCAGCTCGAATGGGTTACCCTGGAACACCAGCCCCGACAGGCCGATCAGCGCACCAAGCGCGGCAAGCAGAAAGTTGAACACATGGCTCGACCGGTAGGTCTGGGCGAAGTGGGTGGCCAGCCGGTCGCTCCACTCATACGCCTGTTGCAGCGCATCGAGCGGCGCATCCACCCCGTGGCAACCAGCGCAGCGCTGGCGATATTCAAGCCACTCGTTGCGGGCTGCCTCCACTCCGAGCCGGGCGTTGACGTCCTTGCGCGAGATGCGGTGCGCGCCGGCGAGCGTCATTAGTAACGGATATTCGAGCCGCAGGCGAAGCTTGCGTTCGCGCTCCACCAGGTAGCGCTGGATGAACTGGCGTTCGCGCGGGTTCGGCGGCGGCGCCAGCAAGGCGGCGAGCACGCGGTGCAGCTCCGCCTCCTCGTCCGGGCGGCCGCAGTGATGGTCGCCGGGTGCGCTGATCACCACCGGGTCGAACCCGCTCCACAGCAGGCGCGAAGGCTGGTCGGACTCGATCGGCAAGTGCAGGATGGGCGTGCCGCGCAGCAGCGCCAGGTCGACGGTCTCGGCCGTGCCGCCGCGCCCGCGGGCCGGCAGCCCGTCCCACACCGCCAGCAGCAGGTCGGAGTGGGCCACCGTCGCGCGCCCGGCCATAACGAAGCTGTCGGTGGGGTTTGCAGGATCGCCGGGCAGTTCCAGCACGCAAGTCGCGGCCTCCAGCAGGCGCTGCAGTTCGGCCGCTCCGGCGGGGTCCATCGAGGCGGCATAGGACTGCCGGGGCAGGGGCAGCACCGCCTGCAGCGCCCAGCCGCGCTCGACGGCGATCCGTGCCGCCAGCTGATCGGCACCCGACGCCAGCGGCGACACCAGGGTGAGGCAGGGCGGTTCCGCCGCGAACAGCGCGGCTTCCCGCTTCAGGAGGTCGAACGCGGCCCGTTCCAGCCGCTCCAGCACAGCGGCCACCCGCGCCTCGACCGCGGCGGCGGCTGGCAGGGCCTCGGCCCGGTGCCCGGTGATCCCGACCGTCAGGGCGAACGGTACCGCGGGAGGGCCGCTCACGGACCTACTTGCGCCGGTGCCGTCGCTTGGGGCCCAAGGACGCGCTGCTCGCCAGCGCATAGCCCAGCCCTCCAAGCAGCGCGCCCGCGCCCGCGATCAGCGATCCGGTAACGAGTGGGGATGGGGTCTGGGGGGCGCTCTTGCCACCGTTGCCGTTGCCCATGATCGGGTCGCAAAGGTGCGGGTTGTTGTTCTTGTCCAATAGTCGCAGCGTGTACCCGATCCGCTTGGCTTTGTTATTGAAGTTCAGAACAATGAGCTGCTGGCCGTCGTCGCTTACCCAGACCGGTACGACGTCGGCGACTTGCGTCGGCGACTTGGGACCGCTTGTGCCTGTCGGGTTCACCTTCTGTGCCCAATAAGCGTCTTCCGGCACCGCGGGGAAGCGCAGCTCAGCTTGGGCATCGTTGTCCACCGTGAAGACGAGAACATGGCACCCTTCCTTGAACAGGTCGTCCTTACCGATATCATGCGGGTGCGTCTTCGGCTCCTTGCTGCAGACCAGTTCCTGGTCCTTGAGGTTCCTGCTGCCTTCGTAGGGCGTGATCTCGTAGCCGCCGCCGACCGCTAACTTCACCGCTACGTTGATGTGCCGTTCCTGCATGAACTTTGGCATGGCCTGCGCTCCCTCCTTCGGTCAGTTCACGCCCGACCGCCGTTACCATTGCCCATGATCGGGTCCAGCGTGGCGACGATCGGTCCGTCGGGGCTGCCGGTTGGGACGAAGTTGAGTGCGAAGCTCAGGAGGCAGCGATCGGAATTGCGATTGCACACCCGGAGAACCTTGTCCTTGACCCACAAGGGATAGACGTCGTGGTCGCGGCTGGCCGCTCTGGGGCAGTCGGGCGCCTCCGTTTCCGTTCCCCGGGCGACCCAGATCGCGTCCCATTTGTCGCGCGGAAAGGCCAGGCGCCCGCTTGGGTCCTCCAGCATGAAGTCGATTTCGTGCCAGTCGGCCTTGCGCATGCCGGCCGCATCCTTGCTGAAGTCGAGCCGGTCCACGGCCTGACTATCCTGGCGCATGGCGAAGCGCCACCCGTCCCCGTCCGGCGTCGCCACGACCGCGACTCGCGCCGGATGCGCCTTGCCGGGCGCTCCGGACCTCGCCTGCACACTGGCCGATTGCTGCATATTCTGGCTCCCCTCTCTCGTTCGCCCTGACGTCAGTCCTTCCAGCCCATGGCTTGCAGACGTGCCGTCATCACCGTCGCCTCCGCGCGGCGGCCCAGCCGATCCAGCAAATCGCGGTGACGGGCGAACTCACGCGGCGTCTCGGCTACGCCGCTCGGCCAAAGCGCCAGTGCCTGGGCCCAGGATCGCCGGGCGGCCGCCCGGTCGCCCATCGCGTTTTCGATGTCGCCCACCAGCATCTCGACCGTTGCGAGCGAGAAACGGTCCTCCACCCTGTCGGCCGTCGGTTCCGTCCGGATCTGGGCAAGCAGCTGCCCGGCATGGAGCATCGCCTGGCCGCGGTTGCCGCCGGCCAGGCTGAGGCGCGCCCGGTTCTCAAGGCACAAGCGCGCGTGCTTGGCCCACAATACGACCCGGTCCTTGCCGGCCACCCGCGCCGATCCCGCGCAGCCCGCTTCGTTGAAGCGGACCGCCTCGTCCAGCCGGCCGGCCTTCATCAGCAGCGCGGCGTGGTCCAGCCGGGTGCCGGCGCTGCGGTCCAGCCAGTCGCTGTTGCCTGGCTCCGTCCGCAGCAGGCTGTCGGACAGGCCGACGGAGCGCACCGACATGGCGAGAGCCTGGTCCCGCTGGCCGCTGGAGTTCAGCTCCCGGGCTGCCGAGCGTAACGCGATCAGCAGCCGCGACTGGAGGTCCAAGTCGTTCGGGTTGCGGCGTCGCAGCTGTTGAATAAGGCCGACCTGGCGTGACCGTTCGGCGAGCGCTGGCTGAAGCCGGCCGCCGCGTTCCAGCGCGTCGGCCAGGTAGCCGCGGGTCTCCACCTCCAGCTTGGCATATTCGAGCTCGCCGGGCGCCTGCTGGCGGAGCGTGGCCAAGGGACGCAAGGCGCCCTCGAACCGTGCCACCGCCGCCCGATAATCGCGCCGCCTGAGTTCCAGCGCCCCAAGGTTGCTGGCAGAGTAGACGCCCTCAAGTTGCCACTTGGGATTCGTTGGCGCGAGGACCATCATGCGGTCGGCCAGCCGCCGGTACTCGCCGAACCAGCGCGCCGCTTCGTCATAGTCGCCGCGGTTGGTAGCGATGTTGCCGATCCAGAAGACGTTTTGCGCATGGTCGAACAGGCGCTGCGGGTTGGCCGGGTCGCGGCGCAATGCTTCGGCCGTGCCGACGAAGCCTTCGCGGTAGCGGCGCAGCGCCCCATCCATGTCGCCGCGGCGCTGGGCGATGTCGCCCATCAGCGTCAGGGCGCGGCTGCGCTGGGCCAGTGCCTCGTCGCTCAGCGACGCCTTGTCCTGCTTCTCGTAGTAGCTCAGCACGCGTGCGCCGACCGCGTCCAGCGCGTCCAACCGACCGACGGGCTCCAGCTTGTCCTTCAGATCGCCGATCATGAAGCCGACCAGGCTCTCGGCCTCGCGGCGCTGCGCGCGGGCCTCGTCCCGGGCGTCGAAGGCGGTGACCGCCAGGCCGGTGGTCAGCAGCATACCGGCAGCTGAGCCAACGCTGATCAACGTCCACTTGCGCTGCCGCCGCCGCTCGTCGCGCTGGACCAGTTCGTCCAGCCTGAGATCGAGCATGCCGGCGACCAGCTTCAGCAGGCCCGCCTCACGCCCGTCACCCACCGCGCGCAGGTCGGCGGCGATCGGCTCGGCCGGCTCGCCCGTCGGCCGGCCGCGGGCGTCCAGCTTCTCTTTCAGCGCCGGCGGGAAACACTCCCGGTCAGGGTCGGTGGCGTGCGGCTCGCCCCCGAGGATCGCCGCCAGCACCTCTCCGTCCGGGCGGAGCCGCTTGAAGGTGCGGATCTCCTCGTTGACCCAGCGGCTCTTGGCCGCAGCGGGCGAGCACAGCACGATAAGGTGTCGTGAACATTCGATCGCTTCGCGGATCTCGGTGGTGAGGTCGCTGGAGGCGGCCAGCTCGCTGCGGTCCCGGAAGATGGGGGTGAGCTTGCGCGGCACGAGGAAGCGCTCGGCGCGGCGTCCGACCAGTTCGGGCGGCACCCGGAAACTTTCCAACGCCTTGTGCAGCCACTCGGCGTCGGCCGCGTCGACGTGGCTGTAGCTGAGGAATGCCCAGTAACGCTGCACGAACGGCGGCCGCAGACCGGCTCGGCGGGAGCGAACCGCACCTTGCCGATTGAGGACGGCTGATCCTTCCACTGCGTCGGGCCCCGAGTCTCTGCGCGGCGGCAATAACAGAAAATGAAGGGGGCTCCTATCGGCAATGGCGGCTTTCCGCCGCTCGCCCGCCTTGGTTCTGTCACCCGCCTCCTCTATATCGCGCCCATGTCCGCGATCCGCCCCTGGCGCACTATCGACCGCCGCCCGTCCCGCCAGATCATGGTCGGCAAGGTCCCCGTCGGCGGCGATGCGCCGATTACCGTTCAGACGATGACCAACACACCGACGTCCGACGCCAACGCGACGATCGGCCAGATCCGGCGCTGCGAGGAAGCGGGGGTCGACATCATTCGCGTGTCTTGCCCGGATGCGGACAGCACCGCGGCGCTACGCGACATCGTGCGCGCAGCCGAGGTGCCGATCGTCGCCGACATCCATTTCCACTACAAGCGCGCGCTGGAAGCGGCCGACGCGGGAGCGGCCTGCCTGCGGATCAACCCCGGCAATATCGGCTCGCCCGAGCGGGTCGCCGAGGTGGTCCGCGCCGCCAAGGCCAACGGCTGCTCCATCCGCATCGGCGTCAACGCGGGCAGCCTGGAGAAGCACCTGCTTGAGAAATATGGCGAGCCCTGTCCCGACGCGCTGGTTGAAAGCGCGCTGGACCATGTCCGCCTGCTCGAAGAGCATGACTTTCGCGAATACAAGATCAGCGTGAAGGCGTCCGACGTGTTCCTGGCGGTCGCCGCCTACACGCAGCTCGCGGGCGAGCTCGACTGTCCGCTTCACCTCGGCATCACCGAAGCGGGCGGGCTGATCGGTGGCACGGTGAAGAGTTCGGTGGGCCTGGGCATGCTGCTGTGGAGCGGGATCGGCGACACCATTCGCGTATCGCTCTCGGCCGAGCCGGAGGAGGAAGTGCGGGTCGGCTACGAGATCCTGAAGTCGCTTGGCATCCGCAACCGCGGCGTCCGGGTGATCTCCTGCCCGAGCTGTGCGCGTCAGGGCTTCGACGTGATCCGCACGGTGGAGCGGCTGGAGGAACGGCTGCAGCATATCCGCACGCCCATGTCGCTGTCGGTCCTCGGCTGCGTCGTCAACGGACCGGGCGAGGCGCGCGAGACGGACATCGGCATTACCGGCGGCGGCAACGGCCGGCACATGGTCTACCTGTCGGGGGTCACAGATCACCACGTGCAGGACGATGGCATGATCGATCACATCGTCCGGCTGGTCGAGGCCAAGGCGGCCGAGATCGAGGCGGCGCAGGCGCTGGTGCCCGAAGCCGCCGAGTAGCGGCTAACCTTCTCTTCACCTCTAGGCGACATGGTGCTTGTCGCCATGCTGCGCAGTGCCCTTGTCCTGATCGCGGTCGCGACCACGATCGGCGTGCTCATGCCGTCGAGCCAGTCGCCGGCGCCATTGCCGCCGTCGACCGCTCCGGACCTCACGATCTCGCAGCAGCCGTCCACGCCGGGGTCGCGCCAACTGTCCGGCAGCGGCATCATGAGCCTGGCCCGGCAGGGCGACGGCCACTTCTATGCCGACGCGGACGTGAACGGCGGCAACGTCCGCTTCGTGATCGATACCGGAGCGTCGGTCATCGCGCTGACCCGGCAGGATGCGGAGCGAGCCGGACTGACGATCAACGATGATGAATTCGAGGTGGTCGGCGAGGGTGCCTCCGGTCCGGTGATGGGCATGATGGTGGTCCTGCGCGAAGTGACGCTGGGCAGCCGCACGGCCCGCGATATCCCGGCGATGGTCCTGGCGGATGGAAACCAGTCGCTGCTGGGGCAGAACTTCCTGGCCGGTTTCGACAATGTCTCGATCGAGCGCGACCAGATGGTGCTGCGCTAAGGCCATTCACCCGCTAAGCGCGGCGCATGCACCGTCACATCCACCTCCTGCCGTTCGCCGCCGCCACCCTCGGCGTGGCGCTGTTCGCGGGGATGGACGCGGCGATGAAAGGGCTGGCGCTGGCGCTCGGCGCTTACTCGGCGATGCTGTGGCGACAGGCGTTCGCGGTGCTGTGCGCCGCACCCTTCTACCTCGGGTCGCGCGAGAACTGGCCCAGCCGCCCGGCTTTCCGCTTCCACCTGCTGCGCGGCGGAGTCAGCGCGGTCATGGCGGTGGCCTGGTTCTATGGCCTGGCGCGCCTCCCCATGGCCGAGGCGATTGCGCTGTCGTTCATCGCGCCGCTGGTCGCGCTCTACCTGGCCGCCGCGCTGCTCGGCGAGCGGATTGCGCGGCAGAGCATATTCGCATCCCTGCTGGGCATCGCCGGCATGCTGGTGCTGCTCGCGGCGCGGCTAGGCGACGGCGGCGGGGAGCGGCACCTCGACGGGGTGCTCGCCATCCTCGGCTCGGCGATGCTTTATGCCTGGAATCTGATCCTCATGCGGCAGCAGGCGCTGGTCGCCAGCCCAGCGGAAGTGAGCTTCTTCCAATCGCTGATCTCGGGGTCCTGGCTGCTGGCCTTCCTGCCGGTGGCAGCGCTGCTGTGGCCCGGCCAGCTTGGCTGGCCGGAGGGTACGCAATGGCTACTGCTGGCGCTGGCTGCCACCCTGACCGTCTCCTCGCTGTGGCTGCTGAGCTGGGCCTATGGCCGGTCGGAGGCGCAGGCGCTGGTGCCGGTTGAATATAGCGCCTTCCTGTGGGCGGTGCTGCTCGGTGCCGCGGTCTATGGAGAGGCGCTGCGCCCGACCACGCTAGCCGGAGCGGTGCTGATCGTCGCCGGCTGCCTGCTCGCCGCGCGGCGTCCGCGGCACGTGTCACCGATGGTCGAGGGAGCGATTTGATGGCGTGGTTCTTGCTGATCATCGGCGGCCTGTTCGAAGTCGGCTTCACCACCTCGCTGCGGTTCGTCGACGGCTTCCGCAACTGGCCATGGACGTTGGCCTTCCTCGCCAGCGTCACGCTGTCGATGGGGCTGCTCGAATATGCGGCTCGGACCATCCCTATGGGAACGGCCTATGCCGTGTGGGGCGGCATCGGCGCGGTCGGGACGGTGGTGGTCGGCATGGCCTTCTTCGCCGAGCCGACCACCACCGTCCGGGTGCTTCTGATCCTGGTGATCGTCGCCGCGATCGCCGGACTGCGGCTTACCGCTTGAGCAGCGGCGCGATCGCCGGGCTTTCCTCGATCGAGCGGAAGAACAGGGGGCCGGGCAGCGGCCCGCGGGCCTGTTCATAGGCGAAGCCGAGGCCGAGCAGCCGCTCCTCGCTCCACTTCGGGCCGATGAAGCTCAGGCCGACCGGCAGCCCCTTCACGAAGCCCATCGGCACGGTGAGGTGCGGATAGCCGGAGACCGCGGCCAGGCTGCCGGCGCCGCCGCCGCTGATCTGGTCCCCGTTGACGGCGTCGATCTTCCACGTTGGCGGCATGGTCGGCCCGACCAGCGCCACCACACCATATTGCTTGAGCAGGCGATCGATGCCGTTCGGACCCGCGGCCTGGAAGCTTGCCGCGCGGGCCTTGCGGTAGGCGGGATCGCTCAGGCCCTTGGTCTTCTCGGCCTGGAGGAAGGTCTTCTGCCCGAACAGCGGCATCTCGCGCGCGGCCTGGGCATTGTTGAACGCGATCACGTCGGCCAGCGAGCGGACGGGGATGTTGGCCGGGCTGCCCTTGAGGTAATCGTTGAGGCCCGCCTTGAGCTCCGTCAGCAGCACCTGAAACTCGTTGACGCCCATCTGGCCTTCGTCGAACTTCTTGATCTCGACCAAGGTCGCGCCCTGCGCCTTGAGCGTCCGCAGCGCCGCCTCGAATGGCTCGTCCGTGCCGAAGCCCGAAGCGAAGCGCATCACGCCGATGCGCTGGCCACGGAGGGCGTCGGCGCGGAGGTTCGCGGCATAGTCGCGCTTGCGGGCATCGGCTTCGCGGGTCGCGCGGTCGGCGGGATCGCTGCCGGCGATCACCGTCAGCAGCAGGGCCGCTTCGCGCACACTGGCGGTCATCGGCCCGGCAGTGTCCTGGCTTTCGCTTATCGGGATGATGTGGGTCCGGCTGACCAGGCCGACCGTGGGTTTCAGCCCGACAATGCCGTTGATTGCCGCCGGGCAGGTAATGGAGCCGTCCGTCTCCGTACCGATGGCCATGCGGGTCAGGCCGGCCGCGACCGCCGCCCCGCTGCCGCTGGAGCTGCCGCACGGGTTGCGGTCGAGCGCGAACGGGTTGCGGGTCTGGCCCCCGACCGCGCTCCAGCCCGAGATGGAATGGGACGAGCGGATGTTGGCCCATTCGGACAGGTTGGTCTTGCCGACCACGACCAGCCCCGCCGCCTTCATCCGCGCGACAAGCGGAGCGTCGCGGCCAGTCACGTTTCCGGCTAGGGCCAGGCTGCCCGCGGTGGTCGGCAGCGGCCCGGCGCTTTCGATATTGTCCTTGATCAGCACCGGTAGGCCGGCGAGCGGCCCGCGTGGTCCTGCGCGGTCGACACGTTGGGCCTGGGCGATGGCGGTGGGGTCGAGTGCGATCACGGAGCCGAGCTGGGGATCGATGCGAGCGATCCGCTCCTGTGCTGCGAGCACATTGCGCTCCGCTCGCCCCTGCTGTCCCGGCGGGCTCGGCGGCACCAAGGCCGCGTAGGGCGGCTCGGAGATCGGCGGCGAGGCCGGCTGGGCAAGGGCGGCCGTGGCGGTGGACATGAGCAGAACGGCGGCAAGCGGGATGAGACGCAACGGTCGATCCTCCAGAGATATCAGGCTTCTGCCAGTCACTGTTCCAGCTTGTTCACAGCGCCGCAAGAGACTTGGCCGCGGCGGCAGGCCGCCCACGGCACGACCGGGTGTCGGCAGCGGCTGCTGTTGCCACCTCGCCATTGGTGAGCTGCTGAACACCCGACTGTCAGGAGCCGGTGGTGTCAGCCGCGGACCGGTCGCTCGACAACGCGCCGGCAAGGCGCGGCGCCCGCCGCCGGATCACGGGCCGAAGTCTAGAATTCGGCGTCAGCCGCCCGCTTCAGACCCGCGCGGATCACTTCCATGGCTTCTTCACGGCTGCCCCAGCGGCCGACACGGGTCCACTTCTCGGGCTCCAGGTCCTTGTAGTGCGTGAAGAAGTGGCCGATCTGCTCCATCACGATCGACGGCAAGTCAGCCCGCTCCTCGACGCCTTCGTAGTAAGGCGAGGTCTTGGTCTCCGGCACCGCGAGCAGCTTCTCGTCGCCCCCCGCCTCGTCCTCCAGGAACAGGACGGCAATGGGCCGCGCGCGGACCACCGAACCCGGGAAAAAGGGCGAGCGGGCCACGACCAAGCAATCGAGCGGATCGCCGTCGTCGCCCAGCGTATGCGGCACGAAGCCGTAGTTCGCCGGATAGCGCATGGCGGTGTGCAGGATGCGGTCGACGAAGATCGCGCCAGACTTCTTGTCCAGCTCATACTTCACCGGCTCGCCGCCGACCGGCACCTCGATGACGACGTTGATGGATTCGGGCGGGTTGTTTCCCGCAGGTACGAGATCGAGGTTCATCGTGCTTCCAAAAGTTGATCGAGAGTGCCCTTGCCGCGGCCGGCCTTGACCAGGCGCGGGTAGCGGAGGCCGCCGTGCCAATCCAGCCGGACGGTGCGCAGTTCATCGCCGCTCTTAACCGCCAGTTCGATCGGCACGGAGGTGCCCTTAGCGGTGGTGATGGCCGTCTTCAGGGCATCGCCACTATAGCTACGCCCGTTGACCGCCTGGATCGTGTCGCCGACCGCGAGGCCGGCGTTGAACGCCGGGCTGTTCCAGATCACCCCGGAGATCCGGCCGTCGCCGCTGAGCGACAGGCCGCCCGAGTAGCTGAGATCGGTCGTTTTGCTGCGCGCCTCGCCCGACTTGATCCACTTGGTCGGCTGGTCGGTGTAGACGAGGTTGTAGCCGCCCTGGGTCAGGCCCTCGAGCGGCGGGGTGGCGGCGACCTCGTAGACCTTGGTGGTCAGGTAGGTGCGCCAGTCATAAGGCTGTACGCGGTTCAGCGTCGCGACGACTTCATCGAGGTCGTAGGTCACCTCGCCATAGTCGCCATCGCGCCCGCCGAAGAAAGCGCGGGCAAAATCGTCGATCGAGCGCCGACCGCCCGAGCGGGTGCGGATGATCCGGTCCACATCGGTCCAGATCAGCTGGCCTTCGGAGTAATAGTCCTCGCTCCGCTGCCAGCTGCGCCACGGCTGCGGCGCACGCTTGGCGATGGCGGGATCGTTAGTGGTGTCGACCAGCGGCCGCCAGCTGCGCCCCGGCGTGCCTTCGGAATAAGCCGCGGCCGTGGCGGCGAGCGCGTCCAGCGTGTCCTGCTTGGACAGCATGCCGGAGCGGGCGCCGAGCACATAGCCCCAGAACTGGGTCATGCCCTCATAGACCCACAGCAGCGAGCCGCGCATGGGAGTCTTGTAGTCGGGCGTCCACAGGTCCGCGCCGCGACGGTACTTGCCGTCCCAGCTGTGCGCATATTCGTGCGGCAGCAAGTTGCGCTCGCGCAGCACGCTGTCCCATTCGGTAAAATAGCCGCGCCGAACGCCATCCTCCGAGCTGCGATGATGCTCGAGCCCCGATCCACCGAGATTGTCTGAGATCGTCAGCAGGAAGTTGTAGTGATCGTAATGCTGGGCGCCGAACAGCTTCACCGCCTGATCGACCAGCCGCTTGTGCGCGGCGACCTGCTCCGGCGTGGCGGCGAGGTCGGCCGGCGTGTCACCGATCACGTCGATGCTGACCCGCGGGGTCAGCGGAATGTTGCGGTAGTTGCGCCCGGCGATCAGCGGCGAGTCCATCAGGATCTCGTAGCTCGTGACCGGATAGTCGATCCGGTTTCCGGTCTGCGCCTGCGGCCGTAGTGCGGTGCCGACCTGCCAGCCTGCCGGAACGATGACCGAAGCCTGGATCGGGATCTGGCGGACGAAGTAGCCGGCGGGGTAGAGCGAATTGGCGATCCACTGGATGCTCGCCATGTCCGGGGTCATGACGATCCGGCCCTGGCTGCCGTCGGTCGGCGAGACGTACTGGAATTCTACGTCGACGGCCTGCACGCCCTGCGGCACGTCAATGTGGAAGGCATAGACGTCGACCGGATCCCGGCGCCACTTGAGCAGCTGACCATTGGCGGTCGGGCGGAAGCCGGCAACCTTGTTGATCTGACCGCTGTCGGAATGGTTGCCGGGCAGCCACTCGGGATAGAGCAGGACGAGGTCGCCGGCCTGTGTCACGGGCACCCGCTCGCGGACGCGGAAGATGCCGCGCGCCGTGTCGGTGGCGTCGACGGTCAGCTGCAGCGTGCCCGGATAGGGCACGTCGCGCGCGGCGGGGATCATGTCCACGATCGGAACCGGCTGCGGACGGCTGTTCTGGGGCGGAACTGGCGACGCAGCGGCGAGGGCCAGGGGAGCCGCGAAGCAGAGCGCGGCGAGCGGGAGTTTGCGCATAAGGGCGCGCCTAGCCAATCCGGATGAGGGCCGCTAGTGGCACCGACGACTTTCCAATGGCCCAGATCAACATTCCCCAGCCCGTTCGCGGCACCCAATCGCTGCTTGGCGACGAGGCCGAGCGCTTCCATGCGGTCGTGTCCGCCTTCGAGCGGGTGCGCCGGCTGTTCGGATTCAGGCGGGTCGAAGTGCCGGTGCTGGAGCCCACGGCGGTGTTCGCCCGCTCGCTGGGCGAGACCACGGACGTGGTCTCCAAGGAGATGTACAGCTTCGAGGACCGGGGCGGGGACAGCATCACGCTGCGGCCCGAGTTCACGGCCGGGATCGCGCGGGCCTTCCTGAGCGAGGGGTGGCAGCAGTATGCGCCGCTCAAGGTCGCGACGCATGGCCCCGCCTTCCGTTACGAGCGCCCGCAGAAGGGCCGCTTCCGGCAGTTTCACCAGCTTGATGCCGAGATTCTCGGCGCGGCCGAGCCGCAGGCGGACGTCGAAGTGCTGTTGTTTGCCGACCAGCTGCTGAAGGAGCTGGGGATCGGCGACGGCGCGGTGCTGAAGCTGAACACGTTGGGGGATCCGGAGACGCGGGGCCGCTGGCGGGACGCTTTGTATGAGCACTTCCGTGCGGCTGCCGCGGACCTCAGCGAGGAGAGCCGCGACCGGCTGGAGCGCAATCCGCTGCGCATCCTCGATTCCAAGGCGCACGTGGATTGGCCAGTGGTCGACGCTGCGCCGCCGATCGACGACTTTCTGACGCCGGAGGCCGCGGACTTCTTCGCCGCCGTTACTGCGGGGCTCGATGCCGCCGGCGTGACCTGGGAACGAGCGCCGCGGCTGGTACGCGGGCTCGATTACTACCGCCACACGGCGTTCGAGTTCATGACCGATCGGCTGGGTGCACAGGGCACCGTGCTGGCCGGCGGCCGCTACGATGGGCTGATCGAGGCATTGGGCGGACCGCACACGCCGGCGATCGGCTGGGCGGCTGGAATCGAGCGCCTGTCGATGATGATCGACGCGCCGGCGCCTGAGAAGCCGGCCGCGGTGCTGGTGCCGATGGGTGCGGCCGGCGAAGCGGCGGCGGTGAGGCTGCTCGCCGACCTGCGCCGTGCAGGCATCGCTGCCGACATGGCGTTCCGCGGCAACATGAAGAAGCGGATGGCCCGGGCGGCTGCGGCGGGTGCCGCTTACGCGGTGATCTTGGGCGACGCGGAGGTGGAGAGCGGCACGGCGCAGGTGAAGGACCTGGCGACGGGCGAGCAGCGCGCGGTGGCTTTGGACCTGATCGACACCGCGGTGACCGCCTGATGCAGATCAGTTCGGAGCGCATTGCGCAGATCGAGGCGAAGAAGCAGGAACTGTCGGAGGCGATGGCGGCCGGCACCCTGCCGCCGGACGAGTTCGTGCGCCTGAGCAAGGAATACGCGCAGGTCGAGCCCGTCGCCGCGGCGGCGCGCGAGGTCCGCCGCCTACGGGCTGAGCGTGAGAGCCTGGCCGCGATGACTCGCGACGGCGACGAGGAGCTGCGCGCCATGGCGGCAGAGGAGCTGCAGCTGATCGAGGATCGGCTGCCCGAGGCGGAGCGGGCGCTGGCCGTGCAGCTGCTGCCTAAGGATTCCGCCGACGAGCGGGCGGCGATGCTGGAAGTGCGCGCCGGCACTGGTGGGGACGAGGCGGCGCTGTTCGCCGGCGACCTCCTGCGCATGTACCAGCGCTTCGCCGACGAACAGGGCTGGAAGTTCGAGCTGATCAGCGGTTCGGCCAGCGAGGTCGGCGGCTACAAGGAAGCGGTCGCTTCGATCAACGGCGCGGGCGTGTTCGCCCGGCTGAAGTTCGAAAGCGGCGTCCACCGGGTGCAACGGGTGCCGGCGACCGAGAGCGGCGGGCGGATCCATACCTCTGCGGCGACGGTGGCGGTGCTGCCCGAAGCGGAAGAGGTCGATGTGCAGATTGACGACAAGGACCTCAGGATCGACGTCTATCGCTCGTCGGGGCCCGGCGGCCAGTCGGTCAACACCACGGACAGCGCAGTTCGGATCACCCACCTGCCCACCGGGCTGGTGGTCATCCAGCAGGACGAGAAGAGCCAGCACAAGAACAAGGCCAAGGCGCTCAAGGTGCTCCGCACCCGCTTGTTCGAGTTGGAGCGCGAGCGGCTGGCGAATGAACGGGCCGGCGCGCGCCGCAGCATGGTCGGCTCCGGCGACCGCTCCGAGCGTATCCGCACCTACAACTTTCCGCAGGGGCGGGTGACGGATCACCGCATCAACCTGACCTTGCACAAGCTGCCCGAAATCCTGGAAGGGCCGGGCCTGAGAGACCTGACCGACGCACTGATCGCCGAGGACGAGGCGCAGCGGCTGGCGGGGCTGGAGGAGGCGTGAAGGCACTGCACCGGGCGCTCGCCGACGCTGCCCGGACGCTGGCACCAGGCAGCGATACGGCTCGCTTGGATGCCGAGCTGCTGATGGCCGAAGCGCTCGGCATCGAACGCGACCGGCTGCTGCTCGACCCGCCCGACCGGCCGGTACCCGAGCGCTTCTGGAGCATGGTGGAGCGTCGCCGGGGCGGGGAGCCGGTCGCTTACATCACCGGCCGACGAGCCTTCTGGAACGTGGAGCTGCACGTCGGCCCCGGCGTGCTGATCCCCCGCCCGGACAGCGAAACGCTGATCGCCGCGGCGCTGGAACACTTCGAAGGGCGGGCACCGCCGCGCCGGATCCTGGACCTGGGCACTGGGCCGGGAACGCTGCTGCTGGCGGCACTGGACCTGTGGCCCGAGGCGACAGGACTGGGAGTAGACGCGAGCCGCCGGGCCCTGTCCTATGCCGCCGCCAATGCCAGACGGCTGAGGCTGGACGAGCGTACCGAGTGGCGGCTGGGCGACTGGGCCGTCGGTATCCAGGAGTGCTTCGACCTGATCTTGTGCAATCCGCCCTATGTCGCGACCGAAGCCGCGTTGGGCCCAGGGGTCGCGGAGCATGAGCCGGCCGAGGCGCTGTTCGCCGGGCCGCAGGGACTGGACGACTATCGCCGGATCGCGCCGCAGATCGGGCGACTATTGTGTCCCGGGGGGCTCGCCGCGATCGAGATTGGCGCGGACCAGGGGGGTAGCGCCGCCGCCATCTTCCGCGCGGAAGGGTTGGAACCGGCTTTGGCGCACGATCTCAACGACCGGCCGCGAGCCCTACTGATCCAGGTGAATCACAATTAGCTTGGAAAAGCGCGGCCGAGGCCTTACATCAAGGATCAGCAGGGGGCCGCGCACCGCGCTTGTGAGAGCCCGACGCTCCCTTTGCTACCCCCCGATGACATCGGTCGTGACGGTGCCTCCACGGACGCCAAGCATGACGACTAGGGGCACCACGGCGCTTTAATCCGGCGTCGTGTGGCTGCCGCGTGATCGGAAGGGTCGGTTGTCACGCGCTGTGGAGAACAGGCGCCAGTGCGACAAGGAACAAGGATTTGATGAACAATCGTCAGAACGGCCGCCGTCGCGGCCGTGGTGGCCCACGCCCGCAAGGTATGGGCGGCGGTGGCAACGCGCGCGATAATCGCCAGCGCGGCAATGCGGCCCAGCTGCTGGAGAAGTACAAGAGCCTGGCGCGGGATGCGCAGCTCGCCGGCGACCGGGTGCAGACGGAATATTACCTGCAGTTCGCCGACCATTATTTCCGCGTGCTGGCCGAGACCCGGCCCCGCTTCGAGGAGCAGCGGCAGGGGCGCGACGAGGACGAGGACGGCGACGAGCTGGATTATGACGGCGAGGGCCAGGAGGGCGACGAGGAGCAGGCCGAGGCCCGCCCGCAGCGTCAGGACCGTCGTCGCGATCGGCCGGAGCGCGTCGAGCGTCCGGAACGTTCCGAACGCCCGGAGCGCCCGGAGCGCGCTGAGCGGCAGGAGCGTGGCGAGGGTGAAGGCGGCGAGCGGCGCGAGCGCTTTGCGCGCGACGAACGTCGGCCCCGGCGCGAGCGCTTCAATGGCGATGGCCGGGACAGTGCCGCCGAGCAGGACAATGCCGCCGAGGCACCGCGCATTGCGCAGGACATCCTGCCGCCGGCCATTGGCGTGAGCAGCGAGCCGGAACTGAGCGACAACGGCGACGAGGAGGCGCCCCGCCCGCGCCGCCGCACCCGTCGGCCCCGCGCCGTCGAAGGCGAAGGCGAGATCGCTCCGGCCGCCTGAGCGGCGCTTCGGCGACCAGAACAACGGGTCGGACCAGACAGTCCGGCCCGTTTTCGTTGCCTAGGGCGGCACTGATGCGGGCGTGCAACAGCGAACGCGGCATCGCGGCAACGAACCGTTGACAGCCATGTAACATTGTAACAGCTTGCCCACGATTACCTCCTGGGGAGCTTGCATGCGCCTTTCTCTCGGTATCGCTTTGGCGGTCTCCGCCGCATCTCTTCCGGCGCAGACCGTGCCGCCGCCGGATGCCAGCGCGCAGGGTGACGTGGCAGTCACCATCTACAACAACGACCAAGCGCTGGTGCAGGATCGGCGCGAGCTTAGCCTGCCGGGCGGCCGCTCCCGGCAGGAGTTCCCGGATGTATCGGCGCGGATCCGGCCAGAGACCGTCACGCTGACCGGCAACGGCCTGGGCATCGTCGAGCAGAACTTCGATTATGACCTGTTGTCGCCCTCGGCGCTGATGCAAAAGGCTGTTGGGGAGACGATCACGCTGGTCCGCATCAACCCCGCCAACGGTGCCGAGACCCGTGAGCGGGCGCGGGTGCTGGCGGCGAACGGCGGCGTGGTGTTGCAGATCGGCGACCGGATCGAGGTGCTGCGCGACGACGGGCTGCCGGTGCGGGTGATCTTCGACAAGGTGCCGGAAGGGCTGCGGCCGCGACCGACCCTCTCCGTGACCCTGGAGGCGCCGCGCGGAGGTCGCCAGCCTGTCACGCTGACTTATCTCACGCCTGGCCTCAGCTGGTCGGCCGACTATGTCGCGTTGTTCGATGAGCGCGCCGGGCGGATGGACGTGCAGGGCTGGATAACGCTGGCGAACGAGAGCGGCACCACCTATCGAAGCGCCAACACGGTGCTGGTTGCCGGTGCGGCCCGGACCACGAGCGACCGAGGCGGCTACTACCCGCCGCCACCGCCGCCACCCATGCGCCGCGCCGGGACGGAGACGGCCGGCCGGGAACGGCTAGGCGACTTCTACCTCTACCCGCTGCCTGAACGCACCACCATCGCGCAGAAGCAGCAGAAACAGGTCAGCTTCCTGGACGTCAGCGGCGCGCCCGCCGCACGCGCGTACGAGTATCGCAACGGCTGGCTTGCGACGGCCGAACAGCCGCAGAGCGTCAACAGCGTCCTGCGCTTCTCGACCGGGCGGCAACAAGGTTTGGGCGATGCGCTGCCCGCAGGTACGGTGCGGGTCTATCAGCGTGACAGCCGCGGCAATCCGCAATTCGTCGGCGAGTCGGAGATCGGTCACACGCCGATGGGCTCCGACGTCGGCCTGACTATCGGCCAGGCGTTCGACGTCAAGGTCCAGCCGACGGTAGAGCAGCGCACGCGAGTCGATTCAGGCGGCACCCGCTGGCGCACAGCGATGCGTTATCGGCTTACCAACGCGTCGCCACAGCCAGTTACGGTGGACCTGCTCCAGAGCGGCCTGTGGGGCGATACCCGGATCACCGCCGAGAGCCAGAAGAGCGAGCGACGCTCGGCCGACGAGGCGGTCTGGCGGGTCGCGGTGCCGGCTAACGGCGAGGCGACGGTCACCGCCACCTTCGACACCCGCTTCTGACGAGCCGCGCGGTGCGCGCTCTCTTTTTCCTGCTGCTGGTCACCGCCGCGCCAGCCGTCGCCCAGCCGGCGGTGACCTCGCCCGCGCCGGAGCGGGTGGCGGTGACTGTCTATCGCGACCTGAACCGCGGCACCGACCGGCCAAACCTCCGATGGCTGAACGGCTACGCGCTGATCAGCGAAACCCGTCGGGTGGCGCTGCCGGCTGGCGAGTCGGAGCTGCGCTTCGAAGGCGTAGCCGGCGGCATCCTGCCGCAGAGCACGATCGTCACCGGCTTTCCCAATGGCGTCGTGGAGCGCAACCAGGACGCACTTCTGCTCTCACCCGGGACCTTGCTCGACCGCAGCCTTGGCCAGCGTGTGTCGATCCGGCGGACCAGCCGGGCGTCCGGCCAGGTGCGCGAGGAGCAGGCGGTGATCCGTTCCGGCAGCGACGGGGCGGCCGTGCTGCAGACCGCGGCCGGGGTCGAGGCGCTGCGCTGCACGGGGCTGGCCGAAACGCCAGTCTACAATCGCGTGCCCGCCGGGCTGTCGGCCAAGCCGACCCTGTCCGTCCGCGTCCGCAGCGCGCAGCCGCTCAGCGCCACGGTGACCCTGTCCTACCTGGCGACCGGCTTCGACTGGCAGGCCGATTACGTCGCCACCCTCTCGGCCGATGAGCGCAGGCTCAGGCTGGCGGCTTGGTTGACGCTCGCCAATGGGGACGAGACCGGATTCGCCAACGCCGACACCCAGGCGGTGGCCGGCAAGCTCAACCGCGGCGATGCACAGCCGATCCGGCAGGAGGCGCGGCCGCTAAGCCTGCGCTGCTGGCCAAGCGGAACCACGAGTGACATCCCGCAAGAGGAGCCGCCGTCACCCTTGGCGCCGCCGCCGCCGCCTCCTCCGCCGCCAGCACCGATGGCCGAGCGCGGGGGCGAGGACATCGTGGTCACGGGCGCCAAGGTAATGGCGGAGCGCGAGCGGTTGGGCGATCTCCAGCTCTATCGTATTCCGATTCCGGTGACGGTGGCCGCCCGCAGCCAAAAGCAGGTGGCGCTGCTCGAGCGACCAAGCGTTCAGGTCGCACCAATCTATCGCGTGCGCCTCTACGCCGGCAACGACAACGAGCAAGGCGCGGCGCAGCTCGTGCTGACTTCCCGCAACCGGGAGCGCGAAGGATTGGGACTACCGCTGCCGGCCGGCGGCGTGCTGATCTTCCGGGAAGGTCGGGAACGCCCGCTCCTGATCGGCGAAGGACAGATCGACGACCTGGCTGTCGGCGAGGACGTGGAAATCCGGTTGGCGCAGGCACCGGGCGTGCGGTGGCGGCTCGAACCGTCCGATGGCGTCAAGCACGGGCGCGTGCTGACCGTCACCAACGACCGCACGGTGCCGGTTCGGCTGGAAGTCGAGCTGAGCGGCGATGGCCGCATCACTGGTGCCACCAACCTTGGCCGGCGCAACGGCGCACCATTATGGCTGGTCACCGTTCCCGCCAATGGTCACGCCACGCTGCCTTACCGCTACACGGATCGCGACTAGGTCCGGTCGACCAGGCGCGGGCGGTGCTGGTCGTCCAGCGCGACAAAGGTGAATAGCCCTTCCGTCACCTTGACCATCGTCTGACCGCGGTCGCGCTCGGCTACCACCTCGATGCGGATGCCAAGGCTCGTGCGACCGACCCGCTCGACGTCGGCGTAAACGCTGATCAGGTCCCGAAGCTCGATCGGGGCGATGAACTCCATCCGCTCGATGGCAACGGTCGCGACCGAGCCGTCGGCGCGGCGACCAGCGACGATGCCGGCGGCGATGTCCATCTGCGCCAGCACCCAGCCACCGAAGATGTGACCGTTGGCGTTGATGTCGCTGGGACCGGGGGTCACCCGGAGAATGGGGATACGATTGGTCATTCGGGCTCTCGTGGCTGGAGTTGGTCGCCGCTGCGATGGGCCTGCTCGTCGTGGCCGCTGCCCGAGCTGACGAAGGCCAGGGTCATGAGCGCAGTGCCGAGCAGCACGCTGAGGCCGGCGCCAAGCGCGGTGGCGATCAGCATGTGGATCTTGATGTCCGGCTCACCCCGCATGACGAAGTAGACCGCCGCCGCCGCCGCGAGGATCGCAACCAGGCTCATCCAGCGCATGATCCGGCGGAAGCGCATCCACGCCGATGCGCGGGGGCTGGGCAAGGGGTCTGGTCGGGGCATCGCGAGGCTTCCCTTTGTGCCGGGGAAGTGAGACGTTCAAGTCATTCGAGCTTCAGGAGGTCGCCATGAACGACATCGCCGCGGTGCTGAAGAGCAAGGGCAGCGAGGTCGCGACAATCGGGCGTGATGCCAGCCTCCGGCAGGCCGCCGCCGAGCTCACCCGGTTGCGAATCGGTGCCTTGGTGGTGGTGGATGGTGGCTCGGTCGTCGGGATCGTGTCGGAACGCGACCTCGTACAGTGCCTCGCGGAGCATGGCGGCGAGACCGTTGACCGCAGCGTTGAAACGGCAATGACCAGCGAGGTGGTGACGGCAGCAGCAGACACGCCCGTGCTGGGCGCCCTGGCGCTGATGACCAACCGGCGCATCCGGCACCTTCCGATCACCAGGGACGATTCGCTGCTCGGCATCGTGTCGATCGGCGATCTGGTGAAGTACCGGGTGGAGCGGATCGAGGCCGAGGCCGAGGCGATGCGCGCGTACATTCAGGGCGCCTGAAGGTTCAGCCGCAGATTAGCACAAGACCAGCCCTAATAAGGATCCACGCGCGTACGCGAGGACCCAAGCAAAAACATGCATTTGGGGGCTTGCGGGAATCTCCAGCCCGACTAAATGGCCCTCAGCGACGGACGCAGCGGCCTAGCGCAAAGCATCCGGAAGCTCCGAACAGCCAGCTGGTAAGTCGGGCCACGAAACGCAGTTTCGCGGCAACGGCTTGCAGTCTCCGAGAGGAGGTCAGGGCAGGTTGTACGGGCTGCTGTGAGGACCGCCTCCTTGAGGTTGTCCAAGCGGGCATTTGGAACCAACGCCGACCTTCAGAAACAAATCTGAAAAAAGGCGTTGACGGGCGGAACGGCCCACCATATATGCCCAATCACAGCAGCGGGGACGGCCTCACCGGGGTCGGTCTTCGCTTCGCGTCTCTCTCAGTCGGATTTACCGGCGCCCGGAACCACAAGGACCGGGATGAGGAACGCGTTGGCTCTTTGACATTGTCGGTTGAGATGAAGGGACATGTGGGCGGCGGCCCGGTTTCCGAGGGCCTCTGGGCTTCGGGTGATCGGTCAAATT
>NZ_JAPDOB010000001.1:1514660-1518520 GCF_026013565.1 Sphingomonas arvum | reverse complement strand
CGTTCTCGTCTCAAGGGCGCGCGTTCGCGTCCGACATGTTGGCGCGGGGTGGAGCAGCCCGGTAGCTCGTCAGGCTCATAACCTGAAGGTCGCAGGTTCAAATCCTGCCCCCGCAACCAACAGTGTCATACGGCTCCCAGTCACCAGCTGGGGACCGTTGCCGTTTGTAGCTTGCTTGGCCTTGCCTGAGGGCTGAGAGGCCGTCTGAGCAAAATCGATCATCCGGAACAGGTCTCCGTGCAACTCAAGCTCGAGCGGCCCTTGGCGACTGGAAGAAGGCTGGATGACGACTTTCTCGATCACCGAGCGGATCGTCTCGCGCGCTCGCATTGCGCCATCCCCGGACAGGTGGTGCTCAATCTTTGCTACTGCGTTCTCGTAGATCTTGGCGTAGTTTGCTGGGAGCTTGATCACCTCAGCGATCGGAGTGGCTTCGAGCTCCTTGCGCAGGCGCTCTTCCTCAATCTCCAGTTCCTTCAGGCGCTGCACTATCGCCTTCGGGACATCGTCATCATCCTCGATCTGGCGAACGAACTTGCGGATGCGAGCCTCAAGCTCCTTGAGTTTGTGCTCGGCATTGGTTCTGCCATGCTCCAGTTCCGAGTTTGCTTGAGCGATCTCCTTCTGCAGCATCCGAGCAAAGCGAGCGATCAAGTCCGGGGTGAGAAGCTTGGGTTTCAAACCGCCTAGGACCCGCCGTTCAAGCTCAACCGTGGTGATCGAGCGCTTGTTGAGGCAGGCACCCTTTCGAAGGTTGACCCGACAACGCCAGCGGCCTCCGCCAGAAGCGACATACTAAGCGCCGCAGCCGCCACACATGACCAGCTCCGAAAAAGGTAAGTCTGTCGTTTGGCGCCAGCTAGCGGGTTCTTGTTCAGCCCGAAATTGTGATCTCGCCGGGTGCGCTCGAGGGCCTGCCGGTCTTTGACGCGAGACCAAAGATCGTCCGAGATGATCCGCAGCTCCGGCATCATAGTTATTTTCCAGAGACTCGGGTCGTTGTCCCTGGGGCGGCGTTTGATGCCGCCTTTGCCGTCCGGCTCCTCAACATAACGACGGCGGTTGAAGATGCGCTCGCCGATGTACAGCCGGTTGTTGAGGATGCCCTCACCTCGTTCGAGGTTGCCGGACAGCGTTGAGGGGTTCCAGCCGATGCTCGTCTTCTTCCGCTTCATCGCGGCGCCGGGCGGGTGAATACCCAACCCGTCGAGGTTAGCGCAGATCTGTTTAAGCGAAGAGCCATCGGCGTACATTTGGAAGATTGTGCGGACGAGGTCCGCCCCCTCAGGATCGATAACGATCCTGTCTTCCACCGTGCCATTCGGTAGCGTTGAAGTGACGGCGCGCTCATACCCGAGGGTGCGGCCACTGGTGAAACCGCCACGCTCGGCCTTGCGACTAGGCCGCGCCGAGACCAGTAAGCGATCTTCTTGCGATGGGCTTCGCTCATGATGCCTTTTAGGCCCAAAAGCAGATCGTCAATCGGACCGCCTCCGACGAGCGTATGGAGGACGACGTCCCGCCTGTTGTAGAGCTTTTCGAGAAAGTTCTGATGCTCGCCATCCCGGCTAAGCCGGTCGACATCTTCGATGATCACGACATCGACCTCACCGGCATCGACCAACTGGATCATAGCTTGGAGACCGGGCCGCGCCATCGTAGCTCCGCTGATACCATCGTCAGAGAAGTAGGCGATCAGGTCCATGCCTTTCTCGCTAGCGTATGCGGCGATGTTGCGACCCTGATCCTCGGTCGAAGTGGGGTTCTGCATCTCGTCGCTTAACCGGCCGTAGCCGATAGCTCTTGGCTTTTTTATCATCGGTCCGATCCGGGCTTCGCGACTGTTATCTGCGCCGTCAGCAGTCCGCGAACGAGCAACGACACCACCTCCTCCAGCAGGTCTTCCAACAAGCTGTTGAGCTCAGAGCCTGATCGCCGAGGAGACTGCCACTGAGCGGCCGTGTTAAAGTCCACCGTTGGCCAAGGCGTAACGAAATCAGTTGGGAGAATGCACGAGTCCGGCGCCTCGACACCCAATATTGGAGGCGGTGAGCTGGCGCCTGACGCGAAGTCTTCATCGTCAATCGGGGAAAATATCTTCTCGTGACGCACGCTCTCGGACCTTCAGCCGCACTGTCGATGGCGTCAGCATCGACATAATCCCCAGGAGGGGAGGCTCGGGGTCCTGGTCCAACCGCGCCAAGGTCGAAAAGATAGCGGAGGGTGCGCCCCTGATGATCTGCGAGGGCTGCGCCTGAGCACGCAGCCATCCTGTTCCTAATGCCGAGGGCGAGGGCCGCAGGGTCCTACCCGGGGCAGTGGGAACAAATTAAGTACGGCTCGGGCTGCTGTCTACAACTAAATGAGTGAGCTACGCGCAAGCTGCTCTGACCTGCAGCGCCACGCAGGACATCTCTGCCGCCGCAAAGTCGTCTCGCAAGACTTTATGACGTCGCCCTTCCATGCGGGAATGCGAGGACGGGCGGGGATGCCGGGGCTCAACAGAGTGGGTGATCGCGTCTGCTAAGCGCCCATCCCGGTCGTTCTGAATGGTTCGGCCGGCACCCGTAAGCAGAACTTCGTTCAACTGGGCTGTTGAGTTTCCGTTTCTAAGCAGGTCCGATCCTTAGCTGGGAGGTCTAACCGGCTGAACAACCTGAGCCTCCACGCTCTCTGGAGGCCCAGGTTGCAGTTCTAACTAGAAGATGAAGTCTGAGGCACTAACCGCTGACGTCGCATTCAGCTTGATTATGAGGTCGCTCGTACCATTGTGGTCCGTGTCGATGGCGAGGGTCAGAACGTTGTTTGCAGAGGTGCTTTGCACGTCTGCAAAGCTTATTCCATAAATCTTGAGATCGATCTTGTCCGTGCCGGAAATGAAGCCGGTGATAGTATCGGTGCCGAGGCCCGAGCCTTCATAAACGAACGTGTCCTTGCCAAGACCTCCGTTGAGGTTGTCATCACCGGCACCGCCATAGATGAAGTCATCACCATCATTGCCGTTGATGGTGTCGTTACCGCCGCCACCCTTGAGGATGTCAGCACTGCTGGAGCCATTAAGGATGTCCGCGAAGTTGGTGCCGATCACGCCTTCCATGTTGCGGTACGTGTCGGTACCCAGGCCGACCGCCGCACCGCTTACGAAGGTCGTGTTCGACGCACTCTGTACTAGAGTGAAGTTCAGGCCTGCGTTGCCATCAGAGAAGTCAATCAGGTCGAAATCGCCGTTAGCGCCTTGACCGTCGAGCGTGTCATTGCCTGCTCCTCCTCGGAGGATATCGCTGCCAGTGTCACCGACGAGAGTATCGTTGCCGTCACCACCGATGAGCGTATCCGATGCGCTGGCACCATTCACCGTGTCGTTGCCACCGGCGGCGTCGAGGTACGCTCCTTGGTAGGAACCTCCGGCGACATAAGCCTTCAGATCGAAACCTGGGTTAGCATTCACAACGTCCAAGCTGACCGTACCGGTCGAGCCATCGCTCAACGTGTACGTCAGCGTATCAACGGCAGCGCCAGTGCCGCTCGTCGAAGAGTAAGTAAAGGTCTGGGAAAGCTTGTCGAAAGCCAGTGCGCCATTGGAACTGGATCCGCTGATTGCCATGGCCACTACCGCGAGTTGCTGTAGGTCGTTGCCAGTCAGGACGCTGGTCGAGAACGTGGCGATCGTGTTTGTCGACACCACCAGCTTGTCGTTTACGGCACTATTCACCTCGTTTGCGCCATTGATGGTGAAACTGACCTGCTTGGTTGTACCATCCAGCGCCGTGACGGTGAACGTATCGATCTTGGTCTCGTTCGCCTGCAGGTACTGGGTGGCGCTGTTCGCAACCGAGTAGGTGTAGCTTCCGTTGGCGGCC
>NZ_JAPDOB010000001.1:1513785-1514560 GCF_026013565.1 Sphingomonas arvum | reverse complement strand
CTGACCTGCTTGGTTGTACCATCCAGCGCCGTGACGGTGAACGTATCGATCTTGGTCTCGTTCGCCTGCAGGTACTGGGTGGCGCTGTTCGCAACCGAGTAGGTGTAGCTTCCGTTGGCGGCCAGGGTCAGGGTGCCAAGGTTGCCCTGGGCGCCAGCGACCGTGGTCTGGAACGAGCTCTGGTCATGGTCGGCATCGCTGATCGAGATTGACCCGCTGGCAACCAGGTTGCCGTTGGTCACCGCCACATCCTCGGTCACCGAAGCAACCGTCGGATTGCCGATCACGGCCACATCGTTGGTGCCGGTGATCGTCACCGTCACGTTCTGGGTGGTGGTGGAGCCATGGCCGTCATCCAGCGTGACCACGTAGGTTTCGGTGACGACTTCGCCAGCGGCCAGGTACTGAGCAGCCGCATCGTTGATGGTGTAGGTCCAGCCCACCGTGCCACCGGCAGCGCCGGCAGCCTCGTTGACCGCGCCCAGCACTAGGCTGCCCAGGCTGGTGGTGTTGGCCGGAGCCGGCGCAACGCTGGAGGTGTGGCCGTCCTTGAGGTCCACGTCGGTGAAGGCGATCGTGCCCGACGCGACGCTGGTGGTGTCCTCAACCACCGCGCCCAAAGCCGTGGTGTCCGCGGCAACCACCGTGACCACATCGTTGGTGCCGGTGATCGTAACCGTGATGGTCTTGGTCGCCGTGCCGTCCTCGGAGGTCACCAGGATGCTGTCGGTCAGGGTCTGGCCCGCCGGCAGATGCTGGACATCGGTGTTGGCGT
>NZ_JAPDOB010000001.1:1080177-1513685 GCF_026013565.1 Sphingomonas arvum | reverse complement strand
CGATGTCGGTGATGGTCAGGGTGCCGCCGGTGGTCAGCTGGCCGTCCTCGGCCACGTTGCCCGCCGAGTTGCCGTTGATGGTCGCGCCATCGTTGGTGCCGGTGATCGTAACCGTGATGGTCTTGGTCGCCGTGCCGTCCTCGGAGGTCACCAGGATGCTGTCGGTCAGGGTCTGGCCCGCCGGCAGATGCTGGACATCGGTGTTGGCGTTGTCGAGCGTGTAGCTCCAGGTGCCGTTGGCGTTGACCGTGAAGGCGCCGTAGGCCTTCTTGCCGTCATCGCCGGAGATCGGCCGCAGCTCGGCCTCGCCGGTGTCGATGTCGGTGATGGTCAGGGTGCCGCCGGTGGTCAGCTGGCCGTCCTCGGCCACGTTGCCCGCCGAGTTGCCGTTGATGGTCGCGCCATCGTTGGTGCCGGTGATCGTAACCGTGATGGTCTGGGTGTCGGTCGCACCGCTTTTGTCGGTGCCAGTCAGGGTGTAGGTGAGAACCAAGGTCTCGCCAGCGGCGAGGTAATCAAACGCCTGGCTGCCGGAATTGAAGTTCCAGCACAGGCTGCCAGTGGTTCCGTCCGCGGCATTGCCCGTGTTGCCGGTCAGGCTCAGCATCGCTTTCAGGTCGGCCGCGCTGATCCCGCCAGCGCCACCGGTGCCACTGGTCGCCACCGAGCTCACCACCACGTTCACAGTGTCGCTAGTGTCCGCATCGCTGACTGTCAGCGTGCCCGATGCCTTCAGGCCCGCATTGGTCTCCAGGAGCGACACCGAAGCCGAGTCACTGCCCACAACCTTAATGTCCGGAACATCGTTGGTACCCTTGAGAGTCACCCAGACTGTGGCCCAGCTAAGAGTACCGTTCGCCAGCCGGATGGCGTAGGTGAACTTGTCCACAGCTGTTTCGCCGGCAGCGAGGAAATCAACCGAACTGGAGTCGTACTTCACGACACCGTTCACGATTGAGATGCGAGCTTTGAGGTCGCTGTACTCCGGAACGGAATTGGCCAGACCGTCTTGGGTTAATAGGTCGATGCTGCCGTTGCCACTGTCATCAGTTTGCGTCGTGTCATCGATAGACCACAGGATCTTCGCGTTTCCGCCAAGATCATTAGCCATCACGTCAAAGTAGGAGATGATGTTCTCGGTCGCGGCGAATTTGTCGTCCATCGCCTGCGGGGTGAGAGTGAACGAAGTCGTGGTACCGCCGCTCGTGTTCGTAGGCATTTGGAGCATCTCCTGAGTCCGCTCGGGTCAGGTGATCGGCTAGCCCGCGCGTCTGCGCAGGCTCGCCGGTGCCCGTCCCCCTGATGTCGTTGGGCGGGGTTATTACAGACGTTAACAAGAAGTTAGCATAAGGAATATATAAAGGACCCAATTTGGGACATGCGCGTTTGCGCCGCCCAAGCTCGCTTCCTTATGCAATCGTTATGCTGCCGCTCTATCGCGTGCTGGCGTACGCCTGGTTAACAGCTCACGCACTCAGGCGCAGTAAACTCGATGACTTCCATCCTCCTCGTCGATGATGATACTCAGATCGTGCGTGCGATCGTCCCAGCCCTCCAGGTGAGCGGACTCACAGTTAAGGTAACCACTAACGGGCAGGACGCTATTAATCAGGTGGACGCGTCCGAGTGGGACGCCCTCATCGTAGACCTCGGCCTGCCCGACATGGACGGAAAATCGGTGATCCGGCATCTCCGAACCAAGTTCACCACGCCCGTGGTCGTCATCTCGGCCCAGCATTCAGCAGCAGAGGTCGACGCGGCAAAACTCGTGGGAGCCAGCTGCTTCCTCCACAAGCCGTTCAGGACCCCAGACCTAGTCCAATGTCTGAGCCGGCTATTGCCCAACTAAGGTGCTTGCAGCAGCCGATTATATGCAGACATCAAGCGTTCAGGAATGGGGCAGCGTGGCAGAAGTCCGCAATTAACTTCGTCTAGTATGTTCGGGTTTAATCGCGTTAGTGCTACCACACCTGCGATTGGGTGAGGGAATGCCTGTAACGCGTACCGGGAACACTGCTGCGCTTGCGAGTGACTTCGTCACTGCCTTGCTGGCACCTACGCTCGCGCTTCTTGCGGCCGAAGCCATCCATTCGCTGCTTGGCGTGGCCCGCCTAGGCATTCTTTTTCTGGCGTCCGTAACACTGGCTGCCTCGATCCGCGGAAGCCGGGCCGCTGTCTTTGCTGCTTTCATCAGTGTGGCCGCTTACCGGCTCTTTCTCGAGTTCCGCACCAATGATCAGCCGACGGCCGCTGAGGACCTGATCAACCTCGTCATTTTCCTGATCGTCGCCCTCATCACCGGGGCGCTCGCAGGCAAGGTTCACGATGAGGCCGCCAAGGCGCGCCGCCACGCCGAGAGCATGGATCTTCTATTCCAAACCAGTCGCGCCTTGTCGGAAGAGGGCGAGAGATCATTCTGGCCAGCTTTGACTGACGCTCTAGCGAGGGCCTCGGGCAAGGGAAGCTTGGCGCTTGATGCAAGCGGCCTTCTGCGAGCCCAGGCCGGGGACACAGAGCACGCGTCAGAAGCTCAAGCTCTCGGCAGGGATATTCTTCAGGCCCCTAGGTACACCCGAAGTCTTCACAACGGGACCTGGCGAGGACGAACCATCCCGGTCGAGGAGCCTTTTGCCGGAGTACTCTTGTGGGAGGACGGCGACGCTGGCCGCGGCATGGAAGAGTTCGTCGAGTTGCTTGTGGATCTGGGCTCCGCGTATCTCTCACGCACCCGCATCCGCGAAGAACAGCTTCGCATGAAGGCGGCCGAGGAGGGAGGCAAGCTGCGCCAGGCGCTGTTGTCTTCCATCTCGCACGATTTCCGTTCGCCTTTGGCGGCCATCATCGGATCAGCGACGAGCCTTCTTGAATATGGCGAAAAGTTTGGCTCCGAGGTTCGCCAGGATCTCTTGCTGAATATCCGTGACGAAGGAGAAAAACTGAACCAGTTCGTCGCCAATCTGCTGAACATGACGCGACTTCAAGCAGGCGTTGTCAAACCCAGCATGAAGCCTGTGAAGGTTCGGGACGCTGCTTCGGCAGCGGTCGAGCGACTAGCACGTCATCATGGCACCGAACCTAAAATCAAGATTGATGCCAACTGCGAGGTGAGCGCTGATCCGATGCTGCTCGAGCAGGCGCTTTATAACGTTCTTGATAATGGGCTGAAATATGCGGGCTGCGGCGATGCCATTCGGGTGACTTCCACCACAGTAGGCGGACTGTGTGAGATCCTGATCACCGACAATGGACCGGGGCTTTCGAAAGAAGACCAGGCAGGCATCTTCAGCACCTTTCATTTCACCCGCAAGAACGGGCACTCGAAAGGCACAGGACTGGGCTTGTCCATCTCGCAGGGCTTTGTGGAGGCCATGAATGGCAACATTGAGGCCCGAAACCGAACGGACGGGCTGTCGGGGCTGGAGATCGCCATCACCTTGCCCCGGAGTCAGGAATGAACAAACTCAACATACTCGTGGTCGAGGACGAGCTGGGGATCGTCCGGGTCTTGGAGCGTACACTAACAGCAACTGGCGCAGCCGTGAGAATTGCCTGGAATGGCCGAGAAGCTCTGGCTTGCCTGAAAGTCGACAAGTACGATGTGGTTCTATGCGACCTTGGACTTCCGGATCTCGACGGGCACGAGCTCGTGGCGAAGATCAGGGAGGACTCGGACATCCCGATCATCGTGCTCTCTGCACGAGCTGATGAGCAGGACCGCATCAAGGCGCTCGATGCTGGCGCTGACGACTTCGTAGCCAAGCCATTCTCGGCAGGTGAACTGCTTGCTCGCATCAGGGCGGCCGTACGGCGCCGCTCTCCAACTCGGGGGGCTCGAAGGATCAGGTTCGGCGAGCTTGAAGTCGATCTTGATCGCAGGCGCGTAGTCCTTCACGGCCAAGAGATCAGTCTCTCAGTCCGCGAACATTCTCTGCTTACCTTGCTTGCTCAATCAGTGGATGGGATTGCTACGCACCGGCAGATCATCGAGCGCGTCTGGGGAAGAGAAGCTAGCGCGGAGACCCAGTCAGTGCGCGTCCTTGTGGGGCAGCTCAGACAGAAGCTCGAGCAAGATCCCTCAACTCCACGAATACTTCGAACTGAGCCCGGCGTAGGCTACCGCCTGACCAAAGCCGATTAGGGAACTGGTGGAACGGGATGAATGCTCCGCTACAGCCACGTACGAGATACGAAGAGGTGGTGCCAGAGCGCCTAAAGCTTGCGCGCATAAGATCCGGCATGACTCAACGGCAGCTGGCGCAGCTGCTCGGCGTAACGCCGGCGGCCGTCTGCTACTGGGAGCAGGGTAGATCGGTTCTCAATGCCGATTCCCGCCATTCGAGCTGCAAAAGTGCTTAGTGTCAGTTTTGAATACCTCCTCGGACGCAACTACACGGACCGAGATGTACTCACTCCTTCTGAAATCGTTCTCAGAGCTAAGATGGAGATAGCCGCCGCCCTTGAATAAGCATCAATGATGTATCGATATCTTTATCAGACTCGCCGATTTGAGCAGCCAGCCAAGTAAGCTACAGCAATCGCAACCGTGTTTTGCTGGTCAAATTCACGCCAAGCATTAGCTTTCCAATGGCCGCATTCCCCTCGCTGCCACGCATACCGGACCGTCTTCTTGCGGCCGCATAGATGGGTAGCGCCGCAACGTATTTTTTGTGGTGGGAAGGGGAGCGGCGGTTTCTGGGTCCCAACCGGCAGGAAGCGGACGTTCGCCCCCAAAGCGATGATCTACAGATAGAGACCTAAGCGGCAAACATTTTATGTCGCACGGCAAAGTGGCTCGCGGCTTCGATCCGGTTTGATCGGCTATGAGCCCGCAAATGAACAAGGACCTGAACGCTCCCGAGATTGACGCAATTCGAACGGCAGGCGGGCTGGTGCGCGGCTCGCTTGAGAGGGGTGTCCGACGGTTCTTGGGTATCCATTACGCCGCACCGCCGGTCGGGGCGAATCGATTCCGAGAACCAGTGCCCGTTCTGCCATGGGAAGGTGTGCGGGATGCGATAATGCCCGGTCCGAGTGCTCCCTACAAGATCCGGCCGTTCCCGCAGCTCGATGTAGTGCCGCTGGTCGGCAATAGTGGCGAACAAGGCGGTGACTATCTCAGGCTGAATATCTGGGCACCGGAGAACGCCCGAAACCTGCCCGTGATGTTGTTCATCCACGGCGGCGGCTTCGTGCTTGGAAGCAAGGACTCGGCCGCGCACGACGGGACGGCCCTGGCCCGGGCCGGCGTGGTCAGCGTCGCCATCAACTACCGCCTGAACATCGATGGCTTCCTGCCTGTGCCGGGCATTCCGACAAACCTTGGCCTTCGCGACATGATCGCGGCCCTGCGTTGGGTCCGCGACAACATCGCGGCATTTGGGGGCGATCCGGACAACGTTACGCTGTTCGGCGAAAGCGCGGGCGCCATGGCGACCGCGAACCTCGTCACTTCACCGCTGGCGAAAGGCCTGTTCCGCCGGGCCATCGTGCAGAGCGGCCATGGATCGATGGTGCGTGAGATCCCGGTTGCCCGCCGGCTGGTGAGCAAGCTGGCCAAGCTGCTCAAAATCAGCCCCGACGCCGAGGGCTTCGCGTCCGTACCGTTCGACCGGGTGTGGGCCGCGATGGAGAAGGCCGGCAAGCCGATCGGCGGCGCCGACCTGCGCGACGCGGATGGCTATGAGCCCGTATACGGCATCAGCCGGTTCATCCCGGTCTACGGCGACGACGTGCTTCCGGAGCTCCCCTTGCGCGCGCTGGAGAAAGGCGCCGGCAAGGACGTCGACCTGCTGATCGGCACCAACGCTGAGGAGATGAACCTTTACTTCGTCCCGACCGGCATCAGGCGGCGCATTCCCGGGCTACTCGCAAGTTGGCTGCTTGGCCGCTCGAACCCCCACGCTCGAGCGGCGCTGAAAGCTTACGGCCTTGGCTCGGGCAAGCGGCCGGGTGAGGCGATGACGGAGGCGATGAACGACCTGGTGTTCCGCTGGCCGGCACGCCAGTTCGCCGTGGCGCACTCCGGACGGACGCACGTCTACGAGATGGACTGGCGCTCGCCGGCCTCCAATGGAGAACTCGGCGCCTGCCACGGGATCGAGCTGCCGTTCGTGTTCAATACCCTGAGCACCGTCACCGGCCCGCGCGGCCTGGCCGGAGAGAACCCGCCGCAGGAGCTGGCGGACCGCGTGCAATCACTGTGGGTCAGCTTCGCCCGCGACGGCAGCCTGCCGTGGGCGGAATTCGATGTCGAGGGACGACAGGTCTATCAGCTCGATGCCGCGAAAGCTGTGACCGAGCCGGTGATGCCGGCGGCCGCCTTCACTCCACGTTGAGGTGTCCAGCCATGTATCTCCAACGCTTCCGGCTGGATGGGCAGACTGCCTTCGTGACGGGCGGCGGTCAGGGCATCGGCTTGGCAGCCGCCGAGGCGCTGGCCGAAGCCGGCGCGGCCCTGATCATCGCCGACCGTGACCGGGTCGTATTGGAGCGTGGCACGGCGGTGCTGGCAGACAAAGGCTACGACGTTCGTGCCATTGAGCTTGACGCGACGGACGCGGCCGCCGTGAAGTTCGCGGCCGACGAGGTGGTCGAGCGTCACGGGCGGGTCGACATTCTCGTCAATAACGCCGGCATCGCCCGCAGCGAAACGCCGGCCGAGGACGTCGCGGACGAGCATTGGCTGAACGTGCTCGACGTCAATCTGAACGGCACGTTCTGGTGCGCGCGGGCTTTTGGCCGGCACATGCTGGCTGCGGGCAGGGGCACGATCATCAACGTCGGGTCTATGAGCGGCTTCATTGTCAACCGGCCTCAGCCGCAAAGCTACTACAACGCTTCCAAGGCGGCGGTTCACCAATTAACCCGCTCCCTGGCTGCAGAGTGGGCAGGGCGCGGAGTTCGGGTCAACGCAGTCGCGCCTACCTACATCGCGACCCCACTGAACGCCTTTGCGGACAAGGAAGGCGAGATGTACCGCCGCTGGATCGACGGAACGCCGATGGGGCGCCTGGGCGAGCCGGAGGAGGTCGCAGCCGTGATCCTGTTCCTGGCCAGCCCTGCCTCCAGCCTGATGACCGGAAGCATCGTTCTGGCCGATGGCGGCTACACCTGCTGGTAAGCCGATCGGTCAATCCTCCGTTCCGATCGGCATAGCTTCTACACCTTTCAGATAGGTTAGATGCAGCCTAGCCTACTCCACGGAGAGCGGCTGCGCCCCGGCGTAGCTGCGAAGGAGGAGCTCGGAAATTCATGCGCAGCAGTCTGCACCTTTTCTTGTCCGCTAGCGCTGTCGCGCTCACTGCCACGCCTGCCTTGGCCCAGGAGACAACTCCTTCGCCGCAGCCGACCGAGCAGCAGGACGGAACCGGAGCCACTCCGGCGGGAACGGCCGCGCAGCAGTCCGACGAGACCGGCGCGGCGCCGTCCGACATCGTGGTCACCGCCCGCAAGCGCGTCGAAGCTCTGCTGGACGTGCCGGTCGCCGCCACTGCCATCACCGGTGAAGTGATCGAGAAGCGCGGACTGGTGTCGGCGCGCGACATCGCCGCATTGACCCCGGGACTCAACATCAACAGCGACGCTGCTGGCCGCGCGTTTGTCGCCATTCGCGGCGTGGGCGTGACGCTGGTGGACACCGTGCAGCCGGGTGTCGGCATCTTCATCGACGGTGTCTATCAGCAGAATACGTCCTACCTGAACAACCCTCTGGTCGATGTCGAGCGGGTGGAGGTGCTTCGCGGACCGCAGGGCACCTTGTACGGCAAGAACACCCTCGGCGGCGCGATCAACATCATCACGCGCCAGCCGTCCAACGAGCTGCAGGTCCGCGCCATCGGTAGCTACGCCCGCCCGGACAAGAACTGGCTGCTGTCCGGGTCCGTCAGTGGCCCGATCGTCACCGACCGCTTGCAGGCGCGGATCGGTTATGCGCACCGCCAGCAGGAAGGTTTCACCCGCAACACCCTGCTCGGCACGGACGGCAATCCGCTGCAGACCGACAGCCTGCGGGGCACGATCCGAGCGTTGCCGGCGCCGGACGTGATCCTGACGGTGAACGGCTATCGCGATTGGGTGAAAGGCGCTTCCACGCCCTACGCTTATGTCGATGGCCCCACCGACTATAATCGCGAGATCCGGTTCAATACCCGCAATATCCAGCGCTTTCGCTACAGCGGCATCAACGCCCGCCTGGAGTTCCCGCTCGAAAGCCTGAATACCGACGTCACCCTAATCGGGGCCTATGACCGCCGCCGCGGCGAGGCTCCGGACTCGGACCTCGACTTCTCGGAGCAGGACATCGCCCGAAACAGCGGTACCGACCTGTTTCAGACCCGCACCGCGGAGCTGCGCTTCGACACCCGCCTGTCGGACACGCTGAGCTCGATCGTCGGCCTGTTCTACAGCCGCGAGACACGCGATGCGAACACGATCACCACCCTGTTCCCCGGCGTGCTGAACCTCCAGAACGTCACCGATGCAGCAACCAAGGGTGACACCTACGCTGCGTTCGGCAACATTTTCTGGCGACCGAGCACCGATTGGGAGCTGTCGGCCGGCCTGCGCTACGACGTGCAGAAGCGCGATGCCGACGGCCTCATCACCCTGTTCACGGGCGTGCAGCAGGTCACTGACGAGGAGCTGAACGAGAAGCACCTCTCGCCACGGGTCGCGCTGACCCGGCATTGGAACCGCAACCTGATGAGCTACGCCTCCATCTCGCGCGGTTTCCGCGGTGGGGGCTTCAACTCGCCGACCGCGCCGTTCCGCACCTACAAGGGCGACAACGTCTGGACCTATGAGGCGGGCACGAAGTACTCGTCGCCCGACCGGCGCTTCTCGCTTGCGGGCGCGGTGTTCTATAACGATTATCGGGACTTCGTCGGCCTTAACAGCATTGCTCCGGCAGTGACCGGCGGGTTCACCACCGTTGACCTCAACTCAGGCGACGTTCGCAGCTACGGTGTCGAGGTGGAAGGGACCTTTCGCCCGACCCGCAACTGGACGCTGAGCGGCGGCCTGTCGTTGCAGCACGCGCGGCTGACGAACACGGATATCTACACGGAGCTGACCGGCCGCACCCTCGCGTCCGACCGCCTCCCGTTCCAGCCCGACTACAACTTCAACCTCAACAGTGACTACACCGTCCCGGTCGGCAGCGGCGAGGTGACCTGGAACATCGGTCTCCTCGGCAAGGGCAGCCGTATCGCCGGCAGTCTCAGCGAGACGGCGGCACCGGTGTTGAAGGCGTACACTTTGGTCAACACCGGCCTGACCTATCGGACCGGTCCGGTCGAGTTCACCGCGTTCGCCGACAACCTGTTCAACAAGAAGTTCTTCGAGTCCTACATCGAGAAGACCACGCTGATCCTGGCTGGGCTCACCCCAACCGACGTCGGCATCGTCGGCGAGGGCCGCCGCTACGGCCTGCGCACGCGCCTGCGGTTCTAGTCATGGGCGCGCCAGTCGAACCGCCGCTCCGGAAGCCGCTCCCCGAGACGCTGGTTGCGGCGCTCGGTGAGCGCTTGGGCGACCGCTTCCACGTCGGGCAGGCGATGTGCGACGAGCATGGCCGCAGCGAGACGCACTTTTCGCCGATGCCGCCGGACGCCGTCGCCTTTGCACGGAGCACTGACGACGTGGTCGCCGTGGTCAATCTGTGCCGCCAGGCTGGCGTGGCGGTCATCCCCTTCGGTGCGGGCACGTCGGTCGAGGGAAACACGTTGGCCGTGCGCGGCGGCGTGTCGCTGAACCTGTCCCGCATGGACCGCATCCTGCAGGTGAACGCCGAGGACTTCGACTGCGTGGTGGAGGCCGGGGTTCGACGCGAGGAGCTTAATGCGCATCTCCGGGACCAAGGATTGTTCTTCCCGATCGATCCCGGTGCCAATGCGACGATCGGCGGCATGGCCTCGACCCGCGCATCCGGCACCAACGCGGTGCGCTACGGCACCATGCGCGAGGCGGTGCTCTCGCTGACCGTGGTGACGGCAGACGGGCGCGTGATCCGAACCAGCCGACGCGCCCGCAAGTCCGCCGCCGGCTATGACCTGACCCGCCTGTTCGTCGGCTCGGAAGGTACGCTGGGCATCATCACCGAAGTGACGCTCAGGCTGCACGCCATCCCAGAGGCGATCTCGGCAGCGACGTGCAGCTTCGAAACGATCGGTGGCGCGGTCGACACCGTGGTGCAATCGATCCAGCTCGGCATTCCGTTGGCGCGGGTTGAGATACTGGACGACATACAGATCAGGGCGGTGAACGTTTGGTCCAAGCTCGACCTGCCAGAGCAGACCACGTTATTCTTCGAGTTCCACGGCTCCGAACGCTATGTCGCGGAGCAGGTCGAGACGGTTGGCGAGCTCGCCGCGGCGAACGGCGGCGGCGAGTTCCGCTGGTCGCACCGCACGGAAGAGCGCAACGCCCTGTGGAAGGCGCGGCACGAGGCCTATTATGCGGCGGTCAACCTGCGGCCAGGCGCCATCGGCTGGGCCACGGACGTGTGCGTGCCGATGAGCCGGCTGGCCGAGTGCATCGCCGAGACCAAGGCGGACTTGCAGAACTCGTCCGTTCCGGCAACCATCCTGGGTCACGTCGGGGACGGCAACTTCCATGTCGTCTTCTCGATCGATCCGACGAAGGCAGCAGAACTGGAAGAGGTGCGGGCGATCAACAATCGCATGGTCCGCCGCGCGCTGGCGATGGACGGGACGTGCACGGGCGAACATGGCATTGGTCTCGGCAAGCAGGAATATCTGGTCGAGGAGCTTGGCGAAGCAGTGGACCTCATGCGCGCGGTGAAGCAGGCACTGGATCCGCAGGGCGTGCTCAACCCTGGCAAGATCTTCTCGTGAACATGTCCGGCCGCGTATGGAGCCGCCGCTGATGGCTACGCTCGCCGTTCCGAACGATCGCGCCTGGCCGCTTCGCCGTTCGCTCGCCGCCATGCTGATCCTGACGGTGTCCATCGCCACCGGGTTCACCGCCATGCAGAGCTTCGGCATCATGGCTGAAAGCGCCAAGCGAGAGCTGGGACTTTCGGATAGTGCGCTGGCGCTGATCCAGGGCGGCGGGGCAGCGCTGCCGCTGCTAGTCTTTTCGGTTCCGATCGGGGTGCTGATCGACCGGCGCAACCGCGTCCGCCTGATGCTCTGGTTGGCTGCGATCTGGACGTTTGGTTGCTTCGTGACCGCGATGGCTGCCAACCCCGCAATCCTGTTCGTCGGGCGCATGCTGACCGGGATCGGCACCACTGGCGCATTGACCGCCATTCTGTCGCTGATGGCGGATATGTGCCTGCCCGAGCAACGCGGCCGCGCAATGCTGCTGGCAAATCTCGGCAAGAGCGTCGGCATCGCGGCCGGTTTCGCGGTTGCGGGGTGGCTGCTCGGCTGGTTCGGACGGCCCGGCGCGCCCGCCTGGTACGGCGACATCACCCCGTGGCGCAGCGCGCAATACACCCTCGGCATTGTCAGCACTTTGCTGATCCTGCCGCTCCTGCTGCTTCGTGAGCCCGCGCGGCATGAAGTGGAGGCCGGACCGCATGCGCCTTTCCGGGTAGTGGCGGCCGAACTCTGGTCGCGGCGGCGCTTCCTCCTGCCTTTGTTCGTCGGCCAGACCAGCGTCGTCATGGCAGACGGCGCCGCGGGCATCTGGGCATCGCCGGTATTAGAGCGCTTCTACGGATCGGCGCCGGCTGACTTTGGCGGATGGCTGGGCGGAATCATCCTGGCTCAGGGCATTCTCGGCTCCATCCTTGGCGGCCTGCTTGCCGACTGGGGTCAGAAGAGCGGTCGGAAGGGCGGCTTGCTGATCGGAGCGGTGTTTGCGGCGATCGTTGGCGTGCCCACCGCGCTGTTCCCGATCATGCCGGACGTGACCGGATTTGCGGTGATGATCGGTATGCTGATGCTGGCGGGGAGCATCACCGGGCTGATCACGTCCGTGGCGCTGACCGTGTTCCTGCCCAACGAACTGCGCGGCCTGTCGATTGGTGCCTTCATCGCCATCGCCGGGCTGATCGGCTTCGGGCTGGCTCCGACCCTGGTTACCCTCGTCAGCAGCCTATTGGGTGGGGAGCGATACCTAGCTCAGGCGCTTGCCGGCGTTGGCATCGTCGTCAGCGCCGTCGCGGTGATTGGCTTCGTGCTGGCCATGCGCCGGGCACCGGAGCCAGTTGCGCGCACAGCCAACGCTCACGCGTGAAATGACAAGGCTGGCGGGCGTTGAGCTGGGCGGCACCAACGCCTTGGTGGCGCTTGGCGAGGGAACTGAGCTTATCGGCCGTGCGGCGTTCAAGGTCACCGATCCCGGCGCGACGTTGGGCCAGATCGCGGCCCAACTCGCACGCTGGAATAGGGAGCAGCCGATCGAGGCGCTTGGGGTCGCCAGCTTCGGCCCGATCCGCGTGGACCTTGCCGCTCCGGACCATGGCCATATGCTCCCGACGCCCAAACCAGGGTGGAGCGGCGCGGACGTGCTGGGTCCGCTGGCAGCTGCCGTCGCGGGCCCGGCGGTTCTCCAGACCGATGTTACCGCAGCCGCGCTGGCCGAGGGCCGGTGGGGCGCGGCCCATGGGTGTTCCGACCACCTGTACATCACAATCGGAACCGGGGTCGGGATCGGCATCGTCGCTGGCGGCCGGCCGATCATCGGTCGAATGCACCCGGAAGGCGGGCACCTCCGCGTACGGCGCGTCCCGTCTGACGAGTTCGCCGGGAACTGCCCTTATCATGGGGACTGCCTCGAGGGGCTGATCAGCGGTCCAGCGTTGGCCGCTCGCCTCGGCTGCGATCCAGCCACCTTGTCCAGCGACCATCCGGTCTGGCAGCTGTTCGTGGACGCACTAGCGGAGGCCTGCGCCGACCTGCTTCTGCTGCTCGCGACGGAGCGGATCGTCGTGGGCGGCGGAGTGATCCGCAGCCGCCCCGAGCTGCTCACGGCCGCCGCGAAGCGCTGCTCCGACAAGTTGGCTGGCTACCTGCCGTTCATCGACGACTCCGAATTGATCGTTCCTGCCGCCCTGGAGAATGCGGGCGTGAGCGGAGCACTCCATCTTGCCGAGTTGAAGCTGTCAGATAGGTATTGCTAAGCTATCGGATAGCTGCCAGCATCCAAGCACAGGAGGACCTTGGATGCCGGAGTCTGCCCGAACGATCGACATCTCTGCCGAGTTGGTCACTCTGCTCGGCCCGTCGCAGAGCATCGCCGCCAATCTTCCACCAGGAAGGATCGCGCTGGTGATCCAAGTCGAGCAACCGGCACGGCTGTGCATCCACCTTGGCCAGGAGGGGATCGCTGGAGAGCAATTGGGACAAGGCAGCATCGTCCTCGCTGTTCGCGGCGACGCGCTGGCAAGCCTGTTCGATTGGTCACCGAACGTCTGCGAGCCTCAGCGCTTCTACCTTGGCAACGGCCAGGCGGCGATCGCGCGCAGCCTGTTCGAGAAGCGCGACTGCGAAGGAGCGACCGCCACCTACCGCCTGGCGAAGAGTATCGAGCTGCTCTGTGAGCTGGTCGGCGCCCTGAAAGCAGGCACACTCACTCCGATGCCTGACGACGCCCTGCTCAGCAGGAATGATCTGGAGCGTGTCACCCTGGCGCGGCAGATTATCGACGAGCAATGGTCGGAGAAACTGACCATCGACCATCTTGCCCGCCGCTGCGGACTGAACCGCTCCAAACTGACCAAAGGGTTTCGCGAGGTTTATCGTTCGTCTATCAGTGAGGCCCTCGTCGAACGCCGCCTCGCGGAGGCTCGCCGGCAACTATTGGGGACCGACCTTCCTGTGGGCGTGATCGGCTATCGCAGCGGTTACCTGAACAACGCCAGCTTCACTCGGGCGTTCGGGCGACGTTACGGCGTTAGCCCAAGCGACTTCCGCAGCCTAAGGGCAGCATAATGGACGCTGCACCCGCTGGCGGAGCGCGGTCTCTCTCCAAGACGGCCATGGATGCGGTTCGCCGTTACATCCACGACGAACAGCTGCGGGTCGGTGACGCTCTCCCTGGAGAGGGTTTCTTTGCCGAGCGGCTTGGCGTCAGCCGTGCGGTCATGCGCGAAGCCTTCGGTGCGCTTGCAGCCCTTAAGCTCATCGACGTCGCCAACGGCCGCCGCGCCAGGGTCGCCGCGCTCGATGGCTCGGCCATGTCAGCGTCGCTCGATCATGCGATCTCGACGGCCCAGATCGACGTGGCGGACGTTTGGGACGTGCGCCGCACGATCGAGCTGCGAACCGCCGAATTGGCCGCGCGCCACTCCACACTGCCGCAGGCCCGCAAGATCGTCGCGATTGCCGAGCGACTGGCTAGCGAGGACCTCAGCCAGGAGCAGCTAACCGCTGAGGACATCCAATTCCATCTCGCTATTGCCGAGGCCAGCGGCAATCCGCTTTTCTACCAGATCGTGAGCTCCTTCGTGCCGCTGATGCGGGTGGCAGTGCCGACCGCCTGGGAGACACGGCGCACTCCTGAGCAGCGACGCGAGATCCGCGAGCGGCACCGGCAATTGGCGAAGGCCATCGCCGAGCACGAGCCGGAGCAAGCCCGCCAGTGCATGGCCGCGCACTTCGACGAGTCGATCGGAGCCCTGCTCAGCGCTTCGCCTCATGCGAGTTCATCCCGCACAGCCTAGCTGAGCTTGCGTGCAGTGAATTGGATGGAGGCGATCCGCAGCTTGCAGTAGCTTACGGCAATGGGCTCTCTGCTGCAGCTAGCTTACCAGGCACGGCGGCTCATGTGGAGGGCCGTGCGGCCCCGAACCCGCGATGTGAAGGTCATGCTCTTCAACGATGTGGGTGAGGTCCTGCTGGTGCGCCATAGCTACGGCGCCACTCACCTGTTCATGCTGCCTGGAGGCGGGGTGCGTCCATGGGAGAGGCTCGCCGCCGCCGCCGCGCGTGAGATCGGCGAGGAGCTTGGATGCATGATCCAAGATCTCAGATTGATCTCGACACATAGCACGTCTGCTGAAGGGAGCGCGACACGATCTCGCTGTTCGAAGCGCAGGTGATCGGAAGACCCCAGACAGACAACCGGGAGATCGTGGAAGCAGCTTTCTTTGATCTTGATGCATTGCCGGAAACTGTCTCGCCCGCAACGATGCGACGGCTGGCCGAAAAGAAAGGGGCCAGGGTAGCGGATGGGGACTGGTAGGCTGGTCGGCCGACCTCGTATCCCAGCATGGCTTACGCCTGTCGAGTCGTGCGCGGAATCCGATGGGCACGCCTCCTGTTTATCGAGGCACCCGACGCACGTGCCTGCGTGCAAGGTGATTTACACTATTCACCCCGGCCAACGTCAGCGTTCGTTCGAACTCCTCGCGCAGTAAGGTCAAAGCGCGGTCCACACCGGCTTCCCCGCCGGCAGCAAGGCCGTAGAGATATGGCCTCCCGATCGAGCACCCACTCGCGCCGAGCGCACAAGCCTTCACGATGTCCGACCCGCGTCGAATGCCTCCGTCGCAGATAACATCGGGACCATCGCCAAGGGCCTCGCGAACGGCCGCGATCTGATCAACCGGCGCGGGGGCGCCGTCGAGCTGGCGACCGCCATGGTTCGAGATCATTACGCCGGTTGCACCAGAGCCTATCGCGCGCTTGGCGTCTTCCCGGGTCATGACGCCCTTGATCGAGAGTGGGCCACCCCACTCACGCGCAAGCCATTCAACGTCCGCCCAGGTCAGGCTCCGGTCAAACTGCGCGCCGATGTAGTCGAACAGGCTCATTGGCCCGCCAGCCAGGGCATCCACCCTGTGGCTGACGTTAGCGAGGTCGAACTTGGAACCGGAGAGCGCAGGAATGGACCAGGATGGGTGAGCTGCGAAGCTCAGCATCGAGCGCAAGGTCAGCCTCGGTGGCAGCGAAAGACCGTTCAGTCGGTCCCGCTCGCGATTGCCCGCCACGGGCGTGTCGACCGTAAGCGCCAAACCATCAAAGCCAGCCGCCTTGCAGCGCGCCACGAACTCGGCGGTAAGCCCGCGATCCTTGAAGATGTAGATCTGGAAGACCTTGGGACCGGCGCAGGCCTGAGCGAGCGCCTCCAGCCGCGTCGTACCGAGCGTCGAAAGGCTGTAAAGCAAGCCATGCTTGCCCGCTGCGCGTGCGACTGCCAACTCGGCCTCTTGGTGGAACATCCGGGTGAGCCCCGTGGGCGCGAGCATCAAAGGTAAAGTCGTCGGCTGCCCGAATAGGGATGTCGCAGTCCTGATGCTCGACACGTCCGTGAGAACATCCGGCACGAGTTCGTATGTCGAGAAGGCCGACTGGTTCCGCTGAAGCGTCACCTCGTCGTCCGCCCCGCCGTCGATATAGTCGAAGATCGGACGCGGGAGTCTGCGGCGCGCCAGTCGACGCAGGTCGCCTATGTTGTTGGCACGCTCCAGCCGCCTTGTCCTGCTTAGGCGCATGAGCATCGCCCAGCTGGCGCGAACGAGGCTGAGAACGTGGCTTCAGCCATCGCGAGAGGTTGTCGTACTGCCATCGGTGGAGCGCGTCATGCCATGCATGCGCACGCACTGACATCGTCGCGCTGTGCAGATCGTCGATTATGATTTGCCCGGCTGCAACATCCGCACCTCGCCGGACATAAAACGACGCTCGATGGTAGTGAGAGCGGCGGCAAGACGGAGGGTTCGGGTCGTCAGTATTACCCTGCAAGACCAAGTCTATTTCGGAACATACTGGCAGGTCCTTGACGGTGCCGGAGCATCGCTCGTGTTGGGCGGAGGCTTTCACGTCGCAGGGCTGGAGCGGACCTCTGAGCGAGATTTTTTCGCAGGCATCGTAACTCGGACGGACGCTGCCGGCCGAGTCACCGACGTTATCCTTGCGTTCGCGGGCGCTCAGGGCATTGACGCAGTCCAGGGTGAATCCATCCTGGCAGGCATACCGCTGGACGAGGCTGCGCGCGCCACCAGCATTTACGATGCCATACTCGCCAATCCCGCCTATGCCGACGCGCGCATCCATGTGATGGGCCACTCACTCGGTGGTGGCTAAACCGAGTATGTCCTGGCCTACTCGCTTGCGACCTATGGTTCGGCCTTGACCGATGCACGAGCGGATTTCGTTGGCTTTGGAGCGCCGAACTGGGAAGGAGCTGCTGCACGCCACTTCGGAATCGACCCGTTGCTCATGGAGAATAGGTTTGCCGACTACACGGCAGCCAATGATCCCGTCCTTATCAACGGCGTGGAAAGGATAGGGACAACCTACTTCCTTCCAGCATTCACCGGCTCCGGCATCGTCGATGCTGCCACGGCTCCGGTAGCGGCGCACTCACCGACCACCTATGCTTCCGCTTTGGGGCTACCCGACTGGCTTTCGACCCAAGATCAGGAAGCAGCAACGGCAGTGGTGAATGCCGACTTTCCTACCGGCAACGCGATCGATCCAAGCTATGGGCCGTCCGGGTCCCTTTCGCTGTTTGTCGCTGGCAGTCGCGGCGATGATGTTCTGGCGGGCCTAGGTGGGGACGACACGATCGTCGGCGGGCCAGGAAAGGACATCATGAGCGGGGCAAGCGGAGCAGATGTTTTCGTCTTCAACGGAATTGCTGAGAGCGGAAGCAGCCCCTCGGGCAGCGACGCTATCCTCGATTTCGACCACCTCGACGGCGACAAGATCGACCTGTCCGCGATCGATGCTCGTGCTGACATGCTCGGCAAGCAGGATTTCACCTTTGTGCAAGGAACGAAGTTCTTGGCTCCGGGTCAGGTCGTCAGCTGGATGGAAGGGAATACGACATGGATCGCGGCGAACACGGATTGGGATGCCTCGCCCGAGTTCATGATCAGGCTTGATGGTCGACACGTAATCGCTGCTGACGATCTGATCTTGGATGCGAGCCCAGGATGGATTCTCCTCGCGCCAGTCGCACAGATCGGAAGCCTTCTCTAGGCAACAACACCTCTTCAGGTGACGGTCTGTTGGCGCCCACTTGCCGATGCGCAGGTTGGCCTTACAGTGAGCGTCTGCTGATGGTGGTAAGCGGAAGGGCTACTTTGGGGCGCCGATCGGCAGGAGCGGACATCCGTTCAAACGCGCTGTCGAGGCAGCAATGTGCCCATCTTGGTCGTTCTGAATGGTTCGGCCGGCACCCGTAAGCGGACCTTCGTTCAGCTATCTTAGCTGATGTTAGGGATCCACACAGAGCGGACATTCGAGCTGCAGCCGCTAAGCGCGCGTTCCGACGCTGGGTTCCAAATGGCGAACACGGCGCCTGCTGGGAGGAAGTTGGGCAAGGAACCGACTGGGTGCCGGCGCGGATTGCTTGCGTTGCGATCAAGCGTCCCAGACTTAAACCTTCAGGTGAGTCGAGCGGGATGGAAATCATCACCTGACCGACGTCTGCTTATCCGCCAGCGCCGAGAACAAATGCGTGCAAGCCCTGCCAGCATAGGCTAATACAGATCAGCTCCGGGTAACCGAGTCGTGAACTCAATCACGGGGTCAGTGCCTGCCAGAACACAGCATTAAGTGCGTCAAGTGCCCCTTCAAGGCCGTTCACCTAAAATGTTGCGTAGGCGAATGAGATGATCTTCCCGTTGGGGAAGTATTCAGCTGCACTGTACTTGTTCCACCCGCCGGCGAACCTTCGACGTGGAACAGACATCTCCGCTAGTCCGATACTATGGTTGAATTTTGACTCGGCAGACGTAGGCAGGAGAGATCGGCCGTGGATAAAGCTACATCCGTAACCGCTTTCGACCTGACGCCGCCCAGCGCGGAGCAGTTCCGGCTCCTCGCGGAGGATCTCTCCGTCGAGGAACGCCAGGTTCTTCTGAACCACGGGACGGAGGCACCGTTCTGCGGCGTGTTCCTGCAGGAGAAGCGGCGTGGCCTGTACACTTGCCGACTCTGCGGCTTGCCGCTGTTCAACGGCGGCACCAAGTTCGAGAGCGGGACAGGCTGGCCGAGCTTCACGTCGCCATTCAAGGAAGATCACTTGCGAACGATCAGCGACACAAGCTTCGGCATGGTTCGAACGGAGATCGTCTGCGCTCGCTGCGGCGGTCATCAAGGGCACGTCTTTCCGGACGGCCCGCCACCCACTGGCGAGCGCTACTGCATCAACTCAGTTTCCCTGGCCTTCACGCCAGCGGGTGAGCCGTTGCCCGACAAGCTGGGCAAGGGGGCGCCTGAGGGGCAGCCGTATGGTCAGAGCTAGGTGCCGAGCCGGGGAGAAGGCCGATGTTGTTCGCCATCATGGGTTTCTACAAGCCGGAAGCCGAACTCCACCTGGCCGACTTGCAGGACGAGGTGAACGAGTTTGTCGGCCAGCCTCTCAAGCAGATCAGGGTTGCCGGGCCACTGTTCGACGAGCATGACCGGAGGATGGGCAATCTAATGCTGGTGGATGCAGCCGACTTCGACGAAGCGAAGCGCCTGCTTGGCATCAGCCCCTTTTACCAGCACGACTTGTACGAACGCACGATCGTGACCGAGTTCAGGATTGAGGTCGGCAAGCTGACTGGCCCGTGAGCGTAGACAAACGTCGTCCGGACTGACGCCAGACGACCCTTGAAGTTGGAGCGCGCGCGATGACGGACGTCCCTACGATCCCTCTGGTCCCCGGAAATACCCTGATCACCCCAACCCCGGAAGAAGGCCGCGCACTGGCGCTGATGCTCGCTCGACATTCGGTTCATGCGATGCAGAAGCAGCTGGAGGTGCTGACCAACGGGCGCGCACAATATTCGCACGATCCGTACGGCTTGATTGCCGCGAGCCATGTCGTGGCCACCGAGTTCGCGACAATCGCGGCAGCCAACAACTACTGGAAGACCCCATCGGAGCTTTGACGATCTGTCCTCGAAGGAGCCCGTCGTGCAACACGCCACCGAGACGAGCGAAGCAGGATTAACTCGGGGATCCGGTGCCGTTGGCGGGCGCCTTGGTGAGCTGTTCCACATCAAGGCAGCACCGTCGCTTGTTACCACCAGCCTGCGTGCCGGCCCGCTCGCAGTGACGGAGATCCAGTCCATGGATCCGGTGATTGGTATGACAGACGCGGTGCCGACCGAAGAGGCTTTCCTCCTGTGCCTGCAGCTGGAGGACTTAGGCGACCATCAGGTGTGGGAAGACGGGCGCGCTCTGCCGAAACGCACTATCAAGGCAGGCGAGTTCATATTGCGCGATCTAACACGAAGTCAGGCTGCCCTCATCGATCGGCCGCATCATTCCTTGCACTTTTACCTGCCGCGCGCTGCACTCGACGAGATGGCCGACAACGCAGCGGAACCACACGTTCGAAATATAGACTGCCACCCTGGCGAACCCCGGTTCGACTCTGTCGTTCGAGATCTTGCAAATTGCCTCGTCCCGACCTTGGCTTCGCCCGAGCAAGCCGACCGGTCGTTTATCGAGCACGTCCTGATGGCGATCGCATCGCATGTCTCACACGCCTATGGCGGCGTGGTGGCCCGGCCTGCAGATATAAGGGGCGGCCTGGCAAGATGGCAGCTCAAGCGGGCGCAGGAGATGCTCAGCGGCGATTTGACCGGCAACACGCCGGTAGCAAGCATCGCTCGTGAGTGCCGGCTTTCAGTTCAGCACTTTGCCCGAGCGTTCAAGAAGAGCACCGGGCTAGCTCCACATCGTTGGTTGATCCAGCGGCGAGTGGAAACTGCCAAAGTTCATCTCGCGAACAGATCTATGCCGCTTGCGCACGTGGCCCTGCTGTGCGGCTTTGCCGACCAGAGTCATATGACGCGCGTGTTCGGATGGCATACGGGACTGACACCGGCCGCATGGCGGCGGCAGTTGTGAGAAACGCCCGGCCGCGCGCGAAACGTTCAAAGTATGGCGGTTTGGTTCAATCCCCGTGCGAACGAACACTCTAGACCTCGAGCCGGTGAGATGACCGAGCGCGGCTTACGCGTTCTTCGGAGGCGTCGAGGATATGCCGCGAGCATGGTCACAGATCGGGGTAACCGGGTGGCACGAAAGTGGTAAGGCCGCGTCCCCGCTGATCGAGATCAAGGAAGAAGCTGCTCCTCGCCTGAGTGTAGCGCCTCCCCATCCAAGGTCTCTCGCCAAGGGACGCGTGTTCATCTCCTTTCAGACTGAGAACATGCGTGTCCTGCCGGTCTTCGGGGCGGGCGCGCTGCAGGTCTCGCCACGGGTAGGACACCTCCATGTAACGGTGGACGAAGCAGCATAGCACTTCGTCCATGCAAGCGACGAGCCGCTGGCGATCGTCGGTCTGGCCCCAGGTCCTCACCAAGTCACCGTCGAACTCGCCGACGCTACGCACGCGGTCGTGGCAAGCGAAGCCATCCAGTTCACCATACCGGCACCGGACGAGCCGCCAGCCGGATAGCAACTCGCCGGTCCAATGACGCCCACCACGCCGAAGGTTCAACCAACCTTCTTTCAACGGAGAGAGACCATGGATGTTTTCACGACCAGCGACGGCACGGACATCTACTACAAGGATTGGGGCCCCAAGGATGCGCCAGCCATGTTCTTCCACCACGGCTGGCCGCTCAGTGCGGACGAGTGGGACGGGCAACTCATGTTCTTCCTGGGCGAGGGCTTCCGAGTCATTGCCCACGATCGACGGGGCCATGGCCGGTCAACCCAGACCGACAACGGGAATGACATGGACACCTACGCGGCAGACGTGATCGAACTCGTTCGCGCGCTGGACCTCAAGAACGCGGTGCATGTCGGTCATTCAACCGGCGGCGGCGAAGCCACTCGCTATGCTGCCCGTGCCGATCCGGGCCGCCTGTCGAAGGTGATCCTTATCAGTGCAATCCCGCCGGTCATGGTGCGCAAGGACAGCAATCCCGACGGGCTGCCGATCGAGACGTTCGATGGCTACCGTCAGGCCGTCGCGGCGAACCGTGCGCAAGCATATCTCGAGATCGCAGCGGGTCCGTTCTACGGGTTCAACCGTCCAGCAGCGAAGGTCATCGAGGGCTCCGTCCGCAACTGGTGGCGGCAGGCAATGACCGGCGGCATCAAGGCGCAATATGAGTGCATCAAGGTGTTCTCGGAGACTGACCTTACCGAGGACCTGAAAGCGATCGACGTTCCGGTTCTCCTGCTGCACAGCAAGGACGACCAGGTCGTACCCTATGTCGCGTCGGCCCCGCTCGCGGTGAAGCTGCTGAAAAACGGCACGCTAAAGACCTTCGAGGATCTTCCCCATGGCATGCCGGTAACGCACGCTGAACTCGTGAACGCGGAGATCCTCGCCTTCGTGAGGTCGGAAGGAGCAGCCGCTTCGGCCGGCGCCGAGCCCGCGACCGCCGCGTGACGAGCGCCCGGGCCGGCACCGGGATTGTGCCGGCCCGATCACCACCACCTTGTCGAACAAAGGATATGTGCGATGCGCCTACCGGTCGTGGCTACCGTTTTCGCCCTTTCGCTATCGACGCCCTTCGTCGCACAAGCCGCAGCGCCGACGAGCGTCAAACCGACTATCGTGCTGGTGCATGGCGCTTTTGCCGGATCGTCAAGTTGGAATCCGGTGATCACCAGGTTGACGCGCGATGGCTATCCGGTGATCGCCGCTGCCGTTCCGCTCAGAACGCTGAAGGGCGACGCAAGCTATATCGGGAGCCTAGTCGCAAGCCTTCCGGGCGAGGTGGTCCTGGTTGGCCACTCCTACGGTGGAGAGGTCATCTCCGTCGCTGCCGCCAATCACCGCAAGGTCAAGGCACTCGTGTTCATCGCCGGGCTTGCCCCTGATGTCGGAGAAAGCGCCGCAAGTCTCGGCAAGCAGTTCCCGATGGGCATGCTCTCGGCCGCGCTTGCGCCGCCAGTACCGCTGGCAGACGGCAGTGCCGACCTCTACATCCTGCAGGCGCGTTACTGGAAGCAGTTCGCGGCCGACTTGCCGGAGGCTGAGGGATCTCAGATGGCCGTCACGCAGCGGCCAGTGGCGCAATCCGCGCTTGCCGAGCCCGCTGCGGCCGAGTCCTGGCGCTCGATCCCCTCTTGGTTTGCCTACGGTCAGCTGGACCGTAACATTCCGGCCAACCTGCACGCCTACCTCGCTAGACGCGCTAAGGCGCGCGAGTCCGTGGAGGTGCCTGGCGCCAGCCACGTGCTGATGCTGTCGCACCCGGACCTGGTCGCTGCGATGATCGAGCGGGCAGGGTCGGCTCCGGCCCGCTCTGCCGAAGCTCGCCGATGAGCTGGTTGCGCTTGCCATTCCCTCCAACAACGGACACGAGCCGATGGGTTACGCACTCGAAGGCAAGGTCGCCGTTATTACCGGCGGCACGACCGGCATCGGCTTTGCCACGGCGAAGCGCTTCGTGGCCGAAGGCGCGCGGGTGTTCATCACCGGGCGCCGCGAAGCCGAACTGGGCAGAGCAGTTGCCGAAATAGGCTCCGGTTTGCGGGGCATACAGGCGGACTCGACCGTCATGGCCGACCTTGATCGCCTGTATGCGGAGGTCGAAGCCGAGGCGGGGCGCATAGATGTCTTATTTGCGAATGCCGGCGGCGGCTCTTACCTCCCGCTCGGCAGCATCACCGAGGAGCAGTTCGACGTCACGTTCGACCGCAACGTGAAAGGCGTTCTGTTCACGGTCCAGAAGGCGCTTCCGCTGCTCGTGAATGGAGCTGCCGTGATCCTGACCGGCTCAACGACAAGCATCGCGCCGGTCCCGGCTTTCAGCGTGTACGGAGCGTCGAAGGCCGCCATCCGAAGCTTTGCGCGAACTTGGACGCTCGACCTCAAGGCGCGGTCGATTCGGGTCAATGTCCTGAGCCCGGGCCCGACTGCGACGCCGGGCCTTCTCGGTCTGGCCGGGGATGATGCGGCCGCGCAGCAGCAGCTGCTTGCGGAGATCGCATCTCAGGTGCCCCTCGGGAGAGTTGCGGACCCCGACGAGATCGCCAGCGCAGCCCTGTTTCTGGCGTCGGGTCAGTCCAGCTTCGTAACCGGCATCGAACTCTTCGCGGACGGCGGGTCTGCGCAAGTTTGAAAGCGCTTCTCAAGCTGGACGAGCAACCTCTACCTTTTGGCGATCTGAGGGTGTGCAGGCGTCTAAGGGTGAGCCGCCGGGGCCTTCCGCGCGTTTGCGGTAAGGTGAAGAGGAGCAGCTCCCGTGAACATTGCCGACTCGATTGTGGAGACGCTGCAGAAAGCCGGAGTCGAGCGCATCTACGGCGTAGTCGGGGACAGCCTTAACGGTATCACAGAGGCGATCCGCAGCCGCGGAGTGATCGAGTGGGTGCATGTCCGCCACGAGGAGGCCGGCGCGTTGCTGCGGGTGCTGAGGCCCAACTCACTGGTCGGCTCGCGGTCTGCGCAGGTTCGTGCGGACCGGGCCATGTCCATCTCATTAATGGGTTGTACGACTGCCACCGCACGGGCGTTCCGGTGCTGGCGATAGCCGCTCACATTCCTAGCGGCGAGATCGGCAGCGGCTACTTTCAGGAGACCAAGCCCGAGCGCCTGTTCGCCGAGTGCAGCCATTATTGCGAGCTTGTCTCCAGTCCCGAACAGATGCCCCGGGTTCTGGAAATCGCTATCCGCACCGCCGTTGGTAAGGGCGGCGTGTCGGTCGTCATCGTACCCGGCAACGTTGCTCTCAAGGATACCGCCGCAACATCCGTCGCGCCGCGAGCCGCTTTGCTGCCCCCACCAGCATTGGTGCGCCCGTTCGACCGGGAGCTGGAGACGCTTGCAGAGATGCTGAACGGCGCGAAGCGGGTTACGCTGCTTTGCGGTCGTGGGTGCGCGAACGCGCACCCGCAGCTACTTCAATTTGCCGAAACCCTGGGTGCACCGATCGTGCACGCCCTCGGAGGCAAGGAATTCGTCGAGTACGACAACCCGTATGACGTCGGCATGACGGGCTTGATCGGCTTCTCGTCGGGCTATCGGGCGATGCTGACGTGCGACATGCTGCTGATGCTCGGTACCGACTTCCCATACCGGCAATTCTATCCAACAGAAGCGCGGATCGCGCAGGTGGACCTCCGGCCGGAGCACCTAGGTCGCCGCTGCCAGTTGGACCTCGGTCTGATCGGCGATGTCTCCGCCACGATCGAAGCGCTGCTGCCGAGGCTCACGCGAAAGGACGACCGCTCCCACCTGGAGAGCAGCCTCGACCACTACCGCAAAGCCCGCGCAGATCTGGACGAGCTTGCTGTTGGGCAGCCAGGCCGCAAGCCCATCCACCCCCAATACCTCGCCAAGGTCATCAACGATACGGCCGCCGACGATGCGGTATTCACCGCAGATGTCGGCACGCCCACCATCTGGGCCGCGCGATACGTCAGGATGAATGGTCGTCGGCGGCTGATCGGCTCCTGGGTACATGGTTCCATGGCCAATGCGATGACGCAAGGAATCGGCGCGCAAGCGGCGTTCCCGGGAAGGCAGGTCATCTCCATGTCCGGCGATGGCGGCTTTGCCATGCTGATGGGTGACTTCCTTACCCTGAACCAGCACAAGCTGCCCTTGAAGGTGGTGATCTTCAACAATGGTTCGCTCGGGTTCGTAGAGCTCGAGATGAAAAGCGCAGGCTTGATCGAAACAGGCGTCGCTCTCGAGAACCCGGATTTTGCCGAGATGGCGAGGGCAGTTGGTGTTCATGCCCTCAGGGTCGAGGACCCGGGCGACCTCTCCCAAGCCGCCCAAGACATCTTCGCCCATCCGGGTCCGGCCCTTTTGAACGTGGTCGTGAACCGGCAGGAGCTCTCGCTACCGCCCAAGGTCACCGCCGAGCAGATGAAAGGATTCAGCCTCTACGTGCTGAAGGCGGTGATGAACGGGCGCGGCACCGAAATCATCGATCTTGCCCGCAGCAACCTGCTGCGGTGAAGAGCTGCGATCTGCTTGCGTCAATCGCTCAGACCGGCTTCCCAGCGGACCTGAAGTCAGGTCACAAGGCGAGGCAGAGATCCCGAGCCTATTGAGCAGGTCAGGTGTTTGTCCCAGCTCGCCAGCACCGCCGCAGCGTGATCGATGCTGACACTATCTTTAAGGGGGAACCCAAATTCGACTGGTCGCGAAGGTTCGCGAAACGGAACAAATTAACCTTGAGATGGTCGCTACGTAAGGCGCTGTCGTTCCCGCCACGCTGATCGGACTCCATCGCAGCCGCTCCTGCTCACGAAACGTTTGTCCGGTTGTATGGCTCACCTCCGCTTGCAAACGACACTAGGAATTAGGCTACCTCCGAAGATGTCTGCATCCTGAGCTCAGCACTGGGGAGCCGAGCGTCGATCCATTCGACGATGTCGCCCATCACCTGCTCGCGCCCTAAGTCATTGAGAAGGTCGTGATAGTGACCCTCATAAAGCTTTAGTGTCTTATCGCTCGACCCTGTCTCGCGGTAGAATTGCTCGCTGCCGTCGGGGCGGGTCGCGTGGTCGGCGGTGCCGTGAAGGATGAGGACGGGCAACTTAATTCGTCCGAACTCGCGCTCGAACCGCTCACCTGCGCGCGCGAAGGCAGCCACGGTCGCCACCGGCTGAACCTCGTTAAGTGTGAGCGGATCCGCGTTGAGTTGTGCCACCCACTCCGGGTCTCGCGAAAAGTCTTCCATCTTGAGCTTCAATACATGCGCGTGCGGCGCGACGTGGCTGGCACCTTCGAGCAGTTTCAACGCTATATTCGGCGCGAACACGCGGAAGGCGAAGCTTTCGCAGATCAGCCCGTCTATCCGGTCCTGATGATCAAGCGCATAGCTGACCGACGTCACTCCTCCGGCGCTATGGCCCAGCAGGTAAACCGGCAGGTCCGGGTGTTTGGAGCGGCCCAGTTCGATGGCCTGGCTGAGATCGGACACATACTCGTCGATGCTCGAGGCATAGAAGCGCTCGCCATCCGACTTGCCGCGGCCGCGCAGGTCAAGAGCCGTGACGGCAAAGCCCCGAGCAGCGAAATCCGTGGCGGCACGGGCGTGCTGGCCACCGTGCGAATTGACTCCATGACAGATGATAAGGTTCGCCTTCACCCTTCCCTCAGGCTGGTAATGACGGGCGAAGATCCGACCACCCGTGCCTTCAAGCCAATGTTCGGTTGCCTCGGTCATCACCAGTTCTCCTAATAAGGATCGCCTCTGGTCATTGCTTGTCGAGAAAAGCCCGAACGAGCTTGACGGTCGCGTCCGGGTTTTCCTCCATGATCCAGTGCCCCGAGGCCGGAACGACGCCACCAGTGACGTTTTCGGCTCCGGACCGCATCACCACGGCCATCTGGTCGCCGAAGCTCTTCTCCCCGCCAAGCGCGAGCACGGGCATCTTCAGCTTGCCCTTTGCTGCCAGCCAGGCGCGATTATCCACGGCGTCCTGGTCGAAAGCATGAAATTGCTCGAAGCCCGAATGCATGGCGCCGGGCAGGGCGTAAATCCTCGCATAATGCCGCCGCGATTCTTCATCGAACCGCTGCGGGTCGGCCGAAAACTCATTCCAGAACCGGTCGAGGTAGATCCGCTCGCGCCCGGCGACTAGGCGCTCCATATCTGGCCCGCCAAAGCGGAAGTGCCACAGGAGCGGGTTCTTCAGTACCTCTTCCCAAGGCCCGACGCCGGGCACCGGTGCATCGATCAGAACGAACCGGCGAACGCGCTCGGGGTGCTCCATGGCGAACGCAAAACCCACCATGTTGCCGATGTCATGCGTAACTAGGTCGGCTTTGGTCACCCGAAGCGCATCGAGGACACCCGCTACATCCCCACCTTGCGTCTTCTTGTCGAAACCCGTCTTTGGCTTCGCCGAAAGGCCAAGGCCACGAAGGTCAGGCACGATGACTTGGTGGTCACGCATCAACTCTGCCGCGAGCGGCGACCACATGTCCCCGGTTTCGCCGTACCCATGGAGAAGAACCACGGCCGGACCCTTGCCACCAGTACGAACATGGATGGTCGTGCCGTTGGTGGCGATCTCCTGCGTGGAGAAGCCTGCCGGATAAGGTGGGACGGCCGAAGCGGTTGGTGCCGCAAGCGCGATACACAAGGCAATCAAGGGTGTGCGTAGGAGCATCGTACGTCCCCTCATCTAGAGCGGTGAAGCTGACGCCCAAATGCGACTCGACGACGCGACTTGCGATGATTCTTTTAACCCAGATTGGCTCTAGTCGGAATGGCTGCCTTGTGTGTTGACGTCTGCTTCAAGCACAGACGTTCTCGCCGGGTTCGCAGCCGCAAGTGGGTGACGGATCAGCAGACTGTCGCCGTCGGGTCGAAAGTGGATATAGCTACTTAGCTGAACGGGCGTCCGCTTCCGGCCTCCACGCGCGAGAACCGGACGATCTCCTAGCGGCCAATTGCAGACCTTCAGCCGCTAGCACGCTCCTATCTGCTGACGCGACTTTGAGCGAAAGCTGGAGTTCAAAGAGTTTCCAGCGTTTGCAGCTAGGAGATGAAAATGAGCAGATTGCGCGAGCAGAACCAAGGACCTGAAGACGATACCTCAATTGCCCGAGCGCCAAGATCGGCGCGTCGTGGTCGACCCGCGCTGATCTCGGACGTGTTCGGGGTGCTTGAACGAGAAGGGGAGGAGCCTGTGTCCATCGAGGACATGAACAATGCCGTTCTTGATCAAGCAGCCGTGGACGATGCTAGCGGATCGGCGATTTTCAGGTGAATGAAAGCGAACGAGAGCGGATGAAAGCTGCTCCTCTCGGCGCAGAAAGTCTTCGTTAGTCCGTGCCGCCGACAGATTGTCAGCTGTACCCGCGAGTAGAGTCCCGGGGATTAGGTAAGCTGCGGGCGTAGAGACCCGCCTATTGGTGAGTTAGCTGTCTTCGACGGGCGGCGATCCACATAAGCAGGCGGTCAGTCTTTCGGCCTATTTCAGCCAGACGGCGGACTCATTTGCAGGCCAGAGGTATGCGGTCTCGGCACCCAGATCTTCGATCCAGACTCAGGCAGGCGAGCTGTTGCAGATGATCTGAGGGAGGACCTTGTCTATGAAGCGATTCACCGCCTCATCCGCCCCAATGGTCCTCACGTCGCAGGCCATCTCCTTGAGAAATCGCGCAGTTTGCTCGTCAGGGATGTCGTTCAAGTAATTCTTAAGGCACATCGACAACCATTTGCGTGCACGATCCCGAACAGAACACGGCTCCAACCATGAGCCCAACCACGTTTTAGCCGGTGAATGCCGATCGAGATCGTTTGCCGATGCTAGCACCGCATCAGCGATCATCTGACCGTATCCGGCGTTGCCTTTCCGCTTCATCGACGCCTCGTAAGTTCTGGACTCTCGAAGGGGCGCATTGCGACAGTTCGCGACAGCGACTCTTTTCGAGCTTTTCAGGCAGCAAGCTGGGTCACTCGCCCTGATTTCTTTTGCCGATTCCCATTCCCCAGCACCGCCGGCTCAAACTTAAAAAAGGGGCACCTATCAGAGTGTGGACCGTCTGCGGCTACTGACTAACGCTGCGGCGCGTGAGACCTGACGTAAGAGCATTGCTGGGCGATAGAATTCGGGAGCGGCGAGCTGAGCTCGATTTCACGCAGGAGGGCTTCGCTCACTACACTGGCCTCGCTCGAACCTACTACGGGCGGATCAAGTGGGGGCAGCAGAACGTCACTCTCGAAAGACTGGTTTGGCTGGCCGCTCACCTCGAAACCTCAGTTGCTGACCTAACACGAGACCTAAACGCGGATGTTCGCCTCGCGTTTGTTGAGGCTGGACACGAAGTCGATTGAAGGTCGCAGCTGGGGCGCTTAACGTCGTCGTTGCAGATGCGAAGTGCGTTCTATTCGGATGATCGTTCTACAGCGGTGTGATCGCGCCCCCGCAACCAACAGTGTCATACGGCCCCCAGTCACCAGCTGGGGGCCGTTGCCGTTTGTGGCGTGCTTAGCTTTGCCGAAGGCATCGGATGCCGTTTGGGCAAACTCGATCATTCGGAACAGGTCTCCATGCAGCTCAAGCTTGAGCGAGTCTTGGTGACCAAGGGAGGGCGGAATGACGACTCGTCTCACGAGTCATCATCGCACCGGGTTCGCTCGGTGGCTTGCCGAGCTTTCACGCGGGCCCGTTTCATCTGAGATGATGCGCAACTCCGGCGTCGAGATGACCTTCCACAAACTGCGGTCATCGTCCCGAGGGCGTCTTTTGATACCACCTCTGCCATCCGGCTCTTCAACATAGCGGCGGCATTTAAAGATGCGCTCGCCGACATACAGTCGGTTGTTGAAAATGCCGTCGCCTCGATCGATGTCTCCAGACAGCAGCACCACATCTCGGTGGGCGTGAAGTTTCTCGAGAAATTAAAGACAATCCTCATCACGCCCGAGGCGATCCAAATCCTCGATTATCGCGACGTCGACTTCGCCGGTGTCGACGGCTCGGATCATCATTGGAGCCCGGGCTGAGCCATTGAAGCTCCGGTAATTGCGCGTCAGAGAAGTAGGCGATCAGATCCATAACCTTCTCACTGGCGTATACGGCGATGTTGCGCCCGGGGTCCTCCGTGGAGGTGGGGCTCTGCTTTTCATCGCTGAAGCGACCTAACCGATGGTCCTGGGCTTACCGGCTTTCACAGGTCATTCTCCAAGGTCGCGACCACCATCTGCTCGGCTAGCAGTCGGCGGACAAGTGACGATAGCACTGCATCCAGCATGTTTTCCAACAAGCTGTTTACCTCATAGCCGGATCGCTGAGGAGACTGCCACTGAATGGCCGTGCTGGAGTCCACCGTTGGCTCGGGCGTGACATGATCACCCAAGAGAATGCGAGAAACACGCGCCTCAACACCCGAGATCGCAGCCGTGAGCAGGCGCCTACCGCGTTGTCTTCATCGCTGATGCAAAGAATCTTCTCGTGACCCACGCTCTGGGACTTTCAGCCGTAGTGCCGATGGCGTCAGCATCGACATAATCCCTAGGAGGAGGGAAGGCTTGGGTCCCGGTCAAACCGCGCCAGGGTCGAAACGTTAGGGTAGGGGTGCGTCCCTAGCGATCTACGAGGACTGGGCCTGAAGCCGCAGCCATCCTGTTCCTAACGCCACGGGCCGCAGCGTCCTGTCCAAGGCAGTCGGAACAAATCAGATACGGACTGGGCTACTGTCTACGGCTGATTTTGCGAGGCACCCGCAAGCAGCTATGGCTTGCACTGGGAAGGGGGACGTCCCTGCGCCGCCAAGTTCTCGCACGAACTTATGACGTCGTTGCACCTATCTCACTCGGGGGAAGGACACGCGCTTCACCTTGCGGGCCAGAGCCGCCTTCAGCGCCCGCCCGACGAATACCTCTTGACAAGCATCGATGACCGTGCGTTCGCCCATCGCGCAGAGGGTGTGGAGACCGTCGCGAACGTGCCATTCGCGGAAAGGGCGCACGACGTGCACGGTTGTTTCGCGGAACTGCGTAGGGGTCAGGCAGTCGACCCGGTTCACGGCCACAGCCCCGCCATAAACGAGTGAGCAATCCTGGGCCGGTCGGTATAAGGCACCTTTGTAGACGAACGGCCGCCCAGCGGGGCGACTGGAGCGGATGTCGCTCTTGAGCGGATTGGCGGGATGCTCGCGCCACGGGCCCCGAAGATTTGGTGCCATCCAAGCATGCAAGTTGACGAGCGATTGGTCTTCTTCGTCCGTCGCGAACAGCCACCAGCAGCCTTGCCACTGCAACAGAGTGGAATCTGCCAGCCGTCGTCCTTCGATCAGTACCCGCTCCCTAGCCCAAGTCATATTCGCCTGGTCGTAAGCGTAGAGACTCACCTGTCGTGCCTCATTGGTTTCCGGAACACAGAACAGGCGTCCATCGTGCCAGAACACGTACGGATAGGACATGTGGTATGGCAGGTCGAAGATGATCTCCGGCTGGCTGGGCGCAGGCTCGTTGAGGAGAACGGCGGAAATCCGACCCCGGGCTTTAGACCAGCTGTAATCTTCCGCGAGGAGTAGCGCAGACCCGCCGTTGCCGTCCTCAAGTTCAACCGCGAACGGATCTGCTAGGAATCTCCCTGGCGGGTTGGAGAGCCACCGGACCGGCATCTCGCCGCCGCCGCCGCTGAGCCCCGCCACCTGTTCGATGGGAGCATCGACGATGCCGATGCGCCACTGTTGATGGCGGAAGAGCGATCGATACTGCTTGCGCAACGATGCCGTGGCCTGCCGCCACCACAAGTTCAGAAGGTCGAAGCTCGAGGGAACCTCCTGCTGTCCGAGGAGCGGTGGCTTGACCTGGTCGGTGGTTTGAACGGAGCCCGTCAGCCGAAGATGTTTGCAGACCTGAGCTGGCCATGCGGCGGCGGCGCTGAGCAGTTGATCTCGATTCCGTCGGTAGGATGTGGCGTCCGTCTCGAAGAAGCCGCTGTGTAGCGTCCTTTGTTCACGACCATCCTTGCTCCATTGGGTCAGCGCGGCCGCGGTCACCGGCTTGCGACGATAGACTTCCCAGAAGCCCGGGGGGTTTCTCGATGGCTCCTGCGGATCACCGAAATGGAATGCCCAGACGCCATGGCGAGCCAGGTCGTGTAGTTCGCCGTGGGGTTCACCAGTGCCGAAGTGCAAGACGAAGTCCAAATCGCAACGACGGACATCCCCGCCGTCACCAGGCGGCTCGTTGCCCGGCCAGCGCTTCACCGGGACTTCGGCGAATTCAGGAGGCAGGCTTTGCATGTGCTCCGGGTCTGACGCTTCGTCGAACCGACGCCGGCGATATGAACGCCAGAGGGTCTCGCGAAGGGGCCGACGGCTTGCACTCCCAGCCCGCACGGCTTTCCCCGGCGGTAAGTCACGGATGATCAGCAATGCGGGGCTGACCCCCTCCAAACGCAACAGTGCGTGGATGCAATCGATCTGCCACGTGGCCAGCCGCTCCGCGTCGCACGATATGCCGAACCGTACGTTGCGAGCAGGAGCGTCAGAATCCGTCACTAAATTCCTCTTATTGCATTAGAAGAATGCAGGATGAGGACGGAGGTTTCGTGTGCTCGCAACCTTCGCGAGAATAGCTGGTTCAGGAACGAACCAATCCTCCGTGCTCTTTCATGAGCGAGTTGAGCGAGCTTTAGGGAGACTTTTGATCGTGTTGGTTACGCCGCGGAGTGCCGCGGGCAAGGCGAGAAGCCACCTTTGCTCGCGGCTCGAGCGCATTGTGAGCAACAATCCGGCCAGTCCGTTCGGAGTGCCCGGGGCAATCTTCGCCATCGCCACGCCAGCCGGTGATCAGCTCAGCGCTTGCCTGGGCGAAGACGCGCTGGGTGTTCCCCTGTCGGAAGGGAGCCTTGCCCATTTGGCCTCGGCCAGCAAGCTGGCAACCGGCCTGCTGATCCTTCGTCTGATCGAGGACGGGCTGATCGACGAGACTGCACACATCGGCGACTATCTGGCCGACGCACGGGTCGCGCGAACACCCGGCGTCACAATCGAGCGCATGCTGTGCCATATCGCAGGCCTCCCGATCGAAGTTCGGCATGAGCTGTCAGAGCCGCCTGGCGACCTACGAGTGCATGAGGGCATGCAGTGGCCTGGCGAACTCGCCGAAGCCTGCCTGGTGACCGATGTGGTGCACGAGCCGGGCACGGTCGTTCAGTACAGCAATGTCGCCTATGGGCTGCTGGCTCTCGCCGCCGAGCGGGTCACCAGGCGCAGCTTCGCGGACCTACTTCAGGAAATCGTGTTTGAGCCACTGCGGATCGAAGCCTATGTCGGTCGGCCGGCCGCCGGTCATGTGGTCGCGGTGACGGATGTACCAAGTCCCTACACGGGTACGCCGCTGGAGCCGTACAACTCCCCGATGAGCCGAGAGGGGGGCACGCCATGGGCTGGCGTGCTTACGGACGTTTCCGGTCTCCTGACCCTTGTTCGTAGTTACAGTGCTTCCGGGAACTTCCTTTCACCGGCCATGGTCGAACGGGCCACCACGGATCGAACCGGGGGGCTGAGTGGTGGTTTCATCTCCACCGAGGCATTCCTTGCGCATGGATCTTCGAGAAGCATCACCTGGTCCCCGTGCCCTTGGGGGCTGGCGGTGGAGTTACAGGGTGGCAAGCAGCCGCATTGGGCTCCCCCGACCATGCCGGGTTCGTTCGGTCAGATCGGGTCGTCGGGCTGCGTGGGTTGGCATGATCCGGCCACCGGCGTGACCTGGGCGCTCATCGCGTCAAGGACCACGGAAAGCGGGTGGCTGGTCCGTCATGGAGCGCGGATCGCTCAGTCGGCCCTGGCCGCGGCGGGGCAACTGGCGGAGGACGAATCAGCCGCGCCCGAGCAGCAGTCGGCGATCGGGAGGCCTGCTTGAAAACGTCGATCGTGCCGATGAGCACCGTCCCGCAGGAGCTCGTCGAAGACTATCTTACGAAGCCGGGCATCGGCCGGGGCTTCTCGCCCGATGAACTCCGCTGGAAGTACTACGACAGCGAGTTCAACAACGGTCGTGAGCGGGGTTTCGCCTGGCTCAAGCAAGGCCGCGTGCAGGGCTTCATCGGGGTGATTCCGGTCACGGTCGCGACCGGCGACGCTGGCGACCGCGACCTCGTCTGGACCTGTGATTGGGCGGTCGAGGATCCCGCCAACAGTCCCGGGATCGGCATTCTTCTGCTTAGCAAGGTGCACAAGAACTACGATTTCGTGGGTGGAGTTGGGGGCACCGAATATACTCGCTCGATTGTGCCCCGCATGCGCACGCGGACCATCCCGGATGCGGCGGTCGCACTGCGGCGGCCATTGCGGCTGAAGCCGCTGCTCGAACGGATCGAGCGGGCAGCGTCGTTCGCCCCCAAACTGAGCCGAACGCGCCTCGGACAGCTAACCCTTCCGTTGCGGAAGACGGCTGATCCGGAAGTGCCGGTGACGATGTCCACGGGTGTGAGCGCCCCCGTGGCAGCGCTGTTCGACCGACCGGAAGCAGGCGTCGCCGTCGTGCGCTACGACGCTCGGCATCTGGCCTGGATAGGGCGCTGCCCCAGCCTGGATGTGCGGTCATGCCATGTCGGTTCGGGTTCCGCTGCGGCCGGAGCCCTGCTCTGGAGACGCCATGACAACCCCGACAAGTGGCGCCTGTCAGTGCGGTCGACCGCGGAGGGGAAGCACCTGCTGGAGCCGCTGCTTGCCGATATTCTGGCGCGTTTGCGCAATCAGGAAGCTGCAACGGTGCTGGCAACGGTGGTCTCCGGCAACGACGTTCCGACATTGGAGTTGTTGAAGCGAGGAGGCTTCATCACGGGCGAAGCGCACGATCTCTACATCACTCTGCTCGAGGGTCCTGGCGCATGTGAGCAGGGCTTCGCCGAGATGAGTTACCTTGACACCGATCTGGGGCTTGTCCCGTGAACAAGCGCAAGAGGAATGAAGTCTGATGGACAAGCTTACCGAGGTCATCGCGCAAACGCTCAAGATCGCACCGCAGGATGTGCAGGACGACTTGGCATATGGGTCAATCCCGGGCTGGGACAGCCTCGCCCATGTCTCGCTCATGCTTCAGATCGAAAGCGACTATGATGTGGAGATCGACGAAGACACGATGGTGGAGCTGACTACCGTCGGGGCCATCAGGAAGTACGTCGAAGGGGTCGCGGCCTGATGCATGCCGAGCCGCTGACGATCGACCGGGTCGATGGCCGTTCGATGCGGACCGGTTTTCTTCGCTCCGCGGCCGAACGCCCCGACTCGCCATGCCTGGTGATCAAGGGGGCAACCCACAGCTATTCGGAAATCGAGCGATCCGCCCGCACTTGGGCCAATGCGATCGTCTCACGGCTCGGCCGGCCCGCCCAGCGGATCGGGGTATTCGGTTATCGTAGCCGGGTGAGCTATGCAGGAGTGCTCGCGGCGCTGTTCAGCGGCGCCACCTTCGTGCCGCTGAATCCAACGTTCCCACGGGAGCGGACCCGGGAGATGATCCGGCAGGCGGAGCTGGACGCCATCATCGTCGATCAAACCGCGCTGGCGCAGCTAGCGGAGGTCCTGGATGGGCTCGACGTCGCGCCACTGCTGCTTGCACCCGAGGCGGAGAGTGTCGATGCCGTCGTGGGGGCCGTCGTGGCAGCGGCGGAGTTGGCGAGCGAGCCGCAGCTCCAGGACCTGCCTCCCCTCCTGCCGAACGACATCGCTTATCTCCTGTTCACTTCGGGCAGTACGGGTCGGCCGAAAGGCGTCCCCGTTACCCACGCCAACGCATTGGCCTTCATCGACTTCGCCGTTGCTCATTACGGCATCACGGGTGACGACCGCTTCTCGCAGACCTTCGATCAAACATTCGATCTGTCGATCTTCGACCTGTTCGTGGCGTGGGAGAAGGGCGCCAGCGTCTATGCGTTGCAGCCGCTGGACCTGATTGCACCGGCGCGTTTCATTACCAGGAACGAGCTGACGGTATGGTTCTCCGTGCCTTCCATTCCGGCATTGATGCGCAAGAAGAACACGCTCAAGCCCGCCTCGCTCGGCTCACTCCGGGTGAGTTTGTTCTGCGGCGAGCCGCTGCCGGCCGAAACCGCCGAAGCGTGGCAGGGGGCGGCTCCCAGTTCGGTGGTCGAGAACCTCTACGGTCCGACCGAACTGACGATCGCTTGCCTTTGGTATCGCTGGGATACGGGATCTTCGCCGGCGGCTTGCGTCAACGGCCTGGTGCCGATCGGGCGCCCATTTCCTGGACTTGGCGCTGCTGTCGTCGATGATGAGCTGCGGTCCGTTGAGGACGGCGCTTCCGGGGAGTTGTGCGTCTCGGGGCCGCAGACCACGCCAGGCTACTGGCGCGATCGCGAGAAGACCGCCGAGCGCTTCGTCGAATTACCCGGCCAGGGTTACCCAGGTGAGCGCTTCTACCGTACCGGAGATCGCGTCCGGCGTCTGCCCACCGGCGACTATGTCTACCTTGGCCGGACCGATCACCAGATCAAGGTCATGGGCTTCCGCGTCGAGCTCGGCGAAGTTGAGGCTTGCCTGCTCAGCGAAGCCAATACGGTGGAAGCAGTAGCAATAGGCTGGCCCGTCAAGGACGGCAGCGCGGAAGGTATCGTCGCGTTCGTGAGCGGAACAGAGGTGGATCTCGACTGGTCCCGGGCGCAAGCCCGCAAGCGCTTGCCGGACTACATGATCCCGAAGGACATTCGGGTGGTCGAGCGCATGCCGCTCAACGCCAATGGCAAGATTGATCGCAAGGCGCTGGCGGAAAGCTTGTCGGAAAGCTGATCGCCGCCAGTCGTCAACGCCTTGCCTTGAACTCGCCTCAGACCCGTTTCGCAAGTTGAATGAGCGACAGCGAACGTCCGGTTCGGGGATCGTCGGCCTGCCGGACCGCGACTTCCTGGAAGCCGTGTCGGAGGTACAGCTTCTGTGCCACATGGTTCTGGCTCGCGACTTCCAGCGTCAGCCTGCTTGCGCCCCCGCTTGCCGCCCGCTCACGGGCATGTTCGATCAGCAGCCCCGCAAGTCCTCGGCCGCTGAACTGCGGATCCACCGCGACCCGACTGATGTAGTGGTCCCCATCCTCCAGCGAAGCCCCGGTTGTCGCGGCTACCTGCATTCGTCCGTAAAGCTCAGGGTCCTCGTCGAAGAAGCCCGCCTTGGCGATCGCCAGAGCCGATTTCATCCGGCACTTGCGAAGCTCCTCTGCCGGCAAGGCGCTGATAAACGCCATGAGTCTTCCATCGTGCACCATGCCGGAGGTTCGCGGACCCGTGAACTCCGCAACGCCTCGGTCGAACAGCATGGCTCGCACGAGCGCGGCCTGTTGCTCGTCCCGGTAGACGAAGGCGTTGTAGGCCGCGGACGCTGCTTCCTCGAGCTTGAGAAGAGGCGCTCGGTAGGCCTGAAGCTCCGAAGTCCAATGCGTCACGGCGCGTTTCTATGCGGTCCAGCGCAATACCGCAAACCGGCCCGATGTGGAGCGGGATCCTGAGTCAGGCAGCCGCTCGCGTCCTGAGCGCGACAGAACGCCCAATGCTGACCATCTCACCAAGACACTGCCGGCCTGCCTGGTTGAGCAGCAAGCAGGGAATTGCGAGCAGATAGACCGCGACGGACGAGATCAGGGTAAAGACGAGCGGGCTTGCCCGACCGTCGGTCAGCCAGGCGAGGTGGGTCACCGCCAGAAAGCACAGGGGAGTGGCAGCAACGAACGGCAGGATCGCGCGGCCCGTATCGGCGAAGCTGACCGGCCCACTACGGCTCGCGTACCAAAGCATCACCGGCGTCCGAATGAGTTCACTGAACGCGTAGGCCATCGCGACGCCCGTTGCGCCCCACGGCAAGCCGATCACGAACGCAACCGACGAGTAGATGCTGGTGACCACGCTTGAGATCATCGCTTCGCGTGCCCGGTCCTGACTCACGAACAGCATCGTCAGCGGACCGGTCGCCAGCTGCCCGAGGCAAGCCACGGCCAGCCAAGCGAAGACCGGAGCTCCGACAATCCACTGCGGCCCCATGACGAGATCAACTACCTGAGCGGCGGCAGACGCGAGCAGGACAATGCCGGGGACAGTCAGGAGCAAGGAGAGCTGGAAGCTCAGCATGAAGATGCGCCGGTAGCGTCCGGGATCCCCACGGGTCTGGCTCAGCATTGGAAGAGCCACACGCATCAGCGGGTTGTGGACGAAAAGGATCGGCATGAGCACAACCTTGTACGCGCGCTCGTAATATCCGAGCGCCGTGGTGCCCCAGAAACGGCCGATCAGCACCTTGTCGAGGTTTCGGCCGAAGTAGGTGGCGACCGTGCCGAGCGTAAAATGAGCACCAAAGCCAAGAATGTCCGACACTTGGCGTAAGGATGCCCGCTTGCCGGGTCGCCAGCCGCTGAACGTCCACGACAGCAGGCAGTAAGCGACGGAAGTGCCGAAGTTGAGCAGGAATATCGCCCAGTACGTTCGGTAGTAGAAGGCCGCGGCGATGGCCAAGGCTGTTCCGGCGAGAAGCGAAAGCCCATCGATTAACGCCAGCCGGCCGAAATGCATGGCTCGGTTCAGCAACGCCGAATGCTGTGCCGCCAGTGCGCCGAGCAGCACAAGCGTTCCGGAAGCCGCCGTCAGAGCCGCTACGCGCGGCTCACCATAGAATGCCGCAACGAAGGGCGCTGCGGCGATGAGTAGAAGGCAAAGGGTAACCCCCAGCGCGGTGTTGATCCAGAAGACCGTGCTCAACTCCTCATCGGAAATCTGTCCGCGCTGGACTACCGCAAGGTTGAGACCGGCTTCTTGGAAGATGCCGGCGAATGCAACGATCGGGAAGACCATGCCCATCACGCCGAAGTCGTCGGGCGTGAGGAGCCGGGCGAGCAAAACAATGGCCAGCACCTGCAGGAAGGCTCTACTGACCGCACCTACACCGGTGACGATCGTGCCACCAACGGCCTTGCGACGGTAACCAGTTTCGGGCGCGGACTGCGAATTTCTGTCCGGTGAGGGATTGCGCACGAAGGTATGTTGCCTCTTGATGATGACCGACCGAGGCCCGCCCGAGTGGTGGTGCCAAGCTCCTCCACGCCAGTCCAACCGATGAACTTATGGGTCGGGCGGTACCGGCCAGGGCTGGTTTTGGCAAAGACGTTCAACTCGGACAGGCTTGAAGCGATCCGTGCGCCTGCGGCCGGGCCGTTTCGGACCTAGTGCGACCGTTGTACGTTAGCGTTTGGTTGAGCGCGCTGGGGTGAAGGACGATTTCTTGCGCATATTGCTGGTGGAACCCGATCTTGAAGACAATGGCGCCATCCGCGTGTCCCTTGATCGCGCTAGCCGGTGGGCGAACATGGGAGCGGAAGTCACCTGTCTGTTCGTTTCCAACCATGCAAGCGGTCCACCGGTAGATGTGCCATCGTCGTTGCGGACGATCATTGCCAACAAGGGTTTACGGAGCGCCCGCTGGATGCTGCCGAACTCACTGGTGCGTGGGCTTGGGGCGGCGCGTCGCGCGGACGTGATCGTGGCTGGGCGCGAGATCGCGTCCGGGCTTCTGATCGGAACACTCCTGGCGAAGCTCGCACGACGCCCGTTGGCGGTCACGATCCACAGCAACGTGGAAGCCGCCCTGTCGCACCACGGAACTCCGCGCCATCGTCGCAATGTGCTGGCCTGCCTCAAGGCCGCCGATCTGCTCGTACCGGTTTCTTCTGGCCTGGCGCCCGGTTTATCGGCGATCGGGATCCGAACTGAGCGGCTGCAAGTGGTCGAGAATGGGATTGATACGGGTCGGCTACTAAGGCTGAGCGGCGACACGCCGCGGGCTCACGTCGCCTCCCGTCCGTACATCATGGGGCTTGGGCGATTATCATACGAGAAAGGCTTCGACCTTCTCATCCGCGCCCATGCATCGGCGTTGCAGAAGGGCGCTCCCCCACACGATCTGGTGCTTGTCGGACAAGGTCCCATGTTGGAAGACCTAGCGAGTCTCGCCGAGACGCTTGGGGTGTCTGGAAGCGTCATTTTCACTGGATTTCTTCGGAACCCTTATCCGACAATGGCCAATGCCGACGTGTTTGTTCTGTCGAGCCGCTGGGAAGGCTTTTCCCTAGCGCTCGCGGAAGCGGCAGCTTTAGGTGTGCCCATGGTTGCGGCGAATTGCGTAGCTGGACCAAACGAGATCCTCGATGGCGGGCGGTTGGGCGACCTAGTGCCCGTAGAAGATCATGACGCCTTAGCCGAGGCTATTGCCAAGCACCTGCGCAATCCTGACCGCTTGAACGCCATGGCTGCCAACGCAGCTCTCGCCGCCAATGAACGCTATGGTGCGAACAAGGCAGCACTGAAACACCTCGAGGCACTAGTGAGTCTAGGACGCTCGGCAAATCAAGGCGACTCGGTGCAGGTTCGAGGAACCTGCTAGTGAGCTTTGGACAAGCGACGGTCCGGAGCCGTTCAATGAAGGGCTGGTAAGCTGGTGAAGCAACACCCCTATTGAGAGCATAAAGTGAGTTCAAACGACGACAAAACTTCAATGTGGCGCGAACTGGTGACACCTGTAACCTTCATTATGCTCGCCGCAATCGTCATCGCTCTCGACCACTTTCTGAGATCCGGCTAGCGCTGCCCTCCACGGTTCCGACGTAGGACCGTGGTCCTCTCGGCGCAGGCGGATGGCAGTCGTCCATTCGTCAACGAGGCGAGCATATAGTCGGGTGCTCAGATGAGTGAGCCAGTCGGTGCGGATGGGGAAGACATATTCATCAAGAGACCCTCCCATCGTTCGAGCGACCGAAGCAAGCTCGTACGTGTCGGCTGAAAGAAGCGCGAACTACGCTGGCCGGCCAGTCTTCTGTTGAATTGTGATTGCTCGCTGGCAAATCCGGGCGCCGCTCACCAACCCATCCATCTTGACTCTCACGAGGTCACAGTCACGAAACTTGCTGTCGATTGCCAGGTCACAAAGCGCGGTCACAGAGGCGATGCTCCTGCTCCAGAAAGAAGCGCACGGCCCAAACCTGCTTAGGTAGGAGCGGCCGCTTGGCGCCGAGCTTCCGACCAACACACCTCGCAGAACGGTTTCCTGACCGGGATCGTAGATTGCGTGCGGCTTGCTTCATCTTCTCAGCCAACAGCGGCGGAGAATAAACGCGCGCAGGTTAGGCCGCGCGCGCGTACCTTGACTTGGGATCCTGCCGCCCAGCCAGCTCACATCAGAATGGCGCGTGCTGCATTCTCGGCAGGACGTAGCGGGCGAACAGGTCGCATTCGGCAATGTGCGGGTAGCCGGACAGGATGAAGGCGTCGATGCCTACCTCGCGGTAGGCCTGCAGCTTCGCAAGCACCTGGTCGGGGTCGCCGACGATAGCCGAGCCGCAGCCAGAGCGGGCGCGGCCGATGCCGGTCCACAAATTGTCCTCGACGAAGCCTTCGCCGTCGGCTGCGCCGCGCAGTTCGGCCTGGCGCTGGACGCCATAGTTCTGCGCGTCCAGCGACTTGTTCCGGATCGCGTCACCGGTAGCCGCGTCGAGCTTGGACAGCAGCCGGTCGGCATAGGCGCGGGCTTCGGACTCGGTCTCGCGGACGATCACGTGGACGCGGTAGCCGAACTTGAGGGTGCGGCCGTGATTGGCGGCGCGCGCCTTGAGGTCGGCGATCGTCTCGCGCACCTTGGGCATGGTGTCGGGCCACATCAGGTAGACGTCGCAGCCGATCGCCGCCGCTTCGCGCGCTTCGTGGCTGAGGCCGCCGAAATAGAGCAGGGGCGGCTTGCCCGACAGGGTGCCGATCCGCATGGGATCGAGCTCGAGATTGTAGAACTCGCCGCGATGGCTGAGGTGCTTGCCAGCGAGCAGCGTCTTCAGAATCTGCATGACCTCGATCGCCCGCTGGTAGCGCGGCGCGGACTCGAGCTTCTCGCCCGGCAGGTCGGACGCGATGACGTTGACGGTCAGCCGCCCGCCGCTCCCGTCGGCGTTCCAGCCGAGGATGCGGTCGAGGGTGGCGATGCGCCGCGCCAGCTGCGGGGGCCAATCCTCGCCCATCCGGCACGCCCACAGCAGCTTTAAGCGCCGCAGGTAGGGTGCGATCGCCGCCGCGAAGACGGTGGTGTCGATGCCTAGCTGGTAACCCGACGGCAGCAAGATGTTGTCGAACCCGCCATCCTCGGCGGCCAGCACGATATTGCGGCAATGCTCCCAGCTGGAGCGCAGCTTTTCATCAGGCACGCCCAGGAAGTCGTAGTCGTCATCGCATAGCGCCGAGAACCAGCTGATCTCGCACGGACCCTGGGCATCAGTCATGGCAAACGCTCTCCTCTGGCGGCGACCAGCACCGCATACCATTGCTCACGCGTCCAGCGGACCGTGCGGGCCTGCGCGGCCTCGGCGATCCGCTCTGGCCGCTGGCTGCCGACGATCGGGATGATCCCGGCCGGATGCGCCATCAGCCAGCTGTAGGCCGCGACCGTGCGGCTGACGCCTTGATCTGCCGCAATCGCGTCGAGGGCGGCGGCGACGGCGTGGTCGCGTTCGTCCTGCGGCTGCGCCAGGCGCCCACCGCCGAGCGGCGACCAGGCCAGCGGGCGCAGGCCGAGACGCATGGCCTGGTCGAGTTCGCCGTTCTCGAAGCAGGTGATCCGCAACGGCGAAATCTCCGGCTGGGTGGTGGCGAGCGGAACGGTGAAAAAGTGCTGCAACGTATCGATCTGCGCGAGGGTGAAGTTCGACACGCCCAGATGGCCGATCTTGCCGCTCACGACCGCCGCTTCCAGCGCGCGGGCCACCTCCTGCGGGTGAGCGAGGATGTCGGGACGGTGGATCTGGTAGAGCTCGACGCGGTCAACCTGCAGGCGGCGGAGCGAGGCGTCGATCGCCTCGGCCAGGTAAGCCGGACTCTGATCGTAGGGCAGGGGCGGGCGGATGCCGCCCTTGGTGGCGAGCACCGTGCGGGAGCGCAGGCCGGCGTCCGCCGCCAGCACCTCGCCCAGCAGGGTCTCGGCATCGCCGAATCCGGTGCTGCCGTCGAAGCCGTAGATGTCAGCCGTGTCGAGCAGGTTGATGCCGGCGTCGAGCGCGGCTGCGACCAGGCGCGCGGCCTCCTCGCGCGATCCGGCAAGCCGCCACATGCCCCAGGCGATGCGCGACACATCCGGGCCGTCTCGGCCGAGCGGCAGTTGTTCGGCTGGTAGAGGAAGTAGGCTCATGGGTTCTCCTGGCGCTGGCGGGGCGGCGCTACGGACGCGCGCTCCACCAGTCGATGATCGAGGCGGCGGTGCTCGAACTCGCCGGACAGCAGCAAGCTGGTGGCGGTGTAGGCGAGATCGAACATCGGCTGGTGAATGGTGGTGAGCGGCGGCCATACGGTGCGCGCGAGGGTCGTATCGTCGAACCCGACCACGGACAGCTCCGCCGGCAGGTCCATGCCCCGGCCGTGCGCCACGGCCAGCACACCGGCGGCCATGTCGTCGTTGCTGGCGAAGACGGCCGTGGGCGGACTTGCCAGACCGAGGAACAGCTCCGCTGCCGCGCAGCCGCTATCGAAGTCGAACGAACCTTCCGCGATCAGCTGCGGCTCGAAGCGGATGCCCGCCCGATCGAGCGCGCGGCGGTAGCCGAACAGGCGGTCGTCGGAAGCCATGTGGTCGGGATGGCCCTTGATGAAGGCGATCCGGCGGTGGCCGCGGTTGATGAGGTAGGTGGTGATGTCATCCGCCGCCTGCCCGTCGTCCATGAACACCGAACTGCTCATCGCGTGGTTGGTACCAGGGCTGATGCGGACGAACGGAGTGCCGAGCGCCTCAAGCGCGCGCAGCACCGGGTCGCAATCGGTCACCGGCGAGGACAGAACCACGCCGTCGACATGGGTTTCGCCGATCAAACCACGCACCTGCTCGCCAACGTCGGCGTCGGTGACGATCACCGGCTGCGCGAGAAGGCGGATGCCCTCCTCGTGGCAGCGCTGCCAGCAGCCGGTCTGCACCTGGTGCATGTAATAGGGGCTGTGGTTGTCGTAGATTAGCGCCAATTGGTTGGACTTTGCGCCCGACAGGATGCGGGCGGCGATGCTCGGGCGAAAGTCGAGCGCGCGCATCGCCTCGTCGATCTTCTGCCGGGTCGTCTCACGCACATAAGGGTGGCGGTTCAGCACGCGGCTGACCGTCTTCACCGACACGCCGGCCCGGGCGGCCACGTCGCGAATGTTGGCGCGGTCGCTCATGCGGCTCCGGCGAGGGCAGCGGGTAGACTCCCGAACAAGCCGGCAAACGTGCTGCCCCGGCGATGGTAGACAGGCGGCGAACCGAGGGGCGCGGCGGCGTCGGTCCAGCCGGGTGCCGCCGGGCTTCCATTCCATACGTGCACCCAATCGCCCTCGGGCAGGTAGACGCGGCGCCCCGTCGCGCCTTCCTCCACGACCGGCGCGACCAGCAGGTCCTCGCCGTAGAGATATTGGTCCTGGATCCCTGCGCAATCGGGATCGTCGGGGTAGTGGAGGAAAAGCGGCCGTTGCGCCGGCAAGCCCGTTGCGACCGCCTGATCGCACAAGTGCCGGACATACGGAGCAAGCGCGGCATGCACCCGGCTCCATGCGGCGAAGCAGGCAAGCAGCTCCGGCGTGGAGTCCACCTGCAGGTTCTCGTCGGGGCGATTGCCTTCATGCGTGCGCATGACGGGGGCGAAGGCGGCCAGCTCGCACCATCGCATCATGAGCTCAGCCGTCCTGACCTTGCCACCGAGAGACGTGTATCCGCCACAGTCCGAGTGGCTGTAGGCGTTGCCTACCAGCCCGGCGGAAAGGGCGGCGGTGATCACCGTGTTGATGCCGTCGTGGCGTGAGAAGTCGACGCTTTGGTCGCCCGCCCACAGCAGGGGACAGTGCGCCTGCACGCCCGAAAATCCCGCGCGCATGAAGAACAGCGCGTCGCCGCGACGGCCGCGTGAGCGCAGCGCCTGGTCGTTGACCTCGGCCCATAGTACCGGCCAGCGATTGTGCGCCCGCATCGGGTCTTCGCCGCTAGCGAGGCGAACATCGGTCGGCAAGTACTCGCCGAAATCCGCCATCCAGCCGTCGATGCCTATGTCCAGCAGTTCGCGGCCCAAGACCCGGTCCGCAAACCAGCGGCGGCTTTCATCACGGGTGAAATCGACAACACCGGCGTCGAACTCACCGAAATCCACCGCGTAAGGCTCGTCGGAGCTAGGCGCGAGCGCAAGATGGCCAAGCGCTGCGGCTTCGCGATACAAGGTGCCGTCGACCGCCAAATAGGGGTTGGCGTAGGCCATGAAGCGGACCCCCCGCTCTCTAAGCTCCTTGATGCGACGCGGCAGGTCGGGGTAGCGCGCGGCGTTCCACGTCCAGTTCCAGAACAAGCGGCGGCCGAAGCTGGTCTCCCGAATGCCAGCCCAGTCCTCGCACCAAAGCGCGCTGATAGAAGCGCCCGCGGCAATGATCCGGTCCAGCCGTTCGAAGCTGCGCTGGCCTTCCTTGAGGCCGACGATTGCGCCGCCGATCGCCCAATCTGGAAGGGGCGGCTGCCGGCCGAAGCGGATCGACAGGCGCGAGACCAGCTCGACGAGGGTCGGGGCGGCAGTGAACTCGATCGTCGCCTGACCCTGCCATAGCTCCAGCGTCGGTCCGGCCGCATCGATGAAGTCGAGTACGCTGTAGCTGCTGACATCCGCGTGCACGGCGTAGCCGCGCGAGGAAAGAAAGGTGGGTTGCGGGTAGTTGGTGGTCCAATAGTCGCCCCCGGCGTTTCCGGCCGCGTCCATCGCCTGGGTGAATGGGTCGCTTTTGTCGCGCCCGACACCCGGTTCGCTGGTCCACATTGGAAAGCGTCGGCCGTTCAGGCGCAGGTAGCTCATCTGCTCGCCGCCGCCCCACAAATTCTCGTCTTCCGTAGCGCTGAGCCGCAGCCAGATACGGTCGAGATCGGCTCGTAGTGAGCGCACCTCCAGGACGCCGTCGGCGTGCGGGTGGTCGGCAAGGGTAAGCGCCAGCAATGGCTCGCCGCCCTGCAGTTCCGCCAGCAGGACCGCGTTCCCGTCCAGCCGCGCAGCGGCAAGCTCGGTCACCTCGGTCGGCGAGTCGCTGATGTCGAAGTTGCCACGGTACATCGCTACCGACGCCTGCCCGCGACCGACGGATGCAAGCGGACCCCGGCTACTATCGAGCAGGATGTGCTCGCCGAGAGCCAGCTGCAGCCGTCCGTCCCGTTCGCGCCATTGCAGCCGGCGGATGGTGTCTGTCCCCTGCATATGACAACGCTTGACATAAACCGGCCACCTCGATCAACCTCCCCCAAGGAGATGAGCTCGCCATGCGGGCTATGACAGAGCGCCTGCGTCGCGGGCGGAGGGGGTAACGATGAAGAAGCAGCTACTGGTCGGTTCGGTTCTGTCCACCGTTGGTCTTGCCTCGCCGGTCTGGGCCCAGGTGGTTGAGCCAGGCACCCAGACAAGTGGCAACCAGGCGCAGTCTGCGGACCTCGCTCCGACGAGCGAAGAGCAGTCCACTCCCAATCGAGTCGCCCCGGCCGAGATTGTGGTCACCGCGCAAAAGCGTAGCGAGCGTCTGCAGGACGTGCCGATCGCGGTGTCCGTGGTGAGCGGCACGGCGCTGGAGACCGCCGCCCGCCCGAGCATCGAAAGCGCGACCCAGCTGGTCCCGGCGCTCAACTTCCTGAAGTCGGGCACCACGCTTAACCAGACCATTTTTCTGCGCGGCGTCGGCACCGCCACTTTCTCGATCGCGGGCGAGCCGTCCGTGTCGACGGTGGTGGACGGCGTGGTGTTTGCGCGCTCCGGCGAAGCCTTCTCCGACCTGATCGACGTTGACCAGCTCGAGGTGCTGCGCGGGCCGCAGGGCACCCTGTTCGGCAAGAACGCGTCGGCCGGCGTGATCAACATCACCACCAAGCAGCCGACCAGCCGCCCCGGCGGAAGCATTGAGGCCAGCTATTTCACCAAGAACGAGGTTCGGGTCCGCGGTGTTGCGAACGTGCCGTTGTCCAAGGACCTGCTGAGCCGCGTCACGGCCTTCTACGGCAAGTACGACGGCAACATCCGCAACGTCACCACCGACCAGCGGGTCAACGGTTACAAGCATTATGGCGTGCGCGGACAGCTGCTTTATCGTCCTGACAACGGCCTGCGGGTGCTGGTCATCGGCGATTATCACAAGAACAACGACGATTGCTGCGCAGAGGTGATCGGCACCGGATTGCTGAATGGCGCGGGCGTGTCGATCACCAATCCGATCGCGGCCGCGTTGCCGACCCCGCGCGGCGACAAGACGCGCCGGATCGCGCAGGATCTGGTCACCCGCACGAAGGAGAAGGGTTGGGGCCTGTCGGGTGAAGTCGACGTGCCGCTGGGCGAACACACGCTGACCAGCATCACCGCTTATCGCAAGTGGGACAACACTGAGATTCGCGACGGCGACTTCCTTCCCCGAGCGTACGTCATCTCACCGCCGGCGGTTGCGGGTGGCAACAGCTTCAACCAGCTCCATGACTTCGGGCCGCAGACCAGCAGCACCGTTTCTCAAGAAGTGCGGCTGACCAGCCCGTCGCAGCAGTTCTTCACTTATGTGTTGGGCGGCTACTACTCCCGCGCGAAGTCGGAGCGGACCTTCACCCGCAACGACGTCGTGTGCACGGCCGCTGCCGGGGTGCCGGCCAGTACGCTGATCCCGTGCGGCAGCGCACAGGCCGGCCCGTCCACGTTCCCAACGGCGACGGCTGATTTCGGCTCGACGTTTAACAACCTGGCCTTGTTCGGGCAGGGCGTGTTCCACCTCACTGACGCGTTCCGGGTCGTCGCCGGTCTACGCTACACCCGGGACAAGCTGTCCGTCTTCCACCAGCGCGTCGCAACCGGGCTCGCCGTCAATGCGGCAGGCCAGCCTGTTGCCGGACCGGGCATCCAGCCCAACTTCGACCAGGGCGTCTTCGATCGCTACAACCAGTTGATCGCGGCCGGCAGCACGGTCGCCGCGGCGCTTGCCGCGGCGCCGCTAGGCTCAAACGGCGTGCCCTTCCGTACCAACACGAGCAGCGACAACGTTTCGGGCAAGGCCGCACTGCAGTACGATTTCACCCCGGACGCGATGGGCTATGTCAGCTACACCCGCGGCTACAAAGGGCCGGCCTACAACATCTTCTTCAACCTGACGGCGACCGGCACCAACGAGATCGATCCTGAGACCTCCAACAGCTACGAGGTCGGGCTGAAGAACACGCTGCTCGGCGGGCGACTGGTCCTCAACCTCGACGCCTTCTATGCCAAGTACCAGAACTTCCAGGCAAACAACCCGGATGTGGTCGCCGGCGTTGTTGTCACCCGCTTCACCAATGCAGGCGCCGTGTCGACCCGTGGCGTGGAGGCGGACGTGATCTGGCGCCCGATCGACGACCTGACGGTCAGCGGCGGCGTCGCCTACACCGATGCCACGGTCGACAAATTCCGGGTACCGCCGGGGGCAGCGGCGACGGCCGTGATCCCGGCGCTTACGCCGCTTGGCTTCGCGCCCAAGTGGAAGGGCTCGCTGAGCGCGAACTATCACGTTCGGACGGGCGGTCCGCTGGACGTCTACCTCGGCGCGAGCGGCAATGCGCAAACCAAGCAATTGTCGCTGTTCGCGCCGGACCCAGTGCAGCGGCAACTGGGCACGATTGGGGGCTATTCGATAGTCAACGCGTCCGTCGGTGTCGGCGACAGCGAGGATCGCTACCGGCTGACCTTCCAGGTCCGCAACCTGTTCGACACCAGCTATGCGGCGGCGATCCAGAACGGCGGTCCGGCGGGCTCATATCGTTACCAGATCCCGCGCGACGCCGACCGCTACTTCGGGGTGACTGGCCGCGTGAACTTCTAGGAGGCCGGCGATGGCGACGGTAGCAGCGGCGAACCCGGCGGCACCGTCGTCGCTCGCGCCGTCAGTGCGCTGGGTGCTGTTCGGCATCCTGTGCCTGGCGGGCATTTCCAACGCCATGGACCGGCAGATCATCGCCCTGCTCAAGAGCGAGATGTCCGCTGAGCTGGGCTGGACGGATGAGACCTACGGGCGGCTGGCTGCCTATTTCCAGTTCGCCGCCGCCGCTGCGTTCCTGGTTACCGGGTGGCTGGTGGACAAGCTGGGCGTGAAGTGGGGCAATGTGGTGGGCGTCGCGGCATGGAGCATTGCTGCTGCCGCGCACGGCTGGGCGACGGCGGGCTGGCATTTCGTCGCATGTCGAATTGGCCTGGGCGCGACGGAGGCGATGGGCACGCCGCTGACCATCAAGACGGTGGCGGCGGTGTTTCCACCCGACCAGCGATCGTTGGCGATCGGTCTGCAGACGTTGATCGCTGCGGTGGGCCTGGTCTCCATGCCGTTCCTCATTCCGTGGTTCGCAAGCCTCATGGGCTGGCGCGGCGCGTTTATCATCGCCGGCGCGGCCGGGATCGTGATTGTCGGGCTTTGGCTGCTGGCAACACGGGGCATCCGCTTCGACGATGGAGCGGAGGACGCGCGGATCGACTTTGCCGATGACGAGCAGCCCTATGGTCCGATCCTAACGGAGCGTCGGACCTGGGCCATCGCCATCGCAAAGGCCCTTTCGGACGCGACCTGGTGGCTGTTCCTCTACTGGCTGCCGGACTTCTATCGTCGCCAATACGGACTGTCTGGAACGGGCCTCGCGGGTGCGATGGCTGTGGCTTACTTCGGCTCGGGCGGCGGCGCTTTCTTCTGGGGTTGGCTGTCCACCCGCCTGCTGGAACGCGGCTGGAGCGTCGACCTGGTCCGCAAGCGGGTGATGCTTGTGTCCGCGCTGATCGTAACGCCCGTCCCGCTGGTGCTCGGCATCGACAACCTGGTGCTGGTGGCGCTCGTCATGGCTATCGTGCTGGCGGGCCACCAAGGCTTCTCGCTCAGTCTGTTCTCCGTCATCACGGACGTGGTGCCGCGGGCGAAGGTTGGACGCGTGACCTCGTTCGGCGCCTTTGCTGGCAATCTCGGCGGCGCGGCAATCGCGTGGATCGCTGGGGTCGTGCTGACCGCGGGCCTCGGCTACCTGCCCTTGTTCCTGTTCGCCGCGGTCTCCTACCTGCTGGCATATGCCTGCATCCGATTGCTGCTGCCGGAAATCAGGCGGGCGGAACGGGCGGAGGCCGGCGCGGCGCTGCCGACCCACTGACACCGCGTTGCCAAGGTCATGACCTTGCGCGTAGAGGACAAGGGTATGACACCGTGGGACATACGCGGTGGAGAGGATCGGTGAGCGAGGCAGAACGCATCTTCGACTTGGCGGTGATCGGCGGCGGCATCAACGGTGCCGGCATCGCGTTCGACGCGGCCGGGCGTGGCGCCCGGGTGCTGCTGCTGGAGCGCGGCGACCTCGCCTCGGGCACCTCGTCGGCCTCGACTAAGCTGATCCACGGCGGCCTGCGCTACCTCGAGCATGGCGAATTCGGGCTGGTGCGGGAAGCGTTGGCAGAACGCGAGCGGTTGTGGCGGATGGCGCCGCACTGCATTCAGCCGCTACGTTTCGTCCTGCCACTGAGCCAGACGCAGCGACCGGCATGGATGATCCGCTCCGGCCTGTTCCTCTACGATCACCTGGGCGCCCGCAAGCTGCTTCCGCCGACCCGGACGGTGCGGCTGGTCCAGCACCCAGCTGGTGCCTCGCTGCGCGAGCATGGTGGGCGGGCATTCGAATACAGCGACGGCTGGTGCGACGACAGTCGTCTGGTGATATTGAACGCCCGCGGTGCGGCTGAGCGCGGCGCGACCATCCTCCCGCGACATGAGCTCACCCGGGCGGAGCGCCATCAGGATGGGTGGATCATTACAGCCGCGGGCCGTGCTTTTCAGGCTCGCGCCCTGGTGAACGCGGCCGGTCCGGGTGTGGCCAGCATCATCGAGCGCTCGGGTCACGCCGGACCGCCGCCGACGATCCGCCTCGTCCGCGGTTCGCACATCGTGGTGCCGGCGCTGTTCGACCATTCGTACGCCTACTTCTTCCAGCTTGGCGACGGCCGGATCTTCTTTGCGCTGCCTTACGAGGGTCGCTTCACGCTGATCGGCACCACCGACGTCGATCACCCGTCGGTCGACGTACCGCCACGTGCGAGCGAGGAGGAGATCCACTACCTGCTCAATGGCGCCAATCTCTACTTTCGCCGCAGCCTAGGACGGAGCGACGTCGTCTGGACGTTCAGCGGCGTTCGGGCGCTGGTGGCGGACGCGTCCGGCAAACCGGAAGCTGCGACGCGCGGCTATCGCCTGGACCTCAGCCCGGCCGAGGCGGGAGCGCCCCTGCTAAACGTGTTCGGCGGAAAGATCACGTCGTACCGGCAATTAGCCGAGAAGGCTGTAAACCTGCTTGCGGGCCGCGTACCGGCGATCCGCGAGCGACCGTGGACGGCGAATGCGTCCTTGCCGGGCGGCGATTTCCCGGTCGAAGGTCTGGACGAGCTGGTTGCTGCGCTGACCCGCGACTATCCATTCATCACCGCCGCGGATGCGAGCCGTATCGGCCGGGCCTACGGCACCGACTCCCGGCTATGGCTGGCCGGTGCCCGCTGCTGGAGTGATCTTGGTGGTCAGTATGGCGCGGGGCTGTCGCCGGCCGAAGTGGACTTCATGGTGAGCCACGAATGGGCGGCGTCGAGCGACGATATCCTTTGGCGCCGGTCCAAGCTTGGGCTGGTGCTGGACGCCGAGGGGCGCCGCCGCCTTTCCGCCGATCTCAAGGAGCAAGCCGCATGACCCGCCGAATTGTCGCGATCGGAGGTACGATCAAGCCGGCCAGCAGTACGGAGCGAGCGCTGGCCATCGCCGCCGCGGCCGCCCGCGACGAGGGGGCCGAGGTGGTCACCTTTGACGGCGCCTACATGGCCGGGCTGCCGCATTATCGCGGGCCCGACTGGACGGCGGAGCAGGGCGCCGACCTGATCGAAGCGGTGCGGAGCAGCGACGGCGTGCTGCTGGCCAGCCCCGGTTACCACGGCACTGTCTCGGGCATGGTCAAGAACGCGATCGACTATCTGGAGGAGCTTGCCGGTGACAAGAGGCCTTACCTCGAAGGGCGGCCTGTCGGCCTGATCGTCACTGCTTTCGGCCACCAGGCAGCGAATACCGGCATGACCACCCTGCGGACCATCGCCCATGCCCTGCGCGGGTGGCCGACGCCGTTCGGCGCGGCGCTGAAGGTCGGGCCGGACAGCTTTCACGAGAGCGGCGCCTGTCTCGACCCGACGGTACAGGGCCAGCTGGAGCTGGTCGGGCGGCAGGTTGCGCAGGCGGCGGGGCGGCTGGCATGACCGAACTTGCGGAGCACCTCGCGAACGGCGGGCTAGCCATCCTGGCCGGTGACGCATTGCGCGGCGGCGACCTCGACCTTGCCGCGGCGGCCAGCCGCATCACGCCAGACGCGATTGCCTTCATGGCCCGCAACGGCCGTGGCCTCATCTGCCTGGGGCTCAGCGCGGAACGAGCGGCCGCGCTGGGCATCGAACCGCAGCAGCGCGACGGCCACGGCACCAGCGGTCGTCCGTTCGGGCAGTCGATCGAAGCCAAGGAAGGCGTCACCACGGGCATCAGCGCCGCCGACCGCGCGACCACCATTAAGGTGGCGGTCGATCCTGCGCGGGGGCGCGAAGACCTGGTCTCACCCGGTCACGTCTTCCCGTTGATCGCCAATCCGGGCGGACCAGCCGTGCGGCTGTCAACACTCGAGGCCGGATTGGAGATCATCCGATCCTGCGGCTTGGGCGAAGGCGTAGTCCTGTGCGCCATGCTGCGAGAAGATGGCTCGATGGCCCGCATCGGTGAGCTCACCGACTGGGCCGCCGAGCAGGGCATCCCGATCGTCGACATCGGCGAGTGGACGCGGGGGCAGGGGGCGCGGTGAGCGACGAGCCATTGATCCTGGTGCTGGACGAAGGCACCAGTTCGACCCGGGCCATCCTCTATGCCTTCGATGGCGTCGTGCATGGTTCCTGCAGTCGGCCGCTGACCCAGCATTATCCGGCGCCGGGATTGGTGGAACATGACGCGGAAGAGATCTGGCGCGAGACGCTGGCATGCGGTCGCGAGATGGTCGCGCAGGCAGGCGGGCCGCGTCGCATCGCCGCGATCGGCATCACCAACCAGCGCGAAACGGTGGTCGCGTGGGATCGCCGCACCGGCCAGTCGCTGCACCGTGCCATTGTCTGGCAGGACCGCCGCACGGCCGATCGCTGCGACGCGCTGCGGGCTGCGGGACACGAAGCGGATGTGCAGCGCCGCACGGGCCTACTGCTCGACCCGTACTTCTCAGGCACCAAGATGGCCTGGCTGCTGGGGCAGGAAGCGGTGCACGGCGCCGGTGAAGCACTGGCGTTTGGCACGGTCGAGAGCTGGCTGGCATGGAAGCTGACCGGCGGCGAGCATGTGACGGACGCAACCAACGCCAGTCGTACCATGCTGATGGCGCTGGACGGACGGGAGTGGGACGGGGACCTGGCGGAGATGATCGGCGTGCCGACGGCCGCTCTGCCCCGGATCGTCGGCAATGCCGAGCAGGTCGGAGTGACCTCCTCCGAATGGTTCGGCGCGCCCATCCCGATCACGGCGCTGGTCGGCGACCAGCAGTCCGCCACCATCGGGCAGGCTTGCCTCGGCGAAGGCCAGACCAAGCTGACCCTTGGCACCGGCGCATTTGTCCTCACCAACCTCGGACAGCGCAAGCCCGAGCGGCCCGGGCGGCTGCTTGGGACCGTGTTGTGCGACGTCGGTGGCGTTCGACAGTATGCGCTGGAAGGCTCGATCTTCGTTGCGGGCAGCCTGATCAAGTGGTTGCGTGACGACCTCAAGATGCTGCTGTCCGCCGGCGAGAGCGAGCAGCTGGCGCGATCGGTGCCGGACAACGGCGGCGTGTTCCTGCTGCCGGCCTTGTCCGGCCTGGGCGCCCCATACTGGCGACCGCATGCAACCGCGGTGATCGCCGGCCTGTCCTTCTCGACCGGGCGTCCGCACGTGATCCGCGCCGCTCTTGAAGCGATCAGCCACCAGAATGTCGACCTCGCCACAGCGTTCGCGGAGGCTGGGGCGCCTTGGGCCGACCTGCGCATTGATGGCGGGATGAGCGCCAACGACTGGCTGGCGCAGGATCTGGCGGATATGCTCGGCCTCGCGGTGCGCCGTCCGGCCGATGTCGAGACCACGGCGCGGGGTGCGGCCATGCTGGCGGCGGTGGGAGCCGGGCTCCATCGGGACCTGGAGACGGCCGCAGCGGCCATGCTACCGCCGAGCCGCAGCTTTGAACCGCATACGGACGTCGCCGCACGCACGCGCCGCCTCGAGGGTTGGAGCAGGCTGCTGGCGGGGACGGAGTGAACGCGTCGGCTCCGGTCAGGAAGCGGGTGCGGACCCCAGGCCAGCTGCTGCCTGGCATCCTGCTATGCCTAGCCGTTGGCGCCGCGGCCGAGCTGGCGGGTGCGATCGAAGCAGCCGTGTTCAGCCGGGCATGGCTGGAGCCCCTGGTGCTCGCCATCCTCCTGGGAATGGTCATCGGCAACGCAGTGGACATTCCTAAGGCCGTCAAGCCGGGCATCCGCTTCAGCGCAAAGTCGGTATTGGACGTCGCCGTGGCGCTGCTCGGGGCCACGCTCAGCCTGGCGGCGCTGGAAAGCCTTGGCGGGACAACGGTGCTGCTGATTGCGCTGATGGTGTTCGTGGCGCTGGCCGGTGCCTTCCTGCTTGGGCGGGCGCTCGGTCTGGGCGCCCGGCTCGCCATGCTGATCGCCGCGGGCAACGCGATCTGCGGCAACAGCGCGATCGCCGCCGTTGCCCCGATCATCGGCGCCGATGAGGAGGAGGTCGCTGCCGCCATATCCCTCACGGCACTGCTTGGTGTGTTCACCGTGCTGGCGCTGCCTATTGCCGTCTACATCTTCGGGCTGGCCCTGCCGCGTTATGCCGTGCTGACCGGACTGACGGTCTATGCGGTGCCCCAGGTGATCGCCGCGGCGGCGCCGTTCGGGACGGCGACTGTCACCCTGGCGACGTTCGTGAAGCTGGCCCGGGTGTTGATGCTTGGACCATTGACGCTGGCCCTCTCGCTGCTGGCTCCCAGGTTCGACGGGACCGCGCAGCGGCCGCCGGACGGGCGTTCACAGCCAACCTTGTTCCTGCCGTGGTTCATCGTCGCGTTTCTGCTGCTGGCGGCGTGCCGCTGGACGGGACTTCTGAGCGACCAGGTGGCCGGCTGGCTCGGCACCCTGTCCAACTATCTGGCGGTGGTCGCCATGGCGGCGCTTGGCTTCGGGGTCCGGCTGCGCAGCCTGTTCGAGGTCGGCCCGCGAGTGGCGCTTGGCACGGCACTTGCCAACGTCCTGATGCTGGTGCTCGCCATCGGCATGCTCCACATTCTTTAGCTAGAGGTGACCGAAAGAACGCCTTGCGGTAGGCGGGTCGCAACCGCAAATGGCGGCGGAGGCAGAAATCACGGCAACGCTTGGGCGTCTGGCGCGTAGTGCGCCGCACAGGGACCATACCGGCGCAGCCATCGTTGACGGGACACAGATAGTTTGGGCGGTATCGACCCTCGCTGGCCTTGCGCCGACGGCTCAATCCCAAATCTAGGAACAAACCAAGGCGAAGCCGCGTCGGTCCGCAGGCTCACGCTGGTTCTGGCCGTTGCTCTTTCAACCGTGTTGGCCGGTTGCGGGTCCGAGCAATCGGCCGCGCAGGGTCAAGGGCAGGGCCGTGGGCGGGGTGGACCGACGCAGGTCGGCTTCGTGGTGGTGTCGGCCACTGCCGTACCGGTGATCAATCAGCTGGGTGGCCGCACTGTCGCCTTTGAGACGTCGGAGGTTCGCCCTCAGGTCGGCGGCCTGGTTCAGCGCCGGCTGTTCACTGAAGGCAGCTACGTGAAGCAGGGGCAGCCGCTGTATCAAATCGACCCGAGCCTCTACCGCGCGTCGGTCAACGAGGCGAATGCCAACGTGGCAAGCGCCCGCGCCGCGGCGGACGCGGCCCAGGCGAGGGCCAACCGATACCGGCCGCTGGCCCAGATCGAAGCGATCAGCCAGCAAGATTATACGGACGCTGCCGCCCAGGCGCGCCAGGCCCGCGCTGCAGTGGCGCAGAACAATGCCGCGCTGGAGACCGCCCGCATCAACCTGCGCTTCGCCACCGTGCGGGCGCCGATCAGCGGTCGGATCGGTCGCTCTCTCTTCACCCAGGGCGCGCTGGTCAGCTCCAGCCAGGCCGACCCGCTCGCCGTGATCCAGCGTACCGATCCGATCTTCGTCGACATCCAGCAGTCGAGTGCTGACCTGACCACCCTCCGCCGCGCTCTTTCAACCGGTGGTGCCAATCCCGGCAGTACCCAAGTCCGCCTGCTGCTCGAGGACGGCAGTGACTACGGTTACACCGGCACCGTCCAGTTCTCCGAAGCGACGGTCAACGAGAGCACCGGGACCGTGACCCTGCGCGCGCGTTTTCCTAATCCAAACGGCGTGTTGTTGCCCGGCTCGTTCGTGCAGGCGCGCTTCACGCAGGCGGTGACGCCCAACGCCATCCTCGTCCCGCAAAGCGCCTTGCAGCGGGATATCGGCGGGCAGGCCTACGTCTTCATCGTGGGTCCGGGCAATAAGGCGCTCCGCCGAGGCGTAGCCGCGGACCGCACCTTCGGCACGGACTGGGTGATTACCGGTGGGCTCCGGCCCGGCGACAAGGTGATCACGCAAGGCCTCGCCAACCTGCGCAACAACGCGCCGATCCGGCCGGTGCCGGCCAGCACCCCGCAGAAGATCGCCCCGCCGCCGCCCGGCAGCGTCGCGGCGGGCGGGCGTTCGGGCGGCGGTGGAGGCGGAGTCGGCGGCGGCGGGCCCGGCGGCGCCGGCGCCGGTGGCCGCTGACGCGTGTCCCAACTATTCATCAATCGTCCGATCTTCGCCTGGGTGCTGGCCATCATCACGATGCTGGCCGGCATCGGAGCCATCACTCAGCTGCCGGTCGAGCAATATCCCGACATCGCGCCGCCGCAAATCAACGTCCGCGCGAGCTATCCCGGCGCGTCGGCCGAGACGGTCGAGAACAGCGTCACGCAGATTCTGGAGCAGCAGCTCACCGGCATCGACGGCCTGCTCTATTTCTCCTCCTCGTCCAGCTCGCGCGGCACCGTCAGCATCTCGGCCGTGTTCGCGAAGGGTACCGACCCGGACACCGCGCAGGTCCAGGTCCAGAACCAGGTCCAGCAGGCCGTGTCGCGCCTGCCGCAGCAGGTGCAGCAGCAGGGCGTCCGGGTGACCAAGTCCAACCCGGATTTCCTGCTGATCGTCGGGGTCTATGACGAGACCAACACGCGCACCAACATCGACGTATCGGACTTCCTCACCTCCACCCTGCAGGACCCGCTGTCGCGCGTGTCGGGCGTCGGCGACGTCAACGTGTTCGGCTCGCCCCGCGCGATGCGCATCTGGCTCAACCCGCAGCGGCTCGCCGCCGTTGGGGTAGTGCCCGGCGACGTGATCACCGCCATCCAGAACCAGAACACGGAAGTGGCGGCCGGCGAGATCGGCAGCCTGCCGCAGACCAACAGCCAGCTGCTCAACGCCACCGTCACAGCCCAAGGCCGCCTGCAGACGCCCGAGCAGTTCGAGAACATCATTTTAAAGACCGAGGCCAGCGGCGCCACCGTCCGCATCCGGGACGTCGCGCGGGTCGAGCTTGGTGCCGAGAACTACAACGCGGTGATCCGCGTGAACGGTCATCCGGGCGCGGGCATGGCGATCAGCCTGGCGCCGGGCGCCGACGCGCTCGCCACCGCCGACCTCGTCAAGGCGCGGGTAAGTGACCTGTCGAGCAGCTTCCCCGAAGGCTTCAAGGTCGCGTACGCCAACGACACCACCGCCTTCATCAAGCTGTCGGTCGAGGAAGTCGTCAAGACGCTGATCGAGGCGGTGGTCCTCGTCGTCATCGTCATGTTCATTTTCCTGCAGAGCTGGCGGGCGACGCTGGTCCCGGCGATCGCGGTGCCGGTCGTGCTGCTCGGTACCTTCGCCGTCTTCTATCTCGCGGGGTTCAGCATCAACACGCTGACCCTGTTCGGCCTGGTGCTGGCGATCGGCCTGCTGGTCGACGACGCCATCGTGGTAGTCGAGAATGTCGAACGGCTAATGGAGGAGAACCCCGGCATGTCGCCGCGGGACGCCACCATCCAGTCGATGAAGGAGATCCAGGTCGCGCTAGTCGCCATCGCAGTAGTGCTGTCCGCCGTGTTCCTGCCCATGGCGTTCTTCGGCGGCTCGACCGGCGTCATCTACCAGCAGTTCTCGCTGACCATCGTCTCCTGCATGGTGCTGTCGGTGCTGACGGCATTGATCCTGAGCCCAGCGCTCACCGCCACCCTCCTCAAGGCGCGCAAGCCGGCCGAGCAGGAAGCGGCCGAGCGGCAGGAGACCAGGGCGTGGCAGCGGCCGGTGCACCGCTTTCAGGACTGGTTCAACCGGACCTTCAGCCGCGGGGTCGAGCGCTACGGCAACGCGGTCGCGACGGTGATCAACCGCAAATGGCTGTTCCTGGCGATCTACGCCTTGCTGTGCGTCATCCTGGTGGTCCTGTTCCAGCGCCTGCCGACCGGCTTTCTGCCCACCGAGGACCAGGGCGCGGCCAGTGTCCAGTTCCGCCTGCCTGCCGGCGCTACCCAGCAGCGGACGCTAGAGGTGCAGAAGCAGATCGAGCAGTACCTCAACCAGTATGAGGCGAAAAATCTCAGCGTGGTGTTCACCGTGGCCGGAGGTGGCGGCGGTGGCGGTGCGACGGGCCAGAACACGGGGCAGGGGTTCATCAACTTCGCGCCGTGGGACGAGCGCAAGGGCAAGGAGAACACCGCCGACGCCATCGTCCAGCGCGCGTCCGGCGCTTTTCGTGGCTTCCGCGACGCGCAGGTGTTCGCCCTCGTGCCGGGAGCCATTCGCGGCCTGGGCCAGTCCAACGGCTTCACCATGGAGCTGCAGAACCGCAGCGGCATGAGCCGCGAGCAGTTCGTGCAGGCCCGCGACCAGCTGCTGGCCGCGGCGAACAGCGATCCGCAACTGACCGGCGTGCGTCTCAGCGACCTGCCCGATGTCGCCAACCTGAAGATCGACATGGACCAGCAGCGGCTGACGGCACTTGGCCTCAACCAGGGAGACGTCAACAGCACCCTGTCGACAGCCTGGGGCGGCCGCTACGTCAACGACTTCATCGACAAGGGGAGGGTGAAGCGCGTCTATGTGCAGGGCGACGAGCCGTTCCGCTCCGATCCGTCGGACCTTAGCCAATGGTACGTCCGTGGCTCGGACGGGCAGATGTCGCCGTTCTCCTCCTTCGCCCGGATCGACTGGGGCACCGGGCCGAGCAGCCTGTCGCGCTTCCAGGGCGTGCCGGCGTTCGAGATCCAGGGGCAGCCGGCGCCCGGAGTCAGCTCCGGTACTGCTTTGAAGCGGATGGAGGAACTCGCCTCCCAGATCCCGGGCACCAGCGTGGCCTGGTCGGGTGCGTCCTTCCAGGAACGGCTGTCGTCCGGCCAGGCGCCCTTGCTCTACGCCCTGTCGCTGCTGGTCGTCTTCCTGTGCCTCGCCGCCCTTTACGAAAGCTGGACGATCCCGGTCGCCGTGCTGCTGGTCATCCCGCTTGGCTTGGTCGGCGCCATTTTCGCGGTGACGCTGCGCGGACTGGAGAACGACGTCTACCTACAGATCGGACTGCTCACGACCATGGGCCTTGCCGCCAAGAACGCCATTCTGATGATCGAATTCGCCGAGCAGGCCGAGCGTGCGGGCAAGCCGGTACTCGATGCTGCGCTGGAAGCGGCCCGCATCCGCTTGCGGCCAATCCTGATGACCAGCTTCGCCTTCATCTTCGGGGTAATGCCGCTGGCGATTTCGACCGGTGCTGGCGCCAACAGCCGGATCGCAATCGGTACCTCGGTGATCGGCGGCATGATCACGGCAACGGTGCTCGCGATCTTCTACATCCCGTTCTTCTTCGTGCTGGTCCGGCTCGGCGCCAAGCGGGGGGTGGCAAAGATCCGCGAACGCTTCGGCCGCACGCCGCCGCCTGCCGCCCCGGCCGAGGCGCGGGCATGAAGCGCGCCGTCCTCCTGCTGACGGCAGCCGCGCTGGCCGGCTGCACGTCACTCGACCCGACCTACCTGCGTCCGGCCGCGCCCGTGCCGCTCAGCTGGCCGACCGGTGATCCGTACCTGGCCGAGGCGCCGGCGCTGCCGAACTTCACCCATCGTGATGTCTTCCGTGACATCCGGCTGCAGACGCTGATCGCCCAGGCGCTGGTCAACAACCGCGACCTCAGGATTGCCGCGGCCAACATCGCGGCCGCGCGGGAACAGGTGCGGATCGCGCGTGCGGCCCAGCTGCCACAGGTGGGATCGAGCGCCACCCTCGATGCCAACCCCCGCCGGAACCCCTTCGGCGGGATCAACGGCGTGCGGCTCAGCCCGGCGATCAACGTCCTGCCGTCGTTCGAGCTCGACCTCTTCGGCCGCCTGGCCTCACTGACCCGGGCGGAGCAGGAGCGACTGTTCGCCACTGGTGCGGCCGAGCGGGCGACCCGAGTGGCGCTGATCGGCGACATCGCTGACGCCTGGCTGGCCCATGCCGCCGATACTTCGCTGCTTGCCATTGCCGAGGATACCGTTCGCTCGGCCGAACGCAGCCGGGCCCTGACCGAGGCGCGCCTGCGCGGCGGCGTCGCGCCCCGGACCGACCTGCTGCAGGCGCAGCAGGTGCTGGAAACCGCCCGTGCCGACCTCGCCGAACAACGAGCGCTCAGGGCGCAGGACGCCAATCTCCTGCAGCTGCTGGTCGGGGCGCCGGTCGACTCGAGCCTGCTGCCGACCTCGCTCGACCAGGCTGCCGGAACCGTCGCGGCGCTTCCAGCCGGGCTCGACTCCCGCATCCTCCTGCGCCGGCCGGACGTCATCCAGTCCGAATTCGAGCTTCGCGCCACCAATGCCGAAATCGGGGCCGCCCGCGCTGCCCTGTTCCCGACCATCTCGCTGACCGGCCTGCTTGGCTTGGCCAGCGATACGCTGACTGGCCTGTTCAGCGGTGGCGCCTTCAACTTTTCGGCTGGGGTCCGCGCCGACTACAGTATCTTCAGCGGGGGCGCGCGCCGGGCCAACGTCCGGCTCCGCCAGGCCGAGCAGCGGGCCGCCGTCGCGACCTACGAGCGGACCATTCAGACCGCTTTTCGCGAGGTGGCCGACGCGTTGGCCGACCGGAGCACCCTAGTCGACCGGGTCGCCGCTACCCGCCGTAATGCCGCGGCGGCCAATGAGACCCTGCGGCTGGTCACCGCCCGGTATCGCGAGGGTATTGATCCGTACCTCGCCACCCTTGATGCCCAGCGCACTGCCTACTCCGCCCAGCGCTCCCTGGTGCAGGTGCAGTTCACGCAGGCGCGGAATGCGGTAACTGTCTACCGGGCGCTGGGGGGCGACGGCATCTGAAGCCTCCGATCGGCATCGGCGTGGGTCGTTACCGGTCTGAAACCTTTGCCGCGCAGCTTGGTTGAAGTTGCTCGGGGGTTTGTGTGACCTCGGGCAGGAGCGAAAAGGCGGCCGCGGCCATGATCTGGGACGAGCATTACAGCCACGCTTGCCGCTGGGATGAGCGATTGCAGCCGCTCGCCGTTCACGAGCTGCTGACCCGCAGCGCGGCCGCCAAGCCGAGCGGCATCGCGCTTGATTTCTACGGCCGCCGAACGCTCTATTCGGAACTGCTCGACCAGGCGCAGCGGTTCGCGCGCGGCGTTCAGCAGCTGGGCCTGGGGAAGGGCAGCCGGATTGGCCTGTTCCTGCCCAACACGCCGCACTATCCGGCGGCTTACTATGGCGCGTTGCTGGCCGGCGCGACGGTGGTCAACTTCTCGCCGCTTTATTCGCCCGACGAGGTGCTGGCGCAGGCGCAGGACTCCGGCATCGACGCGATGGTCTGCCTCGATCTCGCCCGGCTGTGGCCGCCGATCAAGCGGCTGCTCGACGAAGACGCGGTCAAGCACGTCCTAGTCGGAACACTCGCCGAAGTGCTGCCAACGGCCAAGGCGATCGGCTTCCGCCTGTTCAAGCGCAAGGAGCGGCAGGCCCTGCCCACGGACCCGCGCGTGACGCGCTGGGCCGATCTGCTCGCGAACGACGGTGCCTATGTAGCCAGCACGGTCGACCCGATCCGCGACATCGCGCTGGTCCAGTATACCGGCGGGACCACCGGCGTCCCCAAGGGCGCGGCGCTGAGCCACGCCAACCTCACCATCAATGCGCTGCAGCTGGAGGCGATCGATCCGGAGCGGCCGCGCGACGAAGGGCGGGTGCTCGGCTGCCTGCCGCTGTTCCACATCTTCGCGAATACCGCGATCCTCAACCGGTCGGTCCTGAGCGCGGCCGAGATCGTGCTGCTGCCCAAGTTCGACGCCGCCGAGGCGCTGGCCGCCATTCGCCGCCGGCGGTGCACCGACATGGCGGGCGTGCCGGCCATGTTCCAGGCTTTGATCGACCATCCAAGCTGCTCCGCCGCGACCTTCGACAGCGTCAACCAGGCCTTTTCAGGCGGTGCGGCGATGACCCCGGCGCTCAAGGAGCGGTTCGAGGCGGCGACGAACGCTCGTGTGCTGGAAGGCTATGGCATGACCGAAAGCGCGGGCGTGGTTTCCGTCAACCCATACCACGGCGAAGCGCGCGCCGGCACTGTCGGCCAGCCGCTGCCCGGCACCGCCGTCCGCATTCTCGCCGAGGACGGAACGGAGCAGCCGCAGGGCGAACGCGGCGAGATCGTCATCAGCGGCCCGCAGGTGATGACTGGCTATTGGCGTCAGGCCGAAGGCGGGGTCGAGCCGCTTGCCGGCGGCGAGTTCCGGACCGGCGACGTCGGCCTGATCGAGGCTGACGGCTACCTGCGCATCGTCGACCGGCTGAAGGACATGATCAACGTGGGCGGCTTCAAGGTCTTCCCCAGCCAGCTCGAAGCCGTCCTTGCCCGTCACCCGGCCGTGGCCGAGGCCATCATCATCGCCGCCGAGGACGAACGGGTAGGGGAGCGGCCGAAGGCCTTTGTCGCGCTTAAGCCCGACGCCGCGGCCACGCCGGACGAGCTAAAGGCGTTTCTCAACGCCAAGATCGGCAAGCATGAGCGTGTCAGCGAGCTGGAGATCCGGCCCGAGCTGCCCAAGACGCTGATCGGCAAGCCGGATCGCAAGGCCCTGCAGGCCGAGGAACGCGCTCGCCATGCTGCGGCCACGGAGCCGCTGATCGCCGCCTAGCGGAAGCGCGCCGCCGTGATCTCGGCCTGGAAGAACGGCAGGAAGTCGGGCGTGCCGAAGTGATTGCCGATGCTGACCCGGGCGGGCACCGTAAATCCGCCGAACCGCCGCTCCGCCAGCACGGTGCCCCCGAACGGCTGCAGACGGAAGACCTTGTCGGGGTTGGCGTTGCTCCAGCGCTGACCCACCACCTCGAGCAGGCGGCCGTCCGGCGCCAGCGTCAGGCGATTGGCGATCGGTCCCGCGACCGTCGGCACCGAAACCTCGGCTTGGTCGGGCCCGACCTGCCGCCAGCGCGCGCCCGCTTGCGGCAGGAGTGTTGACGGCACCCAGATCGCCTCCGCTGCCGCGCGGAAAGCGGCCGAGCGGACGAGGTCCGGGCCGCTGCTTACCTCGTTGACGACCGGCACCAGCCCGGCGACCCAGAAGCGGGTCCATGCCTTGCCATCGTGCAACCCGTCAGAACCCGTGATGATCACCGGCCCGCGAACCAGGCGCGGCTGCCACAGGAAGGCGCTTCGGGAAGGCGCCAGCGTCTCACGCGCCGTCATGGCATAGGCCCGCGCGGCCTCGGCCGTATCGCCGAGCAGGAAGGTGCCGCGCATGTCCAGCTCGACCGTGGTCGCCAGCGGTGTGCCGGGCGCGATCGCGTGGCGTAGGTAGCGCTTTGCGACCTCGGGCAGGCCAGCGAGCATCTGTTCGTCAAACCGGGCTTGGGCGAGTTCGGCTGCGTCGAGCATGGCGCGGTGCACCCGCTGCTCGTCGCGCGCCCCCGATTGCCGGTAGACCGCCCCGAGCGCCACCCCGGCGCCGAGCACCGCGCCGGCTCCGAGAGCCACTTTTCGCATCAAGCCCATGCGCCGCTCTACCGCCGTCCGACTGGCCCTGGATTGACGCACATCAGATCTCGCGGGCGACCAGCTCCTTCATGATTTCCGACGTGCCGCCATAGATCCGCGTGACCCGCGCGTCGCGCCACAGCCGCGCGATAGGATATTCGTTCATGTAGCCGGCGCCGCCATGCAGCTGCAGTGCGGCGTCGCATAACTGGAACTGGGTCTCGGAATGCCACAGCTTGGCGGCGCTCGCCTCCGCCGGGGTCAGCTTACCGCGCACATGCCGCTGGATTGCCCAGTCGATGTGCGCCCAACCAACCTGCAGCCGCGCTTTGAGGTCCGCCAGCGTGAACCGCGTATTCTGAAAATCGAACACCGATTTGCCGAATGCCTTGCGCTCCTTGGTAAATTCCACCGCGAGGTCGAACGCCCGCTGCGCTGCCGCCTGGCACTGGACCGCGATCGACAATCGCTCCTGCGGCAACTGGTTCATCAGCATGGCGAAGCCACCGTTCTCCTGCCCCAGCAGGCGGTCGGCGGGCAGCTTTACCTCGTCGAAGAACAGCTCGCTGGTGTCGTTCCCGTGCAGCCCGATCTTGTTGAGGTTCCGCCCCCGGCTGAAGCCCTCGTCGCCGCTTTCGACCAGGAACAGGCTGATCCCCCGCGCGCCGCCTTCCTCCGTGCTGCGGGCGCAGACGATGACGAGGTCAGCCATCTGGCCGTTGGTGATGTAGGTCTTGCTGCCCGACAGCCGCCAACCGTTGCCGTCGGCCCTGGCCATGGTCTTCATGCCCTGCAGGTCGGACCCGGCGCCCGGCTCGGTCATGGCGATGGCGGTGATCACCTCGCCGGACACCATGCCCGGCAGCCAGCGGCGCTTCTGCTCCTCGGAGCCGTAGGCGATCAGGTAATCCGCCACGATGTCGCTCTGCAGCGACCAGCCAGCCGCCGACCCAGCGTAGCTCACCTCCTCGCCGACGATCGCGTTCCAGACGAAGTCGAGGCCCGGCCCGCCATAAGCTTCCGGCACTCCTGGGCACAGCATGCCCGCCGCGCCCGCCGCCAGCCAGGCTTCCCGCTCAACCATGCCCTCCCGCTCATGCCGGTCGGTGTCGAGCCCCGCGACAACCTTGCGCACCGTGTCGCGGAAGGCGTCGTGGTCCTCATCGAAGATCACGCGGGTCGAAGTGTCGAGCATGGGTCCTCCTTGTGCCCGGCAGGCTAGAGGCTAGAGCAGCGGGGAGGAAGAGGGTGCGAATGGCCGGAGCGCTGGCAGGGCTGACAATCGTGGAGCTGGCGGGACTCGGACCCGGACCCTTTGCGGCGACCATGCTGGCCGACCATGGCGCCCGGGTCATCCGGGTCGAGCGGCCCGGCAACCTCAGCGTTCCCAACGACCCGCTGACCCGCAATCGGGAAAGCATCGCCCTCGACCTGCGCCAGGAAGAGGGCAGGGCGGCCGTCCGCCGCCTGGCCGAACAAGCCGACGGCCTAATCGAGGGCTATCGACCGGGCGTGATGGAGAAGCTTGGACTTGGCCCCGACGCGCTGCTCGAGGCGAACCCGCGGCTGGTCTACGGCCGAGTGACCGGCTGGGGGCAGGACGGGCCGCTCAGCACGGAAGCCGGGCACGACATCAATTATGTGGCGCTGACCGGCCTGCTGGGTTGCATCGGCGAGCCTGACCGACCGGCCGTGCCGCCCCTGAACCTGGTCGGCGACTATGCCGGCGGTGGGCTAATGCTGGCGTTCGGCATGGTCAGTGCGCTGCTGTACGTGCAGCGGGGCGGAAGCGGCCAAGTAGTCGACGCTGCCATGACTGACGGTGCGGCGCTGACCGGAGCCATCATCTACGGGCTCAAGGCTGCCGGGCTGTGGCGCGACGAGCGCGGCGCCAACCTGCTTGACGGCGGCGACCCGATGTATGGGTGCTACACCTGCGCCGACGGCAAGGAGCTGAGCGTCGGCGCCATCGAGCCGCAGTTCCGGGCTGCGCTTTTCGCAGGCTTGGGGCTCGGTGGAGCGCCGACCAAGGCTGAGGTTGCGCAAGCGATTGCCGCCAGGCCGCGCGACGAGTGGGTGGCGCTGTTCGCCGGGCAGGATGCCTGCGTCGCGCCGGTGCTCAGCCTGCCCGAGGCGCCGCAACATCCGCACAACCAAGCGCGCGGCACCTTCATCAAAGTCGGCGGCGTCGTTCAGCCCGGCCCGGCCCCGCGCTTCTCCGCCACCCCCGCCGCCAGCCCGCGCCCACCCCGTCCGGAGGGCGCTGACGGCACGGCGATCCTGGGCGAGCTTGGTTATGGCGAAGACGAGATCGCCGACTTGCGCGCAAGCGGAGTGCTCCGGTGAACCCACTTTATGCTGATATGCCGCTCAGCATTTTCGAGCGGATGAGCATGGCGGCGATCCGCCACGGCGCCGTCAACCTGGGTCAGGGCTTTCCCGACTTCGGCTGGCCCGAACCGCTGGTCGAGGAAGCAGCCCGGCTGCTGCGCGAGGGCAGCAACCAGTATCCGCCCTCGCGCGGCCTTCCGGTGCTGCGCGAGGCTGTGGCCGCCCACTACAACCGCTGCCATGGACTGCAACTCACCGCCGACCACGTGCTGGTGACGAGCGGCGCCACGGAGGCGATCGCCGCTGCCATACTTGCGGTGATCGGTCCCGGCGAGGAGGCGATCGTGATCGCGCCCGCCTACGACGCCTACGCGCCGCTGGTTCGCCGCGCCGGCGGCACAGTCCGCGAGGTGGCGCTGCGGGCGCCGGACTGGCAGATCGACGAAGCTGCGCTGCGGGCCGCCGTGACCGATCGCAGCCGCCTGCTAATCCTGAACAACCCCCATAACCCGACTGGTCGCCTGTTCTCCCGCGCCGAACTGGAGGCTGTGGCGAGCATCGCCCGCGAGCACGACCTGCTGGTCCTTTCCGACGAGGTCTGGGAGCATGTGCTGCTCGACGGCGCCGCCTTCACCTCCCTTGCCGTGCTGCCGGGCATGGCGGAGCGCACGCTGAAGTGCGGGTCGGCAGGCAAGATCTTCTCGCTCACCGGCTGGAAGGTGGGCTGGCTGGTCGCTCCGCCCGCGTTCGCCGGCGTGGTCGCCAAGGCGCACCAGTTCCTGACCTTTGCCACGCCGCCGAACCTGCAGGCGGCGGTTGCCGTCGGCCTGGCGCACCACGAGTGGCTTACGCCCATGCGCGCCGCGTTTACCCGCGCCCGCAATCGGCTCGTGCATGGATTGGAGCAGGCCGGCTATGCCGTGCTGCCGGCGCAGGCGACCTACTTTCAGTGCGTAGACCTGGCCCAATCGGGGATCGACATGACCGACATTGAGTTCGCAACGCTCGCAGTTGAGCGGGCCGGGGTGGCTGTGATCCCGCTTTCGCCTTTCTTCGAAGCGGAGCCGGTAACCACCATGGTCCGCCTCTGCTTCGCCAAGCAGGACTCGACCATCGATGCAGGGCTCCAGGCGCTGGCCAAGGCACGAGCGCTCGCATGCTGAGCCCAGCCGCGGAAGCGTCCGACCTGCTACGCCACTTTGGCCTGAGCGGCTCCGGCGGTCTCGATAGCCGCTCGCCTATTGATGGGGCAGTGATCGGCTCGGTCGACGAATGCACCGACGTCGAGGGCATCTGCGCGGCCGCGCAGGCTGCGTTCCTGGCTTGGCGCACCGTTCCCGCCCCTCGCCGTGGCGAGTTGGTCCGCCTGTGGGGCGAGGAACTTCGCCGGGAGAAGACGGCGCTTGCCCGACTGGTCACGCTTGAATGCGGCAAGATCCTAGCCGAGGCCGAGGGCGAAGTTCAGGAAATGATCGACATCTGCGACTTCGCGGTCGGCCTGTCGCGCCAGCTGTACGGCCTGACCATCGTCAGCGAGCGTCCGGACCACCGCATGATGGAGCAATGGCACCCACTCGGGCCGGTGCTCGTCATCTCCGCCTTCAACTTTCCCGTAGCGGTGTTCGCCTGGAACGCGGCGCTCGCACTGGTCTGCGGGAACTCCGTGGTATGGAAGCCGAGCGAAAAGACGCCGCTGGTCGCCGAGGCGGTGCTCGTGCTCCTGCGGCGTGCGGCGGAGCGCTTCGGCGGCGTGCCGGAAACGCTGGTTCAGGTCGCCCAAGGCGGCCGGGAAGTGGGCGAAGCACTGGCCGACCACTCGCGCATGGCCCTGGTATCCGCAACCGGCTCCACCCGCATGGGCCGCGAACTGGGTCCACGCGTTGCGCGCCGCTTCGGTCGGGTCCTCCTGGAACTCGGCGGCAACAACGCAATGATCGTCGCGCCTTCCGCCGATCTTAAGTTGGCCGAGCGCGGGATCCTCTTCTCGGCCGTCGGCACCGCCGGCCAGCGCTGCACCACGCTGCGGCGCCTCATTGTTCATGAAAGCATCGCCGACCAGCTGGTCGCCCGAGTCCGGGAGTTGTTCGCGGCGGTCAACATCGGGGACCCGCGCGAGCCCGGCGTGCTGATGGGCCCGCTCATCGACGAGGCCGCTTGGACCTCCATGCAGGCGGTCGTTCCAGACGCCGAGCAGGTTGAGGCGGTCGCCGGCGGTGTCTACGTTCGCCCCGCACTCGTCGAAGTCGAATGGCCGGACCACCGCGCGCTGAACGAGACCTTCGCGCCCATCCTGTACCTCGTCCGCTACTCGGAGCTGGACCAGGCCATCGCCATCAACAACGGCGTACGGCAAGGACTTAGCTCGTCGATCTTCACAACCGATCTCAGGGAAGCGGAGCGGTTCGTCTCAGGCGTGGGCTCGGATTGCGGCATCGCCAACGTCAACATCGGCCCGTCCGGCGCGGAGATCGGTGGGGCGTTCGGCGGGGAAAAGGAGACCGGCGGCGGCCGTGAGAGCGGGTCGGACAGCTGGAAGGCCTATATGCGCCGCCAGACCAACACGGTGAACTACGGCAACGACCTGCCGCTAGCGCAGGGCATCAGCTTCGACCCGGCGCCGTAGCTGCTGATCGGCCGGCGGGTTGACCAGCATCTTCCATCGCCGCTTGTGCCGTGAGTTCCAGCCGACCAGCTCCCCCGGCACCAGCGGCTGGGCGATCAGGAATCCTTGCGCCGTGTCGCACCCCAGTTCGCGCAGCAGCGCCAGCTGCTCGGCCGTTTCCACCCCCTCGGCCGTGGCCGTGAGGCCCAGCCCATGCGCCAGGTCGATGATCGCCTTGACGATCACCAGACTGTCGTTGCTGCGGCACATGTCCGAAACGAACAGCCGATCGATCTTCACGTCCGTGAACGGCAGCTGCCGCAACTGCATCAGACTGGAATAGCCGGTCCCGAAATCGTCGATGGCAAGACCGATCCCCTTGATCCGGAACCGGGTAAGGGTGTCCATCAGCTTGATCAGCGGCTGCGTGGCGCCTTCGGTCAGCTCCAGCACCAGCCGGTCAGTCGGCACATCGAGGGCCCGGCACATCCGCTCCACCAGATCCGGAAAGTCCAGGTGTTGCAGTGACAGGGCCGAGATGTTGAAGGCGATCGTGGTATCCAGCCCTTGCGCGCGCCAGGTCAGCCATTGCCGCAAGGTCGTGCGCAGGCCCCATTGGGTGAGCTGGTCAATCAATCCGTGGCGCTCGGCCAAGGGCACGAACCGCGACGGCGCCACCGGGCCCATCGCTGGGTCGTCCCACCGGACCAGCGCTTCAACCCGGATCAGCTGACCGTCGGCAAGCGCAACCTTGGGCTGGTACACCATCGTCAGCCGGCCGTTCAGCAGGGCGCGCTCGAACCCGTCGAGCAACTTGATGTCCGCCGGGGAAGTCATCGCGAAACGGTCGGTCGGACCTCCTTGAGGATGGCCTCCAGCGCTTCGAGCCGAGCGGGTTTCTCGAGCGGGCCAACCATCGTCAGCCCCAACGCTTCACCAAGCCGGAAGGCGCTGTCGAGCACCCGCCGGTCAAAGCCGGAGATGATCAGCACGGGGCCGCGGAAATCTTCGCCGCTGAGAAAGCGAAGCAGCTCCACCCCGTCCATTCCTGGCATGCCAAGGTCAAGCACCACCACGTCCGGCCGCCGCTCACCGTAGCGGCGCCGAAAATCGGCCTGGTCGGTTCCAATCGCCGGCTCATAGCCGCAGTCCTGGGCGGCACTGGCGAAAAAGCTCGCAAGCGCCGGTTCGTCGTCGATCAGCAGCAGGCGCGGCCGCTCCATTCTTGTGTTCTCCCCGAGCAATCTTCCCCCTTGCGCCGCGAAAACCGCTCCCGTCAAACCCTGTTACGGCTTCTTAACTTCGTTGCGGCAGGGTCGAAGGATGTCGGCACTCCCGGCAAAGGAGAAGCTTTCCGTGTTGGCATCGTTGATCCGCCGCAAAAGCCGCAAGCCCGTGAGCGAAGAGGCCGCGTTCGAATCGACGACGTTCTCGCTCAGCACCGCTGTGCCGCGGCCGGTCGAGCGCCGCAGCAACGACCGCGTGCTGTCGACCTTGCAGGTCGGCAAGCTGTCCAGCGTCGGAGGCGAGCAGCTGATCCGCATCCGCAACCTCTCAGCGGGCGGGCTGATGGCCGACTGCGGAGTCCCACCACCCGTCGGTGACGCTGTGGAAGTGGAGTTCTCCGGGCAGAAAATTCCAGCCACCATTGTCTGGATCCGCGAAGGCGCGGTCGGCATCAAGTTCGACCAGAACATCGATCTTGGCGAGCTGCTGGCCGGGCGCAAGCCGCGCCATGGTTTCCGCTCCCGCCCACCGCGCCTGCAGGTGGAGTGCAAGGCCTCCGTCCGGGTCGGCCGCACCTTCTACACCTGCAACGTCCATGACATCTCGCTGGGCGGGATGAAGGTGGAGCCGATCGGCGAGTACTGCCTGGGCAAGAAGGTCGTGGTCGTCATCGAGAGCCTCCGCCCGGTGAAGGGCGAGGTGCGCTGGTATTGCGACCGTCGCGCCGGCATCGTGTTCGACGAGGAGCTTCGCTTCGAAGAGGTAGCCGAGTGGGTCGGCAAGCGGCTGGAAGTCGCCAGCTTGAAGGCGGTCCACAAGAGCCGCTAGTTTCGCACCAGTTCCACCCTACATGTCACTCCGAGTTATCGAGCGGAGTGTTTGAACATGGCGGAAAGCCAAGCGATTCTGGCCGGCGGCTGCTTCTGGTGCACCGAGGCGGTGTTTCTGGACGTCGTGGGCGTCAGCAGCGTCGAGAGCGGCTACATCGGCGGGCAGACGGTGAACCCGACTTACAAGCAGGTCTGCGGCGGCGACACCGGCCATGCCGAGGCGATCCGGGTCACCTTCGACGAGGCACAGGTGAGCTATGCCGACCTGCTGGACATCTTCTTCGCGACCCACGATCCGACCCAGCTCAACCGGCAGGGCAACGATATCGGTACGCAATATCGCTCCGCGATTTTCCCGCTGGACGACACCCAGGCGCAGATCGCCCGGGACAAGATCGCCGAGCATAATGAGGACCAGGGCGGACGCATCGTCACCACGATTGAGCCGCTATCCGACTGGTATCCGGCCGAGGATTACCACCAGGATTATTGGGCGAACGAGGGCCAGCGCAACCCGTACTGCATGGCCGTGATCCCGCCCAAGCTGCAGAAGCTGCGCAAGAGCTTTCAGAACCGGTTGAAGTCGGCCCAAGCCACCGCCTGAGCCGGCTCAGCCGAGCTTGCTGAGCGCGAACGCGACCAGGAAGCCGCTGACGGAGATCAGTCCGGCGAAGTCGTGGGTGCCTTCGGACGCCTCGGGTACCATGGTATCCACGATCATCGCCAGGATGGCTCCGGCCGCGACTGCCTGAACAAAGGCGACGACGCCAGGGTCGACGCCGGCAAAGGCAACGTAGCCGATCGCTGCCGCGGCGCCCGAAATCAGCGCAATACCGGTCCACAGGCCGAAATTGTAGGCGGCGGACTTGCCCTCCTGCTTCAGCCCGGCGGCGCTCGACAGGCCTTCGGGCAGGTTGGACAGGAACACGGCAATAACGGCCACCACACCAACAGCGCCGCCCTGGATCAGGCTCACGCCGATGACGATCGATTCCGGGATGCCATCGAGCAGAGCGCCGAGCGCCAGCGCCAGGCCGTTGTTCGGATGCTCGGCCGCTTGCTGATCGCGCTTGCCGCTCGCACCGCTGCGCTTGCGATGGCGCGCGCCGCGGTGCGCCAGGACCCAATTGGCCGCCGTATAAATCGTCGCGCCGGACAGGAATCCGCCGGCCACCGGCAGGAATCCACCTTGCTTCCATGCTTCGTCCATCAACTCAAACGACAGGGCAGAGATCAGCACGCCGGCCCCGAACGCCATAATGGCGGCGATCAGCCGTTGCGGCAGCCGGGCATACCACCCGACCAGCGCCCCCAGCAGCAGGGCCGAGCCGGACAGCAGCCCCCATAATCCAGCTTGGATGGCGACGGGCATGCCTTACTCCTTGTCGGCCGCCGCCCTGCGCAGCCGGTCGTTGATTGCCCGGCCAAGTTCGTGATCCGGCACCGAAGCAACGGCAATGGCGTCAACAGGTTGCGCGTCGGCGTGGTGAAGCGCTGCGAACAGGTTGGCCGCCGCTTCCTCAAGACTGCCGGCCGCGCTCAGAGTATCGTCCCCGGCGATCGGGCCGAAACCGATCAACCACTCGCCTGCCTGCCGTTCCGTGGCGTTGAGGCGCACGGGCTTGGTGGGCGCATAATGGCTCGCCAGCATGCCGGGGGCATGGACCGGTCCGCCGGTAACTTGCTCAGCGTCCGGAACTTGGACCGGACCCGGCCGCAGCAGCCGCAACCCGCCACGGCCGACCGCCACAATCGTGCTCTCCAAACCTCGCTCGGTCGCGCCGCCATCCAGGATCAGCGGCACTCGTCCGCCCAGCGACGCCAGCACATGCTCCGCGCGCGTCGGACTGATCCGCCCACTGGCGTTGGCCGATGGCGCCGCGAGCGGCCGGCCGGTCGTCCGCAGCAGTGCCTGCATGACCGGATGCGCCGGCACCCGCAGCGCCACGGTTGGCAGGCCGGCGGTTACCAGCGGCGCCACGGGCGCGCCCGCCCGCAGCGGCACCACCAGGGTCAGCGGCCCAGGCCAATGACGCTGCGCAAGCTCCCGCGCGCGCTCATCGAACGCGCCCAGCGCCTCCGCCGCGGCGAAGTCCGGCACATGCACGATCAGCGGATTGAAGCTCGGCCGCCCCTTGGCCGCATAGATGCGCGCCACCGCCTCGCCGTTCGTCGCATCCGCCGCCAGCCCATAGACCGTCTCCGTCGGCACGGCGACCGGCTGCCCCGCGAGGATCAGCGCCGCCGCCTCGGCCAACGTTGCCTCGTCGAACGGCCGTACTGCGGTGTCTTGGACGGTCATGCCCGGCTCGCTATGGCAATCGGCAAGAGCTCACAAGGGAAGCCCCATGACCTTTCGCGTACCCGTCCAGGAACAGCGCTTCGTTCTCGACCAGGTGGTCGGGATTGCGGAGCTGACCAACGACCTCGACATCGTCGACGCCGTGCTGGAAGGCGCGGCGCAATATGCCGAGGGCGAAGTCGAGCCGCTGAACCGCGTCGGCGACGAGGTTGGCGCCAAATGGTCGCCCGATGGGGTCACGCTGCCGCAGGGCTTTCACGAGGCCTACCGCCACTTCGTTGAAGGCGGCTGGATGACGATCAGCGCGCCGGCGGATGCGGGCGGGCAGGGGCTGCCGGGCGTGCTCGGGGCTGCTGTCATGGAGGATCTGAACGCTGCCAACCTCGCGTTCGCGCTCTGTCCGATGCTCAGCATGGGCGCGATCGAAGCACTGGAGGCGCACGGCTCGCCCGAGCAGAAGCGCGACTATCTGGCCCGGATCGTCTCGGGCGAGTGGCCGGCAACCATGAACCTGACCGAGCCGCAGGCCGGATCGGACGTCGGCGCGCTCAAGACCAGGGCGGAGCCGAACGGCGATGGCAGCTGGCGGATCACCGGCTCCAAGATCTACATCACCTACGGCGAGCACGACCTGGCCGACAACATCATCCACCTGGTGCTCGCCCGCACCCCCGACGCGCCGGTCGGCACCCGTGGCATCTCGCTGTTCCTGGTCCCCAAGGTCCTGCCCGACGGCAGCCGCAACGACGTCCGCTGCGCTTCGATCGAGCACAAGCTTGGCATCCACGCCTCACCGACCTGCGTCATGGCCTACGGAGACAACGGCGGCGCGACCGGTTGGCTCATCGGGCCCGAGCATGGCGGGATGCGCGCAATGTTCACGATGATGAACAACGCGCGCCTCAACGTCGGCCTGCAGGGCGTCGGCATTGCCGAGCGGGCGACGCAGCGGGCCGTCGATTATGCTCTCGGCCGCGTCCAGTCGGCCCGTGCCGGCGGCCCCAGCAAGGACGCCGTTGCAATTCACGAGCACCCGGACGTGCGTCGCATGCTGCTGCGGATGCGGGCACTGACCATGGGTGCTCGGGCGCTGACCTATTATGCCTTCGGGCAGGTGGACCGTGGGCAGGGCGGCGACGCGCAGGCAAGCATGCGCGCCGACGTGCTCACCCCGCTGGTCAAGGCCTGGGGCACGGACGTCGGCTGCGAGGTCGCCAGCCTCGGCATCCAGGTCCATGGCGGCATGGGCTATGTCGAGGAGACCGGCGCAGCGCAGTACCTTCGCGACGCCCGCATCGCGCCGATCTATGAAGGCACCAACGGCATCCAGGCCGCCGACCTGGTTAACCGCAAGCTGGGACTCGACGGCGGGCTCGCCTTCGATGGCCTGATCGCCGACATCCGCGCGGAAACGGACTCGCCGAGCCTGCAGGCGCTGGCCGATGCAGTCGAGATTGCCGCCGCCACCCTCCGAGGCGCCGGCCACGACGACCGGCTGGCGGGCAGCTATCCGTTCCTGACGATGACAGCCGTCCTGAGTGCCGGCTGGTTGCTCGAACGGCAGTCCAAGGCTGCGCGAGGCGGCACGCCCTTCGACCAAGTCAAGCGGGCGGCCGCCGGTTACTTCATGTCAGTGGTGGTGCCCGAAGCACTCGGGCTCGCCGCTGGGGCAGAAGCTGGCGCCGAGCTGCTTTACTCTGTTCCCGCGGAAGCGCTGGCCTAGGCTCGCTCCGTTCCGAGCAGCTCGGCGGGATTGATCCCCAACTGCTGCATGCGGGTGCGGATCGCTGGCCACTCCTGAGTGACGAACCGGTCCCGCTCGGCGTGTGACAACCGCGCTCGGGCACCCTCGGCAACGAACATGCCCACGCCGCGCCGGACGACCACCAGACCATCGTCCTGGAAACCCTGGTACGCCTTCGCGACCGTCAGTGGGTTGGCGCCCTGCTCGGCAGCAAGCGCGCGGACCGAGGGCAGGGGATCGCCGTCCTTGTAGCGTCCGGCGAGGATCCGCTCGGCGATTGTCTCCCGCAGGCGAAGGTAGACCGGCTTGTCGGGAGCGGCACGAAGCGTCATGCTGTTTTAATACAGCGAGCCGCATAGGGTTGCAAGTGGCGCTAAGCTTCCGTCGGGCTCCATTGGCGCACGATCCGACTCAGGAGCGGCCGCGGCCGCTCCTGCAGCGGCTGCCCCGGCGAACCGAAGAAGAAGAAGCCGATGATCCGTTCATCCGGACCTTGAGCAAAGGCCTCGCGCACCGTCGGATCATAGGCAGCCCAGCCGGTCAGCCAGCTGCCGACGAAACCCAGCGCGTTGGCCGCGTGCAGCAGGTTCATGCCGACGGCGCCGGCGGACATCTCCTGCTCGTCGATTGGTACCTTGTGCCCCCGCACCGGGGCCGACAGGAGCACCACCAGCGCCTCGCCCTGCCGGGCAAACTGGTCGGCCTTGGCATGGTGAGCCGGGCCAGCTTCCGGATCGTTCTGCTCCAGCGCCCGGTGCAGCAGCGCAGCCAGCGCCTCGCGCTGGTCGTCTTCGACGATCACGAAACGCCACGGCGCCAGCTTGCCATGGTCGGGCGTGCGCGCGGCGACGGCGATGATCCGCCCCAGCTGCTCCGGCGACGGGCCTGGTCCCACCATGTCGCGGGCCCTGGCTGAACGGCGGGTTTCGAGCAGCGCGAGCGGGGTGGAGCGATCATTCAGCATGGGCGAGCCCACATAAGGCGCGGGTCTGGCAGTCACAATGCGCTTGGCAGACGGGAAATGCTCGTTACGGTGCCGCCGCATTCAGCGCCTCCCGGCGCGCCTCGGAGAGATTCTGCATGGTCAATGTCGGACCGGAAACCACCACTGCTCCCATGACTGACGATGTCGGGCGGAGCGATGAGAAGGGCTGGTTCGGCCATCCGCGGCAATTGGCCCGGCTGTTCACCACCGAGATGTGGGAGCGGTTCGGCTACTACGGCATGCGGGCGCTGCTGACCCTATACCTGACCAAGCATTTCCTCTTCTCCGACAGTCAGGCGACCGGGCTCTACGGCGGTTATACCGCGCTTGTTTACCTGACGCCGCTGGTCGGCGGCCTGCTGGCGGACCAATTCCTCGGCTCCAAGCGGGCGATCAAGTTCGGTGCGCTGGTCATGGCGGCCGGCTACTTCCTGCTGGCCTTCGGCGGCAGTCCGGCCAAGCCGTATGCCAGCATCAACGGACAGCGCTACGAGGTCGTTGTCGACAATTTCGTTGACCGGCCGACCAGCCGCCCGGATGAGACGCGCTCGGTCGTCATCGACAACCAGAAGCTCCAGATCCGCGGCAACGACGACGGCACCATCTCGCTGTTGAGCGGCGGTCAGGAAGCGCGGCGGCTGCCCAAGGGTTCGTTCGAGTCGGGCGCCCAGCGCGACGACCTGACGCTCACCATCATGCTGATCGCGCTGTCGCTGATCTCCGTCGGCAACGGCTTCTTCAAGCCGAACATCTCAACGGTGGTGGGTGCATTGTACGCAACCGGGGACCGGCGCCGGGATGCGGGCTTCACCATATTCTACATGGGCATCAACCTGGGCAGCATCGGTGGCCAGTTCTTCTGCCCACTGTTGGCCGACTGGTTCGGCTGGTGGGCGGGCCTGAGCCTCGCGGGCTTTGGCATGTTGATCAGCTACGCACTGGTCCAGTTCGATCGCGGGCTGCTGAATGACTATGGCAATCGCCCCGACAACGCGCCGAACCGCGACATCCTCATCTACGTCGCGGCATTCATTGCCGTGCCGGTGCTGGTGTTCCTGTTCCACAACCTGATGAACTCGCAGCCGGCTGAGGCCGGGTCGGGCTTCATCGGCTATCTCGCTTCCCTGTCGCTGATGGGCAAACTGTTGTTCGGCACCTTCATCGTGGCAGTGCCCGGGATCCTTTTCTGGTCCTATGCCAAGGGCACCCGCCAGGAAGCGCAGATGATGACGGCGGCGATGATCCTGATCGTGTTCAACGTCTTCTTCTGGACGCTGTTCGAACAGGCCGGCTCCTCGCTGACCCTGTTCGCGGACCGCAACACGGACCGCAGCGTGTTCGGCCTGTTCAGCCTGTCGGCGCCGCAGACTCAGAACTTCAACCCGCTGTTCATCGTCATCTTCGCGCCGATCCTCAGCGCCGTTTGGCTCCGCCTCGCCAAACGGGGGTTGGAACCCTCGATCCCGATTAAGTTCGCCATCGCGCTCATGGGCGTCGGTGCGGGCTTCCTGCTGCTGGTGTTCGGCGCGCAGTTCGCGGGCCCGGGCAACAACTATCAGGTCGGCTTGTGGTGGCTGGCGGGCCTTTACCTGATCCACTCGCTGGCCGAACTGTGCATCTCGCCCGTCGGCCTGTCGATGATCACCAAGCTGTCGATCGCCCGCGTGGTCGGCCTCATGATGGGCGTCTGGTTCCTGTCGATCTCCGTCGCGCAGTATGTCGCGGGCGTGGTGGCCCAGTTCGCCAGCGTGGAGACGGTCGGTGGCCAGGTCACCAACCTCCGGAACAGCCTGACGACCTACACTGGCACCTTCACGACCATCGCCTGGATCGCGATCGGCGCCGGCGTGGTGCTGTTCCTTCTCTCATGGCCGCTCAAGAAGTGGATGCACGGGGTCAAATGAGCATGCGTCTGAGCTTCGTCGCCGCGGCCTTCGCCGTCTCCCTCGCCGGTTGCGCCAGCACTGGCGACAAGCTGGCACCGGAGCCGGTCAACCGAAATCCATATCCTTCCACCTATCGAGCCTATCCGGGCGTACCGACGCTGCTGCGCGGCGCCACGGTGCTGGACGGCGAGGGCGGGCGGATCGACGGCGGCGACGTGCTGCTGGTTGACGGCAAGATCCAGGCCGTGGGGCAGGGGCTTAGCGCTCCGGCCGGCGCGGTGGTGATCGACGCTGCGGGCAAGTACGTGACCCCCGGCGTTATCGACATCCATAGCCACCTCGGCGACTATCCCAGCCCAGCCGTCCAGGCCCACGACGACGGCAACGAAGCAACCGCGCCCGCGCGGCCAGAGGTCTGGGCCGAACACAGCGTCTGGCCACAGGACCCAGGTTTCTCGCGGGCGCTCGCCAACGGCGGCGTGACGTCGCTGCAGGTCCTGCCCGGCTCCGCCAACCTGTTCGGCGGTCGTTCCGTGGTGCTCAAGAACGTGCCTGCCCGCACCGTGCAGGGCATGAAGTTCCCGGGCGCGCCCTACGGCCTCAAGATGGCGTGCGGCGAGAACCCCAAACGCGTCTACGGCTCCAAGGGCCAGATGCCCTCCACCCGGATGGGCAACATCGCGGTTACCCGCCAGACCTGGCTCCAGGCCCAGGCGTATAAGCGCAAATGGGACCGCTACGAACGCGAGGGCGGCGACATGCCCGATCGCGACCTCGCGATGGACACGCTGCGCGGTGTGCTCGCCGGCGAAATCCTGGTGCAGAACCACTGCTACCGGGCCGACGAGATGGCCAACATGATCGATCTGTCCAAGGAGATGGGCTACAAGATCACGGCCTTCCACCACGCGGTGGAAAGCTACAAGATCGCCGACCTGCTGGCGCGCGAAGGCATCTGCTCGGCGATGTGGGCCGACTGGTACGGCTTCAAGATGGAAGCCTACGACGCCATTCCGGAGAACGTCGCGCTGGTCGACCGCGCCGGCGCCTGCGCCATTGTCCACTCCGACGACCCCAACGGCATCCAGCGCCTTTACCAGGAGGCGGGCAAGGCGATGGCGTCAGGCCGCCGCGCGGGCATGCCGATCACCGAGGAGCACGCCTGGACCTGGCTCAGCGCCAATCCGGCCAGGGCGCTCGGCATCTTCGATCGGGTGGGCAGCCTCAAGCCCGGCAAGATGGCGGACGTGGTGCTGTGGAACGGCAATCCGTTCAGCACCTACACCCGGCCCGAACGCGTGTGGATTGACGGTGCTCTCATGTACGACGCCAACAATCCGCGGCTTCGGCCCGTCAGCGATTTCGAGCTCGGCCAGACTGGCCAGGGAGACGTGAAGTGATCCGCTCCGTGCTGCTCGGCGCCCTGTTGGTGGGCACCGCCGTTCCGGTCTCCGCCGAAACCATCGCCATCGTCCGGGGCACCGTGGCGATCGGCGATGGCTCCGAGCCGATCCAGAACGGCACCGTGGTCATCCGTGACGGCCGGGTGGTCGGCGCGGGCGCGGGCGTCGCCGTCCCCGCCGGCGCTCGGGTCATCGACGCCACCGGCAAGTGGGTTACCCCCGGCATCGTCGCCGGCTTCTCCCGCCTTGGCCTCAGCGACGTGGACGCGGTCGAACAGGCCACGGACACCAGCTCCGAAGGCCCGTTCAGCGCCGCCCTGGACATCGCGCCGGCGATCAACCCCAACGGCCAGCCGGTCGCCATCAATCGAGCCGACGGGGTCACCCGTGCGATCGTTGCGCCGTCCGTCGGCAAAAGCATCTTCGCCGGGCAGGGCGCGCTGATCGACACCGGCGCCGACCTGGACGCGGTCACTCGCCCACGCCTCTTCCAATTCATAGAGCTGGGCGAGACCGGTTCGGAGCAGGCGGGTGGGTCCCGCGCCGCCGCCCATGTGCTGCTCCGCAACGCCCTGCGGGAAGCGGCTGAGCTCGGCCGCGCGCTACCCGTCGGCGCAAGTCGGTCGGATGAGGCCAGCATGGACCAACGCGAACGGCCCGTCGTCCGCAACCCGAACGAATCGCGCGACTACCGCGGCAACCGCAGCCAGGACGTCCTGCTGACCCGCTTCGATGCCGCCGCACTGGTGCCGGTGCTGCAGGGCCGCCAGCTGCTCATGATCCATGCCGAGCGCGCCTCCGACCTCCTGCAGGTGATCGCCCTTGGGCGCGAGTTTCCGCGGTTGCGCCTAGTGATCGTCGGCGCCGACGAGGGCTGGACCGTGGCCGACCGCCTTGCGCAAAGCGGCATTCCGGTGATCGCGTCCGCCCTGTCCGACCTCCCAGCCAATTTCGAGAGCATTGCCGCGACGCAAAGCAACGTCGGCCGGATGCGCGCCGCCGGGGTGAAGGTCGCGATCGGCACCATCAATGACGACGATACCCGGATGGCGTTCCGCGCCCGCTACTATGCCGGTAATCTGGTCGCCCTCGCGAAGGTGCCCGGCGCCGCCGGCCTGAGCTGGGGTGAGGCGCTGGCGATGGTAACCAGCCGACCGGCCGAGGCTGTCGGCCTGGGCGGCGAGATCGGCAGTCTCCAGGCTGGCCGCCGCGGCGACGTGGTGATCTGGTCCAGCGACCCGCTCGACAATGCGTCGGCGGCGGAAACGGTACTGATCGACGGCGTCGAGCAACCGCTCGCCACACGCCAGACCCGCCTCCGCCAACGCTACCAGGACCTCTCGCCGGGTGTCCTGCCCCAGGCCTACCGCCAGTGAGCGGCACCGGGGCCGTTGCGCTGTTCGCGGCCCTGTTCGTCGGTACCCACCTGCTGATGTCCCATCCGTTGCGGGAGCCGCTCGCCGGGCGCCTCGGCGCTCGCGGGTTCCAGGCGGCCTACTCGGCCGTTTCCTTCGCCACCTTCATCCCCATGGTCCTCGCCCGCCGCAACACCGGCCCGCAGCCCTGGCTGTGGCAGCCGGGCGAAGCGCTGTGGTGGATCGCGGCCCTGCTGATGCTGGTCGCGTCCGTGCTGCTGGTCGGCTCCTTCGTCCGCAACCCAGCGATGGTCACCATGCAGCAGCACGATGCGGTGATAGGCCGGCCCAGCGGCGTGTTCCGCATCACCCGCCATCCAATGATGTGGTCGTTCGCGCTGTGGGCCATCGCCCACCTGCTGGTGCATCCGGAGCCCTCGGCCATGGTCATCGCGGTGGCGGTGCTCGTCCTTGCGCTCGTCGGCTCCGCCGGACAGGAGGCCAAGAAGCGCCGTCAGCTCGGTGACCGCTGGGCCAATTGGGTCGCGCAGACCAGCTTTCTGCCGTTTGCTCGCGGCGTCGCTTTCCCCGGCTGGTTCGCGATCATCGGCGGGATCGCGCTGTTCGTCGCCGCAACCTGGCTTCACCCGATCCCTGTCGGCGTCTGGCGCTGGCTAGGCTGATCCAGCAGCGCTAAGGCGCTCGCATGGCACGCAAGTTCTTCGGCACCGACGGTATCCGCGGTCTCACCAACACCGCCCCGATGACCCCGGAAGTAGCGCTCAAGGTCGGCCAGGCCGCCGGCGCCCATTTCGTGCGCGGCGACCACCGCCACCGGGTGGTCATCGGCAAGGACACCCGCCTGTCCGGCTACATGATGGAATCGGCGCTGGTCGCCGGCTTCACGAGCGTCGGCATGGACGTCGTCCTGCTCGGACCGATGCCGACGCCCGCCGTCGCCATGCTGACCCGCTCCATGCGGGCCGACCTCGGCGTGATGATCTCCGCTAGCCACAACCCCTTCGCCGACAACGGCATCAAATTGTTCGGCCCCGACGGCTACAAGCTAAGCGACGCCGACGAACTGGAAATCGAAGGCCTGCTCGAAGGAGCGCCGCCGCTCGCTCAGCCCGAACTCATCGGCCGGGCCAAGCGGATCGACGACGCCCGCGGCCGCTACGTCCACTTCGCCAAGGCGACCTTCCCTGAACAGCTCCGCCTGGACGGGCTGAAGATCGTGGTCGATTGCGCGCATGGCGCCGCCTACCACGTCGCCCCCGATGCGCTGTGGGAGCTTGGGGCCGACGTCATCCCTCTTGGCGTCACGCCGAACGGCATCAACATCAACGATGCTTGCGGGTCGACCCACCCGCAGCTGCTCCAGCAAACTGTGGTCGCCAGCGGCGCCGACATCGGCTTGGCGCTGGACGGCGACGCCGACCGCCTGATCGTGGTCGACGAAACGGGCAAGGTGATCGACGGCGATCAGCTGATGGCGCTGATCGCGCTCGACCAGCATCGCCTCGGCCAGCTCAAAGGCGGAGCGGTGGTCGCCACCGTGATGAGCAATCTTGGTCTTGAACGGAAACTCGATGCTGAAGGGTTGCGCCTGGAACGGACCAAGGTCGGCGACCGCTACGTGCTCGAAGCGATGCGCGCCACCGGCTGCAACGTCGGGGGCGAGCAGTCAGGCCACATCATCCTGACCGATCACAGCACCACGGGCGACGGGCTAGTTGCCGCCCTGCAGATCCTCGCGGCCATGGTGGGGCAGGGCAAACCCGCCAGCGAGCTCCTTGATCAGTTCGAGCCCGTGCCGCAGCTGCTCAAGAACGTTCGGTTCGCCGGCGGCGCGCCGCTCGAGGCAGACAGCGTCAAGGCCTGCATCGCCGCCGCCGAACGCGAGCTCGACGGGCGGGGCCGCCTGGTTATCCGTAAGTCGGGCACCGAGCCGCTGATCCGGGTCATGGCCGAAGGCGACGACGAGGCGCAGGTCCATGACGTCGTGGAGCGCATCTGCGCGGCGGTGACCAGGGCCGCTGCTTAACGAACTGTTCGCCCTTTGCCGCTAAACAGGGTTCAATGACCAACGCCACCACTCCCCGCATCCTGATCATCGCGGGCTCCGACAGCGGGGGCGGGGCGGGCGTGCAGGCGGACATCAAGACCGTCACCATGCTTGGCGGCTACGCGATGACCGCGATCACCGCCATCACCGCCCAGAACACGCTTGGCGTCACCGCGGTCCACCCGGTCCCGGCCGAGACCGTGCTGGCGCAGATCGACGCGGTGATCTACGACATCGGCGTTGACGCCATCAAGATCGGCATGATCGGCTCGGCCTTCACCGCCAACGTGGTCGCCGACCGGCTCGAGGCGCTCGAGCCCAAGGTCCCGATCGTGTTCGACCCCGTGATGGTCGCCACCAGTGGCGCGGCACTGGCCGACGACGCCACGGTCGCTGCTTTCACCCGGCTGATGGAGATCGCCACCATCTCCACGCCGAACCTCCCCGAACTGCAGCGGCTGACCGGCAAGGAAGACCCGGTCGAGGCCGCGCTGGCGCTGGTTGGCGCGCACGGTTGTGCGGTCATGATCAAGGGTGGCCACGACGAGGGCGACGCGCTCGCCGACGCCCTGATCGAGGAAGACAACATCACTAGCTGGCAGGGCAGCCGCATCGACACGCCGCACACGCACGGCACCGGCTGCACCCTAGCCAGCGCCATCGCAGTCGGCCTTGCGCAGGGGCACGGCCTGGCATCCTCCATCGCCGCCGCGCGCGAGTTCGTCCGCATGGCGCTGCACGAAGCACCTGGCCTCGGTCAGGGCCATGGCCCCATGGGCCACCACAAGGTCCGCCTCGATGTCGGCGGCGGGCCGCGGCTCAACCAGGTCACGGTCACCGGCAAGGATTACGCCAAGTCCGTCGCCTTCTACCTCAAGGTCGGCCTCAAGCAGATCGTCGACAGCCCGGAGAACGGCTACGCCCGCTTCGAGAGCTGGGGCGGCGGCACCCTCTCGGTCCAGATCGATCCCGAGGAAGAGATCGGTCCAACCACCGCCATCTACCTCGAATGCGACGACCTCGATGCTCGGGTGGAGCAACTCGCCCGCACCGGCCTTCCTTTCGAGCACGGCCCGCGCAACCAGCCATGGATGTGGCGCGAGGCGCGCCTGCGCGATCCCAGCGGCAACATCGTCTTCCTCTACAAGGCCGGGGAGCACCGCCGCTACCCGCCCTGGCGCATGGCGGAAGCGGAAGCGCCGGCAAAAATCGACGAGCCGAGCCCGGAACCCGCATTCGACTCTTTCGAGGTGAAGCGGGCCGTCCTACCCTAGGGACACGTGGCCAGACCCTGTTTCAAGCTTGAGCGTGATCACCCCATGCCGCTGGCCGGCGTGGACGAGGCCGGCTGCGCGCCGCTCGCGGGTCCGGTGGTCGCGGCCGCCGTGGTCCTTGATCGCGACAAGTTCCCCCGCGGCATCGACGACAGCAAGAAGCTCGATCTCGCCACCCGCGAAGCGATCCATGCCAAGCTGATGGTCCAGGCCCGTTGCGGGGTCGGCATCTGCACGGTGGAGGAGATCGACTCCCTCAACATCTACTGGGCGCGCATGCTGGCCATGATCCGCGCCGTCGAGGCGCTCGGCTTCGAGCCGGCGATGGTGATGGTCGACGGCAACCGCTGCCCCAAGTGGGACCGCCCCAGCCTGCCGATCATCGCCGGCGACGCCAAGTGCCGCTCGATCGCCGCCGCGTCCATCGTCGCCAAGGTGACCCGCGACCGAATCATGGCACAATATGCCGAGCAGCACCCCGGCTACGGCTGGGAACAGAATCGCGGCTACCCCACGCCCGACCACCGCCGGGCCTTGCGCGAACTCGGCCCCACGCCGCTCCATCGCCGCAGCTTCAACCTCGTCCGCGAGGCCCTCGCTGCCGCCGCGCAGCCTGATCTGTTCGCCATCGCCGCTGAATAGCCGGAAGACGAGTCCTCCGCGCCACACCACAGCCGATTGAGTCCCCTGGCCGCGACGAGACTCAACATCTTGTGTCCAGAATCATTGCGGACTCGTTCCGTTCTCCAGGTCCGAGCAGGCCGTTAACCCTTTCCCCGTTGACCGGGAGTCCGCCCGGACTCAGCATGGCGGCCAACACGGGGGTGCTCTTCATGAATCTCGTTCTGCCAGTTCGGCCGGTCCAGGAACGCGTGCGCGCCACGCCTATCTTCGACGATGGCCAGATCATCCTCGGCGATTGCATCGAGGAGCTGGCCAAGCTCCCGGCCAAGAGCGTGGACATGATCTTCGCCGACCCGCCCTACAATCTACAGCTCGGGGGCGACCTCTTCCGGCCGGAGGGCGGACGGGTCGACGCGGTCGATAACGACTGGGATCACTTCGCCAGCTTCGCCGCCTATGACGCCTTCACCCGCGCCTGGCTGACGGAGGCGCGGCGCGTCCTGAAGGACGACGGGTCAATGTGGGTGATCGGCAGCTACCACAACATCTTCCGCGTCGGCACGGCGCTCCAGGACCTCGGCTATTGGGTCCTCAACGACATCGTCTGGCGCAAGGCCAACCCGATGCCGAACTTCCGCGGCACCCGCTTCACCAACGCGCATGAGACGTTGATCTGGTGCGCCAAGGATGCGGACGCCAAGTACCACTTCAACTACCGCGCCATGAAGGCGCTCAACGACGACCTGCAGATGCGGTCGGACTGGGTGCTGCCGATCTGCTCGGGCGCCGAGCGGCTGAAGGACGTCGACGGCCACAAGGCCCACCCGACGCAGAAGCCCGAGAGCCTGCTCTACCGCGTGCTCCTCGCCTGCACCAAGCCGGGCGACACGGTGCTCGACCCATTCTTCGGCACGGGCACCACCGGCGCCGTCGCCCGCCGGCTCGGTCGCCGCTGGATCGGCATCGAGCGCGAAACTGCCTACGCCAAAGTCGCGGAGACCCGCATCCACGCCACCCTCCCGCTCGACGAAAGCGCGATGGAGACCGTCCCCGACAAGCGCTCGCAGCCGCGTGTCGCGTTTGGCCTGCTGGTGGAAAGCGGCATGGTCCCGCCCGGCACGGTGCTGAGCGACGCGAAGCGCCGGTGGAAGGCGGCCGTCCGCGCGGACGGTTCCTTGAACTGCGGTCCGCACACCGGCTCCATTCACAAGGTCGGCGCCGGCCTCAACAAGGCACCCAGCTGCAACGGTTGGACCTTCTGGCATGTCGAACGCCAAGGCCGCCTCGTGCCGCTCGACACCCTTCGGCAGGAGCATCTGGCGGGGGTGGAGTGACCCGTACCATCCTGCGCCCGACCGGCTTCGTCGATGCACCGTTCGGCCACGACGGCCAGGTTGCCCGCCTCGCGGGCGGCCTCAACTGGTTCAGCCAGGTTGAACTGATCCGCCCCGGCGAATCGAGCTCCGAGCTGGTGCCGGTCAGCGCCATCGAGGACCGTCTCGATGACGACACCGCCCGCCAGTGGACGGCACTCACCGCCGCCCGATCACTGCTCAAGCTGGGCGAGCGCACGATCCGCCTCGATCAGCCGCAGGTCGTCGGTATCCTCAACGTCACGCCCGACAGCTTCTCTGACGGCGGCAAGCACGGGGAGGGGAGGGACGCCGCGCAAGCTGGCTTCGGCATGGCCGAGCAAGGCGCCGCACTGATCGACGTTGGGGGGGAGAGCACACGTCCGGGCTCCAGGCCCGTCTGGGAAGGCGACGAGATTGCCCGGGTCGAGCCCGTCGTGCGCGCCTTGGCCGCCGGTGGCGTGGCCACCTCTGTGGACACCCGCAAAGCGGTCGTCATGGAAGCCGCGCTCGCGGCCGGCGCGCGACTCGTCAACGATGTCTCGGCACTCACCTGGGACCACCGCGCCGCCGAAGTGGTCGCCGCAGCGAAGGCACCGGTCATCCTGATGCACCATCAGGGGCGGCCTGAAACCATGCAAGGCAACCCCAGCTACCCGCGCGGCGTCCTCGCCGAGGTTTGGTTATGGCTGGAAGAGCGGATCGCCGCGGCCGTGGCTGCCGGCATCGACCGCGCGAACATCATGGTCGACCCGGGCATCGGTTTCGGCAAGACCGTCGCCCACAATCTCGAGCTCATCAATGGCCTCGCTGCCCTGCACGGCCTCGGCTGCCCGCTGGTGTTCGGCGCCAGCCGCAAGCGCACCATTGGCGCGCTCCACAACGAAGCGCCCGCCGACGCTCGCCTGGGCGGCAGCGTGGCCCTGGCGCTCAAGGCGGCGGAGCAGGGCGCCCAGCTGATCCGCGTCCACGACGTGTACGACACGGTCCAGGCCTTGCGCGTCTGGCGTGGCCTGCGCGACCAGGCGCTGACGCCGAAGGTCTAGAGGACGTGCCCGCCGTCGCTGACCAGTACGGCGCCGGTGGTGTAGCCGCTCACCTCGTTCGACAGCAGCACGGCGATCTGCGCGGCGATCTCCTCCGGCCGGGCGAACCGCCCGAGCGGCGTGCCGTCCTCGGCGATCCTGGCGAACGCACCCTCGCGGCCTAGCTCCGCCTCCAATCCGCGGAACCAGTCGGTGTTGTACCAAATCGGCGTCTCGACGCCGCCCGGCGCAATCGCGTTGACCCGAATCTTGCGGGGCGCACCCTCCAGCGCAGCGATCTTGGCCAGGTGGATCACCGCCGCCTTGGACGTGCCGTAGGCGCACAGGCCGGGCAGGGGCTTGATGCCCGCTGCCGACGCCACCAGCACCGCCGACCCGCCCTCGCGCATCGCCCGCATGGCCGCCTGCAAGGTCAGGAACACGCCGTCCAGGTTGACCGACATGACCCGCCGCCACTCCGCCAACGGCATGTCGGTGATCGGGCCGACACCCGCCACGCCGGCATTCACCACCGCATGGTCGAGCTCACCCAGCGGCCGCGACGACCAGAGCTGCGGGTCCGCCACGTCGCCAGCGATCCGCACCACCTCGCAGCTGAAGCTGACCTGCTCCAGCGCCTCCGCGTCCCGGTCCACCAGCACCAGCCGACCCGCGCCCTGTTCAGCCAGGTGTGTGGCGCAGGCGAGCCCGATGCCCGACGCGGCGCCGGTGATCAGGGTCGACGTACCCGAAAAGTTCACCGCCGTTCCTCCTCGTCGCGAAGAGCCACGATCATCGGCCCCAGAGCCGAAAAGCTGTCCATCCTGTGACCCGCCGGATCCCACAAAGAGCTGACCGACCCGTCGAGGTACAGCGCGTTTCGGCACCCCAGCCGATCCCGGAACAGCCGCGCCAGCTTGCCGAAGCTGACCGCTTCCTCGCTGATGACAAACAGCGGCACGCCGTGCGTGTCCACACCCACCGCGTTGCGCACAAATCGCGAGCGCCCATCCGCCTCGATCCGCGGGTGCAGCTTGCCGCCAATCAGCAGCATCGGCCCTGATTGCGTGGCGAGTCGGACGGTCTTGGACGGCTTGAACTGCTCCGTCGGCACCACCGCCGCGCTGCCGTCGTCCCGCACCAGGAACACGCCGTTGGGCTTCAGGTGAAAGTTACCGCCGCCGTCGCGCCGGTTCAGGCCCTTGAGCTCGCGCCCGTCCGCCACCGCCAGCCCGATCGGCAGCCCCCCCTCGTCGAACATTCCCGCGTTGACCGCAAAGGCCACGCGCTCCGCCCGCTGCCCAAGCACATGGTTCAGCGCGGCGAAGCTTCGATAAGCCCGTCCGTCCCGCCCGGCCACGTGCAGTTCAAGCCGCAGCTCGGCCGCCGAGCAGACGGTGAACCGGCTGCCGTCGAACAGCTCCGTCCGGCACGGCCCCGTTTCCTCCGGCACCTCCGCGGCAACTGCCGGCTCCGCCTTGCGGCATCCCGCCAGCAGCAGGAGAAAGGCAAGCACCCAGTGCATCGCCCCGCTTTGCCGGTGTGAGCCGACGTTGTCGATGGCGACCACTTCTGCTTGCGGGCGAGCGATTTCACCATCTCGGCTTCCTCGTTTGGTACAGCCGCCGCCAATTCACGTTCGGGCCGAGTGGTCGACTTCCGCTTCCAGAAAATACGCCCTTCGCATACCTGAACAATGCCGTTCCAACAGTAACCGCCAGGATCGACGGTAAGCCTGCGGAGTTGACGCTTGATCTGAAGTTTGGCGGGTCAGTTGCGCTCGGCAACAGTGCATGGGCTAGGTTGAACCTCGGCAGCAGGCCACAGATCGCGAAGGTTGCAACTACAGTTGCGGGGGATCTCTTTCGGACCTCAGAGGCAAGGGTCGATCGGTTGCAGGCAGGTCCGTTTAAGGTCGACTCCGGTACGGTTGCCCTGCAACCGATTTCGAACAGTGACGGCGACGGCCGGCTCGAAATGGGCTTTCTCTCCCACTTTGATTTCGTGCTGGACCAGAAGGCGCGGAAGCTATGGTTACTCACACCTGAGATACAGGCTCAACGGTCGACCCCTAATCAGCCGAGTTCAACTTCGCGGTAACGCGCGCCGGACTCCTCAGCCGAGGTTGTCGATGCCCAGTTCGCCGAGCTTGCGGTAAAGCGTCGAGCGCCCAATCCCCAGCCGCCGGGCAACCTCCGTCATCTTGCCGCGATAGTGGCCGATGGCGAGGCGGATGACGTCAGCCTCGATCTCCTCCAGGCTGCGGAGGTGCCCGTCAGGCTTCAGCAGGGTCACGCCCGGCCCGCCCGACATGGCCGCTTCCTGGCTCGCCTTGCTGAGTTCCGGCGCGAAGTCCTGCGCTCGGCCGTTGAAGCGTGACTGGATGGCGATGTGCGGGAAGTCGTCCGCCGTCAACGCCGATCCCTGGCACTGCAGCGCCGCACGGAACAGCACGTTGCTCAACTGGCGCACGTTGCCAGGCCAGCCGTAGCGCATCAGCACCGCTAGCGCATCGTTGCCCAGCGACAGCGGCCGGATCCCCGGCTGTCCGGCGATGCGGCCCAGCAGATGGCGGGCGAGCGCCGGAATGTCCTGCGTGCGCTCCCTTAGCGGCGGAACGGTAACGGTGGTCGCCGTCAAGCGCTCTGCCAGGCCGCCGTCGAACCCGTCCGGCAGCGGCGCACCGGTGGTGGCGATCACCCGCACGTCGACCGAGTGGCTGCCGTTGCAGCCGACCGGCCGGACTTCGCCCGTTGCCAGCACGCGGTCGAGCCGCTCCTGGGTCTCGGACGGCAGGTGCCCGACATCGTAGAGCAGCAGCGTGCCGCCGTCGGCCTCGACCAGCTTGCCCACCCGCTCGGCGAAGGCGCCCGGGAAGGCGCCCGCGACATGTCCGAACAGCTCACTGTCGATGATGTTGGCCGGAGTTGAGCGGCAATCGATACTGAGCAGCGGCCCTCTGGCACGCTGCGATGCGGCGTGGATCGCCCTGGCAATCGTCTCCTTGCCCGTGCCCGGCTCGCCAACGATCAGCATGGGCAGCCGATTGCGCGCGGCCTTGGCGGCGATCGCCAGCGCGGCGCGGAAGTCTGGAACGGAGCCAACCAGCTCGTCGAGCGCCAAGGCCGGCGCGAGCTTCTCCGACAGGGGCGCGAGTTCGCCGCCAGGCCGGCGCCGGTCCGCGTTGGCGGCCAGCGCCTCCATCAGCCTTTCCGGCGCGATTGGGGTCGCCAGGAAGTCGGATGCACCGGCGCGCATCGCCTCAACCGCCTGAGCGATGGAGCCGCCCTCGGCTAGGACAATGATCGGCAATCCGGGACGATCGCTGCGAAGGGTACGAACCAGCTGCGGGCCGCTCGCCGCATTCCAGCTGCCGACCAGCACGGCCTTGACCTCATGGCCATGCGGGCCGCGCAGCAGCTCGATGGCTTCGCTGAGGCCCGGTGCGCCAAGTGTGCTCCAGCCCGCCCGGCTGGCCGTGGCGGAGACGAGCCGCCGCTCGGTCAGGCCGGCGTCGACCAGCAATAGAAAGCGAATGGTATCCGCGCGCATGCCTGGGACATACAAGCCAAGGAGTAAAGAGTTGGTGTAGGGCGGCGGCGGCGTTATGCTCGCGTCAACAAGTCACCGCATCAGGGAGCAACCATGTCCATCCACACCTCCGAGCCGAACGGCAACCCGGTCGAATTCAAACGCCACGTCAACGACTACACCCGGGTCATGGCCCTGCTGAAATGGGGCGGCATCGCGTCGTTGGTCGTCGCGCTGCTCGTCGTAATCATCATCGCCAGCTGAGCCGGGCGGCTTGAAGCTCGCAGTCCTGAGGGAGACGGCACAGGGCGAGACCCGCGTGGCCGCCATCCCGGAAACGGCGAAGAAGTTCGCGGCACTGGGCGCTCGCGTCGCTGTGGAGGCCGGAGCCGGTGCTGCCGCCTCCGTACCCGACGGGGACTTCGCCGCCGCCGGCGCGGAGGTCGGCAGCCGGGCCGAGGTGTTGCACGATGCCGACCTCATCCTGTGCGTGTCGGGTCCGGAGCCGGACAGCCTTGCGGGTGCTCGGGCAGGCGCGCTGCTGATCGGCGCGCTTGATCCGTTCCGCCGGGCCGACGCGGTGCGCGGCTACGCCGCCGCCGGGCTTCAGGCACTAGCGATGGAGTGGATGCCGCGCATCACGCGGGCGCAAAGCATGGACATCCTCTCCAGCCAGTCCAACCTTGCCGGCTACAAGGCGGTGATCGACGCTGCTGCGGCGTACGGCCGCGCCTTTCCGATGATGATGACGGCCGCCGGCACCGTCAGCCCGGCGCGCGTGTTCGTCATGGGGGTTGGCGTGGCCGGGCTCCAGGCGATCGCCACCGCTCGCCGTCTTGGCGCCCAGGTCAGCGCTACCGACGTCCGCTCCGCCACCCGCGAGCAGATCCAGTCTCTGGGGGCCAAGCCGATCTTCGTCGAGGGGGTGGCCGGCATAGAAGGCGAAGGGCAGGGTGGCTACGCCGGCGAGACCAGCGATGAGTACCGCCGGGCTCAGGCTGAACTTGTTTCTAGCCACCTCTCCAAGCAGGATATCGTCATCACCACAGCGCTTATTCCGGGCAAGCCGGCGCCGCGCCTCATCAGCGATGCCCAGCTCGCCACCATGCGCCCGGGCAGCGTGGTGGTGGACCTCGCCGCCGATGCCGGCGGCAACGTCGAGGGTACGGTTTGCGGCGAGCGCGCCCAGCGGCATGGCGTAACGATCCTCGGCGCGCTCAACCTCGCGCGCAGCCTTCCGGCCGATGCCTCGGCCCTGTTCGCACGCAACCTGTACAACTTCCTCTCTGCCTTTTGGGACAAGGACTCTGGCGGCGCGGTGCTTCCGGCTGACGACGAGATCGTCCGGGCCATCACCCTCACCCGTGATGGGCAGGTCGTGGCGGAGCGACTGGCGAGCGCGTGAGGCTCGCCCCGCTGCCGGGAGTGCTGCTACTCGGCTCCTGACTCGCCGCCGCCCCACCGGACACGCGCGCCACGGCCGCGCAGCAACAGGCGATCCGCTTCGCGTTTGCGGAGCTCGAAACTCATATGGCCTGCGCCGACTATGATGCGCGCCGCTGGGACGCGACCCTGGAGCCCGTCCGGCAGATTGCGCGCCCGCGCGGGCTGCTGCCGCTCGTCGCGCAGAGCCGCGCCGGGTGGGAGCGCGGCATGGCCACGGCTGACCTATACTGCCTGACTTATGCAGCGGCGCTGGTCGCGCCACGCCGAGAGCGGCTGGAAGCCCTCATTCGCGCGGTGCCGCTCCGCTAAGCGCCATTCGGCAGAATGCAGGCGTCCACCCATGCGGCGCCGGTGACCTCCGCCAGCCGTTCCGGTGCGATCTCCACCGAGCTGTTGCGGCTGCCCGCCGCGGGAAATACCGTTGCGAATGCCTGTAGGCTGCGGTCGCAATAGACCGGCAATGGCGTGGCGAGACCGAACGGGCAGACGCCGCCGACCGGATGGCCGGTCAGCGCTTCGGTCTGCTCCGCCTCCAGCATCCGCGGCCGCCCGCCGAACACCGCCTTCGCCTTGGCATTGTCCAACCGCGCATCGCCGCGCGCGACCAGCAGGAACACCTGCTCGCCAACCCTGACGCTCAGCGTCTTGGCGATGCGGCCCGGCTCGACCCCGAGCGCCGCCGCGGCGTCCGCGACAGTGGCGGTGCTCGCGTGCGCCTCGATCAGGCGCACCTCCGGCGCATGCTTCGCCAACCACGTCCGCACGCTCGCCAGGCTCACATCATTCTCCGATCAGGTGCATGGCAATGGCGCGCGGGGAGGGGCGGCGGCGATGCTCGAACAGGTAGATGCCCTGCCACGTGCCCAGCTGGAGCTCGCCGCCGATCACCGGAATGGACAGGTGCACCTGCGTCAGCGCCGCGCGCAGGTGGGCAGGCATGTCGTCCGGACCCTCGTCGTCATGCTCGTAACCGTCGTTTTCGGGTGCTAGCCGGGCGAAGTAGCGCTCGACGTCACGCCGGGCGGCCGGCGCCGCATTCTCCTGGATCAGCAGGGACGCGGACGTGTGCCGGATAAACAGGGTCAGGAGCCCGTCGCGCACCTGCTGGGCGCGCAGCCACTCGACGACCTCGCCGGTGATGTCGTGCATTCCCGCATGAGGCGCGCTGAGCGTGAGGGAGCCGGTGACCTGCAACATGGCCCAGCCGCTACCCGCCAACAGAAAAGCGCGCCAGTCTTTCGACGGACGCGCTTGTCTATGTGCCCAGCCGAGCCCGGGCGGCGGTTAATGGCTTAACGCCAGCCGCAACCGAAGAGGTAGCTCCACATAAAACTCTCCCTGTTTCAGCAGCGAATCATTGCTGCTTGAGAGTGTATTAACCTTAATCGAAACGGTTAGCAAACGATTCACCATATTTTTCAACAGGTCGCGCGAACTCGTTTGAAGAACGCACCTTTGTTGCAGAATTCAGCGGAAAATCAGGCTACGCTGCGGAGGCTGCGAACCTGCAGCGCCTGCACCAACTCGCGCACGCCCATCGGTCGGCCGATCAGGAAACCTTGCGCCACGTCGCAGTCCATCTCGGCCAGCTGGTCCAGAGTCGCACGCTCCTCGACTCCTTCCGCGACCACGGAGCGGCCGAGCGAGTGGGCCAGGGCGATGGTGGACTGCACCATGATGAGGTCGGAGCGATTGACCTTGATGCCTTTCACGAAGCTCTGGTCGATCTTGATTTCGTTGGCCGGAATCTTCTTGAGATAGTCCAGCGTGGACAGGCCGGTGCCATAGTCGTCGATGGCGATGCGCACGCCCAGCGCCCGCAGGCCGTCGAGGATGGCCAAGCCCTCCTCGGCACTTTGCAGCGACTCGGTCTCGGTCAGCTCCAGGGTCAGCCGCTCGGGTGGCAGCTGGTGCCGGGCCAGCGCATGCTTCACGCGGCCCACCAGCTCGCGATCGGTCAGCAGGCGGGGCGAGATGTTCACAGCGATCGTGAACGGGGTTCCCCGCCGATTGATCGCCGCCGCCGTTGACACTGCCCGGTCGAGCACGAAATCGGTCAGCTTGGTGATCCGGCCCTGCTGTTCGGCGGCAACGATGAACTCGGCTGGGCTGATCGGACCCTTGTCCGGGTGCGTCCAGCGCGCCAGCGCCTCGGCCCCGATGACCTGGTTGCGGCGCAGGTCGTATTGCGGCTGGTAGGCGATCCAGACTTCGCCCTTGTCGATCGCCGCGTCCAGCTCGCCGAGCAGGGACAGCCGCCAGCTGACTTCCTCTTCCCGTGCCGGGTCGTGGTACTTCCAGCGCAGACCCTGGCTCCAGGCCTCGTTGGCGGCCACCAGCGCGCTGGCCAGCCGGCTTGCGTTGGCCCGACTGCTGCCGAGTTCAACGCCGAATGTCAGCGCCACGTCGATCGGGCGACCGCCCATGGACACCGGCGTCCGGAAGAGCGCGTGCAGCGCCTCAAGGTGGTTGGTCAGCGCTGCACTTCGCTCCGTGAACCAGGCGAACACGCCTTCGTCACCCTGATAGACCTTCAGCGGCTGGTCACCGACGGAGAGCCGCTGCACGATCTGCCGGACGAGTTCCGCTTCCTTTTGATCGCTTAGGGTCGAGGCGATCTCAGCATAGTTGTGCACCCGTGCCGCGACCAGCAGGCGGTCCGGTACCGCGCGGTTCTCACGCAGGGCGGTCAGGTTGGGCAGCCCGGTTTCCGGATTGGTCAGGCTGCCGCTGCGCCAACGACGCCAGGCTAGGCGAGTGCTCATGGCGATCAGGGCGACAAGGCCGGCCGAGACGTCCACGAAGATCAGGTTGGTCTCGAGCAGGACGGGAACTGTGAGCAGCAGCACAAGACCGGCGACGAGCGGCACCTCTTCCGAGCGGCGGGTCTGTGCGCGCAATGACAGGCAGCACGCCGCCAGCGCCACAAGCAGCGCGGGAAGAAAGCCGAGATCGACCGGCATTCCGTGTTTCAGCGTTTCCGCGCCGAGCATCTGCACATAGGTCATGCCCATGCGGCCACGGCCCGGAATCCAGACCTGGTCGCCCAGGGACTCGCCGTCCAGGCCAACCACCACCGACTTGCCGCGCAAGGATTCCTGCGGCACCCGACCTTGCAAGAGGTCGGCCGCGTCAATCCGCGGAATGCGCTTGGTGTCCACGGAGTAATCGATCCGGAACTGGCCTGCGGTCGGCAGCGCGGACCGGCCGGAAATGGCGGCCGCCATGCCGCCGATGGGTTGTCCCTCGTAGCCGCCCGCAAAAGGCGCGCGCCACACGGCGCCCTGGTAATTGTAGAACACCGAGATGTCGGCGAGATGCGCATGGCGCGAGAACATCGGCAATGGCCCGCCGCTCGCCTGCTCTCCCAGTCGGCCAGTTCCTTGCCGGGTGCGCACGGGCAGCGTGACGATGCCGGAGCGCTCAATTGCTTCCGCTAGCTGCCGATCCGCAGTGGCCGTGGTCCGGTCATTGACGGGAACCTGCAGGAACACTCCCTTGGCTCCGGCCGACGCGCTTCGGCTGATCACCTCAGCCAGCCTGGCTCGCGGCCACGGCCACGCGCCGATCTTCTGCGTGCTACGATCGTCGATTGCGACAAAGACGATCTCGCCGCTGGCGGAGCGCGGATGAAGGTTGTTGCGGGTCATCCGCAGGTAGTCTTCTGCAACTTCGCCGACTTCCAGGTAGCCGAAGATGCCGCAGACGAGCGTCAGCCACAGCAGCAGCTTCAACGGCTGCTTCGACCCGTCGGCCTGAGCGGAAGGCGGTGGCGAGCGCATGTCCCAGCCGGTTTGCCGCCAAAAGGTTATCAAAACGGAAACCGTTCGTGTTTTGACAATCGGTAACGGCGCCGAAATGGACCAGCGTTTTGCCCTGTTCTATGGCCGCTCGCCTGTGCCATGCTGCCCGCAATGCATGGACGATTACCTATGGGGAACGGTGCGGAAACGGCCCGGGACACCGCGAAGATGTCAATCACCGTGCGTTGGGGAGGCACGTACCCGCTACCTTTGTTACTTTAAGCGCCTGTTGAGGGAAGCTGCATGGACCTTATCTCCATCGTCTCGATCTTCGTCTTGGCCTGCTTCGTCGGCTATTTCGTCGTCTGGTCCGTCACGCCGGCGCTGCACACGCCGCTGATGGCCGTGACCAACGCCATCTCGAGCGTGATCATCGTCGGCGCCTTGATCGCGGCCGCCGCCAGCGGCAACCCGGTCGCCAAGTGGCTTGGCCTCCTCGGTGTGGTGCTCGCGTCCATCAACATCTTCGGCGGCTTCGCGGTGACCAGCCGCATGCTCGCCATGTACAAGAAGAAGGAGCGCTGAGCGGATGAGCCACGTTCATCGCGACTGGATCTTCGCCGTCACCTTCTCACCCGACGCCAGCATGCTCCCCGGACCCAATCCTGGCCTTGAGACCGCCGCTGCCCACGGCCAGCCCGCGTGGGTACTCCTGGCCTACCTCGCGGCGGGCGTCTGCTTCATCCTCGCCCTGCGCGGCCTGTCGAGCCCCGCCACCAGCCAGCGCGGCAATCGCCTTGGCATGATCGGCATGGCAATCGCGGTGGTGACAACGCTGCTCACGCATCTTCCGCGAACATCGGACTTTGTCGAAGTTCCCGGTACGGCAGCTTTCCGCTCCGGGGTCGATTGGGTCACAGCCGGCCTAATCCTCGCCGCCATCGCGATCGGCGCGATCATCGGCTTGGTCACTGCCCGCCGCATCCAGATGACGGCCATGCCGCAGCTCGTCGCCGCCTTCCACAGCCTGGTCGGCCTCGCCGCCGTCCTCGTCGGCGCCGCCGCCTACCTCAACCCCGAAGCATTCGGCATCGCCACTAGCTTCACCCCGATCGCCTCGCAGACGGTGGTCAACATCTTCCCCGTCAGCCGGATCGAGCTCGGCCTCGGCGTGGCGATTGGCGCCATCACCTTCTCGGGTTCGGTGATCGCCTTCCTTAAGCTCAACGGCAACATGAGCGGCTCGCCGATCCTGCTGCCTGCCCGGCACCTCATCAACCTCGCGACGCTCGGCGCCATCCTCCTGCTGATCGCCTACTTCACCCAGGACCAGAGCCCATGGGTGTTCTTCACCGTCATGGCGCTCAGCTTCGCCATCGGCTTCCTGCTGATCATCCCGATCGGCGGCGCTGACATGCCTGTCGTCGTTTCCATGCTGAACAGCTATTCCGGCTGGGCCGCGGCGGCGATGGGCTTCACGCTCCACAACAGCGCCATGATCATCACCGGCGCGCTGGTCGGCAGCTCGGGCGCGATCCTCAGCTACATCATGTGCCGAGCCATGAATCGCAGCTTCATCAGCGTCATCGCCGGCGGCTTCGGCGCGACCGCGGCGAGCGGGGCGGGGGGCGAAGCCATCGACCGTCCCTACAAGCGCGGCTCGGCCGAGGATGCCGCCTTCCTGATGAAGCAGGCCGACCAGGTGATCATCGTGCCCGGCTACGGCATGGCGGTGGCGCAGGCGCAGCATACGCTGCGCGAGATGGCCGACCTCCTCAAGGCCGAGGGCGTCCGCGTCAAATATGCCATCCACCCCGTCGCAGGCCGGATGCCGGGCCACATGAACGTGCTCCTGGCCGAGGCCAACGTGCCCTACGACGAGGTGTTCGAGCTTGAGGACATCAATTCCGAATTCGCCCAAACCGACGTCGCCTTTGTGATCGGCGCCAACGACGTCACCAATCCAGCCGCCAAGACCGACAAAAGCTCGCCCATTTACGGCATGCCAGTGCTCGACGTCGAGAAGGCCCGCACCGTGCTGTTCATCAAGCGTTCGATGGGCGGCGCTGGCTATGCCGGCGTCGACAACGAGTTGTTCTATCGCGACAACACCATGATGCTACTCGCCGACGCTAAGAAGATGGTGGAGGAGGTCGTGAAGGCGCTCGGATGAGTTCGCTCGCGTAACGGTTTGTCGCTCCGCCGCAACAGCCCGCCTTTGACGAGTTAACTATTCACCCAACCTCCATTCACCCGCTTGCCGGACGGGCAAGAGTAAGTGACAAAGGTCGCGAGGCTCCACGGCAGGAGCTTGAATCGACAGCAAATTTGTTACGGGGCCGCTCCAGTTTTCTGAGCGGCGGGGATGGGGAGTCATACGTTGCGCAAGCTGGGGATCATCGGCGGGGCGAGTTGGAATTCGACCGCGCTTTATTACGACCACATCAACCGCCAGGTGGCGCAGCGGCTGGGCGGCCTGCACAGCGCCCGCCTGGTGATCGAAAGCCTCGACTTCGAGGACGATTACGCCCGCTACCACCGGGTCAACGACTGGGCGGCCGCCGATCGCGTGGTGGTCGAAGCGGCCGAGCGGCTGAAGGCGGCCGGCGCAGACGGCCTGCTGCTCGCCTCCAATACCATGCACCGCTCGAGCGAGGCAATCGCCGCCGCCACCGGTCTGCCCTTGGTGGACATCCGCGAGGCCGCCGCCGAGTGCGTCGCCACGGACCGCCGCACCCGCATCGCCCTGCTTGGCACCCGCTTCACCATGACCGAAGCCTGGGCTCGCGGCCCTTATGAGCAGCGCGGCATCGCCATCCAGGAACTCACGCCGGAATGGCGCAAGGAGGTCGACCGCATCGTCTACGAGGAGCTCGCCGCCGGCCGCGTCGTCCGCGACAGCCAACGCAAGCTGAAGACGCTGATCACCGAACTCGGCAAGGCCAAGGTGCAGGCCGTTGTCCTCGGCTGCACCGAGTTGGTGCTGGCGGTAGACACCCGCGCCAACGTTCTGCCGGTCTACGACACCACCGCCATCCACGCCCGCGCCGCGGTCGAGTGGATGCTGGCCGACCGGGAGCAGGCGAGGGCGGCCGCCTGAGCCTCTAGGACGCGGCGGCGATGGCGATGATCGTCAGCGCCGCCCCGTCCGGCAGTTCCACCTCGTCGTCGACCTCTGCGCCGAGCATCGCCCGGACCAGCGGCGCCGTGAACGCGACCCGGTTCGCCGCCGGCTCGCTCTCGTCATGGCCGACGATCTCCACCGTCCGTTGCTGCCCGTCGCGCTCGTAGGTCACCCGCGTCCCCACCGCGACCCGCTCGCCCGACGTCGGCGGCGCCAGCTGCGCGCTCGCCTGCCGCTGCCGCCAGTAGCGCGCATCTCGCAGCACCGCCTTGCGCTCCTCTTCGCCCAAGGCTTGGGCGAGCTTAGCTTCCAGCTCCGCCACGTTTGCTTCGATCAGCCCGAGGCCCCGGGCCGTCACCAAGTTCGGTCCAGGCGGGATTGGTAGCTCGAACTTCGGCTCGAGATGCTCCTCATCGCTCTCCCGGCGGAAAGCGACGCTCATGAGTTTGAGACCGAACCGACTTGCATGCGGCTAATCTAAAGCCGCTGCGTCCAAGAAGATAGCAGCTCCGCCGTTTCCTTCGTTCCCACGTGCCAACTCTCAAGCGCAGTGATTAGAGCGCTCCTCAGCCCTGATGGGCGTAAGTCATCGAACTGTCCTACACGTTCCTAATGTGCCAGACAGGTTCGTGATGATGGGTGGTCTCCTCGGTTTGCGGCGATATCAGCGGTGGTGTTCCCGCGGCCGGTCCGTGTGGATAGGATTGTAGGTGTCGCCTTTGTCGCCTTCCGACTGCCGCATCGCCTCGAATCACGCCTAAGCAACCGTACGTGCCCGGCTTCCGAAATCCTTCCGCACCACCTACATCGCGGCTGATGAATCGCACTCCGGCCGACCGTCCCGAACACCCCCGTTCCGCCGAGCGCTTCAACGAGGACCAGGCGACCTTCACCGTGCAGGGCGGAGGAGAGGCCCCGGACCTGGAGGCGGGCGTCGCGGCGATCCGCAATGTCGTGAAAACCCTGCCTGCGCGCCCCGGCGTTTATCGCATGCAGGACGCGCGCGGCGACGTGCTCTACGTCGGCAAGGCCCGCGCGCTTAAAGCACGGGTCACCAACTACACGCAGGTCGCGCGTCTCTCCAAGCGGCTGCAGCGGATGGTCGCGCAGACCCGCTCCATGACCATCGTCACCACTCGCACCGAGGCGGAGGCACTGCTGCTCGAGGCGCAGCTGATCAAGCGCTTTCGGCCGCCCTACAACGTGCTGTTGCGCGACGATAAGAGCTTCCCCTTCATTCTCCTGCGCGAGGATCATGCGTTCCCCCGCGTTCAGAAGCATCGCGGCGCCCGCCGGGTGAAAGGCCAGTACTATGGCCCCTTCGCCAGCGCCGGTTCGGTCACCCGCACCCTCAATGCTTTGCAGAAGCTGTTCCTGCTCCGCAGCTGCTCCGACAGCTTCTTCCAGAACCGCTCGCGGCCCTGCCTGCTTTACCAGATCCGCCGCTGCTCGGCCCCCTGCGTCGAGCGGATTGCGCCTCCTGAGTATGCCGAGTTGGTCGAGGACGCGAAGAACTTCCTCGCCGGCCGCTCCACCAACGTCCAGGCGCGCCTGTCCAAGCTGATGGCCGAAGCCGCGGAAAAACAGGACTTCGAACTCGCCGCCATTTACCGCGACCGCCTCCGCGCCCTGACCTACGTCCAGGGCAGCCAGACGGTCCACGCCGAGGGGCTGGGCGATGCCGACATCTTCGCGCTCGCCTGCCAGGCCGGCCAGATGTGCATCCAGGCCTTCTTCATCCGCGGCGGCCAGAACTGGGGGCACCGCTCCTTCTTCCCGTCGCATACCGCCGAGGTGCCGGAAGCGGAGGTGCTCGCCTCCTTCCTGGTCCAATTCTACGAGGACATGCCGCCGCCCAAGCGCGTGCTGGTCGACCGCGACCTGCCCGAACCGGAGCTGATCGCTGAAGCCCTGTCCGAACGCGCCGAGCGCAAGGTGCTGATCGAACGGCCCCAGCGCGGAGACCGCCGCAAGCTGATCGAGCAGGCCAGCCGCAATGCGGAGGAAGCGCTGGAACGACGCCTCGCCGAGAGCACCACCCAGAGCAAGCTGCTGCGCGACCTTGCCGACACGTTCGAGCTGACCGACGTGCCCAAGCGGATCGAGGTTTACGACAACAGCCACATCATGGGCACCAACGCCACCGGTGCGATGATCGTCGCCGGGCCAGAGGGCTTCCGCAAGAACAGCTATCGCAAGTTCAACATCAAGTCGGCCCAGACCGACGACGATTTCGGCATGATGAAGGAAGTGCTGGAACGGCGCTTCGCCCGCCTCGAAAAGGACGATCCTGACCGGCAGAGCGGCGAGTGGCCCGACCTGCTGCTGATCGACGGCGGCCGCGGCCAGCTCAACGCAGTGCTGGAGATCATGGAAGACGCTGGGGTGCACGATGTTCCAGTGATCGGCGTCGCCAAGGGCCCTCACCACGGCCGGGAGGGGAGGGAGGTGTTCCACCTGCCGAACGGCCGCGAGCTGACCCTGCCGGTAAACTCGCCCCTGCTGTTCTACCTGCAGCGCCTCCGCGACGAGGCCCACCGCTTCGCCATCGGGACGCACCGCGCCAAGCGCGCCAAGAGCCTGACCACCTCGACGCTCGACGAAGTCCCCGGCATCGGCCCCAACCGAAAGCGCGCGCTGCTTATGCACTTCGGCACCGCCCGCGCGGTCAAGGGCGCGGCGCTGGAGGACCTCGAACGCGCCCCGGGCATCAGCAAGGGCACGGCCCGTCAGCTCTACGACTATTTTCACCCGAACGGATGAGGCTGACCACCCCGGCCATCGTCCTTGCGCTCCGCAGCCACGGCGAGCACGGCGCCGTCGTCCGCCTGCTCACCCCCAACCATGGCCTGGTCGCCGGCTATGTCCGAGGCGCTCGCGGCCGGCGCATGCGCCCGGTGCTGATCGCCGGCAACCTGGTGGAGGCGCAGGTGTCCGCGCGCACCGACGCACAGCTCCCGCAGATCTCGGTCGAGCTTACCCATAGCCGCGGTCCGCTGCTCACGGAGCCGCTCCCCGCAGCGGCCATCGAGTGGGCGGCGGCGCTCACCGCCACGGCCTTGCCGGAACAGCAACCCTACCCACGCCTGTTCCAGGCGCTCTCCGGCCTGCTCGATGCCATCGAAGCCGCACCTTCGGCGAGCGGCTGGGGCGCTGCCCTGGTTCGCTACGAACTGCTCATGTTGGCCGAACTCGGCTTCGGCCTCGACCTCGAAAGCTGCGCGGCGAGCGGCGCCACGGATCAGCTGGTCGCCGTCTCACCCCGTTCGGGGCGCGCGGTCAGCGCCGCCGAGGCCGCCCCCTACGCCGGCCGCCTCCTGCCGCTGCCTCCGTTCGTCCGCGACGGCGGGCCGGCTGCACTCCCGGACACGGTGGACGGCCTGACGCTCACCGGACACTTCCTGGCGCGGGACCTGCTCACGGACCGCGCCGAAAGCCTCAATGAAGGCCGCGCCCGCCTTGTTGAGCGTTTGCGCCGCGCCGCCGGCATGCCATAGGTCACTCCATGGCCCTGGACGCACTCGCAATCCTGTTCCCGTACGAGGCGACCACCAACGACGTCACCGTCCGGGTGGCGGTCTCGTACCTCGCCGAACAGTCCGCCCCCGCTACCGGGCGCTGGTTCTGGTCCTACCATATCCGCCTGGAGAATGGCGGTTCCAGGAGCGTGCAGCTGCTGTCTCGCTACTGGCGCATCGTCGACGGCCGCGGCGCCCTGCACGAAGTGCGCGGGGAGGGGGTCGTTGGCGAGATGCCGCTAATCGCACCAGGAGCGAGCTTCGACTATGTGTCCGGTTGCCCGCTCTCGACCGCGATTGGCTCCATGGAGGGCAGCTACCGCCTGGTCGACGAGGACGGGCAGGCGTTTGACGTCGCCATTCCCAAGTTCCCGCTGACCGGTCCGGCCTGATTGCCGCTGCACTTCTTCACGATCGGCTACGAAGGCACCACCGTTCCTGACTTCCTGGAGGCGCTGCGCTCCGCCGGCGTCCGTCAGCTGGTCGACATCCGGGCCCTCCCGCTCTCGCGCCGACCCGGCTTTTCCAAGTCGGCCTTGCGCGGCGCGCTGGAGGAAGCCGGGATCTCCTACGTCCACCTTCGGGCGCTCGGCACGCCCGCCGACGGTCGGGAGGCCGCGCGCAAGGGGCGGCAGGCCGACCTGGAGCGCATCTACCGCTCTCAACTCGAGCTGCCCGAAGCGATTGCTGCCACTGCGCAGCTGCGCCAGCTGGCAGGAGAGTCGCCCACCGCTCTGCTCTGCTTCGAGCGCGAGCCGGCTGGCTGCCATCGTTCGCTATGGCTCCGCTGGGAGGCGCCGGACGCGGCAGTGACCGACCTCTTCGCCTGAGCCGGCTGCTTCGTCCATTTCGGATCGAAGCTTAAGGCGTACCAAAGGCCCCACGGACCAATCTTCCGCAAGCTCGGGAAGGGGAAGGAAGAAGCCGGTGACCGCTTATGATCCGCAGTTGCACGACGAGGCGGGCAGGCTTCGGGCGCTACAGCGCTACAACATCCTGGACAGCGCGCCAGAACGCAGTTTCGACATCATCACCGCGCTCGTCCGCGACCTGCTGAATGTGCCGATGTGCGCCGTCTCGCTGATCGACGAGGGCCGTCAGTGGTTCAAGTCGCGCCAAGGTGTGGACGCTGCCGAGACCCCGCGGAACATGGCCTTCTGCGATCACACCATACGTTCGCGTACCCTGCTGGTGGTTGAGGACGCCGCCGCCGACCCGCGCTTCGCTGCCAATCCGCTGGTCACGGGCGGTCCCGGCATCCGCAGCTATGCCGGCGTTCCGCTGACGACTCCGGACGGCTACAATGTCGGTGCCCTGTGCGTGATCGATCGGCAGGCCCGGACCTTCACCGACCACGATCTTGACGTGCTGGCGCGCTTCGCGGGGCTGATCGTCGAGCAGATGGAGTTGCGCACACTCGCTATGACCGACTCGCTCACCGGCGCCCTCAGCCGACGCGGGTTCGTGGAAGCGGCCCGCCGCGCTTTCTGCGGCTTCGTCAGCGCGCAACGGCCGGCCGCCCTGATCAGCTTCGACCTCGACCGGTTCAAGTCGGTCAACGACCGCTTCGGCCATGGCTGCGGCAACGACGTCCTGCAGGATGTCGGTAGCCTGTGCGTGCGCTTGCTGCGGCCCGACGATCGCTTCGGCCGCCTCGGCGGTGAGGAGTTTGGCATCCTGCTAACCGGCTGCAACCTGCGCCAGGCCGTGGCGTGCGCCGAGCGTGTTCGCAAGGCCCTGGAAAATGCGGTACATCCGCTCTGCGGCTCGGTCACGGCCAGCTTTGGCATCGCCATGCTCGAACGCGGATCCGACTTCGACGACTGGCAGATGCGAGCCGATCGGGCGCTCTATGCCGCCAAGGAGCAGGGTCGCAACTGCGTGGTGGCGTTCAACCCCACCGTGCACGAGACGGGCCGGCAGCGGCGACGCAGCGATATCAGCAGCCTGATCGAGACCTGCGCGCGCTGGCGGACGGAATAGCTCAGACGTCGGCCGGTGCGTCGGCCTTCGTCTCGCTTTCGATCAGCGCTTCGATGTCGGGGATGGGCCGGCCGCTCATCTCCTTGTTGATGGAACAGACCACCCGTTTCTCAACTTCCTTGTGGAGCGCCTTGCGGAGTACCCCGAGCGCCTTGGGCGGGGCGACGATGCATAGGTGATCGAAGTCGTTCCGCAGGGCGCGTTTGCGCAGCTCTTCGGCCGCCTCTTTGACCCAATTGTCCTCGTCCTGCTGCTTGAAATCGGTCTCTTCCATCGCGGGGCGATGGGCATCGCCACCTGATCCGCCCGCTGCCGCCGTACCGGGCGCATCACGCTTCAGCTCTCGGTCGAAATGCGCATCGTCGCGCTCGTCATGCGCTTCCGTCCGCAGATCGATCTGGTTCTCGTCGCCCTGGTTACGGAAGAACAGCATCTTGCGGCCGTCGACGACGAGCACCAGCGCGTTGTTGGGAATGGGCATTCGGGTCTCCTTGCGTGTCGCTCAACTAACGCCCCCAACGAGACCCGGTTGCTCGTTTCCTAGTCGCTGACGCCCGGATCGACCGGCTTGTCGAGCTCCTGCTCCCCGGTGGTCGCGCCATCGTCCGGCGCCAGCTCGTCGGTCAGCGCCTCGACCTCGACTGCATCGCTCTCGTCGATCTTCGCCACGGACACCACATGTTCGGCGTCGCCGACGCGGAAGATCATCACGCCCATGGTGTTCCGGCCGGCGACCCGGATCGAGCCAACGGTGGTGCGGATCATCTTTCCCTGATCGGTTGCTAGCATGATCTGCTCGCCAGGCTTGACCGGGAAGCTCGCCACCACCCCGCCGTTGCGGGGGGACGTGTCGATGTTGGTGATGCCTTGGCCGCCGCGATTGGTGCGGCGGTATTCGTAGCTGCTGGTCCTCTTGCCGAAGCCGTTGCGGGTGATCGTCAGGATGAACTGCTCGCGCTCAGCCATTTCCGCCACGCGCTCAGCCGGGAGGCTGCAGTCCATGCCTTCGCGCTCGCGCCACGGCGGGCAGCGGAGATAGGCCTCGCGCTCTTCCTGCGTGGTCCCGGCCCGGCGCAGGATCGACATGGAGATGACCTCGTCGTCGCCCAGTAGCCGCACCCCGCGCACGCCCGTCGACGTGCGACTCTGGAACTCGCGCACGTCGGTCGACATGAACCGGATCGCCTTGCCGTTGCGGGTGGCGAGCAGGACATCGTCCTCCTCGCTCAACAGCGACACGCCGATCAGCCGGTCGGTCGTGTCCTCGCCTGCTTCATCGCCATCATCCGCAACCGCGAAACGCATGGCGATCTTGCCGGCCGTCGGGATATTCCGGAACGAATCCATGCTGTTGCGCCGTACCGTCCCGTGGGCGGTCGCAAACATCAGGTGCAGGTCGCTCCAGCTCTCCTCATCCTCCGGCAGCGGGAGCACGGTGGTGATCACCTCGCCGCCCTGAAGTGGCAGCAGGTTGACCATCGGCCGGCCCTTGGCGGTCGGTCCGCCCTCCGGCAGGCGCCACACCTTCATGCGGTACACGCGCCCGAGGTTGGAGAAGAACAGCACGGGGTTGTGGGTGGAGGTTACGAACAGGTTTGTGACCGCATCCTCATCCTTGGTGCTCATGCCCGAGCGGCCCTTGCCGCCGCGCTTCTGCTCACGAAACACCGACAGGGCCGTGCGCTTGATGTAGCCGGTCATGGTGACCGTCACGACCATCTCCTCGCGCTCGATCAGGTCCTCGTCGTCGATTCCGTCGGCCGCCGCTGCCAATTCGGTCTTGCGCGGCGTCGAAAATTCGCGGTCGACCTCGTCGAACTCCTCGCGCATCACCTCGTACAGGCGCGCGCGATTGCCAAGGATCTCAAGCAGTTCACCGATGCTCTTCGCAAGGCCTTCCAGCTCGTTGCCGATCTCGTCGCGGCCCAGCGCAGTCAGGCGATGCAGCCGCAGGTCGAGGATCGCCTTCACCTGCGCCTCGCTCAGCCGGTAGGTGTCGCCCGCGGCCTGCGGCTCGACCGCCTCCACCAGGCGGATGTAGGGCCTGATCTGGTCGGCGGACCAGTCGCGGCTAAGCAGGGCCTCGCGCGCTTCGGCCGGGGATGCCGAGCCGCGGATGATCCGGACCACCTCGTCCAGGTGGGTTACGGCGACCACCAGGCCGAGCAGGATGTGGGCCCGCTCACGCGCCTTGAGCAGCTCGTACTTGGATCGCCGCGTGATCACCTCTTCGCGAAACTTGACGAAGCTCTCGATGATGTCCCGCAGCGCCAGTGTCTCCGGCCGCCCGCCGCGGATCGCCAGCATGTTGGCGGGGAAGGAGCCCTGCGCCGGCGTGTGCCGCCACAACTGGTTCAATACGACGTCCGGAGTGGCGTCGCGCTTCAAGTCGATGACAATCCGCACGCCTTCACGGTTGGACTCGTCACGGATGTCGCTGACGCCCTCAATCCGCTTCTCCTTGGCGGCCTCGGCGATCTTCTCGACCAGCGCATTCTTGCCCTGCTGGTACGGGATCTCCGTCAGCACGATCGACCGCCGGTCGCCGCGCCCTTCCTCGACCTTGTAGCGCGAGCGGACCACGATCGAGCCGCGCCCGGTCGTGTAGGCGCTGCGGATACCGGCGGTGCCCAGGATGATAGCGCCCGTCGGGAAATCCGGCCCCTTCACATGCTCCATCAGCGCTTCGGACGTGACCGCCGGATCGTCGATGTAGGCGCGGCACGCGGCCAGCACCTCGCCCAGGTTATGCGGCGGAATGTTGGTGGCCATGCCGACCGCGATCCCGCCCGCACCGTTGACCAGCAGGTTGGGGAAGCGCGCCGGCAGCACCTGCGGCTCGCGCTCGCTGGCGTCATAGTTCGGCTGGAAGGTGACCGTATCCTTGTCGAGGTCGCCCAGCAGGAACCCCGCCGCCTTGGCCAGCCGTGCTTCGGTATAGCGCATGGCCGCCGGCGGATCGGGATCCATCGAGCCGAAATTGCCCTGGCCGTCGATCAGCGGCACCCGCATCGACCAGTCCTGGGTCATGCGGGCCAGCGCGTCGTAGATCGCCGTGTCGCCGTGCGGGTGGTACTTACCGATCACGTCGCCGACGATGCGGGCCGACTTGCGGTAAGGCCGGTTGTAGAAGAACCCGTTCTCGCTGGCCGAATAGAGGATGCGGCGGTGCACCGGCTTCAGCCCATCGCGCACGTCCGGCAGCGCGCGGCTGACGATCACCGACATGGCGTAATCGAGGTAGCTGGTCTTCATCTCCTCGACGATGGAGATGGGGGCAATCGCGTCGCTGGGTGCTTCCGCCGGCGGTTGGGTGGCCAAGGTTCGAGTTCGCTCTTCTGCTGTTCGTTACGCGCGGGGACCCGCTGGGAACCGACTAGCAGCCCGCGCGTGCGCGGGCGAGCGCTTATCGCTCAATCGCGCACGAACAGCGGCTTGTCCGCCGTGCTGCCGTCCGAGTGGTACGACCAGCCGTCCCGGTCGAAGCCGGTGAGCGCGGCCGGATCGTCGACCCGCTCCTCGCACACCCAGCGCGCCATGGCGCCGCGAGCCACCTTGGCCGTGAAGCTCTGGAACTGCAGCCCCTTGGCGGTCGCCACTCGAAAGTCGGGCGCGATCAATCGCACGCCGCGCTTGGGCAGGTGCGGACCGACGGCCGCGTAATATTCGTTGCTGGCGAGGTTTAGCAGCGTCGCGGACCCGTCCCCCTTCACATCTTCCAGCACCGCCCTCGCGACCTTCCTGCCCCAGAAGTCCGTCAGCTTGCCCCCCGCCGGGGACCAGGCCGTGCCCATCTCCAACCGGTAGGGCCGGACGGCATCGAGCGGCCGAACCACCCCGTACAGTCCCGACAGGATGCGCAGGTGCTCCTGCGCGAACGCGATCGTATCGTCGTCGGCGCTCGCCGCGTCGAAACCGCGATAAACGTCACCCGCGAACATCCGGATTGCCGGCCGCTCGCCGGCTTTGGCGAAGCCGCGAAAGCGCCCGACGTTCAGCTCCGCCAGCTTGTCGCTGATGTGCATCAGCCCGGCCAAATCTTCAGCCTTGAGCTTAGCTGCCGCCCGCGCCAGCCGGGCGGCCTCCTTCTCGAACCGCGGCCGCGTCGGCTCGTCGCTACAGGGCGTCGCAAGGTCGAGGGTTTTGGCGGGGGACAGCAGGATGATCACGCGGGGCGCGTTAGCAACGCGCGGCGACCCTCGTCAAAGCGGGGCCAATGCCGACCGCAACAGTTCAAAAGCGGTTCATGCACCCGGCGGCAGGGGCGCTGGCGAACCGGGTGGAACGGGTCTAAGGGCCCGCTGCCCGTCCTTTGCGGCGGCTCAATGCTCCTTACCGGAGCGGGGCGAGACAGGAGAATGGCATGAGGTTCACGGGTGGGACGCTGGCGGCCGTACTGGCGCTGGGAACTGCGGCCACCGCCGCGCCGGCGGCGGCCGCGCAAAGCCAGCCGCCCGCGAACATCAAGGTGTCCAAGCAGGCGCAAGGCGCGCTCCAGGCGCTGCAGATTGCGGTGAACGCCAACGACACCGCCAAAATTCCGGGCGCCGTCGCCGCGGCCCAAGCGGTCGCGACTACCAAGGAAGACCGCTACATGCTGGGACAGCTGTGGCTCAAGGCCGCGATCGCCGCCAAGGACGATGCTCAGACCGCGCAGGCCAGCGCGCTGATCCTGAACTCCGGCATGGCCAGCGCGGACCAGATCCGGATTCTCCGCGACAACCAGGCCCGCATCAAGTTCCGCGCCAAGGATTATGTCGGCGCTCAGACCGAACTGCAGGCGCTGCTCGCTGCCGCCCCGAACGACGCCGACGCGCTGGTGCTGCTGGGCGAAGTCTACGCGAACCAGGGCAACGGCGCCCAGGCCGTCGATTCCTTCCAAAAGGCGATGGCCGCCCGCACCGCCGCCGGCCAGCCGGTCCCCCCCGAGTGGCGCCGCCGCACCGTCGCGCTCGCCTACAAGCACAAGCTGCCCACCCTGATGCCGCTGCTCGGCGAGTTGGTGCGCACCAATCCGACCCCAGACAACATCCGCGACGCAGCCCGCATTGTCGGCGACACGTCGGGCATGAGCGACTCCGACCAGATCGACTTGTTCCGGCTGCAGCGGGCCGCCGGCGCGCTCAAGGGTGAGAGCGATTTTTATCGCTACTCCAACTCGGCCCTGATCAAGGGCTTCCCGGGCGAGGCCAAGGCGGTGCTGGACGAGGGCTTCGCCGCCGGCGCCATCGACAAGTCACGGCCGGTCTTCCGCGACGTCTACACTTCGGCCAGCAGCAAGGCCGCGGCTGACCAGGCATCGCTGGCGACGACCGAGCGGAACGGCCTCGCCGCCACAACCGCGCGCCAGGCGCTGGTCGCCGGTGATGTGTTCCTCGGCTACGGCCAGTATGCCAAGGCAGCGGCGCTCTATCGGGTCGCGCTGACGAAGTCGGGCGCCGATGCCGACCTCACCAACCTGCGGCTCGGCATCGCACTGGCGCGGGGGGGCGACAAGGCTGGCGCGACGGCGGCGCTCGGTGCCGCCGGCGGCAAGCAGCAGCAGGTGGCGCAGCTCTGGCAGGCGTGGGTCGCAAGCCGCTCGTAAGGGCGCACTCAACCCGCGGCCGAGAGGGGCGGTTCCGATCGGAGCCGCCTCTTGTTTTCGCTGTCTCGTTTCAGGATAGTTAATCGACTTGCCCTATCTGCGGAGTTAACGCTGCCGCTAGAGCCATGCTCGAAGCAGCTTTTCGCGCGTGAGGGCAGGCATTGCGATTCGACGACCGCTTATCGACGGTGCTCGGCCTCTCGGCCGAGGCTCCGCGCGACCGGGCGGTTCAATGGCGCCAACTGGTCGAACTGGTCGCGCGGGGCGGTGGCAGTAGTGATCCCGCCCTGCTCGGCCGGGCGCTAACTCGGATCGCCGAACTCGGGCCGGAAGTCCCGACTACGGTCCGGTCGGCCGCCGCACGCGCGATTGCCGGGCCGGCTGTTCCGGCCAGGCTAATCGTACTTTTCGCGGCCGACCTGGCTGACGTGGCGGCCCCTCTGCTCGGGTCAGCCACGCTTGGGGATCGTGAGTGGGCGGAGGTGCGCGCGGCAGCGTCCCCGTCCGTGCGCGAATTGCTCGACACATTGAGGCCACAAGCTGAAGCAGCGTCGCCGGCACGATTGCCTCAGCGTTCCACTGCGCCGCTCCCTCAGGCGCCAGCACCTGACCATCCGCTCTTCCGCTGGGAATGCGGGCCGACCGGCGAGATCGACTGGGTCGAGGGCATTCCACGGGGCGCGGCGATCGGACGTTCGATCCGCACCGAACTGCCACGCCGATTCGAGGCGATGCAGCCGTTCGCCGACGAACCGCTCGTATTGGCCGGCGAAGGCGAGTTGGCGGGCAGTTGGCGGTGGAGCGGGCAGCCGCGCTTCCTCCCGGGAAGTGGGCGCTTTGCGGGCTATAGCGGAGTCGCCGTGCGGGAAAGGGCAAGCGCTCCGCCGTTGCCATCGCAGCCATCCGGCGTCTTGTTCCCTGTGGATCATGACTCACTTCGGGAGCTCATCCACGAGTTGCGCACCCCACTTACCGCAATCATCGGCTTCGGCGAGATCATCGAGGGCCAGTTCCTGGGACCGGCTCACCGCGCCTACCGCGACCGGGCAAGTGAAATCGTCCGCCAGGCGCGGCTACTGCTCGCCGCCGCAGAAGATCTCGACCTTGCCGCCAAGCTGCGGTCCGGTCGCCTTGCGGCGGGCGAGGGAACACGGATCGCGTCGCTTGCCGCCGGCCTGGAAGATCGGGTCGACATCATGTTGCGTGATCCGGGCGCCCGTTGCGGCTTGGAAGCGGGCCTTGCACAGCGCCTGTTAAACCGTTTCGTCGAGGCGATTGCCGGCGCGGCGCCGGACCAGCGCCTGAAATTGGTGGTCGACATGATCGATGGACAGACGTGCCTGGCGCTGGACCGCCCAACCGGCACGCTTGGCTTGAGCGAAGAACAATTGCTGCGGCCGGACTCCCCCGATGCGCTCGGCTTCGCCCTGCGCCTGGTCCGCGGGCTGGCTCATACGGTTGGCGGTACCCTCGACGTCGCACCGGAGCGCTTCATTCTCTGCCTGCCCGCCGTTTGACGTCAGCGCCGGGCGGGTGGCAGGGGCGGTCGGCATGAGCCATGACAGCAACAGCATGTGGGGCGGCCGCTTCGCCGGCGGCCCGTCCGCCGTGATGCAGCAGATCAACGCTTCGATCCCGGTCGACAAGCGGCTGTGGCGAGAGGACATCGCCGGCTCGAAGGCTCATGCAGCCATGCTCCGCGATCGCGCCATTCTCTCGAACGAGGACGCTGCGGCCATCCTCGATGGACTCGACAGCATCGCTGCTGAGTTCGAGCGAGACGGGGTTCCGGAGCGGTTGGAGCTCGAGGACATCCACATGACGGTGGAGAGCCGCCTTGCCGAGCTCGTCGGTCCGGCGGCCGGCCGGCTCCACACCGCGCGCTCGCGCAACGATCAGGTCGCCACAGACTTCAAGCTGTGGGTCCGCCGCGCCTGCGCCGAGGCGGAAGCCGCGGCCGCGGCGCTCCAGCATACCCTCGTAGGCCGCGCCGGCGAGCATGCCGACGCCATCATGCCCGGCTTCACGCACCTCCAGGTCGCGCAACCGGTCACCCTTGGCCACCACCTGCTGGCCTATGTGGAGATGCTCGGCCGCGACCGCTCGCGCCTATCCGACGCCCTGCGCCGAATGGATGAATGCCCGCTCGGCGCGGCTGCGCTGGCCGGGACCGGCTTCCCGGTCGACCGCCATGCGACCGCCAGTGCGCTGGGGTTTGCCGGTCCGACCGCCAATAGCCTCGACAGCGTCTCGGATCGCGACTTCGCGCTCGACTACCTGTCTGCCGCCGCCCAGTGCAGCCTGCACCTGTCCCGGCTCGCCGAGGAACTGATCGTCTGGGCGAGCCCGCCATTCGGCTTTGTATCGCTGTCCGATCAATGGTCGACCGGCAGCTCGATCATGCCGCAGAAGCGCAATCCTGACGGCGCCGAGCTGGTGCGCGGCCACTCCGGTCGCATTCTTGGGCTGCTGACCGGCCTCATGGTCACAATGAAAGGGCTGCCGCTCGCCTATTCCAAGGACATGCAGGACGACAAGGCGCCCGTGTTCGAAGTGCACGACCTGCTGATGCTCAGCCTCGCCGCAATGACCGGCATGGTTGAGACAACCCGTTTTCGAACCGACCGGATGCGGGCTGCGGCGGTGAACGGCTTCTCCACCGCGACCGATCTCGCCGACTGGCTGGTGCGGGAGGCCGGTGTGCCGTTCCGAGAGGCGCACCACATAACCGGCCGCGCGGTCAGGGCGGCGGAGGACCGCGGCTGCGACCTCTGGGATCTACCACTCGACGTGCTTCGCAACATCGACCCGCGCATCGACCAGCGGGTCTACGGTGTGCTCACGGTCGAAGCTTCCGTCGCGTCCCGCACCAGCTACGGCGGAACGGCGCCGGAGCGGGTGCGGGAGCAGGTGGCGCGGTGGCAGGCGCTACTGGGCTAGCTTCTTCGCCCGCTGCGCCGCGATCCGCAACCGGAGCGCGTTGAGCTTGATAAAGCCCGCGGCGTCGCGCTGGTCGTAGCTGCCGCTGCCCTCCTCGAACGTGACAAGGTCCTCGTCGTAGAGCGAGTGGTCGCTGGTCCGGCCGACCACTGTAACGTTGCCCTTGTAGAGTGTCATGTGGACTCGCCCGGCGACATGCTCCTGGCTCTTGTCGATCAGCGCCTGCAGCATCTCGCGCTCTGGCGAATACCAGAAGCCGTTGTAGATCAGGCTGGCGTAGCGCGGCATCAGCGCGTCCTTGAGGTGCATGGCCCCGCCGTCGAGCGTGATGCTCTCAATTGCGCGGTGCGCAACCAGCAGGATGGTCCCACCCGGAGTCTCGTACACGCCGCGCGACTTCATGCCGACGAAGCGGTTCTCGACCAGGTCCAGCCGGCCGATGCCGTTCTCCCGGCCAAGCTCGTTGAGGCGGGTCAGCAGCTCCGCCGGCGAGAGCCGCCGGCCGTTGATGGCGACGGGATCGCCGCGCTCGAAATCAATGCTGATCTCAGTCGTGACGTCCGGGGCATCTTCAGGGCTGACCGTGCGCTGGTGAACATATTCGGGAGCCTTTATGCTGGGATCCTCCAGCACCTTTCCCTCGCTCGACGAGTGCAGCAGGTTGGCGTCGATCGAGAAAGGCGCATCGCCGCGCTTGTCCTTGGCGATCGGGATCTGGTTCTGCTCGGCAAAGTCCAGCAGCTGCTCGCGGCTCGCGAACTGCCATTCGCGCCACGGCGCGATCACGCGGATGTCCGGCTCCAGCGCATAATAGCCGAGTTCGAAGCGCACCTGGTCATTGCCCTTTCCGGTGGCACCGTGGCAGACCGCGTCCGCGCCGACCTCCCGGGCGATTTCGATCTGCCGCTTGGCGATCAGCGGCCGGGCGATCGACGTGCCGAGCAGATACTGGCCCTCGTATACCGTGTTTGCCCGAAACATTGGAAACACGAAGTCGCGCACGAACTCCTCGCGCAGATCCTCGATGAAGATGTTCTCCGGCTTGACGCCCAGCAGCTCGGCCTTGCGCCTTGCCGGCTCGACCTCCTCGCTTTGGCCCAGGTCAGCGGTAAAGGTCACCACCTCCGCGTCATACTCGGTCTGCAGCCACTTAAGGATAATGGAAGTATCGAGCCCGCCCGAATAAGCGAGCACGACCTTGAGCTTAGCCATGGTTGTTCAATCCTGTTGCAAGATCCAGCGGAGCGCTCCGCGAGCGCTGTGCATGCGGTTCTCGGCCTGCCGCCACACGGCCGAGCGGGGCCCGTCGATGACTTCGGCCGACACTTCCTCGCCGCGATGCGCGGGCAGGCAGTGGAGCAGGTGGGCCGAAGGTGCGCGCGCCATTAGCGCTTCGTCGACCTGATAGTCGCACAGCGCGGCCAGCCGCTCGTCGCGCTCTCGCTCCTGGCCCATCGACACCCATACGTCGGTGTAGACGATGTCCGCGCCCTCGACCGCCGCGTGCGGATCCTCCGTCTGGTGCACGCCGGCTGGCGCATCGCTCAGGCCATAGCCGGCCGGGCTGGCCACCGTTAGCTCCGCGCCCAGGGCCGTGCAGGCGTGCGCCAGCGACCGCGCGACATTGTTGTCACCGTCACCCACATAGGCGACCCTGACCCCCTCCACCCGCCCGCACAGCTCGCGGATCGTCAGCAGGTCGGCCAGCGCCTGCAGCGGGTGATCGGTGCCGGACAGCATATTCATTATCGGGGCCGCGCCGATCGTCGCCATGTCGTCCAGCATCCCGTGGTCGAACACCCGCGCGGCGATGATGGAGTGGAAGCACGCGAGGGTGCGGGTCACATCCTCCACCGTCTCGCGCGTGCCGATCCCGAGTTCCTGTGGCTGCAGGTAAACCGGGTGCCCGCCCAGCTGGACCACCGCCAGCTCCATCGAGTTGCGGGTCCGCGCGCTCGGCTTCTCGAAATACAGCGCCACTCCCTGCCCGCGCAGCACCGGCTCGGCTGCGGCGGCGCTCAGGTCCAGGATCGCGCGCAGGTCGGCCGCGGACAGGTCCGCCAGCGTCAGCAGGTGCCTCACCAGCTCGCCTCCCGCTTGATCATGGTCCCGATGCCATGCTCGGTCAGCAGCTCGATCAGCAAGGCATGGGGCACCCGCCCGTCGATGATGTGTGCGAAGCTCACCCCCCCGTCGACCGCGTCGGCGCAGGCGGTCAGCTTGGGTATCATCCCGCCACCGACGCTGCGATGGGTGATCCGCTCGCGCAGCTCGTCGGACGTCAGTCGGTGGACCAGGCTAGCCTCGTCGGCCGGGTCCGCCAGCAGCCCGGGCGCTGCGGTCAGGTAGACGATCTTCTCCGCCCCCATGGCCACCGCGATCGCCCGCGCCGCCTCGTCGGCATTGACGTTGTACGGCTGCCCGCCGGCATCGGCGCCGACGGTCGAGATCACCGGCAGGAGGCCGTCATCGAGCAATCGGTGGATGAGGTCGGCCCGGACCTCCGAGACGTCCCCGACAAAGCCCAACGCAGAGTCACGCGGCGTGACTATCAGCAGCCCGGCGTCCTCACCCGATACGCCCACGGCAACCGGCTCGGCGCCCGACTGGCCGTTTATCGTCGCCACCAGCTCGCGGTTGATCTTGCCGACCAGCACCATGCGGACGATCTCCAGCGTCTCGGCATCGGTCACGCGCAGGCCGTCACGAAATTCCGGCTCCTTGCCGACCCGCCGCAGCATGGCATCGACCTGCGGACCGCCGCCATGCACGAGCACGCAGCGCACGCCGACCGAGCGAAGCAGCAGCACGTCCTGCGCCAAGGCCAGGTCCAGCTCGCTGTCGTCGATCGCCGCGCCACCCAGCTTGACGACGATCGACTTGCCGGCGAACTGGCGGATGTAGGGGAGGGCCTCGACCAGGATCTGGGCGGTCGCACTCGGGGAGAGTGGCGGGGTCATGACGTCTTCGAGTTCTCTCTGATGTAGCCCGGGCCGAGGTCGATGCCGATCACCCGAGCGGAGCCCTGGCCGGCACCAAGGTGCACCTCGATGGAGACCTCGTCACCCATCATGTGCTCGGCCAACCCCGTGCCGTCATGTGCGATCTGGACGCCGCCCTGCGCCACCTTGATGCCCCCATAGGCAACGACCGAGGCTCCGACGTCCATCTCGACGCCGGCCGAACCCGCCGCCGCCAGCAGCCGGCCCCAATAGGGATCGCCGCCATACCAGCTGCACTTCACCAGGTTGTTCTCGGCGATGTTCTTGGCCGCGACCCGTGCTTCCGCATCGCTGACGGCGCCGGTCACCGTCAGGTGGGCGATGCGGGTCATTCCTTCGGCATCACGGGCCATCTGCATGGTGAGATCGCGGCACGCCTGCTCGACCGCACGCCCGAAGCCGTCGATGTCTGACGGAGCGCCCCGCCGACCGCTGGCCAGAAGCATCGCCGTGTCGTTGGTCGACGTCGCGCCATCCACGTTCAGCGTATTGAAGGTCGCGTCCGACGCGCTCTTCAGCATCCCTTGCAGCATATCGCGCGGCACCTCCGCATCGGTGGTCAGGAACGCCAGCATGGTTGCCATGTTCGGCGCGATCATGCCGCAGCCCTTGGCCATGCCGCCCAGCGTCCAGCCGTCGCCGCGCACCACCACCTGCTTGGTCACGTGGTCGGTCGTCAGGATCCCGCGCGCCGCATCCTCCGCACCATCGCGGCCAAGCTTCTTGGCCAGCTTCGGCGTCGCGGCCAGGATGGGCTCCATGGGCAGCGGGGTGCCGATGATCCCGGTCGAGCAGACCAGCACGTTCGCTGCGTCGACATTCAGTGCCCGTGCCGCTTCCGCGCCCATCGCCTCGGCATCACGCAGCCCTGGGGCCCCGGTGCCGGCATTGGCATTGCCCGAGTTGACGATCACTGCCGATGCCCGCCCGCCATTCTGCGCCAGCAGACGGCGGTCGAGCTCCACGGGCGGCGCCGCGAACTTGTTCTGGGTGAACACCGCTGCGCAGGTGACTGGCCACCGGTCCTCGGTCGCCAGCAGCGCCATGTCGTGGCGACGGCGCTTTACCCCGGCGTGACAGCCGGCGGCGACAAACCCCTCCGCAGCGGTCACGCTCATGGATAAACTCCGCACACGCTCAGCCCGGCCGTTTCCTCCAGGTCGAGCATCAGGTTGGCGCACTGGATCATCTGGCCGGCGGCTCCTTTCACGAGATTGTCGATCGCGCTTACCGCTAGGACGCGGCCGGTACGCTCGTCGAAGCGGGCGGTCACCTGCGCCGTGTTGGATCCCGCGACCCACTTGGTCGCAGGCGGATCGGCAATGACATGAACGAACGGTTCGGCAGCATAAGCCGACCGCAGTGCCCTTAATGGCTCGTCGGCCTGCATCGGCCGAGTCGCCGCGCCGTAGCAGGTAGCCAGAATGCCGCGCGCCATGGGGGCGAGGTGCGGGGTGAACAGGACGCGCGGGCCCAGCGCCTGCTCCATCTCCGCCGTGTGGCGATGATCGAGCAGGCCGTAGGCGGCGAAGCTGCCCGCCACGGTATTGAAGCTGGTGCCTTCCCTGAGGGCCCGTCCAGCGCCGCTCACGCCGGAAGCCGCGTCGACGATCAGGTTCGCCGGATCGACCAGACCGGCTTCCACCAGCGGCTTGCACGCCAGGATCGCGGCCGTCGGATAGCAGCCGGCGGCAGCCACCGCCTGCGCTGACCGGATAGCCTCGCGGTGAAGCTCGGGAATACCCGTAACGAAACGCCCGAGCAGGGCAGGGGCCTGATGCTCCTCGCCGTACCAGCGTGCATATTGCGCCGGATCCGACAGGCGGAAATCGGCGCCGAGGTCGACCAGCTTAATACCGCGATCCAGGATGGCGGCAGCAATCTTCTGGCTTTCGCCGTGAGGCAGGGCGGCGAACACAAGATCGATGCCGTCCAGGGCCGCGGGCTCGAACCGCTCAACACGCACCTCCCGGTATGCGGGGGCCACGTGCGGGTGCACGGCCGCGACATTCTGGCCGGCCTTGCTGTCGCCGAACAGGCGCACCGGCCGCAGCACGGGATGGGTGCTGAGAAGCCGGAGCAGCTCGCCTCCGACGTAACCGGAGGCACCGAGGATGGCAGTACGAATCATGGGAGCGGGCCTATTCACCGATTTGCATGATTATGCAAGATCATGCATAAGGCTGCGATGAACGATCTTCGCCAACGTCGCCAGCGAACCATCGCAGACCTGCTGCGCAGCCGTCCGGTCGCCAGCCAGGAATCGCTGCTCGGCGACTTGAAGGCGCTCGGCTACGAGGTGACTCAGGCGACCGTGTCGCGTGACCTCGACCAGCTGGGCGCCGTTAAGGTGCGGCGTGACGGCGTCACCAGCTATGCGCTGCCCGACGAGCTGACCGGCGCCGGCTGGTCCGAGCGCCGCCTGCGCGCCATCCTGGACGAATGGGTCACCTCCGTGGAGCCGGTAGGCCAGCTGATCGTGGTCAAGACGCCGCCCGGCTCGGCCCACCTGGTGGGGGTCGCACTGGATCAGGCGCGCCTGCCGGACGTCGCCGGCACCATCTGCGGCGACGACACCATCTTCCTGGCGGTGCGCGATGCGGCCAGCGCCCGCGAGGTGGCGGCGCGACTGCAGGGCTGAGTGGGCCCGGAGGGATTCGAACCCCCAACCTGGCCGTTATGAGCGGCTGGCTCTACCGTTGAGCTACAGGCCCCGTGGCAGCCGATAGCCGGGCGCTTGGCAGGCGGCAATCGGCGACGCACAATGACGCCGATGCGCCACTCGCTCGGAGACATGCTGAGAGCCGGCGAGGCGGCGGCGGCGGTGACGGCGGCGAGCCTCGCCATCCGGCTGCTGCCGTTCCGCTGGCTCGTCGTGCTGATGGGGCGGGCCGATCCGCGCGGCACTTCAACCGCCGTCGACCCCGCGCACGTGCGGGTGGCGGTTCGGCGGGCCTCGCGGCGGCTGCCGTGGCGGACGCTTTGCTTCCAGGAAGGGCTTGCCACCCACTGGATGCTTCGGCGCCGCGGGCTTGCGTCGCGGCTTCATTATGGCATCCGGCAGCAGGCCGATGCGCTGTCGGCGCACGTCTGGGTCGAGGTGGGCGGCATGCCCGTGATCGGCGCGGAGGAGCCTGCGACCGCGCATTCGCCTGTCGCCGTCTACCCTGCCGTCGCTGGCCGCTTCCCATAGCGGGCGGCTCTGTCTAGGCCTGTCGCCAAGCCCTTTCTTGAGACCCCGCGCCATGTGGCCGTACTGGCTGTTGTTTTCATTCTTTGCGGTCGGCGCATTGCTCCAGGGGTCGCCGCAGGTCGCGGCCCGGCCTGGCGCCGAAGCGCACGTGGCTGATCGATCTCCGGTTGCCACCCCCATGCTGATCCTTGGCGGCCTCCTGATCGCGGCGATGGTCGGCCTTCGCTACAAGGTCGGCGCCGACTGGAAGACCTACTACTTCTATTGGCAGTACGCTGGTTACGCCGACCTGGAGCGCATCCTGGGCATGAGCGATCCGGCCTACCAGCTGCTCAACTGGCTGGCCCAGCAGGCCGGCGCGGGCATCTGGCTCGTCAACCTGGCCTGCGGGGCGCTGTTCGCCTGGGGCCTGATCCGTCTGGCCGGCACCCAGCCGCTGCCGTGGCTCGCCGTCGTCGCGGCCTTGCCGTACCTCGTGACAGTGGTTGCCATGGGCTATTCGCGCCAGGCGGTCGCGATCGGCATACTGATGGCCGGGCTTGCCAGCGTATTTCGCGGAGCCTCGCTGCTCCGCTTCGCCGTCTATGTCCTGGTCGCGGCGCTGTTCCACAAAACGGCGGTGCTGTTGATGCCGCTGGTAATCTTCGCCAGCGAGCGCAACCGCCTAATGTCAGTGCTCGGCGGGTTGCTGCTGTTCTACGCTTTCTACACCGCCTTGCTCGCCAACGACGTCGACCAGCTGGTCAAAAGCTACATCGTCACTCAGTACAACTCGCAGGGCGCCGCAATCCGGGTCGGACTATGCCTTGTGCCGGCCGTGCTTTTCCTGCTCTCTCCCGCGCGCTTCGGTTTTGACCGTTTGCAGGAGCGCTACTGGCGTCTCAACAGCTTGACGGCCGTAGGGCTGCTTGTCGCCTTGTTCGTAGTCCCCTCTTCAACCGCAATCGACCGAATGGCACTCTACGTCTTTCCGCTACAGCTGGCTGTGCTTAGCCGTGTTCCGATCGCTTATCCGGGTCGGGGCAGCCAACTGCTTGTTGTCCTGTACGCGTTGGTTGTCGAGCTCGTGTGGATGACGCAGGCGGTGCACGCCCGTTTCTGGATACCTTACCAAGTCTATCCCTTCTGAAGCCGCCACGATGAAGGTGATCGCCTACACCAAGTACGACCGGGAAGCGGCCAGCACCCGTCAACGCTTGCTGCAATATCTCCCGGCGTTCACCAAAGCGGGCATAGAGGTTGAATACCGTCCGCTGCTCGGCGACGATTACGTCCGGTCGCTGGCCACCGGCGAGCGGCCGGACCGTAAAGCCATTGCTCGTGCGTATGCGCGACGCTGGCGGCAGCTGCATTCATTTCACGATGCCGACATAGTGTGGGTGTACGCGGAGCTGTTCCCATGGCTGCCGGCGAGCGGCGAACGCCTCGCCTTTCGACCCGGGTTGCCGGTCGTCTATGACATGGATGATGCCTTCTTCGTACCATACGATGCCAACCCACGTGCAGCGGTGCGCCATCTCCTCGCCGGCAAGCTCAGGCCGCTGATCGGAGGCGCCGCCGCCTGTACCTGCGGCAACAACTATCTGGCGGACTATGCCAAGCCGTTATGCGACCGCACCCTGGTCGTTCCCACGGTGGTCGACACGGATCGCTACGTGGCCGCCGATCGGTCGTGCGCGCAACCGCTCACCGTCGGGTGGATTGGCAGCCCGAGCACCTTTGCGCAGCTTGGGCCAGTGCTGCCCTTGCTGGCCGATCTGGGCGGGCAGGGGAAGGCTGCGATCAAGATCGTTGGCGCGGGCGCGAGGGCTGCATCCCAAGGCTTCCCCGGCCTAAGCCTGATACGCTGGGAAGAGGCCACCGAAGTCGCGGAAGTGCAGTCAATGGACATCGGCATCATGCCGCTGACCGACGATGCGTTCGTGCGCGGGAAGAGCGGTTATAAGCTTATCCAATACATGGCATGTGGGCTGCCGGTCATTGCATCACCGGTGGGAGTGAACCGTGAGATCGTCCAACATGGCGTCACCGGCTACTTGGCCAGCACCGTGGAAGATTGGCGTGAGGCGCTTCAGCAGCTGATCCACAATCCGGACCTGCGGTGCCGCATGGGCGCGGCTGGTCGCCGCCGTGCGGTTGAGCGCTATTCGTTGAGCTCACAGGCACCGCGGCTGATCGAGTTGTTTCACTCCCTTGCTAGAGGCGGGTGAAGCGCCGCAGGAGATAGCCGATCCGTGCACGAATGCTGCCCTTGGTAAGATCGATGTCTCCCTTGTTAAGCGGGATGTAACGTGTGGTGGTCGCCCGCATGCGACGCTTTTCCGAAACCTCCAACCCGGTAGAATAATAATACATGGCGATGCTCGCGCGGGGGTAGTCCGCCGGGAATTGTAGCGGGTGCGGGTGGCCGTGCAGCGTAGTGTCGTTGGTGTTGAAAACCACCAGCCGATTGAACAGGGGCTCAATCGACGCATGCGCCGCTTCGTCTTCTCGCGCGATCACCAGTTCGCCGCGCCAGTCCGGCTGCCAGCCCTTGTTGAGGTAAAGGAGAATGTTAACCCGCCGGTCCGCCCGTAGCTTGGCGTTCCAATTGAAATCGGTGTGCATCTTCAGATAGCCGCCACGGGAGGTCAGATGGATGCCGCCCCCCTCCAGCCACGGATCGACGAGCAGCCCGCCGATGCCGGTGATCGCCTCCAGCGGCCCGACGAAGGCTGCAGAGTTGAAATAGGCGATGAGGCGGTACGTGAGGTCGCCGAATCTGTCCCAGTCGGTGCACGCGAACTTGAGCTTCTGCGTGATCTGGTTGTTGGCGTCGACATGCGCTCCAGTCGCGCGCACCTCATCGTGCAGCCGACCTGCCACTGCGGGCAGCAGGAAGTTATCAATCGCGACATGCGGAAAGGGTCGGGCAGAGGCAAACCGATCGGCAAGGCTCTGCAAGTCGGCCAGTGCAGCCGGGTTAACCAGGTCTCTCAAGTAGATGCTCCGTCGTTGCCGACTGCGACCGGCGCTAGATTGAAGAGTCTGGTGATCTGCTTGCGAAAGATGGTGGGAGAGAAGCGCTTTCTCACCAGCTTCGCTCCCGCCTGACCCATGCGGTGGGTCCGGTGCGGGTCCGCCAGCGCAGCTCGCATCGCCTCCGTTATGGCCGTCGAATCGCCCACCGGCACCAGCCAGCCGCTTTCGCCATGATGGACGATTTCCTCAGGTCCACCGCAGCGGGTGGCGATGACGGCGACACCCCTGGCACTTGCCTCCTGGCACGTCAGCGAAAAGCTTTCCGATTCGGAGAGGTTGAGCGCGACCAAGGTGCCGTCCAGCACGTCTCCTGGCTCGGGCATGAAGTCGCCGACCACGACCTGCCCAACAAGGCCGAGTTCGTTGACGAGCTCCACTAGCGAGCGGCGGTATTGGCGGTTCCGCTCCAACGCGAGGTCGCTGCCGTAGAGTTCAAGCCGCGCGTCGGCAGCGCGGCTCGCAACCGCGGCAAAGGCACGGATGGCGACGTCCTGGCCCTTGCCAGCGCTGTAGTTGCCGATGAACACTAGGCGCTTGCCCGCGGGAGGGGTCGCGAGGGGAAGATCAGGGCATGGATCGTAGACCAACTCGGCTTTAGTCGACCACTCGTGCAGCCGCTGCTGCATGAACCGGCTGACGGTCACGACCGAGCTGGATGCGGCCGCCGCCGTCCTCAGCCAGACGCTAGCGAGGAGGCCGCCATAGCGCGACGGATCGATCCGCACCCAAGTCACGATCGTACCCCTGAATCCGAACAGCCGGGTCAGCGCACCTTCGAGCAGGTAAAAGTCGTTCACCTGGAGCCGTGTGCAGCCGAGTTCCGACAGCAGCCGGGCTAACCGGCGAGCCGATCGGAGAGTCCCTAGGGGGTAGCCGAGCAGCGACCTGGCAGTGCGCGCGACCCTCGCGAGAGGCAGGCGCAATAGCGACACTTCCGGGAAATCTTCGGCACGGATTGAGGCTCGGTCCGAGACGACGATTGCGAAGCGCGCATCGTCCTTGAGTGCGATTGCCTGCCGATAAGCGGCGATCATTGCGCCCGTGACCTCAACCGCCCCGGTGTAGATCACGATAAGCGGCTTTGCAGGCATCCGGCCTGTCCTTAGAGGGCGCTTTCGATCCCGGCCAGACAAGCTTCGAACCGGTCCGTGTTAATTTGGAGGGCAGCGTGTCGGTGCTGGATTATCTCATGACGGAGCCGATGCCGCTCCGCCGCGCGTTGAAGTATTTGCTCGCCCGCACCGAGATCGGCAGCTTCTCCTTCCGCTACCGCCTGGAGGCGGTGCGCCGCATGCACTATGCTTTCATTCTCCTGGAAGGGGCGCGGCTGGCCAGCAGGTTGGGTCTGGAACGGATCAGCGCGCTCGAGTTCGGCGTGGCTGGCGGCAGCGGGCTTCGCTGGATGGAGCGGCACGCAGCCGAGATCGAGAAGCTCTATCCCGTCCGCATCGACATCTATGGTTTCGACACCGGCGGCGGCCTCCCGGCACCCAAGGACTATCGGGATCTTCCTTACCATTGGCGGGAAGGGTTCTTCGCCATGGACCGTCCCGCGCTTGAACGGAGCCTGTCGCGAGCGAAGCTCGTGTTCGGCGACGTCGCCGAGACCAGCAGGACGTTCTTCGAGCAGTTCGATCCGGCGCCGATCGCGGCAGTCGCACACGACCTCGACTTCTACTCCTCGACCCACGACGCGTTGTGGTTGTTCAAGCAGGACAGTCGCTTCCTGCTCCCGCGCCTGTTCTGCTATTTTGACGACACGATCGGCACTCACCGCGAGCTGTACAATGACTTTACCGGTGAGCGCCTGGCGATCGCGGAGTTCAACCGGGAGATGGACGACCGCAAGATTGCCGTCCCGCACTACCTACGCGCCAGGGAGGGCTGGGGAAGCTGGCGTCACCAGATTTGGGTATGCCATTCGTTCGACCACCCGCAGTACAACCAGTTCATCAGCGATGAGGACCAGCAGCTGCCGCTGGTCTCCTGAGCAGCGTATCCTTGCCGGTGTCTGACACCAGGAAACAGCCCGTGGCCCGTACGCGCGTCCTCATGCTGATCACGGAATTATCGATGGGTGGCGCGGCCAGGATGGTGCGCGAGCTGTCGAACTCGCTTCGCCAGGACATGGATGTGGTCGAAGCCGTGTTTAACCACGCGGACGGCGTCGACTTCCCCGGCTCGCAGGTGCCAACCAGTCTTGATGTAGGCGGCGGGGGCGGGCCAGTAGCCAAGGTGATGAACCTCGCTCGACGCGTGAGCCGCACCCGCCGCCTGAAGCGCCTACTGAAGATCGACGTCAGCATCAGCCACCTGGAAGGAGCGCACTGGGTCGACGTGCTCAGTCGCGATCGCGAGAAGGTAATCCTGTGCATGCATGGATCGATTGTTCATAACGGCGACATCCGTGGTGCCGGCGGTAGGCTACGTTCGCGCGTGGTCTTGCCGCTGATCTGCAGACGGGCGGACCGGATCGTCACGGTAAGCCGAGGCATCGCGGACGAACTGGCGAGCCTCGGCGTGGACCGACGCAGGATCGTCGCGATACCGAACGGCTTCGACCTCAGCTCGATCGAACGTCGCGCCTCCGAGGCCCTAACTCCGGAGGAGGGGAAGCTGTTGGACGGCCCGCCGGTGCTGATCGCCACCGGCCGGCTTGCCGCACAGAAGAACCATGCCGCATTGCTGGACGTCTTCGCGGCTCTGCGCCGGCGGCGACCGTGTCGCCTGCTCATCGCCGGGGACGGTCCGCTCCGCTCAGACCTCCTTCAGCAGGCTCACGCGCTCGGCCTGACGGTGGGGGAGCCCTGGACGGGCCAGTTGCAGCCCGCCGAACCGCACGTCGTCTTCCTCGGAGTTCAGGCCAATCCGTTCCGCTTCATCACCCGCGCCGACCTTTACGTCATGACGTCAGGCTGGGAGGGTTTCCCGCTGGCTTTGTGCGAGGCGATGGCGTGCGGCACGCCGGTCGTGACGACCGATTGTGCAACCGGACCACGGGAGATCCTGAGCGACGGAGCTTCCGCCCCGCCCGGGAAGTTGGTCCTTCCCGAGCACACGCCAGCCGGCGTGCTGATGCCGCTGCTTCATGACCCAGCGACTTATCGCCAAGCCCGCGCCTGCTGGGCCGATCTCCTCGGTGACCTTCTCGACAAGCCTGAACAGCGTGCCGCTCTTGCGAGGGGAGCCCGCGACCGAGTCAAGGCATTCGGGCAAGCGGCGATCGCCAGCCGGTGGGAAAAGCTCATCCGCGAGGTGCTGGCCGGCTGAGGCTGGCGCGCGCGACTTCGCGGTAGAGCTTCTCGTACGACGCAACGCATAGTTCCATCTGAAACCGCTCGAATGCTCCGGTCGCGGCCTGCCCCATGGCCGCGCGCCGCTGCGGGTCCGCCCGCAGATCAACCATGGCGGCTGCAAGTTCATCCACGTCGACATCTTCGCCGCGGAAGGTGAGCAGGGTTCCGGCCAAACGACCGTCGGGCGCCGTCAGCATGGTGCGGATTTCACCCACGTCGGTGGCGATCACCGGCTTGCCGGAGGCGAGATATTCGATGACCGCCGTCGGCAGGCTCTCGTGCGGAAACAGCGTCGGCAGCAGGCAGACGTCGAATCGGGCGATCCAATCGGCGGGACGAGCGCTGAAGCCGACGAACTCCACGTCGCTCGGCTGTTCGGCCCGAAGCTCGGCGATTGCCGGCCCGTCGCCGACGAGGACCAGTCGGCTGCTGCCATCCCGCACGCGCGCGAACGCTTCAACCGCGCGGCGCCAGCCCTTCAATCGCACGCCGCGGCTGACCATTCCGAACCGGAACATCCCGTCGGGCGGAGTGAAAGAGGGGTGCTCGGCCGCGCCGACGCGCTCGTAGCCATTGTAGATCAGCCGTAGGCGCGTTCCGATGCTGGGTAGGAGGCGCTCGGCGGATTGGAGATGCGCCCGACACACTCCGACGATTGCATCCGCCTCCTCCAGAACGCGAATTATCCATCGGTCCGCGCCGCGCATTTGCGGATCGGCCTGGCCGCGCAGGTACGGTTCGTAATCGCCATGGAGCGTGGTCACTCGCCCGATAATCCGGCCACGCGTGACCTCCAGCATTAGGCGGTCGGCCTTGAGCAAATGCGAGTGGACGATGTCGGGCCGAAAATCGTCGACCAACTGCCGCAACCATCGACGCTGCCGCCAACGCAACGGAGACCTGTCCAGCCCTACGCCGCGAAGCACGCGGTCGGCGCGCCACCACCAGCGCTCGGCAGGCGTGTGCAGGCGATGAAGAGCGATCTGCGGGTGAAGTCCTTGCGCGAGTTGCGGCTCGATCTGGCCGCCGTGCAGGACCGCCACAGCCACTTCGTTCTGGGGGGCGAGCGCATTGGCGAGGCGCAACACGAACGTCTCCGCGCCACCCGCGGTCAGGGTCTCGATCAGGAGCAGGATCTTCACGGCGCCGGCCTGCCGCGCCGGAGAAGGCCAGGAACCCGCGACAGGAGCCGGAGCACGGCCGCTGGAAGGGCGTTCTGCAGCACGCGGACGGCCAGCACCGCCAGGGCCCCCGCAAGCGCCACTCCGACGATGGCACCAACCCGTTCGGACCAATGCAGGAGGGCCAAGGTGGTGGCTAGCGCTCCACCGACTCCGGCGAGCACCCCTTGGAAACCGCGCGCAAAGGCGAAACCGACCAGCCGTCGCGCAAGCAGCCAGACCAAGCCGAAATACACGGTGTACATGGCGACATAGGCCACCCCCGCGGCTTCGACCCCCAAGCGTGGAAGGAGAACGGCGGTCACTCCGACCAGCACCAATCCCGCCGCGCTCTCCACCGCGACAAACATCTTGCCCCAACCGCCAGCCAGCAGCACGAAGCCCAGCGGCCAGGACGCGATCTTGAGGAAGTCGCCGCAAATCTGCCAACGCAGCAGGTCCGCTGCCGCCAGGAACCTGCCGGAGTAGAGCAGGTGCAGCGCGAGCGGAGCAAGCGCAACCGTTCCGACCAGCAGGGGACCGGCCAGCAACAGCGCGACCTCCGCCTGGTGGTTGATGGTGCTGACGGCCTCCCGCGAATCGCGCATCGCGACCGTGAGCCGCGGGTAATAGTCGGTCGCCATGGCCGCCAGGATGAAGCCGATATAGTTGAGCGAGATGCCGACGGCGGCCTGATATTGCCCCAGATCCTCGGCCCCGAGCTGGCGCTGCAACAGGCTGCGCACGGCCAACTGGCTTGCGGTTCCAGCCAGCGAGCCGACCGTAAAGGCCAGGCCCAACCGCGCCAGCATGCTCCACTGCGGCACCATCACGGAAAGGGGGGGGCGCGGCCCCGCCGAAGGGCTCTTGCGCACGAACCAGGCACTCACCAGCAGCGCGGCGAGGGGAGAGAGGAGCACGTACGGCAGGATGCCGCCCGTTCCCCACATCAGCAGCACGGCGATTCCCCCCGCCGTGCCAAGCAAAGCGGACAGGATGCTTGCGCGCGCCAGGGCGCCGACCGCTCGCACGCCCATCAAGATGCCGTTCAGCGCCGCCGTCCCCACCAGCGCCGCCGCGCCGAGCGACAGCCACGCGACGGCGTTGGCCCACTTGCGGTCGCCCAGCACCGCGGCCGCGACCGGCTCCCGGCACAGCACCAGCAACACTGCGCCGATCAAGCCAAGAACGACAGCCGCCACCAGCATTGCCGTTCGCGCCGCGGCTTGCGCGGCAGGCTCGTCGCCCGCCTCCGCCACTTGCCGGGTGGCGACATTGCCGATGCCGAACCCCGCCAGCGTCGCTGCGGTCTGAATGAGGTTGTGGAGGAGGCCGACCAGCCCAACGCCCGCGGGACCAAGGATCAGCGCGGCCACCTTGGTCCTCACCAAGCCGATGACGACGTTCACCGCGGACGCTCCGCCCATGATCGACGTTGCCCGTAGGATCGTCCGCCTCGCGTGCGAACTCACCGGCGGAGCCACGCTGTGGCCTTTGCCCGGAGCAGATAGGACAGACCTCGCCAGGCCGATATCAGCTGCGGACGGAGGCGGACCGCTTCGCTCAGCAGCTGCCAGGCAAGCCCGAATTGGCCCTGGTCGATCGCCACCGAAGCATTCGCCGCCAGCATGCGCGCGAGTTGGTTGCGGTAACGGCGTCCGAACAGCGCCCGATGCTTGTCGAAGAACAGCCGAAAGGCCTGCACCATGAACTTGGGATCGGCTGAGGCGGCCGCGCTGCTTCGCCGATAGGTGACCAGCCGCTCGGGGATGATGAACAGGGGAAAGCGCCCGGCCAGGCGAACGAACAGGTCCCGGTCCTCGACGAGCATGCGCTCGTCCCAGCCGCCGGCCGCCTCCAGCGCCGTCCGACGGTAGCAGCAGCCAACGAAGTTGAACGGATCCGTTCCTGCTAACAGCTGCGGCAGGATCATCCCGCCCGTGTGTTGCTCATCGGGGATGGGCCGCCGTTCGCCGGTGTCTTCGAAGTACAACCATCCGCCGCACGCGAACCAGCCGGCGTCGGATTGCGCCTCCGCGGTCGCGCGAACAGCGGCCACATAATCTTCCGCATACCAGTCGTCGGTTGACAACGGCGCGATCAGCTCGCCGCGCGCGCCCTCAAGCAGGCGGTTGAGGTTGACGGGGATGGACGCAGGCACCTCGTTGCGCAGCATGGTCGCGTGAAGACCGTGCTGCTCGAATAGCGCCGCCGCACGCTCCGATGACCCATCGCTCGACGCATTATCGAGGAACAGGATTTCGAACTCGCGATCGGTCTGTCGCGCAAGGCCTCCGATGCAATGATCCAGGTAGCGTTGGTGATTCCAGCACAGCAACAGCACGGATACCCGCGGCCGCGCGGCCAAGCCGGCACTAATACCCATTCTCGCCTGTTGCCGATCCGCCGATCCGCCTTGCCGGGTTGCCGACCCAAGTTTCTCCCGCGGGCACATCGTGCGTCACCACCGCGCCGGCGCCGATCATGGCGCCTTCCCCGATCGTCAGCCCCGGCAGGATCACCGCCCCGGCGCCGATCGAGGCTCCGCGGCATACGCGGGTCCGCTCGAACTCAGCCGGCCGCATCCGCGACCTCGGGCGTCGGTCATTGGTGAAGGTCGCGTTTGGGCCGCAGAAGACGTCGTCCTCCAGCACCACGCCGTCCCAGACGTAGACGCCGCACTTCAAGGTGACCCGGTTGCCCAGCACCGCCCCGCCTTCAACCAGGGTATGCGCGTTGAGGTTGCAGTCGCGGCCGATCCGCGCGCCGGCCAGCACTACCGCACCCTGCCAGACCTGCGTGCCCGCCCCAATCTCGGCATCTGGGTGCACGTGCGCCGCGGGGTGGATGGGAGCGTCCATGCGTCAGGCCGCCCGCCGCTGCATTGCGGTTGCGACGGCACCGACCACGGCGTCCACCTGCGTTGCGCTCATGTGCGGTCCGATCGGCAGGCTGAGCACCCGCTGCGCCAGCCGCTCCGCGACGGGCAGCGATCCTGCGGGCAGGGCCAGGTCGCGATAGGCCTGCTGGCGGTGGGGCGGAATGGGATAGTGGGTCAGGCTTTGCACACCGGCCTCGGTCAGCCCTGCCTGCAGCGCCTCGCGCGCGTCCGCCTGCACGACGAACAGATGCCACGCCGGGTCGGCCCAGTCCGGCACGAACGGCAGCTCCAGTCCGCTCGCCGCCAATGCCGTGCGGTAATGTCCGGCGATGACGGCCCGACGTCCATTCCATTCGTTCAGGTGTCGCAGCTTTACGGTCAGCACCGCGGCCTGCACCGGATCCAGGCGGGAGTTCACGCCCCGTACCTCGTTCACGTACCGCCGGTGCGAGCCGTAGTTGCCAAGCGTGCGGATGCGTTCGGCCAGCACCGGATCGTCCGTCGTCACCGCTCCCGCGTCGCCCAGCGCACCAAGGTTTTTGCTGGGATAGAAGCTCCATGCGACGGCATCGCCGTGCGCGCCGACCCGCCGACCCTTGTAGCGCGCGCCATGCGCCTGTGCGGCATCCTCCAGCAGGCGCAACCCGTACCGCCGTGCTAATTCGAGCAACGGATCAAGGTCAGCTGGCTGACCATACAGGTGGGTGGGCAGGATCACCTTGGTTCGCGGCGTCAGCGCCGCCTCGACCCGCCCAGGATCAAGGTTGTGGGTGCGCGCATCAGGCTCCACCAGCACCGGTGTGGCGCCAACCATGCTGACCGCCAGCACCGTCGCGATGTAACCGTTGCTGGCAACGATCACCTCGTCACCAGAGCCGACGTTCATCGCCCGCAACGCCAGGTGCAGGGCATCAAGCCCGTTGCCCACACCGACGCAATGTCCAGCGCCGCAATAAGCCGCAAATGCTGCCTCGAACCCAGCGATTTCCGGCCCGCCGACGTACCAGCCGGAGGCGAGGACGCGGTCCATTGCCTCGCCAATTTCTGCCCGCAGCTCAAGATATGCAGCCTGCAGATCCAGAAACGGTACGGTCACGCGTTAATGGTCCCGACCAGCGCCATGAAGCGGTCATAGTCGCGGATGTAGTCGGCCTCATCATAGTGCGCGTCAGCCAGCACCATTAGCACGCAGTCAGGCGTGAAGTTGTGCATCTCGTGCCAGACCATTGGGCCAATGGTGAGGCCGACGTCTGGCCGGTCCAACGGAACGTCGCGCTTCTCACTGCCATCGTCCAGCATCATGGTGCACGCACCACAAACCGCGACGACAAGCTGCTGCAGCCTAAGATGCGCATGAAAGCCCCGGCTCACACCCGGCAAGGTCCCGAACACCGTATAAACCCGCTTGACGTCGAACGGGACGGTGATGCCAGCTTCGATCGGCACCAACGAACCACGCTCGTCGCCGCGAACCATGAGTGGCAACAGCCTGCAACCCGTCAGAATCTCGTGCTCGGCCCGATGCATGGCCGATCAGATAACGGCACCGGCCGGCAAGGCAACCAGCTTAACAGAAGCTGCTAGGCCACAGCGGCGCTTGCGCGTCCGACCCCACGGTAGGTCAGGCCAACACGCGTCGCTTCCTCCGGCTCGTAGACGTTGCGCAGATCGATAAGCGCGTTGCCACGCATGCGGCGCGCGACCTCTTTCAGGTCCAGCGCGCGGAATTCGTCCCATTCGGTGACCAGCACCAGCGCATCGGCGCCGTCGACGACCGAGTAGCTGTCGTCGGCGAACTCGACTCCCGGGAGCAGCGACCGGGCGTGGTCGATGCCGACCGGATCGAATGCCGCAACCCTGGCGCCCTGCTGCTGCAGGCCGGCGATCAGCGCCAGGCTGGGCGCATCGCGCATGTCGTCGGTGTTGGGCTTGAACGTCAGGCCGAGCACGGCGACCTTCTTGCCCTGGAGACTGCCGCCGAGCGCCTCGCGGACCCGCTCCGCCATGCGCACCTTGCGCTCGTCGTTGACCGCCACCACGCTGCCGACGATCCGCATCGGCACGTCGGCCGCTTCCGCCGTCTGCAGCAGGGCCAGCGTGTCCTTGGGAAAGCAGCTGCCGCCATAGCCCGGGCCGGCGTGGAGGAACTTGGGCCCGATCCGATTGTCGAGCCCGATCCCGCGGGCAACCTCCTGCACATCGGCGCCGACCGCTTCGCACAGGTCGGCGACCTCGTTGATGAAGCTGATCTTGGTCGCGAGGAACGCGTTGGCGGCGTACTTGATGAGCTCGGCCGTGCGCCGGCCGGTGAACAGGATCGGCGCCTTGTTGAGGAACAGCGGCCGGTAGACCTCGTGCAGCACCTCGCGGGCGCGGTCGTCTTCCGCGCCGACCACAATGCGATCCGGGATCTTGAAGTCGCGGATGGCGGCGCCCTCGCGCAGGAACTCGGGGTTGGAGGCGACGCTGGTCCCGTCGGGCGCATTGTTGGCGCGGAGGATGCGGGCGATCTCGTCGCCGGTGCCGACCGGAACGGTGGATTTGGTGACGATCACCGCCGGCCGGGTCAGCGCCCGCGCGATCTCCTCCGCGGCCGCGTAGACATAGCTCAGGTCCGCATGGCCATCGCCGTGCCGCGCGGGCGTTCCGACGGCGATGAAGATCGCATCGGCCGTGTCGATCGCCGGCTTCAGCTCGGTGGTGAACTCCAGGCGACCGCGCTTGACGTTGTGGCTGACGATCGCCTCCAGCCCTGGTTCCCAGATCGGCATGCGACCTTCATGCAGGCCGGCGATCTTGCTCTCGTCCTTGTCAACGCAGGTCACGTGATGACCGAAGTCCGCGAAGCAGGCTCCGGACACGAGGCCGACATAGCCGGTGCCGATCATCACAATCTGCATGAGGGAGAAGATTCCTGTTGGGTGAAGCGAGCGCGGGCTTTAGCCAGCCCTCCGATGCGCGTCAAAAGACGTGGATAAGTGCTGGCCTTCAGCTTCCACTCAGGCGCGCGCCCCTTATAACTCCCTCATGGTTTTCGTTCCGCTGCGGGTCTTCTCTTCCTTCACAATGCTCGAAGGAGCGATGGAGCCCAAGGACATCGCCAAGCAGGCGCGCAAGTTGGGTTTTCCGGCGGCGGCGCTGACGGACCGCAATGGTCTCTACGCCGCCATGGCCTTTTCCGACTACTGCAGCGGCGAAGGCGTGCAGCCGATCGTCGGCGCCACGCTTGGCCTTGCACGACCGGCGGACCTCCCCGGCGCTGGGATGGACTGGCTGGTGCTGCTGGCCAAGGACGAGGAAGGATACGCCAATCTCTGCCGGCTGGTCTCCGCGGCGCACATGGAGCGGCCTGACGACCAGATCCCGCACGTTTCTTTCGAAAAGCTCGCTGGGCATGCGGAAGGATTGGTCGCGCTCACTGCGGGCGGGGAGGGGAGTGTTGTGCGGCTGCTCGCCGAGGGCCAAGCGCAGGCCGCCCGGCAGGCGCTGGCGCAGCTTAAGGCGCTGTTCGGCGACCGGCTCTATGTCGAGCTGTCGCGCCGGGGCGACCTGGCGGAGGAAGCAGCAGAAGGTGCGCTGATCGATCTCGCCTACGCGCTCGACCTGCCGCTGGTCGCGACCAATCCCGCGCTTTACGCGGAACCCCACTTCCACCCCGCGCACGACGCCCTGCTGTGCATCGCCAACTCGGCGCAAGTCGACAACGCCGACCGCCCAACCTCCAGCCGGGAAGCCTGGCTCAAGCCAGCCGCGCAGATGGAGGAGCTGTTCGCGGACTTGCCAGAGGCACTCGTCAACACGGCAGTGATTGCGCAGCGCTGCGCGGTGGCCGCGCCAAAGCGCAAGCCGATACTGCCGCGCCTAAGCGAGGACGAGGACGAGCAGCTCAAGCGCGATGCTCATGCCGGCCTCGGAGCACGGCTCGACGGCCGCAGCGACGAGGACTCGGCGATCTATCGGCAGCGACTCGACTTCGAGCTCGATGTCATCAGCCGCATGGGCTTTTCCGGCTACTTCCTGATCGTGGCCGACTTCATCAAGTGGGCCAAGGCCAACGACATCCCGGTCGGTCCCGGTCGTGGCTCAGGCGCTGGCTCGGCAGTGGCGTGGGCGCTGACCATCACAGACCTCGACCCGATCGCCCTCAACCTGCTGTTCGAGCGCTTCCTAAATCCGGAACGCGTTTCGATGCCCGATTTCGACATCGATTTCTGCGAAACGCACCGCGACAAGGTCATCAGCTACGTCCAGCAGAAGTACGGCCGCGACCGGGTAGCGCAGATCATCACTTTCGGACGCCTGAAGGCTCGCGCGGTGCTCAAGGACACTGGTCGGGTGCTGCAAATGAGCTACGGCCACGTCGACCGGCTGGCCAAGCTGGTGCCGAGCCATCCAACCGATCCCTGGACGCTCGACCGCGCACTCGGCCGCGACCCAAAGAAGCCCGGCGACCGGGTGCCGGAGCTGATCACCGAGGTTGAGACCGACAATCAGGTCAAGCGCCTGTTCGAGCTGGCGATGAAGCTCGAAGGCCTGCCGCGGCACTCCTCCACCCACGCTGCCGGCGTGGTGATCGGGGACCGCCCGCTCGAAGAGCTCGTCCCGCTGCACCGTGACCCCCGCTCCGACATGCCGGTCACGCAATTCGACATGAAGCATGTCGAGGCGGCTGGGCTGGTCAAGTTCGACTTCCTTGGACTGAAGACCCTGTCCGTGCTCAAGGAGGGGCAGCGCCTGCTCCGCCAACGCGGCGTCGAGGTCGACTTCTCTGCCCTCGGCTGGGAGGACCCGGCCGTCTACGAACTGCTCCAACGCGGCGACACGGTCGGTGTGTTCCAGCTTGAATCCGAAGGCATGCGCCGCACGCTCGCGGCGGTGCGCCCCACCAACTTCGGCGATATCATTGCGCTGGTTTCGCTGTACCGGCCAGGCCCGATGGACAACATCCCGCTGTTCGGGGATCGCAAGAATGGCCGCGCCGCGATCGAATACCCGCACCCGCTCCTGGAAGAGGTGCTGAAGGAAACATACGGGATCTTCGTCTACCAGGAACAGGTGATGCAGGCCGCGCAGGTGCTGGCCGGGTATAGCCTTGGCGAAGCCGACCTGCTGCGCCGCGCCATGGGCAAGAAGATCCAAGCTGAGATGGATGCCCAGCGAGCCCGCTTTGTCGCCGGCTGCGCCGAGAAGGCAATCTCGGAAGGGAAGGCGAACGAGCTGTTCGACTTGATCGACAAGTTCGCTGGTTATGGTTTTAACAAGAGCCACGCCGCGGCTTACGCGTTGGTTGCTTACCATACGGCCTGGCTGAAGGCACATCACCCGGCCGAGTTCTTCGCCGCTTCCATGAGCTTCGACATCCACCAGACCGACAAGCTCTGTCTCTTCGCTGACGACCTCCGTCGCCTCGGCCTCGAACTGCTCCCGCCGGACGTCAACGCCAGCGAGGCCGACTTCTCGGTCGAGCACGGGAAGGTCCGCTACGCCCTGGGTGCGCTCAAGGGCGTGGGGGAGGGGGCGATGGCCAACATGGTAAGCGAGCGAAAAGCCGCTGGCGCCTTCAAGGCCCTGGACGAATTTTCTGAGCGCATCGACCCACGGCTGCTCAATCGACGGCAGCTCGAAAGCCTTGCGGCGGCGGGCGCCTTTGATCGCCTCAACCCCGATCGGGCAGCCGTCTTCGCGGGCGCGGAGACTATCCTGGCTCACGCCGCCAGCGCGCATGAGCAGCGGACTAGCGGGCAGGGAGGCCTGTTCGGCGGACCGGGCAGCGGCGACATCGTCCCGATCCGCCTGCCGCGCGACGCGCACTGGACACTGGCCGAGCGGATGGCGGCGGAGCGTGACTCGTTCGGCTTCTACTTCTCGGCTCACCCGGTCGATCACCACAAGCACCTGCTCGCCGCCAACAAGGTCCGCCTTTCAACGGATCTCGGTGCCGTGCCGCTACCTGCGGACGGCGCTCGCGCGACGGCGCAGTTGGCGGGCCTGGTCGAAGAAGCGCGGTGGCGCACCTCTCAGCGTGGCCGCCGCTTCCTCATGGCGCGGCTCAGCGACAGCGGTGGCCAGTTCGACGCCACCGTGTTCGACGATGAGGCGGCCGACGCTGTTGAAGCTGCCGCCAAAGCCGGTCATTGCGGCCTGCTCACCGTGGAACTCGACCGCCGCCCCGGTGAGGAGCAGCCCCGCGTCACGATCAAGCGCTTCCAACCGTTGGACGAGCTTGCGCGCCGCAGCCGCCTTGAGCTGACCATTCGGTGCGATGACCCCGCGGCGGTGCCCGCGCTCGCCGCCGAGCTGGCCAAAGCGGAGGGCGGCACCGGGCTTGTCCGCCTTGTGACCGGCCTTGCCGACGGGAGCACCGCTACGCTGCTGCTCGGCCGCAATTACCTGCTTGATGCCGAACTTGTCGCTCGTTTGGAGCGAGTATCGGGCGCGGACAGCGTCACCCTCGGGGTGCAGGAAGCGCTTCGTTTGGTCGGCTGACAAGCAAAAGGGCGGAAGCGGCCTCCCGCTTCCGCCCCTCGCGATCTAAGCGCCAGGGCGCTTAGAGCATCTTCATGCCTTCCTTGTTCATCAGCATGGTGATCTTCTTGTCCTGCTCGGGGCTCATCGCCTGCTTAAAGCGTGGGAACACCTGTTCCTCCTCCATGCGGGCATGCTCCTCGATTAGGTTGCGGAATTCGCGCACCCGGCTGAGGAACTCCGGCGCATCCTTTTCCATGTTCTCCAGCTCGTACAGGAAGGTCTTCACGTAGCCGTGCTCATGCTCGAGGTGGTCGGCGTCGACCGTTTCGTTGGCCTGTCGCAGCGCCGGATAGACGACCTGCTCCTCCTGGTGCGCATGCTTGTTCAGCGCATAATGGATCGTCTTCACCAGCGAAGCGCGCTTGCCGGTGTCGCTGTCATCCGTCGCCAGCAGCATGTCGAACTTCGCCAGCGTCGCCCTGTGCTCCAGCTTCAAGATTTCGTCCCACTCGTTGCCGGCCGAGATCGACTCCGACTTTTGCATCAGGAATTTGCGGGCCCAATTGGCACCGATGCCGATCGCTGCGCCGGCGGCCAGCGCGCCCAGGAGTGGGGCAGTGCCGCCTGAAGTTCCCGCGGAGCCGAAGCTGAAGGCGCTGCGCTCGCCATTACGGCTGTTGCTGCTGCGGTTCGAAGACTTGCGTTCACGATTGTCGGTGCGCGTCGCCATTGACTCTCTCCTATTGGGAAACTTGGCGCTTCAACCGATAGGAAAGCCTCGCCGTTCCTGTTGCGAGGCGTTTGCAGCTAAGCGCCGTTCGCCTCCGTAGGAGCGGTCGCTGGAGGCGCCGGCTGCTCTTCGTCCAAAGCCTCCAGTGGGGCCGGCTCCTCGGTTGCGAGGGTGGCCGGCTCCGACCTCGGCTCCTCCAGTGGGGCTGGGGCAGGACCCAGCTGGTCCGCGACATCCTTGAGCGGCGGCAACGGGCGGGCGGTCTCATATTCTTCCCCCGGAAGCGTCCGCTTGGCCTTGCTCGGCGGCGGAGTCCGATCGACCGGGGCACTGGCACCGGCATAGACACACGCGTCCAGCCCATCACGCGCCACCACACCGATCCGCGCCGCGATGCTGTTCCCGTAGCGGCGCGTGAAGCCCTTGGGCGCGGCCGCCCCGCGCTTCTTGGGCAGCGGCAGCACAGCCGCGATCCGGGCCGCTTCCTGCCGGGTCATGGCGCTCGCGTCATGGCCATAATAGCGCTCGGAGCCGGCGTTGACGCCATAGGTCCCAAGCCCGGTTTCAGCGATATTGAGGTAGACCTCCATGATCCGCCGCTTGCCCCATAGCTGCTCAATCAGAAAGGTGAACCAGGCCTCCGCTCCCTTGCGCGCGTAGCCGCCGCCCTGCCACAGGAAGGCATTCTTGGCGGTCTGCTGGCTGATGGTGGAGCCGCCGTGAATGCGCCCGCCGCTGGCGTTGCGCTTCATCGCATCTTCGATCGCCTCCAGGTCGAAGCCGTTATGGCGGCAGAACTTGCTGTCCTCCGCTGCAATCGCGGCCCGCACCATGTCGCGGTCGATCCGATCGATGCCCATCCACTCGCGCGTGGCCCCGCGGCCCCCGAGGATGTCGCCGGCCATGGTCGCCGTCAGTGGTGGGTTGATGAAGCGATAGGCCAGCACCCAGAGTAGGCTGAACAGCAACAGAGCGAGCACCAGTTTGGCGACGAACAGAAGAGCGCGGGCCGGGAATGAACGGCCGGACGCGGATTTGCTGCGGGAAGGGCGGGAGGGGGCGGCAGATCGGGCCATGCCGCCGGGCTAGCGAGCGCCAGGCTGACTGTCGAGCGGCCCTAGCGGTTCAGCCGGGCCGCATTCTCTTCATATTGCGAAGCCATGCTGCGCAGAACGTCAGCCGCCTGCCGGTCCGAGATACCGGCCGCCAACCGGCGGCAACGCTCGGCCTTGGACGCAAGCGTTTCAGCATCTTCCGAAGGTGCCGCCTGCCATTGCACGTCGTCGTGGGTGCGCTCTCTTGGGTCGGTAGCCAATTCGAAATCCCATGTTCGCACTCGGCCGGGAGCCTCAACTCGGCCGATCACGTCAAGAACCCGACACTAGTTGTCGGGTTCCCGACACAGATCAATCTATGTTGTCCTCGGTAACCAGTGGCGCGCTGGCCACAGCGCTTAGAGTGCTACTTCGGTCTGGTTCTCGCGCTGATGATCCTTGCCGGGATCCCGGCCAACCAGCCGCAGCGCCGCCGCGACCAAGGTCGCCCCCGACTCCGATTTCCAGATCTCGGCCCGCTCCGTGTCAAAGCGGAGCAGCTGGAGATCAGGGTCGTCTTTGCCTTCCTTGTACCAGCTGGCAACGAATGGATTCCATAACTTGTCGACCAGCGCGCGGTCCTCGATCGTGTGCAGCGTCCCGTGAACGTGGGCGAATAGGTCATGACCCTTCGCGACATAGGTGCAGACCGCGCGATCAGTCTCGCTCAGTCCCTTCACCAGCGCTTCGGACTTGGCACCGAAGAAGTAGATAGTGCCGCCGTCCTTCTTGTCGGCGCCTTCGGCGGTATCGACCTGCGCCGTCCACGGGCGGGTACGACTATCTTCGACGCCTTGCAGGCCGATCATCACGAACGGCGAGCTATTGAGCTCTTTCCAGAACAGTTCCTTCAGCTCCTGGGAGCGGTCCTCGTCGGCCATCTTCTATCTCCGTCGATGTGCGTTTCGCAACCGAACGGGGCAAGGCAGGCCCGGTTCCCTTACCGCAGCCGCCTGACCAGCTGCTTGCCATCGCCGGTTGCCTTCACCTCGAAGTTGGGCAGGGAACGGACCAGGTCGCCGAGGCGCGCGAACCCATAGTTGCGGGCGGCGAATGACGACACAGCCTTGGCCCGCTGCCCGACCTCCGACAGTGGCGCAAAGCCATCCTCGTCCCGCTTGCTCGCTTTCCAAGCCGCGCCGAGCACCTCCACGAGATCCTCGTCCACGCCGGCCTGCTCGCCGCCATCCCGCGCCGCGCCAGCCAGCGCCGCCACGTCGAAGAAGCGCGTGCAGCTGTTTTGAAAGCTGATCGGGGTCTTGGACGTACCGAAGCCATAAACAGGCAGGCCATCTTCCCGGATGCGTTGGGCGAGTGGGAGAAAATCGCTATCGCTGCTGACGATCCCAAAGCCGTCGACATGGCCGCGGTAGAGCAGGTCCATGGCGTCGATAGTCATGCGCATGTCGGTCGCTGACTTGCCCTTGACCACGTCGAACTGCTGCACCGGAATGATCGAATGGGCGGTGGACAGCAGCCCCCAGCCTTTCAGCGCCGTTTTCTGCCAGTTGCCATAAGCTCGCCGAATGTTGATCGTGCCCAGCTCACCGAGCACCAGCAGCACTTCGTCCAGGTGATCGGGTGAGGCATTGTCCGCGTCGATCAGCAGCGCGATGTTCGCTTCCTGGCTCATGCGGTCGCAGAGGTGCCGGGGTCCTCAACCACGTGGAACTCGCCGGTGCCCTCATCCAGCTCCCACAACCGACCCTCGGCGATTGCGAAATGACAACCATGCAGCTGCAACTCGCCGGCAGCCTCGCGTTCGGCGACAAACGGAAAGGTGCGCAGGTTGGCGAGGCTCGTCTTCACCCCTTCCAGCTCCAATGCCCGCTGCGGATCTTCGGGAGATCTGGCCCGCACGCGTTCGACAGCCGGGTCGAGCAGCCCGATCCATTTGTCGATGAAGGTCCGGTTCGGGTCGCCGTGGCCGCCGAGCGCCGCGGTGATGCCGCCGCAGGCGCCGTGGCCCATGACCACGATGTGCTGCACGTTGAGCGCAGTGACTCCGAACTCCAGCGCGGCGCTGACGCCATGAAGGCCGCTGCCCTGCTCGAAGGGCGGCACCAGATTGGCGACGTTTCGCAAGATGAACACCTGGCCTGGCTCGGTGTCGAAGATGGTGGCCGGATCGACCCGGCTGTCGGAGCAGCCGATGATCATCACCGCCGGCGACTGCCCCTCGGCAAGCGTTTCCCAGCGGCGCCGCTCGGTTTCGTAGCGACCCGCGCGGAAGCGGTGGTAGCCCCACAGCAAGGCTTTGAACTCGGACATGCCGGCGTCGCTATAACGTCAGAAGCGCCAAGGCAATCGAGCCGCAGGACGGAACAGAAGGGTAGGGCCATGCCTTTTTAGGCGCACGGGGAGCACATCGAGGAGTGAGCGATGAACAAGCTTCTAATGACTGCGGCCGTGGCTACCGGGGTGACCCTGTCCGGCTGCGCTACGGACCGCTATGCTTACGGCGATCCTTACTACAATGGTAACCGCACCCAAGGTCAGGATGCCCTGACCGGCGCCGCCATTGGTGCCGCCACGGGAGCCGCGGTCGGCGCGGTGGTGCCCGGGGTCAAGGTCGGCACCGGCGCCATCGCCGGCGGCTTGGCCGGTGCAGTGCTCGGGGCGGTGGTGAACGGCCGTCAGACCTATCGTTCGACGCAGGGCCAGTGCTACTACGTCGACCAGTATGGCCAGCCGGTCTACCTGCCCAACAACAATTGCTAAGCTGACGCTTATCGGCGCGTGGGGGTGGCACCCGCTGCCCCCACTCGCTATCTGGCGGCGATGAACGCTCCCGCCGCCCTCCCGACGCCACCGAAGCAGCGCAAGCCCGACTGGATCCGGGTCAAGGCGCCGGTGGGCGAGAACTTCTCCCAGACCCGCAAGCTGATGCGCGACCTCGGCCTCGCGACCGTTTGCGAGGAAGCGGCCTGCCCGAACATCGGTGAGTGCTGGACCAAGAAGCACGCCACCGTGATGATCCTGGGCGACACCTGCACCCGGGCTTGCGCCTTCTGCAACGTCAAGACCGGCATGCCGCGCGTCGTCGACCCGCTCGAGCCACAGCATGTCGCCGTGGCCGCGGCCGAATTAGGCCTTGAGCATATCGTCGTCACCAGCGTCGACCGCGACGACCTGCCGGACGGCGGCGCGTCGCAGTTCGTCAAGGTAATCGAGGCGCTCCGCCGCGAGACCCCGAACACCACCATCGAGATCCTTACCCCCGACTTCCGCAATAAGTCGGAGGAGGCCGTCGCCCGCATCGTCGATGCCGGGCCCGACGTCTACAATCATAATCTCGAAACAGTGCCGAGGCTCTACCCGACTATCCGGCCCGGCGCGCGTTACTATGCCTCGCTCCGCCTGCTGGAGCAGGTGAAGCGGCTCAGCCCGGCCATCTTCACCAAGTCGGGCGTGATGGTTGGCCTTGGCGAGCAGCGCCTCGAAGTGCACCAGGTTATGGACGACATGCGCTCGGCCGGCATCGATTTCCTGACCATGGGTCAGTACCTCCAGCCGACACCGCGCCACGCCACCGTCGAGGAGTTCGTGACCCCCGACGCGTTCAAGGCCTATGCCGCGATCGCGCGGGCCAAGGGCTTCCTGCTGGTCGCCGCGTCACCCCTGACCCGGTCGAGCTATCACGCGGGAGACGACTTCCAGAAAATGCAAGCCGCTCGCGCGGGGCAGCTGGCCCGCAAGGCACGCTGACGACCCATGCCTCGCCATAGCGAGACCAAGTATCTGCCCTATACGCCCGAGCAGCTGTTCGAGCTGGTCGCCGACGTGAAGCGCTACGACGAGTTCCTGCCCTGGGTTACCGCCGTGCGTATTCGCGCGTCGTCAGAGGCGGAGACGATCGCCGACCTGATCGTCGGCTTTGGCGCCTTCAAGGAACGCTTCACCAGCCGCGTCCGCAAGTTCCGGCCGGAGCGGATCGAGGTCGATTATCTCGAAGGCCCGCTCAAATACCTTCACAACGAGTGGCGCTTCGAACCGTCAGGCGAGGGGACCGACGTCCACTTCTCCGTCGATTTCGCCTTCCGCTCCCGCATCTTCGAGGCGGTCGCCGGCAAGGTATTCGATCGCGCGCTGCGCAAGATGACCGGCGCCTTCGAACAGCGCGCAGCCGCCCTCTACGGCTCCAGCAGCTCGAGCGCGCAAAGCGCCGCCTGAAGCCGGATGGCGGCACGGCCGCCCGCTGCGTCGAACAGCCGGCTGTCCGCCACCACCTTGTCGGGGTCCTCCTCGCGCTCGGCGCGGGCGAACACCACGGTGCCGACCGGCTTGCTGGCCGAGCCACCGCCGGGGCCAGCGATGCCGGTGATCGCTACCGCCACGTCTGCACCTGAGGTCGTCAGCGCGCCGCGTGCCATGGCCCAGGCCGTGGCCACGCTGACCGCCCCGAACGTGCCGACCACGTCCTCGTTGACGTGCAAGGCACTCATTTTCGCTTCGTTGGAATAGGTGACGTAGCCGGCCAGGAACACGTCGGACGAACCTGCTATTTCCGTCAGCGCGGCGCTGACTAGGCCGCCCGTGCAGCTTTCGGCCAGTGCGATGGTCCGTCCCGCCGCCCGATTCGCTTCGATGATCTCACGCGCCTTATCGACCAGCTCAGGCGGCAGCAGGTAATCCATCGGTCTCACCCCTTCCGGTGTCAGCAAACCCGCTTCCACCTGCTTCGTTGCACGACGGTACGTCAGGCGGGCAGGCGGATGCTGGCTACCGCCTGCGCCGCGATGCCTTCGCGCCTGCCCGTAAACCCCAGCTGCTCGGTAGTGGTCGCCTTGATGCTGACCCGGTCCTGCGCGATGTCCAGGATGTCCGCTACCCGTGCCCGCATCGTCGCTCGATGCGGACCAACCTTTGGTGCCTCGCAGATCACCGTGCAGTCCACATGGTCGATGACCCCGCCTCGCGCGCGGATTAGGTCGGCGGCGTGCACCAGGAAGCGATCGGACGATGCGCCCTTCCACTGCGGCTCCGAGGGCGGGAAATGCTGTCCGATGTCGCCCAGCGCTGCGGCACCCAGCAGCGCGTCGGTGATGGCGTGAAGCACGACGTCCGCATCGCTATGGCCGGCTAGGCCATGCTCGTGCTCCATCTCGATCCCGCCCATTACGACCGGTCCAGGCCCGTTGAAGGCATGCACATCGAAGCCCATTCCCACACGGCTAACCATCTGCCCGCCGAGCATCATTTCCGCACGTTCCCAGTCCCTTGCGCTTGTCAGCTTGTGCAGCATCTCATCTCCGGTGACTGTCGCCACGCGCAGACCGGCGTTCTGCAGAACCGTGGACTCGTCGGTGTCCGCCGACTTGCCTGCCTCATCCATGGCGTAGAGGAGATCCTCGGCATGGTACGCCTGCGGGGTCTGCACGCGTAGCATTTGCGTCCGGCTGACCGTGCCGCGCAACTCTTGGTCACCCTTGGCCAGGGTGTCCGCGACCGGTAGCACGGGCACCGCTCCGTCGGCGGTGCCAACAGCGTCCAGCAATCGGTCGATCACCTCGGGCGGGCAGAAGGGGCGGGCGGCATCGTGGATCAGGACGATATCTGCCCCGATCGCCTCCAGCCCCGCGCGTACGCTGTCCGCACGCTCAGCCCCGCCGACGATCAACTCGCCGACCTTGAGTCCGTCCAGCGCGTCGGCCGCCAGTGAATGCTGCCCAATGCCGATGACCACGCGAACGGCATCGATCCGCGGATGCTCGATCAACGCTTCTACCGCCCGCCGCAGGACCGGCTTGCCAGCGAGGAGTCGGTATTGCTTGGGCAAGTCGCCACCCATGCGGCTGCCGCTGCCCGCGGCGACGATCAAGGCGGTGACCTGGCTCACGGGGCGCGCCTTGCCCGTTTCGGGCCGCTCCTGTAAAGGCGCGCCCTCCCATGGCCAGCTTCAGACCCATCGCGATCGGCCCGGTCCGGATTGACGCGCCCGTTATCCTGGCGCCGATGACCGGCGTCACCGACCTGCCGTTCCGGAAGATCGTCAAACGCTATGGCGCTGGGCTGACTGTCAGCGAGATGATCGCCAGCCAGGCAGCCATCCGCGAAACTCGCCAGAGCCTCCAGAAGGCGCTGTGGGACCCGTCGGAAGAGCCGGTCAGCCTGCAACTCGCCGGCTGCTCACCCTACGAGATGGCGGAGGCCGCCCGGCTTAACGAGCAGCGCGGCGCGGCCATCATCGACATCAACATGGGCTGTCCCGTGCGAAAGGTCGTCAACGGCGATGCCGGCTCGGCCCTCATGCGCGACCTGCCGCTCGCCGCGAGCCTGATTGAGGCCACGGTTAAGGCCGTGAAGATCCCAGTCACCGTGAAGATGCGGATGGGATGGGACCTCGACAGCCTGAACGCGCCGGAGCTCGCGCGTATCGCGCAGGACCTCGGCGCGCAGATGATCACCGTGCACGGCCGCACCCGCAACCAGATGTACAAGGGCAGGGCCGACTGGGCCTTCGTCCGCCGCGTCAAGGACGCGGTCAGCCTGCCGGTGATCGTCAACGGCGACATCTGCAGCCGCGAGGACGCGCGGGAGGCGCTTCAGCAATCCGGTGCCGACGGGGTCATGATCGGTCGCGGTGCCTATGGTCGACCGTGGCTGCTCGGCCAGGTGATGGCGGACCTTGCCGGCGGAGATCGCCCGGAGCCGGGCTTGGACGAGCAGCTGGCCGTCATGCTGGAGCAGTATGAGGCGATGCAGTCGCTCTACGGGAAGCAGACTGGCCTGAACCTCGCCCGCAAGCATATCGGCTGGTACACCAAGGGGCTGCCGGGCTCGGCCGAGTTCCGAAACAAGGTGAACACGCAAGACGATCCGGTGGTGGTCACCGCCATGCTGCGCGACTTCTACGCGCCTTGGTGCGCTCGCCAGGCAGCCTGAAAAAAGTTAACGTCGCCCACAACAACTGTGTTCTTTGTGCAACGGGGCCGTGCTAGAGCGGTTATTGATGGACGCCCGAACGACCGGTAGCAGCATCGAGCAGCAGCCGCCCAGCCTCCGCCGCTGGCTTGCCAAGGAGCGGGAGAACGGGCGCTTCTACCGAGTGTCGGAGCTGGTTGCCGCCTTTGTGCTGGTGGCCATGCTGGCGATAAGCTTCACCGTTCTGCGCGGCGGTGACCCGGGCTCGACCCTCAAGCCCCCGGTGATCGCACTCCTGCTGGTGGCCAATCTTATCCCCGCCATTGTCCTGATGGTGCTGTTCAGCCGCCGGCTGGCGCTTCGACGGGCGGAGCAGGGCGGACTCGGTACCGGCATGCTTCATACGCGGCTGGTGGCGATCTTCTCCGTTATCGCCGCGGTGCCGACCGTCCTTGTGGCGATCTTCGCCTCCTTGTTGTTCCAGGCCGGGCTCGAATTCTGGTTTTCCGACAAGGCCCGGGGCATGCTGGAGAACAGCGTTCAACTTGCCCGAGGCACCTACCAGCGGGAGGTGCAAACTGTCGCGGGCGAGACGACCACGATGGCTGAGGACCTGGTCGCGAAATACCTGCCGGTACTTTCGATCACCGACGCGCGCTTCGGAGACGCGTTCGCGCGCTATCAGGTCCTCCCGCGGGAACTGAGTGAAGCGACCATCTTCACCGCCGGCTCGGACGGAGTGATCCGCACGCTTGTCCTGGTGAACCCATACGACCGTCCGCTCGAGCGCGTCGTGACGGCAGCCAAGCTGGCCGAGCTCAAGGGCAAGCCTTGGGTGGAGGTGAGCAGTCCCGATCGGGTCGGCGTGCTCACCCGACTGAACTATGGACCTGACACCTACCTGTACGCCGCTCGCGTCTTCGATCCGGAATTTCGCGAGCAGATGGGCCGTGCCGACGACGTACTTAGCGATTATCAGGAACTGCTCGCCCGCAGCCGGATCAATCAACTGCGGTTCAACGCCGCGCTGCTGCTTGGCTCCCTCGTCATTGTTGGGCTGAGCATTCTCGGCGCGCTGAAGCTGGCCGACCGCTTGGTCCGACCGATGGGCGCGCTAGTCGATGCGGCCGGGCGGGTGGAGGAGGGGGACTTTACGGCGCGCGTGCCGATCCAGAAGTCCGACGACGAAATCGGCGTGCTAGCTGCGGCCTTCAACCGAATGACCGGCCGGCTGGAGGAACAGACCGGCGCGCTCAAGGCCGTGAATACCCAGCTGGACACCCGCCGCGCCTTCATCGAGGCCGTGCTGGGCAGCGTCACGGCCGGCGTCATCGCCCTCGACACGGACCGCCGAATCCTGCTGATCAACCGCTCGGCCAGCACGCTGCTTCAGCATGGGGAGCAGACCGCCGAGGGCCGGACGCTTGGCGCGCTGTCGGCCGAGCTTGAAGAGTTCCTGTGCGGCGACCAGCGCAACGCCGACGTCCTGGTTCGATCCGAACACGGCCAGCGTACCCTCGCCGTCAACCGGGTCCGTTACTCGGACGGTTACGTGCTCACATTCGACGACATCACTGACCAGCTAGCCGATCAGCGCCGGGCCGCCTGGTCCGACATCGCCCGGCGCATCGCGCACGAGATAAAGAATCCGCTTACGCCCATCCAGCTCGCGGCCGAGCGCCTGCAGCGCCGCTATGGCAAGGAAGTGCAGACTGACCCGGAGACCTTCGGCCGCCTGACCGAAACAATTGTTCGGCAGGTCGGCGACCTGCGCCGGATGGTCGACGAGTTTAGCAACTTCGCTCGCATGCCGAAGCCGGTGTTTCGCGACGAGAATGTGCATGACATCGCGCGAACCAGCCTGTTCCTGCACGAGGTGGCGCACCCGGGAATCAGCTTCGCACTCAACCCGCCGGCGGGTGACATCCGGATGATCTGCGACCGGCGGCAGCTGTCCCAGGCGCTGACTAACGTGGTCAAGAACGCGGTCGAGGCAATCGAGGCGCGCCGCAATCGGGGCGAGCATAGCCTGGAAGGCGACCGGGTCGCCCTTGCAATCCGCGACAGCGAGGACAGCCTTGTGCTCGACCTTACGGACACTGGGATCGGCCTGCCCGAGGAACGCGAACGCCTGACCGAACCATATATGACGACCCGGGTTCGGGGCACCGGTCTGGGCCTGGCGATCGTCAAGAAGATCGTTGAGGAGCATGGCGGCGAGATCGCCTTCCTCGACAGGGCCGGCGGCGGCACGCACGTCCGAATCGCATTCGACAAGCACCGCCTGGCCTTGCTGGCCGAGGCAGCGCGGACCACCGAGGAGACCGGCGAGGATGGCGTGGCGGCATCCGCGCACCAACGACGGGCGACCGATCCCCTTCGAGACGACGAGGAGCCAAAGTAGCTTATGGCGCTGGAAGTGCTGATTGTGGACGACGAAGCCGACATCCGCGAGCTCGTGGCGGGTGTCCTGGAAGACGAGGGCTATGCGGTTCGTTCCGCGGCCAACAGCACGGCCGCTCTGGACGCAATCGAGGAGCGCCGGCCCAGCCTGGCGCTGCTCGACGTGTGGCTGCAGGGGTCGCGGTTGGACGGCCTGCAGTTGCTGGAGGAGATCAAGCGGCGCGATCCGTCGCTTCCGGTGCTGATGATCAGCGGCCATGGCAATCTAGATACGGCCGTAGCGGCAATCCGCGAAGGCGCGATCGACTTCATCGAAAAGCCATTCGAGGCCGAGCGACTGCTCCACCTAGTCGGCCGGGCCACTGAAACCGACCGGTTGAGAAAGGAGAACGCCAGCCTGCGCGAGCGGGCCGGGCACGATGAGCAGCTCAACGGCTCGTCAGTCGCGATCAACACCGTCCGGGCTACGCTGAAGCGGGTCGCCCCGACGGGCAGCCGAGTGATGATCACCGGGCCGGCCGGCGTTGGCAAGGAAATCGCCGCACGCACCATCCACAGCTGGAGCACCCGCGCGATCGCGCCTTTCATCGTGGTTTCGGCTGCCATGATGGAACCTGAACGCGTCGAGGAAGAGTTGTTCGGGAGCGACGTGGACGGGCTCGCTCGGCCAGGTCTGCTGGAGCAGGCGCATGGCGGCACCCTGTTCTTGGACGAAATCGCGGACATGCCGCTGACCACGCAGGGCAAGATCCTGCGGGTGCTGACGGAGCAGAGCTTCACCCGCGTGGGCGGCTCGCGGCCGGTCAAGGTTGACGTTCGCGTCCTTTCTTCCACTGCCCGCAACCTGCAGGAGGAGATCGCCAATGGCCGTTTTCGTGAGGATCTATACTATCGTCTGAACGTCGTTCCGGTCCGCATCCCAGCGCTGCGGGAGCGACGAGAGGACATCGCCGAAATCGCTAGCCATTTCTTGGCCCGGTTTGCCGCCGAGCGCCGAGTGCCGGTACCGGCGCTGTCCGAAGAGGCGCTGGCTGCCCTCCAGGCCCACGATTGGCCCGGGAACGTCCGCCAATTGCGCAACATCATCGAGCGCACCGTGATCTTGGCTCCGACCGAGCGGCTCCAGCGCATCGAGGTGGACATGCTGCCGCCGGAGGTGCTGGACGGCGGAGGGTCGGCAGGCCTGAACAGCGCCACCCTGTCGATCATGGGTTCGCCGCTGCGGGAAGCGCGGGAAAGTTTCGAACGAGAATATCTACGCGTTCAAATCAGGCGCTTTTCCGGCAACATCTCCCGCACCGCGTCGTTCATCGGCATGGAACGTTCGGCACTCCACCGCAAACTCAAGGCCTTGGGTCTCGGGGACAAGGGAGCTCCTGTCGACGAATGAGGAAAGTGTCACAGATTTGGCCGATAAGCCATTAAGTCTCCAGGATCATTTCCTTAACAGCCTACGTCGCTCAAAGACTCCTGTGACCATTTTCCTGGTTAAGGGCGTCAAGCTGCAGGGCATCATCACGTGGTTCGATCCGTTCTCGCTGCTGTTGCGTCGGGATGGGATCAATCAATTGATCTACAAGCATGCCATGTCCACGATCCTGCCGGCCGACCCGCCGCAGGACCTCGACCTTGCAGCTTTCCAGGGCGCTCAGGCGCTCACAACGAAGACCACGTTGCAGGACCGCTTCCTGGCCGCCGCTACGCGCGCCGGTGAGACCATGACGGTATTCTTGGTCAATGGTGTAATGCTGCAAGGAGAAGTCGTGGCCTTCAATCGTTTCTCGATGCTGCTTGGGCGCGGTCGGCAGGTCCAGCTGGTCTACAAGCACGCCATTTCGACCATTCAGCCGCATGGTCCATTGCCACTGGGCGACGCGGACGATCAGGGAGACGGTAAGTGAGTGAGTTCAGCCTCTCGCGCGAAGAGGGCATAGCCCGTGGCGAGCGGGCGCTGGTGGTCCTTCCCGACCGCGGCGACGGCGGCAGCGGTGGTGCGCGGTCTGTTGAAGCGCGACTTGAGGAGGCTGAAGGCCTCGCGGAGGCCATCGGCATCGACGTGGTCGGTCGACGCGCGTTCCGCATCCGCCAGCCTCGTCCATCGACCCTGTTCGGCAAAGGCCAGGTGGAAGAGCTTGGCCGCCTCGCCGAGGAACATGAGGCCGGCTTGCTGGTGGTCGACGCGGGGCTGTCGCCCGTTCAGCAGAAGAGCCTGGAAGAGGGGACAAAGGCCAAGGTCATTGACCGCACCGGCCTGATCTTGGAGATATTTGGAGAGCGCGCCGCGACGGCGGAAGGACGCTTGCAGGTGGAGCTTGCCCATCTTGACTACCAGGCAGGTCGGCTGGTGCGCAGCTGGACCCACCTCGAAAGGCAACGCGGCGGCTTCGGCTTTCTTGGTGGGCCTGGTGAAACCCAGATCGAGGCGGACCGGCGGTTGATCCGGGATCGCATGGCGAAGATCCGGCGAGAGCTGGAGCAGGTTCGTCGGACTCGTGGCCTCCATCGTGATCGTCGCCAGCGCGCGCCCTGGCCCGTTATTGCACTCGTGGGCTACACCAATGCGGGCAAATCGACGCTGTTCAACCGGCTGACCCGGGCCGAGGTGTTCGCCGAGGACCTGCTGTTCGCCACGCTCGACCCAACCATGCGTGAGGTTGGGATCCCCGGCTTTGACAAGGCCATACTCTCCGACACGGTGGGCTTCGTGTCGAACCTGCCAACGGAACTGGTGGCGGCATTCAGGGCGACGCTGGAAGAGGTGAGTTCGGCAGACCTCATCCTCCACGTCCGCGACATCGCTCATCCGGACACGGACGCCCAGAAGGCTGACGTTGAAACGGTTCTGGCATCACTTGGGCTTGAGGAGGGGCAGGGGCCACCACGGCTCGAGCTATGGAACAAGCTGGACCTGCTCGCCGGGGACGAACGGAATGCTGTGCTGGCCGAGGCCGAGCGCCGCGACGACGTGTTTCCAATATCGGCCGTGACCGGGGAGAACATCGAGAGTCTTCGGGAGCAGATCGGCGCTCGCCTGAGCAAGGGCAACATCGTTCATCATATCCGCCTGCCTGCCAGCGAGGGCAGCAGACTCGCCTGGCTGCACAGTCGGGGCGAGGTCCTGGAGAGCCGCATGGATGGCGAATGTCTGGACCTTGCCGTCAGGCTCAGCCCAGAGAACTGGACCCGTTTTCAGTCGCTTTGACGGCCGCCCAAAGCTGTTCCTTCTGATCCAGAGTCATGGCGGCAAAACCTGGCTTGCCTTCGATCGCGCGAAAGCGACGCTCAAACTTGGCCGTAGCTTTTCGCAGCGCTTGTTCCGGCTCTAAGTTCAGGAGCCGTGCGAGGTTCACGGTGGCAAACAGCAGATCGCCGAGTTCTTCCTCGCGCGCCTCTGGTGCTGCGTCGTCGAGCTCCTGCAGCTCTTCGGCGACCTTGGCCCGCGCACCGCTTGGGTCCGGCCAGTCGAAACCGGTTCGGGCGGCGCGCTTCTGCACCTTCGCTGCCCGCTCCAGGGCCGGCAATGCCAGCGCGACGCCCGCCAGCGCACTCTGATCGGACTGGCTGGCGCGCTCTTCAGCCTTGATCTGCTCCCACAGATGGTGCCCGCCTTCGTCCGCCGCACCAAAGATGTGAGGATGCCGGCGCTCGAGCTTGTCGCTGATGCCGTTCAGCACGTCCGTCAATGTGAAGAGTCCTGCCTCGACGGCGATCTGCGCGTGGAACACGACCTGCAGTGCCAGGTCACCGAGTTCGGCCCGAAGCTCTTCGAGGTCGTTGCGCGCGATGGCATCCGCGACCTCGTAGGCTTCCTCAATGGTGTACGGCGCGATCGTCGCAAAGGTCTGGGCCACATCCCATTCGCAGCCGCGTTCGGGATCTCGCAGCCGCGCCATGACTGCAACCAGTCGGCGGAGCGCCTCCGACGCGTCCGGTTGCGCCGTCTGCTGTGATGGAGGGAGAGACAACGAGCCGCTCAAGCGTCGCAATCCAAAAGTATGATAATAGCCATTATGTAAAGTCCGTACTGGATCACCGCTGCTCGGTGCCGCCTAGCTCAAGCCTCAAGGATCAGCCAGCGACCTTCCACGCTCCAGCGTTTCAACGAAGACAACCAGTTCATCCCCAGCACGTTGATGTCATCGTTGCCGGCCACGAACATGCGAAAGTCGTGCCGGACAAGATCCTCAACGGCTAGCGTGTCCGCCTGCGCAACGGCGACCTTGATCACGCCGTTGCCCGTCCGCACCAACTGATCCCGTGCGGGCACCTTTGCGAGCCCCACTTCACCGGCCGTTACCAGATCCACGGTCGTCATCGTTGCGCCGCTATCGATCAGGAACTTGACCGGCACTCCGTTGACCTTCGCGTTCACCCAGAAGTGGCCATCGATTGCCATTGGAATGCGGATGGTCCGGCCAGCCTGGATCGGAGCTCCAGTCGCCTCTGACCTGAGGCGCTGGCCGACGTAGCCAAGGTCATCCCGAAAAGTGAACACCACAAACCCGGCAGCGAAGATGGTCACCCAGGCGATGGTCATCGCTACCGTTGTCCCGAACCGCCCCCGGCGGCTCATGAGGCTACCGGCCACAAGCATCAACGCCATCAGCAGATAAAGGCTACCCAGATGCAAGTCGTTGATCACCGGGCCAAGGTGGGACTGCCCATCAGGGTTGCAAGACGAGCGTGCGCCCTTCCGCGCGCCATCCGCGCAGGGACGAAAGGAAGTTCATGCCCAGGACGTTCAGCCCCGGCTGGTCGGCAATGAGCACTGGGAACTCGTCGCGGGCGATCGCGCCTATCCGCAAGGACCCATCGGCGCGGTGCATGACCACCGTGCCGTTGGCCGTCTCGACTTGAGCGACCCGCAGGCCCGGGGTGAGCGTAGCCCTCTCGGCCAGGTCCTTGCCGACCGTCGTGATGGACGCGCCGCTATCGACTAGGAAGTTGCTGCGGACACCGTTCACCTCCACCTGAACCCAGAAGTGCCCGTCGTCGCGCATCGGAATGCGGAGCTCGCCGCCGGGACCCGCGACGGCTTGCTGCTCGGTGCCCGTCACGGCGCCCTTGAGGCGCAAGCCGAGCTCCCGCCACTCGCCGCGGAACGCGACCAGGCTGAGCACCAGCGCGAAGATGCCGACCCAGGCCAAGCCCATCTGGGCCGTCTGCTTCAGCGGCAGCCGCCGGGCGGCCAGCGAACTTGCGAACACCATCAGCAGCAGCACGAGGTACAACGTGTTAGGCAGTTCGTCTCCGCTCACCAGCCAATCTCCAACCCGTCATGCGCCGGCGCCGCCCAGTCCGGCAGCTCGGCCGCAAGCTGGGCATAGTCCATGCTGTTGTCGAGGTGGCTGAGGTAGAGTTGGCCCACTCGAAGCTCCCGCGCCCAGCCGAGCACCGCATCGAGGTGCGCGTGGGTGGGATGCGGTCGTCGCCGCAGGCAATCGGCGACCCAGATGTCCACTCGGTCATAGAGTGACGTCATGGCCCGATTCATCGTGTGGAAGTCGATCGCGTAGGCGAGGCTCCTGCCGCCTTCGTCGATGCGCATGCCGAGGGAGGTTATGCGCCCGTGCGGCTGATCGCAGAAGCGAAGCCGCGCCTCTCCCAGTTGCCACTCCTCTTTGATTGGCTCCAACCGGGCGACAGCCGGGTAGAGCGCATTGCCGTGGAACAGGTAGCGGAAGCGCTCCTCGATGCGGTTCACCAGTTCTGGGCGCCCGAACACCGGCACCTGGTCGCCGCGATTATGCGCAACCTGCCGCAGGTCATCGATCCCATGCAGATGGTCCGCGTGATCGTGGGTGATGATCACCCGGTCGACCTCGCCGATTTCGGCCGCGTTCAGCTGCTCGCGCATGTCGGGGCCGCAATCGATCAGGATGCGTGTCCCGGCGACCTCCAGCAACGCAGCGGCGCGGCTTCGCTTGTTGCGCGGATCCGCAGGGTCGCAAGTGCCCCAGTCGTTCCCGAGCCGTGGGACGCCGGACGACGTTCCACAGCCAAGAACGCGAAGTTTCATGGCGCTGCCTTGTGGAACAGCCGAAAGAAATTCTCGGTGGTCCGGTCGGCAAGCTGCGCCGAGTCCACGCCGCGCAGGTCCGCCACGAAGGCTGCCGTGTCGGCCACAAAGGCGGGCTCGCAGGTTTTGCCGCGGTTCGGCACCGGCGCCAGGAAGGGCGAGTCCGTTTCCACCAGCAGCTTGTCGTCTGGCACGACTTTCGCCGTGTCCTGCAGGTCGCGAGCGTTCCTGAAGGTGACGATGCCGGACAGCGAGATGAAGTAGCCGAGCGCCAGCCCCTGCTCCGCCAGCCAGCGCGAACCCGTGAAACAGTGCAGGACGCCGGTCACGCCCGGTGCGTCGCGCAGGATGGCGACCGTATCCTCTTCGGCGTCGCGGGTGTGGATGACGACCGGCAGCCCGGTTTGCGCCGCCGCTTGAAGATGCGCCCGGAAACGCTCCTGCTGCGCGCCGCGGTCCGACTTGTCGTAATGGTAGTCGAGCCCGCACTCACCCAGGGCTACGACGCGGGGATGAGCGGCGGCCGAGACCAGCGCGTCGACCCCGAGGTCCGGGTGCTGGTCGGCTTCGTGCGGATGGACGCCAATCGCGGCCCATACGTCCGGGTGCCGCTCGGCTGCCGAGACAACGTTTTGCCACTCGCGCTGCCGGGTCGAGATATTCAGGAAACCGCCGACGCCGCGGGCGCGCGCTCGATCGAGCACGCCGGCCTCATCCTCGACCAGGCCCGGATAGTTGAGGTGGCAATGGCTGTCGATCAGCGTCACGCCCCCGGCTCCAGCTCCAGCCGTGGAAACAGGGGCTGGGGAGCCGCCAGGCGGCCCGCCTCCCTGCCCTCGGCCAGATAGGCCAGCAGGCGCTCGGCCGATTGGGGAATGATAGGGACGACCGCGCCCGTGAGCTGCTCCACGGCGGCGGCAAGCGTGCCGAGCACCGCGGCCATGCGCGCCGGATCGGTCTTGCGGAGGGCCCATGGCGCCTGAGCGTCGACGTAAGCGTTGCCGGCGAAGACCGCGCTCATCCAAGCGTCCAGCCCGCCGCTGAAGTCCAGCGCGTCGAACCGTTCCCGCGTGACGAGCAGGGCATCGCGCACCTGGGCCAACAGCGCCTGGTCCGGGGGGTCTTCTCCGGCCGAGGGAACAACGCCGTCCAAGTTCTTGACGATCATGGAGAAGGTGCGCTGCGCCAGGTTGCCGAAGCTGTTCGCCAGCTCTGCGTTGCAGCGGGTGACGATCGCCTCGTCGGAATAGCTTCCGTCCTGTCCGAAGCTGATCTCCCGCATGAGGAAGTAGCGCAGGGCATCGGTGCCGAACCGCCGTGCCATCTCAAGCGGATCAACGACGTTCCCCGCGCTCTTGGACATCTTCTCGCCGCGCAGCAGCACGTGGCCGTGCCCGAACACCTGCCGCGGCAGCTCGATTCCGGCGCTCATCAGGAAGGCCGGCCAGTAGACCGCGTGGAAGCGGACCACGTCCTTGCCGATCAGGTGGATGTCGGCCGGCCAATACCGCTCCCAGCGCTCGCCGCCGTCGGGATAGCCGACGCCCGTGATGTAGTTGGTCAGGGCGTCAAGCCAGACGTACATGACGTGGCCCGGGCTGTCCGGAACCGGCACGCCCCAGTCGAAGCTGGTCCGGCTGACGGACAGATCCTGCAGGCCGCCTTCCACGAAGCGCAGCACCTCGTTGCGGCGGCTTTCGGGACGAATGAAGTCGGGCCGCTCGGCATAGAGCGCGAGCAGGCGGTCCTGATATGCCGAGAGCCGAAAAAACCAGCTTTCCTCGACGGTCCACTCCACGGGCGTGCCCTGCGGCGAGAGCTTCAGGCCGCCTTCGGCCGCCGTCAGCTCGGCTTCCTCGTAGAAGGCCTCGTCCCGAACCGAATACCAGCCCTCGTAGCGGCCCAGGTACAGGTCGCCCTGGTCCGCCATCGCGCGCCAGATCGCCTGGCTGGCCTTGTGGTGCGCTGGCTCAGTGGTGCGGATGAACCGATCATAGGAAATGTTGAGAAGCTCATCCATCTCCTTGAAAATGGAGACCATTCGGTCCGCCATCTCGATCGGTTCCACGCCTTCCGAGCGAGCGGCCTGGGCCATCTTGAGGCCATGCTCGTCGGTGCCGGTCTGGAAGAAGACGTTGCGGCCCTGCGTCCGCTGGAAACGGGCGATCACGTCCGCGGCGATCGCTTCGTAGGCGTGCCCGATGTGCGGGCGGCCGTTCGGATAGTTGATCGCGGTGGTGATGTAGAAGGGCTTGGACATTGCGCCCGCCCTACCCGCCTCGCTCCTCCCCGGCAACGGAGGCGAGAATGGTGCCGAGCTGGAACAGCGTGGCGCCCGGATCCAAGGAGTGGCGCGGCGCAAACGCCGTGACGTCGCGCACCTGCTCATAGGCTTTCAGCGCCCGCCGACGGCGCCCCCCGTCCGTGCCGCGCGCGTGATCGGCGACGATCGCCGGGAGCAGTTCGAGGAACGCGGCATAACGCGGAGCAGCCGCCTTGCCACTGAGCGCCTGCGCCAAGCGGGAGCGATGCAGGTTGGACGGGTCTCCGTCGCGCATCATGGCGGTCGCGTCCGCCTGGAGCGGAGCGAGGTCGAGCTCGGCAAAGGCGAGTGCGCGCCCGACGCTGCCGCGAGCGAGCGGCACCAGCGCGGCGCGCTCCCCTCCGCACGATTCGGGAAGCGCTTGGGCTAGAGCTGCCGTCATCGCGTCCTCGGAAAGCGGACCGAAGTTCAACAGCCGGCAACGCGAGCGGATGGTCGGCAGCAGGCGGCCGGGCGAATGGCTCACCAGAAAGAAGATGCTCCGCCCCGGCGGCTCCTCGAGCATCTTGAGTAGGGCATTGGCGCCGGACGGCTCTAGGTCGTCCACGCTGTCGACCACCACGGCGCGCCAGTCCGATAGCGCGGGTTGCAGCGCAAAGAAGTCGATCAGCTTGCGGACTTGCGCGATGGTTATGTTCCGCCGCAGGTCGCCTTTGTCGTTCTCCTCGCGCTGCAGCCTGCGGAAGTCGGGATGGCTGCCGGCGGCGAACAGGCGCGCCACCGGGTGCTCGGCGGGCGTCTCCAGTTCCGGCGAAGCGACCGCCGGCCCCGCCGCTTGGGCGAGGATCCGCTGAGCAGCCTGGGTGGCGAACAGGTTCTTGCCGACCCCACGCGGGCCGGCAAGGAGCCAGGCATGGTGAATGGCGCCGCTGTCGAGCGCGGAGCGGAAGGCCGCCACCTCCGCGTCATGCCCGAACAACCTCACAGCAGGTCGCCCAATGCTGTCAGCAATCGACCGGTCACGCTGGTGGTAGCACCGGCGGCATCGACCAGCCGCACGCGGCCCGGTTCTTCGCGCGCGACTTGCCGGAACGCTCCCTCGACCGCTAGGTGATAGGCGTTCGAACGTCCACCGATGCGATCGCTTTCGCCGCGGTCACGCAACCGGGCCCGTTCCACTCCCTCGGCGAGAAGCAGAACAAGCGTCCGGTCCGGCAAGAAGTCCTCGCTCCCGAAGCGATGCAGCGCCCGTACCTGGGAGATGCCGAGACCTCCCGCGCCTCCCTGGTAGGCAAGGCTCGAATCCAGGAAGCGGTCGGATAAGACCCAGCGCCCCGCCGCGAGCGCCGGCCGGATGGTCTTCTCCACGTGATCCGCCCGGGCCGCGGCGAACAACAGCGCTTCCGCCCGCATGCTCCAGCGGTCGCCCGCACCGCTCAGCAGCAGGCTGCGGATTGCCTCGGCACCCGGGCTGCCTCCGGGCTCGCGCGTGACAAGCACGTCCTTGCCCCGGTGCCGCAGCGCTTCGGCCAGCGCCGTGACCTGGGTCGACTTGCCAACACCCTCCCCGCCTTCCAGCGAGATGAAGCGGCCTGTGCTCAAGCCATCCCCAGCATCTGCTTCAGCCCGGCCCAGAACCGGCCTAGAAAGCCAGCTTCCTCGACGGCTTCGGCCGCGACCAGCGGGGTTTGCTGCACGGTGCCGTCCGGCAGCGTGACCACCAGCTGTGCTACCTGCTGCCCCTTAGCGATCGGTGCCTTGAGCGGCCCGTCATAGCGGATCTTCAGCCGGGGATCACCGACGGCCAGACCGGCCGGGAAGGTGATGGCGATCGCCTTGGGCGCAATCAGACCGACGGTGCCCTCGCTACCCAGCTGCACCTGCGCATCGCCGACCTTCGCGTTGGCGGCGTATAGCGGCTTGGTCTGCCAGGCATTGAAGCCCCAGTTCATCAGCTTGGTCGATTCCGAGATCCGAGCATTGAAGCTGTCGAGCCCGGCAATGACCATGATCAGCCGGCGCCCGTTCTGCTCGGCCGAGCCGGTGAAGCCGTAGCCGGCCTCTTCCGTGTGGCCGGTTTTAAGACCGTCTGCGCCCGGGATCTTGCCCAGAATCGGGTTGCGGTTGGCCTGGGTGATGTCCTGGCCAGAACCCAGAGTCTTGCCCCAGGTGAAGCTCGGCTGCCCGTAAAACTGCTTGTAGAGCTTCGGGTGGCGCTCGATCGACGCCCGCGCAAGCCCGGCCAGGTCGCGCGCGGTCACGTAGGTGACGCCCTCGTCCGGCCAGCCGTTGGCATTGCCGAAGTGGCTGTTCTTCAGGCCCAACTTCTGCGCCAATGCATTCATCTGACCGGCGAAGGCCTGCTCCGTGCCCGCGATGCACTCCGCCAGCACGACAGAGGCATCATTGCCGGACAGGGTCACAATACCGTGAAGCAGGTTTTCGACGCTGACCTGCTCGTTCACGCTGAGGAACATGGTGGAGCCGGCCTGCGGGCCATGCCAGCGCTGCCACGTTTCCGGCCGGACCGTGCACATCTTGGACAGCGGCAGCTTGCCCTGGTCGATCAGCTCGAACGCCACTTCCGTGGTCATCATCTTGGCCATGGAGGCCGGCGGCATGCGCACGTCGGCGTTCTTGTTGAGCAGCTCGGCACCCGATGACAGGTCGAGCAGGTAAGCGACCTTAGCCGGCGTATCGAACGGCGGCGCCGCGGCGGGCGCAGCCGTCGCGAGGAGGCCAGTGGCGGAAGTAGCAAGCAGCAGGGATCGGATCATCGGATTCGCAGTCGGCTCCAGGTGGAGGCGCCTGAGTAGCGCGGCACATCGCCCCGGGCGAGTGGGCAAACTGCCACTATCGGCCGACGATTGTATCTCCGAGCACACCCACGGAGAGCGCGTAGAAATTGGAGCAGTTATAATCGAGGATCGCTCGGTAGTTGGTGCTGAGCAGATAAGCGGTGGCGCCCTGCCCATCCGGCTCGATCAGCGTCGCCAGCTCGTTCTCGGGCAGGCTGCGTCCAAGGGGTGTGACCCCAAGCGACCGCCATTCCCGCACCGTCAGCCAACGGCTGTGTCGCGCGTAGACCGCCGGGCAGCGCGGCGCGACCACGGCCGACCGCACGGCCGCACGGTTGAAGGTCGGCGCGACCCGTACCGGCACGCCCCAGTGCACGTTGGGCTTCCAGCCCGCATCGCGCAGGTAGGCGGCAATGGAGGCCAGTGCATCGGCCTCGCTGTTCCAGATGTCGGCGGTGCCGTTACCGTCCCCATCGGTCCGCAGTCGCAGCACGACCGACGGCATGAACTGCGGATAGCCAGTCGCGCCGGCCCAACTGCCCTTCAGGCGCGAGCGCGGCACTCCTTGGTCGAGCAGCTGGAGCGAAGCGACGAACTCCTCTTCGAAGAAGCTTCGCCGCCGGCCTTCATAGGCCAGGGTGGCCAGCACTTGCGGTAGGTCGAACCCGCCCGTCACGCGGCCGTAACTGGTCTCATGCCCGTAGATGGCCATGAGCACGAGCGGCTCGACGCCGAACCGTCGCTCTATGTTGGTCAGGAACGCGTAGTTGGCGGCATAACGAGCGGCCCCGCGGGTAATCAGATCGTCGGTGACATGCTTGCGCCGGTAGGGCGCGAACGGCGGGATCGCATTCGGATTGTTGACCTGCCCAGGCTGGGCGCGGTCTAACTCAATGACGCGCGAGTTCAGGGTGAGGTATGGCACCACTGCCTGGATGGTCGCTTCTCGCACGCCCGCCGCGCGGGCCCGCGCGGCGAGCGTCTGGCGATAGCTGTCGAAGCCACCGGTCGGGGCTGGCGTGACCGTCGGCGTGGCTGGAGGCTGATAGCGCACCGGTGGCGGCGGTGCAGTGACCGGCTTGGCCGGGGCGGCCTGCCTGGTCGGCTGATCGGGCAAGGGCGCCAGCGGGTCGCGTTGCGCACTTGCCGGCGTAAGCGCGAGGGCGCTCAGGCACAATGCGCCGATCGTCACCCTGCTTGCCACGCTGCTGTACCCCTCCCGAACCATGCCGCTTGAACGAACGAGGCGGCGCACCCGTTTCAACCCCGCTTGCACGAGCAGGGCCTGTGAGACTAGGCGGTGCACGCTGAACCGAGCCTCACGCAAGGATGGGTGGCCGAGTGGTTTAAGGCAGCGGTCTTGAAAACCGCCGTGGGTGCAAGCTCACCGTGGGTTCGAATCCCACCCCATCCGCCAGGCCGGCTCATGCGACGCCGTCACGAGGGGTGGCGCGGGACGGCCCTTGGCGGTATTGGCGCGTGCATGCTGAAGCCTGTCGACCCCGCCCTCGCGCATGAGCCCTCCTTGCTGCCATTCGACTGGCAGGACCCGTTCGGTCTGGACGAGCAGCTGACCGATGAGGAGCGGCTGGTCCGCGACACGGCCGAGGGTTTCGCCAAGGAGAAGCTGCAACCTCGGATCACCGAAGCTTTCCTGGAGGAGACCTTCGACCGCGAGATCCTACGCGAAATGGGTCAGCTCGGCCTGCTCGGCGCCACCATCCCGACTGAATACGGCGGTGCTGGGCTCGGCTATGTCTCATACGGCCTGATCGCCCGGGCAGTGGAGCGGGTCGACAGCGGCTATCGCTCAGTGATGAGCGTCCAGAGCTCGCTCGTGATGTACCCGATCTTCGCGTATGGCTCCGAGCAACAGCGCCGTAAGTACCTGCCGGGTTTGGCCAGCGGCGAGCTGGTCGGCTGCTTCGGCCTGACCGAGCCTGACGCTGGCTCCGATCCGGGGGGCATGCGGACGCGGGCCGAAAAGATCGAAGGCGGCTATCGAATCGCTGGCGCCAAAATGTGGATCTCCAACTCACCGATTGCGGACGTGTTCGTGATCTGGGCCAAGTCGGACGCTCATGACGGCAAGATCCGCGGCTTCGTGCTCGAGAAGGGCATGCCGGGCCTGTCGGCCCCGCAGGTGAAACAGAAACTATCCCTGCGCTCCTCGATCACCGGCGAAGTCGTGATGGACGGGGTCGAGGTCGGCGAGGACGCGCTGCTGCCGAACGTGGAGGGCCTGAAGGGCCCGTTTGGCTGCCTTAACCGCGCCCGCTTCGGCATCGGCTGGGGCAGCATGGGTGCAGCCGAGGCGTGCTTTGCGGCCGCCCGACAGTACACGCTCGACCGCCACCAGTTCGGCCGACCGCTCGCTGCAACCCAACTCGTCCAGCTGAAGCTCGCCAACATGGTGACCGAGATCACGCTGGGACTGCAGGCGGCGCTGCGGGTGGGTCGGCGCCTCGAGGACGGCGAGCTGATCCCCGAGACGATCAGCCTCATCAAGCGCAACAATGTCGGCAAGGCGCTGGAGATCGCCCGCGTCGCCCGCGACATGCACGGCGGCAACGGGATCAGCGCCGAATACCAGGTAATGCGCCACCTGCTGAACCTGGAGACGGTCAACACCTACGAAGGCACGCACGACGTCCATGCGCTGATCCTCGGCCGCGCCATCACCGGTCTGAGCGCCTTTTAGAGGCGCGTCAGCTCCATGCCGGCCGTCGCAGGACGGCGGTCGGCCCATGGTAGTCGACTTCGGTCACCCGTTCGAACCCGAGCTTGTCCGCAAGGCGAAAACTCGCCTCGTTCGCCGTTGCGATGATGGCCCAAATCGGCGTGGGAGCGAGCTCGACCTCGGCCCAGTCGAGCACCGCCCGGCACGCTTCGTAGGCCAGGCCGGTGCCGTGCGTGTCCGTCGCCATGATCCAACCCATTTCAGGCTCATCACCGAACTGCGGTTCGAACTCGCGCCAGGCGTTGAACAAGCCGACGTTGCCGACCAGCCGGCTATCCGACCGGCGCTCGACCGCCAGGGTGCCGAAACCTGCCATCGTCCAGCCGCCGTTCGCCGCGCAAATCCGCCGCCAGCATTCTTCCTGTCCCATTGGTTCGGGACCGAAGTGCCGGTGAACCGCCGGCTCGCGCATGATCTCATGATATGGGCGGAAATCCTCTTTCCGCCACGCCCGCAAACGCAAACGCTCGGTCTCCAGCAAAGGAGCCGAGCGCTGCTTGGTCATGCGAGAAACTAAGCCCGGAGCTTACTTTTTGCCGAGCGTCAGGCCGCCAAAGCGCTTGTTGAAGCGCGCCACCTGACCGCCCTGGTCGAGCACGCGGGTGTTGCCGCCGGTCCATGCCGGATGCACCTTCGGATCGATGTCGAGGTGCAGCGTGTCCCCTTCCTTGCCCCAAGTCGACCGGGTCTGGAACTTGGTCCCGTCCGTCATCTCGACGGTGATGAAGTGGTAGTCGGGGTGACCTTCGCTCTTCATGGAATCATCCTTCGCTGATGGCTGGTTCCGACCAGCCTCGAGTGGTTGGCGGCCCCTTAGAGTAGCGCCCCCAGCTTGACAAGTTCGGCGGCCAGGATGACACGGCGGCACAGGAGAAGGGTCCGGCGGTCACGGCCGCCGGTTCGCAGAGGAAGCCGGTTTCAAGCCGGCGCTGTGCCCGCAACTGTAGCCCCGGCCCAACCGGGAAAGTCAGACACTCGCCCTCCTCCGTCGTCCGTTCCTCGCCCGGGCCCAGGCGCAGAACGTGGGTGCTGCACCCTCCGTGACGACGCCTGTGTGTCGCTCACGAGAGGAGTTCTTGCGTGCCTTTGCTCACTTCCGACCTGCCCGCAGCACCTGCCGGGCCGGCCATTGTCGTCACTGCCGAACGGGCACCCACCGCACGCGATCGGACGGCTGCAACCGTCAGCGTCATCGACCGCCAAGCTCTGGACCGACTCGGCGAGCCGTTGCTGACCAACATCGTCCGCCTGTTCCCATCCACCGCCGTCGCACAATCAGGACCGGCCGGGTCGATCACCGAAGTTCGCATCCGGGGTGCCGAAGCGAACCATACGCTGCTGTTTGTGGACGGAATCCGCGCCAACGACCCAGCAGCCGGTAACGCGCCGCGCTTCGAGTTGCTTGGGGCAGACCTGGCCGACCGGCTAGAGCTGGTCCGGGGCCCGCAATCGGCCTTGTGGGGCTCTGAAGCGATCGGCGGCGTGCTCGCACTGACGTCGGACCAGTCGAACGACTTCAATGCAGGTGCCGAGGCGGGATCGTTCGGTTTCGCACGGCTGTCTGGGCGCGGCTCCGTGGCGATGGACACTGTTCAAGCCAGCTTCGCCGGCGGGTACCAACGCGCGACCGGCATCGACAGCTTCGGCGCGCCGGGTGGGGACCGGGATGGCTATCGCAACCTAGCGCTGCGAACGCGCGTGAACTGGAACCCTGCAAGCCCCCTTACGCTCGGCCTCACTGGCTTCCTGGTTCGCGGACGATCAGAATATGACGGTTATCAGGATTTCGTCCGGGCAGACACCGGGGACGTTACGCGCAACCGCCTCGCCGCGATCGGCGTGGATGGGCGCTGGACGGGAAGTGACTGGACCGTCCGTGCGGGTGGCTCGCTGCTCCGGTCGGCCAACCGAAATTTGCTTGATGGTGCCATTGTCAATCGCACCGCAGGCGCTCGCACAACGATCTCGGGCCAGCTTGAACGCGCGGTGAGCACCGGCACTGTCTCTCACCGCTTGATTGTCGCCCTCGACGGCGATGGCGAGCGGTTCAAGGCGGCCGATGCCGGGTACGGCGGTGCTACGGACCAAAATCGCAACCGGCTCCACCGTGCAGTGACCGGCGAGTGGCGGGCAGAATGGCGGGCGCTGGTCACGGACCTTTCGGTGCGCCGCGATATCTTCAACCGCTTCAAGGATGCGACAACTCTGCGCGGCTCCGTTCTCGTCAGCCTCGATCGCGATTGGAGCGCAACGGCATCGTACGGGCAAGGCATCGCGCAGCCCACCTTCTTCGACCTTTACGGTTTCTTTCCGGCCAGCTTCATCGGCAATCCCACGCTGCGGCCCGAGAAGTCCCGCGGCGTCGAGGCCGGGCTGCGCTACACCCGAGGGCCGCTGCGCGCCTCGGCCACGATCTATCGCCAGCGTCTCACCGATGAAATCGTCGACGTTTTCCTCCTGGATTTTCGTTCGACAACGGACAACGCGGCTGGCGTCAGCCGCCGCGCAGGGCTTGAAGTAGACGGCGGCTGGCAACTCTCCCCTGGCCTGCGGGTCAGCGCTAACTATGCCTTCTTGAGGGCCAGTGAGCGGCGCTCGGCGAGTGACGCGACAGTCCGTGAATTGCGCCGGCCCAGACACAGCGGCAGCATCGCGCTTGACGGCAGAGCGAGACGCTGGAGCTACGGTGCCAGCATGGCATTGGTGGGCGACCGTCGAGACACGGACTTCGACGTATTCCCGGCCCAGACCGTTACCCTTGACAGCTATCTGCTGGCTGCCGCCCGGTTGGCCTTTCATCTCGACCAGCGCTTCGAACTGTTCGGGCGCGTCGCCAACGCGTTCAACCAGCGTTACCAGGATGTGGTCGGCTACCGCACGGAAGGGAGAAGCGCCTATGCCGGTATTCGCGCTCGCCTCGGCAGCTAGCACTGCGATCCGGGCGGCATCGCTCAACCTCTGCACGGATGAGTATCTTCTGTTGCTCGCCCGCCCCGACCAGATCGCAAGCGTGAGCTACCTGGCTGCGGAACCGTCCGAGTCCGTGCTGTGGCGTAGAACCGCAGGCATCCTCCGCAACCGCGGAACGCTGGAAAGCGCGCTGCCAGCGCGACCCAACCTCGTGCTAACGATGGGGGGCGGTGGAAGAGCTACTGCCGCTCTCGCAGCCCGCCTCGGGCTCAAGGTCATCGACCTGAGCTACCCGGCGTCGCTCCGCGACATAAGAAAGCAGGCCCTTGTGGTCGCACAAGCTATGGGCGCCTCGGACAGAGCCCAAGTTCTGATCGGCAAGATTGACGCGCTGCAGGCGAGCCGTCCTTCTCAACGGGCGGACGCCGCATTTCTGGCCGGCGCCGGTAACAGCCTCGACCCGTCTTCGCTGGGCGCTCAGTGGCTAGATCTTGCTGGCTACCGCCAACGCACCTTGCCGCGTGGACGGGTCGATCTGGAACTGCTCGCAACGAATCCACCCAAATGGCTAATCCGCAGCAGCTATCGGTCTGGCCAATGGAGCCGAAGCCAAGCTTGGCTGGACCATCCTTTGGTTCGTCGGCTGCGTCCACGAACAATTCGGACCGACGGCCGTCCGTGGACCTGCGCGGGGCTGCCGATGATTGCGGAGGTCGAACGGCTGCGGAGGTTTCCGCATTGAAGCGGGGGCTGTTCCTTGCTGGTGTGACGGTCGCGGCGCTGGGGCTGCTGACGCCATGGGCGCCAATGAGCCATCTGCTCCACTCGGACCCAGCGGTCGCACGCCTGCTGCTGGTGGAATTGCGCCTGCCACGCGTGCTGCTCGGTCTGGGATATGGCGCGACCTTGGGTCTCACCGGTGCTGCCCTGCAGGCGATCTTCGCCAATCCCCTCGCCTCGCCTGACATCACCGGCAGCAGCAGCGGCGCAGCTCTCGGGGCCGTCCTGGGCGGCTACTACCTGGGTCTCGCCGGCCCATTGGAGCTGGCTGCATGCGGCGCCACTGGAGCGCTGCTCTCCCTTCTGATCCTGCTCGGCTTGGCCGGACGTCGGGCGGATAGCAGCAGTCTTCTGCTCGCAGGTCTGGCGATCAGCCTCGCGGCCGGCGCGCTGACCAGCCTGGCCCTCGCACTCGCGCCCTCTCCCTTCGCCTTCTACGACGCGTTCGACTGGCTGATGGGAAGCCTGGACGACCGCAGCCTGCCGCAGGCCGCAGCGGCCTTGATCCCGGCCGCACTCGCCGGAATATGGCTGGCCCGGCAGACTGCCACCTTGGACCGACTCGCACTGGGCGAGGACGTGCTGGCCGCGCTTGGACACGATCCCGGGCGCCTGCGAAACGGGATCATCGTCGCCAGCGCAGTCGCGGTCGGGGCCTGCGTGTCGGTGTGTGGCGCCGTCGGCTTCGTTGGCCTGATCGCTCCTATTGCCGCGCGCCGGCTGACGCGAGGGCATCCCGGGCAGGCACTCGTCCCCGCAGGCCTCATCGGCGCCGTACTGCTGTCAGGCGGCGACCTGCTGGCCAGGCTCGCCCCGGTCGGTCGAACCATACCGCTCGGCGTCATCACGGCGGCGGTAGGCACTCCCATCTTTCTTTGGGTCCTGCTCAGGATGCGCTGGCGGCTCACCTCATGAAGCCGTTGCTCGTCGCAACCAGCCTGAGCATGGGCGAGAGGCTAGCCCCACTGGATCTGAGCCTGTCGGCGGGAACGCTGACCGCGGCCATCGGCCCAAACGGCAGCGGCAAGACCAGCCTGCTCCGCAGCCTTGCCCGTATCGATCGACCAGGCGGTGCGGTATCGATTATGGATGAAGACCTCGACAGCGTGCCGCCCGCGCGGCGACCGGCGCTCCTCGGCTTCCTTCCTGCTGCACGTGAGATGATTTGGCCGATCGCGGTTCGCGACCTCGTTGGCCTCGGTCTCGCGCAGCCCGACGAACGCCGGGTGGCGGACCTGCTCCGCGAACTGGAGCTCGACGAGCTTGCAGATCGGCCAGCCGACCGACTTTCTACCGGCGAACGAGCACGCGCCTTGCTCGCGCGGGCCTTGGCGCCACGCCCTGCCGTCCTGCTACTGGACGAACCGTTGTCGAACCTCGATCCCTATTGGGTCGTGACGATCCTGCAGTTGCTCCGCGACGCTGCGGAAGCAGGTGCGGCCGTGCTGCTCTCGCTGCACGACCTGCACCTGCTGGACACATTCGACCGTGTCCTGATGCTCAACGCGGGGCAATTGGTCGAAGATGGTCCACCCAAGCAGATCCTCCACGGACCCAGCTTAGCTGACACGTTCCGAGTTGAGGCCAGCGGGCCGCGCTGGCGGCTGCGCCGGGCTTAACCTGCCGCGGGAGGGTCGGCGATCATGGCCGTGAAGTTGGCCTCCGCAGCCAGCTTGCCGTCGATCAGCGCTCTGCCGGCGAACTTGCACACGCTACTGCGCTTCTGCAGGAATTCGACTTCGAGTGTCAGAAGGCAGCCGGGCTCGACGGGCGTGCGGAACTTCGCACCATCAATCGCCATGAAGTAGACCAGCTTGCCCGAGCCCGCGAGGCCGAGACTTTCTACCGCGAGTACGCCGGCGGCTTGCGCCAGCGCCTCAACGATCAGCACGCCCGGCATAATTGGCCGGCCGGGAAAATGACCCGCGAAGAAGCCTTCATTGATCGTCACTGCTTTGATTGCAGTGATGCTCTTGTCCGGCTCGAGCCGCTCGACTCGGTCGACCAGCAACATCGGGTAACGGTGCGGCAGCGCGGCCATGACCGCACGAACGTCGAGCGTCCTGGCGCCGCCCTCGCTGCCGCCTACCGTCATTTAACGGCCCTGCTGCCGGGGCTGCTGGGTCTGCGGCAGCGGCGTGACGCTGACCGACGGGAGCTGCTGGTTGAGCTGCGCAAGGACGTCGTTGGTGATGTCCACCGTCTGCGCTGCGAACATGACGTCACCCTTCGCCAGGGTCACGGTTGCGCCGCGGGAAGCGGATAGCGAGGCCACAATGGTGTTCAGCCGCGAGCCGATCTGCTGGTTGACGTTGGCCTGGGTTGAGGCAAGCCGCTGCTGACCGGTCGCCAATTCCTGCTGCGCTGAGCGCTCCTGGTTCTGGTAGTCAGTAATCCGCTTCTGCAGGGCGGCATCGGGTTGCTTGCCGTTTAGGGCCGCCGCGGCCTGCTCGATCGGCGTGCGTGCGGTCTGGAGCTGCTGCTGCAAGGCAGCGGCACGGTTGCGTAGCGTAGTTTCCTGGCTTTGCAGTTGGCTCGCGGCAGCCCGGCAGGCCGTGCACTCACGACCGATGCGGTCCGTGTCGACCACCGCCACCACGGCCGCCGGGATCCGCTGCGCCTGCGCGGCTGCGGGCACGAACGCACTGGCGGCGACGGCCGCGAGAAGAAGCTTGGTCTTCATCAGAATTGGGTTCCTACGTTGAACGAAAACAGCTTGGTATCGTCACCTTCCTGCTTGAGCAGGGCCTTGGCGATGTCGATGCGCAGGGGGCCAAACGGAGAGACCCAGTTGAACCCGATGCCGACCGACAGACGCGGCTTGATCGAGTCGCCCAGATATTCTTCCTGATAGCCATTGACGCGGGTTTCGGTTGTCGTGTCGCACTGCCGCTGAGCGGCTGGCGTGCTCGCGTCGATAGTCCGGACCAGCACGCCGGTCGTCGTATTGAAGCACCTTGCGAAATAATTGTTCAGCGTGGGTCGCTTCAGGCTGAAAACGGAGCCCATGTCGACGTAAGCCGACGGCCGGATGCCCAGGCTGCGCAGGCCGGAGCTGGTCGGGAACTCAAGCTCGACCCGGCCCATGTAGTAGGCCCGCCCGCCCAGCGCGTCCGTGACGCTGCCGGCGTCGCTGAGGGTCTCGTCCGAATTGTATGACGTGCGCCGAATCCGCGGTCCAATGCCGCGGATGTCGAAGCCGCGCAGCTGCTGGCCAAAGAAACGGTCCGTGATCCGCACGGCATCGACGCCGGCTCGCGGCGACTTCTCCAGCGGGTGGATATAGCCGCCCTCCGCATGCGCCGAGAGGACAAAGCCGCCGAACGGGTTCCAGTACTTGGTCGCGTCGGCCCGGGTGCGGATGTAGCGGGTGTCGCCGCCGAGGCCGGCGAAGTCCTGCCCGAACACCAGCCGCTGTCCGCGGGTCGCCCGAATGCCGTTGGTGTTGTCGAACACCGCCGTATAGCCGAGCGAACTGGTCAACCGCCTGCCGAGCTGGTCGCAGAGGTACTGGCCAGCCTTGGCGGGATCGCACTCCACCACGCCATCCGCATTGAGGTCCGTGTAGAAGGTGCTCTTGTCCAAGGTCAGATTGTCCTGGACCAAAGAGTAACGCGTCCCAAAGGTCAGGAACTCATTAACCGGGAAGCCGAGCCGCAGGCCGCCGCCCGTCGACAGCTGGCTGTAAGTGGTGTTGCGAGTATTCCCGACATAGTTGAAGCTGTTGTAATCGCGGCGGAAGATGTCACCGCCAAACAGGATCGGCTTGTCGAGGAAATAAGGCTCTGTGAACCCCAATTGGACGGACTTGGAATAACGCGACCAATTGACGCCCGCGTTGAGGATCTGACCCATGCCGCGAAAATTGCTCTGCTCGACATTCGCCGAAAGGATAAACCGCTCCAGGCTAGAGTAGCCGGCCGACAGGGACAGCTGTCCGGTCGATTTCTCTTCCACGTCCAACCCAAGGGCGACCCGGTCGGGCGCAACCTGGGTCTGCTTGATCTCCAGCTTGTCCTGGAAGAAGCCTAGGCTCTGGACCCGGTCCTGGGTGCGCTTCACCTTAAGTGCATTGAAGGCATCGCCCTCGTTCACACGGAACTCGCGGCGGATGACCTTATCGCGAGTGTTGGTGTTGCCGCGAATATCAATCCGGTCCACGTAGACGCGCGGCGTCTCGTTCACCCGGAAGGTGATATCCATCGTCTTCGCGTCGGCGTTGCGCTCGTAGTTCGGTTCGATGTCGGAGAAGGCGTAGCCAAGCGCACCCGCGGCTTCCTCCAGGCGGGTGACAGCGTCCTCAACCGCTTTCGCGTTGAACCACTCGCCACTCCTGAGCTGTGTCAGCGCATCGATGGTCTTCGTGTCGAAGTCGCGCAGCGCCGATTCGGAGCTAACGTTGCCGAACTTGTAGCGCGGCCCTTCCTCGACCACGTAGGTGATGACGAAATCCTGCCGGTCGGGCGTCAGCTCAGCCAGAGCCGATACTACCCGGAAATCGGCATAGCCTTGCGTAAGGTAGAAGGCGCGCAGCTTTTGCTGGTCGGCTGCGAGGCGGTCCGGGTCGTAGCTGTCATTGGACTTAAGAAAACCCAGAAAGCCGCCGGCCTGGCGCGTGTACATCTCCTTGCGCAGGCGATCGTCGCCATACTGGTTGTTGCCGATGATGTTGATTGCGCGAACCTTAGAAACCGGCCCTTCGCTGATCTCAAATACCAGGTCGACTCGGTTCTGGTCGAGCTGCACGACCTTCGGCTCGACGCGCGCTGCGAAGCGTCCCTGCCGCTTGTAGAGTTCGATGATCCGCTCGACGTCTGAACGCACCTTAGACCGGGTGAAGATCTGCCGGGGAGAAAGCTTGATCTCGGGCGTGATCTTGTCGTCCTTGATCCGCTTGTTGCCCTCCAGGACGATACGGTTGATCACCGGGTTCTCGCGAATGGCGATGACCAGATTACCAGTGTCCGCGCCCTCAATCTGCGCATCGGCGAACAGCTCGGTAGCGTACAGATCCTTGATCGCCTGATCGAGCGTCTCGGCATCGTAGTTCTGCCCCGGCGCCAGGTTGGCGTAGGAACGAACCGTCTCAGGCTCCAACCGCTCGGCGCCGCGTACAGATACGGAGCGGACTACCCGCTGGGTCGCCACGGGAGCCGGCGTAGTCGCTCCGGGCTGAGTTGTCCCGGGCTGCGCTGCGGTGGCCGGGGCCGGCGGGGCTGGAACCGAAGGCGCGGCAGTGCTTTGAGCAAAAGCGGGCCCGGCCCAACCACCGAGAATGGTTCCGATCAGCAGCGCCGCGCCAAGTCGCCGGCTGGTGGTCAGATGTGCATTGGCAATCACGCGCGTCCCCGCTTCTCATAAATTGAAGACACCGCTGCCCCGGGCGGTGGTTGTTTATGGTCGCCTGCCCTGCCCCAGACGATCCGGTGGATCAAGCATTAGCCCGTTAGCTGGCCGATTTGCTCCCACAATCCAAACGACCCCAGGTCGTTGAAGGTGGTGAACAGAAACAGCGTCAGCAACGCCGCCATACCACCCCGAAACACCCACTCCTGCGCCCGTTCGCCAAGCGGACGCCGGCGCACCGCTTCCACCGTGTAGAGGGCGAGATGCCCACCATCGAGCATCGGGACTGGCAGCAGGTTGATGAACCCGAGGTTTATCGAGAATAGCGCGAGCAACTGGATGAACTCGAACGGACCAACCGACGCATATTGCCCGGCGATCTGCGCCATCTTCATGGCCCCGTGCAGCTCGTTCAAGGGTCGGCGGCCAGTCACCAGCTGCCAAAGCCCCTCGGCCATCGAACGGGTGGTTTGCCAAGTGGCCTGCACGCCCTCGGGCAAGGCTCGGAGCGGCCCCACTTTCTGATAAACTGGCGGCGGCATGGCAACGCCTAGCCGACCAACCCGGTAGATCTGCCCAAACCGATCCACTTCGCTCGCGGTCCCCAAGGTCACCGGAACGTCGATCACCTGACCCGACCGTTGCAGCCGGACCAGCACCCGCTCGCCAGGCCGAAGCACCGTGTACTGGCCAAGCTCGTTGAAGGTCTTAACCTGGCGCCCATCCATTTCCAGGATACGGTCGCCGACCTGCAGGCCCGCCTTGGCAGCGGCGCTCTGCGGGGCGACCATCGCCACCACGGGCGGCGTGCGGGGCGCGCCGAACACTAGGAAGAAGCCGGCGAAGATCAGTACCGCGAGGAGGAAGTTCGCAGCAGGGCCGGCGAGCACCACAAGGAACCGCTGCCAGACCGGCTTGGCATGGAAACTAACCGCCCGTTGTTGCGGGGTGAGCATGTCGAGGTCGCGGCCCATGCTGGCCGGGTCCATGTCACCCTCGAACCGCACGTAGCCGCCCAGCGGCAGCCAGCCGATCTTCCAACGCGTACCACGCCCGTCCGTCCAGCCGGCGATCTCGCGGCCAAAGCCGATGGAGAAGGTCTTGGCGCCGATGCCGCACCAGCGTCCGACCAGATAGTGACCCATTTCGTGAACGAAGACGAGCACGCCGATCGATCCGAGGAATGCCAGCACGATCAGCCAGAGCGGCGGTTGCGCAAGCATCAAGTGGCGTGCTCCAGCTGTAGGGACAGGACCTCGCGCGTGCGCCGGTCGATGGCGATGACGTCGGCGATGGAGGCGGGCGCGGGCTCAACCATTGTTTCCAAGGTCTCGCCTACGAGCCGGGCGATGTCCGTGAAGTGAATGGCGCCGGCCAGGAAGGCGGCGACGGCAGCCTCGTTGGCGGCGTTGAGCACCACCGGCGCTGCCCCACCGCTGCGCAGTGCCTCACGCGCCAGGCGTAAGGCTGGGAAACGTTCCTCGTCCGGCGCCTCGAAGTCGAGTCGCGCGACCTGCACCAGGTCGAGGCGCGCGACACCGGTCGCCATTCGTCTCGGCCAGGCCAAGGTATGCGCGATGGGCACCCTCATGTCTGATGGGCCGAGCTGGGCTAACAGCGAGCCGTCGGCATATTCGACCAAGCTGTGCACGATAGACTGCGGATGCACCAATATGTCGATCCGCTCGCCCGGGATGCCGAACAGGTAATGGGCCTCGATCAACTCTAGGCCCTTGTTCATCATGGTTGCGCTGTCGACCGAAATCTTGGCGCCCATTGACCAGTTTGGGTGCGCGACGGCTTGTGCCGGTGTCACCTGCGACATTTCGGCCTTGCTGCGGGTCCGGAACGGGCCACCGCTCGCCGTAAGGATCAATCTTGAGACCCGATCGAGATCCTGTCCCGCAAGGCACTGAAATATAGCGTTATGCTCGCTGTCGACTGGAAGCAGGGTGGCGCCGTTGCGAGCTGCGGCATCGGTCATCAGTCCCCCGGCCGTAACCAGCGCCTCCTTGTTGGCCAGTGCCACCGTCCTGCCCGCCGTAATTGCGGCCATCACCGGCTCAAGACCGGCGCAACCGACAATGGCGGCCATCACCCACTCGGCTTCACCAGCCGCCGCCTCGGCCAGCGCGGCCTGTCCGGCGGCAGCGCGAACACCGGTGCCTGCAAGGGCGTCCTTGAGCTCCGGCAGCAGTTGCTCGTCGGCGATAACTGCCAAGCGAGCTCCAACCCGCTGCGCATCAGCGGCAAGCTGTCGGACGTTGCTGGCGGCGGTCAGCGCGACTACCTCGAAGCTGTCTCGATCGGCAGCGAGCAGGTCGAGGGTCGACTGGCCGACTGACCCGGTCGCGCCGAGGATCGAGACCTTTCGACTCATGTCAGCCCTGCCAATACCATGCTGCCCGTCAGCGCGGCGACTGGCACCAGCCCGTCAAGCCGATCCAAAGCGCCGCCATGTCCCGGGATTAGGGCCCCGGCATCCTTCACCCCGGCTTTCCGCTTCAGCCAACTTTCGAATAGGTCCCCACCCGCGGCCGCCAGCGCGAACAAAGGTGCGAAAACGTACCACGGCCAGCTTAGACTGCTGGCGTCAGTCCACAACCCGCCGAGCAGGGTCGCGGCAATCACCCCGCCAACTAGTCCGGAGATCGTCTTGTTAGGGCTGATCGCTGGTGCCAGCTTTGGACCGCCGAAGGTACGGCCAGCGAAGAAGGCGCCGATGTCCGCGGCCCATGTTACGATGAATGCCCAGAGGACCAGGGCGAACCCCTGACTGCCCACCGGCTCGCCCGCGCGCTCACGAATCCAAAGCAAGGCAAGCGCCGGCACCAACGCGTAGAAAAAGCCTGCGATGTTCCAGCCGATGCCCCACCCCCGCACCATCCGCGCCCATTCGTAATACATGACGGTGGCAACGGCAGCGACGAAGATCGCAAAAACAGTACCACCGAACCATTCGGCGGTCAGCGCGGTTAGGATCATCGCCACTCCGGCGACGGTCCGCAGTCCGACTTCGCTCATCGGCCGCCAAACCGGCGCTGGCGACGCCCGTACTCAGCCAAAGCCTCGCCGAAGGCCGCTTCGTCGAAATCCGGCCACAGCACGTCAGTGAAGATCAGTTCCGCGTAAGCCGCTTGCCACAACAGGAAATTGCTTAGGCGAATCTCTCCTGACGTGCGGATCAGCAGGTCGAGTGGCGGTAGGTCTCGGGTCTGCAGCAGATCGCCGATCGCCTGCTCGTCGATCGCATCGGGAGCGATCTCACCCGCCACCGCACGTTGAGCGAGTCCGCGCGCGGCGGCCGCGATCTCGGCCTGGCTGCCGTAGTTCAACGCCACTACCAGCGTCAGCCGATCGTTATCACGTGTTTCGTCAACCGCTCGCTGAAGCCGGGCGAATAGCTCGTCGCCGAACGAGCGCGGCTCCCCTATCAGCTTCAGCCGCACCCGCTCTTTCTTCAGCGTCGCAAGCTCACGCTCGACGTAGAAGCGCATCAGCCCCTTGAGGTCGCTGACTTCTTCCTCAGACCGCCGCCAGTTCTCGCTGGAGAAGGCGTAGATGGTGAGGCACTCGACGCCGGCATCGGCCGCCGATTGCATTGCCCGGCGGACGGCTTCGGCGCCCGCGCGGTGCCCGGCCACCCGCGGCAGGCCCTTGCGCTCGGCCCAGCGCCCATTGCCATCCATGATGATGGCGACGTGGCGCGGCACCTGGCCAGAACCTCCCGCCCTCCTTGCGTCCAAGGACGCAGAATGCCCTGCCGACCGGCCGGCGACGGAACCGGAGACGACCGGTTGAGCGGGGGACGTCACTTGCCGAGGATTTCCTTTTCCTTGGCCTGGAACGCGGCGTCGATCTCCTTGATCGTGTCGTCCGTCATCTTCTGCACGTCCGTCTCCGACCGCTTGCGCTCGTCCTCGGAGATCTCGTGCTTCTTCTCGTCAGTCTTGAGCGCATCCATGCCGTCGCGGCGCACATTACGGACCGCCACCCGGGCCTTCTCCGCATACTGGCTGGCCAGCTTGGCGAGTTCCTTGCGCCGCTCCTCGGTCAGGTCCGGGATCGGCAGGCGGATCATCTGCCCGTCGGTGATCGGGTTGATGCCGAGGCCCGCGTTGCGGATCGCCTTCTCGACGGCGCTCATGTTCGACCGGTCCCAAACCTGCACCGAGAGCAAGCGCGGCTCCGGCGCGGACACCGTGGCCACCTGGTTCAGGGGCATGTTCGCGCCATAGACGTCGACCTGGATGGGATCGAGCAGGGCCGTCGACGCCCGGCCCGTACGCAGGCCGCCGAAATCGTGCTTCAGTGCGTCGACTGCGCCGTGCATGCGGCGCTGGATATCGACCTTCTCATAGGCGGGCATGGTTCAAGCTCCTTCGGTCTGGACGATCGTCGCAGTCCCCTCACCCGCCAGCACCTGGGCAAGATTGCCGGGCTGACGGATGTTGAACACGACGATCGGGATTTCGTTGTCGCGGCACAGCGCTACGGCCGCCGCGTCCATCACCTTAAGGTTGTCGGCGAGGACCCGGGAATAGCTGAGCGCGTCGTAGCGCCGCGCATCGGCCACCTTCTTGGGATCGGCATCGTAGACGCCATCCACGCTGGTGCCCTTGAAGAGCGCGTCGCAGCCCATTTCCGCGGCACGCAGCGCAGCGGCGGTGTCGGTGGTGAAGTACGGATTGCCCGTGCCGGCGGCGAAGATGACAATCCGGCCCTTTTCGATGTGCCGCAGTGCGCGGCGGCGGATATAGGGCTCGCTGACGGACGCCATCGGGATGGCCGACTGGACACGCGTGTCGACCCCTTGCTTCTCCAGCGCATTCTGGACCGCCAGCGCGTTCATCACCGTCGCCAGCATGCCCATGTAGTCCCCGGTCGCCCGGTCGAAGCCGCGCGCCGCCGCTGCCATGCCGCGGAAGATGTTGCCGCCGCCGATCACCAGGCACAGCTCGTGTCCCTGCGCCTTGGCCGCGGCAATCTCCGCCGCAAGGCCGGCGACCGTCTCAGGATCGATCCCGAACTGCCCTGGCCCCATCAACGCCTCACCCGAGAGCTTCAGGAGAATGCGGTTGAAGCGCGGGCGAGTCATGAGGCTGGCAGCATCCTTGGGTGGCAATGTAAGCGAGGGCGCTTCTATGGCGGTGCCCGGCAAATGCCAACCGCCGATACGAAAAGGGCGGAGCCGAAGCCCCGCCCTCTCTGTTCTGCTTGAGCTCCGACCCGGGTCAGGCGGCCTGGGTCTGGCCCGCAGCCGCGGCGACTTCGGCGGCGAAGTCGCTCTGCTGCTTCTCGATGCCCTCGCCCAGCTGGAAGCGCTTGTACGCCTTGAGGTGCACGGGCGCGCCGCACTCCTTGGCCGCGCCGGCAACGACGTCGCTGACGGGGGTCTTGTTGTCCATGACGAAGAGCTGGCTCAGCAGCGCGCTCTCCTTCTTGAACTTGGCGATGGCGCCGTCGACCATCTTCTCGACGATGTTGGCCGGCTTGCCGCTTTCCTTCGCCTTTTCGTTGGCGATGGCGCGCTCGCGCTCGATCAGCTCGGCGTCGAGGTCGTCGGCATGCAGCGCCTGCGGATTTGCCGCGGCGATGTGCATGGCCAGCTGCTTGCCTAGGGTCTGCAGAGTTTCGGCCGGAGCCGAGCCCTCCAGCGCGACCAGCACGCCGATCTTGCCCATGTTCGGCGCGACCGCATTGTGGACGTAGCTGATCACCGCACCTTCGGCGACCTCGAGCAGCGCGGTGCGGCGCAGCGACTGGTTCTCGCCAATCGTGGCGATGTTGTTGGTCAGCTTTTCTTCCACGGTGCCACCGCCCGGGTACTGAGCCGACTTCAGGGCGTCCACGTCGCCGTTCGCCGCCAGTGCCAGCTGCGCAACGTCACGAACGAACTCCTGAAACTGCTCGTTCTTGGCGACGAAGTCCGTCTCGGAGTTGACCTCCACAACGGCGCCGCGAGTGCCTTGGACGGCGACGCCGACCAGGCCCTCGGCCGCGGTGCGACCCGACTTCTTGGCAGCGGCCGCGAGGCCCTTGGCGCGCAGCCAGTCGACGGCGGGCTCCATCTCGCCACCCGTCTCCGCGAGCGCCTTCTTGCAGTCCATCATGCCGGCGCCGGTGCGCTCGCGCAGCTCCTTGACGCTGGCGGCCGTGATCTCAGCCATGCTCATCTTCCTCTTGGGGGTGTGCCCCTGCGACGGCAGGGGCGCCTTATTCTGATGTAGGTATCAGGCTCCCGCTTTCGCAGGAGCACCGATCACGCGACGGCCGCTTCCATCGGCGGCTCGGCCATCTCGCCAACGTCCTGGCCGCGCGACTGAGCCCCGCCAGCCTTGCCCGAGTTCGCTGCGGAGGCGATCGTCTCGCAGTAAAGGCGGATGGCACGGCTTGCGTCGTCGTTGCCGGGAACCGGGAAGGCGATGCCCTGCGGATTCGAGTTGCTGTCGAGGATGGCGACGACCGGAATGCCCAGCACGTTCGCTTCCTTGATCGCCAGCTCCTCCTTGTTGGTGTCGATCACGAACATGACGTCCGGCAGACCGCCCATGTCGCGAATGCCGCCGAGGCTCTTTTCCAGCTTGTCCCGCTCGCGGGTCAGCTGCAGCACTTCTTTCTTGGTCAGGCCGGCGGTATCGCCCGACAGCTGCTCCTCAAGGCTCTTCAGGCGCTTGATCGAGTTGCTGATGGTCTTCCAATTGGTCAGCATGCCGCCGAGCCAACGATGGTTGACGAAGTGCTGGCCGCTCGCGCGCGCTGCTTCAGCCACCGCGTCCTGCGCTTGGCGCTTGGTGCCGACGAACAGCACCTTGCCGCCGCGGGCGACAGACTGCTGGACGAAGTCGAGGGCGCGCGAGAACAGCGGAACCGTCTGCGACAGGTCGATGATGTGGACGCCATTGCGGTCGCCGAAGATGTACGGCTTCATCCGCGGGTTCCAGCGGTGGGTCTGGTGGCCGAAGTGGGCGCCGGCCTCAAGCAATTGCTGCAGCGTGACGAGCGGGCTCGCCATAGGGATGATTCCTTCCGGTTAGTGCCTCTGGGCGGCGGGAACGCAAAGCAGCCTGAACTGCCGGCGCACCGGGCTATGTTGCCACCCATGCGGGGTTAAGGAGCGCGCCCCTAGCGAAACGTGAGTGAGTACGCAAGCCGGTAGAAATCAGTTCCGGGCTTGACAGGTGCGGAACAAAGAGAGAACATTGGCGCAGAACCTCGGTTTACTTCTCCGTTTTGGAACGAAACGAATCGGAAACGGTTGACCGACAAAGCAAAGGAATCGCGCATGTTGCTGACCGTTCTGGCTTCTCTTCCCTTTGTTGGCGCTCTGGCCGTGTCGGCGAAGGTGCTGCGTTCGGAACTGGGTGGCAACTGGGCGAAAGTGGGCGCTGCGCTGCGGGGCGAATCGCCGCTTGCGATCGGCCTGGTTACCCGGCCGGTCACGGTGAAGTTCAGTTCGCGGCCGGTGCAGGCGCGGTCGGCCGTTCGCGCTGAGCCTCGTTGGCGCGTCGCCGCCTGAACCTGGCATAGCTCGCCAGGCCCATCGGAACGGTAACCAGGTACACGGCCGAGACTGCTAGCAGCGTCCACCAGGGCTCCACGGCCAGCGCCGCGACGAGCAGGGCCGCGAAGGCAAGGGCGAACAGCCGCATGGAGCGGCGGATTCGCAAGGAGCTCCAGCTGAAGGTGGGCAGGCTGGAGATCATCAGCAGAGCAATGAACAGCGTCCACGCCATCACCAGCGGCCAGCTGCGGAACCAGGCCTCGAAGCCGCTGCCCTGACTTACCAGCCACAGGTAAACAGGAACAAAGGCCAGACCGGCGCCTGCTGGAGCAGGTACGCCAGTGTTGAAGCCTGCGGATTTGTGGGGCTGATCGAGCGTCTCGATGCGGCTGTTAAAACGGGCGAGCCGAAGCGCGCAGCAGACCGCCAGTGCGAGCGCGGCGATCCAGCCGAACCGCGGTGCGTCCTTGAGCGACCACAGGAACAGAACCAACGCCGGCGCGGTGCCGAATGCGATATTGTCGGCGAGGCTGTCGAGTTCGGCGCCGAACTTGCTGTTCGCCTTAAGCAGGCGGGCGATCCGCCCGTCCAGCCCGTCCAGCACGCCCGCAAAGACGATGCTCGCCAGCGCCTTTTCCCACTCGCCACCAATGGCGAAACGCACGCCGGTGAGCCCGAGGCACAGCGCCGTGGCGGTAATCGCATTGGGGATCATAGCCCGCAGGGTAAGCCCGCCGGGCGCACGCGGCGCTTGGCTCACTGCGCGGATCCGGCGAGACCCGGGTCGACGCCCAGTTCGGCGACTACCGTCTCGCCCGCGATCGAGCGCTGGCCGAGCAGCAGGCGGGAGCCGGTGCCGGCCGGCAGGAACACGTCGACGCGACTGCCGAACCGGATCAACCCGATCCGCTCACCTGCCCCGACCTGGTCGCCTTCGGCCACGAAGGAAAGGATTCGGCGGGCGACCAGGCCGGCGATTTGGGTGAAGCCGATCTTCACGCCATCGGAGCTCTCGACTACGAAATGCTGCCGCTCATTGTCCTCGCTTGCCTTGTCGAGGTCCGCGTTGACGAACTTCCCGGGCACATAGGCAATGCGGCGCACCCGGCCGGCGATCGGCGAGCGGTTGATGTGCACGTCAAACACGCTCATGAAAATTGAGACACGCGTGAACTCGCCCTCCCCCAGTTCGGTACGGAGTTCCGGTGGCGCGGGCACCCGGACGATGTGCGTCACCAGCCCGTCTGCGGGTGCGACGATCAGCCGCGGGTCGAGCGGCGTGGTGCGTACAGGATCGCGGAAGAAGGCGGCGACCCAGATCGTTAGCCCGACCAGCAGCCAGCCGATGAAATGGCTGACCAGCAGGTAGGTGAGCAGGGTCACGCCGGCGGCGATCATGACGTACTTGCGTCCTTCGGGGTGAACGGACGGAAAGCGCCACTTGATGTTGGTAAGGTTGCTGTCGGGGTTGTTTAGCTGGGCCATGGGCAAGGCCCCTACCCTATTGCGCACCCAAGTTGCCAGAGCGCTCCGCCGGGGCTAGGGCGCCGCCCGATCCCTCAACCATCGAAAAAGCGAAAAGCAGGACCGCACGCCCATGGCCAAGATCAAGGTGAAGAACCCCGTTGTCGAGCTCGACGGCGACGAGATGACCCGCATCATCTGGCAATGGATTCGCGAACGCCTGATCCTGCCGTACCTCGACGTCGACCTGAAGTACTACGATCTGGGAATTGAGCACCGCGATGAGACCGAGGACAAGGTCACGGTCGAAGCGGCGAACGCCATCAAGGAGCATGGCGTTGGCGTGAAGTGCGCCACCATTACGCCCGACGAGCAACGGGTCGAGGAGTTCGGCCTCAAGAAGATGTGGAAGTCGCCCAACGGCACCATCCGCAACATTCTGGGCGGCGTGGTCTTCCGTGAGCCCATCGTGATCGCCAACGTCCCGCGGCTGATCCCGGGCTGGACCGACCCGATCGTCGTCGGCCGTCACGCGTTCGGCGACCAGTACAAGGCGACCGACTTCCGCGTTCCGGGCGCGGGCAAGCTGACCATGAAGTTCACTGGCGAGGACGGCCAGGTGATCGAGCATGAGGTGTTCGAGTTCGAGAGCTCGGGCGTCGCCATGGGCATGTACAATGTGGACGAGAGCATTCGCGACTTCGCCCGCGCCTGCCTCAATTATGGCCTGCAGCGCGGCTGGCCGGTGTACCTCAGCACCAAGAACACCATCCTCAAGGCCTATGACGGCCGGTTCAAGGACATATTCCAGGAGATCTACGACGCCGACTTCAAGGCGAAATTCGAGGCGGCCGGCATCGAGTACCAGCATCGCCTGATCGATGACATGGTCGCCTCCGCCCTGAAGTGGAGCGGCAAGTTCGTCTGGGCCTGCAAGAACTACGATGGCGATGTTCAGTCGGACCAGGTCGCGCAGGGTTTCGGTTCACTGGGTCTGATGACCTCCGTCCTGATGACCCCAGACGGCCAGACGGTTGAGGCCGAGGCTGCCCACGGCACCGTGACGCGCCACTACCGCATGCACCAGCAGGGCAAGGCCACTTCGACCAACCCGATCGCGTCGATCTTCGCCTGGACGGGAGGCCTCAAGTTCCGCGGCCGGATCGACGAGACCCCGGACGTGGTGCAGTTCGCCGAGACGCTGGAGCGGGTCTGCGTCGAGACGGTCGAAGCGGGCCACATGACCAAGGACTTGGCCATCCTGGTCGGGCCGGACCAGCCGTGGATGACGACCGAGCAATTCTTTGAGGCGATCCGCGCCAATCTCGAGAAGGCCATGCAGGCCGAGGGCATCGGTCAGGCCGCGTAAGCGTCCGGCGACTGTACCCGTTCCCGCCGCACGCCCAAGCCGATCATCCGGCCCGGGATGCGGCGGAGCAGCGGGGCCTTGTTCAAGAGCTTCACCAGCCAGGGCGCGTCGGCGAGCGGCGGCCCTGGCTCAAGCAGGCGGCCGATGATCCGGTCCTGCGCCGCTTTCTGCGCCGACTGCACCAGCCGCGTGGGCAACAGGCGGCGATCCTGAACGGCGTGCAGCAATCGGTCCGTGTCTTCGCCACGCGCCAACGGCTCTGCCAGGAGGTTGGCCGCGGCGACCGCATCCTGCACGGCGAGGTTGATGCCAATCCCGCCGATTGGACTCATCGCGTGAGCCGCATCCCCGATCGCCAGCAGGCCTGGCCGGTGCCAGCACGTCAACCGGTCGAGCGAGACGCTAAGTAGCCTGAGGTCATCGACCCCGTGCAACGCGGAGATGTCTAGCTCCGGCGCGGCCGCGGCCACCGCTTGCCGGATGGGCTCGATGCCGCCCCTGGTCAGTTCCTCGGCCTTGCCCTTGGGGATCAGGAACGCGCACTGCCAATAGTCGGCGCGATCGATCATCACCAGCAGGCGGCCGCGCTCGATCGAACCGCGCAGCGCCGTCCCTGACCGGGTCTTCGGAATGCGGAACCAGAAGACGTCCATGGGGGCGCCGAGCTTTTCGACCGGCAGCAGCTGTTGTTCGCGGACCAGCGAGAAGCGGCCGTCCGCGGCGATGGTCAGGCGCGCACGCCGCTCGCTTCCATCCGCCAGGCGGACCCCGGCGACGCGCCCGCCGTCCTCGATGAAGGTGGTCACCGGCGCGCTCAGCTCAAGCGTGAAGCCCGGGTAGCGCTCGGCCTTGCTCCGCAGGAAGTCAAGGAACTCCCATTGCGGCATCATGGCGATGAACGGCGCTGGCGTGGCGAGATGCGAGAGGTCACCGACGACCCAGTCCTGCCCGGCGATACGCAGCTCGGCCCTGTCGAGCCGGTTGTGCGGACGGTTCAGAAAGTCATCCAGAAAGCCCAGTTCGGCCAGGATCTCCATGGTCGAGGGGTGGACGGTGTCGCCCCGGAAGTCCCGAAAGAAGTCGGCATGCTCCTCCAGCACGGTTACGCTGCAGCCGGCGCGGGCGAACAGCAGTCCGGTCATCACGCCGGCCGGGCCGCCGCCAACGACGATCAGGTCCCGCTCAGCCACGAATCGCTCCTTCGCATACACAGGACGGCCCACACGGCCTCCATCCTGTCACCTCCGCTGCACCCGATGGCCCTCGAGCTGCGGAGCGCCGCAGCCTGACAGACGAAATCCTGGCCGGAAAGCCCTCTTCAGGCTGCGGCCACGCGCTCCCGCCGCACGCCAAGCGCGATCGCGCGCCCGGGGATGCGCCGCAGCGCGGGGAAGCGCTGCAAGACCAGCAGGGGTAATGGCGGCCTCAGCAACTCAGTCTGCCGACGCATGACCGGTGCGAGCACCCAATCCTGTGCGATCTTCTGGACGAGCTGGATCAGGCGCGTCGAGCCAGCGCGCCGCCGCTGCACCCGGCGCAGCAGCCCGTCCACCGGCTCACCGCCGGCGAGCGGACCCGCCAGGATGTTGGCGGCGGCGACGGCGTCCTGAATGGCAAGGTTTATGCCGATGCCTCCCATCGGGCTCATCGCATGGGCAGCGTCGCCGATCGCCAGCAGGCCGGGCCGATGCCAGCGTTTCAGGCGATCCAGGCTGACTTCCAGTAAGTGCAGCTGATCAAGGTCATTGAGGTCGTCCCGGAGCGCGCCGAGCCTCGGCTCGACGGCTTCGACCTCGGCCCTGATCGCGTCGATGCCGAGCTGTTTTAGGTCGGATGCCCGGCCCTTGGGGAAGACCAGCGCGCATTGCCAGTAGCTACCGCGGTCTACGCGCACGAGGATGCGGCCGTGCTCAACCGCGATCCGTAACGTGCCATGCTCGGCAGTACGCTTGGGCAGCTCGAACCAGAAGACGTCGATGGGCGAGCCGAGGTCCTTGGCGGGCAGCAGACGGTCGCGCCGCACCACGCTATGCCGCCCATCGGCGGCGATGGTCAGGCTGGCGCGAACCTCTTGGCCGCTGCCGAGCCGGACGCCGGTGATCCGCCCCTGATCCTCCAGGTAGCGCTCCACCGGTGCGCCCATGTCGAGGCGGAAGTTCGGGTAGGCTGACGCCTCGCGGCGCAGGAAGTCGAGGAATTCCCATTGCGGCATCATCGCCACGAACGGCGTGCGGCTACGCACCCGGCTGAGGTCGCCGACCACCAGGTCGCGACCGCCGATCCGCAGTTCCGCCCGCTGCAGCCGCTGGTGCGGCCGCGCCAGAAAGCGATCGAGCAGTCCAAGCTGCTCCAGCACCTCCATGGTCGATGGGTGCACCGTGTCGCCGCGGAAGTCGTGCAGGAAGTCGGAATGCTTCTCGATCACCCGCACGCTGACGCCGGCGCGCGCGAACAGCAGGCCGGCCATCATGCCGCACGGCCCGCCACCGACGATCAGCAGCTGTGGTTCTGTCATCGGGGCTGCTATCGCTTGCAACGTCGGCAATCAGGCCTTCTTGAGCTCGCCCGGCTTGTGCGCCGCTTCCTTGCCGCTCTTGGCGCTCTTGACGAGGTATTCGGGATTGTCCTTGGACGCGGCGACCTTGTGGCCCTTGATCTGCATAGGGCTGGTCAGCTTCTTCTCGACCTTTCCGACCGAATGCCCGCCACTGGAGTCCCACTGGACCTTGTCGCCGGCCTTGAACGTCTTCTCCGCCATCGGTTTTCTCCTGAAACTCAATGCAGAACGAGCTACCGTGCGCTTGGCTCCTGCCGTGACGCCTGCTTAATGAGGCCATGGCCGACGCAGTCCAGATCAGCCCGGCGGTATCGGATGCCCTGACCATTCTCGGCGCGGCAGGCGTCGTCATCCCGACCTTTGCCCGGCTGAAAATCTCGCCGGTGCTCGGCTTCATCATCGTCGGTGTGGTCGGCGGTCCGCACGTGCTCGGCGGGCTGGCGGACCGGCACCATTGGCTGGAGGCATTCAGCATCAACGATCCGGCCGGGATCGAGCCGTTCGCCGAGTTCGGAATCCTCCTGCTGCTGTTCGCCATTGGGCTGGAGATCAGCTTCCGTCGGCTGAACGCCATGCGGACCGCGGTGTTCGGTCTGGGCGGCGTGCAGATGCTCAGCACCGCGCTGGTGGTCACGGCTGCCGCCCTCCTAGCGCAGGCGACGCCGTCCAGTTCGGTGGTGCTCGGACTGGCCCTGGCCATGAGTTCCACGGCGCTGGTGCTGCCGATCGCCGGAACGACCAGCGTGGTTGGGCGCGCCGCGCTGGCGATCCTGCTGTTCCAGGACCTCAGCCTCGTACCCATCCTGTTCCTGCTCGACGCGGGTGCCGGCTCCGAGGCCATAGTCGGGACGCTGCTCGCCGGATTGGGGGTGATTGCCGGGCTGCTGTTGGTGGGCAAGTTCCTGCTGCCAACCTTGTTCGCCCAGGCGGCGCGGACGAAAAGCCCGGAGCTGTTCTTCAGCATCAGCATCCTCGTCCTGATGCTGTGCAGCATGGCCACCGGGCAGGTCGGTCTGGGCGCCAGCTTGGGGGCGCTGCTCGCCGGATTGATGATTGCGGAAACGGACTATCATTCCGAGGTGGAAGTCATCACCGCACCGCTGCGCGGCCTGGCCTTGGGCGTGTTCCTGATCAGCGTCGGCCTACGGCTGGATTTGCCGGCGATCGCGGCCGACTGGCCGTTGCTGCTGGGAGCATTGGCAGCGGTGCTGGTGCTCAAGAGCGGCATCATCATGGCGCTGCTGCGGTGGCGCGGGCGGCGGGCGAGCGCGGCGGTCGAGGCGGGCTTCCTGCTGTCCAGCCCGTCGGAGCTGACGCTGATCGTGCTCACCGCGGCGGCGGCGGCCGGTGTGATCAGCGGCCGCGAGGCCGAGTTCTGGACGATCGTCACCGCGCTTGGACTGACGCTGACGCCGGTGCTGGCGGCGCTTGGGCGGCGGCTGTCGCGGCGGATCGATCCCGAAGCGCTCGGCAGCGGTGCGGGGGACACGGCCGGGCTGACGCTGATCTTCGGCTTCGGACGCGTCGGGCGGCTAGTTGCGGACATGCTGGCGAGCCACGGTCGGCGCTACCTGGCGGTGGACGGGGACATCGACTGCGTGGCCGAGGCCCGGACGGCCGACTACCGGGTGATCTTCGGCGACGTGGCGCGCGGCCACCCAGTCGAGCGGTTCGGCCTGCAGGATGCGGCGGCGGTGGTGCTGACCATGGACGACCCCGTGCTGACCGTGCGCCTGACCCGCGCCATTCGCGAGGCCTGCCCGCAATTGACCATTGTTGCCCGGGCGCGAGATGCGGCCCATGCGGCGCAGCTGTACAAGGCGGGCGCGACCGATGCCGTGCCGGAGACCATGGAGGGCAGCCTGCAGATGAGCGAGGCGGTGCTGGTCGACATCGGCGTTGCCATGGGCCCGGTGATCGCCTCCATCCACGAGAAGCGCTCCGAACTTCGCGCTCAGATCCGGGAGGAAGGCGAGCTCAGCGCCGAGCCGGCGTTGGGGCGGCGGCGCTAGGCGCTGACCTTCGCCAGCGCGTCGCGAATGGCGGCGAGCGCCTCGGTCGCCTTGGTGCCGTCCGGTCCGCCGCCTTGGGCCATGTCGGGCCGGCCGCCGCCGCCCTGCCCGCCAAGCGCCGCGACTGCCGCCTTGACCAGGTCGACAGCGGACAGCTGGCCCGCGAGGTCGTCGGTGACGCCCGCCGCCACGCTGGCGCGGCCGTCGTTCACCGCGATCAGCGCCGCTACGCCGCGACCGAGCTGCTTCTTGAGCGTGTCAATCTCCGGGCGCAGTGCCTTGGGGTCGAGACCCTCGACCACGCGACCGATGAACGGCACGCCGGCGACCTCCTCTGGCCCGCTGGACTGAGCGGCACCGCCGCCCATGGCGAGCTGCTTGCGGGCTTCGGCCAGCTCACGCTCGAGCTTGCGCGTCTGTTCGACCAGCGCGGCGACGCGGGCGGGCGCCTCGTCGGGTGCGGCCTTGAGGCTCGCGGCGATGTCGCGGAGCCGGGCATCGCGGCCGATCAGCCACTGGCGCGCGGCCTCGCCGGTCAGCGCCTCGATGCGGCGGACCCCGGAACTGACGGCGCTTTCCGAGACGATCTTGAACAGGGCGATGTCTCCGAGTGCGCTGACGTGGGTCCCGCCGCACAGCTCGACCGAATAGGTGGAGTCGCCGTCGAGGCCCATGGAAAGCACCCGGACCTCGTCGCCATACTTCTCGCCGAACAGGGCCATTGCGCCTTCCGCGATCGCCTCGTCCGGGGTCATCAGGCGAGTTGCGACCGGCTGGTTGTGGCGAATGTGCGCGTTCACCTCGGCTTCAATCGCCGCGATGTCGTCGGCGGTAAGCGCGGACGGGTGCGAAAAGTCGAACCGCAGGCGGTCGGGAGCGACCAGGCTGCCCTTTTGGCTGACATGCGTACCGAGGCGGTGGCGCAGGGCGGCGTGCAGCAGGTGCGTGGCGCTATGGTTGGCGCGAACCGCCCGACGCCGCTCCTCGTCGACGCTCTGGTGGAGCGACTCTCCGACTTTCACGGAGCCTGCACGAATCGTAGCAGTCAGCGCATGCAGGCGGCCGAGCGGCTTTGATGTATCTGTAACATCAGCTTGCAGGCCATTGAGGCTGCTCAGTTTTCCGGCGTCGCCGACCTGCCCACCGCTTTCCCCGTAGAAGGGCGTTTGGTTGAGCAGCAGCTGGACGGTTTCCCCCTCCCCGACCTGCTCGACGCGCTGGCCATCCTTGATGATCGCCAGAACGACGCCTTCGCCCTCGTGGCCGGCGTATCCGGTGAACTCTGTCGCACCATGTTCCTCGGCAAGGTCGAACCAGAGCTCGTCGGAGACTTTCTCACCGGAGCCTTTCCAGGCGGCGCGCGCCCGGGCCTTCTGCTCGGCCATCGCGCTGTCGAAGCCGCCGCGATCGACTGACAACCCCTGCGAGCGCAGCGCGTCTTCGGTGAGATCGTAGGGAAAGCCGAAGGTGTCGTAGAGCCTGAACGCGGTCTCGCCCGGCAGCGTGCCGCCCTGCGCCAGGCTCGCGGTCGCTTCGTCCAGCAGCTTCAGGCCATTGCTGAGCGTCTGGCGAAAGCGGGTCTCCTCCTGACGGAGCGTGGCCTCGATCAACGGCTGCGCGCGGACCAGCTCTGGATAGGCGGCCCCCATCTCGGCGACCAATGCGGGCACCAGACGGTGCATCAGCGGTTCGGCCGCACCGAGCAGGTGCGCATGGCGCATCGCCCGGCGCATGATCCGGCGCAGGACGTAGCCTCGCCCTTCGTTCGCCGGCAGCACGCCGTCCGCCACAAGGAAGCCAGCAGCCCGCAAATGATCGGCGATCACCCGGTGCGAAGCCTGCTGCTCGCCCTCTGCGCGAGTGCGGGTGAGTTCTTCCGAGGCATGAATCAGCGCCCTGAACGTGTCCGTGTCATAGTTGTCGTGCACGCCCTGCATGACGGCCGCGATGCGCTCCAGACCCATGCCGGTGTCGATCGAAGGGCGCGGCAGATCGGAAACGATCTGCTCGTTTTCCTGCAGGTGCTGCATGAAAACGAGGTTCCAGATCTCGACGAAGCGATCCCCATCCTCGTCCGGGCTGCCGGGAGGGCCGCCGGGGATGTGGTCGCCGTGATCGAAGAAGATCTCCGAGCAAGGCCCGCTCGGGCCGTCCGGGCCCATCGCCCAGAAATTGTCCTTGGTGGCGATTCGGATGATGCGCTCGTCAGGCAGGCCGGCGATCCGCTTCCATAAGTCGAATGCTTCGTCATCCGTGTGATAGACCGTCACCGTCAGCCGGTCGGGCGAAAGACCCCACTCTTTGGTCAGCAACCCCCAGGCGAGGGTGATTGCGCGCTCCTTGAAATAGTCGCCGAACGAGAAGTTGCCGAGCATTTCAAAAAACGTGTGGTGGCGCGCGGTGTAGCCAACATTGTCGAGGTCGTTGTGCTTGCCGCCGGCGCGGACGCACTTTTGCGAGCTGGTGGCGGTGCTGTACGGGCGGGTCTCGAGGCCGGTGAACACGTTCTTGAACGGCACCATGCCCGCGTTGACAAACATCAAGGTCGGATCGTTCTGCGGAACCAGCGGCGCGGAGGGCTGGCGCGAGTGCCCGTTGCGCTCGAAATAATCGAGGAAGCTGCGGCGAATGTCGTTGGTCGAAGTCATGGGTGCGCTCTTAACACGGCCATGTTGCAGTGCGGAAGGCGACAAAGGCGACACCTAGAAACCTACCACTGCTCCTTGCCGAATTCCGGCTATCCCGCGGCTTGCCTTGGTAGTGGGCACAAGAGCGCGCATGCGACCGGTTCGAGCAGGCTCAATCCTATTGTGCAAGGCTTAAGCGGAGCAATGGTTGCGGAGGTGAACCGAAATGCCGATGGGGCGTTCGGGAGCGGCAACCGGGAGAGATTGAATGGCGAGTGAGACATTGGCGGCTGGGCAGGGCCGCTGGGCGCCGCAGGCACTCGCGACGCTGCGGATCATGGCCGGCTTGCTGTTCATGGCGCACGGGACGGCCAAGCTGTTCGGCTTCCCCGCCACCGGCATGCCAATGCCGCCGGTCGGGTCGCTGCTGTGGATCGGCGGCGTACTCGAGGCGCTCGGCGGGCTGCTGCTGGTAGTCGGCCTGTTCAGCCGGCCCGTCGCCTTCGTGGTGGCTGGCGAGATGGCCGTCGCCTATTTCATGTTTCACGCGCCACAGGGCTTCTACCCCGCGGCGAACGGGGGCGACGCGGCCATCCTGTTCTGCTTTATCTTCCTGCTGATTGCAGCCGCGGGCCCGGGCGCGTGGAGCCTTGATGGACGACGCCATCTTGCAGGTCGCTCAAGCGCTCGGCTGAACGAGCCAGCCGAGCGCTCGTAGAAGACCAGGTTAGCGGGCGAGTTTCTTGTAGCTCGTCCGCGTCGGGCGGTCCGCCTCCGGGCCCAGACGACGCTTCTTGTCTTCCTCGTAGGCTTCGAAGTTGCCTTCGAACCATTCGACATGGCTGTCGCCCTCGAATGCGAGGATGTGGGTCGCCAGGCGGTCGAGGAAGAAGCGGTCGTGGCTGATGACCACGGCGCAGCCTGCGAAGTTCTCGATGGCTTCCTCGAGCGCGCCCAGCGTCTCGACGTCGAGGTCGTTGGTGGGCTCGTCGAGGAGCAGCACGTTGCCGCCGCGCTTCAGCATTTTGGCGATGTTGACGCGGTTGCGCTCACCGCCGGAGAGCTTGCCGACGTTCTTCTGCTGGTCCTGTCCCTTGAAGTTGAACGCACCGACATAGGCGCGGGTGGACTGGTCGTGGCCGTTGACCTTCATGTAGTCGAGCCCGTCCGAGATCTCCTCCCAGACGTTCTTCTTCGCATCGAGGTGGTCGCGGCTCTGGTCGACATAGCCCAGGTGCACGGTCGGGCCGATGTCGACGTTGCCCGAGTCGGGCTGCTCCTGGCCGGTGATCAGCTTGAACAGGGTCGACTTGCCGGCGCCGTTCGGGCCGATCACGCCGACGATGCCGCCGGGCGGAAGGGTGAAGGTCAGGTCCTCGAACAATACCTTGTCGCCATAGGCCTTGGTGACGCCATTGACCTCGATGACCTTGCCACCCAGGCGTTCGGGCACCTGGATGAGGATTTCGGCCTTGCCGGGAATGCGCTTCTCCTGGCTGGCGACCAGCTGGTCGAACTTGGCGATACGCGCCTTGGACTTGGTCTGGCGGGCCTTGGCGCCCTGCCTGATCCACTCCAGCTCGTCCTTGATCGCCTTCTGGCGGCCGGACTCCTCGCGCTCCTCCTGCTCCAGCCGCTTGGCCTTCTTCTCCAGGTAGGTCGAGTAATTGCCCTCGTAGGGGAAGTACTTGCCGCGGTCGATCTCGAGGATCCACTGCACCACATTGTCGAGAAAGTAGCGGTCGTGGGTAATCATCAGCACCGCGCCCGGATATTCCTTGAGGTGGTTCTCCAGCCACAGCACGCTCTCGGCGTCGAGGTGGTTGGTCGGCTCGTCAAGCAGCAGGATCGACGGCTTCTGGATCAGCAGGCGCGTCAAGGCCACGCGGCGCTTCTCACCGCCGCTCAAGTTATCCACTGCGGCTTCGGACGGCGGGCAGCGCAGCGCCTCCATTGCGATCTCGAGCTGGTTGTCGAGCGTCCAGCCATCGACCGCGTCGATCTTGCCCTGGAGCTCGCCCATCTCCTCCATCAGCGCATCGAAGTCGGTGTCGTCCTTGGGATCACCCATCTCGGCCGAGATCGCATTGAAGCGATCGACCATGTCGGCCACCTCGCGGGCACCGTCCTTGACGTTCTCCAGCACGTTCTTGGTGGGGTCGAGTTGCGGCTCCTGTGCCAGATAGCCGACGGTGACATTCTCGCCCGGCCAGGCTTCGCCTTGGAAGTCCGTGTCGACCCCTGCCATGATCTTCATCAGGGTCGACTTGCCGGCACCATTGGGTCCGACGATGCCGATCTTGGCACCATGGTAGAATTGCAGGTTGATGTTGTTTAGCACCGGCTTCTGCGCGCCGGGGAAGGACTTCACCATGTCCTTCATCACATAAGCATATTGAGCGGCCATGGGGTCGCGAGGTCCTTGCTGCGGTGGGTTGATTGCTCGCGCAGATAGGGGATGCGGGCGCGATTGGCTAGGTCAGCGCCCGACCATCGCGTGCGCGTCTGGCAGCCGGTATCCGGCGAACTGCTCGCGCAAGGTCTTCTTGCTCAACTTGCCAGTCGCGGTGTGTGGGAGTTCGTTGACGAACTCGATGGCGTCCGGCTGCCACCATTTGGCAATGTGCTGAGAAAGGTGGGCACGGATGGCGGCCTCTTGGACATCGCTGCCCGCGGCGCGAACCACCAGCAGCAGCGGGCGCTCATCCCACTTCGGGTGGGGAATGCCGATAGCGGCAGCTTCGGCAACGCCCGGACAGCCGACAGCGCAATTCTCCAGTTCAATCGAACTGATCCACTCGCCGCCGGACTTGATCACGTCCTTGGAGCGATCGGTGATCTGCATGGTGCCGTCGGGATGCAGCGCGGCGACGTCGCCGGTGTCGAACCAGCCGTCCGCATCAGCCGCATCCCGCTCTTCCTTGAAGTAGCGCTGCACAACCCACGGCCCGCGTGCCTGTAGGCGGCCCGAGGCCTTCCCATCACGGGGGAGCTCGGTGCCGGCGTCATCGACTATCCGCAGCTCGACGCCGAACGGAATGCGGCCCTGGCGCGCGATGAAGTCCAGCTGTTCGGCGTCTGTCATCTCGTCCCAGCCGGCCGGCGGAGCGCCGCAGGTGCCGATCGGCGACGTTTCCGTCATGCCCCAGGCGTGGCCGACCTGGACGCCGCGCGCGCGAAACCACTGGATCATGGCACGAGGCGCGGCCGACCCGCCGATGGTGACGTGGCTGAGCTGCGCGACGTCTTCGCCGGTGCGCTCGATATGTTCAATCATGCCCAGCCAAACGGTGGGTACGCCGGCGGAATGGGTCACGCCTTCGTTGCGGAACAGGTCGCACAATTGCTGCGGCCGGTAGTCGGCGGACAACACCAGCTTGCAGCCGGTCATCGGCGCCGCCCACGGCACACCCCAGGCATTGGCGTGGAACATGGGGACGATCGGCAGGACGGTGGACCGGGCCGACATGCCGAAAATGTCCGGTGTCACCTCCATCATTGTGTGGAGCATGGTGGAGCGATGTTCGTACAACACGCCCTTCGGATTGCCGGTGGTGCCGCTGGTATAGCACAGGCCGATGGGCTCGCGCTCGTCGCCTTCGGCCCACCGGTAGTCGTCACCCTCGCTGCCGACCCAGTCAGTGAACTCGCCATCGTCCATGCAGATATAATGCTCAATCGACCGCCATTCGCCTTTTAGGCTCTCGACCAGCGGCGCAAACGCCTTGTCGTAGAGCAGGACCCGATCTTCGGCGTGATTGGCGATATAAGCGAGCTGGTCGCAGAACAGGCGCGGATTGATGGTGTGAAGGATCGCCCCCATGCCAATCGCGCCATACCAAGAGGTGAGGTGGTGGCCGTGGTTCATCGCCATGGTGGCGACCCGCTCCCCTTTCCGAATGCCGAGTTTCTCCAGCGCGCGGGCCATTCGCCGCGCCTGCGCCGCTACCTCGCGCCAGGTGGTGCGGGTCATCGAGCCGTCGGCCCAGGCGGAAACGACCTCCCGGCCGCCATGCTCGCGTTCGGCGTGATCAACCAGGCGAGTTACCCTAAGGGGCCAATCCTGCATCGCACCGAGCGCCATCGTTCTTCCCTCCTGAATACAGGAAGAGAGTGCCGGGTCCGCGCGCCGTGCGCAACATCCTGTCGGCCGGCTTACATGCCGGGCATCTGGAACCCCGGCGGAAGCGGGAGGCTGGACTGCATCTTCTCCATCTCGGCCGCGGCAGCCTGGTCGGCCTTACCCCGCGCATCGTTGATGGCGGCGGCGACAAGGTCCTCAACCATGGTCTTCTCGGACGGGGACAGCAGGGTGTCGTCAATGCTGACGCTCAGGATACGGCCCTTGGCAGTGGCGCGGATCTTGACCAGCCCGCCGCCAGCAGCACCTTCAACTTCGACCTTGTCGAGATTGTCCTGGGCCCGCTGTAATTCGGCCTGGGCGTTCTGAGCCATTTCAAGGATGGCGTTGAGGTCGGGCATCTCAGGCATGTCTTAAGCTCCTGGTCTGGAGACGGACTCTAAGGTCGCGTTGGGAAAAGCCGCAAGCGCTGCCGCCACGGAAGGTTCCGCCAGCACGGCGGCGCGTGCGCGTTCCTCGGCCATATCCTCCTGCTGCTTCAGCGACGGTTCGGCCTCGCCATCTGACAGGTTGATGGTCCAGGTGGCGCCGGTCAGGGACTTCAGCGCGGCGGCCAACTCGCGCGGGAAGTCGGGGCCGAGCGGCTTGAGCGGCTTCAGCGCCAGCTCGGGCGGGGCGTAGCGGGCCAAGCCGACCTGGTCGCGCAGCTTGAGGCCGAGCAGTGCCTGGCCCGAGCGTTCCAGCTGCTCGACCAGGTCGACGAAGCTGGGAGGCGGCGGAGGCGCGGCACTGGCGACGGTCGCCGCGGTCGAGCGCGCCGGCGAGACGGCCGGCGCCGCGGCAGCGATCGTGGCGCCATTTTGCAGCTGCGCCAGTACCGTCGCCGGGTCTGGCAATTCCGCTGCGTGGATCACGCGCAGCAGGGCCATCCCGGCGGCTTCGTGCGGGTCGGGCGCCTGGCCGACGTCGGCCAATCCCTTGAGCAGCAACTGCCACAAACGATGAAGGCTGGCCCAGCCGAGCTTGCCGGCCAGCTCCTCGGCGGCCGCCCGCTCCTCGGCCGAGGACAGGACGTCGGCGCTGGCGCCCGCCTTGACTCGGGTGACGGCATGAACCGTCTCCATCAGCCCACGCATCAACGCTGCGGGGTCGAGTCCCAGCGCATGTGCCTCGTCGAGTTGCGCCAGTGCCGCCGTCGCATCGCCGGACAATAGGGTAGCGAGCAGCTGGCGAACACGGCCGCGGTCGGCGAGGCCGAGCATGTCCCGGACCTGGGCGGCGGTAACCTGACCTTCGCCGTGGGCGATCGCCTGGTCGAGGATCGACAGGCCGTCACGGGCCGAGCCCTCGGCCGCGCGAGCGACAACGGCGAGGGCCTCCGCTTCGACCTCGACATGCTCCAGCTCCGCGATTCGGGCGAAATGCGCCTGCAGCCGCTCGGCCGGGATGCGCTTTAGATCGAACCGTTGGCAGCGGGACAGCACGGTGACCGGCACCTTGTTCACCTCGGTCGTGGCGAACAGAAATTTCACGTGCGCGGGCGGCTCCTCCAACGTCTTCAACAGGGCGTTGAAGGCGTTCTTCGACAGCATGTGCACTTCGTCGATGATGTAGATCTTGAAGCGCGCGCTGACCGCAGCGTAACGCACGGCGTCGATGATCTCCCGCACGTCGTCAACGCCGGTGTGGCTAGCGGCATCCATCTCCGTCACATCGATATGCCGCCCTTCGGCGATTGCGCGGCAGGGCTCGCACTGGCCGCATGGATCGATGGTCGGGCCGCCCTGCCCGTCGGGGCCGATGCAGTTCAGGGCCTTGGCCACGAGCCGGGCGGTCGAGGTCTTGCCGACGCCACGCACCCCGGTGAGCAGGAACGCATGAGCGATCCGGCCGGACGCTATTGCGTTCGCCAGCGTCTGGACCATCGCTTCCTGCCCGATCAGCTCCGAGAAGCTCTGCGGACGGTACTTGCGGGCCAGCACCCGGTAGGGTGAGGCGGCCGCGCTCTTCTCCAGCGGTTGCGCGGGCAGGTCGAGGCCCAGGCCAGGCGATTCGGAGTCAATCATCGTTGCTCGTTGTACGAGTTGCGGCCGCCATGCGCGAGCCATCGGGCAGGGAGTGGATTACCGGTGATGGTGGAGACAGCAAGGTCGTGAGCGCCGGCAGACGAACTGGCATAACGGTCTGAGGCTCAGCGCCAGCCATGCTTGAGAGCCCCTGCCTCCAACGTCACCAGCCCCCGCAGCGACCTGGGTGGGAGCCGGAACGACCCGGGACGAAATCGTTGTGGCTGCTTCCTTCCGGATCTGACCAGGTTGGCGACAGCCCCGTCCGCCCGACTCCCGCAGCGCATATGGCGGGGCCCGGCCGTCGGCGCAAGCTCAGGGGATGCGGACCGTGAGCTCGGCCATGTCCCCCTGCAGGACAACCTGGCAGGCAAGGCGGCTGGTGCGGGTGACGCCATGCGCGAGGTCGAGCAGATCCTCTTCCTCTTCGCTCGGCGGGGGCAGACGCGCGAAGTCGTCTGAGGCGACTATGACGTGGCACGTAGAGCAGCTCATGTCGCCATCGCAGGTCCCTTCTAGCGGCTGGCCGGCGGCCTGGGCGACGTCGAGCAGGCGCGCACCAGCTGCAGCCTCGACGTCGCGGTCGGGGCTGCCGTCGGGCCGAAGGAAGTGCACCAGGGTCATGCGGCGAAGCGGGCCTGGGCGTCGGCCGCGGCGGCGATGCGGCGGCAGGCATCGCCAAGCTCTGCCTCCTTGGTATAGCGGCCGAAGCCGAGCCGGACGGACGAGCGCGCCTCACGGTCGCTCAGGCCGAGCGCGCGCAGTACGTGACTGGGTCTGCCGGAGCCACTGGCGCAGGCGGAGCCGAGCGAGAAGGCGATGTCGCGCAAGTCGGTCAGCAATCGGGCCGAGTCCAGTCCATTCCGGCGGAGATTAAGGTTGCCGCGATAGCGCTGTTCGGTGCTGCCGTTGATCTGCCAACCGGGTCCGAGCGCCTCGAGCGCCACGTTCCACAGCCGCTCAACAAGGGCATGGTCGTCAGGTCTTTGCTCGCGAGCCAGCTTGGCCGCCTCCCCGAACCCGACGCAGAGCATGGGCGAGAGTGTGCCAGAGCGGAGGCCCCGCTCCTGCCCGCCGCCGTGAATCAGCGGCGCGACGGACACGCCGTCGCGCACCCACAGCGCACCGATCATCTTGGGCCCATGAACCTTGTGCGCGCAGCAGGCCACAAGGTCTGGGCCCTCGGGGATCGCCATGCGGCCCAAGCCCTGGACGGCATCGCACAGCATCAACGCGCCGGCCCGGCGGGCAATGGCGGCGATCTCCGCGATCGGCTGGATCACACCTATCTCGTTGTTGACCAGCATGACGGCAACGAGAGCCGTGCGATCGTCCACCGCCGTACGCACTCGGTCGAGATCGACTAGACCATCCGCTCCGACGGGTAAGCGGATGACCTCGCGACCCTGCGCTGCCAGCCACTCGCACGTGTCCAGCACGGCGGCATGCTCGGTGGCCACGGTGACGATCTTGTCGCGGCCGGACACGTCCACCCCGCGTAGCGCAAGGTTCAGCGCTTCCGTAGCGCCGGAGGTGAAGGTCACCTGTCCGCCGCCCGGCAGGCAGGACGCGACCCGGCTCCGGGCGATTTCGATCGCTGCCGCCGCCTCTCTCCCCGGGCGACTGGGGCTGTGCGGGTTGGCGAAGTGGTCGAGCCAGGGCAGCATCGCCTGCCTGACCTCCGGGGCAACCGGGGTGGTCGCCTGATAGTCGAGGTAAATCATGCAGCTCGTGCGCGATCAGCGATGCGGCTGATGGTGGCGGAGATCGCCTCGACCTCTGCCGCCGTGGTATCCGGGCCGAAGCTGATGCGGATCGTGCGGTCGGCGAGCTCGCCCGACACCCCCATGGCGGTGAGGACGTGGCTACGCTTCATCGAGCCGCTGGAGCAGGCGCTTCCGGTACTTACCGCAAAGCCGGCGAGGTCGAGCTGCACCAGCAGCGCGGCGCTGCTTACACCGGCAATCGCGTAGGCGCCGATAGCAGGGCTGCGGGGTGCATCGGCGGCAATGATCGTCGCGGGAAGCTGCGCCGCCAGGCGAGCGCGAAGCTCGGCTAGGCGCGGCATGGCGTCAGCGAAGCGGCGGCTAGTCAGGGCGGCTGCGAAGCCGGCAATGGCGGGCAGGTTGTGCGTGCCCCGCCGGTAGCCTTTTTCCTGCCCTCCGGTAGCAGCAAGCGCACCCAAGTCCTTGACAAGCAGCGCTCCGATTCCCGGCGGACCGCCCAGCTTATGGGCCGAGACCGCGATGAAGTCGGCGTCAGGCAACGGCAGCTTGCCGGCACCCTGCGCGCAGTCCGCGAGCAGCAGGGAGCCCGCGGCACGGACCTGTTCGGCGATAGCGTCAAGCGGCTGCACGACGCCCGTTTCGTTGTTGACCTGCTGGATGGCGACGAGTGCTGGTCCCTGCGCCAGAGCGTCGGCCAGCGCGTCTCGGTCGATCAGGCCGTCACGTCCGACCGGAACAACCCCGCTCCGCTGCCCCATGGCGGCGGGAACCGCATCGTGCTCCGTCGCGCCATGCCAGCGGCCGGCCACGGAGGCTCGCTGCCCGGCGATCGCCAAGGCCTCACTCGCGCCGGAGGTCAAGATGACGTCATGGTGCCAGCCGAGCGCATCCGCGATGTCGGCGCGGGCTCGCTCCAGAGACGCGCGGGCGGCGCGGCCATCGGCATGCGGGCTGGACGGGTTGGCCCAGCGCGCCATCGCCTCGACCACCGCGGCCTGCGCCTCCGGCAGCATCGGCGTGGTCGCCGCATGGTCGAGATAGGTTCGTCCGGTCACCCGCAAAAAGCCGCCGATTGCCTGATTGTGAACGGGCCCTATATAGGCGTCCGCAGGTTCAAACCACCATTCCAAGCGTCAGAGGCTCATGCCCGAAGTCATTTTCCCCGGTCCCGAGGGCCGTCTCGAAGGCCGCTTTCATCCGGGCGTGAGGCCGCGTGCGCCGGTTGCGCTGATCCTGCACAGCCATCCGCAGGCGGGCGGCACGATGAACAACAAGATCGTGCAGCTGCTCTACCAATCCTTCGTGAAGCGGGGCTTCGCGACCTTGCGTTTCAACTTTCGTGGCGTCGGCAAGAGCCAGGGCGTGTTCGACAACGGTGTCGGCGAGCTGTCCGACGCGGCGAGCGCGTTGGACTGGGTGCAGCAAATCCATCCCGAGGCCGAGCAGACCTGGGTCGCGGGCGTGAGTTTCGGTGCGTGGATTGGCATGCAATTGCTGATGCGGCGGCCCGAGATCAAGGGCTTCATCTCGATCGCACCGCCTGCCAACATGTACGACTTCAGCTTCCTGGCGCCCTGCCCGTCGAGCGGCATCATCATCCAGGGCGAGGCGGATGAAGTCGTCACCCCGGCGGCCGTCCAGAAGCTGGTCGACAAGCTGCGCACGCAGCGGCACATCACCATCAACCATGAGGTGATCCCCGGCGCGAACCACTTCTTCGCCAACGAGCTGGACGTGCTGATGAGGCTGGTCGAGGATTACGTCGACATGCGGCTCGCCCAGCCACTGCCGAAGGCGCCGGTCGGCCGCCGCTAATTCATTAGATCGTCCAGATTCCGACGTTCGCGAGGATTACCAGTCCGGCCACGATCATCAGCAAGCCATTTTTGCGGTACTCGGTGCCGAGCGCGAATTTGACGCCGAAGCCGAGCAGGACGAAGGCGGCGATCATCGCCACTGAGAAGACCGCCGCGGCCAAACCCGTCACTATTTGCAACCTTTCAGCGTTTTCTTAACCGTTGGGGTCCATCTAGCATGGTCATGGACGCGCGCGAACAGCAGGCCCGCCTCGCCGAGGCCTTTGACCGGATCGAGGAAACCATCTTGCCGTGCATCGCCATGATGCTCGACACATTGCTCGATGCTTCGGCCAACCTCGCCGAAGTCGACCCCAAGGCGCTTGCGGCCGAGTTGCAGACGCTGGCGGCGGAGCTGGAAGAGCTGACCCGAACGGTTGAACGCAACTCGCCCAAGCAGGTCCATCCGGGGCGGTATCGGACAGCCGCAGCCTAGCCGATCAGCTCCGCGTGCAGCGCCGGGTCGATGTTGCCGCCAGACAGGGCGGCGACGGTCCCCGGCTCGACCGGTACCTTCCCGGCCAGCAACGCCGCCAGAGCCACCGAGCCACCCGGCTCCACGACCAGTTGAAGCTCCTGCCACGCCCACCGCACGGCGGCCTTCACCTCTTCGTCACTGACCGACACGCCCTGGGCGCCGCGCCCTTGCAGGATGCCGAAAGTGATCGGCGACACCCGCGGAGTCTGCAGCGCGTCGCACAGGGTTGGCGGTGCATCCGGCTCGACCGGGACGATGCGGCCGAGTTCAAGCGAGCTTCCCATGTCGTCCCAGCCTGCCGGCTCAACGCAGACGATCTCCGCATCCGGCACCGCAAGCGCGATCCCTGCTGACAGTCCGCCGCCGCCGCAGCAGACTAGCACGCGGCGCACCGGCTCGGGGCACTGCTCCACCAGCTCCAGCCCGGCAGTCCCCTGCCCCGCCACGATGTGCGGATCGTCGAAGCTTGGCACCAGCACCGCACCGCGCTCGTCCGCGAGCGCTTGCGCAATGGTGACCCGGTCCTCCGTCGCACGATCATAGAAGACCACTTCTGCTGCCTGAGCACGGGTGCCCGCCACCTTCAGCGCCGGCGCGTCGCTCGGCATGACGATCACCGCCGGGATCCCGAGCCGCTTGGCCGCGATCGCCACCCCTTGCGCGTGGTTGCCCGACGAGAAGGCGACCACGCCAGCGCGGCGCTCAACCTCGCTCAGCTGCAGCAGTCGGTTGGTGGCGCCGCGTAGCTTGAAACTGCCACCAGTCTGAAGGCACTCGGCCTTCAGCCAGACTCGGCCGCCCGGTAGATGCGCCTCGATCAGCGGCGTTCGCTCGACCAGCCCGGCGATGCGCTGCGCCGCGGCCACAACCCCTTCTCGATCCAATTCCATACTTGGCACTTTCTCTCGTGAGTTCATGGCCTTAGCCGAGGTGTGGCAGGGCGGCGACGAACTGTGGCCACGCGTCCGCAAGAGGGTCAGAAAACATGTTGCGTTAAGGGGTACCCCCCCATATATCGCGCCTCCGCTGCCCCATGGGACTTCCAACCGCAAGGCAGCTTTCGTCAACGTTCGCCGAAAGGCACTTGGAGGTCCCTTGAGTTGCACAAGCATCATCGCGCGCTGGGGCTAGCGACCGCCCCGATCGGTACCGCCGTTGTTTCCGGTGCTGCCGAGATTGCGAAGCTCAAGCCGGTGCAGCCGGTGACGCTTCTCCGTCCCCATGCCGCTCAGCGTGCTGCCCGCTTCTTCACGGAGAAGTTTCCGGGCCGTTCGCTCTATGCGGTGAAGGCCAATCCATCGCCTGACTTGCTGGAGGTCCTGTGGGACGCCGGCGTGACGCACTATGATGTGGCGTCGATCGGCGAGGTGCGACTAGTGGCGGGCACGCTGCCGGGCGCGACCCTGTGCTTCATGCACCCGGTCAAGGCCGAGGAGGCGATCGCCGAGGCGTACTTCCAGCATGGCGTCAGGACCTTCAGCCTGGATACGCTCGAGGAGCTGGAGAAGATCGTCGCGGCGACGTCGACCAATGGTGTGGCGGCGAGCGACCTTAACCTGCTGGTGCGCCTGCGCGTGTCGAGCGAGCATGCCAAGCTGAGCCTGGCTTCCAAGTTTGGCGCGGCGCCCGACGAACTCAAGTCGCTGCTCATGGCCACTCGCCAGGCGGCGGACGCCCTTGGCCTGTGCTTCCATGTCGGCAGCCAGGCGATGTCCCCGGCAGCCTATGCCGAAGCAATGTCGCGGGTCCGCGATGCGATCGTCGAGGCCGCGGTGACGGTGGACATCGTCGACGTCGGCGGCGGCTTTCCGTCGGCCTACCCGGGCATGGAGCCGCCGGCGCTGGAGACCTACTTCGCGGTGATCCACGAGGCGTTCGAAAAGCTGCCGATCAGCTACTCGGCCGAGCTATGGTGCGAGCCGGGCCGGGCCCTTTGCGCTGAATATGCTTCGGTGCTGGTGCGGGTCGAGAAGCGGCGGGGCGACGAGCTGTACATCAACGACGGCGCCTACGGGACATTGTTCGACGCCGCGCATATCGGCTGGCGCTTCCCAGTCGAGCTCGTCCGCGAGCCGGAGTCGGACGTCCGCGACATGGGCTTCAGCTTCTACGGGCCGACCTGCGACGACCTCGACCACATGGTCGGGCCATTCGAGCTGCCAGGCGACGTTCAGGCGGGCGACTATATCGAGATCGGGATGCTGGGCGCCTATGGCTCGGCCATGCGGACCGGCTTCAATGGCTTCGGTTCGGCCACCGCCACGTCGGTGATCGTGACCGACGAACCGATGGCGAGCCTCTACGGCGCGCCGAGCCGTGAAGCGAACCGCTCGAACGTGGTTCAGCTATAGACCATATAACCCTTGCTCCGGCGAGGGCGATCGGAGGGTGAGGCTGTCCCCTCCACGAGTAACGACACGCCGCTGATCGAGACCTCCTCCCCATCGCGGGAGGGGGCTCATTGGAGTTGGACATGAACGACCAGACCAAGATCAACGACACCCGCAAGGCGGAGCTGCTGGCCAGCACCGTCGAGCATATCGACATCACCAAGTTCGATGCTCGCCCGATCGTCGAGGCGATGGGCAAGATGAGCTTCACCAGCCGCGACCTGTCGCGGGCCACCGGCATCTACAACCAGATGCTGGAGGACAAGGACTGCTCGATCATCCTGGTGATCGCCGGTTCCACTTCGGCCGGCGGCTGCATGGACCTGTATGCCGAGCTGGTCCGCTCCAACATGGTCGATGCGATCGTCGCCACGGGCGCGTCGATCGTCGACATGGATTTCTTCGAGGCGCTTGGCCACAAGCACTACCAGGCCAACGAGATCCCGGACGACGACACGCTGCGCTCGCTGTACATCGACCGGATCTACGACACGTACATCGACGAAGTGCAGCTGCAGGACACCGACTTCACGGTCGGCAAGATCGCCGACTCGCTGGAGCCGCGTCCGTACAGCAGCCGCGAGTTCATCAAGGAGATGGGCAAGTGGCTGGTCGACAACGGCAAGAAGGAGAACAGCCTAGTCAAGCTTGCCTACGAGCATGACGTGCCGATCTTCTGCCCGGCGTTCACCGACAGCTCGGCAGGCTTCGGCCTGGTGAAGCACCAGGTCGACGCGATGAAGGCGGGCCGCCGCTACATGACGATGGACTCGATCGCGGACTTCCGCGAGCTGACCGACATCAAGATCAAGGCCGGCACGACCGGTCTGCTGATGATCGGCGGCGGTGTGCCGAAGAACTTCACGCAAGACACGGTGGTCTGCGCGGAGATCCTCGGCCACGAGGATGTCGAGGTGCACAAGTACGCCGTGCAGATCACGGTCGCCGACGTGCGCGACGGCGCCTGCTCCTCCTCGACGCTTCAGGAAGCGGCCAGCTGGGGCAAGGTCAGCACCGCGATGGAGCAGATGGTGTTCGCCGAGGCGACTTCCGTGCTGCCGCTGCTCGCGTCGGATGCCTACCACCGGGGCGCCTGGAAGAACCGTGAGAAGCGGGCGTTCGCCAAGCTGTTCGACTAAGCGCCGTTTGCATACGCAGGCGAAATGACTAACCCTCCCCCGGAAGCATTCGGGGGAGGGTTTTTCATATGGGGCATAGTCCATTGCTCGGGCCGGTCGTGGCGCTGGTCGCCTGGTCGCTGGTCATGCTGGTGTGGATGGCCGTGGCGCGGGCCGGCGCGTTCCGCCGCCTGGGTGTCAAGCTGAGCACCATTCCGCGCGGCTCGCGCGGCCATGCGCTGGACCAGGCGGGCGAGGACCGGGCGCAGTGGAAGGCGCACAACTATAACCACCTGATGGAGCAGCCGACGATCTTCTACGCGATAGTCCTGGCGCTCGCGATCATGGGGTTCGACGCATGGATCAACGTTGCGCTCGCCTGGGGTTACGTCGGGCTGCGGATCGCGCACAGCATCGTGCAGGCGACCGTCAATATCGTCGCCATCCGCTTGTCACTGTTCATTCTGTCGACCCTGTGTCTGCTCGGCCTGACGCTGCACGCAGCATTGGCGCTGCTGCACTAGCGGGTGAAGCTGGCCGCCAGTTCGACATGGACGGACCAGCGAAACTGGCCGACCGGACGGACCCAGCGCAGGGCGTAGCCGCCGTCCGAGAGGATGCGGGCATCGCGGGCGAAGGTCGCGGGATTGCAGCTGACGTAGGCGATGCGCGGGACCGCCGATCGGGCTAGCTCGCCGACCTGCATCTCGGCGCCGGAGCGCGGCGGATCGAGCACTACTGCGTCGAAACCGGCCAGCTCCGCAGCGCTGAGCGGCCTTCGGTACAGGTCGCGGTGCTCGACGGCGAGTGACGGCTTTGCGGCCTTAAGGGCGAGCACGGCATCACGAGCGGCTTCGGCGGCATAGACCTGACCGGGTAACGCCAGCGCGAAGGTGCCCAGCCCGGCGAACAGGTCGGCAGGTCGGACGGCGCCCGCGACGCCCTCGAGCACGGCGGCGACCAGCGCCTGCTCGCCGTCATCCGTCGCCTGGAGGAAGGCCCCGGGCGGGAGTACGACCGGCGTGCCGGATAGGGCGACCGTGACGGGCCGCGGCTCGAAGCGCGTCTCGAGCCCGTAGCCCTGATCCAGGCTGAGGCGGGCTAGCGCATGCCGCTCGGCGAAGGCGGTCAGTGCCTCGGCCGCCGCGAGGCCCTCGGCCGCGACTCCGGAGAGCGCGACATCCACTCCCTGGTCGCACAGGGTGAGGCTGACCTCCGCCTGTCGCTTGGCGAGCAGAATGGTTGCGAGCAGGCCGCGAAGCGGCGCCACCAGCGCAAACAGCTCCGGACGAAGAACGTGGCATTCGCGCATGTCGACGATGCGGTGGGAGCGTTCGGCGTTGAAGCCGAGCAGGATCCCCTTCCCCACCCGCGTGGCACGCAGGGTGGCCCGGCGACGACTGCGCGGCGGCGACAGGTGCGGCTCGCGCACGTCCGTCTCCAACCTCTGCGCCGCAAGAGCACCCGCTACGCGATCGACCAGGTAGCGGCGGTAAGCGGCATCGTCGACGTGCTGGAGCTGGCAACCGCCGCACTCGGGAAAGTGACGGCAAGGCGGCGGCTGATGGTGCGGCCCGGGGGTGATCGCCCCACTCTCGTCAACAAGGTCGCCGGGCGCGGCGAGCGCGAGGTGGCGGCCACCGGTGGTGACGCCATCGCCGCGCGCCGCGATGCGGACGATCGGCTCGACGCTCACTGGACTTGGCGAATGGCGGCGAGCAGGTCGTCGGCGATCATGCCGGATCCCGCGAGTTCCGCCGCACGGCCATGCAACCAGACGCCTGCGCAAGCTGCTTCGAACGCGGGCAGCCCGCGGGCGCGAAGGGCGGCAATGATGCCGGCGAGGACGTCACCGGTGCCCGCGCTCGCCAGCCAGGCTTGCGCGGGCGGCGCGAAGCCCAGGCGGCCGTCGGGCGACGCGACCAGAGTGTCGGGGCCCTTGTAGACCACGACCGCGCCGGACAGGGCAGCCGCGGCAAGCGCCCGCTCCGGCTTGCTGCCGGCCAGGTTGCCGAACAGCTTCACGAACTCGCCCTCGTGCGGCGTCACGATCGCGTCCTGGCCCTTGAGGCGGTCTGGTTCCCCGACATATCCGAGCGCATCCGCGTCGATGACCTTGGGCGCATGCGATGTGAGGGCAAGGGTCAGCACCTGCGGCAGGTCGCCCATGCCGGAACCGACCAGCAGGCAGCCGATCCGCGGATCGGTAAGGGCCGCCGTGTCCGTCTGGACCACGGCCGCGGGGAGATGGTCGATTGCCCGGCTGGTCGACACTCGGACGTAGCCGGCTCCGGCCCGGGCGGCTGCGGACGCGGCCAGCGCAATCGCGCCCGGCATCTTGCCCGCGAGCGCATGGACGAGCCCGCGGCTGTACTTGTGCGCATCGGGTGCGAGCGGCGGTAGGTCGGGACGGCCGATCTCGAACCATGGGCTCTGGGCTGCGACGCCGATGTCCGCCAGCACCACCCGTCCAATGGCGGGTAACGCCGCCATCAGCCGATGCGCGGGCTTGAGCGCGCCGAAGGTGACGGTCAGGTCACAGGTGGGCACCCGCGACAAGCACGCACCGCTGTCCGCCTCAACGCCGCTCGGAAGGTCGCAGGCGACGGTCAGTTGAGCAGCGCCAGCTAGTTCGGTAAGTCTTTGTGAAACAATGGGTTCCAAGCCGCGCTTGAGACCGGTGCCAAAAAGGCAGTCGATCAGCAGGGACGCCGGCCTGGCTGTTTCGAAGCTCTCCACAGAGCCGTTCCATTGCTGCCTTGCCCACCGCGCAGCGTCGGTACTCGGCTCCGCCAAGGCTGCCACTCGCACCTGAGTGCCCAGAAGGGCCAGGTGCCGCGCGGCGACATAGCCATCACCGCCATTGTTGCCCAGCCCACAGATCACCAGCGTGTCCATTGGCCCAGCAAAGCGGAAGGCAGCTTCCGCCAGGCTCGCGCCGGCGCGCTCCATCAGTGTCTCGACCGTTGTGCCGGCATCGATGGCTGCCTCCTCGGCGGCGCGCATCCGGGCGGCGGTGAGGATCGGGCGCATGGCTCGTCCTAGCGCAGGGTGGTCGCCAGGTGCCACCATTCCGCCGGGCAGGCCGACGCCGCCGCCTCGCGCGCGTCTTCCGTTGCGAACAGGGCGAAGCAGGTTGCGCCGGAGCCTGACATGCGCGCGAACTCGGCGCCCGGCTGGCGCTTGAGCCAGTCGAGTACGCGGCCGATCACCGGTACCTGCTTGTGGGCTGGTTTCTCCAGGTCGTTGCGGCCGGTCCGCCAGTCGATCAGCGGTCCGCCATCATTGCCTTTCCACGCCGCGAACACGTCGCCGGTCGCCAGCGGCACGCGCGGATTGACCAGCAGTACGGCCGCGCCGCTGATGCCCGCGTCGACCAAAGCCAACTCGTCCCCGGCGCCCTCCCCGCGACAGGTCATCGACAGCAGGCAGGCGGGCACGTCCGAGCCCAGCTGCGGCGCCACCACGGAGGCAAAGGCGGGATCGATGCCCCACATGGATGTCAGCAGCCGCAGCGCCGCCGCAGCATCCGCCGAGCCGCCGCCGATCCCCGATGCGACCGGCAGCCGCTTGTCGAGCGTGAGCGCCGCGCCACGCCCCACCCGCGCCTCAGCGGCGAGACCTGCGGCCGCACGATGCACCAAATTCAATCCCCCGTCGTCCAGCATGGCAGCGAACGGCCCGGTGATCGTCAGCGACAGCTCGTCCGCCGGCTCACCCCACAGCCGGTCGCCGTCGGTGCAGAAGGCGAAGATGGTCTCTAGCGCGTGGCGGCCGTCCGGCAGCTTGCCACGCACGTGCAGCGCCAGGTTGAGCTTGGCCGGCGCGATCTCGCTCCAGCGCGTCAGGACCGCTTTCTTCAAGGTGCGGCGTTGCCCGGGTTCAGCCCGGCCCCAAGCTTGGACTGGATCCGCGCCCTGGCTTCGTCCTCGGCGGTAATCAGGGCTGCGTTCCATGCGTGGCGTGCCTCGAACTTGCGGCCGGCGGTGAACAGGGCGTCGCCGAGATGCTCGTGTATCTCGGCTTCCGCGGGCTGCCCGGCAGCCGCCTGTGTCAGGGTGGCGATCGCCTGGTCGACCCGGCCTCGCTTGAATTGGGCCCAGCCGAGCGAATCGGTAATGGAACCGTCGTCCGGCTTCAGGCGGTGCGCCTCGGTAATCAGCGCCTCGGCGGCGTCGAGGTTTTCGCCTCGCTCCAGTTGCGCATAGCCCAGGTAATTAAGCACCGTCGGGTTCTGCGGCGCGAGCTTGCGTGCGGTCTCCAGTGCGGCGCGGGCCTGGTCCCATTGCTTTGACCGGTCCAGCATGGCCCCGTAGAGCAGGTAGAGCTGCCAGCGCTCGGTTGATTCCGGCGGCAGCAGGGCAATGGCGCGAGCATAAGCGGCCGCACCTTCCGGATTGCGGTCGAGCTCGTCGAACATGTCGCCAAGCCGGCCCCAGTCGGTTGCGGACGCGTCCGGCCCCTGCGCAAAGGCCTGGGCGCGGGCGAGCGCCTCCTGCTCGCGGCCAGCCTTCACCAGCGCGCGAATCTCGGCGTCTCGGACCTGCGGTGCGAACAGGCTGCGCTCGTCGATCCCGCGCAGCGCGACCAGCGCGTCGTCAGTCCGATCGGCCTGGCCCAGGAGCAGGCCGAGCAAAACGCGCGCCGGCTCGTTGGCCGGATCGGCGTACCGGGCGACCTGCACCATCGCGATTGGCAGCGCCTGGCCGTTCTCCCGGTTAAGGTCGAGCGCCAATGCGGTCAGCAAGGTGGCGAAGCCCTGCGCCGCAGTCTCGATGGCGCCGCCGGGTCGCCTGCCGGCCTGAACCAGCGCGCGAGCCTTGTGCGTGGTCGGGTCGGACCCGTCCAGGAACGCCAGGGCGCGCTGCGGGTCGCGCAGCTGCATGTAGCCGTCCGCAATGGCGATGCGCAGCGGCACGGCCCGGCCGCCCGCCTGCGCCACTGCCTGCCGGGCGAACGGCTCCGCCTCCGCCCCGCGTTTCAGCCGCAGCAGCATGAGCGCACGCAGCTCGGGCACGATCGGGCTCGACACGCTGCCGGCCGGAATGGCGCTCAGGACGCTAAGGGCCGCCGGATTGCGCCGCTCGGCCAACGCCCAGGCCTGCACCGGCTGCACCAGGAAGTTCAGGCTGCCGCTGTCCGACGGGAGGTTGAGCAAAGCGATGGCCTGGTCGGGCTTGCGGGTGCGCAGGCGCTCGGCGGTCAGCAGCAGGCGCGCGTCCAGCGCCAGGCTGGCGGGCTGGCGGGCGCTGGCCAGCCGCAGCGCCAGCGGCATGTCGCCAGCCGAGATCGCCTGGCTGATGGCGCGATTGGCAACGATGCTGTTGGTCGGGTCGGCGGCGGACAAGGCGGCATAAAGCACGGCCGCACGGCGCGGATCACCCTGCAGCTCCGCCGCCCGCGCGCCGACGAAGGTGCTGGGCCCGCTCGGTCGGTAGGCGGACGTGCTGGCGAGCGCCGGAGCGGCCGCCAGCGCGAGCGCCAGTCCGAGGCTACATGTTCGGATAGTTCGGGCCACCGCCGCCCTCCGGAGTCACCCAATTGATGTTCTGGCACGGGTCCTTGATGTCGCAGGTCTTGCAGTGGACGCAGTTCTGCGCGTTGATCTGCAGCCGAGCGGCCCCATTCTCCTCGACATATTCGTACACGCCGGCCGGGCAGTAGCGCTGCTCCGGTCCATCATATTGCGGCAGGTTAACCCGGGTCGGGATCGTCGGGTCCTTCAGCGTAAGGTGGATCGGCTGGTCTTCCTCGTGATTCGTGTTCGACAGGAACACGGAAGACAGCTTGTCGAAGCTGATCACGCCGTCGGGCTTGGGATAGTTGATCTTCGGCGCGATGTCGCGGCGCCACAGGGTCTCGTGGTCGGGATGGTGCTTCATCTCGAACGGCAGGCCGATCTTGAGCTGCCGCATCCACATGTCCGTGCCCGCCACCAGCGTGCCGATGGTATTGCCAAGCTTGGACACGGCCGGCTCGGCGTTCTTCACCTTGCGCAATTCCTCGCCGATCCAGCCGTTGCGGACGGCGGGCTCGTAGCCATCCAGCACGTCGCCGCGGCGGTCGGCTGCGATCGCCTCGAATGCGCTTTCAGCCGCCAGCATCCCGCTTTTCATGGCGGTATGGGTGCCCTTGATCCGCGGCACGTTCACAAACCCGGCCGAGCAGCCGATCAGCGCACCGCCGGGGAAGGCCAGCCGCGGGATGGACTGCCAGCCGCCCTCGTTAATCGCGCGAGCGCCGTAGGAAACGCGGCGGCCGCCCTCCAGCATCTCCTTAATGGCAGGATGATGCTTCCACCGCTGCATCTCATCGAAGGGCGACAGGTGCGGGTTCTTGTACGACAGCGCGACCACGAAGCCGATCGACAGCTGGTTGTTGTCCTGGTGATAGATCCACCCGCCGCCCCAGGCGTCTCCGAGCGGCCAGCCTTGCGTGTGGATCACGCGGCCGGGCTGGTGCTTGGCCGGATCGATGTCCCACAATTCCTTGATGCCGATGCCGTAGACCTGCGGCTGGCAATCGGCCTCCAGGTCGAACTGGCGCTTGAGCTGCTTGGTCAGCGACCCGCGCGCGCCTTCCGCGAAGAAGGTGTAGCGGGCATGGATCTCCATGCCTGGCTGGTAGTCGGGCTTGCGGGTGCCATCGCGGGCGATGCCCATGTCGCCGGTCGCGACGCCCTTCACCGAGCCGTCCTCGTTGTAGAGGATCTCGGCCGCCGGGAAGCCGGGGAAGATCTCGACGCCCAGCTCCTCCGCCTTGCCCGCCAGCCAGCGGCACAGGTTGGCCAGGCTGCCGGTGAAGGTGCCCTTGTTGTCGAGAAAACTCGGCATCATCAGGTGCGGCAGGTGGAAGTGCTTGCCTTTGGTCAGCACCCAATGCTCGTTCTTGGTGACGGGCACGCGGTTCAGCAGGCAGCTGTCGTCCTCCCGCCACTCGGGCAGCAGTTCATCAAGCGCCTTTGGATCGATCACCGCGCCCGACATGATGTGGGCGCCGACCTCCGAGCCTTTCTCGAGAATGCAGACGCCAAGCTCCCGCCCGGCTTCGTTGGCGAGCTGTTTCAGCCGGATCGCCGCCGACAGGCCGGCAGGGCCTGCCCCGACGATCACGACATCATATTCCATCGACTCGCGTTCGCTCATTCGTCCCAACCCATTCGAACCGGCGTGAAAACTTCTTGTTCGCCCTGCCCTTCAGATGATGGTGGCGTCAATGGCGACAAGGGGTATGATGGTCCGCGTGGGAGGGAATAGCGGAACCGTGGACGCGGCGGAGGCGGCCAGCCTGCTCGGCTGGTGGCTGGAGGCCGGCGTCGATACGCTGGTCGCGGAGACGCCGCGGGCATGGCTGCGGACGGCCTCGCCCGTGCAGGCCGCCAGCGACGAGGAGCTTGCCCCGGCAGCAACCTCCCTGGCGATCTCGCCAGCAAGCGTCGACCGGCAGGCGCTGAGCTCGCTTGAGGAGTTCCACGGCTGGCTGCGCGAGGGGTCGGACCTGCCGCTGTTCCAGGCCGGCGCCGCGCGTGCCCTGCCCCATGGGCCCGCAAACGCCGGTATCATGCTCATTGCCGACTTGCCCGACCGGGAGTGTGCCGCGGAAGGGCGGCCGATCGGCGGTGCATCCTGGGAACTGACCACCCGCATGCTGGCCGCGATCGGGTTCAAGCCGGAGGACGCCTATGTCGCGTCCCTCGCCTGCTTCCCGGCGCCGGCCAAGCGGCTGGACCCGCGCATCGCGGCGCAGTGTGTCGACGACATGAAGCGGCACATCGCCCTGGTCGCGCCCAAGCGGCTGCTGCTGCTGGGCGAAGGACCGGCTCGCGCCTTGACTGGACAGAACCTGCTGCAGGCGCGTGGGCGCATCCACCGGATCGATCATGTGCCCGCGGTCGTCACCTTCCATCCCCGCCAGTTGCTGCAGCGGCCGTCGGACAAGGCCTATGCCTGGCGAGACCTGCTGCTGTTGATGAGTGAAGAGGTTTCATGAGCGTTTTTCATGCCTTCGCAGCCGTTCTTGCGGTTCAGGCGCAGCCTGGCGACCCGCTGGCCCCGTTGCCGCCAACGACCAGCCAGAATGAGCCGAGCGACGCCACTCCGGCCGAACAGCCGCGGCCCGCACCCCCTGTCGCGGTGGTGGTCGCGCCCAGGGATTGGCGCGGCGTGTTCGACGCAATCCGCTCCAGCCAGTGGTCGGCGGCGCAGCTCGGCATCGCAACCCTGCCCGCCGGTCCGCTGGCGCCCGTCGCCAAGGCGGAGCTGTACACCGCGAAGGGCAGCCCCAAGGTCAGCCTGGACGCGCTGCTCGACCTGCTGATCGAGGCGCCGGACCTGCCGAAGGCGGACCAGATCCAGCGCATGGCGGAGGCGCGTGGCGGCATTGATACGCCGCGCATCGCGCCGCGCTACCCATTGGTGCAGATCGGCGCCGCGCCGCGCCGGATCCGCGCGCGCCCAATCGTCGGCGAGCCGGAGGCAGACCGGCTTCGGACCGACATGGACGCTTACGTGAAGGCGGACGATGCGCTGAGTGCCGAGGCGCTGTTCAATAGCCGGGCGCTCCTGCTTTCGCCCGAGGCGCGGGCCGAAGCGGCGCAGCGGCTGGCGTGGATCTATTACGTGCGTGGCGAGGACGCGAACGCGCGCCGCGTCGCCGACTTCGGCCGGGCCGGTGCGACCGGCGAATGGGCAGTTCAGGCGGCCTGGGTGTCTGGCCTCGCGGCATGGCGGCAGAACGACTGCGTTTCCTCCACCCAGCTGTTCCGTATCGTCGGTGCCGGCGCCACCGAACCGTCGCTGCGCGCGGGTGGGCTCTACTGGGCAGCGCGGTCCGCGATGGCTTGCCGGCGCCCGGCCGAGGTCAATCCGCTGATGCGGGCGGCGGCCAACATGCCCGAGACCTTCTACGGGATGCTAGCGCGGCGCACGCTGGGCATGGATACGCGGCTCGCGCCCATGCCGGAAGCCGTCGACCCGCGGGTCGAGGCACAGCCGAACATCCGCCGGGCGCTCGAACTCGCCCGCATCGGCGAGCGCGATCTCGCCGGCCAGTTCCTCCGCTTTCAAGCGCGCATCGGCCGCCCAGCCGACCAGCCGAGCCTGGTGGCGCTGGCCCGCCGGCTCGACCTCGCGGCCACCCAGCACTACCTCGCTCACTTCGGGCAGCCGGGCGCACGGGTCGCGCCCGCGGCGCGCTATCCGCGGCCGAACTGGACGCCACGCGGTGGCTGGCGGATCGATCCGGCGCTGGCACTGGCTCACTCATTGCAGGAATCGAGCTTCCGCGCCGAGGCGATCAGCCCGGCTGGCGCGGTTGGCCTGATGCAGGTGGTGCCCGCCACCATGACCCTGCTCGCGCGCATCGGGAACGTGCCACCCGGCGACCTGCGCGACCCAGCAACCAATATCGAGTTCGGCCAGCGTTGGATCGAGGCGATGCGCCGGCGTCCGGAGACCCAGGGGCAATTGCCCAAGGTGATCGCCAGCTACAACGCGGGCTCGTTGCCGGTGGGGCGCTGGCAGGTGAACGACCGCGGCGACCCGCTGCTGTGGATGGAGAGCGTGCCCTACTGGGAGACGCGCTTTTATGTTCCCACGGTGCTGCGCAATATGTGGGTGTACGAGCAACTGGCCGGACAGCCGACGCCGACGCTGACCCAGATGGCGCAGCACAAGTGGCCGGCATTTCCAGTGGCGCAAGGTACATACACGGCCCAGGCGCGGTAAACCGTTCTTGCTTTGTTCTGGCGTGAGGATAGACTCGCGCCATGGCTGTCGAGTCGCTCTCCGGTCGCGGCGCAACCCGCAACGCGACGCCGTCCCGCTTCAACCTGGAGCAGCGGGAGGTCGAGGGTGACTGGCTCGACCAGGTGGAAGCATTGGACGGGTTCGCGCCGCGCCGCACCACGGTCACGGTGGAGAAGCCGCGCTCCATCCTGACCCGCAATCGTTCGCCCGACATTGGCTTCGACCGGTCGGTCAATCCATATCGCGGCTGCGAGCATGGCTGCATCTACTGCTTCGCCCGGCCGACCCACGCCTACCACGACCTGTCGCCCGGCGTGGATTTCGAGAGCCGGCTGTTCGCCAAGCCGGACGCGGCCAAGCTGCTTCATGCGGCGCTGAGCCAACCTGGCTACGACTGCGCGCCGATCGCATTGGGTACCAACACCGACCCGTACCAGCCGATCGAGGAGCATTGGGAGATCACCCGCTCGGTCCTACAGGTGCTGGTCGAAACCAAGCACCCGTTCACGATCACGACCAAGAGCGACCGGGTGTTGCGCGACCTCGACCTCATCGCTCCCGCCGCACACGAGGGACTGGCGGCGGTGGCGGTCTCCGTGACGTCGTTGGACCCGCGGATCAGCCGGACGCTGGAGCCGCGTGCCCCGGCCGGGCGCAAGCGGCTGGAGGCGATCCGCCAGCTGAACGAGGCGGGAGTGCCAACCCTGCTCGCGGTGGCACCCATCGTGCCGCAGATTACCGACCATGAGCTGGAAAGTATCGTCGAGGCGGGCGCATCGGCGGGCGCGCGCGCCGGCTTCTACCTGCCTGTGCGCCTGCCGCACGAGGTCGCGCCGCTATTCCGGGCCTGGCTGGACGAGCATTATCCCGACCGCGCGGCCAAGGTCATGGCGACCATCCGCTCGATGCGCGGCGGACGCGACAACGACCCCGACTATTTCACCCGCATGGGCGGTTCGGGGCCGTGGGCGGACCTGCTCAAGACGCGCTTCGACAAGGCAGTGCGACGCTACGGCCTGGGCACAACCAAGACGGTCCTGCGCCGCGACCTCTTCCGCGCGCCCGACGGTGTTCAGCTGCGCTTGTTGTAAGCGGTCGGGCGGACTAGGCAGCGGGGCATGATCAAGCCGTTTGTCGCGTGTCTCCTCGCCGCCACCGCCGCCCAGGGCCTCGCCCAGTCCGCTCCCCCCGCCCCGCCGGTCGTCGTGCCGCAGCAGATCGCCGCCCTCCGCGACGATGCGCTGGCGAACGACAGCTACGCCTGGGACATCACGGAGGGGCTGACCACCGAGGTCGGGCAGCGGCTGGCCGGCACCGAGGCCGAGGCGCGCGCCCGCGATTGGGGAGTTCGGCGGCTCACCGCCATGGGCTTCAGCAACGTGCGGGTGGAGACCTTCGCGCTGCCGGTCTGGACCCGGGGTGCGGAGAGCGCCGAGATCGTCGCGCCCTTTCCGCAGAAGCTGGCGGTAACCGCGCTCGGCAACAGCGCGTCGACGGGGCCGCAGGGCATCACCGGCCAGATTGTCGCGTTCGACAGCGTTGACGCGCTCAAGGCGGCGCCTGACTCGGCGGTGCGCGGCAAGATCGTGTTCGTGGATCATCGCATGGCGCCCACCCAGGATGGCTCCAGCTATGGGCCAGGCGGCACTCCGCGCCGGGTCGGACCCACGGTCGCCTCGCAGAAAGGCGCGATAGGCATCATCGTCCGCTCGGCCGGCACCGACCACCACCGCAACCCGCATGCCGGGGTGCAGACCTTCGGGGAAGGCGCGCAGCCGATCCCGGCCGGCGCGATCAGCATTCCGGACGCCGAGCAGCTCGCCCGCATTCTCAAGCGGGGCCAGCCCGTCAGCCTGCGCCTTACCCTGGTCAGCCAGCGCCGGCCGGACGGCCAGTCGGGCAACGTCATCGCCGAAGTGCCAGGCCGCGACCCGAGCCTGCCGCCAGTACTCGTCGGCGGTCACCTCGACAGCTGGGACCTGGGCACCGGCGCGATCGATGATGCGTCGGGCGTCGCCATCGCCGCCGCCGCCGCCAAGCGGATCATGGACGCGGGCCGGCCGCTACGCACCATCCGGGTCGTGTGGTTCGGCTCCGAGGAGGTCGGGCTATTTGGCGGCCAGTATTATCGGACACGCCATGGCAAGCAGCCCCACTGGGCGATGCTGGAAAGCGACTTCGGCGCCGACCGCATCTGGCGGGTAAACAGCAAGCTGGGAGAGGCCCGCCGCGATGACGCGCGGCTGATCGGTGCCGCGTTGGCTCCGCTCGGGATCGTGACCGGCTCTTTCGAGGAAGCGGAAGGCTCCGACATCGGGCCCATGCTGGAAGACGGCCAGCCCGGTGTCGGCCTCAGCCAGGACGGCACGCGCTATTTCGATTATCACCATACGCCCGATGACACGCTGGACAAGGTCGATCCCGCCCAGTTGCGACAGAACGTCGCCGCGTGGACTGCTACGCTCGTCATCCTCGCCGGTCCGATCGAGCCCGCTGCCCGCCCGCGGTCGCGGCGCCGGTGAGGCTGGCCCTCGTTCTTGCCATCCTGCTACTCGCCGGGTGCGGGCGGGCTTCGGACGACACAATTGAGCCGGTGCCGCAGGCAAACCCGGAGAGCGCCAACGCGCTGATGTCGGCGGCTGAGCAGGCTGCCGGGAACGCACAGGCCCGGATGGGCGCTGATGCGGCAACGAACAACAGCGTGGAGGCGAAGTGATGGTATCGAAGCTTTTGGCGGGCGCGGCCCTGCTGGTCAGCCTGGGTGCCTGTCAGGCCCGTGACGAAGGCAATGGCAGCACCGTCATCTCGGTCGATCGGGAAGCCGTCGACAATGGTCTGGACCAAGCCGGCGATGCGCTGACGTCGGCCGGCAACGAGGTCAAGGATGCCGCCGACAAGGCCGGCCCGGCGCTGGAGAATGCCGCCGACCGCACCGGCGCCGCCGCCAAGCGGGCTGGCGACAAGGTCGAGAATACGGCCGACAATGTCGACGTGGACGTCAATGTCCGCAATGATCAGAAGCGCTAGGCTGGCGGTTCGGGCCAAGCCCTGCTAACCGCGCCCAAGTCGGGGAGTGGCGCAGCCTGGTAGCGCATCTGCTTTGGGAGCAGAGGGTCGCAGGTTCGAATCCTGTCTCCCCGACCAGCATCATCTAGGGAGAGAGCAGCCCATGGAGCCTCGCTACGTCCGCGCACGCGAGCTGATGGAGGCTGACATGGATGACGAGCTGGTCGCGCTCGATCCGCAGGGCGGGCTCTGCTTCGGCTTCAATTCCGTAGCGACCTCCGTGTGGAAACTGCTCGCCGAGTCTCGCTCGGAGGCCGAGCTCCAGTCTGCGCTGGGCGAAGAATATGACGTTGCGCCGGAGCAATGTCGGACCGAGCTGCGGGAGTTGCTCGATGACCTCACGGGCAAGGGCCTGATCAAGGCTGCGCCGCAGGGCTGAACCACACGGCGCGAGCGAATTGCACGGGACCTCCGCCTAGCCTATAGGCCGAGCCCTAATCCGCCCCGGCCTCTCGGCATCTGACCAGAGCGGCCGGGGCGCCGTCTTTTCTACGTAAGGGGACCCCCTCTTCATGGCTCGCCGCCGCCAGATCTACGAAGGCAAGGCCAAGATTCTCTACGAGGGTCCTGAGCCGGGCACGCTGATCCAGTATTTCAAGGACGATGCCACCGCGTTCAATGCGCAGAAACGCGGGACGATCAGCGGCAAGGGCGTCATCAACAACCGCATCAGCGAGCATATCTTTACCTGCCTCGCAAACATCGGCGTCCCGACCCACTTCATCCGTCGCCTCAACATGCGCGAGCAGCTGATCCGCCAGTGCGAGATCGTGCCGATCGAGGTGGTGGTGCGCAACGTGGCTGCCGGCTCCCTGTCCAAGCGCCTCGGCATTGAGGAAGGCACGCAGCTGCCGCGCACGATCATCGAATACTATTTGAAGGATGATGCCCTGGGCGATCCGATGATCGCCGACGAGCACATCGCCTGCTTTGGCTGGGCCAGCCAGGAGGAGATGAACGACATCGCCGACATGGCGATCCGCGTGAACGACTTCATGGCCGGCCTGTTCTCGGCCATCGGCATCCGCCTTGTAGACTTCAAGCTGGAGTTCGGGCGCGTCTACGAGAACGATTTCGCACGGATCATCCTGGCGGACGAGATCAGCCCGGACGGCTGCCGCCTGTGGGACATGAAGTCGGGCGAGAAGCTGGACAAGGACCGCTTCCGCCAGAGCCTCGGCGGCGAAGCGGAGGCGTACCAGGAGGTCGCCCGCAGGCTGGGCCTGTTGCGCGACGAGGAGTTCGCCGTTCTCGACCTCGACAGCCATCGCAAGAAGAAGGGGCTTTAGTCCTCCCCTAGATGGCGCTGCCCCGCGTCCGCATCGTCACGCTGAACGCTGCATTGGGTCCGCTCGACTACCGGGTTCCGGACGGAACCGCGGTCGAGCCGGGTCAGGTGGTCGTGGCGCCTCTTGGCCCGCGGCCGATGATCGGCGTGGCGTGGGAGCCGGAGCGGCTGCCGACGGAGGAGGTCGGCGATAACCGCCTGCGCTACCTCAGCTCCGTCCTTCCAGGGCCGCGGATCGCTCCGGCCCTCCGCCGCCTGTGCGAATGGACGGCCGATTATTACCTGAGCCCCTTGCCTGCCGTGCTGCGGATGGTCCTGCCCTCCTCTTACGCGTTGCACGACCAGCGGCAGCTCACCGAATACCGGCCGACTGGCCTCGTTCCTCCCCGCCTCACCCCACAACGCACGGTCGCGCTGGAGCGGCTGGAAGGACGGCAGGGCACCATCCGCGAACTAGCGGCGCATGCCGAGGTCAGCGACGCCGTGCTGCGCGGGCTGGTCAACGCCGGTGCGCTCGAAGCCGTGCAGGTGGACGGCGACCGACCGCTCGACTGCCCCGACCCCGACTTTGGACCGCCCCAGCTTAACTCCGACCAGCAGGCGGCGGCGGACAGCCTAGTGCAGGCCGTCGGGCGCGGGTTCGACCCGGTGCTGCTCGACGGGGTGACTGGATCGGGCAAGACCGAGGTCTATTTTGAGGCCATCGCGGCGTGCGTGCGCCAGGGCCGGCAGGCGTTGGTCCTGTTGCCGGAGATCGCGCTGACCGAGCCGTTCCTTCGCCGGTTCGAGGCGCGGTTCGGTTGCGCGCCGACGGCGTGGCATTCGGACCTGCGCTCCTCGCTGCGCCGCCGCTCCTATCGCGCGATCGCCAGCGGGGAGGCCAAGGTGGTGGTCGGCGCCCGCTCCGCTCTATTCCTGCCTTATGCCGACCTTGGCCTGATCGTCGTCGACGAGGCGCACGAGCCGAGCTTCAAGCAGGAGGACGGCGTCCAGTACCATGCGCGCGACGTCGCCGTGATGCGCGGGCGGTTCGAGGACATTCCGGTGGTCCTGTCCTCCGCGACGCCGGCGATCGAGACCCGCCACATGGTCGAGCTCGGCCGCTACCGTGAGGTCAAGCTGCCGAGCCGCTTTGCCGGCGCCCGACTGCCGGACATGCGGACGGTGAACCTGACTCAGGACCCGCCGCCGCGCGGCCGCTGGCTGGCGCCAAGCTTGGTGGCCGAGCTTGAGCAGAATTTGGCTTCAGGCGAGCAGAGCCTGCTGTTCCTCAACCGACGCGGTTTCGCGCCGCTCACGCTCTGCCGAACCTGCGGGCACCGCTTTCAATGCCCCAATTGCACCGCGTGGATGGTCGAGCACCGGCTGATGCACCGACTGGCCTGCCACCATTGCGGGCACGTGATGCCACCGCCCAAGCAGTGTCCGGAGTGCGGCGACGAGGACAGCCTGGTCGCCTGCGGTCCGGGCGTGGAGCGGATTGCCGACGAAGTGCAGGCGCTGTTCCCGCAAGCGCGTACCGCGGTGGTCACCAGCGACACCATCTGGTCACCGGCCCGCGCGGCCGACTTCGTGGCGCAGATGGAAGGCGGCGCGATCGACGTCGTGATCGGGACCCAGCTGGTGACCAAGGGCTATCATTTTCCCAACCTTACATTGGTCGGGGTGGTCGATGCGGACCTCGGCTTGCAGGGTGGCGACCTACGGGCGGCCGAGCGCAGCTTCCAGCAGATCGCCCAGGTCGCCGGGCGGGCAGGTCGTGGCGAGAAGCCGGGCCGCGTGCTGGTCCAGACCCACGATCCCGACGCGCCGGTGATCGCCGCGCTGGTCAGCGGGGATGCGGAAAGCTTCTATGCGGCCGAGACGGAGGCGCGGCACGAAGCGGCCATGCCGCCATTCGGTCGCCTCGCCGCGATCATCGTCTCGAGCGAGGACAAGGAAGAGGCGGACGCCACGGCCCGCCGGATCGGCCGGGCTGCCCCGGAGGTCGAGGGTATGGCGGTGTTCGGCCCTGCCCCCGCCCCGCTCGCCATGCTGCGCGGTCGGCACCGGTTCCGCCTGCTGGTCCATGCCGCCCGCAGCCTGGACGTTCAAGATGTCATCCGGGACTGGCTGGCGGGGGTGGAATGGAATTCCAAGGTGCGGGTCGCGGTGGACGTCGACCCGTACAGTTTCGTTTAGGCAGCTTCGTTCTAGGCGACGCTGCGTCCGTCGACGTTGCCGTTCGGCGAGTAGCGGCAAACCAGATAGTCGTTGCTGCGGTTGGAGCGGATCGCACAGCCGACCTTGGTCGTCCCGCGCCAGATCACCTGGCTATAATGGCCAACGTCCGACCAGTTGCCCGTGCGGCTGACCTGCGGGAACACGCCAGCTCGGAACATCCGCCCCTCGCTCAGCCAGCCGCCAACCATCTGCTCGGGCGTGAAATAGCCGCGCGTGCCCATCCATAGATTCTCACCCTGGCCTGGGCGAGCGGCACGCGGGCTGTGACCCCAGCGACCAGTAACGGCGAGCTGCGCGGCGTAAGCATCGGCGGCCGCGGCGAGGCCAGGGTCCCACTGCATCGCCGGCACCCGCCACCGCGCCCGTTCAGCATTGTGGGTCGCCAGCACGCGCCAGCTCAGTGGCGCTGCCACCATCCGGTTTGCGGCCGCCGTCTGTTCGGCAGCAATCATCCCCAGGACGACGCCAAGCGCCGCCACAACCCCTGTTCGTGTCATCAGCCCACCCCGGCTTCTCTGCCCCGAGTGACCCCCCGGCCACTCGTTGATGCAGATGCTTCCTCGGACCGGACTCCTTGGCAAGCCGTAACGACCGCCGTTAACGACGAACCGTTCGTCTGACTGCCCTGCGCCGAGGTGGTTAGTCGCGCGTTTACTGCTCGCTAGCCATGACCACCCTCATTCCCGTCCTCGGCGATCAGCTCAGCCACCACCTCGCCTCGCTTCGCGCCGCCGACCCGGCGGGCAGCGTCGTGCTGCTGATGGAGGTGGCCGAGGAGACCGGCTACGTGCGCCACCACCCGCACAAGATCGTCCTGATCTTCTCAGCGATGCGCCACTTCGCGGATGAGCTGCGCGCGCGCGGGTTCACCGTCGACTATATCCGGCTCGACGATCCGGCGAACGGCGGCAGCTTCACGGGGGAGGTCGGCCGCGCGATCGAGCGGCACGGGGCGGAGTCCGTCCGCGTCGTGGAAGCGGGCGAATGGCGCGTGCAGAAAATGCTGGAGAGCTGGAGCGAGCGCTTCGGCCTGCCGGTCGAGATCCTGCCCGACGACCGCTTCATCTGCCCCCTGCCCGACTTCTTCGCCTGGGCGGCGCGAGCGGACAAGCCGGTGATGGAGTTCTTCTACCGCGACCAGCGCCGCCGTACCGGCCTGCTGATGGAGCCGGACGGCAAGCCCGCGGGCGGGCAGTGGAACTTCGACAAGGACAACCGCTCCGGCCCGCCGCATGAAGGCGACTTTCCCAGCCGCTGCCCGGTCGAGCCGGACGCGGTCACGCGCGAGGTGATCGCGCTCGTGGCGGAGCGGTTCGGTGACCACTTCGGCCAGGTTGAAGGCTTCGGCCTGCCGGTCACCGCCGCCGACGCAGAGGCCGCGTTCGACGAGTTCGTGGCCACCCGCCTGCCGCTGTTCGGGACCTATCAGGACGCCATGGTGGTCGGCGAAGACCTGTTGTTCCACGCCGCCATGTCCACCTCGATGAACTGCGGCCTGCTCGATCCGCTCGCCGCCTGCCGCAAGGTCGAGGCTGCCTGGCGGGCCGGCAAGGCACCGCTCAACGCCGCGGAAGGCTTCATCCGCCAGATCATCGGCTGGCGCGAGTATATGCGGGGTATGTACTGGCTGGAAATGCCCCGGCTGGCGGAGGCCAACGTGCTCGGCGCCACCCGGTCCCTGCCCGACTTCTACTGGACCGGCGAGACCGACATGCGGTGCATGGCGGAAAGCGTCCGCAACACCCGCGACAATGCCTACGCCCACCACATCCAGCGGTTGATGGTGCTCGGCAATTTCGCGCTGCTGGCCGGGGTCGCGCCCCAAGCGATCAGCGACTGGTTCCTGGTAGTCTATGCCGACGCCTACGAGTGGGTCGAGCATCCTAACGTCATTGGCATGAGCCAATGGGCGGACGGCGGGCGGATCGCGACCAAGCCCTATGCGGCGTCGGGCGCCTACATCGCTCGCATGTCGGATTATTGCCAGAACTGCGTCTACGACGTGCGCAAAAAGATCGGCCCGCGCGCCTGCCCGTACAATGCGCTCTACTGGGACTTCCTGGCCCGACACGAAGCGCGGCTGGCCGGCAACCACCGGCTGCGCAACCAATATGCGACCTGGCGGCGGATGGGCACCGAAAAGCAGGCCGCCTATCGCGAATGGGCGGGGCGCATCTTGGATGACCTTACGCCGGCCAAGCCGGGCTGGGCGCGCCACGAAGGTCCTTGCGCTGGCGAAACGGCGGGCTAGGCTGCGCTTGTTCGGGGATTGTCACGCTGCTGGGACGCGTTTTGATCGCTTGGGGCGAGGAAAGGCCGCGGCCCGCTAAAGCAGGCTGGGCTGTCCCAATTGCACCCCTTCGGCGGCCAGCAGCTTGCGCTTGCGGTCGAGGCCGCCCGCGTAGCCGCCGAGGCTTCCGTCGGAGCGGATGACCCGGTGGCACGGCACCAGCACTGCCACAGGGTTGGCCCCGTTAGCGGTGCCGACGGCGCGGACTGCGCCGGGCTGCCCGACGGCGGCGGCAATGTCGGCATAACTACGGGTCTCGCCCGGCGGGATCCGGCGCAGCTCGGCCCATACCCGCTGTTGAAAGGAGGAGCCCTCGACATCGATTGGCAGGTCGTGCGGGGCCTTGGGGTCGGCCGCCGCGGACAGCGCCGCGCCGATCAGCGGGGTATCCGGATCATGCACCAGCTCCGCATGAGGGAACCGCCGCCGCAGCGCCGCTTCGTCCTCTCCAAAGGTCAGGCGGCATATCCCGCGCTCGGTCGCGGCAACCAGTAGCGGGCCTAGCTCGGTCTCCGCGATCGCCCACCGGATAGTGGCTCCGCGCCCGCCATCGCGCCACGCCGACGGCGTCATGCCAAGCTGCCGCTCGGCGTCGGCGTAAAAGCGGCTCGGACCGGAATAGCCGGCTTCGTAGATGGCGTCGGTCACGGTGGCGCTCTCCTCCAGGGCGGTGGCGGCTCGTTCGGCGCGAAGCGCTCGGGCAAAGGCGGCAGGCGACAGGCCCACGCGCCGGGTGAACAGCCGCTGGAAGTGGTGCGGCGCATAGCCGACGGCGGCGGCGACTTGCTCCAGCCTGAGCGGCTGCTCCGCGGCCGCGATGAGGTCTCGGGCCTCGGCCACGGCCACCTCATCGCGCGCCACCGCGTCGGGCCGGCAGCGCAGGCACGCGCGGAACCCTGCCGCTGCGGCCCCTGTCGCCTCGTCATAGAAGCGCACGTTCTGACGAAGTGGACGCCGGGCTGCACACGACGGGCGGCAATAGATGCGGGTGGTCAGCACCGCCACGACGAAGCGTCCGTCGTAACGCCGATCGCGTCGTTCGAACGCCGCCCAGGCCTCGTCCTCGCCGAGTCTCATGCCCTCTCCACCGCCGCGGCGAAACAGCCGCGGGTCGCGTTATGCGCATGGATAATGGTTACCGCCGGATCAGCCAACATCCGCCGGATGGCGCCATCCGCCTCCCCTGGCTGCGCGAGTTCGGCCGCGACCATGTCCCAGTCGCGATCGAAGGCTCGCAACGAAAGTGTTCGCCTCTCCAGCGCCGGCGGCACCGCGTCCATGAACGAGGCGGCTTCCGTCAATCCCTCCGTGATGAAAATTGCGTGCCTCGCCCGGTAGGGCCCCGCTGGAACACTCTGGTAATTGACCAGCAGCACCGTTTCCCCGAGCTCGGCATCGTCCAGGGTCAAGCGGCACGGAAAGCCGGGAAAGCTGGTGACCGGCATCCGGCGCACTCCTCGTTCGGCAAGTGCTGCCGGACGCAGGTGAAACAACGGTCGGAAAGCGGCGGGGTCGAGCCCAGTGATGCGGTAGGTCATGCCCCCTATCTGCCGAAGGTCTTTGCCGTCCGCTTCCCGAACCTTGCGGTCAAACCTTCACCTCGTCGATCGGCGTGCATCGCCGGTAAGAGTAGCCGCATGGCACGCACGATCCATCAGGGCGAACTCGACAGGGACGACGTGCGGCAACTTCTCGCCAGCCATGTCGCGGCCATGCACGTCCACTCGCCGCCGGAAGCCTGCCACGTGCTGCCCGCCGACCGTCTTCACGACCCGGCTATTACCTTCTTCTCGGTACGCGACGAGGGCCGGCTGCTGGCGATCGGCGCGCTGAAGGCGCTCGGCAACGGCACCGGCGAGATCAAGTCCATGCGGACCCATGCCGAAGCATTGCGGCAGGGGGCCGCTTCCACCATCCTCCGCGCCATTGTCGCGGAGGCGCGAAGCCGCGGCTATTCCCGCCTGCTACTGGAGACCGGCTCCGGACCGGAGTTCGCCGCCGCCACCCTGCTTTACGAGCGCGCAGGGTTCACCCGCTGCGAGCCATTCGGCGGCTATTTGCCCGGCCCGTTCACCCGCTTCATGAGCCTCGACCTGTAGGCTGCCTTGCATCGTTCCAGACCCGCTGCTAGGGGCGGCGCAACCCGGCTGGGGCGGGCGGTTCATGCGGGCCGCTGACGCCCCGCTTTGCATATCTTTTCGGAGCTTTGGGCGCGTGGAGACTTCCGGCGGCATTCGAGCCAGCTTAGCAGGACGCTATGCCTCGGCCTTGTTCGAACTGGCCCGCGACCAGCGGCAGATCGAGGCCGTTGGAGCAAGCCTGCAGACGATCCAGGGCACGCTGCAGAGCTCGGACGAGTTCCGCGCTGTCACCACTTCCCCGCTGATCGGACGCCAGGACGCCGCCAAGGCGGTCGCCGCCACTGCTACGGCCCTGAACCTGGATCCGATCACCACCAACTTCCTGGGCGTGGTTGCCCGCAACGGCCGCCTGCGCCAGCTGTCTGAGATCATCCGGCTGTTCAATCGCCTGGCTGCCGAGCACCGCGGCGAGACCACGGCCGAAGTCACCACCGCGCGCCCGCTCGACGACGAGCAGGTGGCGGCGCTCAAGGCCAACCTCCGCGTCCGTGCCGGACGTGAGGTCACTATCGACTCCCGGGTCGACCCTTCCATTCTCGGCGGCATCGTCGTCCGGCTCGGCAGCCAGATGATTGACGCTTCCATCCGCACCAAATTGAACACTCTAGCCACGGCTATGAAAGGCTGAACATGGACATCCGCGCCGCTGAAATCTCCCGCGTCATCCGCGACCAGATCGCGAACTTCGACGTCGATGCGCAGGTCTCCGAGGTTGGCCAGGTCCTCTCGGTTGGCGACGGCATCGCCCGTATTCACGGGCTCGACAACGTCCAGGCCGGCGAGATGGTCGAGTTCGAGAACGGCACCAAGGGCATGGCCCTGAACCTTGAATCCGACAACGTCGGCGTGGTGGTGTTCGGCTCCGACTCCGAGATCATCGAGGGTTCGACCGCCAAGCGCACCGGCACCATCGTCGACGTTCCGGTCGGCCGTGGCCTGCTCGGCCGCGTGGTTGACGCCCTCGGCAACCCGATCGACGGCAAGGGCCCGATCGTCGCCGAGCAGCGCAGCCGCGTCGAAGTGAAGGCGCCCGGCATTATTCCGCGCAAGTCGGTGCACGAGCCGGTCCAGACCGGCCTGAAGGCGCTCGACGCGCTGGTGCCGGTCGGCCGCGGTCAGCGTGAGCTGATCATTGGCGACCGCCAGACCGGCAAGACCGCTGTCGCGCTCGACACCTTCATCAACCAGAAGCAGGCGAACGCCGGTACCGACGAGGGCCAGAAGCTCTACTGCATCTACGTCGCGGTGGGCCAGAAGCGCTCAACGGTCGCGCAGATCGTCCGCGCGCTGGAAGAGAATGGCGCGATGGAATATTCCATTGTGGTCGCCGCCACGGCCTCCGAGCCGGCGCCGATGCAGTTCCTGGCGCCTTACACCGGCTGCGCCATGGGCGAGTATTTCCGCGACAACGGCATGCACGCCGTCATCGTCTATGACGACCTCAGCAAGCAGGCCGTCGCCTATCGTCAGATGTCGCTGCTGCTGCGCCGTCCGCCGGGCCGCGAGGCTTACCCGGGCGACGTCTTCTACCTGCACAGCCGCCTCCTGGAGCGTGCGGCCAAGATGAACGACGCCAACGGCAACGGCTCGCTGACGGCCCTGCCGATCATCGAGACGCAGGCGGGCGACGTGTCGGCCTACATCCCGACCAACGTCATCTCGATCACCGACGGCCAGATCTTCCTGGAGACCGACCTGTTCTACCAGGGCGTCCGTCCGGCCATCAACGTCGGCCTGTCGGTCAGCCGCGTCGGCTCGGCCGCGCAGACCAAGGCGATGAAGAAGGTCGCCGGCTCGATCAAGCTGGAGCTGGCGCAGTATCGTGAGATGGCGGCGTTTGCGCAGTTCGGCTCCGACCTCGACGCCTCCACGCAGAAGTTGCTCGCCCGCGGCGCCCGACTGACCGAGCTGCTGAAGCAGCCGCAGTATCAGCCGATGCCGGTCGAGGAGCAGGTCGTCTCCATCTATGCCGGTACGCAGGGCTTCCTCGACAAGGTCGAGACCCGCGACGTGACCCGCTACGAGGCGGCGATGTTGAGCTTCATGCGCTCCGAGAAGCCCGAGGTGCTGGCGAAGATCCGCGACACCAAGGCGCTGGACGACGACACGGCGGCGGCGCTCAAGGACGCGCTGTCGACCTTCGGCAACCAGTTCGCTTAAGCACCGGACGGCGTAGCGGACCATGGCCAGCCTCAAGGCTCTCAAGCTTCGCATCGGCTCGGTGAAGTCGACGCAGAAGATCACCAAGGCGATGAAGATGGTCGCCGCGGCGAAGCTGCGCCGTGCCCAGAGCAATGCGGAGGCGGGTCGCCCCTATTCCCAGCGGCTGTCGGATGTCGTGGCGAGCCTTGCCGGGCGGATCACGATCGGGCCGGAGAGCCCCAGGTTGATCGGCGGCACTGGTAGTGACCAGCGCCACCTTATCGTGGTCGCTGCGTCGGATCGCGGGTTGGCGGGTGCGTTCAACACCAATATTGTCCGGGCGGTTCGCCGGGCGGCCGACGAACTGATCGGTCAGGGCAAGGACGTCAGCTTCTTCATCGTCGGCCGGAAGAGCCGGCCGGTGCTGCAGCGGCTGTTCCCGGGTCGGATCAGCGGTCAGCACGACACCAGCGAGATGAAGAACCCGACCTATGCCGATGCGCAGGCGGTGGCTTCCGAGGTGATGCGGCGGTTCGAGAATGGCGAGTTCGACGTGGTTCACCTCGCTTATTCCAACTTCCGCTCGGTCCTTGCGCAGGAGCCGACGGTCGACCAGATCATCCCGGTCCGGCCCTCCGCGGCAACAGCAGCCGCGGCGCCGACCACCGCGTCGGCGGTGGTCGAGTATGAGCCGGACGAGGAAGCGATCCTTGCCGACCTGCTGCCCCGCAACGTCGCCGTGCAGATCTACCGAGCGCTGCTGGAGAACCAGGCCGGTTTCTACGGCTCGCAGATGACCGCGATGGACAACGCGACCCGCAACGCCGGCGACATGATCAATCGCTTATCGATTCAGTACAACCGCCAGCGCCAGGCCGCGATCACGACCGAGCTGGTGGAAATTATCTCGGGCGCCGAAGCGCTCTAACCGAACAAGCAAGGCAAGGAAGAACGCCATGGCCACCGCCGCCGACACACTCATGCCGCAGGGCACCACCAGCAACCTCAGTGGCCGCGTCGCGCAGGTTATCGGCGCGGTCGTCGACGTTTCGTTCGAAGGCGAGCTGCCGCCGATCCTGTCCGCGCTCGTAACCGAGAACAACGGTTCGCGCCTCGTGCTCGAAGTGGCGCAGCACCTCGGCGAGAACGTCGTGCGCACCATTGCCATGGACTCGACCGACGGCCTGACCCGCGGCCAGGTGGTCAGCTCCACCGGCTCGCAGATCCGCGTGCCGGTCGGCCCGATGACGCTGGGCCGCATCATGAACGTGATCGGTGAGCCGATCGACGAGCGCGGCCCGATCGGCGCGACCGAGACGGCGCCGATCCACCGCGAAGCCCCGCTGTTCATCGACCAGTCGACCGAGACCAGCATCCTGGTCACCGGCATCAAGGTCATCGACCTGCTCGCCCCGTACGCCAAGGGCGGCAAGATCGGCCTGTTCGGCGGCGCCGGCGTCGGCAAGACCGTGCTCATTCAGGAGCTGATCAACAACATCGCCAAGGGCCACGGCGGCACCAGCGTGTTCGCTGGCGTCGGCGAGCGCACCCGCGAAGGCAACGACCTTTATCACGAGTTCCTCGACGCGGGCGTCATCGCCAAAGACGCCGACGGCAACCCGACTCCGGAAGGGTCCAAGGTTGCCCTCGTATTCGGCCAGATGAACGAGCCGCCGGGAGCGCGCGCCCGCGTCGCCCTGTCCGGCCTGACCCAGGCGGAATATTTTCGCGACGTCGAAGGCCAGGACGTGCTGTTCTTCGTCGACAACATCTTCCGCTTCACCCAGGCCGGATCGGAAGTATCGGCGCTGCTGGGCCGTATTCCGTCTGCCGTGGGCTATCAGCCGACCCTGTCGACCGACATGGGTGCGCTGCAGGAGCGGATCACGTCGACGAACAAGGGCTCCATCACCTCGGTGCAGGCGATCTACGTGCCCGCCGACGATCTGACTGACCCGGCCCCGGCGACCTCCTTCGCCCACCTCGACGCCACCACCGTGCTGTCGCGCGCGATTTCCGAACTCGGCATCTACCCCGCCGTGGATCCGCTCGACTCGACCAGCCGCGTGCTGTCGCCGGCGGTCGTCGGGCAGGAGCATTATGAGACCGCCCGCGCCGTCCAGGAGACACTGCAGCGGTACAAGAGCCTGCAGGACATCATCGCCATTCTGGGCATGGACGAACTCAGCGAAGAAGATAAGCTGACGGTCGCGCGTGCCCGCAAGATCCAGCGCTTCCTGTCGCAGCCGTTCCACGTCGCCGAGGTTTTCACTGGCATCCCTGGCAAGTTCGTGCCGGTCGAAGAGACCGTGCGCAGCTTCAAGGCAGTGGTGAATGGCGACTACGACCACCTCCCCGAGAGCGCCTTCTACATGGTAGGCGGCATCGAGGAAGCGATCGCCAAGGCCGAGAAGCTGGCGGCGGACGCGGCGTAAATGGCCGACCTTCGCTTCGAACTGGTTACGCCCGAGCGCCAAGTGATGGCGGCCGACGTCCACATGGTCGTCGTCCCTGGCACTGAGGGCGAGTTCGGCGTGATGGCGGGCCATGCCCCCTTCATGACCACGCTCCGGGACGGCGAACTGGCGGTGTATCGTACTGCTGGCGCCACCCCAGAGCGGATCACGGTCGGCGGTGGATTCGCCGAGGTCGGCGACCGCGGCTTGACCGTGCTGGCGGAGCGGGCTGAAGCTTAGGTTCCGGCGATGGTGACGATCATCACGGCAGGCTAGTTTCTCTCCGCTCGGGGAGAGTGCGCAATCCCGGAGTCCCACGGAGAGCTCGAGGCATCGCCAAGGGCATGATCCTGAGGCGTGAAGCAATGGGGCCAGCCAGTGATGATGAATGTCACGGGGCTGACCGGCGTGCCCGGCGAAATCCAATTCTTCACCAGCACTGTCGCCGTTCCGCCGGTCTTTACCCTGCCCGCAGGCTACTGAAGCCAGACCGCCCAGCGATTATCCATTCGTTTAAGTTTGCCCCTTATTCACCATTCCGACCAACCTCGGGATCAGGTGACGATGAACGCATTCGGCAAGCGCGGCGGCATGACTGGCGGCTCGGGAGCGCGACCCAGCTTCGGCGTGGCGCGGCCCATGAAGGGCGGCGCCGCAGGAACGGCTGAGCCCATCGGCCAAGCCGAGGACGTCCCTGCTCCGTTCGAAGGGCCCGGAGTCGTTGGCGGCGACGCAATGGATCGGCTCAACAGCCGCATGAACGCCAGCGGCGAACGTGCGGAGGGCAAGGCCGAAGGTTTCGAAGCCAGCGTCCACCGGATCAAGGAACAGGTCCTCCCCCGCCTCCTTGAGCGCGTTGACCCCGAAGCGGCCGCCACGCTCGGCAAGGACGAACTGGCCGAAGAATTCCGACCGATTATCGGTGAAGTTCTGGCTGAGCTGAAGATCACGCTCAACCGGCGCGAGCAGTTCGCGCTGGAAAAGGTGCTGGTCGACGAGCTGCTCGGCCTCGGGCCGCTCGAAGAGCTGCTGGCCGATCCGGCCGTGAGCGACATCATGGTGAACGGTCCGGACCAGACCTTCGTCGAGCGCAAGGGCAAGCTGGAAATCGCACAAATCCAGTTCCGCGACGAGGAGCACCTTTTCCAGATCGCCCAGCGCATCGTGAACAAAGTCGGCCGCCGCGTCGACCAGACCACACCGCTCGCCGACGCCCGCCTAGCGGACGGCAGCCGCGTCAACGTCATCATCCCGCCCCTGTCCCTGCGCGGCACCGCCATCTCCATTCGTAAGTTCTCCGAGAAGCCGATCACGCTCGACATGATGCGCGGTTTTGGGTCGATGTCGGAGAAGATGGCGACGGTGCTGAAGATCGCCGGCGCCGCGCGGATGAATATCATCATCTCGGGCGGTACAGGTTCCGGTAAGACGACGATGCTGAACGCCCTGTCGAAGATGATCGACCCGGGCGAGCGCGTGATCACCATCGAGGACGCGGCCGAGCTCCGGCTGCAGCAGCCGCACTGGCTACCGCTGGAAACCCGTCCGCCGAACCTTGAAGGTCAAGGCGCGATCACCATCCGCGACCTCGTCATCAACGCCCTGCGTATGCGTCCCGACCGCATCATCCTGGGCGAGATCCGCGGCCAAGAGTGCTTCGACCTCCTGGCGGCGATGAACACGGGTCACGACGGCTCGATGGCCACGCTCCACTCCAACTCCCCGCGCGAATGCCTCGCGCGTATGGAGAACATGGTGATGATGGGCGACATCAAGATCCCGAAGGAGGCGATCAGCCGGCAGATCGCGGATTCGGTCGACATCATCGTCCAGGTGAAGCGCCTCCGCGATGGCTCCCGCCGCACCACCAACGTCACCGAGGTGATCGGCATGGAAGGCGAGGTCATCGTCACCCAGGAACTGTTTAAGTTCGAGTATCTGGACGAGACCGCGGATGGCAAGATCATCGGCGAATACCGCTCGATGGGCCTGCGCCCCTATACGCTGGAGAAGGCCAAGCAGTTCGGGTTCGACCAGCCTTATCTGGAAGCCTGCCTCTAAACCGGACTTGCGCCAGGCCGACGTCCAGACCATCCCTGCCCTGCAATCACGTAGGAGTAGCCGATGATCCGCGCCGCCGTCCTCGCCACCGCCGTTCTCGTCGCCAGTCCTGCCGCCGGCCAGCTTGCCCGAGCCGACCAGGCCAAGCTGGTCCATGCGGTGAAGAGCCCTACCCGCTCCGCCGCAAACGCCGCGCGCGATCGCTATCGTAATCCGGTAGCGACCCTGACCTTCTTTGGCGTTCGACCAAATCAGACCGTTGTCGAAATCTTCCCGGGCGGCGGCTGGTACAGCGAAATCCTCGCCCCCTACGTGCTTGGCGGCGGTGGGACCTACTATGCCGCCGCGCCGGATCGCGGCCTCAACGGCTTCCGCAAGCTGCAGCAGTCCAAAGCCGACGTGTTCGGCAAGGCCCGCACCGCCATCTTCCCAGTCCGCGCACAAGGTGAGCAGGGCGTCCCTTCGGGCACCGCCGACGTGGTGCTGACTTTTCGTAACGTCCACAATTGGCTGATGGACGACCAGCCGTACGCGGAACTCGCCTTTCGGCAGATGTACGCCATGCTGAAGCCTGGCGGCGTGCTGGGCATCGAGGAGCACCGCCTGCCGGAAAGCGCACCGGCCGAGCGGGAGAAAACCAGCGGCTACCTCAAGGTCTCGACCGTGCGGCGGTTGGCCGAGCAGGCGGGCTTCCGGTACGTGGGTTCAAGCGAGATCAACGCCAACCCTCGCGACACGAAGGACTACCCGGACGGGGTCTGGACCCTGCCCCCAACGCTGGAGCTTGGGGACAAGAACCGCGCCCGCTACCTCGCCATTGGCGAGAGCGACCGCATGACGCTGAAATTCGTCAAGCCGCGCTGAGCGCCGGCTCGCGCACCTTGCCCATCACCTGCGCCGCGAAGCGGTCCATCTCCTCGGCCTGCGGGCTCATCTGGAGCAGCAGCAGGTCGAGCCCCGCGCCCTCGTAATCGGCGATACGCTGCGCCACCTGCTCGGGCGTGCCGACCAGGTTTGGGCGCAGGCCCCGGTTGGAGACGCTATATTCCTGCAGCTTGAGCTCGCGCTCCAGCTGGGTACCCGACAGCCACTGGTCGAAGTTGGCGAAGCCGGCGGGTGGGCGATCGGGCATCTGCGTGATCCGCTCCAGCTCACGCTTCGCTTCGGCCTCGCTGTCGCGGACGATGGCGAAGGCGGCCATGCCGTACTGCATGCGGCGAAGGCCACTCGCCTGCCGCCGCGCTTCCATGTCGGCGACCTTGGGGGCGATCGCCGCCACCGCGTCGCCGTGCATGACGTAGGCGTCGCATTGCGTCGCGATTAGGTTCTTGGCCGCGTCGCTCTCGCCGCCGGCATAAATGGTCGGGCGGGGCTGGCGCAGCGGCTTGGGCTCGCAGATGGCGTTGTCGAGGGTGTAGCGCTCACCCGCGAAGCTGAAGCGCTTCTCCCGCCACAGGCCGTTGACCACGGTCAGCCACTCGGCGGTGCGCGCGTAGCGGTCGTCATGGGCGTCGAACTGCAGTCCGTAGCCCCGCGCCTCTTCCGCCCACCAACTGCTGACGACATTCAGCGCCAATCGACCGCCGCTGATCTGGTCGATGTTGGCGGCCTGCTTGGCGAACAGGGCCGGCTGGTGGAAGTTGGGGCGGACGGCGACCATCAACTCCAGCCGGCTGGTCACCGCGGCGAGCGCAGCGGCCGTCGACCAGGCGTCGAGTGCCGGCTCCTCCACCCCCTTGATGTCGTTGAGGTTCAGTTCGGCGATCAGCGTCAAATCCCAGCCGGTCTCCTCCGAACGCTGGGTCAGGCGGCGCACATAGTCCCAGCTCGCCTCCATGCCCTCATTCCGATGGTTGCGCAGCCACCCGCCGAACACGGGCATCCAGTAACCGAACCTCATGCCCTCACCCTTTCGAGTTCCTGTTCGAGATAGTCCACCAACCGGTCGTGCGGGTCCCAGCCGAGCACTTCGCTCGGCTTGGCAACGAAATTGGACAAGGCATTGAAATCGTAAAAGCGTGGGGTGCCGTCGCGGTCGTCGATGACCACTTCCACCCCGCCGACGTCGAGCCCCGCCGCAGCCGCGATCCGCTCTGCCGCTTCGACCAGTTCGGGACCGGGATCGACGGCGCGCATCGCAATGGCGGCGCGGCCCGGCTCCGCTAAGCAAGCGTCCGCCGGGCACAGGTCGAAGGCCGCCCCAGTGGCGACCTCCAGTGCATAGAGAAAGCGGCCGGCCAGCGTCTCCAGTCGCAGGATGGTGCCGCCGCGCGCGGGCACATAGTCCTGCAGCATCAGGACGTTGTCGATCGAGGCCGGAACGTTGCCCTGCCGCACTGCGCCTTGGAGCGCCGCCAGATCGTCGAAGCGGACGATCCCCGCCCCGGCTCCACCGATGTTGGCCTTGACCAGGAGCGGAAAGCGCATGCCTTCGGCCGCGGATGGCAGGTCGGCGGCGCGGTGGACCACGCGGGTGTCAGGGATGCCGAGTCCCAATGAGCGAAACAGCGACAGCTGCCGGGCCTTGTTGCTGTCCAGCGCGAGCACGCCGGCGCCGTTCAGCACCCGCGCGCCCTGGCGCTGCCAATGGTCGAGCGCCGCGGCTGCGTAGAAGATCGGGTGCTCGGCTGCACGCAGGAACGCGGACATCGCAAGCCGGTTAAGGATCAGTCGCGCCGGTGGCGGCGCCGCGAGGTCGAACCGGTGATCCGTCCAGTCGATCGCCTGGTAGCGGATGCCGCGCCGGTCGAGCGCGGCGAACAGCGGTGCGAACCAACGCGGGTGTTCGTAGAGAATGGCAAGATCGGCAGTCATGAGCGCGCCATGTGCGGCGCTGGTGAGCGCCGCGCAACCGCGCAGCCCGGGAAAGCAAGCCGATGGCGGCCCGAAGCTCCGCCGCGCATCAAAGTTGCGCGGGCGGAGCTTGCCGAGGCCGATTATCGCTGACCGGAGCCCTGCTGATTTCGCCGGAAGAAGGTCGGCGGCGGCAGGAACAGCTTGCGCAGGCTGATGCTGACTGTGCGGCCCTGGGGGTCGAGCAGGTCGGACTGATAATTAAGCGGCACCTCACCGGCGAGGGTGCGGACGCGCTGGCGGGCGTCGAACAGGTTCGAGACCTGTAACCGCACCTGCGTCCCACGCAGCCAGGGGTGCTTCAGCGCCAGCTCCCACCGATCGCCTAAGTTGGCGAACAGGTTGAGGTTGAAGCGGGTCAGGCTGTTGAAGTCGAGGTCGCCGGTCCCGCCCTGCACGCTGCCGCCGCTGCGCCAGTCGGCCGACAGTCGGGCGCCAAGGCCATTGTTGAAGTAGCCAGCCTCTGCTTCGAGCCGATGACGCGGCCGGAACCCGCCTTCGACCGCGTCGCCCGACAGGTAGTCGATTGTTGGCAGGCCGGGTGCGATCCGCACCTGATCCCTGAACACCCAAGTATGATAGAGCGAAAGCTGGAGCCGACCGCCCTGGCCGAAGCCGCCGCGGCCGCCTCGACCGCCGCCGCCACCGCGGCCGCCCGGACCAACACCGCGACCATCACCGGGCGACGGGCCACCCTCCACGCGCGGAGCGCCGGCCGTAGGCGCACCACCCGCAGGCCCGCCGCGCCCTGCCCCGCCCGGAGCAACGCCGAAGCGACGACGGAACTCCTGGATCACGGATGCCGGCGGGCGCCGGGATTGCAGCGGCTTGCTGAAATTGAACCCCCACCGCAGCTCCGTGCGACTGGACTGGTCGAAGTTGACGGGCCGCAGATCAACACGGACGAGGTCGCCGGCGCCATTCCTGACGAAGCGGTCCGGGAATGCCGCCTCGATGGCTTCTGTTACGCCAGGGAAGCTGCTGATCGGATTGTCGGTCCGGGTACGCACCAGGTCGGCGCGCAGGTTGAGGTCGGTCTCGCTCAGCGGCCGCCAGGTGAGGCCGAGCTTCATGACCCGGCGGGTGTCGGCATCCAGCAGCGGGTTGCCGCCGCTGACGGCGTCCACGAGTGCGGTGTCGCCACGGGTAAAATCGAAGATGCGGCTGCCAGGCGTGATCAGAACGGGGTCGCCGAGCTGGTTGAGGGTTGGCGGACCTTCCTCGCGAGTCCAGCTGGCGATCAGCTGCAACCGCTCGACCGGCGACCAGTTCAGGCCGCCGCCGAGCGTCGTCAGCGTGCCGAAGTCGCTCAATTGCTCCACTTCGGCATTGGCGTTGAGCGTCAAATTGCCAAGCGCATCGAAGCTCGACCGACGGCGGGAAATTGGCAGGTCGAGGTTGATCGCGGCCGTTCCGCGCTGACGGTCGAGATCGCTGCTGGTCGGCACGCCCTCGCGGATCGCTTTGCTGTCGAGGCTCTGCGTGTAGGCGCCGGCACGCAGGGTTACCGCGCTGCGCCCGGCTGGAAGGCGGAACAGGGAGCCGTTGGCGACCAGCTCCAGGTTGCCGGTCTGGCTCAGCAGGCGAGCGCGGTCGGCAAACCCGACCGGCACGTCATTCTCGCGATCGGTGTCGGTCTGCGTTCGGGCGATGTCGTAGCCGCCGGTCAGCGACCAGCGCCATTGGTCGAGGTTGCCGTTGACCGCAATACCGAGATGGCCGGACAGGGTGTCGGCGTTGCGGTCCAGCGCGGTGCCGGGAACGAGCAGCGACGGCCCGAGCAGATTGTCTCGGCTGCTTTTCTCGACTTGGCCATCGATGGTGGCGGACATGGAGCCGATCGGCCGGTTGTGCGTGCCACCGACCCGAACCAAGCGCTGCTCGCCGGTCAGGCTACGGAACGGGCGTGGATCGGGGCCGGAGCCTGCAAAGGAGATGTCGCGCTCGTCCTCGGTGAGGCCGCTGCTGTTCTCGGCGTGGGCGTTGAGCGTCGTGCGGGTGTTCTCGCCGATCAGCAGGCGGGTGATGTCCCCCTCCTGGTTCGACGAGCCGCCGCCGGTAGGCAGGCCGGCCTCGGCCCGGACCGAGGTGGAGCGGAAACGCGGTCGCAGCACGATGTTCACCACACGCTGGTCCGCCCGATAGCCGTACTTGAGTGCGACCTCTTCCGGCAGGATGTCGAGCCGCAGGATGGCTTCGGGCGGCAGGTCGCGGATCTCGCGAAAGCCGGATATGCGGCGGCCGTTGAGTAGCACGACCGGCTGGCCAGCGCCGCGGCCGCGAGCGCTGCCGAGCTGCGGTGCCAAGGCATCGAGCAGCTCGCTGACGCTGGTCGCGCCATAGGCCCGGATGTCGCGGCTGGAGAGCGTGTTCTCCGGCGGAATGTCCCCGATCACTGCTGTTGGGTCGCGGCGGGCGACAACCGTGATCTCGGCCGCGTCATCCTCGTCGACACCGGCAGTCGGGTTCTGCTCGGTCGGCTGGTCGTCGGCGGCGCCGGCCGGAGCTGGCGTGGCCGTCGCTGCCGGGTCGGGGATGGTCTGGGCCGCTGCAGGGCTGGTGCAGGCAAGGGCAAGAAGGGCGGTGCTGGAAAGGAGAGTTCTCGTCATGCCGGGTCCGCTACACCACGACACGGTGAATGACGGATGAGCGCCGGAGCCGCTTCGACCAGCGGGCGGCGGGGCCCGACCGGCTGCATTTCAGACGACCACGGCCGGGCGTGCGGGCGCGTCGAGCACCTCGCGGACCTTGGCCGCGAGCTGAGTGATGGTGAACGGCTTGGCGAGCAGTTCAACCCTCTGCTCCACCGCGCCGCTGCGGCCGAAGCCGCCTCGAGCGAAGCCGGTGGTGAACAACAGACGGATGTTTGGGTGCCGCTCGCGGATGGCGGCGGCGAGCGCGATGCCGTCCATCTCCGGCATGACAATGTCGGTGAAGACGAGGCGCACCCCTGGGTGGCTCTGGAGGCAGCGCAGCGCCTCCGCGCCATTCGCAGCGTGGATCACCGTGTAGCCAAGGTCGCGCAGGGCACCGACGCTGAGCAGGCGCACGTCTTCTTCGTCCTCGACCGCCAGGATCAGCTCGTCGGCCCGGCCGCGGGGCAGCTGCTCGGGGCGCGGCAGCGAGGGCACGGCTTCCTCCATCGCCCCTGCGCCGGCGTGCCGCGGGAGGTAGAGCTTGATCGTGGTGCCGCGGCCCGGCTCGGAGTAGATGCCTAGGTGGCCCCCGGTCTGCTTAACGAAGCCGAACACCTGCGGCAGGCCGAGGCCGGTGCCCTTGCCCACTTCCTTGGTGGTGAAGAAGGGTTCGAGCACCCGGGCTTGCACTTCCGGCGTCATCCCTTGTCCCGTGTCGGTAACGGCAATCAGCACATAGTCGCCTGGCTCAACCTCTGCGTGGCGGGCGGAATAGCTTTCGTCCAACTGGCAGTTGACCGTCTCGATGGTCAGCCGACCGCCGTCCGGCATGGCGTCACGCGCATTCACAGCAAGGTTGAGGATGGCGCTTTCGAGCTGGCTCGGGTCCGCGAAGGTGGACCATAGGTCGCCGGCCTGCACCGTCTGGAGCTGGACCGAGCCGCCCAGCGTGCGGCGAAGCAGTTCGCTCATGTCGCCGACCAACGCATTGACGTCGAGCACGCTTGGCTGGAGCGTCTGCCGGCGCGAAAAGGCGAGCAGCCGCTGGGTCAGTTCGGCCGCCTTGGTCGCGCCCTTGAGCGCCTGCTCGATCAGCTTGTGCAGGCGCGTGGGGTCGTCCGTGTGCCGGGCGAAATCGAGGCTGCCAATGACCACCGCGAGCATGTTGTTGAAATCGTGCGCCATGCCGCCGGTGAGCTGCCCGACCGCCTCCATCTTCTGCGCCTGGAACAGCTGCGCCTCGGCCTCGCTGCGGGCTTCGGCCTCGGCCCGAAGCCGTGCGTTGGCTTCGCGCAGCTCGGCGGTTGCGACGTCGACTCTGCGCGCAATACGCTCCACCGTGCGCCCCTGCTGGTAGGACAGCGCCGCCAGCAGGGCGGAGGCGAGCACGCCAAGCACCCCGACGAGAATCGGCAGGGTGAGCGGTGCGGCACGCTCGAACTCGTCAGTGGTCTCAACGGAGATCTGCAGGTCGCGGCCGGCGATCGGCAGCGTTGTGGTCCGGTGGTGCCGTGGCAGTCCGGGCTCCGTGCCGTTGGCAAAAAGCCGGTTCTCGGCCGTGACCGGACCATCGTAGACTGAGATCCGCAAACCGGCATATTCCGGCTTGCCAAAGATGCTGCCGAACAGGTCGCGACCGCGCAGCGGGCTGTAGACCCAGCCGCGGAACACGCCGTCCTCGCTGCGCGCCGGGATATACAGCAGGAAGCCTGGCTGCCGGTGGGCATGCGTGTCCTGCACCAGTTGCACCACGCCCGACAGCGCCGGCTGGTCCGTGTTCCAGGCGCGCAGCATGGCTTCGCGGCGGGTGCTCTCCGTCAGCATGTCGATGCCGAGCGCCACACGGTTGCGCCGGTTCAGCGGAGCGATGAACCGGATGGCGGAGCGCAGGCCGGCACCGCTTGCCTCCTGGCCCGAGATCGGCCGCCCCTCCAAGCCGGCCTCGACGTAGCCGATACCCAGGATGCCGGGGTAGTTGCGGTCGAGTTCCAGCCCTCCGACGTAAGCGGCGAAGTCTGCTTCGGTCACTTCGGTGCTGGTCCGAAACAGCCCACGGGTGCCGCGCAGGAGGGCAAGCTGCAGGTTCATCTTGTTGGCCACGGCGGTAACCGCCCCCGCGGCGGCCCCCTCGAACCTGGCCAGGCTGCGCCGCTCCTCGGCCCGGGCGAGCTGCGACGCGGCCAGCCAGGATACCAGCAGGCCGAGCAGCAGGATGACCGCTGGGGCGAGGTAACGACGCTTGAACACGCTCAGCAAACGGGCAGGACGCGATACAGGTTCATTGCGGCGCGGTACCGATCCGGAACCGCGACGGCAAACAGGGCATTAGACGGACATGGCGGGCAACAAGCGCATCGGGGTTCTCACCTTTCATCGGTGCATCAATTATGGGTCGTATTGGCAGGCACGGGCACTGGTGGAGGGCCTGCGCGAACGGGGCCACCAAGCGGAACTGCTCGACCACCGGGACGGACAGGTCACCTGGGCCGAGTGGCGCTGCGCCTTTCAACCGACCCTGCCTGAGCGCACGTCGCGCAGCGATTTCCCCAGTTACGCCGCCAAGGCCCGTCGTTTTCTCCAGGCGTTCCATGCGCTGCCCGAAAGCGCACCGTTCGACCTGCACGACCCGGCCGGGCTGGAAAGCTATGACGCGATTGTCGTGGGCAGCGACGAAGTATGGAACCTGTCGCACCCTTGGTATGGCGGAAAGCCGCTGTTCTACGGGTCCGGCCTGCCGACAAAACGGATCGTATCATACGCCGCCAGCTTTGGTAATTACAGCTGCCACTGGGGCATAGGCGAAGGTTATGCCGAGCAGTTGAAGCGGTTCGACCGGCTCTCCGTCCGCGACGAGAACAGCTACTGGCTGGTCCGTGGCTGCACCGGACGGGAGCCCGCCGTGGTGCTCGATCCCGTGCTGCAATGGCCGGAGGTCAGCGCGGTCGGCGAGGTGCCATCGCGTCCACCGTACATGCTGCTGTACGGCCACAGCTTCCCAGACTGGTACTTGCGTAAGGTCAGGGCGGCTGCCGACGAGCATGGGCTACAGCTCCTCAGCATCGGCTACCGTAATCCGCTCGCGGACGAACAGCTTCTATCGGCCGGGCCGTTGGAGTTTGCGGCCGCTGTGGCCGGCGCTTCGGCGGTGGCGACCAACTTCTTCCACGGCTGCGTGTTCGCGCTACGCCACGGCAAGCCGTTCGCGGCGGTGTCGACCCCGTACCGCCACAACAAGCTGCGCGACCTCATGACGACGGTCGGCGCCGAGGACCGCCTGATTTTGGAGGAACCAACCAACGGGCTGCTGTCGCACCTGCTAGCCGAGCCACTGGCACCGGCCATCGACGAGCGCATACGCGAGCTTCGCCTTGCGTCGAACACCTTCCTCGACAACGCCCTTGCCTGAGCCGGCCCTGTCGCCGCGCGACATGATCGCATCTGGGCTATGTATCGGCTGCGGCAGCTGCGCGAGCACGGACCAGCGCGCCGCGATGCGTTGGAACAGCTACCGGCAACTCGAGCCCACGGGACCCGACGAGTGGTTACGCCAACCTTCGGCCGATCTTGCGCGGCGCTGCCCGTTCTCGCCGGCGGCGGCGGATGAGGACCGGATCAGCGCCGAGCGTTTCGCCATGCCTGCCGAGCGCGACGCACGGCTCGGCGCGGTGGAAGCCTGCTTCGTCGGGCATGCGGCGGAACCAGGCTTCCGCGAGAATGGCAGCTCGGGCGGCCTGGTCAGCTGGGTTGCGGCCGAGCTGCTGCGCTCAGGTCGGGTCGACGCCGTGGCGCACGTCATCCCGGTTGATCCGGAGGGCGGCGAGTTCTTCCGCTTTCGCCTGTCCCGCTCTGTGTCCGAGCTCTTCGAGGGCGGCAAGTCGCGCTATCATCCGGTCGAGCTCAGCGAGGTGTTCCGCACTGCGCGCGCAGAGCCTGGCCGCTACGCGATCGTCGGCATCCCATGCTTCATCAAGGCGGTGCACCTCGCGCGGCGGGCGGAGCCGGTGCTTGCCGAGCGGATCACGCACACGCTCGGCCTGTTCTGCGGCCACATGAAGAGCGCCCGCTTTGTTGAAAGCTTTGCCTGGCAGCTAGGCGCGCCGCTGCCGGAGGTCCGCGCCGTCGACTACCGGATCAAGGACGCTGGTCGGCCCGCCAACTGGTATCGGGCGCATCTCACCCTCCGCGACGGGTCGACCCGATCGCAGGATTGGTGGCACCTCGCCGACGGCGACTGGGGTGCGGGGTTCTTCCAGTCCGAGGCATGCAATTGGTGCGACGATGTCGCTGCGGAGACCGCCGACATCGCGTTCGGCGATGCCTGGGTCGAGCCTTACAGCTCGGATGGGCGCGGCACCAACGTCGCCGTGGTGCGATCGCCCGAGGTGCTGGTGCTCATTCGGCAAGGCATTGCAGACGGGCGTTTGGCGCTTGAGCAGGTCAGCGCCGACTTTGTGGCGGATACTCAGGCCGCGGGCTTCCGCCATCGCCGCGAGGGCCTCGCCTATCGGCTGAGCTGGATGGGTACCCGGCTGAAGCGGGTCCGTCCGGTTAAGCGGGTCGCGCCGGGCGGGCGCGACCTGCCGCTGCGCCGCAAGCTGGTCTACCGCACCCGGGCGCTGATCGCCCGATGGAGTCACCGCCTTGCCCTGGCCGCGCACCGGACCGGACGACCGGCGCTGTACCTGCGGCCGGCGCGCGTGGCCCTGACGGTCTACGGTGCCTTGGCCTGGGGACACGGGCGCGTTGGGCAGTGGCTCGACCGTATCCTGCCCAGGCCAGCGAAGCCCTGAGTCTCAGCGCGCCAGCGGCCGAGGCGTGCCACCCTTGGGCGGGGCAAGCCCACGGCGATCCAGGAAGTTGAGGATCGTGCCCCAGACGTGAACCGATACGTTCGGCCCGGCAATGGCATGGGTGCGCCCGGGGTAAAGCATGGTCTCGAATGGCACACGGGCTTCCTGCAACTTCGCCATCAGCTCCGTCGAGTTCTGGAACAGCACGTTGTCGTCGCTAAGCCCGTGCAGCAGCAGCAGCGGATCGCTGATCTTGGTGGCGTCGTGCAGCGCGTCGGCCTGGTCGTAGCCCGCGCGGTTGGTGCGCGGGTCCCCCAGATATTGCTCGGTATAGTGCGTGTCGTAGAGGTCCCAGCGAGTCACCGGCGCACCGGAGATCCCGGCAGCGAACGCCCCCGGCGCCGCCTCCAGCAGCTTCAGCACCATGTAGCCGCCGTAGGACCAGCCGTAGACGGATACTCGCTGCGGATCGACACCAGGCTGCGCCTTAAGCCACTTGAGCGCCGCCAGCTGATCGGCGACCTCGACGGTGCCGAGCGCCTTGAAGGACGGGCGCTGAAAGGCAACGCCCCGGCCCGCCTGCCCCCGATTGGCGACCTGGAACAGGGCAAACCCCTGCTGCAGCAGGTACCGGTCGAGCGGCGAGACGAACTTGGTCTGCACGTCCTGCGACTGCGGCCCGCCGTAGACGGTCATCAGCACCGGCGCCTTCACGCCGCCCGTCTCCGGCATGATCAGGCGGTAGTCCAGCTGGGTCACGCCATCCGCCGAGGTCAGGCGGCCGTAGGTGGGCTGCACGGGCGCGAAATATTGTGCGAGCGGATGCGTGCCTTCGATGCGGTTCTCGTCGATCCAGGCCAGCCGCTTGCCGGTGCCGTCAGCCAGGTAGACCTGCGTCGGCTGGTTGGGCGCGGTGCGGCTGACGATCGCCAAGCGCCCGCTATCGTCCATCTTGACCGTCGTGTCCGCGCCGGGTTGGGTCAGCAGCACCGGCTGGGCGCCCGCACGACGGAGACCCAAGGCGTAGAGCTGGTACTCGCGCGACTGTTCGCGGTTGGACCTGAAGTAGATGCGGCCGGCGCGCTCATCGAGGCCGGAGACCTCGTCGACCTGCCAATTGCCGCGCGTCAGTGGCGTGACCCGCCCCTTGTTCCAGCGGTAGAGGTGTCGGTAGCCCGAGCGCTCCGACGAAAAGATCAGCGAGCCGTCGCCAAGCGGCTTCAGGTCGTCGGTCAGGGTCACGAAACTGGCGCTCGTGTCGGAGAACAGGAGGGTCGAGGCCCCGGTACGCGCGTCCACCCGCAGGAAGTCGAGGCGCGACTGGTCACGGCTCTGGCGCTGAACGATCGCGGCAGAACCATCTGGCAACCAGTCCACCCGGGCCAGGTAGACGTCCGGGTTCGACCCGAGGTCCGCCTTCACAGCTCCCGTGCCGTCGGGGTTCATCAGGTACAGGTCGACCCGAGCGTTGGCCGTGCCCGCCGCCGGATAGCGCTGCTGGACGGTGGTCGTCTTGTCGGCACCGATAGAGGTACGGGTGGCGACCTCGACGGGGCTCTCGTCGACGCGCGTAACGGCGATGCGGCGGTCGCCCGGCGCCCACCACAGGCCGTCGGTTCGCTTCATCTCCTCTTGCGCGATGAACTCGGCGACGCCCCAGTTGACCGTGTCGGACGCGCCCGAGGTCACGACCTTCTCCTGCCCGGAGGCAAGGTCCAACACGACGACGTTGCCGTCCCGCACGAAGGAGACGTACCGGCCCGTCTTGCTGACCGCTGGATTCAGCTCGCCGACCGGCGTGTTGGTCAGGCGGCGCACCTTGCCGGCAAGGTCAGCAAGGTAGAGGTCGCCGTCGAGCGGCACCAGGACGGCCTGGCCATTGGGCGACCACAGGTAATCGACAATGCCCTTGAGGTTGCCGATGCGGGCGCGCTCGCGTTGCATCTTCTCGGCCTCGCTGAGCGCCGCGCCGCTGCCCAGCGCCTTGCTGTCGATCAGCATGCGGGCCGCGCCGGTCGCCGGATCGATCGCCCACAGGTCGTAGCGCTCCACGTCGTCGGTGCGGTTCCGGAGCAGAGTAACCAGCTTGCCGTCCGGCGACAGCTTCAGCCCGCGCGGTGCGCTGCCAGTCAAGCTCGGCGCGGCGAACACCCGCTCCAGCGTCAACGGCTTGGCGGGCTGCTGCGCAACGGCGGCGGTGGACAGGGCAAGGGCGGAAGCGGCGGCGGCCAGGCCGAGGGTGCGCAAGATCATCCCCGCCCTGCTAACGGCATTCACCGCGCGAGCAAGGGTGCGTGAGCACTACCGGAGAGGAAGGGGAATTGGTGGGCGTGGCAAGGATTGAACTTGCGACCCCTGCGATGTCAACACAGACCGGTGACAATACGCCGGCATGGTCCACACCCATCTTCCGCGAAAAACAGCCACTACTCAGCCTTCGCTCGATGACCTTCGTAGCCTCTTCATGGCCGCGTTTGCAACCTCGTTGCATCAAGATTGTGTCAGCATTTCCGGTTTTCGCGCTGCCTCGCGAGACAATGGGAAATCATGAAAAGTCATGTCTGTTCGTGAAAAGCCATGAACACACATGCACGTTGTCGTTGACGGATTTTCGCCAAAAAGAACGTAGACTGGTTATGCGCGAAATCTCAGCAACAATCAGGCGGCGATCGAAGGATGAGGTCGACAATAAGGTTATCAACGTTGCCCCTCGAACGATCAACCGACTGGCCTACTTCCTCCGGGAGCTACTAAGTCCCACGTTGGTTGCCTCGACCAAGCAATCCAACCAGCGTTTCGGTGCCGACTCGTCGATCTCACTTTTATCTAGATCGTCGATGTTGATCTGCCTCACACGCGCATCAGCTTCCACAAGGGACAGCATGCCTCCAGCGCGCATAGCGTAGCCGAGAAGAAGGTGACCATTCTCAGCAAGTGCTACTAAGCTCTTCATGGTGAGGTCTCCGGCGCTGAATGCGAACATGCGGAAGCCGCCCGTCTCGGCATCAATGGTCTGCAGTTTGTCAGCCCGGTTCGTTCGGTTCCCGAGGATAAGGTAAACTTCGGCGGGAGCCTCAAACTTGGAACCCTGCTCCGTGAATGGATGGACTCCCAGTTTTATGGAAACGAGTGGCGACCGCCCGGACCAAGCATAATAGTTCAGAGAGCCAGCGAGTTTAACCACCCCTCCCTTGGCATATTCATGATCGCGGTGGGCAACATCAAAGGTGAAAGCACAGCCCTGTAGTTGGCCGTCTTGGAAAACAGGAGCAACGCTGCTGCTTGTGGTCAGATCGTCTTCCCGCGCGTGGGCGGCTGATGACGTAGAAACAGTGAGAGCCGCCAAAATCGCAATCGGACGCCACATGCGCGAACCCTCATATCGGCACTTCGTGTCCATCCGCCATTAGGCAGAGGTCATCAAGGAAGTGTTGCTCTTTGCTCGGTGCGCCAGAGATCGCGCAAGAAAGTGGAGCTGATCGCAACTGCCTGCCTAGATAATGGGCGCCATATGGCTACAAGGCTGCGATCGTCGGGGGAAACGTGACAAAGAGATCTGTGGGCGTGCTTGCGCGCCAGTCTAAATCGTGGAGCGCGCTGCTCATTGCACTGGCATCGATCGTAGGGTCGTTTGGTCTTGCTGCACCAGCAGAGGCGCTGCCCAAGAGCGTTGGCAAGGGCTACTGCACACTTCGACACCCTGTCGAAGCGCTAACCTCCACCAGAGCGACCTGCGAGTCCCAACACGTCATTCAACGTAGATCAGGCGGAACTGACGACTCTAACACGATCTGGCTCAACACTACGCTCCACAGTGGACTCGATCGGTCAACTTGTAAGCCTTGGAGTGAGGAACGCCCACCTTTCGAGGTCGGCGATGAAAACTTGCAGCGCGCCTACATGATGGGAACCTGGGCAAACGGCTTTCATTTCTTCCTGTACGACCACCACGGCACGGGCGACCTAACCATCGAGGACTGGGACGCCAGTACGCATCTGCTTCATGCTTACGCCGCCATCGTGAATCTTCCGCAGAAGGAGATAGGCTACTTCGCATATCAGTTGCAGAGGCTTAGGGCTGAGCCGCCGCAGACTACCCAGTTCATCGACACTGTGTTGGGTGTTTTGTTCGATGTGATCGAGGTTGCTGCTGGCACCGTCTACTCGATTATAGCAGTCGTAGTTGGGGCCTTGTTCAACCCCTGGGACACGCTCTGGAACTTGATCGCGCTGGTGCCGCTGATCTTAGCTACCACGTTGGAGGCGATCTACATGCTCGTCGTGAATGCCGTTGCTCTTTTCACAGGCGGTAGCATGCTGTCCTGCCAGATCTAAGGTCATCGACTTTGTTCTTGCAAGTTGGATCAAAGCCCGCACTTGCGGGCTTTCTTACTGGCCCGTTCAAGGCGATGTATTCATGAAAAGTCGATAATGTCCGTTGCGCGCCTCACCTCCATTGAGTCCGCCACAGACTACGACTTGCTCTCATAGTTGCCCTTGCCTGGAATAACGTGGCGGACGCCTCCACGCGGCTCTGCAACGTCCCCTGCCCTGCGTGGGATAAGGTGAACATGGCAGTGCATGATCGTCTGGCCAGCTACCGCTCCGTCGTTCATGCCAATGTTGAAACCCACGATCGTGCGGTCTGCTGCCGCAAGCTGCATCTTCTCCTCAGCGAGTAGCTGGTGAATGGCATTCAGCTCTGGCTGCGAAAGGTTGAAGTAGCTGCTCACATGGCGCTTAGGAATGACCAGGGTGTGTAGCTCCGTAACGGGGAAGCCGTCCCTTCGAACAAATGCGAGGCGATTTTCAGCAATCATGTTTCGCTCGCCTACCTCGCAGAACAGACAGCCAGTTTCCCGTTCGTCATAGATCTTTGAGTTGCCCCGGAGGTCCGTGTCGTCGCGATCTCTTTTTGCGGCATTACAGGTGTAGCAGAGCGCCTGAAGGTTGATGATGTCGTCGGACCCACCGTGATTGCGCGGGATGATGTGATCGACTTCTAGCGCCTTCTCGTCAGCCGGCGTGCCGCATAGCTCGCAGCGGAACCGCGCACGCTTCAGGACTTCGTACCGAACGCTGCCGGAGATGAGCCGCCCCTGCCGCCGCCTATGCTCCCAGATCGCTTTGCCACGCGCCTCTAAGTAGCGGTCGATCTGGTCTTCGCAGATGGAGATCAGGTCCCGCTTCTCACTGTCCGATAGCTGTTCACGGCCAATCAGGTAGTATGCCCTACCGTCTCGACGAACCAAGTCGCGCTTTGCGGTGAGGACGCGCCCGACCATATTCTGCACGATCTGCTCGTAATACTCGACCTGCGAGGGATCGTGTTCAAGGATTGCTCGGGCGATTGCCGTCCGATCTGCGGAGCCGCCAGCCGAGAGAAGGCACTTAAGCATCACGGGCTGATAGATATGCGACATCCGCATCTCGCTAGTCAGGAAGCTCCTGAGCCGTTGGTGGGCGTCTGACATTTCGGTGCTGCTCTGGTCCGCTGGCTTTGCCGCTCTGATTGGCTCCACCCTCAGGCTCTCAACGGCGCTTTTTGCCGGAACCCTTCGCGGTCCCCCGTTGTCGCTGATTACCGGCAGCTGGTCTGCGCCCAGACGAGCTGAGCGGCGCACGGGTAAAAGATATTCGGAGTGAGCTGCACAGGGATTGCCAGAGATGTTCAATGGCAATGGCAAGCCGCTGGCCAGAACCTCCTCCTCCACCTTCCACGGCTGCTCACAAACGTGCCACACAACGAAAGCGTTCGCGGCCATCCAATCATCAAGCCTACGTTCTCCCGGATTAGTGAAGGTGTAGCGCCCACCGCTTCCAACGCGGCGTAGCTGGATGCCAAGCTCGTCCGCCAGAAGGCACCCCAACGTTAGTCTCAGTGTTGAGCCGGACGCGTTTCCGCCGAAGTGCGTCTGAAGCCGTCGCCTGACCGTAGAGCTGCTTGGCGGCTTGCCGTTAGTCGGCGGCTTTGAAGGTGAGATACCAACGTAGAGAAGGGTTCTTCCGTGGTGAACATGGCATCCAGACACGTCGATGTTGCCTGGAATGGTGTTGAAATACCAAGCATATATGCCTGGCTGGGCCGGAGCCGCGCAACCGGCGCCGACAATATCAGTAGCGGTGTAGAAGCGGACAGGACGGAGTAGGTCTGCTTCTATTTCGCGCATCGTGTCAGCCGCCCATTTCTGTCGAACTGAGCAAGCCTGATTGCCTGGCCGCTTCGCAACATCGCGCAGCTCAGATCTGCCCCGTTGATCGAACACCATGCAGCCACACGATTATTGCTCTTTCCCGACGCCTCGCATTGAACCGTCCGATTGGAGATCAGGTTCGCGAGCGTGGCTTTTGCCCTGAAGGGGTCGCCCGGCGCACAACTACGGCCAGGTCGGCAAGACCCCGGCATTTCTGGCGTGTCGATGGCTGACAGGCGGATGCGGGTGCCGTCAGCGCAGCGGAACGTATCGCCGTCCGTGACACTCGCCACCTGGCAGGAAAACCTGTCGGAGCGCTTACTCACCGAGCTGCCTCCGCGGACCACCTCAACGGACCGGAGGCTTTCGTTGAAACCGCCTGGGGCAGTCCTGACTCCGAAGTCGGTCTGCGGAGCTGATGCACCCTGGTGGATTGCTGCAAGCGCGAAGAGTCCAAGAAACCCAATGCTCATTCGCAACCCACTCCCTCGCCGTCTCGATCTAGATGGCACCCATAGCCCGGATCGCCAGCACGGACCGGAGCCGCTCCCGCAGCGCGTGCGGTGGAACAGTTGCGGAAGGCGCCGCCACCGTTGCCGCCCTTGGAAGACCGAACGACCATAGAGAAAGCAGGTGAGCTTGAAGACGAACCGTCTTGACAGTGACAGCCCCCAGCCTTGCGATTGCTGTGACAGCCTTCCGCGTTCAATCCTCCGGGGTGGGCGGAGGCTGGCCTGAGCGGACCATCGATAAAGAACAGCAAAGCGGACAATCCAACTAAGCTCGACTGTCGCACGTTAGCAGTTTCCCCCTGTTCGAAACGAGCGATGTCGAAACAAGCCTGTGGGAAGTAAGGAAGTCAACGTCAGCTCGCGACGGGGAAGCACTTCCAAGTTGGGTCTAGCCTTTCCGATATTGCTCGCAAGCTACCCCATCATCGTCAGCATCAAGCCCGACGCGATAACCTGGCGAACCACGCTTGATGGGCGCTGCCCCTGCCGCTCGCGCCCATGCGCAGTTTGGATAGTAGGTCGGCAACTTCGCGCGCAGAACGGCCCAGTTAGAGACGATCAATCCTAGAACGAAAACGCCAAGCGTGACGGATGCAAGCATTCGGATCTGGCGAAAAGTCTGCTCCCGTCGCGCCTGGCGTTGCTCTGCACGCCAGTAAGGGCCGAGCTTTACCGGTTCTGCCCGAAAAGGCTCTCTGAAGCTCATGAAAGCAAGAGTATGCTTTTGTCGGGTCGGTTCGCAACAGCTTCGCAAGGACTCGCCCGCGAAGGCGCCCGCTCAGGGTGGCATGAAGCGACCGGCTGACGGTAAGGGCGTCGGCACGGAGTAGTTTGTGGGAGGTGTGAGTGGCAGATGTAGGCAGGTCGAGATTACAGCGCGCCTACTTCGACGCTGACGCGGCCACGTTTTACAGCGCCAATCCTAATGAGATTTTGGGGGCGCTAACCAGCCACCTTCCCTTTGCACTGGAGCCAGCTCAGCGCGGAGCATGGCTGTATCAAATCCAGCATCTGAAGCAGACGGCGGCCAAGCTGCCTGAAGCTCATATGTTTCTGGAGTTCATGATCCCGCGCATGGGCCGGCGAGCTGATGCATTGGTTGTCTACCGAGGGGTGATCTTCGTCCTCGAATACAAGGTTGGAGCTGCCTCTTTCGACAAGCACGCAATCAATCAAACCGTTGGCTACGCACTGGATCTGAAGCACTTTCACGAAACCAGCCACGAACTTCCGATTGTGCCGATATTGATTGCCACCGAAGCCGTTCTCGACAGCTCGGGTAGGCCAGAATGGGGGTTCGATGGACTTGCTGAACTGGTCCAGACAAACGGAGCGGACCTAGACGAGATAATGCAAGTGTGGTCGACTGCAGCGCCCACAGGTGGAGCTGGAGTTCACCGCGAACCCCTTCGGTGGGCAGCAGGGCGTTACAAACCCACGCCAACAATCATTGAGGCTGCACAAGCCCTTTACCGCGGCCACGACGTTCATGAGATTTCACGATCGGAAGCAGGTGCAGACAATCTCAGCACGACTGCCAGCTTCATCAGCAGCGCTATCGCGAATGCCAAGCAGACAGGCGACAAGATCATCTGTTTCGTAACTGGCGTGCCTGGTTCTGGAAAAACATTAGCTGGTCTGAATATCGCGAACGAGCGGATGAAGGCAGACGAAGAGGAGCATGCGGTCTTCCTCTCGGGCAATGGTCCGCTAGTGCAAGTTCTTCGGAAAGCCTTGGCGGACGATGCCGTCCACCAGCTTCGCAAGACCGGCATTCGAGCATCGGTTGTAGCTGAAGCCAGGAAAGCTGACGCCTTCATCCAAAACATTCATCATTTCCGCGACGAAGCGCTATCTTCTTCTGATCCGCCCGTCGGTAAGGTGGTTGTTTTCGATGAAGCTCAGCGTGCCTGGGACCTACAACAAACCAGCCGCTTCATGCGTGAGAAGCGAGGCCAGCATGATTTCAGCATGTCTGAACCTGAGTTCCTGCTGTCAGTGATGGATCGCCACGAAGGATGGTGTGCGGTTGTCTGCCTCATTGGTGGTGGACAGGAGATCAACACCGGCGAGGCCGGACTGACCGAATGGACGAGCGCACTCTCGCGAGCCTTTCCAACCTGGAAAGTTTACATCTCCGATCGAGCGGATCTTACCGGGGCGCTTCTTGATGGCGCCGAACACCATAGATCACTGCACCTAGCCACCTCGATCAGATCTTTTCGGGCTGAGCGCCTTTCCGAGTTTGTGGCTGCTCTAATCGACGGCCGGGCCGACGATGCTCGAAACATCAAAGGCACCCTCACCAGTTATCCAATGGCGATCACACGTTCGCTGACAGCGGCCCGTCACTGGCTGCGGAAGCACCGGAGAGCGAATGAGCGCATGGGCCTACTCGCCTCTTCGAACGCCCTAAGGCTGAAGCCTGACGGGATCTTCGTGAAAGCGAAAGTTGATCCGCCTTTGTGGTTCTTGGCACCTGGCCAGGACGTGCGTTCGTCCGACTCTCTCGAAGACGCTGCCACGGAGTTTGAGGTTCAGGGCCTTGAGCTGGATTGGGCGGGCGTTTGTTGGGATTTGAACTTTCGCTGGACCTCAGAGGGATGGGCCGCGCAACGATTTCGCGGATCACGTTGGGAGAAAGTGAGCGACCCACAACGTCGAGCCTACGTCGCGAACTCATACCGCGTTCTTCTGACTCGGGCGCGTCAGGGGCTGATTATCTTCGTGCCGCAAGGGGATATATGTGACGCCACCCGACCAAGCTCGCTCTACGACGCCACTTATGATTACCTGCGAGAGTGCGGCATCAAGGAAGTCAACGACGATTGGGCGCGACAGCCTACCTGAACCATGCGCTTCGAACTTGATGTCAGGTGGCGATCGCCCTCCCCAGCATCACTTTTCAATAATCCAGTTTTTGGATTTCTGCTCAAGCACTTCCATAAACAGGGGGTCGCATTTTGCCTTGCAGCCCTCGTCTTCCTTTGGATGGAACCATCAGAGAAGATGCCGGCAGTTCTGCACCACGTTACCCCCTGTCCCTTGATCATGACTGCCGATTGGTAGCTCGCCGGCACTTCCGTCTTGGCTTCGGGTCGTAAGGCGTAACAATCTTCTCCAAGCCATAGTCAGTAAGGATCTTGTTCCTCTGACCGGGCTTTTGGAACTGCTGGAATGTCATCAGACGTTGAGCAATCGATTGCTTGTAGATCGGGTGTAGTTTGCTTGCATGTGAGGCTTGCTGTCGACGAGCTGCTCCTGCCATGATCAGACCGTAGTCTGGTTCATAGTCATCAGCTTTGACTCTATCTCCGAACTGCTTGGTAGGTTGATTGAAGGTTCTCATAGGATCTCCCTTGAACCTTGGTGAACATCTCTGGCGGATACAGCTCGGCCTTCGACGACCAGAGCTGTATTATTCGATTGATACAGCACTGGTCGAGACAAAGCTGGGTTCAAGTTGAACCTCGGAGCCACACCCATAGGCATGGACACAGATGGACTAGCGGAACCTGATTAGAGGTAGGGACGGTTGTGCGGTTGCCCTTCACCCGCTGCTATTCAACGCAAGCAACGCATAGCCGTCCATCGACAATCGCGCGCTTTGTGGGTCGCCGCTCGGCATTCCCCACTCGCGCGGACCCAGCGCCTTGGCCCGGTCCGCTTATAGCGAATACAGCCGCAACATCTGCGGCTGGTTCAGAGTGCCTCCGCCCTGATCCCATTCAAGCTCGTCGGCATGAGGGGGCGGCCCGTATGGGGCTTTGGCGATATGTTCATCCTGAAACCAGGCCCGGCGCCCTCTGAACAGCAGCGCCTTACCTTCAGTATAGCTGCAAGTGAGAACAAACCAAGCACAAAGTTTAGGAAAGTGCGCGATAGACGCTCGCTCTTGCAATCCCCAGCTCTCTAGCGATGTCGCTCGCCCCGAGGCCGGCTGCCCTTAACTCGCGAACTCTTCCTACGTCGACACTCGGCTTTCGGCCCTGGTAAACGCCAGCAGCCTTCGCCCTTGCGATGCCTTCCATTTGACGCTCCCGTCGAATGTCTGCTTCGAATGCAGCAACGGCGCCAAGCACTGCGAGCATGAGGCGCCCGCTGGAGGTGTCTGTGTCCACGCTGGATTGCTGGAGGCAGCGGAAAGAGACGCTCTTCGCGGAAAGCCGTTCAATGATCTGAAACAGGTCGGCAACGGACCGCGCCAGTCTGTCGAGGCGAGTGACGATCAGAGTGTCGCCTGAGCGGACGAAATCCAGGCACTCTTGGAGCTGCTGCCGATCCGCGGCTGTTCTGCCGCTCCTCTTTTCGGAGAAGACCTTCTGACAGCCAGCTGCGGCTAGAGCTTCTAGTTGAACCTCTAAGCTTTGCCCGCTCGAACTGACGCGCGCATACCCAACAATCATGAACGCTGTCCCAATAGACTCTAGAGCCGAAGGCATATCCGTCTCATTGCCGGGCCGTCAACCCTATTGAGACGCCCTACGCTGTCTCGGGCGCTGTCTCGGCAGGGTTTACTCAACGGAGACGACCCACTTGCCTCCAATCGCAACAACCGCGAAACAATGTGTAAAGGGAGTAGTCATGGTTGTTCAGCGCACTGATAGCTTGAGGGTGGCCCCACTCCGCACAGGTGACCGCCAGCTCGAAATTTCCTTTGCAAAAGCAGCCAAAGCTCTCGCAGGAATAGCGGCAGTTTGTATCGGCCCGACAGGCATTCCTACGGCTATATCTAATCTGCCGGACGCATTGGGAGCGGTGAGCTTCGACTTTCCCCCCGCGAAGAAGGCTCAAGGGCAAGGTTTTACTCTCTACGTCACAGCGCTAGTGGCGGCGATGTCGCGCTTGCTCGTTGAACATGCTCCAAGCTTGCTTGCGACTAAAGAGGGGCGAGAGCGCCTTGCCGAGCTAGTCTTGTCTTCCCTTCAGAGGGAAGAGCTGACTGTAAATGGACGCTTCTTCACCACGCCAGCCCTGAATCCTGGTTTCGTGCGAGTGCGCGAAGCTTTCGTGCAAATGCTTGAAAACCTGGCCAGCGATCTGCCCGAAGGAACGCCAGATGCGATTGGAAGCCGTTTGGGCAATGAGTTTGCTCAAGCGCTAAGCCTAATAGTTCAGTCCGCGAAGGGCAAACAGGAGTTTGCTGAGTTTCTGGACTACTACAAGGAAAACCCTTTCAGTGTTCCGGCTTCGAGAGGATGGCTTTGGGATGATTATCGATCAGCGATAAACCGGCAGATTTATAGCCGCCTCTTTCTCCATGAGATGGAGGATCATCCCGACGTTGGGTTGGCTGACCTCTACGTGCCAAGCCGCGCCATTTATAGAACTCATGATTTTGAGACCAAGGACGATCCAAATAAGAAAGTTGAGTTGCACGCTGTCGACCTTGCTACTTTCTTGAAGACGAGTTGGCTTAGCATACCCGCAAGTAAGGGAGGGCTTAGCAGATTGCTTACGGGTGATCCTGGCTGCGGGAAATCAACATTCTCGATGATGTTTGCGCAGCATTTGCTTGCAGAGGGTTGGCGTGTTGTTGTTATACAGGCCAACTCAATACGTTCACTTGGACTATCTCTGAAGGACATCTTATCAACGCACTTGATGCGAGTTTTGAAACTAGAAGCAGCGCCAAACATCGATGCGGAGCTTTGTGACCCCGAGGCCACTGGAAGGCCATTGCTTATTGTTCTGGACGGCCTGGATGAGTATGACATCGCTGGCATGACAGTATCAATGTCGGCCGCGCGGCTTGCCGAACATGCGATACAAGTAACGGAGGAATGGTCAGGTCACGACTACAACGTGAGATTGCTACTTTGCGGAAGGCCGGAAGCGGCAGCCGGGTTAACAGCACGTTTCAGGGATCGCGGCCACCACCTGCACGTTACAGGCTTTCTGAGCGATGCGCCTAACAGCCGCGAGAAGTTCGCTGATCAAACATCCGAGAAACTTCTCTCTATCGATCAGCGACAAGATTGGTGGACAAAGTGGCAAAGAGCTAAGGGTGAGCGTGAAACTGGCATTCCAGATGCAATACAAGGCTCTAAGGACGTTTCGGTTAAGGAGATCACGTCTCAGCCGTTACTTAACTACATGTTGGCTGTGCTTAAGCTATACGATCAAGGGAGCCTTACTAACCTTTCAGCCCTTTATGGCACTTTGTTTGCGCGCTATTACGATAGACAAGCAAAAGGCAAATCGAAGACCTTCGAGGCGCTCTGCCCTTCGCTTGACCGGTTCCGCAGGATCATGAGCGAAATCGGCATTGCTGCTTGGCATGCCGGCGACCGTTCGGTCAGCGTTGATGATCTACGCTCTCGCTTTGATCGTCCTCCGTTGAAGCACTACTTCGAGCAGGCGGATCGCACTCACAACAGCGGAATGGGTGCGATACTTAGCGCGTTTTACACACGCCCGGAGGACGCAGCGTCGCCAGACAGCGGGTTGGCGGAACGCTATGTGTTCACTCATAAGAGCTTTCGGGAATACCTAACCGCAGTTGCGATTAGCCGTTTCTTAGAGCGACTGCGCGACTACATGTCCCCCGAAGCGGAAGATGGTTGGTCTGACACTCGGGCGTTATCGGAATGGCTGGAGCTTTTCGGCCCCACGCCGATGGATCATCGCCAATGGGAGTTCCTCCAGACCGAACTAGAGGTTGCTTTCGCCGACAGGGAGGACCTTGCCCTCGGGGTGAAGAGGACTGTTGAGCGGATTTTTGAACTTGTTCTATCTAGACAGATGCCATTGCCTGCTGAAGCCAGCAACTTCTCGGATGCTCTTCAGAAGTGCGGGAATGCAGAAGAGGCGGCCCTGGTGGTCCTAAGCGCAATCCGAGTGGCGTTGCTGAAAAAGAGTTTCGTGGATGAGTCAGATGATTGGAAGGTGAAACTCACTTGGGCTTCACTTGGCCAGGATGAGGCGACCGAACGTTTCCCCACGCATCTTCGCGAGTTCATGCACCGCATTCGATCTAGGCCCGGCGTTCCGGAGGGCCTCGTCATGTCGCATCTATATTGCCTGTTTGAGCTTGGCGGGCCTGATGTCTCACGGCAGATTGAAAGCCGCATCATTGATCGGGGTGATGGTTGGACTTACGCCTCGTTCTTCGATTTCAGCGGCTCAAACATCGTCAACGCACGCCTCGATGGTGCATCATTGCACTATGGCCGCTTTCATAGAGCGGAGATTAGCGGCGCATCGTTCATCGAGACCGATCTAAGCGGAAGTGATTTATCGTATTCGTCAACCTCGCGGAATCGATGGTTCGATGGCCACCTTCCCGCCCGTTTCGATGGGGCGAGCCTGAGTTCTGCCTTCATGTTTGGCGCTAATCTCAGGTATGCTAACTTCAACGAGGCGAATATGTCGTTCGCATACGTCTACGAGGCAGAGACCGCTGAGGGCGCATTAGACAACATTAGGTTGGATCGTGACGCCAACAGGAACCCTCCCAGGGGTCTTGTGCTGACGGCAGACAGCCCACAGCCCGCGGCGCGTCGTCGCGGTAAGCGAAAGATAACATCCGACGAGCGCGTGCCGCTTCAAGATGAGGGTAACGAAGAGGAAGTGTAGGCGGTATAGAGTGAATATCCTCTTGGCTTTATGACGCCGTTGACCTGCATCATTGAACCACTGATTATCGCAGCTACAATCAGTTAGCCGCCAATCCTTGATGGTATTTATTTCACTAACCTTCGTCAGTTTGGTGGTTAGTGTCGTCATCACTCGCTCGGTCAGACGGTGGAGGTAACAACTTTGGCTGCTCCGACGAGCCTTGGCGCTGCTTTCCCAGATCTCCAGGTGCCGTTAGTGCTGCCGGCCCGCCAAAACCTATCGAACTCACGAGCGGGTCCGTGGTCACCTCTTTGGACATGCCGAGACGCTGGACCAACTCTTCGAAGTTCCCCTCACCGAACGTGAGGTGAAGGTTCGCCCTGTCGATCTTATCAGCCAGCACTTCCCAGCTGTCATCGATCGAGGTGTTCACGTGCTGAGCGATGTTCGAGAGCATCTGGCAAGACTGCACCCGAGACGATGTATCCCTATGAACGAAAAACTGGGTCATGTTGTGAAGGCCGCTTCGCACAAGCTGAGGAAGAGCTTCCAGGAGCAGAAGAGGAGGTTGGTCGGCGTCGGCTCGGAGCTTCTTGCTGATTTGACCGAGCAATCCGCACAGGTAACCCAAGTCCGGTGCGACACGTATGACGAAGCGACGCGCTCGCTGTGCGCGTGCATCAATGGCCGTAGGTCTCGAGACAGCGCCTTCATGCTGATTGATGAAGGCGACAATACGCGCCTCCATCTCGTTCAGCCGCTCACCAGCAAACCAGGAGCGCAGAGCAAGCTTTAGCCCCTCCCGGCTTAGCTCGCGCGACCGGACCGGATCGTCCTCATTGAGAGCGCGACCAAAAACCTTCTCAAGCGATCGCATCCGTAGAAAGGCTTCGAAATCGTCGCCGTCGGCGGGTAGCTGGTCCAGAAGCCACCCGACCCAAGCTTCAGCATCGTCTACCTCAAGCGGCGCTTGCGGATACGCAGCAACCAACTTCGAAACGAAATCGAGGGATGCACCCGTCTTAGCAGCGAGTTGCGCCTCCCAGTCGACGACTACAACCTTCTCTCTGGCCTGCTTGATGAGACCCGTGAGTGTCGCCTTTCGCTCTTCAAGCCATCTTTCTGCTGCCTGGCGGTCAGCCTTTGCGCGCTGATAGTAGCCAAAGGAGCGTCGGCTCAGAGCGTCGAATGACTCGATACCAGCTGGAGCGTCTTCAAAGCTTAGCGCAAGCCTCCGCAGCAAATATGCAGAGTCACCCCTGCCCCCTCCTTCAGCCGCGATGCGATCATACAATCCGGAGATAGGATCGCTGAGAGGAACACATTGGTCACTTCCTCCGAATACCGTCGAGAACAGATCGTGAGGGTCTATCCGCGCGGTCCTCGCATCGAAGGGCAGCAAGTCGGCCGGCACCACAAAGGCCAGCCCTGTGGCAGACAGACCTGCGCGTCCGGCCCTGCCTAAAGCGTTCAAGATTTCGTGCGGCTCTAGAGGGGTCCGGATGTCTTCTGAATCAGTGTCATCCAACCTATCGGTGCCGGCGAGAATGACAACGTCACAAGGTAGATTTAGCCCTTGTGCAATCGTTGAGGTCGCTGCCAACACCTGCAAGCCTGATTTCCTGTCCTTGAAAACAGACTCCACCAGGAGCCGCTCTTGGGAGAGCAACTCGCCATGGTGGACCGCAGCACGACTACGTCCAACGTCATACAGCGACTCGGCAGTGCCAAGCTCCTCAAGAGCAGCACTTCTCCAGCCTGACTGACGTTCCGTTAGCCGCGCGTTTGCAGGAGCAGATCGCCGATTGACCTCCTTTGCAACGGCTCCTGTTCCAACAATACTCTCGCAGAATACGACCACCTTCAGCCCGGCTTCAGCGAAGCGTGCGGCGAGGTCGCCGGCGATCTCGAACCGGTTAGCCGTTGGATACCATCCACGAACGTTCTGCCCTACGCCAAGACTCCACGGCCCGTCTGACACGCGCCGGATCGCCAGTGCTTCAGCTGCCCGGGGGTTCCAGCCTTCCTTCAGAGCGAAGACGGCGAACGGATTGGCAACCGCAAGATCTTTCGCCGCTCTCGTTGGGCGAGAGGGCTTCCGGACCAAGCTGTTCCAGTAGTCCGTAAGCTGGTTCTGAACACGGATGAGTTCCGTCCGATCATATATGAGGCAGCTCTTGAGCTGGCGCGTAGGCTTCCATTGATCTTGGAACGCGACGACAGGGCGACCAAGCAACCCGCTGAGCCACTCTGCGATGTCCTCCCCGTTGCTCATCATAGCCGAGAGCAGAAGGTAATCGGCCGCGGGGCATACTGACATGAAGTTGAGCAAGCAGAGCATTGCGTCAATGCTGCGCCGATCGAACTTACCAGCACCGTCAGCGCCTGTAACACCGAGCAGGTGACACTCATCGAAGACCAATAGCCCAACGTTTCGAAATAGCTCAGGAGCGAAGGTCAGGAGCGCGAAGCATTTCTCGGGGGTAAGAACTGCTAGATCCGGTAGCTGTTGTCCGAGTTCTTCTGGGAGAGCGTCCTCGACGCTCGATGCTTGCGCTAGCCGACCCACACGCTCTGTTAGATCACGTTCAATCTGGCCAACCAATGCATGTGTGGGAGCAAGGTAAACAACCGTTCGCCCCGCCGTCAGCGTTGCAGCAATCTTCATGACGGCAAGCGTTGTCTTGCCCGACCCGGTCGGAGAGGACATCACGGAGGACGCACCGGCATTGAGATATCCAGTCTGAACCGCTCTCCGGTGGTTCTCCCAAAGATAAGGCCAGCGCTCTGCTTCAGCCCTAAGCCAGTCGGTCCAACCTTCGCCTGCTGCGCCATCAGGGGTGGTAGTGTGAACTATTGAAGCTTGTGCGAATAAACCGGCGACCTGCTCCAATAGCCCCGCCAAGTGGTGCGCACCCGCCAGAACTGATCGAACGAGGATCGGAGTTTCCCGGTTTTCCAAGTGCAACTCTTGCGGTTCGTCGACTGCTAGAGAACGCACCTGCCGAAAGAACGCCTGTGCTTCCTCGATGCGAGCGTCGGCTTCACCTAAGCCAAACGTGCAAGGATCACCAATCCTTGCAGAAGGTGGTAAAACAGCCAGTCCGCTGCAAGCTCAACCGTTGGAACCTCGCCGGCTGGACGATAACGCCAGTAGTTAAGGCTGGCTGTCGTCCGGAGCTGCCCCCTAGTCAGCCTTCGGACAGCGAATGCGACGGCCTTGCGAACACCTCGAATCTCTCGGGGAGCTATCTGTCGAGCTGTCTCATATGCGTCCGCTGGACGTTCAGCGATCAGGAAGAGCAGTGAAGCCGCGATGTCAGCGCTGATAGCGTTCTCGTCGACGGCGGTCGGGACTGCCCCCTGACCGAGTGAGGTCGCGACTTGGGCGACAACCATTCGCGCCGAAGCTGCCGCGAAGGCGGCCGATTTCCTGCGCTCTGGGTTCAGATTGAGAATGACTTGAGCCTCAAGAACGTCCGCCAACCGGCTCATGCGATCGGTGATGTCGGCAAGGGGCTTGAGCCGCTCTGCATCAGGCTCAGCTAGAGCAAGCCGCGCAGTTGCGATTTCAACGTATGCGGCGGTCAGCTCGTCGGCCACCTGTTCCCCTGGAAGGCCAGGCAGGTCGGGTGTCAGTCGAAGTATCTGACGTGAGACGGCATCAAACATCGAGTTCCGCCCTCATCGCGTCGATTTTCGCTCTGACTTCACCGGCAAGATCATCAAGGAACCCACGCACGTCAGGGAGAGACATGATCTCCCCAATACGCGTCTCCGGATGGTGCGGAGCAACCTCGTCAAATCCCTCAAAGATGTGTGCAAAGGTGCCGTCTCGCGCTTGGGCCTCAGGCACGGTGACGGCCACTCGAAATCGGCGAACTTTGTCCCACGATAGATCTCTAAGGGCTAGCTCAGGGTCTAGCCCGTGGATCTTGTCGAGGATGGCCGTGACATAATCGAGAATTTCAAGGTCCTTACGACCATCAATGATGTCCTCTATCTCCGGCCAAATGGACTGAGTGACTAAGTTCCGAGGATTAGTAGTCGCCTTGTCCTCGCAGAGGATCACAGCCGAGACGCTGGCAGCATCGTCCCGAAAGCGAACCAGAACGCCATCAAAGCCTTTGTCAGCTTTCCTTACATGAGGCGGGCTGAGATGAGCGCCGGGGTTCCTAAGGTAAGCAGCAAGCCATGAGACATGCTGAAAAAGCAGGCCATCCCTCTGCTCGATCCGCTTGGAAAGGGTGTTTTCCGCCTTACGCTTAACCTGGAGATCGCCGCTTTCCAGTTCGGCGCGGAGGTCGTCCGTTCTGTAAGACAGGAGAGCCAACGCCGCATCGAACTCATTGCCTGGAAAGTTGGCTTCTCCGGGCTGCAATGCTTGGATGATGTTCAGCGCATGACGCGGCTTTCGAAGGTATAGCCAAGCTAACGTTTTCGCGAACGTGTCGGAATCTACGACACGCCACGCAGCTAGCGAACAAACTTCTCCGCAATCGTGATCGTCGAACTCGATCGGCATCTACGCACTACCCCCGGACGCGCGGGAATACAGACTGCGCGCGAGTTGAGAAACTACTTGTTTGCTTCTGGTAGCTAGCGCTTCATTCTTGCGAGCTTCGTCGCCAAGTCCGCCGCGCAGAGATGTGTATAGCGCATCAACATACGAGGGTCCCGGTGTCCCGAGATCAAAGCGACCTCTGGAAGGGACAGTCCAAGTTCGAAGAAGCGGCTTACGGCCTCATGTCGTAGGTCATGGAAGCGAAGGTCAGCGAGCTTTGCCCTTACTGTGGCCCTGCGCCATGCCAGTTTCACCGCATTCGGAGTGGTATCGAAGACCCGATCACTACAGCGCGTCAGTCCTTGAAGGATAGCAATTGCTTTGGGTGTCAGCGGGATCGTTCGCGGTTTGTCAGTCTTCGTGTGCGGGATGAAGGCTGTTGAAGAGCGCCACTCTATTCTCGACCAATGCAAATCAAGGATCTCTCCGCGCCTCAAGCCGGTTTCGATCGCAAGCTCGACAATCGCCAGCACCCACGGATTGCCGGATGCCTCTAGCTCTGCTCTCAGTCGGAGCCACTCTCCCTGCTTCAGACGACGGGAGCGAGCATTATTCAACTTCGGCTTGGTGATCTCGGCAACTGGATTCGTAAACAGCGAGATGCCCCATTCGCGTCGAGCGAGGTCCAGCATGTGGTTCATCAGGGACAGTTCACGCCGAATGGTGCCGGGGCGAACCTCAGCGGCTCTGCGGTCACGGTAGCTGGCCATTACGGCAGCGCTAAGAGATGATAATGAAGTCTCAGAGACTGGGTCGCGCAGCAGCTTCTCCAGACGGTATCGCTCCGTCTCATTGCTGCGTTTGCTCGGCGTGATTTCCCTAAGGTAGCGCTCAACGATCGATCTCAGGGTCAGCGAGCGATCCACTGGCCGCAAATCGCCTGATCTCCCGCTGAGGATCATGGATTCCCGCTCAGCAGCCCATTTCACGGCAGCCTGCTTCGAAGGAAAGGTCTGACAGAGAGCAGGGTAGCCCTTCCGTCGAACCTGCACGGCCCAGCTCTTCCCACGCTTCGTGATAGTCGCCACTCAAACCCTCGCTGTGTCAAAAGTGCAGCAAGAGCCAAGGCCGAATGGCCTTTCGGGCAAACGACGGACCCTAGCGGTCCGGCGGTTTTGCCCGACAGATCAATGGCTTGTCTTTGTTGGGAAAATGGTGGGCGTGGCAAGGATTGAACTTGCGACCCCTGCGATGTCAACACAGTGCTCTACCACTGAGCTACACGCCCACGGCCGGAGCCTCTAGCTGCGGCGGGCGGGTGGTGCAAGGGGCTTGGGCAGCACTTTGCGAAAGCTGCTATGCCAAGCTCATGACCCCGCTTGAACGCCTGTGCGAGCTCGAGCCGGCAGCGCCCCTGCCCGACGTGCTCGCCTTTTTCGACAGCCTGCCGCCGGTCGAGCCGGCCACGATGCTCGGGAGCTGGCGCGGGGGCGAGATTGCGACCGGGCACCTTTACGACGGCCTGCTTGGACCGTCCGGTTGGTGGGGCAAGCGCTTCCGCTCTGTAGACGACGTCGACCCGCTGGTATTCGAGCGCCGTGGCCGACGCTTCGCCGGCAATCCGGCGCTCATGCCCTTGCCCCTGATCGAGCGCTTCCCCAAGCTCGCGAAGTCGCCGCCCGCCGCCACGCTGTTCCGCTTTGCCTCTCCCATGTTGCGGACGCGCCAACCGCGCGCCCGGCTCCGTCTGCTCACCTACCGAGGCGTGACCTCGACCGCGATGCTCTACGACGCGCTGCCGATCGCCGACTGCTTCCGAATGGTTTCGCCCGACGTCCTCGTCGGTGCCATGGACATCCGCGGCCATGCCGACCCGTATTTCTTCACCCTGCGCCGGGAGACCGCCGACTAGGTTGCGGCAGGGCGCGGCGGCCCCTACCTGCGCCCACCATGTGCGTCCGCCGCTTCCTGCTTGCCGTCTTTGTCCTGATCCTGCTGTTCGTCGCCGGTGCGTTCGCCGTCTACCAGTTTGGCAGCTCCTTCCTGGTCAAGCAGGCCGCCCCTAGCGGGCACTTCGAAGCACCACCGGCCCAGACCGGCCCCGACTATGTCCAGACCGAGAACTGGCTTTCCCTGCCCGACACAGTCCCGCCCGGACCGGCCGAGTGGTTGCCAGCCGGGATTGCCGCTCCCGAGGGTGCACGCCCCGTTGCCGTCTTCTACGTCCACCCGACCACCTACTTGCAGAAGGACCGCTGGAACGCGCCCCTAAGTGATCCCGAGAGCCAGAACCGCGCGACGCTGTTCGTCCGCAGCCAGGCAAGCGCCTTCAACGGTGTCGGCCAGGTCTATGCCCCCAAGTACCGGCAGGCGGCATTCGGCGCGTTCCTGCTGCGCAGCGAGGACGCCCAGAAAGCGCTCGACCTCGCCTATTCCGACGTGGCGCGGGCGTTCGACCGCTTCCTCGCGCAGGTGCCCGAAGGGCCGATCATTCTGGCCGGGCACAGTCAGGGCGCGCTGCATCTGACCCGATTGCTGCGCGACAAGGTGGCCGGCAAGCCGGTCGCCACGCGAGTGGTCGCCGCCTACGTCGGAGGCTGGCCGGTATCGGTCGCGGCCGACCTCCCGGCCATGGGCCTGGCCGCCTGCGAGCGCCCCGACCAGGCGCGCTGCGTAACCAGTTGGCAAAGCTACGGCGAGCCCGCCAACACGCAATTGGTGACCGACGTGTACGACGGATCTACCGGCTTCACCGGCCAGCCTCGCCGCCGCGAGGACATGCTGTGCGTCAATCCGCTGACCGGTTCGCGGAACGGCGTGGCGCCGGCATCGGCCAACCTCGGCACGTTGGTGCCAAACACGGCCCTGACAGAGGCAACGCTGCAGCCCGGTTCGGTGGGCGCGCGCTGCGACAAAGGCTTCCTGGTGCTGGATGGCGACATCCCTTCGATGGGTCCCTATGTGCTGCCGGGCAACAACTACCACGTCTACGATTACGCGCTGTTCTGGGCGAACCTGCGCCAGGATGCTCAGCGCCGGTTGGCGGCATGGCAGGCGCGTTGATTACCGCCTCCGCAACCGAGTTTGCCGCCGCCGTTCCGGATGGCGGCAAGCTCGCAGGCCTCGACGTCGGCACCAAGACGGTGGGTCTGGCGGTGTGCGATGCCCACTGGAGCTTCGCCGGGCCGGCCGAGACCATCCGACGCGCCAAGTTCACCGCGGATCTGGAACAGCTGCGCCGGTTCGTCGCGGCGCAGGCGATCGTCGGGCTGGTCATCGGTCTGCCGCTCAACATGGACGGAACCGACAGCCCCCGCACCCAGTCCGTCCGGGCCTTCGCCCGCAACTGCGCTCCCCTGAACCTTCCCATCCTGCTGTGGGACGAGCGCTGGTCGACGCAGGCGGTCGAGCGGGCGATGATCGCCGCGGACGTCAGCCGGGCCCGGCGCGCGGAAGCCGTCGACAAGCTCGCCGCCGCGCATATCCTGCAGGGCGCGATCGACGCGCTGGTCAACCTGCCGCGAGCCGGTTAGCAAGCGCGCTCGTGGACCTACTTTCCATCGACTCGCTGTCGGACGAGCAGATCGCCCGCCTGCTGACCTCCGCCCAAGGCTTCGCTGACCAGCGCGGCTCGTCCAGCCAGCTGGCCGGCAAGATCGTCTTCAACACCTTTTACGAGAACAGCACACGCACCGCGATGAGCTTCGCCACCGCCGCGGCGCGGCTGGGGGCGCAGCCGATCACCCTCTCGGTCGAGCATAGCAGCGTGAAGAAAGGTGAGACATTGGCGGACACGGCAGCGACTCTGGCGGCGATGGAGCCCGACGCTATCGTGCTGCGGCACCGCGACAATGGCGCGCCGGCCGCGGTGGCAGAGATCGTCGACTGCCCGGTGATCAACGCCGGCGACGGCACCAACGAGCACCCGACGCAAGCGCTGCTCGACGCCTTGACGCTGCGCCAGCAGTTCGGAGCGCTGGAGAGGCTGACAATCGCGATCGTCGGTGACATCCGGCACAGCCGGGTGGCCCGGTCCAATGCCAAGCTGCTGCGGCGGCTCGGGGCGACGGTTCGCCTGGCCGGTCCGCCTGCCCTGCTGCCCGACGATGTCACCAGCGGTGACGTGGAGCAGGCGATCGCCGGCGCCGACGCGGTCATGATGCTGCGGGTTCAGCGTGAGCGCATGACCGACGAGCTCGGCGACGCGCCCGGTGAATATCTCGGCCGCTACGGCCTCACCGAGCAGCGGCTCGCCCTGGCGGCGCCGCACGCCGTGGTCCTCCACCCAGGGCCCATGAACCGCGGCGTGGAGATCGCCGATGCAGTAGCGGACGGCGAGCGCTCCCTGATCCGCCGCCAGGTGGCGAACGGGGTGGCCGTTCGCATGGCGGTGCTGGAGATGCTGGTCGGCTAGCGGCTGGCGAAGCGGACGGCGGTGTCGCCCGCGACGTTGCGAACGAAGCAGGCGGCGCCGGCGCCCTTCAGCTGTTGGCAGACGTTCTTTGCCTCGTCAGCTGACGCGAAGCCCTGCAGGCTGAGCCGGTAAACCGGACCGATCGGAGCCTGGAAGCGCGCAGTGGCTGGCGTGTAGCGCGCCAGCACTTCGTGGCGCTGCGAGAGCTTGGCCCAGCCCGTCTCCAGCGTCTGGCGCGAACCATAGGCACCGAGCTGCACCACCACGCCGCTCCGACCGAAGCGGATGGCAGCCGTGCGCCGAAGCTCGCTGAGCTTCGGCAGCGCACCGGACCGGCGCACCGGTTCGTGACGCAGCGATTTGAGGTTCTGGGCGATATCAGCGAGCGGGCCGGCAGTCTCCGCCGGCGGCGCTGCGGCCGGCAGAGGAACCGTGACGGCGGCGGCTGCCACGCTGACCGGTACCGCGACCGGATCGCTTGGCGCGGCAAAGCCGGCATCGTTCATGACGGTTGCCGGCTCAACCGGCTGCACCGCGACCGGAAGCGCCGGCTGCGGCTGGGGTTCGACCTGGGCCAATTGGATGGGCGCAACCGGAGTAGCCGGCACGGCGGCAGCCATGCGCGGACCTCCCGTGCGAAGCGCCAGGCGAGCCGGTTGTCCGGGATCGCTCGCGGCCGGGGATACGCCAATCAGGGCCGCCACCTGGGTTCCGACACTCTGCGGGCTGGCGGTGCGCATCCATTCCGCCATGCGGGCGTCGAGCTGGTCGCCGGGCACGTCCTGGGCCGCGATGGTGCGGGCATTCTCCCAGTCGCCGGACAGCGCATGGGCGAGTGCCAAGTTCTGCCGGGTTCGCGCGTCGGCTCCGGGGGCGCGGGCCGCTTCGTCGAGCAATGCGATGGCGTTGCCGGGCTGCCCGGCCAGTGCCATCGCGAGGCCGACATCAGCCGGGTTGGCAACGGCGCGCAACTGGTCAAGCATCGCGAGCGCTTCGCCGTTCTTGCCCTGTGCGATCTGTGCCAGGACGAGCTTCATCGCCACGGCTGGCTGGTTCTGGAAGATGCCGAGCGCATCGTTGTAGGCCGCTTCGGCAGACGCGAACCGCCCGGAGGCAAGATAGGCATTGCCAAGCAGCGTTCGGAAGCCAGCATCATGCGGGGAGTTCTCGACCGCTTTCTCGGCAAGGCCGACCGCGTTGGTCAGATCGCCGGCCGTCAGCGCCATCTGGGCGCGGGTGGCCAGGCCGATGTTCCGCAGGTCGGGCTTGCTGGCGTACCCGCCGCTGACCTGGAACTTGGACGTCGGGGCGGCGCAGCCCGCGATCAGGCTGGCGGCGACAACGGCGGTGAGCGCAGTGGTCGCGCGAAGCGTCTTCGACATGGTTTAACCCCCCTTACTGACCCTCTCGACCGGAGCCTGTTCGGCCATGGCTTCGAGTTCGGGCATGGACGCGAGCAACTCGTCGAGTGCTCGGGTAACCAACTGCTGGGCCGAGCGCGCGGTGACCGCGCACGCAAGCCGCAGCTTCAGGTGACGCGACGGGTCGAGCCGCAGCGTGAACGCGGCCTTGCCCTTGGCGAGCGGCTCCGCCCGCAGCTTCGGCTCGGACGCGACCGGCACGGCGCGCGGAGGCGCAACGGCCACCACCACCGGAGCGGGGGGCATGATCACCGGCCGCTCGGGAACGATCGCCTGCGGCAGTTCCTCGACGAGCTCCAGCGCGTCTTCCTCGGCGTGATCTTCGACATCAGCGGGCTGCGCGCCGCTCAGCGATGCGAAGCTGGCGCCCAGGGACGCTTCTTCCTCGAACTCTTCTTCCTCGCCCTCGTCGGACGTGTAGGCCGAAAAGCGCTCCTCGATCTCCGCCTGCTGGTCGTGGACCGGCGAGACCGGGGTCAGGCCGATCAGCGGACTGCGTGAGACATGGGGCATCTCGCCAGCATCGCCGACCGACGCGAGCGCCGGGCGGGGCGCGTCGAAGCCCATGTCGTTCCAGCCGAGATCGTCAAGGTTGCTGCCGCCCTGCCCGAAACCCTGCGGTCGCATGGCCGGACGAGCCGCGCCCTTGCGAGCCAATAGGCCCGAGGAAAGGGACGCAAATGCCTTGGGTTCGCTCTTCATGGGAGCACCCTTCCCTTTCGCTTAACCGACGACGCGGCGGCCGAAGCCACCGACGGGACGCGGCGCAGCGGCCATGGTGCCGGCGGCGGGACCCGCGGCCGGAGCCGAGAACACCGTGCGGCGGAATTGCTTTTCCAGCCGCTCGTTGATGTATTCCCAAAGTTCGATCACCTCGCGGGCCGAGCGCCCGTTGGGATCGACCTCCATCACCGTGCGGCCGTCGATCATCGAGGCGGCGAAGTCGGTGCGGTGGTGAATGGTGACCGGCGCCACCGTGCCGTGCTGAGATAGCGCGACCGCCGCCTCGCTGGTGATCTTGGCCTTGGGCGTCGCGGCGTTGACCACGAAGATCAGCGGCTTGCCGGCGCGGTCGCACAGGTCAACCGTGGCGCCAACGGCGCGCAGGTCGTGCGGGCTCGGGCGGGTCGGGATGACAATCAGTTCGGCGACCGCGATCACGCTCTGGATGGCCATGGTGATGGCCGGCGGCGTGTCGATCACCGCGAGGCGGAAGCCTTGCTGGCGCAGAACCTCGAGGTCGGACGCGAGACGCGCCACCGTGGTCTGGGCGAAGGCCGGCATGTCGGCCTCACGCTCGTTCCACCAGTCCGCAAGACTGCCTTGCGGATCGATGTCGATCAGGCAGACCGGGCCCTGCCCAGCCAGCTGCGCCTGCACCGCAAGATGTCCGGACAGGGTCGTCTTTCCCGAGCCCCCCTTCTGCGATGCCATTGCCAGAACGCGCATGCTTATCCCCTTGCCTATTGGCCGTGTTGAGGAGGGGATGCGCCCGTCCGCCTAAAATCCAGTTAACGACGGACGCGGCCTGTACTAAGCTTGCACCCATGGCGGCGTCGGGGGGCGTAAGATGACGGCATTCCTTATTGCCTTGTGGTTGAGTGCAACGGTGTCGGCGGAAGTAGAGCAGCAATATCGCCAGGCAGAGGCGATCCGCGCCGTGCAACCCGTGCGGGCGCGCGGTCTTTACGAGCGGGCGGCGCGCGCGGGCCACTCGGGGGCAGCGGCGGCGCTGGGCATGCTGATGTTCCGCGACGGCAACAGGACGGGCGCCCTGCGATGGCTGAAGCTGGCGGCAGACCAGGGTGAGGCACGCGGGCTGCTGCTCTATGGCACCGCGCTGTTCAATGGTGACGGAGTACCGGTCAACCGGACGCAGGGTTTTGCAATGGTCACCCGCGCGGCCGCAGGTGGCCTCAGCGAAGCGATCGGCACCAGGGACGAGATGGAGCTGGTGATGGGCGCGGCGGAGATCGCGGCGGCCAAGCGGCTGGCGAGCGCCGTCGATCCGGCGCTGCCCTCTTCAACGGCGATCATGGACGTCAAGACAACTCGGCCGAGCGGAGCATGGCAGGTCCAGCTCGGCGCCTTCCGTCAACCGGGCGGAGCGCAAGCGCTGTTCGGCCGCCTAGCCCCGCAATTGCCGGGCAAGCAGGCAAGCTATGTCCCGCTGGGCAGCCTGACGCGCCTGCTGGTAGGTCCCTTTGGCTCCAAGGAAGAGGCACAGGCGACGTGCCGGGCGCTGGGCGCTCGGCAGGCGTGCTTTCCCGTGGCTGCGAAGTAAGGTTCAGCCGACCCAGTCGGCGCGGCGGATCCCTTGCCCCCATAGCAGCGCGGTGAGATCGTTGAAGTCCAGCCGCGCATCAGCCACTTCGCGAAGCTTGGGCTTGCCGCGAAACGCCACTCCGAGGCCGGCCTCGGCGATCATGGGCGCGTCGTTGGCGCCGTCCCCGACCGCCAGCACCGCCGCCGGTGACAGCCCGAGCTCGTTGCGCAGGTCGATCAGCGCCTCGCACTTGGCCGCGGCGTCGACGATCGCGCCAGTCACCCGGCCGGTCAGGTGCCCGTGCATGGAGTCGAGGTAATTGGCGCGAACCTCGGTAAAGCCCAGTTCCGCCGCGGTCGGGTCGGCGAAGTCATGGAAGCCGCCCGTCACCAGCAGCGTTCCGGCTCCGCGTGCCCGCATGGTCTGCACGAGCGTCCGGGCACCTGGGTTGGCCCGGATCCGCTCCTCGCGGCAGCGCTCGATGCAGCCTACGCCAAGGCCGTTCAGCGTCGCCACCCGCTGATGCAGGGCCTGGGCAAAGTCGATCTCACCGCGCATCGCCGCGTCGGTCACCGCCGCGATCTCGTCCTTCATGCCGGCATAATCGGCCAGCTCGTCGATGCACTCCTGGCCGATCATGGTAGAATCCATGTCGGCGACCAGCAGCTTCTTCTCGCGCCCGTGGGCGTGTTGGACGATCACGTCCGTCTTGGGCAGCGCACCCTCGAGCAGCGCGCGGATCCGGCCCAGTTGGCCCGCGTCCGCATCCACTTCGATGTCGGCGGCATCGCCCTCGTCCAGCCAGCCCCAGCCGCCGAGCCGCAGCCGGGCGTCCTCCAGCAGCGTGGCGGCCGCATGAATGCTGTCCTTGTTGAGCGATCCGGCTGCTATCAGCGTGGCAATGAGCAAAGTGCGTCCTCCTGTTGGCCTCATCGCCGGTCCAACCGCTTCGGGCAAGTCGGCGCTTGCATTGTCCTGGGCCGAGCGGACGAATGGCGTCATCATCAATGCCGACAGCGCCCAGCTCTATGCACGGCTGCGGGTGCTGAGTGCCGGACCGGCGCCGGCAGACGAAGCCCGGGCCGAGCATCGGCTGTTCGCGTTCCGCGACCCGGCCGAGCCCTGCTCTGCGGCCGAATGGGCGGCGCTGGCCAAGGCTGAGGTGGTGCAAGCGCACCGGCGCGGGCGCCTGCCGATCCTGGTCGGTGGCACCGGGCTCTACCTGCGCACCCTGCTGGACGGCATCGCACCCATCCCGCCGATCGACCCGGCGGTGAGAAGTGCGGTGCGCGGCGCGAGCGTGGTGGAAAATCATGCTCGGCTGGCAGAGTTCGATCCAGGCGCGGCGGAACGGCTGCACCCGACGGATACCACGCGGATCGCCCGGTCGCTGGAAGTCGTCCTGTCGACGGGCCGCCCGCTCGCCGACTGGCAGCGGGAGCGCTCGGGCGGTATCGGTGCGGAGATAGCGCTCAGGCCGCTGATCCTGCTGCCCCCTCGATCCCGGCTCTATGCGCGCTGCGACGGGCGCTTCGCCGCGATGATGGACGGCGGGGCGGCGGACGAGGTGCGCCTTCTGCTCGCCCGGCGCCTCGACCCGATGCTGCCCGCCATGCGCGCGATCGGGGTGCGAGAGATCGCGGCGTGGCTGCGTGGAGAAGTCACCCGGGAGCAGGCGGTGGCGGCGGGCGCGCAGGCGACGCGCAACTATGCCAAACGGCAATATACCTGGTTCGCGCACCAGCCGCCGGCCGACTGGCCCCGCTTTGCCGAGCCGCTCGACGACGAAGCCGCAGCCGAACGGGCGCTGGCGCTGCTCGATGGTTCGGTCTAGCCACCCGGCATGATCAAGGACGAGGCGATCGACCCAGCGCCGCTGCACGGCAGAACCGTCGCCATCATCGGATTCGGTAACCAGGGGCGGGCGCAGGCGCTCAACCTGCGGGACAGCGGCGTGCGGGTGGTGGTCGGCCTGCGCCCCGGCAGCGGCAGCGAAGCCGAGGTGCGGAGCGCTGGGTTCGACGTCATGACGCCAGCTGCAGCGGTGCGCGACGCCGACCTGGCGATGCTGCTTGCGCCCGACGAGCGGCTGGCCGCGATCTACGACGAGGTGGCGCCCGGCTTGCGGCACGGCGCGGCCGTTGGGTTCAGTCATGGTTTGGCGATCCACTTCGGCCTGATCGCCCCGCGTCCCGACCTCGACGTCATCATGGTTGCGCCCAAGGGACCGGGCACGGCGCTGCGCAGCCTTTACCTGGAGGGCCAGGGAATGGTCGCGCTGGCGGCGGTCGCGCAGGATGCAAGCGGTGCAGCCTGGCCGCTCGCACTGGCCTATGCCCAGGCGCTCGGCTGCGGCCGGGCCGGTGTGATCCGCTCGACCTTCGAGGAGGAATGCGTCGCCGACCTGTTCAACGAGGGTGCGGTGGTGTGGGGCGCGGTCCCGGCCATTCTCCAGGCCGGCTTCGAGACGCTGGTCGCCGGCGGCATCCAGCCGGAGGTCGCCTACCTCGAATGTGTCTCAGAGCTTAAGTTGCTGGCCGGGCTGATCGAGGCGCGCGGCATCGCGGGCACGGCCGAAGCCATCAGCAACACTGCCGAGTTCGGCGCCCTGCTCGGCGGGCCGGCGATCGTGGATCGGGCGGTCCGCGGCCGGATGGAGGGCGTGCTGGCGGATGTCCGGTCCGGCGCCTTCGTGCAGGCGCTATCCGATGAGGCCGAGGCCGATTACCCCAGGCTTCGAGCTGCGCGCCAGAAAGCGAGGGCCGGCGCGCTGGAAGCGGCCCGTCTTCGCTTGCTGAAACAGAACCGCTGAGTTTCGCCGGCCTAGCCGACGACGTCTTTGTCGGGCCACCGATCGCCTACACTGGCGCGCTCCACATAGGCGCGCTGCAGGCGGCTGTGCGCCTCGCGAGTGATCGGATCGGATGCGGACTCCGCCCGCTCCTGCTCCTCGGCAGCGCGGCGGGCGAAGTAGATGCGGCTTGCTTCCTGTGTCATGGCCTCGCTCCCATGGGCGGCGGGGTTTAGCACACCTGGTCCACCGTTCAAAAGCGGGTCACGCCGCCTTGCTGTGGATCTTGGCAAAGCCGTCGACCTGGGCTCGCAAGAGCGGATCTTCGACGTCTGCGATCAGCTTGCCGACGACCTCCGTCAGGTGCTTCCCCTGCACTTCGAAGCCCATATCCCACTCAGGGAAGCTGCGCTGCTCGATGGCGCGGCGGGTGAGCTCTACCACCGCGAAGTGCCGCTCATCACCGCGGATGCGGTTGAACGCACGATTGAGCGCCTCGCTAGGTCCTTCCAAGACCTGCAGGAATCGGCGGCCACCGACCACCAGCAGCCCGGACAACCCGTCGCGGGCATTGTTGCGCCGCGACACGCTGAGGATGTGCTGCAGTTCCTCGTCCGTCGGCCGGACGGGCGCGCGCGACGTGCTGATGTAGATGATCTGTTCCATGCCGGGCACCTTTGGATAGCCAATCTGCCGGGCTGTTAATTCCAAGGCCTTACCAGTTTCTTACCGACGTCCGAACAGACGCTCGACGTCGTTCATGGACAGCTTCACCCAGGTTGGCCGGCCGTGGTTGCACTGCCCGCTGTGGGGCGTGACTTCCATTTCGCGCAGCAGCGCATTCATCTCGGGAACGGACAGCACCCGCCCAGCCCTGACGCTGTGATGGCAGGCGAAAGTGGCGGCCAGCAGGTCAAGCCGCTCCTTCAACGCCTGCGGCCCGCCAAGCTCCGCGATTTCGGCCGCGAGGTCGGCGCATAACTGCCTGACGTCGGGATGTCCGAGCGGCGCAGGGATGGCCCGAATCAGCACCGCGCTGGCGCCGAATCGCTCCAGTTCGAGGCCGAAGTGCGCCAGTTCGGCCGCGGCTTCCTCTAGCCGGTTGCAGTCCGCTTCATCCAGCTCGACGACTTCCGGCAGCAGGATGGCCTGGCGCGGCACTCCGCCGTTCCCGGCGGACCGCTTCAGCCGTTCCAGCACCAGCCGCTCGTGGGCGGCATGCTGGTCGACGATCACCAGGCCGTCGTCGGCTTCGGCTACGATGTAGGTGGCGGCGACCTGGCCACGGGCGACGCCCAACGGGTAGGATGGAACGGGCGCATGGGCAGGCTCGGCACGGGCGGCCGGCGCATGCTCGAACAAGGCGCGGCTTTCCTGCACGAGCGCCGCAGACAGTGGCGCAGGTGCCGGCCAAGCTGCTGGTGGCGGAGCCGGCTGCGGGATCCGGTCCAGCTCGCTGATCCAGCGCACGTCGGCGGCGGGCTGCATGCGGGTGGCGCTGCGATGACCGGCCTCGTCCAGCGCGGACCGCAGACCGCCAACGATGAGGCCGCGGACCGCCTGTGGGTCGTGGAAGCGGACTTCCGTCTTCGCCGGGTGAACGTTGACGTCGACCGCCTCCAGCGGAAGCGTCAGGAACAGGGCCGCGATCGGATGGCGGTCCCGAGCCATGACGTCGCTGTACGCCGCTCGGAGGGCGCCAACGAGCAGGCGATCCTTCACCGGGCGGCCGTTGACGAACAGATATTGCTGGTCAGCCGCGCCGCGGCTGAGCGTCGGGAGCGAAACCACCCCGCCAAGTTCAAGGTCGCCGCGGCGCAAGTCGACCGGCATTCCGCCGCGCTCCAGGGCCGGGTCGAGCAGTGCCGCGACCCGCACCGGCAGGGCCGCCGGTTGGACGGACAGCACGCGGCGGCCATCATGCTCCAGCGTGACCGCCACGTCCGGCCGCGCCATTGCGAGCCGTCGCACAACATCGAGTGCAGCCGTATATTCCGCCCGGGGGCTGCGCAGGAACTTGCGGCGGGCGGGCACCTTGTCGAACAGGCCTTCGACCCGGACGCGGGTGCCGACTGGGAGCGCGGCTGGTCCCTCCCCTGCCCGCGCGCCATGATCGACGGTGACTCGCCAGCCGTCCCCCTCGCGCGGCCGGCTCTCCAGCGTGAAGCGCGCGACACTCGCGATCGAGGGCAACGCCTCGCCGCGGAAGCCGAAGCTCGCCACAGCCTCGATCCGTTCGTCCGGCAGCTTGGACGTGGCGTGGCGCTCCAGCGCCAGGCTCATCTCGGCCGGCGCCATGCCGTGGCCGTCGTCCGTCACTTCAATGAGGTCGAGCCCGCCCGCCGCCAGCCGCACGTGAATGTTTCGCGCGCCCGCATCCAGTGCGTTCTCGATCAGTTCCTTGAGCGCGCTCGCGGGACGCTCCACCACCTCGCCTGCCGCGATACGATCGACCAGGTGGGAGGGCAGCCTTCTTATTGACATGGCAGGGGGTCTAGCCCAATCGAGTCCGTGGGGCGAGGCGCTGTGTGGGATCGCCATTCAACAGCGATTACCTCGTTGGGGCTTAATCACTTTTCAGGAAGACGAGCGGGCATGTTCTGGACTCGGTGGTTCAAGTGGATGTCGCACGACATGGCAATCGATCTCGGGACGGCGAACACGCTTGTCTACGTCCGGGGTCGCGGCATCGTTCTCAATGAGCCGTCGGTGGTCGCGATCGAGACCATCAACGGGATCAAGAAGGTCAAGGCGGTCGGTGACGACGCCAAGCTGATGATGGGCAAGACGCCCGACCAGATCGAGGCGATCCGTCCCTTGCGCGACGGTGTCATCGCCGACATCGATGTTGCCGAGCAGATGATCAAGCACTTCATCCACAAGGTGCACGGCGGCAAGATGCGCGCCTGGCGCTTTCCGGAGATCGTGATCTGCGTGCCGTCGGGCTCGACCAGTGTCGAGCGGCGCGCCATCCGCGACGCCGCTTCCAACGCCGGTGCTTCGGCCGTATACCTGATCGAGGAGCCGATGGCGGCCGCGATCGGCGCCGACATGCCGGTGACGGAGCCGATCGGCTCCATGGTGGTCGACATTGGCGGTGGCACGACCGAGGTCGCGGTGCTGTCGCTGCGCGGCCTGGCCTATACCACGTCGGTCCGCGTCGGGGGCGACAAGATGGACGAGGCGATCTCCTCCTATGTCCGCCGCAACCACAACCTGCTGATCGGCGAAGCCACGGCCGAGCGGATCAAGCAAGAGGTCGGCATTGCCAAGCCGCCGGTCGATGGCATCGGCAAGACGGTGCACATCAAGGGCCGCGACCTCGTCAACGGCGTTCCGAAGGAGATTTCGATCAACCAGGGCCAGATCGCCGAGGCGCTGTCCGAACCGGTTGGCACGATCGTCGAGGGCGTCCGGATCGCGCTGGAGAACACCGCGCCGGAGCTGGCCGCCGACATCTGCGACCAGGGCATCGTCCTGACCGGCGGCGGCGCGCTGCTGCAGGGGCTTGATGAAGTGCTGCGTGACGAGACCGGGCTGCCGGTGACCGTTGCCGAGGATCCGCTCACCTGCGTTGCGCTCGGCACCGGCCGCGCGCTCGAGGAAGAGCAGTTCCGCGGCGTGCTCCAGACCGCGTAAGGGGTCGTTCGAACGGTGGCGCCGCCCGTCGGTGCGCGCCCGGGCTGGTCGCGGCGGGCGCAATATGGCCTGTTCTTCAGCTTTCTGGCGACGATCGCGGGTGTCCTGATTGGACTGTTCCTGCTCGGCCTCTCCATCGTGGCGCCGCACGCCTACGCCGGCGTTCGTGGCGCCACGCTTGACGTGACCAGCCCCGTCACGGGCGCCCTGCGAGAGGCCACGACCACTGTTACCGGCCTGGTCAGCGGCGCCGGCAACTACTGGGACGCCGCCCGCCAGAACGCCGCTCTGAAGAAGGAGCAGGCAGCGCTCCGGCAGCAGGTCATTCAGGCGCGCGCCATCCTGAACGAGAATGCGCAGCTGAAGGCGGCCCTGCAACTTCGCGAGAAGGCGCTGCAGGCGGTTGCCACCGGCCGCATCGTCGGCTCCTCCTTCGAAAGCCAGCGCCGCTTCGCGGTGATCTCCGTCGGGCGGGGTGATGGTGTGCTCATCGGGATGCCCGTGCGCGCGCCGGCCGGGCTCGTGGGCCGAGTGGTGGAGGCGGGGGCGACGGCTAGCCGCGTGCTTCTGATCTCCGACCGGGCAAACATCGTTCCAACCCGCTTGCTGCGGGGCGGTCAGGCAGTCATCTCTACGGGTCGTGGCGACGGCACCGTTGATCTTCGTCCGCTGGAAGTCGGCCGCAATCCGTTCCGCCGCGGCGACATTGTAGTCACCAGCGGCACGGGCGGCCTGTATCCGCCCGGAGTTCCGGTCGCGCGCGTGGTCCGGCTTGATGACGATGGAGCCATCGCCCTTCCCATGGCTGACCCGGCCGACGTCAGCTTTGCAGTCGTCGAGCAGCCGTACGAGGAAGCAGCGTTGCGCGCCGCCGACGAGCCGACCCCCGAGGCGCGCTGATGGTCCGCTCCGCCCTCGGCAACAATGCCACCATCGGCCGTGGTCCCCGACGCCTTGCGCGCTACTGGCCGGCCGGCAGCGTCGCGATTGCGTCCACGCTGTCAGTCTTGCCGATCGTCACCGAGGTCGGCTGGGGACCTGACTTCGGTTTTCTGATGCTGATCGCCTGGCGGCTGCTGCGCGGCGATGCCATTCCCGCCTGGTGGGCAGCGCCCCTTGGCCTCTTCAACGACCTCATCACGGGCTCGCCCGTCGGCCAGTCGATCTTCGTATGGACCGCGTCCATGCTGATGCTCGACCTGGCCGATCGCCGCACCATGTGGCGCGATTATTGGATCGAATGGCTGCTGGCTGCCATTCTCCTGTTCATCAGCCAGGTGGTACGCTGGGACGTCGACGCGCTTATGGGCGCATCTTACGCCTTTCGCCTCATCTGGTCGCCGTGGATCATCGCCGTGCTCGCCTTCCCGCTCGCCGCCTTTACCGCCTCTGCGGTTGACCGTTGGAGGCTCGGCCGATGAACCCGCCAATGCGTTTCACCTCCGTTCACCAGAGCCTGACCTTTTCGCGGCGGATGCTGGTGGTGGGCGGCGCGCAAGCTGCGGTCGCCGGGGCGCTCGTGGCGCGGCTCGGCTGGTTGTCCGTGAAGGAGAACCAGAAGTACAACCTGCTGTCCGAGGACAATCGGGTCCAGATGATTCTGGTTCCACCGCGCCGCGGTTGGATCGTCGACCGGGGCGGCAAGCCGATCGCGATCAACCGGTCCGACTTTCGAGTGGACCTGATCCCGGACCAGCTCAAGGACGCTGGGCGGACGGTCGCCATCCTCACAGAGCTTCTGGCGCTCACTCCTGACGAGGTCGACCGGATCAATCGGGACATCAAGGCTGCGCGCGGCTACCAGCCGGTACAGGTCGCCGAGAACGTGCCGTACGAGCGCTATGCGGCGGTCACTGTCCGCCTGCCCGAACTTCCAGGCGTTCAGCCGATGCGGGGCTTTTCCCGCTTCTACCCGGCTGGCCCCGCCGTAGCCCACTTGGTCGGCTATGTCGGCACCCCGTCGGCCGAGGATTACCAGAAGAGCAAGGACCCACTGTTCCTCACTCCCGGGTTCAAGATCGGCAAGCAAGGGCTTGAAAAGACGTTGGAGCCCAACCTCCGGGGGACCCCGGGCGGGCAGCGGATCGAAGTCACGGCGAGCGGCCGCCTCGTCAAGGAACTCGACCCTAAGCCCGATCGCAGCGGCGGAACGGTGCAGCTTACAATCGACGCCGGTCTGCAGGAATATGTGGCGCGGCGCATGGGCGACAACTCGGGCGCACTGGTCGCATTGGATGTGGACACGGGCGACACGCTGGCCTTCGTCTCCATGCCTGCGTTCGATCCCAACAGCTTCAGTGCGGGCATCGGCCGGACCGAATGGCGGATGCTGTCAGAGGACGACCACAAGCCGCTGATCAACAAGGTTTCACAGGGGCTCTACCCCTCGGGCTCGACCATCAAGCCTGCCATGGCATTGGCGTTCCTGAAGCAGGGCATCGACCCGCGGCAGCGGGTCTTCTGTCCGGGCGGCCTGAGGATCGGCAACCGCTTCTTCAGCTGCGACGCCCGGCATGGCTCGGTCGACATGCACGTGGCAATCGAGCGTAGCTGCAACACCTACTTCTGGGCCATGGGCCTGCGCACCGATCCGGAGCTGACCACCGAGATGGTCAACTATCTCGGCTACGGGCAGGAATTCGACCAGCTGCCGATCAGCCAGCGTTACGGCACCATGCCGAACCCCAAGTGGCTGGAGAAGAAGTACAAGCGCAAGTGGCAAGGGTTCGATTCGGCCAACACGTCGATCGGCCAGGGCTACGTCCTGATCAACCCGCTGCAACTGGCCGTGATGCCCGGGCGGCTGGCGTCCGGCAAACTCATTCAGCCGCGCCTGCTGGCGGGGGCGCGACGCCAACGGATTGCACCGGTCGCCGTCGATCCGGAGCACCTCGCGATCGTTCGCAATGCCATGGCGGCCGTGGTCAACGGCAGCGGCACCGCCGTTGGGTCGAAGCTGCCGCTCGACGGCATCCAGATGGCCGGCAAGACCGGAACCGCGCAGGTGTTCCGCCTCACCGCCCGCGGGGTGGCCAACTCCAATTGGGCATTGCGGGACCATGCCTTGTTCATCGCGTTCGCCCCCGCGGACAAGCCGAAGTACGCCATCGGCTGCATCATCGAGCATGGCGGGTTTGGCGCTTCGGCCGCGGCGCCGATCGTGCGCGACAGCATGACTTACCTGTTTGACCAGGAGAAGGCCTGGGCGACGCTTGAGCCGCTGGAGAAACAGTGGGGCGGCAGCCTGGCCGAGCGCAACGCGCGGCAGGCAGCCGCCTTCAAGGCCGCGGCACAAGTGCCACCGGCGGCCAGCGCATGATCTCGTCCGCCATCATCCCGCAACCGCTCGCCCGCCTGCCCTGGCGGCTGATCTTCCTGATCATGGGCATCGGCCTGTTCGGGCTGGTGAACCTCTACTCGGCCGCCGGCGGGTCGATCCAGCCCTGGGCCATGCGCCAGGGCGCCGCGCTGCTGCTGTTCCTCAGCCTGGCCATCGCGCTGTCCAAGGTGCGCGAGGAGACGGTCAAGCAGCTGGTGATTCCGATCTATGGATCGATCGTAATCATGCTGGTGCTGACCGACATGCTGGGGTTCGTCGGAAAGGGTGCGCAGCGCTGGCTGGATCTCGGCATCATCCGGCTGCAGCCATCGGAGTTCATGAAACCCACCATCGCCCTGATGCTGGCGCGCTTCTACGAGCTGCTGCCCGCCGGGGATATCCGCAGTTTCCGCGCGATCTGGCCCGCGGCCGCGTTGATCGGGGTCCCCGCTGGTCTCGTAATCCTGCAGCCGGACCTTGGCACCGGCCTGATGGTGGTATTCGCCGGCGTGACCGTGATGTTCCTGGCCGGCCTCCCGGTGAAGTGGTTCCTGATCCCGGGAGGCGCGATCGCGGCGGCGATCCCGATCATCTACCAGTTCCTGCTGCACGGCTATCAGAAAAAGCGGATCGACATCTTTCTCGACCCCGAAAGCGACCCGATGGGCGCCGGCTACCACATCACCCAGAGCAAGATTGCGATCGGCTCCGGCGGGCTGTTCGGCAAAGGTTACCTCCAAGGTAGCCAGAGCCATCTTCAGTATCTGCCCGAAGGCCACACCGACTTTGCATTCGCGACGCTTACCGAGGAGTGGGGCATGGTCGGCGGCACGATCGTGGTCCTCGCCTACCTGTTCGTGATCCGCTGGGCGATGAAGGTCGCGGCCAATGCGCCGACCCGCTTCGCCCAGCTGTCGTGCGCGGGCTTGGCGGCCGTGCTCTTCTCCTATTTCGCGATCAACCTGCTGATGGTGATGGGTCTGGCGCCGGTGGTGGGCATTCCCCTGCCCCTCATCAGCTACGGCGGCTCGGCAGTCATGACCGTGATGATCTGCCTCGGCCTCCTGATGAGTTTCGAGCGCCAGCAGCGAACTCGTTCAACCCTCAGCTAAAGCGGTTGCAAAGGGTGGTAGGCCTCGCTACATGCCCGCTCGCGCAGCCGCTCAGGGCGGACCAGCGCACCGCCTCACAGGCATGGACGCATAGCTCAGTTGGTAGAGCAGCTGACTCTTAATCAGCGGGTCCTAGGTTCGAGCCCTAGTGCGTCCACCACCTTTCTGAAGTAAAATCAGGTGTTTGCACCTGGTCCGGCGAAGAGTGCTGGCACCTACGTGAGACTCGTAAGCTGGTCGTAAGCAGTTGACCACGACCGGCCGGTGATTATCACGCCGCGTCGATGCGTTATATCGACAGCAATTCTAGAGACGCGGCTGATGCTCTTGGCTCCTGGCTTGAGCAGCATGTGTTGAACAAAGAGCTAGCGGCACTCAGGTGGCAAGCAGGCTTCTTTGGCGGCGAGATCCTTGATTATTTTGCGCCGTCAATTGCAAGCCTGAGGACCAGCGGTGGGCCTCTCCGAGTTCTCATCGGCTCAAACAACGGCGTCACTCGCTCAAAAGACATCACGCAGCTGCTGCAACTGGCTGGGCCGCCGCGAGCTGATCGCAGCATTGGGGTGGTAAGCTTCACCGGTGGTCTCTACCATCCAAAGACCGTTCACATCACGAGGATGGACGGATCAGCAGCCGCTTACGTAGGCTCCGCCAATCTGACGAAGAACGGAATCACTTCCCTCAACATCGAAGCGGGCATCCTACTAGACTCTCGCGATGGGGACGATGTGGGCTGCCTAGCCGATATCGCCGCCGCGGTGGACTGGTGGTTTGCGGCCAAGCGCGAAGGCATGACGGTTGTCCAGGGCACCCAGGAAGTCGACGCGCTGATTACCGCAGGCGTGCTGGACCGGCCGTTGCCACCTCCAAGCCCACCCACCGACGCCAAGATGAAATCTCGCCATGGGACTCGTTTGAAGCCGCTCGTGAAGGTGCCAGCACCTGCTCCACCGGAGGCGGCTGCTCCCGCTCCACTGTCTGCGCCAGTCGCTGAGTGGACCAAAAAGCTCAGTGCTTCGGATGCGCAGCGTAAGAAGGCGGGTAATCAGCGCGGTAGCATCTCGCTAGTCAGGGCTGGCTACAACATTGACGCGCAGAAGTACTTTCGCCGCAATTTCTTTGCGGGCGAGCCATGGGTCAAGGGCACTACGTCTACCGGAGTACCTCGCGAGACTGCGACTATTCAATTTGCTACCACCGTGCTCGGTATAGACCTGGGCACGGTACCCTTGATGGTCAGCTATGCACCTAATCGTGAGGCAGACCAGAACAACTACACGTCGCTTCTGCACATCGAGGGGATTTCCGACGAGTTCCGGGATCGAAACCTAACTGATAAGTGGCTTCAGCTCACGAAGGACGCGTCGGGTCGATTTGGGCTAGCCATCACCAACACCGACCCGAGAACCTGAACTGAGATGCCTAGTCAGCAGTGCGCCGACGTCCTTGGCGTCTGTTGCGCAAGGTATCCCAACCAGCGCTAATGCGCGCTACGTCTGTTCCAGATAGGCCCAAGCCATCTCTTAGTAGCACTTGATCTGAGTGCTGCAGGGCCTTCTTCAGATCGCCGCTCCTGAGGCTTGCATCTATGTAAGCGACGTCCAGCTTATGACTGAAGTCGTACAGAGATGGCAATTCTTCTGCCTCTCTCGGCTCCAATTCTAGGACACCACCGCCGTACGACCTGCCGCAAACTTCTGCCCACGCGAAGGAAAGCGAGTTGATCGAGGAGGCGCAGAGGCGATCTCGGTCGATGCCACTCCTTATTCTTACGCGGTGAATGGTGTCAGTCGCAGTAGCATTTGCGCAGTTGGCCACCAAGAAAGGAGCGTTGTGTATCTGCCGAAACATGAACGCGTCCGGGACGTATATTGAGGGTACGTCATACCAGCGTGGCCGCACACTGCACTTATAACCCTTGTGTACGCCTTCCGCTTCTCCGGCATCAAGATATGTGCGGAGCTCGGGAGAGAACCTGTCCGGGTGAACACCACGTAGATTGATAAGACGCGACGGGTTTTTAATCTGATAATTATCGAGGTCTGCTTCGTTGAAGTAGATCGATTTCAGCGCGCTTGTTCGCCCTACCGTAGGCAGCGCGAAGCCGTTCACGCCAATCTGATCGGCTTGCTCCTTCGTTACGACAAAGAAGCTGTTCCTACCGGTGACTACACCGACATCGACTTCAGCAAAGTCGCTGAGTGGGCGAACATTCGGCTGACGCTGCACCTCGTCCAGAATGTCGAACGTTGCAGGATCTAGAAAAAGCGAAGTCCACTTCATTCCACTACGAGTATGACGAGCTGGGAGGTGACCTACCTTGTCCTGAAGCAGATTGGACCGCAGCAGGTCCGCCCCGTTGCGCACCTGCACAGTGTGGAAGGTGCCGTTTCTAGCTGCTCGCTCCGTACGGTCCTCAGCTAACAGCAAAACCACCTCTTGCTGAATATCTGGAAACACCAGCTCGTCGAATGCGACGAGAAGTATATCACGGAACATGTGGGGCAATTTTTCGCGCAGTTCTCTGGCGTAGCCTACCTGCAGGAGTTCGGCTGGTAGAACCAACGCCATCCGCCCGCCCGGCGCTACAAGCTCTGCACAAAGTTGAACAAACGCGCACCAAGCGTTTGCGAGCTTCGTTGGATGGTAGCCGAAGGATTTCAGGTAACCGAAAGCCCGATCACGCACTTCGGCATCAAAGTGCTGAAATCTTATAAACGGCGGATTCCCAAGGATGGCGTCGTAGGGACCCGCAGCTCGGACCTCATCGAATCGCTCGAAGAAATCACCCTGTATCCAGCGCGTTTTTGCCTCAGTTGATCCACGATTCTTAGCGCGCTCAAGCTCCTGCTCTAGGAGCTCGACCCCCGTGATACTGCCGTGAACGGTAAGGTGCTTGGCCGCTACCTCGATGAAATTGCCGTCACCACAACTCGGCTCAAGAACTGACTCGGCTCCTGTACGGATCGCCCACGATGCCAGAAAGTCCGCGAGAGGAAGCGGCGTGTAGTACCCACCTCGGAGCTTCTGCAGTGTAGGATCGAGCTTGTTCGTCTTGAATTTGGCCATACCCCGGTGCTTCGGGAATCCCGCTGGCAGGTGCAAGCCGCGGCCCTCCCCCGTTCAGTCCCACCGGCACGTTATCCACAGGAAATTGGAGCAGCTTGTTTCAGAGATCACGGAAATAAGGTGGCGCCAATCCTTACGATGCTCTGACGTGCCGTTTTTCGACGGTTACCAGTGTGGGAGCGCCAAGGGCTTAGCCGAGGCGACCCTCTGATTGGTTGTCAGGCTTCCTACGGCTTGTCTCAGAGACCCGGCAAGATGGCCATCAACCAGTCCCAGCTGAGCCCTAGAAGATGGGCGATCCCCGCCAAGAGCAGAGCGCCGAAAGCAACACCGGCTGCATTGCCTGCAGCCTTTCCAAAGCTCTTCGCGAATTCGTTAGCGGCTGCGTCTAACTTGCTGCCTGTCCACCCAATTAGTTTAGCAAGTCGACCGCTGGCCTTAGCAATTTCAAGTGCATCAGGCGTCTCGCTGGCAGTTCCAGCCGCTATAATCGTGGCAGCTGCGCGCACTTCGCCCACGATGAGTGCGAGCTCATATTCATGCTCATCCAACGGTGGCTTGTTGTGGCCCATGCCGCCATGGACCGGCTCCTGTGAGTTTACGAGAGAAAGTAGATCATTCGCGCTCTTGTGAAGAGCGCCTCGTAACTCAACTTCTACCGCAGCACCGAAGGCTGGCACGTTGCCGGCCTCAAGCTGCCTGACCGCTTCTTCGAATTGAGGCGGAGGCTCCTCCATCGCGGCGTCATAATCTTCAGCCGCACGCACGTGATCGGGATGCTTCGGACCGGGTGCCCACTCTGTAATTCCGCTTCGTTCCAGCTCATCTATGACGTCTTCCATGGTCTCCTGGCTGACCACATCGTGGAATTGGCCTTCTATTTCTTCGCGCGCGTCGTAGGGACCACCCCAGATATATAAATACCCGCCCTCGCTGCTTTGATACGGGGTCTCGTTGGCCGGGTCCTCGAACATCCCTCGAAACCAACTCAACATGTATTCTCGTTGCTCGTCGGGAGGCATTGCACCTAGTTCAGTATGGGTGACACCATGCTCCGGATCATCGATGGTGTAGTAGCGAGCGCCCACGGAAAGATCAGGCATTACAAACCCTCGCCTTCGATCAGTCTTAAGTCGTCAGCAGGGTCGATTTCCGCGCTTCCCTCCGACAATCGCGACAAGCGAACTCCGTTGAAGAGCCAGTAATCCATGCCGCTGACTGCGCTCCAGTCGTAACCCATCTCGTGGACGGCCTCGAGTGCTGCTCTAGATGGGCTCATCTCCTGACCTCGGAATTGCACCTTCCGAGGACTCGTGACGGCACAAACCACGTCAGGATTCTTGGCGAAGGTGAGCTTGCTTCCTATTGGGATGTTCAGGCTTGTGAAGGTACGGATCTCACGCCTCTTCCGAACCTCTTCAATATCCCGTCGCTGCTCAGAATCGATCGCCTGCTGAGCATCAGAGAGCTGAACATCCTCAATGGCGACCAGCTCGATTATGGCCTTCGCCAGATCAGGCTCGATCTGAAAGAACTCGCGACTGCGCCGCACCCGTCGTTCCCCGAAGACGAAATGGAGAGTTCGCTCGAGCCGTGCACAATCCGGCACCTTCGCCGCGAAGTAACACTCGAAAGGTAGGGGAACCGCCGTTGTATCCAGCTGCCTTACTCGCGACATGACATCGTCGCCTTGTGTAAGGCCGAGCTTCACATACCCCGGCATAGCTTCATTAGTCAGAACGTACACGTACCCCTCAGACACTTGCGTCTCCAATCTGGTACGTCTTCGTAGCTGAAACGCTCGTCGTTACCACCTCCAAACAGCGGCGATGACTGACCGAATCTCTGGGTCGAAAATTTCCTCGGCGACCATTCTGTCGGCCCAAGCTTCAAAGCTGCCGAACTCACGCTCTATTGGTGATTCGGGCACCCGCGCCAGCCTCCCACCGTCGGGCGCGCGCAAGCATAGCTTTGGCGAACAAGTGGTCAGAGCCCGCGCGGCAATTCGCCAATGCTCGGCCCGTTCTGGACGGCTGCCCTCGACATCCTGCGAGGTCTTCCGGCTGGCCTCAATCGTCTGGGTGCAGGTTCGGCAGGCAAATCGCTGCCAAGTTTCTGCCCACGGCTGATCCCATGAGCCTTTCCAGAAGCATCTAGGGCGCCCTAAGCGGCAGGAATTCGTCGGGCTCTCGGTTGAACCTCAGAGATGATATCCCGCGCCGCCTGCAAGGTTTTTCGTGCTCTAGACCAGTAGATTGATCTACGAACTGCAGGTGGTGCGGATTCAGAGACCGCTAGAATTTGCGCGCACCAATCTGCAACGCGCTCCAACTGATCGGCACTGAACTTACTGTGGTGCGCCTCCACATAGTCTAGATAATTTGAGGCCACCCGGTATGGGTAGAACCCCTCTTGAAAATTACGAACCTGTCGCTGAAGTATGTCGTTGGCTTTTGCGAAGGCGTCGAAATAGTCGTCCCAGTAATTCGAATTAAGTCGCGATCTCAGCAAAAATTTCGCGTAATGGTTTTCGATCTGGTAGGGGTCGTAACCTCCGCGTCGGCTCGCGAGACCGAAAGCGGTGGCAAAATGATCGGCCGCGTTTCGGTAATCCTCGAACGACATGCAGGCAATCGCATACTGAAGCCAAAACTGAGGGTTATTTAGTCCAACACCGCTAGCCCGAATGGCTTCGAAATAAGCGACTAGCTTTCGTTCCTTGTCAGGGTTGGTGATGATGTTCTCGATGAACCCAAATCTCATCAGGCCTTTGAAGAGATCATCGTACGCGGCCGAGTTCTCTCTCAATCTATCCAAGCGCACCAAGAGCCCTGGCACGTGCTCTAAAATCACGTGGTCAGGAACTACGTCTTGAAGAACTGCTTGCGCAAACGCCGGTGATCGGACTGATACCTGCTGGTGAGCAAAGTCGACAAACTCGCGAACGATCTCGTTGGCTTGGTTGGCGCCGTACTTAAATAGGTCTGATTGAACGACTTCGCACAACTGAGCGACGTTGAGTTTAACACCACTGTGCGCGGCGCTCAGTGCTGCGAGGACAGACCGTTTGATGTCAGGCGGCTGCTTGTCCAGCCCTACGAATTCCCTCTTGATGCGCTCGAAGAGATCCGAAGATCGGCATACGTGCACTAAAAGAGTAGCTAGATTTGATTTGCATTCTCGCTCGATGTACCTGAGCCGCTCCTCAGTCCGATCGCCCTGACGAGGACCCCACAGACCATTAGCGTATAGAATATCATCAAATTCCGGAGCCTCTTGGTCACCAATTCCATCAATGTCGAAGATCCGAAAGTCGTCTCCGAAGGCTTCGTTCAGGTCGCCGATCCGAGTTTGTAGCGCTCCACTGCGCGTTGTCAAAATGACCGACAGGAGTGGAAATCGCTCAAGGAGATGCTTTATCTGTCGAGAAAATGAGAAGCAGTGTTCAAAAATCACAACGATCTTTTGCTGATCGGCAGATCCAAGACTCGCAAGGTAGTTTACATCGTGTGGAAGGCCGTCGGGGTCTCCATTGAACACTAGGACCCGGCGTCCTTCCGCCAGACAATAGTGCTCGAACTCGATCAGCGCAGTGGTCTTACCCTCGCCAAGGCGTGAGTGAAACAGCACTCGCATCGGACCAGCGTCGAGTAGTCGAGTAGCCTCGGAAATGGCCTCTCGAGCGACGTAGTAATCGTGACTGCCATTCACTAGGTCTCTGATGATCAGCTTCGACTCGACTTGCCCCTTCACCAGAAAGTCGGTCACCTGCTCGCGGGTCGGTGCGGATTCAGCGACGGCGAGTTCCTGCTCTACCAAGCTAGCCAAGAACGGCGTCGGCCTAGCAGCTTCGGCCGCGTCTGCCACTGGAAAGATGGTTGCGACGTCTTCTATGTTCCTAGGGACTACAGTTCCGTAGGGCTCGACTGTAAGCTCAGTGGCCCGGCCGGCGCTCTCGCCGATCACGAAAAACGTTTTGGCCCGAAGCGAAGGGTCTCGGTACAGTAACCGGGCGATGTCTAGATCTGAGAGAGAGTAGCCGAAGAAGAAGATCGCGTCTGCATACGCGGCATCGCTTCGAAAGCGTTCTGGCCATCCCGAATGAGTGAGTATGTCAGCTGCGTACTGGCGGTCGGTTAGAGCGAATGCAGACTCCCAGTCAGCATCAGAGATTCGCTCTACATACCCGTGCAGATGAGCGATGTTCGTATACCCAGCGAGATCGCGCGGGCGATCCAAGACGGTCACACTGTTTACGGAGGTGCCTTCTCGTCGGCGGCACTCCTCAATCACATCATCATAGTTAGTGGTATAGATTTGCGCCCAAGGCAGGCTGGCGATGTGTAGCTGACCAGTGCTAACTTCAGCAGCGCGGTAGAACTCCCGGATCAAGTTCCGAATGCCGGGTTCACACTTCCTACTCTCGTATATCTGAGCAGCCAACCGTAGTGGTAGCTCCTCCTCTTCTCCTGCTGCCTGAGAAAGCTCCAAGGCGAGGTCCGCCGCGTCCGCCAGGCTCCTGCCCTGGTGGTTCTTGGCATCGCGAGAGAAGCCCGCTCCAAAGAAAGCGATTGAGCGTCCGAGATGTATTCGTCGCGCGGCTTCTTCGAAATTCAAGCTAAACCTCCAGAACGGCTGATGCAGCATAACGCGACGTATCTGCACGTAAACACCTACGCGATGCCATGACTCTACGGGTAGGCCCCAGTGACGCGTGCACCCGTTCCTAGGCAAAGTTGGCATTAATGTATTAAAGTATTCGCTTTGGAGCACTCACGCTTACGACAGCAGTTTGCATCTGGCCTCTGGCGCATATTCCTGTTGTATTTCAAGGATATGATTAGGGTATACACCTGATTAGGTATCGGCGGGATGCCATGGGCGTGTGCCACCGGGCTGAACTTTGGCCTAGGACCCCGCCAAGCTGGGTGGGGTGGGCTAGGTGGGAAACTGGGTAAGGTGGTGCCTAACTGCTTGCTTTTACTCACATGACCCAGTTTCCACATTCCACCCACCTTACCCAGTTAACCCACCTTACCTCCCCTCAATGGAGGCTCTTGGGCCTACACATCCACGTTCCCCCTTGGTTGTCGCGGTCGAGGAAGTCGGATGAGTTCTTGTTCCACCAGCTGTCACTGACGCCGACCTTCTTGGCAGCGGCAAGCACCACCGAGACAGGGAGCCATTCCGGCGGGTTCTGCGCGAACTGAGCCCGGACCCAAATGCCAAACCCCTCAGCCTTCTGGCTCTTCGGCCCCCGCTTCGGCCCGACAACCGTCCTAGCCGACAACGTGGCGTCGAGCTCCAGCCAGCTCGGGCGAGTGGCCGCAATCGGCTTGCTGTTGCGCGGGTCGGTGGAAACCTCGACCTTCTCGGTGACCAAACGCCAGCTACCACCAGGGTCTTCGGGCAAGTTGGTCTTCACTTGCAGCATCAGCTTCTCGTTAGGCTCAGGCTCGAAGTCCTCCGTCGCTTGTCGCTCGATTACGACACACAGGCTGCGACACGTTGCCACAAAGGCACCAGATCCAAGCACACGGTGCATCATCTGCCGCGACGTATCCTTGGCGAAGTGCGTCACGCATACGATGGCGATGTTGTGCTGCTGAGCTAGGGCAAGCCAAGGCTCAAGAATGGTGCGCATCTGGCCGGAATCGTTGAGGTCGACCTTGCGCAGCTTCTGGCCGGGCAGGTAGCTGGTCACGGGGTCGATCACGAGCATGGCGAAGGGCCGTTGCTCCACCTTGGCGGCCCCGAGCAGCCGCGACACCTCTTCTAAGTCGTCCTGCATGGAGAAGGTTGTTCGCTTACCGGCCAAGGCTACGCCGTCGATCGCGGTCACGTTGTCTAACGCCGCTCCGCAGGCCATCAGGCGCGGGACGGTCATCTCTTCAACGCTGTCCTCACTGCCAAGCCACAGAACCCGGCCAGGGACTCGCAGGGCGTCAAGCCGCTCTCCGGGCCATGGGCGTCCGGTGGTTACGCGTGCCGCTATGTCGGCGAGCACGGTGGACTTACCCGCGCCGCTCTCACCCGCAAGGATCGTGATGTAGCCTTGGGGTATCCAGCCCGTCCAAAGCCAGTCGATTGCCCGAGGCTGGACACCCCCCAAAGGCCGGCAGACTAGCTCTCGACGGCCGTTGTCTGGGGCGGCAGCGCTCGGTACTAGTGCCGCTTCCTTGCTAGCCGGGTTGACCCAGCCTTGGCGTTGAGCCTCGGCGAACACGGCTTTGTAGCCGGTGTCGCGAGGTTCGAAGCTGTCCCAATCCCGGCTGGCCTGACGCGGCTCGTAGCTTTCCGAGGTCTGCGACCACTCGAACCAAAGGCCTCGCCCAATCTCCCCAAGATCCTTGAGCGCCATGCCCATCCGCATCCACATGTCGCGGTCATCCGATCGCATGTGAGCAAGAGCGGAGCGCAGTTCCGTGACGGTCTTCGGGTCAACGGAAGTGGTAGCGCTTTCCGACTGGGCCTTTGATCGACCGCAGCTGTGACGAGGCGCAAGCACCTTCTCGACATATGGGGCTAGGTCGATGGGTCGGTGAGGACTATCGTGCTTGGCACTCACTCCAGTGAAGGTGAAGAAGCGCTCGCCAGAGTAGGCCTCAATGCCGCTGGCATTGGAACCCAGGGTGCGAAACTCCTGCCCGTATCCGAGCACGTGAGCGCCCTCACCACTGGGCGTGATCTCAATGTACCCCCACCCGGCGCTGTCGCCGCGGACCCATTGTGTAGCAAGATCTGACAGACCCTTGGCTTCGATGTCGTCAAGGTCGATCCCTTGCCAGCATCCCCCTCTTCCATCGGGACCCAAGGCTATCGCAAGCCCGGTGTAAGCCCCTGCCAGCTCCTCGAACTTAGCTTCGGCGACTGCGTGGGTTACGAGCCTGGAGCGGTCTTCAGGACCGTCCAGCTGCCCATTTCGTCGTCCACCTCCTACGTAGTAAGGCACCTTAATCGGCTTCTTCGTCGGGTCGGGGTTGGGCTCGGACCTCCATAGCAGCCAGACCAGCTGAGCCTTGAGTTCGTCGAGTAGGTTGGGGCCACGATCGGGCTGTCCGGCCCCGCTGGCTGCTGGTATAGGGTCCATTGTCATGGATGCTCCGAGTGTGATGGCTTTGGGGTTCCGAGCGGCGGGACGTTCGCGCGTCTCGCCGCTTTCTCTTTGCGCGACTGACGACATTCTTCCGGGTTCGCCGCCGCTCGCGGATAGGCGAGTCAGATCAGCGAGTTAGCTCGGGTGTCCGGCTGATAGTTGGTCTGACGTTCGCCAGCCCGGCGGGGCTGTACGCACTGGTGCTGGCGAACTTACGGCTCTCGATGAACGCCCGAACATCGGCCTCGTCGTAGGCAACACCAGCCTGAGGAGAGTCCCCCAGTTTCACGAATTTTGGTCCACGATTTTTATGGCGCCAGAACTTGAGAGTGCCGGGCGTGATGCCGAGCATCGCGGCGACGTGAACGCTGTCGAGCAGACGCAGCTGCTGTATCGGTTGGTGCATGGGGAGCTCCCAGGGCAAGCTGTTAGGATTGCGCTGTGGCCACCAGCACCAGCAGACCGTCATAGTCGGCTAGCAGTGTCCGGGGCCTCGGGGCACTTCCCCCCTGCTCCTCACCGGCTAGGTCTCTGGAATTTTCCTCGCGGGCGCGCCCCAGTGTGGCAACGAACACCGTGATCGGGTGTCAGGGGTAGGTTTTAGTTAGCAAAGGTGCGTAAGCGCAAGCGCTATTTTCTGCCAATTTCAAGGGGGTGTCCACGCTCACCAGCCACGTGCCGCTACCTGCGTAGCTTGGAAAGCCTATCGGCGCTGGACGCCCCTTTTCCGGCCCACTGAGCTACGCTCGGAGTGCCACGACGTTAGCTCCGGACGCCTGGGCGGCGGCCACCCTGCCCTGCTGCTCGATCCAGCTGCCTACTTCCTGAATCTCAGGGTGAAGCCAGCTTAGGTTGGTAAGGTCCAAGTAATTTCGCGATGTGGTGTCAGCCTGCGCTGGCTTGTGACCCGTTAGAAGGTCCGTGCGGAACTTCTCAATTCGGCATTCCCGCATCGCGATGTTCGTGAAGGTACGTCGGAGGTCGTGGAGGCTGAGGTGCTTGCCCACGATCTCGCTAACCGTGGCCATCGCACTCCGGGCATCCATGATCCGGCCTGCTCGAGACCAGCTCGGGAAGACGAACGGATCGCGCTCCTCTTCAGGGGCGGCCGCAAGGGCGTCTGCGGCAGCCAAGCGCTGGCGAAGCAGTGACACCGCTTGGCTGGCCAGCGGCAAATAAATGTCCTGGCCCACCTTTCGATTAGTCAGGTGCCAGCGGCACTCGGCAGGATCGTCCGACAGAATGACCCGGTCCCAGGTCAGCGCTGCCCCCTCATCTCGGCGGCACCCCGTCAAAAGAGCAAAGATCGTGAGATCGGTTCCGGCCAGTGCGTCGCGGTTCTTCGGGCATTCGCGGGCGGCCTGTAGCGCGTTCCAAACCGCGCCCACCTTCGCCTTGTCGATGTAGCGCTCGGTGCGACTTCCCAGCTTTGACCAGTGACGCTTCAGAGCGCCCACGGGGTTGTGACTGATGATCGGCGATCCATTGGGACGGCGGTGTTCGTCCATGGCGAAGTTCACGAGGATACGCAGAGTCACCATGCAGGCGTTGGCGCTGGCTGGCGCCGGTTTACCGTTCAGACCTTCAGTAGCGATCTGCTGGTGCCGGCTCTTGACCATCTCTCTGGTGATGGTGGCCACCGGCTTAGCCGCCCAATCGGGGTACGCCTTGGCAACGTGCCGGCGCATCTCCTTGGCGGTGCTGTCCTTGAGCTTGCCGGGGCGGCCTACGTAATCGTCGAGCACCTGCTGAAGCGTGATGCTTGCTGCCTTGCGCTCCCGCTCAACGTCCTTGGGATCAATGCCCTGTTCGAACTGGTGGCGGTACTCGTCGGCGCGGCGTCGGGCCTCGTCCACGGTCCAAGCTCCGTAGGAACCAATGGTAACCCGCACGTCTTTGCTGGTGCCCCGGACGCGGCCTTGGGCGATGAACTTGGATAGCCCGGTCGGCGTGACGCGGAGGCCGAAGCCTTTGGTATCACGGTCCCAGTAGAGCACGTCCTTCTTGCCGCCCGGCTTGGCGACCCGGTCGATGTTGGTCTTGGTAAGCTTAAGCACCGGCATGAGACGCCTCCATAAGTTGCCCGTAAGTCGATGGGCCGAACTTACGATAATCTACGTCTTACGTCTCCGAAGTGTTTAGCAAGGAAAACTGCGACTCTTCTTACTTACGAGAACCTAAAACAACCTGCACTAACGTAAGTCTAGGCAAACTCTTAATCAGCGGGTCCTAGGTTCGAGCCCTAGTGCGTCCACCACCTTTCAGTTTGACCTTGGATGAGAGCTTCGGTCTCTATTTGGGGCTCTTCGTGAATTAAGTTCGGGTACGGTGTGGGTAACACCTCATGGCTGCTGCTGCCGAGCATGCCGCAGATCAAGACGGAGGAAGCCGGACCTTCATAATCCTTTGAGCTGGATTGTCTTCTTCCAGCCGTCCTCGCGAAGGAAGAACGCATCAGATCCTGCGGGTCGCCCACGAAGTTGTGCAGCATACTTTGCGTTAACCCGCTCTCGTGTTACGCCTCTAATCCATAGGGGGCGCACATGCAGGCTATACTGTACCGGCTGAGGCACGGCGTTCCGGCTGATGAGATGCAATCGGCCTTCAACCCGGCCACGGTCCCGGTCTACGTCTTATCACTGCTCCAGGTCGGTCTTGCGATCCTGGCGTTCCAGCTTGCGGGACTGGACTTAGACCCGGCCATGTCGGTCGGCTTGCCGCTCATTCCCCTATGGTTGATCTTCAGCGCGTGGGCTGTTCGCCGGGTCGGTCACGGTAGGATTGGCGATACACTGGAAGCGATCGGTCTGGTGATGCTTAACGGCGGCGGGTGCATGGGTCTCATTCTTGCCCTCACCACCATCAGCGCACCGCTTGCCGATCCCCTGCTTGCAAGTGCGGACCAGGCGCTTGGCTTCAATTGGCCGGCGATTCTTGCAGCCTTGCCTCCCGGCCACCCTTCGCTCCTGTCGAGGTTTTATCGCAGCTTCGAGTGGCAGCCTGTCCTGATCCTCGCGACCCTGTTCTACTTGCGGCAGCCCAACCGAGCATGGCAGCTGGTATTGGCAGGGCTAGTCGCTCTCGCTCTCACCGCCGCCATATACCCCTTCGTCCCGGCGCTCGGTGCCTACGTCCATTTTGGCATCACGCCCGCTAAGGAGTACACCAACTGGGGCACGAACTATGCCCACTCGATCCTTGCCATCAAAGGTGGGCAGCGGCTGGTTACTAGCGACCTGCTCGCCGGGCTGGTTACGTTCCCCAGTTACCATGTGGCGGCCGGATGCATCTTCGCGTGGGCTGCGTGGCCGGTTCGTTACCTGCGGTGGCCAATGATCGCTCTCAACGTCGGCATGGCCTTCTCTGCCATGTTTGTAGGCGGGCACTACTTTGTGGACTTGGTCGGCGGCGCGGCAGTGGCTGCGGCTTCGATATGGATTGCTGGCCTTTTGGAGCGTCGGTGCACGCCGACAAGACAGGCACCTTGCCCTTGCTAACGAACTGAGAAACCATGCCGATCCGCAACATCGACGCTTAAGGCAGAAAGTCAAAGAGGAGGCCGCGGGCATGTGCTTGCGGCCTTCTCTTCAACTTCGAGCAGGTCGGCGCAATGGGAGGAGCTACTCTGTTGCGCGGCACGCAGAATGTGGAGCTGGAGAGTTTGCTCAAGAAGGTGTGCCGCCCACTCCAGTCAGATTGGCAAGGCTGTCTGCTAGTTCGGCCTGGCGGAACGGCTTGGTCAGTCGCGGCAGGTCAGCCGACACCCCTTCGTCCTCGGCATAGCCCGAAATCACGAGGATCTTCACTGCCGGCTGGCGCTCCTTGAGGATCCTTGCCAATTCAGTGCCGGTGAGCCCTGGCATGAGGTGATCGGTCACCACCACGTCCGCTGCCAAGCCGTTGTCGATCAGCCGCAACGCCTCCTCCGCAGAAGCTGCTTCCCGGACCTCGTAGCCAAGATCGAATAACATGTCGGCCGTCGACGCGCGAACGAGCTCTTCGTCATCTACAAGAAGCGCGGTCCCGGCGGTTGCAGCAGCAACCATGCGATTGCTTTGCTCCGCCTCAGGTGCAACCGCCTTGGACACAGGCAGCCACAGCTCAACAGTTGTCCCGACACCCAAGCGGCTGTCGATTCTCATCGCGCCGCCCAGCTGCGCTGCGAGTCCGTGTACCATCGACAGGCCCAGGCCCGTGCCTCGGCCCACACCCTTGGTCGAGAAGAACGGTTCAACTGCACGCCTGACGGTGCCCGCATCCATGCCGACCCCGCTGTCCGAAACCGAGAGACGCACGTAACGGCCGGGTTCAAGCCTCAGGGCGGCGCCGTCCGCTAGTGCCTCTTCGCGAGCAGCGACGTTCAGGGAACCCCCATCCGGCATCGCGTCCCGCGCGTTCACCGCGAGGTTCAGGATCGCCATTTCAAGCTGATTGGGATCGGCAATCACGGCCAGGTTCTCGGGCGCAAGATCGACCTCAACCTTCACCCGCGGCCCAGACGTGCTGGCTACGAGGTCGACCATGCCGGTGACGAGCTTGCGAAGATCAACGGGGACAGGTTGCAGCGGCTGACGGCGGGCAAAGGCGAGCAGGCGCTGGACCAGCGTTCTGGCGCGCTCCGCCGACATGGCAGCGCCAGCAATCAGTCGCTGCTCGCGTTCGCTTCCGACGCCGCGTCGCTGAAGCATGTCGAGAGAGCCCACGATGGGCGTAAGCAAGTTATTGAAGTCGTGGGCGACGCCGCCGGTGAGCTGACCCATGGCTTCCATCTTTTGCGATTGTCGAAGCGCTTCCTGCGCAGCCTCAAGCTCGGCCGCTGCTTCCTTCTCTGCCGTGACATCGCGGCCGACCGCGTAGAATACGTCGCCTTCGGGCACGAGCGCCCACGATATCCAGCGCCACGAACCGTCAGCATGAAGCAGGCGGTCTTCGAAGCGACCGACGCTCTCACCTCGAAGAAGGACCTCCATGGCCGCCTCTACAGCGTCATGATCCCCCGGGTGCACCTGTTCGGTGAATGGCAGCGACAGCAGCGTCGCCGTGTCCATGCCTAGCGTGCTTTCCCATGCCGGATTGATGGCCTTCAGGTGGCCATCGAAGCCCATCACGGCGAACAGGTCGCGGCTCATCTCCCAGATGCGGTTGCGTTCTGCCGTCCGCGCCTCGATTTCGCTTTCCAGCCTGTCGTTGAGTTCGCGTAGGCGATCCTCGGTAGTCTTGCGGGCCGTGATGTCGATGGCGGTGCCGATGATCCGGACGCAGCGTGCGTCCTCACCCGTGCCCTTGAACACCCCGCGGCCCTTGGCCGCCACCCAACGAACCACGCCATCCTCTTGGCCGATCGTGCGATACTCGACGTCGTAAAGGGCGCGCTGCTTGGGATCGGCAGCCGCAGCGTAGGCCTCGGAGGTGGCGTCCCGGTCATCGGGGTGAAGTCCCTCGTAGAAGTCGCGCATGGTAACCGGCACGTCGGGCGAGATGCCGAACATGGCCTTGGTGCGCGGTGGCCAGATCAGCACGTCGTTGACCACGTCGACATCCCAAAACCCGACTTCGGCATTGTCGACGGCGAGCCTCAATCTCTCCTCGCGCTCGCGCAGGACATCTTCCATTTCGCGACGCTCATCGATGTCGATGACCGAGCCGACGTAGCCCAGGAAGTCACCGTCCGCGCTGAAGCGCGCGGCCGCAGCATCGATGGACCAGCGGTAGACCCCATCGGCGCGCCGGAGCCGAAAATCGACCCGGTAGTCACGACACTCGGCGTTAGCGGAGACGAACGCCTCCTCCGCCGCCGGGCGATCTTCGGGATGTACTGCGTCAAGCCACCCGAAGCCCTCGCCTGCGCCCTCCGCCTGCCCCGTGAACTCGTACCAGCGGCGGTTCAGGTAGGTGCAGCGACCGAAGGCATTCGTCACCCACATCATGACCGGTGCGTGGTCGGCCATGTTGCGGAAGCGCGCCTCGCTCTCGCGGTGCGCAGTTTCGATCTGCTTTCGCCCGGATATGTCGCGGAAGTAGACGCTCAATCCACCCTGGTCGGCAGGATAGATGCTGATGTCGACCCAGCGACCGATTATGGGCGAGACGCTTTCAATTCGGACGGGCTCGCGCGTCTCCGCCGCTCTGAGATGCGCCTTGTACGGCTCCGAACCGACTGCCTGCGGGAACTCATCCCAGTAGACCTTGCCGAGCAGTTCCTCGCGGGAGCGGCCCCACCATTGCTCGGCCTTCCGGTTGATGTAGGTGAACCGCCATTCAGCATCGACCGCGTAGAAGGCGTCCGAGATGCTTTCGAGAATCTCGACATTGCGCTCGGCCGTCTCGCGGAGCGCCTCCTCGGCTTTCGCCGTTTGGGTAACGTCAACGACATGGTGGATGATCGCCTCGACCTTGCCGTCTTCGTCCAGCAGTGGCGAGTTGACGGGGTCCCACCAACGCTCTTCGAAGCCGCCGCTCGGGTGAGGGATGTCATATCTCTGCCGAAGCATGGTGTCGGGACGCTTGCTCGCGATCGCTCGCTCGATTGAGGCCCGGAGATTGCCGACGCCCGTAGCGCCCGCAAAATCGGGGTTGTCCGGCATCGCCTCGAACAAGCCGCGGCCGAGAAGGTCCTCGCGCGTCCGCATGACGGCGGCCAGATAAGCGTCGTTGACCTCGACGATGGTGAAGCGGGGCGCATCGGGCGCAACGACCAGGAAAGGCGTGGGCGAAGCTTCAAACATGCGGCGGAATGAGCGGCCCGCTTCCACTCTCTCCGTCGTCTCCAGACCGTTGCAGAGGAAGCCCCGGATCACGCCATCCTCGTCCCGCAGGGGCGTCCAGGAGAATGTGAAATAGCCGACCTTGACGCCCTCGCGGCCGGCAAGGGCAGCGGGCCGGTCCACGAAGTGCTGCGCCGCGCCCGCCATCACCGCTTTCACCAGCGGGCGATATTCCTCTCGGATCTCAGACCAGAGCTCGTCGAAGGGCTGGCCCAAGCCGGTCGGGTGCTTGGCGCCCAGGATTGGAATGTAGCCGTCGTTGTATATCGAGGTGAGCTCCGGACCCCAGGCAACATAGACTGGCTGGCGCGAGCTGAGCATGAGATCGACAGCTGTCCGAAGGCTCTGCGGCCAGCCGTTGATGGGACCAAGCGGGGTTGCCGACCAGTCGTGCTCCCGCACCAGCCTGGCCATCTCTCCTTCATGGAGGGACCCAGGCGATGGTTCTCGTAATAACGCGTCGTGCAGGTTCATCCGCAACTCAATCCAGCAACTGCAGCCGCACTAGCGAGGTTGGCCGCTACTCACCCCGAAAGAGCGTTAACAATCAAAGCGTGGTGAAGAAAGGCACGGGATCGAGCGGTCCCGAGTACCCGCGCCAGACCATGCCTGAGGGCGGCTCGTCAGCCGCGTAAGATCACGACCTATCGTTCAGTCGCCTTGCGCCTTCAGGATGGGTGCTAGGCGGCCACAAGCACTAAAGAACGCACATTGCTGCGAAGCGCGGACCCTGGGTTCGCGCTCTAGAGCGTCCACCAGCGTCCTACCCTTCGATTAGGCGTTCGATACGCCTGACCTGCCAACGGGATGAACCCAGCCGAGCTTGCGGCGACGAGCGGTCTTGCCTGTCGCTCGGCCCGACGCGACTTTGAGCCGGCGCTTGGCCGCACCCGCAAGGGCATGGGGCAGCGCCAGGCTCGGCGTGGAGATCAGGTGACCGCCAAGGCGCGCGGCATGGGCATAGCTGCCGGAACGCAGGGTGCCATTGATCAGCCAGCACAGCATGTGGACGCGGTGGGCATTGAAGCATTGCCGCAGTTCCGGCCGACGGCCGCAGAATTCGTCGGCCACCATGTCGAACGAGCGCAGCATCTGCGCCGTGTCTCCCGACATGTTCGCCGGCCCTCGGCGATAAGCGGTGAGAGGATCGGTCAGGAACGAGATCTTCGAGCCCTCGGCAAGCTGAAGATAGAGCTTCAGATCCTCGCAACCCTGTCCACCGCGGGCTCGCAGCGTCCGATCATACCCGCCAACCTGCTGCACCATCGAACGGCGCATCAGGGCCGAGCTGCCGTTGCCGATGAAATTGCGGCGGCAAAGGTCCTTGAAGCCGGTCCTTCGGGGCGGGCGGCCGCCGATCTCAGCGACGACCCGGTCATGTTCGTCGATCACGCAATAGGCAGTGGCCACCAGCCCGACCTCATCATGCCCGTCCATGGCGGCCAACTGCCGGGCGATCTTTTCTGGGTGCCAGAGGTCGTCGGCGTCGATTGGCGCCACGTAGTCGGCGCAGCTCTCGGCGATCCCGCGGTTGCGCGCGGCGGCGACCCCATTGTTGGGCTGAGTGACCAGCCGGATCCGGGAGTCCTCGGCCGCCTGGGCTAGAACGTGTTGCGCGGTCGCGTCGAACGAGCCGTCGTCCACCACGATGATCTCGAGCTCGCGATGGGTCTGCGACCGCACGCTGAGCAGCGTACGATCGATGGTCCGCTCGGCATTGAACGCCGGAACGATGACGCTGACCAGGGGCAAGCCGACGCAACTCCTTCGTCCCGCTGAGCACCACATCTGCCGGGCGGGCATGATGTCGTCCCCTTCAGAGTAGGGGCGCGATGCGCTAACCCCCATAATCACAGAAAGATGCGGAAAAACATCCCACTTCTGTCTCTTTGTGATACGAAGCCGGAACGTTACCGGCGCTCCCTCGTCTCGTGATCGCCAGCAGCTTGGGACAGGGCAAGGCAAGGCACCCAGTGGGCTTAGTGTAATGATCAAGGAAGGGGTGACCGCCGTTCACGGCACTCTCCGGCGCACCTGGAGGTTGGCCGAGCGACCAGTTGCACCCACGGCCGCTGTGCTGGGCCTTGGTGCACTTGCCGCCGTATTCGAAGGCCTCGCCCTGCTGCTGTTCATTCCGCTGATCCAGAGCCTGTCGGGAGGCTCCTGGTCCGGCGGTGGCCTGGAGCGACGCTTCGCCGACCTGCTGGCTCCCGTATCGCCGGGGCAACGGGTGGTCCTCAGCGTCGCTTTGCTGTGGCTGCTGGTAGTCGCGAAGAACGCCGCAGCCTTTGGCGGCATGTCAGTGAGCCGGCGAACGGAAGGACAGGTAGCGCACCGCTTGCGCTGCCGCATGTTTGAGCAGGTCCTGAGCAGCTGCATCGATTATAGGCCGGGTCATCGCCGGTCCGAAATCGTCACGACACTGGCGGAAAACAGCTGGCAGGTGTCGAAGGCGCTTGGGCTGGGGTTTCGGCTGGTCATCGCGGTCGGGACGATCCTGGTCTTCTCCGCGCTGCTCGCTCTGGTTTCGATCCGTTTGCTGCTGTTCGCCGCACTGTTCCTCGCCATCGGTGGGCTGATCGTCCGAATGACCACCCGCAGCGCCGCTGCGGTTGGTGAGGAGGTCGTGCGTGAAAACAAGGCGTTCGGTCTGCACATCTGGGAGAGCATCCAGATGCTGCAACTGATCCGGACGTTTGGCCGTGAGCGTGACGAGGAGGCCCGGTTCGCCGATCTGTCCAATCGGGTGCGCGGACGGCTGCTGCGTCTTGACCTGTTGTGGGGCCTGCCGGGACCACTGACGGAAGCCGGCATCCTGGTGCTGATCGGCGGGCTGATCCTGGTGGCCCAGCGTACCGGTGTCGGCGTCGCCTCGCTCGCCGCCTTCCTGACCTTGCTCTATCGCCTGCAGGCACCCGCCCGCGAGCTAATGGAGGCGCGGGTCGCGCTGGATGGCGCCGCCGCCGCCGTGCGCGACGTCGACGACCTGCTTGCGGAAACTAGTACGCCGTTCCTCCGCGACGGTGAGCTCGAAGCTGGGCCCGTCAAGCACGGCATCGAGCTCAGGAACGTAGATTTCGGTTACGCACCAATTGGCGCGCTGGCGCTGCGAGACCTCTCGTTCACCATCCCGGGTGGGAAAACGACGGCAATCGTGGGCCGGTCGGGTGCAGGCAAGTCGACCCTGCTGGCGCTGCTGCACCGCTTCCACGATCCGAGCGGCGGTGAAATCAGGATCGACGGCGTCCGCCTGGACCAACTGCGGCTGGCGACGTGGCGCGGCCGCCTGTCGCTGATGTCGCAGGACGTGCAGCTGTTCAACGACACCATCCTGGCCAACATCGCCTACGCGCGTCCGGGCGCGTCGGACGACCAGATCAAGGCTGCCGCAAGGGTGGCTCATGCCGACGAGTTCATCGAAGCCATGCCGGAGGGTTACCAAACGATCGTCGGGGATCGCGGGATCCGCCTGTCCGGCGGCCAGCGCCAGCGGATCGCGCTGGCCCGAACCATCCTGCGCGACCCCGATGTGCTGTTGCTGGATGAGCCGACCAACGCGCTCGATCCCGAGTCCGAGCGAGCCTTCCAGGAAGCGCTTGCTGTCTTCTCGCAAGGGCGCACCGTCGTCGTCATCGCGCACCGTCTGAGCACGGTGCTGCGTGCCGATCAGGTCGTGGTGATTGAGCATGGTGCCATCGTCGAAGTAGGGCCGCCGGCAGCCTTGGTTCGCGCAAACGGCCGTTTCGAGCAGATGTACGAACTGCAGCAGCAGGGCGCGAGCGTGCTTGGCTGATGGGGTACCAGCTGCTGGAGGTCGAGTTGTCGCGCCCGCTGGAGCCCGTCCGGTTGGCGCCGGACCAGGGTGGGTGCGGCATAATCGCCCGCTGGCAGGGGCGCCTGGCCGGCTTTCAGATGATCCAGCTTCCTCTTGGCGCGACGCTTTCTTCCGCCCAGCTGCGGGACCTCGCCGACCGTGAGTTCGCGGCTAAGGTGCTGGAGCTACGGCTCGAAGCAGCGCTACCCGAGCCTCAGCCTCCAGCCGAGCGGCCGAGCCTCAGCATCGCCATCTGCACCCGCAACCGCGCCGCGCGGCTCGGCCGCCTACTCCACTCGCTTCAGGTCGCCGATCCGGACCCGTCCTTCCGGTCGGTCGAGGTAGTCGTCGTCGACAACGGCTCGAGCGACGACACGCGGGGTACCGTGGCGAGCTTCGCTGACGCGCGGTACGTTCACGAACCACGAGCAGGGCTCAATTTCGGACGCAATGCGGCACTTCGAACCGCAACCGGCGACCTGCTCGCTTACCTCGACGACGATGTCGTGGTGGACCGGAAGTGGCTGGGTGGCCTCGCGAGAGCGTGGCGCAGCCGCCCTGACGCGGGCGGGTTCACGGGGCTCGCCCTGCCCTACCGGCTCAGCACGGAGGCGCAGGTGCTGTTCGAGCAACGCGGCGGTTTCGGGCGGGGCTTCAGCCGCATCGAGTTCCGTTCGGAAAGCTACGCCAATCCGCTGTTCCCCGTTGGTGCGGGCTCGGTCGGCGCGGGCTGCAACATGGCGTTCGATCGCCAGCTCCTGCTTGACCTCGGCGGGTTCGACGAAGCGCTGGACACCGGCGCGCCGCTGCCCGGAGGCGGGGACCTGGATATCTTCTATCGGGTGCTGCGCTCCGGCCGGCCCATGATCTACGAGCCGGACTACGCCGTCTATCACGAGCATCGCGAGGGGATGGCGGAGCTGAAGCGGCAGTACTGGTCTTGGGGGCTCGGTCTGATGGCGTTCCTGGCGAAGAGCGGACGCACGGACCGCGCCCTAGCGCAGCGTCATCGGGCCATGGTCCGCTGGTGGTTCGCTGATCAGCTGCGGTCCTTGTTGCGTGCTCTGCGCCGTGGCGACCTCACTGCCGCCAGCTTCGGCTTGGCGGAGCTGAGGGGCGGCCTAATGGGGGTATGGGGCGAATATGACCGCTCCCAGGCGCGGGTCGCGGCCATTCGTGCGAGCGCTGCATGAGCGAAACAGCCGCCATTCGGCACCTGGATCTGCGCCGGAAAGAGCCGCCCGTTCCAAGCGCGGAGCTGGTCTATGACGTGTTCTGGTGGGGGGACTTGCCCATCGGCGCGAAAGCGAGCGCCCGGGGCGAGCTGCCGCTGGGCGTCGGACAGTTGCGCGCACTTGCCGCGGACCTGCTCGCCCGCCAGTTGGCCGGCCGCGAGCCCGCGCTCGGCGCGCCGCTGGTCGCCGGCAGCGAGGGGCAGCCTCATCGCGCCCTGAGCCTGCAGAGTGCGGCGACCATGGACCACCTCGAGGAGCGGCTCGAAGAGCTGACATCCCTTCCGCCCTGCGATGCCTCCGATATTGCCCTTATCATCTGCACGCGTGACCGGCCCCGGGCACTGGAACGCTGCCTTGCCAGCCTCCCCCGGCAGGTGAGCGAGCCGGGCCAGTTCATCGTTGTCGACAATAGCGCCAGCGGCTCGGCAAGAGCGCTATGCGCCAACTATGGCGGGATCGACTATGTGCACGAGCCTGCCCCAGGCCTGAGCCGGGCTCGCAACGCTGGCATCCGGGCCGCGCGCCGGCCTGTGCTGGCCTTTACCGACGACGATGTGGAGCCGCATCCCGCCTGGCTCTCGGAGGTAAGCCGAGCCTTCCGGCAGCATGACGTGGAGTGCGTCACCGGCCTGGTGCTACCTGCGACCCTCGGGACGAAGGCCCAGCGCAACTTCCAGTTTGCCTTGGGTGCGTTCGGCAATTCGTTCGTGCCGCTGCTGTTCGACGAACGCTTCTTTGCCGAGACTCGGCCACATGGCGCCCACGTCTGGCGGATCGGTGCTGGGGCGAACATGGCCTTCCGCCGCTCCGCGTTCGATCGCGCGGGGCTGTTTGACGAGCGGCTCGGCGCGGGTGCCTCGGGGTGCTCGGAGGATTCCGAATTCTGGTACCGCTTGCTCGCGCTGGGCGGCAGCTGCCTGTACGAGCCGCGCGCGGTGGTGCTGCATCATCATCGTTCGGAATGGCAGGAGCTGAAAAGCCAGGTGCGGGTCTACATGCGGGGTCATGTGTCGGCGCTGGTGGCGCAGCACGACGCCTTCGGCGATCGCGGCAACCTGCGGCGGATCGGGCTGCAGTTGCCGAAATATTTCGTCCGTACCGGCCTAGGCTCGCTCCTGCACGGCCGTTGGACGCGGCTGAGCCTGATGACGGCCGAGATCAGGGGCTGGCTGGCGGGGCTTACCTATCTGGCTCGGCCCGGCTGGCGGCGGCGGAGAGGCGAATGGCAGAAGCTGTGATTGCACGCGCGCGCTTGCGCCCCTTCCTGGCGGGCAATCCCTTTCCGCACGGCTGGACGGAGGGCCTGTTCTACCGCGAGAAGATGCGCGCCATCCACCGCATCGCGCCGCCTTCGCTCGGGCCCGACGATCGGGTGCTGGAGATCGGCGGCGGGCGGAGCGGACTGGCCGCGATGCTCTACCCTGGCGCGGATGTCACGACGCTCGACCTCGACCCGCAATATGCGGCCAATCAACCTGCGGGTGCCCGAAACCGCTTCGTGTGCGGCGATGCCCGCGCCCTGCCCTTCGCGGATGAGCATTTTACGGTCGTCACTCTGTTCGATGTGCTGGAACATATCCTCGAGCACGAGCAGGCCGCCGCGGAAGCACTGAGGGTCACTCGCCCAGGCGGTTTCGTGCTGGTCAGTACGCCGGCGGCGGATTGGCATTACCCAATGTACGGCTGGCTGCGCCGCCATGCCCCGCACGAGCGCGAGTTGATGGACGAGTGGGGCCACGTCCGTCGTGGCTACACGGTGGAGGAGTTGACGAAGCTGTTCGGAGCGGCGCCGGTTGCCAGTGCCAGCTTCATCAACGCCGCAACGGCCTTCTACCACGATGTCGCCTTCTCTCGGCTGGGCCGCCGGTCGCGCACCCTGCTCTATGCGGCGGCAGCGCCGCTGGTGCTGGGCGCCTATGCGCTGCACGGAAACCGCACCAAGGGGACGGAAATAGCGCTGGCCTGGCGCAAATGAATAAGGTCGTCGCCATCATTCCGTGGGGCGACGTGATCGAAGACTTCCTCGATCCCATCGGCCTGACAGTCCACCAGTTGGCGCAAGACATGTCCGGAGGGTGGCTGTTCGGCTATGTCGAGGCGCTGCAGCAGGCGGGCTGGTCGCCGCTCGTGCTGGCTCCGTCCTCCACCGTGCGGCAGGTCGAGCGATTGACGCATGCCGCCACAGGCGCGCCGATCTGGCTGGTGCCGGGCTACTCGAGCCAGGGGACCGCGAGTCCCAGCCGGCAGGCAATTCGGCAATGGCGGGCGACTCCCCTGCGCGCCTTTCGCCAAGTGCTGCGGCAGGAGCGCTGCCACGCCCTCCTCGTGCAGGACTATGAACGACCGCAATTCGACGCCCTGGTAGCGCTCGGCCGGTCCCTGCGGGTGCCGGTGTTCGCTACCTTCCAGGGCGGCGACCGCACCCTGTCTCGGGTCGAACGCCTGATCAGAGCGCGCTCGATCGCGGAGGCTGCCGGCCTGATCATCGCCGCGTCGGCCGAGCGCGAGCGGGTCGCTGCGGCTTATCGGCGCGCCCGGGTGGCTAACATCCCCAACCCTATCGACGTCCAGGAATGGCGGCCGTTCCCGCCGGCAGAGGCGCGCGCGGCGCTCGGGCTGGCGAACGACACTTTCGTCGCCGTCACGCACGGCCGTATCGACATTCACCGCAAGGGGCTGGACCTCTTGCTCGCCGCCTGGACCGGACCGGGCGAGCTGGTGCTGATCGGGTCCGGTCAGGATCGCGAGCAGCTCGCGACCATGGTTGAGGGGCGAACCGGCGTGCGATGGATCGATACCTACACCAACGATCGAGAGTTCATCCGCCGCTGGCTATCGGCCTCAGACGTCTATGTCTCGGCGTCGCGGATCGAAGGCATGCCGGTGGCGCCGCTGGAAGCCATGGCGTGCGGGTTGCCGGTGATTGGCTCCACGGCACAGGGGCTGGCGGACATGTTGGCGAGCGAGGGACCGGCCGTCGGCTTGCTGTTTCCGAGCGAAAATGTCGCGATGCTCGCGGCGGCAATCGGGCGGCTCCGCGACGATCCGGCCCTGCGCCGTACCCTGGGTCACCACGGCCGCGAATTGGTCGAGCAGCGCTTCTCGATAGAGAGCGTGGCGAACGCATTGGACGCCCTGCTGCACGCGGCCCTCGATCGGCGCCTCGCCAGCTGAAGCGGCGCGTACCTCAGTCGCGTGGTAGCGCTGCCTTCCTTGCCTACTCCGTTGAGCCCGCGCTGGGGCTGACCGCCCGCTCGCCGCGGAGCGCGCCGACGCTGGCGGCGAGATCGGCCTGGCGGAAAGGCTTGGCCAAGCGAGGAAAGGCCGGAGCAAGCCCGTCGACGTCGGCGTAGCCCGACACGATCAGGACTGGGAGGCCGGGCATGCGGCCGCGCAGCCGGACGGCGAGGTCGGTGCCGCTCAGCCCCGGCATCAGGTGGTCGGACACAAGCAGGTCGGGCCGGAGTCCGTCCTTGACCATCCGGAGCGCCTGCTCGGCCGAGCCTGCCTCGACAACCTCGTAGCCGAGATCAGCGAGCATGGAGGCCGTGGACTCACGCACGAGATCCTCGTCGTCGACCAGCAGGACGAGGCCCCGGCCAGCATCACGGGCCGCCGGCCGATCTTCGTCACCAGTCGATACTTCGTCGCTGGAGACTGGAAGCCAGAGCTCGATAGCGGTGCCGACCCCTTCGCGGCTGGTGATGCGGAGCGCTCCGCCGAGCTGCGCAGCAAGGCCGTGGACCATCGATAGACCAAGGCCCGTGCCCTTGCCGACACCTTTGGTCGAAAAGAACGGCTCGATGCAGCGGGCCAACGTTTCCTCGTCCATGCCCCTCCCGTTGTCGGCAACGGATAGCACCACATGCGGTCGACGGCCGAGTTCCGGCAAGTCGGCGGGCGGTTCGTCGACCTGGCGAAGGCTGATCGACAGGGTTCCGCCATCGGGCATGGCGTCACGCGCGTTCACGCTGAGGTTGAGCAGCGCCATCTCAAGCTGGTTGGAGTCGGCCCGGGCGGGGGGCAGCTCGGGCGGCACGTCGACATCAACCCGCACCCGTGGCCCGGACGTGCGGGCGACAAGGTCTGCCATGTCGGTCACAATCCGGCCGACATCCACGGCGGTCGGCTGCAACGGCTGGCGCCGAGCAAAGGCCAGCAGTCGCTGTACGAGGGTCTTGGCGCGCTCGGCGGATTGAAGTGCGCCGTCGATCAGGCGTTGCATCCGGGCGTCGCCGATCGGCTTGCGCTGGAGCAGGTCGAGGCTGCCGATGATCGGGGTCAGCAGGTTGTTGAAGTCGTGCGCAACGCCCCCGGTGAGCTGGCCCATGGCCTCAAGTTTCTGGCTCTGCCGCAAAGCTTCCTGCGCCGCTTCGCGTTCGGCAACGACCTTTTCGACTTCCCGCTCGAGGCTTTCAGTAAGGCGCTTCTCCCGGTCGACGTTGACGGAGGCGACCACCCCGCCGATGACCTTGCCCTCAAGGTCGCGCACGGGCGCAGCCGAGAACCAGATCCAGGTCATGGTTCCGTCGCCGCGGCGATAGTGGGTCAGGAGCTCAGCGGAAGAAAGGTTCTCCGACAGGACCCGGCCAAGCGGATATTCGTGGCCCTCGACCCGCCGACCATCCTCATGGAAGCCGATCCACTCATTGTACGACGCAACGTCCTTGGATGGCAGGACGGGGTGCCCCAAGATTTCCTCGACACGATTGTTGCCGCCGGTGATCTGGCCGGAGGCGTCGGCGAACACCAGGCCCACAGGAGCAGCGTCGATCACTGCGCGCAGGCGAGCCTCGGATTCGGTCAGCGCCTTCCGGGCTTCCACGGCATCGTGGATGTCGGTGCAGGTGCCCATCCAGCGCACGATGGCGTCGTTCTCGTCGCGGATCGGCAGCGCTCGACCAAGCACCCACCGATACTGACCGCTATGGTGCCGCAGGCGGTATTCGATTTCATACGGCTCGCCAGACGCAAGCGAGCGGCGCCAACGCTCCCGCGCTGCGGGCTGATCGTCGGGATGGAACATCCCGGTCCAGCCCTCACCGTCTGTCGAGCCATTTGGTGTGCCCGTGAACTCGTACCAGCGATCATTGTAGAAGTCGTGGAATCCGTCCGGGCGCGTCGACCACACCATCTGCGGAATGGCATTCAACCGCAGCTGCAGATCTCGTTCGTGCTGCACCCGATCGGTCACGTCCGTAAAGAGGATGGCGACGTGCCGGTCGGCTGGGTCGCCGATGCGGAACCCATAGACCTCGAACCAGCGGCCAAGGGCCGCGGCTTCTTGCACGAAGCGCTCGGATTGCCCGCTCACCGCGATGTTTCCGTATCGCCGGAACCAGCTTTCCTCCAGGTCGGGCACCGCCTCGCGGATGGATTTGCCGAGGACCTCTGGCGGCAGCCCGCTCTGCTTGCTGAAGGCCGGATTGATCTCGATGAATCGGTGATCGATCGCTTGGTCGCCGTCGAACATGACCTCGATTACGCAGAAGCCCTGCTCCATCGACTCGAACAAGGCGCGATATCGTTCCTCGCTCGCCCGGAGAGCCGCGTTCTGCGCCTTCTCCTCGGCGATGTTGCGTGCCTCAACGACCGTACCCAGCGCTTGGCCCGACGCATCAAGCAACGGGCTGGCCGTGAAGGCGATCGGGTAGAAGCTTCCGTCCGGAGCGACGAACAATTTCTCGCCGCGGGTCTGCGCGCGTTCGGTGAAGGCCCGGCGAAACAGGCTCTGCTCGGGCTGGTAGGGCGTTCCGTCCGGCAGCATCCGGTGCACGACGCTTTGCAACGGTCGCCCGAGCAGCTCGGCGGCGCTATAGCCCGTCAGCTTCTCGGCGGCCGCATTGGCGAAGGTGCAACGCTGCTCAGCGTCCAACAGGAAGACCGCCATGCTGGTATTGTCGAGAATGGCATTGAGGCGGACCGAGGTCTCGCGAAGCTGCTCCTCGACGCGGCGGCGGTCAGTGATGTCGAAGGTCACACCGGGGAAGCGGATCGGATTCCCGTCTTCACCCATGAGGCAACGCCCTCTGGCGATAACCCAATGAACCGTGCCGTCCGTTGACAGAATGCGGTACTCAGCCCTGTAGTCTACTCCGCTGGCGACCGCTTCGGCGATCAGTTCCTGGACGCTCGCCCGATCGTCGGGATGGATTGCATCCAGATACTCGCGAACCGGCAGACCCTTGGCCCCGCGCTCCGGATCGACCCCGTACATGCGCGCGAACTGGGCACTGGTGAACACCACGTCCTTCGGGACATCCCAGTCCCATGTTCCGATGCCGTTGGCCGCTTCCAGCGTAAAGCGGAAGCGTTCCTCGCTGTCGCGCAGCAGCCGGTCCGAAGCCTTTTCCCGAGAGACGTCCTCAGCGGAGATCGCCACACCGATGATCTCGCCGTCCGCCCGCCGCAGCGGCAGCCAGTTCTCGCGCCAAGTCTTGACCAGGTCCGGCTCGGCGCGGGTCGACCCGCTTATTTCCAGCCCCCAGATCTCACGCCCAGCCAGCACCTCGCGCAGGGTCACCTCCGCCTGGTCGGCCAATTCGGGCACCACCTCCCGCACCGACCGGCCGATGTGCTCGGCGGCAGGAAGGCCGTTCATCTCGGCCAGACGCTCGTTGATCCGCACGTAGCGAAGATCGCGATCCAGCACTGTCAGGCCGACGGGCGCGCTTTCGTAGATGGCCGTGATCTCCTCGGCCGCCGCTCTTGCCTCGGCTTCGGCCCGGGCGCGCTCCACGGCTTGCCAGGTGCGGTTGGCCGTCGCCGCGACCAGATCGACCTCGTCGGCGGTCCACCGGCGCGGTGCGATATCGTGAACCGACAGGATACCCTTCAGCTCGCCATCAAGGACCAGCGGCACGTCAAGCACGGCCCGGATCGCCAGCGCCACGGCGGCAGGATCATTCGCTGCCTCGCTGAACAGGGGGTCGCGGCAACAATCCTCGACGACGACCGGGTCGCCCTTCACGTAGGCGGCAAAGACCTCCGTCGGAAGCACATGCGTCCCGGCGATCGATGAAACCCCTGCCGACAGGAATTCCTCGTGAACCGTGAACTCGCGGCGCCAGACGTCGGGCGCAGAATAGAGCACCCGACTGGCCTGCAGTTCAGAGCCGAGAAGATCCACCGCCATCTTCTTGATCGCGGCAGGATCGCCCAGCCCGCGCAGGCCTTCGTCGAGCCTGATCAGGAAGCGGTCGCGCCGCCGCGCCCCGCGCAGCGCCGTTACGTCCGTGTGCGTGCCCACCCAGTGGATGATCCGCCCGTTCGGGTCGCGCGCCGGGTTCGCCCGGCTGAGGAAGTGGCGATATTCTCCACTGCGACCACGCAGTGCGATCACGTCTTCCCACGGCGTCTCGGCCGCCCTGGCGGCGGACCAGCCGTCCAGTGCGCGCTGCCGCTGCTCCGGATCGACAAGGCTCCAGACCGTCCCCGGGGTGTCGCCGGCCTCGCCCACATATTCGTGCCAGCGGCGGTTGAACCACTCGAAGTTCCCGTCCGGCCCGGCGATCCATGCGAGCTGCGGAAGATTATCGGCGAGGGTCTGCCACATCCCCAGCGGATCCCCGGCCGAGGCCGAGCCGCGAAGTCGGGTGATGTCATCCATGCTCAAGAGTTCCCGCTCGCGCCCTCCTGGGCGCATTGCCGTAACGATCTTCGGTCGCGATAGGTCCTACGGCGGTTTGCCACCGCTGCAAGCCGTTGGTAGCTGCAGCCACCGTTCCGGGAGATAGTTGTCGATGTCCGTGCCCGCCGTTCTCCAACGCCTGCGCCTGCCCGTGATCGGGGCGCCGCTTTTCATCGTTTCCAATCCCGCGCTGGTGATCGCCCAATGCAAGGCGGGCGTGGTGGGCAGCTTTCCCGCGCTGAACGCGCGGCCGCAGAGCCAGCTGGACGAGTGGCTGCACGAGATCACCGAGGCACTGGCGGAGCACGACCGCACGGATCCCGACCGGCCCGCCGCGCCCTATGCCGTGAACCAGATCGTGCACCGCTCCAATGAACGGTTCGAGGAGGACGTTGCGACCTGCGCCAAGTGGAAGGTGCCGGTCGTGATCACCTCATTGGGGGCGCGCGAAGAGCTCAACCACGCCGTGCACGACTGGGGCGGGATCACCCTGCACGACGTGATCGACGACCGCTATGCGCGCAAGGCGATCGAAAAGGGTGCGGACGGGCTGATCGCGGTTGCGGCGGGCGCTGGTGGCCATGCGGGCCGCTGGTCGCCGTTCGCGCTGGTGGCGGAGATTCGTCGCTGGTTCGACGGCCCGCTGGCGCTGTCGGGCTCGATCGCCACCGGCGGCGCTATCCTGGCGGCGCAGGCGATGGGCGCCGATTTCGCCTACGTCGGCTCGCCATTCATCGCCACCAACGAAGCGCGCGCCAGCGACGAGTACAAGCAGGGTATCGTCGAGGGCGGCGCGGGAGATATCGTCTACTCCAACCTGTTCACCGGCATTCACGGCAACTACCTGCGCTCCTCGATTGAGAACGCCGGACTTGACCCCGACAACCTGCCTAGCAGCGGGCCGGAAGCGATGACCTTCGCCGGCTCGTCCGGCGCCAAGGCGTGGCGCGACATCTGGGGGTCGGGCCAGGGCATCGGCGTCATCGACAAGGTCCAGCCCGCGGCCGAACTGATCGGGCGATGGACCGCGGAGTATCAGGCCGCCAAGGCGCAGCTCTGCGCTAGCTGATAGTGGCGAAGGCGGCGCGCCAGGCCTCTGGCCAGGGGGTGGGACGGCGCCCTGCCCGTTCGACGGCGACATGGACGAACTCGCCGGCCGCGGCCGGGTGATCGTGGGCGGGAGCAAACACCCCGATGCGGTAGCGCACCGACGAACGACCGAGCTCAGCAATGGCTAGGCCGACCTCGACGTCGCCGGGGAACTCGAGCCCGGCGAAGTAGCTGCAGCGGGTCTCCACCACCAAGGCAATGGGATCGCCGGCAACGATGTTGAGCAGCCCCTGACCAACGAGCCAGGCGTTCACCGCACTATCGAACCACTGGTAATAAACCGTGTTGTTGACGTGCCCGTAGGCGTCGTTGTCGGCCCACCGCGTCGTGAACCGTTGCCAATGGCGGAAGTCGGCTCGGATCGGGGCCGTTGGCCGGCTCACCAGGCGGCCTCGTAGAGCCGGCGTGCGTCCTCTTCGCGGATCTCAACCGGATTGTTCACCAGCAGCCGCTGCTGCTTCATGGCCTCGCTCGCGAGCAGCGGTGCCTGCTCGAATGCGATGCCGTGATCGCGAAGGCGGGGCTGGAGGCCGCTGGCTGTCACCAGCTCATCCAATCGCTCGATCAGCAGCGCCGCTTTCGATTGATTGCTCTGTCCCGCGCAATCGGGCTCCAGCACCTCGGCTAGCTCGGCATAGTGTTCGCGCGCCGCTTCGGCGTTGAAGGCCAGCACATGGCGCAGCATCAGGGCGTTGCTTAGGCCATGCGGCAAGTGGTGCAAGCCACCGAGCGGGTAAGCCAGCGCGTGGACCCCAGCCACCGGCGCATTGGCAAAGGCGAGCCCCGCAAGGTGGGCGCCCAGCAGCATCGCCGAGCGGGCGTCCTGATCGTGCGGCCGCTCGCACGCGGCAAGCAGGTTTGCGCCGAGCAGGCGCAACGCCTCTCGCGCATACATGTCGGACAACGGGTTCTTGGCCTTGGCCGAAGTGTATGCTTCCACGGCATGGACAATAGCATCGATCCCCGTCGCGGCGGTGAGCGCACGCGGTTTACCGACAGTCAGCTCGGCATCAAGGACCGCCCAGTCCGCGATCAGTGCGGGGCTGTTGACGCCGCGCTTCTCGGCGCCTTCCACGGTGATTACCGCCACCGGCGTCGCCTCGCTGCCAGTTCCGGCAGTGGTCGGAACCAGGGCGAGCGGCAGGCGGATGCCCCTGACCAGGCCGACACCCCAGATGCTGTCCAGCTCGTCGCCGGAGCCGAGCAGGTAGGCCGCGAGCTTGGCCACGTCCATCGGACTGCCACCGCCGAACCCGACGACGCTGGCGGCCCCGGCGACCCGACCCTGCTCCACGGCGGCGAGGAGGGTAGCCTTCGACGGATCGGCTTCGACGGCATCGAATAGGGTGACGGCCCGGCCGCTGCTCTCGAGAGCCGCCAGCAGGTCGTCGGGCAGTCCGAACCGCCGAACGTCGGCGTCGGTCACGAATAGCACTGGCCCGAACGGCAGCTTGTCGACCAGCTCGCCGCTGCGCCCGGCGCCGTTCAGTACCCGGGGTCCAGGGTAGAAAGTGAAGGGGGTCATGGCCCCGCTCCTACTCGCCGGCGCTGCGGAATCCAGCGCCTATTGCGAGTCGCCGCTGCCGCGCCGAAGGTCCCGCTCCAGCCGCCCCATCAGCGCCCGCGCTGGGCTCGGCACGGGTGCCTCGTCGAAGCCGTCCTCGTCCAGCCGACTGACGCGCGCATAAAGGTCTACGCTCGCATTCACGAGTCGCTGGGCCGATGGGGGCAGTTGCTGAACCACGGCGTGGTCGCTTTCGGCCGCGTGGCCCAGCCGCCGCTCAGGCCGGCGCTCGACCCCCGACGGGAGCTCACCGCTTTCCACCGCCCGTTGGGTCAGCAGCCATGCAACGATGTGCATGATGCGAGTCGTCACTTTGAGCGATTCGCAAGCGAAGCCGACGCGGACGAACGGATCCAGTTCCGACCGCTCGCCACGGCCCTCCTGGTCGAAATAGGTCCGCGCCTCGTCGGCCAGCAGCATGGCCTCGGTGTACAGGCTTTCGATCAGCCGCGGAGTGATGCGGGCACGCGCGCTGGACTGATCAGACGGATCGAACATGAGTGCGTATCTGACAGCAAACGAGCCCCGTGAAAACGGGTCAATGCTCCCGATGTGTCAGGTTTGGCGCGTCGCCGCCGGCACAGCTCAGGCGATGATGTCGGGCACCGCCTGGTCCTCCAGAAAGGCGATCTCGTCCTTCAGCCGTAGCTTGGTACGCTTCAATCGCGCCAGTTCCAGCTGATTGCCGAGCGGCTCAGCCCTGAGCTTGGAGAGCCGCTCGTCAAGCACACGGTGCTCGGCGCGGAGTTGGGCCAGGCGGGCCAGCGGAAGGTCGTCGTTCACGCCCTTCCCCTAGCGCAAGCAAAACGGCGGAACGAGAGCCGCGCCGCGACCAACGGATCGTTTGCTGCGAGACAAAGCCACGGTTCTATGGTTTTCTGATGTGGTCGCTACCGACGAAGGGAATGACACAGATGGAAAAAGCACACGTCGACGCCCTCGCATCCAAACATGCCGCTCTCCAGTCGCAGATCGACGCGGAAGAGCAGCGACGCTACCCCGACGCCGTGCTTCTTCACCGGCTGAAAAAAGAGAAGCTTCGCCTGAAGGACGAAATGCTGAACATCAGTCTCGTCCATTAGAATTTGCGCCGCCCCTCCTGTCCACGGACGGGAGGGGCGAACTGGTCAGTCCTCGCGGCTGACCTTTTCGATGCGCTCGTGCCGCTCCTGCGCCTCCAAAGTCATGGTGGCGATCGGACGCGCCTCCAGCCGGCCCAGGCTGATCGGTTCGCCGCTTACTTCGCAGTAGCCATATTCGTCGGCGTAGAGCCGGCGGATAGCGGCGTCGATTTTAGCAATCAGCTTGCGCTGGCGGTCGCGGGTGCGAAGCTCGATGCCCCAGTCGGTCTCGCTCGAGGCTCGATCGGCGAGGTCCGGCTCACGAAGCGAGTCGACCTGGAGCTGGGCCATGGTGGCCCGGCTCTCTTCGACGATTGCTTCCTTCCAATCGAGCAGCTTGCGCAGGAAGTAGGCCTTGTGCGCCGCGCACATGAATTCTTCGTCTTCGCTCGGCTTGTAGCCGGGCGGCAGGATTACGCTGTCGAACGAAGTGGGCTGATCCCCGTAGATCTCGACCAGAGCCGTGGCCATAGTCCCCTCCCTTAGGCCCGTGCGCAGGCACAATCGCCGCCACGAGGCTTCACAAGCACGGCGCTACCGCTATCCGGGCCACCGGACAGCCGGAAGCGAACACTAGACTTTTCCGGGACTTAGGACCCGGGCAAGTCGGCCATTCCCCACCGGCGCCTATACTTTCGGTTAAAGTTCCGAACAAGCACCATATCAAAGCAGAAAGATGTAAAACGTCGTTCTTGTTGCTAAAATGGCGCAAGTTGGGACACTTGCCGGGTCGGGTCCGCTCCGCCATGGCCCGTTCATGCGGATTCTTCTCACCAACGACGACGGCGTGAACGCCAGCGGCCTTAGGCTGCTGGAAGAGGTCGCGCGCCGGTTCTCCGACGACATCTGGGTGGTAGCACCGCTCGAGGAACAGTCGGGGACTGGTCACTCGCTGACGCTGACCCGCCCCATCCGGCTGCGCCGGCTGGGCGAGAAGAGGTTTGCGGTCGCGGGAACGCCGACCGACTCGGTGCTAATGGCGCTGTTCCACGTCATGGAGGAGGCGCGGCCGGACGTGATCCTTTCGGGCATCAACAGGGGTGCGAACTTAGGCGAGGATGTCACGTACTCAGGGACGGTGTCGGCCACCATGGAAGGCGCGCTGGCCGGGGTGAAGTCGATCGCGCTCAGCCAGGCCTATGCCCGCGAGGGCATGGGCGACACCGTACCTTTCGCGGCGGCGGAGGTGTGGGCGGAAAAGGTTCTTGGGCCCCTGCTGGAATCCGAGATGCCGGCCGGCACGCTGGTCAACGTCAACTTCCCCGCCTTGCCGCCCGAGCAGGTGCAGGGCGTCCGCGTCTGCCGCCAAGGCATCCGCGACTATGGCCGCACCAAGATCATCCAGCGGACGGACCCGCGCGGCTTTCCTTATTATTGGCTGGGATTGGGACCCATGGTCGAGACGCCCGGGCACCAGACCGACCTTGAGGCCGTGGCCGACGGCTTCGTGTCGGTCACGCCGCTACACCTCGACCTCACGCACGATCCTTCGCTGGCGGCGCTGACGGCCCGCTTCTCGCCGCGCTGACGAAACGGGCGAGCGCCTCCTCGTCGAGCGCCTGGGCGCCAAGGAAGCCCTGGTAGTAGTCGCAACCCCAATCCTGCAGGAGCGCCAACTGGGCTGGGTCCTCGACCCCTTCCACCAGCACCTGGAGACCCAATTCACGGGCCATCGCAATCAGCGCCCGGACCACGATGCGGTCGCGGGTGCCGCCGACCACGTCCCGGATTAGCGCCCGGTCGATCTTGATGAGGTCGAGCGGCAAGGTGGTGAGATAGGCAAGGCTGGCGTAACCGGTGCCGAAATCGTCCACCGCAATGCGGACTCCGGCAGCGCGCAGCCGCGCCAGCCGCCCCGCGGCGGCGATCGGGTCGGCGACAAGGCTGCTTTCAATGATCTCCGCGGTGATCCGCTGCGGATCGACTTTGGCCGCGGTGATTTCGTCCAGCAGCCAGCACTCGTAACCAGGACGGGCGAGATCCTCGGCAAGCACGTTTACCGACAGTTTGAGGCTCGCCAGGTCGCCCGTCCAGCGTCCCGCGGCCTGCAAGGCCTTGCGCTGCATGGTGCGCGATAGCCGTTCGGACAGACTGGCGCAGTCGGCGCGGGCGAACAGCTCTTCCGGGGATGCCACCCCAGGCCACCTGGCGAGAGCCTCGACGCCGATCACCGCGCCACTTCGCACATCGAATTGCGGTTGGAAGTGAAGGCCCAGGTCGTCACCCGCCATGGCTTCCTCCAACGCCTTGTCGGGAAGCGGTGGAAGTGGCGCGGCAAGACGATCGGACGACCGCTTGCCGCGCCGGGGGAAAGTGCAGGACGCAACCATGCCGCGTTGTAGGTCACGTGGCTTGTGATGGCATCGGCCCTGTCGAGGGCGTGCCACAACGGGACGGTGGCGCGGGTCCCCTTCCCTCCCTATGCTGCGCCGCCAGCGACAGGAAGGAGACGAGGTTGAGCGCCGAACTGCTGTCCAGCAGCCACGCGGCCGAGCGCGACCTTGCCGCTCGGGGTATCGCCTTGGTCGCCAGTCACAACGAGGCGGCGCAGGCGGCCGCGGCCATGCTCCGCCGGCGATACAGCTGGGCCGAAGAACGCGATGCGAGGGTGCTGGTGGCCTTGGGCGGGGACGGCTTCATGCTCCACGTGCTGCACCAGATGCTGGATGGCGGGGAGTTCCGCCCGGTGTTCGGGATGAACCGCGGCACGGTCGGCTTCCTTATGAACGAATGGCGCCTGGACCGGCTCGCCGACCGGATCGGGAACGCCAAGATGATCAGCGTCGCGCCGCTGACCATGATCGCCCGCACCATCCATGGCGACGAATGGACGCACGCGGCCATCAACGAGGTCTCCCTGCTCCGTGAGACCCGCCAGGCCGCCAAGATGGAGGTGCTGGTGAACGGTCGTGTGGCTCTGCCGGAGCTGGTCGGGGACGGGGTACTGGTCTCCACGCCGGCGGGCTCCACTGCCTACAACCTGTCGGCCCGTGGTCCGATCCTGCCCCTGTCGGCCCGGATGCTGGCATTGACTCCGATCGCGCCCTTCCGCCCGCGCCGCTGGTCCGGCGCGATCCTGCCGGACGACACGCGGGTCTGCTTCCGCATCCATTCGCCGACCGACCGGCTGGTCGCCGCCGTCGCGGACCAGTTCGAGGTCCGCGACGTTGCCGAGGTGGAGGTCCGGCTCGATCGCGGACGCCAGCTCACGCTCTTGTTCGATCCCGAGCATGCGTTGGACGAACGGATCGCGATGGAACAGTTCGCCTCATGAGGGGCTTGCCAAAGGATTGGCGCTAAGTCATAGGCGCCGGCGTCCGAACGGACTGCTCCCCGATAGCTCAGCGGTAGAGTAGGTGACTGTTAATCACTTGGTCGTTGGTTCGAATCCAACTCGGGGAGCCAAGTTCACCTCCTAGTCCCTTCCGCCCTTCCGGCCCGCTTGCTAAGCCGGGCCAATGGAACCGGACTCCTCTTCGACCATCGACACGCCGTTCGAGGCCGCCTTGTCGGAGCGCTACCTCGTTTACGCGTTGTCGACGATCACGGCCCGGTCATTGCCGGACGTCCGCGACGGACTGAAGCCGGTACACCGCCGCCTGCTGTGGGCGATGCGGCTGCTGCGGCTGGACCCCGCCGGCGCCTACAAGAAGTCGGCGCGCGTGGTCGGCGATGTCATCGGCAAGTACCACCCGCATGGCGATGCGTCGGTCTACGACGCGATGGTCCGCCTCGCGCAGAGCTTCGCCCTCCGCTACCCGCTGGTCGACGGCCAGGGCAATTTCGGCAACATCGACGGCGATAACGCCGCGGCCTACCGGTACACCGAAGCGAAGCTGACTCCGATTGCCATGCAGCTCATGGCCGGCCTCGACGAAGGTACGGTCGAGTTCCGTCCGACGTACAATGGCGAGGAAGAAGAGCCAGAGGTCTTCCCCGGCTTGTTCCCCAACCTGCTAGCGAATGGCGCAAGCGGTATCGCGGTCGGCATGGCGACCAGTATTCCGCCGCACAACGTCGCGGAGCTGATCGACGCCGCCACCCACCTGATCGACAACCCGCACGCCGAGACGCGCGACTTGATGGATTTCGTGTCCGGTCCTGATTTTCCAACGGGCGGCGTGGTGGTCGATAGTCGGCAGGCGATCACCCACGCTTACGAGACGGGCCGCGGCAGCTTTCGCCTGCGCGCCACCGTTACCCAGGAGAAGGAAAAGGGCGGCGGCTGGCACTTGCTGGTGAGCGAGGTCCCTTATGGCGTTCAAAAAGGCAAGTTGATCGAGCAGATCGCCGACCTGATCGCTAACAAGAAGCTGCCGATCCTTGCCGATGTCCGGGACGAGAGCGCCGAGGACATCCGCATCGTACTGGAGCCGCGCAGCCGCACGGTCGAGCCTGAGCTGCTGCTGGAAAGCCTCTATCGGCTGACAGACCTGGAGCTTCGTTTCCCGCTCAACCTCAACGTGCTGGACGCCAATCGCACGCCCGGCGTGATGAGCCTGAAGCAGTGCCTGACCGCCTGGTTGGCGTTCCAGATCGATGTCATGCTGAACCGTTCGCGGACGCGGGTGGCGAAGATCGACGACCGGCTGGAGCTGCTGGACGGGTTCCTGATCGCCTTCCTGAACCTCGACCGCGTCATCGAGATCATCCGCACGGAGGACGAACCCAAGGCCGTGATGATTGCCGAGTTCAGCCTAACTGACCGGCAGGCCGAGGCAATCCTCAACATGCGGCTGCGCTCGCTGCGCAAGCTGGAGGAAATGGAGATCAGCCGCGAGCGGACCGCGCTGGCGAAAGAGCGAGAAGAGCTCGTCAAGCTGATCGAGAGCCCGGCGCGCCAGCGTACCCGACTAAAGAAGGATCTGAGTACCGTTCGCGACAAGTTCGGTGATGACCGCCGCACTCGCATCGAGGAAGGTCCCGCAACCCGTGCCGAGATCGACTGGTCGCGCATGATCGAGAAGGAGCCGATCACCGTGATCCTGTCGCAGCGCGGCTGGATTCGGGCGATGAAGGGCCATGTCGGGCTGGACGACGCCGAAACGCTGAAGTTCCGCGAGGGTGACGGGTTGGCGCGCATCTTCCATGCCCAGACCACCGACAAGCTGCTGCTCGTCGGCGAGAATGGGCGGGTCTACACACTAGGTGGCGACAAGCTGCCGGGCGGGCGCGGGTTCGGCGAGCCGGTGCGGCTGTCGATCGACTTGCCCGCCGACGTCGAGATTGCCGACCTGTTCGTGGTACGCCCGGCGATGAAGCTGCTGGCGGCGTCCACGGACGGCCGCGGGTTTGTCACCAGCGGCGAAGCAGTGCTGGCGGAAACCCGCAAGGGCAAGCAGCTGATGAACCTGCGCGCGGATGCGAAGCTGGCGACCCTGCGCATCGTTCCGGAGGAAGCGGACGCGGTCGCGGTTGTCGGTGAGAACCGCAAGCTGCTGGTCTTCAATCTCGCCGAGTTACCCGAGATGGGCCGTGGCGCCGGCGTGCAGTTGCAGCGCTATCGTCAGGGTGGGCTGGCAGACCTCAAGCCGATCCGCTTCGCCGACGGGCTGAGCTGGAGCATGGGCGGCGAGACCGGACGGGTGCGGACGGAGGCCGACCTGACTGCATGGAAGGGGATCAGGGGAGCGAGTGGCCGCATGGCGCCGCTCGGCTTTCCAAGAAGCAACCGGTTCAGCTGACGGACGAGGTTGGCGCCTTCTACAGGCGCCCGTGCGCGTCCTCGGTCTGGAAGATGCGGTCGACTTCCGCCACGAGGTCCTTGAGGTGGAAGGGCTTGCTCAGCAGCTTGGCTTCCGGCGCGGTTCGGCCGCTTTGCAGTGCTACGGCGGCGAAGCCCGTGATGAACATGACGCGGATGCTTGGGTCGATGTGGGCCGCCTTCTGGGCCAGCTCGATTCCGTCCATCTCCGGCATGACGATGTCGGTCAGCAGCAGGTCGAAGCGCTCCGCCTCGAGCAGCGGCATCGCCTCGGTGCCGCAGCCGACCGCCGCCACCTCATAGCCGACGCGAGTGAGCGCACGCGCCAGGTACTCGCGCATGGAGGTGTCGTCTTCGGCGAGGAGGATTCGGAACATGGCCGGCAATCTATGCGCCTCCTGCTTAATGATTTCCATGCTTTCGTGTGGCCCGTGCCAGAGCAGGACGGGCCCTCCGCGCTTTTTCTGCCGAAGGTTCGCCCAAGGCTGGACCGATTCGGTCGGCTGGTGGGTTGCCATGTGCAGTGATCCAGACGAGCCGAGACCTGACGGTGACCCGCGCCGCGCTTGCCCCTCCCATCTATCTGCCTGGCACTGGTCAGTGGCCGCTGCTGCTGTCGGTGCCGCATGCGGGCACCAATTATCCGGAATGGCTGCTCCGGGAGTCACGGCAGGGCCGTCCGTCGCTGGAGCCGCTCGAGGATCCGCTGGTCAACCGATTGGTGTGGCGGGCCGCCGGGCTGGGCATCGGCGTGGTGGTTGCCTGCGCGCCACGGGCGGCGGTCGACTGCAACCGTGGGCCGCATGAGATGGAAGGTCCCGCCGCCATGGGGGCCGCCGACCCTGGACCAAGGGCGCGCGGTGGCCTGGGATTGATCCCCTCACGCACCCCTCGCCATGGCGAGCTGTGGAAGCATCCGGTGAGCGCAGACGAGATCGATCGCCGAATGGCGGAGGCCTGGCTGCCGTACCATGAGCTGGTCGCCAACCAGCTAGGCAAGTTACGGGTGCGGCACGCCGAGGTGATGCTGCTGGATGTGCACAGCATGCCCGCCCGCAGTCCATTGCTGCCGCGGCTGGTGATCGGCGACCGGCATGGGCGGACGGCCAGTGCTTGGCTGGGCGACCTGACCCGGCGCACGGCCGAGAGTCTCGGCTATCGGACGGCCTTCAACGACCCTTATGCAGGCGGCCATGTGGTCGAGCAACACGGCCGGCCGGCCGCTGGCGTTCACGCCCTGCAGCTCGAATTGGATCGCGCCTGCTATCTTGGACGGGACCAGCGGACGCCCGGCAAGGGGTTCGACGGCACGGCCAGGATGCTGGAGGCAGTCGCCCGCACACTTGGCGAAGCGTTGCTCGCCCGAGCGGCCCTGCCCGAGGCCGCCGAGTAGACGGCCTACCGAGGTCAGGCCTCGGCGGCGGTCTCCAGCGCGGGCTGCTGCGCCGGCGCTGGCACAGGCCCCTTCCCCTGTTGGACTTGGCGGGCGAAGACGTCGCGGATCTGCCCGAGCGAGAAGAGGTGCGCGTAGACCAGTGGCAATAAGCCGCTCTGGTTCATCTTGCGCAGTTCGTCGCCGCGCAGTTCGCGGAACTTCTCTTCGTCGACCATCTGGAAGCCGCGGTACACGAACGGCTGATCGAAGCCCTCCGGCTGGATCGCCACCTCGCCGTCCATGATCAGCCCCGCCTTCTTGAGCTCGGCCATGAACATCTGGGTGCGCTGGCCGGCCTGTTCGAACTGCTCGCAGAACTGCAGGATCGTGTTGGTCGCCTCGCTCGGCTGGTCGCCGTCGAAAAGGGGCTGCCCATCCTCGAAGTCGCCAACGGCGCCGGCGCTCGGGTCGAAGCACAGCGACAGCTCGTCCGAGTCCTGGCGCAGGCGGGCGAGCATGAACGGATAGCGGCGCAGGTAGGCCGGCATGTAGACGCTCGGATCAGTCGGCTTGCCGTCTGTATCGACAAAGGTGTTCACGCCCTCGTTGAGGCCCATCAGCGCCAGCGGCACGCTGTCGTCGCCAACCGAGAAGATGATCGGGTAATGGCGCTGGGCCGAGGCGAATTCGTCCACGGTCACCGGCACGGCGTGCAGCGTGGCCAGCGCCGGCAGCGTCTGCAGACCGCGGACCTTCAGCGAACCATGCTCCTGGCTGTTGAGCGGCTCCAACTGATTGTAGAGGATCGGCAGTCCGGCGGGCGCGGCAGTCGCCATGGTGACAAATACTCCTGAAAATCACTACCCGTCGCGGGCGGAGCGCGCTCTAAGTGGCGCAGCGGGCCATGGCAAGGGGTGGGCAAGTTCATTGATCGTTCAACGCCTTGCCCCGAAGCCGGCGCTCCCGTCCTCCTGAAGGCAAGAGCTTGTTCCTGTCGACCCTGACCCTCTTCCCGGCCATTCTGTCGCTATTCGGCCTGGCGCCTTCCGGCGTGTCGGTCACCCGCGTGATGGTGCGCGATGAGGTGATCATGCGGGTGCCGGTGGTCCGCCCGCACGTCGGCTGGCCGGTCCGCTGGGTAGAGAAGCGCGGTCCCAAGTGCATCAAGGCCAATGACGTTCTGGCGGCCGCGCTGGTGGACGATGGCAGCATCGATTTCCTGCTGCGCCGGGGTCAACGCATGCGGGCCAAGCTGGAAAGCCAGTGCCCGACGCTGGACTTCTACGGTGGCTTCTATCTGCAGCCGGACGGCGGCAAAATCTGCGCCGATCGCGAGGAAATCCGCAACCGGATCGGCGGGAGCTGCCAGATCGACAAGTTCCGGCTAATGGTGCCGCGGGCGCCCAAATAGACCTGACTCCTTGACTTTTCGCGCGCGGTTCCGCAGGGCGCGAAGCGCCGGCGGCGACAGCGGTTCGCGGCCCCTTTATCCGGATATTGCATGACCTTTGCCGACCTCGGCCTTTCCGACGAACTTCTGCGCGCCGTAGGCGAAAGCGGCTACTCCGAGCCTACGCCTATTCAGGCGAAGGCGATCCCGCCCGTCCTGATGAACAAGGACCTGGTCGGCATCGCCCAGACCGGCACCGGCAAGACGGCCGCATTTGTGCTGCCCATGATCGATATCCTGGGCCACGGTCGCAGCCGCGCCCGCATGCCGCGCAGCCTGATCCTGGAGCCGACCCGCGAGCTCGCGGCGCAGGTCGCCGAGAACTTCGAGAAGTACGGCAAGTACCACAAGCTCTCCATGGCGCTGCTCATCGGCGGCGTGCAGATGGGCGACCAGGTCAAGGCGCTCGAAAAGGGCGTGGACGTGCTGATTGCTACGCCCGGGCGCCTGATGGACCTGTATGGCCGCGGCAAGATCATGCTGACCGGCTGCAACCTGCTGGTGATCGACGAGGCCGACCGGATGCTCGACATGGGGTTCATCCCGGACATCGAGGAAATCTGCAGCCGGCTGCCCAAGCAGCGCCAAACCCTGCTGTTCTCGGCAACCATGCCGCCGCCCATCCAGAAGCTGGCGTCCAAGTTCCTGACCGACCCGAAGACGGTCGAGGTGGCGCGGCCGGCGACGGCCAACATCAACATCGAGCAGCGGGTGGTCGAGGTCCGCTCCGACAAGAAGCGGGACGTCTTGCGCGACCTGCTGCGCGCGGACGAGGTCAAGAATGCCATTGTGTTCAGCAATCGCAAGACCACGGTTCGTGACCTCTACACCAGCCTCAAGCGCTCCGGCTTCGCCGTCGGCCAGATCCACGGCGACATGGAGCAAGCCGACCGGATCGCCGAGTTCGACCGATTCAAGCAGGACGAGATCACCGTGCTGGTCGCCTCCGACGTCGCCGCCCGCGGGTTGGACGTGCGGGGTGTCAGCCATGTGGTAAACTTCGACGTGCCGTGGCAGCCGGACGACTATGTCCACCGGATCGGGCGCACCGGGCGCGCAGGCGCCAAGGGGATCGCGATCACCCTGGCCACCCGCGAGGATGCGGAGGCCCTGTCCCGGATCGAAAAGTTGATCGGTCAGCCGATCGCCCGGGTGAAGACGGGTGCGGCGGACGAGGTCGAGTCGCAAGAGGCGGCGCCTGCTGCTGCTGCTGCTGCTGCTGCCGAGAAGCCTGCGCGAGCGCCGCGCCGGAAGGCCGGCCCTTCCCGCGCCGACCCGCGGCCGCCGCGGGAGGAGCCGCGAGCGGCGCCTGACCAAGATCGCCCGGCACGTTCCGCCGAACCCGGGCGCCAGCCCAGGCCGGAACCGCGGCGCCAGCCCGAGCCGCAGCCCACGTCCGGCAACGAGGGCTGGAACGGGCCGCTGCCTGGGTTCCTGTCGGTTGGGCTCACCTCGGCCTGATCGCCCACGGGTGGCCGGCGATCCGTCCGGCCACGCTATCGACGATCGGCTCGTCATCGAGGCGGATGGCGACTCCGCCGAGCCTCGCCAGCGCCGGTCCGTCCAGCTTCAGCGCGCGCGGTTGGCAGGCCCGGGGCAGGCGGCGATCGGCAACCACGATGTCCGCGACGCTGCAGGCGGCGGTGAGCTCCGCCCAATCGAGCCGCTGGCTGGACCGGATCGCCAACAGTCGCCACGTCCGGCCGCCTCGCTCGACCGACGCCACGCAACTGTCCCGGCTGCAATTGCTGCCCGGGGCATCATCCAGCGCCGGCAGTTCGCCATCGAAGCCCGCGCTTTCGCCGAGCATGTCGCGGACGAAGTCCCCTGCCCGCTCCCGCAACACGTACGGCGTGCCGTCCTCGCCGATGATCGCAAGGTGCCGCCCGTCGCCCGTTACCAGCAGGTCCGGCCGGGGCGCCAGCGCCGCCGCCGCAGCGCCGAGGAGGATCGGAGCAAAGCCCGCCAGGCGAAACCGACCGCTCCACAGGCAGAGCCACAGACCGCCCCCCACCATGGCGCCGAAGGCCCAGGCCGGCATGGCCGGCAGCAGCGCGACCGAACCCGGCGCGGACGCCGCCGCATGCGCCAGCTTCAAAAGCAGTCCGACCGACCACCCGGTGGCCGCCCACATCGGTCCGCCCAGGCCAAGCAGGTCCAACAGCAGCGCTGCGGCCTCGAGCGGCATAATGGCGAAGGTGGTAAGCGGTATGGCCACGAGGTTGGCGGCAACGCCATACAGCCCGGCCTTGTGGAAGTGGTAAAGGGCGAAGGGCAGCAGCGCCACCTCAATCGCCAGGCCGGTCACCACCATGGTCGTGAGGTTTCGGCCGACCCGCCCGACCATGCCGTCCTCGCGGGGCTCGCTGACCCGCTTGAACCAGGGCCAGCTATATAGCGCGACCAGCGTGGTCACCGCCGCGAAGCTGAGTTGGAAGCTGGCGCCGTACAAGGCCTCCGGCCGGACCAGCAGCACCGCCAGCGCCGCCGCGGCAATCAGCCGCATGCTGATCGCCTCCCGCCCGAGGGCAATGCCGATCAGGACCAGAACGGCCGCGATGCAGCTGCGCACCGTCGGCACCTGCATTCCGGTCAGCAGGGTATAGCCGACGCCGGCCAGCGCACCGGCTCCGGATGCAGCAAGCACCAGATTGACCCGCAAGGCCAGGCGCTCCGAGAGGGCCAGGAGCCGCAAGGTGAGTAGGAAAGCAGCACCGATCGCCGCCGCGATGTGGAGGCCGCTGACGGACAGCAGGTGCGCCAGGCCCGAGCGGCGCATGGCGTTTGCGTCGGCGTCGGGCAGCGCGCCCTGGTCGCCGGTGACAAGGGCTGTCGCGATGCCGCCTTCGCTGGCGCCTAGCTGCGATCGTATGTGGCGGTCCAGCCGGTCACGCAGCGCATCCAGCCCGCCGCCGGTGGCCGGCTCCAGCAGCTCCACCGCGCCCAGCGCCTTTCCGGTGCCGCCGATGCCAGCGAACCACGCGTCGCGCGCATAATCGTGGGCACCGGGCAGTGGCATCGGCATGGGTGGGGCGAGCCGGGTCTTGACCCGGACCCGCGCGCCCGGACCGAGGCCTCGAGTTGGCGCATCCTGCTCGCGGACATTGATCCGCAGCAAGGGCGGCAGGCTTGGATCGGCCGGCCGGACCAGCAGGCGGATGCTGTTGCGCGCGACCAGCGGGTCCACCGCCATTACCGTGGCATCGAACGTGGTGATTGCCGGCCGGGCGATCCGAGGCGCCTCCACCATTCCCGATCGGAGCCATACCAGGCCGAGACCGAGCGCCACCGCGAGGCTGGCGCTGAGCAGAACGTGCGCCACTCGTCCGTGCAGCAGCCGCGATGCGACCGCGGTTCCGGCCGACACCAGCAGGACCGCGCGCCAGCTGTCGGGCCCGGGCAGCACCAGCCACAAGGCGACGCCAACGCCGAACGCGACCACCCACCACAAGGGCAGCGCCTCACGTTCGCGCTCCAGGAACGATTCCGCACTTGCGAAGAGCGCGCGTAACGGCCACTTGGCAACCGCCGGACGGCGCCGGAACATGGTGGCGACTTGCGCGCGCAAGGCCTCACCCTCTTGATGAAGGCGATCCGGCAGGCACATCAAAGAGGAAAGCCTGCGTGAGCGCAAGCACCGTCGTCACCCGCTTCGCGCCCTCCCCCACGGGCTACCTGCACATCGGCGGGGCGCGGACAGCGCTGTTCAATTGGTTGTTCGCACGTGCACACGGCGGCAAGTTCCTGCTGCGCATCGAGGACACGGACAAGGCGCGCTCGACCGAGCCGGCGATCGCGGCGATCCTGGACGGAATGCGCTGGCTCGACCTCGATTGGGACGGCCACGAATACTACCAGTCGCAATTCTGGGCGCGACATGCGGAAGTGGCACACGAGCTGCTGGCCAAGGGGCAGGCCTACCGCTGCTACCTGACCCAGGAAGAGCTGCAGGCCCAGCGTGAGGCCGCGCAGGCCGAGCGGCGGCCGTTCCGCATCCAGAGCCAGTGGCGTGACGTCGCGGAGGAGCAGGCGGGCAAGCCGTTCGTGGTTCGCCTAAAGGCGCCGCGCGAGGGCGAGACGGTAATCGACGACCAGGTGCAGGGCCGGGTCACGGTGCAGAACAGCGAGATCGACGACTTCGTGCTGCTGCGGTCCGACGGCACGCCGACCTATATGCTGGCGGTGGTGGTGGACGACCACGACATGGGCGTGACCCACGTGATCCGCGGCGATGACCACCTCAACAATGCCTTCCGGCAGCTGGCGATCATCCGGGCGATGGACTGGCCGGAGCCGGTCTATGCGCATGTGCCGCTGATCCACGGCGCGGATGGCGCCAAGCTGAGCAAGCGGCACGGGGCGCTGGGCGTCGATGCCTACCGTGACGAGCTCGGCATCCTGCCGGAAGCGTTGTTCAACTATCTGCTGCGCCTTGGCTGGGGTCATGGCGACGACGAGATCATCAGCCGCGAACAGGCGACCGAGTGGTTCGGGCTGGACCACGTCGGCAAGTCGCCGTCACGGTTCGATACCAAGAAGCTCGAGAACCTCAACGGCTACTACATCCGGGCGGCGGACGATGCCCGGCTGGCAGTACTGGTCGCCGCGCGGCGCGGTGGCATGGAAGCGGCGGACCTGGCGCTGCTGGAACGCGCGATGCCGGAGCTCAAGGCCCGGGCCAAGGACCTGAACGAACTGGCGAACGGCGCAGACTTCCTGTTCGCACGGCGGCCGTTGCCGGTTGAGGACAAGGCGGCGGAGCTGCTGACCGGCGAAGCGCGCGCGCTGCTGGCGCGGGTGCATGCGGCACTGACGGAGGTCGTAGAGTGGAACCACGATGCGACCGAGGCCGCTATAAAGGCGGTAGCCGAGGAGGCTGGACTGAAGCTCGGCAAGGTGGCCCAGCCGCTGCGTGCAGCGCTGACCGGCCGGACGACTAGCCCCGGCATCTTTGACGTGCTGGTGCTGTTGGGGCAGGGCGAAAGCCTGGCCAGGATCGAAGATCAGATGGAGCGCAATTGATGTCGGAAACAAACGCCACGCTGAAGCTCGGGGACAAGGAGCTGACGATGCCCGTGCTGAGCGGCACCGTCGGGCCAGACGTGGTCGACATCCGAAAGCTCTACGGCCAGGCGGGCGTGTTCACCTACGACCCGGGCTTCACCTCGACCGGCAGCTGCAGCAGCGCCATCACCTACATCGACGGCGAAGCGGGCGTGCTGCTGCACCGCGGCTATCCGATCGACCAGCTGGCCGAGCAGTCGACCTTCATGGAAGTCGCCTACCTGCTGCTGCACGGCGAACTGCCGGCCAAGGATGCGCTGGACAATTTCAGCTACACCATCAGCCGCCACACCATGGTGCACGAGCAGCTCGCGACCTTCTACCGGGGGTTCCGGCGGGATGCGCACCCGATGGCGATCATGTGCGGCGTGGTCGGCGCCCTGTCGTCCTTCTATCACGACAGCACGGACATCACCGATCCCAAGCAGCGCGAGATCGCGTCGCACCGGCTGATCGCCAAGATGCCGACCATCGCCGCGATGGCGCACAAGTACAGCATCGGGCAGCCGTTCCTGTATCCGGACAACAGCCTCAGCTACACCGGCAACTTCCTGCGGATGACCTTCGGGGTGCCGGCCGAGGAATATATCGTCTCGCCGGTGATCGAGCGGGCGATGGACCGAATCTTCATCCTCCATGCCGACCATGAGCAGAATGCGTCAACGTCCACTGTTCGCCTGGCCGGTTCGTCGGGCGCCAACCCGTTTGCCTGCATGGCCGCGGGCATCGCCTGCCTGTGGGGTCCGGCGCACGGCGGCGCCAACGAGGCCGCGCTGAACATGCTGCGCGAGATCGGGGACGTGAAGCGCATCCCGGAATATATCGCACGCGCCAAGGACAAGGACGATCCGTTCCGCCTGATGGGCTTTGGCCACCGCGTGTACAAGAACTTCGACCCGCGGGCGAAGGTGATGAAGCAGACCGCCGACGAGGTGTTGGCGGAGCTCAACATCTCCGATCCGGTGCTCGACGTCGCCAAGGAACTCGAGCAGATCGCGCTCAATGATCCTTACTTCATCGAGAAGAAGCTTTACCCGAACGTGGATTTCTATTCGGGCGTGATCCTGAACGCGATCGGGTTCCCGACCGAGATGTTCACCGCGCTGTTCGCCCTCGCCCGCACTGTGGGCTGGGTTGCACAATGGAACGAGATGATCTCCGATCCCGAGCAGAAGATCGGCCGTCCGCGCCAGCTCTATACCGGGCCGACGCAGCGCGATTACGTGCCCGTCGGGCAGCGCTGAACAGTCAGGCGAGCGGCAGGCTCAAGGTGAAGCGGGCGCCCTCGCCCGCTTTACTTTCCAGGCTGATGTTGCCGCCCATCTGTTGAGCGAGGCGTCGGGAAATGGCGAGGCCCAGACCAGCGCCTACCCCCTGCGGCTCCACCTGTTCGAACCGCTCGAAAATGCGTTCGGCATCGGCGGGCGCGACGCCCGGGCCCTGATCGGCCACGGTGACGCTGGCCATCGCGCCCGCCTCTGACGTGATCCGCACGACGCCGGAGGCAGGCGAGTGGCGGATCGCATTGCCGATCAGGTTGACGAGGATCTGCGTCACCTGGCGCGGCTGGCCCAGCGTGGACAGTGTCGGCACGCCGTCGATGTCCAGCGTCACCCCCGCCTCGCTCGCCTGCGCCTGCACCAATCCAGCCGCTTCCAGCGCCAATTCGGCCAGGTCGATCCGCTCCGGTCGCCCGCTAGTGGCGGCTTCCTGGCCCATGGCCTGAAGCACTTCGAGCAGGTGCCGGGCAGCGCCCGCGATATCGGTTGCGTACGCGGCGTAGTCGCTGCGCAATGGGCCCTCCGCCTTGTCGGCGATCCGCTCGGCTTCGTCCACGATGACGTCCAGCGGTTCCCGCAGCAACGCATCGAAACTGGCGGTTGCGGTCTCGACGGGCGGCGAGTCCCGGGAGGACAGCTGGCATTGCAGGCCGGCAAAGCCGCCATCAGGGGACAGGCGCGGCTCCCCGGCGACGAGCAGTTCCGCGCCGCTGCTGCGGATTGCCGCCCGTTGACCGGTGAATTCACGACGCAGGGCCACGGCCGTCAGCAGCGGCAGGCTGCCGTCCGGGTCTGGCCGGAGATCCAGCAACCCGGTCAACGGCTGTCCGAGCGCCTCCGCAGCCGTGGCGGCAAGGAGCGTGGCGGCCGCCGGCGTTAGCGTGAGAAGGCGCAGCTCGGCATCGGTGGTAAATGCTGGCGTGGCGCTGGTGGACGGAGGATCGGCGAGGTCGGCAAGTGGCCAGCGGGCACCCCGGGCCGGCCGCTCGATCCAGCTCTCGATCGCCAGTTCGACGCGATCTGCGAGCGGCTCGGCCCGGACCCACAGGTCGAGGTCTGCGCTGTCGGTGGCGGCGAGTGCCGGGCGCGACAAAGTGACGCCGAGTTGCCGCGCCAGCCGGGCGATGTCGGACAATTGCGGAACGGCGAGGACGGCGCCGAGGCGACTGCCGGCCGCTTCCTGCAAGCGCGCCAGCGGCGGGTCGGCACGGACCAGGCGGCCATGCTCGTCGACCGAGCCGCGGATCGGGTCAGGCGCGGTGCTGGCCATCGCCCTGCAGCACCGCCCGCGCGGCCTTGAACAATGATGGCAGTCGCAGGCGGCTCCGAACGGCCGTCGCCTCGGACGGGGTCATGGCGTCAAACCCCGCGATCGCCGAGGCTGGGTCGGCCAGCGCCAGCCTGTTGGTCAAGGCCGCGATCAGCCCGGCAGCGACCGTGCGCGGCTGCTCCGCCAGGCGGAGCAGCTGGCCCAGCGCCGGTTCGTCCCGCCGCATCAGCATCGACCAGGCGGCTTCGGCCGGGATGCGGGCGATCCGCGCCAGCGCCTCGGCGAGCAGGCCGACCTCACCTCGCGCCGCCATGGCGAGCAGCCCAGCAGCGTCGAGGCGGCCGGCCTGATCGATCGCCAGCACCAGCCGAGCCTCGAGCGCCTCGAGCCGCTCACCTTCGTCATGCCGGGCGAGCAGATCCACGGCGGCTGCGACCAATGCTTCTTCACCGTCCGTGTCGAACGCCGCGGCAACAGCGTAGGTGAGATCAACGGCCGTTTCGGCATCGCAGTCGCTCAAGGACAGGCCGGGCCGACCGAAGCGATCGCGGTTGGACGCCCTGGCGAGCACGACTGCCATTGCAGCCGAAGCGACGGCCGGGTCACGGTCGCCGGCGAACCCCTGGAGCAACGCGGTGCCGCCCTCCCCTGGGAGATCGCGCGAGCGAATGAGCCACGAACGCCGGAGCAGGAGAGCGATCAGCCGGGGACGGCCGAGGAGGCCAGCGGCACGCAGGCGGTCCATCAGTACGTCGGCATCGACGTGAGCGGCCGCGTTCGGACCCAGGCGCAGGGCGAGCTCCTCCGCCAGACCACCGATCAGCGCCGCCAGCATGCTGGTCATCAGCGCCCGCTCCTGCTCGGACAGCCGCTCGGCCGGATCCAGCAGGAAGTCGGTCATTGCGGTCGCAAGCCGGCCGTTCATCCCGGCGGCATGCGCGCGGGCTGCCCGGCGGCTCCATTCCAGGACCGCTGTCGGCTGTGCCTCGACCATGGTTGTTCTTTAGCGCAGCTGGGTTAACGCGTCCTCAATCGCGCTGGCCGCGGTGGACCCAGTTCTGCACCAGAAAGAAACTGGCCGCGGCATAGAGCGCCAGAAGCACCAGCGCGATGTTCCACCACCCACCGATCGCAACCACTGCAGTCACGACGATGGCCGGACGTCGGTCGAACAGCCAGTGGCCGAACGGCAGTTCTCGCCCGCTACGCTCGATTCGCAGGGCTTCGATGAAGGCGAGGCCGGCCACGGTTGTCGCAAGCGCGCCCCAACCTCCGCCGTGGTTGGTCTGGAACCATCCCAGGGCGAGCAGGGCCAGACCACTCGCGGGCCACAGCAGCCGCCGGGTCGGCGACTGTGCCGGGACCGGCTGAAGGCGAAGCTGGCCAAGCCGCTCTCCGACAATGTCGAGCGGCATGCCCGCCAGCAGCAAGCCCAGCGCGGGCCACAAATAGCCGCGGCTGATCGCCAGGGCGGCGAGCAAGGTGAGAACCAGTGCCGCGGTCACCAGCCAGGCCGGGCGGACCTTTGTGGGCATCAACTGCTCGGTCGCGAATTCCTCCACGGGGGGAAGAATGTAACGTGCTACCCAGTCCGGTCTGGCGCGGCGCGATGCGAGCAGCAGGCTACGGTCGAACTCGCCCGGCCCGCCGCCGGCGCGCGCATGGTAGGGTGTGAGGCCCTCACCGGTGGGAATGTGCAGCGCGCCTGCCTGGATAGTCCGGCGCAGCAGGGTCGAGAGCAGGTCCCAATCACCGAGCATTGCGGCGGTGGAGGCGAGGGTCTGCCCGTCCACCATCGCTAGGCCGGCCCAGCGTTGGTCATTGTCGATCCGCTCGAAGTCGCGGTGCCGCTCGTCGTCGGGCACGGTCAGCACGGCGCGCTCCTCCAGCGCGGCGACGCGCTCGACCATCGGCATGGCGGGCGCAACACCGTCTGCCACCTGGAGCAGTCGGGCGTGCGGTTCGAACCGGGCGGCGGCCTCCTGCGGATCGCTGACCGCGACCACGGGAACACCCTCGACTCGCAGCCGCTCCAAGGCCGCGGCGAGCGCCACCGGAACCATCTCAACCAGCACCACGATCGGCGCGCAGCCGGCCGCCGCCGCGCAGCGTGCCTGATATTCGATCAGAGTCCGGCCGGCGAGCGGTTGAAGCGCGCACAACCGACCCGAATCGTCTTCCTGATAAGCACCGATGAGCGCGCCAAGCGCCATGAGCGGTGACCCTCCCCGCCCTGCTCTCTTGCACGCTTCCTCTGCCGGGCAAAGCTGGTAAAGTCCGTGGTCATGATGGGGCATCCGCAACGCGCCGCGTTCAGGCACGAGCCGCTTGAACTGACCGACAGCATCCCGGAGGTGGGCTCGACAGGGCCGGCCGAGGGCGTTTTCACCGAGCCGGCAATGCCCGAGTTCCTGTCGCCCACGGCCGACGAAAGCGCTGGCGGCAGGCGGGTTCTCGGCTGGGCGCTGACCGCGCTGGCGTTGTTGTGGGTCGGCTTTGTTGCGTGGGGCGCGGGTCGAGCGCTCGGCGTGCAGCCGCTTGGTGCTCCAGCTATCGCGCAGTGGGTGGCCACGGCTGCCGGGCCACTGGCGCTGCTCGGCCTGGGGTGGCTGATGTTCGGACGCACCCGGCGGCGTGAAGCGGAGCGCTTCACCCAGTCGGTCCGGCAGATGCGCACGGAGGCCCGCAGCATGGAAGCGCTGCTTGGCGTGCTGCGCCAGCGGATCGACGAAGAACAAGCAGCGCTTGGCATGGTGGCGGAGCGCCTGATGAGGCTGGGCGACGAGGCTGGGCATCGGCTCGGCCAAGTAACCCGCGACCTTGACGCAGGCGCGGAGAACTTGGCGCGGCATGGCGCGGCGCTGGACCGGGCGGCCGAGAGCGCTCGGATCGACCTGGGCGTACTGCTGGACGACCTTCCGCGGGCCGAGCAAAGCGCGCGAACGATGGCGGCGGAGTTGCGCGGGACGGGTCACGAGGCCAGCGCTCACGCCGCCGGGCTCGAGGCGCAATTGGCGGCGGTCACCGCACGGGCGCGCGAGGCCGATGAGGCCGCTGGCGGTGCGTCGCAGCGGCTGGTCGCTCACCTGACCCAGATCGAAAGTGCGGGGGCCGCGGCGGCGGCGCGCGTGGGCGAGGCCGGGACCGCGGCCGGGCAGCAGGTCGATGCACTCCTGGAGCGCGCCGGTGCGGCGCTGACGGAGATCAGGGCCGGGATCGATACGCAAGCCGCGGCCGTGCACGCGTTGCTGGCGCAGAGTGCGGCCGGGCTCGGCCGCGCGGGCGTGGACGCCGCCGAAGCGCTGGAATCGCGGGTGACCGGTGCGTCGGCCGCCGTGGATGCCTTGTCTTCGCGGATTGCGGCTCAGGAGCGGGCGAGCCAGTCGGTGATCGCCCAGATCGAGCGTAGCCTCGCCGAGCTCGATCAGCGCTTCGTGGACCTCGCGGCGGAGGGCGATCTGCGCGCCGCCGGTATTGCAACCGCCATCGCCCGGGTGCGCAGCGAGTTGGACGGCTTGGCGCTGCAGTCCGCGTCGAGCGACGGTTCGTTGGAAACACTGACGCAGCGGACGGAGGCGCTGCGAGCGGCGGTGACCGGGTTGCATGACGAGATCGGGGAAAGGCTGTCCGACTCGCTCGAGCGCGCGGAAGGCGGCGCGGAACGGTTGCTGGCCGCGGCCCAGGCAGCCCGGCCCGAGATCGAGTGGATGCGCGAAGCGGCGACGGAAGCGTCCGAGCGGCTGGCTGGCGGCGCCGAGGGACTAGCGGCACAGCAGGACCGATTGGCTGCGCTTCTGGCCAGCGTCGACGAGGGCGTCGGTGGGGCCGAGCAGCGGCTGGGCGCCTTGCGGGACGCGATGGTTCAGGCCGGCGACGAAGCTTCCCGGCTGCAGGCGGAGACGGCCCCGGCGCTGGTGCAGGCGATGGTCCAGGTGCGCGAGGCCGCGGGCCATGCGGCCGAGCGCGCGCGTGAGGCGATCGGCAATGTGATACCCGAGGGCGCCCAGCGGCTGTCGGACGAGACCCGCGCGGCGCTGGAACGAGCCATCCAGGACAGCATCCGCAATCAATTGGCGGAGGTGGAGCAGGTCGCCGTACGTGCCGTCGAAGCCGCGCGGATCGCGTCCGACCGGCTGACGGCGCAGATGCTGACCATCGGCCAGACAGCCAGTGCCCTTGAACAACATATCGAGCAGAGCCAGGAGGCGACCCGGGCGGCAGACAGCGAGGCCTTCGCCCGCCGCACGGCCATGCTGATCGATTCCTTGCACTCCGCATCGATCGACGTCGGTAAAATACTCTCTACTGAGGTCGATGATCGCAGCTGGCAGGAATACCTCAAGGGCGACCGCGGGGTGTTCACCCGCCGGGCGGTGCGGCTGCTCGGCCCCGCCGACCAGCGAGCCCTTGGCGCCCACTACGACAGCGACCGGGAGTTCCACGGCGCGGCAGATCGCTACGTTGCGGACTTCGAGGCGATGCTCCGCCGAGTTCTTGGTGAGCGGGACGGCGGGCCGCTGGCAGTCACTTTGATGAGCAGCGACATGGGCAAGCTCTACACCGCCCTCGCCGCGATCGTCGGAGGCCGCCGCTAACGGCTAGGGCCTAGCCGGGATTGTAGAAGTCGAGGTCGGCGGCGGTGATCCAGCCGCCGACGTAATTGACGTAATAGAGTGCGAAAACCAGCGCCGATGCTGCGGCGCTGATCGCCAAGTGCCGCTTCAGGTCGAAGCGGTGCGGCGCACTGTCAGCCTGGCCGGGCACCCGCTCTTCGCCGACCTCCTCGCTCGTCCGGACGCCGAATGGCAGCAGGAGGAAAGCGACGCCGACGAAGAACAGGAAGTAGACGGCCAAGGCCGACTGCCACCTCATGCGCGGACCACCAGCACCTCAACCACCGGCTTCTTGCCGGTCCAGGCAGTAGCGCAGCGGCGCACCGCCAGACGAACGTTCTCGCGCAGCTTGTCCGGCTGCATGCCCGGCTCCGCCGCCCGCGCTGCCGTGTCCACGGCATCGCGGATGAAGTCGTCGCGATCGGACTCGACCGGCAGGCCAACCGGGCGGACGACCGGCTCACCAAACAGGCGGCCGTCCTTGCCGACCGCCAGGCTGACAGCGACAAGGCCCTGGTGAGCCAGCTTGCGCCGTTCGTTCATGGTTGCCCCGCCAGCGGGCAGGATCACGTCGCCATCCAGCACTAGCTTGCCGATGCGGGTTTCTCCCAGCTTCTTCGGGTCGCCCGGCGCGAGCCGGACGATGTCGCCGTCCTTCTGGAAGAGCGCCTTGGGGATGCCGCACTCCAGCCCGAACCGCGCCTGGGCGCGGAGGTGGCGCGCCTCGCCATGGACCGGCACCAGCAGCTGCGGGCGGATCCAGCCGTACATCTCCGCTAGTTCTGGACGTCCGGGGTGGCCGGATACGTGCACGTGTGCTTGGCGGTCGGTGACCGTCACGACACCCAGGTCACTGAGCTGGTTCATGATCCGGCCAACCGCGACTTCGTTGCCAGGGATCTGGCGCGACGAGAAGATGACGCTGTCGCCTTCGCCCAGCTTTAACTGGTGCTCGCCCGAGGCGATCCGGCCGAGCGCCGCGCGCGGCTCGCCCTGCCCCCCGGTCGCGAGGATCAGCAGCTCGCGGCGCGGCAGCCGCATGGCCTCGTCGTATCGCACCGGTTCCGGGAAGTCGCGAAGATAGCCGGTCGCCTTGGCCACCTTGATGTTGCGTTCCACGGAGCGACCGGCAAGCGCCACCCGGCGCCCGGTCGCCTCCGCCACGCGGCCAATAGTGTCTAGGCGAGCGACATTGGACGCGAATGTGGTGATGAGCACCCGCCCGGGTGCCGAGCAGACCGTCTCGGTAAGGCCGGCAACCACGTCGGCCTCGGAGCCGGAAACCTCGTCGCTGAACGCGTTGGTCGAGTCGCAGACGAGCGCCAAAATGCCCTGGTCGCCGACGCCACGCAGGACCTCGTCGCTCGTCGGGTTGCCGAGCACCGGAGTGCGGTCGATCTTCCAGTCGCCGGTGTGGAACACGCGGCCGTGCGGGGTCTCGATCAGCAGGCCGTTGCCTTCCGGGATCGAGTGGGCGACGGGCACGAAGCGGACGCGGAAGGGCGCCAGGTCCAGCTCACCGCCACGCTCGACGATCCGAAGCTTGACCTGACCGGTCAGCCCTTCCTCCTCCAGCTTGCCGGCGATCAGGCCGGCGGTGAAGGGGGTAGCGTAGATCGGCACCTTAAGATCGGCAGCCAGGTAGGGGATGGCGCCGATATGGTCCTCGTGACCATGGGTGATGACTAGGCCAACTAGGTCGCGCTTGCGCTCCTCGATGAACTCGAGGTCTGGCAGTGTCAGCTCGATGCCGGGCAGTTCGGGCTCGCCAAAGCTGAGGCCGCAATCCACCATCAGCCACTTGCCCTGGCAGCCATAGAGATTGACGTTCATCCCGATCTCGCCGGACCCGCCGAGCGCGAGGAAAAGCAGTTCGTCGCCTGGTGTCATTCTATATCCGATTCAGCGTCGCCGCACGCAGGCGCAACGACTAAGCAATCCAGTGCCGTTCAAGCACGCTCGCGAAGGCACTGGATTGCTTCGCGGCGCTCGCAATGACGATCAGGCGGCGGAAACGCTCCGCTGCCACAACAACGCAAGACCCTGGATTGTGAGATCCGGCTCGATCGCGTCGAACACCAAGGTATGTCGCTGGAACAACGTCGCAAGACCGCCGGTAGCGATGGTGGTGACGGGTCGCCCGATCTCCGCCTTCACCCGGGCCAGCAGGCCTTCGATCATCGCCACATAGCCCCAGTAGATACCGGTCAGCATCTGGCTCTGGGTAGTGCGGCCAATCACCGAGTTGGTTTCCGGCGTCTCGATGGCAATGCGCGGCAGCTTGGCAGCGGCAGCGACCAGCGCGTCCAGGCTAAGGTTGATCCCGGGCGCGATGATCCCGCCCTTGTAGGCGCCCGTAAAGTCGACGACGTCGAAGGTGGTGGCGGTGCCAAAATCGATCACGACAAGGTCGCCGGAATGCTTGGCGTGCGCGGCGATGGCGTTGAGCGCTCGGTCGGCGCCAACGTTATGCGGTTCGTCGACGTCCAGCGGGATAGGCCAAGCGGCGCAGCCCTGGCCAGCGACCATCGGCTCCTGGTGAAAGTACTTCTGGCTGAGCACCTGCAGGTTGTGGAGCGCGCGCGGAACCACCGTGCCGATGATCACGCCGCTCACGTCAGCCCGGCTGAAGCCCTCCAGCGCCAGCAACTGGTGCAGCCAGACGGCATATTCGTCGGCGGTCCGCCGCGGGTCCGTGGCAATCCGCCAGCGCGCGCGGATCGCACCGTCCTCGTCGACGAGGGCGAAAACCAGATTGGTGTTCCCGGCATCGATGGCGAGCAGCATGGTTCGTCAGCCCAGCGAAACGTCGGCCGCACGGATGACACGGACCTCGCCGGAACCCAAGCGGAGCTTAAGCGCACCGTCGGGTTCGAGTCCGCCGAACTCACCCCGGACCAGCTCGCCATTGCCGCCGTCGACGGTGAGCGCCGTCCCGATCGGGTGCGCGCTCTCCAGCCACAAGCCGATGGTTGCCGGCAGGTCGTCGCGCCAGCGCTGGAGCTCACGCGCGAAGGCGGCGGCGAGCAGTGGGGCGAACGCCTGCGGGCTGACGAGGGTGATGGGGGCGAGCGCCGCCGTGGGTCGGTCCGGAAGGTCTGGCGCGGCGGCGAGATTGACGCCGAAGCCCGCTACTATCTTGTTGGCGCTGCGCTCCAGCAGGATGCCGGCGAGCTTGCCGGGGCCGAGCAGGAGATCGTTGGGCCACTTCAACAGGAGGCCGGTCGCTGGTGCTGCAAGCTCGACCGCGCGGATCAGGGCGACGCCGGCGACCAGCGCCAGGCTGGACGCTGCCGGGTCGGTCGGCCGCAGCTGCACGATCGTCGAGCCGTGGAAGTTGCCACCGGGGCTGCGCCATTCCCGCCCCTGTCGGCCGCGGCCCTGCTCTTGCGCGGCCGCGACCAGCCAGTCGCCTTCGCTCGCTTGATCGCTGGCAGCCAGATCGCTGTTCGTGGACCCGGTCCGCTCGACGAACCGAAGCCGGCTCAGAAGATGCTCGCCGCGTTGGCGGCCAGGCGGCCGATGGGGTTGATCAGCAGGTAGCCAAGCGGGCTGACGAACAGGGCGCAGGCGACGATGAGCGCAGTCTGCACCGGTTCGCGCACCCGCTGGAAGGCGCCGGTCGGTTCGTCGAAGTACATGATCTTGACGATCTTGAGGTAGTAATAGGCACCGACCACCGTCAGCACCGCCGCGGCGATCGCCAACGGTAGCAGGCCGGCGTCGACTGCCGCGTTGAAGACCATCAGCTTCGGCCAGAAGCCGAATAGCGGCGGTATGCCGGCCAGGCTGAACATGAACATGGCTAGCGCCAACGCCAGCAGCGGCTGCGTCTGCGAGAGGCCCGACAGGCTGGACAAGCTCTCCATCGGGCGGCCGTCAGCATCGCGCATCCGCAGCACGCACAGGAAGGCACCGAGTGTCATCACGACATAGACGGCCGAGTAGAACAGCACCGCCTGAGCACCGCCCTGCCCGCCCGCGGCTAGACCAACGAGCGCGAAACCGACATTGTTGATGGAGGAATAGGCGAGCAGGCGCTTGATGTTGGTCTGGCCGTAGGCCGCAACCGCGCCAAGCACGATTGAGGCGAGCGCGGCGAAGATGACGATCTGGCGCCATTGGTCCGTTGCTGGCCCCAGCGCGTCCAGGCAGACGCGGGTGCCGAGCAGGACGGCGGCGATCTTGGGACCCGAAGCAAAGAAGGCGGTGACCGGCGTCGGCGCGCCTTCGTAAACGTCCGGCGTCCACATATGGAACGGCACGGCGGCAATCTTGAACGCAATGCCCGCAAGGGTGAAGGCCAGGCCAGCGATCAAGCCGAACCCGATGCTGCCACCAGCGAAGGCGGCGGAGATGCCCGTAAAGCTGGTCGCGCCCGTGAAGCCGTAGAGCAGCGAAATGCCATAGAGCAGGATGCCTGAGGCGAGGCCGCCCAGCACGAAGTACTTGAGCCCGGCCTCGGCCGAGCGCGCGTCGTGGCGGCGGTAGGAGGCGAGGACGTAGGCCGACAGGCTCTGCAGCTCGAGCCCGATGTAGAGCATCATCAGGTCGGTGGCCGAGACCATCACGCTGGCACCGATGGCGGAGAGCAGGATCAGCACCGGATATTCGCCGCTATGTTCGAATTCACGATCGAACCAGCCGTGGGCCATGATCACGGCGACGGCCGCCGACAGGAAAATGATGAGCTTTCCGAACGCGGCGAAGCCGTCGGCAGCGAACATGCCTCCAAAGATGCGGCCGCTCTCCTGCGGGGCTCCCGCAAGCGCCACGCATGCGCCGAGCAGCGCAAGCACCGCCAGCCAGTGCGTCGCCGAGGAGCCGCGACGCGCAAAGGCAGCGAACAGCATCAGGAAGATGGCCGCAATGCCGAGGATTACCTCAGGCAGGATCGGCGCGAGGTTGCCCATCAGTGCGCGGCCTCCCCGCCGCCATGTTCTGTTGCGGCGGCCGTGGCCAACGCCGGATTGCCGCGCGTCGGCCGGCTGTCGCCCGCGGGCGCGGTGCGCTCGACCCGCGCCAGCACACGGCCCACGTCGGCGCGCATCGGCGCCATGAAGCTTTCGGGATAAATGCCCATCCACAGCACGACGGCGGCGATCGGTGCCAGCAGCAGCCACTCGCGGCTGGTAAGGTCTGTCATCGCCTTCGCGTCGGCCGTGCGGGCCTCGCCGTAGCTGATGCGCCAGTAGAGATAGAGCATGTAGGCGGCGCCCAGGATGATGCCGGTGGTGGCAAAGATCGCGCCCCAGGTGGACAGGGCATAGGTGCCCATCATGGCGAGGAACTCACCCACGAAACCGCTGGTACCCGGCAATCCCACGGCGGCCATGGTGAACAGCAGGAACAGCACTGCATAGCCCGGCATGTTGTTGGCGAGGCCGCCGTACTTCGCGATCTCCCGCGTGTGCATGCGGTCATAGATGACGCCCACGCACAGGAAGAGCGCGCCCGAGACTAGGCCGTGGCTGAGCATGACGATCAACGCACCCTCGATCCCCTGCCTGTTGAAGGCAAACAGGCCGAAGGTGACGAACGCCATGTGCGCGACCGACGAATAAGCAATGAGCTTCTTCATGTCGGCCTGCACCAGCGCGACCAGGCTGGTGTAGACGATCGCGATCGAGCTGAGGATGAAGACCAATGGCCAGAGCTGAGCGCTCGCTTCCGGGAACATCGGCAGCGAGAAGCGGATGAAGCCGTAGCCGCCCATCTTCAGCAGCACGCCGGCGAGGATCACCGAGCCGGCGGTGGGCGCCTGCACGTGCGCGTCGGGCAGCCAGGTGTGAACTGGCCACATCGGCATCTTGACCGCGAAGCTGGCGAAGAAGGCCAGCCACAGCCAATATTGCAGCCCCGGCGCGAAGTCGTAGGCCATAAGCGTCGGAATGTCGCCAGTGCCCGAAGTGGCGATCATCACCAGCATCGCAACCAGCATCAGCACCGAGCCGAGCAGGGTGTAGAGGAAGAACTTGTAGCTGGCCTTGATCCGCTCGACACCGCCCCAGATGCCGATGATCAGGTACATCGGGATGAGGCCGCCTTCGAAAAAGATGTAGAACAGCAGCAGGTCCTGGGCCGCGAAGACGCCGATCATCAGCGCTTCCATCAGCAGGAAAGCCGCCATGTACTCCGGCACACGGCGCTCGATTGCGCGCCAGCTCGCTCCGATGCAGATCGGCATCAGAAACACGCTGAGCATGATCAACATGAGGGCGATGCCGTCGATGCCTAGCGCCCAGTTGAGATAGCGGCCCCCAACCGAGACGCGCTCCACAAATTGCCACTGCGCGCCCGCCGGATCGTAACCGGCCCAGAGGACCAGCCCGAGAACGAACAGCGCCAGGGTCGCGCCAAGCGCAATCCACCGCGCCGCTTCCGCCCGGACGAACAGGCAGGCGAGCGCCGCGAACAGCGGCAGGAAGATCATCGTCGAGAGAATGGGAAATCCGGTCACTTAGCGACCTGCATGATGGCCCAGGTCGCGACGGCAACTAGGCCGAGCAGCATCACAAGGGCGTAGCTGTTGAGGTATCCCGACTGAATGCGGGCGGTGATGCGGTTGCCGACGCCGACCGCATAGGCGGCGCCATGCGGACCGAAGCGATCGATCGTCTGCTCGTCGCCGCGATGCCAGAACAGGCGGCCAAACCAGAGCGCCGGACGAACGAAGATCACGTCGTACAGCTCGTCGAAATACCACTTCTTCACCAGGAAGGTATGGAGCGCGCCGGTGGCGGCAACCACCCGGCCAGGTGCCGACGGATCCCGAATGTAGTTGTTCCAGGCAATCAGGAAGCCGAGGACCATCACCGCGCCCGGGGTGAGCTTCACCCACAGCGGTACCTCGTGCGCAGCGTGCGCCAGGTGCTCGTTAAAGAAGAGGCTTCCGTGCCAGAACTCCGGAGCGCCTTCCGGATTGATGAACCAGTGTTCGAAGCCGATGCCGGCGAACACCGCACCCAGGCTCAGCACGGCCAGGGGCACCAGCATGGTCCACGGGCTCTCGTGCGGGTGGTAGCCCGCGGTTCCGACCGTCGGATGCGCGACGCTGTGGCTGCTGTCGCCATGCTCCTCGTCCGGATGGTCGTGGTGGTCGCCGTGGACCGCGTGCTGGATATGCTCGCTGCCCGCCCAGCGCGCCTTGCCGAAGAAGGTCAGGAAAATGAGCCGCCAGCTGTAGAAGCTGGTCAGCAGGGCGGCGAAGGCGCCGATGAAGAACGCGATGTTGCCATGGACGCTGCCGTTCGCGAACGCGCTCTCCAGGATCGCGTCCTTCGAAAAGAAGCCCGCGAAGCCGAAGCCGGGGAAGCCGCCGATCTGGATGATGCCGACGCCGGTGATCGCCAGCGTACCGAGCAGCATGGCCCAGAAGGTGAACGGAATCTCCTTCCGAAGCGCGCCGTAGTAACGCATGTCCTGTTCGTGATGCATGGCGTGGATCACCGAGCCGGCACCGAGGAACAGCAGCGCCTTGAAGAAGGCGTGGGTGAACAGGTGGAACATGGCGGCCGAATAGGCGCCGACGCCGGCCGCGAAGAACATGTAGCCGAGCTGGCTGCAGGTCGAATAGGCGATCACCCGCTTGATGTCGTTCTGCACGACGCCGACCGTTGCCGCGAAGATGGCGGTGGCCGCGCCGACATATGTGACGACGGTGAGCGCCGTCGGGCTCACCTCGAACATCGGCGACAGGCGGCAGACCATGAACACGCCCGCGGTGACCATGGTCGCGGCGTGGATCAGTGCACTGACGGGGGTCGGCCCTTCCATCGCGTCCGGCAACCAGGTGTGGAGCCCGAGTTGGGCCGACTTGCCCATCGCTCCGATGAACAGCAGCAGGCAGAGCAACGTCATGGTGTCGACGCGCAAGCCGGCAAAGCCAAGAGTCGCGCCGGCCATTGAAGGCGCGGCGGCGAGGATCGCCGGGATGGACACGGTACCGAACACCAGGAAGGTGCCGAAAATGCCAAGGCTGAACCCGAAGTCCCCGACGCGGTTGACTACAAACGCCTTGATCGCCGCGGCGTTGGCCGACGGCTTGTAGTACCAGAAGCCAATCAGCAGGTAGGACGCGAGGCCGACCCCTTCCCAGCCGAAGAACATCTGGATGAGGCTGTCGGCCGTCACCAGCATCAGCATGGCGAAGGTGAACAGCGACAGATAGGCGAAGAAGCGCGGCTGGCTGGGGTCCTCGGCCATGTAGCCCCAGCTGTACAGGTGCACGAGGCTGGACACGGTGGTGATCACCACCAGCATCACCGCCGTCAGCGCGTCGACCCGGAGCGACCAGGCCACCTGCAGGTTGCCGGAGTTGATCCACTCCAGCACCGGCACGACCTGCGCCTCGGCACTGCCGCTCAGGAACGAGATGAAGATCGGCCACGCAAGCGCGGCCGAGATGAACAGCGCGCCGGTGGTGACCACCTTCGCCGGCGTGTTGCCGATCAGCCGCCCGCCAAGGCCCGCGACGATGGCAGCCAGCAGCGGCAGGAAAACAAGGGGAACGATCGGGTGCATGAGTTATCCGCGCATCTGGTCGGCGGCGTCGATGGCGATAGTGCCGCGACGGCGGAAGAAGATCACCATGATCGCGAGCCCGATCGCGGCCTCGGCGGCGGCGACGGTCAGGACGAACATGGCGAACACTTGGCCCTTGAGGTCGCCGAGGTAGGCGCTGAACGCAACCAGGTTGATGTTCACGGCCAGCAGCAGCAATTCAATGCACATCAGCATCAGAATGACGTTGCGGCGGTTGAGGAAGATCCCGAGCACGCCGATCACGAACAGGATGGCGGCGACGGTGAGGTAGTGCGCAAGACCGATCACAGCGACACTCCCTCGCCGACCGCAGGCTTGGCCATCTTCACCGCATCTTCGGGGCGACGGCGGATCTGGCGCGCGACCTTCTGCGGACGCGCGTCGCCGCGGCTGCGATGAGTGAGGACAATCGCGCCGATCATCGCCACCAGCAGGATCAGGCCGGCGAGCTCGAACGGCAACAGATACTGGCCGTAGAGCATCGCTCCGAGCGCCTCGATGTTCGGCAGCGCATTGGCGGGTGGCGCACCGCTGGCATGGGCGAAGGCCGGGCCAGCGCTGTAGGCCGAGATCGCAATCACGATTTCCGAAAGCAGGACAAGCGCGATCAGCAGGCCGAACGGCAGGTTGCGGTTGAAGCCGGAGCGCAGCTGCGAGAAGTCGATGTCGAGCATCATGACCACGAACAGGAACAACACGGCCACCGCACCGACGTAGACGATCACCAGCAGCATGGCGATGAACTCGGCCCCGGTCAGGAGCATCAGCCCGGCCGCGTTGAAGAAGCCGAGGATCAGCCACAGCACGCTGTGCACCGGATTGCGGGCGAAGATCACCAGCACGGCGGACGCGATGGTCAGCGTGGCGAACAGGTAAAAGGCAAGAAGTGCGATCATGAGGAGTTGGCGCGCCGCTTAACGGTAGGCCGCATCGGCGGCAAGGTTGGCGGCGATCGCCTGTTCCCAGACGTCCCCGTTCGCAAGCAGCTTGGCCTTGTCGTACAGCAGCTCCTCGCGCGTCTCCGTAGAGAATTCGAGATTGGGACCCTCGACGATTGCGTCCACCGGGCAGGCCTCCTGGCACAGGCCGCAGTAGATGCACTTCACCATGTCGATGTCGTAGCGGGTGGTCCGGCGGCTGCCGTCCTCGCGCGGTTCGGCCTCGATGGTGATCGCCAGCGCCGGGCATACTGCCTCGCACAGCTTGCACGCGATGCAGCGCTCTTCCCCGTTGGGATAACGCCGCAGCGCATGCTCACCGCGGAAGCGCGGCGACATGGGCAGCTTCTCGTACGGGTAGTTGATCGTCGCCTTGGGCTTGAAGAAGTACTTCAAGGTGAGGGCGTGACCTTTCACCAGCTCCCATAGGGTGAACGACTTAACGAAGTGAGTGACCGCGTTCATGCCGGAAGAGCTCCGTAGCGGGTGAGCATCAGCCAGCCCGAAATAAGGACAACGAAGGTGAGGCTGAGCGGCAGGAAGATCTTCCAACCGAGGCGCATCAGCTGGTCGTAGCGATAGCGCGGCACCGTGGCACGAACCCAGCCGAAGATGAAGAAGAACAGCATCATCTTGATGAGCAGCCAGATGATGCCGGGAATGACATAAAGCGGCGCCCAGTTCACCGGCGGCAGGAATCCACCCCAGAACAGGATGGCGTTGAGTGCCGTCATCAGGATCACGTTGCCGTATTCGCCGAGCCAGAACAGCGCGAAGCTCATTGAGCTGTACTCGGTCTGGAAGCCGGCGACGAGTTCGCTCTCCGCCTCGGTCAGGTCGAAGGGGGTGCGGAAGGTCTCGGCCATGGACGAGATCAGGAACACCACGGCCATCGGGAACAGCAGCGGGTTGAAGCCGAAGCCGTTGAGGACGCCGAAGATGTTGCCGCGCTGCGCCTCGACGATGCCGGTCATGTTGAACGTGCCGGCGTAGAGTACCACGCAAATCAGGACGAAGCCGATCGACACCTCGTAGCTGACCATCTGCGCTGCGGCGCGGAGGGCCGAGTAGAACGGATATTTGGAGTTGGATGCCCAACCGGCGATGATCACGCCGTATACGCCGAGCGAACTTGCCGCGAGGATGTAGAGCAGGCCGACATTGATGTTGGCTAGCACCACGCCGGTCTGGAACGGCACCACGGCCCAGACAATCAGCGCCACGGTGAAGCTGATGATCGGCGCCAGCAGGAACAGGCCTTTGTTCGCGCTGGTCGGGACGATGGTTTCCTTGAGAAAGACCTTCAGCCCGTCAGCGAAGCTCTGCAGCAGGCCGAACGGGCCGACCACGTTAGGCCCGCGGCGGAGCGCCATAGCGGCCCAGATCTTGCGCTCGGCATAGATGATCATCGCCACTGCCAGCATCAACGGAAGGGCAATGGCCAGGATGCCGATGAGCATGGAGAAGAACCACGCCCATTCGTAGCTGGCGCCATGGGATTGGAAGAACGCAGTCACTCAGCGGCCTCCGCGAAGGTGCGGCCGTGGATCAGTTCCTCGCTGCAGCGGTGCATGGTCGGACTCGCCCGGCAGATGGAGTTGGTCAGGTAGAAGTCCTTGATCGGCAGGGTGACCGGGCCGCCGGGGGTAACGGGCAGCGACGGCGGCGACCAGGGCAGGTCCATGAGGCCGTCAGCCCCAAGCGCCGGCACTTCGGCAATCATGGCGGCCCGCAGCTGGTCGAAGCGGTCGAACGGCAGCGGCCGGCCGAGCAGGTCGGAGACCGCCCGGAAGATAGTCCAGTCCTCGCGCGCTTCACCGGGCGGGAAGCTCGCCTTCTCGCCGCGTTGGACCCGGCCCTCCATGTTGACCCAGGTGCCGTGCTTCTCGGTGTAGGCCGCAGCGGGCAGGACCAGATCGGCATGGCGGGCACCGGCGTCGCCGTGGTGGCCGATGTAGACCTTGTAGGCACCGGGAAGCCGAGTCGGAGCGACCTCGTCGGCACCGAGCAGCAGCACCAGCTTGGGCGCGGCAGCCTCGACGTCGGCTAGCCCGCCGGGCTGGGCAAAGCCGAGCAGCAGGCCAGCCATGCGGCTGGCGGCGGTGTGGATGACGTTGAAGCCGTTCCAGCCCTCACGGATCAAGTTCAAGCTGTTCGCCAGCCCTAGGCTGGCGCCGAGCGCTCCGGCCGCGAGCGCGCCGGGGCCGACGATCACCGCCGGGCGTTCGGCCGAGGCGAAGGCGTTGAGCACGTGCTGAGGCAAGGACCCAAGGAGGCTCAGATCGTCGCCAATGTTGGTTGCCGGATAAGCAAGGTCGGCCATCGGGCCGATTGCGAAGACCTGGGCACCGCCCCGGTTCACGGCTTTACGAATGCGCGTGTTGACGAGCGGCGCTTCCCAACGCGGATTGGAGCCGACCAGCAGAATGACGTCGGCGGTTTCGATGCCCGCGATCGTGGAATTGAACGCCACCGCAGACAGCGACGAGACGTCATAGTCCATCCCGCCCTGGCGGCCTTCGAGCAGGTTCGACCCCTGCCCTTCCAGCAGCTTCTTCGCGGCGAACATGGTTTCGGCATCGAGCAGGTCGCCCGCGATGGCTGCCACCTTCTCGCCCGCGTCCTCGAGCCGATCGGCCAGAATTTGCAGCGCCTCGGCCCAATCAGTGGGCTGGAGCTTGCCCTCAACCCGCACCCACGGGCGGTCCAGCCGGTTGCGGACCAGCGCGTCGGCGTGGTGCCGGGTCTTGTCGCTGATCCACTCCTCGTTCACGTCCTCGTTGATGCGCGGCAGGATGCGCATCACCTGCGGACCGCGCAGGTCGAAGCGGATGTTGGAGCCGACCGCGTCCATGACGTCGATGCCGGGCACCTTGCGCAGCTCCCACGGCCGCACTTCAAAGCTCTGCGGCGCCTGGAGCAGCGCGCCGACCGGGCAAAGGTCGGCGAGGTTGCCGGACAGCTCGCTGGTCAGCGCGCGTTCCAAGTACGCAGTGATCTGCAGGTCCTCGCCGCGATACAGCAAACCAACCTCAGGAGTGCCCGCCACTTCTTCGGCGAAGCGCACGCAGCGGGTGCACTGGATGCAGCGGGTCATGGCCGTCTTGATGATCGGTCCCATGTACTTGTCGTCGACCGAGCGCTTGTTCTCGTCGAAGCGCGACATGCTGCGGCCGTATGCCATGGCCTGGTCCTGCAGGTCGCACTCGCCGCCCTGATCGCAGATCGGACAGTCGAGCGGGTGATTGATGAGGAGGAACTCCATCACCCCTTCGCGCGCCTTCTTGACCATGGCGGTGTCGGTGCGGATCACCTGGTTGTCGGCCGCAGGCAGAGCGCAGCTCGCCTGCGGCTTGGGCGGGCCCGGCGCGACCTCAACTAGGCACATGCGGCAGTTGCCGGCGATGCTCAGCCGCTCATGGTAGCAGAAGCGGGGGATCTCCTTGCCGGCAAGCTCGCACGCCTGCAGCACGGTCGCGCCCGCGGGAACCTCGATTTCCTGTCCGTCGACAGTGACTTTGGGCATTACTCGGCAGCCTCAAGCATGCCGCCGCCGTTCCGTTCGGCGATGCGGCGCTCCAGTTCGGGGCGGAAGTGGCGGATGAGGCCCTGGATCGGCCAGGCGGCGGCGTCGCCCAGGGCGCAGATGGTGTGGCCTTCAACCTGCTTGGTAACGTCGTGCAGGCGGTCGATCATGTCGACGCTCGCCTCGCCCTCGCGCAGGCGCTCCATGATGCGCCACATCCAGCCGGTGCCTTCACGGCACGGGGTGCACTGGCCGCAACTCTCGTGCTTGTAGAAATAGCTGATGCGGCTGATCGCGCGGACGATGTCGGTGGACTTGTCCATGACGATGATCGCGGCGGTGCCAAGGCCGGAACCGAGCGCCTTGAGCCCGTCGAAGTCCATCGGTGCGTCCATGATCTCGGCCGCCGGGACCAACGGCACAGACGAGCCACCAGGAATCACCGCCAGGAGATTGTCCCAGCCACCGCGAATGCCTCCAGCATGACGCTCGATCAGCTCGCGGAAGCTGATCGACATGGTTTCCTCAACCACGCAGGGCGTGTTCACATGCCCTGAGATCTGGAACAGCTTGGTCCCTTCGTTTTTCGGGTTGCCAAAGCCGGCGAACCAGCTGGCGCCACGGCGAAGGATGGTCGGGACGACGGCGATTGATTCAACGTTGTTGACCGTCGTCGGGCAGCCATAGAGGCCCGCGCCGGCCGGGAACGGCGGCTTCAGGCGCGGCCGGCCCATCTTGCCTTCCAGGCTCTCCAGCATCGCGGTTTCCTCGCCGCAGATGTAGGCGCCCGCGCCGCGATGGACGAACAGGTCGTAGTCGTAGCCGGAGCCGGCCGCGTTCTTGCCGAGCAGGCCGGCGCCGTAGGCTTCCTTGACCGCGCGCTCGAGAGCGGCGGCTTCCTCGATGAACTCGCCGCGGACGTAGACGTAGGCGGCCCGCGCGCGCATCGCGAAGCCGGCGATCAGCGCGCCTTCGACCAGCTTGTGCGGGTCGTGGCGCAGGATCTCGCGGTCCTTGCAGCTGCCCGGCTCGGACTCGTCGGCGTTGATGACCAGGAAGTTCGGCTTACCGGGCTTGGGCTCCTTGGGCATGAAGCTCCACTTCATGCCGGTCGGGAAACCGGCGCCGCCGCGGCCGCGCAGGCCCGACGCCTTGATCTCGTCAATGATCTTGTCTTGCCCAAGCGCCATCAGCGCCTTGGTGTTGTCCCAGTCGCCACGCGCCTGCGCCGCCTTGAGGTCAGGCGACTGGAAGCCGTAGACGTTGGTGAAGATGCGGTCCTTGTCCGCGAGGGGCCCGGTATAGCCCATCAGTGGACACCTCCGAAGAAAACCAGAACTAGGATCAATACGATCAAAGCGATCACGCCGAACTTCAAGGCGCCCGCAATGAAACGGAACGCCAAGAAAGCAAGGATCGCCGCAACGATAAGCGCGAGCACCATCCTAGGCACCCTCTCCCGCTGGCGCCGGCTCGGCCGAATGCCACTGCGGGCGATAGTCGTAGTTGCGCTCGGCCATTTTCTTGAGGCTGGTCGGGCCGCCTTGCGGACAGCTGGTCTGCCGATCGACCTGCGGGCCCGGCTTGACCGGCTGCCCTGCGGCAAGCGCGTCCAGCACGGCGCCCATGCTTTCCTCCGTGAGGTCCTCGAAGTTGTCGTCGTTAATCTGGACCATTGGCGCGTTGGCGCAGGCGCCGAGGCACTCGACCTCGGTCAAAGTGAACAGGCCGTCGGGCGTGGTGTAGCCCTTCTTGATCCCGCGCTTCTCGCACGCGGCAAGCACGTCGTCGGAGCCGCGCAGCATGCACGGCGTCGTCCCGCATAGCTGGACGTGGTACTTCCCGACCGGCACCAGATTGTACATCGTGTAGAAGCTGGCGACCTCCATTGCGCGCATCGGCGGCATGGCGCATTCGGCGGCCACGAACTCGATCACCGGGATCGGCAGCCAGCCTTGCGTGCCGGTCTCTTCGCCGACTTGGCGCTGAGCGAGATCGAGCAGCGGCATCACCGCAGACTGCTTGCGGCCGTCCGGATAGCGGGCGAGGATTTCTTCCGCGCGGACGCGGTGCTTGGCATCCCAGGTGAACCCGCCCCAGCGTTCGCGCAGCTCGGGGACGTCGGGGGCGAAATGACGCTCGGCCATTAGCGGTCACACTCCCCGAACACGATGTCCATCGCGCCGAGAACGGCGGTGGTGTCGGCCAGCATGTGGCCCTTCATCATGAAGTCCATCGCCTGGAGATGGCTGAAAGCGGTCGGCCGTATCTTGCAGCGGTACGGCTTGTTGGTGCCATCGCTGACCAGATAGACGCCGAACTCGCCCTTGGGGCTTTCGGTCGCGACATAAACTTCGCCCGCCGGCACGTGAAAGCCTTCGGTGTATAGCTTGAAGTGATGGATCAGGGCTTCCATCGACTGCTTCATCTCAGCGCGCTTGGGCGGGAACACCTTGCGGTCGGCGGTCCCGATCGGGCCTTCGGGCATCTCCTGCAGGCACTGCCGGGCAATGCGCCAGCTCTGCCGCACTTCCTCGACTCGCACCATGAAGCGATCGTAGCAGTCGCTGTTGGTGCCGACCGGCACGTCGAAGTCCATGCGGTCGTAAACCTCGTACGGCTGCGCCTTGCGGATATCCCATGGGATGCCGGTGGCGCGGATCATCGGGCCGGAGAAACCCCACGCGATCGCGTCCTCGCGGGACACGATACCAATGTCGACGTTGCGTTGCTTGAAGATCCGGTTGTCGGCGACCAGGCTGATCGCGTCCTCGAACAGCTTCAGCCGGTTGTCCAGGAACTCGCCGATGTGGTTGAGGACCTTGGGAGAAATGTCCTGGTGGACGCCGCCGACGCGGAAATAGTTGGCATGCATCCGCGCGCCGGAGACCATCTCGTAGATCTGCATGAGGTCTTCACGCAGCTCGAACAGCCACAGGTTCGGCGTCATCGCCCCCACGTCCATGATGTGGGAGCCAAGATTCAGCATGTGGTTCTTGATGCGGGTGAGTTCCGCCATCAGCACCCGGATGTACTGGGCGCGGATCGGGATCTCGAGGCCCATCAGCTTTTCGATGGCGAGCACGAAGCTGTGCTCCATGCACATCGGGGAGCAGTAATCGAGGCGATCGAAGTACGGAATCGCCTGGGCGTAGGTCTTGTACTCGATCAGCTTTTCGGTGCCCCGGTGGAGCAGGCCGACGTGCGGGTCCACACGCTCAACGATCTCGCCATCGAGCTCCATGATCAGGCGGAGCACGCCGTGCGCCGCCGGATGCTGCGGACCGAAGTTGATCGTGTAGTTGCGGATCGTCTCGTCGCCGGCGTTCTCGTCGCCGGCTTCGGGCATCACGCTGACTTCTACGCGGCGAGTGCCGCGCTGCCGGTCTGCGACCATCGGGTCGATCTCGTCGTGGGTGGTGGCCATTACTGGGCCTCTCCGCTGTCACGGGTGACGTTGGGGCTGTCGGGCACGGGTTCGTCGATGTCGGTCTTCACGCCGCCATGTTGCGCCGCCTTGTCCTCGTTCGGCTTGCGAGCCTCGGCCTGGGCCTCCCGGACGCCGGCCGTCTTCCGGTCCTCGTGATCGGTTGTGTAAGGCTTATCGTCCTTGCGCTCGCCAGCGCCAGTGGCCGGCGTTACCTTGGGCGCCTCGGCCTTGGCAGGTGCGGACGACGGGGCGCCAGCAGCTTGCGGCTCGGCCTTCTCGTCACCCGGCAGCCGGTATTCCGGCCCATTCCATGGCGTCAGGAAGTCGAACGCACGGAAGTCCTGAGCGAGCTCCACCGGCTCGTAGACCACACGCTTCTCAGTTTCCGAGTAGCGCATCTCGGTGAAGCCGGTCAGCGGGAAGTCCTTGCGCAGCGGATGGCCCTCAAAGCCGTAATCGGTGAGGATGCGGCGCAGGTCCGAATTGCCGGCAAAGGTCACGCCATAAAGGTCGAACACTTCGCGCTCGAGCCAGTTGGCGACCGGCCACAGGGTCGTCACGGTCGGCACCGGAGTGCGCTCGTCTGTCATGACCTTGATGCGGATACGCCGGTTCATGGTCATTGATAGCAGATGGTAGTTGACCTCGAACCGCTCGGGCCGCTCGGGATAGTCCACGCCCGCGATCTCCACGAGCATATGATACTCAAGGCCCGGAGTGTCCCGAAGGATGCGGCATGCGTCCGCCACACCCTCGCGACGTACGGTCAAAGTGATCTCGTCGGCCTGGTCCTTGGTCTCGACGATCAGGTCGCCGAGCACCGCCTGCGCGGATTCGATCACGCCAGAGTTGGACGCGGTCTTGGGAGCGGAGTAGGCCATCTTACCGGTCGATCGTCCCTTCGCGGCGGATCTTCCGCTGAAGCTGCATGATCCCGTACAGCAGGGCCTCGGCTGTCGGCGGGCAGCCGGGAACGTAGATGTCCACCGGCACGATCCGATCGCAACCGCGGACCACCGAATAGCTGTAGTGGTAATAGCCGCCGCCGTTGGCGCATGAGCCCATCGAGATGACGTAGCGCGGCTCGGCCATCTGATCGTAGACCCGGCGCAATGCCGGCGCCATTTTGTTGCACAGCGTACCGGCGACGATCATCACGTCCGACTGGCGGGGCGACGCGCGCGGGGCGACGCCGAACCGCTCGAGGTCGTAGCGCGGCATGTTAACGTGGATCATCTCCACCGCGCAGCAAGCCAAACCGAAGGTCATCCACCACAGCGAGCCGGTACGCGCCCAGTTGAACAGGTCCTCCGTCGCCGTGACGATGAAGCCCTTTTCATCCAAGTCGGCACGCATCTGCTCCAGCCCCTGGTGCTGGGGCGAGCCGGGGACGAGGCCGGCGGCACGCGCCAGCTCCTCTTCCGTCGGGTACGGATTGGCGCGAGGGTCGAGGATCACTCCCATTCCAGCGCTCCCTTCTTCCAAGCGTAGGCAAGGCCGAGCGCAAGTTCGGCGAGAAACACCATCATCGCGATCCAGCCGCTCCAGCCGGTGAACTTCAGGGTCACCGCCCACGGAAACAGGAAGGCGGCCTCCAAGTCGAACACGATGAACAGAATGGCGACCAGGTAGAAGCGGACGTCGAACTGGCTGCGCGAGTCCTCGAAGGCGGGGAAGCCGCATTCATATTCCGTCAGCTTCTCTGCGTACGGCCGATCGGCGCCGGTGAAGCGCGACGCAATCATCGGCAGGACCACAAAGGCCGTCGACAGGCCCAACGCCACCGCCAAAAACAGCAGGATGGGCAGGTAATTGGCGGCAACAGCAGCCACGCGGCAAACTCCAAGGATTATGCTTGGGCGGCGCTCTAGAGCAGGGCACCGTCGGAGACAACTGGCTGGAAGGCCATCAGGTCCGTTCCAGGAGGTGGGTGCTGACGCGCCGATCGCAAGTCGCGGGGATGCGAGAAATCAGTCGCGCAGCGCCCGGGCGACGAACTTGTGAAGCTTGCTGTGGAGGTCGCCGTTGCCGGCGATGTACTCGCGCCGGTCCAGCATCCGGTCCTGCCCGCGATAGTCGCTGACGAAACCGCCCGCCTCGCGCACCAGCAGCATGCCCGCAGCGCTGTCCCACGGGTCGAGATCGTCCTCCCAGAACGCGTCCAGCCGGCCAGCCGCGACCCAGGCGAAATCGAGCGTGGCCGCCCCGAACCGGCGGATGCCCGCCACCTCGGGTGCAAGCGCGTTATATATGCGGCTCCATCGAGCGGGATCGGAGCGGCCGACGTGCGGAATGCCGGTGCCGATCACCGACTCGTCGAGATAGCGGCGGGCCGACACGCGCAGGCGGCGGTCGTGGAGCCAGGCGCCCCGGCCCTTTTCGGCCCAGAAGCTTTCGTCGGTCAGCGGCTGGTAGACCATGCCGTGGCTGATATCGCCCCACGAGCCGTCGGGCTTGCGTTCCTGCACGGCGATCGAACTGGCGAAGTGCGGGATTCCGTGGAGGAAGTTGCTGGTGCCATCCAGGGGATCGACGATCCAGCGCGGCTTGGTCGGGCTGCCCTCGACCTCGCCGAATTCCTCGAGCAGCATGCCCCAGTCCGGCCGCGCCTGGCGCAGTTCCTCGACGATCGTCTGCTCGGCCTGCTTGTCGGCCATGGTGACGAAATCGCCGGGGCCTTTTTTGCTGACCTGCAGCTGCTCGACCTCGCCGAAGTCGCGGCGCAGGCGTGGGGCCGCCTTGCGGACGGCCTTCTGCATGACGGTGACGAGGCCGGAGTGGCTGACCAATTTCTATCCTTTGGGCGAGAGATCAGTCCGCGCGGCGGACATATTCCTGGTTGTACACGTCGACCACGATGCGGGTTCCCGAGCTGATGTGCGGCGGGACCATGACGCGCACGCCATTGTCGAGGATCGCGGGCTTGTAGCTGGACGAGGCGGTCTGTCCCTTCACCACCGCGTCGGCCTCGACGATCGTGGCTTCGATCTGGTCGGGCAGCTGGACGGAGATGGGGCGCTCCTCGTGGAGCTCCATCACCACGTCCATGCCGTCCTGCAGGAAGGCCGCGGCGTCGCCCAGCAGGTCCTTGGGCAGGCTGATCTGCTCATAGGTTTCCTTGTCCATGAACGTCAGCATGTCGCCGTCGGCAAACAGGAACTGGAAGTCCTTGGTGTCCAGGCGGACGCGCTCCACGGTCTCGGCCGAGCGGAAGCGGACGTTGGTCTTGCGGCCGTCGATGAGGTTCTTCATCTCGACCTGCATGTAGGCGCCGCCCTTGCCCGGCTGCGTGTGCTGAATCTTCACGGCGCGCCAGATGCCGCCTTCATATTCAATGATGTTGCCCGGACGAATGTCGACGCCGCTGATCTTCATGGACCGCCTGCCTGCTTGAACGAGTGGAAAGAGCCGGGCGGGCCTCTAGCCGCCGGCGCGCTTTCCGGCAAGCAGCGGGTACGGGTTGATGGGCTGGCCCTGGTACCACTTCTCGTTGGGGCCCATGCGGTAGACCGCAAAGTGGAGGTGCGGGCCGGACGGGTTGGCGTTGCCGGTGAAGCCCACGGTGCCGATCGGCGTGCCGCGTGTGACCTGCTGGCCTTCACGCAGGCCCGGCGCGTAGGCGTCGAGGTGGGCGTAGTAGTAGAGCCACTGGCGGTCGGGCGAGCGGACATAGGCGGTGATCCCGCCGCCGCCCTTGGAATAGAACAGTTTCTCGACCGTGCCCGGGGTGGCCGAGATCACGGGGCGGCCGCGCGGGGCCATGATGTCGATGGCGTTGTGGACCCGGGCCCCGCCGGCACGGCTCTGCGTGTAGGTGTCGGTGAGGTCCGAGGGCTGGATCCCGTCGACCGGAAGCGCAAGCCCGGCGGGCGAAATGGCCAGGGCGCCGGTCCGCAGGGCGGCCGACCGAGGCGCGTTGCGGGCGGGGTCGTAGCCGATCTTCTGGGCCGCGTCGCTGAGGGCGCCAACGGCGGGCGGCGGTTGGTCGGGAGACTTGCTGGCGTTGTTCCAGACCAACCATCCGCCGCCAACCACGATCACCAAGACCAGCGTATTGCCGACCAGGCTGAGCTTGCTGACCGCCACGCCGGCTTACGTCCTCAAGCCTGGAAGATGGCGGTGAAACCGGGCTTCATGATCCGCGCCAGGCGGGTCACGTCCCAATTCGACATGCGGATGCAGCCGTGGCTCTCGGCGCGTCCGATGGTCTCGGGCGCAGCAGTGCCGTGGATGCCGTAATGCTCCTTGGTGAGGTCGAGCCATGCGACTCCGACCGGTCCGTTGGGTCCGGGGGGAAGCATCTTGTCGTCCGCCGTCTTGTCCTTGGCGTCCCAGAACAAGTCGGGCTGATAATGAAACGGCGGCATGAAGGCGTACGTCGTTGCTTTCCACTTGCCGAGCGGCAGGGGATCATGGGTCGAGCCCATGGTCACCGGGAACTGGGCAAGCAGCTTGCCCGGGTTTTCGCCCAGCTTGGGCGGCGTGCCGCGGTTCTTCTCGGTGCTGTAGGCGCCCTCTGGCACCTGCCCTTCGTATACCTTGAGCACCCCTTCCGACTTGTCGACCACGATGAAGGTGCCTTGCGGCTGTTGCGCATCGACCTGGTAGAGGTTCAGCAGGTCCCCCTGCTTGGCGTCGACCTGCCCGTAATCGCGCGAGCGGGGCAGGATGTTGGGCAGGCGGAGCACCTGCCCGGCGCCAATCATCTTGTCGGGGCCATTCAGTGCCACGATCGTGTCCGGGGTAGTGTGGAAGCGCTCGGCGAGCTTCTCCAGCATGTTGCGGTAATAAAGGCCGGGTGCCTTGGCCTGGTCTTCGGGCGCTTTGGGAAAGGGGTAGAGGAACGGTCCACCGATATCGCGCTCGGTCAGGCGGAAGTTGCGGGTCGAGGGCCGCTGGTCCTGACGCAGGGCGGCGCGGGTCGGACCGTCGAGTTCGCCCGTGGCCTGCAGCCCGCGCGCCTGCTGAAACCCGCGGAGCGCTTGTTGGAAAACCATGCCCTTCTTGCCATCAATCACCCCAGTCGGGAAACCGGCGAGGTCGAGCAGGACCTGGGCATGGAAGACCGTGCCGTCGATTGGGGAGCCAGGCGTGCCCGGCGCTACCCAGGGCTTGGCGGCACCCGTGGTCTTGGCAGGCGTAGCCGTGTTCTTGACCGGCGCGGCCGTATTCTGGGCCGGGGCGCGCGAGGCGACCAGCGCCAGGGTGGCGGCAAGCGACAGGCCCAGGCCGATGGGGGCGATGCGGGTTCTCAGCACGAAACTCTCCAGCGAAACGATGTGTTGAGGTCGTAACAACCGGAGGCGAGCGAGGTTTCCCTGGTTCACGTTGGCTGCTCAGGCTGGGTCTATCGCCACTGGCGCGAGGTCTATTATCCCGCGGGATTGCCGCAAAAGCGGTGGTTCGAGCATTATTCGACCGAGTTCGACACCGTCGAGATCAACGCAAGCTTCTACCGCCTGCCCCTGCCCGCGACGTTCGACGGTTGGCAGGCCAAGGCCCCGGACGGGTTTCGCTATGCGGTCAAGGTCAACCGGTTCATCACACATAGCAAGAAGCTGCTGGGTGTGGCTGAACCGGTGGCCGAGTTCTGTGCCCTGGCACGGCGCCTGGGACCGACAATGGGGCCGCTACTGCACCAGCTGCCGCCAAGCCTGCACCGCAACGACGAGCGGCTGGCCAACTATCTGGCGCTGCTTCCGCCTGACATGGAGCATGTGGTCGAGTTTCGGCACGCCAGCTGGTACGATGAGGGCGTGCTGGCGCTGCTCGACAGGTATGGCGCCGGCTTTGTGGCGCACGACCTGGCTGGACTGGTCTCGCCGCGTTGGGCGAGCGGGCGAACGGCCTACGTCCGGTTCCATGGCACGGGCGGCAAATATTGGGGCCGCTACTCGGCCGAGGCAATGGCTGAGTGGGCGGCGTGGCTGGACGAGCAACAGGGGTTGGAGCGTTCCTGCTGGGCCTACTTCAACAATGACATCCACGGCCATGCGTTGGAGGATGCGCGCGAGCTAAAGCGCGCGCTGGCAACCCTGGGAGGCCACGCTCGTTAGCCCCGCCATGCTCAAAGCCATCCTGTTCGACATCGACGGCACGCTCGTCGACAGCAACGATTTTCACATTCTCGCCTGGGCCGAGGCGTTCAAGCAGGCGGGCCACGAGTTCCGCCTTGCCGAGATCCACGAGCAGGTCGGCAAGGGCGGAGACAACCTGATCCCTGCCCTCTTGCCCGGTATCGGCGAGGAAGAAGCCGAGCGGCTCAAGAAGGCACATGGCGAGCTGTTCAAGCAGCATTATTTCAACCGCTTGAAGCCGTTCCCCGGAGCCCGGGACTTGCTGCAACGGTGCCGGGACGCGGGCTATACGGTTGTGCTGGCGTCCTCTGCGAGCGGTGAGGAATTGAAGCACCACCTCGACGACGTGCTCGGCGTCCGCGACCTGGTGGATGAGTTCACCAGTGCGGATGACGTGGGCTGTTCCAAGCCGTGCCCTGACATCTTCGTCACTGCCGCGCAGAAAGCCGACGTGTCACCGGAGGAGGCGCTGGTGATCGGCGACACGCCGTACGACATCGAGGCAGCGAGCGACGCCGGCATCCGCACCATCGCGGTGCGCTCCGGAGGCTTCCGGGACGATCAGCTGAGCGGCGCCATTGCCATCTTCGATGACGTAACCGAACTCCTGGCGCGCTTTGACGCAAGCCCGCTCAGCCAGATCGAAGAAGCCGTCTAGTCTTCCTTGGTGACCGAGTTCGGATTCGGAGCCTGTTGCTCCTCACCAAGCTGACCGCCGCCATGGTAGGCGATGTCCGTCTGACCACCATGACCCCCGAACTTGTCAGGTCCGTCCGGATTGTCGCCTTTGCCCGCATGCGGGTTGGGGTACGCTCCGCCGCCCGACTCGCCGGTGTTCGGAAGACCGCCAGCCATCTGATCATCACGGCGGGAAGCCAACTCCCCATTCTCATCCGTCATCTTCGGGCGGGTGCCCGAACCATCCGCCTGCATCGGCTGCTTGCCGTCAACCATCATCGAGCTCCTGTGCTATCCGGAAGCGAACTCGCTGTTGGGTGTCCCCGTTCCGCCTAGCGACGCAAAGCCTCGCCAAACGCCGCAACGGCGGTCGCCGGGTCGTCGGCGTTCCATACGGCGCCGCTGACCGCGAGGAAGTCTGCGCCTGCCCTGACCAGTTCGGCCCCGTTCTGCGGCGTGATGCCGCCGATGGCGACGCAGGGCACTTCGAACAGGGTCGACCACCAGCCAAGGATCGAGGGCTCGGCTCGGTGCTTCACCTGCTTGGTGGTGGTCGGGAAGAAGGCGCCGAAGGCCACATAGTCCGCGCCAGCTTCACCGGCTTCCATCGCCAGGTGGCGGCTGTCGTGGCAGGTGACTCCGATCTGCGCGCCCGGGCCGAGCAGTTGTCGCGCCTCGCGCGGATCGCCGTCCTCCTGGCCGAGGTGGACCCCGTCGGCGCCAATCCGCTTGGCCAGGCTCATGTCGTCGTTGACGATGAAGGCGACCTCGCGTTCGGCGCAGATCGCCTGCAGCGGCTCGGCGAGGCGCACCAGCTGGTGCTGATCAACTCCTTTCACCCGCAGCTGGAACGCGGTTACCTCCCCGCCGTTCAGCGCCGCCCTCAGCCGGTCGGGGAAGCTGCCGCCGACCTCCTGCGGGCTGATCAGGTACAGGTGCGCGGGGCCGCGCGCTTCGGCTTCGAAGCGCTCGGCAAACCCGGTCAGGTCAGGGAGATCGTCGTCGTCCATCAGAGAGGCGCTTACGCGGCGACCTTTTCCGTGCTGGCGCAGTGGATGTCGTCGATCGCCTGGCCGAGGGTCTGGTCGAACTCCTGGTCGCTCTGCTGGTGCCGGAGGTCGGACAGCAGCGCGCGGCTGAAGCTGGCGATCATGCCGGGGTTCTTGGCCAGCTCACTGCAGGCGTCCTGGCGGCTGAAGCCGCCGGACAGCGCCACGACGCGGAGTACGCGCGGGTGCTCGACCAGCGGCTGGAACAGCCCGGCCTCCGCGGGGATGGACAGCTTCAGCATGACCTCGCTGCCTTCCGGCAGGCGGTCGAGGTGGCGGAGGATCTCGTCGCGCAGGAGGCGATCGGAAGCGGCACGGTCGGCGCTCTTGATGTTCACTTCCGGCTCGATCATCGGCACCAAGCCGTGACGCAGCACATGGGTGGCGACCTCGAACTGCTGGCCGACGATCTCGGCAATACCGGCCTCGTTCGCCTGGTTGATGACCGAACGCTCCTTGGTGCCGTACACGCCAAGGGCCTTGGCGCGGGTCAGCAGAGCGTCGAGCTCTGGCATGGGCTTCATCAGCTGCACGCCGTTGCGCTCTTCCTCCAGACCCTTGTCGATCTTGATGAACGGCACGACGCCGCGCTCGATCAGCGCCTGCGGAGTCGGCTTGCCTTCAACCTGGCCGTCCATGGTGCGTTCGAACAGGATGGCGCCGATCACCTTGCCACTGCCGAAGCTGGGCGCAGTGATGATCCGCGAGCGCATATCGTGGATCAGGCCGTACATTTCGTCCTCGGTCGACCAGGCGCCCTCGTCGACGCCATAGCCGGCCAACGCCTTGGGCGTAGAGCCGCCCGACTGATCGAGCGCCGCGATGAAGCCCTGCCCGGCCTTGATCTTCTGCCGCATGTCCTGCGTGTTCATCGTTCTGTCGTCCTTATTGCTGCTGGAGGGCGGCGACGCCGGGAAGCGTGCGCCCTTCCATCCACTCGAGAAATGCTCCGCCCGCCGTCGAGACGAACGTGAAGTCGGCCGCGACGCCAGCATGGTTCAAGGCCGCAACGGTGTCCCCGCCGCCAGCGACGGAGACGATGCTGCCATCCTGGGTCAGCGCGGCGGCCGTGCGGGCCAGCGTAACCGTGGCCGCGTCGAACGGCGGGGTTTCGAACGCGCCCAGCGGACCGTTCCAGACCAGCGTCCGGCAGGTCTTGAGCGCGTCGGCCAGCGCCTCGACCGCGGCCGGGCCGACGTCGAGGATCATCTCGTCGGCCGCGACCTCGTGGACGTTGCAGGTACGCAGGCTCGGCGGATTGGCCGCGAACTCCTTGGCGACCACCACGTCGTAAGGCAGGTGTACGGTGCAGCCGGCCTCGTCGGCACGGGCGAGGATGCTTTCCGCTTCGCCGGTCAGGTCATGCTCGCACAATGACTTGCCGACGTTCACGCCGCGTGCGGCAAGGAACGTATTGGCCATGCCGCCGCCGATGATCAGGTGATCGACCTTGCCGACCAGGTGGCCGAGCACCGCAAGCTTGCTCGACACCTTGGCGCCGCCGACCACCGCCGCCACCGGCCGCTCCGGATTGCCGAGGGCCTTTTCCAGGGCCTTCAGTTCGGCTTCCATCGCCCGGCCGGCGAAGGATGGCAGCAAGTGCGCCACCCCTTCCGTGGAGCTGTGGGCCCGGTGCGCGGCAGAGAAGGCGTCGTTGACGTAATAGTCGCCGAGCGCCGCCATGGCCTGGCTGAAGGCCGGGTCGTTCGCTTCCTCCTCGGCGTGGAAGCGGGTGTTCTCCAGCACCCCAATCGCGCCCGGCGTCATGGTGCTGACCGCCCGCTCCGCCTGCGAGCCCGCGCAATCCTCGATGAAGCGCACGGAGCGGCCCGTGAGGTCGGTCAGCGGCTTCACCAGCAAGGCGGTGCTCATGTCCGGGCGGTTCTGGCCCTTGGGCCGGCCGAAGTGGCTGAGCAGCAGCACGATCGCGCCGCGGTCAGACAGCTCCAGCACCGTGGGCAGCGCCGCTTGCAGGCGGGTGGCGTCCGATACGGCCCCGTCCTGCATCGGCACGTTGAGGTCGACGCGGACGAGGACCCGCTTGCCGGTCAGGTCGGCGGGAAGGTCGTCGAGGGTCCGGAACGCCATGCTCAGCCGAGCTTCGCCATCGCGCACGCCGTGTCGACCATGCGGTTGGAGAAGCCCCATTCGTTGTCGTACCAGCTGACTACGCGGACCAGCTTGCCTTCCAGCACGGCCGTTTCCAGGCTGTCCACGGTCGAGCTCGCTGGATTGTGGTTGAGGTCGATCGAGACCAGTGGCTCGTCGGTGTAGGCGAGGATACCCTTGAGCGGGCCGTTCTCGCTGGCTGCCTTGAGCGCGCCGTTAACCTCTTCCAGCGTGGTGTCGCGCTTGGGCGTGAAGGTCAGGTCGACGAGGCTGACGTTGGGCGTCGGCACGCGCACGGCCGAGCCGTCGAGCTTGCCCTTCAGCTCCGGCAGCACCTCACCGACCGCGCGGGCGGCGCCGGTGGTGGTCGGAATGATGCTCATGCCGGCCGCACGGGCCCGGCGCATGTCGCTGTGGATCTGGTCCAGGATCTTCTGGTCATTGGTGTAGGCGTGGATGGTGGTCATCAGGCCGCGCTCGATGCCGATGACGTCGTTCATCACCTTGGCGACCGGCGCGAGGCAGTTGGTGGTGCAGCTGGCGTTGGAGACGATGGTGTGCTCCGCGGTCAGCTTGTCGTGATTGACGCCGTAGACGACCGTGAGGTCCGCACCCTTGGCCGGAGCGGAGATAAGCACGCGCTTGGCGCCAGCCTCGATATGCTTCTGCCCGCCTTCCTTGCTGGTGAAGAAGCCGGTGCACTCCAGCGCCAGTTCGACGCCGTGCTCGCGGTGCGGCAGGTTGGCCGGGTCGCGCTCGGCCGTGACGGCGATGCGCTTGCCGTTGATGATGATGTCGTTGCCTTCGGCGCTCACCTCACCCGGAAAGGCGCCGTGCACGCTGTCGCGCTTGAACAGCATGGCGTTCGACTTGGCATCGGCCAGGTCATTGATCGCGACCAGCTCCAGCCCGCAATCGGGGCGCTCTAGAATGGCGCGCGCGACCAGGCGGCCGATGCGGCCGAACCCGTTGATGGCAACTTTGGTCATTTCATCTCCCTTTGGTCGAGATAGCCGATGATGCGCGTGGTGATCGCGTCCGGCGTGAGCCCGAAGTGGGCGTACAAGTCAGGGGCCGGCGCGGAGGCGCCAAACCCGTCGATACCGATGCGCAGGCCGTGCAGGCCCGTGTAGCGCTCCCACCCGATCGTGCTGCCGGCCTCGATCGAGACACGCAGGATTTGGCGGTTGGACACGTCCGGCAAGATGTCCTCGCGGTAGGCCGCGTCCTGCGCGTCAAACCGGGTGGTCGAGGGCATCGACACGACGTCCGCGCCGATCCCCTGCCCTTCCAGCTTGTCCGCCACCCCCAACGCGATCTCCACTTCCGAACCGGTAGCGAGCAGGATCACCTTGCGCGCGCCCGAAGCGTTACGGAGGCGATACGCTCCACGAGCCGAAAGGTTCTCTCCTGCCGCTTCGGTGCGGACGGGCGCGAGGTTCTGGCGGGAAAGCGCGAGCAGCGACGGCCCGTCGTCCTCGAGCGCGAGCGCCCAGCATTCCGCGGTCTCGACCGCGTCGGCCGGGCGGTAGACGTGCAGGCCGGGCATGCAGCGCAGCGACTGGAGGTGCTCGATCGGCTGGTGGGTCGGTCCGTCCTCGCCCAGGCCGATGGAGTCATGGGTCATCACGTAGACGACCCGCGCCCGTTGCAGGGCCGACAGGCGGATGGCGGGGCGGCAATAGTCGGAGAAGACCGCGAAGGTGCCGCCGTACGGCACCACGCCGCCGTGCAGCGCCATGCCGTTCATCGCCGCCGCCATGCCGAACTCACGGATGCCGTAGTAGATGTAGCGGCCCGAGTAATCGTCCGCGGTGAGCGGCGCCTGCGCCTTGGTCTTGGTGTTGTTGGAGCCCGTCAGGTCGGCCGAGCCGCCGATGGTGAGCGGGGTGGCGGCGTTGATCGCCTCCAGCGCCAACTCCGACGCCTTGCGCGTAGCGACCTTGGGCGGGCTGGCGAGGAGCGTATCGAGATAGGGAGCCAGCCACTCGGTTCCGACCTGGCCAGCCATGGCAGCGCGGAAGTCGTCGGCCTTGCCGCTTGCGGCGAGCCGCTCTTCCCACGCCTGGCGCTCGGTCGCGCCGCGTTCGCCGGCCTTGCGCCAGGCAGCGAGCACGTCGTCGGGGATCGTGAACTCGGCCGGTTCGAGGCCAAGCTCGGCGCGGGCGGCCTCGACTTCGTCCTTGCCCAGCGCGGCGCCGTGGGTCGCCGCGGTGCCCTGCTTGTTAGGAGCCCCATAGCCGATGATCGTCTTGCAGCGGATCAGGCTTGGGCGCGGATCGGCCTTGGCTTTCTCAATGGCGGCGGCGACCTTGCCGGCGTCCATGCCGTCGCACTCGACCGTGTGCCAGCCGCACGCCTCGTGGCGGGCGATCACGTCTTCGTTGCGGCTGAGGTCCGTAGAGCCATCGATGGTGATGCGATTGTCGTCCCATAGAACGATCAGCCGGCCGAGCTTCAGGTTGCCGGCGAGGCCCACCGCTTCGTGGTTGATCCCTTCCATCAAGCAGCCGTCGCCCGCAATGACGTAGGTGCGGTGGTCGACCAGCTCGTCGCCGTAGACGGCGTTGAGGTGGCGCTCGGCGACAGCCATGCCGACGGCCGTCGCGAGGCCCTGACCGAGCGGGCCGGTGGTGGTCTCGACGCCGGGCAGCTCAAAGTTCTCCGGGTGCCCTGCGCACGGAGACCCAAGCTTACGGAAGCGACGGATGTCGTCCATCGTCGGCCGCTCATAGCCAGTAAGGTAAAGCAAGGCGTAGATCAGCATGGAGCCGTGTCCGGCCGACAGCACGAAGCGGTCGCGGTCAGGCCAGCGCGGATCTTGCGGGTCGAACTTCAGAGCCCGTGTGAACAAGGCGGTAGCTGCGTCGGCCATGCCCATCGGCATCCCAGGATGACCGGAGTTGGCGGTCTCGACCGCGTCCATGGCCAGTGCCCGGATGGCATTGGCGAGACGGCGCTGCGTCGGCTGCATGGTATCTCCAGGTCTGAACACGGGCGTGCCCCGGGCCGGACTCGGTGGGGCCGATAGCCCGGCTCCTTTGGGCGGTGAGCGGTGATGCGTCAACCTTGCCCCCCGGGATGCTTGAGCCTAGCTCCGTTCCATGACCGAACAGGCACTGGAACTGGCGCTGACGCGCGCCGAGCGAGCGCTCGCCCGCGCCGAGCGTGCCGCGGACGCCCTGTCGCGCCGGGGCTACAAGGAAGAGCAATTGCGCGAACGTGTCCGCGAGGCCATCGCGGAGCTGGACCAGTTGATCCAGCGGGCGGAGGCCTGAGCGATGGCGGAACTCGACGTTGACATCGCTGGACGCCGCTACCGTGTGGCATGCCGAGACGGCGAGGAGGACAACCTACGCGCCGCGGTTGCCATCGTGGACGCCAAGAGCCGCGAGGCGCTGGCCGGCATGGGTGCGCTGAGCGAGGCCCGCCAGCTGCTGTTCGCCTCCCTGCTGATCGCCGACCAGCTGATCGACAAGGTGGGCGTGCAGGCACCGCAGCCGCTGATGCCACCCGACCCCCAGGTGGTGCGCCGGGTCGATGCACTGGCCGAACGGCTGGAAAGGCTTGCGGGAAGCCTTGAGAAAACGGCCGCCGCACCCTAGATCAGGATATGACGGGTACTGCCAGGCACGAGCTCTTCGACATCCCTGAGGCTATTCCCGATCCATGGGGGCTGTCCCTGCCCGGACCCTGGTCCGACGTATATGGTCCCCACCTGACGTTACAGGCGTCAGTGGATTTCTGAGTAACGACCTCATGGCGGTCCCGTCACCTCCCGTTCTTGACAAGGGCGCGTTGCGCGACGCCATGCGGCGGCGGCGGCGCGACTACGCCGCGAGCCTCACCCCCGAAACGCGCAAGCGCCTTGAGGCACAGCTGGCCGAAGCGCTCGATCCGCTGCTGTTCGCCTGCACCAGGGTGGCCGCTTACTTTCCCATGAAGGACGAGGTGAGCTGCCTCCCCGCACTGGAGCGCGCGCGGGCGATGGGGAAGACGACCGCCCTGCCCTTCTTCGCCGACCGCGATAGCCGAATGACGTTCCGGGCCGGGGAGCCGGTCGATCCCGGGCCGTGGGGCATCCTGCAGCCCGATGCCGCAGCGGCAATCGTGTCGCCCGACCTGCTGCTGATCCCGTTGATCGTCATCGACATAAGCGGAAACCGCATCGGCATGGGCAAGGGGCACTATGACCGCACCCTGCCTGGGCTGCGCGGGGCGGGAGCCCGGCTGGTGGGGGTGGGCTGGCCCTTCCAGCTGGTGACCGAACAACTTGCGCCCGACCCGTGGGACGTACCGCTGGACGGCTTTGCTTCACCCGATGGCCTTCAGGAGTTTGCCCGTTGAATCAGGAACTAGAGCCCCGGCCCCGGCCAACCGTCGGCATCTTCATGGTCCTCGGGGTGATCGCTGTTTGGGCGCTGATCGTGGCCAGCCTGTCACCGGTTGTCGGGCGCTGGCCAGGCATCGCGCAGGCGCTGTTCTACGTGATCGCTGGGTTCGTCTGGGTGCTGCCACTGAAGCCAGTAATGCGTTGGAGCGAGACCGGGCGGTGGCGGGGCGAACGGCGCCGGCCTTGAATTAAGTCAGTGAGTTGCTTAAATAACACACATCTCATGACCAGTCTCGCTCTTACTCTTCAGCCGGTTGCGGCTCATCCGGCGTTCGTCCGCATGCACGCCTGGTTCCAGCGGCACCGTCGCGAGGCGGCCGGCGGCTTGGGCGTGGCGACCGCCGTCCTCGCCGGCTTCAGCCTGATTGCAAACAACAGCCCGAGCGAGCTTCCCAGGGCGTCGGCGCCTGCGGAGCCGGCGGCTGTGGCAACGGTCGCGAAGCAGGCGCAGACGTTCACTCCGTTTCAGGTCCGTGATGTGGCGCCCGATAAGGCGGTGGCATTGAACGCCGCTGTGCCGGTCGCAAGCGGACCGAACCCCGCCGCGCTGCCGTTCGTCGCCAGTTCGGTAAAGAGCACGGCCTATCTGCGGGCACTGACCTGCCTGACGCAGGGGATCTACTACGAAGCCGCCCGCGAGTCCGAAGAAGGGCAGCGCGCCGTCGCTCAGGTGATCCTGAACCGCGTGCGCCATCCGGCCTTCCCGAGCTCGGTTTGCGGTGTGGTGTTCCAAGGGTCCGAGCGGCCGACCGGCTGCCAGTTCAGCTTCACTTGCGACGGCTCGCTCTACAGCCAGCCGATGCGCAGCTATTGGGACCGTGCCCGCAAGCTCGCCCATGAGGCACTGCAGGGCTATGTCTATGCCCCGGTCGGCAACGCGACCCATTACCATGCCAATTACGTTGTGCCTTATTGGGCACCGACGCTGACCAAGAACGCGGTAGTCGGGGCCCACATCTTCTATCGCTGGAAAGGTGGCTGGGGCCAGCCGAACGCTTTCTCGCAGCGCTACAGTAAGCATGAGGCCGACCCATACGCCCTCCGCTCGCTGGCGCTCGCCGCCGAGGCGCGCGAGCAGGCGGTGAGCGCGACCGCTGCCATCGATTCTGAAGACGTGCCCGAGGCGGTGGTCGAAGCGAAGCGCGAGTTGCCGCCGGAGCTTGCCAAGCTGGTCGCGGCGGAGACGACGCTCGGCGGCGACGCGCGGCTGACCATGCGCCTGCCGGCGGGCAAGCCGGGGCAGCCGGTAATCGCGGCCACGCCGCCCACTATGGGCTCGGCCAGTTCGCAGTGGAGCATGAGCGGCCAAGTCGAGGGCACCGCGCCCAAGCCCCTTGGCAAGCCCGTTGCGCCACCTGCGAAGGCTGCGGCGATCCCGCCATCGGCGAAGGTGGGCGCGCCCGTGACCTCCGCCGGCGGCGAAGAGTAGCGCGCGCGTCCGCCTACGAGCGGACGTTGCATTTCAAACTTGACTGGTAAGGCCGGGCACCTGTCCAGCGAGCTGCGTCGCGCCCTTCTCATGCGGAGAAGTGGCGCGAGTGACGGGGCTCGAACCCGCGACCTCCGGCGTGACAGGCCGGCGCTCTAACCAACTGAGCTACACCCGCAATCGCTTGCGTGGGCGGGCAACTAGGGGAGCGGTCAGCGCCCGTCAACCGCCTTCCGCACCGCTAGTCGCGTTCTTCCTCGTCCTCTTCGCCGGCATGGGTCAGCGTGCCTTGTTCGAATAGGAAGCCGGCGATGTCCGGCGTTCCCGCGGAAGAGAAGATCGTCTTGATGATGATCAGCAGCGGGATCGCCAGAAGGGCGCCGGTGGTGCCCCACACCCAGGCCCAGAACGACAGGGAAATGAGGATCAGCAGCGGATTGATCTTCACCCGCTTGCCGACGATCAGTGGGGTGACCGCATTGGCCTCCACCAGGTGGAAGCCGATGAAGATGGCGGGCGGCAGCACGGCCGTCCACGGGTCGGAAAAGGTCATCAGGCCGCCGAAGCCAAGCAGCAGCGCCGCGGCGATCGGGCCCAGGTAGGGGATGTAATTCAGTACCGCGACGATGCCGCCCCACATCAGCGGCGAGTCCATACCCAGCCACCACAGCACCGAGGCGGTGAGAGCGCCCAAGGTCACGTTGATGAGGGTAATGGTGCCGATGTAGGTCGAGGTGGCGTCAACCACCTGCTGGATCACGCGGGCGGTGGTCAGCGCGCCTTCGAAGCTCGATCGGCCGGTGATGGTCTGCTTGCGCATGCCGGTCCAGCCGGCGAGGAAGAAGTAGATGACCAGCAGCGAGAAGAAGAGCTGGATCAGCACGTGCGGCGCCGACTGGGTCAACAGGTCGAACATGCTGTTGGGCGTTTCCAGCCGCACCACCCGCCCCCCGCCCTGCGGCGTGGCCGAGGGCAGCTGGTTAAAGATGCGGTCCATGAACCGGTCGAGGCTCTTGTAGAGGTTGAGCACCGGTTCCAGCGCCTCCCGGACCTTGGGCATCCGCTCCGGCACCAGCGCCACCCAGTCGATCGCGGGGATGACGATCGACAGGATTGCGAAAGCCATCACCGCTAGAAAGATCAGCACGCACAGCAGCGACGCGGCCGGGGACGGCACGCCGCGCCGCTCGAACCACTCCAGCAGGGGAACCAGGGCAATGGCGATCACCAGCGCGGCGGTGACGGGAAGGAAGAACTCGGCGCCGGCGCGCAGCGCGAACGGCAGGGCCACGAGCAGGCCGATGCCGGCGATCAGGGTCAGCGACGCGAGCAGCCGGTCGCGCTTGATCGTCATGCCCTCGACGAATTCTACTGGATCGGGGTCCCGAGAGACTGTCGGAGCTGGCCGCGGCGGGGGTTCGACGGGCTCGACGGCGGGCGCAGGGACATCCATGCGCAGATGGTTAGAACAAGCGCGGCGCGCCCGCCAGCGGCACCTCAGCCCTGCCGGGCAAAGGAAAAGGCGGCCGGGCTGGCCCCGTAGCGGTTAGGCACGGTGCTGCCCTTGCGGGTCAGCTGCAGCAGCAGGTTGGCGAACATCAGCAGCGTGACGCCTGCCAAGCCAAGCGCAACGATCCTGGGCAGGAAGCCGCGTCCGAAGCCGATCACCAGCGGGGTCGCCAACAACAGGACGCATGGCGCCAGCAACTCACGCCCGCTGCGGTTCACGTCGTGCAGACGGCGCACCGCAACCGCGATCTGCGGCACGAACAGTAGCAACGAGACCAGCCCCGCCACCGGACCGGCAAACGGGCTCCAGCGAAACAGCATGGCGTCCACGAAGCGCGCCACGAACTGCGCCACCAGGACGAAGAAGAAGAAGTTCCAGAACTCCGAACGCGAGGCGCGTCCCGAGAATTCAACATAGTTGCGAATGGTGTGCGACACCGACTCGAAGAAACGCATGGACCTGCTCCCCTGTCCTGGAGCGCCGAGGCTAGGTCCCGGTAGGTTTAGAATCAATTAGCGGCAGACAACTCAACCGAAGTTCTAAGGTCGGCGTGAGCGCCGCCCGTGAAGCTGCCGTGAACATGCTGTTCCGCGCAACGTCAGGCCGGGCCTGCCAAAGGGCGCACTGTTCCGCGAACAGGAAGGCGCGATCATGAGCTATTGGTGGATTGCCTTGCTGATCTGGCTATTGCCGGCCCTTGCGCTTGCGCCGCTGCTCCTATGGAACGGCCTGGCGGGGCGAACGCGGAATGCAGGCGGGCGGGATCGCAGGGACGAGCCGGCGGTCAGTTCGCCACGTGTAACGCCCCATAGGCTTGGCTGAGCAGCGTCAGCAGCGCCGCCCAAAGCAGTAGCGATGCGATGAACACGGCCGGCAGCGCACGTCCTCGTCCGCGAATTCGTGCAAGCTCATTGTCTTGGTTAAAAGTCACCGGGCATCAATAGCTTAGCCGACGCGCTTGCGCAGTCGACAAGAAGCGTCCGATCGCGCCACAAGCTCGCTTCGTCCCGAAACTGAACAGTTTCTGAACGTTCTGCGGCGCCGGGGACATCTTTCTATCTGGAAATGGTGCCCCCGGTCCGACTCGAACGGACACGCCTCTCGGCAATCGATTTTGAGTCGATCGCGTCTACCATTCCGCCACGGGGGCCCGGCCGCTTGCTAGCGCTCCGGACCCCTGGGGACAAGCGTGCTATGCGTGATAAGCGCCAGTGCGCTCAGCAGCCTTCGGGTCCGGGCCGAAGCGGTTGTCTCCCTTGGTACCGTCAAGAACCAGGAACACAAAGATGACCACACCTAAGATCAGGACCACGAGACCAAGGAGGCCCACTGACGCGAGCGCACCCGCAGCGTTGCCCTGCGCCAAGGCCATGCCCGCCATTACAGCCATGACAAGGTACGGCGCCATAAACAGAAGCAACCAGAACCCACTTCTATTCGTGTCGTGAAGACGCCTGACCGACACGGCGAGAGAGGGAATGAGCGTGCTCAAAACCAATAGCCCAGTCAGCGGCCCGTAAGCCCCACCAACGACCCCGCCCCACCCCAACAGATTGTCGAGGACCGAAGTCACCACGGACGCAATCACTAGTGCGAGCGTGTACCACCAATACTCCGCCCGACGGGCTCGGCCGCTGAACTGCGCATAACGGCGCAGCGGAGCCAGCGCGTAATCCATAGGCGTCATAATCTCTCCCCCGTTTACTTCGGCTTCACAGCCTATCTAAACGCCGAAACGGCGCAACCGTCAGTTCACGGGCGCACGGCGGCGGTAGCTGAGCGCCTCGGCGATGTGGATGCGACCCACCGTATCCGCACCGGCGAGGTCGGCGATGGTGCGCGCGACCCGCAGGACCCGGTGGTACCCACGGGCAGACAGCCGCATCGCGGCCGCCGCATCGGCCAGCAGCTTGCGGCCAGGCTCGTCCGGTGTCGCTACCTCGTCCAGCAACTCGCCATCAGCCTCCGCGTTGGTGCGTGGGCCGTGGCCATTGAAGCGTACCGTTTGCGCCGCGCGCGCGCGCGCCACGCGTTCCGCCACCTCCGCGCTGCCTTCGCATGGCGGAGGCAGGGTCAGGTCGGCGGCGCTGACCGCCTGCACCTCGACATGGAGGTCGATGCGGTCGAGCAGCGGCCCAGAGACACGGGCCTGGTAGTCCGCGGCGCAGCGCGGCGCGCGGGCGCAGGCCAGCGACGCGTCGCCCAAATGCCCGCAGCGGCACGGGTTCATCGCCGCGACCAGCTGCACGCGCGCCGGAAACGTGACGTGGGTGTTGGCGCGCGCCACGCTGACGTTGCCGGTTTCGAGCGGCTGACGGAGACTGTCGAGCACCGCGCGCTGGAACTCGGGAAGTTCGTCCAAGAACAGCACGCCGAGGTGCGCGAGGCTGATCTCCCCCGGGCGCACCTTCAGCCCGCCGCCGACCAGCGCGGGCATGGAGGCGCTATGGTGAGGGGCTCGGAATGGGCGCGAGCGGGTCATCCGCCCGCCGTCCAGTTCACCCGCGACCGACTGGACCATCGACACTTCCAGCGCCTCCGTCGGGGTGAGCGATGGCAGGATGCCCGGCAGGCAGGCGGCGAGCAGCGACTTGCCGGCGCCCGGTGGTCCGCTCATCAACAGGTTGTGGCCGCCCGCCGCCGCGATCTCCAGCGCGCGCTTGGCGGTCTCCTGACCCTTGACCTGCTTGAGGTCTGGACCGCGCGCGGTTACCGCGGCTTCGCCCGGCACGGGCGTGGGCAGCAGGGTCGTGCCCTTGAGGTGCGCCAGCAATGCCAGCAGGTCGGGCGCCGCCAGCACCTCCACCTGCCCCGCCCAGGCGGCTTCCGCGCCTTGCACCGCTGGGCAGATCAGGCCCTTCCCCTGTTCGCTCGCATGAAGGGCAGCCAAGAGCACGCCGGGGCTCGCGGCGATCCGGCCGTCGAGCCCGAGCTCACCCACTGCGACATAGTGCGACAGGCTTTCCGCGTCGGTAGCGCCGATCGCCGCCAGCAGGCCGAGCGCGATCGGCAGGTCGAAGTGGCTGCCTTCCTTGGGCAGGTCGGCCGGCGACAGGTTCACCGTGATCCGCTTGGGCGGAAGCGCGAGGCCGATGGCGGACAGCGCCGCCCGCACCCGCTCACGGCTTTCCGCCACCGCCTTGTCCGGCAAGCCGACAATGACGAATGCCGGCACGTTGGTGGAAAGCTGGACCTGCACCTCGACGGCGCGCGCCTCCAGCCCGAGGTAAGCGACCGTGGATACCACCGCGACCATCAGCCGCGGCCTCCCCGGCCCAAATACTTGAAACGCAACGCTCCCCCTAGCTCGGCTCCCCACGATTACGCTGCCGCAACGGCAGGCTCAAGCCTCCTCTTGCGGGCACTGTCTTACTTCCCCACATCACCTGCGCCATGCTAACCCGTAACAAAGTTCGCGTCTTCTTTGCGCTGCGGCCGGTGCGCCTCATCCTGTTCGCCCTCGGGCTGCTGCTGATGATCGCCACCCCGGCGGTCGCCATCCTGCCGGGTCCCGGTGGCATCTTCGTCTTCGCGGCAGGACTTGCGCTGGCGCTGCGGAACAGCGACTGGGCCAAGCGCCGCTACGTTCATTTCAAACGCTGGCAGCCGCGCGCCGGGCGCTGGGCCGACTGGGGGCTGCGCCGGGGCTCGCACCAGCGTCGGGAAGCGCTGCGCAAGGATCGCGAGCGGCAGGAGGCGCCGCCCGCGCATTGCGTTGAGCGGACTGATGACGTGCTTGCATCGGCTGGCATGGAGGTGGCGCCGATCGACCCGACGCCCGCCGAAGTGGCGCCTGCCAGCCCCGCAATCGCGCCGCTCAGGCGTTGACTTTGACCGGTCACTCCCGTAACGGCCCGCTCGAGCAAGCGGCTGCCCCTGACGGCAGCCCTTTTCATTTCAGTTCAGAGGCAATGAGCGATGAAGCGCACCTTTCAGCCGAGCAACCTGGTTCGCAAGCGGCGTCACGGTTTCCGGACCCGGTCGGCGACTGTCGGCGGCCGCAAGGTGCTGGCGGCCCGTCGCGCCCGCGGTCGCAAGAAGCTGAGCGCCTAGTCCAGCTTCGCAAGCGGTCGGACTTCCTCGCTGCGAACGCCGGACGGCGCGCGGCGATGCCTGGCTTCGTTCTGCTGGTCCGCGATCGCCGTGACGGCACGCCCGGCAAGCGGGTCGGCTATACAGTTAGCAAGAAGGTCGGCGGCGCCGTGGTGCGCAACCGCATGAAGCGCCGCTTCCGCGCGCTCGCCCGCGAGCTGCTGGTCGACGGTGGGCTTCCTGGTTCCGATCACGTGCTGATCGGCCGGCCGAGCGGGATCGAGCGGCCATTTGCCGAGCTTCGCGACGACCTCACCCGCGCGCTGAAGAAGGTTTCGCGGTGATCGTTCGCGCCCTCATCCTGATTGCGCGCGGGTGGCAGAAGGGCCCGTCCGCCATCCTGCCGCCATCCTGCCGCTTCCAGCCCAGTTGCTCGGCCTATGCGATCACCGCCTGGACGCGCTATGGCGCCGGCAAGGGCAGCTGGCTGGCATTGAAGCGCATCTTCCGCTGCCATCCCTGGGGTGGCCAGGGCCACGACCCGGTGCCGTGAGTAGAGGATCGACCGACAAGTGACCGAAACCAAGAACATGATCCTCGCGCTGGCGCTGTCGGCGCTGGTGCTGATCGGCTGGACCGTGCTCAGCGACCGGTTCTTCCCGGCGCCCAAGCCGGCCGCGACGCAGACGGCACGCAAGCCCGTGGCGCAGGCACCGGCGACCTCCACGGCAGCCGCCGCTCCGGTGGTGTCCGCGGCCCAGGCGCTGCGCAACGGCCCGCGACTGCGGATCGACACGCCGTCGCTGCAGGGCTCGATCAATCTGGCCGGTGCGCGGATCGACGACCTTAAGATGGTGCGCCACTCCGGCCTCCAGACCCGCGATGCGGAGGCGACCCGCCTGCTCTCCCCCGCCGGCGCGCGGGGCGCTTACTTCGCCAGCTTCGGCTGGGCGGGCCAGGGCGTGCAGCTGCCGGACGCTAACACCGTATGGCAGGCGAGCGCGCCGGTACTGACCCCCGGCAAGCCCGTGACTCTGAGCTGGACCAACCCGACCGGACAACGGTTCGAGCAGGTGATCGCGGTGGACGACGGCTACCTGTTCACCGTCCGGCAGCGCGTCGCAAATGGGGGGTCCGCACCGATCGCCGTGCGGCCCTACGGCCTGATCAGCCGGGCGGAGAAGTCGCCCGATCCGGATGCCTGGACGCACCATGTCGGTCCAATGGGTGTGCTGAACGGCGCGGCCAATTACGGAATCAACTACAAGGACCTGGACGAGGCCGGGGCCAAGGGCGAGACGTTCAACTCGAACGCCGGCTGGGTGGGCTTCACCGACAAATACTGGCTGACGGCGCTGGTGCCCGGCAACGGCTCGTTCGCCGCCAGCTTCCGCAAGGCTCCGACCGGCGCCTACCAGACCGACTTCGCCCACCCGCAGCAGGTGGTGCAGCCCGGCCAGGCGCTCGGGACCGACACTCGCCTGTTCGCCGGTGCCAAGGAAAAGGAGATGCTCGACCGCTACGAGGCGGCGGGCGTGCCGAAGCTTTCCAAGTCGATCGACTGGGGCTGGTTCGAATGGTTCATGCGGCCGCTCTTCAGCCTGCTGCTGTGGCTATTCCACACGCTGGGCAACTTCGGCCTGGCGATCATCGCCCTGGTGCTGATCGTCCGCGGGCTGATGTACCCGGTGTTCGACAAGCAGTTCCGCTCCATGGCCTCCATGCGCCGGTTGCAGCCGCTGATGAAGGAGCTGCAGGAGCGGCACAAGGACGACCGCCTGCGCCTGCAGCAGGAGACGATGGACCTGTACAAGCGGGAGAAGATCAATCCCGCCGCCGGCTGCCTGCCGATGTTCCTGCAGATCCCCGTGTTCTATGCGCTCTACAAGGTGCTGACGGTCAGCGTGGAGATGCGGCACCAGCCGTTCTTCGGCTGGATCAAGGACCTGTCCGCGCCGGACCCGCTGACGCCGGTCAACCTGTTCGGCCTGCTGCCGTTCGACCCGCCGGGCCTGCTGCACCTGGGCGTGCTGCCGATCATCCTGGGCATCACCATGTGGCTGCAGTTCCGCTTGAATCCAGCGCCGATGGACCCGGTGCAGAAGCAGGTGTTCGGCTTCATGCCGTGGGTCATGATGTTCGTGATGGCGCCGTTCGCCACCGGTCTGCAGCTCTACTGGATCTTCTCCAACCTGCTCGGCATCGCGCAGCAGAAGTATCTGTATCGCAAGTACGATACCGAGCGGCTGGTGGCGAAGGCGGCGGCGTCGGGCTGATGGATGAAGATGCCGAGATAGCCGAACAGGCCCGCAAGCTGTTCGCCGGCCGCGTCGACTTCCTCAAGTCTGCGCCAGGCCTCCAGTTCCTGCCCGGTCCGACGGTGCCGGAGATCGCGCTGGCCGGCCGGTCTAACGTGGGCAAGTCGTCGCTGATCAACGCCGTCACCAACCGCAAGGCGTTGGCCCGGACGTCCAACACGCCGGGACGGACGCAGGAACTCAACTTCTTCGACGTGGGTGAACCACTCGCCGTCCGACTGTGCGACATGCCCGGCTACGGCTTCGCCGAGGCACCCAAGGACATGGTCAAGCGCTGGCGCTTCCTGGTGAACGATTACCTGCGCGGGCGGCAGGTGCTGAAGCGGGCAATCGTGCTGATTGACAGCCGGCATGGCATCAAGCCGGTCGATCGCGAGATCATGGACATGCTCGACGGAGCGGCGGTCAGCTATCAGCTGGTTCTGACCAAGATCGACAAGATCAAGGCCAGTGCCCTTGATGCGACGGTCGCGGCGACGCTTGAGGAGGCGATGAAGCGCCCGGCAGCGCACCCGGGCTTGATCGCGACCAGCAGTGAAACGGGCCGTGGCATTCCGGAGTTGAGGACGGCGATGCTGGCGGCCGCGCTGGCCTGAACGGGAGAGGCACGGTTGAAGCTCATCATCGGCAACCGGGCGTATTCGAGCTGGTCCATGCGTGGCTGGCTCGCCCTCAAGGCGTCCGGGCTTGAGTTCGAGGAACTGGTCGTGCCGCTCTATGACGAGGCCTGGAACCAGCGGCGCGACGGTGGCGAATTCGCGCCTTCGTCGGGCAAGGTGCCGCTGCTGTGGCACGACGACACCGTGGTATGGGATAGCCTGGCCATCATCGAATATTGCGCCGACCTCACCAGCCGCGACCGATATTGGCCGGAGGACGACAGCGCCCGCGGCATGGCTCGATCAATGGCCGCGGAAATGCATTCCAGCTTCGCCAACCTGCGCCGCGACCTGCCGATGAACGTCCGCCGCCACCTTGGCCCGCGGCCGCTTGCCGATGCCGTGAAGGCGGAGATCAACCGCATCCTGACTTTATGGGCGCAGGCCCGGGCACGGCACGGCGGCACCGGCGACTTCCTGTTCGGCGGGTGGTGCGCGGCCGACATGATGTTCGCGCCCGTCGTGACCCGGTTTGTCACCTACTCCGTGCCCGTCCCACCCTTCGCGGGCCGCTACATGGAAACCGTGCTGGAGCACCCGCACGTGGCCGAGTGGATCGGGCAGGCACAGGACGAACCGTGGGTGATCGAGCAGTACGAGCAGCCGGCAAATAGCTGAGCCACCACTGCAACTAAGCTTCGGGTGTGTCCGTTAAGCGCCTGATGCGCTTGCTTTATCTTACCCCGCTGCTCAGCCTCGCGGCTTGCGCAACCCCGTCCGACCGGATCACCGATGCGCTGGAAGGCTATGGCCTGGCGCCGCAACAGGCGCGATGCGTCGGCGACCGGCTCCAGTCTCGCCTGTCGGTCGGGCAGCTGCAGGAGTTGGCAGGACTGGCGCGCACCTATCGCGAGAACGATCCAAATCCGCAGGCGCTCACCCCGACCGACCTGATTCGGGTCGCTAGCGGGGTCCATGACGTCCGCGTGCCGCTGGAAGTCGGCAAGGCGGCGGCGAATTGCGGCCTAATCCCCGGCACGACCATCGGCCTGCTGAACATGATTTCCGGCGCCTAGACCCGGTCGCTGCCGTACGGCGTTCCGTCCTTGCGAGTATAGCGATTGTCCGCGGTGAACAGCATGTCGATGTCGCTGTAGCCTCCACCAGTGCGCTCGCCGCCGCCGACCACCAGGAACACACAATCTTCGGCGCTGTCGTTGCGAAGATGGTGGCCGTTGCGGACACCCTTGGGGAACGCCGCGCAGTCGCCGGCGCGCAGGGTGGTCGGCCCATCGTCCTCGACCAGCGTCGCCTCGCCCGCGATCATCACCAGGAACTCGTCCTCGCCGTCGTGCCAGTGCCGCTGGCTGGACCATGCGCCGGGCTTCAGCACGACATGGCTCGCCCCGAAGTCGGTGAGGCCTGCAACTGGCGCGAGCCTCCGGTACCAGCGTCCAGCCACCGCCTTGTCATGCGGTTCTGGATAGCCGGTCGCGTTGGTCGGCTCGATTGCTCCCAGGTCCAGTTTCGGCATCCACGCCTCCCGTGCTAGCTCCGCGCCCATGTCTATCATCGACCCGGTCGACCTCGCCACCAAGCTGATTTCCGTGCCCTCCGTAACCCCCGCGAGGGGAGCCGTGTTCGACGTAGTGGACGAGGCATTGTCAGCGCTGGGCTTCACCGTTCATCGCTTCACCCTTGGCGCGGCGCCGGACGGGCCGACGGAGAACATGGTCGCCATTCGCGAGGCTGGACCTGGGCCGCATTTCGGCTTCGCGGGACACCTCGACGTGGTCCCGGCGGGCGAGGGCTGGAGCGGCGACCCGTTCAGCGCGCGCATCGAGGACGGACGGCTGATCGGACGCGGCGCCAACGACATGAAGAGCGCCATCGCATCCATGGTGGCGGCCGTGGCCTCCATCGAGCAGCGGCGGGGTACCCTTTCCTTCCTGATCACCGGTGATGAGGAAGGCTATGCAACCTACGGGACGCCGCGAATCATCGACTGGCTGAACGAACGCGGCATTCGGCCGGACATGATCCTGATCGGCGAGCCGACCAGCGAACTTCGGCTGGGCGACACGGTGAAGATCGGCCGGCGCGGATCGGTCAACATGTGGCTGTCCGTGCCGGGCACGCAGGGTCATGTCGCCTATCCGCACAAGGCAGACAATCCGGTGGGCGCCCTTGCCCGCATCATCGCCGAACTTGACGCGCTGCACCTTGACGACGGCACGGACGTGTTCCCCCCATCGAACCTTGAGTTCACCGGGCTTGGGACGCCAACCCACGCGAGCAACGTCATCCCGGGCGAGGCGACCGCCCAGCTGAATATCCGCTTCAACAATCTCCAGCGCGGGTCCGAATTGGTCGAGCGGGTCACCGCCATCGCACAGGCGATCGACTCGCGCGCCAACGTGCGGGCGCGCATCTCCGGCGAGGCCTTCCTGACGCCGCCAGGGGAGCTCTACGACCTGGTCGTGGGTGCCATTCGCGAGGAGACCGGCGAGGCTCCCGCATTATCGACCAGCGGGGGCACGTCCGACGGCCGCTTCCTGGTTCAGCTCTGCCCGGTTGTGGATTTCGGTCTGCCTAATGCGACCATGCACAAGCTCGACGAGAGCGCCGGCGTGGAGGACATTCGCGCCCTTGCTCGAATTTACCGGCGGATCGTCGACAAGGTCGTAGGTTAGGCCGCGCCCTTCAGCCCGCGATCGGCGCCGTTGGTCCAAGCGACGAATTCGGTTTCGAACATCGGCTGTGCGAAGACGAAACCCTGCACGGTGTCGCAGCCCATGGCGCGCAGGATGTCCGCTTGGGAGACCGTCTCGACGGCCTCGGCCACCACTTCGCAGCCGACGCCCTTCACGAGGTGGATGACGGCCTGCACGATCACCCGCGCCTTGTCGCAGCTCTCGATGTCCTTGATCAACGACGGGTCGAGCTTCACCCGGTCGATCGGCAGGGTGCGCAGCCGGGCGATGTTCGAGTAGCCGGTGCCGAAGTCATCCAGCGCGATGGTGGCGCCATCCGCCCGCAGCGCGGCAATCTCCGCCAGCGTCGCAGCCGAGCATTCCATGGCGGCACTCTCAGTGAATTCCAGCTCGATCTGGCTGAGCGGCACCCCAGCGGCGCCGAAGCATTGCCGCAGCCGGCCGAAGAAGTCGGCGCGGTCGAGCTGGCGCGGGCTGACGTTGAAGGCCAGCCGCTTGCGGCGCTTGCCGGTTTCGTTCCACGAGGCGATCAGGGCCGCCACTTCCGCCATCACCCAGTCGCCGATGTCGCCGATGATGCCGGTCTGCTCGGCGATCGGGATGAAGGTGGCGGGGGCGCGCACGCCGTCGCGAGGATGATTCCACCGGATAAGCGCCTCGGCGCCGGTGATCTCGCCCGTCAGCAGGCTCAGTTGCGGCTGCAGAGCGAGCAGGAACTCGCCGCGCTGAACGGCATCCGTAAGCGCCGTCTCAGTTTCGACCTTGCGGCTATACTCCAGCGCAAGTTCTTCGCTGAACAGGCAGTGCTGGCCCCCGCCCCGGTTCTTGGCCCGGTACATGGCGATGTCGGCCGCGCGCATCAGCGCCTCGATGCTGGTGCCGTGCGCGGGTGTCAGGGCGACGCCGACCGACGCGCCGATGTCGAGGCTGTGGCCATGAAGCTCGAATGGTTCGCCGATCGCCAGCACGACGCGGCGCGCAAGGTGCTGCGCCTTCTCGATCCCGCCGACATCGGGGAAAAGCAGGGTAAATTCGTCGCCAGCCAGCCGGGCTACGAGCGGCCGCTCGGCGTCTGCAATGGCTTCGGTGTTGACCACCACCCGGAGGCGATTGGCCACCATGACCAGCAGCTGGTCGCCGCGGGCGTGGCCCAGACTGTCGTTGACGGTCTTGAACCGGTCGAGGTCAACGAACAGCAACGCGCCGAGCTGACCCGCAGCGGATGAGCCGAGCATCCGTTCGGCGTCGTTGCGGAAGTTCAGCCGGTTCGGCAGCGAGGTCACCGGATCGTACATGCCGAGCGCATGGGCGTTCTCGATGGATGAGCGGACCTCGGCAAACAGGCGATCTACCGCAGCGGCAAGCTTGGGATGGACACGGCCGACGATCGGCGGCGCCGCACTGGTCAGGTCGCCGTCCTCCACCGCCAGCAGGCGGTCGCGCAATGCACCAAGGGCTCGCGCGCTTTCGCTGTTGGGGCGCTCGGCCGCAATGTAGCTGACCAGTAGGCAGAAGGCGCCGGCGACGAGGCTGGCCACGATCTGGTCGTTGAGGTGCGACAGCGTCAGGAAAGCGGCCATGCTGAACACGAACGAGGCGACGCCTGCCGCTGCCGACAGGAGGACGTTGCTCAGTTTCTGTGCGGTGCCGTCTTGCATGGTGCTCCAGCACATGGGCTAGAGCGGCAGCGTTAAGAAAAAGTGAGGCTTGCCACGGATTTTCCCGTCAGCGGCGCAGGATCAGGTACAGGCTCCCGCCGCCGCCATGGCGCTTGTGAGCGCTGCGGACGGCGGCGATCCGGTCGGCATGCCGGGACACGGCCAGCCAGTCGTGCACCGCCGCGCGGATCTTGCCGCGCTGCACCGGCGGCTCGCCAGGCCGGTGGTGGCCGGTGACCAGGAGCAGCACGCGATCCCCGGCCGCGACCGCTTGTTCCAGCGCCCGGTCGAGCGCTTCCCAGGCCCGTTCCAGGCTGTGGCCGTGGAGGTCGAGCGTGCGGTCAACCGCGATGGTGCCACTGCGCAGGCGGCGATCCCAGTGGCTGTCGAGGCTCCCGTGAATGGTCGGACGCGGCTTGGCCAGGCTTGGCGCTGATCGCCCGGGCGGCACCCTGCCCTTCGGTGCACTGGGCACGAGAACAATGGGCTGCGCCTTGTCCGGGAGAGGTTCGGGGTGGGCGGAAACCGGGTGCGGCAGCGGATTACGGCTGAGCGGGCGAATGGTTGCGGTCACCCGCGCCCACAGCATCTCCTCGTCAGGGTTGAGCTTGCGCATTCGCCGCCAGCGTCGCGGCAGCCTGGGCAGCCCGCGCCCGCTCGACCGTACCCCTGGGCAGCAACAGCAGCGCGTCACCCTTTGCCGCCATGCCGCCCGCCGTCACCTGGGCGTAATCGCCGGCGCCCCAGAACGTATCAAAGCGGTTGGCGCCCTTGATCGCGCCTCCGGTGTCCTGCGCCACCCAAAGGCCGTCTGCTTCCGGCCGGTCGACGTCCAGCCACACGGGCGCCCCAAGCGGCGTGAAGGCAGGGTCGGCAGCGACGGTCGTCCGTGGTGTCACCGCGACATTGAGCGCGCCGAGCGGCCCCGGTCCGGTCAGCTCCTTGAAGAAGATGTAGCTGGGATTCTCGCGCATCAACGAGCGGCCGCCATCGGGCTGAGCCCGCATCCAGGCCTTGATCGATTCCATGTTGGCTCCGCCCGGCGGGAGCACGCCACGTTCGCGCAGTAGCTTGCCGATGGCGATGTAGTCGCGGCCGTTCTGCCCGTCGTAGCCGAGTCGCATGACGCTGCCGTCCGGCAGCTTCAGCCGGCCCGAGCCCTGAATCTCGACGAAGAACAGGTCGATTGGGTCAGCCGCATAGGCCAGCTCGAGACCCTTGTTCGCCAGCGCCCCGTCCTCGATGTCGGCGCGAGTGTAGTAGAGGACGCAAGTGCCGGTCTCGTCGATGCGCCCACGCCCGGTCTGGCCATCTGCACGAGTGCAGCGCACGAGGTCCGATGGGGTGCGATGGATCGGCACGGCAAAGCCCGGCGCCGGTGTGCGGCTGCCGAGGATCTCGGGCTCATAATAACCGGTGGCAAAGGCTGCGTCGGTTCCGACCCGCGCCCATTCGAAGCGGGTCTCGAAGAAATTCTTGGCGCTGCCTGGCTGCACCGCCGCGGCCTCGGCGCACAGCGGCTGCCAGTCGGTGCCGCGGGTCAGCCCGGATGGGTCCGTGCGCCGCATCAGCGCCGGGCAGCTCAGGCGGAAGGCAGGCAGCGCCCGCTCCGCCTGCTCGACGGTCAGCGTGCGGGGCGACGCCAGCGTGACACCCGCCGCCAGCGCATTGGCCGGCTTGGGCGATACCGGCTTGGGCACCACAGCGGGCGGCGTAGGGCCAGTGATCGGCGGAGCAGCTGGTCGGGTGGCACAGGCGGCGCTCAGCAGCGCGGCGCTCGTCACCGCCAGCAATCGGTACGAGTGGCTCACTCTTCTTCGTCGGTCTCGATAAGGATCCAGTTCGGATCACGGCTGGCGAGGTCGCGGCGGAAGGTCCACTTGTCGCGCGTCTGCACCGCATCGCTCAGAGAGCCGGCGACGACTTCCCCGGCAGCGTCGCGGGTAACGGCCGCGATATCGGCCTCGAAGCGGACAGTAACGGTGGCTACCGACCGGTCCAAGGCAGCGGCTGCGATCACGGAATGCTCGATGGCCACCAACCGGTTGTCCAGCCGGTGACCGGCCGTGTTCCGCTCCTCCACCGCCGTGGCAAAGGTGGCGTATACCTCCGGGTCGATGAACCCGCGCACATCGTCAAGCTCGCCGCGCCAGAACGCCTCCAGGATCATCCGGTAGGCGGATTGCGCTCCCTCAAGGAAGCGGGCCACGTCGAAGCTGCTGTCGGCGGACAGGATGGCCCGCACCCCCGGGCCGGCAGTCGGCAGATAAGCGTCGCCGCTAGGCTCGGCCGGGTTCGCTGCAATCAGCGGGGACGGCTGCGGACGCGGCGCCACCGTCGCGTCCTGCTCTGCCGGCTTGAGGGTCAGTTGCTGCTCATGCCCGGTGCGCTCGCCCAATACGCTATAGAGGCGCAGGCCGATGAACAGGGCCACAAGGGCAAGGATGATGATCGAAACCAAGGTCAATCCAGTCCAGGAAGTCTAACGCACAACATAGGCCTTGCGTCGCATCGGTCCAACCCCCGCCTTTTGGCGGATGTGCGCTTTCGCCGCGCGGTTGCGCCCTTCCGGCCCGACTGCTAGTCGCGCATTCCAGTCGGACCAGTGCTGCGCCGCTGTCCCACGCACCTCAATGCACGCGAAGGTTTCAACGATCCATGGCCGAGCAGGACTCCTTTTCCCCGACCAACGGCGACGCCAACCCGCAGGACGGCGGCGACCAGCCGCAGGTCGCCGCACTGGCGCAGTACATTAAGGACCTGTCGGTCGAGAATCCGTCCAGCCCGCAGGTTTTCCAGTGGAATGAACAGCCGCAGCTCGACGTGCAGTTCAACATCAACGTAAGCAAAGTCGGCGATGACCTGCACGAGGTGGTGCTGAAAATCGATGCCTCGGCGCGCAGTCAGAGCGGCGTGCATTTCGTCATTGACCTCAGCTACGGCGGCCTGTTCGCGCTGCGCAACGTGCCGGAAGAGGCCCTTGGGCCGTTCCTGCTCGTCGAGGCGCCGCGGCTGCTGTTCCCGTTCGCGCGGCAGATCATTGCCGGCGCGACCCAGGACCTCGGCTTTCCGCCGCTGATGCTCGACCCCATCGACTTTGCCGCCATCTTCATGGCGCAGATGGAGCAACAGCAGGGTGCCGGCGGCGCGCTGCCGCAGGGCGAACCTACCGTCCAGTAAGCGTATTCGGCCAATAAGCGGCCTTCGGGGGGGTCACCGCAGAGTCATGAACCTGCTCAAGTCCACCGGCACGATCGGGGGGCTCACCATGGTGAGCCGCATTCTCGGCTTTGGTCGGGAGATGCTAACCTCCCGCATCCTGGGCGCCAGCAATGCTACGGACGCGTTCGTGGTGGCGTTCCGCTTGCCCAACACCTTTCGCCGCCTGTTCGGCGAAGGGGCGTTCTCGGCCGGGTTCGTGCCCTTGTTCTCGCAGCGGCTGCACGGCGAAGGCGGCGCGGAGGATGCGCGGCGCTTCTCCGAAGAGGTGCTGGCGGTGTTCCTGCCGACGCTCATCATCTTCACCCTGGTGTTCCAGCTAATCATGCCGGCGTTCGTTGCCGCGCTGTCCGGCTACTCGGGCGAGAAGCTGGCGCTGACCACCTTCCTGACACGCATCACCTTCCCTTACCTGTTGCTGATCAGCCTGGTTTCGCTGTTCTCCGGCATCCTCAACAGCTTGACCCGCTTCACCGCCGCGGCCTTCGCGCCGGCGCTGCTGAACTTGGCAATGATGCTGGCGCTGATCGTCGTTCCCACCGGCGGCGAGGCGAGCGCAACGGCTCTCTCGATTGCGGTGACGGCCGGCGGGGTCATCCAGCTCGCCCTCCTGCTGGTCGCCACCAAGCGCGCGGGCATCTCGCTCAAGCTGCGGCGGCCGCGCATCACGCCGGGCGTGCGCCAGTTCGTGCGGGTGGTCGTGCCTGCCACGTTGGGCGCCGGCGTCTACCAGATCAGCGCGTTCATCGATACCTTCTTCCTGACCCGGCTCGGCACCGGTGCACCGAGCTACTTCAATTTCGCGGACCGCCTGAACCAGTTGCCCCTTGGCGTGATCGGCGCCGCACTTGGCACCGCCATCCTGCCGCAGATCAGCCGCCACGTCGGGCGCGGTGAGCCCGACAAGGCCGCGACCATCCAGGCCCAGGCGGCCGAGCTCGCCATGCTGCTCTGCCTGCCCGCGGCGCTGGCACTGTGTGCCACCGCTGGGCCGCTGGTCGGCGCACTGTTCCAGGGTGGCCGGTTCAGCGCGGCCGACACTGCGGTCACCGCGCAGGTGCTGGCGATCATCGTGCTTGGGCTGCCGGCTTATGTGCTGGTCAAGGTACTCACCCCTGGGTTCTATTCGCGCCAGGACACCAAGACCCCGGTCAAGATCGCCGCCCTTGTATTGGTCGTGAATGTCGTCCTGAACTTCCTGCTGATCCCCTGGTTCGGCATCGCCGGCTTGTCGGCGGTGGTGGCGATTACCAGCTGGCTCAACTGCATCATCCTGTACACGATCCTGCATCGCCGGGGGCACTTCCGCATCCCGGGCTGGTTGGCCAGCCGGGTCGCGCGGCAGCTGGTCGCCGGCGCTGCCATGGTCGCCGCCCTGTATGGCGTTCGCATGCTGCTCGGCGGCTGGTTCACGGGCGGCCTTGGCCACCGCTTGGTTGGTCTCGCCGCCCTGATCGGCGCGGGCCTGGCGGTCTATTTTCCGCTGGTGTGGGTCCTCGGCGGCGTCGACCGGGACGCATTCAAGGCCTTGCTGCGCCGCCGAAAGCCGGTCGAAGATGCCGGCTGAGCCTGTGCCCGTCACGCGGGTCATTTCCGGTATTCAGCCGACCGGCAACCTGCATCTCGGCAACCTGTTGGGCGCCATCCTGCGCTGGGTGACGATGCAGGACGAGGCGCCGTGCCTGTTCTTTCTGGCCGACCTCCATTCCCTGTCCGAGCATGTCGACCCGGGCACCCGCCGCGCCAACGTGCGCGAGATGGCGGCCGCGCTGATCGCGAGCGGTATCGACCCGGCCAAGTCCGTTCTGTTTGCGCAGAGCGCCGTCCCCGCCCATGCCGAGCTATGCTGGCTGCTGAACGGCACCGCGCGCATGGGCTGGCTGAGCCGCATGACGCAGTGGAAGGACAAATCGGGCAAGAACAAGGAAGGCGCGTCCGTCGCCTTGTTCGACTACCCCGTGCTGCAGGCCGCCGACATCCTGCTCTACCGCGCCAGTCACGTGCCAGTGGGCGAGGACCAGAAACAGCATATCGAGCTGACCCGCGACATCGCGATCAAGTTCAACACCGATTACGACACCGACCTGTTCGTCCCGCCCGAGCCATTCATTGGTGCCGGCACGGCCGCCCGGGTGATGTCTCTTCGCGATGGCTCGGCCAAGATGAGCAAGTCCGATCCGTCCGACATGAGCCGGGTCAACCTGATCGACGACGACGACACGATCGCCGCCAAGATCCGCAAGGCTCGGACCGATCCCGATCCGCTGCCGGATGACCCTGCCCTGCTCGCCGGACGGCCCGAGGCGCGTAACCTGGTCGGCATCATGGCCGGGGTGACCGGCCGGACCGAGGCTGACGTATGCCGCGACTTCGCCGGCCAGGGCTTCGGCTCCTTCAAGCCGGCGCTGGCCGACGCGCTGATCGCCCTGCTGGCCCCCATCCGCGGCCGGCTGGAGCAACTTCGGGCCGACCCGACCATGCTGGACCGCGAGCTCGCGGCCGGGGCGAAGCGGGCGGCCGAGATTGCCGCACCGACCCTTGACGCGGCGTACCGGGCGGTTGGGCTGCGGTAGCTCGCTTCGCCGCTGAACAATCTCGCTTCATCGACCGTTCAAGTGCGTGGGTGTTATAGCATTCACACTAAACGGGAATTCGTCCCAGACGAGGGTGCAAGCATGAAGATGTTCAAGAAGGTGACGGCGGCCGTCCTGCTCGGCGCGTCGGCACTTGCGGTGGGTGGCTGCGCCACCACGCTGCCGACCAAGGTTACCCGCTACCAGGCGATGCCGGTTCCGGCCGGCCAGACCTTCGCGGTCGTCCCCGGCATGGGCGCGGCCGCTCGCGGGGGTCTGGAGTTTCAGACCTTTGCCCAGCTCGCCGCGCAGCAGCTGAACGCCCGCGGCTATCGCCAGGTGGCCAGCCCGGCGCAAGCGCAGCTGATCGTGCAGCTTGGCTACGGCGTTGATCGCGGCCGTCAGGTCGTCCAGGAAGAGCCGTTCGTCGGGCGCGGCTACGGCTTCGGTGGCTACGACCCGTTCTGGGGCGTCTATACCGGCCGGCCATATTACAGCCGCTTTGGTTACGGGTTCGGCTACGGCCGGTTCGGCTCGCCCTTCTACTACGGCTGGGACGATCCGTTCTGGAATGGCGGCCTGCGTGTCTACACCGAGTATCGCAGCCAGCTGGAGATGGACATTCGGGACCGCGCGACCAATCAGGCGCTGTTCGACGGCCGGGCGCAGGCGCGCTCGACCACCGACGAGCTTGGCACGCTGGTGCCGAACCTGATCGAAGCCATGTTCACGGGCTTCCCGGGCCGCAGCGGCGAGACGGTGAAGATCAGCGTTCCGACGCGCCGCGCGCGCTAAGCTCGACACCGACCATCAGGCAGGCCCGTCCGGAGTGATCCGGGCGGGCCTTTCGTTTAGCGGGGCCGCCTTGCCTTGCGCGCCGCATCTTCCAGCCGCCGGCGCTCCCGAATGCCGCCATCCACGCCTCGCCCGTCCCGCATGGGCTGGTAGAGCGATCCAGTTGAGTTCGGCTGCGCCGCGCCCTTGCTCAGTTCCGAGCGGTGGATGTCGGCCGCGACCCGCTCCGTCAGGTCGGGCAGCAGGTTGTGGGCGGTGACCGACGCCTGCGCCTTCCACCCGACCGGCAGCTCCTCGCGCGGATGCAGCGACACCCACACCAGCGCGTCGACCACCTTGCGGGGATCGTCGAGCATGATCATCCGTGCCTTGTGACCGGTGTAGTTCGCGTTGTGGATGAAGAAGGGCGTGTCGGCCGCCCATGGCATCACCGTGGAGACCTTGATCGTCTGCGAATATCCGGCGTGGCGCAGTTCCTCGTTGAGTGCTCGGCCTAGGCTCAGCACCGCCGCCTTCGACGCGGCGTAGGTCGCATGGTAGGCGATCGGCACTTCGCTTTCGACCGAGCCCATGTTGACCAGGGTTCCGCCACCTTGCCGAACAAATTGGCGGAGCGCGGCTTGGCTGCCGTTTATGACGCCTTTCACGTTGACGTCGATCACCCGCGACTGGTCCTCGATCGGAATTTCCCAGAACCGTCCGACCGCCCCGGCGCCGGCAATGTTCATCCAAACGTCGACCCGGCCGAAGCGCGTCACCGCCGCTGCGGCGAGCCGGTTGACCTGCGCTGGATCGCTCACGTCCGTCGGCACCACCAGCGCGCGACCTCCGGCGGCCTCCACCTCGCGGGCTACCTCGGCCAGCAGCTCGGCCCGCCGCGCCGCCAGCACCACATTCGCCCGCAACGCGCCGAGCCGCACTGCTGTGCCCCGACCAAAGCCGCTGGAGGCGCCGACGATCACATAGGTCCGATTTTGGATCAGCGGCGCGTCACGGCGCGACAGCTGCGTTGCCGTGGCACAGGCGCCGAGCAGCAGGCCGGCAAGAAAGAGCGCGGCCCAGCGGCCAACCAGGTGCACCAGGGACAATGGGCCTCTCCTCGCCGGAGCCTGCGTCCACAAGCGGCGTCTGCTCCGGAAGTTCCTCCGCGCGCCTCACCGTCAAGGAACTAGCTGCATGGCGTCGCGATATTGTCACAATAGGGTTTGATGAGAGCGCCATGGCTCACCTGATCCGACGCTCCGCCCTTTCCGCCATCCTGCTCGGCGGTGTTGTCCTGCCCGGTGCCGCCCACGCGCGCGACGATAGCCAGATCTGGACTGGCGCCAGTGCCACGGTGAACCTGGGCGGCAAGTGGCGCTTGTCGCAGGAGCTGGTAGGCAGGTTCAGCGATAATCGCGACGGCCTCTACGAGATCGAGTCGAACACGCTGATCGGCTATAAGCTAACGCCCAAGGTCACGATCGCCGCCGGCTATACTCACGACCCGCAATATGCGTCCGGAGACTTCACGGTGCTCGAGCGACGCGCCCGCGAGCAGGTGAGCATCGATAATTTTGCGAAAGTTGGCCCGGGCAATCTGTTCGGCCGGATGCGGTTCGAGCAGCGATGGCATCGCGGGATAGACGGCACCGGCTGGCGGGTTCGCCCCTATCTTCGCTACGCCATGCCCCTGGTGGGCAAGACAAGCTTGGTTCTCAGCGATGAGCAGTTCGTCAATCTGAACACCCCGAGCTTTCAGGCGCAGAAGGGGTTCGAGCGCATGCGCAACCTCGCTGCCATCAACGCGCCCCTGTCGAAGAGCGTGAATGCCGAGGTCGGTTACCTCAACCAGTACTTCTTCATCCGCAACGGGCCGGACAACGTCGACCACGTCGCCTCGCTGATGCTCAACTTCAGCCTGTAGCGACAGCCCGCGGCAGGCCCGCTCAGCCTTCCAGCTGGCGGGTCAGCAGGCGGATGGCGGCGTCGATCTCCGGGTCCATCGCGCGCAGCTTCTCGATCTGGCGCACAGCGTGGATCACCGTGGTGTGATCGCGGCCGCCGAAGCGCCGGCCGATGTCGGGCAACGACTTGGGGGTCAACTGCTTGGAAAGGTACATGGCGACCTGACGCGGCCGGGCGACTTCGCGCGCTCGGCGAGCGCTGGTCATCTCGGCCTTGCGGATGCGGTAGTGCTCGGCGACCTGGGTCTGAATTTCGTCGATGCTGATGCGTCGCTGGTTGGCGCGCAGCACGTTCGCCAGCACCTCCTCGACGAAGGCAATGTCGATCGCCCGGCCGGTCATCATCGCGTAAGCGGCGATGCGGTTCAGTGCGCCCTCCAGCTCACGGATGGAGGCGGTTAGACGCTTAGCCAGGAATTGCACCACGTCGCCCGACATGGCGACGCCGGGGAGCGCCGCCAGCTTGGCCAGGATGATATTGTAGCGAAGTTCAAAATCGGCTTGGTTGATGTCCGCGACCAGGCCCCAGCTGAGGCGCGACAGAATGCGCGGCGCGATCCCGTCCAGGTCCTGCGGCGCGCGGTCCGAGGTGATCACCAGCCGCCGTCCGGCCGTGATGATCTCGTTCATCGTGTGGAAAAATTCTTCCTGCGTTGATTCCTTGCCAGCGATGAACTGGACGTCGTCGATCAGCAGCAGGTCGGCCGAACGCAGCCGTCCCTTGAAGCCGATGGTGTCGTTCTCGCGGATGGCGCGGACAAACTCGACCATGAACTTCTCGGCCGACATCGACACCACAAGGGCGTCGGGCCGAAGCTCCAGGAACCGCTGGCCGATGGCATGTAGCAGGTGAGTCTTGCCGCGTCCGGTGCCGCCGTGGACGAACAGCGGATTGAAGGTGACGGAATCCGCCTCCGCGAGCGTGCGCGCGGCAGTGGCGGCGACCTCGTTCGCTTTGCCGATGACAAAGGTCGAGAAGCTGTAGCGCGGGTCGAAGTTGGGGCGCGGGTGGACGGACGCGGCCACTGCGCGCTCGGCGGGAGTCGGCTCGTCGTCCAGGATCAGAAGCGGGCTCGGACGTGGCCCACCCTCGCACGCGACGATCCGGACTTCCCGCACGATCGGCAGCGTCGTCTTCCAGGCAAGCTGCAGCCGCTCGCCAAAATGGCTGCGGACCCAGTCGGCCATGAACTTGGATGGCATCACCAGCTCGAGCGCACCCGTATCCGGATCAAACTCGCCCAGCTCGGCCGGCTTCAGCCAGCCGTCAAAGGTCCGGACTCCGCAATCGCGCCGCAGCCCGCTCCGGATGGCCTCCCAGGCGGCGGTCAGCGGAGGAGCAAGCCCTTCGCCGCTATCCTCTGCCTCCTGTGACGACCAATCCTGCTGCACCGCTATCCGCCTCCTGCTGCCCCATCCGACGCGGGCACAGAGGAGCCGTTGCGCCGGACGCGAGTCGCGGCGCTAGCCTCTTGCCCTTGAGTGCATCCCCCCAGTGGAATCACTGCCGGAGGAGCGTTTTGAGGACCTCGGGGTCGGATGCCAAGCACCGTTTTTTCACAGCGTTGAAATAAACCGTCTTGACAGCGGTCTGCTCTCAGTAAGCCGCGTTAATGGCGAAAATCCGGACTTTATGGTGGTGGTTAACCGAGCAGTAACGTGCGAATCGCAGGAATCATTACGTTTTTCGTCCGAAACGAAAAACGGCCGCCGGACAGGGTCCGACGGCCGTTCCGTAACGGCACAAAATGAGAGCTGGTCTTAGCTCAGCGCGGATACGCGCTTGGTCAGGCGGGAAAACTTCCGCGCCGCCGTGTTCTTGTGGATGACGCCGCGAGCCACGCCGCGCGCGATCTCGGGCTGGGCCGCCTGCAGAGCCGACGTCGCCGCACCCTTGTCACCGGCCGTCAGCGCCATCTCGACCGCCTTGATGAAGGTCCGGATGCGGCTCACGCGGCTGTGATTGATGACTTCGCGCCGGGCATTGCGGCGGATGCGCTTCTTGGCTTGCGGCGTGTTCGCCATGTCGTCGTCAGGTCCCTCGATGTGCAAAAGAAAAGCGGCGCGAAGCCTGTCAGCTCGCACCGGCGTGCCGGCTCCCTATACGAGGGCCCGATTCGGGTCAACGCTCTACCGCTGGCAGGCCGGGCAGTACCAGGTGGACCGCCCACCCTGCGCAAAGCGCTTCACGGTGCCGCCGCAGGCGCAGGCCGCTCCTTCCCGGTCGTAGACGGAGAAGTTCTTCGAGAAATAGCCGAGCGCGCCATCGGGCTGCGCATAGTCGCGCAGCGTCGACCCACCCGCCTCAATCGCTTCAGCCAGCACTTGGTGGATAGCCGGCACCAGCCGCCGGAGCCGCTCCAGGCTGATCCGCCCGCCGGCCCGATTGGGGCTGATGCCAGCGCGGTACAGCGCCTCGCATACGTATATATTGCCGAGCCCTGCGACGATCCGCTGGTCCAGCAGCAACAGCTTGATGGCGGCGCTCCGCCCTTCCAGCCGCCGCTTGAGTTCTTCGGCCGTGATGTCGAACGGCTCCGGGCCCATCCCAGCAAACCCGCTCCATTCGGCCAGCTCGGCCGTGAGCACCAGGTCCACACTACCGAACCGCCGCGGGTCATTCAGCGCGAGGCGCCGTCCCTCCTCCGTCTCAATCAGCAGGTGGTCATGCTTGTCGAGTTCGGCTGGATCGATCCGCCAGCGCCCACTCATGCCAAGGTGGAAAACCAGAGTGTCACGGCGGTCGGTATGGATCAGGCCATATTTGGCGCGCCGTCCAAGGCCGGTCACCCGAGAGCCGGTCAGCCGCTGGCCAAGGTCGGGCGGCAGCGCCCGTCTAAGGTCAGGCCGGCGCGGCTCGACGCGCGTAAGCCGCCGGCCGTCCAGCACGGTGGCCAGACCGCGAACGGTCGTCTCGACTTCGGGAAGCTCGGGCACGCAAGGCCATATGGCGCGCCCGTCCGGTCCCGGCTAGAGCGCCGCCATGTCGGACACCGTGAACTTTGGCGACCAGCTGGTCAGCCCCGAGGAGAAGACCCGCCGCGTCGGTGCCGTCTTCTCCTCCGTCGCCCGCCGCTACGACCTGATGAATGACCTCATGTCGGCGGGTACCCACCGGCTGTGGAAGGATCGTTTCGTCGGCCGAGTTAAGCCACAGCGGGGCGAACACATCCTCGACATGGCCGGCGGCACCGGCGACATCGCCTTCCGGATGGCCAAGCGCGGCGCGCTGGTGACCGTGTCGGACATCAATGCCGACATGCTGGGCGTCGGCATGGAACGGGCCGAGCAGCGGGGCATCGAGGGCCTTAGCTGGTCGCAGCAGAATGCGGAAACGCTGACCTTCCCCGACCGGCAGTTCGATGCCTACACCATCGCGTTCGGCATCCGGAACGTCACGGACATACCCAAGGCTCTCCGCGAGGCACACCGGGTGCTCAAGTTTGGCGGGCGATTGTTCGTGCTGGAGTTCTCCACCAGCGAGTGGCCCGGGTTCGGCGACGCCTATGAGCTATGGGCCGACAAGATGATCCCGCGCATCGGCAAGGTCGTGGCCGACGACGAGGAAAGCTACCGCTACCTCGTGGAAAGCATTCGCCGCTTCCCCAAGCCGCAGCAGTTCCGCGCCATGATCGCCGACGCCGGTTTCCAGCGCGCTTCCGTGGAGACCCTGATGGGCGGTCTGGTGTGCATCTGGAGCGGGTGGAAGGTTTGACCACTTCCGCTACGCATCTCACCCGTCTGCTGCGCTGGGGTCGGACGCTTGCGCGGAATGGTGCGTTGCAGGGCATTGAGCGGGACCCGCTGACTCCGCCTGGCGTTCGCCGACTTCTACGCCTCGCCCGCTTCGGGCTGCGCCAGCCGGCCGAGCCCGATTACGCCCATGCCCTGCAGGAGATCGGCCCGGCCGCGATCAAACTGGGCCAGGCGCTCGCCACCCGGCCCGACCTGGTCGGGGAGCGCGCCGCGCACAACCTGCTGCGCCTCCAGGACTCGCTTCCGCCCGCGCCCTTTCCGCTGATCCGAGCCGCGGTCGAGCAGGCGTTGGAGAGGCCACTGGAAAGTCTCTACGCCGAGTTCGACGAGGTTCCAGTTGGCGCCGCCTCCATCGCCCAGGTGCATCGGGCGGTAACCACCGAAGGCCGGCAGGTCGCGGTCAAGGTGCTGCGGCCGGGCATCGAGGACGAGTTCGCCCGCGCGCTCGAGACCTATGAATGGGCCGCCGCGCACGTCGAGCGCCTGGGCGGCGAGGCCGCACGCCTCCGCCCGCAGAGCGTCATTGCCCAGTTCCGCCAGTGGACCAGGCGCGAGCTCGACTTCAACCGCGAGGCCGCCAGTGCCAGCGAACTCAAGCAGAACATGGTCGCCGAGCCAGGCTTCTATGTGCCCGAGATCGACTGGAGGCGCAGCGCCCGGCGGGTGATGACGCTGGAGTGGATCGAGGGGATCAAGCTGTCCAAGCGCGACGAGCTTATCGCCGCCGGTCACGACTTGCCCCAGCTGGCCCGCACCCTGGTCCGCGCCTTCTTGCGCCAAGCGGTGATTGACGGCTTCTTTCATGCCGACCTCCATCAGGGCAATCTGTTCGCCCTGCCGGACGGGCGCATCGCCGCCATCGACTTTGGCATCATGGGCCGGGTCGATCGCCGGGCTCGGCTGTGGCTGGCGGAGATCCTCTACGGCCTGATCACCGGCAACTACCAACGGGTGGCGGAAATCCACTTCGAGGCGCAGTACGTCCCGCCGCACCACAACATGGCCGAGTTCACCACGGCGCTGCGCGCCGTTGGCGAGCCGATCCGCGGTCTCGCAGTCAAGGACATCAGCGTCGGGCGAATGCTTGAAGGGCTGTTCAGCATCACCCGCGACTTTGATATGCCAACGCAGCCGCACCTCCTGCTGCTGCAGAAGACCATGGTCATGGAAGAAGGCGTCGCGACCTTCCTCGATCCCGAGATCAACATGTGGGAAACGGCCGAGCCCTTCCTGCGCGAGTGGATCCGAGGCGAACTCGGCCCGGAGGCCTACTACGCCGACCGGATCATCGATACGGTGCGGGCGCTCAAGAAGCTGCCCGAGCTGATCGACCGCATCGACCATTACTTTCCTGCGCCCGGCGCCGCACCGCCAGACCTGCCTACGGCCCAGGTCGAGGTCAAGGAACTGCCCAAACCGCAGGGCCGCGACCTGCTGATCGCCCTGATCGCAGCGGTTGCGGGTGCGGCCGCCGTCCTGCTGCTGCGCTGATTTGCGACTCACCGCTGTCATGCTACGCGGCTAGCCGCACCGACACACAGGGGAGTAACTCATGGCCGACCGCGTCACCATCACCCTCACCGACCTCCGTTGCGAGGCCCAGTCGGAACAGGGCGGCTGCGAGCCCTATCTGTTCACCAGCTTCTTCGCGATCGGCGGCGGCCAGGTCGATGTGCAGTCGCCGGCTCACCACGATATTCGCGGCGCCTTCGCCAACGACGTCGAGGCCGGCCAAACCCTGCCGGTCCCGCAGGAGATCGGCACTGCCAGCCTCACTGCCGGTGACAACGCCACGGTCGGCGTGGTCGCGCTGGTGATCGACGAGGACCTGTCCCGCGACGTCGCCGTCGGGCAGGCGCACCAGGCGTTTCATCAGGAGGTCGAGGCACAGCTCCGCCAGCTGTCCGGCAGCGGCTTCGACGAAGCGGTGATCGAGCAGCTGCGCGAGAACGTCATGTCCAAGATCCGCGGCGCCATCCACGGCACCTACGACTACAGCGACATTCATCGCGACCAGGACGACCATCTGGGCATCGGCGTCCACACCGTCGGCGCCTCGTCCGGCGGCGAGTTCGAGCTGCCGCTCGGCTTTGCGGATGATCGCTTCACCCTGAAGGGCCGGGTCTCCCCCGCGTAAGCCGGCTCAGCGGCGGCGGAGCAAGGCCAGCCCCGCCGCCGTTGCCAGCAGCGCTGCACCGGTCTTCTCGCGCCCGCGCTTCTTGAGCATGCCGAGGCCGAGCGTCGCCAAGCCCGACGACACCATCGAGATCTTGCGCGCGCCTGCCAGCTGACCGGCCCGCGAACTGACGCGCGAGACGAGGTACGGGTGACCGGCATCGTCCCCGACAGGCTCGCCCGAAGAGGTTGCCAGGCGCACCGGCTGGCGTACCGGGGGAGCCTGGGCAGCGTCGTCTGGCTTGCGCTCTTCCTCTTCGCCCGCTGCCGTCTTGCCGGCGGCGACATGGTCCGCGCTCCATGCGTTGCGGGCGCCTAGTGGCTTGTCGGCGCCGGACGTTGTGTCCTTCTCCGTTTGGTGCTCGAGCTCGCTGTTGATCTCGGCCGCGAACAGCAGCAGATAGGCGGACAGGTACAGCCAGGTAAGCATCACCACGATGGCCGACAGCGAGCCGTAGGTCGCGCCATAGTTGCCGAAATTCCGGACGTAGATGCCGAAAGCTAGGGTCAGCACGATCCAGCCGACCGCGAAGGCGATCGAGCCGGGCGTAAGCCAGGTCCACTTCGCCTTGTCGCGGGCGGGGGCATAGCGGAACAGGGTCGCCACCGCCGCCGCCGCGATGGCGCCCAGCACGGCGTAGGTGAGCAACTTGGCGAGGAACGATCCGACCGGTCCGATGTCCGGCAGCAGCTTTTCCAAGCCCGCCAGCACGCCCATCGCGCCGCCCGCGAGCAGCGCCAGCAGCACGGCGCCGATTGTCATCAGCAGCGCCAGCACGTTCTTCTTGATGAAGCCGCGGGTCTCCTTTTCCTCATAGGCGATGTTGAGCGCGATCACGACCGAGCCAGCCGCGTTGCGCGCACCCCACAGGGCGATCGCCAGCGCCAGCAGCAGGCCCAGGCCCTTCTTGCCGCCGCTGGTCTGGACCACCTGAATAAGCTGCTGGCTGATCAGCTGCCCCGCTTCGCCCGGCAGCATGTTGGTGATCGCACCGGCGTGGCGCAGCACTGTCTGTGGTTCGGCCACGAGGCCGTAAGTCAGCACGGTGGCGCCAAGCAGCGGTACCAACGCCAGGAAGCCGTAGAAGGCGACCCCGGCGGCGACCAGACCGATGTTGTCGTCCGTGCCCTCCTTCCAGCTGCGTAAGGCGATCTCCTTCCAGCCGACGACCGGTATTTCGGTCGGCTTCTCGGCGGTACGGCCGTGATCGGCCTGAGGGGAATCGGCGGGGGGACGGGCGGCGGTAGCCATGAACGCGAACACTCCTTCGCCCATCCAACTAGGCGAACGGAGAGGCGTTCCGTGGCTAACGCCGCCTTGGGCCGCTCACGGGCGCCCAGGTGGCGAGCTGACCGCCACCTTCGCCCCCCTTGTCGCCGGCGATCAGCGGGCGCCGATTACCATCGAGATGGCTACGGCCGGCCCGACAGGCAGGCCCGCCATCCGCAGCTTGGCCCGCTGGATCGCCGCGGCGACCTGCTCGTCCGTGCTGTTGATCGCGTCGCCGGTGCAACCCATGTGGTTGAGGTCGCCGTTCAGCGCGTAACAAAGCCGGCTTGCCGTGTGCCAGATGCGGCCATTCAGCTTCTTCTGGTCGGACCGGAAGGCCAGGTTCAGGTCGTCGTAGCGAACGACCCGCTGCGTCTCCGGATCAATCCGCCGGGCTTCCACCACCACATCACCCTTCGGCGACTTGGCGAAGGCGCCGGTGGCGCTTGCCGTCAGTCCCAGGCCGATGAAACCGGCTGCCAGGATGCAGGCGATCTTGCGGCTTTCCATTGCGTCCTCCTGACGTTGCGGGAGGTCTCCCCGCGGAGGCCTTGTTAACTCGTTAGGTAAGCCGCTTCATTTCCGTTTCGTTAACCGTACTGACTTCTTCGACCGGCTTGCCGAAGGTCGGCGAAACGCTCCCACCTGTCGACGAATCGGCCGACAATGAGCGCAGGATCGCGCCGACCCGACTCTTGGCCACTGCCTGCTCCGTTCCGTCGCGCAGACGGGCCACCCAGCGGCGCTCACGGTGCATCAGCCGATCAATGAAATCAGCCCGAACCACGGTGGACCGATGCAGCTGGATGAATTGCTCGGCGTCGAGTTGCGCCATCAGATGCCGGATCGTGTCGTGCACCAGGCAATCCGAGCCATCCATGTAAAGGCGCATGTAATCGCCTTCGGCGTTGATCTTGTTGATCATGCTGGCATCGATCCGCCGACGGCCTTCCCGGCAGGGTACCCAAAGAGCGCATTCCTTGGGAGTTCTATCGACCTTGCGAGCGACGAAGTTCGACTCGACCCGTGACGCGTATTCGGCAAGCTGCGGAGCGATGCGCTCCATCTCGGTGGTATATTCTTCAAGCGAGGACAGACGGGCGTGCACGATCAAGTCGTATGTGCCTGAGACCTCCAGCACGGAGTCGACAAAGGGGCAGGTGCAGATGCACTCCTTGAAGCTCTTCACGCCGGTGAAGGGAGCGCGATGATCAAACGCCACACAGACGACGACGGCTAGATCGGGCATTTGCCTGCTCCCCCTTGGAAGCAGGTTTGCATTTACTCCTTAGTTACCTCAGCGGCAATCAAAGGACTCGGCCGACTCCCGGTTTCGGCAGTAACTCGCCTGTGTCAGGCACGGCTCGCCGCATGGCCCCCTTGCCTTCGCCCGCGAACGGGAGGACCCTCGAGCTTCCCAGGTGGTCAAGCGCCTGTGACCAGGCGACTCGCCGCCCGAGCTTCGGACGAAGGAGAGTCGCACATGCATGAGGCTGTACCAGGCACTCGAGCCATCGCGCTGGTCGGACCGGCCGGCGCGGGTAAGACCAGCCTTGCCGATGCCCTGCTGTTTGCCAGCGGGACCATCGACCGGCAGGGTTCGACCGGAGCGGGCACCAGCGTCGGCGACAGCTCGCCAGAGGCGCGCGCCCGTGGCGGCTCGACCGAACTCAACCTCATGCACCTGCGCTTCATGGACGAGCGCTTCGCCCTGATCGACGTGCCTGGAGGCACGGGCTTTGCGGCCGACGGCACGCGCGCGCTAGCCGCCGCCGATCTGGCGGTGGTGGTGGTCGATCCCGACCCCGCACGCGCGCCGCTTGCCGCCCCTGCCCTGCGCACGCTGGACGAGCTTGGCGTGCCGCATCTCATTTTCGTCAATCGCATCGACCAGGCGCGTGGCTCGATTCGCGAGCTGCTGGCGGCGCTGCAGCCGATGAGCGTGTCGCCGCTGATCGCCCGTCAGATTCCCATTCGTGCTCGCACCCACGAGGGTGATCAGGTCACCGGCTTCGTGGACGTCGCGCTGGAACGCGCCTTTCACTACGAGGCCGGCAAACCGTCCGAACGCATCGACATTCCCGCCGACCTCCTCGACCGCGAGCACCAGGCACGCACCCAGCTCCTCGAGCAGCTCGCCGACCACGACGATGAGCTGCTTGAACAGCTGTTGATGGACGAGCAGCCGGACGCGGCCCACGTCTTCCGCGACCTGGCGCGTGAGACCGGCGAGAACCTTGGTGTGCCGGTGCTGTTCGGATCGGCTGGCAATTGCTGGGGCGTCCGGCGCCTGCTCAAGGCGTTGCGCCACGAAACTCCCGCGCCGACCGCCACTGCCGCGCGCCTCGGGGTCACCAATCCGGCGCTGTGGTGCTTCAAGATCAGTAATGCCGGCCAGATGGGCCGCCTCGCCTACGCTCGCCTGCTTGGCGGCTTGATCGGCGAAGGCACGGACGTGCGCGACGCCGACGGCCGTGCGCAGCGGCTCGGGGCACTTTTCTCCGTTCAGGGAGACAAGATGGCCAAGCTCGCCCGCGGCGAGGATGGCGAGGTGATGGCGCTGGCGAAGCTGGAAGGCGTCCGCGCCGGCCAGTGGCTTGGTACCGGCACCCTGCCCCCGGCGCCGGACGTACCCACGCCGGCGCTCAATTGCGCCCTCGCCATCGAGCCAGCCGACCGCAAGGACGACGTCAAACTGTCTGGCGCCCTGGCCAAGCTGCTGGAGGAGGACCCGGCGCTGCGCCTCGACCATGACGAGGCGGCGCACGAGATGGTCCTGCGCGGCGTGAATGACGAGCAACTGCAAACGGTGACGGCGAAGCTCAAGCGCCGCTACGGGGTCAGCGTGACCTCGCGCCAGCCGACCATTGGCTACCGCACGAGCATCCGTCGCCCGGTCACCCAGCGCGGGCGCCATAAGAAGCAATCAGGCGGCCACGGGCAATTCGGCGACGTGGTCATCGAGGTCCGCCCCCTCGGTCGCGGCGAGGGCGTCACCTTCACCGAGACGATCCATGGCGGCGCCATCCCGCGCCAGTACATTCCGGCCATCGAACAAGGCGTGCGCGACGCCTGCCACAAGGGACCGCTTGGCTTTCCGATCGTCGACGTGGCCGTGACGCTGACGGACGGCAGCTTCCATAGCGTCGACAGCAGCGAACTTGCCTTTCGCACCGCCGGCCGGATCGCCATGCAGGAAGCGCTCGCCGCTGCCGCGCCGCACCTACTGGAGCCGGTGCACCGGGTCGTTGTCGTCTCGCCGACCGGTGCAACCAGCAAGGTCAGCTCGGCCGTGGCCTCCCGTCGCGGGCAGATGCTGGGCATGGGCCCGCGTGACGGCTGGGACGGCTGGGACCGGGTTGAGGCCCTGATCCCCGAAGCGGAACTGAGCGGCCTCGAGGCCGAGCTCCGCTCTCTGAGCCAGGGCCTTGCGACCTATGAAGCCGAGTTCCACCATCTGGCGGAGCTCAACGGCACGCTGGCCGACAAGGTGGTCAAAGCGCGCGAGCCCGAGCACGCCTGAGGCTTGTCATCGGGAGCAAACCGGGACAATCCAGCCGCCAACTGGATTGCTCCGGCGCTCACGCGCCCGCAATGACGCGTGAGAGGAAGAGTTAAGTGGCGAAACGGCTGACTTGGTATATTCTGGCCGCGCTGATTCTCGGCCTGGTCACCGGCTGGATAATCAACGCGCAGGTCGACAACGGCACGCCCGAGGCCGCCGCCCGGCTCAAGGACATCGCCGGCTATTTCGGCATCATCACCACGCTGTTCCTGCGCCTCATCAAGATGATCATCGCGCCGCTGGTGTTCGCCACCTTGGTCGCCGGCATCGCGCACATGGGCGACACTGCCGCGCTGGGCCGCGTCGGCCTGCGCTCGCTTGCCTGGTTCATCACCGCGAGCCTGCTGTCGCTCACCCTCGGTCTCATCCTCGTCAACACGCTGCAGCCGGGCGTCGGCCTCGACCTGCCGATCCCGCCCGCCACTGCCGCCAGCGGGCTGGAGACGAAGGCGTTCAATCTCAAGGACTTCATCACGCACCTTGTCCCCGCTTCCATGATCCAGGCGATGGCCGAGAACGAGATCCTGCAGATCGTCGTCTTCTCCGTGTTCATCGGCGTAGCCATCACCGCCGTCGGCGAAAAGGCCGCCCCGCTGGTTCGCGGAGTGGAGGCGCTGGTTCAGGTGATGCTCCAGGTCACCGGGTACGTCATGGCGCTGGCTCCGATCGCGGTGTTCGCTGCCGTCACCGCCTCGATCGCCGAGCAGGGACCCAGCATCATCGCCACCTTTGGCAAGTTCATCGGCAGCTTCTACCTGGGCCTCTTCCTGCTGTGGGTCATGCTGATCGGCATCGCGTTCGCCGCCGTCGGCCAACGCGCCCGGCACCTCGTGCGCCACATCCGTGATCCGCTGATCCTGGCCTTTTCCACCGCCTCGTCCGAAGCGGCCTACCCGCGAACCCTGGAGGCGCTCGACCGGTTCGGGGTGCCGCCCCGCATCGCCAGCTTCGTGCTGCCGCTCGGCTATTCGTTCAACCTCGACGGCTCCATGATGTACATGACCTTCGCGACCATCTTCATCGCGCAGGCCTATGGCATCGATCTCAGCCTCGGGCAGGAGATCACCATGCTGCTGGTGCTGATGGTCACCAGCAAGGGCATCGCCGGCGTGCCCCGCGCCAGCCTGGTGGTGATCGCCGCCACCCTGTCGCTGTTCAAGATACCGGAGGCGGGCCTGCTTCTAATCCTGGCGGTCGATCACTTTCTCGACATGGGCCGCTCGGCCACCAACGTGGTCGGCAACGCCGTTGCGTCCGTGCTGGTCGCCAAGTGGGAGGGCACACTTCACGAGGAATTCTCGCCGGTCATCGAGCACCCTCACGCCCCGGCCCACGTCCCTCCGCCGCCGCCAACGGTGTGAACGACCTCGACGCGCTGCCGGCCCGCTACCGCCTGGTCCTGTGCGACCTGTGGGGCTGCGTCCATGACGGTTACCGGCTGCTGCCCGGTGCCGAGAACCGCCTGAAACGCTGGCGAACGGAAGGGCGAAAAACATTGTTCGTCACCAACGCTCCGCGCAGCGCGGCCACGACCGGACGCCAACTCGACGCGATGAAGCTCGATCCGATGCTCTACGACGGAATCGTCAGCGCGGGCGAAGTCGGGATTGCGGCGCTCAAGGGTCGAGCAGTCGGGTTCTGCGGAACGGCGGCGGATCGGGCCGACCTGGTCGAGGCGGGCCTGGAACTGACCGACAAGGGCTATCGCGAACTCGCCTGCGCCGGCCTCCAGTCGCACGAAACTGTCGATGATTACGCCGAACGGCTGGATGAGTGGCGGCGGAATGACGTGCTGCTCCATTGCCTCAATCCGGACCGGGTCGTGGACCACGGCGGAAGGCGGGTGGTCTGCGCCGGAGCGCTGGCGGACGCCTACGAGGCAATGGGCGGTCGTACCGTGTGGCACGGCAAGCCTTTTGCCTCCACCTACGACCATGCGCTGGACCTCGCCGGTGGCCCGCCCAGGCATGCGGTGGTGGCCATCGGCGACGGGTTGAAGACGGACGTACTTGGCGCCGCGAGCTACGGCATCGATTGCGTCTACGTCGCCGGCGGAATCCACGACGGCGAGCCTTACCCGGCCGACCTCACGCCCGGCTGGCGCCCGCTCATGACGGTCGACAGCCTGTAAAGGCGCCACATCTTCATCCCGATATTCGGCGAATGGACGACGCGAGCGCGTCGTGACATGATGGGGCGCTACTTGGTGGAGAGGCTCCCATGTTCTTGTCCTTGCTCGTCACCGCCGCCCTTGCGCTCTCGCCTGCCCCGCAGGCAGCTCAGGCTGCTGCGCCGTCAGCCACACCGGCTCAGCCGGCGGCCACAGAGAAGACCTGCCGCAAGTTCATCCCGACCGGCTCGATCATGCCCAAGAGGTTCTGCTTCACCAAAGCGGAATGGGCGGAATTCGACGCCAGGACGCAGGCGGGTGCCGAAGGCTTCCTGGGCCGTCGGACGGCCGGAAGCGCGCTCGACAAGGACTAGCTTGCCCGGCTCCGCTGCATCGCAAGCACGGCTAACGGTCACTCAAGTATCCGGCAGCATTCCCGTCTGCCGCAGCGCCTCGCCCAGCCCCAGCGCCGCGGCGGTCGCAAGGTTCATAGAGCGGACCTCCGGGCGGATGGGCAGTCGCACGCGCTCGAAACACGCCTGCGCAACCGCTGCCGGCACGCCCGCGCTTTCCTTGCCGAACAGCAGCACGTCGTTTGGCTGGTACCGGAAATCATAGGCGGATCGGCTGGCCTTGGTCGTGAACAGGACCATTCGGGCGGGTGCGATGCTCGCCCGAAACGCCGGGAAGTCTGCATGGCGCGTCACGGCCACATGGTCGATGTAATCCATTGCAGTCCGGCGCACCCTGCGGTCGTCCCAGGCGAACCCCATGGGCTCGATAAGATCGATCGGCACGCCAAGGCAGGCGCCCAGTCGCAGCACGGCACCGACATTGCCGGCTATCTCCGGTTCGAAGAGCGCAACGCGCATATGGCGCTCAGTACCGGTGCAGCCCGCGCGTTTCTTCCCACCAGCGGGCTTCGTCGCGAGCCGCGAGCGCCTCGAGGTCGCCCGCCTCCGCCGCCGCATCGTCAACCCACTCGCGCAGGGCTGGACCGCCATTGATCACGTCAATCGCCAGCTTGTCGAATACATATTCGTACGGGAAGTCACGCCACAGTGGATAGTCTGGGCATAATTGCCGGATCGCCTTGAACGCCAGCGCCTGCAGCCGCCACGGCCGGAACCGCGCATGGTCGTAGAAGCGCCCCTCCGCATGGATAAACAGCCCGCCGCAGAGCTGGTGCACATGCTTGTGAAAGGTCGGCTCGAAATAGACCTCCCGCAGCGCGCAGCCTTCAAGCCACTCAGGCGCAATCCGCCGCATCTCGTCCAGCACCGTGCGTCCATCAAGGTCGGGCGCCCCGAACAGTTCCAGCGCCCGCGTCGTTCCCCGGCCCTCGCTCAGGGTCGTGCCCTCCAGCATCACCGTGCCGGCATAGGCCCGCGCCATGTTGAGATTGGCGGCGTTCGGCGACGGATTGATCCACACGCGGTCCTCGGGCCAGCCGAAGCCCGGCGCGGCGTCCGGCCGCCAGCCTTCCATCTCGACCACCCGATAGTCGACGTCGAGGTTGAAGTGGCGGATAAACCACTGCCCCATCTCGCCCATAGTCAGGCCGTGGCGCATGACCATCGGCCCGGCGCCGACGAAGCTCTCCCACCCGGGCAGCAGCAGCGTCCCTTCCACCGGCCGCCCCGCCGGGTTGGGTCGGTCGAGGACCCATACCGTCTTGCCATGCTCCGCCGCGGCCTCGAGCAGGTAGAGCAAGGTCGTCACGAACGTGTAGATCCGGCAGCCGAGGTCCTGCAGGTCGAACAGAAACACGTCGGCGCTGCTCATCATCTGGCCTGATGGCCGCCGCACCTCGCCATAGAGGCTGAACACCGGGATGCCGAGCCGCGGATCGGTCTCGTCCGGCGTCTCCATCATGTTGTCCTGCTTGTCGCCCTTCAGCCCGTGTTGCGGCCCGAAAGCGGCGGTCACGTTCAGCCCGGCCGCGACCAGTGCGTCGATGCCGTGGGTGAGGTCCGCCGTGACGGATGCGGGGTGGGCCAGCAGCGCAATACGCTTGCCCTCGAGCGGGCGGCGGAGCTCAGGATCGGCAAGCAGCCGGTCGATACCGAACAGGGTCATGCGGCGGTTGGTGGCGGCAGCGTGGCCGCGAAGCAAGCCTCCGCGTGGAAGTCCGGCTTACCCGGCCCGTGCGCCAGCGCCCAGTAGCTCCTGGTGCCCGATACTTCCTCGACGACGGCGGCGAGCCCGAACCGGCCGTCTGCCTCCAGCTCGATCACGGCGTCGAGCAGGAAGGCGTCGCCATTATCGTCCAGGTCGATCTGCGGACGATCTACCTCCAGCGGCCGCATGCCCGAACGATAGCCTTCGAACCGGTAAGCAGCCCACGCGCCCGAGGGCGAGAAGTTATATTCGGTGTAGCCAGCCTCGTCCTTCACGAACAATTCGAAGCAGGTCGACTTCCACAGCTCGTCGGCGCGGCCGCGTGGCTGGTCCGGCAGCACCAACTCGTCCGTTGGCGCGTGCAGGTGATAGCTGATCTCCGCCCGTCCATCGTCCCACCGCTCAAGCCAGACCTCCAGGGTCATGTCCGAACGGTCGGGCGGCGTGTCGGAATGAGGGCGGAGTTCGAAGCGCATGGGGCCCGTTTGGCGGGCAAGCGGCCCTTCGACAAGCGCCAACACAGAAGCTAGGAGCCCCGCCATGACCTACGCCTCCACCCTCCTCCGCGCGCTGGACGAGCGCGGCTACATCCACCAGGCGACGGACGCTACGGCGCTGGACTCGTTGGCGGCCAAGGAGGTGGTCACCGGCTACATCGGGTTCGACGCCACCGCGCCTTCGCTCCACGTCGGCAGCCTGGTGCAGATCATGATGCTTCGCCGGCTACAGCAGGCCGGGCACAAGCCGATCGTTCTGATGGGGGGAGGCACCAGCAAGATCGGCGATCCGAGCTTCAAGGACGAAGCCCGCAAGCTGCTTGGCCACGAACAGATCGACGCCAACATCGCCGGCATCCGCCGGGTGTTCGAGCGCTTTTTGACCTTTGGCGATGGCGCGACGGACGCGGTGCTGGTCAACAACGCCGATTGGCTGGACCGCCTGGAATACATCCCGTTCCTGCGGGAGATCGGCCAGCATTTTTCCGTCAACCGGATGCTGAGCTTCGACAGTGTGCGGCTCCGCCTCGACCGCGAGCAGTCGCTGAGCTTCCTGGAGTTCAACTACATGATCCTCCAGGGCTACGACTTCCTGGAACTGTTCCGCCGCGCCGGCTGCCGTCTCCAGCTCGGCGGCTCGGATCAGTGGGGCAACATCGTCAATGGCATCGAGCTGACCCGCAGGATCGCCGGGCAAGAGGTGTTCGGCGTCACCACCCCGCTGATCACCACCGCCGACGGCGGCAAGATGGGCAAGACGGCGCAAGGCGCGGTCTGGCTGAACGCCGACGGTCCTGACGGTTATCGCCTCTCGCCGTATGACTATTGGCAGTTCTGGCGAAACTCGGCCGATGCGGACGTCGGCAAGTTCCTGCGCCTGTTCACCGATCTTCCGCTCGAAGAGGTCGCGCGGTTGGAGGCCATGCCGGGCGCAGAGATAAACGGGGCCAAGGTGGTTCTGGCGACGGAGGCGACTGCCCTGCTCCACGGCCGTAAGGCGGCCGAGGCCGCGGCCGAGACGGCGCAGCAGACCTTTGCCGGCGGCGGGTCAGGCGAAGCGCTACCAACCCTTCAGACCGGCGGCCAGATCGGCGTGCAGGCGGCGCTGACCGGGCTCGGCTTCTGCGCGTCGAATGGCGAGGCCAAGCGCAAGATCGCCGAGGGAGCGGTGCGGATCGACGACCAGCCGGTGAGCGATCCTCTGCTCGTGATATCAGTCACTTCCGAAACCAAGCTAAGCCTCGGCAAGAAGAAGCACGGCCTGCTGCTGCCCTAGCCCGACCGCAGCAGGTCCACTGCCTGGTCGCGCTCGAATAGGTACAGGCACAGCCGCGCCGCCTCCCCGCGTGGCCCCGCCAGGCCGCCGTCGCGATCGAGCAGCAGGCGGGCATCGTCGGTTGCCGCTCCGGCCAGCTCTTGCACCAACTCCGGCGTTGCCAATCGGAACGCCGCCTCCCCCGACTGCCGGGTGCCCAAGATCTCGCCCGGTCCCCGCAGCTTCAGGTCTTCCTCCGCGATGCGGAACCCGTCGCTGGTCTCCCGCATCAGCGCCAGCCGCGCTCGGCCCGTCTCGCTCAGCGTCTGGCCGCGGATCAGCAGGCACGTCGACTTGCCCGTTCCGCGTCCGACCCGGCCGCGCAATTGGTGCAGCTGCGCCAACCCGAACCGCTCAGCGCCTTCCACGACCATCAGCGTCGAATTGGGCACGTCCACTCCGACCTCGATCACCGTGGTGGCGACCAGCACGGCCAGTTCACCGACGGCGAACGCCGCCATGACGGCGTCCTTGTCCGGACCTTTCATCCGGCCGTGCACCAGCCCGACCTGTCCCGGAAACCGTTCCCGCAGCACCGCCGCACGCTCCTCGGCCGCAGCCGCGTCGCTGGTTTCGCTCTCCTCCACCAGCGGGCACACCCAATAGGCCTGCCCCCCGGCGGCGACGTGCCGGGCCAGTCCGTCGATCACGTCACCAAGCCGCTCGTCGCTGATCACCCGGGTTTCCACCGGTGTTCGACCAGGCGGCATCTCGTCGATCCGGCTGACGTCCATCTCGCCATATTGCGTCAGCGTCAGAGTCCGCGGGATCGGCGTCGCCGTCATCACCAGCAGGTGCGGCGGCCGTGCCGCCTTGGCCGACAGCAGCAGCCGCTGCGAGACGCCGAAGCGATGCTGTTCGTCGATCACCGCCAGCCCAAGGTTCCGGTACGCCACCTTCTCCTGAAAGATGGCGTGGGTGCCGACCAGGATGTCGATGCTGCCGTCCGCCAGGCCCATAAGGACGCTATCGCGTGCCCGCCCCTTTTCGCGCCCGGTCAGGATGGCGACGCGGACGCCAATGGGGTCGAGCTGCTTGAGCAAGGTCGCATGGTGCTGCCGAGCCAGGATTTCGGTCGGCGCCAACAGCGCCGCCTGTGCCCCCGCCTCCACCGCGTTGAGCATCGCCAGCAGCGCCACCAGCGTCTTGCCCGACCCCACGTCGCCCTGCAGCAGCCGCAGCATCGGCGCGGCCTGCGCCATGTCGCCGCGGATCTCCTCGGCTACCCGCCGCTGCGCCCCGGTCAGCTCGTACGGTAGCCGCAGCCGGGCAACGATCCGCCCATCTCCCTGCAGCGGCACACCCTTCTTGCGCCGGCTGACCTGCCGCAGCAGCTGCAGCGCCAGCTGATTGGCGAAGATCTCGTCATAGGCCAGCCGTGCCCGCACCGCCGTGTCGCCCGGCTCCGCATGGGCGCTCGCCACCGCCGCCCGCCAGGGGAGCCACCCACGTTGACCCAGCAAGGACGGCTCGACCCATTCCGTCAGTTCCGGCGCCCGCTCCAGCGCCTGCGCCGCCAACTCCCGCAGGCGCTTGCTCGTCAGCCCTTCGGTCAGCGGATAGACGCTTTCCTTCAGCGGCGGCTCGGCCTTGCCCGGCTCAACCACGTCCGGGTGCACCATTTGCCACTGGTCACCATAAGCCTCCAGCTTGCCCGACACGATCCTGGGCTCGCCCAGCGGCAGCTGCTTCTTCGCCCAACCGCCATGATTGAAGAAGGCCAACGTGATAACATTGCCGTCGGCATCGCTGCCGAAAATGCGGGTTGGCCCACGTCCCTGGCTCAGCCGCGCCTCGAACGGCGTAACCTCGAGCACCACCAAGCGCCCCAGCAGCACCGGACTGGCCGCCGGCGCGCGCACCCGCTCGACGCTGCCGGTGGGCAGGTGGAACAGCAGGTCCACCACTCGCTCCAGGTCCAGGCGATGAAGCGCTCGGGCCAGCTGCGGGCCGACGCCCTTCAGCGTCTCCACTTCGGCGAACAGGGGATTAAGCAGATCGGGCCGCATGCGTGGCTACGTCTAGCGAGCAACGCGGTTCGCGCCTACATGCCCCTCATGCATTCCGAGGACGTCGAGCTGAAGCGCCTGAAGTGGCGCGCGCATCATCGTGGAGTGAAGGAGGCGGACCAGATGGTCGGCGGCTTCTTCGACAAGCACTCAGCCACTTGGGACGCGGCCGACCGGGCGCTGTTCACCGCCCTGCTGGAGGAACAGGACGTCGACATCATGGCCTGGGCGATCGGAACCCAGCCGGTCCCGGCGCGCTTCCAAGGCGGGCTGATGCAGGCGATGCAGCGGCTCGACTATCTGCCGATCGCCCGCTGAGTAGTTCGTGCCCGACCTTCAACGCATTCTCTCTGCCTCCGAAGCGCTGACCCTCGCCGGGGTGCCGGCCGGCTTCCTGCCGTGGCTCGCCGCCGACCTCGCCCGCGCCGCGCACGCCACCGGCAAGGGTGCCCGCGCGGTCGTGATCGTGCCGGACGAAGCGGCCATGCGCTCGCTGGCGGAGACCGCACCCGTGTTCGCGCCCGAGCTGCAGGTGGTGACCTATCCTGCCTGGGACTGCCTGCCCTACGACCGGGCTTCGCCCTCGCTGCGGGTCATGGCGGAGCGGCTGGCGGCGCTTCAGGCACTCCAAGCCCAGCGCACCGGCCCGCAGCTGCTAATCGCCACCGCCAACGCTGCCACGCAGCGCACGCTCACCCCCTTCCGTATTCGCCAGCTTACCAAGCGCCTTGCCCCGGGTGAGCGAATCGACCGCGACAAGCTGGTCTCCCTGCTGGTCGCTAACGGCTACCAGCGCGCCGATGCGGTTGCGGACGCAGGTGACTTCGCCGTTCGCGGCAGCCTGGTTGACCTCTATCCGGCCGGGCAGCCGCACGCGATCCGTCTCGACTTCTTCGGCGACGAGATCGAGACCATGCGGGCGTTCGACCCCGCCGATCAGCGGACAACCGGCCCGGCCGAGGCCTTCACGCTGATGCCCGCGTCCGAGGCGCTGCTGGACGAGGAGAGCATCAAGCGCTTTCGCGCCGGCTACCGCGAGAAGTTCGGCGCCAACGCCACCAGTGACCCGCTCTACCAGGCAATCAGCGACGGCCGCCGGCTGGCCGGAATGGAGCACTGGCTCCCGCTCTTTGAAGAGCGGCTGGAGACCCTCTTCGATCACCTCGGCGAGGGCGACATCATCATCCGCGACGGCGGGACCGATGGTGCGGTCGAGGCCCGCTACGACTCCATCCACGACTATTTCGCCAACCGCGAGCGGGCGATGGTAGCCCAGCCGGGGAGCTACCGCCCGCTGCCACCATCCGCGCTCTACCTTAGTCGCAAGGAGTTGGACGCACAGCTGGCGGACCGCCCGGTCCATCGCACCTCGCCGTTCCCGGAGCCCGAGGCGGCGACCATCGTCGACTTCGGCGTCTCCCCCGCCCGCGACTTCGCACCGGAGCGGGCGCAGAACGAAAATATCTACGAAGCCGTGGTCGACCATGTGAAGAAGCTCCGTAAGAGCGGGCACAAGGTGGTCATGGCCAGCTACACCGGCGGCGCGCGCGAGCGCCTGGCCGGTCTGCTTAAGGATCATGGCCTGACCGGGTTGAAGGGCGCGCCCGGCTGGCAGGAGGCGCTCGGCTCCAACGCCGCCGCCACCCTGATCGTCCTGCCCCTCGACCACGGCTTCACCACGCCCGACGTGGCGGTCCTGACGGAGCAGGACATGCTCGGCGATCGGCTGGTCCGCCGCCGCAAGCGCAAGAAGAGCGCCGACGCCTTCCTGTCCGAACTGGCAACGCTCACGCCGGGCGACCTAGTCGTCCATATGGAGCACGGCATCGGGCGTTACGAGGGCCTGACCTCCATCCCCGTCGGCCGGAGCCCGCACGATTGCGTGGCGCTGGAGTATGCCGGCGGCAACAAGCTTTACGTGCCGGTCGAGAACATCGACGTCCTCTCCCGCTACGGGTCTGGCGAAGAGGGCGTGACCCTGGACCGCCTAGGCGGCGAAGCTTGGCAGCGGCGCAAGAGCCGCATGAAGGAGCGCATCCGCGAGATCGCGGGCGAGCTTATCAAGGTCGCCGCCCTGCGCGCGACCCGCCCCGGCACGGTGGCGGAGCCGGACAGCGCCTACCCTGCCTTCGTCGATCGCTTCCCCTACGAGGAGACCGACGACCAAGAGCGGGCAATTGGCGATGTCCTCGACGATCTCGGCGCGGGCAAGCCGATGGACCGACTGGTTTGCGGCGACGTCGGCTTCGGCAAGACGGAAGTGGCGCTGCGGGCAGCATTCGTGGCCGCCATGTCGGGGCGGCAAGTGGCGCTGGTCTGCCCGACAACGCTGCTCGCCCGGCAGCATTACACCAACTTCGTCGAGCGCTTCAAAGGCTTCCCCGTCGAAATCGGTCGCCTGTCCCGACTGGTTCCCGCGGCCGAGGCGAAGAAGACCAAGGAAGGCCTCGAGGCGGGGCAGGTCGACATCGTGGTCGGGACCCACGCCATCCTGGCCAAGAGCATCAAGTTCAAGAACCTTGGCCTGGTCATCGTCGATGAGGAGCAGCGTTTCGGCGTCACCCACAAGGAGCGACTGAAGGAGCTGCGGGCCGACGTCCACGTGCTGACGCTCACCGCGACGCCCATTCCGCGCACGCTGCAGATGGCGATGAGCGGCCTGCGCGAACTGTCCGTGATCCAAACGCCGCCGGTCGACCGTCTGGCGGTGCGCACCTACGTCACACCGTGGGATCCGGTGGTGGTCCGCGAGGCCCTGCTGCGTGAGCATTACCGCGGTGGGCAGAGCTACTTCGTCGTGCCGCGCGTCGCCGACCTGCCCGACATCGAGGAATGGCTGCGCGAGGAGGTGCCGGAGGTGAAGGCGGTCACCGCTCACGGGCAGATGAGCGCCACCGAGGTCGAGGAGAAGATGAGCGCCTTCTACGACCGCAAGTATGACGTGCTGCTGTCCACAACGATCGTCGAGAGCGGCCTCGATATTCCGAGCGCAAACACGCTGATCATACACCGCGCCGATCGCTTCGGCCTCGCCCAGCTCTACCAGCTGCGGGGCCGCGTCGGCCGTTCGAAGACGCGCGCCTACGCCTACATGACTACCCCACCGGATCGCCAGATCACGGAGACCGCCGAGAAGCGGCTGCAGGTGCTTGCCAACCTCGACAGCCTAGGCGCGGGCTTCCAGCTCGCCAGCCACGACCTCGACATCCGTGGCGCCGGCAACCTGCTTGGCGACGAGCAGTCCGGCCACATCAAGGAAGTGGGTTTCGAGCTCTACCAGTCGATGCTGGAGGAGGCGATCCTCGAGGTGAAGAGCGGTTCGACCGAGCGCCGCGAGGACTTCTCGCCGCAGATCAACGTCGAGGGCGCGCCGATCATGATCCCGGAGCTGTACGTTCCCGACCTCGACTTGCGCATGGGCCTTTACCGCCGTCTTGGCGAACTTGAGGACGGCCGCGGGGTCGAGGAGTTCGCCGCGGAGATGATCGACCGCTTCGGCCCGCTGCCCGAGGAGACACAGAACCTGCTTCAGGTGGTCGAGACCAAGATCAACTGCCGCAAGGCCCGGATTGCCAAGCTGGACGTGGGCCAGCGCGGCGCGGTTGTCACCTTTGCGGATGGTGGCTTCCCCGACCTGCCCGGGCTGCTCGGCTACGTCGACCGCCTCAAGGGCGCAGCCAAGCTACGGCCCGACAGCAAGCTGCTGGTCAGCCGTGATTGGACGACGCCCAGCGCCCGCTTGAATGGAGCGGTGCAGCTGAGCCGCGGCCTGGCGCGGGTGGCCGCTGCCAGCGAGAAGAAACCGGCCGAACGGGAGAAGGTGCCGGCCTAGAGCCGGGCGGCCCGGCTGATCACCGGCATGAAGACGTGGCGGGCCTCGGTGTCCGGCCAGACGGACGCGAGCTCGTGGAAAGCGTCGGCAAGTCGCGTGGCATCCCAGCGCTGCACCGCGGACCAGCTGCCGACGTAGGCTTCCAACTGCTCTCGCGTCCACGCCAAGTGCGCGGCACTGGGCGTCAGGCGCACCTCCCCGCCGGGAAAGTCGATGGTGCGATAGCCGTCGATCAGCAACCAATTGCCCGGCGCCCACTTGGGCTCGAGTGGCTTCAGGAGCGTCCGTCCGACGATCTCGTCCACAACCGGGTCGACGAAGAACCAACCGTAGCCGATCGCCGCGAGGAGACCGCCCGGTCGAAGCACCCGGCACGCCTCCGGATAGAAGCGATCCAAGTCAAACCAGTGCAGCGCCTGCGCGACGAGGACGAGGTCGCAAGTGCCGTCGCCAAGCGAGCATTGCTCCGCGGGTTCGGCAGCGAAGTTGATGCGGGGGTGGGGTTCAGCCTCCGCAACCTGCTGCGGGCTGGCGTCGGTTGCGTGCACCCGATCGAAGTGCCCCGCCAGCAGCCGAGCCGATTGCCCGTTACCGGTCCCGGCGTCCCACGCCAGCGCCCGGCTAGGCGCCAGCGCGGCAATTTCCGCGATCAGGCTTGTCGGATAGGAGGGCCGCGCGGCGGCGTAGAGCTTCGCATGACCCGAAAAGAGGTCATGGAAGCTCACGCGTCAGGCCGCTGCGTCGTCTTTCTTCTTTTCGGCGTAAACCCTGACCGGCTCCTTGCGGCCATCGACCACGTCCTTGTCGACATGGACCTCGTCGACGCCATCCATGCTGGGCAGGTCGAACATGGTGTCGAGCAAAATCGCCTCCAGAATCGACCGCAGGCCACGAGCACCAGTCTTGCGGTCAATCGCTTTGCGGGCAACGGCCGACAGCGCGTCTTCGGTGAACTCCAGTTCGACGTCTTCCATGTCGAACAGTTTGCCGTACTGCTTCACCAGCGCGTTCTTCGGCTCGACCAGGATCTTCACCAGGGCGGCCTCGTCGAGGTCCTCCAAGGTCGCGATCACCGGCAGGCGGCCGATGAACTCGGGGATCAAACCGAACTTCAGCAGATCCTCGGGCTCGCAGTTCTTGAGTACTTGGCCGGTCTTGCGCTCCTCTGGCGCCGCGACATGCGCACCGAAGCCGATCGACTTACCTTGCAGGCGGTCGCCAATGATCTTGTCCAGGCCAGCGAACGCGCCGCCGCAGATGAACAAGATGTTGGTCGTGTCGACCTGCAGGAACTCCTGCTGCGGATGCTTGCGGCCACCCTGCGGCGGGACGGAAGCGGTGGTGCCTTCCATCAGCTTCAGCAACGCCTGCTGTACGCCCTCACCCGAGACGTCGCGGGTGATCGACGGATTGTCCGACTTGCGACTGATCTTGTCGATCTCATCGATGTAGACGATGCCGCGCTGCGCCTTCTCGACGTTGTAGTCGGACGCCTGCAGCAGCTTCAGGATGATGTTCTCGACGTCCTCGCCGACGTAGCCAGCCTCAGTCAGCGTCGTGGCGTCGGCCATGGTGAACGGCACGTCGAGGATCCGCGCCAGCGTCTGCGCGAGCAGCGTCTTGCCGCAGCCGGTCGGGCCGATCAGCAGGATGTTGGACTTGGCCAACTCAACGTCCTGGCCGCCCTTGGCGCCATGGTTCAGCCGCTTGTAGTGGTTGTGCACCGCCACCGACAACACGCGCTTCGCCCGGTCCTGGCCGATCACATAATCGTCCAGCACCTTGCAGATCTCGGCCGGCGTCGGAACGCCGTCGCGAGTCTTCACGAGGGCCGACTTGCTCTCCTCGCGGATGATGTCGTTGCACAGCTCGACGCACTCATCGCAGATGAACACGGTCGGCCCGGCAATCAGCTTCCTGACCTCATGCTGCGACTTGCCGCAGAAGGAGCAGTAGAGGGTGCTCTTGCTGTCGCCGCCGGAAAGCTTCGTCATAATCTTCCTTGTCTTCGGGTCCCGCCCGGGGCGCCCTCATGGGCGATGCTAGCCCGCTTTCTAGCATTATCAAACTCTCGGGAGCCTCTGCGCGTTGCCGGCCCCGAAACTTTTCTGACAGGGATATGGGCTGGAGGACACACTCCCACAAGGCCGTGGACCAGCCGACCTGCGCTCAAGTGATTGAGAATGCGGGAACCTCGCCTCTCAATGCCGGTTGGCAGCACCTACCAGGAGGATACCGGCATGGCACAGAAAGCAGCAGGCGGCCAAGGCAGCGGCGTCACGGAAAAGGGTGGCACGGCCACTGGAGCCGGCGGTCGCGGCGGTGGCGGCAAGGGCGGCTCCGGCTCGGGCAACAGCAAGAAGACCGGCAAGGGCGGCTGATCAAGGGCCGTTAGAAGAAGGTGGTCAGCCAGTAGATCAGGGCCGCGACGGCGCCGCTGGCCGGGATCGTGATGATCCAGGCCATGACCACGTTCTGCGCGACGCCCCAGCGAACCGCGCTGGCGCGGCGCGCCACGCCCGCCCCGATCACCGCCCCGGTGATGGTGTGCGTGGTCGACACCGGAATACCGAACCAACTCGCCCCGAACAGCAGGAACGAACCGCCAGTCGACGCGGCGAAGCCCTGGTGCTGGTCAAGTTTGGTGATGCGGCTGCCCATTGTTTCGATGATCCGCCACCCACCGGTCAGCGTGCCGAGCCCGATGGCGATGTAGCAGCTGATCGCCACCCAATGCGGAACCTGAAACTCGCCGTGGAGGTAGCCGGTCGAAAACAGCAGCACGGTGATGATGCCCATGGTTTTCTGGGCATCGTTCAGCCCATGGCCGAGCGAGTAAGCGGCCGATGACAGCAGATGCAGCGCGCGGAAGCTGCGGTCGGCGCCGCGCGCCGACGCTCGTGCCGCGGCCCAGCTCGACAGCAGCATGACCATCATCGCCATCGCCATGCCAAGCAGCGGCGCGAGGGGAATGAAGGCCAGCGTCTTGGTGACGCCCGTCCACTGGATTGTGCCGACTCCTGCGGACGCGAGGCCCGCCCCGACAATGCCGCCGACCAGCGCATGGCTCGACGAGGAAGGTATGCCCTTGAGCCATGTCACCACGTTCCAGAACATGGCCCCGATCAATGCGGCGAACACCACCGACGGCGTGACCAGCTGCTGGTCGATCAGCCCCTTGCCGATCGTTTCGGCCACCTTGTGCAGCGCCGGGAAGGCGATGGTCAGGAAGTAAGCCGCGAAATTGAAGAAGGCAGCGAACGCCACTGCCTGAACCGGACCGAGCAGCCGGGTCGCAACCACCGTCGCGATCGAGTTGGCGGCGTCGTGCAGTCCGTTCAGGTAATCGAACATCAGCGCGACCAGGATCAGGCCGGCAAGCAGCGGAAGGGCAAGTTGATGCACCGGTCAGGCTCAGGCGTGGTCGATGACGATGCCGTCGATCTCGTTCGCGACGTCCTCGAAAGCGTCGACGATCCGCTCCAAATGCTTGTAGATCTCGCGCCGGACCGTGAATTGCATGGCCGAACCGCCTTCATGTCCGTAGCCTTGGAAGGCGGTCTTCAGGCCCGCGCGATGAATCTCGTCGGCATGCCCTTCCATCCGGACCAGCCGCTCGGTCAATTCGTGCAGCCGCGAGCCATTTGCGCCCACGTCGCGCAGCAGCGGCAGCGCCTCGGCCATCAAGCGGCCGCAGTCGATGATGATCGCTACCATGTCCCGCATCTCGGGCTCGAAAGCAGAATAGTCATACAGGTCGACGGCGTTGGCGGCCGCCTGCATTTCATCAATGGCATTGTCCATCGAGCTGATCAGCGACGTGATCGCGCCGCGATCGAATGGCGTCAGGAACGTTCGGCGAACTGTATGAAGCATTTCGCGGATGATGTTGTCGGCATCATGTTCACGCTCGCTGATCTCACGGATGTGTTCGGCCCGATGCTGGCCGTCATTGAATAGCCGGCCGAGCGCATTGGCCGCGCCGCACACGCTTTCGGCATGCGCCTCGAAGAGCTCGAAGAATCCACCCGTCTTGGGCAGCAGGCGTTGGAACCAGGCAAACATCGGACCCACTTTCGATTTCTCGGCCACGACGGACATCAGCGACTTGCGTCGCGTCGCGCCGTTGAACTCCGCCGCATTGAACGACCGGATGAGGTCGGCCAGATCCTCCTCCTCGACTGCGTCGGCCGCCGCCGCCAGGCTGAACCAGCGCCGCGTGCGCTCCCCGGCTTCCTTCCACTCGGCCAATTCCTCGCTGACGCTCAAGGGATAGACATCCACATCGAACATCAGACTGGCTCCGGTCTTGCGCCGCTTGCGGTAGCGATAGGAACCGAGCGGGATCGGGCACACCGCGCCGCGCACGCCCGCTTCCTCTTCCGCCTCGACGGCAGCCGCCGCGTGCGGTGTCAGGCCGTTCGACAGATTGCCCTTGGGCACCACCCATCGCCGGCTCTCGCGCGAGGTCACCAGCAGCACGCTGACGGGCGCATCAAGCGACGTCCCGCCGGTGCGGTACGGCAAGGCAGCGATCTGGCGAATGACCCTTCCCCGTCGAGCTTGGATGGGCGTGACTCGCCCGTGCTTCGTTTGTGACGCGCCAATGACAGAAAGGGCGGGAAGCGCAAGGCTCCCCGCCCTTTCCGGGTTGGCCGTGCGTTCAGGCTCAGGCAGGCGTGTCGCTGCCCCCGCTCAGGCCGGCACCCTCGAAGTCGCCGCTCTCCGGACGCTTGTCGAAGACGGCGTCGATCAGCCCAAAGTCCTTGGCCTCGTCGGCCTCCAGGAACTTGTCGCGGTCCATGGCCGCCTCGATCTCCTCGATCGGCTTGCCGGTGTACTTGGCATAGAGCGAGTTGAGCCGCGTGCGCATGCGAAGGATCTCGCGCGCCTGGATCTCAATATCCGACGCCATGCCCTGCGCACCGCCAGACGGCTGGTGGATCATGATCCGGCTGTTGGTCAGCGCGATGCGCATGCCCGGCTCGCCCGCGGCAAGCAGGAAACTGCCCATGCTCGCCGCCTGGCCGATGCAGACGGTGCCAACTCGCGGGCGAATGTACTGCATGGTGTCGTGAATCGCGAGGCCGGCCGTCACCACGCCGCCCGGCGAATTGATGTACATGAAGATGTCCTTCTTCGGGTTCTCGGACTCGAGGAAGAGCAGCTGGGCGGTGATGAGCGAGGACATGTGGTCCTCGATCGGCCCGGTGATGAAGATGATCCGCTCCCGCAGCAGCCGCGAGTAGATGTCGAAGCTGCGCTCGCCCCGGTTCGACTGCTCGATGACGATGGGAACGAGGGCGGAGGCAATGTCCTGGTGATCCATGAGGGGAGTGGGTCCTTGTTGTGTTCTGCTCGCCTACATCGGACGGGCCGCGGGGGAGTTCAAGCGCCGGGTGCCGGGTGTGCCAGATAGGCCAGTCGCCGCACCTCGCGGCGACCGCGCGTCACCGTGTCGAGGATCAGGCCGGCGAAGAAGCACAGCACTGCCACGATCACCATGCCCGTGGCCAGCACCGCCGTCGGCAGCCGCGGCACCAGCCCGGTCTTGAGGTAGGTTACGACCAGCGGCAAGGCCAGGACCAACGCCGCGAGCACCAGCAGCAGGCCGATGCCGCCGAAGAACAGCACCGGCCGCTCGATCCGATAGAGGGTCGCGATGGTGTTCAGGATGCGCCAACCGTCGCGGAAGGTGCTAAGCTTGGATGCTGACCCTTCCGGCCGAGCGAAGTAGGTCGTCGCCTGCTCGCCAACCGGCATACGCAACTCCAGCGCATGGACGCTAATCTCCGTCTCGATCTCAAATCCGGAGGACAGCACTGGGAAGCTCTTGACGAACCGTCTGGAAAACACCCGGTAACCACTGAAAATGTCGGAGAAACTACGCCCGAACAGGCCAGCCAGCAGTCCGGTGAAAACCCGGTTCCCAAGCACGTGCCCACCGCGATAGGCGCCTTTCTCTTCATGCTGGCGGGTGCCCACCACCATGTCGAGCTGCTCGGTCAACAGCTGGTCGACCATTGCGGGGGCGGACCTTGGATCGTAGGTCAGGTCGCCGTCGGCCATGATGTAAACGTCCGCGTCCACATCCGCGAACATGCGGCGGACCACATGACCCTTGCCCTGGCCAACTTCGCAGCGGACCACCGCCCCAGCAGCGCGAGCGACCTCGACGGTCCGGTCCCGGCTATTGTTGTCGTAGACGTAGACCACCGCCTCCGGCAGCGCCGCCCGGAAGCCCGCCACCGTTTGGGCGATGGCGGCTTCCTCATTGTAGCATGGTAGCAGCACGGCAACCCGGGGCGATTCATTCACAGCCAATGGGAAGTGCGCCTTTCGTCAGATTTCGCGTCCTGTATGGCGAGACGGTGGAACTCGGCAAGCGGTCGGGCTCTGCAGGCGTTCCCCGTTGGGAAGCAGCCAAGGTTCCACAGCCATGTCCGTGCGACCAGCGGCACCCGGAAATGTGCCGAGCGCTCGAACGGCACCGGAGGCCGCTGCCCGCCTACCCCCGTCCGGTATCTTCTCGCGGGTTGGATGGCTTCCTCTGCGCGGCGCCGAGTGGGCGCCGAGCGTCCGCGATCTGGCCCATCGCGCAGGTCCCGTCGCACCTAAATTGTGCAGCCGGTCCTACCCTACCGCATCTGGTTCAGTCCCATTCCTGTTCCTCGGCGCTCACGTTGCCGCCGAACTGCTAAGCTCAGAGCCGCGCAGCTGCGAGGCGCGCTTGCGCTGCTTCAAAAGCGACCGGTTCCGGTGCCAGGACATCGGAACCGGTCTTCGGCCTCAGGCCGGGTTTGCCTTGGTCCGCTTCGGCTTGGCTGGGGCATGGTCCTTGAGCGGCTCGGCCGGCTCGGGAGTGGCAGGCTCCGCGTCCACGGCGCCCTTCGCCGGCTTGGCCGCCCGCGCCTTCTTGGCCGGCTTCACTGCTTCGGCAGCCGCGTCGGCGTCGACCGGAACCGCATCGCTGACGACCGCCTCGGGAGCATCCTCGATGCCCGCCTTCTTAGCCTTCTTCGCTTTCGGCGCAGAAGCCTGATCGTGCGAGTGGTCGTGGCCGCAGCCCGGACCGTGCACATGGCCCTCCTCGCTCTCGAGGTCGGCCTCGATTTCGGCGCGGGTCGCCGGACGGTCGGTGATGTCCGCCTTTTCGAACAGGAAGTCGACCACCTTGTCCTCGTACAGCGGCGCACGCAGCTGGGCGGCCGCCATCGGGTTCTGCTGAATGAACTGGATGAAGCGCTCGCGCTCGGCCGGCTGGTACTGCTGCGCCGCCTGCAGGATCAGGCGCTGCATCTCCTGCTGGGACACGTCCACGCCGTTCGCCTGACCGATCTCGCTCAGCAGCAGGCCCAGACGCACGCGGCGCTCGGCGATGCGGCGATAGTCATCCTTTTCCTTCTCGATCTCGGCGCGGGCGGCTTCCGGGTCGGCCTCGTGGCTGGCCTCGTGCTCCAGCTGCGCCAAGATGTTCTGGTGCTCGGCGTCCACCATCGACGGCGGCACTTCGAATTGGTGCGTGTCCGCCAACTGATCGAGCAGTCGCCGCTTCATGTGCGTCCGGGTCAGCCCGTTCAGCTCCTGCGTCTGTTGGTCGCGCAGCAGCCCCTTGAGCTGGTCCAGATCCTGCAGACCCAGGCTCTTGGCGAATTCGTCATTGAGGTCGACCTCGCCGGCCGTCTTCACCGCCTTGACGGTGATGTCGAACGTCGCCGGCTTGCCCTTCAGGTTCTCGGCTGGATAATTCTCGGGGAAGGTCACCTCGATGGTGCGGCTGTCGCCCGCCTTCACGCCGACCAGCTGCTCTTCGAAGCCCGGAATCAGCGCGCCCGAGCCCAGCTCAAGCGCCATGTCCTCGCCCGTGCCGCCCTCGAACGCGACGCCATCCGTCTTGCCGATGAAATCGATCACGACCTGGTCGCCGTTCTGCGCCTCACGGCCTTCCTCGGCATCGGTCCAGCTCTTCTGGCCCGATGCGAGCTGCTTCAGCTGCTGCTCGACCTGCTCCTCATCATGCTCCAGCGTCAGCCGCTCGAGCTTCAGGCCTTCAATCTGCGGTGCCGGCACGTCCGGCAGCGTCTCCAGGCTGACCGTCACCTCGGCGTCGGCGCCAGGCGCATAGCCCTCGGCCAGCTCGACCTGCGGCTGCATCGCGGGCCGCAGGCCCTTGTCCTGCAACAGCTGCTGCACGCCCTCCTGCACGGCGCTTTCCAGCGCCTGGCCCTGCAGCGACTCGCCGTGCATCTTGCGGATGAGGTTCGCCGGCACCTTACCAGGGCGGAAGCCGGGCATGCGGATCTGCGGCGCCAGCCGCTTCACCTCGGCGTCGACCTTGGCGTCGATCTCGCCCGCGCCGATGGTCAGCTTGTACGCCCGCTTCAGGCCCTCGTTCTCGATCTCGACGCTCTGCATGATGACTTCGTTATCCCATTGAAACTGCTTGGGTCCGGCACCGGCAAAGGCGGCTGGTGCGCGCGGAGGGACTCGAACCCCCACATCTTGCGACAACAGGACCTAAACCTGCCGCGTCTACCAATTCCGCCACGCGCGCATCGGACCCGTGAGGCGCGAGGGCCTATAGCAAGGATGGGCCGTGGGGCAAGCCGGACGGAGCAACCGGATAGGCTTCCTCATCGTTCTCCAGCGCAAAGGAGCGCCCCATGCAACAACTGCCCCCCTTCCCCGACGACAACCCTGGCTTCGAGCCGACCCCGCCATCCGAGCCGGCACAGCCGAGCCAGCCCGGACAGCCGAGCGAGGCGCCCGCCGAAGCGCCAGGCACCCAGCCGTCGATCGACGTTCCGTCGCCGACCAGCCCCGGCAACGATCCTTCGCCCACGCCCATCTCGCCGGTCGGCTGATGGCGACGCGTCCGCCCGAGCCCGACCTGCCCCCGTCGGACCCGACCGAACCGGAGTCGCCGCCGCAGCCCGACCCCGTGCTCCGCTGAGCGCGATTAGATCCGCTCGCACCGCGCCAGCAGCGCGTGCAGCAGTTCCTCGGCCATCCAGCCGATGGCGGCGCCTGCAACCACGTCGGTAAGGTAATGCTTGGACCGCAGCACCTGGGCCCCGGCGCTTGCGGCAGCTAGGCCCAGCGCCGGCCCGCTCGCACCCGGGTAGCGACGGGCGATCACCCGCGCCACCGCCACCGCGCCGGCCGAATGGCCGGACGGAAAGCTGTTGAAGTCGCTCTCGTAGCGCTCGCCCGGTCCTAGCTCGTAGTGCCCCCGCTCCGCTGCCGCGATCGGCCGTGTGCGGTCCACCGTTTGCTTGACCACGCCTCGCAGCGCGGTCGCGAACAGGTGTGTCGCTAGCAGCCGCAAGCCGGTCTGCAGCGTACGATTGTCCCGCATCACGGCGGCGGTCGCGATCACCGCCGCCGATGCCGCATAGAGCGGCTCCTGATCACTGAGGTCGCTGACCGCCCCGATCGCCCGCACCGCCAGGTCGCCGGACAGGGGCAGCAGCGTTCCCGCGACGGCGAGGTCTGCTTGTTCCAGTGAATTGCCCGAATCACGCCGGGCCACATCCAGACTGTTCATCAACCGACAACCGGCGGTGTGGGCCGGAAGTTGCGCGTCAGCGCCGCAGTTGGGCGCTTGCCGCCATCGCCTCGAAGTCCGGCAGCGCCGCTTCGTAGTAATGGGATCGGGCCGCATCCAGCAGCATCATGTACAGACGCCCGTCGATCACCGCGCCGACCGCCCGCCCCTTGCGCCACAGTTCGTCGCCATCGAGATGCTCATAGTCGAGCTGGAATCCGCTGGTTCCGAGGAAGGGCCGTGGCGCCAGGTTTAGCGTCCGCCAGTCGCTCGCCCCGCCCTCGATCCGGTACAGGCTTTCTACCAACGCCGCGATCTCCGGCGGGGTCATGACCGAGCGGAACTTCGGAACCTGCCGGTCGGCCTTGTACTCCTGCCGGATGATCCGGTGATTGTCAGGCAATCCGGTCACGAAGCTGATGCCGTCAAGGTACGGGCCGTTCAGCGTCCAGTCCTCGACATAGCGGATATCGGTGAAGCCGTTGCGGGTGGTCCGATTCCATTCACGTGGAGTGACCACCGTCATTGCCCCGTTGCCGACCTTCACCGTCCGACCCGGCCGCACCAGCGAATAGAGGCCGAAGCCGCCGACCCCGCCGCCGGTGCAGGCTGTCAGGCTGAGTGAAACGGCCACCGCGGCCAGAAGCGTGCGCTTGGTCATCGAAACTCCTCAGCTCACCAGCATCTGGCGCACGAACGGCGCATCCGGCGCGCTCGGCGCCAAGGTCAGGTAACGCTGCAGCGCAGCCCGGCCTTCGTCCCGCCGCCCCGATTTCAACAGGTAGATGCCGTGCCAACGCCAGGCATCAGCCGGCGCGTCGGGGTAAGCCACCGCCGCCGCATAGCTCAGCGCCGCCCGATCCTGGATCGCATCGGCGTTCTGCAGCCGCAGCGACTCGCCTTCGTAGAACCGCAATTGGCCGTTCCACCCGTCCTTGGCCAACGTCTCGATGATGTAACGCGTGGCGCCGGCGTCATTGAGCTTGACCTGGTCGTCGAACAGGGTCGGCCGGACCCGGCCGATCGCCTGCAGGTAACGCTCCCGCCCGCGATCGTATGGCCGCCCCGGCACCGTCAGCTCGGCCGCGGATTGTCGCAGGTCGATCATCCGCTCTCGCGGCGCCGGGTGAGTCGAGAAAATGGAATAGCCGCGATCCGGCCGCTTGCGCCGCACCCGCGCACTGAGCTCGATCTCGCCGATCAGCTGCTCCCATGTCTGGGACATGGACAAGGGTTCGTAGCCAGAGCCGGCGATCAACTTGATCCCCAGCGCGTCCGCCTCGGCCTCAAGCTGCCGGTTGTACCTGAGCAGCGTCAGAATAGTGCCGAGTTGCGCCAGTTGCGCCAGGTCGCCCGTGTATACGCCCGCGGCGCCGCCCGCCATGCCGCCCAACATAGTGGTGAAGGACAGCACGTCCGTCCGCCGCTTGGTGTCGCGCCACTGGCGGATCTGGTGCTTCAGCAGGAAGTGGCTGCTCTCGTGGGCGAGCACGCCCGCGAGCTGCGCCTCGTCCCGCATACGCAGCAGCAGGCCGCTGAACACCACCGCGAAGCCGGTCGGGAACATGACCGCGTTGAACTCGGGGATGCGCGCCAGGTAGATGCGCATGTCCTTGGCCGCCGGGCCGCCGACCTTGCCGATCAGGCTCTGGAGGTAGCGGTTCACCCCCTCGTCCTTGATCAGGAGGTTGGAGCCGGCAATCTCCTCCTCGACCCGCTGCATCTGCTGCCACATGCCGAGCTCGTCGCGGTCGGTCGGGCGATAGCCAGGGCCGATCAGCGGTTGCAGGCTCGACGGCAGGATGCGCGCGCCGGCACCGCTCGCCAGCATTGCCGCCGTCGCGCCGCTGCCGACCAGCAGCGCGCGCCGCGAAAGATCACCGGTCATTGTGCCCTCCGTGCGGCCGCCTGTGCCCGCCGCACCTCGCGCCCGGCCTTCATCCGGCCGAGCAGCCGGTCGACCATCTGCGCCGACCCTTGCGGCGTGCGAATGTCGCCCATCTTGATCCCGGCGATCTGGCTACCGGCCTGAAGCACGTTGAACCACACCACTTCGCCGGTCCTGAGGTCGACCAGGCTGGCATAGGCGAACTGCCCAGCCCCACCGATGTTCGGAGCGCAGAAGCCGATGGCGCAGCCGGCAATGCCCAGCACCTGCAGCGCGACTCGACCGGTGCTGGCGAAGCTGTCCTCCGCATGCAGGAACAGCGCATAATCGTAGCCGGTGCGCTGACCGAACCGGACCGCGTCCTGACCCAGCGTCCACTCCAGCCCGCGCCGCCGCTTGGTCGGCAGCGTCGCACCCGAATATTTGTGCAAGGCAATTGATTGGCTCACCGCCGCGTTCAGGCGCTCGATCTCGGCGACCTGCTCGGCGGGAATGCCCGGCAGCGAGTCGCGCCGCTCCAGGATCAAGGTCTGCCCGCCGCGCCCACCCTGCTGCGCACGAAGTGCGGCGATCACGTTGGCCCGCGCCTGCTCGGTCCAGTCCGCCCGCGGCTCGACCAGGCCGCCGGTCGTAACCGAGCCGACCTGCACGTCCGGGCGCAGCACCAGCAGCTTGTAGTCGCCCTGCGGGGGTGCGAACTGAAGGTCGGCGAATTGCCGCGTCTGCACGCAGCCGGAGGTCATCAAGGAGGCGGCCACCGCAGCCAGTACCAGCGAACGCCGCATCAACCCCTCCGTTTCACCCTGCCGGTCAGCAAGGAAGCAAGCCAAAACAGTGGCTTAGATTAGGCAGTGGCTATGGCTCGCCACCTTGCTGTGAGATGAACGATCCTCAGCGACAGCGCACCCCGGCCGCACCGTCGAGGCAACGGCCGTCGACGCTGCTCGCCGGCACCGCCAACCCGAGCAGCGGCCCAGCCGTGGGCAGGATGTCGACCGTCTCGACCGCCTCTGTTCGGTTGGCCGCAGCCGCGCCCCGGCGCCAGAAGATGATCGGCACCCGCCGGTCATAGTCCCACACCGATCCGTGCGTCGCCGTGTAGCCCGGTGCCGGCGCTGCGATCGGGCTGACGTAGGGCTTCAGCGTGACATAGATGTCGCCCGACCGCGTCGGATCGTAGGACGCGCGTACCCGCTGGATGACGCTCCACTTGTCCGGCGCTCCGCGCGGCACTGCCACCTCCATGATCTCCGCCCTGCTGTACGCCGCATAGACCTGCGGATGCGCCCGGTAGCGCTGCAATGCCGCCGCCAGGACCTTGCGCGCCGTCGCCGCATCAAGCCGGCGGTCGAGCCACACGTCGTTGGCTATTCCGACGCCCAACAGCACCGGCTCCGTCCGCCCGAACTGCGGCGCCAGCAGCTTGCCCATCGCGTCGGCCGCCAGCGCCGGATCGGCCCGCTGCGCCTGCGCGTTGCCGCGATCCTTCAGCCGCTCGGCCAGGTCCATGCCGCCATGATCAGCCGACAGCACAACCGCATAGTCGACGCCGGTCTGGTCGATCCGGTTGAGGAAATCGCCCAACTCCCGATCCAGCGCCAGCATCTGCAGGCACATCTCCTGCCCGCCGTTGCCATAAGCATGTCCGACATAGTCCGTCGCCGACAGGCCCACGGACAGCACATCCGCGGCCGGTCCCTTGCCCAGCCCAAGCTCACCGACCAGCGCGGCCGCTCCGGCCAGCACCGCTCCATCGAAATCCGGATGCGCCCGCACGAAGCGCAGGTCACCGGCGGCCCGCTGCAAGGTCCCGTTGCCGACCGTCAGGCCTGGCGCCACTGTGTACGGCTTGGCTCGCGCGGTGCAGACCGCCGGAGGCACCAGCGGTTCGCTCGGCTGCGCCAGCCTCGCCGTGAAAAACTGGTTGAGCGCCGCGATCGTGCGCGGCGGTGTCTTCCCGGTGTCCGTGCTCCACACCTTGCCGTCCCAGTACCAGCGCTGGTCGACATTGCGCCCACCCATCATGATCGCCGCGCGGTCCTTGCCGGCGATGGCCACGTTGCGGCTCTGCGGACTGACGGCTTTCAGGCGATCACCGAAAGTCTGTACCCTGAGGTGGACCGGGCTCACTTTGTAATTGGTGAAGGTGGTGCCCGGCTGGCTCTCGTCCTCCGCGCAGTAGACATGCTTGTCGGTGCGTGCCGTGCCCTGATCGATCCAGTCGTTGGCGATGATGCCGGTGCCGGCCGGATGCTTGCCAGTCAGCAGCGTGGAATGTCCGGGGCAGGTCTCGGTCGCCGCGTGGCTCTGATAGCCGTTGACGAAAACCGTACCTTGGCTGGCCAGCCGCGCGAAGCCGCCGGTGAACAGCGGTCGGTACTGGTCGAACAGGTCGGCCGCGAACTGGTCGACCGAGATGGCGATCAGCAGCTTGGGCGGGGTGGTCGGCTGGGCGGAAACGGGTGCGGCGGTGAGGGCCGCCGCAGTGGCGGCAAGGAGAAGCGAACGCATGAGCCGCTGCTTAGCAGCGGCCACGCGTCGCCGCCAATGACTAGTCCAGCTTGGCCCGCAGCCGCTCGTTGACGACGCCCGGATTGGCCTTGCCGGCCATGGCCTTCATCGTCTGGCCCACGAAAAAGCCGAACAGCTGCTGCTTGCCGGCCTTGTACTGCTCGACCTTGTCCGCGTTCGCCGCCAGGATCTTATCGATCTCCGCGTCGATAGCGCCCGTGTCGCTGGTCTGCTTGAGCCCTTCGCGCTCCACGATGGCGCCCGCCGGGTCGCCGCTTTCGAGCATCTTCTCGAATACGGTCTTGGCGATCGATCCGCTGATCGTCCCGTCGGCCACCAGCCTTAGCAACTCGGCCGCATGCGCCGGCGAGACCGGGCATTCGGCAATCGACGCGCCCAGCCGGTTTAGCGCCCCGAACAGCTCAGCCACCACCCAGTTCGATGCCTGCTTGGGATCGACATCGTTGCTCAGCAGCGCATCGAACCAGGCAGCCGTCTCCACCTCGGCGGTCAGCACGGAAGCATTGTACGCCGAAATGCCCATCATCTCGAAGCGCCGTCGCTTGGCGTCCGGCAGCTCCGGCAGGCTCTTGCGGCACTCGTCCAAGAACGCGTCGTCCAGCTCCAGCGGCAGCAGGTCGGGGTCCGGGAAGTAGCGATAATCGTGCGCGTCCTCCTTGGACCGCAGTGTCCGGGTCTCGCCCTTGTCGGGGTCCCACAGGCGGGTCTCCTGGACGATCGCGCCGCCTTCCTCCAGCACGTCGATCTGGCGCCGGGCCTCGTGCTCGATCACCGCCATCACGAAGCGGACCGAGTTGACGTTCTTGGTCTCCGTCCGCGTCCCGAACGCCTCACCGGGCTTGCGCACGCTGACGTTAACGTCCGCGCGCATGGAGCCTTCCTCCATGTTGCCGTCGCACGACCCGACATAGCGCAGGATCGCCCGCAGCTTGCGCAGGTACGCGCCCGCCTCCGCCGGCGAGCGCATGTCCGGCTTGGACACGATCTCCATCAGCGCCACGCCTGAGCGGTTAAGGTCGACGTAGCTCATGGTCGGGTGCTGGTCGTGCATCAGCTTGCCCGCGTCCTGCTCGACGTGGATCCGCTCCACGCCGATCCGGCGCACGCTCCCCTCGTCCTTCTCGTCCAGCAGGACCTCGATCGTCCCCTCGCCCACCAGCGGGTGGTATAGCTGGCTGATCTGGTAGCCCTGCGGCAGGTCGGCGTAGAAGTAGTTCTTGCGGTCGAACCGCGACCACTTGTTGATCTGTGCGTCGAGCGCCATGCCGGTCCGCACCGCCTGCCGAATGCACTCGCGGTTCGGCACCGGCAGCATGCCCGGCATCGCGGCGTCGACCAGCGATACCTGCGTGTTCGGCTCGGCTCCGAACGCCGTCGCCGCGCCGGAGAACAGCTTGGCGTTGGAGACCACCTGCGCGTGGACCTCAAGGCCGATCACGACCTCCCACTCGCCAGTCATGCCCTTGAGGCGGTAAGGTGCGTTCACTTGATCTGCTTCCCGGTGCTGCTGTCAAAGCGAGCCTCACCATAGCGGCTCGGGTCAAAACTCTTGTTCTTGCGACGATCGACAAGCCCGCCCACAGCGTGGACGATGAGTTCGCCAACCCAGCTCACCACCACTTCTCCGGCCGCGCGGTGAACCCGGCGCGCTCCTCGATCGCCAGACCCGCGTTCAGCACGCCCTGCTCGTCCAGCTCGTTGCCGATCAGGTGCAACCCCAGCGGCAGGCCCTGTGCGTCCAGCCCGCCCGGAACGCTCATCGCCGGCAGCCCGGCCAGGCTCGCCGGCACCGCGAATACGTCGTTCAAGTACATGGCGAGCGGATCGCTCATCTTCTCGCCCAGCCCGAACGCCGCACTCGGTGCCGTCGGCGTCAAGATCAGGTCGCACTGCTCGAAGGCGCGCGCGAAGTCCTGCTTGATCAGCGCCCGCACCCGCTGCGCCTTGTTGAAATAAGCGTCATAGAAGCCGGCCGACAGCACGTAGGTGCCGATCATGATCCGCCGCTTGACCTCGGCCCCGAAGCCGGCCGCGCGCGTCGCGGCGTACATGCCCTCGAGCCCGCCCGAGCCCTGCTCCCGCATCCCATAGCGGACGCCGTCATAGCGGGCGAGGTTGGACGAGGCTTCGGCCGGCGCGATGATGTAGTAGGTCGGCAGCGCGTATTTGGTATGCGGCAGGCTGATCTCGACCGGCTCGGCGCCAGCGTCGCGCAGCCACTCGATCCCGCGGTCCCACAGCGCGTTGATCTCTTCGGGCACGCCGTCGATCCGGTACTCCCGCGGGATGCCGACCCGTTTGCCCCTGAGATCGCTCGACAGCCCGGCTTCCCAATGCGGTACCGGCAGGTCCAGCGAGGTGGAGTCCTTCGGATCGAACCCGCTCATCGCCTCGAGCATGATTGCGCAGTCGCGCACCGTCCGCGTCATCGGCCCCGCCTGGTCGAGCGAGCTGGCGAACGCCACCACGCCCCAGCGCGAGCAGCGGCCGTAGGTCGGCTTGATTCCCGAGATGCCGACGAACGCCGCCGGCTGCCGGATGGAGCCGCCCGTGTCGGTGCCGGTAACCCCGGGCGCCAGCCCGGCCGCGACCGCCGCCGCCGAACCACCCGAGCTCCCGCCCGGCGTCAGCGCCGCATTGCCGCCGTCCGAGCGCTTCCATGGGGATATCACCGGTCCATAGGCGCTGGTCTCGTTCGACGAGCCCATGGCGAACTCGTCCATGTTGAGCTTGCCCAGCATGCCCGCGCCCGCTCGGCGCAGGTTCAGCGTCACCGTGCTCTCGTACGGCGGCTTGAAGCCCTTGAGGATGTTGGAGCCGGAGGTCGTGTCCACCCCTGCGGTCGCGAACAGGTCCTTGATGCCCAGCGGAATGCCGGACAGCGGCTGGAGGTCGCCGCGATTCCGGGCGTTATCGGCCGTGTCGGCGGCCGCCAATGCATCGCCGGGGGTCTCCACCGTATAAGCGTTCAGCGCACGTGCCGCAGCCACCGCGTCGTTGAACGCAGTGGCGATCTCCCGCGCGCTAAACTCGCCCGCGCGGAAGCCGTCGCGCAGCTCGGCGATCGTCTTGCCTGTCAATCCGGCCACTATTCGATGACCTTTGGTACGGCGAAGAAGCCGTGCTGCGCATCCGGCGCGTTGGCGAGCACTTCGTTCCGTATTCCGCCGTCGTTCACGACATCGTCCCGCAGGCGCAGCTTCTGCTCGATCACAGCAGTCAGCGGCTCGACGCCGTCTGTGTCGACCTCGCCAAGCTGTTCGACCCAGCCGAGGATGTTGTTGAGTTCCGGCACCATCGCCGCGACCTCCGCGTCGCTCATCTGCAGACGCGCAAGCCGAGCGATGTGCCGCACGGTGGCGGTATCGACGGACATGGCCGCGCGTTAGCGAGGCTCACGCCCACCGGCAAGCCGCCAGCCCGTGCTGCATCAATCGGGTCGACGATCCTCGCGATTCTCGCGCCGCAGATTGCGCCGATCCTCCCGTCGCTCCTGGCGATAGGCACGCCTGTCCTGCTGGCGGTCGGCCCGGTACTGCTCGCGAGTAACCTGGCCGCTCTGCAGCGCCTGGCGCTCCTCGCGCCGCTCGATCCGATAGACGCGGCGGTCACCTTGGCGGTCGACCCGGTACGCGCGCCGGTTCTGGATCACCTCGGGGTTGCGCTGGCGGAGGGCCCGCTGCTGCTCCCAGTAACGGCGCTGGGCGTCGCTCATCCGGTACGAACGACGGCTGCGGTCATAAACGTAGATGCCGGTACCCGGATAATAGTAGTTGTTGTACCAGCCGCCATACGGCCACGCATATCCACGCGAGCCATAGCCGTAGCCGACGTACGGAGAACCGTACCCATAACCGACGTACGGCGAACCGTAGCCGTAACCGCCGTAATAGCCGTCATCGTAGTAGCCGCCCGAGCCATAGCCGACCGAGACACCACTGTAGCCATAAGGGCCGTACGTCGCGCAGCCGCCGAGCGCAGCGCCGACTGCCGCCACTGCGGCCAGGCGAAGGGAAAGAGGCATAGGTACGCTCCACTTGCGAAAACCAACCCGCCCCAGCCAAGAACTGGCCCGGCGGCCTTGAACGAAGTGTGAACGTGCAGGGGAGGCCGCCGGCCCCTCCTCGCCTGCCTCAATGTCCGATCGATTTGCTCCAGCAGCCGCCCAACCGACGTCAGCCGTCCATCCACAGGGTTATCGTAAATCGCAGATCAGGCGCTCGTCCGTGACGAGCCGGCACCAGCACAGCGATTCTACCGGCTTGGCGCTGCTGCGGAACCCTTGGCCACCCCGGTGGCGAAATCGGCCGTGGAGGCGATTGTCCTGCCCGGCTGGAGGCCGATGAAGGCGACCTTGCCGCCGCTCGGCGCAGACTCATAGCGGTGGCGCTTCCCCCTGCCGAGCCCTTCCACCTTGGCGCACATCTCCGGGAATGCAACTTGGCGGCTTGCACCCCCTCTGTTAGTCGCCGCGCCCATGCAGACCCCCCTGCCCGAATGGTCCCCGCACGAGGCGATGTGGATCGGCTTCCCGTCCGATCCCGAGCTATGGCTTGAGGATCTCAAGCCCGCCCAGAAGGAGGTGGCGGCGCTCGCAAGGGCGCTCCACGCCGGCGGCAAGGGCGAGGAAATTCGGCTGGTCGCCGCCAGCGAGATCGCCGCCAAGACGGCCCGCAAACTTGCGCCGTTCGCCACGGTGATCGTCGAACCGTTCGGCGACATCTGGCTTCGCGACACCGGTCCGATTGTCACCGGTTCGGGCAGAGGCCGCCGGGCGCAGGGTTTCCGCTTCAATGGTTGGGGCGGCAAGTACGACTTGCCTGGGGACGAAAGCATCGGCCAGCGCCTCGCGCAGTCCGCGCTCCTTCCTTACCAGCGCGGCGAGTGGGTGCTGGAAGGCGGCGCCATAGACATGGACGGTTCTGGCTGCGTGCTGACCACGGAGCAATGCCTGCTGAACCCCAATCGCAATCCGTCGTCCGACCGTCAGGCAATCGAGCAGCGCCTGCACGCCGACCTTGGCCTTGAGCGCGTCGTGTGGCTGGGCGAAGGCCTGCTCAACGACCACACTGACGGCCACGTCGACAACCTGGCCCGCTTCGTGGCGCCCGGACGCGTCGCGATTCCGACGGCGGCGGGCAAGGACGACCCGAACGCCGCCGTCTACTCCGATGCGGCCAGGCGGCTGAAGGCTGCCGGGCTCGATGTGGTGAACATCCCTTCGCCCGGCCAGGTCGAGCGCGATGGAGAGATCGTGCCCGCCAGCTACATGAATTTCCTGATCGGTAATGCGGCGGTGGTTGTGCCCCTCTATGGCGCCGCCAACGACGATGCCGCCGTTCATACCGTTCAGGCGCTGTTCCCCGAGCGCAAGGCCGTCGGCCTGCGTGCCGACCATGTCCTGACCGGCGGCGGCAGCTTTCACTGCATCAGCCAGCAACTTCCCGCCTGATGCTCGCCGTTCGGCGCCTCGACGCTGGCGACGTGACCGGCGCCCGTGCCCTGAATGACCTGTTCGCCACCGCGTTCGATGATCCGCAAAGCTACTCGTCGGCGCCCCCGCCCGACCGCTATCTCCGGACGGTGCTGGGCCGGGCCGACGTCGTCGCCCTGGTCGCGCAGGACGGCGCCGAGATGGTCGGCGCGCTGGTCGCCTACGTTCTCCCCAAGCTCGAACAGGAACGGAGTGAGGTTTACCTCTACGATCTCGCTGTTGCCGCCAGCCATCGCCGGTCGGGCGTGGCAACGGCCCTGATCACTCAGCTGCGGGCCATCGCGGCGGAGATCGGCGCCTGGGTGGTCTACGTCCAGGCCGATCACGGCGATGATCCCGCGATCGCGCTCTACAGCAAGCTGGGGCAGCGTGAGGACGTGCTGCACTTCGACATCCCGGTCCGAGCCACTAAGTAGGCGGCCATGACCCAGATCACTGTCGCCGCCCTGCAGCTAGCCTTCTCCGAAGACACCGCCGAGAACATCCGCAACGTCGCCGAACTCGTCCGCGAGGCGGCCGGCAAGGGCGCGGAGGTCGTCCTTCCGCCCGAGCTGTTCGAAGGGCCCTACTTCTGCCGGGTCGAGGACGAAGGCCTGTTCGCCACCGCCCAGCCCACGGCCGAACATCCGTCGGTCACGGCCATGCAGGCGCTCGCGTCCGAGCTCGGCATTTGGATCCCGACCAGCTTCTTCGAGCGCGACGGACCGCATCACTACAACAGCCTGGCGATGATTGGCCCCGACGGGAAGATCGCCGGCCTCTACCGCAAGAGCCACATCCCTGACGGCCCCGGCTACGAGGAGAAGTTCTACTTCCGGCCCGGCAACACCGGCTTTAAGGTCTGGCAGGGTCCGGAGGCGACCACCTTCGGCGTCGGCGTCTGCTGGGACCAATGGTACCCCGAGACGGCCCGCGCGATGATGCTGATGGGCGCCGAGATCCTCTTTTACCCGACCGCGATCGGCTCCGAGCCACACGACCCCGACCTCGACACCTCGCGCCTGTGGCGGCGGGCGATGGTCGGCCATGCGGTCAGCAATGTCGTGCCCGTGGTCGCCGCCAATCGCATCGGCACCGAGTGCGGCCAGCGCTTCTACGGCCACAGCTTCATCTGCGACGAGCGCGGCGACATGCTTGCGGAGTTTGGCGCAAACGAGACGGGCGTGCTGGTGGCCAGGCTCGACATCGACCAGGCCCGCCGCCATCGCGCCGCGTTCGGCTTCTTTCGCGACCGGCGACCGGAGCTCTACAAGAGGCTGGTGGAGGACATCTAGGAGCACCTATGCTTCCGCCCTCATCGGGCTGGGAGATATCCAGGCGAATGTCTTGGCGATCATCGTCGACCGCAGCCGCCGGCAAGCCACAGCCGCGCGCGGCGCGGGCTAGAGTCCCAATCGCCAATAGACGCTGTCGAACCACTCGCCGCCGATTAGCCAGGTCCGCTCCGCCCGGCCTGTTTCGATGAAGCCGTGCCGCCGCAACAGCCGCATGCTCGCCTCGTTGCGCGGGTCGGTGTCCGCCGTCAGCTCCTGCGACCCGCACCGGCGACGGTGCGCGATGAAGGCGGCCAGCGCTTCGCTGGCGTAGCCTCGCCCCCACACGCCCGGACTTAGGAGGTAACCCACCTCCGGTAGCCGCCACGCGCCAAGCTTGCCGATCACCCTTCCATCCGCTTCCACGATGAAGTCGTCGCTGCCATCGTGCGGCGGCGCCATCATGCTCGCGACGAATGCTTCCGTGTCGGCCATTCCGGCATGCGGCAGCGTCGACCAGAAGCGCATGGCATGCGGGTCACGCATGATCGCGTGAAGCGGCGTCGCATCCTCGGCCCGCGCTCGCCGCAGCAGCAGCCGCTCGGTTGCGATGCTCTCAACCAAGCCGAGCTCTCCTGGCGGCCCCGCTCAGCTGCTGCCGCGTCCACGCTGCGCTGTCGGCATTCTCGTGCAGCCGCGAGGCAAGCTGTCCAACCCACTCCCCGGGCACCCTCAGTTCCACGGCCGGCAAGATTTTGGCGGTGGCGAACACGCCATCCGACAGCATGAACGATCGGTTGAGTTGGTGCCGTGCCGTGTGCCGGGCAAAGCTTTCCGCTTTATTCAGGCTTTCCGGTTCCCCCGCCATTGCTCCCCCTTCCAAGCATGATCGCCCGTTCGATCACCGCGTCGAACATCGCGGCGTCAAGCCGGCCGGTGTTCTGGTTGTAGCGACTGGTGTGATAGCTCGACAGGAGCACCTGTCCGCTCGGTGCGGTAACCTCCGCACCATGACCAAACCTTGCCTGGGCTGGGCGCATGCCAAGGGCCCGTGCCGTCGCCGCATGCGCGATTGCGCCCAGCGCCACCAGTACCCGGAGGTTCGGCAATTGGCCCAGAGCCGCCTCGAAATAGGTCCGGCAAGTCGCGATCTCGCCCGGCTCTGGCTTGTTCGCCGGGGGCAGGCACTTCACCGCATTCAGGATCACGGCCCCGGTCAGCCGGACTCCGTCGCCCGGGTCGGCCCGATACTCGCCCTCTCCTAGCTTATGCTTGAGCAGCGTCGCGTAGAGCAGTTCGCCGGCATAGTCGCCGGTGAACGGCCGCCCCGTCCGGTTGGCGCCGTGCTTGCCCGGCGCCATGCCCACTACCGCCAGCCACGCTCCCGGATCGCCCCATACAGGGACGGGCGAGTTCCACCAGTCCGGATGTTCTACCCGGCAGTCCTCACGAAACCGCACCAGCCGCGGGCATAGTGGGCAGTCGCGCGGCGCCTCGGCGTTCGGAACGGGCGACACGACGGCGGGCGCAGCGGAAAACAGCATGGCTACACCCATAGCGCTCACCCCCAGCTTGTCGAAGGGTGTGTCCGTCCGCTTCGACAAGGCCCGCCCGAACGCCTAGGGCACCCGAGTGCTCCACTTCTACGCTATCGGTATTGGCTCCAACCGCCCGCACGGCCGCCACGGCCGCCCGCCCGGGGTCGTGGCGGCCGCCATCGCTGAGCTCGATCGCCGTTTCACCTTGTTCGATGCCTCACCGACCCTCCTTAATCCGGCGAACGGCGGAGCGGGCCGCGATTTCGCGAACGCCGCCGCCCTCGTCGAGAGCCCGCTCGGGCCCGTGGCGATGCTGGCCGAACTCAAGCAGCTCGAGCGCGCATTCGGTCGCCGGCCCGGGCGGCGCTGGGCGGCTCGCGTGCTCGATCTCGACCTGCTGCTGTGGAGCGGCGGGCCGGTCCGCTCGCGGCACCTGTCGGTCCCCCATCCGCGTCTCGCCGACCGGAACTTCGCGCTTCACCCGCTGCTGGCCATAGCCCCTTCGTGGCCGGTGGCGGGCGCGCTCACCGTGCGCCATTTCGCCGCACGCCTTGCCCGCCGGCCCGCACGCGACTAACGGGCGTTCACGCCAATGCGCGGGCCCTTAGCTCAGTCGGTAGAGCAACTGACTTTTAATCAGTAGGTCGCTGGTTCGAACCCAGCAGGGCTCACCACACAGTGCATGGTGCGACTTATCTCCTGAGCAAACTTGGCGGGTGCTTCTGACAGAGGCTGAAATCCGCCGATAGACCGCTGGCGGTTCGGCTGCTCGAAGTCCCGAGACCCTCTTGCCTTCCGGCCATACGGCAATCGGCCGGGGTTTATCTCTGGAGCCACTCGAGCCCGACTCAGGTCGTCTCAACGAAGGAGCAAGCCTTCTTGCTCCGCCCACCCCAGCGGCAGACGATCGAGCTGCCGAAGGCGGGCAGCATGGAGATCATCTGGTGCGCTGCCTTGCAGCAGGGCATTCACGATCGTGGGCGATAAGTAGCTAAGCCGTAACAAGCGCTTGAACCGGTCCGGCGATCGACCGAACTTAATCGCAAGCTCGGCAAGACTTAGCTTCGGCTTCGCCAACGCCAGCTCCTGGGCTCGCCTGGCGTCCTGAAGCAAGGCAATGATCTGAGCATCGACCTTGTTTTCGCGTCCAGCTTGCTGCTCGCCGACAACCAACCTTACATCACGGCCATCCCGCACCCGAGTGACCGCCTTACGCAACCTTTGTCCATCATGAGTTGCAATCGTAAGCTCGCCCTCGCCAACTGTAATCTGACTTATCCATGTCATCATGATGCACCGCCGCGCCGACTGATCGCCACCGGTAAGGGTCGCGGCCGCTTTGGTTGCGTGTTCGTGCTCTTCGGCACTCGTCACCCGCGACCTTACATGTTCGGCCAGCATGGCAGCACATTCTCGCTCAAGCGGCATTGCCGCGAACCGGTAAGCGGCGGGTCCAGTAGCGCTCAAGCTGCGGTGGTGAGTGACATAGTAACGAAGACGCTGCCCGTTCCGCTGGGTATGTACCGGTCCCATCGGTCGCCCATGCGGATCCACCAACAAGCCTTGCAGCACGCTGGGTAGAACGGCTTGCTGCCGTCTTCCTGATCCTTTCGCATTAGCAAGGACAGCTCGAGCTTGGTCGAACAGCTCTCGTCCAATGATACCTTGATGCTGCCCTTTGTATGTGCGGCCTTTGTGCGCAATGTCCCCGACATATAGCGGATTGCCAAGGACGCAGCGCAGCGCTCCATAGTGAAACGCCCCTCCGCCAACCTGCTTGCCTTTGCGTGCGCGCTGCTTGGTGCATAGGCCCTGCGTCTGTGCCCAAGATAACGCCGCCTGCACTGACCGAAGCTCCACTAACTTACTGAATAGTGCGCGGACTGTGGCTGCTTCAGCTTCGTTGACGATCAGCTTGCGGTCGACAGCGTCGTAGCCAAGCGGAACCGTGCCGCCCATCCACATGCCTTTGGCTTTCGAGGCAGCGATCTTGTCGCGGACCCGCTCGGCGCCAACCTCCCGCTCAAATTGCGCAAAGGACAGCAGCACGTGCAGCACCAGCCGCCCCATGCTGGTTTTGGTGTTGAAAGACTGCGTGACACTGACGAAGCTGGCGCCATGCTTCTCGAGCGTTTCGATGATGCGCGCGAAGTCCGCCAGGCTGCGGGTCAGCCGGTCTATCTTGTAGATGATGACGACATCGATCTTGCCTTCGGCGATGTCGGCCAGCAGCTCCTTAAGTCCAGGTCGCTCCATGCTCCCACCTGAGAACCCGCCGTCGTCGTAGCGCTCGCGAACAAGCGACCAACCCTCGTGCTTCTGACTGGCGATGTACGCCTTGCAGGCGTCGTATTGGGCATCGAGGCTGTTGAACTCCTGCTCGAGCCCCTCGTCGCTCGACTTGCGCGTATAGATCGCGCAGCGCACCCGACTCACTTGGGTAGCCCAAAGAAACGAGGGCCCGACCACCGGGTGCCGGTGATCTTTGTCGCGATTTCGCTCAACGAGCCATAGGTCACCTGATCGTAGCAGAAGCCCTCCTCGATCACGTCAACGACATAGGTCCGGCCTCGCCACCGCCGGACAAGGCGGTTGCCCGGCCGAAGCTTCGTCTTCGCCGACCTTCCGCCTCTGCCAGTGGATTGCAGCTGACGAGCAAGCGCGGGATCGAGGCGACCGAGCGCTTTCTCTTGCAACCGGTAGGCGATCCCGCGAGCAAGCAGGTCTGGGGTATAGGCTGCCGGCGGCGCCGCCTTGAACACCTCCCGCCAGCGCATCTGCAGTCCGGGGCGGCCAAGCTGCGTCAATGCCGCGACTTCGTTCACGATGGCAGTCATTACGGCGCCACCGCGCGGTAAGTGCGCACGCCCTCAAGCTTGTCGCCGTCGATCAAGTAGCCTTTCTTCCGCAGGCCGGTCATCGCCGCCCGTGTTGTGTGCGGAAGCCAGCCGGTGGCAGCGATCATCTGGTCGAGGGTGGCGCCTTCATCCCGCACCAGCAGCGCTGCCAGGCTTTCCAGCTTAGAAGCTGGCTTGACCCTTGTTAAAGCTGCTTCGTCGCCGAGGCTGTGGACCCTCCGCTGAGCGGAGCCGCTGCCTTTGTCTGCCTTGGTCATGTGAGTGCCTTTCGGTTTGAAGCGGCAACATGCTGCTTCCACCACTCACAGCCCTGCCGGTCAGCCGGTCAGGGCAGCGGCGCGCACCGAGCACCGCGACTCACGCGAACACCAATGCTCCGATCTCAAGAACAGTCGAGTGGATACTTCCAACGTCTGCAATGACCCACTTGCTGACACTCAGGGCCGCCGCGCCACTGCCCATAAACAGACCTTCGTTCATGTGCACCTTAGGGCTGCGATTGGCCGTGAGCAGATCGTCACGCGGGTTTCTGCACACTCCCAGTGTTAGGACCAATCCCGCTCTGTATTGCTGTTGCGATTACAAGCCCTTCACTTCGCCGCGCCCGAGAAGCGTAAACCTCGGACGCGACGTAGCTAAGCAGTGCCTAGCGTGATGCTAGGTACTCAACCAGTTGCCCTGGTTCATTCCTGCATATACGCCAGCATACCCGAAGCCAACGATGTCGGCGGCGCCATCTCCGTTGAGGTCGGCCAATTCACGGTGATAGGTGGCATCGCTGGTCCAACCCTGGTTGGCGGCAAAAGCATCGACGTCATGGCTAACGGCTGAGAAGTTTCCGTCGCCCCGCCCATAGGCTAGCCAAGTTCCAGCGGCCCCGAAGCCCACGATATCGGCGATGCCGTCACCGTTCACATCGGCGACGTGCCTGGAAAACGCGTCTTGACTGCTCCACCCCTGCGCCTTGCCGAAGTTCTCCGAGGCGAAGTAGGCCTGACCGAAGGTGCCATCCCCATTGGAGAGCGCCGCCCATGTGCCGGCAGCGCCAAAGCCGACGATGTCGTCTAACCCATCGCCGTTGATGTCTGCGACGGCACGGTGGAACTGGTTATCGCTGGTCCAGCCCTGCTGC
>NZ_JAPDOB010000001.1:1079616-1080077 GCF_026013565.1 Sphingomonas arvum | reverse complement strand
GTCGCCATACCCATCGCCATTCATGTCGGCAACGTGCCGCGGATAAACGTCCTGGCTGCTCCAACCACCTGCGCCAACGGCGAAGTTGCTCACCAGAACGGCGCCGGGCTTGTCGAACTGGAAGGAGTACAAACCGTCGCTGAACTGTACCTGCTCGACGCCACTTAGGATGTCCGTACCTTCTGCTCCCGTCCGAATACCTAGCGTACCATCAGTGTCATAAGCGACAGTGACCTGTGAGCGCGCAACGGAGAATATCGCTGTGTCGATCCCTGCTCCGCCGTCGAGCCTGTCGTTGCCTTCCCCGCCGCGCAGCGTGTCGTTGCCGCCGCCACCGGTGAGCCGGTCGTTGCCGGCGCCGCCCTCGAGGACGTCGTCGCCGCCGGGGCCGTCGACCGTGTTGTTCTCGATGAATACCTGGGCGCCGTTTTCGAAGATCCAGGTGCCGTCGCCGGCCAAGA
>NZ_JAPDOB010000001.1:1078416-1079516 GCF_026013565.1 Sphingomonas arvum | reverse complement strand
TCGTACAGGTCGTCGCCGAACGGACCGGTCTCATGCCCTTCCGTCAGGAAGTCGTTGCCGTCACCGCCATAGAGCTGGTCCGACCCCGTCCCGCCGCGCAGCGTGTCGTTGCCGCCGCCACCGATGAGCCGGTCGTTGCCGGCGCCGCCCTCGAGGACGTCGTCGCCGCCGGGGCCGTCGACCGTGTTGTTCTCGATGAATACCTGGGCGCCGTTTTCGAAGATCCAGGTGCCGTCGCCGGCCAAGATATCGTCGCCGCCACCGCCGACCAGCACGTCATTGCCGATCTGCCCGGCCAGCACGTTGGCGTTGTCGTCGCCAGTCAGGTGATCGTTGCCGATCCAGCCACCCAGGTTCTCGATGCTGGTGAGGGTCCAGTTGCCCACGTTCGTCGATTGAGCCGTGCCCTGCAGCGCCAGCGAGACCGTCAGCCCCACCGCCGGATTGTAGACGGGCTGGTAGGCCGTGTCGGCCAGCTCGAGCGTGTCGATGCCGGTGCCACCGTCGATCACCTTGTCGCCGGTGCCAACCGTGAAATAGTCGTTGCCGCCATTGCCCGACAGCTTGTCGTTGCCCTGGAACGTCCAGAACCAGTTGGCGACGTCGTTGCCGATCAGCGTGTTGTTGCCGTACGCGCCAGTGACATGCTCGATGCTGACGAACGTATCCATGCCGCGGCCGGTGTTCTGAGGCCCGGTGTTGCGCAGGTCGACCGTGACGCCCGGGCCAAATGAGGCGAACAGGCTGACCCGGTCACTGCCCTCACCGCCGTCGTACAGGTCGTCGCCGAACGGACCGGTCTCATGCCCTTCCGTCAGGAAGTCGTTGCCGTCACCGCCATAGAGCTGGTCCGACCCCGTCCCGCCGCGCAGCGTGTCGTTGCCGCCGCCACCGTTCAGAACGTCGTCACCATCACCGCCGTCAAGAAGGTCGTCGCCTTCGTCGCCGGCCAGACGATCGTTGCCGGCTTCACCCAGGATGGTGTCGTTGCCGCCAGCGCCGCTGAGCTGGTCACCGCCATTGCCACCGGAGATGAAGTCGTTGCCGGTATCGGTCCAGATCTCGTCGTCGCCATCGCCACCATAGACGCTGTCGTCGCC
>NZ_JAPDOB010000001.1:0-1078316 GCF_026013565.1 Sphingomonas arvum | reverse complement strand
GTTGCCGATCCCGCCATGCAGGTTGTCGTTGCCGCCGCCACCGTTCAGAACGTCGTCACCATCACCGCCGTCAAGAAGGTCGTCGCCTTCGTCGCCGGCCAGACGATCGTTGCCGGCTTCACCCAAGATGGTGTCGTTGCCGCCAGCGCCGCTGAGCTGGTCACCGCCATTGCCACCGGAGATGAAGTCGTTGCCGGTATCGGTCCAGATCTCGTCGTCGCCATCGCCACCATAGACGCTGTCGTCGCCAGTTGTGCCACCCAAGGCGTCGTCACCGGCCGTGCCGTTTACAAGAGGACCACCTGTCTGAATGCCAGGGGAGCCAGGCAGGATAAGCGTTGTATTGTCGCCGTTGAAGTGAAGCTTGTCGGTGGTCGCTGCGACATAGTCTAGGCCGTCCGGCGAACCTGCCCTCTTGTCGCGCACGGTAAAGGCGCCACCGGCAATCGCCACGATTTCGTAGTCGCTTTGCGAGCCGGAGAAGTAGGCCGTGTCGTCACCGCCACCGCCAGACAGGTAGTCGTTGCCAGCACCACCCTCGAGCTGGTCGTTGCCGATCCCGCCATGCAGGTTGTCGTTGCCGCCGCCACCGTTCAGAACGTCGTCACCATCACCGCCGTCAAGAAGGTCGTCGCCTTCGTCGCCGGCCAGACGATCGTTGCCGGCTTCACCTAGGACCACGTCATCGCCCATCCCGCCGTCGAGCACATCGGAACCGAGGCTGCCGCTTAGAGCATCATCCCCGCCACGACCGTAGAGGCGGACTTGTGCTGAGGAGCTGTCAAAGAGCTCGGAAACGGTGAGCAGATTCGCTCCTTCATCCCCGTAAACGACGCTGTCTGCGTGGGCTACCACGTTTTCGATGCTCACAAGCTCGTAGAACGCCTGACCCGCACTAGCCGTACCGGCTGCCAAGTCGACGTTGAACCCGATGTTCAGGGATATGGTATCAGTGTCTGCGCCCCCATCTATGTACCCGGGAATGATGCTTCCGCCAAAGGTACCGCTGAGGAAGAACTTGTCGTTCCCAGTCTCTCCGAAGAGACGCTTGCCAACAGTCCCGGAGAAATCGTCCGCCCCGCCCCCAGCACGAATTTCGAGGGTCGACGTGTCACTAGGAGGCAGGAAGACGGATTGCGATCCTTCACCAAGCTGCAGTCGCTCGACATTTCGCACGGTGTAGCGTTGGGAGCCGATATAGAACCCCAGAACGTAATTGCTTCCGTCGAATATGGTCCCGACTGTTACGGAACTCACCCCCCGTAAGTCGACGGTGTCAAATCCAGCTCCTCCGTCGATGGCTCCGAGGCCGACCGCAGATCCGAAACCTACATCGCTGAAGTAGACAATGTCATCACCGGAACCGCCGTCAACAAGGTCTGCGCCCAAGCCCGGATTGATTGTGTCATTTCCATCGCCACCGCTCAGGCTGTCGTTACCCGACAATCCGAAGATTGTGTCGTTGCCTTCCAAGCCATCTATAATATCGTCCCCAGTGGTGCCGGCCAGGAAATCATCGCCGCTCGTAGAGCCAATCGCCATTCAAGACCCCCAAAAGAAGACACACGTGTTCCCGGCGATACTTCCAGAGCCCTCTGATGGCGTGGACCGTTAGAAGTAGCGGGCGCAATAACTCGCGTGAGCTAGTCACACGGCGGAATTTACTGCCGAACCCTCCACATGCAATGACCAAATTAAGTTAACAACAACATCTGCAGGCCCACTTTTTTGCCTCTTTGCCGTGTTCAATTGGTCTAAGAGAGCAGTTGGTGCGTACCTAGATAGCTACCGCCGTATGTCTGTGATCTACTATGATCTCGAGGGCGATACGCTGCAGGCCTACCGCGCGACGACTGCGGCCTTCGATGGCTCGTAGACTGTGCCGGCAAGTGGCACGTCGCCGCTGGCGGCGCCGTGAAGGATTACGAATTCTGGAAGAGAAACGCGGGAGCTGCCCATCTCGTATCCAAGGCAGCTACCACGCTCGCATAAAAGCTGCCTGCCGTGATGAAGAGCAACGTGACTCCGCCTGCCATCGCGGCCGGCAAGCAGTGGTTGTTCTTCCTGCCGGACGTCTTGCTGATTGGGCAAGACGGCAAGTTCGGAGCTGTCGCCTATTCGGACCTGATAACGTCCTTCCAGGACAGCCGCTTTATCGAGGAGGGCACTGTCCCGCACGACGCAAAGGTGGTCGGCTCCACATGGCGCTATGTTAATAAGAACGGCGGACCGGATCGCCGTTTCAATAACAATGTGGAAATCCCGATCTGCCTCTATGAAGTGCTCCACCTATCCAGCCCTTCAGGCCTCAACGAGTTGCTGGAGTTCTCAAGGACCGGTGTGTCGGCGCCATTCATTGCAGCCATCCGTGAGCTCACTGCTGGCAACAATCAAACGGCCGCATCCCAGAAACGGCTCCCAAGCTGAGGAGCACTTGAGCCTCTTCTCGGACAGGCGAGCTGCGACCTAGTATACTGGACCTGCCCGCTGTCAGAAGTTGATGCCAACAGGCTGATCGATGGGAGCTCCGTGATTGCAGCAGATCTTTTCCCTGGTGCTTGAGCTTCGCACAGGTGAATGTCTGCCTTCTGCCTCTGGAGACCCGAAAGCAGCCGTTCCGCTTTCCACCACCAGCGGACTGTGGGCCCAAGCCAGCCAGAGTGGCGGCAAGTGGCCGTCTGCGGCTGGTTCGGTCCTTGGACTAAGAGCATGGAAGCGCACGCCCGTTCAGCTATGTGGCTAGTGTCCGGATCCGGCCATTGCGTACATTCGTCGCTGACCTGCTAAGCTCGCGCTCAGCTCAGCAGGAGGACGACTGTGGCTCCTATACCGGACCGGAATGCTGGGGACCGTTCGAACGGTGGTTTGCTGCGCGTACTTGGCTTAAGCTTTGCCCTCGCGGTGGGTGTCGGCAGCGTCATTGGTGGCGGGATCCTGCGGACCCCCTCTGCTGTGGTCGATTCCGTAGGCAGTGTGCAGATCGCTCTGCTCCTCTGGGCTGCAGTTGCCGTGCACGCCGCCATCCAGGCAAACGTCATCGCAGAATTGATCACTTCCATGCCCAAGGCGGGAGGATTTCTCGTGCCGGCACGCGCCGCCTTCGGCGAGCCTGGGGGCCTGCTGATCGGATGGGTTGACTGGTTGAACCTGGTCGCGGGGATAGCAGCGCTTTCGATCATCACAGCCGAGTTCTTGGGGCTCCTAGTGCCTCAAATCGGCTCGTTGCCTGGACTGGCGGGGGCCTTGATTGCTCTGCTGTTCTACGGTCTGAACTGGCTTGGCGTGCGGGAGGGGAGCAGGGCACAAATCGTTGGTAGCCTCGGGAAGTTCTCCTTCCTCGTCGCTGTCGCCGGGCTGATCTTTCTCTCGCCGCCTCCCGATACCCAGCGAGCCGCGGCGACCGTCGCACAGCCGATAACGCTGCTCGGCATCGTCGTCGCCTACCAGATGATTTTCGGAGCCTACTCCGGCTGGCCGAACGCTATTTATTTCGCCGAAGAAGATACGGACCCCGGGAGGAACATCCCCCGGGCTCTCTTCGGAACGATTGCAGCGGTAGCGCTGCTGTACCTACTCGTCAGTGCAGCATTGTCGTACGCGTTGCCGCTGGAAACCCTCAGATCATCGAAGCTGCCTGCAGCCGATGCAATCGGTAGCCTATTCGGATCTCGCGCACTGCAGATCGTCGCGGCGGGAGCTGTCTTGATTGCAGGTACCTGCCTCAATGCCAACATCATGTCCGCCCCGCGAGTGCTCTATGGCCTTGCCGAACAGCGGCTGTTCCCCAGAGCCGCACTTGCAGTGAACCGGGGAGGCACGCCGTCTGTAGCCCTCATGTTGACTGCGCTCGGCTCGGTGGCGTTGACGCTCACCGGAGAGTTCGAGACCGTCTTCCGCATCATGGCGGCTTTGGGCATGTTCCCGTTACTTCTGGCCGACGTAGCTCTCTTCAAGCTGCGCCGCGACGCGCCTGATCTTCCACGCCCATATCGGGCCAGGCTTTACCCACTTTTGCCTGCTATCTCACTCGCGCTGGACGCTACGCTCCTAGTGGCTTTCCTCGTTTCCGACTGGACAAGCGGTCTGTTCATCCTCGGCGCAGTAGCGCTTGCTTGGCCGATCGGTATGTGGATGCGACGGTCACAAGGGGCTGCCGCAGCATAAGCTTACGTCCGCTTCTTACCCACGCTCACCCGAAAGCCGCCGTTCCGCTACCCACCATACGCCGCCCAAGCGGACACTGCTTGCTCGGCCACCGCAGATGAAGCTTCCAGGAGGCTTTGATCAGCTTGTCCCCATGCTGACGGCCTTAGAAGGTGAGTCGGCTGCGAAGTTAAAGCCTGACGAAGCTGCTGGCGACTAGGCGATCCGCGTTTCTCCAGACCTCACCTGTGCGATCACCTGCTCTAGCGAATAGCCCTCTCGAACGTGGGCAGTCGGACGCCTTGCCGCTCGCAGCGCCTTTGCTTGCGTCGGTCCCGCTCCTGACATTTGCGACCTGAAGGCTGATTACCCGATGGTAGCCCGAACCACTCCGAAGACTGGCTGATCCACCGCTAAGAAGATCGGTGTGGACGTAAGAGCTCGCAGTGTCGAGGGCACGCCGGCAGGGGCCGCTGCGAGCATCGGGCGTGGAACGCGTAAGGCCGAGCAGCAGCTAGCCCTAGCCGCACTAGGTAGGCGCGCTAAATCAGACAGGAATTCCGGGCCACCTTACGCGTCTAGTGCTTCGAAGAGCGGTAGATCATGGTGCCCGACATCGTTGCCGTAGGCTGTCAGAAGATAACCTCGACCCGAAACTGTTTTTACTTGGTCACCGACTGACCCTAGCGCTCGTCGAAGGCCGAGAACTTGGCATCGAATGTTGCTTTCACCCACGAAAGTCGCTGGCCAGACGGAGCGCATGATCTCGCTTTTGGAAACAACTCTACCTCTGGCACGAAGCAGCACAACCAGCAGGTCGAAGGCGCGGCTTCCAATCTGAACCGGCTTTCCCCTACACAGAAGGGTTCTTGATCCAGGCACAACAGTATGGTGGCGGAAGCGAAGCAGTTCAGCCCCCAGGTCACGAGAGGCAAGCCACTCAGTAGTCTCGGAGGCTATGTGACCGTCCCGACTCTCAGCAGCGGTTCTGGGAATGCAGGACCGGTCCATCATGCGATTGCCTCCTCCATGGAACCCGGTGCAACTTCGGCGTAAAAGAAGTATAATAACCTACGCGGAAGCGCTTGGACGCGAGAGCCACACTGGGACGCGAGGGACATCTATGTTTCCCATCTTGCCGGTTCTTTTGCGTTGGAGAATGGCTTCTCCCGGGCTGGGTGATCGGCCATTCTGTTCTCTAAGGGGATGAAAGTGTCCCAGGAGCCACATGTTAGGCCTTGGTTCGCGAAAAACGGGCAGCTTGATCGCTACGCCACCTTCGACGCGGGGTCGTCCGGCGACAGCTCACTGGTGGTGGCGCAGGTCGTCCGCGAGAACCCAGATTTTGGCCTTACAGTCCCCAACAGCCCCAAGGAGGAGTACTTAGGCAGTCTTTTCCTCGGTGATTGGAAGGATGCAGACGTTTGGGTGGACGGAAAAGCGTTCCTGCGGAGCGCTGCCAAGCCGAACTCCTTTGGGCTGTTTGATCTTCGTCGGTGCTGGGTTACGAACTTGATCCAGCCGTTCAGCGCAGTGCATTTCCATATTCCTTCCAAGTTATTTGACGAACTTGCCCAAGAATTTGGCTTGCTTGCAATGTCTACGTTAAGCACGCCGTTCAACCCACTCCCTCACGATGAAGTCATGTTTCACCTTTGGCGCACCCTTTTACCGGCTCTGGAGCGACCCGCGCAGTCGAACCGGCTGTTCGCCGATCACATAACCTCAGCGATCTGTATCCATCTTGCAACCACATACGGGGAGTTTCGACTTCCTGACATTAAGGTCGGCCTAGGTCTTGCGGCTTGGCAAGAGCGCCGGGCTAAGGAGTTGCTGCTTGACGATATAAGTGCCAATCCATCGTTGACAGAGGTCAGTCAGGCCTGCGGAATGTCTAAGCGTCATTTCGCTAGATGCTTCAAAGCTAGCACTGGCCTGCCGCCGCACCGTTGGCTTCTTCACCGCCGAGTCGAACTAGCCAAGAACCTGCTTGAGAGTTCCAACGACTCTCTGGCGGATATCGCCGCCAGGTGTGGCTTTGCAGATCAGAGCCACCTGTCCCGTGTTTTCAGGCGATTAGGTTTGAATTCGCCGAGAGCCTGGCGTGCGATGATGAAAGTTCGGCGTACGTGAGTCGCGATAGGTTTGGCTCACCACTTTTAGTGATAACGTATTCGACACACGCCTTCAGTTGCGTCACGGAAGACGCGTTCTCAGCCTGGACGTGACGAGTCCTGCACAAGCGAACCGACCGACCGAAGATGGTAAACTCCGGTCGTGATTCTTCTGTTTCCACTGGCAGCGATAAGCGCTAAATATCGGGCTCTAGATCAGGCCGCGCTAATCTCTTCAAGAGCCGGCACTGCGGGAGCACAGCAACGGGCCACCGGCGCTCGTGCTGCGTGGGTCATTAGGAAATATGCTCCGGTGCTTTCGAAAAGAAGCGGTTCATGCCGCGCACATCCGATAGGTACGTCTCAATCTCGATGATCCGATCACCGCGGAGCCGGCAAACGGTTGCGAGATACTCGTCCAACACTGCTCCTGGCCGCGTTGCCATGTTGCGAAGCGCCAACGCGACATGGTCGCGGCTGACAAGAATATGAAGTAACTGAAAGCTTACTCCGAAGCTGGCGATGAGCTTGGCTCGCTCGACTACGGCATCGCCGCCCACCGCTGGGCCGGAGATGAGGTTGTCGCCCGGCAGCACCCAGTTCGCATCGTCGTGAACGAGCAAGCGTATGCCGTTCCAATCGCGCGCAAGAAGGCACGCGTGAAAGCGTTTCGCGAGCGCCTCGCGTTGCTCGTAGCTTGATACCGCAGCAACCTCGCTCATCGAGCGCTCCTCTTTCTCGGATTAGAAGACCTGATCAGGTCGCTTATGGGGAGCAGCCTGAGTGCTGCTTCCAGCCTGGCGCGGACAACAGCGTAGCGCGGGTCGTGACACCCAAGATCAAAGTTCAGCTCTCGTGCAGCATGGCCCGGAGCGCTCCAGACCACCCGCAGCTGCGACTGATCGGTGGCGAACGGTCGACAAGTAGACTGGTCATAGATGACCTGTCCCTGCTTAGGCTGGAGCGGCGTCAATAGCTGCTCAAGTTGGCGGTAGAGTTGCGGTGATGACTTGAGCGGCGAAGTACCCACGACATAGGTGTTTCGCTCACCTTTGAACCACCCTGCGCCACTGGCCTCGATCTGCGTCTGATAAACCGGGCAATGACCATGGCAGGGACCGACCTCGAGTGTGACGCTCTCCGGTGCGCTGAGCGGTGGCACCGACGTGCAGGCCGTCGCTGCTCCGGCAATGAGGGCAGCTCCGAGGACTCGCACAATCATCATCTCCTCAAGTTCCCACAGTCAAACTGGGCGGAGCATATCCAAAGATCCGTCCGGAGCTTTTCGATAAGGAACCAAACGAACGCAAATGCACGGTGCAGCGCTGGGCCAAGGCCTCCCTCACAAGGATGGATCACCGGCCATGCGGTTTCGAAAGCGTCGCTCCCAGTCAGCTGTCATTGCCGAGGCACTCTCGCTTCAGCGTGAGCGAGTAATCGCACGAGGGTGCTGCAGGGCGCCTCCTGAACCCAGGTACGAGGAGCCTAACATGCTGTTGATGATCGTCAGCTACCTCAAGGAGGGCTCCGAAGAGGCACTGATCGAGCATGAGGCCGAGATCAACGACCGGCTGACGGCTGCCAACCTACAGCTTGTCGCCCTGATGCGCGGCATTCACCATTGCCGGCGCGGGTACCTCGTCATCCTCGAAACCGAAGGCGTCGCAGATGCCGAGAAGTGGTTGCTCGAGGGCCCGATCGCAAAGGCTGGCGTGTTCGATCGATTTGAGATTTCTAGTATCGAGATAGAGGTGGGCAGGATCGCCAACGGCTAGCGCGACCTCATGCTCGTCCCGCGACAGGCAACTCACCAGCGCTGGCTCCAAAGTCTCCAAGGTGACCTTTACCACAAGATCATCGACATGAGCGGTCGGCGCTTGCTGGTGTGTTTCATCGGTTCATTTTCTGCCCTCAATCTATTCTTCGCCGCGCTCTATAGCCTTGATCCAAACGGCCTTGGCGGAACGCCAAACTTCCCCCTAGGTGCCCGCTACCTGCGGGCCTTCTTCTTCAGTGTCGATACACTGGCGACCGTCGGCTATGGCAACGTCTATCCAGTCTCGCTTTACGCGAACATTCTGGCCGTGGTCGAGGTCGCCGTTGGCCTACTCTATGTCGCGCTTCTGACTGGCTGTGCCTTCGCCCGCTTCTCTCGGCCGACAGCGCTCATCGCCTTTTCCGAGTCCGTCAGCCTTATCACGCGGCCGGAGGGAGCTGTACTGACGATCCACGCGGCCAATCAGCGAAGCAACACGCTCTTCGATGCGTCTGTTGCGATAACACTCATTCCCTCGTCCAGCGACGAAGGCTGCATACCGCACGAGTTGTCTTCAGTTCGCTCCACCCACCCAGCTTTCACCCGTGATTGGACGATCCGACACGTGATAGAGCCGGACAGTGCCGGCGGGCGACTGCTAATGTCGGGGGATGAGCCGTTCACCATGCTTGTGGTCCTCTCTGGGACCGATAATCGCACGGGGCAGCGACTCTTCGGGCTGAAGACGTACCGCTTAGATGAGATCAATCGTAAGCAGAGTGGGCACGATCAGTGATTTGAGTTCGTTCTCGAAAGAGAGATCTCAACGTCGAAAGTAAGAGTGGCCGCATGAAAAAGACACTTCTCCTCGCCGCTACTGGCCTCCTAACCTTCCCGGCTGCAGCCTCAACGCCCAAGGCTTGGGCGGCACTCCAGGCCCGCGCGGAGCGCTCTTGCGTTCAATCTTCAGCCCTTGGTCGAACGCGCGTGTCGAACCCGATCATCTTCAACGATCGCGTCGGGACGGTTGCTCTGCTGGTGACTGGCACTCCGAGAGCCAGCCGGTACGCGCCACCCTCCGTCACCTACCTGTGCCTGTATGATCGTCGCACCGGAAGGTCTGCGATCGAAGAAGCAAATGGCTGGGCAGAGCGCCGGCAATAATCAGATCGCGCTTGCTGACGGTCACCCTCCAGACCCCTCCTCCCGATGGAGCAGGTGACCGCCAGCACCCAACTCCCCGCGCCCCGGAGTTAATCACCGCGGTCAGCGCACGACTCCTCCATGTCTATCAAGTGCATCTGATGCACGCTTGGGCCCTGCACTTGATGGGCGAAGACCAATGTCGTCTGAATGTCGGAGCCTGGAGCCAACGTCCGATGCACGGGGCAGCGATCCGCGATGGTGAGCAGATGCTCGCGCTGCTCCTCCGACAGAGGACCGCTCAGCAGCAACTCACGCCGGAAATCGTCCTTGGCGTTCAGATACTCCCGGCGGTGCTCCACGTTGACGGCAACATGTTCGAGCGGCCACGACTTGCGACGTGCGTACAGCTGGAGTGTCATTGCGGTGCACGAGGCCAGGGCTGTTGCGATCAGGTCGTAAGGTGTCGGACCACTTGCGAGGCCTCCTACGGAAACCGGCTCGTCGACGAAGAACTGGGCACCCGCAACGGTTGCGCGAACCTGAAACGGACCGTTGCCTGTGCTTTCCACGGTGACCTTCTCCGGTCGCCTATCAATGATATTTTTCACCTTGCACCCTCACCTTCACGATCCGTCGATCAGCCATGATGGGGGATAAGGTCGAACCCTGAAAGTGGCCGACCCATGCGAACGTGTGATCCCCAAAAAGCGAGGCCTTGCCCGTAAGACCAATCGGCCGAGGGGCTGGCAAAGCGGCAGCAGGCCCGAAAAGCCAGCAACATTCTGTCGCAAAGGAAATGCCAATGCCTCGCTTGGTCAGCCAATCCATCGTGCTATCCGCTACCGCCCTGCTCCTTTCGGCTTGTGCAACATCAACGCCCTACCAGCCGCTCGGCAGCAGCCATGCGCGAGGCGGCTATTCGGATCAGCGGATCGACCAAGATCACTACCGGGTCTCCTTCTCAGGCAATGATTTTACGTCGCGCAAGGAAGTGGAGAACTATCTTCTCCTGCGTGCAGCCCAGGTGACGCTGCAGAACGGCTATGACGGCTTCACTCTCGTTTCGAAGCAAACAGATCCGACTGTCCGCACGGAGATCACCGAGCCTTTCAGCCCTGGACCTTACGGTTACTGGGGGCCAAGTTGGCGCTATCGCCTTGGCGGGCTTGGCTGGCGCTCATGGTCGCCGTGGGGCGGAGGCGCCTTCTGGGCCGATAATCTCGATGTGAATACCGTAACGAGCTACGAGGCGTCGGCTGAAATCGCGTTCTATCGCGGCGCAAAACCGAACAGCCCGGTCGCGTTCGATGCACGGCAAGTCATCGCCAGCATCGAGCCGGAGACGACGAAGTCGCGGCTCTAGATTAACAATGGAGCCCGGGGCGGCGCTCCGGGCTTTGTTGCTTGCAGGGAGTGCGCAGCGAAGAAGGGGAGCTACACGGTGCCTGCCAGGCCGGACCATCCGTGGGAGAGAGAGACATGACGACCCCGAGGAACGGCTTCGGCTTCGCGACTACAGCATCGGACGTCCTTGACGGCATCGACCTTGGTGGTCGGCGTGCGGTCGTGACCGGTGGGGCCGCCGGCATCGGGTTCGAGACCTGCCGCGCCCTTGCAGCTGCCGGTGCCAGTGTCACCCTCGCTGTGCGAAATCTCACGGCTGGTGAGCAGGCGGTTCGCGAACTTCATGGACTGACTGGCAACAAACAGCTCGCCGTGGAGCATCTCGACATCTCCGACCTTGAGTCCGTCGACGCTTTCGCGAGGATGTGGCGAGGTCCACTGCACATGCTGATCAACAATGCGGGGGTGATGGCCATCCCGACCCGACAGGTGAGCCGGCAGGGCGTCGAATTGCAGCTCGCAACCAATTTCCTCGGCCACTTCCACCTTGCTCAGGCACTGCAACTTGCGCTTGCTGAAGAAGGTGGAAGGATAGTCGCCGTCAGTTCGAGCGCCCACCTGATGGCCCCAGTCTTCTTCGGGGACACCAACTTCGGCTTCCTGCCCTACGATCCGGTGCTTGCTTACGCGCAAAGCAAGACTGCCGTCATCCTGATGGCGGTAGAAGCCAACCGACGTTGGTCGTCCTCGAACGTCTATGCGAACGCCCTCAATCCTGGCGCGATCGCGACCGGCCTTCAAAAACACACCGGCGGCCTGAGAACGCCCAAGGAGCGGCAGAAATCAATTGCTCAGGGGGCTGCCACGAGTGTGCTGCTAGCTGCATCACCCTTGGTTAAGAACGTGGGCGGTCGCTATTTCGAAGACTGCCAGGAAGCAGATGTCGTCACCCATCGGAACCCCGAGCTGAGCGGCGTAGCGCCATATGCCCTGGATCAAGATAATTCGGCACGCTTGTGGGAGCTCGCAGATGGCTGGCGTCAGAGTCCTGCCCCCTAGCAGCTTGCAGTGCCCTCTCCTCTCGTCTCGAGCCGCCGTTTCGCCCGGCCGTTCGGAATCGAAAGTGTCGATCCCGAAGGGGTGCTAATGTGGGCAATCGTCAGCTGCAGCTCTCATCATGGCTGGTCAGCCAGGAGCGAAGGAGCCCGGTGCGATGCTGGTGAATAGATCGTGGGTAGCGGCAGCAGGAGTGTTGCCCGCGTGTTGCACAAAGTGGTGCGGTGGAGTGACAAGATGAGGCAGCAGCATTCTTCGCGCATGAGGTCTCCCGCACTTGCCGGCGCGGCGCTGCTCCTCGTTGGCTGCTCGGCCGCATCGGCAGCCATGGTCAGTCCTGCTGACTTCCACCAAGCAATGAGCGCGGCCATGACGCGAATGCATTATGCCATGTCGACACCGGCGAGCGCCGACCCTGACCGTGAGTTCACGGCGATGATGATCCCCCACCATCAGGGCGCGATCGACATGGCAGTGCTGCAGCTGCGCTACGGCAAGGACGAGCGGCTGCGCCGGCTCGCTCAGGGCATCATCGTCGAGCAGCAGCAAGAAATCCGTCTCATGGAGCAGATCGCCCATGAGCTCGAGAACAACCAAGACAGGCCACGCGAGGAGGCAAGATGATGAGGCAGTTGCTATCGGGGCTCGCGTTTCTTGCGTCCGCTGCGCCTGCACTCGCTGATCAGGTCCCCTTTGCTCAGTCAGCGCCAGCGACTCCGATCAGCAATCGCGATCGCTTCTATACTTCGGATCAATTCTCGAACACCGTTTCGGTCATCGATCCCTTCAGCAATAGGCTCCTGGGAGTGATCCGGCTCGGCGATCCCACGCCAGCAAACCTCAGCCCACTCTATCGTGGGCAGTTGCTTGTTCATGGAATGGGCTTCGCACCTGATCGTCGAACTCTCGCCGTAGTCTCGATCGGAAGTAACTCGGTCACCTTCATCGATACCGCCACGAACAAGGTCAAGCACACGACCTACGTCGGACGTTCGCCGCACGAGGCCTTTTTCACGCCTGATGGTCGCGAAGTGTGGGTGAGCGTTCGTGGGCAAGATTACATCGCGGTGCTCGACGGGCATGACTACCGCGAGGTGGCCCGCATTACGGTACCGAACGGCCCGGGGATGACGATCTTCTCACCCGATGGACGCTATGGATATGTCTGCTCCAGCTTCTCGCCGGAGACAGTTGTTATCGAGACCAGAAGTCGGAAGATCGTGGGACGCGTGAAGCAGCCCAGTCCATTCTGCCCGGACATTGCGGCTACCCCGGACGGCAAACAGGTTTGGTTCACGCTCAAAGACGTCGGGAAAGTGAGCGTGTTCAACGCTCGGCCGCCGTTTGATACCCTGACCACAATCGATACGGGCGCAATCACCAATCATGTGAACATAGTCCGAAACGCCAACGGGCAGTTTGCCTACGTGACCGTCGGCACTGAAGACCTGGTCAAGGTCTATCGCACGACCGATTTCGCCCAAGTCGCAAGCATCAAGGTGGGATCCATGCCGCATGGCTTATGGCCCTCGGGCGACGGCAGCCGCATCTACGTTGGCATCGAGAATGGCGACGAGGTCGCAGCGATCGATACGATGACGAACAAGGTGGTCGCGACCATCCCGATCGGCCAAGGTCCCCAGGGAGTTGCCTATATTCCGGGCGCTGTGCCGGAAGGCGACGGACTAGCGAACCTTCAGCCCCTCGGCGTTGCTGGTCGGAAGGTGCTGCTGCAGCTGACCGGCACTGGCCGATCCCAGATTACGCTCTTCGACCAGGGTCAGATACAGATGTTGCAGGCAGCCGTGGGTGGTCTGCAGCCCAAATCGAATTACGTCCTGGCACTGGCTTTACGATCAGACGGTACCGGCCCACTCGAGCCGCTAGCGCAATTCACCACCAATCCCGCCGGAGCGGCAATCGTCAATGCGGCCGGGCCAATCCGGCAGATCGTTCAAGCCGAGCAAATCGACAGCCGTCGTTATCTGGTCATCGCACCGGGTACGGCGGACACCTATGCGGCTCCAGTGCAGGTGCAGTCAGAGATCGCCGCCGCCGGCGAGGAGGCCCGCTAAGCGGCTCAGGGGATCGCAGGCACCTTGCGTCGAGCGATGAGACGCGGGCTCACGCGAATGCGAGCCAAGCAGATTGTCGACCAGCAGCCAGCACAGAGAGGGTGCTCAGCACGCTGCTCGACTCGCCTGATCGCTACGCAGCGCTGAGTAGGACCTGCTCAGTCAGGGCCTGCAAAGGTGCAATCAGTTCCGGATGCGGCGCACCGCTCCCATGCCGTTCTGCAATCCACTCGGGATCATCGGCAGCAAGCCACACACCCGCGGCCGGATCCTCCCACACCAGAAGCTTCAGCGGTAGTTCGATCGCACTGGTGGGAAGTACCCGCATCAGCGGTGTACCTCCCTTTGGGTTGCCAAAGATCAGCACGGTTGTCGGCCGCAGGCTCAGGCCGGCCTTTGCCGCGGTCTTGCTGTGATCGATGGTGGCCAGCAACGGCACATTCGCCCGCTGGAGCGCTCCTACGGCGCCGGCAAGTGCCTCGGCAAAGCTGCGGGTGCTGCGGCGGACGATCAATCCTGGAACTGGCGTCATATAGTCAGGCCTCCTGCAGGCGGCGGCCATGAGAGACCGCGTAGGAAGGGGAACGGAACAGCAGGATGGGGTCTGAACTCGCCTCGAAGCCATCGCTGAGCATCAAGGGATCGAAGTTGATCTTGGAACTGCCGGCCTGCTCGGAGCTGGCCGACGAATGCAAGCGGAGCCTTCCTGCCTTGATCTTGGGTCGATTGCTCGGCCACAAGAGCGTAGGGTTGATCTCTTCGTCCTGCGGCTCACCCAAGGTGAGGATTAGATCCCATTCAGCAGGTCCACGGCGAAGCCGCTCCGATAGTGCGGCCTCAAGGAAGTGATCGGGCAGTGAGTTCATCTGCTGATCCGTCAGGCGGTGGATTTCGTCTCGCGGTTCGAAGTGGAACTTCACCTTCTGCCTCTGCCCGGCCTTGTTGGCGACAAAGAAGGTGTGGATGCCGAAATACGCTTCTTCCGAGTAGCTGCGCGGAGGATTGTTGTCGGTCAGGAACTTGACCTGTCCTCGGGTATCCGGGTGGCTGGCGTTGAAGGCGGCAAACCGAGCCGGGTCCGCCTTCCCCGTGGTGGGATCGACAGCCAGGGCGATGAACTTGTCAAGAAACGTCTGCGGCACCTGCGCGAAGAACATTGGGGTGTTCAGCATCGTCATGTGATGCAGGCTTCCGTCAGGGATGCGGAACTCTAGCGCCAGTCCGCGAGGGCTCCGATCGGAGTCCTTCACCTTCGGATCGCCACCAGCTATCGAAAAGCGACCAACTACGTGGGTGGCCTCTCCTGAGAAAAGCCGAGATTTGGACCAGCGCTGCACTTCCGGATTGCCGGTGAAGATTCCCAGCGCGCCAACGTCCTTGGTGTGATTGCGGCGCTGCTTGGGGTGAACGCCGTAGGCGCCCTCGAGCGCGTTGATCGTCGCTTCGGCAAGAGGCTCTTCAGCCTTCTCGTTCTCAAGGCTGGTCGGTTGAGCCGCCTGCGCGGGGAGTCCAAGCAGCCCAGCTCCGCTTGCTACCAAGGAAAGTTGACCAGCGCCGCGCATAAAGCCCCGGCGATCGCAGCTTCGGACAGGCTCGGACATGCGGAAAGCACCATTCGCTATGACCCTTGCACTTGGCGACAATGATGCTCTGCAATCTTCTGTTTACGCCCTGAACTTACGTAGTCGCCCACCCGCGGAGCCCGGTCGTTCGGTTGCGAAAGAGAACGACAGGCAGCGGGCGTACCTCCCCCTCCATGAGCGATACGCCCACCCTATTGGGCCAGCGCGCCGAAGCTTTCTTCGTTCTCGCCGTGGCCGGCTGGACCGACGGTGCCGGGTTCCTGCTGTTCGCAGGGATCTTTGTCTCCTTCATGAGCGGAGATACGACGCAGCTCGCGGCTGCCCTGTCAGTCCTCAAACTTGCTCACGCAACGACATACCTGCTCCCAGCGGTAGTATTCGTGTTCGGCGCGATGCTTGGGCGCCTTCTTCAGAGTGAAGCAACAAGCAATGGCAACACATTCGTGTTCGGCCTCACCTCTGCGCTCCTCTTTGCCGCGGCACTGCTAGGATCCGGCGCCAGTCGATTTCCCGCACTACTCTGCGCCCTGGTGGCGATGGGCATGCTCAATGCGCCGCTTCATGAGGTCAATCGGGTGCCGGTTGGCACCATGGTGACCGGCGCTCTGGTCCGCCTTGGCCAGGCACTGGCTGATCGCTTGCAACGCCGGCCGGGCAACATTGCCGATAACGCGGGTCAATGGCTGTTCTTCGTGACCGGAGCTGTCGCTGGCTGCACGACGGCTCACGCGCTCGGCGCCGTCGCCTTCCTCTTTCCCGCTATCGGCAGCGCGCTGCTGATCCCCGCGCGTCTCCGCTCCCAACGCCAGGCGCCACTCAACAAAGGAGGTCACGACCACCATGATTGATAAGTCCCACCCGCACGAACCAATCGAGGAGATCGGGCATGAGGTGCCCTCGCCTGGCAATCCGGACTTGCCAGCAGAAGGAGCGGTAAACGTCCGCGATGTTCCAGAGAGCCTTCGCAGCGCCGGGCCTCAGAACGTCACGATGGAGCGGCAATTCCCCTCCCAGGCCAGCCCACCTCCGACGGATATTAAGACCCAGCCATTCTTCTGGTCATCCTTCAACATCTCACCGAAGCGCATTCAGCGTGGCGGCTGGGCGCGGGAGATAACGGCAGATGATTTTGCCCTTTCCGAAGAAATCGCCGGCGTGAACATGCATCTTGCTCCCGGCGGCGTACGGGAGCTGCACTGGCACCAGACCGCCGAGTGGGCGATAATGACGCGCGGACACTGCCGGGTAACCACTCTCGATTTCAAAGGGGTGCCAAGCGTCGAGGACGTGGAAGCCGGCGACCTTTGGTACTTCCCGGCAGGCTGTCCGCACTCCCTGCAGGGACTGGGGCCTGACGGAGCCGAATTCGTCCTTGCATTCGACGGCGGCGAGCAGTCGGAGAGCAACACACTCCTCGTGACCGATTTTCTGGCGCACGTTCCCCTCGATGTGCTCGCCAAGAACTTCGGAGTGCCGGAGTCCACTTTCCGCAACATGCCCCTGCACTCACTATGGATATTCCAGGGGCAGGAGCCGGGCAGCCTTGCGGCCGACCAGGCCGCAGTCGGCGCACAGCCGAAGGCCGAACCAGTAATTTATCGGCTGTCACGGTCCGAACCCGTCCGGCGCAACTGCGGCGGTCAGATCCAGATTGCGGATAGCCACAACTTCCGCGCGTCCAAGACGATCGCGGCAGCGATGGTGACCATTGAGCCCGGCGGTATGCGCGAGTTGCACTGGCACCCGAATGCCGACGAGTGGCAATATTACCTTCAAGGCGAAGCCCGAATGACGGTGTTCGATACCGGCCCCAAGGCTACGACGACCGACTTCCGAGCCGGCGACGTCGGCTTGGTGAAGCGCAATCTCGGCCATTATGTCGAGAATACTGGTCGCGACGTGTTGAAGTTCATGGAGATCTTCCGCGCGCCTGAGTACCTTGAGGTATCGCTGGCCGATTGGCTTTCGCACACGCCGCCGGCGCTAGTGATGCAGCACTTCAACCTATCGGCGGAGGAAGTCGCCTCGCTGGCCAAAGGCAACCGCGGGATCGTCCCGCTTTGACGATAAGAGGCGGGCGGCGCTCCCGGAGCACCGCCCGCCTTCCCTTCAGCCCATGCATTAGCTCTTCGGAATGGCCCCGATCTGCTGCAGGAACGTCAAATTGTCCTCGAGATGCCAGTTGTCAGTGATCAACCCATCCTGCACCCGGAGGATGTCGGTTGCGATGAAATCAACCTTCTCACCCCTGCCCTTCCGTCCGGCGAAGGTGCCAGTGAAAGAACCAATGAAACGAAGGTGCGACACAACTCGGTCGCGCACAACTAGACGCTGAACGACGGTCACCCTGAGATCGGGCACGGCGGCCAGGAAGGTCTTTGAAGCTGCAGCTGGCCCGGCGGGCCCCTGCGGCCGACCGCGGGGAAGCGTATGGTCGACAAACTCAGGGCTAAGGGCCGCCCTGAGCAGATCGGGGCTGCCGTTGACCCAGAAGCCGTAAAAGGCGTCGACAGGCTTTAGCAGCGTTGCGAGCTCGCCAGGCCGGATCTCGGGAGAGACCACCTGATCCTGCGGGCGAGTCCAGGCGATCGCAGTAGCGTCACTGACCGGCGCCCCATGCGCAACTCCGCTCGCCGAGGCGAGTAGAAGGCAGAAGAATATCCTGCTCATTGCTTTGTAACCTTCTTGCTAGCGATCAGTCCCGCCCGCTTCGGCGAGGAACCAAATCCGGCGCTGGGCCTCGTCGATATAGGTCTCCAGCAGGCTCGTGGTGGCAACGTCGCCTTCGTCCTCGCACAAGCGGTGCGCTTCTTGGAGGAACTCAACTAACTGGCGATTATCCGCCGCCAGCGCTTGCAGCATCTGTCCTGGCACACAGTCGCTGCGATCGTCGTCCGCGAGCCGTTGCAGCTTCGCGATGCTGCCGATCGAGGTGAGCGTCCGGCCCCCGAGCTTGCGGACACGTTCGGCAAGCACATCGGTCATTTCAAACAGCTGGCTCGCCTGCTCATCGAGCAGGAGGTGGTAGTCGCGAAAGTGCGGCCCCGACATGTGCCAGTGATAGTTCTTGGTTTTGACGTACAGGGTGAAGACGTCCGCAAGCAGTCGGTTGATGGCTGGTATGGGAGCAACGAGGCCGTTGCTCTCGCGTCCGCGGCCGGTGTCGACGCCGTTGGGCGCAAGAAGTGCATCGTCTGTCATGGGAGCTTGCCTCCTGATCAGGCCGCAGCCGGCTCTGGGCGGTGTTCGTCTAGTGCCTCGGCGCCCGTTTCGCGTAGCAGGTTCCGTGCCTTGTCGAGCATTTGCTGATCACCGTGCACAACGAGCAGGAACTTGTCCGCCTTGAGTGCGGCCTCGTAGCGAATGGCAGAGTCCCGAGGCACGCCGATGGAAGACAGTGCTCCGATCAGCGCACCGGTACCGCCGCCGAGGATCGCTCCCTCTGTACCGCTCACCAGCGTGGCGGCCAGCGGACCAAGGATAACAAGGTGACCAAGGATGGGCACAAACAGAACGAAAGAGCCGAACAGGATGCCTCCGATCGTACCCCAGAAGGCCCCTAGTTTGCCGAAGAAGCGGACCCTGTCCCCGGAATTGAAAAAGCCGAGGGGCTGCTCTTCGGAGTGATAGTTCCGACCGACGATCGAGATGCGGCGCATGTCCAACCCGCCTTCAGCAAGGGTCTTCACGCCTTTGTCTGCGCCTCCATGCGATGCATAGACGGCAACAATCAGTGGCTCGCGTTGCATGTGAGTTTCTCCATGACCAAGGGATTTGGCGCTCCAGCTAGCCTCAGATGACCGTCAGACGGTCATCGACATCCATCACGTCGGGTGCTGCCCAGGCAGCGTACTCAGCGGCATAGCGTTCAGACCACCGAGGGACCGTTTCGGTCAGCGTCACCTTGCTGCCATCGGTGTGGATAGCGATGCCGTTGGCCTCGATTTGCGCGTTTCGCACTAGCGCAGCCTTGATCCGCTCGCGAAAATCGCTCGGTGTCGGCCGCTGCTTGAGCGTCATGTTGTTGATGACGCCCTTGACGCCGCGGAGCTTTCTGGTGACCTCAAAAGCCTCCTCGCGCTGGTAATTCCACTCGAGCTCACCGCTCAGGGTTACCCAACCATGCTCGACTCTGACCTTCACACGGTCCTTTGGCAGGGTAACGGTCCAGGAGAGGGCTTCAGTGCAGCGCCGGGCTACATCGTCATCGCCCTCCGGGCGCATGAAGGCATCACGAACCTCAAGTTCCTGAGCAATCGCCTTCACGCCATCGACGCGTGCGGCGACCCGCTCGGCGGCAAGCTTCTCCGCATAGGTGTTAACAGTTCCAGAGAGCGTAACGATGCCGTCGCGAGCGTTCACACCGATGTGTGCATCGTCGACGCTCGGTTCCCATTCGAGTTCTTCACGGACTACTCGTTGCGGGTCGCTGTCGTTCATCGCGTCATCTCCTTTCTCGTGAAATGTATGAGACGGTCGCTAGCGCCAGCGCGGGTGCTGCTCTTCCAGATCAGCATGGCTAAGCGCTTTTCGAACGATCACGCGGCCAACTTGCCCGGCTGCGTCTGCCCGAAAAGCTGCTGCTGCTGGCGCCATCGGCCAGGCGTGAGGTCTGCCTGCCGCCGAAACACCGTGGTGAAATGAGCCTGGTTCTGGAAGCCCACGGTGAGCGCAACTTCGACCAGCGGGAGGTCCGTTTCGCGCAATAGCTCCTGCGCGCGTTCGACGCGGCGCCTCACAAGATACTCGTGGGGGCTGACCCCCAGGCTCCGACGGAATTGTGCGGCGAAGTGCATTCGGCTGAGACCCGCTGCCGCGGCGAGGTCTGCGAGCCGTAGCGGCTCGCCCAAGTGCGTTTCGATGAGGTTGAGGACCCGCTTCAATCGCCAGTGCAGCAGGCCATTCTGGCCAGGCTGTCCGTCGACCCGCATCTCGCTGAGCCAGAGAAGGCGGGCGACAATCGCCTGCTCCAAACCGCGGACGAAGGCTGTCTGAGCCTCGCATGAGGAGGCAGCGTTCTGAAGAAGGGTCATCGCGAGACGCTCGGCCAATGGATCAACGGACGGCTTGGCAAGAGCCTCCATCTTATCGCGAAGTTGCTCGAGTGAGCAGCGGCAGCCGAGGCGCTCCAACAGGCGCACCGGCACGAAGAATTGCAGCTCCTCAGCAGGACCCTCGAAGCGCGCTCGTGCGTCCGTCGCCGGTGGGCACGCATAGATCATGCCGCTCGAGAGCCGACCGTCATAGGCGAGCTTGCCTCCAATCCAGAGTGAGGCTTGGACCGGGCGGAGCGATACCGCCGCCGCAAGGTACGCGCCGTTCGCCGGCGCCTCATGGGAATGCGTGCCATGGTCGACACCGGTCCAGCGTCCGGCAACGATCGTTCCGCTGGGTTCGAACTTAGGCCTTCCCCAAGAGGGATGTTGAGGAAAGTGATGACCAGGTGGTGCGTTGCTAGGGTCAGCGAACATGTACTGGGCTCCTGTCCACAAGCCGGGTTCCGTTCCGCGGCCGAGGAGCCCTTGTCGCCTCGAAGGACGCAAAGTCGGAGTCAAACGGTGTAAAGAAACGTAGTGATCTGTATCAGCAGTGCAGGCGCAAAAGGGCCACGCGAACACAGAAGATCGACCGGCAACATAGGGTCATCACCACTCCACTCGCGGACAGCATTAGCCGCCTTGGGGAGGCCAGACGAAATGACCGAACAACAACAGCATTATACCGAAGAGAGTGGCGAAGCCTTCCGAGCCGCGGAGGGGCGACTGCCGCTCACCTTCGCACATGACTTTCGAAACATGATGCAGTGCGCAGCGAGCGCTCTTCACTTCCTCAATCGCGAGCTTTGCGATCACTCCAGCCCGGAGATTCAGAGAACCGCCGCTACGGCAGCGCGGGCGGTCGAGCGTGCCAGTAGAATGGCCAATCACCTCCTTACCGCCGCCGGCGCCGAGCAACGCCAGGTCGACGTGAGGGAGACGATACTCATGCTCAGTGAGTTGCTGCGCTTGTCGCTTGGCGGGCATATCCGCCTTGAGACTCTCACCACTGACCGCCTCCCGCCCGTTCACTGCGCGCCACAGCGGCTAGAAGACGCCTTGCTAAACCTGGCTCTCAATGCACGGGATGCGATGCCCGAAGGCGGCGTCCTATTGTTCGAGGCTCGGTCCTGTCACCTTCACCGCCAAGCCGAATCTTGCGTGGTCATAAGCGTCTCAGACAATGGGACCGGAATGCCGCCCGAGGTGGTCCGGCAGGCGTTTCGACCATTCTTCACGACCAAGAAGGACCAGGGCGGCACGGGTCTGGGCCTAAGTAGCGTTCGGGCCTTCGTCGATCAGCTTGGCGGTACCATCGAGGTCATTAGCCGACCTGCAGGCGGCACCACAATCAAGCTGCACCTACCGACCGACGGCTTGATCTGAAGCCATGAGGTTTTTTCGAACGCCTGCGTCATAGGTGAGAGAGGACCGACCTGCGTCTCACAGCAAGGCACTAGTAATCGACCAGTTGATGGCTCAACCTTCGCCGATGTCTGGCGAACCGATCAAGGCCGACGAGATTGCCGCTGCGGCAGCTCGTAACGGAGCCTTGCGGGCGAGCCTGGGTAATTACTTCAGGCGCCGGCTAAGCCAAGTCAACGATGTCGATGACCTCGTCCAAGAAGTTTTTGTACGTTTGGCAGGACGCCAGACCGGTGCCGAGATCAGCAATCTTGATGGCTACATTTTCCAGACCGCTTCCAATGTGCTGGCGGACTATGGCCGCCGACGCGCCGTCCGTAAGTCAAGTGCCCACGTCTCGCTGGAGCCAGCGGATCATGGAACGGACGACCTGGCGCCCGATCGCATAGCGGCTGGGAAACAAGAACTCCGGTCCGCTCTGGCTCGCTTGCTCGAACTGCCCGAGCGAACTCGCACCATCTTCATCCTCCATCGCCTTGAGGGCCTGCGCTACAGAGAGGTCGCGATCCAGCTGGGCCTCTCGGTGAGCGCCGTCGAGAAGCACATGATCCGTGCCATTCGTCACCTCGGCACTCTGCCAAGTGAGACTGCTCATGATACGTGATGTTAAAACCTGGCAGGATTCCATTGACCTGTCACCGGAACACGCCGCTGCCATGTGGGCCGCTCGCCAAAGCGAAGGCTTGTCGGTGCATGAGAGGGCGCTCTTGGACGAGTGGCTCCGTGGCAATCATCGCCACCGCGAGGCTTGGCAGCACGTGTGCGGGGTTCTGACAGTACTGGACGAGAGTAAGGATACCGACCTTCTGTCCGAACTACGAAGCCAGGCACGAGAGGCGAAACGCAGGCCCCTTTTCAGCTCCCTGCAGCTTGCCGCAGCTGTAGCCGCTGCCATTTGTTTGCTCTTCGCCGCACCCGCGCTCTATGGTCTCCTTGATCCTGGGAGGACAACTCACCCCCAGATTGCTCAACCGGCAGTCGAGCAGAAGTGGGCTCGGTTTGCATCAGCTGGCGGACAGGTACGATCCTTACGTCTTTCCGACGGCAGCGAGCTTGTTCTTGATGCAAGGACCAAGATCGATGTGCGGCTAGGACGAAATCAGCGGGAATTTCGATTGATTGAGGGCCAGGGGCTCTTTGACGTTGCACATGACCCTGCCCGACCTTTTGTCGTGGTGGCAGGCCCGACCACCATCCGGGCACTTGGAACGCGGTTCAGCGTGAAGGCCAGCAGTGGAGAAGCACGGATCGATCTGTTTCAGGGTCGTGTCGCCATCCAAACCTCCGCTGGTTTAGCTCAGATCCTTGAACCCGGGCAAAGGCTGGTGGATGGGGGGAATGGGAAGCGGACGATATCGCCTGTTCCTCACGCCAGTCTGGACTGGCAGCAGGGCATGACGACGTTCGACAACGAAGTATTGTCGTCAGCGCTCGCCGAGCTGAACCGCTATTCGGATCGCAAGCTCATCATCGCTGACCTGCGCTTACGCGATCTGCGGATCACAGGGAGGTTCCGGAACGGCGATCCCGACGGTTTTGCCGAAGCTCTGGGAGTTGTGTACCCCGTTAGGGCTCATCGCCAGGGGCCGGACGTGATCGAGCTCAAGAGTCTGAACTGAATCGAAATCGCTCCACCGCCACGTGAGGTAATCTGCTGACCGTGCGTCTTGAGAATGGAGGCACTCGAAGCGGAGCAGGCGATGCATTGGTCAGGGGCTATTCTCAAGCCTAATCTAATCGTTAGCGGGTCCGCTGACGGGCCCGTACCCCGATCGACGCCTTCTTGCGGGCACTTCACGAGCGTCGGCGTATCGGTGTTGTCCGAAATGAGCTTGCAAGAACTCCGTTTTGGAGAGTGGCGCCTTGTCCCAAGCGCGCGTGTCCTGCTCCGCGATGAGTTACCCGTCACGATTGGAAGCCGCGCTTACGACCTTCTCCACTTGCTGCTTCTCCGGCGCGGAAGGATCGTAACAGTGCGCGAGATCATCTCTTTCGTCTGGCCGACGACGACCGTCGATGACACCAATGTTCGGATACAGCTGTCTACATTGCGTAAGGTCCTTGGCGAAGATCGACACCTGATTAAGACAATCGCCGGCCGAGGTTACTTGTTCTGCGACGAGCTTGATTGAGCAGTCTCCGAGCTGGCGTTGTCAGCGTCGGCCCGCCGGCCGGGTCCATCCGGCGGGATCGATGGTCCCTCCGTTGGAAAGCCAGCGGTGCGATCAGCTCGATCAAGCGCGAGATCTTGCGGCGTTTCGCCGTGATGGTTGGTAACCCTCGAAGCGTTGTCGAAGATTGCCAGAATGATCAACACGGCAAGGAAGATGCCGGCCGCAGTGAGACTGAAGAGATGATGTTCGGGTTTCGGCTTCGGGTTAGGACGAGGCACGGGCAGCTCCGCTGAATTTGCTCAGCTGCTTTTAGATCCGGGCTATGGCGAGTTCTTTCGGTTCCGCCTCTTTCGGCCCGCTTCCGCCCGGCACGCCATGCGCGAGCGTGCCCAAGCGCTTCAAAACGCCGTGCCAAGCGCGAGCGAGAAACGCCGCCGCCGTGGGTCGGCGTAGGTGCTATAACCCAGAGTCTGAGGGTCAGCAGTGATTGGTGGGGACGCATCGAACACGTTGGCAATGACCAGCTCGACCTGAGCTCTCTTCAGAACTCCTACCCCAACCGCCAACGTCTGCCCGACACGCAGGTCGAAGGTAACTTGCTGAGGAATGCGCTGCCGGCCCTGAAAGCGCAGAATCTGCGGATTGTATTGAGCGTCGGCAGGGCTGCCATAGATCGGTCGATAGCTGCCAGTGTAGTTTGCTCGTAAGCCTGCTGAACTACTGCCGAGATGCCAGTCAAGAGACAACACTCCGCGCCATTTCACCGGGCCGTCGGCATAGCCGGCCCGCTCCGTCGAAAGCCTGGTACCGGATATCCTATGACGCAAAGAGCTCGTCCAGGTCGCGGAAGCATTGAGGTCGAAGATCCCAAAGCGTGTCGCGGGCAATTGCCAGGACAGATCGGCATCTAGGGATTTCAACACGGTCTCGCCATCATTGACGCCCCGGCCGTCCACGTGAGTAACGATACCAGCCGTGAAGCCCAGTGCCGCATCGGCGTCGGTCAGCGGCAGCCGCCTGAGCCTGCCAGGATCGCTTCCCTCGCGCGCCAGAACTTCGGGAACCCTCGCTAGTGCATTCTCGTCGTCGAAGAAGATGTAGGAGAGGACGTAGGGCTCACGCGTCCGATGAATGTGTGAATAGTCGAGCGAGAACTGCGGCCATCTTCTCGGATCGGGGTTTAGGACCAAGCCAGCGGAGATGCCGCGTGCTCGTTCGGGAGGAGAGTCCGGCGAACCACCGTAAAGGAAGATGAAGGAGCGCTCACTTCCGACCGGCCGCCCTCCACGCTTGCTGTCTGCGAGCAGCGCGTCGGAATTGACGAAATAGCCGAACGTCGATTGAAGGTTACGGATCGTGGGCGGAAGCTCACCTGTTGCAGAACTGAGCCGTAACAGCAGGTTGTGCCGGGGACGTATGCGCACGCCGGCAGTGTAAGTGAGAGCGAGCCGGTGCGAGCGTGTTTCCGGCTCCTGCCCCGGCAGAATGGACCCAAAACTTGTCGGATAAAGCGTTCTTGAACTGTCACCTCGAAGAGCCAGTTGCACTTCGAGCTTGCGTAAAAACGGGAGCCTTTGGTCACTCCCGGTGATCGGCGCCCTAAGCTCCAGAAGAGCGGAAGCTACTTGCACTTGCCGCGGCGAGTTGTCGAGGACGCGCTTGCTCGCTGGGAAGTTACTGACGCGCTGCGTTTCGGGAACCGTCTCGCGTCGCCATTCAGCCGATGCAGTCGCCGTCAAAGGCCCTCCCGGCAAGTGCACCAGAGGTCCCGCGAGACGCAGCGAAGCATCGTAGAAGTGATTGGTCAGAACCTGGCTGGTCCGACCAGTCTCTCGGTATGCCAGTAAAGCTGCGTTTCGCTCGGCTTCGGGCGCAAGCGGGTCAACGACCGGTAAGTCGAGCCCACCGGGTTTTCCTGTCAGCAGTGCATTGAGCAATGGAAAGCTGACGACGCTGTTAACGCTCGCATTACTGACCCGAACTCTTCCAAGCGACGCGTCGATGTTGAGGCGCCAGTGCCCCCCCAAGGAGGCAGTCACGCCGGTGGTCATGTGCGTGGTCACGATCTTCTGCGTGTAGAGCCCGATGAGGTCCGGACGCGGAAGCGTGAAAACGACGGATTGTTGAAAAGGGTTAGTGGGAGCAAAGGGGTAAGTCACGGTCTGCTCACCATCAGCGAAGTCGTACCGGCTCCTGTTCTGCAACCATGCTCCGCTGACATACACCTCGAAAGCATCGCCGAACCGATGGTCCAGGTTCACCAGCGCGGCCTCCGACTGGACACGCGGAAGCAGAGACGCTTCGCCGTCGCGAAGGTCCGGCGCCGAGTCGAATGTCAGCTTGCCCGCGTTGGCCTGCAGCAACGTGATGGCCTCGTTTCGTGAGCCTGAGAACGAACTTGGCAGATAGGAATAAGCCGACCCGAGATTGGCACCGCCATACTCTGGCTTTAGTCGGAGGGGCTCACCTGAGCTGCTGTAAACAGTCACGGAGTCGGTGAAGCGATAGAAGCCTCCGGAATTCGCTGCATAGCGGAGTGGAGAATAGCCGGCAGGATCGTTCTTGAACTGAAGTTTGCGTTGCCTTTCGGAATAGTCGCGATTCTTCCGCAGCAGCCCGTTCGCTTTGCGTAGGCCGCCAACCAGCATGATCCCGGTGCGATCGTCCGAACTGCGCAGCCCGATCATAGTCTCAAGAGAGGTTGTGCCGGCGTCGCCGCGGCTGCTTAACCCTGCCGTGCCTCGCATTTCCACTCCGCGCATCTTCTGGCGGAGTACGATATTCACTGCCCCGCCAAGCGCACCAGGGCCATAAGTGCCCCCGGCGGTGGAAGTGATGCTCTCTACGCGCTCGATCGCGATCAGCGGGATCGCGTTGATGTCGGGCTGCAGGTTGTCGAGGGTGAAGGTCGGAATCGTTGGGAAACGCCGACCGTCCACCAGCACCAGTGTTCGATCGGGACCTAAGCCGCGAAGATCGATCGAAGAGCGGGAATCCCCAGCGTTCCTAAGAATCTGCGCCGGTGCGGCAGAGGCTGCGTTGGCGGTAAGCTCGGTCCGGAGGATTTCGTTGAGATCATCGCGGGTCGCCTCGGCAAACTTGGAGCGCTCCAGAACTTTGTAGGGCCGGATATCGTTGGTCGAGCGACGGATATCCACGTTCTGACTGCGCCGTCCCATCACCAGGATCTCGGGGATGGGCAAGTCCCTGGCCGTGTCACGGAAATCGGCGTTCTCAGATTTAGGCAGGCGATAGAGGGCGAAGCTGCCGGCAACAACGCGATAGCTGACGTCCGTGCCGCGGAGCAGCAGGCTCAGCGCAGTTCCCCTCGTGAAGGTGCCACGCACGGCTGGCGCCGACAGATGGTCGGTTATGGTTTTGTCGAACAAGAGCCCAGTCCCGGTCTCCCGAGCGAATTCACCCAAGGCTCCAGACAGTGGCCCGGCGCGGACATCCACATTTACTACATCGCTCGGCCCCGCATGCGTCGCAGACGGCAAAAGGGCAGATACTGGCAGGAGCATGGTGACTATTGAGAATTGCATGCTCGCCAACCTTCCTCCGCCAAGGAGTCGGAGGGATCATAACAGGGTTAAGAGGGATTAGATTGAACTCGATGAGCCTAGGGCTCGAACAAGATAGTGGAAGCAAGCTCGGCTTCTTGCCGTTTCGCACGGCGATGAAAGGGAAAGCACGATAATGGGTCAGTGAGGGTGCGAATTGGGTAGGCCAGAGCGGTCGCGATCGGCACATTATCGCTGACAACCCGGAGCCGACATGACGCAGCCAGCCGAGACCACGAACGAGCTCGCCACCGACCGCACCCGACTAGCTTACGAGCGTACCTATGCTTCCTGGGTCCGGACCGGCCTTGGTGCACTCGCCGCAGGGGTAGGCTTCAGGTCCCTGCTCGCGGATCACGTCCCGGGTTGGGCCCTACACGCCGCGGCGACAATCCTTCTGCTGGTAGGCGCCTTCTGCTTCTACGCGGCGGTATCATGTGAACGGCGGATCAGCGGATTGGAGCGTGGAAAGGGCACTCCCCTACCCTTGCTGAAAGGCGTAGCCTGGTTGTTGGTGGTTGCGGCCGTGGCCGCTTTCGTCGCCTCGTCACTCGTTTGACGTCGCCGCGCCAAGACCAAGGTTCCTGCCCAGGCGATGAGAATAAAGGCCAGCACCGAGGCGCCAATCAGACTGGAGTGCTCAGAGACGGTGGCCAGCAGGGCCAGGGCATCGGGTCTCGACATAAAGCGCGGGTCGACAGTCGGAAGCAACTGAAGCATCCCGGTCGAGAGAGCCAGCGCGATCGAAAGGGACGTGACCACCAGATTGTAGGTGCGGCGTCGTTCTGGCTGCTCGACCGCCAATCGATATGCGCCGACCACCAGGAGACCGTCGATAGTATCGACCAGCGTCATGCCTGCAGTGAATAGCAGCGGCAAGATCGCGATCTCGTGGAGCGGCATGCCATTCGAGGCCTGCCCCGCCGAGAGGCTGAACATGGCTATTTCACTCGCCGTATCGAAGCTCAGTCCGAAGAGGACGCCAAGCACCAGCATGTGCCAACTCGAGCGCATGGCGCGCACCAAGCGAGCAGCAAAGGACGGGATGGCAGCCGACGGCGACAGGCTCTTTTGCATCGCCGTTCGCAAAGCGAAGATGTTTGCGATAGCGACCGCGATGAGGAACGTGCCGGAGATTGCCTGGCTGATCGCTGCTCCAGCGGCCCTGTAGTGCTCGAACCACGCTGCGGAACTTGCCGCATGAGCGATGGCCAGCGTCACCACGATGACCAAGCCCGAGTGACCAACGGCGAAGAAGAAGCCAATCGCGACCGGTTGCTGGCCGTCGCTCATCAGTTTTCGAGTGACGTTATCGATCGCAGCGATGTGATCGGCATCGAAGCCATGTCGCATGCCGAGCCCGTAGATGAGCAGGGCTATGCCTAGCAGCACCGGGCTGCCCGAGAACGCAATGAATGCAGCCACCCATGATCCTGCGTTCAGGAGCAGTACTGCGCTTACAACCAAGAAGAGGCGGCTTTGGAAGCTCGCCGCCCTCATCATTCGGACGAGCGCTGCCGCTCCTCAACGGCCTGCATCCGTACTGCAAGCTCCGCCGGGGTAAGCAGGCCCTTCTGAAAGAGGATATTGGCAAACGCGACTATCCAACGCTCGTAGTAACCGAGCTTGCCAATCTGCTCGGAGCCAAGAGCCTCGACCCCGCGCCGCTTCTCCTCCGTGTTGATGATCTTGCGGAAGTCGAGCACGTCGGCGAGCGCGTGACATCTCTTTTCCCACGGAAGCAGCTCATGTTCGCTGCGGTCCAGCGGACCGGCAGGTTGACCGCCGACGTCGTTGGGCAAGCGGGTGATGAGGGTCGAAAGGTCGTTCACATGACTGCTCCCGATGGGACCAGGTCACGCACCACCCCGATCATTGCATCGCGGGTGACAAGGGCGGCGAGCTGGTCGGTCGTCAGATCATCTATGCCTGCCGGGCGCTGCGGAAGAATCAGAAAACGCACCATCGCCGTTGAGTCACTCACCCGGATCTCGACATCATCAGGGATAACGGTGCCGAATTCTGCAAGCAGCTGTCGCGGTTCATAGACTGCGCGCGCCCGGTAAGGCTTGAGCTTGTACCAGTCGGGCGGAAGCCCGAGCACCGGCCGCGGGTAGCAGGAGCATAGAGTGCAAACGACGAGGTTATGGACCTCGTTGGTGTTCTCGAGAACGATCAGCTGAGTATCATCGTAGAAGGTGATCCCCAGCTCCTCGCAAGCCATCCTACCGTTTTCTAGTAGACGTTGCTTGAAGGCTGGGTCTGTCCACGCCCTCGCCACCACCGCCGCGCCGAGAGCTGGGGAGCGCGAGTCCAGAACCTCGATCTGGCGGCGAATGTCGGTAGCCGCGATCAGGCCCTTATCCGTGAGCAGCTCGCGGACAGCAGTCTCCATGACCTCGAAAATGCCGTCCCGCTCTGCATCGCGCGCCATGCCGGCATGAGAATGGTCATGATCATGGTCATGGTCGGCATGGGTCGTTGTTTCTCCAGTCACGGCTCTGCTCTCTTCAACCAAGTTTCGAAGATCTCGATGTAGAGCCCGTCGTTGTCGGTGCCCCGATAGTCGCTCCAAAGCTCCGTCATGGGCACGAAGACACGGTAGTAATGACGCCGGGATCCCGCGTTACGGCCGAAGCTTTCAGCTTCGTTGTCGACCATGGTCGGTCGTATTGCGGCGATAACCGTGGCGGGCTTGCCGCGCATGTAAGTGGGGACCCGGTAATGCCCGATCGGCTGCCGGTCATCGATCTGCACGCGGTCGCCCGGTTCGAAGACCGGGTCCTCGCGGTCAGCATGCACCACTTTACTCAAGGTCTGCATGAATCCTCCAGGAGGATCGGCGTAGCGGAGATGCAGCAGCCGTTCTTACGGGCGTGAACGCGGCTTGCCGATCCGCACGCTGCCGGCCGGGCCATGCTGCGCAATCCCCGGTCGCAATGCGAAGGTGAAAGCCACGGTCGCCCTCCCTCACCTAGGGTTACGGCCTGCTCTAATTACGAGACGGGAGATGCAGGTGATGTTCACTCCATTGTTGCTGGCCGCTGCGATCGCCGCTTCGGCTCCGGCATCCGCTCAGCCGCCCCTTAAGGTTTACGGCCCAGGCGGTCCCCTGCCCGCGATGCAGGAGGCTGCAGCGACTTTCCAGGAACAGCATGGCATCAAGGTTGAGGTCGTCGCCGGTCCCACGGCTAACTGGATTGCCGCCGCCAAGGGCGATGCCGACCTCCTCTACAGTGGCTCCGAAGACATGATGACCAGCTTCATGGTCGGCATGGACGGCGAGCTTCAGGTGCAGGACGTCATCCCACTCTACCTCCGTCCGGCTGCTATCCTGGTCAGACCCGGCAATCCTCATCGCATTAGCGGTTTCCGAGACCTTTTGACGGCGGGCCGCAAGATACTGGTCGTGACCGGCTCAGGTCAAAACGGCCTTTGGGAAGATGTCGCCGGACGGCTTGGCAGTATCAGTTCCGTCAAGGCGTTCCGCGCGAACGTGAAGACCTTCGCGCCTAATAGCGCCGTCGCCAAGCAGGCCTGGACTGCAGACCCGACACTCGATGCCTGGCTGATCTGGAACATCTGGCAGGTTGCGAACCCGCAATTAGCAGACGAGGTCCCACTAGAGGCTGAGTATCGGATCTACCGAGATATCGGAGTTGTGCTGACCCCGACCGGCAAGCAGCGGCCCGAAGCAGTGGCCTTCGTCAAATTCCTCAGCTCTCCGACAGGCGACCAGATCTTCCGGAAATGGGGTTGGGCGCGCGAATTCCCGGTCAGCAAGCAGGAAACTGCAAAATGATCGGCTTTCATGGCCGCCGAACCGCCCTCAAAATGCTGGGCGGAAGCCTAGCCCTTAGCGGAGCTGCATCCATGGGTCTGTTACCAGCACAGGGCACCGCCGTCCCTCAGGAACTACTGCCAAGTGGTGCAGCGAGCCTGCGCGAGCTGGCCAAGCGCTTGGCCAAGGCACCCCGCCGACGCAACTTCAAGACAGTGCCGATGATCCTCGATCATCCCGAGCTCTGGGACCACGAGGCGCTGTCCGAGGTCATCGCCTACCGGCCCGCTGCCAAACAGGTGTGGGACAGCAAGGACATCGGTGGCCCATGGCTGAACCTGATGCGCAACGCGGTGAACTGCCAGATATGGTCATTCAGGCAGCCCGACTTCCTTGCTGCGTCGATGACCCACGGTACCGCGCAACTTGCCCTCTTCGACCAGAGCGCATGGGATAAATATCAGCTGGCGAGCCGAACCGGTGGAGCCTTCAGTTCCAACAAGCTGATCCTGGACACGCCGGCGGCCGCTGCTGATCCTTCCGACTTCCAGAACCCCCAAGGCGTATTCTCGCTCGAGAACAACAGCATCCCAGCCCTCATGCGACGAGGCGTGGTGTTTGGCTCATGTCACAATGCCATCTGGGAGACCGCCGTCGCACTGATCAAGGATGGTGTGAATCCCGACAAGCTGAGCGTCGAGGCGCTTGCCGCCGACCTTACCAATCGGCTCGCGCCCGGCGTCATCCTGACCCCCGGCGCCGTTGGAACCCTCCCGGTCCTGCAAGCCGCCGGCTTCCACTACGCAACGTGAGGTCACCATGTTTGAACGCTTGGCGCTAGGCCTGGGAGTGCTGGTGATGACCGCCACTGCCGCTGCTGCCCCTCCGTCTATCTACCCTCCCTGGCAGGAGGGGCGGAACAACGATGTCCGCCAACGCGGGGTAGAATTCACAGTGCCCGAGATCGACAACCTTCCGGATTTCCACGGCGACCCCGAAGGCGCTCGGCTCGTGCTGTACGTCGGAGGCAATTACTTCTTCGCCATGGCACCGCTGGTCGACGCGTTCGAGCAGATGCATCCGGAATATAAGGGCAAGCTCTTCTGGGAAACATTGCCACCGGGCATCCTGGCGGAACAGATCAAGGCCGGGGGGACGATCACGGTCGGCAATATGACCTGGACCATCAAGCCGGACGTATACCTTGCCGGACTTGGCGACGTGAACTCGCTGATCGCCTCGGATCATCTGGCAGGTCCGCCCTCCATCTTCGCCGTCAATGATCTCACGATCATGGTGCCCAAAGGGAACCCTGCTGGCATTCGCGGTCTTACCGATCTCGCCCGGCCCGAGGTTCGCCTCGCAATGCCGAACCCGCAGTTCGAAGGTGTAGCCAAGCAGATCCAGCAGGCGCTTACAAAAGCCGGTGGCAAGGCGCTGGAGACCGCGATCTACGCGACCAAGGTCCAGCAGGGCAGCACCATCCTCACCCAAATTCATCATCGGCAAACCCCGCTGTTCCTTATGCAAGGCAAGGTCGATGCTGGGGTCACTTGGCAGTCGGAAGCTCGCTTTCAGCAGCAAGTCGGAAATTCGATCGAGCAGGTCGCTATCCCTCCCGACCAAAACGTAAGCGGCACCTACGCCGGAGCGATGGTCAAGTCGGCACGTCACCCCGACGCAGCTCGGGCTTGGCTGAAGTTCATCATGTCACCCAAGGCTTCCAGCCTCCTAGCTACGTTCGGCTTCCAGGCACCCCCGGCCGCTGCATCGGCTTCTCCGACCGGCTCTGCTCTCGCAAAGGCTCAGGGGCGATAAGTATGACCAGCACAACAGAACTCTCGGGTTCCCGGGTTCTCGTGATCGGTGGCAGCAGCGGCATCGGTCGAGCCACAGCCACGCTGTTTGCCGCGGCGAACGCTGATGTGGTGATTGCCTCTCGAACGCCCGGCAAGCTCGCAAACGTCGCCAAGGAGATCGGGGTTGATTGGGCAGCCCTCGATGCAACCGACGATAAGGCCGTTCAGCGATATTTCGAAGAACATGCCTTTGACCACGTGATTGCAAGCGCGGCACAGACCAAGAGCGGCTCGGTACGGTCACTTCCGCCCGCCGACGCCCGTGCAGCCCTCGAGAGCAAATTCTGGGGAGCATATAACGTTGCTCGGTCGGCACGCATCAGTGACGGGGGCTCGTTGACCATGGTGTCCGGATTTCTCTCAAGGCGGCCAAGCGGCGGCGCAGTGCTGCAGGGCGCCATCAATGCAGCACTGGAGGCGCTTGGGCGCGGTCTGGCGCTCGAGCTTGCGCCCGTTCGGGTGAACACGGTGTCACCTGGCCTTATCGCGACACCCATCTGGTCGGGCATGGCTGAAGCCGATCGGTCGGCAATGTTCGCCAGGGCGGCCGACCGGCTGCCGGTGAGAAGGGTCGGCATGGCGGAAGATGTTGCCAAGGCAATCATGTTTGTTGCCACCAACCCTTTCGTCAGCGGCAGCACCGTAACTGTCGACGGCGGTGCGACGATCGCCTGATCGTCGCCATGGCTTGCACGCTTGCAGTGGCAATCGAGAAGTGGCGTGCAAGCATGAAATCTCGGCGTCGCCGATGATCGTACAGGGCTCCTGCCACGCATCGAGGAGCCAACCGCTGTGTCCAGGAATGTCGCCGAACTCATCATCGCGACGCTTGAGCATGCCGGCGCCAAGCGTTGTTACGGCTTGCCTGGCGACACCTTGAACCTTGTGACGGACGCCATCCGTCGCAGCACGATCCGCTTCATCCACGTGCGTCACGAAGAGGCTGGTGGCTTCGCTGCTGGCGCTGACGCACTTGTTAGCGACGAACTAGTCGTCTGCGCTGGCTCGTGTGGCCCGGGCAGCCTGCACTTCATCAATGGGCTTTTCGATGCGCACCGGAACCGCGCACCCGTCGTCCTTATCGCCAGCCAGCTCGGGCGTGATGAACTCGGGACCGACTTCCCTCAGGAGGTCGATTTCAAGCCATTGTATCAGCAGGCAAGCGTCTTCTGCCAGGAGGTAAGGACTGCAGAAGCGGCCGGCCGGATTATCGCCATGGCCGTGCAGGCGGCGCTCAACAAGAGAGGCGTCGCCGTCGTGATCCTCCCAGCTGATGTCGCCAGTCTCTCCACTGACGAGGCTCCACGCCAGATACACCGTGCAACCTCAGTCCTGACCCCTGTCCTCGATGAGATCGCCAAAGCCGTCGAGATCATCTCCCGCGGCCGGAAGATCGCCATCTACGGTGGTTCAGGTTGTCAGCACGCGCATGAGGAAGTGATCGCGCTCGCGGCAAAGCTCAAAGCGCCTGTAGCCTACACCTCGCGAGCCAAGGACTTCCTTGAGCCCAACAATCCCTTCGCAGTGGGAATGACCGGCATCTTCGGGGTCAAGAGCGGCTTCGATGCGCTGATGGAGTGCGACACTCTCATCCTGCTCGGATGCGACTTTGCCTGGCGTCAGTTCTACCCGGGCAAGGCGACAATCATCCAAATCGATACTGAGCCGACGCATCTTGGACGGCGTCACCCGATCGACCTCGGCCTGGCTGGCGATGTTGGGCCCACGCTCCAACTGCTGCTGCCAGGCCTCGTAGAACGCGCGGACACCGGCTTTCTCGAGAAGGCTGGCAAGCAGCGCTTCGAGACCTACCATCAGCTCGAGAAGCGGGCTGTGGCGAGCACCGAGGCCATCCACCCGCAATATGTCACGACGTGCCTCGCTGAAGCCGCCAACGAAGATGCAATCTGGACTGCAGATGGCGGTACACCGATGGTCTGGCTGCTGCGCCATGTGTCAGCGACAGGCCGCAACCGCACGCTCCTCAGCCTCACGCATGGCTCGATGGCGAATGCCCTGCCCTACGCTCTTGGGGCGGCAGCTGCGAGGCCAGACTGCCAGGTGATCTGCCTTTCGGGAGATGGCGGTCTGACCATGCTCCTTGGAGACCTCCTGACTGCCGTGCAGGAGGAGCTCAACATCAAGGTGGTGGTCTTCAACAACGGCTCGCTGGCCTTTGTCGATCTGGAGCAGAAGGTCGAGGGCCTGCTCAATACCTACACCGATCTTCGCAACCCAGACTTTGGCGCACTGGCGCGCGCGATGGGCCTATGGGGCGAAAGGGTTGAGGAGGCCGCGGATTTGCCCGGCGCGATCACCCGCCTGCTCGAGCAGGACGGCCCCGCGCTCCTCGATGTCGTTGTCGATGGCTACGAATTGGTCGTCCCGCCACATGTCAGCGCAGGCAATGTCGGCGGGACCGCACTCTACGCTGCCAAAGCTCTTCTCGCCGGCGAAGGGCGTGAAGCGGCACGGCTGATCACTCACAACCTACCCGTGGCGCGGCCTGCCCCCCGGACTCAGATCAAGCAGGAGAGCTAACCCATGACTCCCTACCGCCTTGCGACACTCAAGCACGATGAACGGGAACTCGCCGCCATGGTGATTGGCGAGGACCACTTTGCACTCAGCGAGGTTTTCCCCTTCGATCCCGGTATTACGGTCATGGATATCCTCTCGTCCTGGGAGCGCTCGGCGGTTCTCCTGCAAAGCATCGCTGACGACATCGGCGAACGCGGCTTGACGGGATTGGCGCCGTTGCCTCGGAACGGCATCGAGCTGCTTACCCCGGTCCGCTATCCGAATAAGCTCATCGCTGTCGGGGCGAATTATCCCGGCCACCTCGCCGAGATGGGGCTCGAAGCTCAGAAATGGGCTTCCATGCCCTTCTTCATTCGGCCGCCGACCACCACGATGGTCGGACCCGGAGTCACTGTCGTGATCCCGCCCTCTACAAAGCAGTTCGATTGGGAGTGCGAGCTGACCATCGTCATCGGGCGACGGCTCACCAAGGTTGATCGGCACGAGGCAGCGAGGTCGGTAGCTGGCTACACGATTGGCCTTGACCTGTCCTGCCGCGACCTAATCCCGGCGCACAACGACCTGCAGATCGATCTCCTGCGCGGGAAAGCTCAGGACACAATGGCGCCTTGCGGCCCTTACTTCGTGCCGACACCTCATGCCGGCGATGTGGATGCGCTGCCGATCAGGCTGTGGGTCAACGATGCCTTGATGATGGACGGCTCGACCAGCCAGATGCTCTTCAAGGTCGATGAGATGATCGCTACCATCAGCCAATATCTCACGCTCGAACCGGGCGACATGATCATGACGGGCTCGCCTCCTGGTTCGGCCGGCGTCCACGGTAATGCCTGGTTGAAACCGGGCGACCGAATGCGAGCGGAGATCGGTTCGTTGGGCACCTTTGAGGTCACTTGCCTTGAACAGCTTGCACCCGCAACCGTTCAGGCTGCAGCGTGACGCAGGGGCTCGAGAGCCCTCGGCTCATACTCGGCATCCATCATCTCAAGGTTGCCGTCAGCGATCTCGATCGTTCACTCGCCTTCTACGAGGCCGTGCTGGGTGCTGAGCGGATTCCGAAGTACGACCACTTGCTCGAAGATGGTACACCCTACGCGTACATCTTGAGCGTGCCCGGTCTCCGGTGCCTACTCGAACTTCGCCTCAACGAGCGCCAAGCAGTTCAGCATCGCGGATTTGATCCGCTCACGCTCGCAGTGGCTGATCGCAAGGCGCTGATCCTCCTTGCTGGGCGCTTTTCGTCGCTCGATCTTGCCTGCTCACCGATCCTTACGGGCCTGCTTGGCTGGCTGCTCATTGTCGAAGATCCCGACGAACTACGACTGCGGTTCTACACGCAGGAGGCTCACGGCCCGGAATTGGTACCGGATGAGAACGAGCGCTGGCTCAGCTGAGCAGTGCTGGTGCTGGACGGTCATCTCACCGGCCTGCAACAACGGACACCATCGATGAGTGATCAACGTCAACAGGCAGCTGCCGAGTTCCGCCGTATCCTCAAGGTCATTGTTGCGATCACGATTGGCTTTACGATCGCGGCGATCACCTACCTCGGGGCCACGGGCGAGCTTTACGTCCACATGGTCGTTGCTGTCATCGGTGGCGTCTTCATCTCCGTCGTTCTTGGCTGCGGTCTATTCGCTGCCGCCTTCTTCAACGACAAGAGCAGCCACGACAGATCGTCAACGAAGCTACCGCAGGCCCGACAGAGGGGCGAGCGCGGCACGATCTGAATGCTACGAACATGTAGTCAGCTTGGAGCAAAGAGTGACCTCCACGCTGCTGGAAGAAGCTCCGGTCGCACACTAAGCTGCCGCCGGAGGGCCGGCGATCAGAGATCTATCGTTCCGCGTCGGGCCGCAACCGTCACCGCATGGTGCGATCGGAGACGCCGAGCTTGAGAAAGATGTTCTTGAGGTAGGCTTTTACCGTTTCCTCGGCGAGAGAGAGCTCCCAGGCAATCTGCTGTTCGCTCGTCCTGCGGCTACGAGCAGCAATACCTGTGTTTCCCGCTCACTCAGCATGTTTCCGACCGCGTGAGGGCAATGTCCTTGGCTACGGAGGCGGGCAGATGTCGCTCCCCTCGGTGCGCTGCGCGGATTGCCTCTACCATTTCATTTCGGATGGCGCTCTTGAGAAGGTAGCCGACGGCTCCTGCCTTTAACGCGCTGAGCGCCTTCGCGTCGCCAGCATAGGTTGTGAGCACCAGGATCTGCGCCTCGGGGTCCATGGCCCGTATCTTGCGAATGGCTTCTACTCCATCGAGCTTCGGCATTTGCAGATCCATGAGCGTGATGTCAGGTCGCAATCGCCCATAAGCCTCGACTGCGGCTTCCCCGTCCTCGGCTTCGCCAATCACCGCGAGGTCGGGTTGGCTCTGGATCATGAAGGTTACCCCTTCTCGGATGATCGGATGATCATCGACCAGCAGGATTTTGATGCTCGCCTGCGTCACTGCATGCTCTCCGCTGCAGTGGCTGACCGGAACAGTGACTGCCACCAGGGCACCGCCCGGGAAGCATAAGCTGATCTGGCCGGCACGACCAGGTTCAACGAAGCACCTCGGGTCGGACGACTGGCAAACTCCAGCTGGCCGCTGATAGCGCTCGCCCGCTCGCGCATCCCGGGCAGGCCGAAATGACCGTCGCGTTGCCCGCGCTCGAGCATTTTAACCGGGAAGCCGGTCCCGTCATCCATGACTTCAACCCGGAGCTCACTTCTGCCGACTTGCCGGCGCGGATGAAGATACGATCAGGCAAGACCTTCGAACAGCAAGGATCAGGCTGATGAACTTGGTGGTTCCCGCCGCCGTCCTCAACAATGGCTTCCTCCCGCTTGGACCACGATTACGGCCCGGGTGATCGTCCCCTGGCACACTTGATGAGTTTGAAGTCCTGCCTTCCTTTCGAACGCTCCTTCACCTGGGCCGACCGGTGAAGATTGGAAGCCGCGCCTTCGACCTTGTTAAAAGGCGGCCGGATCGTGCCGAGAGCGACGCTGATGGACATCGTCTGGTTCGACACGATCGTCGAGGATGCGAGTTTTCGATTGCAGGTGGCCGCTGTTCGCAAGGCCCTGGGAAGCGCAGGTGACCTGATCAAGACCGTGCCAGGCCGCGGCTATCTTCTTGCCGGACCCAATCCTCCGAATTTGGTAGGCGGGTGGGACGCCAACTCCGATAAGCGTACTTTTACCTTCGTCGAGCCTTGAACTCGAAAGTGCTGTGCGATTCGGAAAGCCACCTTCCAAGGTCGCGGGTAGCCCAGCTTTCTTTAAGAGGGGTTCGGCATGATGACGGATGCGGATTTCTGGCCGAACGGCGCGCGACTGGCCGTGAGTTTCTCGTTGATGTTCGAAGCAGGTGGCCAGCCTTTGTCCGGCGCCGAAGGCATCATACCGGAGCCGATCGCGCCGGGCACGATCGACCTGCCGACCAATGCCTACTTCGCCTATGGCTATTACGAGGGCATTCCGAGGCTGCTTGACCTATTCGACAAGTATCGGGTCAAAATGAGCTCATTCATGGTGGGTCAGGCCGTGGACGCCAATCCTGATATTGCGCGGGAGATCGTTCGGCGGGGGCACGAGGCGGCCGCACATGGCCGAGTCTGGGCAAACAGCTATCAGCTCTCCCGAGAAGAAGAAAAGCGCTTCATCGCAGACAGCGTGGAGTCCATAGCCCGAGCAACTGGGCAGACTGCTATCGGTTGGAACGCCTACTGGATGCGAAGTTCCGTTCACATCCTCGAGACCCTGCAGGAGCTCGGATTCCTTTACCAAATCGATGAGCCGAGCCGTGATGAGCCCTTCATCACGAGATTGAACTCCCGCGATTTCGTGACAGTCCCCTACACGTTTCACATGAACGATATCGTAGCCTTTCCAGAGGCGGGCTGGAACGCAGCGGCCTACGAGCAAGCGCTACGCGACGAATTCGATCAGCTCTATGATGAGGGCTCTGTACGCCGGCGCATGATGGTGATTAGTCTTCATGACCGAGTGTCGGGGCATCCTGCCCGCGTCAGATCGCTTGAGCGCTTTCTTTCCTACGTCACCGGCAAGCCGGATGTGTGGTTTGCCCGCAAGGACGACATAGCAAGGTACGTGCTCGAACGAAGGAACACGACACCTGTACTTGAGCGGGGTTCTCCGTACGGCAGCGGACTAGCGGGTCCTTGCTGAAAGGACGGTTCAATAGAGCATGTGCAAATCCGCCTACTATTGCCGCGCGAGCCCCTCACTCGTAAGCGCGTGATAGATCAATATCACCAAAAACAGCCCAGTTCTGCACCCCGGAGAGATCACGAGACTGGGCCGCCTTACACAGTGAGTCTACGCAAGACGGTGAGCATTAGCGCGGACATACCCTCCACGCTGGAGGCATTCCGAGAGGTCGGCCATCCGTGTACCTGTACTGGATCTCCCACATCTCCTGGCTCAGCTTTTCGGGAAGAATGAGAACCCCTTTTGCGACATCCCGTTCGTCATCCGGAACTTCGCCAAGGAGCTTGTTATATAGCTTCTGACCCATAGGGTCTCCGTTTGCCGTCGCATTCCGCACCGCCAAAAGCAGTACTTCCAGTCTGGGCATCCTACGCACTGAACCACCCACCCGCACCTCAATGAGCTCCATGGCTAAGCGCTGGAGAATGGGCCTTCTGCCCTGCGCACTTTTTGGCCGACCGGCAGGATTAGGACAGTACCCCTTCGCCCACTTGTGACGCGCCGGCGGGTGGCAGTAGCCGACGTACTCCTCAGGATCTTCGTTTAGCGGCTCGTCGCTTGGGTCTTGGGCCATAGTGCGGTTTCCATCGCTCTTCAGGGACTAAGCCATCATGCAGTCCTGCCCAGGGAGGTGGGCCGTAAAGATCGTACATCGCGGACCAGGCTTCGCTACTCCATTCCCTGGGGATGACTTGAACGTAAGAGTGATTATCTGGCTTCCCTGCCTGCCCGATTAGCCCATAGCGCATGAACTCGCGGAGCAGACGACTGGCTGCCGCCATGTCACCGCCGCAAGCTTTGGCTGCTTCCCGCAACATGCCAGTCTCGTAAGCGCCGATGGGCTTGCGCCCCTCCGCACCACGGCCGACGGGGCTCTCGAGGATCTTCCTTACGTCAACCTGCAGCAGCACGTTCCTCTTACGACGGCTCATCCCGGTGCACCTCCGGCAGCACTGAGCGCCGCTCTTGGCGTTCTGCGGCAACTTCGCTCGGAGACTGCCCCGTGCTCTCAAGAGAAACGAATAGGCCTACGTGCGCCGCCCGCGTAAGGATCAAGTCGCAATAGTACGGATCAAGCTCCACCATTCGAGCACGACGCCCGGTCTGCTCTGCCGCGATGAGCAACGTTCCCGATCCCGCGAAACCATCCATGACTAGGTCCCCGCGGTCACTTGCGTCGCGGATTGCCTCGGCGATCATATCCGCGTTCTTCACCGTTGGATGGAGCTTGAGGTCGGCTCTCCTGCTGCTGCTATTCGCACCGGGGAACTGCCAGACGTTAGTGCGGTTTCGCCCATTTACTCCCAAGGCAACGTTGTTCTTGTGGGCACGCTTCCCTTTCTTGAACAGCGTTACAAGCTCGTGCTGTGAGCGGTAGAAGCTGCCCATCCCTCCGCCATTCGTTTTCATCCAAACGATCACGTTTTGTAGCCCGTCGTAGTGGCCCTCCCCAGCCTGGAGGAGATCGCCGATGGAGCGCCAGTCCATGAAGATGTAGTGCAAGGACCCGGAGCGACTGAATGCAGCGAGGTTTCTGCACATATCGGAGAGAAATTGCTGAAACTCAGGTCGGCTAAGTTCACCTGAGCCAGCAACGAATTCGGCGTGCTTCGTTGATCCCAAACCTGAAATCTCGCCGTTAACTTTGCGATTGTATGGAGGGTCGGTGATGACCAGATCAGCCCGCTCTCTGCCGAGCAAACGATCATACGTTTCGGCTTTGAGAGCATCTGAACATATGAGCCGGTGATCGCCTATGAGCCAACAGTCACCAAGCTCGGTAATGGCCGGCACGGATCGATCAACGGCGCAGGGTTCTGGCTCCTCTTTCACTTTCACCTGCGAGTTTGCGGCATCTTGCAACAGCTCAATCTGATCAAGCTCATAACCGGTCGCCAACAGCTCGGGCATCGGAAGCAGCTCGACCAACTCTGCCAGCTCTTTGGCAAGCAGCTTCTTGTCGTAGCTGCCGAGCTCCGACATGCGATTGTCTGCAAGCACAAGCGCCCGCACCTGCTCAGGCGAAAGATGCTCTAGCTTGATCACCGGGATGCGACTTAGGCCTTGGCGTTTCGCAGCCGCCCAACGGGCGTGTCCTGCGATGAGTACGTGGTCTTGGTCGACTAGACAGGGCACCACAAAACCGTAGGTGGCGATTGCCTGGGCTAGCTTCGTGATCTGCTTGGCGCTGTGAACTCTTACGTTTCCGGGACGCTCCCTGATTACGTCGATAGGGAGCTGCACAATCTTCAGTTCTGATTTTGGCATGAACGCCTCCGCGGCAGCAAACTGCCGTTCGATTTGTGAAACCAGCGCTTCTGCGCTGTTGCGGGAAGGCCATTGGCCAGGCCGGCATTGCCGGAGTGCGTTGCCAGCACATTGTGCTGCGCTCTGAACGACGCGTTGCGCCGGAATCGATTGTTTATGAATCCTTGCAGACTCAGCGTCAAGTCGCCCCGTGAAAGGAGGCCGCATCTGCCAAGAGAGCTCGCGGAAAGCGTTGCACCTGGACCTGATAACCGGGTGCTGCTTCGCTGTTTTACAGGCGACTATTCCGTGTTTGCTCCGCCCGAACTTAGGCGGACCAAGTGTGTTTTCGCCGGATCTCTGCCGAAATCCAGGTTGTCAATCGCCGGCGGGTGCGGAGATATTCCGTGTATTTCGGCGGAGACCGGTTCGCTCGCGACTGCGCGCGTCACCAATCCTCTGTGTTGCTTGACTCTCCTGCGCCGCAAGCGTTTAACTCCCGTTTACGGCTGAGCCTGAGCGGCAGTCGTGAAATGGGCAGAACAGGGGGCGGGACGATGGGTCGTTTCGTTTTTGCTAGCGCGCTCCTGGCGATCGCTTCGGCAGCGCAAGCGGACACGAACTTCGGCGAACGGGTCGTGCCGGGTGCGGCGGCGGCACCGATGACGCTCGTTCCCGGCACCCTTCCTTCCATGGGCAAGACGCTGGTGCCGCTCACCAGCGACCGCTCGCCGGCGGCTTTGCCGGTCACGGGCGCGCTGTCGCTCTCGCAAGCGGTGCTGTTCGCGAAGCGCTGGGGACACGTATCGAGCACCTACCGGTCGCCCGAACACAACCGCGCGGTGGGCGGCGTGCCTAACAGCTTTCACCTGAGCGGCCGGGCGATCGACATCGTCCGCGCGCCCGGCGTGCACCATTATCAGATCGTCGCGGCGTTCCGCTCCGCTGGCTTCCGCCTGGTAGAGTCACTCGACGAAGGCGACCATAGCCACCTGGCGTTCGCCTGGAGCGGCACGCAATGGCGGCCGTTGCAGACCACCACGGCGGCCCGGACCGCCACCGCGGTCGCCGAAAACGCCGGCACCAACTGGAAATGGGTCTACGCGCCGCGCACTCGCTAAAGCTTCAGCCGACGCGCCCGTACCACAAGATCAGCAGCGCGCCCGCTGCAATCGCCACGCCATACGGCACGCTGCGCCGTTTGCGCATGCCTTCTGATTGCGCAGCGGGCCCGATCAACACCTTGGCTAGCATCAGGAGCGCGAGCACGCCGCCGGAGATCAGGATGGCGGCGATCAGCCAAGGCGCCCCTTTCAGGTCGACCCACAGGGCAGTGGCCGCGAACAGCTTCACGTCGCCCGCGCCCAGCTTGTTGCCAGCATAGGCAAACACGCCAAGTCCGAGCAGCACGGCAAAGACGAGAAAATTCTGCCACAGCCGAACCTGGGGTCCCACCATCACCATCGCGGCGATGCCGGCGGCCAGTACGGCTAGCACGAGCAGGTTGGAGATCTTGCGGACCAGGATGTCCTGGACCGCCGCCGCCACCAACAGGGCTGAAAGAAGGATCGCAAGCCACGCCGGCACTGTGTTCAATAGGTTCATCTTGTCGTCGTCTGCCCCACCCGAAGATTGTTGTACGCCCGCTCGTACCACTCGCCGCGGACCTCCACGGCCCTGGTGAAGGCCGCGGTTGCCCGCGCTTCGTCGCCAAGCAGCCTGGCCCCAATTCCCGCATCGTTCAACCGTGCCGCATAGTCCCGGTCGTTCTCACCTGCCCGGCGACGTGGCAGGTCGTCCGTCAGGGCGTCCCGCGCCAGCTCCAGATTGTCGGCGATCAGCCTGTTGCCGGGCTCCAGCGCGGCGGCCTTAGCGAACGACTGCTCCGCCTCGCGCCACTGCCCTTGCATCAACCTCGACCACCCTTGGTTGCTGAGCACGGCGGCAGTGCCCGGGGTCCGCCGCAGCGCTGCGGCATAGGCTGCCTCGGCCGCGGCCCAATCGCGGCGGCGATCCGCCAGCACTCCCAGGAGGTTGAATGCCTGCCAACCGGCGTCGGGCCGCGCGGCTGCCCGCTGGGCGAAGCCCTCGGCTTCGTCATTCGCGCCGAGCCGCGCCGCAGCCGTGGCGGCATCGACCAGCAGGGCCGTGTCGTCCGGCGCTTTCCGCAGCACCTCGCGCAGCCGCGCCAGCGCTTCGCCGTTGCGCCCTTCCGCCAGGGCCAGGCGAGCCAGCAGGGGATCGACCTCGGCTTCGGCAGCTCCTTGTCCGACGGCAGCTGCGATCATCCGCCGAGCCTGCTCCGTCCGGCCGGCGTCCAGCGCGTGCGCCGCCTGCACCATGGCTGGTGACACGCTGGCAGGTGGGCCGGCCAAGGCTAGCTCGGCCGCCAGCAACAGCGCGATCACGGCATCCCGGCGGCGCGGCGACCAGACATGTCACGCCCCAGCAACATCACGATCTCCGGTGCGCGGTTCGGCCGCAGCACCGTTACCCCCAGTTCCCGCCCAAGCCGCTCGGCAGCCACCCGCCGCGTCGTTGGATAAAGGATTACACTGCGCGCCAGCGGGGCAGGTGCGTTGCCGATTGCCAGCCGCCGCCAGCCCTGCTCGCTCAGGTAAGCGCGGGTACGCGCGGCGAGACCCTGCGCACGAGCGGCATTGAGCAGCCGGATCGATGGGGCGGCGAACTGGACCGGCGCGGCAGATTGCGGCACCCGCCAACGAGGCTTGGCGCTTGTAACAAGCGCCACCTCACCGAACGACAGCCGCTCCAGTCGAGGACCGCTGGCACTATGCTCGACAATCGGCTCAGTCGGCAAAGTTACGGTGACCACCTCGGCCACCTTCGGGGCCGCCGCTTTGACCGGGGCCGCGGTCGGTAGCGCAACCGTCACTGAGGCGCTCGCGACTGCGGCGATTTCCTTCCGCACGGCCGCCGCCTCGTCCCGCGAACCGGCCAGATCGAGCGACGTTGCCATGCGGGCCAGCACCGCACCATCGGTCGGCGCCAGCGCCAGCGCCGCTTCGTAATTGCGTCGGGACAGGTCGAAGCGGCCCATCCGGTCGTAGCAGTCGGCCATACCGACCAGAGCCGCCACGCTCGCCGGGTCTTCGCGCGCCGCGCGGCGGTAGGACTCCAGCGCCAGCGCCACGTTGCCCAGCGCCAGTTGCCCATGCGCATAACCGATCCGGTCCGCCGCCGCGCTTGCCGGCAAACCGCCGACCGCGCGGATAGCAACTTTCTGCGTCGCACAGCCCGTGGCGGTGAGCGCCACGGCGCCAATCAGAACCCCCGCAATACGCATCGTTCCCCTACCCTCCCAAGGCCGGCACCAGCGACCGAACCACACGGATCGCCGCCGGCAGCATCAATACGCCGATCATCGTTGGCAGCATGCAGGCGACCAGCGGCACAGACAACAGCACCGGCAAGCGGTGAGCTTTCTCCTCCGCCCGCATGCGCCGCTTCTCACGCATTTCCGCGGCATAAGTACGCAGCGTCTGTCCAATGGAGGAGCCAAGCTTCGTCGACTGGATCAGCAGGGTCGCGAAGGCCCTGATCTCGTCCACTCCCGCTCGGTCGGCCATCCGTCGCAGCGCATCTTCCCGGCTGCGGCCCGCGCGCAACTCGAGCACAACTTCGCCGAACTGTTCCGCCAACAACGGATGGGCATGGGTCAGCTCCATGCCCACTCGCGCGAACGCGGCTTCCAGACCGAGCCCGCCCTCCACGCACACCAGCAGGAGGTCCAGCGCGTCCGGGAAGGCATGGACCAGCGCCTCGCGCCGGCGCTCCGCCTTGGCCTGGACGAACAAGGCCGGCATGTAGAGCCCGAATGCCGCGGAGATCACCAGCATGAAGTACAGCTTGACCAGACCCGGCGATGAACCGCTCAGCAGCAACATGCCGAACGAAAGCAGCGGCAGCCCGATCACCAGCGCCAGCCGGATCAGCGTATAAAGCCGGGGCGCATAGGGCGCGGTGAAGCCCGCGGCGACCAGCTTGGCTCGTAGGCTCTCATCCTTGCTATCGACCAGCGACAAACCGCGCTTTTCGATCGTTTCCACCAGCCGCGCCCAGGCGCTTTCGCCCGTATCTGCGCGCAGCGAAGTGCCTTCCGCTCCGAACCGCCCAGTTGCAACGCCCGCTTCGGCCACGCGGCGGCGGGTTACCTCGCGAGCGGCCAAGGCGCTTGCTCCGGCGAAGCTCACCGCAACGACCGCTACGAACAGCAGGCCAAGCACCAACACTCGCACGAGGGGAAATTGGCTGAATAGCTCGACCATGACGCTACACCTTGAGATTGACGAGCTTGCGGATCCATATGAATCCGACGACATAGAACAGCAGCAGACCGGTGAATCCGGGCACAAAGGCCGGATCATCCGCCACATCCAGGTAGAAGCCTGGATTCATCAGGAACAGGCCGGTGAACGCCAGAACCGGCAAGGCGGTCAGCATCACCGCCGTCATCCGCCCTTCGCTGGATAGCGCCCGCACCTTCAGCATCATGGAGTGGCGTTCGCGGATCACGGTGGAAAGGTTCTCCAGCACTTCGGCGAGGTTGCCACCCGTTTCCGCCTGGACCGACAGGGACGTCACAAACATCCGCATGTCATCGGAATCCCACCGTTCGGCCATCGCCTGCAGCGCGTCGCGCAGGTCGGCGCCGTAGGTCACCTCGTCGACCACCAGTCCGAACTCGCTGCCGATCGGGTCAGGCATTTCGACTGTCAACAGGTCCAGCGCTGCCGCAATCGGATGGCCGGCACGCAGGCCGCGGATGAATACGTCCAATGCGACTGGGAACTGGTCCTGCATCTTCTTGCGGGTCCGGGTCGCCCGTACCTGCAGGTACATGATCGGGATCATGCCGCCGATCAGCAGGGCGAGCGTCGCCAGCATCAGGAGGCGCCCGAACCCAAGTGCGGTGCCGGTTGCGGCGGCGACCACCAGAAGCAGCAAGAACAGCACGGCCGGCGCCAGCACGACACCCAGCATCAGCCGGCCCAGAGGCATCGTCAGCTGCGCTGCGACCAGCAATCGTTCCAACCGCAGTGCCAGGCCGCGAACCAGCGGCGGCAGCCGCTCGGATACGACGCTGCCTTGCCGGCGCAACAGCTGCATGGTCTCCGCGTTGCTGTGGCCTCGCCCGATCAGCCGCAAGCGTAGGTTGACTGCCTTGCCCTCCGCCCGGTCGCGGGCGATGGCGGATACCACCGTTTCGACGATCAGCAGCACGGTCGCGAAAATGCAGACCAGCACCAGCGCTTTCAGCCACGCGGGATTCATGCTTCGAACTTCATGTCGGGGCGGAACAGGTCGGTCGACAGGCTGATCCCGTGCGTCGACAGATAATCGAGGAACCGCGGCCGAATGCCCGTTGCCTCAAAACGCCCGAGCACCTGGTTGTCTCCGCTCATGCCGGTCTGCCGGAAGCGGAAGATCTCCTGCATGGTGATGATCTCGCCTTCCATGCCGGTGATCTCGGCCACGCTGACCAGCCGCCGCCGTCCGTCGGACAGGCGGGCGACCTGAATGACGATGTGGATGGCCGAGGCGACCTGCGCTCGAGCGGCGCGTGCCGGCATGTCGATGCCGCTCATGCCGATCATCTGCTCGATGCGTGACAGGGCGTCGCGCGGTGTATTGGCGTGAACGGTGGTCATGGAGCCTTCGTGACCCGTGTTCATCGCCTGCAGCATGTCGAACGCCTCGCCGGCGCGCACCTCGCCGACGATGATCCGGTCCGGCCGCATGCGCAGTGCGTTTTTGACCAGGTCACGCTGGGTGATCTCGCCCTTGCCCTCGATGTTCGACGGCCGCGTCTCCAGCCTGGCCACATGCGTCTGCTGCAGCTGCAGCTCGGCCGAGTCCTCGATGGTGACGATCCGCTCGCGGGAGTCAATGAACGCCGACATGGCGTTCAGCATGGTCGTCTTGCCCGAACCCGTGCCACCGGAAATCAACACGTTGCGCCGCGACGCGACCACCGCTTTGAGAACCTCGGCAATGGCCGGCGGCACCGACCCGATCTCGACCAGGCGGTCGAGGCTGATCGGCACCTTTGCGAACTTGCGGATGGACAGCAGCGGACCATCGATCGCCAGTGGCGGCACCACCGCATTGACGCGGCTTCCGTCCGCCAGGCGCGCATCGACCAGTGGCGCGCTCTCGTCCACCCGGCGACCGACGCTCGACACGATCTTCTGGATGATCCGCAGCAGGTGCTTGTCATCCTTGAACCGCACCGCCGTGGGCTCCAGCACACCGTAGCGCTCCACGAACACCCGCGTCGCGCCGTTGACCAGGATGTCGGTGATGGTCGGGTCCTTGAGCAGCGGCTCGATCGGCCCAAGCCCGAGCAGCTCGTCAAGCACGTCCGCGACCAGCTGCTTGCGCTCTTGCTGGTTCAGCGCACGGTCCTGCTTGTCCAGCTCCTCGCGGATGATGTCCCCGATCTCATCCTCGATCTGTTCGCGGCTGAGCGTGTCCAGCGCCGACAGGTTGATCAGGCTAAGCAGCCGCTGGTGCAGCTCGACCTTCAGCTCCGTGTTGACGTCGCGCTGCGCAAAGGCCCCGGCGTCGCCGAGGGTCATCAGCCGCCGTTCTTCGAAACTCACCGCCTGCGGCCGTACTTCGGTGGCCTCATTCGTGTCGGGCTTGCGGAATTGCCACATGGCTTAGCGCTCCAATCCGAAGTCAGCGGCCAGCGCCGCACTGATGGTGTCCAGGTCCTTGCCGATCGCGCTCTTGCGGCGGATCTCGTCGAGCGGCACGCCGCGCTCGATCGCCGCGGCCAGCACCTCGGGGTCGTCCGTCACGGTGAAATCCACCGCCCGGCCCAGCGCCTGCTCGACGTCGGCCAGCTTGATCGCCGACCCTCCGCCCAACAGCTTGCGGACGTTCCGATTGACCACCAGCTGCAAGGGCACTTTGCCAAGGTCCTGCTCACTCAGCAGGTCCAGTTGGCGCCGCGCGCGGTTCAGGGCAGCGACGCTCAGCTCGGTCACCAGCAAAATCTTGTCGGCTCGCGCGATCAGCGACAGCGACCAGTTGGTCCAGTTCGCCGGCAAGTCCACGAACACGGTCCCGAACTCGCGGGTGGCACGGTCGATCACGGCGATCACCTGGTCGCTGCTCACCGCATCCAGCGGCATCAGCTGACCAGGCGCGGCGACAACATTTAGGCCGCTCGGGTGGACCGCGGCCACGGACCGCAGCAGTTGCCCGTCCAGGCGCGCGCCCGCTTCCACCAGGTCGCACACCGACAGGCGCGGGTGCAGGCCCAACTGGAACGCCGCATCGCCAAACTGGATGTCCAGGTCGATCAGGCAAGCTTCGCGGTGAGCCCGCGCTTCGGCGGCGGCGTAGCGGCAGGCGAGCTGGCTGGCGATTGCGGTTGCACCGATACCGCCCCGGCTCTTGATGAACAGCACCAGCTTTCCGTGCGCGGTTCGCGCCGGCGTAGTAGTCGCAGCCTGCACCTCCGGTTCGGCCCTGACCTGGGTCACGGAGGCTTCCAGCTCTTCCAACGTGAGTGGCAGCGGCACCACATCGTGCGCCCCGCTCTTCAGCAACGACCGGACCAGCGCCAACGGCGGCTCGTAGGTCGCGGCGATCAGCGGCGTCCGGCTCATCTCAGCCAATTTTTCGAACCGCTTGATCGACGCCGGACTGTCCGCGTCCACCTGCACCACCGCCACTGCCGAGGCCGCCACGTCGGCCGCGTCTATCCACTCTGTCACCGGGCACAGCGACAAGGTGATCGGCAGCCCGCACACCCGCTGCCCGAACAGCGCACCGATATCGCCCTCGGCACTGCTGAGATAGAGGTGCACTCCTGCCTCGATACCCTGCGGGCGGAAGGTGGAGCCGACATTAGGCTGATCCATGACGCTCACTGCTCGTCCCTCAGAAGCTGGTGGTGCCCGACAGATCTTCTGCCGGGAGAGTGGTTGAGACTTGCGGCAATTTCAGGCTCGCGAAAGCCATCGTCGTGAGCAGCGGAAACGCCATGCCATTGTCCTGCTTGCTGCTGTCGGCAACCAGCTTCACTGTGACCAGCGGCTCGATGTCCGTGCCGTTCGGATCGCCGGCGAAGCCCAGGCCGGAGCCGCGATATTCCACCACTACATTCGAGGCGGTGATTTCGGGCCGGATCGACTGCATGCGCGGCATCAGGACTTTGCTGAACAACTCGGTATCTTCGAAGGTCAAAGGATCCGCCGGACAAGGGGCCGTCTTGCACGTGCACGCGGTGGACGTGCAGCGGATTACGCCGAGCGCCGCCGCCGGTATGCGGTCGCCCTGTGTGAGGACAACACCACCCACCGTCTTGCCGACGTACGACGTGCTTGTGAGCTCCTTCGCCAATGGGTTGGTCACCGCCAACATGCGCGCGCCCACCTGGGTGGCCTTCTCCGATTGATTGACGGTCCACACGTAGCGCCCGGCGTCGATGATGCCGAAGATGAAGATGAGCAAGGGCGTCAGCACCAGCGCGAACTCGGCGGCACTCGCGCCCTGCTCGTCGCGAAGAAAGTTGAGGAGCGTCACCATCCGATCACCGCTGCCTGCTGCTGTGCCTTGAGCGAATAGGAACCGCCCGCCAGGCCCAATGTGGCGAAGATGGTCGGGTAGTTGACCGTTGCCGCCACGGTTACGCGCGGGGCGCCGACCACGTTGCCGGCGGTGTCCTTCACGTTCCCGTAGAAGCCCCCGAGGGTGGTGCTGCCGGCCATCTTCGTGCAGTCGACCGACATGGAAAAACCGTCGTCGGTCCAGCCGGGCATCCGCTCTGCCCCGCCGCTGAGTACACCCTTCTGCACGATGGTTCTGGTATTGGTGTAGATCGTGCCGAGGTCCGACGCCGTGGTGCTGCCGCACTTCGCCGAATAGGTCGAGATGTCCTGCCGCGCCGCGAACCGGGCGCCGTCCCGCACGGCCTTCACCAGAATATGCTCGTTGTAGAAATAGCTGCCGAGTTCGATCGAACCGAACAGGATGGCGGACAGGATTGGAACGCATAAAGCGAACTCGACGGCTGCGCCGCCGCGTCGGTCGGGGATGATCGCGCGGAGCTGCATCAGCGCACCAGGTAGGGCACGTCGCGGCGCACCGTCTGTGCGGTCTGCGACGCCGTCCCCGTTCCCTTGGTCTTGCCGATCACCTCCATGTAAATGGAGTCCTTCAGCGAACCGTTGCCGCGTCCCTCGATTGTGGGTTCGACTAGAAACATGTCGGCCCAGGCGCCGATCGTCACCTTGCGCGACGAGCCGCTCAGGGCCGAGCAGTTCTCCACCACAGCCACGGACAACACGCGGCGGTCGGTGCCCGGCGTAATGGTTCCCGATGAGCACAGCGGCTTGCCATATTGTTTGGCGTTACCCACAGTCGTTGCCGACCCGTATGGCATGTTCTTGTTGGTGAGTTCCCACAGGTACGTCTCGTACCGCGTGATCGTCTTCCAGTTAGTTGGCACCAAGGACGGGTGGTAGGTATCGAAATAATCCTTCCGGGCCCACTTGCCGTCCCCGATCTTGTTGGTCTCGTTGGCCTTGCCCAGCGTTCCGTTCACGTTGGCGCACGAGCGGCTGTAGCTCAGATAATGGCAATTATCCTTCGGCAGCCCCATGCCCTTGATGACCGTATCAAGGCGGGTGTCGTCCGTTTGTCCCGGATCGTAGGCGATCGGCGCGAAATCGTTCGGAGGCGACAGCAGATACCATCCCTGATTATTGGTGGTGATCTTGCAGCTATTGCCGGTGGTGGTCGTATCGTCCTTGAACACGTCCTTGACGGTATTGAGGGCCGCCGGACACTTCCCGTTGAAGCAATCGCCCAACGTGGTCCCCTTGCCCCCTGCGAAATCGTAAAGGTCGAACCGCGTGTTGATCGCATCGTAAAGCGCCTGCGGATTGCCCGTGGTTACCTGACCGGTATCGGTCTGGTAGCAATCCAGGTTCAGATCCTGAAAGGCGAGCGCCTGGACCAGCTCTGCGTTCGATCCCGCGCCCACATCCAGGAAGCCGAAATCGCCCGGTCCCCAGGCCACGTTCGCCGCCCCCGTTCCGCTCTTGTCGTTGCCGTGGCCGGTGACCTGGATCCCGACGCCCTTGTACGAGTCAGGATCGAACGTGGTACCCGGCTTGGGATTGCAGATCATCAACGGCGGGACTTTGCAGATCGCCGAACCCATGCCCGCGGTTGCCGCCGCGTCGATGATCCCGGACCGGAAGGCGCCCACGATCGGCGTGAACGCGTAAACCGCTTCACGCCCTGTCACTTCCACCTTCACGAATTTGGCAGTGGCATCCGCAGCGGTGCCCGCACCGTAACCGCTGCTATCGGCCTCGGCGTTGGCCTTGGTGGTATAAAAGGTTACCCGAGCGAAGGCCTTGCCGCCCTTGCTCCCATCCTCACCGGTCGCGACCGCAATTCCGCCGGAATCGTTGGCGAAGCGGGTCTCGTTCGACAGTAGCTTCTGCGCCGCGGCAACCGCCCGCGTTGTGGAGCCATCGCTTCCGTCCAGCTGCGTCGCTGCGGCCAGCGCCGCCTGATCCGCGGCCTGCTGCAACTCCGTGTCGAGCGCCGCCAACCGCGCATAGTCGAAGGCGATGCCGCCGGCTGCGATCAACGCGAACAAGGACATGGCAACCGTCGGTGCGACGGCTCCGTCCTGGTTACGAACGAGTGATCCCCAGCGCGTCACGGCTCACCTCCATTCCCTAGCGCGGCCCCGAGCTCGACCCGGTGGTCATGATTTGCGGCTGCTTCACGTTATCGGTGCGCATGCGCTTCACCGCGGCCGTGCCCGTGTCGGCGCGGGTGCCCGGCTGGCTTGCGTCCGCAGGATAGACCGGATCCGGATCGATCGTCTGGAGCGCGGCATTGTATTTGGTCGCTTCGCCGAAGTCGGCGCCGATGTTCGGCGCCGCCTCGTTCGGCGTGGCGCAGGCTGCCGGCATTCCGGCAACCGCACAGAGCAGGGCGACCCGCAGCTTAGAGGACATGCCCATACTCCTTCTCGAGACCGATGGGACCGCGCGCGGCCGATCCCGTCGCCGCTCCAACCGGAGTGGTCGGCGGTGGCGGCGGTGGCGGTGCTGCGCGCGGCGCGCCGCGGGACAGGCCCGGCACCAGCGGTACGCCCGTGTCCGTCCGGCCGTTCAGGAAGAAGTCGGCGTCGTTCGGCTGCTTGGCCGTGTCGGTCGGCAGCTTCAACGCTCCCGCGCGCACCGGACGCACCAGGCGCGGCGTGACGATGATCACCAGCTCCGTCTCGTCCTTCTGGAAGCCGTTCGAGCGGAACAGCGCGCCGATGATCGGGATCGACCCAAGCCCCGGGAACTGCCGCACCGTGCTCTGGAAGTCCTGCCGAAGCAGCCCGGCCATGGCGAAGCTCTCGCCGTCGCGCAGCTCCACCGTGGTCCGCGCCCGCCGGGTCTGCAGCCCGGGGATGCGCAGGTTGTTGATGACGATGGACGCGGTCGGGTCGATGGAGCTCACTTCCGGCGCGACCACCAGGTTGATGACCCCGTCCGCCAGCACGGTCGGCGTGAACGCCAGGCTCACGCCGAACGGCTTCCATTCCACCGTGAAGGTGCCGGTGTTGCCACCGCCGCCGTTGCCGCCGCTGTTCTGCACCACCGGCACGGGGAACTCGCCGCCCGCCAGGAAGCTTGCGGTCTCGCCCGACAGGCTGACCAGCGTCGGCTCGGCCAGCGTGGTGATCGCCCCCTTGCGCTCCAGCGCGTCGAGCGTCGCTTCGAAGTTGCCGCCCAGGATCCGGAACGTGCGCGACAGGATGCCGAAGCTGTCGACAATGGAGCCGAGCTGCAGCAGCGGCGCGCCCGGCACGGTGGTCGTCACACCACCAACATTGATGGTGGTCGGCGCTCCCGGCGTCAGGCTGGCCCCGCCGCCGATCGCGCCGGCGAAGCCGTTGTTGCCGCCGCCCTGGATAAAGGTGCCGACGCCAATCTGCTTCAGCGCCGACCGCTTCACTTCGGAGAAGCGGACTTCCAGCATGACCTGCTGGGCCGATCCCAGCGACATCATGTTGACGACCTTGCCCGGCGCGTAGGTCTCGGCCAGCTGCACCGCGCGGTCCGCAGCGGCGGCGCTCGACACCACGCCGTCAAGCACGATGCTGTCGTTGCTCATCCGCGCGCCGATCTGGTCGCTCGGCATCACTTCCGACAGCTGGCGCTTGAGGCCGGTCACGTCGGGCCCGACAACTACGTCCATGACGGCGATCAGGCCGTTGGCGCGGTCGTAAAGCGTGAGGCTGGTGGTGCCGGTCTTCTTGCCCAGCACGTACAGCGACCGGTCGGTCAGCGGCAGCACGTCGGCCACCTCCGGATTACCGATCAGTGCCCGGCTGTAGGCCCGGTCCGACCGGATCACCTGGCTCTTGTTGACGGGCACTGCCAGCTCGCCGGCATGGACCCCGTCAGCGACGCTGACTGCCCCGGCCTGCGCGGCCGCGCTCGTGGGAACCGCCGTGGCGGCCAAGGCTGCGGCCAGTACGGCCGCCCCGCTCCTGAAATTAGCCAGCATAATCCCCCACTGTGTAAGTGTCGCCCTTCGTCCCCCGGACGACTTCGACATTGGTGCCAAGCGGCGGCGCCGGCGTTGCGGCCGCGACCGGGCGCGGCGCGGGCCGGCGCACCGGCGCCGACACCCGGCGCACGGGCCGGGCCTGCGCCACGGGCTGCCAGCCGGGCGCATGGGTGTAGCCGTAACGCAGGTCATTGAGGTTGACCGTCTGCACCGCGGTCAGCTGCTGCTCGGCGCCGGGCTTGCGCAGCACCAGGCTCAGCGAGCCGGCCTGCTGGGCCAGCGCGAGCTTCTGGGCGTCGAGCGGATCGACCTCCAGCGTGGCGGTCCGCGCCACGCTTGGCTTGCCCTCCGGATTGTCGGCCTGCTGGTCGGTCGCCAGCACCCGGACGTTCTGCAGCAGCACGTCGGTGACCTGGCCATTGTTGGCGCTCGGCAGCGAGCGGGTGATCAGCACGTCCACCGCATCGTTGGGCTGGACGAAGCCGGCCACGCCCGACACATCGTCGATCCGCACGGACACCGCGCGCTTGCCGTCGGCCAGCAGCGCGGCGATGGAGGCGCCCTGCCCCTTGCCGGTGACCTTGTCGGCCATGATGGGTTCGTTGATCGCCATCGGCCGCAGTGCGACCCGGCGCGCATTGGCCGGGATCAACTCGGCCGCGTTCGTGAAGCTTCCGGCCGGAATGGCCGACGCCGGATATTCGACGAACTTGATCTTGTCGGGCGTCAGCTGCGCCCCGTACTGCAACGGCACCGCGGCTACGGCCACGGGCGTCATCTTCTTATTGTTCCGCTCTTCGGTGGCGGTCAGGAAAGTATTGGCCAAGTAGACGGCGATCAGACCCGCGAAGATCGCGATCCCCAGTGCGATAAGCGTCTGCCGTCTCATGACGCGCCCCCCCTTCCGCGATTTACCCCGCGAGAATGTGACTTACTCGTAACGATTAATCAAGATGGCGGGGCCGCCTAGCGTGGCGACCCCGCCATTCAAGCTTACTTGATCTCGCCGCAGGTGGTGCCGGCAGCAGTCGCCGTCGGCGGGTTGGCGATGCAGTCTGCGGCCTTGGTCATGGCGTTCTTGATCGAACCGCCCAGCGCCACGGAGGCAACGGCGATGCCGGTACCCACGATCGCGAGGATCAGCGCATATTCGGCCGCCGAAGCGCCGCTCTCGTCACGCAGCATGTTGATGAAGGTGTTCATGTCGATCTCCTCGTCCCGACTGGCTTACTTGACGGCGCCGCAGGTCGTCGCGCTGGCAGCTGGCGGGTTGGCGATGCAGTCCGCAGCCTTGGTCATGGCGTTCTTGATCGAACCGCCCAGCGCCACGGAGGCAACGGCGATGCCGGTGCCGACGATCGCCAGGATCAGCGCATATTCGGCCGCCGACGCGCCCGACTCGTCCTTCAGCATCGAGATGAAAGTGTTCATGTTCCTACCCCTTTGTTCAGCTCGGCCGCCGGCCCAGTCCGGGTTGGCCAGTGAGCGCCGTGAGGATCAGGGAACAACTTCGACCGCCCGCGAATTCAGCAGGTTACGGCCACCGTTGGGTGAGCCCCCAAGCCACTCAGCTGGGGGAAAGCTGCTGCCATGTTAATGGACTGTCAACCAATCGGATTAAATCCGCGTTATACGACGGGTTGGCGGAAATTGGCCGTAAGTTCCTGTCTCAGCAGCGTTTTCGCGCGCGAGCGAGCAAGGGTCTAGTACTTTGGAATTGTCTCATTACCGGACGTTTTTGCGTCCGTGTGGCGGGAAAACGGTCGTTTTCTCAACATTCTGAACGCGAATCAGGGCGCCCGGACTGCGACTCGGGCCGTCAGGCCGCGACTCGGCTCCGGTAGGTGACGTTCACCCGCTTCGACAGCAGCAGGTAGGGCAGCCACACGCCGATGCTGATCAGGACCTTGGTCACATTGCCGTGCAACATGTCGTGCAGCGGCGCGGCCACCGTTGCCGGCAGCCCTGGGGTGGCTCCGATCAGCCTGGCGGCGACCAGCTGCATCAGCAGGTCGACCCCCCAGATCGCCGCCAGCAGCCGCGGGAACAGCGGCACCCGGTGCAGCGCGGCGACGAACGCCACCGCATAAAGGCTGGTCAGCAGCACCACGTCGAGGCTCATGGTCGTATGCAGCACCAGCAGCCAGGTGGGCACTGGGCCGGAAATGGCCGGGATCGAGCCCAGATATTCCATCGCCCGCACCGGGATGTTGAGCAGGATGCCGACCAGCAGCGAGACCATGATGCCCTTGGTCCCGTACAGCGGATGGCAGCGCGCCTCGGCCCGCCCAACGTCACGCCACTGCCCGACGCGCGCCAGGCGATGCTCGGGCTGCGGCTGCCGATCGCCGTCCGCGAACCAGCGCCGTGCCAGCAGAACGGAAACAACCGGCGCGAACACCAGCAGGATGTAGGGAAGCACGCTGCCCAGCACCGGGCCATGGATTGGCGGGCTGGTGGCGACGCGGGCGGTGGCGGCAAGTCCGGCCAGCAAGAGCCAGCCGATCAGGAAGCGGTCGAAGCGGGTTTCCAGCGTCGCCAGGACGGCCGCCGCCTTCGCTTCGTAACGCTGGCTGAGACGGCTCCAGATCATCGCTTTTCCGCTGCCTTCCTCTGCTCGTCGCCCTCCCTAGTTCGCTACTGCTTACTGCATCGTAAACCGGACGGCGGCGGCTTGCGTTCCCAGAATTGCGGTTGCGTAACGAGCCGCTTGCAGCTGGTCGCCGGGCGCGTCACAACGGGGCTGGGGGGACGCAGATGGAGGCCGCACAAGTTGCAAGCCCGGCGCTGACGGAGCGGCGGCCGCCGCTGCTCCGCACCGCGGCGGTCGGGTTCGCCCTGCTGTTCGTCGGCATCGGCCTGCTCGCGCTCAGCTGGAACGCCCGGGAGAACTTCCTCAGCGATTATCTGAGCTTCTGGGCGGCGGGCCACTTCGTGCTCGGCGGCAAGGCCCCGCTCGCCTACGACCTGTGGCAGCACCGCGCCTTGCAGGAATCGCTGGTCGGCCCGCTCGACGGCAATATGCCATTCCCCTATCCGCCGCCCTTCCTGTTCGCAGTCACCCCCTTCAGCCTAGCCCCGTACGTCCCGGCGTTCGCCTTGTGGGTGGCGGTCACCGCCATTCTCTACTGGCGGGTTGCCAAGTCGTACGCGCCTACGCCCTTTGTCATGTCCCAGCCCGCCGTGCTGATGACCTACCTGCTAGGGCAGAGCTCGTTCGTGGTTGCCGCCATCCTGCTCGCCGGCCTGCGCCGCTTGTCTGAGCGACCATTTGTCGGCGGCCTGATCTTGGGCCTGATGGTGATCAAGCCGCAACTCGCGCTTCTGCTGCCGGTGGCGGTGCTGGCGGGTCGGCGATGGGCCGCGATTCCGGGTGCCCTGCTCAGCGCGGGCGTCGCGCTGCTGGCGGCCTGGGTGGTGTTCGGCACCGCCACCTACCGCGGCTTTCTCCAACTGATGCCGGTCTACACCGGGTGGTTGCGCGGGAATGGCTGGCCGTGGGATGAGTTTGCCACGCCCTACGCGTTTGTCCGCTATTTCGGCGGATCACTGGCGGCCGGCATGGCCGTGCAGCTTGCCTTCGCTGCCTTCGCGGTGGGCGTTACCGCGCTCGCTTGGGCGCAGGACTGGCGGGAGAAGGTGCCGGTGCTCGCGGCCGCCACCCTGCTGGTCTCACCCTATCTCCTGACCTACGACAGCCTGTTACTGCTGGTGCCCGCCGCCTGGTGGATCGGCCAGGGCCGGCGTACCAGCCTGATTCTAATCGTGTGGCTCGGCTGCTGGCTGCCGATCGGCCACTTCCTCGCCATGTATTCGGGTCCCAACACGATCCCACTCGCGGTACTGGTTGCGCTTGGTGGGCTGCTGCACGACCGCTGGATGAGGGTCGCAGACTAGTCGCCCACGTGGCTCGGTTTACCCTTTCTGCTGGTCGACGCCATCTTCTTCAGCTCGGCCTCCGACATTGACTCGAACATGCTCTTGCTCGCGCCCTTGAGGCTGCTCCTTGGCGCCTCGCCTTCCTTGACGGACAGGGCGATGCCGGCCGCCTGCTGCTGGGCGTTCGACTTGGCTGGCATTTCCAATCTCCTCGCTTCCCGCTCGATTAACCCGGGACAGGCGGCCACCGTTCCGGGCCGGGGAACCGACCTGCCGCTGCGGCATTGCTCCCGTTAACCGCGGGCGACTTCCCGCGCCTCCCAGCAAAAGGGGACCGCTCTTGGCCACTACCCTGCCGGTCCGCCGGACACTCCATCCCGTTCCCGCTGTCCTGCTCGCCTGCAGCCTGTCGCTGTTTCTCGGCGCCTGGCTCAGCGACTGGACTTACGCCAAATCCTTCTACGTCCAGTGGATCAACTTCGCGGCCTGGCTGAATGCCGGCGGAATGGTGTTCCTCGGGTTCGCTACCCTATGGGCGCTGATCGACATTTTCCGCGCTGACGTCCCTCGCGATCGCGGGTCCGCGCTGTTCGTGCTGCTCCTCCTGGTCGCCTTCATCCTGGGGCTGATCGCCGCCTTCGTGCACACCAAGGACGCAAACGCGCCGATGCCCGAGGCGCTGGTGCTCGACGTGATCGTTTTCCTGCTCGTGCTGGCCGCAACCTGGCTCGGCTTCTCCACCATTCGTTCGGGAGCTGCCCGATGACCCGCGCCCACCTTGCCACCATGCTGCTGTCCTGCGCGCTGCTCACCGCCTGCGGAGGTCAGGACCCGACCTTGCCGCAGACCGGGCCCAGCCCGACCCTACCCGAACCGCACCGCGGACTGCTGCCCACCATGAAGATTGCTGATCCGGCCAAGAACGGCTGGGGCGCCAATCGCCCGACAGTGCCGCAGGGCTACACCGTGACGGCTATCGCCACAGGCCTCGGCATCCCGCGCCAGACCTTGGTCCTGCCTAATGGCGACATCCTGATTGCAGAGGGCAAAGGTGGCCAGGATGGGCACATTATGCGGCCCAAGGATTTCTTTGCCGGCGTGCTCAAGGAGCGTGGCACCAGTTCGGCCAAGGCTGGCAACCGCCTGACGCTGCTGCGCGATGCCGATGGCGATGGAGTCTACGAGGGGCGGACCGTCTTTGCCGACCATCTCAATGCGCCCTACGGCCTTGCACTAATCGGCAACCGCTTGTTCGTTGCCAACCAGGACGCCCTGGTGCGCTTCGACTACCAACCAGGACAGACCCGCGCGAGCGGCCCGCCGGCGGTTGTTACCGCGCTACCATCCAAGCTCAATCATCATTGGACCAAGTCGCTGGCGGCCAGCCCCGATGGGCGCTTCCTCTATGTGGGTATCGGCTCCAACAGCAACATCGGCGAGGCCGGCATGGAGGCAGAGGAGAACCGGGCGATGATCTGGCAGATCGACGCGCAAACCGGCGCCAGCCGACCGTTCGCGACCGGCACGCGCAACCCGACCGCGCTCGCCTTCCAGCCTGGAACCGGCCAGCTGTTCGCGGTTGTCCAGGAGCGTGACGAGATCGGCCCCAACCTGGTGCCCGACTACCTGACCTCCATCCGGGAAGGCGCCTTCTACGGCTGGCCCTACGCTTATTGGGGCCGCCATCCCGACCGTCGCGTCCAGCCGTACCGCGAGGACATGCTCGCCAAGGCCGTCGCCCCCGACTACGCCCTCGGCTCCCACGTCGCCGCGCTCGGTCTGACCTTCTCCAGCGGAGTCATGGGCGCGCGCTTCGCCAACGGAGTCTTCGTTGGCGAGCACGGCAGCTGGAACCGCCGCACCCCGGCCGGCTACAAGGTTGTATTCGTGCCGTTTAGCGGCGGTCGGCCGTCCGGCCCGCCCATAGACTTCGTCACCGGCTTTCAGGGGGGCGACGGCAAGACCTTTGGTCGCCCAGTCGGCGTGACGCTCGATCCGCGCGGCGCCCTGATCGTTGCTGACGATCTCGCGAACGTCATTTGGCGTGTGGCCCCGGCCGGTCGACCCGCGCCGGCAGCGCCCGCCAGGGTTGCGTCGATACCGGCAACTCGCCATCAACCCGAGAATGGTTAACCCGTTGTTGAGTAGTTGCGAAGCTGCATGAGTCGGGCACCGCGAGTCGACGTCGAGTTCCTCGTGATGCTTATCGCGGCGGACGGGCACGAGACCCAGGTGGTCATCCGTGACTTGTCCGCGTCCGGGTTCCGGATCGAGCATTCCGACGACCTCCAGGCCGGCGATCTCGTGACCCTTCGCTTGGACAAGGGGCGGACCGTCCACGCCCGCATTCAATGGAGTCTCGGCAACGAGGCAGGCGGGCAATTCCTCGACCGCGACTTGCTCGCCAGCCCCACCGTCGGCGCCACTTAGCCACTCTCCGGACCGGAGCCGGTCCGCCCTCTCCTATAATGCTGACGACGTCGCGGCGCGCTTAGGGCCCGCGCGCCACCCTCATGCAACAAGGGCAGGAGCGATGAAGAGATTATTGGAGAACACCAGGATCATGCCGAAGATCCTGTCCGCCATCCTTGCGCTGGGCTTAGTCGCGCTGGGCGTGTCGGGTTACTACGCCTACAAGACCAGCCAGATCGACGACGAATATAGCCAACTGACGAACGTGGAGTTTCCCTCGACCGTCCGGCTGGTGCGCAGCAATCGCTTCGTTACCGAGATGGTGCAGAGCGCTTATGCCGCCGCGCTCTACACTTCGCCGGGCGAGATGCGGGAAGCATCGCTGGAGGTTACCCAGTCCCGCGATGGTGCGATCGATGCGCTCGCCAGTGCCGCCAAGCTCGACCAGACCATCACGCAGCATACCGCCAATCTCACGACCCGGATCAACGAAGTATACGGGCTGCTCCGGGAAGGGCTGGCGGATATCAATGCCGGACGGCGCGAGGAAGGCCTGCGCCTGCTCGCCCAGGGAAATGAGGCCAGCCACGAGCTGTCCAAGGTCATGGCTGCATACCAGACTAGCCAGAAATTGAGCGCCGACATCGCCGACCTGCGCAAGCGCGCCATCGACCGCCTCGGCTCTTTCCGCAACTAACCCCAGGAGTCCCGCACCATGCGCAGCCTGTCCATCGCCGCCACCGGAATGCTTGCCCAGCAGACCAACGTCGACGTCATCTCCAACAACATCGCCAACATGAACACAACGGCCTACCGCCGCCAGCGGGCCGAATTCCAGGACCTGCTCTACCAGCAGGTGCAGCGGCCGGGCGCCAACACGGGCGGAGAGGCCAAGTCCCCGTCCGGTATCCAGATCGGCGCCGGCGTGAAGACCGGCGGCGTTTACCGCATCGCCGAACAGGGCGCGCTCACCACTACCTCCAACCGCTACGACGTGGCTATCCAGGGCCAGGGCTGGTTCCAGGTCACCATGCCGAGCGGCGAGACCGGGTACACCCGTGCCGGCTCCTTCCAGCTCTCCGACCAGGGCGAGCTGGTCACTGCCGACGGCTATCCGGTCCAGCCCGGCATTACGATCCCGCCCGAAGCCGTGGACGTGACGATCAGCCCGACCGGTCAGGTTCAGGTCAAGCTCGACGGCCAGGCCGACATGCAGGACGTCGGCCAGCTCCAGCTCGCCACCTTCGTCAACGATGCCGGGCTGGAGGCGCAGGGCGGCAATCTGTTCCTCGCCACCTCCGCCTCCGGCCAGCCCAACGTCGCCGCCCCGGGCGACCCCGGTCTCGGCACCCTGAAGCAGGGTTTCCTCGAAGCGTCCAACGTCAATCCGGTGGCGGAGATCACCTCCCTCATCACCGCCCAGCGCGCCTACGAGATGAATAGCCGCGTGGTGAAGACAGTGGACGAGATGCTCGCCACCTCGACGCAGCTGCGCTGATGCTGGCGCTCGCCCTGCTCGCCCTGGCCGAAATCCCGGTCCTTGCCCACGACGTACAGCGCGGCGACATCCTTAGCGCCGCCGACTTCGTGCTGGAGGAGCGCGCTGGCCCGCTGCCGCCGCTCGCCCGGCCGGATCAGATTCTCGGCCAGGAAGCGCTCCGCCGCCTGCCCGCCGGCACCCTGGTCCGCGCCAACGACGTCGCCGAGCCCCGCCTGGTAAAACGCGGCGAGCCGGTGACGTTGGTGATCGCCAGCGGCAACCTGCGCATCACCGCCGCCGGCCGCGCGCTTGGCGACGGCCGCAGCGGAGACTCCGTCCGGGTCGTAGCCAGCGCCACCACGCGCACCCTCGACGGCACCGTTATTGCCGTCGGCACCGTCACCCTGGCGACCCCGTAAGAACCCGCTCGTCCCGAGCGAAGTCGAGGGACACCCACAGGAGTCACCCATGCGCCACCTCCTCGTCATTGCCGCCGCCCTCGCCCTGACCGGCTGCGCCGTCGCCAACACCGTCACCAGCGTTGGCCGCGCCCCCCGCTTCAGCAAACCCACCGAAGTGCCCGCCCCGGCGCTGGAACCCAGTATTGCCAGCAGCGGCCGCAGCGACCAGGCGCCTGCCCCGTCGGTTCCGCGCGAAGCTGTGACCGAGGCCGCGCTGGAGCCCACCGCCTCCCTCTTCCGCGCTGGCGCCTCCGGCCTGTTCCGCGACAACCGCGCCTATCAGAAAGGCGACATCCTGATCGTGCGGGTCGCCGTCAACGACAGCGCCAGCCTGTCCAACACCACCGTCCGCACCCGCACCGGCAACGAGATCGCCAGCCTCGCTTCCCTGCTCGGCGTCGACAAATTGATCGACCGGGTCCTCCCCGGCAAGGCGCCCAGCGCGTCCGTGGGCGGCGACAGCAAGTCTGGCAGCAATGGTTCGGGCAGCATCAACCGCGCGGAAAAGCTCAACCTCACCCTTTCCGCCGTGGTCACCGACGTCGGCCCCAACGGTAACCTCCTGATCCGCGCTCGCCAGGAAATGCGCGTCAACAACGAGCTGCGCGAGCTGGTCGTCACCGGCCTGATCCGCCCACAGGACGTCGCCCGCGACAACTCGATCCAGCACACGCAGATCGCCGAAGCGCGGGTCCTCTACGGCGGCCGCGGCCAGCTCACCTCCGCGCAGCAGGCCCGCTGGGGCCAGCAGATCTACGACGCCCTGTTCCCGTTCTGACGGCGCCGCGCTAGTCCTGCTCCGCCCCACGCGTAGCAGGAGCTGCAGTCACGACCATGCGCACCCGCCTCAGCATCTGCCGCCGGAAAGTCGCCTATTCTTCACCCGGGCAGGCCCTCGCCGCAGCCGCGGTGGCTGGCCTCGACCTGCGCGCCTATCGCTGCGACCGCTGCGCCCGCATTCATCTCACCAGCCGCCGAAAGGGCAAGCGCACTCCCCGCCCGGTGGTCGTTACTGCAGGTCAGCTCCAGTCCTGAGCGCCCCGCGCTGACCCGGTCATGGTTCGTACAACGTGCCGGGTGCCGCCGAGATCGTCTAACGGGTCGCGTTGTACCGAAGCTGCTGCTCGCTCAACTGAAAACCAACCAGGTGCTCGAAGGTCGAGCGGGCCACCGCATCCCGGATCTTGGGATCGGACAATGGGTCGATCGCCGCGTCTGCGTCTCCGGGCTTGCGCTCGCGCGTGAGCTCGCGGACGACGTCCGCCGGGAGGGTCACGGCCGAACGGGCAACCCGGATCGTCGCCTGACCGCGGCCTTGCGCCCGGTAGGAGCCGGCCGCGAAATCCAGCGCCACTGCACCGACCCGCTTGGCCGCGATAGCCGCACCGCCCTGTACCGCCGCCGAGTAGAACGGCAGCACCACCTGACGAGGCTGGGCCACATCACGGCGAGTGGCGACCACGTCGAATGTGGCAGTGGACACGACATACTGGGCGTCCTGCGTGCAGGTCGACCGCAGGTTGGTGATGGTCGCCGACACGTCGATGGCCGACGCCGCGATGCTGCCCGCCGGATCGAACAGGGTGATGTCGCCCGTCGCCCCGGGAATTGCCACCTGTGGGCAGCCCGTGCGCTTCAGGTAGACGCCGCCGGGCACCAGCTGCCGGTCGCCGCCGCAGCCGGCGAGCGTCAGGGCAACCAGGGCAAGGGGAACAAGAGCCAGTCTCACGGGCGAACTTTCACGGTCAAAGGGAACGCCTCCATAGGAAGCGCCTTTCAAGCCCGCAAGCGATCGCCTACATCGCGCCTCGTCATGGCACTTCCCGAACAGCTACCTCCGCTCCAGGTGATCATTGCCGCGCCCCGTGGTTTCTGCGCCGGCGTCGACCGTGCGATCAAGATCGTGGAGTTGGCGCTCGAGCGCTACGGCAAGCCGGTCTACGTTCGGCACGAGATCGTCCATAACAAGTTCGTGGTCGACCGCCTCAAGGCCCTCGGCGCCATCTTTGTAGAGGAATTGAACGAGGTGCCCGATGGTGTCCCAGTGGTCTTTTCTGCCCACGGCGTGCCCAAGTCGGTGCCGGCAGAGGCACAAGGCCGCGGGCTCGACTACCTCGACGCCACCTGCCCGCTGGTCAGCAAGGTCCATCGCCAGGCTCAGCGCATGATCGAGGCCGGGCGGCACATCATCTTCATTGGCCATGCAGGCCATCCGGAGGTCATCGGCACCTTTGGTCAGGTCCCGCCCGGCAGCATGAGCCTGGTCGAGTCGGTCGAGGACGTAGCCGAGCTCCAGGTGGCCGACCCGGACAACCTTGCCTTCCTCACGCAGACCACCCTGTCGGTGGACGACACAGCCCAGATCGTCGCCGCCATGCAGGCGCGCTTCCCGACCATCCGGGCGCCGCGCGGCGAGGACATCTGCTACGCCACCTCCAACCGGCAGGCCGCGGTCAAGGCGATCGCGCCAAGGGTCGAGCGGATGCTGGTGATCGGCGCGCCGAACAGCAGCAACTCGGTTCGGCTGGTCGAGGTCGCGGATCGGGAGGGCGTGCCCGCACGCCTAATTCAGCGGGCGCCCGAGATTGACTGGGATTGGCTCGGCAGGCCGGCCGCGCTCGGCATCACCGCCGGCGCCTCCGCCCCCGAACTGTTGGTCCAGGAAGTCCTGGAAGCGCTCTCCGAACGCTTCATCCTGTCCGTCGAAGAGGCCGAGCACGTGCCCGAGGGCCTGACCTTCAAGCTGCCGCGCGAACTCGTTGCCTGAGCCGCTCAACGAACTGCCGAGCGTCGACCTGTTCACGGACGGCGCGTGCAAGGGCAATCCGGGACCGGGCGGCTGGGGCGCGCTGCTGCGCATGGGCGCGCGCGAAAAGGAGCTGTCGGGCGGCGAGAAGCTGACCACCAACAACCGGATGGAACTGCTCGCCGCCATCCGCGGCCTTCAGGCGCTCACGCGGCCCGCTAGGGTCGTGCTGCACACCGACAGCATGTACGTGCGCGACGGGATCACCAAATGGATCCACAACTGGCGTCGCAACGGCTGGCGCACCTCCGACAAGAAGCCGGTCAAGAACGCCGAATTGTGGCAGGAACTGTGCGCCGCCGCGGAGCCGCACCGGATCGACTGGAAGTGGGTCAAGGGCCACGCCGGCCATCCGGAGAACGAGCGGGTCGACCAGTTGGCCTGCGCGGCCGCTGACGCTCAGCGGGGTTGATGGAAACGCGCGGGCGAGAACGGCAGGGCATCCACCACCGTCTCCGGCTCACCCCGGATCAGCTCCGCGCACAGTAGCGAGGCCGCAGGCGCGGTCTGAATGCCCATTCCGCCCTGTCCTGCGCACCAGAAGAAGCCGTCTTGCTCTGGATCAGCACCGAACACCATGACTCGGTCGGGCGCAAAGGTCCTGAGGCCTGCCCATTTTCGCTCTACCGCTTCGACGGGCCAGTCGACCGCGCCTTGGAACCGCTCGATGGCGACGGCGACATCCAGCTCTTCCGGAGCGGCATCGCAGGGGTCGACGGGGGTTTCATCCAGTGGACAGACCCACACGCTGTTGTCCGCCTCGCCCTTGAAGTAGAAACTTTGGTGAAGGTCCGTGACGAACGGGATGGCCTTGAGCCCCCGTCGCCCGACACGCAGCTGCACCACCGTCCGGCGCCGTGGCTGGAGGCCGATTGGTGCAACTTCGGCCCTCCGGGCCACCTCGTCCGCCCATGCTCCGGCGGCGTTCACCAGCAGGCCGCACGACAGCGCGCCGCCCGTGATTTCCACCCTCCAGCCGTCCCCCAGCTTCCTTGCCGCTAGCAATTCCGCCCCATTGAGTACCTCACCGCCACCTCGCCGGACCGCGGTCAGGCAGGCCGAGTGGAAGGCGGCGACGTCGATGTCTGCGCAGGTGGGTTCCCACCAGGCGCCGGTCCATTGCTCCCGTAGCCCGGGCAGGTGTTGCTCGGCCTTGGCCCGGTCGACCCGGGTCGGGCGATACTCGGGTGCAAGCTCGTCCAGATGATCGAACCCGTGCCGCCGGGCGCTTGTCAGGTGAAGAGCCCCCCGGGGTTTGAGGAGCGGAGTCTCGGCGCCCGGCCAGCCAGCATCGAACATCGGCTTGGATAGCAGGCTCAGGCCGACCGCGGGATTGCCGCCGCCCAGGCTCGCCTGCCAGAAGGCGGCCGACCGGCCGGTGGAATGGCGGCCGCAGAGGTCCTCCGCCTCAATGATCAGGACCTTCATGTCCGCGGCGAGCTGCGCGCCCAGACTTGCCCCGGCGATGCCGCCACCGACGATGATAACGTCATACGTCACGGCTCAAGCGCTTACGGTTTGCTAAGTGGCTCCGTCTAGGGCTCTCTCCCGCTTATGACCGCCTCTTTCGCCAGTGTCGCGTCCCTTGCGCTCACCGCCGTGCTCGGCGTTCTCCTAGTGCTGGCCGCCGTGTCGGACTTTCGGGCCCGGATCATCGCCAACCGGCTGAACCTCACGATCGCCGCGCTCGCGCCCTTCTACTGGTGGTCGGTCGGCTTGCCTGCCTGGCCCGGCGCCGCCGTGCAGCTCGGCCTGGCGCTCGGCGTGTTCCTGGTCTTCGCCAGCCTGTTCTACCTCGGCGGCATGGGCGGCGGCGACGTCAAGCTGGCGGCGGCACTTGCCCTCTGGTTCGCACCGCCGGAGATGCTTCGGCTGGTTCTTCTCATGTCCATCATCGGTGCGCCCGTGACCCTGGCTGCCTGGGCTGACCATCGCCGCGCTGCGAAAGCCGGCCGTGTTGAGGTGCCATATGGCATCGCCATCGCCATCGCGGCGGCCGCGATTCTCGCCCAACGATATCTTAACCAATTTGGCTGATCCCTGACGCTGTTTCCGGGGCAAGTCCTCGACAGTGGAGGCGGGTTCGCCATGGATGTGAAGAAGATTGCGCTCCTGATCGGTGCGCTGCTGGTCGCGGCGGTCACCGCGGTCATGGCCAAGAACATGTTCACCGGCGCATCCGCGCCCGAGGCGCATGCCGCGCCCGTGCCGCAGGGTCCCAAGATCCTCGTCGCCAAGAAGGCAATGGCCGTTGGTACGATCGTCGACGCGGAGTCCTTCACCTTCCAGCCCTGGCCGGCCGAACTCGTCCAGAACGCTTATTACCAGGAAGGGCAGCCGGACTCGACGATGGCCAAGCTGATCGGCACCGTGGTGCGCAATCCGATCACCGCCGGCCAGCCGCTGACCCGCGGCAACCTGGTCGGCCCGCAGGATCGTGGCTTTCTCGCCGCCGCCCTGGCCCCCGGCATGCGCGCCGTCACCCTGCCGCTCGACGGGCGCACCGGTGGCGTCGCCGGCTTTGTCTTTCCGGGCGACCGGGTCGACCTCGTCCTGACGCAGACGGTTGCCGGCGGCGGCGACGGCCCGCCGCTCAAGGTCTCCGAAACCATCATGCGCAACCTGCGGATCCTGGCCATCGACCAGAAGGTCAGCGCCAACGGCGACGACGGCAAGCCGCAGATCATGAAGCCCGACACGGTCACCGTGGAGGCCACCCCGCGCCTGGCCGAGAAGATCGCCGTGGCACAGAGCTTGGGCACCATCTCCCTGTCGCTCCGCTCGATTGCCGACAATACCGCTGATTTCCAGCGAGCAATCGCCGAGGGCCAGGTCAAGCTGCCCGCCAACGCCACCCCGGCCGACGAGCGCAAGCTGATGCTCAGCTTCGCCAGCCAGCCGATCGACGCTGGCAGCACCTATACGACCGGCGGCGACGTGTCTCGCTTCCAGCGCCGCACCGTTCCGGCCAAGACCAGCACCGAAGATCAGAAGTTCGACCGTGCCATCGGCGCTCTCGACCGCATGAGCGGGGCCATCAATCGCGCCGGCGGCGGCGCGCCGGCCGGCGGCGAAACCGCCGCTCCGGCCGGCCCCGTCGTCCGGATCGCTCGTGGCAACGACGTCTCCATTGTTCCCGTGGGAGCCCGCTAAGATGATCGCTCGTAATCTCATGCGCCGAGCCTCGCTCGGCACGGCCGCCGCCGCGATTTCCCTTGGCGTCGCTTTCACCGGCGCCGCTCCCGCCAACGCCCAGTCGGGCGGCTATTCGGGCACCTATCGCCCGACCAGCCAGGTGCAGCTGTCCGTTGGTGAAGGGCAGATGATCACGCTGCCGAGCAATGTGGCGAATGTCTGGACCTCCAACCCGAAGGTCGCCGACGTGCTCGTCAACTCGCCGCGGCAGCTGAACCTGTTCGGCAAGGACTTCGGCGAAGCCACGGTGATCGCGACCAGCGCCAATGGATCGGTGGTGTACGGGGCCCAGGTCCGGGTGAGCCAGAACCTGCCGACCGTCAACGACGTGCTGAAAGCGGTCATGCCCGAATCCGACGTCCGGGTGACCACGATTGGCCAGACCGCCATTCTGTCGGGAACGGTGGCCTCCCCCGAGGATGCAAGCCTGGCGGCGCGCCTCGCCACGTCGGAGCTCAACCCAGGCGTCGACATGTCGCAGCCGGGTGCCCTGTGCAAGATCTGCGTCGTCAATCGACTGCGTACCGCCACGCCGCTGCAGGTGGCGCTCAAGGTGCGCGTTGCCGAGGTCAACCGATCGCTGCTGAAGAGCATCGGCGTCAACCTGCTGTCCCGTGATGCCACCAGCGGCTTTCAGTTCGGGATCGGTCAGGGCAGCCCGGGAACCTTCGGGACTCCGGCGACGCAGAACACCCCCGCCGTGCCGAAAAGCTTCAACATCGGCAGCCTTGGAACCACCTTGGGCGCGGCCGGCAAGCTGTTCGGTCTGGACGTACTGAGCACGCTCGACCTCGCCGCCAAGGATGGCCTGGTCACCCTGCTGGCCGAGCCGACGCTGACTGCACTGTCCGGCGAAACCGCCAGCTTCCTGGCGGGCGGCGAGTTCCCGATCCCCGTGTCACAGTCGCTCGGCACCCTCAGCATCGAGTACAAGCAGTACGGCGTCGGCCTAGCCTTCACGCCCGTCGTGCTGGCCGACGGCCGCATCTCCATGCGCGTCCGCCCTGAAGTCAGCGAACTCAGCAACGAAGGGTCCGTGCGGTTGAACGGCTACGTCGTTCCGGCGCTCACCACGCGTCGGGCCGAGACCACGGTGGAACTGGGCTCTGGCCAGTCCTTCATGATCGCTGGCCTGCTGCGCAACACCAACACCAACGACGTCAGCAAGGCGCCTTTCCTGGGCGACCTGCCGGTGCTTGGCGCCCTGTTCCGCTCGACCAGCTTCCGTCGCCAGGAGACCGAGCTGGTGATCATCGTTACGCCCTACCTGGTGCGCCCGGTTTCCGGTCAGCTCGCCAGCCCGGCGGATGGTTATCGCGCGCCGAGCGATCCCGAACTCAACCTGGAAGGCCAGACCTTCAAGGGTGTGTCGGGGCCTCGGCCGACCGGCCCGGTGCCTGGCCCGGGCGTCAGCGCCGCCGCAGCGCCCGCCGCGACCGCTCCCACCCCCGGTTTCAAGCTCTGAGCAGCGCCGCACGAGAGGATCGATCCATGATCAAGAAATTCGCCCTGCTCGCCCTTGCCGCCGCATCAACCGGTGCTTGCGGCTACACGCCCAAGGACCAGCCGCAGCGCGGTGTCCTCCCGGTCAACGTTCCGGTGGTCTCCCGCTCGGACTATGTGATTGACCTGGCGGCCTCGACCGGCTCGCTCGGGCCGTCGGAGGCTGGCCGGCTCGACGGCTGGTTCCGCGGGCTGCAGCTCGGCTACGGCGATGCCATCTACATCGACGGCCCGATGGCCGGCTCGATCCGCCCGGAAGTCGCGGAGGTCGCAGGCCGCTACGGCATGCTGGTTTCAAATGGAGCTCCCGTCACCGCTGGCGCCCTCTCTGACGGCGCCGTGCGGGTGGTCGTCACGCGCTCCCGGGCCCAGGTGCCCGGCTGCCCCAACTGGAGCGAGCCGGCGCTTCCCAACTATCAAAACCGCATGCTGTCGAACTTCGGCTGCGGCGTGAACAGCAACATGGCCGCCATGGTCGCCAACCCCGAGGACCTGGTCCACGGCCGCGATCCCGACGGCGTCACCGACCCGGCCACCGCAACGCGGGCAATCGACGCGTACCGGACGCAGGCCCCGACCGGCAAGGGCGGCTTGCAGTCCGTCAGCACCAAGAGCGGAGGTTAATCGATGAACGCGCCATTCCATGCCCGCGCGGGTCTGCGCGATCCGTTCCAGGCGTTCGTCTGCGACGACGCCACAGCCGACATGCTCCGTCCAATCGCGGTGGAGCATGGCTGGAGCCCGGAGAAGGTCAACAAGGGCGGGCTGCGCAACGCGGTTCAGTCGTTGTCGGTCTCGGCCTCGCCCAACATCCTGTTCGTGGACCTGTCTGAGTCGGCCGATCCGCTGAACGACATCAACGCCTTGGCCGAGGTCTGCGAGCCCGGCACGGTGGTGATCGCTGCCGGCCAGGTCAACGACGTGCGCCTGTACCGCGACCTGGTCGCCAGCGGCATCCACGATTATCTGCTCAAGCCCTTCAGCGTGGACCAGCTGCGTGACACGTTTACGCACGCCCAGGCCATGCTGTCGGGCCCGCGGGGCGAAGCACAGGTAGACCGTCCCCACGTCATGACCACGGTCATTGGCGTTCGCGGCGGCGTCGGCGCTTCGACAATCGCCACCTCGCTCGCGTGGCTGCTGGGTGAGAAGGCGCATCGCTCGACGGCGTTGCTCGACCTCGACATCCACTTCGGAACCGGCGCCCTCGCCCTCGACCTGGAGCCGGGCCGCGGCCTGACTGACGCGATCGAGAACCCGAGCCGCATCGACGGTCTGTTCATCGAACGCGCCATGGTCCGCGCCAACGAGCGCCTCAGCGTGCTGTCGGCGGAAGCGCCGATCAACCAGCCGCTGATCACCGACGGCACGGCTTTCTTCCAGCTCCAGGAGGAAATGAAGAACGCGTTCGAATCGACCGTTGTCGACCTGCCGCGACAGATGCTGATCCAATATCCGCACATGGTGCACGACGCCCATGTCGCGGTGGTGGTCAGCGAACTGACTTTGGCGGCGACCCGCGATACCATTCGCCTGCTCGCCTGGCTCAAGGCCAATGCTCCGCAGACCAAGGTGATCCTGGTGTCCAATCGCCTGCCCTCGGGCGGCGCCTTGGAGATCAGCCGTAAGGACTTCGAGCAGTCGGTGGAGCGAGCGATCGACATCGTCATCAACGAAGACGGCAAATTGGCAGCCCAGGCGGCCAAGCTCGGCAAGCCGGTGGCGGCGGTCGCCACGGGCAAGGCGGCTCAGCCCTATCTCACCTTGTGCAACATGGTGCTCAGCCATGCCACTGAGGAAGGTGCCGAGACGGCCGCCAAGTCCGCCAAGGCGGACGCGGGCAAGTCGCTGGTCGGCGGCCTCAAGTCTATGCTGGCGAAGAAGGCGGCCTGACGCCCCTTCATCATCCGGGACGCTGAACGACGAACGAGGACGAGCCGATGCTGATGTTGTTGATGCTTGCTGGTGCCGCCGGGGCGACTTTGCTCCTGCTGGCGCTTGCCTTCAATGGGCCATCGCCGTCCAAGGCGGTCAAGCGCCGCCTTGAGCTTCTCAAGGAGCGCCACGCCGACAGCCCGCTGAAGGCCTCCGCTCAGGCGCAGATCCGCAAGCTCATGGCGCAGCGCCAGGGCCGGATGGAGAATGCCTTTTCCTCGCTGATGCCCCGCCCTGCCCTGCTTCGGCTCCGGCTTGAGCGCACGGGAAAAGCCTGGACGCTGGGTCAGTACGGGATGGTCTCGGCCGGCATCCTGATGATCGTGTTCCTGCTGCTCACCCTGAAGGGCGCGCCTATCCTCCTGGCTTTGATGCTCGGCCTGTTTGTCGCAACCGGGCTGCCGCACATGACGATCAATTATCTGATCAAGAAGCGCCTCGCCGCCTTCAACGTCAATTTCCCGGATGCGATCGAGTTGATGGTCCGCGGCCTTCGGTCGGGCCTTCCCATCACCGAAACGCTGGGGATCGTTTCTGGCGAAATTGGTGGACCCGTCGGGGTCGAATTCAGGGCAGTGTCGGACAAGATGAAGATCGGCCGCACCATGGATGCGGCCTTGCAAGAAACCGCCGATCGCCTCGGTACGCCGGAATTCCAGTTCTTCGTCATCACTCTCGCCATTCAGCGCGAGACCGGCGGTAACCTGGCGGAAACGCTCAGCAACCTTGCCGACGTGCTGCGCAAGCGCGCGCAGATGAAGCTCAAGATCAAAGCGATGAGCTCCGAGTCCAAGGCATCCGCCATGATCGTCGGCTCGCTTCCCTTCATCGTCTTCGCGCTCGTGAGTATGATGAACCCGAAGTACATGGGCGGCTTTTTCACCGACCCGCGCCTCATGGTGGCCGGCATCGGCGGCCTCATCTGGATGGGCATCGGCGTGTTCATCATGGCCAAGATGATCAACTTCGAGATCTAAAGGGGCACTATCGTCATGCAACCCGCGACTGGGCCCACCCTCCTCGGCATCGACGTCGTCTTTGTGGCGACCATCCTGTCCGGCATCGCCACCATGGCCGTGCTGCTCGCCATCTATGCCGCAACCACGGTGCGCGATCCGATGGCGCGCCGCGTCAAGGCGCTCAACGAGCGGCGCGAGCAGCTGAAGGCCGGCATCGTCGCGTCCACCAATAGACGCAAGAAGCTGACCAACAAGAACGCCGCCGCCGACAGGGTCCGCAGCGTGCTGGGCAGCCTTAAGATGCTGCAGGACGACCAGATTCAGAAGACGCAGCAGCGCTTGCTGCAGGCCGGCATCCGGACCAAGGACCTCGCCTTCTTCGTCATTTTGGCGCGCTTCATGGCGCCGCTGGTCCTGGGCACCATCGCGGTCCTGTCGGTGTACGTGTTCGAGGCATTCCCCGAATGGGGTCCGATCAAGAAGTATGCCCTTGTCGCCGGCACCCTGGTGCTCAGCTACAAGGCGCCCGACCTGTGGCTCGGCAACAAGGTCAAGAAGCGCAGCGACGCGATCCGCAAGGGTCTGCCCGACGCGCTCGATCTGCTCGTCATCTGCGCCGAGGCTGGCCTAACCGTGGACGCCGCCTTCGCCCGCGTCGCCAAGGAATTGGGCAAGGCCTATCCGGAGCTCGGCGATGAATTCGGCCTCACCTCCATCGAACTGGGCTTTCTCAACGAGCGCCGCCAGGCGTTCGAGAACCTCGCCACCCGCGTCGACCTCGAAGCCGTGCGTGGTGTGGTCACCACCATGATCCAGACGGAGAAGTACGGCACTCCGCTGGCCAGCGCACTGCGCGTCCTGTCGGCCGAGTTCCGCAACGAACGCATGATGCGGGCGGAGGAGAAAGCCGCGCGGTTGCCGGCGATCATGACCGTTCCGCTGATCCTGTTCATTCTGCCGACCCTCTTCGTGTGTATCCTGGGTCCGGCGGCCTGCTCGATCCGCGACAACTTCCTGAACCGAGGATAGCGCGGGCAGGCACAACAGCGGGGTCCCGCGCCTGGCGCAGGACCCCGCTTCGTTGTTCGCCGGGAACCTCGCCAGCTTCCCAGCGCTTAGTCGTTACGGACTTGGCACAAGGGAGCTTGGCCCCATGACGAACTTCACACCCGATCAATGGGTGATCCTCGGACTAGTGTTCGTGCTCGGCCTGCTGGTCGGCATGTGGGCGACCAGCGGCGGCCGCCGCAAGTGGAAGAACCGCTACACCGAGGAGCAGGAGAAGCGTCGCACGCTGGAACGCGACCTCAAGGAGCGTGACACCGTGATCGCGCAGCGTGACAAGGACCTGCGCGAGGCCGACGCACTGCACCACTCCGCAACGCGCAGCCGCGGCGCGGCCGCTGGTGCGCCAGTGGCGGACCGTCCGGTCGGCAGCGGCCCGTACGACGACCGCGATCGCGACGGTTTCCGTGACCGCCCGATCGGCGACCGCGACGGCGATGGTTATCGCGACCGGCCGCTGGTGGGCGGCGGACGTCGCCCTGGTGACGTGGACGGCGACGGCGTCCCCAACCGCGGGGATCGGCACCCGGCGGACGACCGGCGCTTCTAAGCCGACTTGGTCCCGTAAGATCGCTCGTTCTGAGCGGAGCGAAGCGAAGTCGAAGGGCGCTGGTGCGGTCAGCGGCCTTCGAGCGATACGCGCTTGGACTAGCCCTCGATCTTCGAGAAATCCGCCACGGCGTGCACCGAATCGCGGAACCTGGTGAGCAGCGCCAAGCGCCGCGCCCGCACCCCGGCGTCCTCGGCATTGACCGTCACCTTGTCGAAGAAGGCGTCGATCGGCCCTCGCAGGGACGCCAGCGCAGTCATCGCTCCGGCGAAGTCCTCCGCCTCGACCGCCGCCCGAGCCCGCGGCTCCGCCGCATCCACCGCCGTCGTCAGCGCCTGCTCCTCCGCAGGCACATCGTCGCCCCGGACCTGATCCGCGGTCCAGCTGCCCTCTTCCTTCTTCAGGATATTGGCCGCCCGCTTGTACCCGGCCAGCAGGTTGCGCCCGTCCTCCGTCTCCACAAACACCTGCAGCGCCGTTACCCGCGCCAGTAATCGGACGAGGTCGTCCTCCCCACCCAGCGCGAACACCGCATCGATCAGATCGTGCCTTACGCCGGCTTCCCGCTGCTGAACCTTCAGGCGCTCAGCCAAGAATCCGAGGATCGCTTCTCCGACATCAACATCCTGAGTTTTCGAGATCGGAGATTTATATCCAGGGTGCTTCAGCACGCCTGCTTCTTCGAAAGTTTTCAGAGCGGAAAGGTGCTGCTCAACGACGCCGATCTCCGCGGAGGCAAGGACGCTGTGCAACGCGGCCTTCAGCCCATTCACCACAACGAGTTGGATGAGGCCAATGGCTGCGCGGCGAAGAGCAAACGGGTCTTTCGAACCAGTTGGGCGCTCGTCGACCGCGAAGAAGGACACGATGGAGTCCAACTTGTCAGCTAAACTCACCGCCACCGTAACCGGTGCGGTCGGAACCTCGTCGGCCTGCCCGACCGGCTTGTAGTGGTCGCGCACCGCGTCAGCGACCGCCTTCGGCTCGCCCTGCGCGTCCGCCAAGTAGCCACCGATCAGGCCCTGCAACTCCGGGAACTCGCCAACCATGCCGGTGACCAGATCGGCCTTGGCCAGCCGCGCGGCGCGTTCCGCCTGGTCCGGATCGGCTCCCTTGAGCACGCCTTCCTCAACCAACCAGCGTGCGAGCTTAGCCACCCGCTCGACCTTGTCCGCGACCGTGCCGAGCTTCTCGTGGAAGATGATTCCGGACAGCTTCCTCGCCTGCCCCTCCAGCGGGACCTTGAGGTCCTGTTCCCAGAAGAAGCGCGCGTCGCTCAGCCGCGCGGCGAGCACCCGCTGGTTGCCGGCGACGATCGCCGCGCCGCCATCCGACGCCTCAATGTTCGCCGTGCAGATGAACGCGTTAGCCAGCGCGCCCTCGGCCCCGCGCAACACGAAATACTTCTGGTTCACCCGCGCGGTCAGCTGGATCACCTCCGGCGGCACGTCGAGGTAATCGGCGTCGAACCGCCCGAGCAGCGGCACCGGCCACTCGGTCAGGCCCGCATTCTCCGCCACCAGCCCCTCGTCTGCGACCAGCTCCAGGCCGGCTTCCGCCGCCAGCGCCTGCGCGCCCTCGCGGATGATCGCCGCCCGCTCTTCCGGATCGACGATGACGTGGCACGCTTTCAGCTTCTCGGCATAGTCCCCCGCCCCGCCGAGCGTGATCGGCCCCGGGTGGTGGAAGCGGTGTCCGACCGTCGACGCCCCGCTGACGACCCCGTCCACGTCCACCGGCACGATCTCGTCGCCGAGCAGCGCCACGATCCCGTGCAGCGGCCGCACCCAGCGCAGGCTGGCTGTGCTGGAACTCGCCGTGCCCCAGCGCATCGACTTGGGCCAGGGGAACCCACGGATGATCCGCTCGATCGCCGCCCCCAGCACGCTGCTGGTTGCCTGCCCGGGCCGCTCGACCACCGCGAACAGCACGCCGTCGCGCTCGACGAGCTGCTCCCGAGTCAGCCCGGTCTTGCGCAGGAACCCCTCCAGCGCCTGCGGCGGCGCCGAGGAACGGGGACCCTTGGTCTCCTCGCTTGAGCCCTGCGTCGCGAGCGGCAGCCCCCGCGCGATCAGCCCCAGCCGGCGCGGAGTGGCGAACGTCTCAATCGCCTCCGCCGCAAGCCCCGCCTTGTCCAGTTCCTCGGCGAACAGCCGCGCCAGGTCGTTCCGCGCCCGCGCCTGCATCCGCGCGGGAATTTCCTCGCTGAGCAGCTCCAGCAGGAAGTCAGCCGTCCCGCTCATGCTGCCACCTCCCGGCACTCCAGCCATTTGGCGCACGCGCCCTTGGCCAGGTCGCGCACCCGCCCGATATAGGCCTGCCGCTCCGCCACCGAGATCACCCCGCGCGCTTGCAGCGTATTGAAGATGTGGCTCGCCTTGATCGCCTGCTCATAGGCCGGGATCGCCAGCCCGTTCGCCAAGCAGTTCTCGCACTCCGCGGCGGCCTTGCGAAAGGCGTCGAACAGTGCGTCCGTGTTCGCCACTTCGAAGTTCCAGCGGCTCATCTGCCGCTCGTTCTCCAGGAATACGTCGCCATAGCTGACGCCCGCATCGTTGAACCGGAGGTCGTACACGTTGTCGACGCCCTGGATGTACATGGCCAGCCGCTCCAGCCCGTAGGTCAGCTCGCCCGCAACCGGCAGGCAGTCGAACCCGCCGACCTGCTGGAAGTAGGTGAACTGGGTCACCTCCATCCCGTCGCACCACACTTCCCAGCCGAGGCCCCAGGCACCCAGCGTCGGGCTTTCCCAATCGTCTTCGACGAAGCGGATGTCGTGCTTGAGCAGGTCCACCCCGATCGCCTGAAGGCTGTCGAGGTACAATTGCTGGAGGTCGGCCGGGCTCGGCTTCAGGATCACCTGATACTGGTAATAATGCCCCAGTCTGTTCGGGTTGTCGCCATAGCGCCCGTCCGTCGGCCGCCGGCACGGCTGCACGAATGCCGCCTTCCACGGCTCCGGCCCCAGCGCCCGCAGCACGGTGGCCGGATGGAAGGTCCCCGCCCCCATCTCCATGTCGTACGGCTGCAGGATCAGGCAGCCGCGGTCCGACCAGTAGCGGTGCAAGGTGAGGATCAGGTCCTGGAAGCTCAGCGCGCTCATATCGGCGCGGGCTTTGGCACCCGCTTCCCCGATTGCCAAGCCGCCCCTACATGCTTCGTTAACAGCCCCCGGGCCACGGAGACATGCATGCGTCTGCTCAATATCCTTCGCCGCGCCGCCGTTGCGCTCGGCATCGCCACCACCGCCGCTGGGTGCAGCTCGGCAGCGACCACCGCCGCTTCGTCCGGCCCCGCGCCCCGCCCGGCCCTGTGGCAGGTGGCCGACAAGGACACGACCATTTACCTGTTCGGCACCATTCACCTGCTGCCCCAGCAATATCAGTGGCGCACCGCCAAGTTCGACGACGCCGTTAATCGGGCGAACGGCCTAGTGGTGGAGACCATCATCGATCCGGCGAACCCCGCTCCGCTCGCGCAGGCGATGGCGCAGCTTGGTCTGGGCGCCAACCTGCCCCCCCTCGCCAGCCGGGTGCCCGCCGAGAAGCGCGCTGCGCTGGACGCCGCGATCCGCACCTCCGGCTACCCCGCCGCCGTGTTCGACCGGATGGAGACTTGGGCCGCGGCCGTGACCCTGCTGGGCACCCAATTCAAGTCGTTCGGCCTCGAAGGTGAGGAGGGTGTGGAAACCACGCTGCGGAACAGCTTCAAGGGTTCCGGCAAGCCGATCGGACAACTGGAAACCAACGCCGAGCAGCTCGGCTTCTTCGACCGCCTGCCCGAGCAAGCGCAGCGCGACCTGCTGCTGTCTGCGCTCGATGACCCGGCCGGTGCGCGCAAGCAGTTCGACGCCATGCTGGCCAGCTGGTCGCGCGGGGACGTGGGCGCCATCGCGCGCAGCTTCAACGAGGAGATGGCGAGCTCGCCGCCGCTCAAGGACGCGCTGCTGACCCAGCGTAACCGCAACTGGGCCGGGTGGATCGAGCGCCGCATGGCCCAGCCCGGGACCGTCATGGTAGCGGTCGGCGCCGGCCACCTTGCCGGTTCCGGCTCGGTCCTCGACCTGCTCGAAAAGCGCGGCCTGAAGGTCACTCGAGTTCAATAATTCACTGCCGCTTTTCAGCCGCTTGACAGGCCTCCCCAGCGCACGGACACTCCCCTCCTGACAACGCGGCTGGGGGGTCGCATACATGGCGATGGGCTTGTGGAGCCTCCGGCGCGACCGCGTCCGGAGAACTGGTAAGTTCGGTCTTGCGGCTAGCCTTGCGGCCAGCCTGGCAGTGGCTCCGGTGGGCGCGACCAGCGCTCCCACACTGCCACTCTCGGCGGCCGCAGCACCCGCTCGCCCCGCCCTGTGGGTGGTCGGCGACGGCGACACCCTCATCTACCTGTTCGGCACGTTCCACGCGCTGAGCCGTCAAACACCGTGGTTCGGCCAGGCCGTGAAAACCGCCTTCGACCGCTCAGACGAACTGGTCCTCGAAACCGTCATTCCCGACAGCCCGGAGGCGATCCGCGCGGCCCTCCTGCGCTTCCGCCAGACGCACCAACCGGCGCAGCCGGTCAGCACCGGACTAACCGGCGCCCGCGTCGGCATGACCGCCGCCCGCAGTGCAGGCCTGTCCACGGCGGACGGCGCCGACTCCGTGCTCCAGCGCGCCGCCAATGCTGCCGGCAAGCCGGTCGTCGGGCTTGAACAGTTCGAGGAGCAGCTGGCGATGTACGATCGCCTGCCCGGACCGCCGCCCGGCACCAGCGCCGATACACAGCGGGCCGACCCTGCCGTCACCGCCCTGATGCGCCAGATGCTGACTGCCTGGACCAGCGGCGACCCGCGCACCTTCGAGGCAGTGGTCGGCGCCATGAACGCGCAGAGCCCACGCACCTACCGCATCCTGTTCCGGGAGCGGAACGCCAACTGGGCCCACTGGATCAGGGAACGGCTGAAGCAGCCCGGCACCGTCTTCGTCGCGGTCGGCACCGGCCACCTCGTCGGCAGCGACAGCGTTCAGGCGCAGCTCGCCGCCGCCGGCATCCGCACTGCCCGGATTAACTGACAGGGCACTGCCGCTTATTTGCTTTCGCCCGCACCGTCCGCTATGCGCGCGGCCGCTCCTCATGGTCATCCCTGGAGGCGTGGGGCGCAAGACACACTCTTATTCTAAGGAATTGCACGCATGAGCGAACAGCTGACGCTGCCCGCCGAGACGCGTGACCGGGCTGGCAAGGGAGCCTCCCGGGCACTGCGCAACGAAGGTCGGGTGCCCGCCGTGGTCTACGGCAACAACCAGGAACCGCTGAGCATCCATGTGGAGGAGAAGCTTCTCGCCAAGATGCTGTCGACGGGTCACTTCATGAACTCCGTGGTCATGATCGACGCCGGCGGCCAGCAGGTCCGGACCTTGCCCAAGGACGTGCAATTCCACCCGGTCACCAGCCGACCGAGCCATGTGGACTTCCTTCGCATCGGTGAGCACAGCAAGGTTACGGTGGCCGTGCCCGTTCGCTTCGACGGCGAGGACGACAGCCCCGGCCTTTCGCGCGGTGGCGTGCTCAACGTCGTCCGTCACGAGCTCGAGCTGACCTGCGACGCGGCCGAGATTCCGGACGAGATCCACATCAGCCTGGCCGGCCTCGACATCGGCGACAGCCTGCACATTTCGGCCGTCCAGCTGCCGCAGGGCGTGGAAAGCGCGATCACCGATCGCGACTTCACCATTGCCACCGTGGTTGCTCCCAGCGCGCTCAAGAGCGACGAGGGCGACACGGACACCGCGGCGGGCGACGTCCCGACCGTCGGCGACGAATAACGACCTTGCCCTCCCCTCCCGTTCGCGGGAGGGGAGCTTCCCATGCAGATTTGGACCGGCCTCGGTAATCCCGGCGCGCAATATGCGCTGCACCGGCACAATGTCGGGTTCATGGCAATGGACGCGCTGGCGGAAGTTCATCGCTTCGGCCCTTGGCAGAAGAAATTTCGCAGCCTGGTCAGCGAAGGCCGCATCGGCCGCAACCGCTTGCTGCTGGTCAAACCGCAGACCTTCATGAACGACAGCGGCGACGCGGTTCAGCAGGCGCTGCGCTTCTTCAAGCTCGACGAAGAAGCACTCACGGTCTTCCATGACGAGCTCGACCTTGCGCCGTTCAAGGTCAAGGTGCGGGTCGGTGGCGGCCTCGCCGGCCACAACGGCCTTCGGTCAATCAATGCCGCCCTCGGTCCCGACTTTCGCCGCGTTCGCATCGGGATCGGCCACCCCGGCCACAAGGACAAGGTCACCCCGCACGTGCTGGGCAACTACGCCAAGAGCGAGATGGAGCCGTTGTCCGACCTCCTCGGTGCACTTTCGGCCGAGGCCGAATGGCTGGCCGACGGCGACGACGTCCGCTTCATGAGCGAGGTCGCCCGGCGACTGCAGGACGACTGAGCCGCCGCCGGGCCATCCGTCGCGGGTCGCCCGGTCGCGGCACGACTTCCGCCACCCGCGCCAGCCTCCGCCACCATCGCCGCTCGCCCGCTGTCCACTGCGCCTCCCCGTCCAGCGTCATCGCCGCCAGCGCCTCCGGCCCGACCAGTCCGAGCGCGGCCCGCACCAGCGCCGGTTGCAGGCGCCGCACGGCGCTTGGCAAGATTGGCGCGTTGCGCATTATGGCCAGGAACTCGCCCAGCACTGGCGACGGCGTCAGCTGCGGCACGGAAGTCGCGATCAGCGCCCGCATGCTCGCCGCGGTTTCCGGTGGCTCCGTCACGCCATAGTAACGGGCGCCGACCGCCGCCTCGGCGCAAAACTGATCGCGTTGACCCGGGCCGAGCGGCTCCACCAGCTGCTCGTAAGCCTCGACGAAGCCGAATGCGGCCGTTGTCTGAACCCAGCGAAGCAGGTCCGGTTCGCTCGCCCGATAGCGGCGGCCGTCGTCTGCTGCTCCCGCCACGGCAGCATGGATGGCGTTCACGCGGCTGGCATAAGCCGCAAAGCGGCTCTCAGCTGCGAACACCGTCAGCATTGCTCCGTACGCCGTCCGCCGGATGCGCCCGGCCGGATCGGTGCGGAAGCTGCTATGGTCCCAAACGCCTGCCCGCACCCGCGGTTCGCCCAATTCCAGCAGCACCGCGGCAACGCCACCCACCGCCATGCTGACCGGATTGCCGAAGACCCGCCAGCTCATGGAATTGGGAGCCGCGATGCCCGGTTCTCCCGCTGGCTCCAGGAAGTCGGCCGGATTGAGCGCCAGCAGGCCGCCGCTGGCCCATGCCACCGAACGTGTCGTCCAGTCCGTCATCGCGCACCAACGGCCGGGCCACCGACAATCTTCACTGCTTCTTTAACCTTGTTCGGCATGCCGGGCGTATGTTTCCGGTCGGTAACGCCACCTGGCAAGAAGCGCGCGGCGGCCCGGCTTGGCTGCTGGCGCTCGGCTGCGCCCTCTTCGCGGCAATGCTGCAATCCCTGTTCATTCCTCTCGACGCGGACGTCAGCTGGCTGATCACCGTCTGCGAGGCCGTGCTGTCCGGCAAGCGCCTGTACGTCGACATCGTCGAGGTGAACCCGCCCGCGTCCGTCTGGCTCTACCTGCCCTGGGTTGGACTGGCGCAGCTCCTGAAGGTGCGGCCGGAGGCAGTTATTGCCGCCGCCATGTGCGCCGGCGCGCTGCTGTCGCTCCGGGCGACCCTGGCAATTACCGCGCGCCTGCCGCAGCCGCCGCAGCCGGTCACGGTTGCCGCCGCGATCGGCTTCACCGGGCTGATTCTGCCAGGCGGCCTGTTCGCCCAGCGGGAGCACATTGCCCTGCTGATCGCCTTGCCGACGCTTGCCGCGATCGCGTTGCTCGGGGATCGCGGGCGCTTGGCGCCACGCACCGCGATCCTCGCGGGCCTTGGCGCCGGCCTCATCGTCTGCATCAAGCCGCACTTCTTGCTTGCCCTGCTCCTGCCCACACTCTGGGCCAGCCGCCGCCTGCGCTCGCCGGCAGCAATCTTTCCATCGCTTGCTGCCGCCGGCGTGCCGCCTTTGCTATATGCGGGCGCCACTCTCCTGTGGGCTCCCGGGTTCGTCGATCTGCTGCCGATGTTGTCGGCGACCTACCTGCCGATGCACGCGCCATGGACCGACTTCCTGATCAGCCCGCTGCTGACCGTCCCGGCAGTGCTGGTCGTCAGCGCGATCCTGCTTCGGACCGATGGCGGCAACGGCCTTGCGCCGGCCTGGCTGCTTGGCGGCGTCGGCTTTGCCTTTGCCGGCCTGCTCCAATGGAAGGTCTACGCCAACCATTCGTTGCCCGGCTACGGCCTCGCCTTTGCCGCCGTCATCGTCCTGCTGGCCGACCGTCGGGGCGAGCGCAGCCGGCGCCGCTTGATCGGTGCAGGCGTCGGCGTTCTTGCCGCCGCGATGGTCTCCCAGACCGCCACCATCCTGCCACAACCCGGCCTTGCCGAAGCAATCCGCAGGGTCGGCCCTCCCCGTCCGACGCTGATCACGCTTGGCTGCCAGCTAGTCACCGGCCATCCGGCCGTGCGTCACGTGGACGGCCGCTGGGTCGGCAGCCGCGCTGCGCTCTTTACTGCCGCGGGCGCCCGCTTCGTGGGGGTGGATCGACCTGGCGTCCGCCGCTGGTATGATCAGGACCTCGCCTTGTTCGCCGCCGACGTTCGCCGCGAACGTCCGGACATCGTGCTGGTCGAGACCACCGAGCGCGCTTGGCTGCTGGGCGAGCCGACGATCCACGCCGTCATGCGCGATTACCGCCCGGTCACCCGCACCGGCGACATCCAGGTGTGGCGCCGCCGCTGAGCGCTCGGTAAGCGCAGACGCATGTCCCGCAGCCTGTTCGTCACGCCCTTGTACGAGTCCGATCTGAACGCGGCGGTCCCGCTCGACCAACTCGCCCATTCGATCCGCACGTTGGCCGAGGACGACGCCGCTGGCCGCCGCTGGTGCCGGGAGCATGGTTATAAGGGCTATACAAGCTATGCCTCCCTGGACGACCTTCCTCGCCGCGATCCCGTCTTTGCGGCGCTCGCCCGCACCCTGGCCCGCAACGCCGCCACCTTCGCGCGCGAGCTCGCCTGGGACGTGAAGCCGCGGCTCGATAGCTTGTGGGTCAACCTGCTACGCTGCGGCGGGCACCATAGCGCGCATATTCACCCGCATAGCATCTTGTCGGGCACCCTCTATGTCGAAGTCCCGACGGGCAGTGGGCCCATCCGCTTCGAGGATCCACGCCTGCCGATGATGATGGCCGCTCCAACCCGCTTGCCCGACGCTCCCGAACCGCTCCGTTCCTTCGTGACGATCCAGCCGACCGCCGGAACGCTCCTGTTTTGGGAAAGCTGGCTCCGCCACGAAGTCCTGCCTGGCAGTGGCAGGGCAGAACGGCTGTCCGTCAGCTTCAATTTCGCCTGATCCCTGCTAGAGCGCCGCGAACTCCCCAAACCAAGGACGATCCATGGGCTTCCGCTGCGGCATCGTCGGCTTGCCGAACGTCGGCAAATCGACCCTCTTCAATGCGCTGACCGAAACGCAGGCCGCGCAGGCGGCCAACTACCCTTTCTGCACCATCGAGCCGAACGTCGGCCAGGTGGCAGTGCCCGATCCGCGCCTTGATCAGCTCGCGGCTATCGCCGGCTCGGCCAAGATCATCGCCACACAGCTGGGCTTCGTCGACATCGCCGGACTGGTGAAGGGCGCCAGCCAGGGCGAAGGCCTCGGCAACCAGTTCCTCGGGAATATCCGCGAGGTGGACGCCATTGTCCACGTGCTGCGCTGCTTCGAGAACGACGACATTCAGCACGTCGCCAACAAGGTCGACCCGCTGGCCGACGCCGAGACGGTCGAGACCGAGCTGCTGCTCGCGGATCTAGAGAGTCTCGAGAAGCGGGTCCCTAACCTCGTCAAGCGCGGCCAGCAGGGCGACAAGGAAAGCAAGATTGCGGCTTCAGTCCTCGGCCAGGCGCTGGAACTGCTGCGTGAGGGCAAGCCCGCCCGCCTGACCCAGCCCAAGGACGACGAGGAAGCCCGCGTCTTCTCCCAGGCGCAGCTGATCACCGCCAAGCCAATCCTCTACGTCTGCAACGTCAACGAGGACGACGCGGCGAACGGCAATGAGCTATCGAACGCCGTCTTCAATAAGGCCAAGGCCGAAGGCGCCAACGCGGTGGTGGTGTCCGCGGCCATTGAAGCCGACCTCATCGGCATGGACATGGACGAACGGCTCGCCTTCCTAGAGGAGATGGGCCTGCACGAGACCGGTCTCGCTCGCGTCATCCGCGCGGGCTACGACCTGCTGCACCTCATCACCTTCTTCACGGTCGGTCCAAAGGAAGCCCGCGCCTGGACGGTGGAGAAAGGCGCCAAGGCGCCACAGGCGGCAGGCGCCATCCACTCCGACTTCGAACGCGGGTTCATCCGCGCCGAGACCATCGCCTTCGATGATTATGTTGCGCTGAATGGCGAAAGCGGCGCTCGTGATGCCGGCAAGCTCCGCCAGGAGGGTAAGGAATATGTCGTGCAGGACGGTGACGTCATGCACTTCAAGTTCAACGTCTGAAGCACCGGGCGGAACGGCGTTTGGCGAGAGATGCGGAACACCGGGTCGCCTGCTTCACTGCGACCAACGTCATGGGATTTACTCCCGTGACAGCCGCTCGCATGGTCGCTCCATGATCTACTTCGAAGACTTGCCGCTCGGCGAGGAACGCACCTACGGCAGCGTCACTGTCACCCGCGACGAGGTGATCGACTTCGCGCGCAAGTATGATCCCCAGCCCTTCCACCTCTCCGACGAAGCCGCCGCACGGACGCACTTCGGTCGCCTCGCTGCAAGTGGCTGGCACACCTGCGCCCTTGCAATGGGCGTGATCGCCCGCGCGGTCGTCCATGAGGAGCAGGCGGGCCTCGGCTCCCCGGGGCTTGACGAGCTGCGCTGGCTGAAGCCGGTGTATCCGGGGGATACCCTAACCGTACGGTCAACGATCCTCGACAAGACCCCTTCCCGTTCCAAGCCCGATCTCGGCAGCTTCCGCACTCGCACCCGCGTGACAAACCAGGGCGGCGTCGATGTCCTTACCTTCACCAGCATCGTCCTGATCCGCCGTCGCCCGAGGATCTGACCGGTGGCCGACCTCCGCATCGGCACTGCCGGCTGGAGCATCGCCAAGGATCGCGCCGACGCGTTTCCAGCAGACGGCTCGGGGCTGGAGCGTTACGGAACGGTATTCCGCTGTGCCGAGATCAACAGCAGCTTTCACCGGCCCCACCGGCAATCCACATGGGAGAAGTGGGGGAACAGCGTGCCGGACGACTTCCGCTTTTCCGTTAAGCTGCCGAAGATCATCACCCACGAGCGCCAACTTGCGGGCTGCGCGGACCTCCTGTCCCCTTTCCTGGATCAAGTTGCGCTACTCGGCGACAAGCTCGCCCTCCTGCTAGTCCAGCTTCCACCGCGCCTGGCCTTCGATGAGGCAATTGCACGCAGCTTCTTCATCGACCTTGCGGGCCGCACCCCTGCCCGCCTTACCTGCGAGCCCCGCCATGCCAGCTGGTTCGAGCAGGACGCCGACAGCTTTCTCGCCGATATATGCGTGGCTCGAGTTGCGGCCGACCCCGCCAGGGTGCCGGCCGCTGCGGAACCGGGTGGCTGGACCGGTCTCGCCTATTGGCGCCTGCACGGCTCTCCAGTCACCTATCGTTCGAGCTACGCTGACCGGATCGGCGGCTACGCCCAGGCAATCGGCGCCATCACGGCGCCGGAGCGGTGGTGCATCTTCGACAATACCGCCAGCTCAGCGGCTACCGGCGACGCCTTGGCATTGTGCGCTGCTATGCGCCCGCGAACTCCATAAGCGCAGCAACCTCGATCCCGTCCGCTCGCAGCGCTTTGCCCCCGCCCAGCTCCGGCAGGTCGATCACAAATCGAGCTCCCGTGATCACTCCTCCCACGCGCCGTACCAGTCGTGCCGCAGCGAGCGCCGTGCCGCCAGTCGCCAGCAAGTCGTCGACGATCAATACCCGTTGCCCGATAGTGCAAGCGTCGATGTGCATCGCCAACCGATCCTTGCCGTACTCCAGCGCATAATCCTCGGCGATGGTCTCGCCCGGCAGCTTGCCATCCTTGCGGATCAGCAACAGCCCGCAGCCAAGCCGCACTGCCAGCGCTGCTCCAACCACGAAACCCCGCGCCTCAATGGCGGCGATGAGGTCAGGCTTGTCCGCTACGCTCACGGCAAGCCGCTCCACCGTCTCGCTCAGGCCTTGCTGATGGAGCAGCAGGGTGGTCACGTCCCGGAACTGGATGCCGGGCTTAGGATAATTCGGGATTGTCCGGACGAGCTCACGGAGCTGGTCAATCGTCACCGTTGTTCCCCAACAAAGAAGGGCCCGCGCCTTTCGGCGAGAGCCCTCCTTCTCGTCCCATCATGGATCGGCTCAGCCGGCGATGCCGCGCTCCGCCTTTTGCTCGTTCATCCGCTCGCGGAACGCCGGCTCGAGCGGACCGCGCACGGACACCTCGCGCTTCGCGTTCGCCCATAGGTTGCGGTACGCAAGATAGGCCAACACGGTCGCAGTCAGCAGGAACAGCATGGTTACCCAGCCGGCCCGGTGCCGGTTCTCCAGCGTCGGCTCCGCCGTCCACACCAGGAACGCGGACACATCCTTGGCCATCTGGTCAACCGTGCTCTTGGTGCCGTCAGCGAAGGTCACCTGTCCGTCGGACGTCAGTGGCGGCGGCATGGCGATGTTGAGGTTCGCAAAGTATGGATTGAAGTGCAGCCCGGCGGGCGTCTTCACGTCCGGGAACTCCTTCAGCAACTCCTGGCCCTTGGCGTTCCGGTAGCCCTGCTGGTTCCGGTACCCGGTCAGCAACGAGTAGACGTAATGCGCCCCGCCTTCACGCGATTCAGTGATCAGGCTTAGATCGGGTGGCAGCGCGTTGTTGTTGGCGGCGCGAGCGGCCGTTTCGTTGGCGTAGGGGCTCGGGAAACGGTCGGAGATCAGCGCCTTGCGGGTGCTCGGTTCACCCGTCTCGGGGTTCACCGTCGGCACCTCGATCGCCCACTGGTTGGCGATCGCCTTCACCTCCGCCTCGTTGTAGCCGAGGTCCTTCAGCTGGTAGAAGCTGACATATTTCAGGCTGTGGCAAGCCGAGCAGACTTCCTTATAGATCTGGAAGCCGCGCTGCACCTGCTCGCGATCAAATCGGCCGAACGCACCGTCTGAGGCGAACCGCACATCCTTGGCACCGAGATGGAACTCCTCCTCGGCGGTCGCAGGCGGCGGATTCTTGATCGAATCCACTCCGTTCACAATAAGGGAGAGTAGGAGGACGCCGACGAAGCCGAGGCCGATGAAGAAACCGATGATGCGGACCATTGTCCTGTAAACCCCTTACTCGGCCGCGGCCGGAGCGGCGGTGGTGCTGCCGGTCGTGGCGAGCCCGAACGGTGCGCTCTCCTGCTTCTCGCCGTGCAGCACGCTTTCGCTGATCGAGTTCGGCAGCGGCAGCGGCCGCTCGAACTTGGACACCAGCGGCAGGATGATGAGGAAGTGCAGGAAGTAGTAAGCCGAGGCGACTTGCCCCAAGGCGACGTTGAGCGGCGTGATGTGCGCCTGGCCGACGTAGCCGAGAACGATGATGTCCGCGACCAGCACCCAGAAGAAGATCTTGTACACCGGACGGTAGCTCGACGAGCGCACCGGCGAGCGATCAAGCCAGGTTAGGAAGAACAACACCAGCACCGCGCTGAACATCGCCAGCACGCCCCACAGCTTGGCCGGCAGGATGAAGTCCACCGTGAAGCTGCGCAGGATCGCGTAGAACGGCCAAAAGTACCATTCGGGAACGATGTGCGCCGGGGTCACCAGCGGGTTCGCCTCGATGTAGTTGTCCGGATGGCCTAAGCTGTACGGCAGGAAAAAGATGAAGATCGAGAAGATGAGCAGCGCCACGCCAATGCCGAAGCCGTCCTTCGCCGTGTAGAACGGGTGAAAGGGCAGCGTGTCCTTCTCGTCCTTCACGTCCACGCCGGTCGGGTTCGACGAACCCGGGATGTGCAGGGCCCAGATTTTCAGGATGGTTACGGCGGCGATGATGAATGGCAGCAGGTAGTGGAGCGAGAAGAAGCGGGTCAGCGCGGCCTGGTCCGGGGCGTAGCCGCCCAGCAGGAAGATGCGCAGCGGCTCACCCACGACCGGAATGGCCGAGAAGAAGCCGGTGATGACCTGCGCGCCCCAGTAGCTCATCTGCCCCCAAGGCAGGACGTAGCCCATGAAGGCGGTCGCCATCATCAGCAGGTAGATGGTGACGCCGAGCATCCACACCATTTCGCGCGGCGCCTTGTACGAGCCGTAGAACAGGCCGCGGAAGATGTGGATGTAGATGATCGCGAAGAAGAAGCTGGCGCCGTTCTGGTGGACGTAGCGCAGCACCCAGCCGGCCGGCACGTCGCGCATGATCCGCTCGACACTGTCGAACGCGCCGCCCGCGTAGCTGTAGTAGTGCATGGCCAGCACGATGCCGGTAATGATCTGGATCATCAGCGCCAGGCCGGCGAGCACGCCGAAGTTCCAGAAGTAGTTGAGGTTGCGCGGGACGGGGTAACCGCCGCCGATCGCGCCGTAGACGAGCCGCGGCACCGGCAGCCGCTCGTCCACCCACTTCATGAAGGGGCTGGTGGGTTCGTAGGGCTTGGCCCAGGCAAAGCTCATGTGTGTGCTACCTCAACCGATCTGCACGACCGTGGGGGACGTGAAGCTGTATTCGGGGACGACCAGATTCTTGGGCGCCGGACCTTTGCGGATGCGGCCGGCCGTATCGTAGGCCGACCCGTGGCACGGGCAGAAATAGCCGCCATACTCGCCCCGGTTCTCGCCCTCGCCGATGCCCAGCGGCACGCAACCCAGGTGGGTGCAGACGCCAAGCGTGATCAGCCAGTTGGCCTTGCCCGGCTTGGTCCGGTCGGCCAGCGACTGCGGATCGCGGAGCGAGCCCACGTCGACCTTGTTGGCGGCGGCGATCTCGGCCGGCAGCAGGTTGCGGATGAACACCGGCTGCTTGCGCCACACGGCCTTGATGCCCTGGCCCGGCTGGATCTTGGAGATATCCACCTCCGTGGTGGACAGCGCCTGCACGTCGGCGGACGGCGCGAACTGCATCAGCAGCGGCACGATCGCCACGCCCGCGCCGACGCCGGCGAAGCTGGTCGCGGCGATGTTGATGAAGTCGCGGCGGCGAACGCCCTGCCCGCTCGCATCGGCGACCGGTTCGCCGGGCATCATCGGCTGAGCGGGTTCACTCACAGTAGCCATCGAAATCCTTGCCACGATGTAGACGGCGCCGCTTCCGAGAGGATCGAAAGGCACACGCCACAAACCATCCCGCCCCGGTTTGCCCCCCGGACGGATTGGCGGGCCTGATAGCGAGGCCCAGCCCGTCCGCCAAGCACAAGATTTGACCTGCGAAACGTTCGCGGAAAAGGCGGCCTTCGCAAGGCGCGGCGCCTGCCCTATCGGTTCGGCCATGCAACTCGATCCCCAGCAAGCCGCCGCCCGCACCTGGTTCGAAGCCCTGCGGAATCGCATCTGCACCGAGTTCGAGGCGATCGAGCGGGAAGCGGGATCGGACGCGAGCTTCGCCTACACGCCGTGGGAGCGGACGGATCATAGCGGCCAGCCAGGTGGCGGCGGCGTGCGCGGGCAGATGGGTGGCCGGGTATTCGAGAAGGTGGGCGTCAACGTATCCACCGTCCATGGCCAGTTCGCGCCCGAGTTCGCCAGCAGCATCCCCGGCACCGAAGACGACCCGAGCTTCTTCGCCACCGGCATCAGCCTGGTCGCGCACATGGCCAACCCGCACGTGCCGGCCGTGCACATGAACACGCGGTTCCTAACGACGGGCAAGCGCTGGTTCGGCGGGGGCGCGGACCTAAACCCCGCGATCCCCTATCCCGAGGACACGGCCGACTTCCATGCCGAGCTGAAGCGCGCCTGTGACGCGCACGGGGCGGACTATTACGAGCGGTACGCCAAGTGGGCGGAGGAGTATTTCTGGCTGCCCCACCGCCAGGTCGCGCGCGGGGTCGGCGGCATCTTCTACGACCGGCTGGAGGGCGACTTCGACGCCAACTTCGCCTTCACCCGGGCGGTCGGCGAAGCCTTCCTGGCGGCCTTCCCGCCCATCGTTCGCCGCCGCATGGACCAGCCGTTCGACGCCGGCGACATGGATCGCCTGCTGACCTTCCGCGGGCGCTACGTCGAGTTCAACCTGCTGTACGACCGGGGCACGCTGTTCGGCCTGAAGACCGGCGGCAACATCGACGCCATCCTGATGAGCCTGCCGCCCTTGGCGGCCTGGCGCTAGCCAGGCCAGCCGCCGAGTACAGCGAGGACGCCGCGCAGCGCCAACCCCTCAATCACTTCCGATCCGTTCAAGTCTTCGCGAGGTTCTTAAGTTTCGAAGAGCAGCGCAGGAAATAGAGGAAGTAAGGGTCAACGATATCGAACACGTCGTCACTCCACTCGATTATCTGGGAGCGAGGTTCGAGATTTTCTGCGAGCTGTGGCAATTGCTCAAGAGCAGAGGCAATGCTTGAGCCCGGCGGTGCTTCTTCGATGCAAACTCTTCTAGTCAGCTGGTAAATGTCATCGTAGCTGTAGGCTAAGCGCGGTGGGTCGCACTTGAAAGCCAGGAGGATACACCGATAAACATCACCGCGCGTTCCATCGTTGAAGTGAAATTGGTTTCGCGGCGCACCGCGTGGTTTCGGCCCATTGTGCAAACCTTCGAGAAGACTTGAGAAATCGGTTGTAGTGGATGCTTGTTCCAGCACACTCTCGATCGCATCTTTGGTGAATACAATCTCTTGTTTCTCGGGTAATGTGTTCTCGATATTCGCGCGAAGGCATGTCTGCAGGCAGATCTGCTGCATTAGTTGAGGTGAACCGAAGGACTCTTGTACTAACCGCGCACGGTTTTCTTTTGGAAGGTCAACATTTAAGGCACTAAAACCTTGAGTTACAATCTGCTCAATCTCACCAGGGAGCCAGTACTCGAAATCAATAGCTTGAACCCGGCCACGAAGTTCAGAATTGCCACGGAGCACATCATCTTTTCGGTGTGGCACGCTAGCGGTACAAATCTTGACCCCAGCTTCGGCTGCCTCTTTGAGCTGACGCGCTACTTCAGCCTGAACATCGCGGTCCATATAGTGATAATCGTCGATAAATAGGACGAAATCCCCTCCCGCAATCTCCTTGATGACCTGATCAATCCCTCCTCGTGTATGTCGAGCTTCCGTGCCTCTGCCGTATGCATATTCTCCCCCGGCAGAGGCTTCGGCAGCACCTTCAGCGATAAGCGGGATTTTTACCTTTCCGCCGCCTTTGGCTTCGGCCTTCAGTGTCACCTCGTGGTCGCTGGATTTGGTTTGCTCGCTAGGAGCATCCATCCAATTGAGCACTCGGTTCCATAAGTCGTCGGCGCTCTTGATTGCCGCGCCAGAGATTGAAATCAGGCTGTCGGGATCAAGAACCTTCTTGATGAGGACAGTCTTGCCGCTCTTGGAGGGACCCGAAAGCGAGGTAATCATCTTTGGTGTGCGGAGCGCATTCCGCAGTGCTGCTTCAAGCGCGCGGTCGCGGCGGTCTACGTACGTCACAGTCGGGGTATCAGTCGGAGTGAATACTTCGAAAACGTTCATCTTGCCTCCCGACGAGCAACTAGGCCGATCTTCTAAATCCGCTTAAGATTGCCGTGCGGCAAGGAACATCGGTAGCCTCTTGTATCCATGTTCGCCTGCACTTCACAACGGCAGGACAAGCTGGTTGCGGTCCTCGATCCGGATCGGCTCGTCCAGCCGCTCGACGATCGTTGCGGCCAGCGCATCGGCGGCCCGCTCGCGCAGGCGGGGGTCGGGCACGGTCAGGCCAAGGCGAACCCAGGCCGGGGCACTCTGGAGAATCAGGGAGAGACGGTCGCGGTCCATCCGCAACCGAGAACATAGCGGGAACGATTAGGCAAGAGCACGCTAGGCGCGCTGCGGCGAGTTGAGGCGCTGAGAGCGCTATTCCTCCCCTGCAAGCACCCGCGCTCCGAACTGCGCCAGATGCTCCGCCAGGCGCGTCACGTCGGCGGCATGGTCCCGCGGCTCCTTCACTACTTCCACGTTCCGGCGTGAACCAGCGGCCCTGGTCCTCGTCCGGCCCTGCCCTGCCCGCTCCGCCCGGACCCGCCCGGCAGCCTGCCGCTCCTGCTTGCGCCAGTAGCGCGACAGCATCAGCATCGCGTCGTCCGCGCTCATCGGGAACGCCGTGCCGGGGAGGTCGGCGGGGGCCTGGCGCTTGGCCGCGCCGGGTCCGCCGGGCATGGGGCCAAGGTCGTCCAGCCAGTCGGACTCGCCCTGCTCGCCAAGGGCGGCCAGCGCGCTGTGGACGAGCTCGGCCTCCAGCGCGGCGATCCCGGTCTTGAGTGCGCGGGCTTCGGCGCGGGCGAAGACGGGGTCGCGGAGGCGGCGGTTGAGCATGGCCCGACGGGTGCGGCGACGGCCGTCGTGGCGAGGCGGAAGCTGCCGGTCGCCGCCAGGGTGAGGAGGTAGCGTTCGAGGTCGGCCGGGCGCAACGCCCGCGGCGCGGCGCGGCGCAGCTGGACCCGGCCGCCCGGCCCGCCACGCTGGACGACGTAGCCGCCCGGCGCTCCGCCATCCCGGAACAGCGCCAGCGCCTGTTCGAAGCGCAGGGCGAAGGCGGCGTCGGAGCGGCGGCGGACGTACAGGCAGCCCTTGGGCCGGCCGATCGCGGCGGCGGCAAGGGTGACGTTGCCGGTGCGGGCCAGCTCGCGGAGGAAGTGGCTGAGCTCGTCGGGGTGGAACGGGCGGCGGCGGCGCGGCGGGGAAGTGGCCATGGCGGGAAGCCAAGCGGGCGAAACCCTATTGTGCAAGGCTCGGGGCAGCGCAGCGGGCTTTGGGCTCGCATCGGTGGCTTGTTGCGCTATGGGGGACGCGGGGACCGGCCCGGGGTCGACTGCCAAGGATCAAGACTTCAGTGGACGGTTCTGCCGAGATGAGCGACCCAGCGCCTGCGCCCGCCGGCTACCGCAAGAAGGCGGTCAGCGGGGCGATCGTGACGGCGGCGGCGGCGGGCAGCCGGGCGGTGCTGCACGTCATCTCCATCGTGGTGCTGGCACGCCTGCTGACGCCGGACGACTTCGGCGTGATGGGCATGGTGTTCCCGATCATCGCCTTTGCCACCATCTTCCAGGAAGCGGGCCTGAGCCTGGCGACGCTGCAGCGCGAACGCATCTCCGACGAGGAGCTGAGCACCGTGTTCTGGCTGAACGCGGCGATCGGCGGGGGGCTGTGCCTGCTGCTGGTGGTGGCGGCGCCGTTGGTGGCGGCGTTCTACGAGGAGCCGCGAGTGGCGCTGCCGACGGCGGCGTCCGGGCTGCTGATCCTGTTCGGGGCGCTGGCGGCGCAGCACATGACGTTGCTGAACCGCCAGCTGCATTTCGGGCAGCTGGCGCTGATCGACGGGCTGTCACTGCTGCTGGGGACGGTTCTGGCGATCGGGGCGGCGGCGATCTGGCATACCTATTGGGCGATCTACCTCCTGAGCTTCGGGCCGGCGTTCGGCGGGTTCGTGCTGAGTTGGCTGTTCAGCGGGTGGCGGCCCGGCAAGCGCGCGCCGCTGGCGCAGGTGGCGGACGTGATCCGGTTCGGGGCGCACTTCACCGTGGGGTCGGTCGCGACCTATTTCGGGCGCAACCTGGACAAGGTGCTGATCGGCCGGGTGTGGGGCACGACTCCGCTGGGCTTCTACGACCGGGCGTCCAAGGTGGTGCTGATGCCGATCCTGTTCGTGCACAACCCGCTGCTGCGGCTGGTGGTGCCGATGCTGAGCCAGAACCGGGGCGACCCGGAGCGGTATCGGCGAATGTTCCTGCTGGCGTTCCAGTTCTCGCTGCTGCTGACGGTGCCGGGCATCGCCCTGCTGGCGGGCGCGGCGCGGGAGGCGGTGGCGCTGGTGATGGGGCCGCAATGGGTCGGCGGCGCGCGCATCTTCGCCTGGCTGGCGGTGGCGTGCCTGGGGCAGCTGGCGACAGGGCCGCTGACCATGCTGTTCGTCAGCCAGGACCGGCCGCGCGACGCCATGGTGTCGAGCGTCGCGACCAGCATCTATTCGTCGGTGGCGTTCGTCATCGGCCTGCCGTGGGGCGCGGTGGGCGTCGCCATGGCCTATGCGGTGAGCGAGCTCATCCGGACGCCAGTGATGCTGTGGTATGCCACGAGGGTCGGGCCGGTGCGGTTCGGCGACATGGGTCGGGCGCTGGTGCCGTTCCTGGCCGGGGTGCCACTGTGCCTTGCCGTGGTGACCCTGCTGGTGCGGCAGCTGGACCATTCGATCGGGCTGTTCGCCTTTGTCGCGGTCGCCGGGATCGCGGCCTATGCGGTGGTGCTGCCCTGCCTGCTGCTCAACCGGGCCGGGCGCGAGGTGCTGGCCGAAATCGGCACCCTCGCCCGTTCGCTGACCAGCCGGCTGGCGCCGGCCGCCTAGCGGCCCCGGCTAGCGGCCGGCGCGGGCGGCGAGCTTGGCCGCGTAGCGCGGCAGCTTGCGGAAACCCCGGTCCCAGACGGCATAGCGCGCGACCTCCGCATAGCTGCCGAGCCGGTCCGGCAAGGGCAGGCCGGCGTGGCCAACGCCGCGGACATATTCCACCGCCCGGCGCAACAACGGCACCTTGTCGCGATTGGCCGGGTCGTACCACAAGGCATATTCCTTGTCGGTCGTGGCCATGGTCCAGCTAATGTCCGGGTGCAGCCGCCGGATGAACAAGGGTTCGGCGATCTCGTGGACCTGACCCTGCAGCGCGATCTCCGATACCAGCACCCGGTCGGCGGAGGCGAAGCTGCCCCACAGCCGGGTCCGGGCGAGCGCCGCCCGGCGGCCGACGCCGAACAGGACGTGGCTGGGGAAGGTGCCGAAGTAGCCGCGCAGACGCTGATGCGGGCGGTCCTGGCGCAGATGGCAGCGGTTGCTCATGTCGCCGGTGATCGAGCGGCCTTCGGCATCGATGTAGCGAGCGCCGGTGTAGCACAGCACCACGGCAGGTTCGCGCCGCAGCACGTCCATGCAGCGTTCGACATAGGTCGGGTCGTGCAGGTCGTCATGGGCCGCCCACTTGAAGAAGTCGGCGTTCCCCGCCTCGAAAACGGTGTTGAAGTTCCACGCGGCGCCGCGGTTCACGTCCGATCGGGTGAAGCGGATGCGACCGTCCGCCGCCGCATGCTCCCGACAGATATCAGGCGTGCGGTCGGTCGAGCCGTTGTCGGAAATGAACAGGGTAAAGTCGCCGAACGTCTGCGCGCGCAGGGACTCGATTGCCTCGCCGAGGTATTTCTCGCCGTTGTAGACCGGCAGGCCGATGTCGAGCGTTGCCAAATGGAACCTTTCTGTTGGATCACGGCGGCACGAACGCGCCACCGGCCCGGACGATGCACCTGATTGGTGGCGGGGCAACGAAGCTAGATCGAATTGCCGTATTGAAATGCTTTCGCAACCGGAATTATCCAGGAGTCTGGAGGAACAGGGTCGCGGGGACGTTCCGATGGGCGATTACCGGGTTTACTGCACTGACGCGGACAACCGGATCGTATCCGCTTACTGGGTAGATGCCGCTGATGAAGCCGGCGCCGTCCAGGCCGTCGAGGACCAGGGTCACCTATTCGCGTGCGAAGTCTGGCAAGGCACGCGCCGGATTGCCACCGTTCCGGCCGCAAGCACGCAGCGCATCGCCCGCCAGGACGCCTGACGGTTACGAACCTGTCCGCTGACGCAGGGCGCGCCGGACGACCGAGTCTTCGGGGTTCATCCTAAAGCAGCGACAACGGGTCGCGGCCGCCAAGGTCGGGCGCGGCGGGAAGCTGGTCGCCGATCGGGTGCCAGTGCTGGCGGCGCAGATGGCGGGCGTCGAGCCAGTCCGCGGCGCGCATCGCGAGGCCGGCGCGGCGGCTGCCCAGCGGGCCAAGCCCCAGGGCGCGCTCGGCCAGGTCGGACAGGAAGGGCGGACGGCGGCTGTATGACCATAGTTCGACGCGAGTGGTCGGGCGGTCACTGTCGGCGCGGGCGTGGAAGCCGAACATGTCGGCGACCACCAGCGTGTTGGCGGGCACGGCCAAGCGGGTCGGCGCGGGCAGGCCAAGCGCCGGCAGCTCATCGGGCCGGACGCGCAGGGAGCCGCGCTGCGACAGGCGGTCGCCGTCGTCGAGCACGGTCTGGCTGCGGTGCCCTTCCCACGCCAGCCGCTCGGGCGTCAGTCGGTGCGACCCGGCGACATAGGTCAGCGGGCGGCCGTCATCAGGCACGTCGGCGAGAAACAGCCAGGCCTTGAGCGACGGGTGGAAGCAGTCCGCATGGAGCTCGATCTGCGGATCGGCTTGGCTGGCCGCGACCGCTCCGCCCAGGATCGTCTGGAGGTAGTGGAGCGGCGGCGTCCGGGTAGTGGCGACATAAGCGAACAAGGCCCTGAGGTCGCGGCGGCGGAGCAGCGCGGCGATCTCGGGCAGTTGCCGCAGCGAGCCGTCGTCAAGCGGCACGCGGGCAGTCACCGTGTCACCCTGCAGGTGGGCGCGCATCGGGAGCCGGGTGGTGGCGAGGCGCTGCTGGAGGGCGGCGAAGTCTGCCGGCGGGACGACCTCGTCGATCCTGACAAAGCCATCGTGGTCGAACCGCTCCCGCCAGTGGGCCGGCACGGCGGCGGCCAGCGCGCGGCGGCGGCGGGCGGCGAGCCCATGGGCAAGCTTGAGCCGGCGGGCGTGCAGGCCCAGTTCGTTCAGCCGGCGTGAGCCGAGCACGGGATTGTCGACGAAGCTCTTGGCGCCAGTCGCCAACGCCAACGTCCACAGCGGCGCGCGCCACCAACTCTGCGACCGCCGCTGCTCCACGGTGACGCCCCCTGCCCTGGTGCTAGCGGACCCGCGGGCCTCCAAACGGCAGCGGCGGCGGCGGCCGGCGGTCGCGGCGCGGCAGCTGCGCCTGGTAGGCGACGCCGCAATGCTGCACGCAATAAGGGAAGCCGGGGTTCGCCTGCTGCCCGCAGAAGTGGAAGTCGGGTTCGCCCGGGTGGCCGATCGGCCATTTGCAGACGCGGTCGTTGAGATCGAGCAGGCTGGTCTTGTCGGCGACCTCGGCGCTCGGCTTGGCGGGGACCAGCCGGCGGGGCGGCGCGGGCGGGATCGGAGCCTGCTGTTCGCCCGGACCCTGGCGGACGAACCCGCCCGGCCCGATGGAGCGATACTGCATGGTCGGAGCGGCCGGAGCGCTCGCGGCGGCGGGCGCGGGCGCAGCTTCGGCCGGGGTCGCCGGCGGCATGGGCGCGGCGGCCTCCAACGCGGCGGCGATCGCCGGGCGTTCCCTGACCCGGGTCGGCTCGGGCGCGATCGGCTTCGCCGTCTGGACGGGCGCCGGAGCCGGGGCGGCGGCGGCGGGTTCGGCCGCGGCGCTCTTTTCCTCGCCCGGCTTCACCGGCGAGGGACGCGAGTCGAGGCCGAGGCGGTGGGCCTTGCCGATCACCGCATTGCGACTGACCCCGCCCAGTTCCTCCGCGATGGTGCTGGCGGTCTTGCCTTCGTTCCACATCGCCTTGAGGCGCTCGATCCGCTCGTCGGTCCAGCTCATCGTATCTTCTATGCTTTCCTTGTGGCCGCGCAGCCGATAGGCGCTTTGGCCGTGAACAGCCAGCCTTCCCGCCATTGGACCAGCACCGCACCGAGCGAGGCGCGCCTGCAGGGCATCAACTGGGGAGGGCTGAAGACCCTCTATGTCAAGGAAGTGCGCCGCTTTTTCAAGGTGCAGACCCAGACCATCTGGGCGCCGGCGGTGACCACCCTGTTGTTCCTGATCATCTTTACCGTGGCGCTGGGCCGCCAGGGCAAGGTGGTGCTGGGCGTGCCGTTCGCCGACTTCATCGCGCCGGGCCTGATCGTGATGGCGATGATGCAGAACGCCTTCGCCAACTCCAGCTTTTCGCTGCTGGTGGGGAAGATCCAGGGCACCATCGTCGACTATCTGATGCCGCCGCTGTCGACCGGCGAGTTGATCGCCGGGCTGGTCGGGGCAGCGGTCACCCGTGCGTTCCTGGTCGGAGCGGCGGTGTGGCTGGCGATGGCGCTGTTCCCGGGCGTGCACGTGCCGCTGCGCCATCCGCTCGCTGCTATGTGGTTCGCGCTGATGGGCGCGCTGCTGTTGAGCTTCCTGGGGCTGCTGACGAGCATTTGGGCGGAGAAATTCGACCACGCGGCGGCGGTGACCAACTTCGTGGTGGCGCCGCTGTCCCTGCTGAGCGGGACTTTCTACTCGGTCGAGCAATTGTCGCCGCTGTTCCGGGCGATCAGCCACGCCAACCCGTTCTTCTACGTGATCAGCGGGTTTCGCTACGGCTTCCTCAAGGCGGCCGATTCGCCGCTGCTGGTCGGCGCGACTGGGCTGGCGGTGCTCAACCTGGTGCTGTGGGCGGTGTGCTACGCGCTGCTTCGGAGCGGGTGGAAGATCAAGAACTGAGCCGGGCCGCGTTAAGATTGTTGAACGGCGGCTAACGGACGCGTTCAGGGTCGTCACACGCCCGTTCCGATAGCAGGCATGTCATCGCAACTCGAAAGGAGTGCATGACATGAAGAAGTTCCTCATCGCCGCCGCCGTCGCCACCAGCGCGCTGACCGCCGCGGTGCCGGCCGCAGCGCAATACTATCCGGCGCAGGGCTATGGCTACAACCAAGGTGGCCTGGTCCGTAGCTACATCGTGCGCGCCGACCAGCTGCGCCAGCGGATCGACCAGCTGGATAGCCGCGACCGGATCAGCAACCGCGATGCCGACCGCCTGCGCCGCGCCGCTTCCGACCTGCAGCGCCGCACACGGGATTATGCCCGCAATGGCCTGAACAACCGCGAGCGCTACGAGCTCGACCAGCGTTTCAACCAGCTGCAGCAGGCGATCCGCTACGAGCGCCGGGATCGCGACGACCGCCGCGGTGGCCGCTGGGACAATGACGATCGCCGCGACGGCCGCTGGAACGATCGCGACCGTGATGGCCGCGACGACCGCTACGAGGACGATCGGGGCCGCTACCCCGGCTAAGGGGTGGTTCCGCTCGCCAGTCGAGCTATATGGGGCGCGGCTTCCGGTTCGGAGGCCGCGCCCTTTCCTTTGTGACACATCAGGAGCCGTTCCTCATGGCCATCACGCCGCTCATGCCCGTTTATCCGCGCTGCGAGGTGCGTCCGGTCAAGGGCGAGGGCGTGTACCTGATCGGCGAACAGGGCGAGCGCTACCTGGATTTCGCCAGCGGCATCGCGGTGAACCTGCTCGGCCACAGCCACCCGCACCTGATCGGCGCCATCCAGCGCCAGGCCGAGACGCTGATGCACGTGTCGAACCTGTATGGCTCCCCCCAGGGCGAGAGCCTGGCGCGGCGGCTGACGGAGCTGACCTTTGCCGATACGGTGTTCTTCACCAACTCGGGCGCGGAAGCGGTGGAGTGCGCGATCAAGACGGCGCGGCGCTATCATCATGCGCGCGGCAACCCGCACAAGCACACGCTGATCACCTTCACCAACGCCTTCCACGGGCGGACCATGGCGACGATCAGCGCGACCGACCAGGTCAAGCTGCGCGACGGGTTCGCGCCGCTGCTGGAGGGTTTCAAGGTGGTCGAGTTCGACAACCTGGAGGCCGCGCTGGCCGCGGTGGACGAGAACACGGCCGGGTTCCTGGTGGAGCCGATCCAGGGCGAAGGCGGCATCCGGCCGGCGTCGCCTGAGTTCATGCGCGGCCTGCGCAAGGTCTGCGACGAACAGGACCTGATGCTGGTACTGGATGAGGTTCAATGCGGCGTCGCGCGCACCGGCACGCTCTATGCCTATGAGCAGTACGGGATCACGCCCGACATCTTGGCCTCGGCCAAGGGCATTGGCGGCGGTTTTCCGATGGGCGCGTGCCTGGCGACCGAGCATGCGGCGCAGGGCATGGTGATCGGCACCCACGGCTCGACCTACGGCGGCAACCCGCTGGCGATGGCGGCGGGTGAAGCGGTGCTGGACGTGGTGGCGACGCCTGAGTTCCTGGCCCATGTGCGCGAGATGGGCGAGCGGCTGCGCTCGGCGCTGGAGCAGATGATCCCCAACCACGACCACCTGTTCGAGAGCGTCCGTGGTTTGGGCCTGATGCTGGGCGTCAAGATGAAGACCGACAGCCGCGCGTTCGTCGGCTACCTGCGCACCCGCGGCATCCTGACGGTAGCGGCCGGCGACAACGTCGTGCGCGTCCTGCCGCCGCTGGTGATCGAGGAAGCGCATGTGCGCGAGTTCGTGGACCGCCTGAGCGCCGCGGCGGCGGAATATGAGGTGCAGGAACAGGCCGCGTAAGCGGCTTGCCCCTCGCCAGGCCTGCTACTTGATGGTGCCGAGGCGCTTGCCGTTGGTGACGGCACGCAGCGCCTCCACCCGGGTGCGAAGTTCGGCCTGCTCGGAGTCGCTCAGTCCGCCTGCGGCATAGCGCTCCTGCAGCGCGCCGATCCGCGCAGCCTCGCGCCGCAGCGCCTTCGCCTCGCGAGGCGACAAATGGCCATCGTCCCGGCCATGCTCGATGTCGGACCGCACCTGCCGCACGTCGCGGTCCACGCCCGGATTAAAGGTCGGGGTCACCCGGGGCGCGGGCGCCGGCGGGCCGTAGCTCCCGGAGGGCGGGTAACCGGCCGCCAGCGCCATCGCAGTCACCAAGCCAAGAACCGGCATCGCCTTCTCCTCAAGCAGTTACCGGCCATTGTAATTACTTGGCATCCAACCTGTCACGTCTGCAGGCGAGCGCTAGATGCGCGAGCCGCGGGTCGTGGCCAGGAGCCCGCGGACCAGGCGTCGCGGGCTGCGCGCATCAAGCTTGATTCCTCCGCTGGCAACTCGGAACCAGCCGAAGGCGAGCTTGCCGCCGACGCCGACCAGCTTGCCCGCCACGCCGCCGCTTGCGGCCAGCAGCCGGGCGCGATGCCAGGCACGGGCCCAGCGCCAAGGTTTTCGCCGCAGAGCAACCGTTGTTCCGAACAGGTCACGGAGCGCGAGCAGTTGCACGTCCAGCGCCGCCGCGGCGAGCGGGTCATTCATGATCGCAGCGATGTGATTCCAGTCCACCATCTCCGAGCGACTCAGCCAGGCGAGGTCCTGCAGGTGACGCAGGTCCAGGCGGCAGCGAAGGAAGTCGGCTTCCTTGATGAGGTCGTGGACCAGCAGGTGGAGTGCGCGCGCGGTCGGGCGAGGCACCAGGGCCTTCGCGCCGCCCAGTTGCACCGGGTCCGACTGCGCCCGAAGATCGCCACGCAGGTAGGCGGCGCTTCGGCCGTGCGGGGCGAAGTGGAGCTCGATCTCTCCCGCGTCGTGCGACCGGGCCAGCTGGCGCGGACCTGTCAGCTGATAGCCGAGAGCCGACAGCGCAGCCACGGCGGCCTCGGGCTCGGTAGCCCCGATCGCCAGGTCGATGTCGCTCATCATGCGCGCGCCGAGCCGCCCTTCGCCACTCTCGACCAGGCTGATGCATCCCTTGAGCAGGATGGGCGTGACCTGCTGGCGGTCAAGCGCGCCCACGGCCTCCACCAGCTGGCGCCGCAGCCGGCGGTTCCGGTCGAGGTTGCAGTCATGGAGCAGCCGAAGATAGTCCAGCACGGGCGCCGGCACCTCGGCGGCCAGGCCGCGGTCCTCGATGGCGAGCAGGAGTGCGGGCGTCAGCCAGCTACGGTTGGCGAGCTCAAGCACCGCCGGCCATCCCGCCTCGGCCGGCAGCCGACCCTGGAAGGCGGACGCAAGCAGCCCGAGCGTGCCGGCGGGAACGGTCACGGAAGTTGGGTCAGCAGGAGGTCGCGGCCTTCGATCAGGTCGGCATAGGTCAACCGCAGGCAGCGCGCCCGCCGGACGGCGGCGGTCAAGCCGACAAATGCGCGATTGGTGAGGCGATCATCGCGACCCGCGGCATCGGCCAGAAGCTCGGACAGCGCGTCCAGCGGATCGACCTCTTGAACGGAGGCCGCGCCCGACGCCCGCCGGTCGAGGACAACAACGGCACCCACCGGCGTTGGAACGGACGGCGCGAACCGGGGCGGCAGGATGTAACGGACCCGCTGGCCATCAGGGCGCATGAAGGGGGTGCCGAGCGCCAGCTCCGGAAAGCGCTGGGCCAGCAGCAGCCAGCTGCTGGCCTTGGCCGTGTGGGGAAATGGCAGGCCGGTCACGCGACCGGTGGCATCGAGCAGGGCGACGTCGTCGGCCGCGAGCGCAAGGCCGGCCTGCGCCAGTGCCAGCGCCATGCTGCTCTTGCCCGCGCCCGGGCTACCGAGCAGCAGCGCGAGCCTGCCGCGTTCAACCAACGCCGCCGCATGAAGCGCCAGGTCGTGCCGCGCGCAGGACAGCACCGATTCGACCAGCATGGCCTTCAATGCCGGCACGGCCTGGTCGGCCGGACAGGTCCATTCTGGCCGCCCGGCCTGCGCCAGGATGGCACGGTCACCACTCAGCCTGACGCTTAACTGCGTTGCGCTGGCGGGGGCGGCCGAGCGCAGGTGCCCCAGGAGCCGGACCACCGACGCAAGCAGCGGTGACGGGAGGTGGAGGTGAATCGGCACCTCCGCCACCGCCATGGTCAGGCTGGTGAGCAGCGCCGTCGCGTCCTGGCCGGCCCCGCGGTGCGGCTCGAACGTTGCGGCCGCACGCCACGCAGCCGGATCGTCCACTTCGTAGAGCGCCTGGTCGGACTCCACGAACAGCAGGTTGCGACTGCCCAGCGGTTGAAGGATGGCGCGGGCGCTGTCTGGCAGCATCACCTGTGAAGCCATGACGTCGCCCTGCCCCATGTCCGCAGTCAGGATCGTTCGCAGTCAGGACCGGACGCCCGGCTTTGCCGGCGACCGAGCCGCGGCTGCGTCATTTCTTGTGGCCGTTACCGTTGCCGCTCGACGATGCTCCGGACCCGCCATTCTTTTTGGAGAGCCCCGGCGGGCCGACATGATCGTGATTGGTGTCGCCATGGCCCCAGCCGGGCCGCGAGCCGCCGCTGGAGGCAGCGATGGCCTTGGAACTGAGGGACGTCGAAAGCAGGAAGCTGACGGCGGGCGGCGTGATCACCGCGAATTTGCCGCACTTCTTGAGGAATTCACGGCGGCCGTCCGCTTGCCCGGCCTCGGGTTCAACAGGGTCGATGGACTCGTTCATGGCACATCTCCGGCAGCTGACACTGCACGGCCATGGTATGGCGGAGCGGGCGGGCAACAAATCTATCAAAGGGTCTAGACCATCGGCATGAGTGTGGCCGCGATCTAGCGCCCTATCGCTCGGCGCCATTAGCGGCTAGGCGCTCCAGCCATGCAACATGATGGAATTAACCCGGCGCTGGGCGAGGCGCTGACGGCGCGCGGCTATGACACGCTCACCTCGGTCCAGGCGGCGGTGGTCGAGGACCAGGCCCGCGGGCGCGACCTGGTCGTCTCCGCCAAGACCGGATCGGGCAAGACGGTCGCCTTTGGGCTGGCGATGGCCGAACAGCTGATTGAGGGCGAGAAGGCGCCTTGGTCGCGCGAGCCGCTGGCGCTGGTGATCGCGCCGACCCGCGAACTGGCGCTGCAGGTCAGCAAGGAATTGCAGTGGCTGTACGATGGCGCCGGAGCGCGGGTGGTGACCTGCGTCGGCGGCATGGACCCGATGAAGGAGCGTCGCGCGCTCCAGGGCGGCGCGCACATCGTGGTGGGAACGCCCGGGCGCCTGCGCGACCACCTGGAGCGCGGCGCTCTGGACCTGTCGGCACTGCGCGTGGCGGTGCTCGACGAAGCTGACGAGATGCTCGACATGGGCTTTCGCGAGGAATTGGAGGAGATCCTCGACGCGACTCCGGATACCCGCCGCACCCTGCTGTTCTCCGCCACCATGCCGCGGCCGATCGTCGCCATGGCCAAGCGCTACCAGACGGACGCGCTCAGGATCGAGACGATCGGGGAGCGCGAGGCGCACGCCGACATTGCCTACCAGGCGGTGGCGGTGTCCCCGACCGACATTGAGCATTCCGTCGTCAATCTGCTGCGGCTGCACGAGGCGGAGACCGCCATCCTGTTCTGCGCCACGCGCGAGGCGGTGCGGCGGCTGCACGCCAGCTTGACCGAGCGCGGGTTCGGGGCGGTGGCGCTGTCGGGCGAGCACAGCCAGAACGAGCGCAACAATGCCCTGCAGGCGCTGCGTGACCGGCGGGCGCGGGTGCTGGTGGCGACCGACGTGGCGGCGCGCGGCATCGACCTGCCGAGCGTCACCCTGGTGATCCATGTCGAACTGCCGCGCGATGCGGAGGCATTGCAGCACCGTTCCGGCCGGACCGGGCGCGCCGGGCGCAAGGGCGTGGCGGTGCTGATCGTACCGTTCCGCCGCCGCCGCGCCGTCGAATCCATGCTGCGGAACGCGCGGATCGAGGCCGAGTGGATCGAGCCGCCGACCCCGGAGCAGGTGCGCGAGAAGGATCGCGAGCGGCTGCTGGAGACGCTCGCCGCGCCGGTCGACGCCGATGACGAGGACCGCGCGCTGGCGCAGACCATCATGGAGCGGATGGAGCCGCTGGCGATCGCCGAGGCGCTGGTGCGGACGCTCCGGACCGAGCTGCCGGCGCCAGAGGACGTGCTGGCGGCCGGGGTACGCGAGGAGCGCGATGCCGGCCCGCGTGCTGGCTTCGAGGGTTCGACCTGGTTCCGGATCAACGCCGGCCGGCGGCACAATGCCGACCCGCGCTGGCTGCTGCCGCTGATCTGCCGCTACGGCCATGTCGGGCGCAACGACATCGGCGCGATCCGGGTGGCGCAGAACGAGAGCTATTTCGAGGTGACCCCGCGCGCGACTCCGGGCTTCGTCAAGGCACTGCGCCGCGCGGTGATCGCGCCGGAAGACGACGGCCTGGTCATCGAGCAGGCGCCGCCACGCGAAGCCGAGGCGGCGGCGCGGCCGATTGGCGGGCGCGGACCTAAGCCCGGCGGGCCGAAGCGCAAGCCCCGCTAGTCGGCCGCCGAGCGGACGATGGCAATGGCGGACCCGAGCACCGCCGCGTCCTCGACGAAGCCGGTCTTCGTCTGGCCATAGTCCCGCATGGCCCGGACGCGGGCGTAGAAGGTCGGGTAGGACGCGGCCACCGCGACTCCGGCCCCCAGCACACCGGCGAGCACCTTGTTCTCGCGGGCGAGCGCGGCGGCGGACACCGCCCCGGTGACCAGGCGCGATGCCAGGCCGAGCAGGACGATGCGGTCGGGCGCGCTCTTCATCTTGTCGCCGGTGATCTCGCCCGCCGCGAGCGCCAGGGTGCCGGCCGCCACCCACTTGTTTGACAGGAGGCCGAGGAGCCCCGGTTGCGACGGCAGGTCGCCCCGGGCGGCGGCGACGCTAACCGCGGCGAGCGGAGTCATGGAGCGGGCGCCGGCGGTGGCGGCGAGCAGCAGCGGCTGGAGCATCGGGGAGGTCCTTGTCGGGTGGAGTCCGTTGGCAAACGCTCGGCTCCACAGCCCGCTCCACCCAACTTGTGGCGCCCTGCCCCGCTTCCTATCTCGCACGTCGTATGACTCCCGACATCAAGACCCTCGACGTGACGCTGGGCGTCACCATTCCCTCGCGCCATGCCCGGGGCCGTGCCGCGCGGCTCGGCCCGGCGCTCGACTCCGTGCTGTCGGCGCACGACTACCCCCCGCAGATCGAGCAGCTGCTGGCCGAGGCGCTGGTGCTGACCGCGCTGCTGGGCTCCCTGCTCAAGGACCCGAACGGCCAGCTGACCATGCAGGCGCAGACCCAGGAGGGCATCGTCGACCTGCTGGTGTGCGACTACAAGGGCGGCGAGTTGCGGGGCTATGTCCGGCACGACCCCGCGCGGCTGGCCGATGCGCGCACGCCGAGCCTCAACAGCCTGTTCGGCCATGGCTACCTGGCGATCACCTTCGACCAGCCGGCGACGGACGAGCGCTATCAGGGCATCGTGCCGCTGGAGGGCGCCAGCTTGGCCGAGGCCGCGCAAAGCTATTTCGGGCAGTCCGAGCAGATTCCGAGCATCGTCCGCCTCGCCGCGCGCAAGGGCAGCGACGGGCACTGGGTCGGGGGCGGCGTGCTGTTCCAGCACCTGCCCGAAGGCGAAGTCGGCCGCGAGCGACTGCACACCCGCATGGACCATCCGGACTGGGACCATGTCGCCGCGCTAGCCGGAAGCACCCGCGCGGACGAGCTGACGGACCCCGACCTACCGCTGGAGGACCTGGTCTGGCGGCTGTTCCACGAGGAGCCGGAAGTGCGCGTGCTCGACACTGTGGCCTTGACCCGCGGCTGCCGCTGCAACCCGGACTATGTCGCGTCGGTGATCGCCCGCTTTCCGGAGGACGAGCGCGCGGCGATGGCCGGGGACGACGGCATCATCCGGGTGGATTGCGAGTTCTGCTCGACCAGCTTCCCGATTCACCTGGCGTAAGCTTTCCGTGGTAAACAACGGCCGATGCGTCACCTGCTGATCTCGCTTGCCGCCCTCGGGTCCTCGGCCGCTCTGGCCGCGCCCGCGGTGCTGCCCGGAGTAGCGCCAGGCCTGTGGGAAGTCAGCCGCAGCGCCACGGGTGAGAAGCCCGTGCGGCAGTGCGTGTCGGACCTCGCGGCGATGGCGCAGTGGGAGCATCGCGGCGGCGCCTGCACGCGCGTGGTGCTGTCGCAGACGGCGACCGAAGCGGTGATCCACTACACCTGTCCGGCCGGGGATTTCGGCCGGACCCGCATGACGGTGGTGACCCCGCGGTCGCTGCGGATGGAAACGCAGGGCATCCATGCCGGCGAGCCGTTCTCGTACAAACTTTATGCGCGACGGACGGCAGATTGCTAAGCCATTAAGGCTTGGTTTAACGTTGCTTAGCTATATGGCTCTGGTGTCCGATCATTTGGGGCACGCTTTCCTCCCTATCGGGCTTGCCCCGAACCTGGGCCGCCTTCGGGCGGCCCTTCTTTTTGGGGCCTCCCGGCCCTAAAGGCGCCGCCATGTCCGCTCGTTCCGCCGTTGTCCTGCTGTCCGGAGGCCTCGACTCGATGGTCTGCGCCGCGTTGGCGCGGGAGGCGGGCTATCGGGTGCTGGCGCTGACGGTCGACTACAACCAGCGCCACCGGGTGGAACTGGAGGCCGCGCGAAGGATCGCGGCCGACCTGGCCGACGAGCATATCGTCCTGCCGCTCGACCTTACGGCATTCGGGGGGTCGGCGCTGACCAGTGCGACTGCGGTTCCCAAGAGCGGTGTCGGCGAGGGGATCCCCGTCACCTATGTGCCGGCGCGCAACACCATCTTTCTCAGCCTGGCGCTCGGCTGGGCGGAGGCCGCGGGCGCGCGCGACCTGTTCGTGGGCGTGAACGCGCTGGATTATTCCGGTTACCCCGATTGCCGGCCGGAGTTCATCGCCGGATTCGAGCGGCTGGCGAACCTGGCCACCAAGGCGGGCGTCGAGGGCCAGGGCTTCACCGTGCACGCCCCGCTGCAGCACATGACCAAGGCCGACATTGCGCGGGAGGCGGCGCGGCTCGGCCTGGACGCAGGGCTGAGCCACAGCTGTTACGATCCGGCACCGGACGGCGGCGCCTGCGGCGAGTGCGACGCGTGCCGCCTGCGCGCCAAGGGATTCGCCGACGCCGGCCTGCCCGATCCGACCCGCTACGCCTGAGCTATGAGCTACGCGGTCAAGGAATGCTTCCTCACCTTGCAGGGCGAGGGCTGCCAGGCGGGAAGCCGGGCAGTGTTCCTGCGCTTTGCCGGGTGCAACCTGTGGAGCGGGCGGGAACAGGACCGGGCGACGGCGCAGTGCCGGTTCTGCGACACCGATTTCGTCGGGACGGATGGTGCCGGCGGCGGCAGGTTCGTGGATGCGGCAGCGCTGGCGGCGCAGGTCGAGCGGTTGTGGGGGGCTGGCACGGAGCGGCGGCTGGTGGTGGTCACCGGCGGCGAGCCGATGCTGCAACTCGACGCGGCGCTGGTGGATGCGCTGCACGGGCGCGGGTTCCGGGTCGCGGCGGAGAGCAACGGGACGCTGCCGGCCGTGCCGGGGCTCGACTGGCTGTGCGTCAGTCCCAAGGCCGGGACCGAGGTGGTGCAGCGGTCGGGCGACGAATTGAAGCTGGTCTGGCCGCAGGACGGGATCGATCCGGCCGAACTGGAAGCCTGGGATTTCACCCACTTCCTGGTCCAGCCGATGGACGGGGCTGGCCGGGCAGCGGCGGTGCAGGCGGGAATCGCGCTGGCGATGGCCCGGCCCAAGTGGCGCTTGAGCCTCCAGGCGCACAAGGTGGTTGGACTGGCCTGAGCTAGGCGGCGTTGTTCGCAGCGTTGTCGACCGCCGGCACGTTGCCCTCCGCCGCATCGCCTTCGTTGGTCAGCTCGATGTCGGGCGCCACGTCCGCTGCCATGTTGGCCGAGTCGGCAGTGGCCGCGTCGATCGCGGTGATGTCGTTGGCGACGATCGCATCGCGCGTGAAATCCTCCTCCGCAGCCGTGCCGTTGCCGCTGGCGGCCTGTTCCTTGCCGCAGGCGGACAGCAACAGCGCGGCAGCGGCGAGAAGGGCGAAGCGGTTCATTGGCGCTTAGTGCTCCGGACATGAAAAGAGGCTGCCGGCGAGATACCGGCAGCCTCTCCAAAAGCCAACGCCCCCCGGGTGGGAGGCGTTTGGGCTTACATCGCGTTGGTGGTGTTCGCGGTCGCCGAGGTGTTGGCGTCCATCGAGTTCATGCTGTTGCCAGCCATGTTGCCCGACATGTTGGCGTCCATGCTGTTGGTCATGTTCGCGTCCATGGTCATGTTGGCGTCCATGGCGTTCATGTCGGTCATGCCGGCATTCATGTCGGTCATGCCGGCATTCATGTCGGTGGTGAGGTTGACGTCCTCGGTGGTGTTGTTGGCGGCTTCGTTGCTGCTGCAAGCAGAAACCGCAAGGGCCGCACCGGCGACCAAGATAAGAGCACGCATTCTAAGACTCCCTTCGGAAAAGTCGATCTGGCGCGGTTTGCCCGCGTCACAAATCGGCGGCACAATAGTGTGGCTGTGCCGGCCTCTCAAGAGGCATCATGTGCCGACCCGATTTCCGCAATGAAATCAGGAAGGTGGCGCCTCAACGCGGCGTCCACGGCCGATGTTCCGGCCGCAATTCCGAGCCGCGCGAGGCTGGTGACCCCGAAATCGGCGATGCCGCACGGCACGATGCCGCCAAAGTGGGACAGGTCCGGATCGACGTTGATCGAAAAGCCGTGCAGCGTCACCCAGCGCCGGACGCGGACGCCGATGGCGCCGATCTTGGCCTCGTTCGCCCCTTCCCCCACCCAGATGCCGATACGCCCGGGCTCGCGCCGCGCGGCCACGCCGAGTTCGCCCAGCGCGGCGATCATCCAGCCTTCCAGCGCGTGGACGAAGCGGCGGATGTCCTTGCCCCGGCGCTGCAGGTCGAGCAGCAGGTAGCCGACCCGCTGACCTGGACCATGGTAGGTATACCGGCCCCCGCGCCCGGCCTCGAACACCGGGAAGCCCAGCGGGTTGAACAGCTCGGCGGGATCGGCGCTGGTGCCTGCGGTGAATAGCGGCGGGTGCTGGAGCAGCCAGATGCATTCGCGCGCGCCTTCGTCGCGGATGGCGCGGGCGCGCTCCTCCATGAAGGCTAGCGCCTCCGGATAGGGCACCAGGCCATCGCTGACCCGCCACTCGATGTCGTTGCTGCCGTTCATGCTGAAGCGCGAATGGCCCCGCGCGGCGGCGGTCGCAAGCGTTGCCCCGATGGCGTCGCTCGCATAAGCCCGCCGACAGGCAAGGGAGCAGGGCGTGACGCGGTTGTCGTTGGGAAAGGCGTGGACGGAGACCCGGGCGATACTGGCCCGCGATGGGCGGCTCCTGTGGCCGCTCGGCCTTGCGTTCATGGCCTTTCCGGGCCTGGTCGCCGGGCAGTTCGTGCCGGCCTCGCCGGCGGACGCGGAGAACGCGTCGGGCGGCGCCCTGCTGGTCCTGTTCGCCTCCCTGCTGCTGGCGTTCGTCGGGCAGCTTTCGATCCAGTGGCTGGGGCTGCGGCCGGGCGAGCGCGTCGCGGACGCGATCGGCCGCGCGGCCCGCGCGGTGCCGCGGCTATTCGCGGCGCTGATGCTGGTCAGCCTGCCGCTCGCCTTTTTGGTGGCCCCTTTCCTGACCGTGGCGACGGCGGGTGGAACGGCCGCAGCCGGAGCGGTGCTGGCAATCGTATTCATCATGATCATCGCGCTGTTCCTGCTGGTCCGGCTGCTGCTGAGTTCGCCGGTATCGGTCGCGGAGCGGCTTGGGCCGGTGGCAATGCTGCGGCGCAGCTGGCAGCTGACGCGCGGCAACACGCTGCGGCTGTACGGCTTCCTTCTGATGTTCCTGGCGTTGCTGGTGATCGTCAGCGGCGCGGTGACTGGCGTGCTCGGTTCGATCATCATCCTGGTCGCCGGCCAGCCCGAACCGTGGAGCGCATCGGCGGTGCTGGTCGGCCTCGTCGGGCAGCTGGCGCAACTGGCGGTGGCGGTGCCCTTCACCGTCATGCTGGCGCGGCTCTACGCACAAACGGCGGGCACCGCCGAACCCACGGTGCCGCACGCGCCCTGAGGAAAGGGCTCCGGAGGCACGCGCCCCCGGAGCCCTCTAACATCAGGCCGCCTGCGGTTCGCGGGCGTCGTTGGTCGCTTCGATCGTGCGCGGTTCAGCCGAAGCCGGCGAAGCGGCGCTGCCGATCTCGATCTTGCGCGGCTTCATGGCCTCCGGGATCTCCCGCACCAGTTCCAGGCTGAGCATGCCGTCGTGCAGGTCGGCGCCAGTCACCTGGATGTGGTCGGCCAGCGCGAAGCGGCGCTCGAACGAGCGGGTCGCAATGCCACGGTGGATGTAGTTCGCGCCATTCTCCTCGGCCTTCTGGCCACGGACGATCAGCGAGTTCTGGTGCGCCGTGATCTCGATCTCGCCCTGCTTGAAGCCAGCGACGGCGATCTCGATCCGGTACTTGTTGTCGTCGACCTTGATCAGGTCGAACGGCGGGTAGTTCTCGCCGTTGCCGGTCGCAGCGCTGGTCTCCAGCATGTCGAACAGGCGGTCGAACCCGACGGCCGAGCGGCGGAACGGAGTGAAATCAAAAGCGGTACGCATGGTCTTGTCCTCCTTGGTTGAGCAACAAGGCGGACCGACGGGTGCCACACATGGGCTCCCCTCAGCCCGTCACCGAGCCTCGAATGAGCGCCCGGCGGTGATGATGTGGTATATTTGTCACTGGGTTCAAGAGGCTGTGGCGCCGGCCGGCGAGCGTGCTAGAAACGAGAACAAATGACGGACCTGTTCGGCTCTTCCCCCTCACCTACCGGTACGCCCGACAGCTACGACGCCTCGTCGATCGAGGTGCTGGAGGGGCTGGAGCCCGTCCGGCGGCGGCCGGGCATGTACATCGGCGGCACGGACGAGCGCGCGCTGCACCACCTCGCGGCCGAAGTCATCGACAACTCGATGGACGAGGCGGTGGCGGGCCACGCCAGCCGGATCGAGATCGTGCTGGACGCCGGCAATCGGCTGACCGTGACTGACAACGGCCGCGGCATGCCGGTCGACCCGCACCCGAAGTATCCGGGCAAGTCGGCGCTGGAAGTGATCCTCACCATGCTGCACTCGGGCGGCAAGTTCGAGGGCAAGGCGTATGCGACGTCCGGCGGTCTGCACGGCGTCGGCGTCAGCGTGGTCAACGCCCTGTCGACCGAGACGGTGGTCGAGGTGGCGCGGGACAAGAAACTTTATCGCCAGGTGTTCGCGCGCGGGCTGGCGCAAGGCCCGCTAGAGGAGGTCGGCGCCGCGCCGAACCGGCGGGGCACCACCGTCAGCTTTCACCCGGACCCGGAGATCTTCGGCGAGCTGCGGTTCGAGCCGGCCCGGCTGTACCGGCTGGCGCGGTCCAAGGCCTATCTGTTCGCCGGGGTGGAGATCCGCTGGCGGTGCGATCCGTCGCTGGCCAGCCCGGACGTGCCGGAGCAGGCGACCTTCCAGTTTCCCGGCGGCTTGGCCGATCACCTGGCCGAGCAGATCGGCGACCGGCCGGCCGTCACCAACCAGCCGTTCGCGGGCCGGCAGGACTTCCCCGACGGCCAGGGTAGCGCCGAGTGGGCCGTGGCGTGGCCGCTCTACTCGGATGGCTCCGAAAGCTATTATTGCAACACCATCCCGACGCCCGACGGCGGCACCCATGAGGCCGGCCTGCGCGCGGCGCTGAGCAAGGGCATCCGCGCGTTCGGCGAACTGGTCGGCAACAAGCGCGCCAAGGACATCACCCCGGACGACGTGATGAACGGCGTCGAGCTGATGCTGAGCGTGTTCATTCGCAACCCGCACTTCCAGAGCCAGACCAAGGACCGACTGACCAGCCTGGAGGCGGCGCGCTTCGTGGAAGCCGCGGTGCGCGACCATTTCGACCATTACCTGGCCGACAACATGGACCGCGGCCGGGCGCTGCTGGGCTCGATCATCGAGCGGATGGACGAGCGGCTGAAGCGGCGGGCCGAGCGCGAGGTCAAGCGCAAGACGGCGACCAGCGCCCGGAAGCTGCGCCTGCCGGGCAAGCTGACCGACTGCGCCAGCGACGATCCCGAAGGCACCGAGCTGTTCATCGTCGAAGGCGACAGCGCCGGCGGCTCGGCCAAGCAGGCGCGCAATCGCAAGACGCAGGCGATCCTGCCGATCCGCGGCAAGATCCTAAACGTCGCCAGCGCCACCGCCGACAAGATCCGCGCCAACAGCGAGATCGCTGACCTGCAGCTGGCGCTGGGCTGCGGCATCCGCGACAAGTGGGACGAGGCGGCGCTCCGTTACGAGCGGATCATCATCATGACGGACGCGGACGTCGACGGCGCCCACATCGCCACCCTGCTGATGACCTTCTTCTTCCAGGAAATGCCGGAGCTGGTCCGGCGCGGCCACCTGTATCTGGCGCAGCCGCCGCTCTATCGCCTGACGGCCGGCAACAAGACGCTCTACGCCCGCGACGACGCGCACCGCGCCGAGTTGGAGCGCAAGGAGTTCAAGGGCAAGAAGGTCGAGGTCAGCCGGTTCAAGGGCCTGGGCGAGATGAACCCCAGCCAGTTGAAGGAAACCACCATGGACCCGGCCACCCGGTCCATGCTGCGGGTGACGCTACCGAGCCAGTACGAAGACCGGCAGCCGGTCAAGGACCTGGTCGAGCGGCTGATGGGCAAGAACCCGGAGCATCGCTTCGCCTTCATCCAGAGCCGCGCCGCGGCCGTCGAGGACGACGCGATCGACGTCTGAGGTAGCGGCGCTACAGCGCTGACGACGGGCGCTCAGCTCACGGCCACCGCCTCGCTAATCGCGCAGCCGACGGAACAGCAACTTCCAGGCATGTTCGCCACGTGGGAAGGGGTCGGCGCCGGCCTGCTCCCGCGTCGCCTTCAGGTGCGCTCCCTGGGCTCCGCACCGGCTGCACTTGAGCCGAGGCGCGAGCGCCTCGAGCTGCGGGTTCCAGCAGCGAAGGTGACAGTAGCGAGCGAACCGCGCGGCATCGAAGATCCCGACCTTGTCACAGGTCCGGCATGTCACTCGCACATTGGCCTTGTGCTTCACGAGATCGCTGAGCTGGTCGAGGCGGGTGTTCGCGGACATGCGGCAGCTTTATGCCGGGCAGAACGATTCGTGAACATCGGGGTGTCGAAAAGCTGTGGGTTATGAGAACGGCGGACTTAGGTGTGAAGCCGTTCGTTCACCATCAGCGACGCGCACCGACCGTGCAGGCGCTGCTGCGCCTGCAAACCGCGATAGACAGCCGGCAGCGTTGAGTTACGCGCGGCCTAGAGCCGGCGGATGAAGCCTTCGGAAGTGGCCACACGCATACCGAACTTCTTCACGGAAGCGCTGCTCTTGGCCGTGCGACCATCGGCCATGGGCGTGACCCACTGCTCCACGGCCAGGTTGCCCTTCATCTTGAAGTTGAACCGATACCGCCCGCCGACCTCCTGGACCATCACCGGTCCCACCGCTTCGGACATAGTGCCGGCGAAACTGTCGTCGTCGATCTTGCGGATCTTCCACCGGCGGCTGGCAGCCGGCTTGCCCTCGTCCTGCACCTGCTGGACCAGCGCCAGCGAGCCGTCGTCCAGCAACCGGCCCTGCCCCAAGGTCCGCGACCTGTACGGCTTGCTCATCACCACCTTGACGGTGCTGACCATTTCCGTGCGCCCTTCGAAGAAGCGCATCGGGTCGGGCCGGGTGCCCTGGCCCTCGGCCGAAAGGGAGCTGGTGCAGGCCAGGCCAGCCAGCGCCGTCACCCGGCAAGTCTTAGCAGCAACGGTGCCTAACATACTGCCCCAACGCCCGATGTTCCATCTGGTGCCACCCGCATCCCTCCTCCGGGCTCGTCCCGCACTCGGACGATCGTGGAGGTTTCTGCCACCGACCGCCGCGGCTGACCAGCCTGGCCTTGCCGCTTGGGTTCCACGCCGCCGCACGCTACGGCCGCCCGAACATGATCGAACCGTGGCTTTACGCCGTCCTCACCGCCGTCGCCTTTGTCACCGGGTTCATCGACGCCATCGCCGGCGGCGGCGGGCTGATCATGATGCCGGCCCTGCTGACGAGCGGCGTGCCTCCGCTGCTGGCGCTCGGCACCAACAAGCTGCAGTCGATGTGCGGCACCTTCGTCGCCCTGCTGAACTATAACGCCAAGGGCCTGCTGGAATGGCGGCCCAACCTGCGGGCGGTCGGCCTGATCTTCCTCGGCGCAGCGACTGGCGCGCTGGTCGTGCAGCAGGTCGATGCCAGGTGGCTGAGCCTGATCATCCCCCTGCTGCTGCTCGGCAACGCCGCTTACATCCTGCTCTCGCCGCGAATGACGGACGAGGATGCGCACCACCGGGTGACCAGTCGCGGCTATGCGCCGATCGGCGGCGGGATCGGCTTCTACGACGGTTTTTTCGGGCCCGGCACCGGCAGCTTCTTCACCAGCTCGCTGGTCGCGCTGCGCGGTTATGGCCTGACCAAGGCCACGGCGCTTACCAAGCTGTTCAACTGGACCAGCAACTTCGCCGCCGTGCTGCTGTTCGCGCTCGGCGGCAAGGTGCTGTGGCTATTGGGCTTGTGCATGGCGGTGGGTGCGATGAGCGGCGGCTGGCTCGGCAGTCACACGGCCATGCGATTCGGTGCGCGGCTCATCCGGCCGCTGCTGATCGTCGCAAGCCTGGGGCTGACCGCGCGGCTGCTGTGGGGCTGGTTCGCTTAGCCAGCAGGGCCAGGCCCATGTGCGGCACGGTCAGCGCGCCGAGCCACCAGAAGGTGGTGCGGACCAGCGCCGCCTCCGCCGCCATCTGGTCGCGCCAGAGCAGAAAGCCGACTATTCCCAGCAGCACCGCCGCGCCGCTCAACGGCGCTGCCGAGCGCAGCAGGGCGCTCCAGCTCTCGCCCGGCCGCTTAGATCCCTTGAGCGCGCGTGGCGTGTGCAGCAGGGCGAAGTAGGCAGCAAAGGCGAGGAGCGGCGGGGCGAAGGCGAACAGCGCGGTCACCGCCACCAGTTCCAGCCGCTCAGCCGGGCGCGGCTCCAGCACCAGCACCGCCGCAGCCCCGCACAACCAGGCCAGCAGCCCGGGTCCGCCCAGCCACGGCACCAGCGCCGTTCCGCCCTCGCCCGCGATCCACTCGAAGACCAGCTTCAGCTCACCCGGGTGCGCGGCGGCGGCGACCACCGGGCCGGCCAGGCCGCGGACCGCGATCGCCAGCGGGTGCCCGCTCGGGCTGTCATGCTCGCCAAAGTGCACCGCCGCGATGCCGAGGAACAGCGCCAGCGCCAGCACCGGCGTCGCCAGCCACACGCCCAGGGCGGCCGCCGAAACCGCGAGATAGAGCAGCACGAACACCGCGCCCCACCAGCGGCCGTAGCCCGGCGCCAGCAGCTGCCGCCCCAGGCGGTGGTCCAGCGCACCGTGCGGCGTTCCGATCAGGAACACCGCAACCGCCAGCCACGGCAGCTGGGCGGCCAGGCTCACCGCCGGTCCTCGTCGCTCCGGCCGGTGCCCGGCGCCCATTGCTCGTGGAACGCCTGGCGGCTTGGCCTCAGGTCATGTTCCGGCACCAGCCCGGCGCGCAGTTCTTCGCTGACCCGCCGCCGGGTGTTCGCCAAGGAGAACAGGCCGAACGCGACCTTCGCGGTCAGGTCCAAGAGGGTGTAGAGCGCGGTTTCGGTGCCCTCGCCCAGGCTGCGCAACCCCTCGGTCCCGAACAGGAACACCAGGGGGTAGGCCAGCCAGACGAGGCTGAGGAACGTTAGGTTGCGCCGGTACACCGCCGCAGCCAGCTTGCCGCTGGTCTCCGCCTCGCGCCGCATCGCGCCCCACAGGCACAGGTAGATGAACACGAAGGCGCCGCTGCTGACGAGATACCAGGTCCACTTGAGTGCGCTGCCGGCCGGCGCGGCGTCCGCGAACAGGCCGGTCACGATCATGTAGGCGTCGGTCGCCATCAGCCCCAGCACCAGCGCCCAACGCCGGAACGGCGTGTGCAGCGCGGTCAGCGACAGGCCGAGCAGCAGCAGCGGGGTGGTGATCGACCAGTCGATGTACCTCGCGACGAACAGCACCCGCCCGTCGGCCAGCAGCAGCCGCCCGCCCCCACTCGCCATGACGAGGTAGGAAGTGAAGGCGGTCAGCACCACGAAAAGGTGGATCAGCCAGTGGCTCTCCTCGTCACGCGTTCGCCGGTTCCAGCCGAACGCCAGCAGAACGAGGAACCCAAGGCCAAAACCCGCGGTGCCGAGCCACAGCCAGTCCTGCTCGCTCATGCACGGCGAGCCCGGCTGCGGGTTCGGCCACCTTCGGCCTGGCCCTCCGTCGGGCTACCGCGCTCCCAGCGCTCGACATGCGCCGTCGGCGAGGGCCGAATTTCGTGCTCGGGAACCCGGCCGTCGGCCAGCTCGCCAGCCGACTTCTCCTGGGTGTTGCTGAGCGAATAAAGGCCGAACAGGATCTTCGCCGTGATGTCGAGGCCGGTGTAGACGCCCGTGCTGCTGTCCTCGTCGATCAGGTCCAGCCCTTCCGGACCGACCAGCCAGTTGACGGGGTAGGCCGCCCACACGGCGCTGAGGAACGTCAGGTTGCGGCGGTACACGTCCTCCGCCTCCGGCCCGGTCTTGCGGGCTTCCTCCATCAGCGGACCCCAGAGCATGTAGTAAACCCCGGCCATGGCCCCGCTGCTGATGCCGTACCAGGTCCACTTCATCGGGCTGCCGCGCGGCTCCTCGTCGGCCAGGTAGCCGGTCAGGATCATGTAGGCGTCGGTGAACAAGAGGCTCAGCAGCAGGCCCCAGCGGCGGAACGGCGAACCGAGCGCCGTCAGCGCGAGGCCGGTCAGCAGCAAGGGCGTCGTGATGACCCAGTCGACATAGCGAACCCAGAACACCTCGTGTCCATCGCTGGCGTGGTGGCGCCCGCGCCCGCTCGCCATGGTGAGGTAGGCGGTGCCGGCGGTCAGGACGACCAGGCTGTGGATCAGCTTGTCGTTCTCCTCCTCGCGGGTCTTCACCGCCAAGGTCTTGGGCCGCTCCTGTGGCGGCTGGCTGCGCTGCGACCGGCGAAGGGCGAGGATTGCGATGAAGCCGGCGCCGAACGCCGCCGCGCCGAAGCCGAGCCACTGGTTGCGATTCATAGCTGTTCTCCCTGTCTCCCCCACGAAACTGGAAGGCGGACGGGACAGTTCCCACGGCCCGCTTGGCCGCTGGCGTGGGAAGGCCTACATGAAGGGCATGCTCAGCACGGCGGAACAGCGGCGGCAGACAGCCGTGGGGCTCGCCCTGGCAAGCGTGATCGTCGCCGCGTTCCTGGCGCTTCACGTTTATGCTGTCTTCTTTCATCCTTGGACCTCGGCGGGGCTGCTCTGGGCTCCGCTGCTGGTGCCGGTCCTAACCTGGCTCAGCGTTGGCCTGTTCATCGTCGCGCATGACGCCATGCACGGCAGCCTCGCGCCCGGTCGCCCGGCGGTGAACCGCTTCTGGGGGCGGCTCACCCTGCTGCTCTACGCCGGCTTCTGGATGGATCGCCTGAGCCCCAAGCATTTCGACCACCACCGGCACGTCGGGACGGAGCGCGACCCCGACTTTTCGGCGGACCACCCGACCCGCTTCCTGCCGTGGTACCTGAGCTTCATGCGGCGCTACTTCGGCTGGCGCGAGGCGGCGGTGATCACGGCGGTTGTCTGGACCTACGTCCTGCTGCTCGGGGCCAACATCGGCAACGTGCTGCTGTACTGGGCGCTGCCGGCGATCCTGTCGTCGGTGCAGCTATTCTTTTTCGGCACCTTCCTGCCGCATCGCCACGAGGAGCAGGCCTTCGCCGATCATCACCGCAGCCGGACCAACGATTTCGGCTGGCTGGCCTCGCTGCTGACCTGCTTTCACTTCGGCTACCATCACGAGCATCATCTCAGCCCAAACACGCCGTGGTGGCGCCTGCCGCGTTACCGGCGCGACCTACGCGAGCCCCGCCAAGCGTAGGCTGCCCCACAGCAATCCGTCGCCGATCAGCAGGGCGCAGGCGAGCTCGATCCCGACCAGCAGGGCCACGATGCCGCGCCAGCTCAGCTGCCTGGCGAGGACGAATCCGGCTCCGGCGAAGACGACATCACCAAGCGAGTTGACGATGCTGTCGCCATGGTAGCTCGCCGCTCCCGCCGGAGCGCTGAACAGGGTGATGACCGGGGGCAGGTTCTCCACGGCCTCCCACACCACGGCTGACAGCACCACCGTGAGCGCCAGGCGGCCGCCGCCGAGCCGCGGGTTATACCGGCGCATCAGCGCCGCGATCAGCGCGCCGAACGACAGGTGCAGCAGCGAATAGCCGTCGCTCAGCTGCTGGCTGTTACCGCGGGCAAGGTCACCGCTCCACAGCCGCAGCCCACTCGGGGGGGCGAGCGGGCGGCCGAGCAGGCCCAGCCAGCAGGCCAGCACCGCCACCGACAGCAGCGCCGCGACCCAAAAGCGCACGTCCGCGTCGGGGCTCCAGCGCGGTCGGCCAAACGTGGTTTGCGGAAAGGCGAGAACGGCGGCACGCGACATTGTCCCACCACAATGCCGGCCAAGACGACAAGTTTCGCATTGCTACGCGACCCAGCCCATCGCACAGGTGCGGCAATGGCGCACTTCGCGTTCCTCTGCCCGCCTTACGCCAGCCACGTTCGCACCTTCGAGGCCCTGGGCGAGGAGCTGGTCCGCCGCGGGCACCGGGCGACGTTCTTCCTCAACGCCGGCGCCGGTGGGCTGGTTCGTGCCCCCTGGGCGGGGGTGGCCGAAGCGCCACTTCGACCGGGTGATCCGCACGCGAGCAAGGTGCTGAAGAACGCCACCCGTCCGGGCGGCCTATTCGGCGCCATGCGCACCATCCGCGACGGGGCGAAGCTCACCGCGCAGCTGCTCGCGGCCGGCCCGGAGCTGCTCGGCGCGCTGCGGGTCGATGCCATCGTCGGCGACCAGCTGGAGCCAGCGTCCGGCCTGCTCGCCGCACACCTCCGCCTGCCATTCGTCAGCCTCGCCTGCGCCCTGCCGATCAATCCAGCGCCGGGCGTGCCCCTGCCCTTCCTCGATTGGCCCTACGACCCGAGTGCCAAGGGGCTCGAAAAGGCACAAGGAGCCGAGCGGATCGGCAACCTGCTGCTGCGGCCACACTTCCGGGTGATCGAGGACTGGTCGCGACGCCACGGGCTGAGCGGCTTCCGCACCCTGGCCGACTGCCTGTCGCCGACCGCGCAGATCTCCCAGGTGACCCGCGGCTTCGACTTTCCCAGGCCTGAGCCGATCCCGTTCGAGGCTGTCGGCCCGATCCGCCCACCGTCGGATGGCGACCTCGACCAGCCGCTCCCGTTCGAGCCGGACGGCAAGCGCCCGCTGGTGTTCGCGACCATGGGCACGCTCCAGGGCGGGCGGCTGCACGTGTTCAAGGCCATTGCCCGGGCGTGCCGCGCAGCGGGGGCGGAACTGGTGGTGGCCCACGGCGGCCTGCTGAACCCGCGGCGGGCGGCCAGCATCGGCGCCGATCATGTGTTCGACCTGCTGCCCCAGCGAGCCCTGCTGCGCCGCGCCGACCTGTGCATCAGCCACGCGGGCCTCAACACCACGCTCGACTGCCTCGAGGCGGGAGTGCCGCAGATCGTCCGTCCGATCGCGTTCGACCAGAAGGGCGCCACGGCCCGCCTGCTGACCCGCGGCCTGGGTGAGCGCATGATGCCGCTATGGAACCGCCGCGCCCTTGCCCGGCAGGTCGACCGCGTCCTCGCCGACGCCGCCCTGCGCGCCCGCTGCCGAGCCGCGGCGGCGGAGATCGCCGGGGCGGGCGGGGTCCGGCAAGCCGGCGATATCGCCGAACAGGCCCTCGCGGCGGCCAGGGTGTAGCAAGGCGAACACAGGTCCGCGCGTTCGGCCAACAGTTTGCGACTTAACCCTTTGTTTCCGATCGGGACGCCATAGACTCGCGGCGTACGGGGGAGTTCAGATGAAGATGATCGCGTTTCTGCGCGCCGCCATTGTTGCGGCCGCCATGCTCGTGTCCGCGCCGGTGCTGGCGCAGGAGAAGACCGGGCTCAAGCCGGGCTTCGCCCTGGCGCCCAACGCCCGGATCGTCCTGATGCGTCCCTCCATCAAGGTCGGCGCCCAATCGACCGGCGGCATGTTCGAGCCCAACGCCGACTGGACCGCCCAGGCCCGCGACAACATTGGCAAGGCACTGCAGTCGACGCAGGTGCGCCTCGGCAATCGGGTCACGCCGTACGATGACGCGGCCGGCAACGATCCCGTGCTGCTCGGCCAGTACCAGAACCTGTTCAAGACCCTCGCCGGTTCGGTGATCGAGTTCCAGTTTTTCCCGGGCAACCGTCTGCCGACCAAGGTCCGCAAGGGCAAGTTCAACTGGAGCATCGGCCAGGAGGTGACCCGGCTGCCGGGCCTGGCGGGAGCCGACTACGCCCTGTTCATCAACACGGAGGACCATTATGGCTCTGCCGGTCGCAAGGCGCTGCAGATCTTCGGCGCGATGGCCGGCGTCGGCATCAAGTCGGGACTTCACATCGGCTATGCCGGCCTGATCGACCTCAAGACCGGCGAGCTCGTATGGCTCAACGCCGACCAGCAAATGGGCGGCGATGTCCGCGACGCGGTCGGTGCGACCAAGCGGGTGAACCAGCTTCTCGAAGGCTTTCCCGCCGCCAGCACGGCGGTCGCGAGCGCCCGGTGAGGTTCGCTCGCCTGGCCCTGCTGCTGGCCGCCGCGGCCGGCCCGGCGGCAGCCAAGTCGCCGCCCCCCCTCCCCACCTACACGCCGGCCTATGAGCCGAGCACCGTGGATGAACGCGGGCTGTGGGGCGAGGCGGACGAAGAGGAGCGCAAGCTGCGCGATTCGCCGCTGGTGGTGCGGGACGAGACCGTCAATGCCTACGTCCGCCGGGTGTTCTGCACCACGGTCGGCCAGGACCGCTGCAAGCCCGTTCGCATCTACGTCGTGGAGGTGCCGCGCTTCAACGCGATGATGGCGCCGAACGGCATGATGGTGGTCTGGTCGGGCCTGCTGCTGCGGGCCCGCAGCGAGGCCGAACTCGGCGCCGTGCTCGGCCATGAGTTCGCGCACTTCGAGCTTCGCCACGGGCTGGCGGCGTTCAAGCGGGCGCGCAACATCTCGGACGCGCTGAGCTGGATCGGGGTCGCGGGCGGCTTGTCCGGAGTGAACACCTTCGGCCTGCAGTGGGCCCTGATCGGCTCCTTCTACCGGTTCAATCGCGACCAGGAGCGCCAGGCCGACGAGCTCGGCCTCAAGTACCTGGCCGCCTCGCCCTACCCTGCCGGCGCCATGCCAGAGCTGTGGACGCACGTGATGGCGGAGGATGACGCCACAAAGGTCGCACGCGGCCGCAAGCCGCGGCAGCATTACTCCGCCGGCTTCTTCGACACCCATCCGACCGACCTCGATCGGGCGGTGACGCTAACCAAGCTCGCGGCCAAATATGGCGATTCCGGTGATGCCGCGTTCGCCGGGCACCGCACCGGCGTGACGCCGGTGCTGCCGATGCTGCTGGCCGACCAGATCAAGCTCAACGACTTTGGCGGGACCGACTATATCCTGGGTCAGCTGGCGCAGAGCTCCGGCTGGACCTCCGACCTGCTGTTCGCCCGCGCCGAGCTCTACCGCGCGCGCGGTAATCCGCGGGACCTCGTTACCGCCGCCGGCTTCTATGGCGACGCGATCCGCGCCGGCTGCACCGCGCCGGAGGCTCGCCGCGGACTTGGCCTGTCGCTGATGCGCAGCGGCCTGGCCAGCGACGGCAGGACCGCCCTTGCCGAATATCTCCAGCTCAAGCCGGATGCCGCGGACGCCAAGGCGATCCAGGCCCTGCTCGCCAACTAGGAAACCGACCATGACCAAGCGCCTGCTGATCACCGCCGCCCTCGCCGCCACCCTGGCCGGCCCGGCTCTCGCCAACTCGCTGGTGGCGCCCGGCCCCGTGCCGAGGATCGCCCGTTCCACCCTGTCCGCCGTGCCCGGTACCGAGTGGAACCGGCTGAGCGCGCGCGGGGGCAAGAATGTCGAGATCTGGACGCTCGATGGCGACGAGCTCAACAAGGTGACCTTCTACGGCGGCGTGCTCGTCGGCGACACGCTGTTCCGCGCGGCCGACCGCAAGAACGCGCCGTTGCCCAAGGTGACGCCGAACATGCTAATCACCGACATTCCGGCGCTGCTCGAAAGCAGCTACCGCAGCCAGTACAACACGACCCAGATGAGCATCGACAGCCAGGAACCCACGCTGGTTGCCGGCCATAAGGGCATCAAGTTCACCTACAGCTTCGTGCGGCAGGACGACGAACTGCAGCGCAAGGGCGAAGCGGTCGGCGCCTTCGTGGGCGACCGGCTGTACCTCGTGAGCTACGAGGCGCCGGCCATCCACTTCTTTGACAAGGACGTCGCCAGCTTCCGCCAGCTCGCCACCACCCTGAAGTTCTAGGGTTAGGACGGCGACGGCAGTAGCAGGCTGCCGTCGCCGTAACTGTAGAAGCGGTACCCGCTGGCGATCGCGTGGGCATAGGCGCGCTGCATGGTGTCGAGGCCCATCAGCGCGCTGACCAGCATGAACAGGGTGCTGCGCGGCAGGTGAAAGTTGGTCAGCAGCCCGTCGACAGCCTTGAAGCGGTAGCCGGGCGTGATGAAGATGGCGGTATCGCCCTCGAACGGACGGATGACGCCGTCGTCGCCGGCCGCGCTTTCCAGCAGGCGAAGCGACGTGGTTCCGACCGCGATCAGCCGGCCGCCCCGCGCCCGGGCCGCGTTGAGCCGGTCCGCGGTAGCGGCGTCGATTCGGCCCCATTCGGAATGCATCCGGTGCTCGTCCGTGTCGTCGGCCTTGACCGGCAGGAAGGTCCCCGCGCCCACATGCAGGGTCAGCGTCTCGCGCGCAATCCCGGCCGCATCGATGGCGGTGATCAGCCCGGGCGTGAAATGCAAGGAGGCGGTGGGCGCCGCCACCGCTCCGTCCTGCGCCGCGAACATGGTCTGGTAATCGGCCGCGTCCGCGTCGTCGATCGAGCGCTTGGACGCGATATAGGGCGGCAGCGGCATGGTTCCGGCGCGGTGCAGCAGCACCTCGACCGGCTCCTCCCCGAGGAAGCGAAGCAGCACCGCCCCATCTGCGCCCTTGTCTTCCGCCAGGGCTTCCACGCCGCCGCCAAAAGTGATGGTGTCGCCCACCCGTACCCGGCGGGCGTTGCGCACGAAGGCCCACCAGCGGCGCAGGTCCGCCCGCTTGTGCAGGGTCGCGCCGATGCTCGCGTCGCCGCGCCGGCCTTCCAGTTGCGCCGGGATCACCCTGGTATCGTTGAACACCAGCACGTCACCCGTGCGCAGCAATCGTGGCAGGTCGCGGACGGCATGATCGCTCAGCGCCTCACCGGTGACCTGCAGCAGGCGTGCGCTGTCGCGTGGCCGGGCGGGCCGCAGCGCAATCCGCTCCTCCGGCAGCTCGAAATCGAACAGGTCGACCTTCATGGACCCGCTCCCGGCGGCGGGACTTAGCGTCCGGGCGGCGTCGGCGCGGGCTGCACCTGGTCGTCCGTACCTGGACGGCTCGGCGCCGGCGCTTCTGGCGACACGGACGCACCGATGCTGGCCCGGACGATGCGGGTCGGGGTCTCCGGCGGCTCGCCCGGAGCGATCTGGTCGACGAAGCTCATGCCCTGGATGACCCGGCCGAACACAGTGTACTTGCCGTCGAGCGACGCGCGCGGGCCGAACATGATGTAGAACTGGCTGTTGGCGCTGTTGGGATCGTCAGCGCGGGCAGCGGCGACCGAGCCGCGCAGGTGCGGGATGGAGTTGAACTCGGCTGGTACGTCCGGCAGCGGAGAGCCGCCAGTGCCGTCGCCCTTGGGATCGCCGCCCTGCGCCATGAACCCGGGGATCACCCGGTGAAAGGTCAGGCCATTATAGAAGCCCTGCGCCGCGAGCGTCTTCACCCGCGCCACCATCTGCGGTGCGGCGTCGGGGCGAAGCTGCACCACCACGCGGCCGCCGTTCGACAGTTCGAGGTTGAGCTGGTTCGAGGGGTCGGCGACCACCTCGGCCGGCGCGTTGATCGCAACCGTCCGGCGGGGCGGCAGCACGATCCTGGGTGCGGGCGCCGGGGCCGGTGAAGGCGCTTCCGCCTGCGGCGGAGCAGCGTCGGCCGGAGCCGGTGCGGGTGCCTCCGTCGGTGCCGGCGTGGAAGCCGGTTGCTCCTGGGCGGTGGCCGGTGCGGCGGCCAGCGCCAGGGAGGCGAACGGAAGCAGGAAGGCGCGCGAAATCATGGTCTTGTACTACCCCTCGTGCCCAAGCTTGGCCGCAACATCGGCAGCAACCGCGGGCGTCACGAACTTGTCGATGGCGCCGCCGTAGCGGGCGATTTCTTTCACCAGCCTTGACGCGATCGGCTGCAACGACACGTCGGCCATCAGGAAGACGGTCTCGATCCGGTCGTTGAGCTGCTGGTTCATGCCGGCCATCTGATATTCGTACTCGAAATCGGCGACCGCCCGGAGGCCGCGCACGATCATCGCCGCGCCCTCCCGCTCGGCGAAGTCCATCAGCAGGCTGTCGAACTCGACCACGCTGACGTTTGCCATGTCACGGATCTCGCGGCGAACCATCGCCATCCGCTCGGCCAGCGAGAACATCGGCGACTTGGCCGGGTTGGTGGTGACGCCGATCACCAGCCGGTCGACCAGCCGGCTTCCCCGCCGAATGATGTCCAGGTGGCCAAGCGTGATCGGGTCGAAGGTCCCCGGGTAGACGGCGGTGCGCTCGGCCATCCCTAGCGGTCCCGTTCGACCGAATAGCGCGCGATGGCGCGCAGCAGGTCGGCTTCACGGCCATGGTCGTGCAGGTGTTCGATGGCCTGCTCCACCAGGAGGTTGGCCTGCGCCCGGGCCCGTTGCTCGCCCATCAGCGACACGAATGTCGCCTTGCCGGCCTTCTCGTCCTTGTGCAGCCGCTTGCCGGCCTTGCCTTCGTCCCCGCCAAGGTCGAGCAGGTCGTCGGCGATCTGGAACGCCAGGCCGACATTGCGGGCATAGCCCTTGAGCGGCAGGCGCGCCTCGGCGGGCAGGCGCGCCATGATCGCCGCCGCCTCTACGGCGAACTCGATCAGCGCGCCGGTCTTGAGACTCTGCAGGCGGGTGATGGCGCCAAGGTCCAGCGCCGCTCCTTCGGCCGTCAGGTCCATCATCTGCCCGCCGGCCATGCCGTCGATGCCCGAGGCGCGGCTCAGCTCGAGTACCAGCTCGGCGCGGACGAACGGGTCCTCGTGCGTGTCCACATCGGCCAGGATCTCGAACGCGAGCGCGTGCAGGCAGTCGCCGGCGAGCACCGCCGTGGCTTCGTCGAACGCCTTGTGCACCGTCGGCTTGCCGCGGCGCAGGTCGTCGTCGTCCATGCAGGGCAAGTCGTCATGGATCAGGCTGTAAACGTGGATCGCCTCGACCGCCGCGCCCGCCCGGACGCTGCGGTCCTCGTCCATGGCGAACAGCCGCCCGGCCGCGACGGTCAGCAGCGGGCGCAGGCGCTTGCCGCCCCCGATCGCCGCATGCCGCATCGCCCGGCACAGCCGATCGCGGCCGTCGCAGCGGTCGGCGAGCGCGTCCTCGAACAAGCGGTCGACGGCAGCCGAGACCCGCTGCGCCTCGCCCAGCAGGTCGGCCCCAACCACCAGCTCCATGTCAGCTGCCGTCAAAGGGCACCGTGCCCTTGGGCGTTCCGTCCGGGCCAAAGGCGATGGCCTCGATCCGGGCTTGCGCCGACTTCAACCGTTCCTCGCACAGCCGCTTCAATCGGTCGCCCTCCTGGTAGAGGTCGATCGACTGGTCCAGCGGCGCTTCCCCGCGCTCCAGGACGCGGACGATATCTTCGAGACGCGCCAGCGCAGCCTCGAAGCTCAGTTGCTCAGGGGAGCCGTTCATCGGCGCTGGCGTGGCCTAAGGCCGGATCGGAATCAAGCGCGGCGGAACGGGTCAGCGATGCCCGGCACGATCTCGCCCGGCGCCAGGCCGTGCTCGTCGCGCTGCGCGTCGAGCAGGGCCGCGTCGGCCTCGCGGGCGTGACGCTCGCGCTCGGCCCGCAGCTGCTCGATCAGCGCCGCGCGGTCGGTGTCGAGCCGCCCGTCGTCGACCTGCTGGGTGCCCGCCGCCTTCTGCGCCTTGGCCACCGCCGCATCCAGCTCTCGCTGGCTGGTCAGGCCCAGGGTGACCGGGTCCTTGGGCTGGATGTTGGCGATGTTCCAGTGCGACCGGTCGCGGATGGCGGCGATGGTCGTGCGGGTGGTGCCGATCAGCTTGCCGATGGCGCCGTCCGTCACTTCCGGATGGTTGCGGATAATCCAGGCGATGCCGTCCGGCTTGTCCTGCCGCTTGCTGACCGGCGTATAGCGCGGCCCCTTGGTGCGGGTGACGGGATCCGGGGCCTTGTGCATCTGCAGCCGGTAGTTCTCGTCCGCCTGGCCCTTCTCGATCTCTTCGTGGGTCAGCTCGCCCGAGCGGATCGGGTCGCGCCCGGTCAGCTTGGTGGCAGCCGTGTCATCGGCGATCGCCTGCACTTCCAGAATGTGCAGCCCGCAGAAATCCGCGATCTGCTCGAAGCTGAGCGAGGTGTTGTCGACCAGCCAGGCGGCGGTCGCATGGGGCATGAGCGGCTGGGCCATCCCGTTAGTCTCCAGACATGAAAAGGGCCGCCCCTCACGGAGCGGCCGAACATGAAATTGCGTCTACGCCGCTCGGCGGGTCAGGGCAAGACCGACACGACGCTCATACGGTGAGCACGATCTTGCCGACATGGTCCCCGGCCTCCATCCGGGCGTGGGCAGCCGCTGCTTCGCGCAGTGGGAAGGTCCGGTCCATTACCGGGCGGAGCTGGCCCGATTCGACGAACGGCCAGACCTCGCGCCGGATTTCCTCGGCCAGCGCGGTCTTGAAAGCCGTGGACCGCGGGCGCAGCGTCGAGCCGGTGAGGTGCAACCGGCGGCGCATCACGTCCATGATATTGAGCTCGGCAGTCACCCCGCGCTGCGTGGCGATCGACACGTGGCGGCCGTCCTCGGCCAGACATTGGACGTTGCGCGGGAGGTAGTCGCCGCCGACCATGTCCAGCACCACTTCAACGCCGCGCCCGCCGGTGAGCCGCTGCACCTCCGCGACGAAGTCCTGCGTCCGATAGTTGATGGCGGCCGCCGCGCCCTGGGCCAGCGCCGCGGCGCACTTGTCGTCCGACCCGCAGGTGACGGCCGCCTTGACCCCGAAAAGCCGGCAAAGCGCGATGGCGGTGGTGCCGATCCCGCTGGTGCCGCCATGGATCAGCGCCCACTCCCCCTCCACCGCCGCGCCGCGTTCGAACAGGTTGTGCCAGACGGTGAACACGGTCTCGGGCAATGCCGCCGCTTCCGCCATGCTCAGGCTCTCGGGCACGGGCAGGCAAGTGCCGGCCGGCGCCACCGCATATTGGGCGTAGCCGCCGCCCGCCACCAGCGCGCAGACGCGTTCGCCAATGAGGTGCGTCGCGCCCTCGCCCGCCGCGACCACCTCGCCCGCGACCTCGAGGCCCGGCAGATCGCTGGCGCCGGGCGGCGGCGGATAGAAGCCACGGCGCTGCAGCACGTCGGGACGGTTCACGCCGGCCGCCGCCACTTCGACCAGGACCTCACCCTTGCCGGGAGAGGGAACCGGCCGCTCGGCAGGGATCAGCGCGTCAGGCCCGCCGGGTTGCTGTATCTCGATCGCCACCATCGTGGCCGCATTGTCGGGGTTCATCCGGAACTCATTGACTTGGGCAGGCCCCGGGTCAACGTTGCCGTGATGGATGACGATTTCTTCTCGTCCAAGCCGGACGACCCGCTGGTCCTCCTCGCCCGCCAGGACCTCGAACCCCTGAGCGTGGACGAGCTGGAGGAGCGGATCGCCGCGCTTCAGGCGGAAATCGCCCGAGTGCAGGCCCACATGGCGGCCGCGTCCCGGCACCGGTCGGCAGCCGATGCATTGTTCAAGCGATAAGGTCCGCCCCGGCGCTTGTTCCTGGACCCTTGATGAGGGTCGAACCGCTTACGACATATGGAGCAAGTCCGAGGGCGTTCTCGCGTTCGGCAAGGAGTAACCAATGCCCAGTTTCGCCCGTGACCTTGAACAGACCCTCCACAACGCCCTCGGCGAGGCGAGCCGCCGGCGTCACGAATATGCCACCCTCGAACACCTGCTCATGGCGCTCATCGACGACGGCCATGCGTCCAAGGTGATGACCGCCTGCGGCGTCAACCGCGATGAACTGAAGGCCACCGTCAAGCAGTACCTTGACGGGGAGCTTGGCGCCCTGGTCGCCGACAGCGGCACCGACCCGACCCCGACCAGCGGGTTCCAGCGCGTGGTCCAGCGCGCCATCCTGCACGTCCAGTCGTCCGGGCGCGACGAAGTGACCGGTGCCAACGTGCTGGTCGCCCTGTTCTCCGAGCGCGAGAGCTATGCCGTTTACTTCCTGCAGCAGCAGGACATGAGCCGGCTCGATGCAGTGACCTACATCAGCCACGGCGTGGGCAAGGGCGAGACGGGCGAGGCCCCGACCGCCGGCGCGACCCCGGGCAACCCGGACCAGCCGACCGAGACCAAGTCGGACAAGAAGGAATCGGCGTTGAAGCAGTTCACCGTCGACCTCAACGAGAAGGCCAAGGTCGGCAAGGTTGATCCTCTGATCGGCCGCATGGCCGAGGTCGACCGGACGGTGCAGATCCTCTGCCGCCGGTCCAAGAACAACCCGCTCTATGTGGGTGATCCCGGCGTCGGCAAGACCGCCATCGCGGAAGGCCTCGCCCGCAAGATCGTCGAGGGCGACGTGCCCGAGGTGCTCAAGGAAGCCGTCATCTACTCGCTCGACATGGGCGCGCTGCTGGCCGGCACGCGCTACCGCGGCGATTTTGAGGAGCGCCTCAAGAGTGTCGTCTCCGAACTGGAGAAGATGCCGCACGCCATCCTGTTCATTGACGAGATTCACACGGTGATCGGCGCCGGCGCAACCAGCGGCGGTGCCATGGACGCGTCCAACCTCCTCAAGCCGGCCCTGTCGAGCGGCGCCATCCGCTGCATCGGCTCGACCACTTACAAGGAGTTCCGCAACCACTTCGAGAAGGACCGGGCGCTGCTCCGGCGCTTCCAGAAGATCGACGTGAACGAGCCGACGATCGAGGACACGATCAAGATCATCGCCGGCCTGCGCTCCTCGTTCGAGCAGCACCACGGGGTGCGCTACACCCCCGACAGCATCAAGTCGGCAGTGGAGCTGAGCGCCCGCTACATCCACGACCGCAAGCTGCCTGACAAGGCGATCGACGTGATCGACGAGGTCGGCGCGATGCAGATGCTGGTGCCGCCGAACAAGCGGAAGAAGGTGATCACCGCCAAGGAGATCGAGCAGGTCGTTGCGACCATGGCGCGCATCCCACCCAAGAGCGTCAGCACCGACGACAAGAAGACGCTCGCCAACCTCGAGGGCGACCTCAAGCGGGTTGTGTTCGGGCAGGACCTGGCGATCGAGAAGCTCGCCTCGGCGATCAAGCTCAGCCGGGCGGGTCTCCGCGATCCCGACAAGCCGATCGGCAACTACCTGTTCTCGGGGCCCACCGGCGTCGGCAAGACGGAGGTCGCTCGTCAGCTCGCGTCGATCATGGGCATTCCGCTGCAGCGCTTCGACATGTCGGAGTATATGGAGCGGCACTCGGTCAGCCGGCTGATCGGCGCTCCTCCGGGCTATGTCGGCTACGATCAGGGCGGTCTGCTGACCGACGCGGTGGATCAGCAGCCGCATAGCGTCCTCCTGCTCGACGAGATCGAAAAGGCGCACCCGGACCTGTTCAACATCCTGCTGCAGGTGATGGACAACGGCAAGCTGACCGATCACCACGGCAAGACGGTCGACTTCCGCAACACCATCCTGATCATGACCACCAACGCCGGTGCGTCGGACATGGCGCGCGAGAGCATCGGCTTCGGGGCGATGAGCCGCGAGGACGTGCAGGAAGACGCGATCAAGAAGATGTTCACGCCCGAATTCCGCAACCGCCTCGATGCGGTGGTGCCGTTCGGCTACCTGCCGCCGGCCGTGGTCAGCAGGGTGGTGGACAAGTTCATCCTCCAGCTGGAGCTTCAGCTGGCGGATCGCGGAGTCCACATCGACCTCGACGACGAGGCCCGGGAGTGGCTGACGGCGCGCGGCTACGACAAGCTCTACGGCGCGCGTCCGATGGGTCGCCTGGTGCAGGAGAAGATCAAGCAGCCGCTGGCGGAGGAATTGCTGTTCGGCAAGCTGGTCAACGGCGGCGAGGTCAAGATCCGGATCAAGGACAACAACCCGGTGTTCGAGATCACGCCAGCCGCGCCCAAGGCGACCAAGCCGAAGGGCAAGGGCCGGCGCGCGATTGGCGGTGCCCCGAACGACGCGCCTGCCGTGCCCGAGCAATCAGAGACGGACGAGGCTCCGGAGGCACCCGCCGCCGAGTAAGCTGCTCCAGCAGTTTGGTTACAGGGAACGGCTCCGTGTCATCCGACACGGGGCCGTTTTCTTGTGCGCGACGCGGGCGCGTGGGTCCCTAACGACCAGTTCACCACGAAAATTTCCGAGGACCCGGACCGCGCCGTGGAAATCCTTCCCATGAAGCGAAGTGCAGCGGCCGGGCCGCGGCAGGATCGCAGAAGGCGGTCCTCTCCAACCCCAGAATGGGAGAATGACCATGGGTTTCTCGGTAAACACCAACGTCGGCGCGATGGCCGCCCTGCAGAGCCTCGGCTCGACCAACAAGGCGATGGCGCAGACCCAGAGCCGCATCAATAGCGGCTACAACGTCGCCTCCACCAAGGACGACAGCGCAGCCTACGCCATTGCGCAGACCCTGCGCAGCGACATGGGCGGCCTGCAGTCCGTCAGCTCGTCGCTGAACCGGGCCAAGAGCGTGACGGACGTCGCCGTTGCCGGTGCCGAACAGATTTCGGACATCCTGATCGACATGAAGAAGAAGGCCTACGAGGCCTCGGACTCGGGCATCGACCAGGCCAGCCGCAATGCGATCAACCAGGACTTCGTTGCCTTGCGCGACCGCATCACCACGGTGGTGAACTCGGCCGACTTCAACGGCACCAACATCCTCAAGGGCGGTGGCGGCAGCGTTTCCGCGCTGCAATCCCTGCAGGATGGCGTGTCCGGCGGCACCTGGGATCCGGACTCCCTGAGCGTGGCCAACCAGGGCCTGGACCTCGGCGGTTCGGTGATCACGGTCGCGACCACCGGCCAGGTCAACACGCAGGCTGCGGCGCAGGCAATGGTCGACACGCTGACCACCAGCCAGTCGAACCTCAAGACCTCCTTGTCGACGCTCGGTTCCGCGTCGCGCAAGATCGACGCCCAGCTCTCGTTCACGAGCAAGCTGAGCGACGTCATCGAGGGCAGCGTCGGCAACCTCGTCGACGCCGACCTGGCCAAGGAGTCCGCGCGGCTTCAGGCCCTGCAGGTCAAGCAGCAGCTGGGCATCCAGGCGCTGTCGATCGCCAACCAGGCTCCCCAGGCGATCATGTCGCTGTTCCGTTAATCCCCAAGACCAAACGGGACGGACAGCTGTTGTGGCGCGGGTCGGGGTGCGTGAGCGCTCCGGCCCGTTGCCGACTTGGAAAGATTTGGCTCGGCTTGTCGATCACCTGGTCTGCGGATAGATAACCAGCAGACCGTGGCAGCGAAGCCGGCCTTCGCCAGCACCAGCCGGGCACAGGGAGCAGAGCATGGCGAAAAAGCAGTGGCGCACGCCGGAAGTGAAGACGATCCGCGCTGGCGATGCCGAAAGCAGCACCACCAACAATGTTCAGGACGGCAAGGCCAACACGGGTCAGCGTTCGTAACAGGCGCTCCCTCAGGCCCGTGTCGTGGCAGCGTTCGCAGGGCTGTTAGGTAAAGGCGAGCCGTCGGCGCGCGCCGGCCAGTGCTTGCTCGCTGCCGATGACCTCCAGCCCTACGGGAGCGGCCAGGCCGCGCTGATCTCGGCTCCGGGCATCTGGCTGGCGGCCCGACCGGCCGACGCCATCCTGGAGCACGGCCCGCTACTCGTCGCGGCCGACCTCCGGCTCGACAACCGGCACGAACTGACGAGCGCGCTTGGATTGTCCCACCGGGCAAGCGACGCCGCCGTGCTGTCCACCGCATGGCTGGAATGGGGCGAGCATGTGCTCGACCGGCTGGCCGGCGACTTCGCGTTCGCCGTCCACGATCGACGAACCCGGCGCCTCACCCTCGCGCGCGACGTCACCGGGCAGCTGCCGCTCTTTTATGCCAAGGTCAACGGCGGACTGGCGTTCGCGTCGATGCCGAACTGCCTGGCGCGCTTCGGAGCGTCGCTTCGGCCGTGCCTGCGCACAATGGCTCGGCGGCTGGCGCAGGTGCCCCTGGCCGATGCCGCGACGGTGTTCGATAGCGTGGCCCGCGTCCGGCCGGGCGAGCTCGTCACCGTGCACGACCGGGAACTTCGCTCGCGGATTTACTGGAACCCGTCCACCCTAACTGACAGTCGGGGCGCCCATCATGTCGAACGGTATCGCGCGCTGATCGAAGAGGCGGTCCGCAGCCGGCTGAGGGATGGCCCGGTCGCGACGCACCTCAGTTCCGGGTGGGACAGCAACGCGGTGACTGCCACCGCCGCCCGGCTGGTCGCGCCGGATCGACTGACCGCCTTCACCTCCGGGCCGACCGCCGACGTGGAAGAAGGGCTTCCCCGCGGCCGACGCGCCGACGAGACCGCCCTGGCAGCGCTTGCGGCCAACCACTACGGCATTCGGCATGAGGTCGTCCGGGAGACGGATGATCCGTTCGAAACGATCCGCCGGCAGATCGCGCTGTCCCAGACGATGGTGCTTGCGCCGTTCAACTGGTCGTGGTGGGCGGAGATTCGCCGTCACGCGGCCGTGCTCGGCGCCACCACCCTCCTGACCGGCGAGCTCGGCAATCTGACTCTCAACGCCGGCGGCCTCGGCAGCATCGCCGGTTACCTAGACGCCGGGCAGTGGCGCGCGTGGTGGGGCGAGGCCCGAGCCGCCGCGCAGACCGGCCAGGTGCGCTGGCGCGGCATCCTCATCAACAGCTTCGGCCACCGGCTTCCCGCTCCACTGTTCGGGATGGTCACCCGAGCCTTCCAGAACACCGTGGAGCCGGCCGGCAGCGCCTTTGTCCGCGCCGAGTGGCGACAGCCCGTCCCGGATCGAAGGTCGACCGGCTCGCCCGCGACCGACCGGCTGGACGCAATCCGCTGCGAGGACGAGGGCGCGTTCCGCAAGGGCGCGGTTGCCGCAGGCGAGCCGATGGAATGCGATGTCATGGCCGACCGGCGCTTGATCGAGTTCGCCCTCACCCTGCCCCCGGATCTATGCCTGAAAGGCGGCGTCATGCGGCCGCTCGCCCGGGCCGCGTTGGCCGACCGGGTACCGCCGGAGATCTTGTCCAATCCGTTGCGTGGGCTGCAGGGCGCCGACTGGTTTCTCCACTTCAGCCAGGCCAGAGCGCGCGCGCTGCTGGACGAGGTGGGCGCTGTGCCGCTGGCGCGCGAGTTGCTCGATCTCGAGGCAATGGCGGCTGCCGCCCGCCATTGGCCGACCGGCGGGTGGAATTCCGGCCCCGTCTACGGCCGGTATCGGGTCGGCCTTGCCGACGCGCTCGCGGCGGGCCTGTTCCTGAAGGCTTATGCTGACGCGGGCGTACCGGCGGCACCCATCTCCCCACCATTGCGCAACGCACCGACCAGCAGCTCGGCGTCCTCGTCATAGCAGGCGGCATCCCAGCGCCGTTTCCACGACCAGACCGGACAGGTTCGCGCGATGCGCACGCAGGCCTGCCATTGCGCCTGGTGTTCGGCCCCGCGCAGATACTCCCCGCGATAGATGTTGGCGAACAAGGCTTGCACCGATGCCATTCCGCGGATTGGTGCGAGCGTGGGCTCGCCGCCACGCGCCAGCAGCAGCACTCCCCCGAGCGGCACCGCGTCCGTCGCGACGCGGTTCACGGGAAGGTCGAACTTGTCGAGCGGCTCGGGCTCGTCGAACGAACGCCGCAGGCCCGCGACAGTGCGCCCGCTCCGCTCGACCGCGTCCTGCCAGAGGCGCAGGCGTGGCAGGCCCGGGCGCACTTCCGCCCGATCGTCCGAGCCGATCGCAACGACGGAGACGTCGTCGGCCATCAGCCGATGCCCGCGGTCGTGCAGCCAGGCTGCAAGGCTCGACTTGCCCGACCCGGATGGGCCCAGGAACACATAGGCCCGACCGTCGATGACGACGGAATTGCCATGGAGTGGCAGCAGTCCCCGTCGATGCAGCAGCATCGCCAGCCCGGACCCGAGCAGAAACAGGCGGACGTTGCGCGCGGGTGCCTCCGGCAGCGGCTCGACGCGCAGCTCCCGACCGCTTGCGCAATAGTAGCGGCCGACCCCCGCTATGTTGAGCAAGGTGCCGCCACCTGCCTGATGCAGGCCGGCTTTCGTCGGCAACCCGGACGGCAGGCCGCCTACACGCAGGATGACGTCATACTCGAGCGGTGATGCGCCCGTGCACTGGAGTTCCGGCAGCGTCAGGTCGCTGACCATGGTCAGGCCGTACAGGCGATAGGAACGCGGCGTGCCGGTCAGCGCGGGGCTCCATCATCGCGCCGCGTCATGGTAGCGGGCGGCAAGTGACGATCCGGAAGCCTGTCCCGTCCGAGCAGCTGCGCTGGCTCGCAGCCGCCTGCCTGCCGGGAACGGACCGGCTTGCCGCGCCCCCTGGCGGATGGGATCGCCTCCCCCGCCTCGCCGAGCGCCACCGGATTGGCGGGTTGCTGTGGCGACGCCTTGCGCAACAGCGCCGAGAACTGCCGCCGGCGATCGGTGCCGCCCTGAAACGGGAAGCGCAGGCGACGGCGGCTACCAACCTCCACTCGGCGGCGGAATGCCGGCGCCTCGCAATCGCCTTTGGCAAGGAGCGATTGCCGCTGCTGTTCGTCAAGGGCCTGACCCTGTCGCGGCTCGCCTATGGCGACGCGCTGGTGAAGATGAGCCGGGACATCGACCTCTTGGTGCTGCCCCACGATGTTGGCCGTGCAGCGCCGCTGCTGCTGGCGCTCGGTTACCGGCCGGAGCTTCCTGCGGACCCGCGACTGATCACGGCCTGGCACCGCCGATCCAAGGAGTCGGTCTGGCGTGGCCCCGGCAACCTGCTGCTCGAACTGCACAGCCGGCTGAACGACAATCCGCGGGTGATGGCGGGAGTGACCGCCGCCACTCCGGCGCGGCTGGTCGAGGTCGCGCCCGGGCTCCAGCTCCCGACCCTGCCCGAGCCGGAGTTGCTCGCCTACCTCGCCGTTCATGGCGCATCCAGCGCCTGGTTCCGCCTCAAGTGGTTGGCGGATTTCGCCAATCTGCTGCTTGGACGGGGCTCTGTCGAGCTTGCGGGTGTCCATGCGCGCATGCTGGCGCTCGGGTGCGGGCGGGCCGGCAGCGTGGCCCTGCTTCTTGCCTCGGAGCTGTTCGATCTGCCGCTCGCAACCGGGCTGGAGGCCGACTGGGCGACCCGTCGCCTTTCGGCGGAAGCGATCAGGCAGATGGAGTTGCTCATGGAGCCGACCGACCGCCGGCTGGGCACCGCCGGCATTCACCTGTCGCAGCTCCTGATCGGGAACGGCCTGGCCTTTCCGCTGCGGGAGAGCTGGCGGCGCGTCGCCGAACTGGTCGGACGGCGACTCATGACAGGGTAAGGTGCCGCGCCGGCCGCTCGTCCGACACCACCCGGGCGCTCCATCGGCGCGGTTCGGCCATTAGTGCGACCGAGGCGGCCAAGACACTGGCCAGGGCGGCGTTACGGGCCGGGAAGTCGACCAAGCTGTGGGCCAGGATCGCCGCCGAAGCGATGCTTGCCGCTCGGGCGTAGGCACTGCTTGCCGGGGACCGCCAGATGGCGATCGCGCGCCCTACCCACCACCAGAGGAACCAGGCGAGCAGGGCGAGGCCGGGCAGTCCGAATTCCAGCGCGATCTCGAGGTAGTCGTTGTGGGCGTGGTTGACGTACGCGCCCTGGAACGCCGCCGGCTGCTCGTGCAGCGCATAGACGCGTGCGAATGACCCGGCGCCGGAGCCGGCCGGAAAGACTTCGGCGATGGCTTCACCCGTGGTGCGGTAGATGGTGGCGCGGCTTGCGCTGGACACGGCGTTGTTCGGGTCGGTCAGTGCCGGGAGCCGGGTGTAGCCGGCCAATGCAAGCACTGCGGCGCCCGCCGCCACCCAGGCGACCCACTTGCTGCTGCGAACCAGTGCCGTGCCGAACAGCAGGACGCTGGCCAGCACGACCGGCAAGGTGAGCAGCAGGGCGGCGAGCGACCGGCTCAGCGCCAGGCCGACCAGCAGGACGAGGAGCGGGCCGATTGCCAGCAGCGGCCCGCCCCGGCGATCATCCCCGCGCCCGCGCGAGGTGAGGGCGGCGAGATAGGCGACCGCGGTCAGCAGCAAGGTGCCCAGGAAATTGCCGTTCGCGAAGAAACCGGTCGCCGAACCGAGGCTCGAATAAGGGTAGAGGTAATAATATCCGGTGGTCGCCTGCATTGCACCAAGCAGGATTGAGGCCAGCGCGCCCAGTACGATGGCCGCGGCCAGCCATGAGCTTCGGTAAACGCCTCCACGCAGCATCGCCGCGAGGATCGCCAGCGGCGGGATCAGCGGCGGCAGGCAGGACAGACTGTCGTAAGGAGTGAGCGACAGGGGCAGCCAGGGCAGCGGCTCACCGAGCAGCCGGAAGCCCGTGACCGCCGGGGCACGGCCCGGCAGCAGCGTCCACACGGCGGGCGGCAGCGGGATCAGCTGGAGCAATATCAACAGGATGCTGCCCGCTGCGGTCCATCCAAGTTGGCGAGCGGAGCGGCTCGGGCTCACGGGGTCATCAGCCCACAGGGCCCACGCAAGGATGCCGACCCCGACCAATTGCAGGACCAGGTTGCCCCACACTCCTTGGGCACTTCCGCCCAGGAACAGGCAGAGCAGGAGGTAGCACGGCACAACCGCATGGCGGACCCGCTGGTTCATCGGCCGTTCTCGCGCACCAGACGGACCTGCCGGATGATGGCATCGGTCGTCGAGCTCGAGTCCGCGACCGTTCCGCGCAGCTCCAGCCGCTGCGCTGCGCAGCCCGCCGTGACCGTGAAGCGCGGCTCCGCTTCCGCAGCGCCTTGTTGGGTTGTACCAGCGGGCAGGCAGACCAGCGCCCATGACAGGTTGGCGACTTCCCCCGCCCATTCCTGTCGCAGACGATACTTGCCCGGTGCAAGCAACAGCAGCTGCTCAGCCAAGACCATGTTCTCGCGGCCGTAGTAGAGCAGATGGAGCCCGCCCCCCGGCTGCGCTTCCGCGACGCCGCCGCTGCCACTGCCGAGGCGCCAGTTAAATGGTGGCGGCGGACCTCCGGGCAGGAAATGCGGGTTGAACAGCCGGCTTTCGCCACCTGCCTCGGTCCCGCCGAGCCGCAGCCACAGCCGGTGCGCACTCTGATAGTCCTGCCGCTCGACCATGGAGGCCAGCAGTGTCGCCTGCCATTGCGGAGCCGCGCCGCGCTTGCGCGGCCCCGCCAGCGCAAGGATCGCTGGCAGATTGACAGGATCGGCCGCCAGCAGCTCCAGCAGCGGTTCGCGCAACTCCGGCTGGCCGGCCACCAGCGGCCGCAACTGATCGGCGCCGCCCGGCAAGTGGGCGAACCGGACGAGCGACGGCAGCAGCGCGGTGGCGTTCGGACCCACCCGGCGGAGCAGATAGTCGAGCTGGCGCATTCCTTCGCTAGCCCTGCCCTGCCGCAGATAGAGGTCCGTCAGCAGGAAGCGCGGCGCTGGAGCGAAGGGGTCGCGCTCGCCACTCGCGAGCAGCAGGCGCTCGGCTCGCCCGACCTGACCCGTCGCAAAGGCCTCCGTTCCGGCGACCAGCAAGGGGGCGGCGTTCAGCGGATCGCGCCGGATAATGGACCTGATCGCCGTGGTGACCGCGGGTGGTGGCGGCTTGCCCACTGCCGCGGCGGCGCCGATCGCCGCCATGCCGCGCGCGGCGACGACCTTCGGGTGGTTCGCCCACAGCTTCGCGGCAAGCTCCGGCCGTTGCTCGGAAAAGGCGTCCACCGTCGCCTCCCGAATAGCCAGCACGGCCGCTGCAAGAGTCGCGACGACGAGCCCTGCGCGCCGGATCAACGCGGGGACTGCTCCTCGCCCGCGGGCTGGTGCGCGATCATGACCAGCTTGTTCGGCCGCCGGTCCTCGACCTGCCCGTAGCGATAGCTGTAATATCCGGCACCGCCGTCACGCTCGGTCGACTTGGTCAGCACCGCGCCGAGCACGTGGGCGCCCGACGCTTCCACCCGGTTGAGCGATTCCACCGCCGCGCGGGTGCGGGTCTTGCCGCTTTCCACGACGAACAGCACGCCGTGGACACTGGCGGACAGCAGCGGGGCGTCGGCGAGGCCGAGGATGGGCGGCCCGTCGACGACCACCACGTCGAACTGCTGGGCTGCTTCCTCCAGGATAGCGCCGAAGCGGCGAGTGGACAGCAGGTCGGCGGGGTTGGGGGGCAGCGGCCCGCACGGCAGCAGCCACATGTTCTCGAACTGAGTCGGGACGACCTGTTCGGCCAGCTGGTCATGGTTGGTGAGCAGCCCGGTCAGGCCCTGCTCGTCGCGGCCGGTCTGGAACGACGGCTTGCGCAGGTCGGCGTCGATCAGCAGGACGGACCGGCCCTGCCGGGCGAAGCTTTGCGACACGGCCAGCGCGGTGGACGACTTGCCTTCGCTTTCCCGCGTGGAGGTGACCAGCAGCGTGCGCGGCACGCCTTCTTCCGTCGTGAACCGCAGCGCCGCGGTGACCGCCGTGTACGCCTCCGAGACCGGTGACGAGGGGTTGCGCAACTCGTCGACCAGCGGCCCGCCCGCGCCCCGGCCGCCATGCTTCGGTACCGAGCCCAGGCAGGCGACCTGGAGCTTGGATCGGACATCTTCCCGGGTCCTGACGGTGTCGCTCAGGAACTCGAATCCGACCGCCGCACCGACGCCGGCGAGCACGCCCAGCCCCAAGCCGATCATCAGATTGAGGGGCATGTTGGGGGTGAACGGCGCACCCGGCACGTCGGCCCGGTCGACGATCGAGATCGGCGCAGCGCCGATCCCGCCGGCAACCCCGATCTCCTTGTAGCGCTGCAGCAGGGCATCATAGAGCGCCCGGTTGGTGTCCACCTCGCGCTGGAGGATGTTGTACCGCACGCTGCGCCCGCGCAGGTCGAGCACGGAGCCCTTCAGCCCGGAGACCCGCCCCTGCAGAGCCCGCTCCGCCGCCAGGGCCGCGCGATACTCCTGCGCAAGCGAGTTGGAGCGACCGCCGCTGACCCGCGCCGTTTCGCGCGCGATCTGTCGGTCGAGTTCGTCAATGCGGGACCGCAGGCTCAGCATGTCAGGATGGTCGGGTTTCAGGAGCGTGCGCTTGTCCTGGTATTCCGCTTCCAGCGCAGCCCTGCTCTGGCGCAGCGCCTGCGTGCTGGTGTTCACTTCCGTGGTTGGACCGCTCGACAGGGCGGCGCGGTAGGCGCCCTCGGCCGCTACGCGCTTGGCGGTCGCTTCCGCCAGCGCGCTGTTGAGCGCGGAAAGCGACTCGGCCTGCAGCGAACCGCCATCGCTCGATCCGCTTTTGCCGTCGCCCGCCTCGCCAAGATTGATGATGCCCTGGCTCTGGGCATAGCTGACCAGCTGCTTCTCCGACCGTTCCAGGTCGTTGCGGGTCCTGCCGATCTGCCGCTCAAGGAAGCGGCGCGCGTAGTTGGACGCTTCGAAGCGGCGTTGCAGGTTGGAATTGATGAATCCGTCCGCGACCCCGTTGGCAATCTGCGCCGCCAGCGCCGGGTCGGCACTGGTGTAGTTGAAGCGGATCAGCCGTCCCTCCTCAGGCGCCGTAACCTGCAGTCCGCCAGCGACCGTCGACGCCGCCGTCTTCAGCCGTGCCGTCGCATCGCCGTTTCCGGCGACGGCCGGGTTGCTGACGAGGTTGAGGTCCTGTGCGACCCGCTCGGCCAGGCTGCGGCTGCCGAGCAGTCCGACCTGGGTCTGCAGGAAATCCCAGGTGTCGTCGCCCGAACTGGACCGCTCGCGCTGCTGCTCGTCGGTGATCTCGACCCGCGGCGGATTGACCTCCAACGTGACCCAGGCCTTGTAGAGCGGCGTCTTGAGCAGGGTGGTAACCACGCCAAGCGCCAGTCCGAACGCGGCGGCGCCAAGCACCAGCCAGCGCCACTCGCGCACGATCCTCAGCAAGGTCGGGAGATCGAGACGCGGGCCCTGATGTCGCTCGTGGATGCCGATGGTGCGGTTCGGCGGAACCACCCGGTCGGACAATGCCCGGTTGCCGGGGCCGCCAATGGCGAGGTCGCGGTTCACGAGTTGCTGTTTCCCATGGGTCGGCCGGTGCTAGAACGGACGGAAGATGGACAGAAGCGGAATGTTCTGCAGCAGCGCCTTCTGGGCCGCCTTCACGGACGAGCCGTCGACCACCACGATGTCACCGGGATAGATCGCCGGATCCTCGGCCTTCCCGCGCCGGATGTCAGTGAGATCGAAGGCCGCTGCCTGCCGCTTGCCGGCGACCGTCCGGAAGATGGCAACGCGGCGCGGGTTGGCGTCTTCGGCAGTCCCGCCCGCCTGCGCGACGGCCTGAATCAAGGTGGTCGGGCCAGCAATCGCGAAGGATCCGCTCTGCTTCACCGCTCCATCCACCGTCACGCTCCGACGAGTTGAAGCCTTGACGCCAACCGTGATGTCGGGGTGCTCGAGATATTTCGCGCCGTACCGATCCGTCAGCCGCTGATCCAGTTCAGCGGTGGTCAGCTCGGCGGCCGGGATCGAGCCGATCAGCGGCATGGACAGGTTCCCGGTCAGGTCGACTTCATAGTCGCCCGACAGGTCCGGCATCTTGAACACCTTCACGGTCAGCGTATCAAGCGGCGCTATCCGGTAGTTCTGCTCCAGTGCGACGGGTTTGGGCAAGTCGGGCGCGGCCAGCGCAACGTCATAGGGAATCGGACCCCCACGGCGGTCGGCGCACCCGGCAAGCGCCATCCCGCTCAGTGCGACCAACAATAATGACGCTTGCCGTACCACGACTTGAATCCCTTCCCCGCCTGCCGCGACTCGCGACCATCGCTCGATACCTGGTCGCTGCCCGGTGCCCCCCGCTACTCGCTACCAAAGTTTCCTTCGCTAACAAGCAGTTTAGCGATTTCGAACGTACCAGGGCAGTGCGGCCGCCAGGCCGGCGCCGAGGCTGTGGGTTGGACGATAGTTGAGCAGGCTGCCCGCCTTGCCGATGTCGGCCTCCGAATGGCGCACGTCGCCTGCTCGCGCCGGTCCGAACCGCGGTTCGCGCGCATAGACCATGCCGTGCTCGGCCAGGCCGTCCCGCAAAAGGCCGAACAGCCGCTTGAGCGAGGTCCGTTCTCCGACCGCTACATTGTAGACCTCGCCCTGTGCCGCGTCCGGCGCAAGGGCGGCGCGCAGGTTCGCCTGCACGGCGTTGGCGACGAAACAGAAATCGCGGCTGGTCTCGCCGTCGCCGTTGATGACGATCTCCTCGTCCGCGATCATCGCCGCCACCCACTTGGGGATGACCGCAGCGTACGGGCCATCGGGGTCCTGGCGAGGCCCGAACACGTTGAAGTAGCGCAGGCCGGTCGCCCGATAGCCATAGCTGCGGGCCCAGACGCCGGCGTAGATCTCGTTGGCAAGCTTGGTCGCTGCATAGGGCGACAGCGGGTTGCCGATCCGTTCTTCCCGCTTGGGGAGGTGGGGCTCGTCGCCGTAGGTGGAGCTGGACGCCGCGTAGACGAACCGGGGCACGCCAGCGGAGCGTGCCGCTTCGAGCATGTTGGCGAAGCCGGTGACGTTGACGTCGTGGCTGGTCAGCGGGTCGGCGATCGAGCGCGGGACCGAGCCCAATGCCGCCTGGTGCAGCACGACACCGACCCCGGCGGCCGCCTCCGCGCAGGCGGCGCGATCGCGGATGTCGCCTTCGACCATCCGGAAGCTGCCGCCCTGCGTCGTGGCCAGCACCTCGTCCAGGTTGCGCCGGTGCCCGGTTGCGAAATTGTCGAGGCCGACAACCTCCTGGCCGAGCGCCAGCAATGCCTCAACCAGGTTTGAGCCGATGAAGCCCGCCGCCCCGGTCACCAGCCAGCGGCGCCGCTCGGCCGCGACCGCCTGCTGGAGGTCGTGCGGCAGCCATTCGACCATCGTCATCGGACCTCCTTTCCGCCTTGCTCTGATGACGCTCGTTGCTGGATGAGCCAATGCTGATCACCCTCGATCGCCAGCGCTGTCAGTACGCCACTGCGGTAAGCGCCAGTGTCGATGCCGATGCGATGCGTTCGAATGTCGACTTCCTCCGTGATGGTGTGGCCGTGCACCACGGTCATCCCATGGTCGCGCGGATCATCCAGAAATGGCTGGCGAATCCAGCGCAGGTCCCGCGGGCTCTGGTTGTGAAGCGCGGTGCCCGGGCGTAGACCCGCATGGACGAACAGGTAATCGCCGAAGCGGAACGTGTCCGCCAGGCTGGCGAGAAAATCCCGGTGCTCCGGCGGGATCAAGCGCTGCAGCTCGGCCAGGCCTTCGCTTTCCGGCAGACCTTCGAACAAGCGCGGATCGGCGCCGTAGCTCGCAAGGCAGGCGTCACCGCCGAAACTGAGCCATTGGGCCAGCAGCCCTCGCTCGCCGCCGAGGAGGCGCAGCAGCACCTCTTCGTGATTGCCAGCCAGTGCAACCGTGCGGGCGCCCGGGATCGGTCCGGTGCGTACCAGTTCGACGACGCCGCTGCTGTCCGGGCCGCGGTCGATCAGGTCGCCGAGGAACACCAGCAGCAGCTCGGCGGTGTCGCCACGCGCCGCGTGATCCTCCCGGATGCGGTCCAGCAATTCCACGAGCAGATCGAGCCGGCCATGGACGTCTCCGATCCCATAGGCCCGGTACCCCTCGACCCCTCGACGTTCGGCCTGGCGTGAGCGCCGCCAGCGACGAAGCATCCCGCTCATGTCCGCGCCTGTCCGACCAAGGCGTCGAGCTCGCGCAGGTAAGCGGTGACCACCTGCTCCTCGCTGAACCGCTGTTCGACGGTACGCCGAGCGGCCTCGCCCATGGCGGCACGCTCGGCCGGGCTGAGGCGCAGCCAGCGGCGGATGGCGTCCGCCAGCCCCTCCGGCGAGCGGACGGGAAACAGGTACCCGTTCACCTCATCCGCAACGACATCCCGGCAGCCCGGCACGTCACTCGCCAATAATGGCCGGCCAACCGCGGCTGCTTCGAGCAGCGAGCGCGGCAGCCCTTCCCGGTAGGATGGCAGCACGACCCCATGCGCCTGAGCCAAGGCTGGCCGAACATCATCGGCATGTCCCAGATAGTCGACCAGCCCGTCCCGCACCCAGCCCTCCAGCTCGGCGCCGGTGATCGCCGTCCGGTTCGCTACTCCCGCGAAGCCGAGCAATTGCACCGACACGGGCGCCTGCTCGCGCTTGAGGATCCGCGCGGCCGCGACGAGCTCCCGCACCCCCTTGTCGCCCAGCAGTCGGCCGACGAACAGCAGCCGCAACAGACCCCCGTCGGCGGGCATGGGGTGGGTGGCGAACCGCGCCAGGTCGACCCCTGAGCCCGGCAGTAAGCGCGCCTGTTCGCGGCGCACCAGCCGCTTGGCAACGAAAAGGTCGAGATCCTCGCCATTCTGGAAGAACACGGCTGGGCAGCGCGCGAAGGCCGCCCGATACAGCGATGACAGCAGCTGCTGGAGCAGGCCGCCCCGGATGAACGCGGTCCCGAGACCGCTGACGTTGGGCAGGGCCGGAATTCCGGCAAGCCGCGCCGCGAGGGCGCCGTAGATGTTGGGCTTTGCGGTCCAGCTGAGCAGTGCGACGGGCCGCTCCCGCTTGAGCAGCGCCACGAAGGCAGAGAGCAAGCGCGTATCCGCCAGCGGATTGAGGCCGTCACTACGCATGGGCAGAGCGATCCCCCGGCCCGGCAGCCCGGCTTGGTTCTCAGCGTCGGGTGCGACCAGCGTCAGGGCGAAACCCGCACCCGCTAGGCCACGGATCAGCCCACCTCGAAAATTCCGCAAGTTCCAGAAGGAGTTGGCGGCGACCACCAGCCGCGGCTTCTGTTCGTGATCGGACATCCACAAGGGGCTATGCGCGAGATGCCTTGCCGACGCCAGTGACGCCCAGTCGCTTCGTTTGTTATCTCTTAATCGGTCCCGCTTACTTGAGGGGTTCACATGAGAGCGGGGTGTGCTACGCCAAGGCGGTTTCGTGTGCCGAGGAGCAAGTTGTGGGGCTGACTGTCAAGATCGCTGCGGGAACTGTGGCCCTGTCCATGCTGGCCAGCACGCCGGCAGTGGCAGCCGCTCGGACCGAAGCTATTCAGGCCTCACTCGTCAGCCCGTGGGTTGCGCTGAGTGCGCTCGGCTCCACCAATTCGGGCGCGGCCCTCTGCGGCGCTGCGGCGGCGACGACTGCTGCAACGGCGCAGGCAGGAGTGCCCGGCTGCGTCCTGCCGCAGGTCGATGCGGCCCCGGTGCCGGTGGCTGAACAAGCGGCGCCCCTTGCCCCCGTGGCGACCGGCGCAACCATGCGCGGGCTTGGCTTCCTGCCCATCCTGCTCGGCCTCGCCACGCTCGCGGCGGGTATCGCCCTGCTCGCGGGCAGCGGCAAGGACAATGCGATCAAGCCGCCGCCGGTGTCGCCGGCCTAAGTCGCCGGCCTGCCCATCTGGTACCAGGTCAAGCTGTTCGTCGCCCACCTGAGCGGCGCGAGCATGGACAGCCTCCACGTCATCGCCGGGGTGCTCCTGCAACTGGTCGTTGCAGCCATCCTGCGGACGGACGTCGCAGACCGGCGTCCGTGGTTGCTGGCCTTCGGCCTGGAGCTCGCCAACGAAGCGAACGACCTGGTCGTGGAGCGATGGCCCGACCCCGGCATGCAGTGGGGCGAAGGTGCCAAGGACGTGCTGCTGACCATGCTGCTGCCAACCCTGCTCCTGCTCCTCTCCCGCCGCTGTTCTGGCATCCTTGCGCTCGCCCGGCGCTGATCCTCGCCGAATGCCAGCTCACCCCTTCCGCACCCTTGTTCGCCTGATCCCCGCCGATCAGCGGCGGGAAGCCGTGCTGCTGTTCGTCCTGATGATGGCCGGGGCGGCGGCGGACCTGCTCACCATCGGAGCACTGGTGCCGTTCCTGGCGCATCTCGCAGGCGCAGGACCTGCGATCCTGCCCGGATTGTCGCTACGGGCGGCAATGACGCTGTTTGTCGGTGCAGCCCTCGGCGCCAGCCTGCTGCGCCTGGCGCTGAGCAGCTGGTCGCAGGACTTTGCCGGCCGGGTTGGGCACGGCTGGGCAGTGGAGATCCATCGCCGCCTGCTCCTGCAACCCTACGCCTACCATCTTCAGCAGCATTCGAGCACCGTCCTCGCCGCCCTCGGCAAGGTTCAGGAGCTGGTCTGGCGGGTCCTGCTGCCGTTGCTTCAGGGGCTCGCGGCTGGCCTGATCTCCTTGGCAATCATGGCCGTGTTGCTGTGGTTGGAACCCTTCGCCGCGGGCCTTGCACTGATTGTGCTCGGCATCCTTTACGCTCTCATCGCTGGGCTGTTGCGCCCACGGCTGGGCCGCATTTCGGATCACCTCAACGATGGCGCCGACCGTCGTCTGCGGCTGGTCGGCGAAAGCCATGGGGCGATCCGCGACATCATCCTCGATGGCTCGGCCGGGGTACACGTCGCCGAGTTCAGCCGTAGCGACCGGGCGCTCAGCCGCGCGTACGCCCGCTATGGCCTGTTCGCGGCCGCACCCCGCTTTCTGGTCGAGGGCATCGGCATCACCGCCCTGGCCTGCGCCGCCTTGTGGCTGAGTGCCCGAAATGGTGGGCTGATCGCCGCCCTGCCGCAGGTTGGCGCACTGGCCCTCGGCTGCCAGCGCTTGCTGCCCCTCCTCCAGCAGCTCTATCAGAGCTGGGCGTCGCTGGCCGCCAACAGCGCGATCGTCGGCGAAGTCGAACGGCTGCTGACCCTCCCGCTGCCGGTGCTGAAGGAGCCGGGACCGGAGCCCCTCCCCTTCCTGGAGGAAATCCGCCTGGAGGAGGTCAGCTTCTCCTACCCCGAACGCGACCGGAACGCCGTTCACGCGATCGACCTTACCATCCGCCGGGGCGAACGCGTCGCCCTGGTCGGGCCGACCGGCAGCGGCAAGAGCACGCTGGCCGACGTGCTGATGGGCCTGTTGCCGCCGCAGGCCGGGCGCCTGCTGGTGGACGGTCGCGAGGTCGGCACGCAGGATCAGGCTCGCTGGCGACGGTTGATCGCCCATGTCCCGCAGGCGGTGTTCCTGGCTGACGACAGCATCGCGGCAAATATCGCCTTCGGGCTTTCGCCTACCGAGCGCGACCCAGGCCGTCTCGAGCGCGCTCTGCGATTGGCGCAACTGGAGGAGCTCGTCGCCGAACTGCCGCAAGGCTTGGAGACCATGGTCGGTGAGCGGGGAGCGCGGCTGTCAGGCGGGCAGCGCCAGCGGGTTGGCCTGGCTCGGGCGATCTACCGGGAGACGCGGGTGCTGGTGCTTGACGAAGCGACCAGTGCACTGGACCAGGTGACGGAGGCCGCGGTGGTCCGGGCACTGGACGAGTTGCAGGCCGAAGGCGTCACGATCCTGGCCATCGCCCATCGGGACAGCGCGCTGTCCGGATGCGATCGCCTGATCCACCTCGACCGCGGCCGCATCGCCCGGATCGAGGAGCGGATCGCCGCCTAAGCGTCGCGGGAGCGCAGCCACGCCTGGAACATCAGGATGCTCCAGATGGCCGGCGTGCTGTCGCGGGTGCCGGAGAGGTGGTCGCGCCAGCGCCGCTCCACCCGGTGATGGTCGAACCAGCCCTGCGTCCGCAGCGTCGCGGGATCGAGCAGGTCCTCCGCCCAGTCGCGCAACGGCCCTTTCAACCATTCACCGATTGGGATGCCGAAGCCTGTCTTGGGCCGGTCTACCAGGGCCGTCGGGACGTGCCGCGCCAACAGTTGCCGAAGCACGAGCTTGCCCCGGCCATTTTCGATCTTGAGCGACAGCGGAATGCGCGCGGCGAGCTCGGCCACGCGATGATCGAGGAATGGGACCCGCGTTTCCAGGCTCACCGCCATGGAGGCCCGGTCAACCTTGCAGAGGATGTCGTCGGGCAGATAACCGAGCGCGTCGCGAGCCATCAGGCGGGCTGCGTCCGGCGCCAGATCGTCGAGATCGACCTGCTTGTCCAAGGTAGCCGTTTCGCCGCGCACCGGCGGACCGCATGGCCATTCGTCCAGATAGTCGCGGTAGACGTCGTCAAGCGAGTGCGCCCGACCTGCGACCTGCAGCAGCTTCTGCAGCTTCGCGCCGAAGTGCGGCTGGCGCGTGCCGGGCAGCAGGGCGCCGGCCGAGGTCCACCAGGCGGACGGAACTTGCCCGAGCGCCGCAGCCGCGGCCGCACGCAGCGACAGTGGTATCCGGCGAAACTGAGCCCACAAGCGCGGCGCCTGGACATGGCGGTTGTAACCGCCGAACAACTCGTCCCCGCCATCCCCGGTCAGCGCGACGGTTACCGCCCCACGCGCGAAGCGGCTGACCAGGAACGTCGGAATCTGAGAGCTGTCGGCGAATGGCTCGTCGTAGATGGTGGGCAGCAGCGGGATCACCTCCCGAGCGTCGGCCGGGGCGACGATCTGCTGGTGGTGAACCGTGCCGAGATGTTCGGCGACCGCCCGCGCGTGGGGAGACTCGTCGTAGCCCGGCTCGGAAAAGCCGATGGTGAAGGTTCGGACCGGCTGCGTCGAATGCTGCCGCAGCAGGGCGACGATCGCCGAACTGTCGATCCCGCCCGACAGGAAGGCGCCGACCGGCACGTCGGCCACCGCCTGGTCGGCGACGGCCTGCCCCAGCACGCGGTCGAGTTCGCGTAAGGCGCCGCCCGAATCCTCGATCGGATTGGCGATGCCCCGCCGGATCACGGAGCGGTAATCCCAGTAGCGCGTGAGGTGCAGCCCGCGGTCGGTCACCCCCTCGTGCGGCGGCTCGACACGCGAGTGCCCGGCCGCGGTGCGGTCGATGGTCAGAACGCAGCCGGGCGACAGCTTGAACAGCCCGCGATAAATCGAATGCGGCGCGGGCACGACGTTGCGCTGCGCGAACAGGGCCAGGCTCTGCCGGTCGATCTCGGCGCGGAAATCCGGATGAGCCCGGATGGCCTTCAGCTCGGAGGCGAACACGAAGTCACGGCCGCACCAGCCATAGTAGAGCGGCTTCTCGCCGAAGCGATCCCGCACCAGGTGCAGGCGGCGCTCCCGCGCATCCCAGAGCGCGAAGGCGAACATGCCGGCCGCCCGATCAAGTGCTCCTTCGAGGCCCCATGCGGCGATCGCCTGCAGCAGGGTCTCCGTATCGCTATGGCCGCGCCAGCCGCCCGGCGGACCTCTGCCCTCGCCCTCCAGTTCGCGCCGGATCGCCGCGTGATTATAGATCTCGCCGTTGTAGCAGAGGACCCAGCGACCGTCGGCCGAGCGCATCGGCTGGTGCCCGTGCGGCGACAGGTCGACGATCGACAGGCGCCGATGCGAGAGGCCGATGCCCGCCTCGGGATCATGCCAGGTGGCACCTTCGTCAGGCCCGCGGTGACGCAGGGCCCCGCCCATCGCCTCAAGCAGCCGGGACGCAGGCTCGCCGCTGCTGAGGATGCCCGCAATGCCGCACATGGCTCAGCCGTGTGGCCAAGCCACCGCGCCGGCGCAAGCGGTCAGGGGTTCCAGCGATCGTTGGCGATGTCGCGGATCTCCCGGATGCGGTCGCGATAGGCACCGGCGATGCACGCGTCCGAACTACAGCGGTCGCGGAAGCCGAGGAAGCGGTCGCGGGTCCGCTGCAGCAGCGCGCGCTGCTGCGGCGAAGCATCACGCAGAGCTGAGACGTAGGTGCCCGCCATTTGCCGGTCGAGCGAGGCCAGCCCGGCATCGCCGCATACCGCGACCTCGCCTCGGGTGCGCGCATAGGCACAGTTGAAGCTGGGCCGGTCACTTGCGGTGGAGCGGGCCGGGGCCGGCTGATCGGGAACCTGCCGGGGCTCGGGCGCAGGACGCGCGGCTGGTTGCTGCGGAGCGGCCGGTTGCTGCGGCGCGGCCGGCGGCGACGGCACGGCGACCGGGGCGGCGCCTGAAGCCGTGGCATCGCCCTCCACGCCGGACGAGTCGGTGGGGGCGGCACCTTGCGGCGTGGCAGCGGCATCTGTGCGGGCGAGCGTCGCCAAAGGCACGACAATCGGGTCGACGCCCTCGAGGGTGACGACGTTGCCGCTGCCGTCCGCGGCTTTGAGAACCGAATAGTCGACTTCGGCGCTCAGCGTCCGTCGGCCGCCGACGACGGCCAGCCCCGGCGGCAGGTCAAGCGCGACTTGGCCCGAGCAGACCAGGGTGCCGACGTCCTCGTCCTGCCGCTTCACGACCGGGTTCTGGACGCGAATGGTGGCGTACGCGCCCAGGCGGTCGAATACGCCGGCGTCGCTGCCGCGGACCTGGCCGGCGCGCCGGAACAGCTCGCGCTTCACGAGATCGTAGGTCTGCTGGCTTCCGCAGCGTTCCGCCGCGGCTTCCGCGGGATCGGCGGCGGCGGCGTTGCCCGCTCCGTCGCCTAATCGGTCCTGATCCGGATTGCTGCGCGTCAGGCTGAAGGCGAACAGGACCACGGCGATAAGGGCGATCAGCCCGGCGAGGATCGCCCACCAGGGAACACGCCGGCGCCCGGTGGTGGTGCCGGTCGGAGGAGGCCCGCCTCGGCCGCGTGACTGCCTCGCAAAGGGCTCCGCGTCCGGCGCATAACGGGGGTCGCCGGCCGGCCCCCTGGCGTAGCGCGGGTCATCCTGCCGGGCGTCGTAACCAGCCCGATTGGCCGGTCCGGTGCCGCTGCCGCGACTGAACCGCGGATCCATGCGCGAATCGTACCGGGGGTCATTGCGCGGATCGAGGCGGGGATCGTAGCCCGGGTCACGCGGGTCCATTCGGGGGTCGTAAGGGTCGAATGGCGGCTCTGGCGGATTGGTCGACATGAGCGCGGAACGCCCGACCGCCCAAACGGTCGCAAAGGATCAGAGCAGTTGCTCGATGTCGGCGGCGAGATCCTGCGGCTTGGCCTGCGGCGCATAGCGCTTCACGACCTTGCCGGACCGGTCGATCAGGAACTTGGTGAAGTTCCACTTGACGCCCTCGCTGCCCAGCAGGCCCGGCGCCGCGGCCTTCAGGTGGCGATACAGCGGAGCAGCCGTCGGTCCGTTAACGTCGATCTTGGCGAATACAGGGAAGTCGACCTCGTAGGTCAGGCTGCAGAAGCTGGCGATCTCCTGCGCGTCGCCGGGTTCCTGCCCACCGAACTGGTTGCAGGGAAAGCCAAGGACGGAGAACCCCTGTGGGCCAAAGCGATCCTGCAACGCCTGCAATCCGCCATATTGCGGTGTGAAGCCGCATTTCGACGCCACGTTGACTACCAGCAAGACCTTGCCGGCGTAAGGCTGCAGGCTGGCCGTTGCGCCATCCGCCGTTTCGACCGGAATGGCGTAGAAGTCGGTCAGGCCAAGCGTCCTTCGTGCAGCCGGACGACCCGATCCATGCGCGCCGCCAGCCGCTCGTTGTGGGTTGCGACGAGCGCCGCGCTGCCTTCGCCGCGAACCAGGTTCAGGAACTCGGCGAAGACCACGTCGGCAGTGGCTTCGTCGAGGTTGCCGGTGGGCTCATCGGCGAGCACCATGGGAGGCCGGTTGGCCAGAGCGCGAGCCACCGCCACGCGCTGCTGTTCGCCGCCCGACAGCTTGGCCGGGCGATGGTCGAGACGGGCGCCCAAACGCAGGGTGGTCAGCAGCTCGGTGGCCCGCTGCCGCGCCGCGTCAGGTTCGGCGCCATGGATGAGCTGCGGCAGGACCACGTTCTCCAGCGCCGTGAAGTCCGGCAGCAGGTGGTGGAACTGGTAGACGAAGCCCAGCGCGTCGCGGCGCAGGTCGGTACGGCCGCTCTCTTCCAGGTCGCTCGCTTCGCGGCCGGCGATGCGGATGGAGCCTTGGAAACCGCCTTCGAGCAGGCCGACGGCTTGCAGAAGTGTGGACTTGCCCGAGCCTGATGGTCCAAGCAAGGCGACGATCTCGCCCGGCTGGATGGCGAGGTCGACGCCGCGCAGCACCTCGATCGTGACGTCGCCCTGCGTGAACGAGCGCTTGAGGTCACGGGTGGAGAGGACCGGCTCACTCATAGCGGAGCACCTGCACCGGGTCGGTGCTCGCCGCCTTCCATGCTGGGTAAAGGGTCGACAGGAAGCTCAGCAGGAGGGCGAGGACGACGATCGCCGTTACCTCGAACGGATCGGTCTTGCTTGGCAGTTCGGACAGGAAGCGCACCGACGGATCCCACAGGTTCTGCCCGGTTAGGAACTGGATGCCATTCACCACCGACTGCCGGAAGAACAGAAAGATCGCGCCGATAATCAGGCCCAGGACGATGCCGAGCGAGCCGATGATGGTGCCAACGGTGACGAATACCTTCATCATGCCGTGGCGGCTGGCGCCCATGGTGCGCAGGATGGCGATGTCGCGGGTCTTGGCGCGGACCAGCATGATCAGCGACGACAGGATGTTGAACACCGCCACGAGGATGATCAGCGAGAGGACGACGAACATCGCCACCCGCTCGACCTCCAGCGCCTCGAACAGGGCGGCGTTCATGCTGCGCCAGTCGACTACGGCGCCCTTGCCCGCGACGATGTTCTGCAGCGCGGCGACCTGCGGCTGGATCTTGTCTGGATCTGTCACCATGACCTCGATCATGCCGACCTGGTCACCCATCATGAGGAGGTTCTGCGCGTCCTCCATCGGCATGATGATGAAGCTATTGTCATAGTCGTAGACGCCGACTTCGAAGGTGGCGGCGACCGTGTAGCTGGCGATCCGCGGCACCGTGCCGACCGGGGTCGCGCGACCTTCCGGGCTGATGAGGCTGATCTCGCTGCCGGGATAGGCGCCGAGCTGCTCGGCCAGGCGGGTGCCGATCGCCACCCGACCGCTACCCGGCTCCAGGCTGCGGATATCGCCCGACTTGATGTTCGACGTGATGGTGCGGTTCGCCAGCAGATCCTGTCGCCGCACGCCGCGGACCAGCACGCCTTCGACCCGGCCGTTGGCGCTCGCCATCAGCGGCTGCGCAATCAGCGGCAGGGCGGAGGTGACGCCCGGCACCTTGCGTGCCTGGTCGGCAATGCGCTGCCAGTCCGTCAGGCGGCCCTCATAGCCCTGGACGATGGCATGGCCGTTCAGGCCGACGATCTTGTCGAACAGCTCCGCGCGGAAGCCGTTCATGACGCTCATCACGATGATCAGCGCGGCGACACCCAGCGCCACGGCGCCAAGGCTGATCGAGGCGACCAGGAAGATGAACCCCTCGCCCTTGCCGGGCAGGAGGTAACGCTTGGCAATGGTCCGTTCGTAGCGATTGAGGATCATGCGGTGAGCCGCGCCAGTGCGCTCTCGATGCTGAGTTCCTGCTTCTCGCCGGTACGACGGTCCTTGAGCTCGACCACGCCCTGGGCGAGGCCGCGCGGGCCGATGATCAGCTGCTGCGGCAGGCCGATCAGGTCCATGGACGCGAGCTTAGCCCCGCCCCGGCCATCTCGATCGTCGTAGAGGGTCTCCACCCCCGCCGCAGTGAGCTTGGCGTACAGGTCGTCGGCAGCGGCGGCAGACGCCGTGTCGTCGCCGCGCATGGTGACCAGCCCGACGGCCCAGGGCGCGACGCTGTCCGGCCAGACGATGCCGGCGTCGTCGTGGCTGGCCTCGATGATCGCACCGACCAGGCGCGAGACGCCGACGCCGTAGCTGCCCATATGCGGGGTGATCATCTGGCCGTCGGGCCCGGGCACACGGAAGTTCATCGCCGCGCTGTACTTGGTCCCGAAGTAGAAGATGTGCCCGACCTCGATCCCGCGGCCGGTGCGCTGGCGTGTCGCCGGCACGTCGGCCCAGCGCGCCTCGTCGTGGGTCTCGTCTGTCGCCGCGTAGGTGCGGGAGATCTGGTCGAACATGCTCTGCAGGCCCGCGGCGTCGCCGTGCTGCAGGTCGCCGCGGCCCCAGTCCACCGCCTCATACTCGGCATCGTAGAACACCTCGCTCTCGCCAGTTGGGGCGAGCACGATGAACTCATGGCTGAGATCGCCGCCAATCGGGCCGGACGCGGCCTTCATCGGCACCGCCCTGATGCCGAGGCGCTGAAAGGTGCGCAGGTAGGCGAGCAGCTGCGTGTAGTAGCTCTGCCGGGCGCCGGCCTCGTCCAGGTCGAAGCTGTAAGCGTCCTTCATCAGGAATTCGCGCCCGCGCATCACGCCAAACCGCGGGCGGACCTCGTCCCGGAACTTCCACTGGATGTGGTAAAGCGTTCGCGGCAGGTCGCGATAGCTGTTGGCCTCATCACGGAAGAGGGCGGTGATCATCTCTTCGTTGGTGGGGCCGTAGAGCATCTCGCGCTCGTGCCGGTCGCGGATGCGCAGCATTTCCGGGCCGTAAGCGTCATAACGGCCGCTCTGCCGCCACAGGTCGGCCGACTGGAGCGTTGGCATCAGCAGTTCGATTGCGCCGGCTCGGTTCTGCTCCTCGCGGACGATCTGCTCAATCTTGCGCAGCACCTTGAGGCCAATCGGCAGCCAGGCGTAGATGCCGGCGGCTGTCTGCCGAACGAGGCCGGCGCGCAGCATCAGCTTGTGGCTGACGATCTGGGCGTCGGTGGGACTTTCCTTGAGGACCGGCAGAAATGCTTGGGAACAGCGCATGGAGCGGCGTCCTAGTCACGCTGAGATGAACTGGCAATGTGAAGCGCGCTGTGGCGTGATCGCCACATGAGCTGGGCATTTGTGGTAAATGCGCCCGTTGTCGCGTGACAAGGGCCGTTCCCGAGCGCACTCATATGCCTGCCAAGCGGGTGGAGCGGCCAATCGCCGCCTCATCCGGGAGGGCTGCCGGGACGGCGCAGGGGCCGTCTGGTGGGCAGGCAACACTCCAAAGGGGGCTGACGAGCAATCGTCACGCGGGCGCCCGGGTCTCAGCCAGACCCGGGCGTTTGCATTTATCGCTCAGGCCGGAATCTCGGCCCGGACCTTTTCCAGCACTGAGCGGATGCGGGCGGCGGCTTCCTCGAAAGTCTGCACGTCTTCGCGGGCGCGGTTGGCGCGAGCGTCCTTGGCGCTCTCGACATAGCCCTCAAGATCGTTCTCCAGCGCGTCGGCCAGGATCTCCAGTTCGTCCTCGGTCAGGGCGAGCTTCACGGTTTTCATTATCTACTCCCTAGTCGATCGCGGCCATCAGCGTGGCGTTGCCGCCCGCGGCGGTGGTGTCGATGCAGCTGACCCGCTCCGTGGCGAAACGGGCGACATAGTGCGGCCCGCCGGCCTTGGGCCCGGTGCCGGAAAGGCCTTCGCCGCCGAACGGCTGGCTTTCAACCACGGCGCCGATCTGGTTGCGATTGACGTACAGGTTGCCGACGCGGGCGCGACGCTGGACATGGTCGCGGACGGTGTCGATGCGGCTCTGCAGGCCGAGGGTCAGGCCGAAGCCGGTGCGGTTGATCTGGTCTATGACGGCGTCGAGTTCGCCCGATCGGAAGCGAATGACGTGGAGAACCGGGCCGAAATGCTCGGTGTCGAGGTCGGCGAGGCTGCCGATCTCCGCCATGACGGGGGTGACGAAGCTGCCGTGCTCCGTGCCCGGCGGCAGCGGAAGCTCGCACAGGATCTTCGCATGGGAGCGGAGGTGGTCGATGTGGCGGTCGAGCGCGGCCTTCGCCTCGGCGTCGATCACCGGACCCACGTCGGTCTCCAGTTCGCCGGGATTGCCGATGCGCAGGGTGTGCATGGCGCCGGCGATCATTGTCAGCATGGTGTCGGCGACGTCTTCCTGGACGAACAGGACGCGCAGGGCCGAGCAGCGCTGGCCGGCCGACTGGAAGGCTGAAGCGACGACGTCCCGGGTAACCTGCTCTGGTAGGGCCGAGCTGTCGACGATCATTGCGTTCTGGCCGCCGGTCTCGGCGATCAGGGGGACGATCGGGCCATCGCGCTCGGCCAATGTGCGGTTGATCGCCTTGGCGACGGCGGTGGAACCGGTGAAGGCGACGCCGGCGGTCAGCGGATGGGCGACCAGCGCGGCCCCGACCTTGCCGTCGCCGACCGCGAGCCGAACGAGGTCGCGGGGCACGCCGGCGCGGTGGAACAGCTCGATGGCGAGGGCGGCGATGAGCGGGGTCTGCTCGGCCGGCTTCGCGATCGCGGCATTCCCGGCGGCGAGCGCTGCGGCGACCGGACCGGTGAAGATCGCCAACGGGAAGTTCCACGGGCTGATGCAGGTCCACACGCCGCGCCCGTGCAGGCGCAGTTCGTTGAGTTCGCCGGTCGGACCTGGCAGCTGCTCAGGGCGGGTGAACAGCCGGCGGGCCTCGCCGGCGTAGTAGCGCAGGAAGTCGACGGCTTCCCGAACCTCCAGGGTGGCGTCGGGCAGCGTCTTGCCGGCCTCGCGAATGCACAGCGAGTAGAAGTCCTCACGGTGCTGTTCGAACAGCTCGGCGACGCGGTCGAGCAGGCGCGCGCGCTCCTCCCCGCCGAGCGCGTCCCAGGACGGCTGGGCAGCAGCGGCGGCCTGGAGCATGGTGTCGATGCGCTCGGGCGTGGCCTCTACCGCTTCGCCGACGATTAGCCGGGTGTCGTAGGGGGCCCGGACCTCGCAACGGGGGCCGGTCCCCTCACCTGCCGTCCAGCGCCTGCCTTCGAGCCGTTCAAGGCGGCCGAGCAGCGGCTGGCGCACGCCCGGGTCGCTGAGGTCGCAGCCTGAGCTGTTGCGACGGTTGGTGCCGAACATCTCGCCCGGCAGCGGGATCTTCGGGTTACGCCGGGGGTACAGTGCTTCGAGCTGTGCCACCGGGTCGCGGGTCAGTTCGTCGAGCCCGACCTCTTCGTCCGCGATGCGGTTGACGAAGCTGGAGTTGGCGCCGTTTTCCAGCAAGCGGCGGACGAGGTAGGCGAGCAGTTCCTTGTGGCTGCCCACGGGGGCGTAGATGCGCACCGGAGTCTGCGGCTGGTCGAGGTCGGCCTCCAGCTTGGCCAGGCCCTCGTACAACCCCTCGCCCATGCCATGGAGGCGCTGGAACTCGAACCGCGTCGTGCCGGCCAGCGCCTTGATCGCGCCGATGCTGGTGGCGTTGTGGGTGGCAAAGGCGGCGTAGATGCAGTCAGGCGCACCGAGCAGGACGCGGGCGCAGGCGAGATAGGAAACGTCGGTCGCCACCTTGCGGGTGAACACCGGATAGTCGTCGTAGCCGCCGACCTGAGCCAGCTTCACCTCGCTGTCCCAATAGGCGCCCTTGACGAGGCGGATCATCAGGGTGCGGCCGTGCGCGCGGGCGAGGTCGACGACCCATTCGGCCACCGGCACGGCGCGCTTGGCATAGGCCTGGAGCGCCATGCCGAGCCCGGTCCAACCGTTGGTGAAGAAGCGGTCCTCGCGGACCAGTTCCTCCAGCACGTCCATCTGCAGTTCGAGGCGATCTGCTTCCTCGGCGTCGATGGTGAGGTGGATGTCGGCGGCGCTGGCGATCTCACACAGATCGCGCAGGATCGGCAGGATGTGCGCCTTGGCCTCGTCGGCGCGGAGGTGATCGTAGCGCGGGTGGAGCGCGGACAGCTTAACGGAGATGCCGGGCGAGCCGACCACCCCGCCTTTCGCCTCGCGGGCGATCCGGCGGAGGGCGCCGCGGTAAGCCTCGGCATAGCGCTCCGCGTCGGCCATGGTCCGGGCAGCTTCGCCGAGCATGTCGAAGCTGTGGCTGAGGCCCCGCTTGCGTTCGGGGGCGGCGCGTTCCAGCGCCTCGTCGATGGTGCGGCCGAACACGAACTGGCCCCCGAGGATCTTCATCGCCTGGCCGACGGCGGTGCGGATGACCGGCTCGCCCAGGCGGCCAACGGCGCGGCCCAGGGCGGCTTTCCAATTGGCGGAGCGGTTGTTGGCCCCGTCCAGCACCTTGCCGGTCAGCAGCAGGGAGAAGGTGGCGGCGTTGACGAAGGGCGAATGGCTTTCGCCCATTTTCTCCGACCAGTCGGGGCCGGACAATTTGTCGCGGATCAGCTCGTCGGCGGTGCGCGCATCGGGGATGCGAAGCAGCGCCTCGGCGAGGCACATCAGCGCCACGCCCTCGTCGGAACCAAGGTCGTAGGCGTGGAGAAAGGCGTCGAGGCCAGCGGGCTTTGATCCGCGCACATGACCGACCAGGCTGCGGGCAATGGCCTGCGCTTCGGCGTGCTTCCCAGCGGGGAGGCGAGCCTGGGCCAGGCGGTCGGCGACGACCTGTTCTTCGTCCCGCCGGTAGTCGTGGCGGACGGCGGAGCGGTCGAGCGGCGCTGCGGTAATCTTGGCTGGCTGAACGTTCATGAACCCACTTCGTCATTGCGAGCGAAACGAAGCAACCCAGTCTACGCTGAGATCAGCAAGAACTGGATCGCTTCGTCGCTACGTTCCTCGCGATGACGGCCGGGGCCGTCACCGCGCCATCAGGCAAGCTGCCCATGGCAATGCTTGAACTTTTTGCCCGAACCGCACGGGCACGGCGCGTTGCGGCTGACCGGCTCGGCCATGGCGCCTTCCGGCAGCGGCGGCAGGTCGGGGCGCGGGATGTTGGTGGCATCGTCCGGATGCGGACCGCGGATCAGGCCGCGGGCCGCCGCGTCGAGGTCGAACGTGTCGTCGTCGCCCGAGAAAGGATCAAGGTGCTGGGTCAGGAAGGCCGGCAGCTCCGGCAGCGGCGGCGGCTCGAGCTGCAGCTGCGCGTTGCTAAGCATCTTGGTGACGTCCTCGCGGATCGCGACCAGCAGCCGCTCGAACAGCAGGAAGGCCTCCTGCTTATACTCGTCAATCGGCTTCTTCTGGGCGTAGCTGCGCAGGTGGATGACCTGGCGGAGGGCGTCGAGCGTGGCCAAATGCTCCTTCCAGTGATGGTCGAGCGTCTGGAGCAGGAAGCTCTTCTCGATGTTGCGCCACTGGTCGGGCTCGATCTCGGCGATCTTGGCGGCCATTGCCTCGTCCGACAGCGCCTGCAGCCGGTCGATGATGATCGACTGCTCGACCTCGTCCTCCTTGAGCCAGTCGGCGACCGGCGGCTGGAGGCCGAGCACCTCGTCCACCGCCTGGGTCACGCCGGCGGTGTCCCACTGCTCGGGGTAGGTCCCCTCGGGGCAATAGATCATCACCAAGCCGGCGATGGTGTCGGCGCGGAACTCCTCGATCACGTCGGAGATGGACTCGGAATCCATGATCTCGGCGCGCTGCTCGTAGATAACCTTGCGCTGGTCGTTCATCACGTCGTCGAACTCGACGACCTGCTTGCGGATGTCGTAGTTACGCGCCTCGACCTTCTTCTGCGCGGTTTCGATCGCCTTGCTGAGCCAGGGGTGGCGGATCGCCTCGCCGTCCTCCAGTTCCTTGTTCATCAGGCGAGCGAAGGCGGTCTGCGGCCCGAAAATGCGCAGCAGGTCGTCGTCGAGGCTGAGGTAGAAGCGCGAGAAACCAGGGTCGCCCTGACGACCCGATCGACCGCGCAGCTGGTTGTCGATGCGGCGGCTCTCGTGCCGCTCGGTGCCGAGCACAAACAGGCCGCCGGCCTCGCGCACCTTTTCGCGCTCCGCCAGCACCTCCTCGCGGATGCGGGCTTCGGCCGCGTCGCGCTCCGGCCCTTCGGGCATGTCCTTGAGTTCGTCCTCGAAACGGAAGTCGATATTACCGCCCAGCTGGATGTCGGTGCCCCGCCCCGCCATGTTAGTGGCGATGGTCACCGCGCCGAGACGGCCGGCCTGGGCCACGATATGCGCCTCGCTCTCGTGGAACCGGGCGTTCAGGACCGAATGGGTGATGTTCTCGGCAGTGAGATACTCGCTCAGGAGCTCCGACTTCTCGATCGACACGGTGCCGACGAGGACCGGCTGGCCGATCTCCTGCCGTCCCTTGATCTCCTTGGCGATGGCCGCGAACTTGTCGCCGATGTTCTTGTAGAACTCGTCTTCGTCGTCCTTGCGCTGGACGGCGACGTGGGTCGGGATCGACACCACGTTCATTTTGTAGATGTCGAAGAACTCGGGCGCCTCGGTCAGTGCGGTGCCGGTCATGCCCGACAGCTTCGGGTACATGCGGAAGTAGTTCTGGAACGTGATGGAGGCGAGCGTCTGGTTTTCGGGCTCGATTGCCACGCCTTCCTTGGCCTCGACCGCCTGGTGCAGGCCGTCCGACCAGCGCCGGCCGTCCATCATCCGGCCGGTGAACTCGTCAATGATGACGACCTTCCCGTCCTTCACGATGTAGTCAATGTCCCGGCGGAACATCGTGTTGGCCTTGAGCGCCTGGTTGAGGTGGTGGACCACCTGCGTGTTGGCGACGTCGTAGAGGTTCGCGCCCTCGATCAGGCCCGCCTCCTCCAGCATCCGCTCGGCCTTTTCCGTGCCGCCTTCGGTCAGCACCACGGTCTTGAGCTTCTCGTCCTTTTCGAAATCGCCCTCGCCGAAGGTGCGGACGATCTTGTCGACCGCGATGTAGAGGTCGGACTTGTCGTCGGTCGGCCCGGAGATGATCAGCGGGGTGCGCGCCTCGTCGATCAGGATCGAGTCCACCTCGTCGACGATGGCGTAGGCGAACGGCCGCTGGACCATCTGCTCGCGCGTGTATTTCATGTTGTCGCGCAGATAGTCGAAGCCGAGCTCGTTGTTGGTGGCGTAGGTGATGTCGCTCTCGTAGGCGGCGCGGCGCTCGTCCTCGCCCAGGTTCGGCACGACCACGCCGACCGTCAGGCCGAGGAAACCATGGACCCGGCCCATCCATTCGGAATCGCGGCGGGCGAGGTAATCGTTGACGGTGACCACGTGGACGCCCTTGCCGGGCAGCGCGTTCAGGTAGGCCGCAAGGGTCGAGACCAGCGTCTTGCCCTCGCCCGTGCGCATCTCGGCGATCTCGCCCCGGTGCAGCGCGATGCCGCCGATCATCTGCACGTCGTAATGGCGCTGGGCAAGCGTCCGCTTGGCCGCTTCGCGCACGGTGGCGAAGGCCTCGGGCAGCAGGTCGTCCAGCGTGGCGCCATTCTCCAGGCGCTGGCGAAAGATCGCGGTCTGGTTCCGCAGCTCGTCGTCGGTCAGGGCCGAGATGGTCGGCTCGAACCCGTTGATCGTGTCCACGATGCGGCGGAGCTTGGCAACGTAACGGTCGTTGCTGGAGCCGAAGATCGACTTGGCCACGTTGGCGAGCATGGAACTTCCTTATGGGCGCGCGAGGACATGCGGAAAGGCGCTCGCGCGCGAGCGTTTCAAGAGTGCCCGGCGATGTAGGGTTGGCTTAGTTACCAGTCAATTGAGAGTGGCTGAACGCCGACCTAGAGCGAGCCTTCCAGCCAGCTCTGAATCTGGCTGCGCGGCGCGGCGCCGACCTTCTGCGCCACGGGCTGGCCATCCTTGAACAGCAGCATGGCCGGAATGCCGCGCACGCCGTAGCGGCCCGGGGTTTCGGGGTTCTCGTCGATATTGAGCTTGACGATGGTGACCTGCTCGCCGTGCGAGTTGCTGATCTCCTCCAGCGCGGGAGCGATCATCCGGCACGGACCGCACCATTCCGCCCAGAAATCGACCAGCACCGGCTTGTCCGCGCCCAGCACATCGGTGGCGAAGCTGTCATCGGTGACGGTCTTGGTCGGCATGTCGGTGATTCCTCTTCGAGTCGGCTTGCCGACGCATATGGGGTCGGCTGCCGGGTGGCTCAACCGGTCAATGCGATCAGGCGAGGAGCGGCCGTGTAGAGCAGTGCCGTTTCGATACGCCGGCCGGGGAAGATCACCGACAGGGCCTCGCCGTAGGCCTCCATCTGCAGCCGGTGAGCCGCTGGTACCTCGGCCACGCTCGCCGGCACCTGCCGCCCTGTCTTGAAGTCGACCACCCGCACCCGCTCGTCATCCACCACCAGCCGGTCGACGGTGCCGGCAACCACCCGGCCGTCCGGTAGGGTGGCAGCGATCGGCGCTTCGGCCAGCGAGCCGGGCGCGAACAGGTCGGCGAAGCGGGCATCGCCGATGATCGCGCAGACGGCGTCGGCCAGCTCGATCCGGGCGCGGGGGTCGTCCACTCCGGCCGAGCGCTCCAACCAGCCGAGCGCCGCCGCGTGGCGCTCGGCTGGCGCGACACCTGGCAGGCGCTCGAACAGCGAATGGAGCAGCACGCCGCGGCGAGCGGCCGCGCGCAGCTCCGGCGATGGCGGTGGCGCGGCCTCGCGGTCCTCGACCAGCTGAGACGGAGCGAGCGGACGCGGCGGGCGCGCCTCGGCGGGAGCCTGGCGATGCAGAAATTCGGGGAGAGCAGGCGGCGGCAAGGGCAAGCGCCGCGTCTTGGCCTTGGCAGGCAGCGCCGGCACGTCGCCCGTATAGCGCAGCACGCTGCCGTCCTGCTCGGCGCCCAGCCGCTCCATCCCAGCTCGCACTTTGGCGTGCCAGCTGTTCTCCGGCAAGGCGCCGCGGGCCGGGGCAAGCCCCGCCACGACCAGCCGTTCGGCGGCGCGGGTCAGGGCGACGTAGAGCAGCCGCCAATGCTCCTCCAGGTCGCGGCGCTTCTGCTCGGCTATAATGGTGGCGTAGGGTTCGCCGAGCTCCTCCTTACGCGGACGGATCACCGGAGCATTGCCGGCCTCGCCGAAGTCGAGCGCGATCGGGCCGTTGCGCTCGCCGAGCTTGGCCGGGTCGGCCGTTGCGTCGGCGAGGATGACGACGGGCGCCTCCAGGCCCTTGGCGCCGTGCACCGTCATCACCCGCACGGCATTGGCCGGCGCGGAAGGATCGCGCTTGATCTCCACGTCGCCGCTGCCGAACCAGGCAAGAAAGCGGTCGAGCGACGGGGTTTCCGCGCGTTCGAACTCCAGCGCCGCGGCGACCAGCTCGTCGATCGGGTCGCGCGCTGCAGGGCCGAGGCGCCCAAGCAGCCGGCGGCGGCCCTGCATCGGGCCGGACAGGATATTCTCGAGATAGCGGGCCGGCGGGACGAAGTCGGCCTGGCGCAGCAGGTCGAGCAACGTCGCATGTGCTTCGGCGATGTGATCGCCCTCTCCTGCTCGCTTCCTGAGCTCCTCCCATAGAAATCCATTGCGGCCGAACGCGAGGTCGTAGAGCTGGTCCTGCGTCCACCCGAACAAGGGCGAGACCAGCAGGCCGGCGAGATTGAGGTCGTCCAAGGGTTGCACCGAGAAGGCCACAGCCGCCATCAGGTCCTTGACGGCGAGTGGCGAGGACAAGTGGAGCCGGTCGATGCCGGCGACCGGCACCCCTTCCTTGAACAGCCGGGCGACGATCAGCGACGCCAACTCGCCGCGACTGCGCACGAGGATCAACACGTCGCCGGGCGTGATCGGCTTGCCGGTCGTGGCGAGCACCGGAGCTTCGCCGAGCCAGCGCCTGACCGTGCGGGCGAGTTCGCCGGCATAGAGCCGCGCCGGTTCGGGCAGCCAGCCCTCCTCGCCCGCTTCCTCGTCTTCACCTTCGTCCGCGGCGAAGGGCGTCCACAGCTCGACCAGGCCGGGCCGGGTGGCGGCGTTCGCGCGATGCGGGTTGGGCTGGTCGGGCAGGCCCATCTCGGCCGCTCCGACTTCGGTGATCACCGCGTCGACGACGTCCAGCACCGCCTGGGCCGAGCGGAAGCTGCGGTCGATCGACAGGTCGCGCCAAGGACGCACGGGCGTGTCGCTGTCGTTGGCCGCCTCGCGCAGGGTCTCCGCCTGAATGCGGAAGCGCTCGCGGGCGGCATCGAACTCGCGCGGATCGGTGCCCTGGAAACCGTAGATCGCCTGCTTGAAGTCGCCGACCATGAACAGGGTGCGGTGGTGGCGGCTGGCGCCCTCGCCGGCGAAGAACTCCTCCGTCAAGGCCGTGACGATGCTCCACTGCGCGGCGTTGGTGTCCTGCGCTTCGTCGACCAGGATGTGGTCGGTCCGCCGGTCGAGCTTATAGCGCACCCACTCGCCCATGCCGGGCGTCGCCAGCAGGTCGCGGGTCCAGCGGATCAGGTCGTCGAAGTCGGCGACGCCGGCGGCGCGCTTGGCCCGCGTGTAGGCGTCGGCAAAGGCCGCGCCGGCGCGCAGGCCGGCCGCCTGCACGGCAACCAGCTCGCTCTGGCGCAGCAGGGTGACGAGGCGCTCGACCTCGTCGGCCAGCTGCTCGCAATGGTCACCGGCGGTGGGCAGGTGCTTGAGGACGCCGGCCGGCACCTTGCGACGGCCGGTGGCGGTGAATAGCACCTTCATCAAGGTATCCAGCTGCTCGCAGCGGGCGTCGGACGACAGCGCCAGCCACTCGTCGATCTTCGCCGCAGTCGGCAGCCCGGTGGCGGTCGTACCCCAGGCTCGATAACCCTCGGCTACGGCCCGCAGGACCTCGCAATCAAAGCTGTCGTCGTGGCAGGCGGCGGCTACGGTCGCGCGGATGTCGCCCTCGGGCAGGCCCAACTGGCTGCGGAGCGCCTGTTCAACGTAATCGGGAAAGGCGAAGGCGCGCATGGCCTCGGGCTCGCGCGCGCAGGACAGGAGGTAGCGCTCAGCCTCACGCTCACCGAGGCGGCGGCTCAAGGCCTGAATGTCCGTCAGGAGCCCGGCGTAGCCCGCCCTGCCCGCCTCCGCGTCGGCCACCAGCCCAGCCAGCGTGCGGCGGGCGAGCTGCTGCTCTTCGCGCCCTTCAATCGGCCGGAAGCCGGGTGTGATCCCCGCCTCGGCCGGGAAAGCAGCAAGTAGGGTCTGCGCGAAGCTGTGGATGGTCTGGATGCGCAGCCCGCCGGGCGCGTCCAGCACCTCGGCGAACAGGCGGCGGGCCTGCTCGACACGCGGATCGTCGTTCGGCGCGCCAATCGCGAACAGCTCCTTGCGGAGGTCCGCATCCTTCATCCGGACCCAGCGGGCGAGCCGCTCGCCGATGCGGTTGGCCATCTCGGCCGCGCCGGCCTTGGTGAAGGTCAGGCAGAGGATGTGTTCGGGCGCCGCGCCGCCGAGCAGCAGGCGCAGCACGCGGGCGGTCAGCACCTGCGTCTTGCCGGTTCCGGCGCTGGCCGACAGCGAGGCGTGGATCGCCGGATCGGCGGCGCGCGCCTGGTCGTCGCGGAGCTGGTGAAGCGGCTTCAAGCGGGTGGCCATGAGGCGACCATAGCGCTTCCCTCCGGCCACGCCATGCGCTTAAGACGGCGGCGAACCGACCAGGGGTAAGGACATGACCGAACAGCCAAAGAAGACCGAAAAGCCGGAGGGCGAAGGCCGCCAGTTCAAGGCCGGGGTGGCGGTCGGCATAGGCTCCGCGGCGATCGTTGCCGCGCTGCTCTACGCGCGCTCGGGCAAGCCCCGGAAGAAGTAAGCGACGCTACTCGCGCCCGTACCATTCCTCCAGCCGCATTAGCTGGTCGTAGTCGCCATAAGGTGCGTAGGCCGGGTGGAGCTTGGCGGTGAATGGCTCGTCGCCGGTCAGCCACCTGGCGGCAGCGCGGGCGAAGGCCTCCTGCGCCGCGTGAAGGAAGGTGTCGGGCTGGCCGCCGTCGGCGGCGTCGACGAAGCCGGGGGTCTTGCGACCCGATTTTTTCGCGAGTGACCAGTATTCGTGCGCTCTCGGCTGCCCGGTGAGCTCTGGAAAACCGCCGGCCCGGGCGATCAGGCCCAGCAGTCCAAGCTGCAGCGCGAAGCCTTCCGCCACCGCCTTTCTCGACGGCGGCTGGCCGGTCTTGTAGTCGAGGATCGCGAGGCTGCCGTCCGCCAGCCGGTCGATCCGGTCGGCCTTGCCCTTGAGCAGCACGGGACCAAGCTGCGCCTGGCCCTCGATCTCGGCCCGCAGCGGTCGCCGGCCCTCGGCCTGGTTGGCGGCTTGCTGCCCGGCAATCCATTCGATGGCCTCGTACAGCCGCGGACCCCATAGGGCGCGCAGCATGGGGTGGATCTCATCCTGCTCCAGCAGCGCCCGGGTGCGGTCGAGCAGCAGCGCGGGGTTGCAGTCGTCCTGCTGGAGCCATTGCTGCAGCACGTCGTGCACCGCGCTGCCCTTCCACGCGGCGGTGGCGTCGGCGTCGACCGGGTCGAGCGACTTCAGCTTGAGCATGGCCTTGGCGTAGAAGGCAAACGGGTCCGCGTTCAGCCGATCGACGTCGGTGACGTAGATCTGGCGGGGTCGATCGTCGACAGGCGGGCACGGCGCTGGACGGTTCGCGGGCCGGGGCTCACCGGCCTCGTCGATCGCCGCCGCCAGCCGCTCCAGCCGTCCGTCTCGCGCCAGCCCGCCGGTCATTGCTTGCAGCCGGAGCAGCAGGCGCGAGGCGACCGTCGGCGAGCGTCCGTCCCGTCGGGCACGGGTGATCAGCACGCGCGGTGCACCAAGGAAGCCGGCGAAATCGTGCGCGGCTAGGCCGACCCGGAACTCCAGCCCCGCAAGGCCGAGCGTGCGCCGGATGGCGGGCGCGAGCCACGGGTCGGGCTGCGGCAGGGCGGGCCAGACGCCTTCATTGAGCCCGCCGAGGATCATCAGGTCGGCCTGGACTAGTCGTGCCTCCAGCAAGCCGAGAATCTGAATGCGCGGGTGCCCGCCGTAGGGCGGCCGCACGGCTTGGGCATCCAGCAGCTGGCGGAGCAGCGGCACCGCGTCGTCGGCTCGAACTTCGATGGCGGCGGCGCCGTCGGATTCCTCCAGGCTAGCCAGCAGCTCGGCCGCGGCGCGTCCGTCCGGACCACTCCAGGCGGCGTTCCCGGCGATGCCGGTCGCGAGTTCGCGCAGGTCGGCCGCGAGCCGTCGCAGCGGGACCGGCTGGGCGAGCACGGACCCAACGCGTTCCAGGCACGGCCGGATGGCGGCCCACGCCTGGCCGCAACCCCGGGTCTTTCGCTCGCGATCCTTTTCCGCACAGAGCGCGTCGAGGCCGGCGAGCCCTTCCGGAGGGCGCGGTCCGCGCAGCGCGAGGTCGAGCAGGCGGGCCGCTTCCAGCCACTTCTGCCGGTCGCTGCCGGCACCCGCCAGCGGATGCTTGACCAGCGCCAAGGTCGGCACTGGGGCGAGGCGTTCGGCCGCGGCCGCGGCGATGCCGAGCAGCAAGGTTCCTGCCGCGGCTTGGCTGAGCGGCTTGCCGGCGCTGTCGTCCGCGGTGATGCCCCAGCGGGCAAGCAAGGCGGACACGCGGGCGGCGAGCGCCCGGTCCGGGGTTACCAGCGCTGCAGTCTGCCCCGGTGTCTCCAGCGCCTCGCGCAGGGCGACGGCGATCGCCTGCGCCTCGCTTGCTGGATCGGGCAACTCGGCCAGCCTTACGCCCGTCATTCGCCGGTCGCGGGGCGGGAGGGCGGCCCAGCGGTGGGTGAAGCGCGCGCTCTTGAGCGTGTTGGCGATCGCTCGGCCGCGCACCGCCGGCGAGGCCGCCCGGCCGCCCCGCCGCCATTGCTGCACCTCGTCCCGGTGCACGCCCATCCGGTCTAGCAGGCGCTTGAGGTGGTATTGTGGATGAGACTCGTCCGCCCGGCCGCTGTCCGGATCGGGGCCGAGCCAGTCCCATTCGTCGGCGCCCAGCAGCCGCTCGCCGAACAGCGCCGGCAGAACCACGGCTCCACCCGGCATCTGTGCGACCGTCCGCAGCAGCGCCACGACGGCTGGAGCGCTGGTGGTAATCCCGGCGGCGACCGTGAAGCCCTCCGGCGGCCGCTCCGCCCAGCGCCGGGCCGTGGCGCGGAGCAGGTGGTTGCGGCGCTCGGCAAGGTCGATCCGGCCCATGCGCGCGAGCTCGCGCGGCCAGGCGTCGAGCAGCGCACGCAGTTGCTGAAGGGAGCGCTGCCAGTGCAGCGCCAGCTCCTCCGGAACGGCTTCGGCCAGCCGCTCGGGCGCGACCTCCTCGACCAGCAGGGCGTCGCGAGTGCGGGCGAGGTCGGCCGCTAGGCGGAAGCTTTCGGCGGCGCTCGCCTCCGGTCCGCGCTGCTCGCGCACCAGCCTGGCCAGTGCGACCAGTCGGGTGAGCGGGTCCACGGCCGGCGGCACCGGCGCGGCGTCGGCCGGCTCGAACGCGCCGCCCAGCCGCTCATCCAGTTCCGGGTCGCCAACGGCGATCAGCCGGGGCAGCAGCAGGCCGCCGCCGCTCGCGCGGACGAACGCTTCCGTCATCGTGCGGACTGCGCGGTTGTTCGGAAGGAGGATTCGGCCACGCGCCAGGCCGAGCGGGTCGCGGCCGTGCTCGGCGATCAGTCCCGCCGCCAGCGCATCGGCGAAGCTGCGATGCGCGCCAATGGTGAAGACGGCCGGCCGGCCCGTCTCAGCCAAGGCGCAGCGCCTGTTCCGTCGCCTTGATCGCGGCCGGGGTGCCGACGTCGAACCACAATCCCTGGTGCACAACCCCGAAGCAGCGGCCCTGCGCGATCGCCCGGTCCCAAAGGATGTTCGTCGAGAAGACCCCATCTGGCGTGTCGTCCAGCATGCGCTTCGACAGCATCTGGATGCCGGTATATACGAATGGTGCGACCTTGGCCGCCGTGCGCCGCTTCAAACGGCCGGCCGCGTCCATATGGAAATCGCCCATGCCGCCGTGGTTGCCGGCGCGCGCCTGGGGCACCAACAGCAGCAGCGCGTCCATCTTTCGGTCGTCCCAGTGCGAAGCCAGCAGCTTCAGCGTGTCGGACGGCCCGTCGACCCAAAAATTGTCGCTGTTGACCGCCAGGAACGGGTCGCAGTCGATCAGCGGCAGCGCCTTCTTCAAGCCCCCGCCGGTCTCCAGCAGCAGAGGGCGCTCGTCGGAGATGACAACCTCCAGGTCCTTGGCATGAGCCTTGAGGTGCGCCTCCAGCGAGTCCGCCAGATAGTGGACGTTGACGACCAGACGCTGGACGCCGGCGGCGCGCAGCCGGTCGAGCACGTGGTCGAGCATCGCCCTGCCGGCGACCTCGACCAATGGCTTGGGCCGGGTGGCGGTCAACGGCCGCATCCGCTTGCCCAAGCCGGCGGCCATGACCATCGCGGTGCGCGGCACCGATGCCTCGATCTCCGGCCGGAGCTTCAAGGCACGGGTCACGGTTGCGGCGGTCAAGCGACCTCCTCCAGCCAGGGCGCGACCCGCGCCTCGGTCGGCACATTGGCGTCGAACCAGTCGCGCACCGGCGCCAGCCAGGGTTGCGTCAGGTCGCGCTCCAGCAGTCCCCACATGCGTGGCTGAAAGCGGCGATAACCGGGCTTGCCGTCGCGCTTCCACAGGCGGGTGAAGACGCCGAGGATGCGGGTGTTGCGCTGCGCTGCGAGGCACCAGTAGGCGCGCTCGAACGCCGCGCTGGCACCGGTAGCGGCGACATAGCGGGCGATCATCTCGCGCTCGATCTCAGGCGACACGTCGCGGCGGGCGTCCTCCAGCACCGAGCAGAGATCGTAAGCGGGGTGACCGGCGAGCGCGTCCTGGAAGTCGAGCAGGCCAAGGTGGCTGACGCCCGCCTGGCCGTCTACCAGCATGATGTTCTCGGCATGGTAGTCGCGCAGCACCGTCACGGGGCCGAGCCCGTCCACCCCGACCGGGCCAAGCACCTCTTCCCAAGCGGTGCGGTAGCCGGCGCGGTCGACCGTTAGACCGATCGCCGGGCAGTACCATTCGGTGAACAGGTCGAGTTCTGCCAGCCATTCGCGGAGCCCATGCGGCGACAATCCTTGCATCGGCGGATGGCGATGGAGGTGGACCAATACGTCGGTAGCCAATTCGTACAGCTCGCGCTCGCGATGCGGCGCTTCGTCCAGCCGCTCGCGCAGCCGGTCGGAACCGAGGTCGCTGAGCAGCAGCAACCCGCGATCCAGGTCGCGCGCCAGTATCTCGGGCGCGGACAGACCGGCGCGGGAAAGCCACTCGGCGACGGTGATGAACGGGCGCGGGTCCTCGTGCGGCGGCGGCGCGTCCATCAGCACCGCCTGGCGGCCCTCATGGTGAACGCGGAAGTAACGACGGAAGCTGGCGTCCCCGGCAAGCGGCACCACGGCGGCGCCCTCCCACCCCGCCGAGCGGAGGAACTCGTCAGTTTCGGGCGGCGGGATCATGCTGGCGGCCATCGCCCTTCCCATGCCGCCGGCACCTCCCAAGTCAAGCGACGCTGCCCGTCAGCCGCGAACTCGAGCGATAGGCGGAGCGCCTGTGGCCAAGCTGCCGCACCGGCCTTCTCGGGCCACTCCACCAGCAGGATGCCGTCCAGCCCACCGTCCAGTCCGAGCTCGTCGAGTTCGGACGGGTCCTCCAGCCGGTAGAGATCGCAATGCCAGATCGGCACCGGCAGGTCATCGTACGGCTGGACGATGGCGAAGGTCGGGCTCGGCACCTCACCGTCGTGACCGGCAGCATGGAGGATGGCCCGCGACAATGCAGTCTTGCCGACCCCAAGGGCGCCGGACAGGGCGATGACGTCGCCGGGCCGCAAGGCTTGCGCAAGCTGGCGGCCGACCGCTTCCGTCGCTTGCTCATCGACCAGGATCACGACCGGCGCGGGAGCGTGATGGTCACCACCGTCCCTTCCCCCTTGCGCGACTGGAGATCGACCGTCCCGCCGTGCGCCTCCACGAACTGGCGGGTGAGCGGAAGCCCAAGTCCAAGCGCTGCTTCGCCGTGCGTGCCACCGATCCGGGTGAAGCGTTCGAAGACGCGGCGCTGGTCGTCGCCGTCGATGCCCTCGCCCGTATCGCTGAGCCTGATCTGCACCTGCTGGTCGTCGCCCGTGGCGTGCAACGTAACCGTGCCCTCGTCCGTGTAGGCGATGGCGTTGCGCAGGACATGCTCGATGCTTTCGCGCAACCGCCGGGCATCGCCGATCACCACGCCGGTGGAGGGATCGATGGTGGCATTCAGCGCAAGACCCTTTTCGCGAGCGGCCGCTTCCATTCGTTCCACGGTGTTGCGGACGAGACCGGCCAGATCAATCCGCTCATGCTCGATGGTAACGGCGCGCTGCTCGCCCTGAGTCAGGTCCAGCACGTCGTCGATCAGCTTGGACAGGCGCGCCACCGACTCGAGAATGGCGCCGACGTAATCGGCGGCCGCAGGGGCGAGCTTGCCGGCGTAGCCGCCCGCCAGCATCTGCGCGAAGCCGCCGATGGAGGTCAGCGGGGTGCGCAACTCGTAGCTCATGTTGGCAACGAAGTCGGTTCGCACCCGGTCGGCCTCCTCCAGCGCCGTGGTTCGCTCCCGCAGCGCATATTCGATGCGGGTGGAGTCGGTCACGTCTACCATGGTGAACAGGGCGTTGCCGTCCGGCAGCGGCACGGACGCGAACTCGAAATGACTGCCGTCGACCATCGACAAGCGGCCGCTGCCCTGCCGGCGCTCGTTGGTCGCCGACCGTACCAGCTCGCGTAGCTGCGCAGCGGCGGTTGGATTGACCAGCCGCTGGGCCATGGCGGGTACCAGTTCGTCGACCCGCGGATGTTCGCCGAGCCAGCTTTCGTCGAGGTCCCAGAAGCTGCAGAACCGGCGGTTCCACAGGTACAGCCGGCCGTCCGCGGCGAACACGCCGATGCCCTCGAAGAGGTTGTCGAAGGTGGCGGTGCGGACGCGCAGCAGAGTGTCGCGGGCGCTGGCCAGGCGCACCTGCTCCGTCCGGTCCTCGAAGAACAGGCGCAGGCCACCGTCGGGCAGCGGCTGACCGACGACCCGCAGGTGGTCGCCGTTCGTGAGGATCCACTCCTCCTCCAGCGCCTCCGCTGGCGAGGTGAACCAGCCCCGCCGCTCCGCTTTCCATTGCGGAAAATCGCGGGTCTCCGGCAAACGGCCCTGTTCCCGCATACGTTCGAGCACGCGATCGAACTCGGGCTTCTCGCCGAGCCACTCGGGATCGAGCTGAGCCATGATCGCGAACGGCCGGTTGAAGAAGCTGAGGGTACGATCCGGGTCGAACTGGACTGCTCCGGCCGTCATTCGGTCCGCCAGCTCGCGTTGCCCTTCGATGTAGCGGCCCAGCTCGAATCGCGCATCCTCCAGGTCCTGGATGTCGATGGCGAACCCCGCCACCGCACCGCCGCCCAGCGGAACATCGACCAGCCGCAGCATCCGCCGCTCGCCCCCGATTGTGGCCGGCTGGTTGCGCGAGAACGGCCGGTCGTCGGCAAGAGCGCGTTGCGCCGCTGCCTTCGCACCCTTGCTGCCTGGACCGTCGATCAGCTCGATGCCGTCCTTGATGACCGCGGCGGCGGAGGGCGCCTCAACCGCCGTGACGAACGCGTTGTTGACCAGGCCAAGGTTCAGGTCCGCGCCCCGATACCACATCGGAAAGGGCGCGGCCTCGATGAGGTGGGTCAGGGCGTCGAGGGCCGCGCCCGTGTCTTTCAGTCGCCGGGCGAGCTCGACCTTCTCCTGTTCCGCCGAACTGGTATCGAAGAACCACAAAAGCACGGCGCCGGCCGGTGATGGGGGTGGCGCAGGACCACCGCGCACCTCCATGACCCGGTCCGAGTTCGCGATCCGCACCGAACGGCTGACCCGCGCACCGGTCAGCACCGCCGACCTGAGTTCCTCCGCCAATGCTGCAAGGTCCTCGCCGTCGAGCCCGCGCCCCCCTGCCGCGAGTTGCTGGAGGTGACCAACCCCATCCTCCAGGCCGACCTCACGCAGGAATGCCGCGTCGGCGTCGATCGCACCATCGCGCATAACGAGCAGGGGGCGCGCCGGCGCTGCTGCGAGCAGCGCAGCCATCGAACGCGCGGACTGCAGTACCGACCGTGCTCGCCGCATGCGCCGGGCTGCAATCACTGACAGGCAAGCCGCAAGCGGCAACCACACCGCAGCCAGCGCCAGCGGCAGCAACCCCGCCCAGCTCGTCTCGACTACCCCCGTCACCAACGCCCCATGCTCGGGAGCATAGGGCCCGGATGCAGTTGGTTGAAAGCGCAAAATGCCCGGGATGCCGAGTGAGCGGGTGGGTTCGCCTGGAGTGGGCACGGGGCAAACCTGCGGCAGCTTGGCAGATTGTCGCCGCGGCGGGCTCGCCACGCGGAGCGGCACCAGTCGGGTCACCGGCGGCGTGGCACGCCCGCGGTGCGTCTAGGGCTGACTGTGTTCGGGTGGTGACACTTGCGCAATAAATGAGATCAGCATGCCAAAAGTGCTTCCTTCAGCGTGCTTACGGTCCGAGGGGGCTGGACTGCGTCTTATTTCGTTCGAGTGGAGCTCCTATGGGTAAACATGTTCTGCTGAGTGCGACGGCACTCCGTTCCGCGCTCTTTATCGGCGCAGTGGCCGGCCTGGCCGTGCCTGCCGCCGCCCAGCAAACCCCCGCCAACCCGACCGAAGCGCCCGATACCGCGCAGGACGTGCCGCCGCCCAAGCCGGACGGCAATGAGCCGGCGGGCACCGTCGTGTCGAACTCCGATGGCACGACCGCCGTCACCACGGCTGATCCGGCCGCGGCGCCGACGCCCGCCGCTGCGCAGGACGTGGTCGTCACCGGGTCGCGCATCCGCCGTCCGAACCTGGAAAGCACCGTTCCGATCACGTCGATCGGCGGTGAGGAATTCTTTGAGACTGGTAACGTGTCGGTCGGTGACACGCTGAACGACCTGCCGGCTCTCCGCAGCACGCTTGGCCAGTCGAACTCCACCCAATTCCTTGGCACGGCCGGCCTGAACCTGCTCGACCTTCGTGGCCTTGGCACGCAGCGCACTCTGGTGCTGGTCAACGGTCGTCGCCACGTTCCCGGCGACATCCTGAACAACGCCAACTCGCCCGACACCAACACCATCCCGACCGACCTGATCGAGCGCGTGGACACGGTGACCGGCGGCAACTCGGCCATCTACGGATCGGACGCGATTGCCGGCGTGGTGAACTTCATCCTCAAGCAGGATTACGAAGGCGTCCAAGTCCGCGGCCAAAGCGGCGTCAGCAAGTACGGCGACGCGGGCTCCTACTATGCGAGCATCCTGGCTGGCCAGAACTTCGCCGACGGCCGCGGCAACGTGGCGGTCAACGTCGAATTCGCACGCCAGAACGATTATTATGCGTCCGGCCGTCCCAACCTGCGCACCGTGAGCGGCTTCGTTACCGTTGATACTGACGATGCGGCCTGTGACGCTCAGGGCCTGCCCGCCGGTTGCGCCGTCAACGGCAGCGACGGCAATCCGGACGCGGTGTTCTTCCGCGACATCCGGAACGGCTTCTACACTAACGCCGGCACCTTCCTGAACTACGAAGGCGGCGATCAGTACACCAACTACATCTTCCAGCCGGATGGAACGCTGGCTCGCCAGACTGGAACGCAGGTCGGCCTGCCGTTCAGCGCGTCCTTCATCGGCGGCAATGGCGACAACTTCAACGACGGTACGCAGACCGGCCTGTCGCCAGCGCTCAACCGCTACAGCTTCAACCTGATCGGCCACTACGACATCAGCGATGCGTTCAAGCCGTTCGTCGAAGCGAAGTTCAGCCGGACCAAGTCGCTGGGCAACGCAAGCGGTCCGTTCTTCACCGGTGCAACGACGGGTGAGCAGTTCAGCTCGCGCAACCCGTACCTGACCGACCAGGCGCGCGACATCATCGGTTCCTACTACTACATCTACGGCGATTACTATGACGCGCAGGGCAACCCCGGCGCGAACGGCGTCCTCGACGCCCGTGAACAGGACTTCGGCTTCCTGTTCTACAAGAACGCCGTGGAACTGGGGAACCGTGAGGAGAAGGGCACCCGCGACACGTATCGCGTGGTCGCCGGTGTCCGTGGTGACCTTGGTTCGAACCTGAACTATGAAATCTCGGCCAACTACGGCCAGCACCGTGAACGCACGCAGATCAATGGCAACGTCAACCTGCAGCGCTACCTGCTGGCGATCGACGCCGTTCGGAACCCGGCCAACAACCAGATCGTCTGCCGCGCGCAGATCGACCCGACTGCTGGCCAGATCTACGCCGATGCGGTTGACGTGTCCTTCGCTCAGGCACAGCTGGCGAGCGACATCGCGAACTGCGTTCCGATCAACCTGTTCGGCAACGGCAACATCACGGCGGCAGCACGTGATTACCTGCTGACGAACAGCAAGGCCAAGTCGCGCCTCACCCAGTTCGACCTGACCGGCTTCCTGGCGGGTAACACCGAAAGCTTCTTCAACTTCCAAGGTGGCCCGATCGGGTTCGCCGTGGGTGGCGAGTATCGCCGGGAGACGGCCTACTACGACCAGGACGAGTTCACGCAGTCGGGACTGTCCTTCTACAACGCCATCCCGAAGTGGGATTCGCCGGCGTTCGTCGTGAAGGAAGCATTTGCGGAGCTGCGGTTCCCGTTCTTCAAGAATAAGCCGTTCCTTGACGAGCTGACCCTGAGCGTCGCCGGCCGTGCGTCGGACTACCGGGGCCGTACCGGCACCGTGTACGCCTACAATGCCGGTCTCGACTGGGCTCCGATCAAGGACATCCGGTTCCGCGGCAACTACTCGCGCGCAGTTCGCGCTCCGAACCTGAGCGATCTATCGTTCCCACTGTCGCAGAACTTCTCGCTGGTGGACGATCCGTGCGCCGCGCGTTTCCGCAACCTCAACTCGAATCGCGCCGCCAACTGCGCCGCTGCGGGTGTGCCGACGGCGTTTGATTACGTCTACAGGAGCTCGCTGGGCTTCCAATCGGGTGGCAATCCGAACCTGCGTGAGGAAACGTCCGACAGCTTCACGGTTGGCGGTGTCCTGCAGCCCCGCTTCATGCGCGGCTTCTCGCTGTCCGTCGATTACTACGACATCACGGTCAACAACGTGATCACGTCGCTGTCGGCGCAGTCGATCCTGAACGCCTGCTACGACCAGACGAGCATCGACAACCAGTTCTGCGGTCAGTTCCAGCGGTACACGGGCACCGGCACCGGTCCCAACGGCGAGATTCCGGGCCGCATCATCGAGAACAGCCTGCAGGTGGTTCCGCTGAACTTCGCGAAGCTGAAGGTCCGCGGCATCGACGTGGAAGCGGCCTACCGCCGCGACTTCGGCGCGCTCGGTCGCTTCAACGGGCGGTTCATTTACACCCGCGCACTGGAGAACTCGTCGTTCCTCAACCCGATCGACCCGGACTTCGGCAACACGTTGAACGGTGAACTCGGCAACCCGAAGAATGCCTTCAACCTGAAGCTGAGCCTTCAGCGCAAGGCGATCACCCTGGGTTACGAGATGCGCTTCCTCGATCGGATGACGATCGGTTCCTACGAGAACTACTTCTCGTACCAGGGCCGGCCGCCGCAGAATGAGGACGCGTTCGAGCGTCGCTACTACCCGCGCACGTTCTACCACGACGCGCGGCTCGCGATTGACGCGACCAAGCAGTTCAATTTCTACCTGGGCGTCGACAACATCTTCAACACCAACCCGCCGCTCGGCCTGTCCGGCATCGGCGACGGAAGCGCGATCTACACCAACCGTGGTCGCTTCTTCTACGCGGGCGCCGTGGCCAAGTTCTAAGGCTGCTCCGCATCGAACTGGCAAGGAGGCCGGTACCGCAAGGTGCCGGCCTTTTTGTTTGACCCGCTCGGATCAACGGAACATCCGCAGACCGATGAACACGCAACCTCCGACCGATGACGTGATCTTCGCCGGCAGCGGCAGCCGCGCTGATGCACTGGCCGCCGGCCGCAGGCTCCTAGAGACGCAGCCGCGCGCCGCCGCCGCGCAGGCGCGTGAGATGCTCGCCATCGACCCGCACGACGGCGATGCCCTGCGGCTGCTGTCCGCCGCGTTGCGGGCCTTGGGCGACACCGCGGAGGCTCAGTCGGTGGACCAGGCCGCGATCGCCGCCGCGGCGCATCAGCCCACGCTGGTGCGATCCGCCGTCGCGATCCGGGAAGGCCGGCTGAACGAGGCCGAACACCTGCTCCGTCCCTGGCTGCAGGAGCACCCCGACGACGCCGCCGCCTTGCGCATGCTGGCGGAGATCGGCGCGCAAGCGGGTGCCCGCCCGCAGGCCATCGCGCTGCTGCAGGATGCGCTTCGGGTCGCGCCAACCTACAGCTCGGCGCGGCTTCGCCTCGCCACCCTGCTGATTGAACAAGGCGACATGAAGCAAGCTGCGGACGTGCTCGACATTCTGTTGTCGATGAACGGGGCGGATGTCGCCGGCATCGGGCAGACCGCGGCCAGCCTCGGTCGGCTCGGCGAGTTCCGCCATGCCGCCCAGATTTACGAGAAGCTACTTGCCCGTGAGCCGGACCATGCGGGTTTCTGGCTGAACCTTGGTCACGTCCGCAACACCATGGGGGACACGGCCGGAAGCATCGAAGCCTACCGGAAGGCTGCCGTCCTTGAGCCCGGAAATGGCATGGTCTGGTGGAGCCTGGCGAACCTCAAAACCTTCCGCTTCTCCGACGAGGACCGGCGGGTCATGGAAGCGCAGCTGAACGCCAGCCCTGCGCTGGACGAGGAGCGGCGCCTTCACCTGCACTTCGCGCTCGGCAAGGCGTATGAAGACGCCCGGGATCCAGAACTGAGCTTCCGTAACTACCAGGCCGGTAACGCCATCCGGCATGGTCAATCCGGTTACCGCCCGGAGATCATTCGGTCGTCAGTCGATCGCATGACCGAGGTGCTGACGCCGGTCCTCGTGCAGCGGATGGCGGATGCCGGTGCACCTGAGCGCGATCCGGTCTTCATCGTTGGCATGCCCCGCGCGGGTTCGACCCTCGTCGAGCAGATCCTTGCGTCACATTCGAAGATCGAAGGCACGGCGGAGCTGCCGGTCATGCCAGCCCTCGTGCGGGCCCTGGAGGAGGAAACGGGCGCCCCCTACCCCGACCTGCTGGCCGACATCGCACCCGCGCGACTGGCGCAGCTGGGTCGCGACTATCTTGAAGCCACCCGCATTTACCGGAAGACCGATCGACCGTTCTTCACGGACAAGTTGCCAAACAATTGGCTGCACGCCGGCCTAATCAAGCTGGCGCTTCCGAATGCAACCATCATCGACGCGCGCCGCAACCCGCTCGATTGCTGCTTTTCCGTGTTCAAGCAGAACTTCGCGCGCGGCCAGCAATTCAGTTACGACCTGCGCGACCTCGGCCTCTACTATTGCGAGTACGTCCGGCTCATGGGGCACCTGGACGCGATCATGCCGGGCGCCGTGCACCGCCTGATCCATGAGGCATTGCTCGACGACAGCGAAACGCAGGTACGGGGCATGCTCCAGGCGATTGGGGTTCCATTCGAGGAAGCCACCCTGCGCTTCTATGAGAATGATCGGGCTGTGCGCACGCCAAGCGCAGAGCAGGTGCGCCGTCCGCTCAACACGAGCGGCATGGAACGCTGGCGGCCGTTCGAAGCGTGGCTCGGCCCGCTGGTGGACGCCCTTGGCAACGTGCTGGACTGTTATCCGGCAGTGCCGGCGAAGTCGGCTTAGTCAACTTCGCCGGCACTCGGTCCTAGTAGCGGTAGTGCTCGGGCTTGAACGGGCCCTGCGGCGTGACGCCGATGTAAGATGCCTGCTTCTCGTTCAGCTTGGTGAGCTTTACGCCCAGCTTGTCGAGATGAAGCGCGGCGACCTTCTCGTCGAGGTGCTTGGGCAGAACGTATACGTCGTTCTTGTACTGCTCGCTCTTGGTCCATAGCTCGATCTGCGCGAGCGTCTGGTTGGTGAAGCTGGCGCTCATCACGAAGCTCGGGTGGCCCGTCGCGTTGCCGAGGTTCACCAGGCGCCCCTTGGACAGAACGATGATCTTCTTGCCGTCCGGGAACTCGACCTCATCGACCTGCGGCTTGATCTCGGTCCACTTCATGTTGCTGAGCGCGCCGATCTGGATCTCGCTGTCGAAGTGGCCGATATTGCAGACGATCGCCATGTTCTTCATCGCCCGCATGTGGTCGAGGGTGATGATGTCCATGTTGCCGGTCGCGGTGACGAAGATGTCGGCCCGCGGCGCGGCCTCCTCCATGGTCACGACCTCATAGCCTTCCATCGCGGCCTGCAGCGCGCAGATCGGGTCGACCTCGGTCACCAGCACGCGCGCCCCGCCATTGCGGAGCGAGGCGGCCGAGCCCTTGCCGACGTCGCCGAAGCCGGCGACCACGGCGACCTTGCCGGCCAGCATCACGTCCGTGCCGCGGCGGATGGCGTCGACCAGGCTCTCCTTGCAGCCATAGAGATTGTCGAACTTCGACTTGGTGACACTGTCGTTGACGTTGATCGCCGGAAAGGGAAGCTTGCCCTGCTTGGCGAGCTCATACAGCCGGTGGACGCCCGTGGTGGTCTCTTCGGAGACGCCCTTGATCGTCTGCACCGTCTTGGTGAGATAGCCCGGCCGCTCCTTGAGGAAGCGGTTCAGGGTCGCGGCGAAGATCTCTTCTTCCTCGTTGGATGGGGTGAACAGCTCCTCGCCAGCCTCGACCCGCGCGCCCCACAGTGCGAACATGGTAGCGTCGCCGCCGTCGTCGAGGATCATGTTGCAGGTCTGGTCCTGCCCCCAGTCGAAGATCCGGACCACGTAGTCCCAATATTCCTCAAGCGTCTCGCCCTTGACGGCGAACACCGGGACGCCGGTCGCGGCGATGGCGGCGGCGGCATGGTCCTGGGTCGAGAAGATGTTGCAGCTGGCCCAGCGCACGTCCGCGCCGAGCGCGGTGAGGGTCTCAATCAGCACCGCCGTCTGGATGGTCATGTGCAGCGAGCCGGTGATCCGCGCGCCTTTGAGCGGCTTGGCCGCACCATATTCATCGCGCAGCGCCATCAAGCCGGGCATCTCGGTCTCGGCGATTTCGATCTCCTTGCGGCCGAAGTCGGCCAGGGAGATATCCTTGACGAGGTGGTCATTCGCGTTCTTGGCGCGCTCGAGCGTCTGGGTAGCCACGAACTTCTTCTCCAACATGGAAAGACCGCGCCTGAAGAGCGCGGCCGGTTGCGGGCGCCGATAGCGGCAAACGGGATATAAAGGAAGCTTTATATGTCGCTGCCGGTCAGGCGGCGCCGGCTTCGCTGGACAGAAGGCGCGGGTCGATGCCCTCGCCTTGGAACGCCGCCGCCCAGCGCTCGTCGGCCGGCGTGTCAAAGATCAGCGCTGGATTTCCGCCAGCCGCAAACCAGCCGTGATGAGTCATTTCCTCATCCAGCTGACCCGCCGCCCAACCAGCATAGCCGAGCGCGATCAGCCACTTGGCGGGGCCGCGCCCCTCGGCAATGGCGCGCAGGACATCGATCGTTCCGGTCATGGCCCATTGCTGCCCGCCGCTGCCGACCACGTGCAACGTATCTTCCCCGCCCCAATCAGTCGAATGCAGCACGAACCCGCGCCCTGGTTCGACCGGGCCGCCGTGGTGAATCGCGCAGTCGGGCGCGATGCCCGGATCGAGGTCCAGCTGCTTGAGCAGCCCGCGGAACCGCAGGCCGGCACGCTTGTGACCGATGCCGACCCCCACCGCGCCATTCTCGTCATGCACGCAGATGGCGATCACCGCTCGGTCGAACCGGGGATCGGCAAGGCCCGGCATGGCAAGAAGTAGTCGGCCGGAGAGAAAAGGCGCGTCATCCATGCTGATGCAATGCCCTCCCCGGTTGCCGTCGCACAAGCCCTGTCGCGGCGAGCAGCCTTGTTCCGAACACCGGTCGCTTATATCGCCATCCCAACAGCAGAGGAGATGCATTCCATGACCATCCAAGTCGGCGATCGCCTGCCCGACGTGCCGCTTACCATCGCCACCAGCGAGGGACCGCGACCGACCACGACGACCGAATATTTCGGCGGCAAGAGGGTCGCCCTGTTCGCCGTTCCTGGGGCGTACACGCCGACCTGCTCGGCCAAGCACCTGCCCTCCTATGTCGAGAAGGCGAGTGAGCTGAAGGGCAAGGGCGTGGACGAGATCGCCTGCACCAGCGTCAACGATGCGTTCGTGATGAGCGCCTGGAACCGCGACCAGGGCAGCGAGAACATCACCATGCTGGCCGACGGCAACGGCCAGCTGGCGGACGCGCTTGGACTAACCATGGACGGCGCCAAATTCGGCATGGGCACCCGCTCCCAGCGTTATTCGATGATCGTGAACGACGGCGTGGTCGAGCAGCTGAACGTCGAGGCGCCGGGCGAGTACCAGGCGTCCAGCGCCGAGACCCTGCTCACCCAACTCTGACTGGCGCGGCGCGGCCTCCCTCTGGCGAGGCCGCGCAACGACCGCCACCATCGAACGTTCGGCCATGCAACCCCTTGCGTACAAAGGAGAGCATGCATGGCGCGCAACGAAGACACTCGGGAACATGGTCGCGAGCACCAGTCCCACACGACTGATCGCAGCAGCAGCAGCAGCAGCAGCAGCAGCAGCGAGCGGAACCGCAGCGGCGGCAGCAGCCTTGGCGACCGCTTCGGCAACATCGGGCAGCAGGTCCGCAACCGGCCGGTAGCGGCGGCGGCAGTGGCCACGGCGGCCGCGGCAGCCGGCGCCTTCTTCTTCTCGCGCCGGAGCAGCAGCTCGGGCTCAAGCGAGTCCATGAAGTACGGGCAGGCCGACGGTGACCGCAAGGCCGGCGCGGGCGCCTACAAGAGTCAGGGTTCGACCAGCCAGGACAGCCTGCTGGAAACTAACAGCAGCACGCCCAGCAGCACGGCCGGCATCGGCGCGGGTACCGGCGGCAGCTCCCCGAGCGATGTCCAAAGCAGCGTCAGTGGCAGCAGCAGCAGCACCAGCGGCAGCAGCAGCAGTGGCTCGGGCTCGAGCAGTGGCTCGACTCAGCCGGCCTTCGGGACCAGCTCGGCGTCGACTGGCGGCACGCCCAGCGGCATGGGCGGCGGCTCGACGGGCAGCACCGTGTCGGGCGGCGGCGCAAGCGGCACGTCGACCAGCACCACGGACTCGAGCAGCACCGGTTCGACCAAGTCGAGCGGCTCCCCCAGCACCTCCGCATCGAGCAGTGGTGCGAGTGGATCGGGCAAGAGCGGCAAGTCGAAGTCGTCGAACACGGGCAGCCAGACCGCTTCGAGCACCGGCAACACCGGCCTGGACGACACCGACGACGACCAGACCAAGGTCGGTTCGGTAGCATACGGAGCCTAAGGCTCGCTTGAACGGTTGAACGGGAGGGGCGCTTCGGCGCCCCTCTTCGCATGGGAGCAGGAAGAATGGGGCTGAGGCCGCTCAAGGAACAGGTGGTGGTGATCACGGGTGCGTCGAGCGGGATCGGACTGGCGACGGCCCGGCGCGCGGCGGCGGCGGGCGCCAAGGTCGTGCTGGCGGCGCGTAACGCGGAGGCGCTGGACGAGGCAGTTGTGACCATCCGTAACAAGGGCGGTGAGGCGACCGCGATCGACCTCGACGTCGCCGATCCGGGTGCCGCGGGCGAGCTGGCCGCCACGGCAGTTGAGGCGTTTGGGCGCATCGACACCTGGGTGAATGATGCGGCCGCGGCGATTTATGCCCGGCTGGACCAGGTCAGTCTGGACGAGCACCGGCGAGTGTTCGACGTTGGATACTTCGGGCTGGTACAGGGCAGCATGGAAGCCGTCCGCCATCTCAAGGAACGTGGCGGCGCACTCATCAACGTCGGGTCCGTGCTGAGTAGCCGAGCCATCCCGCTGCAAGGGCCATATTGCGCCATGAAGGCGGCAGTGATGCAGTTTACCGACACGCTGCGGATGGAGTTGGAGCAGGAGGGCGCACCAGTGTCGGTCACGCTGATCAAGCCGGCCGCCATCGACACGCCCTATCCGGAGCATGCCCGCAACAAGCTGGACGCGCCGGCGCGGCTGCCACAGCCGATCTACGACGTCGAGCTGGTCGGCAAGGCGATCTGCTTTGCCGCCCAGAACCGGCGCCGGGTGCTGATCGTCGGCGGCGGTGGGCTAGCCATCAACACCTTCGCTCCGGCGTTGCCCAAGCTGGCCGACAAGGCGATGGAGCTGGTCGGCGGCGAGCTGGCGCAGACCACCGACGTGCCCCCTGCCCCTGGCACGAGTGACAACCTGTTCGAAGCACGGGCCGATGGCCGGACTGAGAGCAACCAGAACCCGTTCACCCGCCAGACGTCGCTGTTCCTGGAGGCGCAGATGCATCCGCTCGCGGCAGCGGCAGTGGTCGGCGGGGTCGCCGCTGCGGGCGCGTTCCTGCTCAGCCGCAAGCGGGACGAGGACCTTGGCACCAAGGAAGCGCAGCGCCGCATCCGCGCGGCAGGGATGAGCTGACCGGCCTACCGAGGCACCTTGGCTGCGTAGCTTGGCGGTGAGCAGGCCTCCGCCGCGTCCCACAGCGGCTGCATCTGGGCATGCAGGGCTGTGTTACCTCGGATGGTAATGGGCCTGCCTGCCTCTGTGCGAGCGTCCATTTCGACTTCCGTCAGGGCGCCATGCGGGCTGGAGCCGGCCGCGAAGTTCGCGGGCGCCGGCGCGAGGTCGAGATTGATCTTGCCCAGCCCGGCGACGGCCTTGGCCAGCTGCGGGCAGGTCGAGCTGCCGGTGTCGTGCCGCTCGACGAACGGCAGGTAGAGCTTGGTCTGGCTGGTGTGCCTTGCGAACAGGGCGAACAGCTTCTCATTCGACCGGTCCGGTTCGTCACGCCGGTAGCCTTGTTGTTTCAGCAGCGCGACCAGCTCCTGGGGTCGAAAGCTTGCGTCGATGGCGTCGTGGAGCGGCTTGCTGGTGGCTAGTAGGTCGGGAACGAACGCATACTGGTAGCGGTAGGCGCAGGAGCCCGCCGCCTCATCCTTGACGGGATCGCCGTTGCAATAAAGGTCAAGGCGATCCTCGCGGATCGCACCGAAATCATAATGAGCTAGTGTGCTGCGGGCGGGAGCGCCCCACCAACGCTTGCCGAGCCATTGATCGTCGATCCGCAGCGAACGCTTCAGTGCATCGCCGCGGCCGCGCAAGGCCCACGACCAGTAAGACCGGTATAGTGCGGCGACGTCATAGCCATCGAGCGTCTGCGGGCGGTCGGCCGGGTAGATGGCCGGAGGCGGCGGAGCGGCAATGGCTGCTCCGCCCCAAGTCAGCGATAGAACGGCGGCGATTACCAGCCGCACTGCTTCCCGGCGTTCTGCTGTTCCAACCAGCGCTGCAGGGGCGCGAAATACTCGAGCATTGGCTTGCCCGACATTTCGCGGCTTCCGGTGAAAGCCTGCAGCGCGTCGGGCCACGGTTTGGACGCGCCCATGGTCAGCATCTGATTGAGGCGCTGGCCGACCTCCTTGTTGCCGTAGAAGGAGCAGCGGTGAAGCGGGCCCTTCCAGCCGCTCATGTCGCAGGCCGCCTTATAGAACTGGAACTGCAGGATGCGGGCGAGGAAATAACGGGCGTAGGGCGTGTTGGCCGGGATGTGATACTTGGCGCCGGGGTCGAAGTCCGCTTCGGTCCGCTGCACCGGCGGGGTGATGCCCTGGTACTGCTGGCGCAGCTGGTTCCAGCCGGCCTCATAGCCGCTGGCCGGGATCGAGCCGTCGAACACGCCCCAGCGCCATTTGTCGACCATCAGGCCGAACGGCAGGAATGCGACCTTGTCCATGGCCTGGCGGAGCAGCAGGCCAGTGTCCTTGTCGGCGCTCGGCACCTTGTTACGGTCGAGCAGGCCAATCTGGACGAGATACTCCGGCGTCACCGACAGGGCGATGAAGTCGCCGATCGCCTCATGGAAGCCGTCGTTAGCGCCATTGAGGTACAGGTAGGGCTGCTGGTTGTACGCCCGCTGGTAGAAGTTGTGGCCGAGTTCGTGGTGAATGGTCACGAAGTCGTCGGCATTGACCTTGGTGCACATCTTGATGCGCAGGTCGTCAACGTTGTTCACGTCCCAGGCCGAGGCGTGGCAGATCACCTCGCGGTCGCGCGGACGGGTGATCTGGCTGCGTTGCCAGAAGCTTGCGGGTAGCGCTGGGAAGCCGAGCGAAGTGTAGAAGCGCTCGCCCGTGCGGACCATCTGCTCGGGCGTATACTTCTTTTCGGCGAGCAGATCCGTCAGATCATAGCCGATGTCGCCGGCACCCTTGGGCGCGACCACGTCGTAGATATTGCCCCATTCCTGCGCCCACATGTTGCCGAGCAGGTCGGCGCGGATCGGGCCGGACGCAGGCTGCACCGCATTGCCGTACTTCTGGTTCAGCTTGGTGCGCGTGTAGCAATGAAGCTGGTTGTAGAGCGGCTGTACCTCCGCCCACAGCCGGTCGTACATGGCCGAGAATTCCTGTGGGCTCATGTCATACTGGCTGCGCCACATGGCGCCCGTGTCGTCGTAGCCGAGTTCCTTGGCCCCCTGGTTGGCGATGGAGACCATGCGGGTGTAATCTTCCCGCATCGGCCGGCCGACGTTGGTGTGCCAGCTGGTCCAGATTTCCTTGAGCTGCGCCGGATTGCGCAGCGTGCCCATCTTCTCCTCGGCGTCGTCGCCGGTGATCTCCTTGCCGCCGAGCGTCGCGCGGCCCTTGCCGTAGGTCGACTGGAGGCGCGTCGAGATGGTGTTGAGCTCGGCGGCCTGGCCGTTCGGCGCAGCCAGCACCAGCGCGCCGCGGAGAATGTTGAGCTTGCGCGCCGTATCCGGATCGAGGCCTGGCACGCGCGACCATTCGGCCGCTTCCTTGGCGTACTGAACGCCCTTCTCCGTGCCGATGGTGCCGAAGTAGGCGGCGAGCGCGTCGGTGTCGTCGTTGATGTAGGTGGCGTTCACCCACGCCGCGCGACCGCCGATCACGCTGAGGTCGTAGAGGTCCTTCTCAACCGCGGCGATGAAGGCGCGCGCACCTTCCGGGGTACGCGGTTGCGCCTGCCCTTCGGCCGATGCCGGCCCGTTCTCAATGATGACGTCATTCTGAGGACGCACCATCCGCGATCCGGCGCTCGGGCCCGTCATGCAGCCGGCCAAGGTCAAAGCGATGATGGAGGTGGAAACGGCCAATTTCATCGGACGACGCCTCTGAGCAGTTGTGAATGGATGTAGCTTGGGTGCGGGGTCCTCAGGGAGCCGTCAAGAAGTTTGCGATGGCGTCGCCGAGCTCCGGTTCCGTCACCGAGCTCATGTGGGTGCCGGGGACGATCGCCAGGGTGGCGTCGGGCAGCTTGTCGGCAAGCTCGCGGGCCGAGCCATTATCCTCGTCCTGCAAGCCGCACACCACCAGCACCGCCATGGTCAGCGCACCGAGCCAGTCCATGAACACGTCCTCGAAGCTGTCGAGCAGCAGTCGCGCGGCCTGGCGGTCGACCTTCTGGCTCTTCATGAACTGCGCAGCGAGCCAGTGCGGGTCGCCACGCTGGAGGGTGTCGAAGCGGTCGATCACCTCCAGGAAGAAGGTCTTCCGCCGCCTCCAGTTGGCCAGGCCCTGGAGGCCCATGCCGCCGAGGATGGCGCGGCGCGGCCGCAGCCCCTCGCCGATTGCTTGCACGGTTGTCCGTGCGCCGAGCGAAAACCCGCCAAGATCGAAGTCGGTGAGGCCGAGGTGGCCCACAAGCTCGCGGACGTCGCGGGCGAGCACACCGGGGCCATAGGCGCCAGGGTCGTGCGGCTTGCCCGAGCGGCCATGGGCGCGGTGGTCGGGGGTGATCACGCGGAAGCCCTCACGAGCGATCCGCTCGGCGTGGCCGAACTTGATCCAGTTCATGTGCGCGTCGGAGAACAGGCCGTGGAGCAGGATCACGGGCCGGCCCTGCCCGACCTCGTAGTAGGCGAGGTCGACGCCGTCCGACGCGGTCCAGCGATGTTCAGTGGCGCTCACGTTCGCTCAATTAGACAACTTGGACTCGACGCCGCGCGATGTTGACCCATCCCCCCGCAGCCGACGAGAGCAAATGAAGGCTGAAGCGGGCGAGCTGGGCGGGCACGAGACCAGACATGTCAGGCGAAATCCGATTGTGCAATGGCGGGCTCAGGCGCTCGGTTGTTCTGCAATCGGGGCGCGGAGGGCCGGGACAGCAGCGCCGCACGGATCCATTGTCCGCCGAACCGTTCGACGGTGCGGAGGCTGATCCAAGCCGCCAGGAACGAGCACAGCACGCAAGCCGCGACCAGCAGGTGAGCAAGCAGTGGGCGATCTGCGCCGAGCGCAAGCGGGTCAACGCCGAGAATGCGCTTGAGCAGCAAGCTGACAACCAGCGTGATCACCACCCCGTGCATCAGGTATACACCGTAGGAGAAGCTCCCCAAGCGTTGCAGTGGACGCCAGCTCAAGGGTGTCCAAAGTTGCGCTGTCTCGGCCGCAAGCACTGCAGTCACGAAGAAGTAGACAAGCGCCAGACGGGCTAAACCCGTCAACGGCCCACCGATGGCAAACGCCAGAAACAGTGCGGTCATCAAAAGCCCGCCAGCGAGCGCTCGCGAACGAACGTACAAACCCGATATGGCGAGCAGCAGGCCGAACAGGAACGATGGCATGGCCCGCAGCACCCCAAATTCGGCATACTGAAGGCGGGTAATATCTTCTCCCAACAGCATCGCGCCCGCCATCGCTACGATGGTGCTTAACACGAAAATGATAACCAGCGATCTTCGCCCGATCAGCTGGGCGGAAAGCAGCGCAGCTGCCAGCAGATCGCAGAAGAACACCGCACTGACGGCCCAACTGGCCCCATTGAACGCAAACCGGTGCCCCAGGCCAAAGCTGTGCGTCAGCGTGAGGTTCGGTAGAATGCTGGTAGTATCGTAGCGCTCCGGATCGTCCGATTGCACGACGCCGAGCCATACGAGAGAACCCATCAAGAGGTAGAATGCGAGGGTGGCCAGGTGGAGTGGGTAAAGGCGGCTTAACCGGTGAACCAGGAAGTCACGTGCTGTCGTTCCTTCGAGGCGGCCGCCAATCCAGCGCCGCCCAAGAAAGAAGCCACCCATGACGAAGAAGATGTCGGTGAAATAAGCAAGGTAGAGCGACGCACGATACTCAGGGGCGCCGGCGTCGAAAAAGCAAGGTATTAGGTGCAGCAGCGCAATCCCGATGCACATGATGCCACGCAGCGCATCGAAGCTGGAAATGCGGCTGATCTCGCGCCGCTCCACGGTAGAGCGGTAAACCGCTTGGTACTCGACTACTCTCGCCACAGGCCTGCCCGGCTAACTCTACTGGTCCCCAGACGGAAACGAGCAAGGCGAAACGGTGCACCCCACGCTACCTAGTCGAGAACGTTACGTAGCCCAACCGTTCGCTTGGCAAAGGGTTGCAAAGCACAACCTTGTGAGCGCAGTGGCGTGCCGGTAACTAGGCCGGCGGCTTGGCCCCGGCCGCGGACCACCGCTCGTTCAGCGCTTGGTACTCGTCGCTGCGGGTCTCCGGCAGGCCTTCGGTGTTGAGCCAGGCGCGATGGATGCTTTCGGCGCCAAAGTGGCTGCTGGGCTTGAAGCCGGACGGGTCGTCGAACGCGGCGACGGTCAGGTCCATCTTGTCCGTGCCCTCGCGGTAGCGGAAGCCGAGCGAGGTGCCGCAGGTAGCGCAGAACGGGCGCTGGGCGATTGGCGAGCTGTCGTACCAGTCGGGCTCCTGGCTCCAGCGAACGTCGGCCTGCCGCAGGCCGACCATGGCCAGGCTGACGTTCCCGCTCGCTCGCTGGCACATCCGGCAGTGGCAGAGGTAGGCGTGCGCGTCGTCGGGCACGTCTGCGGTGAAGCGGATGCGGCCGCAAGCGCAGCCGCCGGTGAGGGTTCGCGCCGCCGCCATGCTCAGGCCGCCTTCTGCAGATGCCTGCGGCCGAGCAGTTCGGCGATCTGCACGGCGTTCAGCGCTGCGCCCTTGCGGAGGTTGTCGCTGACCACCCACAAGCTGAGCCCGTTGTCGACCGTCGGGTCCTCGCGGACGCGGGAAACGAAGGTGGCATAGTCGCCGACGCATTCAACGGGCGTGACGTAGCCGCCGTTCTCGCGCTTATCGACCAGCATGATGCCGGGCGCCTCGCGCAGGATTTCTTGCGCCTGAGCCGCGCTGATCTCGTCTTCGAACTCGACGTTCACGGCTTCGGAGTGGCCGACGAACACGGGCACCCGGACGCAGGTGGCGGTGACCTTGATCTTCGGATCGAGGATCTTCTTGGTCTCGACCACCATCTTCCACTCCTCCTTGGTCGAGCCGTCGTCGAGGAAGCTGTCGATGTGCGGAATGACGTTGAAGGCGATCTGCTTGGTGAAGTGGTGCGGCTCGGTAGCATCGCCGACGAAGATGTTGCGCGACTGGTTGAACAGCTCGTCCATGCCGGACTTACCGGCGCCGGAGACGGACTGGTAGGTCGCGACCACCACCCGCTTGATGCGAGCGACGTCGTGGAGGGGCTTCAGCGCCACCACCAGCTGCGCGGTGGAGCAGTTCGGGTTGGCGATGATGTTGCGGGCGCGATAGCCGGCGATCGCCTCTGCATTCACCTCCGGCACGATCAGCGGCACGTCGGGGTCCATGCGGAACAGCGAAGAGTTGTCGATCACGGTGCAGCCCGCCGCCGCGGCGCGGGGCGCGTGCAGCTTGCTGCCTTCGGAACCGATGGCGAACAGGGCCATGTCGTAGCCCGCGAAATCGAAATGCTCGAGGTTCTTCACCTTGAGCGTTTCGCCTGAGTCGCCGAAATCGATGACGTCGCCGGTCGAGCGGGACGAAGCGACCGCCGCCACCTCGTCGAGCGGGAACTGCCGCTCGGCCAGGATCTGCAGCATCTCGCGTCCGACATTGCCCGTCGCTCCGACGACGGCGACCCGGTAACCCATCCAGATTCTCCTTGTGCGCGCGCCCTATCGCAACCGGGCGGCGGTGGCGATATGGCTTAGGCAACGGGGGAGACAAGGGATGCGCAAGAGCCTGTGGCTGGTGCTGGTGGTGGCGGGGCTGCTGGCGCTGATGGCGGCGACGCCTTGGCTGAGCGCACCGCCTGCGGTGCGGACATTGAGCGCGGCGGGAGAGTTCGACGCACTGCGGGCAAAGGACCGACTGGCGCGTGTGCTCGGCGAGCAGCGGCCGCATCCGGCGGACACCGTTGCCAGCGATGAAGTCCGCGACCGGCTGGTGGCGGAACTGCGCAGCATGGGGCTGCAGCCGCGGGTGGACGACCGCTTCGCCTGCAACCGGCTGTTCAAGCAGCGGGGCGTCAGCTGCGCGCGGGTACGCAACGTGCTGGTGACGGTCGGGCCTGCGAACGGGCGGCACCTCCTCATCAACTCGCATTACGACAGTGTGCCGGTCGGGCCGGGTGCGTCGGACGCGGGCATGGGCGTGGCGACCATGCTGGAGGTGGCGAGCCTGCTCAGAGATCGGCCGTTGGGGCGACCAGTCACCTTCCTGTTCAACGAGGGTGAAGAGCTGGGCCTGGTCGGCGCGCGAGCGTTCCTGGAGGGCGATCCGCTCAACCGCCAGGTGGACAGCCTGATCAACCTGGAGGCGCGGGGCACGACCGGGCCGGTCAACATGTTCGAAACGTCGGTCCCGAACGCCGCCGCTGTCCGAGTGTTCGCGGAGACGGTGCGCGCGCCAGTGGCGAGCAGCCTGGCGGTCAGCGCTTACAAGCAGATCCCCAACTACACGGACGTCAACACGTTCGAGGACCGACGCTGGCTGACGCTGAACTTCGCGCCGATCGGTAACGAGACGCGCTACCACTCGCCCGGCGACGACCTGGCCGGCATGGACCCGGCGACGCTGCAGCACATGGGTGATCAGGTGCTGAGCGTGGCGAGCCGGCTAGCGAGCCGGCCGGCGCCAGTGGCGAGTGGCAGCGGATCGGAGATCCTGTTCATGACGATGGCGCCGTTCGGGTTGGTGACGATGCCGATGTGGGTCGGCGTGGTCGCGGCGGCGGGGCTCGGGATCGTGCTGCTGATAGCAGTCGTGCGGCGGCGGGCGTGGCTGGCCGTTCCGGCGCTGCTGGTAGCGGTGGTCGGTGGCGCGGCGGTGGCGTGGCTGGGGCTGAGCATCGTCGGCGCCTTGCGCGAAGGTCAGTTCTGGCGCGCGCAGCCGGCTGCAAGCGAGCTGGCGGTCTATGCCGGGGTGATCGCAGTCGGGCTGGCGCTGGTCGGACTCATGCGGCGGACGGACATCGGGCGGCTGCGGGCCGGGTTCTGGCTGCTGTTCGTGGCACTCGGCGCGGGGCTGACGGCGCTGGCCAGCGGGGCGCTGATCTACTTCATCCTGCCGCCTGCCGTGTTCGCCCTGGGGCTGCTGGCCGCGCGCTGGTGGAAGCCGGCGGAGACCGTCGCGGCAGTGCTGGCGGCGATCGTCCTGTACCTGACGCTCGGCGGCATGCTGGGGCTGTTGGAGGACCTGCTGAACAGTGGGCCGCTATGGCTGTTCGCGATCTTCGGCGCGCTGGTGCTGCTGCCGTGGCTGATCGAGGCCAAGCCGTTGCTGGAGGGCGCCCGGCGCGGGCGACTGCTCGCGGCGCTGGCCGGCTTCGCGGCGCTGGCCTGGGTGCCCGCGGCGCTGGCCCCCGCCTACTCGGCGGACCGGCAGCAGCAATGGACGCTGCAGTATGTCGTCGACCCGGCGCAGCGGCAGCCGGTCTGGTCGGTAGTCAACGATCGCAAGGCTTTACCGGCAGCGTGGCGGCGTTTCGGGGACTGGCGGCTCGGGACGGTTGAGGCGCTCGGCCGGCGGCAGCGCTGGATCGCGCCTGCGCCGCCCGTTGGCGGCCTAATGCCGGCTCGCGCGCTTGCCGTGGAGGCGACGTCAGCGCCCGGTGGCCGCCGGGTGCAGCTGCGCATACAGGCGAACGGCGCTGACAGTGTTTCCATCACTGCGCCGGCCAACGCGAACGTGCGAGCGCTGGGAGTCCCCGGCCAAGTGCGGGCAGTGGCCGCAAAGGAAGGTAGCGGCGTTTATTCGTTAACCTGCACCGGGCGCAGTTGCGACGGCCAGATCGTTGAACTGCTGATCGGGCCGGAGCCGGTCCAGTTGACAGTGGTCGGCACCCGCTGGGCGCTGCCGGCGGCCGCGGCGCCGCTCAAGGCTGCGCAACCGCGGTTCGCGCGGGCACAATATCTGCCGGATGCGACGGTGCTGATCAGCCGGCTGCGGCTCTGACACGAAAAAGGGCCCGGCCAGCGGCCGAGCCCTCTTCCAGAATCGCGTTATTAGTGAGCTGCTCAGCCCTCGGCGGTGTCGGTCTGCGGGGTGGCGGTGGCCGCCGCCTGCTTGCCGGCCTCGCGGCGCGGATCACGGCGCTCGGCGATGCGGGCCGACTTACCGGTGCGGCCGCGCAGGTAATAGAGCTTGGCACGGCGGACGGCGCCGCGGCGGACGACTTCGATGGTCTCGATGGTCGGCGAATAAAGCGGGAAGACGCGCTCGACGCCCTCGCCGAAGCTGATCTTGCGGACGGTGAAATTAGACCCGATGCCCTTGTTCGAGCGGGCGATGCACACGCCCTCGTAGTTCTGGACGCGGGTGCGGTCGCCTTCGACCACGCGCACGCCGACGCGCAGCGTGTCGCCGGCGCGGAATTCCGGAATGGCGCGGGCCTGGGTCAGTTCAGCGATCTGCTCGCGCTCGATAGTCTGGATCAGGTTCACTTCGGTCTCGTCCCTATCTCTTCCGCCGCGCGCCAGAGGGCGGTGCCTGCGATGCGCCCCCATGGCGCTCGATCAGGTCCGGCCGCCGTAGCCGTGTATCCTCCATCGCCCGGGCATGACGCCAGGCAGCGATCTTCGCATGATCCCCCGATCGCAGCACTTCGGGGATCGTGCGCCCTTCCCAGTCGACTGGTCGGGTATAATGCGGATATTCGAGCAGCCCCGTTTCGAAGCTCTCGTCCTCTCCGCTGGAGGCCGCGCCCATTACTCCGGGCAGCAGGCGAACGCAAGCATCAAGCAGGATCATGGCGGGAAGCTCGCCGCCCGACAGGATGTAGTCGCCGACCGACACCGGTTCGAGCGCGCGGGCCTCGAAGATGCGCTCGTCGAAGCCCTCGAACCGGCCGCATAGGATGATGGCGCCCTCCCCAGCCGCCAGCTCCCGCACGCGCCCCTGGGTCAGCGGAGCGCCGCGCGGGGTCATCGCCAGCATGGGGCGGCCGTCCGCGACGCTGTCCAGCGCGGCGGCGAGCACGTCGGGTTTGAGCACCATGCCGGCGCCGCCCCCGGCCGGCGTGTCATCGACGCTGCGGTGCTTGTCGGTCGCGAAGTCGCGAATGTTGGTGGCGTCGAGGGTCCAGGTGCCTTCCCCCAGCGCGCGCCCGGCGAGGCTAAGCCCCAGCGGACCGGGAAACATGTCCGGGTAGAGGGTGAGGACGGACGCGCGAAAGCTCATTTCGCCTCGGCTCTCGGTTCGCTGGCCGCTGGCGAGGCGGCAAACCGGCGTGACACAAACGCCGCGCAAGCCGCGCCAAGCAGGAAGAGAACCAGCCCGCACGCCGACGCATAAGCCACGGCGAGCAGTGACGTGCCGCACGCGTCGGCGCGGCACTCTTCGGCGGTGCTGGTGAGCACCTTCAAAAGCAGGAGCGAGCACGCTCCCCAGATCAGCAGCGGCATCGGCAGCGCCGCAACTGACACCAGTCGGCCCTTGCCCCACGCAGGGAAGGCGCGGTGCAGCTTTCCGACCAGCATCATCGAGAAAACGAGGTGAGCGACCACCGCAAGGAGCAACCACAGCATGATCCTGGTCGCTAGTCCGGAACAACGGTGACGCCAAGCCATTGGCCGCGCATGGCTTCCGATGCACCTTATGATTGTCTGATCATCGGTGGTGGCCCGGCTGGGCTGACCGCCGCCATCTACCTGTCCCGCTTTCACCTCGACATCCTGGTGGTGGACGAGGGCAAGAGCCGGGCCGGGTGGATCCCCTGCTCCCACAACCACGCCGGCTATCCTGACGGCATCAACGGCAAGGAGCTGCTGCGGCTCATGCGCGAGCAGGCGCAGAAGTACGGGACCAAGATCGAGACCGGGCGAGTGCAGCGCCTCGACAAGGACGAGGACGGGCTGTTCACCGCCGAATGGGGTCAGGGCTCCCAACGGACGCGCTCCGTCCTGCTGGCGACCGGGCTGACCAACCGCCGGCCGCCGATGGACCCGGAGCTCCACGACGACGCCATGGCGCGCGGGCTGATCCGCTATTGCCCGATCTGCGACGGGTTCGAGGTCACCGACAAGAAAGTCGGGGTGATCGGGTCCGGCAAGAATGGCGTCGGTGAGGCGGTGTTCCTGCGCAGCTACACCGCCGACGTGACGCTGATCGCGCCAGACAAGGCGCTGGAGCTGGCGCCTGAGGACCGGACGAAGCTGGAGCAGGCTGGCGTGACGCTGGTTGACGGGCCGGCCGAAGCGATCGGAGTGACCGGCGCGTGCATCACGGTCGACTCGGCCGACGGTCTGCTGACGTTCGACAGCATCTATCCCGCGCTCGGGTCCGACACGCACACGCAGCTGGCCGAGATGCTGGGCGCGGAGCTGGCGGAGGACGGATGCGTGCTGTGCGACGAGAAGATGCGCAGCACGGTGGAAGGCTTCTACGCCGCCGGAGACGTGGTGCACGGGCTGGACCAGATCAGCCACGCGATGGGCGAAGGAGGCCAGGCGGCCACCACTATCCGCAACGACCTGGCGGCCAAGAGTCCGCTGATGCGGCAGCCGGTGGTGCTGGAGGAAGCAGGCGAGACCCGGCGTGAGACGGTTGAGGTCGGCGACGGCTAGGCGAGGAAGTCGGGGTCGAGAACCACGCGGCCGTCGGTCAGGTCGGCCACACCGGGCGTGAACGGGACAAGGGCTCGCTTGCCGCCCTCGCCTTCGATCTCCAGCAGGTCGCCGGCGCCGAAATTCTCGACAGCGACGACGGTGCCGAGCGGCGCTCCGTCCTGGTCGAAGCAAGGCAAGCCGATCAGGTCGGCGTGGTAGTATTCGCCCTCGTCCAGCGCCGGGAGGGCGGCGCGGTCAACTTCAATCAACTGGCCGCGCATGGCCTCGGCGGCTTCGCGGCTGGTGACGCCAGCGAAACGCGCGACCACCGCCTTGCCGGCCCCACCCACCTTCTCCAGCCGCAACTCACGCCCACCGACGGTCACCGCCGAGTGATGCGCGAGGTTGTCGGCGGAGTCGGTGAACAGCTTAAGGCGGACCTCGCCGCGGATGCCGTGGGCACCGGCGATCGCGGCGAGGGCCACCTTGCTCATTATTCTGCCTTTTCGGCGCCTTCGGCGGGAGCAGCGTCGTCGCCGCCCTCGGCCGGCTCGGGCTGGGTCGGGGCGCCCGAACCTTCGGCCTCACCCGCCGACGGGCCTTCGGCCGGCTCGGGCTGGGTCGGAGCGGACTCTTCGGCGGCGGCGGGCGCTTCCGGCTCCGGCGCAGCGGCAGCAGCCGCGGCGGCTTCGGCCAGCTCGGCCTCACGGGTCGCACGGGCCTCGGCGCGCTCGGTTGCCTTCTCGCCCGGCTTGCCCTTGTTCGGGTTGTTGCGGGCCGAACGCTCCTTGACGCCGAGGACGTCGAGGAAGCGGGCAACTCGGTCGGACGGCTGGGCGCCGGCCTTCAGCCAGTGCGACGCGCGCTCGGCGTCGAGCTTGACGCGCTCGGGCGAGTCCTTGGCGAGCAGCGGGTTGTAGGTGCCGATCTTCTCAATGAAGCGGCCGTCGCGCGGGGCGCGGGCGTCGGCAACGACGATGCGGTAGTAGGGGCGCTTCTTGGCGCCGCCACGGGCGAGACGAATGCTGAGAGCCATGTTCTAAGTCCTTCTTGTGATTGGTTGTTATTTCTTGCCGAACTTGTGAGCGCCGGGCGGGAGGCCGCCCGGCAGCCCGGGAAGCCCGCCCATGCCGCCGCCCGCGCCGGGCATGGCACCGGGCAGCAGGCCGCCCATCGCGCCTTCCAGGCCGCCTTTGCCGAACATCGCGGCGAGCTTGCCGAGGCCGCCCATCTTCTTGAGGCGCTTCATCGCGCCTTCCATTTCCTGGTGCATCTTCAGGAGCTTGTTCACTTCCTGAACGGTGCGACCGCTGCCCTTGGCGATGCGGATCTTGCGCTTGGCGTTGATGACGTTGGGCGCCGCGCGCTCCTTGGCGGTCATGGACGACAGCATGGCCTCCAGGTGGACCAGCGCCTTGCCGTCCGCCGCCTTGTCCATCGCGCCCTTCATGCCCTTGAGGCCCGGCAGCATACCGGCCAGCGCACCGAGGCCGCCCATGCGCTGCATCTGCTGCAGCTGCATCCGGAGGTCGTCGAGGTCGAACTTGCCCTTGGCCATCTTGGCCGCGAGCTTCTCGGCATCCTCGACCTGAATGGTTTCGGCCGCGCGCTCGACCAGGCTGACCACGTCGCCCATGCCGAGAATCCGGCCGGCGACGCGCTGGGGGTGGAACGCCTCAAGCGCGTCCATCGCCTCGCCGGTGCCGGCGAACTTGATCGGCTTGCCGGTGACGGAGCGCATCGACAGCGCCGCGCCGCCACGGGCATCACCATCCATGCGGGTCAGGACCACGCCCGACAGCTCGACTTCGCCAGCAAAGCCCTTGGCGACGTTGACCGCGTCCTGACCGGTCAGGCTGTCGACCACCAGCAGCGTCTCGGTCGGACGCGAGGCGGCGGCAACGGCCTTCATCTCGGCCATCAGCGCGTCGTCCACGTGAAGGCGGCCAGCGGTGTCGAGCAGCAGGACGTCATAACCCTGCAGACGGGCCGAGTTCATCGCCCGCCCGGCGATCTCGACCGGGTTCTGGCCAGCGACGATCGGCAGCGTGTCGACGTTCACCTGGCGGCCGAGCACGGCCAGCTGCTCCTGCGCCGCGGGGCGGGCGACGTCCAGCGACGCCATCAGGACCTTCTTGCGGTCCTTTTCCGACAGGCGCTTGGCCAGCTTGGCAGTGGTGGTCGTCTTGCCCGAGCCCTGAAGGCCGACCATCATGATCACGGCCGGGGGCGCGACGTTGGTGTTGAGCTCGGCCGTGTCCGGCCCAAGCATCTCGACCAAAGCGTCGTGGACGATCTTGACGACCTGCTGGCCCGGCGTAACCGAGCGCAGCACTTCCTGCCCGACCGCCTTCTCGGTGGCCGCGTCGACGAACTCGCGCGCGACCGGGAGAGCGACGTCGGCTTCGAGCAGCGCGACCCGGACCTCGCGCATCGCCGCGCGCACGTCGTCCTCAGTCAACGCGCCGCGGCCGCGGAGGCGGTCGAAGACGCCGGACAGGCGGTCGCTGAGCGTGTCGAACATCAGGCAAACTCCCGGAACGCCAAGCGGAAAACGCCGGCGGGCGAAACCTCGCCGGCCAGCGTGCCCCGAGAGGCGCTCAAAACTATGTGTCACGAAGACCGGCGCGACTTAGTCGAAGGCGCATCTGCGGTCAAGAAAGCTGCGGTTTGATCCCGCTCAATGCTACATTGCCGCGACTGGCGGAGGGTGCGACTTGATAGAAGGGCGCCGACCATGAAGACCATCATATGCCACGTCGCGGACGAACATTCGCTCGAGCAGCGGCTGGAAAGCGCGTTGGCGGTGGCCCGCTGCTTCGGCGCGCACCTCCGCTGCCTGCAGGTGACGCCCTACGATGCCTTCGTCGCCATGGACGGACTAGGCGGCATCTTCGTTATGAGCGACCTCATCAAAGCGGTGGAAGAGCAGGAGAACAGCGTCCGCGACAAGGTCGAGCGCCAGCTCGCCCGCGAGGACGTCAGCTGGGACCTGCGGCGAGAGACCGGCGCCATCGCCCATACGGTGGCGAGCTATGCCGCGCTGGCCGACCTGGTGGTGAGCGGCCGCGCCTCCAAGGGCTCCCCCGAAGCGGTCAGCGAAGGCACCCTGCCCGACGTGGTCCAGCGCAGCCGGACGCCGGTGCTGGTCCCGCCGTGCGACAACAGCATCGTCAATCCGACGGCGCCGGCGCTAGTGGCCTGGGATCGCAGCTTCGAAGCGGCAGCCGCGATCAAGGGCGCCCTTCCGCTGCTACGCATGGCTTCGGCCGTGCATGTCGCGACGATCAGCGACGCGGCCGAGGAGGACGGCGCCTTTCCGGGCACAGCCGTGCTGGAGTTTCTGTCGCGCCACGACGTCCACGCCGAGCTGCATGAGGTGCAGGGGAGCCGCAGGCAAGCGGCCGACAATCTCCTGCGCGTGGCCACGGAGGTCGGCGCGCCACTGATCGTCGGCGGCGCCTACCACCACAGCCGGATCGGCGAATACTGGTTGGGCGGGGTGACGCGCAGCCTGTTGGCAGACTGCCCTACGTCGTTGCTGCTCGCCCGTTAGGGCTTGCGGGGTCCACGCGGTTTGCCGCCGCCAGGGCCGCCGCCGGCCGGCCGAGGTCCGCGCGGCGGACCACCGGAACCGCCTGGACGAGCGCCGCCCGTCGGGCGCGGACCCCGCGGTCCGCGAGCGCCGCGATCGACCACCTCGCCGTGGCGCGGTTGGGTGCGGGTGGGCGCGGCCACCGCATCGCGCGGGGCGACGGAATAGCCTTCCTTGAGCAGCTGGGTGAACGCCGTGCGGGTGCTGGCCGAGATCGCGGCCTGCAGCTCCTCGGGCAGGTCGGCGAAAGTGACATTGTTATGGATCGCCTGCACCTGCCGCAGCAGGTTGTTGGGCAGGTTGCCGCTGGCGGTCTTCAGCGCGGCGATGGCGTCCAGCACCGCGGAGAAGAGGATGGACTGCATCACGTCGGTCGCGGCTCTCGGCATGCGCCCTTCAACTCCTGGCAGGTGGACTATGGTTCCGCGCGACCCTAGATCGCGCTGAGCAATGGCACGCCCCTTCCACAAGATGCACGGCCTCGGCAACGACTTCGTCATCTTCGACGGGCGCGAGGAGCCGCTGGCCATGACGGAGCCGCTGGCGCGCGCGGTGGCCGATCGCCGCACCGGCATTGGCTGCGACCAGCTGATCGTGCTGGAGCCGAGCAGCCGGGCCAACGTCCGCATGCGAATCTACAACCATGACGGCGGGGAGGTGCAGAGCTGCGGCAACGCCAGCCGCTGCGTGGTGGCGCTGACCGGCGCCCGCACGATCGAAACCGGCGGCGGGGTGATCGCGGGAAGCGAAGACGGCGGGCGTATCGAGGTCAGCCTGATTGAGCCCCGTTTTGCTTGGGATCAGGTGCCGATCACCTACCCGATGGACACGGACGCGGTGCCGATGGGCTGGGGACCGCTCGAGAAGCCGATGGCGGTGAACGTCGGCAATCCGCATCTGGTGTTCTTCGTGGATGATGTGGACGCGATCGACCTGGTGCGGCTGGGGCCGAGCATCGAGCACGACCCGGCATTTCCTGAGCGGATCAACGTGAATGTGGCGCAGGTTAAAGACGGCGCCATCCGTCTGCGCACGTGGGAGCGCGGCGCCGGGCTTACGCTGGCCTGCGGTACCGGTGCCTGCGCGACGGCGGTGGCGGCGATCAAGTCGAAGCGGGTGACCTCTCCCGTCAAGGTGACCATGCAGGGCGGATCCCTGGAGATCGCCTGGGTGCCGGGCGAGCCGGTGCGGATGATCGGAAGCGCGACCTACGTATTCCGGGGCGAGATCGAGCTGGAGCGCTTGGGCGCGTGAGCGTGGAGACGATCACGCTCGGTTGCCGCCTGAACTTCGCGGAGAGCGAGGCGCTGAAGGCGCGGGCTCCGGACGGCACGCTGATCGTCAACTCTTGTGCGGTGACCAACGAGGCCGTGCGGCAGACGCGGCAGACGATCCGACGGGCGCGACGCGAGCGGCCGGACGCACGCATCGTGGCGACTGGTTGCGCCGTGCAGCTCGACCCGCAAGCGTTCCGCGCGATGCCTGAGGTGGATGAAGTCCTCACCCGCGACTTCTCCCGGCCCGCGGTTGCGGCCGGGTTCCGCCAGCGGGTGCGGAGTTTCGTCGCGGTGCAGACCGGGTGCGACCATCGCTGCACCTTTTGCACGATCTGGCAGGCGCGTGGGCCGAGCGTGACCCTCCCCTACCCGGCCGTGCGCGACGCGATTGCGCGGGAGCTCGACGCGGGTGCGGCGGAGATCGTGCTGACGGGCGTTGATATCACCGCGGTCGGTGGCGGGCTCGGGCAACTGTGCGAGCGGCTGCTCCGCGACTTGCCGAACCTCGCGCGCCTGCGCCTGTCCAGCCTCGACAGCATGGAGGTCGACGACGCGCTGCTGGCGCTGTTCGCCGGCGAGCCGCGGCTGCTGCCGCACGTGCATCTGTCGCTGCAGCATGGCGACGATCTGATCCTGAAGCGGATGAAACGGCGGCACCTGCGCGGCGACGCGATCCGGCTCGTGGAGCGGCTGAAGGCGGCTAGGCCCGAGCTGACGGTCGGGGCCGACCTGATCGCCGGCTTTCCTACCGAGAGCGAGGAAGCGGCCACCAACACCATCCGATTGCTCGACGACTGCCGGATCGTCGCCGCGCACGTCTTCCCCTTCTCGCCTCGGCCCAACACGCCCGCGGCGCGCATGCCGCAGCTGGCGCCGGAGCTGGTCAAGGCCCGCGCCGGCCGCCTCCGCCAGGCCGCGGCCGAGCGGCGCTCGGCCTGGCTGAACGGACTGGTCGGGACCATCCAGCCGGTGCTGATCGAGAATCGCGAGAAGGGCCATACGGACAATTTCGCGCCCGTGTTCGTTGCGGGCTCCGTCCGCGGACAGGCGGGTCATGCGCGTATCACCGGCCGGACGGCCGACCATCTGACTGGAAGTTTCAAGGAATGAGTTGGCTCGACCGCCTGACCGGCGGATTCAAGAAGACCGCCGACCGGCTCGGCGACAACCTGTCCGGCCTGACCAGCCGCGCGGCGCTGGATACGTCCACGCTGGACGACATTGAGGAGGCGCTGATCGCCTCCGACCTTGGGCCCGAGGCGTCCAAGCGCATCCGCGACGCCATCGCCGCGCGCCGCTACGAGCAGCTCGACGAACGCGGGCTGCGGACGATCCTGGCCGAGGAGATTGAAAAGATCCTGACGCCGGTGGCCAAGCCGCTGGACGTGTGGGGTTTTCCCCGGCCGCACGTCATCCTGGTGATCGGCGTCAACGGGTCGGGCAAGACCACCACCATCGGCAAACTGGGCCACCTGCTGCAGGAGCAGGATTATGGCGTGATGCTGGCGGCCGGCGACACCTTCCGCGCGGCCGCGATCGAGCAGCTGCGGATCTGGGGCGAGCGGATCGGCGCGCCCGTCATCAGCGGCAAGGAAGGCGGTGATGCGGCCGGGATCGTCTATGACGGGGTCAAGCAGGCCACCGCAACCGGCATCGACTGCCTGATCGTCGACACGGCCGGGCGACTGCAGAACAAGACGCACCTGATGGAGGAATTGTCGAAGGTCCGCCGGGTGCTCGGACGCTTGAACCCGGAGGCGCCGCACGACGTGGTGCTGGTGCTGGACGCCACGACCGGCCAGAATGCCCTCAACCAGATCGAGGTATTCCGGGACCTGGCGGGAGTGACGGGATTGGTGATGACCAAGCTGGATGGCACCGCGCGCGGCGGCGTGCTGGTCGCGGCGGCGGAGAAGTTCGGCTTGCCGATCCATGCCATTGGCGTCGGCGAGGGCGTGGACGACCTCAGGCCCTTCGACCCGCGCGCGGTCGCACGCGCCATCGCGGGATTGTACGAATGAGCACCGCTCCTACTCCCCGGCAGGAGCCGGCCGGCGCGTCCAAGCTGCTGATCGACCTTGGACCGCTGCTGGTCTTCTTCGTCGCCAACTATCTCGCGCCGGTCGATCCGCTGCTCAAGATCTTCGTCGCCACGGGCGCCTTCATGGTCGCGATGGTGGCGGCGATGATCTACTCGGCGATCCGCTTCCGCCACATCTCGCCACTGCTGTGGTTTTCTGGCGTGATGGTCGTGGTGCTGGGCGGCCTGACCTTGTGGCTGCACAACGAGACCTTCATCAAGCTGAAGCCGACGATCTATTACCTGCTGGTATCGGGGCTCCTCGGCTTCGGCCTGTGGTCAGGACGGCCGTTGCTGAAGACAGTGCTCGGCTCCGCTTACCCTGGCCTCGACGAGGATGGCTGGCGCAAGCTGACCCGCAACTGGGCGCTGTTCTTCCTGTTCATGGCCGGATTGAACGAGGCGGTTTGGCGCAATAGCTCAACCGATTTCTGGGTTGGGTTCAAATTGTGGGGCGCCATCCCCCTCACCTTCCTGTTCGCGGCGCTGAACATCCCGATGCTGCTCAAGCATGGCCTCAGACGGGCGGATGCCGAGCCGGCCGAACCGGGCCCGGTCGAATGAGCGACCTTGCCCTCTCCATCCGTGGCCTCCGCAAGGCCTACGCTAGCGGGACCGAGGCGCTGAAAGCGGTCGACCTCGACATTCGGCACGGCGAGATCTTCGCCCTGCTCGGACCCAACGGCGCCGGCAAGACGACGCTCATCTCCATCGTGTGCGGGTTGGTCACCGCCACCGAGGGCACCGTGCTGGTCGACGGCAAGCACTGGCGCGACGACTACCGCCATGCCCGCACCCGCATCGGCCTGGTTCCGCAGGAGCTCAACACCGATCAGTTCGAGCCGGTGTGGAATACGGTCGCCTTCAGCCGCGAGCTGTTCGGCAAGCCGAAGGACGATGCGCGGGTCGAGGAGATCCTTCGCTCGCTGACCCTGTGGGACAAGCGCAAGAACATCATCAAGGACCTGTCCGGGGGCATGAAGCGGCGGGTCATGATCGCCAAGGCGCTCGCCCACGAGCCCGACATCCTGTTTCTCGACGAACCGACCGCCGGTGTAGACGTCGAACTGCGCAAGGAGATGTGGGCGCTGGTCCGAACTTTGCGCGAGCGCGGCGTCACCATCATCCTCACCACCCACTACATCGAGGAGGCCGAGGAGATGGCCGACCGGGTGGGAGTGATCAACCGTGGCGAGCTGATCCTCGTTGAAAACAAGACCACGCTGATGAAGAAGCTCGGCCGAAAGGAGCTTCACCTGCAGCTCACGGAGCCGATGGCGCAAGTGCCCCCGGGGCTGGCCGACTGGGGCTTGAAGCTAGACGGCGACGGCAGTCAGCTGACCTACGTCTTCGACGGCACGGCCGAGCGGACCGGCATTCCCACCCTGCTCTCCGCCCTGCGCGATCAAGGTATCTCTTTCAAGGACCTCGATACCAAGAGCTCCAGTCTGGAGGACATCTTCGTCGGGCTGATCCACGCCGGTAACGGAGCAAGCAAATGAACCTGCGTGGCGCCTGGGCAATCTACAAGTTCGAGATGCATCGCTTCCGCCGCACGCTGTGGACAGGGCTGGCGGTGCCGGTGATCACCACCAGCCTGTACTTCATCGTATTCGGCTCCGCGATCGGCAGCCGCATGACTGAGATAGGTGGCGTGCCCTACGGCGCGTTCATCGTGCCCGGCCTGATGATGCTCAGCCTGTTCACCGAGAGCATCTTCAACGCCAGCTTCGGCATTCACATGCCGCGCTTCACCGGGACCATCTACGAGATATTGTCGGCGCCGCTGTCGGCGTTCGAGACGGTGCTCGGCTACGTTGGCGCTGCGGCGACCAAGGCGATGACGGTGGCACTGGTGATCTTCATCACGGCCCACCTGTTCGTGCCGCTGACGGTCCTGCACCCCTTCCTGGCTTTCGCTTATCTGGCGTTGGTCGCGCTGACCTTCTGCATGTTCGGATTCATTATTGGCATCTGGGCCAAGGGTTTCGAGCAGCTGCAGGTGATCCCGCTGCTGGTAGTCACGCCGCTGACGTTCCTGGGCGGCGCCTTCTACTCGATCGACATGCTGCCGCCCGCCTGGCGCCAGATCACGCTGTTCAATCCCGTCGTCTACCTGATTAACGGCTTTCGCTGGACCTTCTTCGGAACGGCCGACGTGGCGTTCGGGACAGCGCTGGCCGCGACCGTGGGGTTCGCAGGCGTGTGCCTGCTCGGCATCTGGTGGATCTTCCGGACGGGTTACCGGCTGAAGGCGTGACCTCCAAGTACGGAGGCCACGTCCCTTCGTAGAAGACTAGATAGCGGCGAAGCGCTGCTGCACCTTGTCCCAGTTCACCACGTTCCACCATGCCTTGAGGTAGTCCGCGCGGCGGTTCTGGTAGGTGAGATAGTAGGCGTGCTCCCACACGTCGTTGCCGAGGATCGGGGTGCCCTTGCGCTCGGCCACGTCCATCAACGGGTTGTCCTGGTTTGGCGTGGAGACGATGTCGACACCCTCGCCGGGCACCGCGATCAGCCATACCCAGCCCGAGCCGAACCGACCGAGGCCGGCAGTGTTGAACTGCTCCCGCAGCGCGTCCATCGACCCATACTTGGAGTTGATGGCGTCGGCCAGTTCGCCCTGCGGACCCGAGCCGTTGCCGGGGCCCATGATCTCCCAGAAGAAGCTATGGTTCCAGTGGCCGCCACCATTGTTGCGAACCGCGGCTGGGGCGGAGCCGGCGCTGCGGACCAAGTCCTCCAGGCTCTTGCCCTGCAGGTTCGCGTCAGCATCGACCGCCTTGTTCAGGTTATCGACGTAGGCTTGGTGATGCTTATCGTGGTGAAGGCGCATGGTCTGCGCGTCGATGTACGGCTCCAGCGCTTCATAGGCGTAAGGCAGCGGGGCGACTTCGAAGGCCATGGCGTCAACTCCTGTTGGTGTGCGGGCCATGTGGTCCGGCACCCCCGGAGTGTCAACGCGCGGTCAGGCCGCCTCGCCTTCGAGCAACTTGTGGCGCTTCAGCGCATGGCGCAGCTGGTCGTAGCTCAGCGACAGGGCGGCGGCGGTGGCACGCTGGTTGAAGCGGTTGGCCCTGAGCGCCTCCTCGAGCAGTGCGCGTTCGTAACCGTGCACCGCGGCGCGGAAGTCTGAGGTCGCGGTGGATGGCATGGCGGGGACGCCCGGGTTGGCCGGCGCAGGCGCCTCGGCCGCGACCGGCTGCGGCCCGGCGGCGGGGGCGATGGTTTTGCCCGGAGCCCAAGGCGAGGCGAAAGGATCGAACTGGATGGCGCCGATCGGCCGTTCCGGGTCCTCCCAGCGGTATACGGCTCGCTCCACCACGTTGCGCAGCTCCCGCACGTTCCCCGGCCATGGATAGGCCTCTAGCTCGGCCATCGCTTCGCGCGAGAAGCTAGGCCAACCCGGCCAGTCGAGCTCCACGGCCATGCGTCGACCGAAATGCTCGGCCAAGAGTGGGACGTCGCCGGTTCGCAGCCGCAGCGGTGGCAGGTTCACCACTTCGAAGCACAGGCGGTCCAACAGGTCGGCACGGAAACGGCCCTCCTCCACCATCTTGGGCAGGTTCTCGTTGGTGGCCGCGACGATACGGACGTCGACCTTGGTCGGCTTGGAGGCGCCGATGCGGGTCACCTCGCCATACTCGACCGCCCGCAGCAGCCGGTCTTGCGCCGGCGAGCTCAAGGTGGCCAGCTCGTCCAGGAACAGGGTGCCGCCGTCCGCCTCCTCGAACCGGCCATGCCGGGTTTTCGCCGCGCCGGTAAAGCTGCCCGCCTCGTGGCCGAACAGTTCGGCCTCGATCAGGTTTTCCGGCAGCGCCGCGCAGTTCATGGTCACCAGCGGCCCGGACCAGCGCGACGACAGGTGGTGGAGGCGCTCGGCAATCAACTCCTTGCCCGTGCCGCGTTCGCCGATCACAAGGACTGGACGGTTGAGCGGCGCGGCGCGGCTGGCCCGCTCGACCGCATCGAGGAAAGCGAGGCTCGAGCCGATGAAATTCTGCGTCCGCTCCACCCCATCAGTTGGTGGATTCCACGCAAGCTTGGCAAGCTATTTCAACTTCGGCAAGGTCGCCGCTGCAAGGAAAAACCGGCTTTGCGGCCTTTCTACCTTTCTGGCACGGCCTGTGCATAGATGAATGCAGACAGGGCCTATCAATGGTTCACGAGGGCAAGCAATGAGCATCTTTTCCCGCACGCGGGACATCATGGCGGCGAATTTCACCGAGTTGCTCGACCGGGCGGAAGACCCCAGCCGGATGATCCGCATGATCATCCTGGAGATGGAGGAAACGCTGGTCGAGGTCCGCGCGTCGGCCGCGCGCTGCATCGCCGATGCCAAGGAGATGCGCCGGGCGATGGTCCGGCTCGACGGCCTTAGGGACAGCTGGACCGAGAAGGCGGAGCTGGCGCTGAGCAAGGGTCGTGAGGATCTGGCCAAGGCGGCACTGGTGGAGCGTCAGAAGGCGGCGGACATGGCCAAGGGCCTCGAGGACGAAATCGCGGTCATCGACGGCACGCTCAAGACCTACGAGGGCGACATCGCCAAGCTGCAGGGCAAGCTGCGCGAGGCACGCTCGCGGCAGAACGCCATCTCCATGCGGATCGAGAGCGCCGATACTCGTGCCCGGGCCCGCGAGCTGCTGAACGGCAGCCGGACCGAGGACGCGTTCAGCCGCTTCGAGCTACTGGAGCGCCGCGCCGACTTCGCGGAAGGCCGCGCCGACGCGCTGGGGATGACCGGGCCGAAGAGCCTGGAAGAAGAGATTGCCGAGCTGAAGTCCGAGGAGGCGGTCGACGCCGAGCTCGAGGCGCTCAAGGCGCGGCTCGCAGCTAAGGGGAATTAAGCGGTGGAAGAGGTTCTCGTGCCGGCGATCGTGGTCGCCATCCTGTTTATCGGCCTGCCGTGGCTGATCCTTCATTATATTACCCGCTGGAAGACTGCGCCGACACTGTCGGGCTCGGACGAGAAGCTGCTCGACGAGCTGCACGAGATGGCTCGCCGGTTGGACGACCGGATGTGCTCGATCGAGCGGATCATGACGGCCGAGGACCCCAACTGGCGGCAGCAGTGCTTGCCCGAGCAGCCGCGTCTTAGCACGTCCGAGCAGGACCTGGACGACGAGCTGGCCCGCATGACTGCCCGCACCCGCGCCCGGGAGGCCCGCTAGATGAGCACGCAACCGCCAAGCCGGACCAAGTTCTACAAGGACAAGCGGAACGGCAAGTTCATGGGCGTGTGCGCCGGCATCGCCGACTATACAGGCTTCGACGTTACGCTGGTCCGCATCCTCCTGATCCTGGCGATCGTGATGGGTGGCGGTGCGCTCATCCCCGTCTACCTGCTGACCGGCTGGATCGCGCAGGACAAGCCGCGCGAATTCAGCGCGCAGGACCCGGAGGACCGCCGCTTCTGGCAGGGCGTCCGCCAGTCGCCGGCCCGTACCACCCGCGACATCCGCGCCCGCTTTCGGGAGATCGACCGCCGGCTGATCGACGTGGAAAGCTACGTCCTCAATAGCAACCGCAGCCTGGCCCGAGAGATCGACGAGCTGCGCTGATCAACCTGCCAATCAGGGGTTCGCCATGGAAGACAAGATCCAGATCATCAGCGTGCTGTTTCCGTTCATCGCCACCATCGTCGCCATCGCCATCGGCGGGTGGGTGATCACAACGTGGCTGCGGATCAAGCATGGCTATCCGCTGGACGGCGCCTGGGGGCAGGCACTGCACCCGAGTGGGTCGAAGGAAGCGGTGGAGCGCGTCAAGCTGCTCACCCAGGAGAATGCCCAGCTGCGGGCCGAGATCGGCTCGATCAAGGACCGGCTGGCCAATGTCGAGCGCATCGTCACCGATGACAGCAGCCGGCTCGCCCGCGAGATCGACAACCTCCAGATCACCCGCAACTAAGCGCACCGCCGCTTACCGAAAGGCTCTACCGATGACCGTTATCGACGAAGAAGCGTTCGTGATGCTCATGACCTTCATGTGCGTCGTCACGATCTACGCCGCCTGGCTTCGCCTGTTCACCGTGCGCCGGCTGCGCAAGCGGGTGGACCGCTTGGTTGATGAGCGGCTGAGCCGTACCGCGGAACCGTCACAGGCACAGCAGACCGCGCCCGTTCCGCAGACGGACGTCGCTGAGTTCGCGCGGGTGCAGCAGCGCGTTGCCGTGCTGGAGCGGATCATCACTGACGGCGGATTGCAGACTGCGGCTCAGATCGACGCGCTGCGCTCTCCAGGCGAGCGCCTGGCGTACGAGCAGGTGCGATGAACGACGTCGCCAGCTGGATCTGGGTGCTCATCCCGCTCGCGGCCATCGGCATCGCGCCGTTCAAGATGTGGCTGCGGGTCAAGGAAAAGCAGCTCGACCGCACCAGTGAGCTCACGGCCGAGAAAGCTGCCCAGCACGTCACCCGCGTGGCGGAGCTGGAGCAGCGGGTCCGTGTGCTGGAGCGGATCATGACCGATGGCGGCATCCACACCGCCGCGCAGATCGAGGCGCTGCGCGACCTGCCCGCCTCCAGTCCTACCCCCGAGAAGGTGCGATGAATCCGTTTGAATTCGTACTGGTCCTGATGGCCATGATCTTCCTGTTCTCGCTCCTCAAGAACCGGGCCGACGGCAGGCGTCGGTCGCGCGGGCTGAACGCCGAGCATGAGAGCCAGGTCGAGGACGCCGAGAAGAAGCAGCTTTTAGACGAGGTGCGGCAGCTCAAGGAGCGCATTCAAGTGCTGGAGCGGATCACGGTGGACAAGGAGAACAGCCTGGCGCGGCAGATCGAGGAGCTGCGCGACCGGCCCTGAGCCCGCCGCTAGCGACCGAACAGGTGGCGCGACGTCTCCGGGTTGCCCCGCCGCCACATGACGCTGTCCATGAAATAATGGTGGACGTTGATGCTGATCCAGCCGACGAACACGAACAGCGTGGCGCCGAACAGCTCGGGCCGGTAGGCGAAGCGCGCACTAAGCGCGATCGGAAGCACCCAGAACAGCATCGCCCCCAGCAACACGCCGGTCAGCCCGAAACGAGCCAGGGCACGGCCAGGCCTGACTGGCTCGGCGGCATGGGCGACGCTGGACTGGAAGCGGTAGACCACCGCCAGGTACTGGATGCTGTGCAGTGCCGGAATGACGAGAAACACGAGCGGGTTGGCCGTACCGAACGCCGTCCACACGTACAGCGTGACGCCGTAAGCGGTGAGGCCCGCGACGGGCAGCTTGGCGCCGCTGCGCAGCCGCTTCGCCAGCATGGTCAGCACCGTCAGGCCGCTCGCTCCCGCGACGAGGGCTGACGTGAGCGTCAGCCAATGCGGCACCGCCAGACTGATCGTGCGCACGCCCCAATATTCGCTGCCCTGCGCTGCCCCGTTGAGCTTGATCCAGGCGAACACCCATACCGCATAGGCGTTGATCAGCAGCAGCCTCTTGTCCTCCTCGCTGAAGAAGCGACGCTTCAGGGCCGCGTCGACCATCAGCATGCCATAGCCCTGCTTGACGTAGTGCCAGCCGACGAACAGCCCCATGATGTTGAAGCCGAGGCCCACCATGCGCAGATCCGCCCGCCACAGGCCGATGGTGAAATAAACAAGCAGCAGCAGCGGCGCCAGGATACCCGCGCCGGCATAGCGCCACCGCATCATCCGCTCGCCGCCGGTCAGCTTGGCCCGGAAATCCCGATAGAAGATCTGGTAGCTGTGGGCGAAATGCGGGTGGTTGATGAAGTTGGCGAGCACCATCATCGTCAGTGCGACCGTCGCCTGCCAGCGCTGGCTGGGCAGCAGCGTGAGCAGCGGCAGGATGAAAAGCGAGCTACCGCCGAGCAGCAGCCAATCCGCCACGGGGCCGTAGAGGTGGCGCTCGGCAGAAGGCGCGGTCGGCCTTACCTGACCGTTGTTGCCGGCGCGCGCCGTTGCCCATTCCTGCCCGTCCGCGTGGCTAGCCATGCCCTCTCCCCATCCAAGGAGTGAGCGCTAGGCCAAGTTGGTTAACAAACCGGCAGCAAGCGGTCGGTGGGTGGTAGCAGAGGAGGGACTTGAGCCCCCCGATCACCTTGGCGCAGGCCGCTGCGTTCCGCCGACGTCTCCGGCTCGATCTGATCTGGGCAAGTCAGACGTCAGGTTCGCCTCCAACGTGCGAGCCTTCACTTCAAGCTGTTCTTCGGTGTTCTGATACTTGTCGTTGAAGCTGCGCCGGTCCTCGCCGCAGCCGGCCAGCGCCAAAAGCATGAAGGCGATCGTGGGACGTCCCATCAGTAGGTCTTGCGATAGCGCACGTTGACGTTGGTGCTGTTCGACCCGCCCGCCTGGCTGAGGATCGACAGGCTGCGGCTAAGGGTCACTTCCAGCTGGGTGGCGGTGAAGCCCCGTGCGTCGGTGACTACCTCCAGGTAGATGTCGTCGCCGATGTACTTGCCGGCGGCCAGCGCCGTGCCTCGGCCGCTGGTTTCGTCAGGGCCAAGGATGCGGAGCCGGTCGAAGCCGGCCACCTGCCGCAGCTTGCCGAGCGGATTGAGCCCGCCGCCTGAGCCGCGCAGTGTGTTGAGCGACGCGGCGAGCTGGACCGCCTGGAGCGCGGACAGCTGGCCGACCGAATTGCCGAACAGGATACGCGACACGATCTCGTCCTGCGGCAGGCCGGGCGAGCTGGAGAAGGTGACCCGCGGATCAAGCGCGGCGCCCGCCACGTTCACCGTGACCTCGACATCCTCGATCGTCTCGGCGGCGGCCAGGGCGATCGTGGCGTCGCCCGTGCCGCCCCCGGCGAAGCGAATCCGCCCTTCTTGCAGCTCGAACGAACGGCCGGCGAACCCCAGGGTGCCGCGGACGAGGTCGATGTTGCCGGCGATCCGCGGGGCCTGGCTGGTGCCGGTGACGCGCAGGTCCGCGCGCCACTCGGATTCCAGACCCATGCCGGACACGAACAGCTGCCCCGGCGCCAGAATGGTGAGGTCGAGCCGCACATTGCCGAACCCGGCAGCCGACTGTGCCGGGGCATCGCCGCTGACCGTCGGCCGACCGCGTGGCGGCTTGAACCGCACGCCGGTCAGTTCCGGCACTTCCGCGGATCCTTGGCGGATTACGCGGTAGCGGGTGACCGGTAGGCGCACGGTGCCGGTCAGGACCGGCGACTGGTTGGCCGCCTTGATCAGCCGCACGTTTCCGGTGGCGGTGACACGCAGGGCATCGCTGTCGGCGAGCCGGGCATTGTTCAGCACCAGGTCGAAGTTGGCGGGGTAGCCATTGGCGGCCGCCAGGCTGACGTGGCCGCTGCCGTTCACCGTGCCGCTGCCGGCCTGGGCGGTGAGCCGGTCGATTTGGAGCCGTTCGCCGGTGAAGCGGCCCTGCACCGCCAGGTTTGTGAGACGCGTGCCGTAGGTGGCGTTGGCGTAAGTCAGGCTGCGGCCGCGCACGACGCCCTGCAACGTCGGCCGCTCAACCCGGCCACCAAAGTCGGCCGCCACCCCCAGCGGGCCAGCGAGGCTCTGATCCGCCAGCCCGGCAAGCGAGAACAGCGCGTCCGCCGGCCCGATGTAGCGGATGCCGCCGCGTAGGGGTGCGCCGGCGATCCGGGCCGTCCAGCTGCCCGAGCCAAGCGGCTGAACCGCCGCCTGCACGCGGCCGACCACCGTTCCGCGCGTGCGCATCACGGCGTTTAGGGTCCCCGTGCCGGGCGCAAGGCTGGCCACCAGGTTGACGTCCAGCGGTCGGCTCACCGACGCGGCGGTGGTGCGGCTAAAGTTCCGCACGGCAAGGCTCGCGTCGAGGCGCGGAAAGGCGCCGCCGGCCTGGACGAAGTCGATGCTGCCCGTCGCCCGGCCGCCGATGCCGAGCCCGGGCGCGAACAGGTTGAGGAGCGTCATGTCGACGCCGTCGATACGGCTCTGCAACCGCAACTCGCGGCCATAGCTGCCGGCCAGCCGCATGCTGCCGCGATCGAACACGAGCCGCGTCGGCAACAATTCGTAAGTGTCGTTCCGGGGAACGATCCTGGCCGGGCTCTCCGTTCGCACGTCCACGCCGTTGATGCGTCCGCGCAGCGCCGCCCGCCACAGGTCCGGCTGGAGCTCGCTGTTGAACGCCACCCGGAACGGCACGCCCGACGTACCCTCGGCAAGCCCGCGGGCGAAGCCGCGGCCGCCGCGATAGTTGATGACGGTGCGCAGCGCCGCAATCTCCGTGCTGCCGAAGCGGGCGCGGGCGAGCTGCGCATCGGCGATGATCTCGGGCTGGTCGTACAGGGTCACGCGCGCGTCGGCGATGGCGGCGCCGACGGCGATGCTGGCGGGTGGCGGCAAGGTGGCGTCGTGCGCGCGCAGGTTGATCAGCGCCTGCTGGAAGCGCCCGGCGGCGGCCAGCCGGACCACCCCGCCAAGCCCCTGCCCGCGCGCGTTTAGCTGCCCCGCGAACGGCCCGGCGGCGGTCTGCCGGACCCGGCCGTCGACGGTGATCCCGGCCAGGGTCGCGCGGCGGATGTCCAACGTCAGCGGACCAGTCGCCGTCTGCACCGCCACCTCAGCGGTGAAGTCTCCATAGCCGCTCCGCCCGCGGGCGAGGACCGCGTAAGCATCGCCAACGCTGCGGATCTCGGCCCTGAGTCCGGCAATGCCCAGGCCAAACCCCGGCCGGGCCGCCGTGACGATCGCGCGCGGGCTGCTGACGGTGCCGGCGACCTGCACCCCGATCCGGCCATATTGCCGCGATACGCCGGCGGCGCGAAGGTCGATGCGCCCATCGGGCGAGTAGCTGCCCCGGCCGTCCGTGACCCGCAGCTGCGGTGCGTTGAGGCGCAGCCTGGAAAAGCGGATCACGCCGTCGGTACCATAAGCGACATCGCTGGAGGCGACCAGGTTGCCGCCAAGGAAGCTGCGAACCCCGTCGTTGAACAATCGAGTCGATTGCGCCCGGACGCGCCCGATCAGGCTATAGCCGCCGTTGGGCAGCGTCTTCACATCGGCGTTCGTGTCGATGTTGAAGATGCCGAGGCTGTCGATCCGGTAATCGTTCACCCGGCCTTCCAGCGCGCCGGTGTAGAGGCCGGAGCCGACGTCGGCGAGGATGATCGCCTTGGCGTCGATCCGATCGGAACGGATGCGGATATTGTCCGACACGATCCGCGGCCAGCTGACCGCCAGGTCGCCGTTCAGCCGGACGTTGGTGATCGTCCCGCCCGCGGCTGTGTCCAGCCCGGTGATCGCCCGTGCTCGCGCGGCGACCGGCACCGTCAGGTGATCGCGGTCGAATCGCGCCACGCCGCTGGCTTCGAGCCCTTGCAGGCCCAGGTCGTTGAACGCCAGGGTGGTGGCGGTGAGGCGATAGTCCACCGTTGGGCGGCGAAGCGCGCCATTGAGCGTGACCAGCGCACGCAGGTCCCGCCCGGCGAGGTTGGGCGCCAGCGTCTGCGGCTTCAACAAAGCGAAGTTCAGTCGGAGATCGTCGAAGCTGTTGCGGCCAAGGTCAGCGGCGCCGTTTCCGACCAGGGTGAAGGCGTCGCTCCAGATCCGGCCGTTCAGGTCGGCCCGGCGGTTCTCCCAGGTGGACTGCAGCGCGAGATTGGTGATCGGCCCCAGCAGCGCCGCGGACGGGCCTTCGACGAGCCGGGCGACGCGGGTCGGCCCGCGCACGCCAAACGTGCCGTTGCGGGCCCTGAGCGCAAGCCGCGCGAACGGCGCATTATCGAGGTCAGCCAGCAGCCGCCCGTCCCAGCTCTGCCAATCGCCGCTGCCCGCAAGCCGAGCCCGCACGGGAGCGGCGAGGCCGGTGAGCCGGGCTACCACCCCGTTCGCCGGGGCGCTGAGAAAACCGTCCAACGATAGCCGATTGTCGTCCGGCACGGCGTCGAGCCGAAGCACCAGCCGGTCGCCGCCGGCCCGGCCCGCGCCACCGATCGCCGCCGCTTCCAGCGCCACCTGCGCACGGCGGTCGGCGATACGCGCGCGCCCTTCGATGAAGCCGACCCGCCGTTCACCGGTGACCGGCCGCTCAATCACCAGCCGGTCGATCCGTAGTCGCCCGATGTCGATATCGAGGTCGGGCAGCAGCGGGCCGTCGCTCGGCGGGGTCGCGCGGAACTCGGGCAGGCGGGCCAGAGTGGCGGTAGGCGCAAGCAAACTGCGGAGGTTCAGGTGGTTGTCGAGATAGTCGAACGGCCGCCAGTCGACGCGGACCACCGGCGCCGAGAAGAATACGCCGGTGGGATCGGACAGGGTCAAGCGCTGGATCGTCATTGCGCCGTACAGCGAGCCGTCGATCCGGCCGACGCCGATCTTCATGCCATTGGCGAACTCGAGCCGCTCCAGCCGCTCGGCGACAAAGCGGCGGCCCGGGTCGGTGTCGATCCCGACCACTAGCAGTCCCGCCAGCAGCACCAGCCCGACCACCAGGCCGAGCAGCCACTTGGCGATCCGGGCCGGCCAGCTCACCCGGTGACGGACGACGACCGTCTCGTTTCCGTACGTGGGCACGGCACCGGGCTGAGCGGCGACGTCGCTCATCAGAAGGCCTGCCCGATCGAGATATAGATGTTGAACCGGCTCTCGCCTGGCTTGCGGCCGAGCGGCGTCGCCACGTCGAAGCGCAATGGGCCAAAGCTGGTGTAATAACGTCCGCCGATCCCGACGCCGGTGCGCAGGCCGCGAAAGCTGGGCACGCGATCCTCATAGACTTGGCCCATGTCGATGAAGCCGACCACGCCGAAGTCGCCGAAGCGATACCGCACTTCCGCCGCCGCTTCGGTCAAGCTCAAGCCGCCCAGCGGCCGGTCGGCGGGGTCCTTGGGGCCGAGCTGCTGGTAAGCGAAGCCGCGCACCGACCCGCCGCCGCCGCCATAGAAGCGACGCGACGGCGCCAGATTGAAGCGGTCGATCCCCAGCGTGGTGCCGATACGGGCGCGTCCGGCCACCACCAGGCTGTTGCCGACCGGATAGTAGGCGCTGCCGTCCAGCTGGCTGCGCAGGTAGGGGCGGAAGCCGTCGCTCAGTGCGCCTTCGGGCTGGACGAGGATCTGCGCCCGCAACCCGCGGGTCGGATCGAGCAGGCTGTCGGTCCGGTCGAACCCTAACTGGCCGCTGACCCCGCCGATCAGAAATCGGCGCTTGTCGCGCTTGCCCAGGGCGAAACTATAGTCCTCCTCGACGGTGCCGAGCAATTCGGCCCCTAGGCCCCAGGTCAGCGTCTTGCGCCAGATTGGCGTACTGTCATAGCTCAGCCGCGCGAACAGCCGGCCGGTCAGCGCGTCGAACGCTTCGAAGCGGCTGCGCAATGCTTCAAGCCCGAATTGCAACGTCCGGTCGCGCTTGCTGGCATTGGAGCGACGGAAGATCACACTGGCGCCTTGCTCCTGTGTGCCCGCAACCGCGCTGGCGACCAGCGCGCCTTCCGGAGGAAACAGGTTGCGGTGGGTCCAGCTGCCTTCCAGCCGGAAGCCCTGCCCGGTGCCGTAGCCGGCGCTCGCCGCCAGCGTGCGAGGCGGTCCGGCGTTCTGGGTCACCAGCACTGTGACGTTCTCGGTCCCGTCCACATTGACCTGTCCGGTACGATCCGGCGCGACCGCGACGGTGGTAAGCAGGCCAGTGGCGACCAGCGCCTGCCGCAGGTCGTCCACATCGCGGCTGTCGTACAGCTCACCCCGCTTGAATCGCGCCAGCACCTGGACATGGCGGGCGTCAAACGCCAGGTCGCCAGTCGTCCGGAACCCGCCGAAGCGCGCGCGCGGACCAACGATCACCGGCAGCGTATAGTCGCCCAGGTGCGTGTCGGGATCGAGCAGCACGTCGCGCTGCCCGACGGTGGCGAACGGATAGCCTTGCTGCGGCAGCACCACCGCCACATTGGCCTCCGCGCCCTGGATACGCTGCGCGACGATCGGTTCGCCGGCCTGCAGGGCGAGGTTCCGGCCGATCAGGTCGGGCGGCGTGGTCGGGTCGGCCCGGACCGTAATGCTGCCGATCCGGTAGCGGTTGCCCGGCGCGACCAGCAGGACGGCCGTGACCGGCTGCCCGTCGGCGGCGGGCGAGCGCTCGATCCGGGTCTGCACGGCCGCGTCGTACCAGCCTTCTGCCTGCAGGATGCGCTGAACGAGCTTGCTGTCCTCGCCGAGCCGGGCGGACAGCATGGCTTCGTTGGCGACCTTGCCCTTGCCATCCGCCAGCGCGGACAGGGCGTCGAACTGTCCGCGCAGCGCCGTTTCCGTCTCCGCGTCGGCACCGTCCAGCCCTTCTATCCGGACCGCATAGCGGAGCTCCGCCCCGGCTGCGGACGGTTCGGATTGCGCCAGCTCCACCTCGCGCACATCGAACTGGCCCAACGACGGCAACGGTTGGGCGAGCTCGGTTTCGGCAGTGGGCGCCGCAATGCCAGCGGCCCCCTCGCCCGCGCGCAGCCGGGCCTCGAACTCGGCCACGCTTTCCAGTGGCGTCGCCAGGGCGGGATCGTCCGCGCCAAGCGGCGGCACTTCGCGGGCCACTTCCTCTTGGCAGACAATGGGCTCCACCACGGGCAAGTTCGCGCCGGGCGGCGGCGGCGGGGCAGCGTTGGGCGCTTCGGGCGGACATACCGGCCGCTCGGCCGGTGGTGGCGTGACCTGAGCGACGGCGGCTTCTGCGACCGTCGCGGAAACCACGATGCTGCAGCTGGCAAGAACGCCAAGTCGTTCAGGCGACAGGGCTATTCGCAACGGCTGGCTCTTCGCATCGCATGGGCGCGCCTTGCCCCACCTCTGCCTGGAAGTCACTCCCAACGCTGCTCGGGCATGTCGCGAGACCCGGCGAACTTTCGCCTCGTCTTGTCAGGCTGGGTGATTGAACGAAGGTCCGCTTTGCCACCCATCGCGGCACTGCCTGATCGACAACAAAAGGCGCCAAGCCGCCGCACGAAGGCAAACGTCTGCTTTTTGCCAGTGCGGACACGGAAGCAGCCGTTCCGCTTACCACCCTAGGCTGACAACGGGCTGACCTGAACGAGCGCCTGCTTACGGGAATTCACGTCCGACTTTCGCGCTGGTCGTAAGTACGCGCGACAGCGTGCGCCAAAGGAAGGGCTGCGACAGCAAGGCAAGGATAGCAGCTAATTGCTTCTCAGGCTTGGACTTCTGAGTGGTAGCGGAGGAGGGACTTGAACCCCCGACACGCGGATTATGATTCCGCTGCTCTAACCAGCTGAGCTACTCCGCCCCGATGCATTGAGGCAGCCGCACGAATGGCGGCGCGGGCGGGCATATAAGCGGGCGCCGTGAGCCGGTCAACGCGCCTTCGCGTGGCCTTCAATATACGCCATAGATCAGGCGGTAGCGCACCCGGTCCGCATATTCGCGGTAGGCCTCGTCCTGGCACAGCCAGCGCTCTTCCTCCCGGATGCGAAGCAGCTGAAAGGTCCAGGTTGTCAGGTAGACCGCCAAGTTGAACAGGTTGGGGAACACCAGCAGGAATCCTAGGTGGGTGACGGCATAGCCGAGATACATCGGGTGCCGGATGAAAGCGTAGATGCCGCGGCTCTTTACCCCGCGGTTGGCGGCGATCATGCCGAAGCTGCGCGCCAGGCTGAGCTTGGCCGCCACACTGATCGCCAGGCCCACCCACATCAGCGCGGCTCCAGCGGGAATCACTGGTGGCCCGTCAGGCGCCGTCACGAACAGGGGCGCGAAGGTGCCGACCAGCGCGACGAAGAAGGCCCATGGGGTGCCAGCGATGGGGCCCGGTCGCCGAATCAGCAGCAGGACCACCGTCAGCATCTCAGCCAGGATCAGGCCGAGGAGGTAGGGGTCGCGGTCGAGGGCGTGGGTGAAGCGCAGCACGAAGGGCAGCGCAACAATGATCAGCAGGAAGCGCTCGGTAAGGTCCAGCGCCACCCGCACGGCCTGCTCGCCGTTCCGTCTTGCCACGCCGATTTCCGCCACCTTGCGAGCCCTCCTGCTTCAAGTGCCGCTGTCACACGGAAATGGTTACCAGCGCGTTGCGGAGCGCGGCCCTTCGCCCGGAACCGCGCAGTCCGGCTCTCGTTAGACGGCGAAACAGGAGAATACCGATCATGGACCCGCTTACGCCCGTCGACACGCTGTGCCGCATCATCCTGCGGGCGCGCGAGTATGAGGCGCAGACGCCCGGCGAATATGACGAGGGCGAAGGCGCCGACAACGTCGATGACGAGGACGAGGGCGCGCTGTCCGTCCTGGAGGACGACCTCAACGACGGCGTCGAGGAGGAGCTGCAAGCCTCGTTCGACGACCTGGGCGAGGACCAGCTGGCCGAGGTGCTGGCCTTCTGCTGGGTCGGCCAGGGCACCTATGACGTGAGCGACTGGGACGAGGCCATGGACGAGGCCATGACCGAGGTTCGCGCCCGCAGTGCCATCGAAACGCTGATGGACATGCCCATGCTAGCCAGCGTGCTGGAAGCAGGCATGGCCGCGTTTGACCTCACCTGCGAAGGGGTCGGAGACCTCAGCTGAGGTCTCGTCAGCAGCGGAACGTCCAGGCGCCGAGCTTCTCCCAGGGTCCCCCTAGGTAGCGGTGCAGCGCCAGGCCGCTGATCTTGAGCGGGCGCGGGTGGAAGCTGGCCTGGAGTTCGCCCAGCAGCTCGCGCGCGGCGCGCGGCTCGGCCTTGTTCATGATTGTCACGTGTGGCCTCCACCCCTGCCCGTCCTGCGCCGTGAGGCTGCCGTGGAAGTGATCGGCGATCGCGCGACGCACCTCCTCGAGCTCGTCCGACACGATCCGATAGGCGACGCCGCGGCCGAGGTTCATCAGGCCCGCGACCTGGGCGCGCGGCGCGGGCCGGGCAGCCTGCCGCTTCAGTTCGCAGCGGGCTTCCTCCTCGGCCGAGGGCGGAAGGGCATGGAACATGGTGAGGTGCGCGGAAAGCTGGTTGCGCTCGGGCGGGAAGTAGCGACGGCGCTGGCCGTCGAGCCAGGCGAAGTCCTCGGACGCCAGCTCGGCAGTGACAATGAGTGCGCTCATCGGCCGGGCCAGTCGTCCTTGGCGAGCTCCGGCAAGCCGGCAAAGGCTTCGGGCTGGAGTTCGGTCGTCACCGCGCCTTCATGGACGTGCGCATTCTGCCACTCGACCCGACGGAAGGTCTCCCCAACCCCGGCGACGCCGCCCTGCGCGACCACCAGGTAGCTCAGCCGTCCTGAACCGCAACCGACCATCGCGTCGACGCAGGTGCCGAGGTCCACCCCGCCCTGCCCCTTGAGCTTGGCCGACGCCAGGGTGGACGCCGGAAACAGCGTCTCGCCCGGCAGATCGCGGCTCTTTTCCGCCGCCTTCTGCGCGCCGTCCTCGACCTTCGCCTGGCGGCCGAGCCAGCGGTAGACGCCGAACAGGTTGAGCAGCGTCATGACGGCATTGGTCCACACCAGCGCCGGCTGGCCGGTCAGCAGGCCGGTGGCGAACCAGGCGATCGAGCCGACCGTGAAGACGACGAAGCCGTAGCCGGTGATCCGGCTACCGAGGTTGGAGGCGGTGAGGCAGGCGGCGAGGATGGTGGTGGCGGTGGCGACCCACGAGGCGAGTTGATCCATGGCCAAGAGAATGCCCGATCTGCCCGGCCGTATCCCTGCGAAGGCAGGAGAACGGTTATCTTTGGCGGCGTCGCAAGGGTAATGGGCTCCTGCGAGCGCAGGAGCACTTCGCGTCAGATCTCGACCTGGCTGCCCAACTCCACGACCCGGTTGGTCGGCAGCTTGAAGAATTCCATCGCGCTTTCCGCGTTGCGCAGCATCCAGCTGAACAGCTTTTCGCGCCAGATCGCCATGCCGGGGCGCGACGACGCAATCAGGGTCTGCCGCGCCAGGAAGAAGCTGGTGTCCATCATCTTGGCGCGCGGTCCGCAATTCTCCAGCTTCTGGAGCTCGGCCGGAACGTCCATCTCCTCCATGAAGCCGTAGCGCAGCAGCACGCGGAAGAAGCCGCAGCCATAATCCTCGGTCGCCAGGCGCTTTTCGGTAATGACGTACGGCACGTCCTCGATCCGGACGGTGAGCAGGATCACCCGCTCGTGCAGCACCTTGTTGTGCTTGAGGTTGTGGAGCAGCGCGTGCGGCACGCCCTTGGCCGAGCTGGTCATGAACACGGCCGTGCCCGGCACCCGCGTGGCGCTAGACGCGGCCGACTTGATGAACACCTCCATCGGCAGGCTGGCCTCGGCCATTCGGTTCAGCATCAGCTGGCGGCCCTTGGCCCAGGTGGTCAGCAGGGTGAAGGCGATGGCGCCGATCAGCAGCGGGAACCAGCCGCCGTCGGGCACCTTCAACAGGTTCGCGCTGAAGTAGGCGATGTCGACAATCAGGAACAGCGCGAGCAGCGGCACCGACTTCCACGCCGGCCATTGCCACAGCGAGAAGAACACCACGGACAGCAGCAGCGTATCGATGAACACCGCGCCGGTGACCGCGATGCCGTAGGCGGCGGCCAGGTTCGACGAGCTCTGGAAGGTGACCACCAGCAGCAGCACCATGACCATCAGCGCCCAGTTGATCGCCGGGATGTAGATTTGCCCGGCGGCAGTTTCGCTGGTGTGCTCGATCCGGAGGCGTGGGATGAAGCCCAGCTGTATCGCCTGCTGGGTGACTGAAAAAGCGCCGCTGATCACCGCCTGGCTGGCAATAATGGTGGCGGCGGTGGCGAGCAGCACCAGCGGCAGCCGGAAGGTCTCACCAGCCAGGAAGAAGAACGGATTCTTCACCAGCTCCGTTGCCTGCTCGGGCACGTTCAGCAGCATCGCGCCCTGCCCCAGATAATTGATCAGCAGGCACGGCAGGACGAAGTACAACCAGGCGCTGCGGATCGGACGGCGGCCGAAATGGCCCATGTCGGCGTAGAGCGCCTCGGCGCCGGTCACCGCCAGCACCACGGAGCCCATCGCGATGAACGCCGGCAGCGGCTCCGCGACAAAGAACAACGCCGCGTTGAGCGGGTTGACCATGCCCAGGATGATCCGGGGATAGTCGACGATGTGGAAGATGCCGAGGCCCGCCAGCACCAGGAAATAGAGCACCATGATCGGGCCGAACAGGTTGCCGACGAGGCCCGTCCCGCGCGACTGGATGGCGAATAGGCCGACCAGGATGCCAACCGCCAGCGGCAGCACCAGCGGTTCGAACGCCGGGCTGACCGTTTCCAGACCCTCCACCGCCGACAGCACGGACATGGCCGGCGTGATCATGCTGTCGCCGTAGAACAGAGCGGTGGCGAACACGCCCAGCATGACAATCCCCGCGGTCCAGCGCCGCTTGTCGCTGGTGGAGCGGTTGATCAGAGCGAGAAGCGCCAGGCTGCCGCCCTCGCCCTTGTTGTCGGCCCGCATGATGATGGTGACGTATTTCAGCGTCACGATGATCATCATCGACCAGAAGATCAGGCTCAGCACGCCAAAGATGTGCAGCTGGTCGGGGACCAGCCGGTGGTGCCCGGCGAACGTTTCCCGAAAGGCGTAGATCGGCGAGGTGCCGATGTCGCCGAACACGATGCCGACCGCGCCGACCGCCAGCTTGGCCAGCGAGCCCTGCGGCGCATGGCCGTGGGCGTGCTGGGTATCCGTCACCTCCTGGTTGGAAGAAGGTACGGCGGCTCCTGTGGCGGTGATGTTCATGGGAAGCGGTGGCGCGCCCTAGCAGGAGCGCACCCAGACGGCAATCGGCTGGCCTTTGGCGGACAAGCCGGTCTATAGGCGCGCGCGATCACACCCAATCAACAGCTACCGGAAAGCGAGCGTTCCATGCGCATCGGCGTGCCCAAGGAAATCAAGAACCACGAATACCGCGTCGGCCTGACCCCGGCGTCCGTCAAGGAGCTCGTCTCGGCCGGGCATGAGCTGTTCGTCGAAACCAAGGCTGGCAGCGGCATCGATTGCCCCGACAGCGGCTACCAGAAAGCCGGCGCAACGATCCTGCCGACGCCGGAGGCGGTGTTCGAAGCCGCCGACATGATCGTCAAGGTGAAGGAGCCGCAGCCAAGCGAAATCGCGCTGCTGCAGCCGCGGCACCTCCTGTTCACCTACCTCCACCTCGCGGCCGACAAGGCGCAGGCCGAAGGCCTGATGAAGTCGGGCGCGACCTGCATCGCCTATGAGACGGTCACCAGCCGCTCCGGCCAGCTGCCCCTTCTGAAGCCGATGAGCGAGGTCGCTGGCCGGATGTCGGTCCAGGTCGGCGCCCATTACCTCGAGAAGGAACAGGGCGGTCGGGGCGTGCTGTTGGGCGGCGTACCGGGCGTTGCCCCGGCCAAGGTCGCGATCCTCGGCGGCGGCGTCAGCGGCGTCAACGCGGCGCAGATGGCCGTCGGCATGCGCGCCGACGTCACCATCTACGACATCAACATGGAGCGGCTGGCCGAGCTGGACATGTTCTTCTCCTCACAGATCAAGACGGCCTACGCGTCGCGTGACGCGATCGCCCGCGCCGTCGAGGAGGCGGAGCTGGTCATCGGCGCGGTGCTGGTGCCGGGCGCGGCGGCGCCCAAGCTGGTCACCCGCGACATGCTGGGGACCATGAAGCGCGGCAGCGTGCTGGTGGACATCGCGATCGACCAGGGCGGCTGCTTCGAGACCAGCCATGCGACTACCCACGACGACCCTGTTTTCGAGGTGGACGGCGTGATCCATTACTGTGTCGCCAACATGCCCGGCGCCGTGTCGCGCACCAGCGCCTTCGCGCTCAACAACGTCACCCTGCCCTTCGCGCTGAAGCTTGCCGGTCTCGGCGCTGAGGAAGCGATGCGCCAGGATCCGCACCTGGCCATGGGGCTCAACGTGTCGGGCGGCAAGATCCGGCACGAGGCCGTGGCCGAGGCGCTCGATCTCCCGTTCGAACCGGTCGCCTAGGCGGGAACAAGACAGGAACGCCGGCGTTGTCCTGCCAAACTCAACTATCTGAGAAGGCAGGACAATGACCGACAAGCCCGACACCAACCCCAAGGCTCACCCGACCGGCAACGCGGTCAAGGACCCGGACACCTGGACCACCGGCGACCAGCCGATGACGGGGGCGCAGGCAAGCTACTTGCAGACCTTGTCCGAGGAGGCCGGCGAGGAGTTCGATCCGGAACTCAACAAGGCCGACGCGTCCAAGAAGATCGACGAGCTGCAGCACGAAACCGGCCGCGGCGAGTAAGCGCACCCCGGCGCCCGCCGGGGTCCATTCACGACCCTACCGCTGACCCGCTGCTTGCGGACTTCCGGCGCTGGCGGAGACGCTCAGCGCCTGGACGCCTCCGATGATGATCGGCCGGTAGTCAGCCCCGGGTGGGGTCAACGCCAGCGCCTGCCGCCACAACGCCAGCGCCTGCGCCGGCTCACCCGACCGCGCCAGCGCCAAGCCCTGGAAGAACAGCGGAGCCGGGTGTTTCGGCGCCAGCTGGCGTGCCCGCTCAAATGCGATGGTCGAAGCGGGCGTGATCATGCCCGCGTGATCGACCAGCGCGTTCCCAAGGCCGATATAGAGCGCGGCGTCGCGCGGGTGCTTTCGCAAGGCGGAACGGATGATCTTTACCGCACCTTCCGTGTTGCCCCGGCGCTCGAACGCATCGGCCATGATCAGCCACGGCTCAGCGGCCGTGAAGCGCCCCAGCATCGCCTGGCGCGGTTCGGTTAACGGCAGCGGCGGTGCCCGCCGGCCGGCTCCCTTGGCGACGCCAGGCAGCGATGGACGGCCCTGCAACGCATAGCCCGCACTACCAAGCATCAATGCCGCCAGCACCAGCTGCAGCGCGGCGCCGCGCAGCTTGCCCAGCCACCACAGCCCGCCGGCTGTCAGCACCACCAGCAGCAGTAGCCAGGCGTAGCCCATCAGCGGCTCCGCTTCAGCCGCCGGGCGGCGAGCAGCCCGCCGACCAGCAGCAGCAGCAGCGGGGCGGCATAGAGGAACAGCGTCTCCGGCCCGAACACGGGCGCGTAGCTGACCCAGCTGCCATAGCGCTCGATCAGCCAGGCGCGGATCTGGTCCGGACTCTCCCCCGCCTTGATCCGTTCCCGCACCAGGCTGCGCATGTCGCCGGCCAGTTCGGCGTCGCTGTCCGCGATCGACTGCCCCTGGCAAACCAGGCAGCGCAGCTCACCCATCAGCGCCTTGGCGCGGGCCTCCTGGCGCGGGTCCTCCAGCTGCTTGTACGCGTAAGGCGACGGCGGCTGGTTGCTGTCCGCCGCCAAGGGGCCGGCGGTCAGCAGCGCGCAGGCGAGGACCATTGCGCGCCTCACCGCACCTTCTCCCATTCGGCCATCACCTCCGGCACGTCTTGCGGCATGACTGCGCCGATATGGTGGTAGCGGATGATGCCACGGCCATCGACGATGAAGCTTTCCGGCACACCCGAGGCGCCAAGCGCGATCTGCGCCTGACCGTTCGGATCGGCGCCGATCCGGGCGTAGCCGTCACCCTGTTCGCTGAGAAAACGCGTGATGTCCGGCGCCGTGTCGCGGATCGCGATGCCGTCGATCGCCACCCCTCGCGCCTTCAGCTCGGCCAGCACTGGCGCCTCGGCGATGCATGGCACGCACCAGCTGGCGAACAGGTTCACCAGCCGCGGTTGGCCGCCGGCGAGGTCGGCCGCGCCGAAACCTGGTTTGGTGGGCAGCGCGGGCTTGAGCGCGAAGGGCGGCACCGGCTTGCCGACCAGCTTGGACGCCACCGTAGAGCTGGGGGGATCGGCGAGCCGCCACAGCGCCGCGCCCACGAACAGGACGAAGACGAGCAAAGGCAGAGCGAGCAACAGCTTGCGCGTCATGCGAACGCTTCCTCGGAACGTCGCTGCCGCCGCCCACGCCACCACCGGCCGACCAGCGCCAACGCGCCGCCGAGGGCAATCAGGGCGCCACCTAGCCAGATCAGCGTCACAAATGGCTTCCACCATAGGCGCAGCTGCCAGCGCTCGCCCTCGCGGTGGCCGAGCACGGTGTAGAGCTGCCCGTCGAACAACGTTCGGATCGCCGCCTCGCTGGTTTCCGTCGGCGGGTCGGAGAAGGTCCGGCTTTGCGGGTCGAGCCGAATGGTCGTGCCGCCGCGGGTAGCGACCAGATGCCCCTCGACCGCGGTCCAGTTCGGGCCAGCCACCGGATCGACTCCCGCCAGGCGGACCGACCAGGGTCCGACGCTCAGCACTTCGCCGGGGCGTGCAGCGGCAAGCGTTTCCCTGGTAAACGCCGTGTCTGACGCCGCGCCGGCCAGCGCCACGGCTACGCCCAGATGGCTGATCACCATGCCCCAGGTGGCCAGCGGCGTGCGACGAAGGTTGCGGCCAGCCAGCGGCAGCAGCGATGCGACCGCCAGTCCCGCCGCGAACGCCAATCCGAGCCGCGCAAGCAGGCTCATGTCCGCCAGGAAAGTGGCGGCCAACGCGAGCACAGTCACAACCAGCGGCAACGCGATGCGGCGCAGGTTGGGCCGCCGGTCCCGACGCCAGTTCAACAGTGGCCCGATGAACAGCAGCAGCGCCAGTACCAGCGTTATGGGGCCGCTCACCGCGTTGAAATAGGGCGGCCCGACCGAGATCTTGTCACCGGTCGCCGCCTCTACGAAGATCGGGTAAAGCGTGCCGACGAACACCACGCCGAGCAGCACGGTTAGCAGCAGGTTGTTCGCGACCAGCGCGCCTTCGCGGCTGACCAGCTCGAACCGCGCTCCCTCCCGAACCGTGCCGACTCGCGCCGCGAACAGCGCGAGCGCGCCGCCGACGTACAGCACCAGCAGGCCGAGGATGAAGCTGCCGCGCTCGGGATCGACGGCGAAGCTGTGGACGCTGGTCAGGATACCCGAGCGGACCAGGAAGGTGCCGACCATCGACATGGAAAAGGCGACCACCGCCAGCATGATCGTCCAGGAACGAAGACCCCCGCGGGCCGCCAGCACGTTGACGCTATGCAGCAGGGCGGTTGCCGCCAGCCACGGCATCAGCGACGCATTTTCGACCGGATCCCAGAACCACCAGCCGCCCCAGCCGAGTTCGTAGTAGGCCCAATAGCTGCCCGCCGTGATGCCCAGCGTCAGCAGCACCCAGGCGCCCAGCACCCACGGCCGCATGGCGCGGGCCAGCGCTGGTCCGACCTCCCGGGTAATCAGGGCGCCCACGGCCAGGCTGAACGCGACAGAAAGGCCGACGTAGCCGAGGTAGAGCGTCGGCGGATGGAAGGCGAGGCCGGGGTCTTGGAGCAGCGGGTTGAGCCCCTGCCCCTCCGCCGGCGCCGGATAGAGCCGCGCAAACGGGTTGGACGCGATCAGCAGAAAGCCGAAGAAGCCCAGCGCCAGCGCCGCCTGCGCGCCCAATGTCGCCCGCATGGTCTCCGGGGGCAGCCGCCGCTCGACGAGAGCCAGCCCCGCGCCGGCCACCGCGAGCACGGTCACCCACAGCAGCATGGAGCCTTCATGGTTCCCCCACGCACCCGAGAAGCGATAGATGAACGGCTTCATCGAATGGCTGTTGGCGGCGACCAGCTCGACGCTGAGGTCGGTGCGCACGAACAGCCAGATCAGCATGGCGAAGGCGAAGAGGGTCAGCACGCCTTGCGCCACTGCCGTCGGCACGGCGACTGCGCGCACGTCACCGACGCGCGGTCCGGCGATCGCAGCGCCCAGCTGCAGCAGCGCCAACGCCGCCGCCAGCCACAGCGCAGCCAAACCGGCCTCGGCGATCATTGGGCGACCGTCTTCCGGGTCTGCCGCTCGGCCTGTATATTGCCCATCTGCGGCGGCATGTAGCGTTCGTCGTGCTTCGCCAGGATGGTGTCGGCGACAAAGGTGTTGCCGCGCTCCAGCCGCCCTTCCGCGACCACGCCCCCGCCTTCCTTAAACAGGTCGGGCACTATGCCCCGGTAGCGGACCGGCACGTCGGCGGGACCGTCGGTCACGACAAAAGCAATGCTCACGCCGTCGGGCTGGCGGACGATCGAGCCCTGCTTGACCATGCCGCCGAGGCGGATCGGCTCCCCGACCTGTGCGCGGCCCGCGGCGATATCCTGCGGCGTGCGGAAATACGCCGCGCGGTCGCTCAGGCCCCACATGGCGAGCAGGGCCGCGCCGATCAGTGCGGCGACCGCTAGAATGACGAGCACCAATCGCTGGTGCTTGGGCGCGGGCTTCATCGGCGCTTGCCCAAAGCCTCCGCCTTGGCCTCCGCCGAGCGCATCGCCGGCCAGCTCCAGGCCAGCAGCCCGCCGGTGCCGCCAGCCATCACCCCGAACGCGGCGAGGACGAATGCCCATTGGTTCATGCCGCTGTCGCCATCCGCCGCAGCCGCATTTCGACCTTGGTCTCCGCCAGCTCGGTCCGCATACGCATCAGCACAATCGCCCCGAACAGAGCGGAGAAGCCCAATGTCGTCAGCGGCAGCGGCCACAGCATGGACGGCGCGATCGACGACCCGGCGACCCCGATGCTCTCGCCCTGGTGGAGCGTGCGCCACCATTGCACTGAGAAGTGGATGATTGGCAGGTTGACGATGCCGACGATGCCGAAGATCGCCGCCGCCCGGCCGTCCGGTCCGCGCTCCTTCTCGGCCGCGGCCAGGGCCATGTAGCCGAGATAGAGGAAGAGGAGCACCAGCATGCTGGTCAGCCGCCCGTCCCATTCCCACCAGGTACCCCAGGTCGGGCGACCCCAGATGGAGCCGGTAACCAGGCACAGAAACGCAAAGGTGGCGCCGACCGGCGCGATCGCGCGCGCGGCAACTCCGGCCAGCGGATGGCGCCAGACGATCGTCGCGATGCTCGACACGGCGATACCGGTCCACCCGCCCATGCCCAGCCAGGCGGCGGGCACGTGAATGTGGAGGATGCGGGCCGTCTCACCCTGCAGATAGTCGGGCGGTATCAGGAAGAGCGCGCCCGCCATGCCGGTCAGGCTCAACACCAGCCCGAGCGCCAGCAGCCAGCCGGTGGCCGGACGCGCGATCTTCAGGAAGCGGGCGGGATTGGCGAAGCGGTGCATGGTCGGTCCGCGGCGTTCTAGCGGCTGCAACCGCGCGAAGCCACTAGGGACAATGCCTTAGCGACGCCCGATCAGCTGCTGCGCCATGGCGTCCGCCACCGCGGCCGGATCGCGGCCGGTCTCCGCGCTTTCGGCCCAGATCCGCTCCAGCCGCTCCGGAATGGCCTCGATCCGCTGCCGCACCAGGCTGGCGTCGCCGTCCTTCACATACTCGGTCGACACGTTGATGATGCCGCCGGCGTTGATCACGTAGTCGGGCGCGTAAAGGATGCCGCGCCCCATCAGCCGCTCGCCGTCCTGGCGGGTGGCAAGCTGGTTGTTGGCGCCGCCGGCGACGATCGGCACGCGCAGCGCCGCGATCGACTCCTCGGTCAGAATGGCTCCCAGCGCATTGGGGCTGAGCACGTCGGCCTCCAGCGTCATGATCTCGGCCGGGTCGACGATGGTCGCGCCCGTCGCGTCGGCCAGCTTCTGCACGCGGCCGGTGTCGACGTCGGCGATCGACAGCTTCGCGCCTTCCGCAGCGGCGTGGTTGGCGACGCCGCTGGCGACGCTGCCGGCGCCCTGCATGGCGATGTGCAGGCCCTTAAGGCTGTCCTTGCCGAGCGCGCGGCGGACCGCGGCCTTGATGCCCAGGAATACGCCAAGCGAGGTGTGCGGCCCCGGGTCGCCGCCGACCGCGCCCTGCTCGACTGGCAGGCCGGCGACGAACTTGGTCTGGCGGCTGACCTCAAGCATGTCGGCAACGCCAATGCCGACGTCCTCGGCAGTCACGTAGCGGCCTCCGAGGCCGTTCACCGCGCGGCCGAAGGCGGCCATCATCTGCGGCGTCTTGGAGCGGTCGGCCGGCGCCAGGATGACGGCCTTGCCGCCGCCCATCGGCAAACCGGCCATCGCGTTCTTGTAGCTCATGCCGCGCGACAGGCGCAGCGCGTCGGTCACCGCCGCCTCGTCCTCGGCATAATGCCAGAAGCGGCAGCCGCCGCCGGCCGGGCCCAGATGAGTGGAATGGATGGCGATGACGGCCTTGAGGCCGCTGGCGGGATCGGTGACGAAGTGCACGTCCTCGTGAGCGTCAAAGTCGGGCAGCGCCCAGATGGCCGTCATGATCGCTTGTTCATCCATCGATGAGGGAGGGAAGATGGGGCGATCGACGGGACTTGAACCCGCGACCCCCGGTACCACAAACCGGTGCTCTAACCAACTGAGCTACGATCGCCATAGGCCCGAGTTTGGGCGCGCCGGTCCCTTACGGTCGGGGAGCCGCGATGGCAAGAAGGGCGAGAACAGGAGAATGGCATGGCGCACGAGACGCTGCTGAAGTTTGGCTATCCCGGCACGTTGCTCAGGGAAGGCCGCCACTGGGCGCTGCTGCTGCGACCCGCGCAACCGACGATCGGCAGCCTGGTGCTGTGCGCCACTTCCGACGCCCGCGCCTATGGCGAACTGCCGGCGGAGGCCTTTACCGAGCAGGGCGAGTTCGTCACCCTCGCTGAGCGCCTGCTGAGCGACTTCGTTGGCTACGAGCGGATCAACTACCTCATGCTGATGATGGTCGATCCCCACGTGCACTTTCACGTGATCCCGCGCTACGAAGGGCTGCGAAGCTTCGCCGGCGAGGACTTCCCCGATGCCGGCTGGCCGGGCCCGCCAGCGTTGGCCGAGTCGCGTCCGGCCCCCGCCGGACTGGGGGATGAGCTGCGCCGGCGGATCGCACAGCTGCCGTCGTGACGATCATGCCGCCGGGCGCAGCCATGCGCCCAAGCTCAGAGGTCGGGTCCCTCCGTAGGACCGCTTTCAAACAGGGACCGCAGCGCGACGGCCGCGCTGACCCGGTTATGCACGCCGAGCGCCTTGAAGGCTGCGTTGACGTGAACCTTCACGGTTCCCTCCGCGACGCCGAGCATGTGGCCGATCTCCCGGTTCGAATAGCCCCGGCTCAACAGCCGCAGCACCTCGCGCTGCCGGGCGGTGAGTTCCTGGTGGAGCAAGGAGGACTGGACGACTTGCTCCTCGACACCTCCATCCACTGCAGCAAACGACACGAACCCTTGGGCGTCCATCACCCGCCGCAACATGTCCGCGAGCGTCGCTGCCGATGCTCCCTTGGGAATGAGCGCGGCGACGCCCGTCACGGACAGGCGCTGCAGCAAGTCGCGCGTCAGCTTGCCGAACAGCACCGCGACCCTGGTCGTGGGATAGTGCGAGGTCAAATAGCGAAGACCGACTTCGCACGACAATCCGGGAAGCTCGAGATCGACCACCGCCAGCTTAGTTGAGCCGCCCTGGCGGAGCCGTGCAAGCAGCGCGTCGAGGTTGTCGGCTTCGGCGCAGTCGGCCAGTTCAAGGTCGCGCTTCAGGATCAGCCGGAGATAACTCCTGGCCAGCGGATCCTTGTGTGCGATCAATAACTGTCCGGCGTCCACGTCGACGGCCCTCTCCTGGGGACCCACACGCGAACACGCCCCACAAGCGCGGATGCGACCGGCATCGGCCACAACACCGTCAAATCGGGCCGCGCACTCTACCGTTTCCGGCGCGCTCGTGCACGTATTACTTTTTACCTAGACCATTTTGGCGGAGGGTGCCCTACCCCCAGCGTTGTAGACAAAGTGTAATATTCTGTTAATTTCCGGGAAAAAGCAGGACACCAAACCAACGAAAAGGGGGCCGCCCGCCTGGCACTTTATGAGCGCACGCCGATCGGTTGCAATCGTCGCAGAGGAGCAGGGGTTCTTCAATGCTGGGTTGGCGGCGATGCTGCAAAACGAGATCGGTTTTTCTAAAGTACTGAGAACGTCGAACTACAAAGGGCTAATGGCCCTATTGGCGGACAACCTGAAAGTTGATTTGCTCGTGATCGACTTCGAGCTGCCGGGAGCCTCTGGGCTGACCACCCTCCAGGAACTGCATGAAGCGCAGCCCGGTATGCGGATCGCGGTGCTTTGCGAGCAGATGAACAGCCGCGACGGCCTCGCAATCCTGGCCGCCGGCGCGCATGGCGTCATTCCCAAGCAGATCACCAGTTGCGCGGAGTTGCAGCAGGCGTTGCGCACCGTGGACCAGTCCAGCATCTTCATCCCGGCCAGTCTGATCGAACCGGCCAAGTGGAACCAACCGGAAGACGACTTCAACCCAGAGGCGTTTGCCGGGCTGACCAGCCGGCAGCAACAGGTGATCAGCCTCCTTTATGAGGGTCACCCGAACAAGGTCATCGCCCGCGAACTCGGCATCTCGCCGAGCACGGTCAAGGTCCACGTCCATGCGGCCTTTCGCGCGCTGGGCGTGCACAGCCGGCTGGCCGCGATGGCAGCGCTGCGGGCTTCCGCCCGGGCCGTCACCGAGGCCTGATCCGCTCATCTGTTGTCGGCACGCCGCCTTCTAGCAGCCGCCGGCCGTTCGGCCGGCGCTCGCACTGCGGCATGCCGTTCGAGCCGGCTCCTACAACTCAGGTACTAGCCCGTCTGGCGGATTTGGAATCGCCCGCCCTCCGGTCATTCTGACCTGATGGGGTATTTGTCATGATCCACTGGCGTGCACCATCAGGCGACGGCAGCGCCGCTTCCGTCCAGCACCAAGCGAGGCTCCTGCTCGGCCTGCCGGCGCCCACGTGATTGCCCGCGATCTGGAGAGCACTCGGCGAACTCAACAAAGGCCAGAAACATGAACCGGCTGATCACGACTTCCAACCAGGCGATCGTTCCGAGCAGGCCCTTTGCGGACCTGGAGCTCCTCTCCACGGGGCGGGGAGCACCCTTGCGCACCGGCCTGGAGGAAATGCTCGCCGCCGCCTACCGGCAGCGGTTCGTCATTCTTGCCGCCCTGGCCTTTGCACTTGCGGTCGGAGCGTTCCTGGCCCTCACCGCCACGCCGCGCTATACCGCGGTGGCGTCGGTCCAGGTCGACGAGCAGACCCCGCAAGTCTTCGCCCAGAACAGTCTTGAGCCAGCCGCCGATCCGAAAAACGCGGAGCGATTCCTGCAGACCCAAATCGATCTTGCGCAGAGCCGCACGATCGCCGAGGCGGTCGCCGCCAACACCCAGCTCGCCAGATCGCCGGACTCGCTGAAGGCGCTTGGCGTGGACCCCGCCGCGGACCCGGACACCGTCGAACGCCAGGTAATCGCCAAGCTTCAGGACGGGATCCAGGTCGCCATTGGTCTCAACACCCGGGTAGCCCGCATTTCATTCACGAGCAGCGACCGCGACGTTTCGGCGCGGATCGCCAACGCCTTCGCGAATTCGCTGATCGCCGCGAACCTGCAGCGCAAGAACCAGACGTCGGCCCGCGCCAAGCAGTACCTCCAGCAACAGCTTGGAGAGGCGAAGAAGCGGCTGGAAGGCTCCGAGCGCAAGATGCTCGCCTACGCGCGGTCGGCCGATCTCACCACCGGACTTGTGGACGGCGCGGGCGGCAGCGCCACGCCGGGCTCAATGCGGGCGCAGCAGCTTGGCCTCATGACGGCATCGCTCGCGCAGGCCACGGCGCGGCGCATCGACGCCCAGCAGCAGTGGGCCCAGGTAAGCCGCACTGACCCGCTGACCCTTCCCGAAGTGCAGGGCAACAAGGCCGTCCAGGACCTGGTTGCGCAGCGTGCCCAGCTGCAGGCGGCGCTGCAGGAGGAGCGGCAGCGGCATACCGACGAACATCCAGGCGTCCAGGGCGCCGTCGCCAAGATCGCCGAACTCAATGGCCAGATCGGCGGCTTCGCTTCTCGGATCAAGGCGTCGTTCCGGGGCGAATATATCGCCGCGGCGCAGCAGGAACGGCAGATTGCCGGAACGGTCGCCGGGCTACGCGGCGCCACCATGTCCGAACGCGAGCGCGGAGTCGGGTTCAACTCGCTGGCGCGCGAGGTGGAGACCAACAAGGCATTCTACGACGGGCTCCTGCAGCGCTACAAGGAAGTGGCCGCTGCGGCCGGAGCGGCGGCGGCCAACATCTCCCTGGTCGATCCCGCCTGGCCGCCGATCGCCGCCGATTCGACGCTGGGTCGGGATCTGGCGCTGGCCGGCGTCAGCGGGCTGCTGATCGCACTGGTTGTCGGCGGTGCTCGCGAGCGGATGCACAATGTCGTGCGCACGACCGACGACCTGGAGCAGAGTGTCCACCTCGCTTCGCTTGGCTGCGTGCCGCGCATTCCGCGTAATGGACCAACAGCGGCGGCTCTCCAGAACCCGGACAGCGCGCCGGCGGAAGCTTACCACTCGATCGCCGTGTCTCTGCAGCAGGCAACACCGGCCGGACTTCCGAAAACTCTGTTGATCACCAGCAGCACGTCGTCGGAGGGCAAGTCCACGTCGGCCCTGGGGATCGCGAGAAGCCTCGCCGCCATGGGCAAGCGCGTGATCGTTGTCGACGCGGACCTGCGCCGCGCCCGCGGTATGCGCAGCGCCAACGACGAAGACGCCCCTCCCGGGTTCTCCGACTTGCTGGCGGGATGGACGACGGCCCGCGACGCGGTGCAGGCGGCCGATCAGGCCGGGGTCAGCATCGTTCCGGCCGGAGAGGTCACGACCAGTCCGGTTCACCTGCTGTCGGCCGACCACATGCAGCAGGCGTTCGAAGAACTGCTGCAGGACTGTGACATCGTCATCGTCGATGGGCCGCCAATCATGGGCCTTGCCGACGCCGTCCTCCTGGCCCGCAACGTCGAAGCGGTGCTGGTGGTGGTGGAGGCCAACCGGACGCTGACCACCGAGATCGACGTTGCGATCTCCCGCCTGCCGCAGAGCAACATCATCGGTGCGGTGATCACCAAGTTCGACGCGAAGTCAGCCGGTGTCCGTTACGGCGGGTACAATTACTACACCTACGGCCAGGCGAGCTGATCGGCATGGCGGACCTGGCGAGCCCGGCTTTCCCGTACGGCCAGCCACGTCACCTGACTCTCGCCCCCCGAGGCGGCGGAAGCTCGGCAGGGGCGGCCGGCCGAGGCTTTGCTGCGGCCGCCTTCGCCGCCTTGCTGACCGCGACCATCGCACTGAATGCCTACAGGGTCGGCGGTGTCCCGATCCGCGGCCTCGCCGTCATCGCCGTGCTGGGCATCGCCACCCTCGCCTACCTCGATGTCGCAAAGCGCGTGCTCGAGGAGAACCTCCTGCTGCTCGGTTTGGCTGCCGGTCTCGCCACGCTCGGCATCTTCGTTAGCCTGGTCAATGGCGCTCCGCTGTTAGATGTCCTCCGCGCAGTGGTCGAAGTGCACATCCAGGCTGCGGCGACCATCATGGTTGCGGCGATCCTGGCCCGGGTGGCAGGCGCCCGAGCAAGCGCAATGATCATCGTCGGAGTGATCGGGGTCAGCGCTTTGGTGGCCGTGGCTCAGGCGATGGATATCGCGGCCGCCTGGAGGTTCCGGCGGGCACTTGGGCCGCTGCCGACCGAAGCGATCGAAGGCTTGAACTTCCTCGATCGCCGCCCGGTCGGCCTGTCCTTCTCGCCGATCTCGCTTGCGACTCACCTGTGCCTTGCGCTGGCGACCTTTCTTGCCGTGCGAAGCAAGCTGCGCGGCCTGTCGAGCAGTGCCGATCCGCTGGTCGTTCCCGCGTTCCTGGCCTTTTGCGCGGCCTGCATCGCCTGTGCCACCCGTTCGCCAATCCTGGGCGGGTTCATCTTCCTTGCGGCGTATACGATCCAGCGGCGCGCCTCCTGGCTCATATTGTTCCTGATCGTCGGGGCGGCGGTGGTGTACCTCGCCTGGCCGCTGCTGGTGGGGTTTATCGAGACCGCGGCCCCGCGAGTGCTGCGCACGGACGACAATTCCGCGGAAGCCCGCTCAACCCTGGTCTATTACGGACTGCGGTTGTTCGCTGATAATCCGCTCGGCTACGGCCTGACCTTCGCACCGATGACCATGTGGCAGCCTTATTGGGCGGACCTGTACATGATGCAGGCGCCGCAAGGCACGCGCGAGAACGACCTGCACAACTACCTTGTGAACATGGTCAATATCTATGGGATCGGGCTGCTGCTGTTCGCGCCCGTGATGGCCCGGCTGCTCTGGCGGTCGAGGGCCACGCTGATCTTCTTCATCCCCTACCTGGTGCACATCTTCTTCCATAATTACGGTCCGTTCTACAACGACAACGTCATCTGGTTCGTTATCGCGGCCATCGCAGCGGCGGCGAGTCCACACGACGAGGGCGGGATCGCACAACGGGCCAGCCGCACGGCAGCCTTCGCCCGTCCGATGCGCCCGATCCGCTAAGCTCCAAGCTTCTCCAGCCACCAGCGGGCGGCTTCTGGTGATCGCAGCTCGACAACCCGCAGCTCGGGGTGATCGGAGCGCAGGAGACGTCTGTAGAGATTGCGCTCGCGCAGGGTCTTGATGAGACGGGCGAGCCGCCGGCGCCACGAGGCAGAGCTCAACTGGGTGGCCGCCGACAATGGCGGTTCCCCCGGCCGCGGCTGGGATGAAAGGGCCATGCGCTTGCGACGGTATCGCCCGATCAGCCGCTTTGCGACGACATGCAGGGGCAAGTTCAGCCACACGACAACGTCGGCGCGGCTCCAAATCAGGTCGCGCACATCCCGGTAATGCCCGTCGATCACCCATGAATTGCCGCGCGCGAGATCTGCAATCCGGTCGCGGAAGCACTCCCTGGCAGCATGGTATTCGACGGCTCGGCGCTCCTCGTCGAGTTCCCAGAATGGCAGGCCCAGCCGCTCTGCCACTTGCCTGCCCAACGTCGTCTTGCCGCTGCCGCTCGCCCCGACGATGGAGATGCGTCGCTGAGCCAGCGGCGTCGCGGAGGAGCCTTCGCCCAAGCCCACCGGCAGGAAAGACAGCAGCCTGTCCGCCACCACCGGGACCGGAGCGGAGCCGTCGACCACATGGACAGGCATGCCCGCGAGCCGGGCTGCTTCCACTACATCCCGCTCGATTGCGCTGGTCTTCTCGATGGAGCCGCGCAGCTGCGACTGGGGCAACCGGTCGAACCGGCTGCTGCCGTAGGTCCGGGCGGCGATCCTCGCGGAAGCCGTCTGCGAGTCCACCTCCACTTGCACGATGGTCGCGTTGATGCCGTCGTACATCGCCCGGATCAGGTCGCGCAGGAGCGCCTGGTCCGCAATCGCGGGGGCGCGTCGCGAAACCACGATCGACCAGATGTCCTGCAGCAATCCCTGATCAAGCAGGACCAGGCCGGAGCGCGACTTGAGCCATTCGGTCTTGGCGACGAGCCGTCCCAATCGGAACAGGCTTTCCCGCGTATTGAGCCGCGCCCGGATCGCGAAGCGGACCGCGGCGGCCAGGCGCTTGCGGCTGGCCAGGGAACGGCCGATCTGCGCCGCTCGTGCGGAGCGCGGGGTTGCGGCCCACTCGGCCGACAGTTCGTGGCGAGTCTTGACCTGAACCTTTGCGGCCACGGCGTCGGACACCGTCGACTTGCCCGCTCCCGGCAAAGCGAACAGCTCCACCAACGTGAGTGGCTCGCCATGCACTTGCGGTGGTGGAGCGCCCAAGCAAGCCTCCGGCAACGTTGATGGTGGCGCCATTAGGGACCTTCCAGCGCCCTGACGCAACCTCCTAGGAAACGGCGGTTGCGCTAGGCTTGTCGTCCAGCAAGCGCAGCCATGCTATGGGTAGAGCGGGCCCGACGCGCTGCAGATTCAAAAGCGGAAGGAGAGGTTGGGTGTTATTGACCAGGCGTTCCTGCTGTCTTGCGGTCGGCGCGGCTGCCACCGGGTCGGTAGGCTACTGGGCCGCACGGTCCACCGCCTTGCAGCCGACCCGCATGGGGCAAGGTGCGACCCCCTACCACTCGACGCTGGTCAACGGCCTGACGCCACGCGAGATCATCTGGAACGGGCGCCAGTGGCGTTGTGCGATGGGATCGGTCTGGCATCCCGGCATGGACCATTCGCTGCGCCTCGCCGCCCATCGTGCCCGCTTCGAGATCAGACCGGATGAGGGCGACCGCGGCCCGGGCGATCCCCCGACCAAGCGCCGGAGCGAGATCCGCTGCCCGCAACGACCCAGGCTGCCGAACGATACGCCGTTGTGGGGCGCCATGTCCTTCGTTCACCACCCTTGGGACGACCCCGCCGGCATGGCCCGGCAATGGGGCGGCGTGCATGGCCAGGTGCACATCGGCTCCGAGTTCGGCGGCTCGCCGGCCCTCGCCTTTCGCCGCACCGGACGGGGCAGCTTCGCGATCACCACGCGCGGCGAGCAGGACGCCGACGGCACCCGCCGCTTTGAAGGTCCGCTGTCGTTCGGCGTCGTGCACAGCCTGGTGTACCGGGTGGTGCTGAGCCCGACCGACGGGGCCCTCCAGGTCTGGCTGAACGGCGACAACCTGCTCGATCTCAGGAGGGTCTCGATCGGCAGTAGCGACGCGGGCTGTTACTGGAGTATCGGCTGCTACTATGCGGGCGGCGTCACCTGCCCGATCGTCGCCGAGATCGGCGACCATTTCTATCCCAGCCCGGTGGACCTGAGCAGCCGTGTCCGGTTCAAGCCCGCCTGGCGCCCGGCAGCGTGACGTCTGGGAGCGGCGGCACATCGGGCCGCCCGTGTAACCGGATGCTGGCCCGCCATGCGCGCTCATATTCTCGCATGCTAGCGGCGCACGAGAAGCGCTCGGCTATGAAGCGCCGCGCAAGTTCACTTCGTCGTTGACGTTCGTCCGGGCCGAGCCGCAGCAGGGCATCGATCGCACCTGCGACATCGTCCGCATGGTCGGGGTCCACGACTAGCCCGAGTTCCGGTTGGGGCAGCAGCTCCTCGATCCCTTCCGAGTTGGACGAGATCACTGCGCAGCCCGCCCATAGCGCTTCCTTGAGGACGTTGGGCAACCGCTCGGACGGTTTCTTCGACAGCAGGATGAACAGCCCTGCGCGCTGCATCGCCAGGAACAGATCGTCGCGCGCCACGTGCCCCGCGAACGTCACGGCATCTCGGCACCCGAGTTCGCGCGCCAGCTCCTCCAGCCGCGATCGATCCGGACCTTCGCCGTAGATCGCCAGGCTCAGACGTGGGTCACTGGACCGCACCTGCGCAAAGCTGCAAATCACGGCCTCGACATTCTTCGCCGGCACGAGGGCCGACGCCGTGATCAGCTGAAACGGATCGCGCGCCCCGTCCGCAACCGCCTCCATTAGCGGAATGCCCCGGTGGACGATCTCGACGGAGGTGCCCGGACCGGCCAGCCGCTCCAGCTCGGGCCGGTTCACTTCCGCGTGCGAAAACAGGATCTCGCTCGCCGGCGCCGTGATGTTCAGGATGAAGTCGTCGGCGACCAGATCATACGCGCCGACAAAGGCGGTGCGCAGGCACGGCGCTCCGTCGCGCTGCAACAGTGGCAGCACCAGGGCCACGTGCCGCGACCAGAAGGCATGCACGACGTCGCTTCCGTCCTTGCGCACCTGTTCTGCGATCTCGAGCAGCCGGGGAACGCACAGCAGGACCTGCAGGCAGAGTAGCGGCGCCCTCCACCCGTGACGGATGGTCTGGCGGATGAGCCACATCGCCTGGCTGCGGCGCTCCCAGACTAGCGCCGGCCAGGACCAGAGCGCCGCGCGGCTGGGCCGGCGGATGGCGAGTTGCGGCGGGACCCGACAGGTCCCAAGCAGGACGGCGTCGGCTCGTGGCGGAGGCTTGAGCGTATAAACCGTCACTTCTTGGCCCTGCGCGATCAGGGCGGCGATGTCCGAGACGGCGAAGGTCTCGGTGCGCACTGGGAATTGCTGAAACAGGTAGCTGATGTGCAGGGGACGCGAACCCTCCGGGCGCGGACCCTCGGCGTTCACCGCGACTTGGCCGGCGACCAGGTGGTCACCGTTCTACCGCGCATCCCTTGCAGCACGCCGAACAGGGTCGCGAAAATGGCGAGACCCATTTCACCCAAGCTCGCGAGATATCCCCCACTCGACCACAGCGACACCGCGATTGCGAGTGTTGCCACCGCGACCAGCGCTACGGCCGTCGGTAGTGACAGCATCGCGACGGCGGCAAGTCCGAACAAGGCGCCGAGCGCCAGGAACACGCCGCCGAACCAGCGAAGCATCTTTCGCGAGACATACTTCATGCGGTCGCGCGGCGACATGCGCATGACCTGCGGGCGGAGGAACAGGTGCGTGTGGAACGCGCGCGCGCCGATCCTGACCTTGCGCGCCAATTCCTCCTGCCGCCGAGCGACGCTCTTTTCATAAGCGATCACGTCGAGCGCCTTCACCAATCTCTTTCCCTGGAAGATGACACTCATGGACACGGTGAAGTCGTCTTGGACGGTGTCCGGGAAATCAGGGTAGAGTTCCCGCCGCACGCTGAACAAACCGCCCGACGCACCCATCACGTTGCCGGTGCGGGACTCCAGTACCTGCAGCCGCTCATCCAGCGAGAGGTATGCGGCGCCGACGCCGCTGGTGACCGTGCCTTGCTGCGCCAGTCCCTTGATCGTGCCGGACACACCGCCGACGTCAGGATCGCCATAGTAAGGCAGCAGCCGGTCGACCAGGTCCGTGGCGAGCAGGACGTTCGCATCCGTGAAGACCAGGATATTCCCGGTGGCGATGGCCGCCAGCTGCCTCATCCCGACAGCCTTGCCGGTCCGGCCGCCGCCGCGAACCAGCCGCAACAGGTCTCCTGATCCGGCCAGTAATTCGTAGCTGCCGTCTGTCGACGCATCGTCGTAAACAAGGATCTCGAGATCGGGATGTGCCCGCTTCAGCTGCCGCAAATTGTCGAGCTTGCCGGGCAGGCATTCGATCTCGTTATGAACGCAGAACAGGATCGAGACTCTGGCCTGCACGGGCCGCAAATGGACGGCTTGCCGGCCGAGCACTTGGAGGATCATCGGGTAGATTACGTAAGGGTAGATGAAGAGCGCCAGAAAGGTCGCGGAAAGCCCGGCCAGAACAGCGGTCACCATCATTGCCACCCTCGCGAATGAGCAGCCTGAAAGGTCTCACAAGCCCCGGCGGCGGTCAACGTGCTCGGGGGCTTGGTACGCGCGTTCGAACCAATGAGCTGCACGGTGAAAAGCACCGATTTGCGCGCTTGCCGGCGAGGGTATAGTCTTCCGCTCAGACGATGGCCGCGGTGCTGCCAAACAGTACTTTGTCGTGGCGACAAGGGAGACAAGCCGATCATGTCGAGCGAGCTCAAGCGTCCCATCATCCTCCTTGGTAACTTCCGCTCCGGCACGACCATGCTGCAGCGCATCCTGGCCACTCACCCCGATGTCGTGGAGATGTACGAACCGGTCGGAATGTGGCGCTACGCGGACCCGACGCGCGAACATGACGAGTTCGACGAAAGCGACGCAACCGCGCGAGTGCGGGACTATGTCCGCGGTCAGTTCCTGAAATACCAGGTCGAGCACGGCAACCGGACGATTATCGAGAAGACGCCGCACAACATCCTCCGGATCGGCTATGTCCGCCGGATCTTCCCCGATGCGCATTTCCTGTACATCGTCCGCAACCCGCTATCTTTCGTAAGCTCGGTCGAATTGAAGTGGCAGAAGCCTGCGGGAGCCAAGCGGATCTTGACCCGGCTCAAGACGACTCCGGTCACCCAGATCCCGTATTATATCGGCACTTTCCTCGACCAGCTGTGGACCAAACGCATCCGGAAACAGAAGTACCTCTCGGTCTGGGGTCCTCGCTACAAAGGGATCCAGCATGACGTCGAGCATGAGGACATGCTGACCGTTATCGCGCGGCAATGGGCGAAGGCGACCAGCAAGGCCGAGCGTGATCTGGCACAGTTCGACGATGGCCAGGTCTTCAGGCTGCGGTACGAAGACTTCGTCGCAAATCCCGTCGAGTACCTCGGGCGCATCTGCCGCCATTGCCAGCTGGAGATGACGCCCGAGTTGGCCGACTATGTCCGGACGACCGTGAAGACCGATCGGCAGGCCAAGTGGCAGCGGTTCGATCCGGGCCAGCTCGCCAGCATCCTGCCCGAACTGCGCACGGAGATGCTCCGTAACGGATATGAGGTGCCCGACGTCGCCGCGCTTGCGGACAGCGCGCGCAGTGCGGCGTTCCCGCGTTCCGCGGAACCGGTGCTCAGGTGACCGAAGTCCGCTCCGCCTGACCACGTGCCGGGACGGCTGCCGGACCTGGCACGTCCTTGAGGATGGTGGCCGAGGCCCGCGCAAGCTGGACGAAGATCAAGGCGGAACAGACGATCGCCGCGATCGCCGCGCCCTGACCTCCCAACCACGGCAGCAGGGTCGCCAGCAGGATCGCATAGGCGACGGCTGCAACCGACCTTGCGCGCAGCACCGTTCCGGCCCGGCCATTGGCGTCCTGCAACGGTTCAAATGCTATGCCGGCAAGATCAAGCGCCGTCGCGACCGACAACAGGAGCAGATAGACGTAGGCGAACTCGAAGTTCTTGCCCGCGAGAAGGCTGAGGATCTCGCGCCCGGCGACGCTGGTGACGAGCACCACCAGCACCGCGATGCCAGAGGCCGCGACCGTTGCGTGAAGGACCATCTTGCGCAGTTCCGAATGATTCTTGTTGGCGACCATGCGGGCGAGCTCTGGATAGAGCGCGATGGTGATGGGCCGAACCGGTCGGACAATGCCCTTGGCCAACCGCTGCGCCAGCCGGAATGCGCCCGCGTCCGCCGCTCCGGCGACGGCACCGACCGCCATGGTCCCGAGCTGCAGCCAGAAGGTGCTGATCGAATTCGAGATGTTGGTCTGGACCATGAAGCGCCAGATGCCTTCATTCTCTTCCGCGCCGCGCCTGAAGTGCGTCGGACCGACTGCCAGACGGGCCTTGCCGGCAAGCAGGGCGGCAACCCACTGGACTGCCGCCTGCGCAACTCCGGCCGCCCCCCAGATGACCAGGAAGGCGTCGATGTGCCCGCCGGCTAACCAGGCGATCACGCACCCGCCGAGCCGCACCAGGGGGCCTACCGCTTCGGCATAGGCGACCAGGTCGAAACGATTGAACAACCGCAGCATGCCCGTCGCGGTCGCGCCCGTCGTCAGGAGCAGGACCGTTCCGAACAGCGCTGCGGACATCTGCTGATGCGGCGTCCAGTGAAACAATGGCGCAACGATGGGTGCACCGACCGCCGCGATCAGCGCTCCGAACAGCGCGCTGCCGACATCAAGTGTCGCGGTGTAACCGAACAAGCGGTGGAGCCGGTCGGGTTGCTTGTCGGCAAGGTGGAGGGAGCCGTAGCGGATCACCCCCTTCCAGGACTGGAACTGGACGAAGTTGGCGATCAGCTGTCCATAGGTCAGGATCAGCACGAACTCGCCGAACGACTTGGGGCCAAGAGTGCGCGCGGCAAGCGCCAGATAGGCGATCCCGGCAACCGAATTGAACCCGCGTGAACCAAGGCCCCAGGCGATGTTCCGGGACATCCGGGCAAGCGCCGAGTCGCGCTGCATTGTCTGCTTCAGCTTTCGGCCGGGCGCTTTCAAACCGCTTGCCACACGCAGGTCGTGACTTCCCGCAACGTGCTGTCCAGGTCGCCCTCGGTGTTGATCGAGCAGATGGTCGAGTTCGCGAATTCGGACCGGCTCTCGAGTGCCCACCGACGCTTGATCGCCTCGGGGTCGGGACCGCCCGCCTTGTTGCGCGCCCGGTCGCGCTCCAACGCTGTCGCCAGCGGAACATGCAGCTGCAGGACGAGCCTGGGCCGCGGAAGGCTGTGGTAGATCGCCCGCTCCCATTCCATGAGCCGGCGTTGCAGGGACGATCGTGCGCCCGCAATCGCTCGATCATCGAAGGCGCTGCCATCCATCCCGGTCCCGTTCGTCACATGGCAGCGGTCCGAGATCACGATCGTCCCTGAGGCAACCTGGCGCATGCTGCGGGTCAGGAGCCGGCGGCGATCGAGGGCGAGAAGAACCTTGTTGATCACGAACCAGGTCGAATGATCGCGGCTTGATGGTTGACCGACTGGGAGGGACGCGTCGGCCGTTTTCCTAAGCAGCAGCCTGCGAGCACCAATGGTCAGCAGCCGCAGAACGAAGGTCGCCCAGTTCGCCGGCGGCTTGCCGAAGTGGATCTGCTCCACGGCAAGCTTGGAACCGAGTTGTTTGGCGAGCAGCTTCGTCAACGTCGATTTGCCGGTGCCTTTGGGCCCTACCAGCGCAATGAAGCCGCCGCCGGCCAGCAAGGACAGCGGGCGCCGTGCGCGCTTGCGGCCGATGTATTTGCCCGCCAGCCGCCAAACTCTCGAACAGGCCGCGGCGAGATGGCCGATACGGCGCGTGCGCCTGAGGGCCCAGGCAAGGCGCATCCCCGCCGCCACCCGCGGCGCGACCGACCGGCCGCCAACGCGATTGATCAGCTCCTCAAGGCGCATGGGCACCGTCGGGAACCAGTCGGCGAGAAGGATGGCGGCCCGGTCGAGATCGCTCCGCTCCAGCAACCATGCGAGCTCACTAGTGCACTCGCCGTAGTGCGCGTTGACCTTGCGGATCTCGAGCAGGCTGGTGTGCTTCAGCAGGATTCGGAGCAGGAACAGCACCAGCTCCGCCGAGGGATCGGGCACGCGCACGCCCATCAGGGTCGACGTCTCGGCGAGGAACTCCTCGTCGATGCCGAACCGATAGGATTTCACGTAGCTGTCGCCGCTGACCATCTGGTGGTAGGCGTGGAGGTCGAGCACGCGGCCGCTGTCCGGGTCGAGCGCAACGGCATGGAACACCCCGGGATGGCCAAGGCCGGCGCGTGACACGGTCAGCTTGAAGCCACATTCGGCGATGACGCATTGGAAGTGTCCGGCGTCCGCGGGATGGACCAGCAGGTCGATGTCCCCGCGACCGGTCAGTGTCTCGTCCAGCCGGACATTGCTCTTCCAGTGGCAATAACGAATGCCGTTCCTCTCGAGCGCCGCGAACAGCGCGAGGGCGACGGGACTGGGGACGAACTTCTCGGCAGGGTTCAGCGGGCACCGGAACTCGGTCGTGGTGCATACGCTATCGCCGCTCGCGCGCATCGCCAGGTCGGACGAAGACCGAGCCTCTCGCCGCAGCTCCCGCTCCTCTGACGCAGGTAAATCCACCGGCAATTTTAGCATCGACGCAGACCCCGCTTTCGCCCGATCCTCCCTCAAGCGACGGCCCGCGACAATGAAACTTCTGGTCTAGGCAATTCGGCTGAGGCGCACGGCCGACCGCGCCCCCGAACACTGCTGCGCAGGTCTCGAAAAAAGGGGGCCCAGCTGTTCGCTGAGCCCCCTTCCCTAGCCCGCTGCCGAGCCTCACCCGGAGGCGCGGCGGCAACAAGGGCCAAAGCCTAGATCACGAAGAAATTGGCCGGCGCGAGGTCGAGGCCTGGCTGGAGGTGGGCAAAGTCCACCTCACCGCCCGGTCCGCTGCCGTCCGCGTCGTACGACAGGTGGCCCGTGCTCCGGTCGTAGATCAGGAAGTCGTTGGCATCGTCCGCATGGGCGCCGGCATGGGCTTCAAGATTGGTGCCGTAGATCTTCGTCGGGCTGCTCAGAGAACCAGCGCGCAACTTCGTGAAGATCGCATTGTCCAGGTAGAAGACATCTTCCGCCGGATTGAAGTCCACGACCTGGTCCACGCTGCCGAGCGCCGTGTCGAACACGAACTTGTCGGCTCCCGGACCGCCGATCAGCGTGTCGCTTCCGCCCTTGCCGTAGATGAAGTCGGCACCCCCGTGACCGTAGATGACGTCATTGCCGGTCGTGCCCTTGAGAACGTCGCTGCCGGAAGTGCCCTCGATCGGGTTGCCGTCTGTCGTCGTCGGCGTGGTTGGCGTGGTTGGCGTGGTCGTTGGCGTCGTCGGCAAGGGCGTTGTGGACCCGCTTTGCGGCTGCGCGTGCTCTGCGAGCCAGGTCGCTTCCTGCGTCTTCAGGAAGTCGCGGGCAGCCTGCCCCTGAAGAACGGTGAAGCCCTTCGGCGGCAACGGATAGTTCGACGGAAACGGCGTGTCCGACAAGTTCAGATAGTAGTTGCCGGACGACTCGCTGAGGTGGCTCCAAGCCTCCTTCAGCCGCGCGAACCCGTTGTGGGTCGGGTCCTCGATCGCGATCACGGTGTTGACGATATGCAGGTCCGGATTGTTCCCCGGATTTGCCGTGTTGAACTTGAACGGCGACCCGTGGGTCATCTCGCCGTCCTTGTTGTAGTTCTTCATGACGATGATGCTGTCGTCCACCGTCAGGGTGCCGTGAGCCGACTGGTCGTTCACGGTCCCGAAGGCGCTGAACACGCCGTCGAGGAAGCTGTCGCGCAACGTTCCCGTCGCTGCGAAGTCATTCTCGATCGCATCGTCGCGGATGTTGCTAAGGTGCACATCCTCGACCAGCCAGCCATTGGAATTGCCATTGGCAACACTCAGCGAGTCATCCGGAATGAAGCGGATGCCGTCCCACGTGCCGTCGATGTGCACGTTGCGGATCGTCGTATTCGGGCTGTTGCTGATCCGAAAACCGGTCGACATGTGACTGTAGATCGACGTCCAATCGCCGGTCTGCGAAACTTCTCCCCAGATTTCACCACCATCGATGGTTACGTACTTGGAGTCGAAGATGTTGATGGCCGGTACATTTTCCCTCGCAGCAACGTGGAAGTCCGCCGTCCCTGCCTTGTAGGTGTTTCCTGATACTGACCTGATCCAATATTCGTTATAACCGTAATCGCCATCGAGCGTATAAGTGGGCATCTAAAGCTGCTCCGAATGCTGTTTCCCCTGGGCGAGCCAAGATTTCGGTCTCACCCTCGTCCGATAGGCAACAAGGACGCGCTTCCCCGGCGCAGGCGGCGTACTGCCGCTGCACTGGTGAGCCTATTCTTTTGAGATCCCCCCCTAGAGATCGGTCAAAGAAAGACGATGATTGGTCTACCGTGATCGCCGGGGAGAACTAGGCTGACCGCCGCTTCCGGGCGCGCACGGCTCATCGACTGGGCGATAACAGCCCGCGAAGCACGGGTTAATAGCCCGTTGGGGGCCCAGGAAATGAGGTAAAAAGGTGCGTCGGCCACCCCTACCAGGCCGGCAGGAATGGCCGATTCGCTTCGTAAATGCTCGCTTGCCCGCCACGGCACGGCACGCCTGCCGGGCGCGCCGGCGCGCAGCTCAGAACGGCCGGAGGATGTTCAGTAGCGGCATCGAGTTCACGATGTCCCGCCAGGCCCGCCGGCTTCCGGAGTAGCCCACGATGATCATGTCGTTGGACTGGATCTGCGGATCGGGCAGCTGGCCGCTGCGGATCTGGGCCACGTTGAAGACCGCTCCCGCCCGCCTGCCACCGACGGTGCGGAACACCGCGACGTCGTTCAAGGCGGCGTATTGCGTTTCTCCCTTGGCCAGTGACAGCGCGCCGAGCAGGGTGGTGGGACCCTCGATCGGGTAGACGCCCGGCTGTACCACTTCCCCTTGTACGGCGACCTTCTGGGCGACGGGCTTGGCGACCACCACTGATACCTGCGGGTTTCTGAGGTAGCGCTGGGAGTATCTCTGCGCGACTTCCCGCGCGAACTCGTTGGCGGTCTTCCCGCCGGCCTTCACGTCCCCGATCATCGCCAGGTTGACGTTGCCCGCGGCATCCACCGGTGCGGCCTTGATCGACAGGTCGGGCTCCTGCAGCACCGTAATGTCGAGTGCATCGAGCGGCCCGATCCGGTAATCCTCGACGGTGATCGTCGCTGCCGCCGGAGGCACCACGGCATACGCCATGCTGCCGCTCGGCAGGTTGGCTCCAACGTGGTTGCTGGCGCAGCCGGTGACCGCGCTGATCATCAGCGGCAGGGCTACAAGGAGAGGCTTCCTCATTCCGATACTCCTCGGGTCGCGGCCCGCGGCGTGCCGGACAGGTCACGTCCGCGAAAAGCCATGCGGGCCGGAAGCGCACGGACGCGCTCCTGGTCGAGGTTTCACTGTGCGCGCGCCTGATGCGCCCGACAATCGAAGCGGAGTTGTAGGACCAACGGACTAGCCCCGACGTCCGAGTTCCAAACCCCTCGAGGCGGTGCGCATCCTCCTTTCTGGTTTGATCCGCTTAGCAGCAAACAACCCTGGCGAGCTTGTCGCTGCGGCTTGTTGCTGGGTCCAAACCGCGTGCGTTCGTTTCCGGTCACCTTCCGCAACCTGAAACAACAGGCGGCGGCGGCACCCCCATGCCGCCGTCGGCGATCGGTCGACCGCGTGCATGTCGCGGAGGTTTGCCCATGGCTACTCGAACCGACCGGTTGATGCTGCCGCCCTCCCCTCCGGTCGCGCGCGAACCGGAGGCTCGTCGTTCCGACATCGGCAGCGCGGGCCTGTTCAGGCTGGTGCGCGAGGAACCGCTCGTCGAACTGCCTGCACAGCTCCTGCCCGTCGCAGCGAACGGCCTCTACCCGCTGCTGGTCAAACGGGCGCTCGACATCGTGATCGCGTCCGTTGCCCTGTTGCTGCTGTGGCCGGTGATGGTGGCGACGGCCCTGATCATCCGGTTGAGCGGCCCGGGACCGATCGTCTTCAGTCACCAGCGGCTTGGCCACGGTGGCAAGGTGTTTCCCTGCCTGAAGTTCCGCACCATGCGGCAAGACGCCGATCGGGTGCTCCAAGAAGTCCTGAGCTCCTCGCCGGAACTGATGGAAGAATGGAAGGCCCGGCGCAAACTGCGCAACGACCCGCGCATCCTGCCGGTCGGCGGCGTGCTGCGCCGCTACAGCCTCGATGAACTGCCGCAGCTCTTCAACGTGCTGCGCGGCGACATGAGCCTCATCGGCCCCCGGCCCCTGGCCACCGACGAGGCCGGATATTACGCGAACTCCTTCCCGCTCTATTGCATGGTGAAGCCGGGCATCACCGGCCTGTGGCAGGTCAGCGGCCGCAATGACGTCAGCTACCGCCAACGCGTCGAGCTCGATTGCCAGTACGTGCGGACTCACTGCCTCCGTATCGATCTGCTGATCCTGCTGCGGACCATCCCCGCGATCATGGGCGGGACCGGATATTGAGCGCCGCAGCATTCAACAGGGAGTCCACTTCATGCGCATCGCGATGATCGGCACCGGCTATGTCGGCCTGGTTTCGGGGGCCTGCCTGGCCGACTTCGGTCACAACGTGATCTGCGTCGACAAGGAGTGGAACAAGATCGCGGCGCTGAACGCCGGACAGATGCCGATCTGGGAACCCGGGCTGGACAGCCTGGTGGCCGCCAACGTCGCGGCGGAACGGCTGGCCTTCACGACCGATCTCGCGGCAGCCATCGAGAATGCCGACGCAGTGTTCATCGCGGTCGGCACCCCGGCCCGGCGCGGCGATGGCCATGCGGACCTGAGCTATGTCTACGCGGCCGCGGAGGAGATCGCGCGGGCGCTGACCCGGCCGGCGGTGATCGTCACCAAGTCCACCGTTCCGGTCGGCACCGGCGACGAGATCGCGCGCATCCTCCGCGCCAACAATGCGCCCGACGGGACCAGCGTCGCCTCCAACCCCGAGTTCCTGCGCGAGGGCGCCGCCATCCGCGACTTCAAGATCCCGGACCGGATCGTGGTCGGCGCGGAAGACGACCGCGCCCGCGAGGTGCTGCACGAGGTCTACCGGCCGCTGTTCCTCAACAAGGCGCCGATCCTGTTCACCGGCCGGCGCACGGCCGAGCTCATCAAGTACGCCGCCAACGCGTTCCTCGCGACCAAGATCAGCTTCATCAACGAGGTCGCCGACCTGTGCGAAGCGGTCGGCGCCGATGTGCAGGAGGTTGCCCGCGGGATCGGGCTCGACAACCGGATCGGGCCCAAGTTCCTCCACGCCGGCCCGGGCTATGGCGGCAGCTGCTTTCCCAAGGACACGCTGGCCCTGCTGCAGACGGCGGAAGCGGCCGACGTGCCGATGCGGATCGTCGGCAGCGTGGTGGCGGTCAACGACGAGCGCAAGGTGCGCATGGCGGAGCGGGTCCGCGAGGCGCTCGGCGGCAGTCTCCAGGGCAAGAAGGTCGCCGTGCTCGGCCTGACGTTCAAGCCCAACACCGACGACATGCGCGATGCGCCCAGCCTGGCGCTGATCGCCGGCCTGCAGCAGCAGGGCGCCAGGGTTGCGGCATTCGATCCGGTCGGCATCGACCACGCCCGATCGCTGCTTCCGGGAGTCGAGTTCGCCGACGACAGCTACTCGGTCGTCGACGGCGCCGATGCGCTGGTGCTGGTCACCGAATGGGACGAATTCCGCGCGCTGGACCTCCGGCGCGTCGCCGAGACGATGAACGGCAACGTGCTGGTCGACTTCCGCAACATCACCAATGCGGAAGACGCGCTGGCCGCCGGCCTGTCCTACTTCGCGGTCGGCCGAAAGCCGATCATCGCCCTGCCCCGCCAGCATCGAAAAGCCGGACCCGCCATGACCCGCCGGCTTGCCTGAGGAGATAGTAGAATGGCCATCCTGGTAACCGGAGCGGCGGGGTTCATCGGCTTCCATACGGCGGACGCGCTGCTGGCGCGCGGCGAGGAAGTGATCGGGATCGACAACCTCAACCCCTATTATGACGTTCGGCTCAAACAGGCGCGGATCGAGACCCTCACTGCCAGCCACCGCGACGCCTTCCAGTTCCGCCGGCTCGACTTTTCCAACGCCGGCGCGCTCTCGCGCACGCTGTGCGGAACGAACATCGACCGCATCGTCCACCTGGGCGCGCAGGCCGGCGTGCGCTACAGCATCAAGAACCCTTCGGCCTACGTCCGGGCGAACGTCGTCGGGCACATCAACATCCTGGAACTCGCCCGCGCGCGCGAAGTGCGCCACCTGGTCTATGCCTCGTCCTCGTCGGTCTATGGCGCAACCGAGACCACGCCGTCGCGGGTCGACGACCGCACCGACCGGCCCAAGTCGCTCTACGCCGCGACCAAGCGAGCCGACGAGTTAATGAGCGAAAGTTACGCCAGCCTGTTCCGGATTCCGATGACCGGCCTGCGCTTCTTCACCGTTTATGGACCATGGGGCCGGCCGGACATGGCCATGTGGCTGTTCACCGACGCGATCATGCGCGGGCGGCCGATGCAGTTGTTCAATGCCGGCGCCATGCGGCGCGACTTCACCTACGTCGATGACATCGTGCGCGGCGTCCTGACCAGCCTCGACCACCCGCCGGCCGACAATGGCCGGGAGAAATCGGGCGGCAGCAACTCGCCCCACGCCATCTACAATCTGGGCAATTATGGGTCTGAGAACCTGCTGGACGTGGTCCACCTGATCGAGAAGACGGTCGGCCGCGAAGCGAAGATCAGCTTGCGTCCAATGCAGCCCGGCGACGTCCCCGAGACTTGCGCCGACCTCACGGCCAGCCGGCGCGACCTCGGGTTCGAGCCGCGGATCGGGATCGCCGAAGGAGTCCCGCGCTTCGTGGACTGGTTCAAGACCTACCACCATGTCGCCTGAAGGAGCGCCGGGCGGCTGCCTAACCAAGATGGTCTAGACACCCGGCTTACTTGATCCGCTGACCCTAGCGGCGGATTTTCGTTCGCTCCCAATGCTTTCCGGACCGCTCGGGCACGTTTCCTGCCGGCGCGGACCATGGTTGAGAAAGGCCACGTTATGCCGCTCAAGGTCCGCCGCGACACCGCCGCGCTGCTGGAAGACGGCAGCACCGCGGGCAACGCCCTCACCAACGACCTGGGGGTTTCACAGGTCGCGACAATCCGGTTCGGGACCGGGCCGGTGGAGAACGTCGTCACCGGCGGAAGCACGGTGCAGGGAAGCTATGGATACCTGACGATCAGCCCGGATGGCAGCTACACCTACACGGCCACGCTCGCGGACCGCCTCGCGGCAGGCGCCATCAACGTCGACACCTTCACCTATTCCGCATCGGGCAGCGGCGGAACGGCGTCCAACGACCTGCGGTTCACCATCACCGGGGTCAACGACGCGCCCGCCCTCACTTCGGCCAGCGCAACGCTCAAGGGGATCACCGAGGATGACCTCCAGAACGGCGGCCAGGCAGTGTCGACGTTCCTCGCCTCGAGCGACCCCGACAATGGCGCATTGCGCGGCATCGCCGTCACGGGTCTCGCATCAGGTAATGGCGAATGGCAGTTCTCGACCAACGCCGGGGCGAACTGGACCGCCGTCGGAGCGGTGTCGAACGCCAGCGCGCTCCTGCTGCGCGGAAGCGATCTCGTGAGGTTCGTACCAAACGGAATCACGGGCACTACGGCGACCTTTACCTATCGCGCGTGGGACCAGACGAGCGGCACGACCGGGCTGAAGGTCGACGCGGGCACGACGGGCGAAGAGAGCGCCTTCTCGAACACTTCGGCGACCGCCACCATCAACGTCGCCTCTATCAACGATGCGCCGGTCGCGATCGCGTCCAGTGCTTCGGGCACCAAGAATGGCCCGCCGGTCACCGGCCAGCTTCAAGCAACTGACGTGGACAGCACCACGCTGACCTATTCCCTAGTTCAGAACAGCGCAGTCGGCGGATCGGTGACGATCAACTCGAACGGAACCTACAGCTATACTCCGACGGTCGGCTTCAGCGGAACCGGTTCCTTCCAGTTCCGGGCCAGCGATGGCAGCCTCAGCTCTAACCCGACCACCGTTACGATCACGGTTGCCGGCGCAAACGACCTGCCGATCGCGCAGGCCGATACCGCCAGCACGACGCAGGGCAAATCCGTTTTGATCGACGTGCTGGCCAATGACTCGGACCCGAACAACGATGCGCTGACCATCTCCGCCCTCGGCAGCGCGGCCCACGGCACCGTATCGGTCCAGAACGGGCAGGTGCTCTACACCCCCGAGGCTGGATTCGGCGGACAGGATTCCTTCATCTACACGGTGTCCGACGGCAACGGCGGAACGGCGCAGGCAAGCGTCGGCGTCACGGTCGGCGGTGCAAGCACAGGGCCCACGGCCGTCAGCCTTAGCTTCCGCCAAGGCACCAACGGCTACACGGGAACGGTCGACACCGTGCTTCGGCAGAGCAAAGCCGGCACCGCTTATCCCGACGCGATCAAGCTCCACTCCGTTGTGGAAACGGGCAAGGAGTTCCAGCCGCTGCTGCGCTTCGACAATCTCTTCGGGACGGGCCAGGGGCAGATCCCGCTCGGCGCCACGATCGTTTCCGCCACCCTGACGCTCGAGGTGACGGAGGCCTCTGCGAACGGCGGTACGATCAACCGCATGCTGGCCAACTGGAGCAACAACTCCACTTGGACGGGCATGGGCAACGGCGTCCAAATCGATGGGGTGGAAGCGACGGCGAACGGCGCGATCAGCGTTGGCGCGGTGGGCCTCGGCAGCCGCGCCTTCGACGTCACCACCAGCCTGGCGGCGTGGAATGCGGCGGCCTCGACGGCAAGCGGCCAGAACGCCGCCAACGACGGCTGGCTGTTCAAGGGCGGCGGGCTGGACTGGTGGGACTTCACCTCGGCCGAGGGCAAGGTCAAACCGGTCCTGACGGTGACCTACACGACCGCGGGAACAACCGCCTCGTCGCTACCGGCCGTGTCGATCGCCGCGGCGACGGCGCGGGAGGATGCGGGCACCATCAGCTTTAAGGTGACGCTCAGCCAGGCATCGACGCAGGCGGTGAACGTGACCTTGGCTACCGTTGATCATACCGCCCTGGCCGGTAGCGATTACCTCGCCGCCAACCAGGCCATCACCTTCGCGCCGGGCGAAACAACCAAGACGTTCACCGTGACGCTGTCCAACGATGCCCAGTCGGAGCGCCCGGAGAGCTTCGTGGTGCAGATCCTGTCGGCAACCAACGCGACCATCGCCGCGCCGGTGGCGTTCGGTACAATTGCCGACAACGACACGACCGTGGCGCCGTTCACGCCCATCACCGCCAGCATCGTCGCCACCCATAACCTGTCTGACGGGACCAAGTATCAGGATGGGAGCAACGGCACCTACGGCATTGGCGATCCCTCGGCGGTCGCCTACGTGCCCAACCTCGGCCTCTTGTTCATCGGCGACTCCGAGCATGACGAATCGCCGTACAACAGCCCCAACAACCTGTTCACCATCAAGCCGAATGGCGACTACGTCGGCAACTTCGGGCTCGGCAGCTACACCAAGGAGCCGACCGGCCTTGCCTACAATTCGGCGAACGGCCTGCTGTACATCGCCGACGACGACAAGTCGGAAGTATTCTGGACCTCGCCGACCAAGCCGTCTGTGCCACTCGGTTCATTCGACACGGAAACTCTGGGGTTCCTCGACACGGAGGACCTTAAGTTCGACCCGCTGACCGGGCACATCTACATTCTCGACGGATCGATGAAGCAGATTATTGAGCTGACGGTCGACGGCAGGTTCGTGGACTCGATCAAGCTGCCGTCCGTGATGACGGACGCCGAGGCGCTGGCCTACGACTCGCGTCATGACGTCTTCTTCGTCGGGTCGGGCATGTCGGCGAACATCTGGGTGCTCGATCACCAGGGTGCCATCCTGCAGACGCTGACCCCGTTCGGCGGGCTCAGCACCCGGCCCAAGCTCAAGGGCTTCGAACTGGCCCCCAGTAGCAATCCGAACGATGGCGACACCCTAAGCCTGTACGTCGCCGATTACGGCTCCGACCAAAGGAACGATGGCCGGCTGTTTGAGCTCCACCTGGGAAGCGACTGGTTCGTCTGAGCACCGCTGACCACAAACAGGATAGGCGGTCGCGCACATGGACTTCGACGATCTCTCAAATGCGTATCTCGGCCCCGTCGCCGGCACCTACGTCCGGCGGCGCACGGGCGGCAAGTGGAACGCGGAAAATGCGGCGCTCGGCCGCTTGCTGACCTATGTGCCGCGCGGCTCGCGCTCGCTCGACGCTCCGGTCGGGACCGGCCGCTCAATCTCCTTCTGCTGCGAGCGTGACTTCGACGCGCATGGCGTGGACATCTCACCCGACATGCTGGCAGAAGCTGCGGCAACGGCGCGCCAGCTCGGCGCCTCCATCTCGTTGACCCAGGCGGACATTCGCGCCCTGCCTTTTCCCGACAACCATTTCGACGTGGCGATCTGCGTCCGGTTCCTGAACTGGATCGACCAGGGCGGCCTGCGCCAGGTGCTGGCAGAACTGGCCCGGGTGAGCCGCGACAAGCTGCTGGTCGGGATCCGCTACCTGCCGCCCGCCGCAAATGCCGGGGCCGGCGTGACGGGCGTGTTCCGGCGCCTAATGCTGTTGGCGGGCATCGCCCGCTGGCGGGCCAGCCGCAAGGGCCTGGTCAATCATCCGCACCAGCAGGTGGAAGAGGCTTTCGCCGAGCTCGGGCTCAAGATCTATGTGCAGCTGACGGTGGAGCGACGCTGGGACGGCACCGACTACGCCTTTTTCCTGCTGCTAAAGGAGCCGGTGGGCACCGTGCCGCAGGAACCCCCGCCAATGCGGTCGGCGTTCCGGGGCTCCAGCATGGTGGGCGCGGTAGGGATTGAACCTACGACCCCACCCGTGTGAAGGGTGTGCTCTACCACTGAGCTACGCGCCCATGCCGGCGGTGGGGAGCCGATAGAGAAGCTGGACAGGGCTGTCCAGCCTCTCCCTTGGCTTACTGCACCGCGTCCTTCAGGACCTTGCCCGCTCTGAACTTGGGCGTCGCGCTCGACGGAATATCGAGCGGTTCACCGGTGCGCGGATTGCGCCCGGTGGAGGCCTTGCGGCGGGTCACCGAGAAGGCCCCGAAACCGACCAGCCGCACCTCGTCGCCGCGCTTCAGCGCCGAGGTCACGACTTCCAGCATGGTCTCAACGGCGCGGGACGCGTCGTTCCGGTTCAGGCCAGCCCGGTCGGCGACCTGGGTGATGAGTTCCTGCTTGTTCATCCCCTACTCTGCTCCTTGGCGGCCACGCCAAGGACGCGGCCGGTTACGCTTACTAGTGCCGGACCACGGCATGACCTCCGGCCGCCAACGGCGGTTCGGCGGCATGCTCGTCCGTCTCCGTCCACTCGATAGCTTCCAGCTTGGCGGCCAGCGCCTCGCTCAGCACCTCGTCGACATGGGAGACCGGGACAATCCGGAGGCCCTCCTTCACATTCGCGGGCAGTTCCGCAAGGTCCTTCTCATTCTCCTGCGGGATGATCACCGTAGAAATGCCGCCGCGCAGGGCCGCGAGGAGCTTTTCCTTGAGGCCGCCGATTGGCAGCACCCGGCCGCGCAGGGTCACTTCGCCCGTCATCGCTACGTCGCGCCGCACCGGCGTTCCGGTCAGGGTGGAGATGATGGTGGTGACCATGCCGATGCCGGCGCTCGGCCCGTCCTTTGGCACCGCGCCTTCGGGCAAGTGGACGTGGACGTCCTTCTTGCCGAACACGGACGGCTTGACGCCATAGGCCGGCGCGCGGGCGCGGACGAAGCTCCACGCCGCCTGCACGCTTTCCTGCATCACGTCGCCGAGCTTCCCGGTGGTCTTGATCTGGCCCTTGCCGGGCACCGTCACGGCCTCAATCGTCAGCAGTTCGCCACCGACCTCGGTCCAGGCCAGGCCCGTGACCGCACCGATCTGGTCCTCCTCCTCGCCCATGCCGAAGCGGAACCGGCGCACGCCCAGGAAGTCACCGAGGTTCGCTTCCGTGACGGTCACGGACGTGTAGGCGCCTTCCAGGATCTTGCGCAGCGCCTTGCGGGCGACCTTGGCCAGCTCGCGCTCCAGCGTGCGGACTCCGGCCTCACGCGTGTAGTAGCGCATCACGGCACGCAGGCCGTCATCGGCAAACTGGAGCTCAGCGCCTTTCAGCCCATGCGCTTCCAGCTGCTTGGGGATCAGGTGGCGCTTGGCGATCTCCACCTTCTCGTCCTCGGTATAGCCTTCCAGCCGGATGATCTCCATCCGGTCGAGCAGCGGCTGCGGCATGTCGAGACTGTTGGCCGTCGTCACGAACATGATGTCGCTGAGGTCGTAGTCGAGCTCCAGGTAGTGGTCCTGGAACTTGGCATTCTGCTCGGGGTCGAGCACCTCCAGCAGGGCCGACGCCGGATCGCCGCGAAAATCCTGCCCGAGCTTGTCGATCTCATCGAGCAGGAACAGCGGATTGCTGGTCCCGGCCTTCTTGAGGTTCGATACGATCTTGCCCGGCAGCGAGCCGATGTAGGTCCGCCGATGCCCGCGGATCTCGGCCTCGTCGCGCACGCCGCCAAGGCTCTGGCGGACGAACTCGCGCCCCGTCGCCTTCGCGATCGAGCGGCCGAGCGAGGTCTTGCCGACGCCCGGCGGTCCCAACAGGCACAGGATCGGACCCTTCAACTTGTTGGTCCGGGCCTGCACAGCCAGATACTCAACGATCCGGTCCTTGACCTTTTCCAGCCCGTAATGGTCCTCGTCGAGGATCCGTTGTGCCTCGCCGATGTCCTTCTTGAGCTTGCTCTTCTTGCCCCACGGCAGGCCGAGCAGAACGTCGAGGTAGTTGCGCGCGACGGTCGCCTCCGCGCTCATCGGCGCCATGGCCTTCAGCTTCTTGAGCTCGGCCGTGGCCCGCTGCGCCGCTTCCTTGCTGAGGCGGGTCTTGCGGATCTTGGTAGCCAGCTCGGCCAGTTCGTCGCCGCCCTCGCCGTCGTCGTTCCCCAGCTCGCGCTGGATCGCCTTGAGCTGCTCGTTGAGGTAATATTCGCGCTGCGTCTTCTCCATTTGACGCTTCACGCGCGAGCGGATCTTCTTCTCGACCTGCAGTACGCCAAGTTCGCCCTCCATGAAGGCGAACACCAACTCCAGCCGGCGCCGCGGGCTGAGCTCGGACAGCACCGCCTGCTTGTCGGCGACCTTGATCGACAGGTTGGACGCGACCGCATCGGCCAGCACCGACGCGCTCTCGATCTCACCCAGCTGGATGCTGGTCTCGGCCGGCAGCCGCTTGTTCAGTTTGGCATAATTGTCGAACTGGTCGACGACCGAGCGCATCAAGGCCTGAACCTCGGCGCCCTCGGCCTCTTCATCGGCCACGTCCTCGACCTCGGCGACCATGTGGCCATCGGCCTGCTCCAGCGAGAGCAGCCGGGCGCGGCGCACGCCCTCGACCAGCACGCGCACGGTGCCGTCCGGCAGCTTGAGCAGCTGCATGGCGGTGGCCACTACGCCCAGGTCATAGAGCGCATCCCGGTCCGGCTCGTCCTCGGCCGGGTCCAGCTGCGCCACCAGGAAGATGTGCTTGTCGGCCGCCATCGCCGCTTCCAGCGCGGCAACCGACTTCTCGCGCCCGACGAACAGGGGCACGATCCGCTGGGGGAATACGACGATGTCGCGCAGCGGGAGGATGGGAAGACGTTCAGTCATGAGGGCCATATGGGCGCGGGCACGGCGGCGCGCAACAAAGAGGGGACGAGCCGAAGCCTCCACGGGAACGGGCGTGTGCGCCGAGGCTTTCCTACTCTCACGCTATTAGGGAGAAGAGCAGTGGACGATCGCGAGAAGATCAGCACCGGCCCGAACGAGCGGGCAATCAACGAAAACATCGCAGGCACCGGTCCGGGCATTCCGGACGATGCCGTGGCCCCGGGCGAGAACCTGCCCGATCCGCCCACGGACGAAGAAGTGAAGCGCATCGCCGAGAAGCTCGGCGCGCCCATTCCGCAGGACTGATACCTTCGTCCCCTCCCGCTCGCGGGAGGGGTCGCCTTGCCCTCAGCCGCGCTCGCCGGCGACCCGCGACTGCGCGGGCTGGTTCACCCCATTCGCCAACCAGCGCGACGTCGCGCCGCAGCTGCTGGTCGCCTGCACCGGCTGCCCGGCCTGGAACGCGCGAGCATACGGGAAGCATTCGGATCCGCCGCCGGCGGTTAGGCACAGGCGGCCGCCATTGGCCGTCCAGGTCGCCGGGACCGAGCGGCCGGACGGGGTCTGGATCGCGGCGGTGCCGTCGCCGTTGAAGGTAATGGTGTTCACGACGCCGTTGGTCTCAACCTGGACCGACTGGCCGACGATCTCGGATCCGGGGGTCCAGGTCTGGGCCGCGGCCACGCCGCCCGATGCCAGGGCGGCCAGGCCGAACGCGATCCTTGCACACCTCATCACCAGTCACTCCCCTGTTCCGGCGCGATCGTCGCACCCACTCAAGACCTGTCCAACGCCGCCGGCGACCGCGCAGTTGTAGCCGCGGCCCACGGCGGACTTGCCGGTCCGCCTGCAACCCACCATAGCCGGCGCCTGCTGACAAGGCCGGAGTTCGCGTTAGTGCAAGACCCTCGGATAGCCGTGATCGGGCTGGGCTATGTCGGCCTGCCGCTCGCGGTGGCGTTGGCCGGGCGGTTCGAGGTCATCGGTCTCGACAGCGATCCCCGGCGCATCGCGGAACTGAAGCAGGGGCACGACCGAACCCGCGAAGTCGCGGCCGACCGGCTCGCCCCCACCTCACTGGCTCTCACCAGCACGCCGGCGGACGTCCGCGGGCTCGACCTCTACATCGTCACCGTGCCGACCCCCGTGGACTTGGCCAACCAGCCTGACCTAGGCCCGCTGCTCGGCGCTACCGGGACGGTCGCCGGGCTGCTTGATCCGGCCGTGCCGGCGACGATCGTCTACGAAAGCACCGTCTATCCCGGCGTCACGGAAGAAATCTGCGGACCGGAGCTGGAGCGCCTCTCGGGTCTCACCCGGGGCACCCACTTCCGCCTCGGCTATAGCCCGGAGCGGATCAACCCGGGCGACACGGTCCATACGGTGGACAAGATCACCAAGGTGGTCGCCGCCGAGGACGCCGCCACGCTAGACCTCCTCGCGCATGTCTACGGCGCCGTGAACGGCGGTGACATCTTTCGGGCCGCCTCCATCCGCGCCGCCGAGGCGGCCAAGGTGATCGAGAACGCCCAGCGCGACATCAACATCGCCTTCATGAACGAACTTGCGCAGATCTTCGGGCGAATGGACCTCAGCATCTGGGACGTGCTTGACGCCGCCCGAACCAAGTGGAACTTCCTCCCCTTCGAACCCGGCCTGGTCGGCGGCCACTGCATCGGGGTCGACCCTTACTATCTGTCTCACCGGGCGCAGCAGCTCGGTCACCACCCGCAAATCGTCCTCGCCGGCCGCGAGACCAACGATGGCATGGGCGCATGGATCGCCGACCGGCTGCACGAGCGCCTCGGCTCGACCTCGCGCGTGCTGGTCCTCGGCCTCACCTTCAAGGAGAACGTCCCTGACCTGCGCAACAGCCGGGTGATCGACATCATCCGCCGTTTGCAGGCCCATGGGCACCTGGTCGAGGTCGCCGACCCGCTCGCCGACCCGGCCGAAGCCCGCCGCGAATATGCGCTCGACCTCGTCGAACCGGACGGTGCGCGCTATGCCATGGTGGTCGGCGCCGTGCCCCACGCCGCCTACCGCGAGTGGGACGCCGGCCGGCTGGCGGGCCTGCTCGAGCCCGGCGGCTGCGTCGCCGATATCAAGCGCGTCTGGAACCTGCCGCGTGACGGCGGACCGTTCGCGGTCTGGACGCTCTGAGCGCCGCGCCCCCGTGCTTCAGCTCAGCCAACGCCGGAGCGAGGGTCGTGGCCGCGGCAGCTGGCTGGTTCGGCGCCGCGTGCAGCTTGCCGGCGCGCTGGTCGTCGCCGCCCTGCTGCCCTTTCTCTGGCGGATCACCTTCACGCCGCACGCGATTGACGCCGCCACCTACAACGCCGCCGTCGCCAACACGGTGGCGGTGCTCGTGGCCTTCTGGCTCCGCCTTTCGTTTGAGCCCTATCCCGGCATCCGCTCCAGCTACGTCATCCTCCCCACTGCCGCCGCCGCCCATGGCGTCGTCCTGGCCTTCTTCTTCTTTTCCCGCCTGCCTTACGACCGGTTCGGCTTCCTTGCAGGCTTCCTGCTCCACGTCTTGTGGTTCTATGTCGTCTACTTCCTGGCCCAGCGTCGTACCCGACTGCGCATCGGGGTAGTCCCGATCGGATCAACGGAGACCTTGACCGCAATCGACAGCGTCGACTGGTTGCCGCTCGCCCGACCACGGACCGAGCTGCTGCCCGGATGCGATGCCCTGGTCGCTGATTTCAGCGCCGACCTGCCGGCCGAATGGGAGTCGTTCCTGGCCGACGCTGCGCTGGCCGGGACCATCGTCTACCAGGTCAAGCCGCTGGAGGAATCGCTCACCGGCCGGGTCCGGATCGATCATCTGTCGGAGAACAGCTTCGGCAGCCTGGTCCCGGCGCGCGGCTACTTTCACCTGAAGACCGTGCTCGACTGGCTGGCGGCCCTGCTTTCATTGCCGCTGCTGCTGCCATTGATGGCGCTGGCGGCCCTCGCCATCCTGGCTGACGACGGCGGGCCCGTCCTGTTTCGCCAGCACCGGATCGGCCATCGCGGCCAGCGTTTCATGGTCAACAAGTTCCGCACCATGCGGGTCGGGGCCAATCATGCGCTCGATGCGCGCCGTGCGGCGATGACCGGCGACCTTGACCCGCGCATCACCCGCGTCGGTGCCTTCCTGCGCCAGACCCGCCTCGACGAACTGCCACAGGTGTTCAACATCCTCGCCGGGCAGATGAGCTGGATCGGGCCGCGCCCAGAGGCGGAGGTCCTGTCGCTCTGGTACGTCGGCGAGCTGCCCTTCTACCGTTACCGCCATGTGGTGAAGCCCGGCATCACCGGCTGGGCGCAGGTCAGCCAGGGCCATGTCGCTCAGGTGGCGGAGGTCCACCGCAAGCTCCATTACGACTTCTACTACATTAAGTATTTCTCGCCTTGGCTGGACGTGCTGATCCTGTTCAAGACGGTGAAGACCATCTTCTCGGGTTTCGGCGCACGCTGAACTTGGGCTAGTGGCCTGCACCATGACCCACGACATCCACATTGTCGGCGGCGGCCTCGCCGGCTCCGAAGCCGCGTGGCAGCTGGCCGAGGCCGGTCTAACGGTGCGCCTCAGCGAGATGCGCGGCGGTGGCGGCGGCACGCCGGCGCACGAGACCGACCGGCTGGCCGAAATGGTCTGCTCGAATAGCTTCCGCTCCGACGACGCGGACAACAACGCGGTCGGCCTGCTTCACCAGGAGATGCGCCGACTTGGCTCGTTGATCATGCGCACCGCCGATGCGCACCGCGTCCCTGCCGGCTCGGCCCTGGCGGTCGATCGCGACCTGTTCGCGGGAGCGGTGACCGAGGCGATCGCGGCGCATCCGAACGTCACGGTGGTTCGCGAGTCCGTCGACGCCCTGCCCGACGGTCCGGCCATCATCGCCACCGGCCCGCTGACCGGCTCCGCCCTCGCCGAGGCAATCGCCGTCGAAACCGGCCGGGACGCCCTCGCCTTTTTCGACGCCATCGCGCCGATCGTCCACGGCGACAGCATCGACATGGACGTCTGCTGGAAAGCAGCACGGTGGGACAAGGGCGGCGCAGACTACATCAACTGCCCACTCGACAAGGACCAGTACAACGCCTTTGTCGAGGCGCTCCGCTCAGGCGAGAAGACCGCGTTCAAGGACTGGGAGCGCGACACGCCCTATTTTGAAGGCTGCATGCCGATCGAGGTCATGGCGGACCGGGGACTTGAAACGCTCCGCTACGGTCCGATGAAAGGCGTCGGCCTCGACAACCCACGCACGGGCCGCTGGCCCTATGCCTGCGTCCAGCTGCGCCAGGACAATGCCCACGGCACCTTGTGGAACATCGTCGGCTTCCAGACCAAGCTTAAGCACGCCGAACAGGTCCGCATCTTCCGCACCATCCCGGGCCTGGAAAAAGCGGAGTTCGCGCGGCTGGGCGGCATCCACCGCAACAGCTTCATCCGCTCGCCGGAACTGCTCGACGGCGAGCTGCGCCTCAAGAGCCGGCCCAACATCCGCTTCGCCGGCCAGATTACCGGCTGCGAAGGCTATGTCGAAAGCGCAGCCATCGGACTTGTCGCCGCCCGCTTCGCAGCCGCCGAACTGCGCGGCGAGGCGCTGGCGCCGCCCCCACCCGAGACCGCGCTCGGCGCTCTGCTCGGGCACATCACCGGCGGGGCGGTGGCCGAGACCTTCCAGCCGATGAACGTCAACTTCGGCCTGATGCCGCCATTGGGCGAACGCTTCCGCAAGGCCGACCGCAAGAAGGCCTACACCGACCGTGCCCGCGCCGCCTTCGATCGCTGGCTCGCACCGGTGGCAGCGGCGGCGGCCTAGCCCAGGTCGACCGTTCCGGAGATCAACTCGGTCATCCGCAGCACCCGGTCATGTACGGGCGCCGGCAAGTCGGGCGGAAGCACCTCCATCAGGTCCTCGCGCGCTTCGAAGTAGCGGGAGCGAACCCGCGCCAGCTCCATGGTCCAGCCCGCGAAGGAGCGCTCCTCCACCTCACGATCGTCGCGCACCTCGAACCCGGTGTGACGCGGGTCACGGCGCAGCCGCTCGACCAGATCCCCGATCGCGTCGTCCGGTCCCTCGATGATTTGCAGGAAGTGCGTGCCATTATGAATCAGCAGCCCAGTGATCCCATCAAGCGCATTCAGCTGCCGCGCGGCGGTATGAATGGCAAGCAGGTCGTCGCTGTCAAGGTCCAGCCCGGCTAGGCTGGTATAGGTCAGGCTTCTAAGGCTCAATTCTTATCCTTCGGGAACGCACCCGTGGGCGGGCCCCCGACGAATAATCATCCGCAGGCGCAAGTGTTCCGGCGCTTGGGCGGCGGCGGCGCGGTGGTGGCGTACTCGGCCGCCGTCAGCCAGCCCGAATGATCGCCATCGGCGCCGTTGAACTTGTCCAGCGTCTTCACCGCCCATTCGTCGAAGCTCAGCGTGCCGTTGCCGTTCTTGTCGAGCTTGGCGAAGGCCTTGCGGCGCGGTGCGAAGATCTCCTCGGCCTCGATCCGCCCATCCCTGTTCTTGTCCGCGCGGCTGAACCGGCGCTGCTCACGCGACTTCGGGCTGGCCTCCGGTGCTCGCAGCAGCGGCGCGCTGGCTAGCAACGGCGATACGGGCACCGCAGTGTCGGGGGATGGCGCATCGACCGCGGCCTTTGGTTCGGCGGCCCTCCCCTGCCACAGCAGGAAGGCACCGGTCATCATCAGGAAACAAGCCGCTACTCCGGCGAAAAAACGTCCCATGGACTTCTTTCAAGCTACGGATTCGGCGGCGAAACGAATGGCTTGGCGCTGGTGTGTTGTCAACGCCCAGTCATGCGGTGTTTCAGCAACACCCACGCGCGTGCCGGCGTCGCCTCCGGCTCCGGCTCACCGGCTCGTGCATCGCGGTTCGCCAGTACTGCCAGCGCGGTGAGCGGGCGCAGCCGCCTTGCGGAGATCGAAAGCTCCGCCGCAGCCGGCATTGGCCGCCCGAACTTGCGCGCGAGATCGGCGGCCGCCCACAGCCGTCCGGCCGGGCCAAGCCCCGCCCCTTTGTCGCCCAGCAGCCGCGCCGCCAGACTGAACAGGAGCACGCCGCGGGCCTGTAGGCGGCCCTCGTCCGGAGCCTCTTCCAGCAACGCCGCCCAACAATCTTCCAACGCGGCCAACGCGGACCCGCTCACCCCGCGCGGCAACAGCTCCCTCGCTGCGGCCCGCAAGCGCGGTTCGGCCGGTGCGGCTTCATGGTCGAGCTTCTCCAGGCTGTCGCGCCACCAGGCGAGCTTGATCGCCGCCAGCATCGGCTCGCGCGCGGTGCCGACCACCTCGGCCATCGCATCGTCGATCGCGAACAGGGCGTCGAACGCCGGCCGCAGCTCGGGCGGCCAGTGCAGCCGAACGAGCTCGCGATCAGTGTCAGCGATAGCAGACCGCCTTAGTCGCCTGCACCACGTCGTCGGCCTTGATCAGTGCCAGCTTCTCCAGGTTGGCGGCATAAGGCAGCGGCACGTCCGCGTCCGTTACCCGCATCACTGGCGCATCGAGGTCGTCGAACCCTTCCTCCATGCAGATCGCCATGATCTCGGACGAGATGGAGCAGGTCGGCCAGCCTTCTTCGACCACCACCATCCGGTTGGTCTTGGCCAGCGAAGTCAGCACGGCCTGCCGGTCGAGCGGGCGCAGCGTGCGCAGGTCGATCACCTCGGCGTCGATGCCCTGCCCGGCCAGTGTCTCGGCCGCTTCCAGCGCCACGCCGACCCCGATCGAGTAGCTGACGATCGTCACGTCCTTGCCTTCGCGCATGACCCGGGCCTTGCCGATCGGCAGCACCCAGTCGTCCACCTGCGGCACGTCGAAGTGATGGCCGTAGAGCAGCTCGTTCTCCAGGAAAACGACCGGGTCCTCCGACCGGATCGCGGCCTTGAGGAGCCCCTTGGCGTCGGCAGCGTCATAAGGCGCGATCACCACCAGCCCCGGCACGCTGGCATACCACGGCCCGTAGTTCTGGCTGTGCTGTGCGGCCACGCGGCTGGCCGCGCCGTTGGGGCCGCGAAACACGATCGGGCAGCGCATCTGGCCGCCCGACATGTAGTTGGTCTTGGCCGCCGAGTTGATGATGTGGTCGATCGCCTGCATGGCGAAGTTGAACGTCATGAACTCGATGATCGGACGCAGGCCGCCCATCGCCGCGCCCGAGCCCAGGCCCGCGAAACCGTATTCGGTGATCGGCGTGTCGACGACCCGCTTGGGTCCGAACTCGTCGAGCAGGCCCTGCGTCACCTTGTAGGCGCCCTGGTACTGCGCGACCTCCTCGCCCATCACGAACACGCGCTCGTCGCGGCGCATTTCCTCGGCCATGGCGTCGCGCAGCGCCTCGCGCACGGTGACGTTCTGCGTTGCCGTCCCGGCCGGCACCTGCGGATCGGTCCGCGTCTGCGCGGCGGCCGCGGTCAGCTGCTGCGCCCCGCTCTCCGGCTGTTGCTGCTGCTTCGGCAGTTCCACGCCCGTGACCTGCGTCTGCTGGTCGGACGGGGTCGGCGGAGCGGCCTCGCCCGGCGCACCGGCCGGGCTCGCGGCTTCCGTCGTATCCGCCGGCGCCGCACCGGGAGCAGCGCTCTCGCCCTCACCGTTCATCAGCGCGATGGCGGTGCCGACCTTCACTCCGTCCGTGCCCTCGGCGACCAGGATCTTGGAAATCGTCCCCTCGTCCACCGCCTCATATTCCATGGTGGCCTTGTCGGTCTCGATCTCGGCCAGGATGTCGCCCGATTTCACGGCGTCGCCTTCCTTGACCAGCCACTTGGCCAGCGTCCCTTCCTCCATGGTCGGGGACAGCGCCGGCATCTTCAGTTCGACAGCCATCAGTAGCGCTCCACCAGCACGTCGGTCGCCAGCTCGGCCGCTTCGGGCTCCGGCGCGTCCTCGGCGAACTTGGCTGCCTGCACCACGATGTCCTTGATCTCCTTGTCGATGGCTTTCAGCTCGTCCTCCGCAACCCCCATCGCCTGCAGCTCCTTGCCGGCGCGGTCGATCGGGTCCTGGTTCTCGCGGTAGCTCTGCACTTCCTCGCGCGTCCGGTACTTGGCCGGATCGCTCATCGAGTGGCCGCGATAGCGATAGGTCTTGAGCTCAAGGATGATCGGGCCCTTGCCGCTCCTGGTCCATTCCAGCGCCTCCTGCGCCGCGCCGCGCACGGCCAGCACGTCCATCCCGTCGACCTGGATGCCTGGGATACGGAAGCTCTCGCCGCGCTTGTAGAAGTCCGGCTCCGACGCCGACCGATCCACGCTAGTGCCCATCGCATAATGGTTGTTCTCGATCGCGTAGACGATCGGCAGCTTCCACAGCTCGGCCATGTTGAAGCTCTCGTACACCTGGCCCTGGTTGGCCGCGCCATCGCCGAAGTAGGTCAGGCACACGCCCCCGTCCTCGCTGTATTGGTGCTTGAACGCCAAGCCCGTGCCCAGGCTGACCTGCGCGCCGACGATGCCGTGTCCGCCGTAGAAGCCATGCTCCACGCTGAACATGTGCATGGACCCGCCCTTGCCCTTGCTGATGCCGGCCGCCCGGCCCGTCAGCTCGGCCATGATCACCTCGGGGTCGATGCCGTAGGCCAGCATGTGGCCATGGTCGCGATAGCCGGTGATGACGCTGTCCTTGCCGACCGTCATCGCGCTCTGCAGCCCCACGGCCACTGCTTCCTGGCCGATGTACAGGTGGCAGAAGCCGCCGATCAGCCCCAGTCCGTACAGCTGGCCGGCCCGCTCCTCGAAGCGGCGGATCAGCAGCATCTGCTTGTAGAAGTCGAGCAACTCCTCCTTGCTCGCCTCATAGCGCTTGGGTTCTTGCGGACGCTCGCGATTGGGCGTCAGGGGGACGGCCGGCTGAGCGGCCTGCTTCGCGGAACGCGCCACTTGAAAACCTCGGGTTGGTCAGGATCGGGCGCGACCTATAGGAGCGCCGCCGCTGCCCCGCAAATCTCTAATCGCGGGAGCGGCCTAGTCCTCGAGTGGAACGATTACCTCGTCCGGCCGCACCAGCCCCAGCTGCGAGCGGACCAGCTCGTCGGCCATGTCCGGATCGGCCTTCCGCGGGTCGAGCAGCGCCGAGCGGTGCCGCAGCTCTTCACGCTGCGCTTCGAGCTGGCCGAGCTCGCCCTGCCGGGTCTTCAGGTCACGGGCATAGCCGCCGAGCGCCAGCAGGCCGTTCGGACCCGCCACCGCGTGTCCGGCGAAGGTGCCAATGATGACGAGCGCCAAGGCCGGCAACGCCGCGCGCCGCACCATCGTCCCAGCTTTTTGTGCCGCCCCACCCATATTGATACAGAATCAGATGCTTGGAGTCTTGGCAAGGCCTTCGCTCCGGCTGCGCAACAACGGATGCAAAAAAAGACCCCGGCAAGTTGCCCTGCCGGGGTCAGTTCCAAAGGGTGTTCATCGACGAGAATTGGAAAATTCTTGCGTGCTCCGCCAGGATCTCGCGTCGCCGGTGAACGCGGCTCATCTACTCAGCCTTTGCGATGCAGCAAAGAGGGGTGACGCAAATAGCATTGATCCAGCCCGCACCGCACGCCAATGTGCAACTTTCTTCCAATTCGAGGAACAAGCGAAGCATGGACCGGACCGACTCGCGCATCCTGGCCCTGCTCCAGGCGGACGCCGACCGGCCGGTGGCAGAGATCGCGTCGGAGGTCGGCCTTTCGCCAACTCCGTGCTGGCGCCGCATCCAGAAGCTCAAGGCCGCCGGCGTGATCGAGCGCACGGTTGCGCTGGTCGACCCGCAGTCGGTCGGCTTCGGCCTCCACGTGTTCGTCGGGATCGAGGCGCGGGACCACAGCCCGGACTGGCTGGCGCAGTTCACCGACACGGTTTCGCCCATGCCCGAAGTCATGGAGATTTTCCGCATGGCTGGCGAGATGGACTACCTTCTCCGCGTCGCGGTCCGCGACATGGCGCACTTCGACGACTTCTACCGCCGCCTGATCGCCGCCGTGCCGTTGAAGAACGTCACCAGCAACTTCGCCATGGAGCGGGTGAAGTTCACCACGGCCTATCCAAGCGGCTAACGACCGCACTGGGTGGGTTCCGGACATTCAGCGACGGCTGAAAGCGACCGTCACGTTGGCCACGAAAGCCGGTTGGGACACGGCTGCAAACCAACCGTCATCAAAGGTCGGGAGCCTCTCTAGGTGGCCGATGAGGGCATCCCATCCGCCGAGTTCCTCATGGAACGTCCACACCTGCTCACCGACCAGCACGTCAACGCAGATTAGGTCCGTAGTGAGTTCGTCCCGCTTGTAGAAGGTCACCTTGGCGATTTCGCTAAGCGGAAGCTGGGCGAGCAGATTTCCATCGATGACAGACATGGAGGGGAGTTTGGCTGCGCCTCCTGATGTCCGCAATGGGTGGAAAGCGGATTTCAGCGGCGCTTCGTGGGTTGCTTTGTAAGAAAGTGATTCAGGATGAGTAGGTAAGCTTGATCGTCGAGCAGCCCCGTGGAACTGCCAATCACCGTCGGCTTGCCGCATCGCGGGCAGATAGCCGTCCACCGCTTCACCCTGTTTTGCTTCTCCGGCGAGTTCCATTCGTCTCGCCAGTTGGCGATCTCCTTAGTGTCGAACTTCGCGCAGCAGGACAGGCAGCCTGCGTATTTGCTTCCCTCAACTTCCTGCCGGTTGCCGGTAGAGTGGCGAGCAGCCTCAGCTACTGCTTCCGCTTCGCTCTTCTGTTTCATGGCACCGAAGGTCGCTGAAGTCCCTAATGTCCGCAATGGGTCGTAAGCGGACACAAGCCACTTAGCTTCTTGAAGATCGATGCGGCAGCGAACCGAACCGCGATCCGCGCGTTCAGGCTCGCGACATGGCCGATTTGCCAATAGGTTCACCATATCTGTTCACAACGGGAGCGCGCGGCTCGGGCGGCGCGATGATGCGTGCAGGCTAAGATCACTTATGCGTTCGGCGTCGCGGCGCTGCTGGCCACCACTCCGCTCGTAGCGGCCGAACCGCGGGGCGACGAGCCGGTCGCGGTGCCCCGCGCGATCAAGCAGGGCATCGACTTCGTCTATGTCGATCCGCAGATGAGCACGGTGGCGCGCCGCAAGCAGCGGCCGCAGAACTGGCTGTCGCGCATCTTCAATCCCGCGAGCGCCCGCCGCAACGCGCCCAACCCGGTCTTCTTCGACCTGGCCCGCGGCTTGCAGCAGTATCAGGCGACCTGGGGCCGCCTGCCGCAGGTCTCCATCCCGTCGGGCGCAGCACTGAAGCCCGGCGCCACCGGCAACCGCGTGCGCCTGCTCCGCACCCGCCTCGGCCTAACCCCGATCGGCAGCTATGACGCGGGCGTCAGCCAGGCGGTCGCGACCTTCCAGCGGGTGCACGGCCTCGGCAACCCTGACGGCGTTGCCGGCAAGGCGACGATCGCGGCGCTCAACCGCGGCTCCAGCTATTATGCGCGCCGCATCGCCATCAACATGGAGCGGGCGTACCGCCTGCCGACCACCGGCACCTTCAACCGTTACGTGGTAGTCGACAGCGGCGCCGCGCAGCTGACCCTGTTCGACCGCGACCGCCCGGTCGACGGCATGCGCGCGGTGGTTGGTTCGACCAAGACCAAGACGCCGATGATGGCCGTGCTGATGCGCAACGCCAAGGCCAATCCCTATTGGCACGTGCCGCCCGAGCTGATCCGCAGCCTGACCGCCAAGAAGGTCAAGGAACAGGGCCTGACCTATTTCCGCGACTTCCACTACGAGGTGCTGTCCGATTGGGGTCCTAACCCGCAGCCGGTGGATCCCAAGACGATCAACTGGCGCGCGGTCGCGACCAAGGGCACGAACGTCATGGTCCGGCAGAAGCCCGGACCGTGGAATTCGATGGGTGCCATGAAGTTCGAGATGCCGAACGACTTCGGCATCTACCTCCACGACAGCCCGCACAAGGAGCTGTTCGCGGCTGACGAGCGTCACCTATCGAACGGCTGCGTCCGGTTGGAAGACTATCAGCGCTTCGCCTCGTGGGTGTTCGGCGCGCCGCCGCCGGTCACCGGCCAGCCCGAACAGGTCCTGCCGCTGCCGCGCGCGGTGCCGATCTACATGACCTACCTGACCGTTCAGGCGGACGCGAACGGAGTCGTGTTCCGGCCCGATCCGTACGGCTTCGACGCGCTGGCCATGCCGCAGATGTTCGGCCCGGCCAGCATCGCTGCTAACGATGCCGGGGAACCTCGCCGCGGCTGAGGTCATTAGCCCTGCGCACACGACAAGGATTGCCGTCCCCATGATGACCCTGCTTGCGCTCGCCGCTTTCGCCCAGGCCCAGCCCGCGCCCTCCGTCGCCGGGTCCGGCCTCGCGTCCATTCCGGGCGTGACCATCCGCACCTACGACGTGCGCGGCAAGACCATCCGCGAGATTCTTCAGTCGCTGACCGCCGCTGCGCCGATGAATCAGTCAACCGGCCGCCCGGTCCCGGCGACCTCCGGCTGGTCGATCAAGGTCGGCACGCAGGTCACTCGCACCGGATCCAAGTGCGCCATCACCGCTGTCACCACCAATTTCACGGGTGAAGCGACGCTGCCGCACTTGGTCCCCGACCCGGCCACGCCGCCGGCGGTGCTGGCCAACTGGAACAGCTACCTGGCGCAGCTCGACGCTCGCCATGCCGAGCAGCTGCGCTACGCCTACGACCATCGCGCCGAGGTCGAGCAGGCCGTGCGCGCCAGCAGCTGCGACAACTGGCAGCCTGCTGCGAACGCCGCGATCGACCGGCTGCGCCAGCAGGCCAGCGCCGCCCGCAGCACCGATCCCGCGGCGCAGCCCCAGCTGCGCGACGTCGTGGTCACGCCACCCAAGAAGTAGGCGCTCGGTCCAGCCGGCGCTCCGCCAAGGCAAGGGCGCCGGCGATACACGCGCCGAACAGCATGCCTTCCAAGGTGCCGGTGACGGTTGTCGCCGTCGATCCGAAGCCCTGCTCGCCCATCATCCGGCCGAACCCGTCGAGCGACAGGCGTGAACCGGGCATCTGCGTGCCGAGCAATGCCAGGCTGCCCCCCATCAGCCGCCCACCAAGGAGGCCGACCGCCAGCCCGGCCCCGCCGCCCGTCAACGCGCCCAGTGCCGCCGAGCGGCGGATGCTTGCGGCTCTCGCCAGATAGACACCCAGACCCACGCCGCACCCCAGCAGCGCGCCTTCGAACGCCCCGGTGATCGCGCCGGGCGAGCGGCCAACCAGCAGGGTGAAGGCGTCCAGGCCCAGCAGTTTCACCACCGCCCCAACCACCAGGCCGCCGAGCGCGGCGCCGACCACCGTACCCGCGCCGCGCCCGCCCAGCCGGCGCTCGCCAAGCGCCAAGCCCAGACTGACGCCCGCCGCGCCGACCAGCGCCACAACGGCGGTCACCACCGAGATGACCAGCAGCACCGACAAGGTGCCCATGCCCGCCTCGCGCGGCTCGCCTGCCGCGGCCAACCCGTAAACCAGCCCGCCGATCGCGCCCGCCGCCGTCCCGCCCAGCGTTCCCGCCAGCGCCGTCCGGCCGAATGCCGACCACCGCTCCGACGCGGGCGCACCGGCTTCGCCGCCCTGCTCGACCGCCGCGATGAACCGATAGCCGTGCTTGGGCACCGTCTCGATGAACCGCGGCCGCGCCGCCTCGTCGCCCAGCACCCGCCGAAGCGTCCGGACGCACTGGGTCAGCGCTTCGTCCGTCACCGGCACGCCGCGCCACACCTCGGCCATGAACCGATCCTTGGTGACCAGCTTGCCCGGCTCGCTCACCAGCAGGCTAAGCGCATCGAGGTAGCGCCCGCTCAGTTCGACCGGCGCCCCGTCGCGGCGCAACTGGCGCTCAGCGGGACTCAGCTGGAAACAGTCGAAGCGGTACATGGGCGCGAAGCTAGCGCCCAATTGGCTCAGCCGCGATAGGCCTTGAGTGCCGCGCAGCCGGCGTAGCGCGCGGTCATGCCCAGCTCTTCCTCGATCCGCAGCAGCTGGTTGTACTTGGCCGTCCGGTCCGAGCGGGCCAGGCTGCCCGTCTTGATCTGCCCGCAGTCGAGCGCAACGGCGAGGTCGGCGATGGTCGAGTCTTCCGTCTCGCCCGACCGGTGGCTCATCACCGCCGTATAGCCGCTCTGCTGCGCCATGCGCACGGCCGCGATGGTCTCGGTCAGCGAGCCGATCTGGTTGACCTTGATCAGGATCGAATTGGCGATGCCGTCAGCGATCCCCTGGCCCAGCCGCTTGACGTTGGTCACGAACAGGTCGTCGCCGACCAGCTGGACGCGGTCGCCGACCTGATCGGTCAGCGCCTTCCACCCGGCCATGTCGTCCTCGCCCATGCCGTCCTCGATGGAGGCGATCGGGTAATCGCGGCACAGCTCGGCCAGGAACGCCGCCATCTCGTCCGACGACAGGTTGCGCGCATCGCCGCCCGAGCGGCCTTCCTTCTGCCCGAGCCGATACTGGCCGTCGCTGAAGAACTCGGTCGCCGCGCAGTCGAGCGCGATCAGCACGTCGCTGCCAAGGGAATAGCCGGCCGCAGCGGTCGCCTCGCCGATGAAGTCCAGCGCCTGGCGAGGCGACTCGATCGCCGGGGCAAACCCGCCCTCGTCACCGACCGCGGTCGACAGACCGGCGCCGTGCAGCTTGCTCTTCAACGCGTGGAAGATCTCCGCCCCGCAACGCAGCCCTTCGGCAAAGCTGTCCGCGCCGACCGGCATGATCATGAATTCCTGAAAGTCGATCGGGTTGTCGGCATGGGCGCCGCCATTGAGGATATTCATCATCGGCACCGGCAGCAGGCTGGCCGACACCCCGCCGACGTAGCGGTACAGCGGCAGGCCGCGCGCATCCGCCGCCGCCTTGGCCACCGCCAGGCTGACGCCCAGGATCGCGTTGGCGCCCAACTGGCTCTTGTTGTCCGTCCCATCGAGGTGGAGCAGTTCGGCGTCGACCTCCTCCTGGTCTTCCGCTTCCATGCCGACGATCGCCTCCGCGATGTCGCCATTCACCGCTTCCACCGCCTTGCTCACGCCCTTGCCGCCCCAGCGGCTCTTGTCGCCGTCACGCAGCTCCACCGCTTCATGCGCGCCAGTCGACGCGCCCGACGGCACCGCTGCCCGGCCCAGGCTGCCGTCCTCCAGCGTGACGTCGACCTCCACCGTCGGGTTGCCGCGGCTGTCGAGGATCTGGCGAGCATGGACGTCGATGATTGCGGTCATGGAACGATTTTCTCCGCTGGAGGAATGGAGTAGATGTGCGCGCCTGTATCGGTGCGTCGCGGCGGCGGCAACATTCGCCGCCCGTATCGGAACGGGCGTCTCGCTCCCGGGTTCTTTGGGCTGAAACCAACAACTCGTAGCAGGGAGAGCCACATGGCCAGCACGAACAATGGGTTGCCGGAAGGCACCGACGCCGTGATCGAAGGCGGCGGAACGGGCGGCAGCGGCGGCACCGCCGGCCGCAGCGGCACCGTCAACCAGGGCGGCAGCCCGTCCACCGCTACCAACTCAACCGGCGGCCGGACCAGCATGACCGCAGGCGACACGGGCACCGACAGCCTGATCACCGGCCAGACCACAGATCAGGGCCGCAGCCTGGGCGGCGGCTCCGGCGGCTCGGGCTCCGGTGGCGGAGACACGACCGGCAGCGGCGGCGGCAGCGACGGCAGCAACAAGTCCGGCATCCGCGGCATTATCTCGACTGCTGGCACCAAGGCCAAGGACGAGGCGACCAGCCGCGCGCGCGGCTTCGTCGGCCAGGGCCTGACCAGCAGCTCGGCGACCCTCGGCAATGTCGCCGGAATCATCGAGGACACGGTGGAGCAGATCGGCGAGCGGCTCGGGCCGCAGTACGCCGACTACGCCCGCACCGCGAGCCAGACCATCCAGCGTTATGCCACCACGCTCGAGAACAAGGATCCGGACGAGCTGGTCGACGACGTCCGCGGCATCGTCCGCAAGAGCCCGAGCGTGGCTCTTGGTGCGGCGGCGATCATCGGCTTCGGCCTCGCCCGCCTGCTGCGCGCCGGCATCTCGGAAAGCGCCTCGGGCAGCACCGGCACGTCGAGCGACAGCTCGTCCATGCGCAGCACCGGCGGCAGCTCGTCGGCAGGCAGCACCGGTGGCAGCTCGACCAGCGTTAGCACGGGCGCCAGCTCGTTGACCGGCGCCACCAGCGGCGGCGCGTCGACCGGCACCACGGGCGGTACTGGCGGCTCGCTTGCCGGCAGAACCCAGCCGAAGGCGTAGCGGCCATGCTCAAGCCCGCAACGCCGCCGAACGGCGGTGAGGAAAGCATCGGCGACCTGGTTCACCGGCTGGTGAACGACGGCAAGGCCTACGCCCAGGCCGAGGTCGCCTATGTGAAGACGCTCGGCACGGAAAAGGCCGCGCAGCTGAAGATGCCGGTCATCTACGGCGTCGCGGCCCTGCTCTTCGCCCATGCGGCTTTTCTCGCCGTCTGTGCGCTCATCTGGGTCGCTTTGGCGCAGGTGATGAACGACGCGCTTGCGGGCCTCTTGACCGTGGTGATCCTGGGCGCCGTCGCCGGCGTGCTCGGCTACCTCGCCTACTCCGGCATCGCCAAGATGAAGGAGAGCGGCAAGTGACCGACGCACACCAGGTTCGGATCGCCCAGGCCCGGGGCGAGGCCGATGCGGCCAAGGCCCGGCTGATGGGCACCGTCGAGGAAGCCAAGGCGCGGCTCGCGCCCAAGACCCTCGCCGGCCACGCCGTCCAGGCCGCCAAGGACAAGAGCATCGTGGTGGCGGACGACACCGTCACCGCCGTCAAGGAAAAGCCCGCGATGGTCGCCGGAATTGCCGGCGCCACCGCCCTGCTGATCGCCCGCAAGCCGCTGTTCCGCGGCCTGGCGCGGTGGTGGCGGGGTAACGAGGACACATACGAAACCAATGGCCGGCGCACCCGCGCCTACGCCGAGGAGGACAGGTAAATGGCCAAGCGTAACCAGACCGAGAACTTCGACTCGAAGACCGACTACAAGGCCACCGACTACAGCAGCAGCAGCAGCAGCAGCAGCAGCGGCCGCTTCGCCAACCTCGGCTCGTCCGCTTCGGGCCAGATCGACAACTCGCCGCTGATCGCCCTTGGCGCCGGCGCGGCGCTTGGTGCGGTGCTCGGCGCCGTGCTCCCAACCAGCAGCAAGGAGCGCGAATTGCTCCAGCCGCTCGGCAGCAAGCTCAACACCGCCAGCAGCGGCGCGATCGAGCGCGGCCGTGAGATGGCCAAGCAGCGCTTCGACGAAATGGCCGGCGACAAGGTTCGCGAGTTCTTCGGCGCCAGCGGCAGCAGCAGCTCGTCGTCGGGCAGCTCCAACAGCTGACTGAACGCCCGCTTGTTCTGAGCGGACCAAAGCGAAGTCGAAGGGCATGTTTCCAGGCCCTTCGACTTCAGCCGGCTCGGAACGAGCGTTCCCTTTCCCCGGCCCTCCTGCTATCGGCGCCGCCATCATGAGCAAGCTCCACCTCGTATTCGGCGGCCGCGTGAAGGATCCGCAGGGCCTCGACTTTACCGATCTCAAGGCAATCGACATCGTCGGCATCTATGAAAACTATGCCGATGCTGAGGACGCCTGGCGCGCCAGCGCCCAGCGTACGGTCGACGATGCCGAGATGAAGTATGTCGTGGTGCACCTGCACCGCCTGCTCGAACCGGACGTCCAGCAGGCCTAGCCCGTCAGGGCGTCATGCCCGCCGGTACCGCCACAACAGCAACGGCCGTTGCAACAGCAGCCCGGTGACGAAGCCCCCGACATGCGCCGGCGTCGCCAGCAGCATGCCATTGGTTCCGGCCGTGAACCCGACCGCGATCTGCAGCACGGTCCACGCCGCCGCCAGCCACAGGATGTGCACGAACCGGTTGAGCCGTGGGCTTGAGCTGATCCGTTTCACCCTGCCGAAACTCAGGGCATAGGCGCCGACCACGCCGCTGATCGCTCCGCTGGCCCCGATCACCGGCACGATGCTGGCCGGATCCACGCTCCACTGCGCCAACGCCGACGTGACCGCACTCACCAAGTAGATGACGACCAGCCCCGCCGGTCCCAGCACCCGCTCCACGGCAACGCCGGTCAGCAGCAGCATGACTATGTTGAGGAACAGGTGCAGCATGCCGCCGTGCACCAAAGTACAGCTGAACATCGTCAGCAGCGCCGCGGGGCTCCAGTCGGCCGACAGCCGCGCGGGAATGAACCCCATCTGCCCCGCCGCGAGGCCTTCCAGCCCACCAACCGTAATGATCAGCGAGACCAGCACCGTTATCGCCGCAATGGCGACGGTCGGCGAACGCAGGTACGAGGTCATCGCCCGACCACCGCTCGTCCCGCACTAAACGCAGCGAAGTCGAGGGGCGGACCGCACGGTACGCCCTTGAGGAGGCTCACCCTCAAACGAACTCGATCCGCTCGATCTCGTAATAGCGATCGCCCGACGGGGTGGTCACCTCCACCTCCTCGCCGACCTGCCGCCCGATCAGCGCGCGGCCCAGCGGCGAGTTGTAGCTGATCCGCCCGACCTTGGCGTCCGCCTCCTGCTGGCCGACCAGCTGATAGCGGACCGGCTTGTCATCCTCGTCCTTCAGGCTGACGGTGGCGCCGAACACGACCTTGTCGCCGGATAGCGTGGTCGGGTCGATCACCAGCGCACGCGCCAGCCGGTCCTCGATGTCGGCGATATGCGCCTCGATCTGGCCCTGCCGTTCCTTGGCCGCGTGATATTCGGCGTTCTCGCTGAGGTCGCCGTGCGCCCGCGCCTCCTCGATGGCGTCGACCACCTCCGGCCGCTCGGTCTTGAGGCGCTTCAGCTCCTCTTCGAGCTGCCGGTAGCCTTCGGCCAGCATCGGCACCTTGTCGCTCGCCATCGCGCTTTTCCGTCCTTCTGTTCTCAATCAAATCCGCCCGCCGCGCCGACCGTCACCGGTAGCGCCCATGCGAGCGGGTTCATGGGAGGTTTAACTTTCGAGGCCGGAATAATAGGACTGCAACGACCGGACTTCAAGCGAACGCCCCCGCACGGCCCCGATCGCCCGCGCGACCGCGACGCTGGCGGACACGGTGGTGAAATAGGGCACCTTGCGATTGAGCGCTGTCGCGCGGATGGACTCGCTGTCCTTCAGGCTCTGCCAGCCCTCTGTCGTATTGAACACCAGGGTCACATCGCCGTCGACGATCCGGTCGACGATATGCGGCCGCCCCTGCGCCACCTTGTTCACCGTTGTGACCGGCAGCCCGCGCCCGCGCAGGTAGTCGGCCGTGCGCGACGTGGCGATCACCTCGAAGCCGAGCGCCACCATCTGCTCGACCGCCGGCACCACCAGTTCCTTGTCGCTGTTCTTGACGGACACGAACAGGGTGCCACCGTCCGGCAGCTTCACGCCCGCTCCGATCTGGCTCTTGGCAAACGCAATGTCGAACTCGCGGTCGATGCCCATCACTTCGCCGGTGGACTTCATCTCCGGCCCAAGCACCGGGTCGGTGCCGGGAAAGCGGGCGAACGGGAACACGCTTTCCTTGACCGCGACATAGCCCTGCGGCCGCCTGAGCTTGGGCAGGTCGGCCAGCTTCTCGCCTGCCATCACCCGAGCCGCGATCTTTGCAACGGGCACGCCGATCGCCTTGGCGGTGAACGGCACCGTGCGGCTGGCGCGCGGGTTAACCTCGATCAGGTACACCTGGCCGCCCTTGACCGCGAACTGCACGTTCATCAGCCCGCGGACCTTCAGCTCCAACGCTAGTGCGCGCGTCTGCCGCTCGATCTCGGCCACGATCTCGGCTGGCAAGCTGTGCGGCGGTATGGAGCAGGCGCTGTCGCCCGAATGGACGCCGGCCTCTTCGATATGCTCGAGCACGCCCGCGACCACCACGTCGGTCCCGTCACAAATGGCGTCGACATCGACTTCAACCGCGTCGCGCAGGTACCGGTCGATCAGCACCGGCGACGATCCCGACACCTCCACCGCCGTGGCGATGTAATTGTCCAGCTGCGCCGGCCCGTCGACCACCTCCATCGCCCGGCCGCCAAGCACGTAGCTCGGCCGCAGCAGCACCGGATAGCCGATCCGCTCCGCGACCGTGATCGCCTCGTCCCGGCTGCGCGCGATGCCGTTCTCCGGCTGCATCAGCCGCAGCCGCGAAACCAGGGCCGCGAACCGCTCGCGATCCTCGGCCAGGTCGATGCTGTCCGGGCTAGTGCCCAGGATCGGCACGCCCGCATCCTGCAGCCCCGCCGCGAGCTTCAGCGGCGTCTGCCCGCCCAGCTGCACGATCACGCCCAGCAGTTGCCCCTTCTCCTGCTCCCGAGTGACGATCTCCAGCACGTCCTCGCCCGTAAGCGGCTCGAAATAGAGCCGGTCGGACGTGTCGGGGTCGGTCGAGACCGTCTCCGGATTGCAGTTGATCATCACCGTTTGCAGCCCCGCGTCGCGCAGCGCGAAGGCCGCGTGGCAGCAGCAATAATCGAACTCGATGCCCTGCCCGATCCGGTTCGGTCCTCCGCCCAGGATCACCACCTTGCGCGCGTCGGTCACCTCCGTCTCGTCCTCGGGCTCGCCGAACAGCGGCGCCTCGTAGGTCGAATAAAGATACGGCGTCGACGCATCGAACTCGGCCGCGCAGCTGTCGATGCGCTTGAACACCGGCCTGACGCCCAGCTTCAACCGGTGCTGCCGCACCTCCCACTCGGTTACGCCGCCGGTCATCGCCCGCATCGCCGCATGGACGATCCCGCGCCCGCGCGCCTGCAGCTCGCCCATCTCCCGGTCCATGCCGGTCGAGCGCAGCGACAGTTGCGCCAGCCGTGCGTCGCTGAAGCCCATGCCCTTCAGCCGCCGTACGCCGGCCGCATCGTTGGGCAGCCCGAACGCCCGCACCTGCCCCTCGGCCCGCACGATCTCCGCAAGCCGCTCCAGGAACCACGGATCGAAGCCCGCGATCTCGTTGATCTTCTCGATCGTAAAGCCGTGGCGCAGCGCCTCGGCGGCGACAAGCAAGCGATCCGGCGTCGGATTGGCCAGCGCCGCCGCAATCTCGTCCGGCGACGCATTCTCTAGATTGCGCACCCGATCGAGCCCGGTCAGCCCGATCTCCAGTCCACGCAGCGCCTTCTGCAGGCTCTCCGCGAAGCTCCGCCCGATCGCCATCACCTCGCCGACCGACTTCATCGCGGTGGACAGGTTGTTCGACGCGCCCTTGAACTTCTCGAACGTGAAGCGCGGGATCTTCGTCACGACATAGTCGATCGTCGGCTCGAAGCTCGCCGGCGTCGCTCCGCCCGTGATGTCGTTGGCGATCTCGTCCAGCGTATAGCCGACCGCCAACCGCGCCGCGACCTTCGCGATCGGAAAGCCGGTCGCCTTGCTCGCCAGCGCCGAGCTCCGCGACACGCGCGGGTTCATCTCGATCACCAGCATGCGGCCAGTCTTCGGATCGACCGCGAACTGGACGTTGGACCCGCCCGTCTCCACCCCGATCTCGCGCAGCACGGCGATGCTCGCCGACCGCATCCGCTGATATTCCTTGTCGGTCAGCGTCAGAGCCGGCGCGACGGTGATCGAATCCCCCGTGTGCACGCCCATCGGGTCGACGTTCTCGATCGAGCAGATGATGATGGCGTTGTCCGCACGGTCGCGGACCACCTCCATCTCATATTCCTTCCACCCGACCACGCTCTCGTCGATCAGCACCTCGGTCGTCGGCGAGGCCTCCAGCCCCGACTTCACGATGGCGAGATATTCCTCGCGATTGTAGGCGATGCCGCCGCCGGTCCCGCCCAGCGTGAAGCTCGGCCGGATCACCGCCGGCAGCCCGACCTCGTCGAGCGCCGCCACGGCCTCCTCGACCGAGTGGACGATGGCGGACTTAGGCGACTCCAGCCCGATCCGGTCCATCGCGTCCCGGAACTTCTGCCGGTCCTCCGCCTTCTCGATCGCCGCCGCGTTGGCCCCGATCAGCTCGACGCCGAGCCGGTCCAGCGTCCCGTCCTTGTAGAGCGCCAGCGCCGTGTTCAGCGCCGTCTGCCCGCCCATCGTCGGCAGCAGCGCATCCGGTCGCTCCGCCTCGATGATCCTGGCGACGATCTCCGGCGTGACCGGTTCGATATAGGTCGCGTCCGCGCCTTCCGGATCGGTCATGATCGTCGCCGGGTTCGAGTTGACCACGATCACGCGGTACCCCTCGGCCTTCAGCGCCTTGACTGCCTGGGAGCCCGAATAATCGAACTCCGCGGCCTGCCCGATGACGATCGGCCCAGCGCCGATGATGAGGATGGACGAAATGTCTGTGCGTTTAGGCATTCATCTCTTTCTCAATCAGGTTACGGAGCTGGTTAGGATCAATCTCGTAGACCTCCTGGTTTCGGCCGACGTTTCGTCGTTGCAGATTTGCAATGCGTGCCCGGACCTTCTGCTCAACCCTCTCGGCATCAGAATGGAAGTCTGAGCACCAATCCTGCAGCGGTCCGAAGCCGAAAGCCTCCAGATACTTCTCAACGTCGTGCAAGCGCTTCTTGCCGTTCTTGTACTTCCAGCAAGCTCGTCTTGGATGCCACAGCGTGTATCCAATCTTAGTATAAAGCTCCGTCTGAAGCGGGTGCCATGCAACGTAGATGAAGCCTGCCGGCCGAACTCCCGTGCCTTCCATCACCAGATTGTCTGAAATCACCGCATCATCCCCACGAACCGCTCGAACAGGTAGAAGCTATCCTGCGGCCCCGGGCTCGCCTCCGGATGATACTGCACGCTGAACGCCGGCCGACCCTCCAGCTCAATGCCGCAATTGCTGCCGTCGAACAGCGACACGTGCGTCTCGCGCACCCCCGCGGGCAGCTCGCGCGACACCGCGAAGCCGTGGTTCATGCTCGTGATCTCGACCGCGCCGTCCGCAAGCCTTTTCACCGGATGATTGGCCCCGCGATGCCCTTGGAACATCTTAGCTGTCTGGCCGCCGACCGCCAGCGCCAACAGCTGATGCCCCAGGCAGATGCCGAACAGCGGCTTGCCCGTCTTCAGCATCTGCTTGATGACTGGAATGGCATATTCCCCTGTCGCGGCCGGATCGCCTGGGCCGTTGCTCAGGAAGAAGCCGTCCGGCTGGTGCGCCATCACCTCCTCGAAGGTGGCGGTCGCCGGCAGGATCGTCACCCGTGCCCCGGCCTCGACCAGCGAGCGGAAGATGTTGCGCTTGGAGCCATAGTCGATCGCCACCACGTGCGGCCGCGCCGGCTCACCGCCGGCGTGCGGCAGGGGCGAGTCGCCATAGCCAAGCTCGATGTCCCACGCGCCCCCCGACCAATGCTCCAGCTGCTCGCGGCTGACCTCCTTGGCCAGGTCCATGCCCTCCAGCCCCGGCCATTCCGCCGCTTGTCGGCGCAACGCCGCAACATCGAACTTCCCGTCCGCCCGGTGTGCCATCACTACCGTCGGCGGCCCCTCGCGCCGCACCAGCCGCGTCAGCGCCCGCGTGTCCAGCCCGGCCAGGCCGATCCGGCCGTGCCGCTTCATCCACTCGGGAAAGTCCACCTGGGACCGGAAGTTCGACGGTGACGTCACCGCCTCCCGCACGATGCAGCCGAGCGCATGCGGGTCGTCCGCCTCCACGTCCTGGTCATTGGCGCCGACATTGCCGATGTGCGGAAAGGTGAACGCCACCACCTGCCGCGCATAGGAAGGATCGGTCATCACCTCCTGATAGCCGGTCATGGCGGTGTTGAAGCACAGCTCGCCGACCGCCTCGCCCTCGGCGCCGAAGCCCTGTCCCCAGGCCACCCGCCCGTCCGCGAACACCAGGACTCCCGTCGCACCCTTTGGCTGGGGCGCGGACAAGGGGGAAGGACTGGCCATCGGGTGGAGGCTCCTGACAGGGGTTCGGCGATGTCGCTAAGTCGCCACCGCTAGAGAGTGCGGGCGACCCGGTCAACGGCTGGTCAGGCCGGAAAACCGCCGCTACGGCTGGCCGCTTTCCCTCACGAGACGAAGCGATGATCCGAGACGACATCAAGGCCGCGCTGGTGACCGCCATGAAGGGCGGCGACAAGGCCGCCACCGGCACCATCCGCCTGATCCAGAGCGCGCTCAAGAACCGCGACATCGAGGCGCGTACCGGCAAGGCCCCGGCCGACGACGACCAGCTGGTCACCGAAGTGCTCCAGAAGATGATCAAGCAGCGCCGCGAATCGGTCGAGCTCTACCGCAAGGGCAACCGGGAGGAGCTGGCGGCGACCGAGGAAGCCGAGATCGCCGTCATCGAGCGCTTCCTGCCCAGGCAGCTCAGCGACGACGAGGCCCGCGCGGCCGTGGCGGCGATCGTGGCGGAAACCGGCGCGTCCAGCATGAAGGACATGGGCCGGGTCATGGCCCTCGTGAAGGAACGCCACCCCAGTGACATCGAACCCGCCCGCGCCAGCGCGCTGGTGAAAGCCGCGTTGAGCTAGACTCGGGCAAACAGACCGGGAAAACTGCGCCGCAGCTTCGCTCGCCCTGAGCGGAGCGCGAAGCGCGCAGTCGAAGGGCGTCCACGCGGCAGATGCATTTCTGGGTTTATCTCCTCCGCTGCGCTGACCAGTCCTACTATGCGGGGCATACCGACGATCTCGGCAGGCGACTGGCCGAGCACCAGGCCGGCTTAGGTGCAGACTGGACCATGCGGCGCCGACCGGTCACACTCGCGTGGTGCGAGTATTTGCCGAGCCGCGACGAAGCTTTCGCCTTCGAGCGCCGCCTGAAGGGTTGGACTCGAGCCAAGAAGGAAGCGCTGATCGAAAGAGACTGGGATAGGGTACACGAACTCGCCCGCAGCACCGAGAAGCTCGCCACGCTCGCTCGTCCTGAGCGGAGCGCGAAGCGCGCAGTCGAAGGGCGCTCCACGCTGACGTACGAAGAACGCCCTTCGACTACGCTACGCTCCGCTCAGGACGAGCAAGGAGGCGGCACTCCGTGAGCCTCTCCCCTGCTTTCCTCGATGAACTGCGCGCCCGCACGCTGCTCTCGTCCGTCATCGCCCCGCACGTGAAGCTCACCAAGGCCGGCCGCGAGTACAAGGCGTGCTGCCCGTTCCATGACGAGAAGACCCCGTCCTTCTACATCAACGATGAGAAGGGCTTCTACCATTGCTTCGGCTGCCAGGCGCATGGCGACGCGATCCGCTTCCTGACCGACAGCCGCGGCCTGCCGTTCATGGACGCGGTGAAAGAGCTTGCGGCCAAGGCTGGGATGGAGGTCCCTGCTCCCGACCCTCGCGCCCGCGAGCGTGCCGACCGCGCTTCGACCCTCCACGACGTCATGGCCGCGGCGCAGCAGTGGTTCGCGCAGCAGCTTGAGACCGCCGAAGGCGCTGCCGCCCGCGACTACCTGAAGAACCGCGGCATCTCGCCGCTCACCATCCAGCGCTTCGGTATCGGCTTCGCGCCCGAGGGCCGCGCCCGGCTCAAGGCCGCCCTCAACGACCAGGGCCAAGACAAGCTCGTCGACTGCGGCCTCCTGATCCGCCCCGACGAACCGAAGAAGGAAACCTACGACCGTTTCCGCGGCCGGGTCATGATCCCGATCCGGGACCAGCGCGGGCGGGTGATCGGCTTCGGCGGCCGCATCCTCGGCCCGGGCGAACCCAAGTACCTGAACTCCCCCGAGACCGTCCTGTTCGACAAGGGCCGCACTCTCTACAACATCGACCGCGCCGGCCCGGCCAGCCGCAAGGCCAACCGCGTGATCGTGGTCGAAGGCTATATGGACGTGATCGGCCTCGACGGCGCCGGCATCGCCGAGACGGTCGCCCCGAACGGCACCGCCCTCACCGAAGCCCAGCTCGGTCTCCTGTGGCGGCTCGATCCCGCCCCGATCCTCTGCTTCGACGGCGACGCGGCCGGGCAGAAGGCCGCGATCCGCGCCGCGATCCGCGCCCTCCCCCACCTCGCGCCCGAGCGCACCCTGCGCTTCGTCGCCCTGCCCGCCGGCCAGGACCCCGACGACTTGGTCCGGGCCGGCGGCCGCGGCGCAATCGACGCCCTCCTCGACAGCCCTGAGCCGCTGGTCGACCGCCTGTGGCGCCACGAGCGCGACGCCACGCCCCTATCCACTCCCGAGGAGCGCGCCGGCCTCCGCCAGCGCCTGGTCGAGCACGCCAGCGCCATCGGCGACCGCTCGCTTGCCCAGCTCTACCGCGAGGAATGGCTCGGCCGTTTCGCCGAGCTCACCGTTCGTCCGCGCCCGCGCCATGCGCCTGCCGCCACTCGCCCCGACCGCCGCGGTCGCTGGCAGCCGGGCCGCGGCTTCGTGCCGCCCGAGTCCCCGACCGGCCCGGTTGCCCGCGCGATCGGCGAAGCCGGCATCGACCAGCCCACCGCCCGCGCCGTCCTTACCGGGCTCGCCCTCTACCCCGCCGCCATCGCCGATCATGCCGAGGCGCTCGCGCACCTCGCGTTTGCGGACCGCAGCGCCGACCAAGTGCGCCACCGCCTGCTCGACGCCGCCCTGTCCGGCCAAGCGCTTGATCGGGAAGGCATCGCCACCATATTACGCGCTGCAGGAGCTTACACCTATCTCGGAGACGGGCGGCGCGGTTCCGGCATGAGCTTCACTTTCACCCGTCCGGACAGCGATCCCGAGCGCGCCTTGCGTGATCTCGGCGTGGCCATCGAGACGCTCGGCGCCCAGGCGGACATCGCCCAGGCGCTGGCGGATGCGACCGAACGGCTGAAGGGCGGCGACGAAACAGCGTGGGACGAGCAGCTCCGGCTGCACGCCGCGCAAGGCGAGACTACCAAGCGGCTAGCGGAATTGGCCGCGGGCGACTAAGTGGCGGCATAATGGCTAAGGCAGAAGTTCAAGAAACCGAGACTCCGGACGGCGGCGATGCGCCCCTGCTCGACCTCAACGAATCCTCGATCAAGAAGCTGATCGCTCGCGCCAAGAAGCGCGGTGTCATCACCTATGACGAGCTCAATGAGGCCCTGCCCCAGGACCAGATGTCCTCCGAGCAGATCGAGGACGTCATGGCCGCGCTCAACGACATGGGCGTCCAGATCGTCGAGCAGGCCGAGGGCGGCGAGGACGAGGAAGAGCGCGAGGACGAGCCCGAAACCGAGGAAGTCGACCCGCTCGACGACGGCGGCGCCCGCCCGGCCGCGGCCGTCAAGAAGGAGCCGACCGACCGCACGGACGACCCCGTGCGCATGTACCTGCGCGAGATGGGCGCGGTGGAGCTTCTCAGCCGCGAGGGCGAGATCGCCATCGCCAAGCGCATCGAGGCCGGTCGCGACACGATGATCTGGGGCCTGTGCGAAAGCCCGATCACCTTCAACGCCATCATCGAATGGTCGACCGCCCTCGACGAGGGCCGCATGCAGCTGCGCGAGATCCTCGATCTCGAGGCCATGCTGTCCAAGGGCCCGACCGCCGAGCAGATCAACGCCGCCGAGACCGAAGGCGACGGCGACGGCGAAATCAGCGCCGCCGCCGCCGGCCCGACCATCAAGGAAGAGGAAGAGCCGGCCGAGGAGCAGTCCGCCGACGAGGAGGACGAGTTCACCGAGCGCCGCGCCCGGCCCGAAGGCGCGTCCGGCGAAGAAGAAGAGGACGACAACACCCTCAGCCTCGCCCAGATGGAGGAACAGCTCAAGCCGCAGGCGCTGGAGAAGTTCGCCACCATCACCGCCCACTACAAGAAGTTTGCCAAGCTCCAGGACCAGCGCCTTAACGCGATGGCGTCCGGCCAGGCCTTCCCGCCGGCCGAGGAGAAGAAGTACCAGAAGCTCTCCGAACAGCTCACCGCCGAGGTCGAGAGCGTCCAGTTCCACGGCTCCAAGATCGAGTATCTCGTGGAGCAGCTCTACGCCTACAACCGGCGCCTGACCGCGCTCGGCGGGCAGATGCTGCGCCTGGCCGAGCGCCACCGCGTGCCGCGCAAGAGCTTCCTCGAGGAATATATGGGCAACGAGCTCGACGACAGCTGGCTGCCGCGCGTCGCCAAGCTCGACAAGAAATGGGCCGCCTTTGTCGCCGCCGAGAGCGACAGCGTCGACCGCATCCGCGTGGAGATCGGCGAGATCGCCCAGGCCACCGGCATGAACCTGGCCGAGTTCCGCAAGATCGTGAACCAGGTCCAGAAGGCCGAGCGCGAAGCCCGCATCGCGAAAAAGGAAATGGTCGAGGCCAACCTGCGCCTCGTCATTTCCATCGCCAAGAAATACACCAATCGCGGCCTGCAGTTCCTGGACCTCATCCAGGAAGGCAACATCGGCCTGATGAAGGCGGTGGACAAGTTCGAGTACCGCCGCGGCTACAAGTTCTCGACCTACGCCACCTGGTGGATCCGGCAGGCGATCACCCGCTCGATCGCCGACCAGGCGCGGACCATCCGCATCCCGGTCCACATGATCGAGACGATCAACAAGCTCGTCCGCACCAGCCGCCAGTTCCTCCACGAAACCGGCCGCGAGGCGACGCCGGAAGAACTCGCCGAGCGCGTCTCCATGCCGCTCGAAAAGGTCCGCAAGGTCCTCAAGATCGCCAAGGAGCCGATCAGCCTCGAAACCCCCATCGGCGACGAGGAAGACAGCCACCTGGGCGACTTCATCGAGGACAAGAACGCGGTGATCCCGGTCGACGCCGCGATCCAGGCGAACCTCAAGGAAACCGTCACCCGCGTCCTGGCGTCACTGACCCCGCGCGAAGAGCGCGTGCTGCGCATGCGCTTCGGCATCGGCATGAACACCGACCACACGCTTGAGGAAGTCGGGCAGCAGTTCTCGGTGACTCGCGAGCGTATCCGGCAGATCGAGGCTAAGGCGCTGCGGAAGCTCAAGCATCCGTCGCGGAGCCGGAAGATGCGGTCGTTCTTGGATCAGTAAGCTCCTCCCCGAGCTCGCTCGGGGAGGGGGACCGCTCAGCGCAGCTGAGTGGTGGAGGGGCCCTCCCCTTCCGCTTGCGGGAGGGGACCGAGGGGTGGGCTGTTCCTTCTTCCCGTTCGTCCCGAGCGCAGTCGAGGGGCGCTCGTCCTGAGCGGAGCGCGCAGCGCGTAGTCGAAGGGCGTTCGGGCTGGCATCCCGCGGTTCATTCCGGTGGCGGGCTACTTGGGCAAGAAGCCAAACTCGTAAACTTGCGGGCGCAGCTTCGCGGTCAGTGCAGAATAGGCCGTCTTGAATGGGTCGAAGTCGGTCAGTTCGGTGTCGCCATAGGCTTCGAGTGCGCGGCGGATTTGGTACCAGCCCGCGTCGGGTCTCCCAAGCTTGTATTCGTCACGGATCTTGCGCGGGAAGCTGGTGGCATGGAAGCGCGTCCACAGCTTGCGGCCCTCGTCTAGTACCGCCTGCGCTTCCGGCGAGAAGGTCATGCCCGCCATGTAGCGGACCATGAAGTCGCTCTCGAACCGGCCCTTCGCGCCGACCTCGTTTTCGGTGAAGGGAATGAAGTGATTCACCAGGGACCAGTCGCGATCGTTCCAGCGCAGCCCGTCGGCCCCAGCGGTCAGGTTCTTGCCCGCGAACAACATCCAAACAAGGCAGTCCGACTTGAACTCATCAGTCAGAGGCTCAGAAGGTTGCAAGAACTGATCGTTGTGGTTTTGCCAAGTGTGATTTGCGAGGAGGCGCACGCTAAAAACAATGGCAGACTGCCATAAATTGACGCTAGTAAGATAGGCACCGCCACCGTTGCCGCCCGTGAATATAGACGACGTGATGACCGTCTCCTGACCGGCATGTTGCATGTCATTATTGCTGGCGTAGAGATAGCCTAAAGCTCCGTCATACCACTTCTTCTTTCTAGGATTGCGGGCCACGGTGAGAGCATTGGAAAGCGGCAGGGCTGGAGCGCCTTTAGCAACAGTCTTTGCAAGCCAAACATTCAAAAACGAGGACGCTGGCCGAACGGCATAGACCTTCTCACCAACAAGCGTTCCCGAGCGGTTTAAGGCAATGGTCGCTACATCGGCGAGCTGCGCTCGTTTCCCTTGGTCCCATACGAGAAAGCCGATGGGGAAGTTCCCCTTGAGTCCGTCGAAAGCGCGACTGTGGACAACGAAGCCGTCGAGGTAGGTTGCTTGCCATACACGTCGAAACGGTTCGAAGTTCGGCGCATTCACGTATTTGAGCGTGCTGAACATCGCCAACTTGGCGGTCGGTAGCTCATGACGAATGCGGACCAGAAATTGGGTAAATAATTCCTTACTCGCATAACCGACATTCATCTCGCGCATCCAACCATTGATGCGCGTTTTCTCAACACCGATCTTGTTCTCGTCGCCTTTACCAATACCCGAACCGCTCTCCGCATACGGAGGATTGATCAGCACCAGGAGTGGCTTCGCGCCCTTCGCGCCTTCGCGTGCATCAACAATGGCCTGACGTAGCGCCATCGGCACCTTCCCCGACAAGCTGTAGTCGATCTCGCCGAAGTCCGTGACGTCATCGTTCAGATAATCGTACTGAAAAATCTCCGCGCCAGCGAAGGCCGGGTTCGACTTCATGATCGTCACGTCGGCCTGGTCGAGCGTCGACATGAACACGTTGCGCAGGTTGCTGTGCTTGGCTTCGAGATTGCCGACGCCCGCGCACATGTCCCAAACCAGATAGCGGTCCTGCCAGTTGTCGCCCAAGGTGGCGCGCAGCTGGTCGTAGGCTTTGTCGACGATGTGCAGCGGCGTGTAATAGGCGCCCTTGAACTTCTGCTCGTCGACGGGGAGCAGGCTGTCGCGCCGTTCCAGCAGGTAATGGCGGTGCCTTTGTTCGGGCGGGCGGTGGTAGATCGCCCAGAAATTGCGATAGCCATGGTCGTTGGCAAGGTCATAGGTCTCGCCGTTGAGGAGGAAGGTCGGGCCCGCCGCGGTCATCAGCAGCCGCGCCGGCAGGTTGTTCATTGCCTCCGCCTTGCCGTCGTGCATGATGTCGGCAAAGAACAGCACGGCATAATCCGCCTGCGCCTTCACACCCAGTTCTTCCCCGACCATCGCCACCCAGCGGTCGAACACCTGCCGCAGATTATCGGGTGTGATCGGCGTGCGGATGATGCGGCGTTGCTTGATCGCGTCCTTCACCGCCTTGATGAAGGCGGCCTCGTCGTGCGCAATCTCATATTCGACGATGTGCGTCTGGACGTAGGGTGCGATCTGCGACGCCAATTCCTTGCCCGCGCCAGACCCCGATTTGGGCCAGACGATGCTCTTGTCGTCGAGCATCGGAAGCGCCTTTTCGGTCGGCATGATCGCCGCCTTGTCGCGGTCGATGACGGCAAGGAAAGCCGGGATCGCCTCGCCCCGCTTCTTGGCCGCGCGGATGTAGAACATCAGCTGGGCGAACATGACGATCGGCGGCGTCGAGACCGCCTTTGCCTCGAACCAGACCTCCTGCGTTTGGATGTCGACGAGGTTCTTGGAAACGCCCTTGAGCCCTAGGGCAGAAATATAGGCGTCCTTGACGTCTTCCTCGGTGCGGGCCTTGGCGAGCGCCTGTGCCAGAGTCATGAACTGTGTCGGTCCCATCCAATCAAATCAGGACTAATTGGTATAGGGCTATTTAGGTGGTTGGCGATGCTAAAGCGGACAGTCTGCTGTCGTTCAAAAGCCGACACGGGAGTAAATCCCGTGACGTCAGTCCTGTCGCCCTCGCCGCTTGCACGGCTCGCGCGCAGGCTGGCCGGCTTTTTCGCTCTCTTCGCGCTGTTGCGGGCGCCGCATTGCGGCGTCCTCACTGCGCTTGGGCGAAAAAGCTTTCCTACACCTTCTTCATCCTGTACCGCTCCGGTTCATGAACTATTCGGACGACGAACCATATCCCACCTTCACCTGCCGCTTGCGCGATGACGGGTGGACCCCTGACAAGCAGGTCACTTTTCTCCAGGCGCTGGAGGAGTGCGGCGTGGTCTCCTACGCGGCCAAGGCGGTCGGGATGGGGCGGCAATCGGTTTATCGGTTGCGGCGGCGGGCGGAGGCGGCGGGAGGGGATGGCGCTGCTTTCCTGCGCGCCTGGGACCGCGCCCGCGTTTCCGGGCTGGAGCAGGTCGAGGACAGCGCCATCCTCCGCGCGGTGGAAGGCGTCGCCAAGCCCGTCTACTACCAGGGCGAACAGGTCGGCGAGCGCCGCCACTTCAGCGAGCGGCTGACCATGTTCCTGCTCGAACACGGCCTGCCCGGCCGCTACGGCGACCACCAGGCCCGGCAGTTGGCCCAGCTGCAGCCGATCGCCACCGATGCCGAGATCGTCGAGGCCTTGTCCCAGCGCCTGGCCGAGTTCGGTGCGTCGGTCATGGCCGAGGAAGGCGGCCGGGCCGACGAGGTGCGCCGCCTGCCGGGCCCCGACCTGTAGGCTTCTAGGTGTCGCCTTTGTCGCCTTCCGCGCCGGTCCACCACTAGCCGAGATCCTCCACCCCCTTCCCACGCCGCCCTGCCCGTCGCATGGAGCTTCCATCGCCACATAAGTGATGGAGCTCGGCCCGTGATTCGTCCCGCTTTCCTGCTGCTCGCCGCCACCGCCCTCGCTGCCCCGGCAGCCGCCCAGACCACGCAGTTCAGCCCGCAGCGCCTGCGCCAGCACGTCCAGACGCTCGGCTCCGACGCCTACGAAGGCCGCGGCGTCGCCACTCCGGCCGAGACCAGGACGGTCAACTACCTCATCAGCCAGTTCAAGGCGGCCGGCGTCCAGCCCGGCGGCGCCGTCGTCAACGGCAAGCGGACCTGGACCCAACCCGTCCCGTTGCTCAAGTCCGACTGGGTCTCGCAGCCTGCCGTCACCCTCACCACCCGCGCCGGCTCGACCCGCCTGGTGCAAGGCACCGACATTGCCGTCCGCTCGCCCGAAAACGGCTCGACCACCCTCAACCTCGCCAACACCCCCATCGTCTTCGCCGGCTACGGCGTCGCCGCCCCGGAGCGCAACTGGGACGACTTCAAGGGCCAGGACGTCCGCGGCAAGGTCATCGTGGTGCTCGTCAACGACCCCGACTTCGAGGGCGGCGACGGCCAGTTCGGCGGCAAGGCCATGACCTACTACGGCCGCTGGACCTACAAGTACGAGGAAGCCGCCAAGCGCGGCGCCGCCGGCGTCATGATCGTTCACGAAACCGCGCCTGCCTCCTACGGCTGGAACACGGTTAAGAATTCGAACACCAACACAATGTTCGACATCGTCCGTCAGAACCCGGCCGCGGCTCATACGCCGTTCGAGACCTGGATCACGCTCGACACGGCCCGCAAGCTGTTCGCCGCCTCCGGCCAGAACTTCGACACGCTCAAGGCCGCCGCCCGCCGCGCCGACTTCCGCCCGGTCGATCTCGGCGCGACGGTCAGCGCCACCGGCACCGCGAAGACGCAGGTGATCACCTCCCAGAACGTGGTCGGCGTGCTGCCCGGCCGCACCCGCCCGGACGAGACGGTGATCTACTCGGCCCATTGGGATCACCTTGGCATCGGCCTGCCCGACGCCAACGGCGACCGGATCTATAACGGCGCCCTCGATAACGCGACCGGCATCAGCCACATCCTCGAGCAGGCGCGCGCCTTCGGCCGCGGTCCGCGCCCGGAGCGCTCGATCGTCTTCCTCGCCGTCACCGCCGAGGAAAAGGGCCTGCTCGGCTCCGAATATTATGCCCGCAACCCGCTTTATCCGGTGGCGAAGACGGTCGGCGTGCTCAACACCGACTCCATGGGCGTGTTCGGCCGCGCCCGCGACTTCTCCATCTCCGGCACCGCCCGCCTCGACCTGCTCGACCTGCTCGTGGCGGAAGGCCAGCGCGAGGGCCGCACCTTCAAGCCTGACCCGCATCCGGAAACCGGCGGCTTCTACCGCTCCGACCACTTCTCCTTCGCCAAGGTGGGCGTTCCCGCCGTCAGCTTCGAAGCCGGCCTCGACCTCGAGAATGGCGGCGTGGCGCGCGGCGAGCAGATCAGCCGCGAATATGTCGACAAGCGCTACCACCAGCCCGACGACGAATATTCGCCCAGCTGGGACTTCTCGGGCATGGCGGCCGATGCCACCTTGCTCCACGCGGTCGGGCTTCAGCTCGCCAACGGCAACCAATGGCCGAACTGGAGCGCGGACAGCGAGTTCCGCGCGGCCCGCGACGCCAGCGCGGCCGAACGCGGTGGAGCGGCTCCGACCGCCGCTCCCGTTCCAGCTCCTGCACCTGCCGCCACACCCGGCGAGCGCGGATGAGCGAAACGCTGCAGCCCGCCCTGCCGGACGAACTCGACGACAGGGCGGAGCGGCTGATGAAGCGGGTCTGCGCGGCGGAGCTCAAGGTCGCCACGGCCGAAAGCTGCACGGGCGGCCTGCTCGCCTCCCTGCTGACGGACGTCGAAGGCGCCGGCCACGGCTTCGACCGCGGCTTCGTCACCTATGAGGAGACGGCCAAGCAGCAGATGCTCGGTCTTCCTGCGGACCTGACCGGCCGCAACGATGCGGTCACCTCGGCCGTGGCCCGCGCCATGGCCGAGGGCGCGTTGCAGAACAGCCAGTCCGACATCGCCCTGTCCGTGACCGGCTTCGCGGGACCCGCTGCGCCCGGCAAGGAGGAAGGGCTGGTTCACTTCGGCTGCGCGCGCCACGGCCGGGCCACGCTGCTCCGTGAGGAGCATTTCGGCCCGCTCGGGCGCGGCCCCATCCGCATCAAGGCGCTCGGCGTGCTGCTGGAGATGCTTGAACAGGCGCTCGACGAGGCGTAGAAGTTCACTGTTTGTTCTGACAGGGAGAACGATCGTGGCCGACCTTACCTTCTACACCAACCCGCAGTCGCGCGGGCAGATCGTCCGCTGGATGCTGGAGGAAGTCGGCGCGCCGTACGACACCGAATATCTCGGATACGGCGGGACCATGAAGGCCGAGCCCTACCTGTCGATCAATCCGATGGGCAAGGTTCCCGCGATCCGCCACAGCGGCAAGGTGGTGACGGAGGTCGCGGCTATCTGCACCTATCTTGCCGACGCCTTCCCGGAGGCCGGGCTCGCTCCCCCGCCCGCGGACCGGGCCGACTATTACCGGTTCCTGTTCTTCGCCGCCGGGCCGCTGGAGCAGGCCTTCTCCCTGAAGGCGGTCGACTTCACCCCACCGCCGGAGCGCCGGGCCATGTTCGGCCATGGTTGCTGGGAAGACGCAATTGGCGGTATCGAACGGATGCTCGGCGACCGCGAATTCATCACCGGCCGGTTCAGCGCCGCCGATCTCTACGTCAGCTCGCAGCTCGGCTTCATGCTGATGTTCGGCATGTTGGAGCCGCGCCCTTCGTTCAGCGCCTATGTCGCCCGCTGCACCGACCGCGACGCTTACCGCCGCGCGAAGCAGTTGGACGAACAGGCGGCCGAGGAGTTGAAGGCGCAGGCTTGAGGAGACCAACCGTGGACGACGGCATCAAACGGCAGGCGATCGCCCTCTACGACCGCTTCACCCACGAGGGCCTGCCCAGGCGCGAGTTCATGTCACGCATGGTTGCGCTGGCCGGCAGCGTCGCCGCCGCCGAGGCACTGATTGGCGCAATCGCGGCCAGTCCGGCCGCGGCCGCCATCGTTCCCGAAGGCGACACCCGCCTGCGCACCGGCGGGCTCAGCCTCGCCAACTATCCGGTCTACGGCGCCATGCCGCGCAAGCGCTCGGGCAAGCTTCCCGCCGTGCTGGTCATCCACGAGAACCGCGGGCTGAACGCCCACATCCGCGACGTTACTCGCCGGCTGGCGCTGGCCGGCTACTTCGCCGTCGCTCCCGACCTGCTGGCGCCCGCGGGCGGTACGCCGACCAACGAGGACCGGGCCCGCGAGCTGATCAACAAGCTCGACCTCGCCAGGTCGGTCCGTGACGCCACGGCCATGCTCGACCGGCTGCACCGCAACAGCGGCGGCAACGGCAAGGTCGGCGTTGTCGGCTTCTGCTGGGGCGGCGGGTTCGTGAACCGGCTGGCAGTCGCCGCCGGCACGAAGCTCGATGCCGGAGTCGCTTACTACGGCCCCGCCCCGAACCCGGCCGAAGCGCCCAAGGTCCAGGCGCCATTGCTGCTCCACTACGCCGGCCGCGACGACCGGGTGAACGCCACCGGCAAGCCGTGGGTCGCCGCCCTCAAGGCTGCTGGCAAGCCGGTCGACAGCTTCACGTACGAAGGCGCCGACCATGCCTTCAACAACGACACCTCGGCCGAGCGCTACAACAAGGCCGCCGCCGACCTTGCCTGGCAGCGCACCCTGGCGTTCTTCAAGCGCTACCTCAGCTAGTCCGGTCGCGCTTGCGACGGCGGGCTGCGACCAGTGCGACGCCGCCACCCACGATCGCACTCGCGACCGTCAGCTTTTTCACCAGCCCAGTCTTGTTGTGCCGCCACTCGGCCGGCACGCCCATCTCCTTGGGCACGTTCGGGATCCGGCCGTGCGCCAGGTCTGACACCAGTCCCTCGACCATGTTCACCCGGTCGGCACCGATCAGCAGCAGCCAGTGCGCCCAGTTGGACTCGCTCCAGCGGAAGGCCAGCCGGCGCATCGAGCCGCTGATCCCGCTCGGCGGGCTGGACGTGCCGAACACGGCCGGCAGCCACTTGTGCTCGACCGACTTCAGCAACTCGACGCTGGGCTCCTGCTGGGTCGGCCGTTCCCACTCGCCGCTGTGGTTGTCGCCCGACCGGTCGCGATAGGGATAGGTCGGGTCGTTCTGCGGATTGGCGTCGACGCCCCAGCCGACGATGCTGCTGGTGTCGACGGCCATGGCGGGGTTGCTCGGCCGAGCGAGGGCTTGCTCGTTCATGACTTGGCTCCTCATGCGCCCGCCGGCAGGAGGAGCGGCTTGATGCAGTTGTCCAGCTTGTCGGAGAAGATGTGATAGGCGTCGGCGATGTCGTCCAGCGGCACCCGGTGGGTGATGATCGCCTTGGGATCGATGTTGCCGGCCCGGACATGCTCGATCAGCCGCGGCAGTAGCCGTTTGACGCTCGCCTGGTTGGCCCTGATCGTCAGGCCCTTGTTCACCACGTTGCCGATCGGGACCATGTTGCCGGTCGGGCCATAGACCCCGACGATCGACACGACCCCGCCTTTCTTCACCGAGTTGATCGCCCAGTGGAGCGCGATGGCCGAGCCCGCTTCTAGCTTCAGCCGCTTGCCCAGGATGGTCTGCAGCATGCTGCCGGTCGCTTCCGCGCCGACCGCGTCGATGCACACGTCGGCGCCGAGGCCGTCCGTGGTCTTCTTCATGAAGACGACCACGTCATCCAGCTCCTTGAAGTTGTACACCTCGGCGGGTGCGAACTTCTTCACGAACTCCAACCGGTAGTCGATGTGATCGAGGACGATCACCCGGCCCGCCCCGAACAGCCAGGCCGAACGGGCCGCCAGCATGCCGACCGGGCCGGCGCCGAACACGACCACCGTGTCGCCCTTCTGGATGCCCGCCATCTCGGCCGCCTGGTAGCCTGTCGGCACCACGTCCGTCAGCAGCACGGCATCGTCCGGGTCCATCCAGTCGGGGATGATCGTTGGACCGAAGTCGGCATAGGGCACGCGAGCATATTCCGCCTGCCCGCCGTCGAACCCGCCGGCCGTGTGCGAATAGCCGAAGATGCCGCCCACCGCCGTCGCCGATGGGTTGGACTCATGGCAGTTTCCGAAGAGGCCCTGCTTGCAGAAGTGGCACTGGCCGCAGGCGATGTTGAACGGCACCAGCACATGGTCGCCGGCCTTGAGGTTCTGGACCTCCGGCCCAACCTCCTCGACGATCCCGCAGAACTCGTGTCCGAACGTCTGGCCGACGCGGGTGTCCGGCACCATGCCATGGTAAAGGTGCAGGTCGGACCCGCAGATGCAGCTGCGCGTCACCTTGACGATGGCGTCGCGCGGATGCTCGATCCGGGGGTCTGGCTTCTGGTCGACGCGCACCCGGTAGGGTCCGCGGTAATTCATGGCACGCATCGGGCGATCCTGCCTGTGACTGGTTGGTCCAATCACTTGCGAACGCCTCCACACCCGCCAAGGTTTCTCCTGCTCGCTTGTGCGGGCAGCCTTCCGGAGCGCCCTACCGCAGCTTGGCGATCTTCAGCCCGTCTTCCTTGGCCCGCTGCTTGATCGACTCCTCGCTGCGGGTCAGCGCCTTGGCTAGGGCCTTCAGCGCCATGCCCTTCGCCGCCAGCGTCCGCAGCTTCGCCAGCTCGTCCGGGGTCCACGGCTGCTTGTGCCGCTCGAACCGCTCCGCCATTTCGTCACTCCCTGTTGCGCGGAAAAAGGAAAGGCCCGGCGGATCGCTCCACCGGGCCCTCCATTGCTTCTCCAGCCAAGCTTAGCGGCGGTCGCCCATGATGCTCAGCAGGAACTGGAACATGTTGATGAAGTCCAGGTAGAGGGTCAGCGCACCCATGATCGCCGTCTTGCCGATCATGTCGCTGCCCGCAACGTGGGCGTACATGCTCTTGATCTTCTGCGTGTCGAAGGCGGTGAGCCCTGCGAACAGGAACACGCCGACCACGCTGATCATCATGCTGAGCGCGTCCGAGCGGATGAAGATGTTGGCGAGCATCACCACCAGCAGGCCAACAACGCCCATGATCAGGAACGTGCCGAAGCCCGACAGGTCCTTCTTGGTCGTGTAGCCCCACAGGCTCAGCGACAGGAAGGCGGCGGCCGTCGCGAAGAAGGTCTGCGCGATGCTGGTGCCGCTGTAGATCAGCGGAATGACCGACATCGACACGCCCATCACGGCGGCGAACGCCCAGAAGAACGCCTGCATCGCGCCCGTGCTCATGCGCTGGGCCTTGAAGCCCATCACCATGACCATGATCAGTGGCGCAAACAGGAACACCCACTTGAGGATGCCGCCATTGAAGAAGATCGCCTGGGCGACTCCCGTCGCGGCCAGCGCGTAGGCGACGATGCCGGTGAGCAGCACGCCCGACGCCATATAGTTGTAAACACTCAGCATGTAGGACCGCAGGCCCGCATCGCGGGCGGCACGCGGCACGCCCACCGAGGCGGCGGGTGGCGCGGCGGTCGTCGTGCGCGGGTCAGACCAGTTCTGCATCTCTAACTCCATTGTCGGCGGACCAGGGGGCCCGTCCACCGGACATATATCGTTCGGCGGCCTTCCGGTTTCAAGAATTTTCGCCAGCGAAACGACCTACTTACATGTGAGTAGAAGCTGAAGGTGCCGAGCGCAGCGAAGCAGCGCGAAGAGCCACCAACAGCCGGCCGACGGGTCGGCACCGCCGAACCCGATCGACGTCACGGGGTTAACTCCCGTGACGGCTCCCGCCTCGACCGCTCCCGCAGTAAGCAGCCCCCATGCCCCGCCTCTTCCTCGCCCTCCGTCCACCCGAGCCCGTCCGCGACGCTCTCCTGGATCTCACCGAGGGTCCCGACCCTCTGCGCTGGCAATCCGACGAGCAGCTCCACTGCACCCTCCGCTTTGTCGGCGAGGTCGAGCGTCCCTGCGCCGAAGACCTCGCCCAGGCACTCCAGCACCTCCGCTTCGACCCGTTCGAGCTCCGCCTGTGCGGTGTCGGTCGTTTCGCCCGCCGGAGCGGCGGCGCCCTGTGGGCCGGGCTTGCCCCGAAGGATCCCCTCGCCGTCCTCGCCGGCAAGATCGACCGCGTCTGCCAGTCGGTCGGGCTCGCGCCGGAGCGCCGCGCCTACCACCCGCACCTGACGCTCGCCCGCTGGTCCGGCCGCGAACCCAGCCTGCAGCCCTGGCTCCAGCAGCACGCCGCCCTTGCCAGCGACCCTTGGCCGGTCACCTGCTTCACCCTGTTCGAAAGCACGCTCGGCCGCGCCGGCGCCCACTATGACGCGATCGCCGACTATCCGGCCGTCAGCCCCTGACCGCCGCCGCGATCCGCTCCGCGAACCGCTCCACCATGGCTTGCGACAGTGGCGCGTCGCTGACCGTCAGCCGCTGCTCCGGCAGCCGCCGCCCGTCGCCAAGCACCACGGCGGCGCTCAGGATGTACGGCCGCGGCAATCGCACCTCGACCCGCCAGTCCGCCCCGGGAGCCGCCCGCGCCACCGCCGCCTCGATCGCCGCGCACACGCCGGTCGAGCCGCCGACCGCGGCCGGCAGCGCCGCGCCGCCAATCACCACGCACCGCGGTGCGGCGGGAGCGGTCACCGCGCATGCCCCGGCACTCGCGACCACTCCCGCCACCGCCAACAATCCTGCACGCATGACACCTCGCCACGATTGGCCGGCATCCTGCCGCATCGACCGCCGGCGTGCAAAGCTCCCCGCCAGATGGAAGCGGCGGCCGCGCGAGGAGGCGGCCGCCGCCCTCGCCCGTCACCAGGCGAACTGGAACCCGGCCCGGGCGCCCACTTCCTTGCTGCGGAAGCCGTAGCCAAGGCCGGCCGACACGAGCCCCTTGTCGCTGACCGCCAGGGAGATGGCGGTGGCCAGCGCCGTCCGGTTCTTGAAATAGCCGATCCCGCCCGACATCGCGATCTTGGCGCCGTCCGGCACCGATGGCGTGTCCAGCGCCAGCGCCATGGCCACGCCTTCATTGGCCTCGCGGATGTCGCGCCGGTTGCGGTCGGCGAGGTCGAACAGCAGCGCCGTATCGCCCTGCAAGGACGCGATGCTGCTGCTGAAGCCGGCGCTGACGGCGTTCAGCTGCGACAGGTTCACGGCGTCGTTCGCCGCCGTGCCCGCCGCCACGTTGACGATCCGCCGCTCCGCACCGACCGCACCGACTGACACCGTGTTGGCCTGGTTGGCGACCGATTCTGGCCCAACGCCACGCTGTTTGCCGCGCTCGCCTGCGCATTGTTGCCCAGCGCAGTCGCCCCGATTCCCGATGCATTGGCGATCCGCCCAACCGCCGTGGTGAAGTTGCTGGTCGCCTGCGCGCTGACCCCGACCGCCGTTGCACCCAGCGCCGTCGCATCGCTGTTATGCCCCAGCGCCGTGGAGGCGATCCCGCTCGCCACCGTCTGGAAGCCCAGCGCGGTGGCGGACAAGGCGCTCGCCACCGACTCCGGCCCGACCGACACTGACGTTTCTCCGCTGCCCCTGGCAGCCCGGCCGAGCGCGATCGCGCTGTCGCCCGCCGCCGCCGCGTTCGTTCCAGCCGCGATCGCATTGGCGCCGTCGGCGGTCGCGCCCGTGCCGCATGCCACGCTGTCGGTCCCCGTTCCGCTGGTGCAGACTTGGGCGGAGGCCGGATTGGCCAAGGGGAAGGACAGGGCGCAGGCCAGAGCCGCACGGATGAAAACTCGGTTCATGGATGGTCTCCTCGCTTGAACGCCGCGTCGCTTGGCGGCGGTGGAGGAGAGTGGCGTTGCCGGCCGGCGGTCGCGCCGACGTCGGCCTGATGAAATGCCGACCGTTGACCGACTTTGCGACCCTTACACGTCCGGCCGCGTGCCGGTCTGGCGCCAGTAGCTGTCGAGCCCGCTAAGCCGCAGCAACGCCGCATAGGTTGGCTCCTCGCGCAGGCTGCGGACTGGCGGGGTGAACAGCGTCGCCGTGTACCGCCGGGTGTAGGGCCCGATCGGCGTCGGCCGGCCGAAGCTGCCGCGATTCAGCAGGTACCGCTCCAGGCTGGCCAGCGCGAGGTCGCCGCGGCCGAGCAGCGCGAAGGCCGGCGTGATGAAGTCCACCGACGTGATGTCGTCCGCCCCGATCGTCGCCAGCTCGGCGACACTCGCCGCCCGCGCCGGCTCCCGTCCGCCGGCCAGCGCCTGCGCCAGCCGCAATTGCGGCGCGAACGCTTCCGCCGGCATCCCCGCGGGCCGGGCGTCGGGATCGAGCAGGTAGGCGGCCGCCGCTTCCGGCCGGCCGCTGGACAGCAGATGCTCGAAGGTGGCGAACCCGATCAGCGGGTGCGCCGGCCAGCGGCTCCGCGCGGTGGCCACCAGCTCGTCAGCCTCCTGGACCCGCCCGAGCGTATCAAGCGCGCCGATCATGTAGCCATAAGCGACCGGCAGCATCGGCTCGATCGCGACCGCCTTGCGGTGCTGCGCCAACCCGTCCTCGGTGCGCCCCACTTGGTACAGCAGCACGCCAAGCCGGCCGTGCGCCAGCCAGTGCCGCGGATGGTCGCGCAGCACCGCGCGCAGCTCGGCTTCCTTGGCAGCCCAGTGGCGGAAATAGGGCGTGATGAACACCAGCGCGAGCCGCGCGTCCGCATTGCCCGCGTCGAGCTCCAGCGCCCGCCGCGCCGCCGCGCGGATCCGCACCGCCAAGCCGCCCGCCTCACCCGCGTCGAAGCCCTCCAGCTGGTGCGAGTAGGTCAGCGCCAGCGCGCCCCACGCCTCGGCATAGTCGGGGTCGACCCTGACCGCCTGCTCGAAATAGGACACCGCCTGCCTGACCTGTCCCGGCAGGCCCTCCCGCAGCAGCAGGGTGCCACGGTCGAACAGCGCACTGGCTTCGGGCGCCGGCCGATGCGCCCACGGCTTCGCCCACCACAATCCGCCGGCCGCTCCCAGCGCCGCCATTCCCGCCGCCGCGCCGATGAACGTGCGTCGATCGATGCCGCCCGTGGAAGCCGCTCCGGCCGGGGCGCCCGGGAAGGGCACCACGCGCCGCTCGTCCGCCCCATCCTCCCGCAGCCGGTAGCCGACCCGCGCGATCGTCTCGATTGAGAAACTGCCTTCGCCGATGCCGCCCGCCAGCTGGCGGATGCGCGACAGCACGCGGTTGATCGCATCGTCCGTGACGATCCGCCCGTCCCAGCAGCGCTCGATCAGGTCGTCGCGGCTGACCACCGCGCCCTCGGCCCGCGCCAGCGCCACCAGCACCTGCATCACCCGGGGCTCGACCGTCTCGCTCCGCTGGCTGGCATGGACTTGGCGGGTTCCCGGCTCGACCGTCAGCCGGCCCAGCTGGAACGGCTCCTCCCGAGCCAGCACCACCCGCCCGTTCCGCACCGCGCCAGTGGCGACCTGCTCCCCCATGCGGGCAGCATAAACCGTTCCCCGGCTCCGGAGAAGCGGGCAGGCAAACCGCTGTCCTGCTTGCCTTTCACCCCTCCCGGACCCATCTCGCCCGTTCGCTCGCGCACGCGCGCTTGCCTCCGGAACGAATTGGGAACAAACTCACCTCATGCTGACTCATATCTCGGTTCGGGGCGCCAAGGAGCACAACCTCAAGAACGTCTCCGTCGACATCCCGCGCGATGCGCTGACGGTGATCACCGGTCTGTCCGGCTCGGGCAAGTCGTCCCTCGCGTTCGACACCATCTACGCCGAAGGGCAGCGCCGCTACGTCGAGTCCCTTTCGGCCTACGCCCGCCAGTTCCTCGAGATGATGCAGAAGCCGGACGTCGAGCATATCGATGGCCTCTCCCCCGCTATCTCGATCGAGCAGAAGACGACCTCGCGCAACCCGCGCTCGACGGTCGCCACCGTGACCGAGATCTACGACTACATGCGCCTGCTCTGGGCGCGCGTCGGCGTCCCCTACTCGCCCGCCACCGGCCTGCCGATAGAGGCGCAGCAGGTCAGCCAGATGGTCGACCGCGTCATGGCGCTACCCGAAGGCACCCGTCACTACCTGCTCGCCCCCGTGGTCCGCGGCCGCAAGGGCGAATATCGGAAAGAGCTGCTGGAGTGGCAGAAGGCCGGCTTCACCCGCGTCCGCATCGACGGCCAATTCTACGAGATCGACGAAGCCCCTGCGCTCGACAAGAAGTACAAGCATGACATCGAGGTAGTGGTCGACCGCATCGTCGTGCGCGACGGCATCCAGACCCGCCTGGCCGACAGCTTCGAGACCGCGCTGAAGCTCGCCGAGGGCCTCGCCTACCTTGACCCCGCCGACCCGCCGGCCGAGCCGGCTGGCACCGAGCGCACCGGCGTCGCCGAGGCGCTGGAAAAGGCCAAGGACCGCGCCGTTCTCGCCACCAACGCGCCGCTCGGCCGCATCTGCTTCTCCGAGAAGTTCGCCTGCCCGGTCAGCGGCTTCACCATCCCCGAGATCGAGCCCCGCCTGTTCTCCTTCAACGCGCCCCAGGGCGCCTGCCCCGGTTGCGACGGGCTTGGCGAGAAGATGGAGTTTGACGAGGACCTGGTCGTCCCCAACCACGACCTCAGCCTCGCCAAGGGCGCCGTCGTCCCCTGGGCGAAGAGCCAGCCGCCCTCACCATACTACATGCAGGTGCTGAGCAGCCTCGCGCGCCACTACGGTTTTGACCTGCAGACCCCTTGGGCCGGCCTCGCGCCCGAGCACCAGCGCGCCATCCTCCACGGCACCGGCGGCCAGCCGGTCGTCCTCCGCTTCATCGACGGCAAGAAGAGCTACGAGGTTAAGAAGCCGTTCGAAGGCGTGATCGGCAACCTCAACCGCCGTCTCCTCCAGACCGAATCCGCCTGGATGAAGGAGGAACTGTCCCGCTACCAGGCCGCCCACCCGTGCGAGGTTTGCCGCGGCGCCCGCCTCAAGCCCGAGGCGCTCAGCGTCAAGATTGCCGGCGAGGACATCTCGGTCGCCGTCCGTCGCTCCGTCGCCGACGCCCACGCCTGGTTCGGCAGCCTCGAACCGCGCCTCACCGCGCAGCAGCAGGAGATTGCCCGCGCCATCCTCAAGGAGATCAACGAGCGCCTGGGCTTCCTCCACAACGTCGGCCTCGACTACCTCCACCTCGACCGCACTTCCGGCACCCTGTCCGGCGGCGAAAGCCAGCGCATTCGTCTCGCTTCCCAGATCGGCTCGGGCCTGTCCGGCGTCCTCTACGTCCTCGACGAGCCCTCCATCGGCCTTCACCAGAAGGACAACGACCGCCTGCTGGAGACCCTCCGCCGCCTGAAGTCCCTCGGCAACACCGTGCTGGTGGTCGAACATGACGAGGACGCCATCCGCACCGCCGACCACGTCATCGACATGGGCCCCGGCGCCGGCGTCCACGGCGGCGACGTGATCTTCTCCGGCACCCTCGACGGCCTCCTCGCCACGGACGGCAGCCTCACCGCCGACTATCTCTCCGGCCGCCGCGCCATCCCGCTGCCCGCCAAGCGCCGCCGCGGCTCGGGCAAGAAGATCACCGTCCACAACGCGCGCGAGAACAACCTGCGCGGAGTCACCGCCTCCATCCCCCTCGGCACCTTCACCTGCGTCACCGGCGTCTCCGGCTCGGGCAAGTCGAGCTTCACGATCGACACCCTCTACGCCGCCGCCGCCCGCCACCTGAACGGCGCCCGCATCCTCGCCGGCAAGCATGACAAGGTCACCGGCCTCGATCAGCTCGACAAGGTCATCGACATCGACCAGTCGCCGATCGGCCGCACCCCGCGCTCCAACCCGGCCACCTACACCGGCGCCTTCACCCAGATCCGCGACTGGTTCGCCGGCCTCCCCGAAAGCCAGGAACGCGGCTACAAGCCCGGCCGCTTTTCCTTCAACGTCAAGGGCGGCCGCTGCGAGGCCTGCTGCGGCGACGGCGTGCTGAAGATCGAGATGCACTTCCTCCCCGACGTCTACGTCACCTGCGACGTTTGTCAGGGCAAGCGCTACAACCGCGAAACGCTGGAGGTCCTGCACAAGGGCAAGAGCATCGCCGACGTGCTCGACATGACGGTGGAGGACGCGGTGGAGTTCTTCCGCGCCGTTCCCGGCATCCGGGAAAAGATGGCGATGCTGGCCGAGGTCGGCCTGGGCTACGTCAAGGTCGGGCAGCAGGCGACCACCCTGTCCGGCGGCGAGGCCCAGCGGGTCAAGCTCGCCAAGGAGCTCAGCCGCCGCGCCACCGGCAACACCCTCTACATCCTCGACGAGCCCACCACGGGCTTGCACTTCGAAGACGTCCGCAAGCTCCTCGAAGTCCTCCACGCCCTAGTCGAGCAGGGCAACACCGTGGTCGTGATCGAACACAACCTCGACGTCATCAAGACCGCGGACTGGGTCCTGGACCTGGGGCCCGATGGCGGCGTCAACGGCGGCGAGATCGTGGCCCAGGGCACGCCCGAGCAGGTGGTGCAGGAGCCGCGGAGCTTCACCGGGCGGTACCTGGCGCCGTTGTTGGAGCGGGCCGCTTCCGCCCCGCTCGTCCCGAGCGCCGTCGAAGGGCGTTCAGAGGGGGACGAGGGTGCGGCGGTGACGAAGCGTGTGCGGCGGCGGAAGAGCGAGGCGGTGGCTGCTGCGGCCGAGTGAGGGTGGTGCCGCGGCAACTTATGCCTTGGCTAGACGAGCGCCCTAGCCCTCGTCGCTTTGGACAGCTTTGCCAACGAGGCTTCTGAGATAGGCCGTCAACTCCGCCAATTGTTGCGGCTTCCGCTTCGCAATCGACATAAGAACGGAGAGGGAGTCGTCCTTCTTAGAAAACGTGACCGTCTCGTCCGATAGCGCCCGACAGGCCTGCTGAACTATCTTAGCTCCGTCGACTTCCCCCAACCATTCTCGGTCATTCAAGTCACCATCCCAAGCCTGAGTCCGGTTGCCCTCACTTCCGGCAAGTTCCTTCAGCTTCGCTTCTACAAGGGCACTATTGACGATCACTTTCTCGGCTTTTGAGTTTATGAAGTCACCAAGAGCCTCCGCGTCGATGCAAAAGCTTTCTAGGTTTCGGCGCGGCAAAAACATCACGGATCCTTGCGCTTTTCGCTGCAAGTCATTCTTCTGAGTTTCCGACAAACCTTCTGCATCGAAACTAAACACAACCCCAACCAGAATTGTGGAGGTGGCGGATGTAAGTCTCTTATAGACTTCGAATACTCTATCTGCATCCTTGGTTCGGTTGAAGTCACCAGTCGCGAGAACGCTGATAAACACCACTCCGCGCGGGATCTCCGCGACTAGAGCTTTGTACAGAGTGGGAAAGCAAATCTCTTCTGTCTGGCCCTCTACCCAAATTACTCGCTCGGCTGCAAACACGTCCGACATTGACACGCCTAAGTGCTCGGCCACCGAGCGAGCTTCCTCCACTTTTTCGATGTCTATCCTCTCGACTTTTGTCTCATAAGCATGGCGTCGTACAAGGTGGACGCTACTTGACTTGCCGTGGCTTATCACCTCGGGTGCATGGGAAGAAATGATGTACTGGTGTCTCGAGTAATCACTGTTGATGATGCGCAGTAGGGCCTTGACTGCTGCCGGATGAAGAAAACTGTTTATCTCGTCGATCATCACCACGGCCTGACCCTCGACAGTCATTATCGCCGTAAGAAGCGAGAGAACTTGCGAAACTCCTGTCCCAGAGGAGCTTAGCGGAAAACTGAGATTGATGTGGTCCATCTGCTCAGTTGGCCACACTCGAATTTCTAGCCGGTTGTCACTAGGCCTCGTTCGAACACTGATATTTCCCACCGTAGGAAAAATTTCACGCAAATGATAGACTAGTTTCTGGAATACCGTTCCCCGCTCACTGTTAAGCGTATTAAGAACGTTTGGCAGATTACTTGCGTTCGATGCAAGCCTAGCATCATATCCAGGGTTTGCCTCGCCGACATTCATCCGTTCCGCGGCGAAGTAGAACATGCCTTTCCCCCAGATCGAATTAGCTAGTTCTGGAAGAGAGTCAGATGTGGTGTATTGGTTATTTATTGTTAATTCTAGATCTCTTACGGAAAGCGCCGCACTAACTTGCTGGCCGATCCGCTGGTCATATGTGAAAAGCTGATGAGATGGATAGGGACTTTCAAATCCGGCTCCTGGGCGCCTAGTCAATTGAAACTTTATGCCCGGACTATTCAGCAACTCAAAGACGAAGTCTGAGGATTGGGGAAGTTTCTCCGGCGATATGGGGATGTAGGTAGTTTGGCTTTCTCCCTTGACAAGAATCTCTTCGTATAATTCTCTACCACTCAAAACGAGATCAAGCGCTATCTCCGGTCGACGTAGGTGGTGTTCTTGCCACCGGTCGGCAGTCCTGTGTCGATCGTCTGCCAGCGCGGGAAGCATCGATCTAAGTAGTGCGCTTTTGCCCACATTATTCTGCCCTACGATCAAATTCATGCCCGGCTGGAAGTGGATCATGCCGCTGTCGTCGAAAGACTGAAAGCTCTTAATCCTAACACTTTCGATCAACATGATCCCAGCACTCCGACCAGCGTTCTATGCTACTTACTAACGCTTAATTATACATTGTCGACAATGGTTCTTTCCGCAGAACTGTAGGTTGGCTGCAGCATCTGTTTACCGTGCTGGGAATGGATTTGCGGCGTTCGGCCTGACCTACGGCCTCTGTCGTGAGGCCGTCACAGGAACCAGTATTGACGTCAGTCCTGCCGCCCTCGCCGCTTGCGCGGCTCGCCCGCAGGCTGGCCGGCCTTCCGCGTCTCTCGGCCAAGCTCCCGGTTGCTGCGCAATCGCTCACTTGGCCTCGGCGCTGCAGGCGGCATTAACTTACTCTTCGCAGTCGGGGCCTACACGCCGGGCCATGGTCAGGTTCAACCCCGTCATCTTCGCCATCGTCGCGCTCGCCTCCTGCCAGGCCAGCAGCGCCGAACAGTCCGGCCCCGCGTCGCCTGAGCTGGAGCAGCTCCAGCAGGCGGTCCGCCAGATCAAGGCCGACGATCCCGACACCGCCCGCCTGCTCGTCCGCGAATGCGCCACGGTCGGCTCCTTCGCCTCGGACGCGGGCAAGCTGGAAACCCTGCGCTGCATGAAGCGCAAGTATGACGAGGGCGTGCGGGCCGAGTGAGGGGTAGGCCGGCACGGAGTAAATCCGTGACGTCGATCAGGCTGCGCTTCGCGCACCTGTCGGCCGGCCTTTCGCGGCTCTCGGCCAAGCTCGCGGTTGCTGCGCAACCGCTCCCTTGGTCTCGGCGCTTCGGGCGTTATCTCCTGTTCATGCATCCCGTTTCGGGTCCAGCCGTTCCCCTCCCGTGAACTCCCCCGGCGTTTTCCGGCGGAGAATGAGGAAGAACCGATGCGAACCATCACCCTGCTCGCCGCCGCCGCGACGCTGGGCGCGCTCGCCGCGCCCGCCGCCGCGCAATATTATCCGCAGCAGCCTTATCCCCAGCAGACCTACCCGCAGCCCGCCCCCTACCCCGGCCAGGCCTATCCGCAGCCCGGCTATCCGCAGCCCGGCTACGGCTACGGTCAGCAGCGCAGCCTTCTCGACCAGCTGCTCGGCCGCTACCCGGCCAACAATCGCGCGGCGATCCAGCAGTGCGCCAACGCCGCCCAGGCCCAGGTCGCCCGCCAGTACAGCCAGGGCTACGGCAATCGGCGCTACGGCCAGTATCAGCCGGGTTACGGCACCAACACCCGCGTGACCGCCATCACCGACGTCCAGCAGCGTAACCGCGGCCTGCGCGTCAACGGCCTGATCGACAGCGGCGTGCGCACCAACGGCTACAACCAGCCATACAACAACGGCTACAACCAGCCGTATGCGGCGGCGCAGGGCGACATCAGCTTCCGCTGCGACGTCGATTACAACGGCCAGGTCCGCGACGTCCGCCTGCGCCAGCTTGCGCCGGGCCGCTACTAACCGGCAATGCGGGTCTGATGTGCAACCTGTACTCCCAGACCCGCTCCGCCGATGAGATCGCGCGGCTGTTCCGCGACGAGGGGATGCCGCTGGTCATGCCGGACGGCATCCCCAACCTGGCGCCGCGCAACATCGCCATCACCGACTCCGCCCCGATCGTCCGGGCCGGAGCGCGCGGCGTCGAACTGGTGGTCCGCCGCTGGAGCTGGCCCGGCCCGGGCGGCAAGCCGGTCTACAACTTCCGCTCCGACAATCGTGAGTTCGGATCCGGCCGCTGCCTGATCCTCGCTGACGGTTTCTACGAGTTCACGGCGCCCTCGGACCCCAAGGCGAAGCGCAAGGATCGCTGGCGGTTCAGCGCGCCGGACGGCGGCCTGCTCGGCATTGCCGGCCTGGTCCGCGATGCTCCGGGGCACGGCGAGGCGTTCACCATGCTCACCTGCCCGCCTGGCGAGGACGTCGCGCCCTATCACAGCCGCCAGGTGGCGGTGCTGCCGGCGGCGAGCTGGCGGCCCTGGCTCGACGGCTCCGCGTCGGCCCAGAACCTCATTGGTCCGTTGCCGCCCGGCAGCCTGACCGTGCAGGCCGCCGAGCGGTAATCGGTTACGCCTTCGCGGGGGACTTGGCGCCCATCGCCTCGGCCAGCTTGCGGACCTTCTCCGCGATCCGCTCGTCCTCGGCCCGGTCGGCCGCCTTGGCCGTGTCCTGTCCGATCTTGTCGAGCAGCGTCCGCAGCTTGTCGCCGTCCGGCTCGTCCTCGTTCAGCAGCTTCTCCAGCCGCTCCAGCTCGCTTGCCAGGCCCTTGGCGCCGGAGAACTCCGCCTTGCGCAGCTCCTCGACCCACTCGCCCGCCAGCTTCGCACCCTGCTTCGGACTGGTCTTCTCGATTCCCTTCTCGAACGCGTTCTCCGTCGCCGTAAACCGCTGCGGCATAACCCTACTCCTCACTGAAAAGCCTGCTCGTCGCATCAACGCCTGAGCACGGCTTCAGTCCGCTTCGCTTCGCCGCTTTGCCAACCCATTTGGCCAGCCTGCCGCCGCAACGAACTCAGCTGCCGCCCCCGATCACCGCGCAAGCGATCCGGTCACCGCTGTTGCCGCTGGGATCCGTCTTCATGTCGTCGGCCTTGGCGTGGATCATCAGCGCCGCGCCGTCCGTGTCCAGCATTGGCGCAAGCCCGGTGCGCAGCGCCGCTTGCAGCGTGAAGTTGGCGCCGCCATTGCCCCCCGGCCCGATTTGGAGGTTCGGCAGGTCGCCGGCGTGCGGCCCCTTCGGGTTCTTCGTCCCATGCTGTTTATTGTCTGGGTTCCAGTGCGCGCCGGCGCTCTCGAACTTCGGCCCTTCGCACTTCCCGACCGAGTGGATGTGCATGCCATAAGTGCCCGGCGGCATGTTGCGGGCCGAAACCTGCAGCACCACGCCGCCGTCTTCCTCCCGCACCGCAACAACGCCGACGTCCTTGCCGTCTGCGGTTCGCAGCGTTGAATCGAGCACCGCACCTGCGCCCGTCGTGGATGTACCAACGGCATTCAACCCGCCGTCGTTCGGAACTGCCTGTGCATCATTCTGCATGTTGAGCACGTCCTGCGCGTCGGAGCGGTTCTGCCCCTGGCACGCTCCGAGCATGGCGGCGCCCCCAAGCAGCGCGGTGATGGTGATCGATCGCATGACGTCCTCCTATCCCAGCCCGGTCAACGGTCCGGCACGCCGCTTGGTTCAGGTAAGCGCGCGGGAGGAACGCGCTCCCGCTCGCTCCGTTCATCTGCCGAACGAGGAGATCCGGCATGGATTACAAGAAGCTTGGCCTCGGCCTGGGAGTGTTCAGCATCGCGCTCGGAGCGGTTGAGGTCGGCGCGCCCCGGCGGCTCGCCCGCTTCCTCGGGCTTGATGAGGAGGGCACGGCGCGCAGGACCATCTTCGCCTTCGGCCTGCGTGAAATCCTTGCTGGCGGCATGTTGCTGCGCGGGCCGGCTGTCTCCACCAACGTCTGGAATCGCGTGATCGGCGACGCGATGGACACCGGCGCGCTGCTGCTGGCGTTCGGGCCCTCGCGTAAAAAGGGCGCGATGGCCGGCGCGCTCGCCTTTGTTGGTGGCGCCGCCGCGCTCGACTGGTACACGGCCCGCAGCCTCGACCGGCAGACCGGCCGGACCTTCCCGGTCACCAAGCCCAACGAGCAACTCTAGCCCTCCGCTTCCGCGAGGCGCATAATGCATCCATGCGACGCGAGGCGGACTGGAACGACTGGCGGCACTTTCTGGCGGTGGCCCGCGCCGGCAGCACGCTTACGGCCGCGCGCGAATTGCGGGTCAGCCAGACCACCGTCGCCCGGCGCATCGCCGCGCTGGAGGAAGGGCTCGGCCTGCCTTTATTTGAGCGTCGGCCCGCTGGTTACGCGCTGACAGCTGCCGCCCAGGCCCTGGTGCCGCATGCCGAGGCAATCGAGCAGGCTGCGAACGCGGCCGAACAGCGCGCCTTCGCGCAAGGTCGCGAAGCCATTGGCAGCGTCCGGTTCACCTCGGAAGACATCTTCGTCATCGGCTTGCTGGCACCGCACCTGGCCGAGTTCCATGAGCGCTTCCCCGCCGTCCGTCTCGGCTTCGACTCGTCACCCGGAGTTCGCGACCTTGGCGCCGGCGAGGCAGACGTCGCGCTGCGCAGCAGTTCCAAGGAGCAGCCGGCTGGAGTCGTTGGCCGGCCCATCTGCCGCGACGACTGGACCCTGTACTGCAGCCGCGACTACGCCGCCCGGCACGGCGTGCCTCACTCGATCGAGGACCTTCACCAGCATGCCATCATCGGTGGAGGTGGCGGCAATTTGGCGGAGGAATATGGGGACTGGATCGCGGCGGCGGGTCTTACCGACCGGGTGACCATGGAACAGGGTTCGGCAACGGGGTTGCTCGCCGCCGTGCGCAGCGGCCTTGGTATCGCAGCCCTCCCCGCCATCCTCGCGGATGCCGAACCGGACTTCATCCAATGCGCTCCGCCACCGCGCGAGAAGCGGCGATTGTGGCTGCTCACCCATGAACGCGTTCGCCACAATCCTGCGGTACGGGCGGTGATCGATTTCTTCTACGACAAACTGATGACGCACGTTCGTATGCTTCAAGCGCAGCGCCAGGAAGCCGCTTAGGCGAACAGCCGCTCCACCGTTGCCACCGGCTGGCATGGGCGCCATGAGCCATGGAGAAGTCGTCTCCTGACGCGGCCTCGCCGGGGAAGGCGATCCGCTCGTCGCCCGCTTTCCGCAGCTCTCGGTCGGCACCGCTCCGGGTCGGCCGGGCGTGGCTGTAGCTGCCACCGATCAGCGGTTCGGACGCCCAGCGTGACAAGGCGATCGGCTGCAGCCGCCGCCAGATGGCGCTACCGAGCAAGCCTGGCAGCTCGTCGCGAGCTAGCTCGGCTGCCTCCTCCAAAAACGCCTTCTCAATCGCTTCCGCACCGCACCCGCCGAGAAATCCTCCGACCACCAGCATTCCCATCGGCCGCAGCATATAACTGCCGCTGTCCGCCCGATGCGGATCGGCCAGCAGGTGCGTGTCGACCGTAAGCTCCTCGGCCGCGTCCAGGCGCGCCGTATCGCCGCGGTCGCCGGCCCGATCCCGGCCGCGCCACCGCCGACGACCAGCAGGTCGATCACTCTACCGTCACGCTCTTCGCCAGGTTGCGCGGCTGGTCTACGTCCGTGCCCTTCAGCACGGCGACATGATAGGCCAGCAGTTGCACCGGCACGGCATAGACCAGCGGCGCGATCAATGGGTGGACCTCCGGCATCTCGATCGTCGCCATGCAGCCTTCGCCGGCCGCCGCGATGCCGGCCGCATCGCTGATCAGCACGATCCGGCCGCCCCGCGCCCTGACCTCCGCCATGTTGCTCACCGTCTTCTCGAACAGCGGTCCGGACGGCGCCAACACGATCACCGGCACTTGATCGTCGATCAGCGCGATCGGCCCATGCTTCATCTCGCCCGCGGCATAGCCTTCGGCGTGGATGTAGCTGATCTCCTTGAGCTTGAGCGCGCCTTCCAGCGCCATCGGATAATCCGGCCCCCGCCCTAGGTAGAGCACGTCGCGGGCCGGCGCGATCAGCGGCGCAATGGCGGCTATGTCCGCGTCGTGGTTCAGCGCATGGCTCATCGCCTCCGGCGCTTCCTGAAGATGCGCGACGATCTCGCGCTCTTCCTCCCCGGTCAGCCGCCCCTTGGCACGGGCTAGGTTGGTGGCCAGCGCCGCCAGTACAGCCAGCTGGCAGGTGAATGCCTTGGTCGATGCGACCCCGATCTCCGGTCCGGCCCGAGTCGGCAGCAGCAGGTCAGCCTCGCGCGCCATTGAGCTGGTCGGCACGTTGACCACGACTGCGATTCGCTGCTCCTTCTCGCGCGCGTGGCGGAGCGCCGCCAGCGTGTCCGCCGTTTCGCCACTCTGCGAGATAAACAGCGCCAGCCCGCCGGGTTCCAGCACCGGATCGCGGTAGCGAAACTCGCTTGCCACATCGATGTCGACCGGCACGCGGGCGAACCGCTCAATCCAGTATTTGCCGACCATGCCGGCGTAGAAGCTGGTGCCGCACGCGACCACCGTGACCCGCTCGACCGCCGACAAGTCGAACTCGAACGACGGGATTGCGACTTCGCCCTCGAACGCGCGGACGTAGCTCTGCATGGTCTGCGCAACCACGATCGGCTGCTCGAAGATCTCCTTGCGCATGAAATGCGCATGGTTACCCTTGCTGATCGCTTCGGCCGACGCACCGCTGTCCACCTGCGGGCGTTCGACGGGCTGGTTGAAGCGATCGAAGATCTGCACGGACCCGCGCCGAACCGCAATCCAGTCGCCCTCGTCCAGGTAGGCAATGCGCCTAGTCCATGGCGCCAGCGCGATTGCGTCTGACCCAAGGTAGTTCTCACCCTCGCCGAAGCCGACTGTGAGCGGCGCTCCCATGCGCGCGCCAACGATCAGGTCGGGATCGTCGCGAAAGAGGAAGGCCATGGCAAAGGCGCCGTGCAGCCGCGGGAGCACCGTCGCCACCGCCGCCTGCGGCTCCGCGCCGCGCTCGAGCTCGCGCGCGACGAGGTGGGCAACAACCTCGCTGTCGGTCTCCGACTGGAAGGTGCGCCCGTCCGCGATCAGCTCGTCGCGCAGCGGCTTGAAGTTCTCGATGATGCCGTTGTGGACCAGCGCGACCGGCCCAACGATGTGCGGGTGGGCGTTGCCTTCCGTTGGCGCGCCGTGCGTCGCCCAGCGCGTGTGGGCGATGCCGATTGTGCCCTCGGGGCGATCTTCGGCCAGCTTGGCGGCCAAATTGTCGAGCTTGCCCTCGGCCCGCTGGCGCTCGAACCGGCCGTCCACAACCGTGCAAATGCCGGCTGAGTCATAGCCCCGATATTCAAGCCGCTTCAGCCCACCGAACAGCCGCTGCGCAACCGCTTCCTTGCCGGCGATGGCGACGATGCCACACATGCTTACGCCTTACCCTTCTTGGCCAGTTGACGTTCCCGGAAGCGAGCGGCCCAGCCCGACAGTCCCTTCTGCTCCGCGCGGGTCACGCCGAGCGCATCGGCGTCCACGTCGTGGGTGACGACAGATCCCGCGCCGACGATGGCACCAGCCCCGACCCTGACCGGCGCCACCAGCGAGGAGTTGGAGCCGATGAACGCGCCCTCGCCGATCAGCGTCCGGTATTTAAAGAAGCCATCGTAGTTGCAGGTGATCGTGCCCGCGCCAATGTTGGCCTTCGCGCCGACGTCCGCGTCGCCCAGGTAGGTCAGGTGGCTGGCCTTGGCGCCTTCGCCCAGCCGCGCCTTCTTCATCTCGACGAAGTTGCCGACCTTGGCATTGCGCTCCAGCACCGCGCCGGGGCGCAGCCGTGCGAACGGGCCGATTTCGCAGGCCTCGCCGATGCTGGCGCCCTCGATGTGGCTGAACGCGCGGATCACGGCGTCGTCGGCGACGCTGACGCCCGGCCCGAACACCACGTGCGGTTCGACCGTCACGTCGCGGCCGAGCTGGGTATCGTAGCTGAACCAGACGCTGTCCGGATCGATCAGGGTGGCGCCTTCGTCGAGCGCTTGGTGCCGCCGGCGCGACTGCCAGTCGCGCTCCAGCGCTGCCAGTTCGGCCCGGCTATTGACGCCCGCGGTCTGCCACGGATCGCATTCGATCGCGACCGAGTGGCGCCTTTCGAGCGCGGCGACCATCACCACGTCGGGCAGGTAGTACTCGCCCGCGGCATTCTGGTTGCCGACCTGGCCGAGCCAGCGGAACAGGTCGCCCTTGCGCACCGCCATCATGCCCGAGTTGCACAAGCGCACCGCGCGCTCGGCCGGGTTGGCGTCCTTGTACTCGACCATCCGGGCGATGACGTCCTTGTCGCCCAGGATCACGCGGCCATAGGCGCCGGGGTTGGCGGGCGACGAGGCCAGCACGACCACGCCCGGCCGGTCGGGTCCGTCCAGCCGCTCCCGCATCGCGTCCAGCGTGTCGGCCGCTACGAACGGGGTGTCGCCGTAGAGCACGATCACCGTGCCCTCGAATCCTTCCAGCGCCGCGGCAGCCTGTTGCACGGCATGGCCAGTGCCCTTCTGCTCGGCCTGCACGGCCAGCAGCACATCGTGCCCGGCCACTGCCGCCTCGACCTGCTCGCGGCCCTTCCCGACCACCACCACCCGCCGCTCCGCGCCGAGCCGGTCGACCGTGTCGAGCAGATGTTCCAGCATCGGCCGGCCAGCGACCGGGTGCAGCACCTTATGCGTATCGGACCGCATGCGCGTGCCCTGGCCGGCCGCGAGGATGACGACGGAAAATGGAGTCATACCCGCGCCATGGCATGGGCGTGCAGATGTGAGAAGAGGCAAGTCGGCACGGTGGCCGGCTTGCCTCTTCGGGTTATCTCAATGGGCGAAGCTTAGGAATTGCGGCCGCCTTCGCCGCCGCCGCCACCGCTGTTATCACCACCGTCTTTCTTGGGGCGCCCGCGTGTCCCACCACTGCTGCCGCGCCGTGTGGCAGCCGTCGAGGAGCGGCCGGTGCCGGACGAGGAGCGCGAGCGCGTCCCGGAGCTCGCGGCGCGGCCGCGGGTGCCGGTCGAGCCGGACTTGCCGCCACTCCTCTCGCCCGTGTCGCTCTTCTTGGCCCGGGTGCTTCCCGACGACGAGCGAGACGCCGCGCTGCGGGTCGGCTTGGCTTCACCGCCGCTCTTGCCCGCGGTGCTGCGTGAGGAGGTGCCGCCGCTTCTGGCGCCGCTGCTGCGAGTTGAGGCCTTGCCCGACGAGCCGTTGCCGCCGGAGCGCGACGACGAGCCGCTGTTGCCGCTGCTCTTGTTACCGCCGCCGAAGATGTCGCCCGACAGCACGCGCTGCGCCGCATCGGCGACCGCGTCCGCGATGAGCGAGCCCAGGCGCGCAACCGAGCTACCAGCCTTGCTGGCGGTGTCCGCCGCGTCCGAACCGGCGTCGCGTATCTTCTTGCGCACGCTGGGGGAGGCACTGATCGCCGCCGCCGCCGCGGCCAGACCGGCGGCGAGCATTTCCTTGCTCATCGCGGCCTTGGCGAGCTTGTCCATCGCTTCGCCCGCGTCGATCCCGGCGAAGCCTTCGCTGCTGCCCGACTGTTGCTGCTGCTGCTGCTGCTGCTGCGACTGCGAGTCACCCTGGGGATTGCTGCCGGCTGTCCCGCCGGTGCCCAGACTGCTATCCTGGTTGGTGAAGCTGGCGCTGCCGCCGTTGTTGTTCGACCTGCCCCTGCTGCTGCCTTTGGCCACGGTTGACCTCCTGTTGTTCGTCGGGAACAGAGACGATGCAGGCGCGAAACGGTTCCGTTCGCCCCCTGCCAGACAAGTCAAAGGCGACCGCCACTTTGCTGTGACGGTCGCCTCGAACATGGTCAGCGGCCGGAAGTATCGGCCCGGGAGACCATGGGCGGTCTGTTTAGAACCGCGTCTCCCAGACGAACTTCACCGTGCCTCCTGCTGAACCATGAGACATCGGATCACCTCCTTTCGCTGCGTTGAAGCCAACATCAGAATGCCCGTCCGCAGAATTCGTTCAAGTCTTGTAATGATCTCTACTTTCGGCAATCCTCGATGGCTCGCGCCGGTTCGGGCCAGCTTGGCACGATCAGGCGCGGCACTCCCGCAACCTCGACCGAGAAGCGGCCCCGACTGAACGCGATCGCGTCCAGCAAGCGGTCCTGCGCGCCAAGCATGCCGGTCGCCGGCAGGGTTCGCTCCAGGCTTGTCGTACGTACGACAACCGGCGTTCCCACGGGCGCACCGCTGCGGAGCAGCGTCACCGTCCGGCTCGCCAGATTGCAGCGCAGCATGAATTGCACCCCGGCCGCGTTGGCGAAGGCGGCTTCGCTTCCGCCCGGCACGGCACGCCAGCTCCAGTTGCCCGCCTCGACGGGCGCGACCCGCCAATGCTGCGCCGCAGCCAGCTGCGGTTGCGCCAACTGCAGCGCCGCGGCGATCAATCCTATCGAAACCATCAGTGCCCCAGCTTGTCCACCTTGGCCTTCAACGCATCCAGCTCGGCTCGCAGCGCATCCACGTCGGTGCCCGGCTTGACCGGCGGCTCTTCCCTGGTGGCGGCGCCCGTTCCACGGGTGAACTGCTGGAACAGCTCCATGTTGCGCTTCGTCAGGTCGGCGAAAATATTGGTCCCGAACGCATCCCGAAAGGCGGCGTTGTTCTTCTCGAAACTCGCCATCGCCTGTTCCAGATAGTCGGGCACTAGCCCCTGCATCGAATTGCCGTACATGCCGATCAGCTGGCGCAGAAAGTTCACCGGCAGCATGGTGCTTCCGCGCGCCTCTTCCTCCACGATGATCTGGGTCAGCACCTGCCGAGTGATGTCCTCCCCCGATTTGGCGTCGAGCACCTCGAAGTCGCGGCCTTCGCGGATCATCTGCGCCAGCCGGTCCAGTGTCACATAGGCCGAGCTCTCCGTATCGTAGAGCCGCCGGTTGGCATATTTCTTGATCGTCACCTTGGGCGATCCCGACTGGTCCATGCTACGCTCCTGAAACTCTCCGATGACAGACCTAGCACCGCCCGTTGACGCACCGCAACATGAGCCCGGCCCCCGGCCGCTGCCGCTGTTTCTGGATTTGGTGCGCCGGACCGGCGAGCGCGACCCCGCGTTGGCCGCGCAAGCGCTCGAAGGTCTCCGCCTGTACCAACTCGCGCCGCGCGATCAGCCAAGGCCGGCCCGTCCGATCATGCATCAGGTCGCGGACAGCAGCCTGCGCGATTGCGGCGGCAGCGGCCGGCCCATCGTGCTCATCCCATCGCTGATCAACCCGCCCACGATCCTCGATCTCGATCCTGCCTGCTCCCTTGCGAACGCCCTGGCCTCGCACGGCCACGTCCTGCTCGTCGATTGGGGGCCATCCGCGCATCGGCCGCTGTCGCTGGTTGGCCACGTCAGGGAGCGGTTGCTCCCGCTACTTGCAGGCTTGGATCAGCCTGCCACTCTAGTGGGCTATTGCCTCGGTGGCACGATGGCCCTCCTCGCCGCACGGGAGATCGCAGTCCGGGCCGTCGCCACCCTCGCCTCGCCATGGGATTTCGGTGCGTATCCTCCCTCCGCCCGAGCCGCGCTGGAACGCCTGTGGAGGGGTGCCGCACCCACCGCGGCGGTCTTCGGCGCCCTTCCCCCCGAGGTCCTGCAGGCCGCCTTCTGGTCGCTTGACCCAGACCGCGTCGTCGCCAAATTCGCCCATTTCGCCAGCCTCGACCCGTTCAGCGCCGGAGCGCGCCGGTTTGTCGCGCTGGAGGACTGGGCCAACACCGGCGACCCGCTCCCGCTCCTGGCAGCCGCCGAGCTGATTGACGAACTTTTCAGCAGCAACCGCACGGGTCGCAGCGATTCGTCCAGCCTGACGGATGTGCCCACCTTGCACTTCACCGCCGCCAACGACCGCATTGTGCCGGCTGGCACCGCCGCACCGGGGCCATGCGTCGCGGTTCCCGCCGGCCACGTGGGCATGGTCGTTGGCCGCGCGGCGCCTGCTCACCTCCACGATCCGCTGAAGCACTGGCTAGGCCAGCTCTAGGTCACGGGAGCCTTGCTCCCGCGGCGCCACCCGGCTAATCGGCTCCGCACGCACCCATAGCTCAGCTGGATAGAGCGTTGCCCTCCGAAGGCAAAGGCCAGAGGTTCGAATCCTCTTGGGTGCGCCATCCCGTCCATTTAGTTTTTTCCTTGCAAAGGCTTAGCTTCGCCGTTGGCTAACCGGTTGCGAAGGTTAGCAATTAGGCGTTCGGCAGCCGCGTCGGAGAGCAGGGTCTGATCAGCCGCAGCCGTGTACCGTGCGACCTCGCTGTCAGTAACGTGGCCCGTCCAGGCCTTGATCTCTTGGTTCGAACACCCGGCTTCCGCAAACCGGCGAGCCGCCGCCTTCCTGAGTCCGTGAGCCGAGCAGTTCGGCAGCCCCGCTTCGTCGCACCATTGACGGACAATGTTGCCGAAGCCCTTACGGCTGAAGGGCTTGCCGTGCTCGCTGACAAGGAAGACTAGGCTCCCGGATGGCGCGGCAAGGATTGACGCCGCTAACGGTGCCAGGACGGGCAGCGACACGGTAGCGCCCGTCTTCTCTTGCGTGACGACTAGACGCTTCCCGCGGACGTGCTGCGGACCCATGAGACGAGCATCGCCGCCGCGCTGGCCTGTCCAGAGCATGAGGTCCAGCGCCAACCGAGCCTTAGACCCGACCGGATGGCGGGCCTCGTAGGCAGCAATCTCGGCCTCTGTCCAAGTGTGAAACCCGCCGCCCTCAACCTTAAAAGGTCGGGTGGGAGTGACCGGGTTGTCGCGCACGAGGCCCTGCCGAATAGCGAACTTCAATAGGGCGCCCAGCCGCTTGCGAAGCATGTTCGCGGCCGTCCTGTGCGGCAGCATCTTGGCCATCATTGCTTCGACATGATGCGCCGCCAGGTCCCGCACCATGCCTTCGCCGTAACGGCGCCCGTTGCCGCCTACAGTGGCCCGCCAGCGCTCCAGAACGCCGCGATAAACGACTTGGGTACGCTCACCCGGATCAAGGAAGTCTGGGGATCGGTAGTAGCGACTGATGAGGTCGTCGAAGCTGCCGGCCTTTGCCTTCTCGGCGCCCGGTGCGATCGGCTCTGCCGCAAGGCCTGCTACGCAAGCTTCGTACTCCTGCCAGAAGCCGGGCTCTCCAAGCTTATGTTTGAACAGGTACTGCGCATAACCTTTGCGCCGGAAACGCCACCTCTCCTGTCCAAAGCGATCGTAAAACCTGGTAGCCCATTTAGGCCGGCCAGAGCGCTTCACCTGCGGCCACCGATGATCGCATCAAAGCTGTTGCCAGTTTGGGCCGTCTCACCGAATTCAACTCGGATCGAGCCATCAGGAGCAATCGAATAGCCGTGCGGCTTGAGGCCCGCAGCAACTGCCGCGCGCAAGGCACGAGCAGCATCTGCCTGCTTGAACGAAGCACGCCGGCTCATTCCAGCTCGCCCCTTTCTTTCATGGCTCGCAGCTCACCGTCACTCGGGATGCCCCATACCTGATCAATGAGTGACCCGACCGGCATGAAGACGGCGGGTCCGAGCCCATCTAGGTCACCGAAGCCATCGTCATGACCTTCACGGATATCCCATCCATCATCCGTCTGCCCCATCAGCCAAGTGACCTTTCCAAAGGTGCTGGGCTTGAGCACCTTGCCGAGAAGGATCTGCGCTATACGAGCTTCCTGATAACGCCCGGCTCCCAGTTTCTCGGTGAACCTCAGAAACTCGCGCGAACTTCCCTCAACATTGATGTCCACGCGATCCGCAATGATCTCGCTTTCGCTTACGGCGGGCCGATCCCGATACCGCTCATCGATGCTGAGGCTGAGGAAGTCGGGCTCGTCACCGTGGTAGGCGCGCACCGGAACATCTCGACCTGCGCGAAATTTCTCAAGGGCGTCTGCAAGTGCTGCCGCAGAGTCCCAGTTTTCGACGGGCTGGGACGTGTTCGCGAAGGAAGCGACAGAGCGCTGCAGGAGGTCCGCGAGGGAACTCAGCACAGCGATGCTCGCGCCGAAATGGTCCCTGTAGACCTTGAGCACCGCCGCGATGTTTAGCTGCGAGAAGTGATAACGTTTATGGACGCCCCGCCCTGTTTCACCCTGCTCCGGAACGATGAGGCCGCGCCGGCTCCAAAAGCTCAGCACATCATCGCTCAGCCTCGTGCGTTCAACAAATTCTTGCCGCGTAAAGCGGCTGGCGGGATCGATCCAAGGCTTCATGTTCTACAAGGTAAAGGACCAACGGTCTTCAGTCAACAATAAGGGACCATTGGTCCTTTACGGAGACCAATGAACCGTTGAACTCGCGAGATCATTGCTTACCCAGCAGATCTCCTGTCGACCCTGCTCCTCGTCCTCGGCGGGCTCATCGATCAAGCACCTATTAGGGCACTTATCTCGCTGATTATCAAAGAGGCGCGCCGGCTGCGTGTGGGCCTGCTCGCCAAGCGGGCGCCGGACATCTGGGATCAGAACCATACGGACGAAGATACGTAGTTTAGGCATCCAATCGGCTGGCAAGCTGCCAGAAGCGCGACTCAGAGCTGTCCCGCTAAGTGTGCTTTCTCCTGCAACGGAGGCTATGATGAGCGACGCTGATCCTTGTTACTTTGCATGCCGTGCTGAGGAAGAACGGAGGCGCGCAGAGGCTGCGACCGGTCCAGCGGCGCGCGAGGCGCACCTGAAGCTGGCTTACGAATATGATCTGCGCGCGAACATCAAGTCAGTGGTGGACGGACCAGCCAACGACGATTGATGTTTTGTCGGCGTCGTTCGGCCGCCTGGAAGGTTCGTTTGATTCGGAAAGGACATAACGAGGAGCCCTCAGTTCGCTCCTTATTCGCTCGGCTTTCATTTCTCTCAGGAATGTTCTTGAGGTGCGAGAAAAGGGCTCGCGGCGCCAGCCCTCCTGGCGAGGCCTTCCAATGAACACCTGGCTGGCGCTGCCCATCCAAACCCGGCCAAAGCGACTGCTTAAAAGCTAGCTGCGAGGTCCCTCTTGCTCCCTATCGCGTCTGAAGTGTCTGTCGGCTTCGTCGATGGCCTGGAGCAGCCCCGAAAAACACGGCGTCTCCTCAACGCGCCAAGCACGTGCGAAAGTCGGCCCCAATCGGGTAAGGTCGTCAGCCGTCAGCAGTCCAACAGCGACAATGCCGGTGGAAGTCACCTGGTCACCTCAATGTATGTTTGGGAGCGAGGAGGCTAACGCGCCTAAGCTATTGAGGCTCCAAGCGTTTCGGGGCGGGAAGAGTTGCCGAACAATACCTACAGCAGTCTTAGTGATGGGAGTTATTCGCCTGATCGTAACGGTGTTATAACGATCGCATGAGGTGAGTCGGTATGCCAAGCTACACGCTGCGAATGCTGCTCGATGATGAGGTGATCGGGTCCGAAATCTTCAGTGCTGCGAACGATTGTAAAGCGATCGAACGGGCAATCGGCTACACCCTCAGGCACGACCTCGAGCTGTCGACAACCAGCCATATTGTAGCCGAACGGCGAGACGGTTTCTGGTCCATCGAACCAGGTGATCACCGGCCTTGCACGACGCCCGAGACGGTGCACGACTTCTGGGCTGGTCAATTTCCGGTTGCGGGCCGTTCCAAAGTGGGACAGCCGACGCGAGCGAAGAAGACGTCTGTCATCACAAGCGTTCAATAGCTCTCGCCCGATGCGAGAGCGTAGCGGGAGACTGGCTATGGATGTCACCTCCCAGAGTATCAGTAAGCGTTGCGTGAGCCCGGTCGAGGAAACTCGGCCGGGCCTCTTACCGGCTGTCGCAAGCTACTCCCCTGGCACGAGATCAATCGTTTCCCTCTGTTGGGTGCCAGTTTCTTCAGGACCACCGGGCTCTCGCCAGACTACCCACGCTAGTACGACTCCAAGCACGACGGCTGGAGCGATCCATGCAGCGAGAGCGATAAGGAGCCAGAACACAGTTGCACTGCTAGCCGGCCAATATTTCTGCGCGATTAAATTTCTACAGAATGCAGGATTGCCTCTACGTCCTTGCTCCGCCGAAACGGGCGCTTGCGTCATCAAAGAGCAGCAAATTGACGGCATGCCCTGCTTCGAGATCAAGCGGAATGCCCGATGGCCTACGAGTATCACTTCGATAACGTGGATGTGCGCACCGATCCGCAAGCTTACCAAGCGGCGATTGCTAGCCACGCGGCTAACGGATGGCGCCTAGTGCAGGTGCATGTGCAGATGCCGGCAGCAATCCCTGCCTTAGTCGTGCTGATCCTTGAACGCGAGCAAGTCTGATGAAAACGGCCCATATGACTGAGCGGCGAGTTCTGTGGGAGGGCGTGATCTTCCTAGCTCTTAACGTCGCGCTAGCTCTACTGCTGGCGACTGTTCGGTGAATCCTAACCGGCTGCCCTTGCGCTATCGGGTGGAGAGCTTGCCCTGAGTTCGCTCACGCTCGGCCACCAGACGCAACAGATCCGCTTCTCCCTCCTCTGCCATCTGCAATAGCGCGCGGGTGGTGCGTTCATCGTTCACATACGTGGCGAGCCAGCGGCAGCGCTCAATCCGTTGACGCATATGATCTAGTGGATCGTCGTTCACCAACGCAGGCTCCGAGTAGGAACGTCGTGTTGCCGACGCCCCGTGAAGCGAGCCTTGCCCGGTGTCAAATCCCGTGCCCGTGTTCACGTGAGCGAACCGGCGGGTCTCTTTTGCTACATGACCCAGAGTAGGTATGAAGCCGGGCTGAGCTGCGTATGAGGCCTGTTATCCCGAAGTATCGCCTAATCTGCGTAAACCCCGGAACGCGCGTGAACGACCCAGTTGAGCATTTCGAAGCCACTAACGAGACGGTGGCCGCGAGCATCGCGGAGAGGCGGCGACAGGGCCGTCAGGCGGAACTCTGGCGCGGGTATACAGTTTTACAGCGCTGGCCGGCCTCGCCTCACGCCCTTGCGTCGCCGGCTTCTGCCGAGAACTAAGGCCGCCTGATACGGTGGTGGATAGGCTCAGCGAGAGGCTGGGTAGCTATGCTGATGGGGTGGGCCGAGCTGAGAGGCTTGCCATTGACGCTCTATCTGCTCGGCCTCTGCTTCCAACTTAGCGGCCGTTTTCAAGAGCGTGGCTTGAGCGTCGAGGGCTAGGCTTTGCACACAAAGCCGGAGGTCGGAAGCGAGCCGCCGCAGAGCGATCGGGACGGTTGGCACGGCAGAGCTCCATGACACGAAGTTAGTCGTGCTCTGCACTAGCGCTTAGTGCTTAACGCATACTCAAGAGCACCTGCAGCGGAGGGTTGCCGCAGGTGACGTTCTGCGCTGCTCGTGTGAGCCCGCAAAGGGGATGGGAAGCGAACCAAGACAGATCGCTTATTCGTTACCTCGCCGCTGGTAACTGGGCTGCGCGAGCCAGCCAGGCGGTGCAGGCGAGTTCCAAGGCCAAGTCGGCACACGATCCAAGTTCACCGGAGGTGCCACCCACCCGAGCTGCTCAAGTCGCTTCCGCAGCCTGCTGTACGGTTCAGACAGCCCTTCGCTGACGTTCCGAGCGGCATCGCCTGCGCACTCCCAATAAGCTCGCACCAGCTGACGATCACGGGCGTACCGATGCACCACTAGCAGCGCGAGCCTCACCTCCACCCCGGCGACTGATCGGCCCGGAGAACGGGCGACAGCAGCCTCCAGTATCTGGAGGGCAGTTCCGAGAAGCTGACTGTCGAGCTTACCCACTCGCCTCGGCAGATTAGCCGGGCGGCGAGCATAAGGAACAGGGAGGATGCGCAAGTCCGGTGAGCCACAGCCCACGCGCCGGCAGTGCAAGTAGCGCGTGATCTCGGACCAGACCTGACTGCCGCCAATCTACAGGAGATGCTTAGCCAGGTCGTCCGGAGCCCAGTCGTCCTCGAACCCGCAGCGGCGACACGTGAAGCGTACGTCAGCTTCTATCGTGTTGAGATCGGAGAGATGCTTGGGATGGCCTACCATGAGCCACGCATGCACCGGAACATAATAAGAACGCCAGTGACCGACTCGGCCCTATCAGGCGAACTGCCGCATCCGCTCGGATGCGTATGGGACTGCCAAGGCGCAGGCGCTCGCCATCTCGTCTGACAGCCAGCGGCGCACGTCGGCCGGGTTTAGGATCACCGGCATAGCTTTGGGGTGGATCGCACCAACCAGCTCGTTGGGTTCGCAGGTCAGGAACGCCATGGCGCGACCCTCCTCTACCGGCCGCCAGATCCCCGCGAATGCGAACACAGGGTGCTCGGCCTCATGCAGGCCAAACCACATCTTGCGCTTACGCTTGGTCTCCGGGTCCGGCTCAGCCGTCCACTCACAGAATCTGGTCACCGGAACAATGCACCGCCGCTCCGGGCTCTTGAGGGCCGATCGCCAGAATGGGCTTGCCAGGTTGCGAACATTAGTTACCGGCCGCCTGCCGGCAGCTGTTGGCCCAGGAAAGCCCCACTGCATGACGTCAAGCACCAGCTCGTCGCCCTCCGCACGGAGTACCGGCGCTGCGCGGTTCGGGTAGATGTCACCGAAGCTCGGCAGATTGGCAGTGTCACCACGGAATGGCCCGAAGGCACGACGCAGTTCATCGACGGACGCGTTCATGGTGTAAAGATTGCACATGGCAGACACTTATTCTGGCCCCACGGATATCGGCCATGGCTGTTTTCCAGACACCAGCAGGTGTCCCTTACGGCCCCTTATGGCCTCCATCAGAAATGCCGCTTGTCGGATCTACTGGCACTCAAGCGGACGTCGGCTCAGGAACGGTCAGGTGAGACACAGTGGCGCCTTCAAGAGCACTGACCACGGCCTCCAGGCTATCAGATACGAAATACAACGGCTGCATAGCATCGTGGCGGTAAGATGCTGCAATCGCTTCTTCCACGGTGAAGCGTCGTCGCTCGATACTCTCATCTTCAAGGCTAGCGCGAGCTTCACCGAAGCTGGACGCCAGCCCTGCGCCCAGGATGCGGACATGATCCGCTTCCCTGCACAAGCCAAACTCGATGGTGTGCCAATAGAGCCGGGCTACATGGTGTCCCAAGCCGGCCGCAATCGCCCTTAGTCCGAGATCCCCAATCGATTGCATGGCGTTCGCCATCCCGGTGTGCGCAAGCATGGGCACGTGGCCGAAGATGTCGTGGAAACAGTCAGGCTCTTCCAGATAGTCCAATTGCACACGGGTCCGGACGAAATTTCCGATCGGAAAGAGGCGGTCAGCAAGCATTGCAAAGAATGCCTCGTCCGGCACAAGTCCGGCCACCGAAACGCAGCGCCAACCGGTGCGTGCAAGCAACCGCTGGTTCAAACGCGTAAGCTCCGGCACGCCGGGGGCATTTAGCTCTAAGAGGTCGAGCCCATCCAGAAAACTGCTGACGACCCGGCCCCTCAATAGCTGCACCTGCCGCTTGAACAGAATGTCCCAGACGGCATGATCCTCCGGCGTGAAGTTGCACCAGCCCTGATCAATCAGGTGAGCCTGCCAGGGCTTTCCTCCTCTGGTCGAGGCGGTCATGCTCTCCGGTTCAACGAACATCATGGATCTCCAGGCACAAAAAACCCCGCCTGACGGTGTCGAGCGGGGCAGGTGTTTGCTTGTCTGTCAGACGCGCGTCAGCCGATCCCCACCTGGTAGGGATAGTAGTAGCTCGCGGCTGCAATAGAACGGCTCATGGGATGGGCTTATCGCGATGCACATCTGAATGCCAGATGATCGCCGGTCATGATGGCTGTTGTTGCGACCCGCCGGTCCACAAGCCTTCATTGCCGGTGATGGTGAGGTCTCGATAGCGGCATAATGGCGCTTGCAGCCATGTACGAGGCCGCCCTGAAGCAACGAAAGAGCCGCGAGGCTGACATACGCTCCACATGAACGAGCGTCAGCTATTCGCCGGTGCTCACCCGGAAGCAAACGATCCGTTACCCACCGAGAAGGAACGGCAGCTAGCGGGTTAGTGGTGCGGGCAAGCGGGCACCGTTCGAGATCGCGCTTACGGCTCGAATGGTTCACAAGCGGACGTTCAGAGCCTGCGCCTCAAGCCGGAAAGGCGGAGCAGAACCAGACATCAGGTGAGTGCTCACAAATCGATCAGGTGATGACCTCAGCAGCGAAAGGCTTAAGGTCACGAAAGCTGACCAAGGTGCCCCGCTGTTCGTCCCAGAGCGCCAGTCGCCAGCAGCCGAGACTCTCACGCAACGTGATTACCTTGGAGACTCCGTCTAACTCAGGAGCGGCTTCGAGGCACGACTGGAGATGATAGTTGGGCACTCGGCTACTCAAGTGATGCACGTGGTGAAGCCCGATGCTTCCGGAGAACCACTGCAGGATCGGCGGAAGCTTGAAGTATGAGCTTCCTTTCAGCGCGGCCTCATGGAAGTTCCAGGCACCGTCTCTCTCCCAGTGAGTTCCTTCAAATTGGTGTTGTACGAAGAACAGCCAGTTACCGATCCAAGAAGCCACGATGATGACGGGGAGATAGGTTCCGAGGACCGCGAAAGCGCCAAAGGCAATGATCGCTGAGCCGTAGACTACGAGTAGGGCGACGTTGAGGGTAAGCACGCTGCGGCGCGATACCCCGTCCCGGAAGGTACCACCTCGCGGCACTCGTTGCAGCACGATGAAGTTGAGCGGCGCACCGACGCCGACTAAGAAGAACGGATTGCGCAGGAGGCGATAAAGCAGCTTCTTCGCAGGCCCCGCTTCAAGATATTCCGACACGGTCCAGGTATCCACGTCTCCCCTCCCGCGGCGGTCGAGGTTGCCTGCAGAGGCATGATGCGCCGCGTGGCCGCGTGCCCAACTTGCATAGGGAGTGAGGGTCAGCACAGAAAGAACCCGCCCCAGCACGTCGTTGGCCATTCGTGACGGAAAGAAGGACCCGTGCCCACAGTCGTGCTGAATGATGAACAGGCGGATGAGAAGTCCCGCCGCAGGGACAGCTAGGAGCAGCGTCAGCCAATAATAGCCGTAGGATACGATCGCCATCGTGACGATTAGCGCAGCTAAGGGGACAGCAGTCGTGACGAGCTGACGAGTGGCCACCTTCTTGTCTGTCTTGAATGCCTTGAAGCGACGCGCGAGCACTTGGCCCAGCGTCCCTTCAATCGTGGGCTCCCTAAAAGCGGCGCGTTCCTGCGCCCGCACCTTGTCAAGCAAAGTCCCGTTACCTCATGGCCTTGTATGACAATCGCCGACTGTGGGCGCCTGTTCCGTGCTGGACCGCCCGATCGCTGCTGAGTCAGATCGCCACGCAGCGACGAGACACTGGTGAGAAGAAGTGCCGGCAGAGCGCGATTAACTAGAGGGCCGAGAATGGACTGCGGCATCACGCCCAAAGCACGCACCAGCCGGTCGAACCCCTGCAGCACCATTCATCACAGTGGGCGACAGCTTGGGACGGGTCGGAAGCAGCTCTATGAAGACCCACCCACCAAAATCGTAAGCGTACTACACGTCCTAAGCTCGGACCGCCTCATTAGGTTTGTTGACGGATTGTCCAATAGTACGCTTTAAGGGTTCGAGCACGTGAAGGCAGGACCGCAACATGGATCTCCAACTAAAGGGCAAACGCGCGATTGTTACCGGCGCTAGTCGAGGCATCGGGCGCGCGATCGGAGACGCTCTGGCGAGAGAAGGCGCCTCGATCGCGATATGCGCTAGGGGTCAGGCCGGCATCGATGAGGCCGTGAGTGCCTTCCAAGCTGCTGGAGCCAAGGCCTATGGCGAAGCAACTGACGTTCGTGATAGTAAAAAATTCGCTGGATGGTTCGGCCGGGCTGTGGAGCAGCTAGGCGGCCTCGACGTGCTGATCAGCAATGTTTCGACCAGAGTCGAGGGGAGCGGCGATCAGTGGTGGCGCGATACGTTCGAGGCCGACCTGCAGCAGCATGTCCGCGCATTTGAACTTGCCGTGCCTCAATTGAAGCAGAGTGCGAGCCCAGCCGTGGTGTTCGTGTCCTCGATCGCTTCCACGCTGACGCAACTGCCGCCTTACGAAGTGGCGTATGGAGCGATGAAGGCGGCGCTGACCAGCTTCGCCGGACAAATGGCCGTGGTGCATGGCAAGCACGGAATCAGGGTCAACCTCGTGGCACCTGGCCCAATCGATTTCGAAGGCGGCTTCTGGGACGATGTCAAGCAGGCGCAGCCGGCCATTTTCGACCGCGCCGCGTCTCTGTCGGCGCTTGGCCGCATGGGACGCCCGCACGAGGTAGCAAACGCGGCCGTGTTCCTTGCAAGCCCCGCGGCGAGTTATATCACCGGCGCCAACCTGCGGATCGATGGCGGCCTGCTTCGGACTGCCAACTTCTGATCCGCCGTGGTGGCGCTCGCCCCCCGTGTGTTCCGCATCGATGGGCCCTCCACGACAGCGGTTTTCCACTTGGAGCGACATGTCACGCTGGTCAGCTTCGGTAGGCGGCTGGCGCGGGACACCGACCTGTCCGTGATCGCCGGGGCGACAATGCAGGGACTTCGGGAGTCGCAGCCGGACTTCGATCCCGGTCTGACCCTTCTCCCGCAGGCGGGCCACGGCTTTAGCGGTGAACCCGCGATCGCCCTACCCGGTTTCTCGAACTTCGAACCAGTGGATGTGGAGACCCGCCCGGATCGGCTCGTCGTGACGTACCGCGACGAGGGCCGCCATCTCCTTCTTCGCACCAGGTGGGAGATGCTGCCGTCCGGCCTGCTGTCGAGCGCGGCCGAGATCGAGAACGCAGGGAGAATTGCTATACCGCTGGAATGGCTGGCGGCGCTCAGCCTTCCCCTACCCGACTGGGCTGGCGAAGCCCTTCAGGTGCACGGCCACTGGGGAGCCGAATTTCAGCTTGCTGGGACGAGGCTGCAGACCCGCAAGGTCGAAAAGGTCAACCGGACCGGCCGCAGCGGCTTCGACGGTGCTCACTACGCCATCGCGCACGAGGGCTGGGCTAACGAGACGGTCGGCAAGGTCGTCGCCGCTCACCTGGCTTGGAGCGGGAACTGCCGGTCCTTCATCGAGACTCTGCCGACGGGCGAGCGCCAGCTTCAAATGGGTGAGTGGCTTGCTCCAGGCGAGATCATCCTGCGGCCTGGTGAGCGGTACAGCTCACCTGAGGCACTGCTGGTGTGCTCGGAAGCAGGCTTCAACGGCGTACGCAGTGCCTTCCACGCCGAAGCTAGAACGCGGCAGCGTGCCTCCGAGATCGGGACAGGGCCGCGCAAGGTCCACTTCAACTCGTGGGAAGCGGTCTACTTCGATCTCGATGAGAAGCGGCTCTTCGCGCTTGCCCAGGCTTCAGCAGCGATCGGTGCCGAGCGCTTCGTCCTAGACGATGGCTGGTTCAAAGGCCGTCGCGACGACCACAGCTCGCTCGGCGACTGGTTTGTGGACCTTGAGCGCTTTCCGCGCGGCCTCACCCCGCTCATCGAGCACGTTGCTTCCCTGGGCATGGACTTCGGTCTGTGGGTAGAGCCCGAGATGGTCAGCGCCGACAGCGACCTTTACCGCTCGCACCCCGACTGGTGCCTGCACGCGGGTGCGTACCGGCCGACACAGCGCCATCAGCTGGTGCTCGACCTTACCCGCGCCGACGTTCGAGAGCACCTCTGGCAGCTACTCGACACCCTCCTGCGCAATCATGGGATCGCCTACTTAAAGTGGGATCACAACCGCGACCTCTTTCCGGCGATCAGCGGTGGCGAATCAGCGGCACATCGTCAGACGCTCGGTTTTTACGAAGTGGTCGACCGCTTGCGTGCACTCCACCCGAGGGTGGAAATCGAGAGCTGTGCCAGCGGCGGGGGCCGGGTGGATTTCGGCATGATGACGCGCGCGGCACGCTTTTGGGCGAGCGACAACACCGATGCGGTCGAGCGGCTCCGCATCCAGCGCGCGATGAGCTTGTTCTACCCGCTTCAGATGATTGGTTCGCATGTCGGCGCAGCGCCGAATCCGACCACCGGACGCTCGCTCGACATGGCCTTTCGCGCGCGGGTCGCCATGTTCGCGCACTTTGGCGTCGAAGCGGACCCTGAGGAACTGAGCGACCACGATCGAGCAACGCTGAAGGCCCATGCGGCCCTGTACAAGAAATGGCGGGGCCTGCTTCACAGCGGCGACACGTTCTACGGGAGCTGCGCAGACCCTGACATCACGATCATGACCGTGTCAGCTCCCGATCGGTCGCAAGCCCTGACCCTGGTAGCCCGTGCGACCCAATCAGGAGCTGCAATCGCTCCCGCCATCCACATTCCGGGCCTCAATCCTACCTGGCGATATCGCGTGAGCTTGCTCGAACCCTGGCCGGAGGCTGCCCGCAAGCGTTTCACGGATCCAGCTTTCTGGGAAAGACAGCCGGTCATCGACGGCGCAACACTTGGGGACATTGGCGTCCAGTTGCACGTGGTTCGGCCGGAGACCGCCTGGCTCATCCACTTGGCTGCCGTTCCACAAACCGCCGAATGAGCGTAGCGACGACGTGCGGTCGCTGGCGAACGATGCCCAGACCGTGCCCGGATCCTTCCTGCTTATTGACGGTGTATATAATTTTCCGCGACAGCGCTAGAGTCAGCAGATGAAGCTTGGTGTCTGCTATTATCCCGAACAATGGCCCGAGCGCATGTGGGCCAACGATGCGCGGCGCATGCGGGACCTTGGCCTTAGTCGCGTTCGGATCGGCGAGTTCGCGTGGAGCCGAATAGAGCCTCAGCGCGACAGATTTGCGTGGGATTGGTACGACCGCGCGATCGACACACTGGCTGACGCCGGCTTGGAACTGATCCTCGGCACCCCGACGGCTACTCCGCCCAAGTGGCTGATCGACGAACATCCTGAGATCCTCGCCTGGGATGCCGGAAGCCGGCCTCGGACCTTCGGATCCAGACGGCATTATTGCTTCTCAAGCCCGATCTACCGTGCTGAATCCCAGCGTATCACGACCTTGGTCGGCGAGCGCTACGGACAGCATTCAGCGGTTACCGCTTGGCAGACTGACAACGAATATGGCTGTCACCACACCATCCTCAGCTATTCGCCCGCGGCAACAGTCGGCTTCCGGCGCTGGCTGCAAAAACAATACGGCGACATCTCGGCATTGAATAGCGCCTGGGGCACGGTCTTCTGGAGCCAGGAATATCGCTCGTTTAACGAGATTGATCTTCCCAACCAAACCGTCACGGAGGCGAATCCGGCGCACCGGCTCGACCACATGCGCTTTGCGTCTGAAGAAGTGGTCGCATTCAACAGGGAGCAGGCGGCGATCCTTCGGCGCGCTTCTCCAGGACGCGACATCGTTCACAACTTCATGGGGTTCTTCGCCGAATTCGACCACCACGCGGTAGGAGCCGACCTTGATGCGGCTGCGTGGGACTCCTACCCGCTCGGCTTCCTAGATCAGGGAGACGATCGGCCGGAGATCAAGCGGCGGTACATGCGCCAAGGCCACCCGGACTTCGCGGGCTTTCATCACGACCTTTACCGCGGGTGCGGCGGTGGGCGAATGTGGGTGCTTGAGCAACAGCCGGGGCCAGTGAACTGGGCGCCGAACAATCCTGCGCCGCTGCCTGGAATGGTGCGGCTCTGGACTTGGGAGGCCTTTGCGCACGGCGCCGAACTGGTATCCTATTTCCGCTGGCGACAGGCGCCCTTCGCGCAGGAACAGATGCACGCCGGGCTGCTCCGGCCCGACGATGTAGAGGCACCGGCGATGCCAGAAGTGCGGCAAGTGGCCGAGGAGATCGGAAGGCTGCCGGCCTTGGGCAAGGAGAACGCGCGAGTAGCCCTGCTCTTCTCCTACGAAGCACAATGGTTCTTGCGTATCCAGCCGCAGGGCGCTGCCTTTGAACCGCTCCGCCATGTGTTCGCCTATTATTCGGTGCTTCGTGGACTGGGTTTAGATGTCGACATCCTGGGGCCCAACGCAGCCGTCACAGGCTACGCGCTGGTCGTTGTCCCCGCGGTGGCGCATGCCAGTGATGATCTCATAGCGCGCCTGGCAGCCAGCGAAGCGCAAGTCCTTATCGGCTGTCGCTCAGGCTCGAAGACAATCAACTACCAGATCCCAGCTGACCTTCCGCCGGGGCCGCTGCAAAAGCTCATTCCGCTGCGGGTCAGCGCGGTCGAGAGTTTGCCAGCCGGTCACGTCGAGAAAGCCGAGGGTGGCGGCGGCATCGTCAACTGGCTGGAGCATGTTCACGCCGATTGCCCGGTACGGCTCTCGCTTGAGGGAGGCCGCGGTATCTGGTTCAGCCATCAGCGCTTCCACTACCTCGCTGGATGGCCCGATCAGACGCTCATGCGCAACGTATTGCTATCGATTGCAGAGGAAAGCGGTCTTTCTACCAAAAACCTTCCCGACGGCCTGCGGATCTCGCGCCGCGGGGTGATCGGCGTAGCCGTTAATTACGCGCCTGAGCCGCTCCGACTGCCAGAGGATGTGAGCGCCGGCGCCGAGTTGTTGCTTGGTGACTGGCTGTTGCCGCCCGGAGACGTTGCGATCTGGCGGGAGGCAGGTAATCAGCAGGGATGAGCCGCGTGGAGACTAACGCCGCCCAGCGGAACGGAGCTGAGATGACCGACAAGCCCGTGCGCCGGCGCCTTGACCCAGCAGTGCGGCGCGAGCTGATACTCGACGAGGCGGCACGACTGGTCGCGGAGGAAGGCATTTCGGCTGTTAACATGGAGCGGATCGGCCGCCAGGCTGGCATCTCCAAGGCGCTCGTTTACAACTATTTCCCCAGCAAGCAGTCTCTTCTGACTGAGCTACTCTTGCGCGAATACAACCGCTTCGCAGCGCACGGACGAGAGGCGGCACAGCAAGCCACTGATTTTGAGGAGCTCGTCCGCGCTACCACCCGCGCTTACTTCGAATATGTCGACGAGTGCGGGGTGCTCATCCAGCGGCTGATGAGCGAGCCGGAGCTTGCTCATGTCATGCGCTCGGCCGACGCAGAGGGACGGCAGCGCACGGTGCACATTTTCATCGGCGCCATGGTCAACGAGTTCGGCCTCGCGCCGGAGCTCGCCGCGACAGTGACGGAGGTGATGATGGGCCTGACCGGCGCGGCGGGCGAGATGCTGACACGAGGCGTTCGGAACCCGGCGTTCATGGAGAATCTAGTCGTCACCTTGATCATGGGCGGAATGAAGGAGCTCAATGCCGAGAAGGCAGGCACGCTCGCCGAAGTCTAGTCGCTATTGACACATGGTTGAATAAGCCCTGAAGTCCGACTCTGCTCGAGCGAGCGGGTGGGAGGTGAAGGTCTTGAGCGATCCGGCATCATTGCGCGGCAAGGTAGGCCTGATTTCGGGCGCGGCGCGCGGAATAGGCTTGGCGGCTGCTCGGCTGCTTGCCGATCGCGGCATGTCCATCATCGCCTTCGATCTGCCTGACGCACCTTTCGAGGAGGTGCTCTCGATCGGTAAAAGGGTTCGCGCCAGTCGAGGCGATGCCACGTCAGCCCACGACTGGCAGCGTGCAGTCGAAATGGCGGTTCAAGAGTTCGGCGGACTGGACCTGTTGTTCAACAATGCGGGAGTCTCGGGCCCCATCGCGCCGCTACTCGAATATGACGAGGACGCGTTTGATCAGGTGATCGCCGTTAATCTTCGCGGTGTGTTCCTTGGCATCAAATATGCTGGCCGCGCCATGCGTGCTGCTGGGCGCGGCGGATCGATCGTCAACACCTCGTCGGTGTCGGGACTTGGTGGCGGGCGCAATCTCATTGCCTACAGCGCCAGCAAGCATGGAGTCGTCGGCCTGACTCGCGTCGCGGCGCATGAGCTCGCTCCTGACAAGATCCGCGTCAACGCCGTCTGCCCTTGCCCAACCGAGACCGAGATGATGCGGCTGGCCGAGGAGCATGTCGCGCCGGGCGACCCTGCAGCAGGCAAGCGCGCTTTCGCCAGCAGCATTCCGCTGGGCCGCTATGCGCGGCCGGAAGAGGTCGCCGGACTCGTGGCTTATCTCGCCTCAGACGCGGCTGAGTTCGTGACCGGCACCGCCATTCCAATCGACGGCGGCCTGACCGCCTGAGCTCCGCGACGCGGCTTGGCCGGCTCTTCCTTATAGAGCGCGTCAAGGACAGACAGCCACACGGATCGCACATCGCCGCCGAAGACCTGCGTCATCAGCACGCCTGAGACCTGGTTGGCCGGATCAATCCAAAAATAGGTAGAGGCCGCACCCGACCAGAAGAAGCCACATCGAGGGAAGGACAGATCCTTCGTCGGCGCAGCATCGTGCACCGCAAAACCGTAGCCAAAACCCAGCCCCACCTTCGCAAGCTCCGGCGAGCGTGCACCTTTTGGAAGCTGGTTGACGCGCATCTGGTCAACCGTCGCTTTGTTGAGGATGCGGGACTGCCCAAGCCGGCCGCCCTGCCGGAGTGCCTCCGCCAAGCGCAAATAGTCGCCAGCCGTGCCGACCATCCCCGCGCCACCGTAGTCGATCGGCCGGTCCAGCAGATAGGGGCTCTTCGTCGGATCATCGATCAGCGCGAGCGGCTCCGGCGTGGTTGTGGCCGGATCGATGCGCGCCAGCACCGACGTCTCGGCCGGCACCTTAGACTTGGCGGTGTACGCGGCGGTCAGACGCGGGCGAGCCTCAACCGGGATCAGGAAGGACGAGTCCGTCATCCCCAGCGGTCCTGCCACGTGCTTCGCGACATAGTCCCGCAGCCGCTCGCCGGAGGCGACCTCGACCACGCGGCCCAGCACGTCGACCGCGTTGCCGTAGCGGAAGCGGGCACCCGGCTGGTCGCGCAGCGGGATGCCCGCGATGCGCTCCGCCAGTTCTGCCGTCGATCCTACCCGCGGGCTGCCGTCCATCGGCGGAATGTCGGCGCCGCTACCCATGTCGATGCCGCGCAAGGCATAAAGGCGCTCGACGGAGGTCGGACCGTCGGCCTTGTACGGCATGCCAGCCGTGTGGCGCAGCAGGTCGCGGACCGTGAGCGGTCGAACCGGTTTCTCGGTCTTTATGTCCGTCACACTGGCGCCGCTCTGATAGACTTGGGTGGCGGCGAAGGCGGGAATGAACTTCGACACCGGATCGTCGAGGCCAACCTTGCCCTGCTCCACAAGCTGCATCGCCGCGACAGACGTGACCGGCTTGGTCATCGAGTAGAGCCGGAACAGGGCATCGCGCCGCATCGCGACATTTCGTTCCCGATCCGCTAGGCCGATGACCTGGTCGATAAGAGGGCGGCCGCGCTGATTGACCACAAGGATGGCACCAGGCGCGAACCCCCGCCTGATCGCATCAGCCAGCATTGCTTCCGCCTTGGCAATTCGCTGCGAACTGATCGGGCGCGACGCTGCCGTCTCGCAGACCGGCGCCTTGGCAGCAGCGAGCTGTGGCGACGCGGACAGGAGCAACACCAGCGAGAGGCGAAGCGAGTTCATCGACATGCTCCTGCGCCTAGAAACGGACGGTGCCGACGATGCCGTAGGTACGCGGATCGAGGATGCGCGCATTGCGGTAGCTGCCGACGAGATCACTCTCGATGATCGAGTTGCTGATATTGTCCTTGTTGCCGATGTTTTTGACATAGGCTTCGAAGCTCAAGCGGTCTGTTGAGTCCGTCAGTCGCAGCAGCGCGTTCGCAACGCCCCACGCTTTAATCCGGTCATTGGACGTGTTGAACTCACGGGCGAAGTACGTGCTCTGCCAGCTGTAGTCGCCGCGGAGGGTTGTCTTCCAGCCGCTGCTGCCGAGCGGAAGCGAATATTCACCACCAAAAGTAAGCTTGTACTTGGGCGAGTAAGGCAGCCGGTTGCCGCGGAGGCTGACCGGAACGGCAGGCGTCCTGGTCGGCGTTCCGGTGCCCTGATATTGCGCCGGGTTGGCCGGATCGATCGTCGACAAGTCGCCGATCTTGGTGTGGAGGTAAGAGGCATTGGCGTTGAAGATCAGCGCCTTGACCGGCTCCCACACGAACTCGCTTTCCAGGCCGTAGACCTTGGCGTCGGAGTTCACGGTCAGCACCGACGTGCCGAGCCGCTGCCCCAACTGCAGCCCCTTATAGTCATAGTAGAAGGCCGAGAAGTTGGCTTGTAGGTTGAGCCCTGCAACGCTGTTCTTCGAGCCCAGCTCATAAGCGTTGATGAACTCGGGATCGAACGTCGGCGTACCGGTGTTCCCGACGTTCAAGCCGCCGCCTTTGAAGCCACGCGCGTAGGATGCGTAGACGAGGTTGCGCGGAGTCAGCTTATGGTCGAGCACGACCCGGCCAGTCACGGCGTCGTAACTGCCGTCCGCCGTCGTGTACGGCGGCGGCGCAGAAAGGAAGATCGTGCGCGTGCGGATCGATTTTTTGTCCTTGGTGTAACGCAGGCCCACTGTCAGCTTCGTCGTGTCTGCGAAGCGGTAATAAAGCTCACCGAACGCCGCAACGGACTTGGTCCGCGCTTCGGGCGTGTCGCTGTTGAATATTCGAGCTTCGGCGGGCAGTCCAAGGACGTTGCGAGCGAACAGCTCGATGCCCGGATGGTAGATGATGAAATTGGCGCTGCCCTTGGTATCGAAGTAGTTGGCACCTACCGTGAAATCGAGATTGCCCTTGAAGTCGGAGACCGCGCGGAACTCCTGATAATATGTCCGGCCCGTCGCAATGAAGCTGTCGCTGGTGATCAGCTCGGTGGTAGTAATCGTCTTGCCGGCCGCATAATTGTAGGTGACCGGCTGGCTGAAACGGAACGCAAGAACCGCGTTGTCGTAGTCTGTGTTCGCTGTCGACTTGCCCTTGGTATACCCCGACAGCGCAATCAGGCTGACCGGCCCTACGCTGTGCGACAGCTCGACGCTGAGCGTGTCTTGATAGCCCTTGAACGACGGACTGATATCGTTGGCAACGGTGCGGAGGTCGGTGGGGTTGAGCGCCCCAGCGTAGATGTTGCCGCCGGTCGGGAAGGCAGGGCCAGCACCGACCCGAAGCAGAGTCTGGAACAGCACGCCGCTAACATCCGGCGAATCGAAGCCGAGCTCGACAGGCGAGCAGCCGAGTACGGGCGTCGCCTTGCACAAGCGCTTGTTCTCGCGCGAGCGGGTGCTGTCTTCCTTGCTGTGCTGGAACACCACGTCGGCGCGCGTGTCCGGCCCGACGTTCACCCGCAGCGAGCCTCGCAGCGAGTATTGATCTCGGCCGTCGACGTCACCGCCAAGTCCGATGTTCTTGGTGTAGCCATCGCGCTTGAGTGCGAACCCTGCAAGGCGAAGTCCGCCGAGGTTACCGAACGGCACGTTGACTGCACCCTGGAGCCTGACGGTGCCATAATTGCCCGCTTCGGCCGTACCATAGCCTTCGAACTTGTTCCCGGCCTTGCGGGTGATGAGGTTGATTGTGCCGCCCGTGGTGTTGCGGCCGTACAGCGTTCCCTGCGGTCCCCGGAGCACTTCGATCCGCTCAACGTCGTAGAATTCATCCTGCGGGCGGACACCAATAGGGGCGAAGTTATATAACACACCCGTACCATTGTCGGCCGTGGGCGAGATCGCATTGTTGCCGACGCCGCGGATGGTCGGGCGATCATTGCCAACCACCAGCAGGTTGGGCACCTGCAGCTGCAGGTCGAGGGCACTATCGAGATTGCGCCGCTCCAGCGTTTCGGAGGTGAAGGCGCTAACTGCGATTGGCACGTCCTGGATTCGCTCGCTGCGCTTCTGCGCAGTAACGACGATCTCCTGCTCCGAGCCGGCGGCGGATGGCACGGTCGCTTCTGCGCGGTCGGCATCTGCCGTGTCCGCGCTTCCTTCCGGCGGCATCGGCGCTGCCGTTTGCGCGTAAGCACCTGTGGCCGCAGTCGCCATCAGCGCTGCAAGCATCCCGTAGCGACCAAAACCTGCCATCGATTCCTCCCCGCAAGAGCCTACTAGGCGAAGCGTCAACAAGTGAGGACCAAAAAGCACGCGCGTCAAGGGCTATTGCAAGGTTCGTCAATAAGTGCATCTTCGGGTCATGTACCCTCGGATCCATCACGTCGGCGTCAGCGCCCCTCCCGCCGCCTACGACCTGCTGTCCGACCTAGCGGCCACTGGCGCGACCCGGATCGGCGACAAGTGGGACGTCGGCGACCACGTCATCGAGGTTTTGCGCATGCCCAACCTCTATGTCGCTTGGGAACCTGCGGAGGACCGCGTATCATTTGCAGGGCGCCGCCGCCGCGACATCAACGCGCCCGGTCTTGCTCACTTGTGCCTCCAGGGACGAGATGGAGCCTTGCTTCGCAGGACAATGGAGCAAGCAGGAACCAACTTCTTCTCGCCGCCCATCCGGCTCGGAACTGGTTACGAATATGCCTATGCGCGGGCAGCCGACGGACGGTTGCTCGAGCTTGAGTCGGCGCCGGGCATGCCGCCGCGACCGCCCGCCTGGGTCGCACATCTCGCCTACGTGTCCCAGCGAGCGGACGAACTTGCAGCGTTCTATGCCAGCCTACTCGGCGTCAAGCTGATCAGCGGCGGCCGCTTCAGCCAGAATGCCAATATGGATAGGATGGCAGGGCTGGAGGGCATCGATGTAGAAATTTGGTGGGTCAAATCCGCGCCGATCGGTCTCGAATTCTTTCGCTACCATGCGCCCGCTTCAGGCGATCGCGGCCTCGGCAATGCGAGCTACGCGCACCTCGGGCTGGAGGTGGCGGAGATCGCTGCGGCCATCACTATTATCCGGGAACTTGGCGGATGTCAGGAGGGTGGGATCATGCAGGGAAAGGACGGATCAGCTGCGTGGGCGCGTGATCCTGACGGGAATCGCATCCAGCTTCTACAGCTGCACGGCGATCACCACCGAGTGTCGAGTCTGCCTTACCCCACCATCCTTGCCGAAGCGGATGCCGTCCGTGCCGCATAACACTGCCACCAGCCGCCTCAGCGTCTTGGCCTACGGTGGGCTGGCCCTTCCGCTCGCCACCATCGGACTTCCGCTCACAATCTATTTGGCGCCTTTCTATGCCGGGGAGATCGGCCTGCCCCTTGCAGCGCTCGGGACCGCCATGCTGCTGGCGCGGCTCGCCGATATCATCACCGACCCGATCATCGGCACGCTGTCGGATCGTTGGCGGCCACGGATGGGACGCCGCCGAGTATGGCTGCTGATCGGCGTTCCGGTCCTGCTGATGGGCATGATGCAATTGTTCAACCCGCCCAAGGGGGTGGGACTCGGCTTCTTCCTGCTGTGGCTCGCGGTCATGTACGTGGGCTTCACCATGACTCGTCTGCCCTATTTCGCCTGGGGCGGCGAACTCAGCAGCGAGTATCACCAGCGAACCCGCATCGCGGCCACTCGCCAGACCTTCTCGATTGCAGGCCTGGTAGTCTCGACGCTGGTCCCGGCCGTGATCCTTTCACGCCCCGGAGCGAAAGGCGGCGATGTGTTGAGCGCACTCAGCTGGACGCTGCTGATCCTCCTGCCACTGGCGGCCGGACTGCTCTTCTTCCTGGTACCAGAGCCCGCGCCCATGCCCGACGAGCGCAGGGTAGCGTTGCGAGCCGGGATCAAGGCAATGTGGCGCAACGGCCCGTTCAAACGCATCCTCCTAATCTTGCTACTGGGCTACATTGCGGAAACCTTTCGCCAGACGATCACCGTGTTCTTCGCGCGTGACGTAATTGGCGTACCTAATATCGGTTCGGTGTACGTCATCTACTTTATCGCCGGATTGATCGCCGTGCCCTTCTGGCGCTGGTTCGGGCGCCGGGTCGGCAAGCACCGAGCGCTCGCCATTGCCTTCACCATCGTGCTGCTCACCAACGCCGCGCTGTTCTTCCTGTCGCATGGCCAAACCATGCTGTTCACCGCCATCTTCATTATAAAGGGCCTTAGTTTCGGCGCGTTAGAGCTGCTGCCTGCCGCCATGGTGGCCGACACGGCCGACGTGGATACTGTCATCAGCAAGGAAGAACGGCAGGGCATGTTCTTCGCCGCCATGGGCATCGCGGTGAATATCGGTCAGGCTGCGGGCCAGTTCCTGTCCCTCAACATGCTTTCGCTAGTCGGCTACAATGCCGCGGGCGAGACAGGCACAACGGAGCTGCTGTGGCTGCGCGCCTTCTATGCGCTCATGCCTGGTATCCTGCTCGTCGGCTGCATTCTGCTGTGCCTGCGGTATCCGCTCAATGCGCGCCGTCACGACGCCATCCGCGCCTACCTTGATCGTCGTCGGACGGCCGTGCTGACGACTGAGCTTGGGACGGCGACTGCGGCCTGAGCTGTTGCTGGCCGTCTAAGCAAGCTCGGCGGGGAAGAGCGCGCAGGGATCAGCCATGAAACCATAGTCATGGCGAAGCTCGCGGAGCGGTCGGTCGAGCATCTGCTCGAATTTGACGAACTGAATGCTGCGAGCGCGGCGGCCGAGAGCCCAGCCGCTGGTAATCGCATCCATGGCAGGAACCGTCAGAGCCGGATCCACTAAGGTCATGTGCGCCGTCACCACAGCAATCCACATTGCTGCGTAGGGAAAGTTGGTCTGGGCGAGCCCAAATGCCTGGATGGCAAGCTCCCCGTAAGGCGTCGCGGGATAGCCGGTCAGAACATGGTGCAGATCGTGTGTCTGATACCCCCGCAGCACTTTGTAGCGCAAAACGGCAGGCAGACGGTTGAGTTTGCCATCCTTTTCGAAGGCTTCATGCAGCTCTCTGTAACCTTCGGCGAGGTGCTCCATGAGATCGTTCTCAGTCATAAACCGACGGTAGGCCGCACCAAGACTGCCTTCGGGATAGCGGGCCAAATCGGCAACGCCGATCTCCGGAGCGAACCAGCCCGCGGCAGCAAGCGGCCCCTGCTCCGGGTGCTGCTCGATCGCATCGACATACACTTGGATTGCGTCGCATGGCGCGGCTTCCCACCAGTCGTTGAACAACAGGTGCACCCCGTATGCGTAGAAGTCCTCGGCAGAGCGCAAGAAGAGTTCACCGAAGCGAGCATCAATCTTTCCGGACATGGTGCCTGTTCCGTTTCAAAGGCCTTCCTGACGGTTAGTCCAATAAAGGTGAAGCGCCAAGTCGATTGATCTCTCCCCTAATCGCTCCGGCTCCCCTCTCCCCAAAAAATGGCTAACTAAGACGGTGCAAACGGAGGTTCGCTAACGGGTAAGCGCCGGTTGTGCCTCTGTGGCCCTGGAGGGCACTAAGCCCTTGTCACGGCTTCGCACGGGCGAACGTCTGCTTACTGCTGGTGCGGACCTGAAAGCCGCTGTTCCGCTTCCCGCCAGTAGCAGGGGTTGAAGTTCCGCAACCCGCATTAGCTTGCGTCATAAACCCGCGGTAAGCCGAAGCAGGTAGAAGGCAATTCCTGTATACTGAAAGGGCATGATCGCATGATCCTTGCTGTTGTGCTGCTTACACCGCCTCTCGTCGCAGACCTGTTCCCAGCACCAATCTTGGCCGGCTGTGCACCCGCGCTGTCCGCCGAACCGCCGGTCCCGCCGCCCACTCGCACGTTCGGTCCTGCGGTCCCATACGGTGATCAGCTAGGCGACGCTTGGGAGATGGAGGAAGCCGCTTGCTGGCGAGGCATTTGGACCCGACGCGGTCGGAGCGATGTCTGGGATGGCTACTGGATCCACCCGCGCGGTGAACGAGTACGCGCAACGTTGAGGATTGAGGCCAAAGGTCATGACGTGTCGGTTCTGCGGACCCATACAAATGGTTATTCCTGCCGCTACATAGGGAAGATCAGCGGAGACTGGTGGGAGATCACAGGCACCTATCAGTGCAGCTGGGAACCTGAGACGGCGATTCCTTGGCGGGCACAGATAATCCGCCTTGAGCGCTCTGAGCCGCAGTTGTTGCGCCAGCGCCCCGCAATCTCTCGCAAAGCGCCAGTCATGCGACTTGAGCGCAATTAACATGCCCGTCTGCTCCTGTTCCCGGCGGTCGAGACCGGCAGCAGCCACTTAGCTCATTAGCGCTCGCAAGGTCGCTCGAGATGCCACCACGTCCGTCCTGATCGCTAGCAGCTTTCATTCTGCAAACGCAGACGTCTGCTATCCGCGACTGCGAACCCAAAGCGGCCGTTCCGCTTTCCACCAGGAACAGGCGTTGAGCGGAGAGCTGGCCTGAGCGTCTCAAGTTGGCCGTGAGCGGCCAGTCCGCTTTTCAGATAAGCGCCCGAATAGCTGCCGTTCCCGCCAAACGAACACGGATCACCGTTCGCGCCCGCTGCGGCCGGTCCTATTCACCGGAAACGATTGCACCGCCAGCATAGATGTTTTCTGATGTTGCTTGCGTTCCTATGATGGATGCAGGTGTGATCTTCGAGGGCGGCCTTGAGTAAGCGGGACAACGGACGAGAGGAACTCATTCGGTCGGTCCGCCTGTCGCCGATCGCGTCGATCGTCACTGATGCGAGGCTTGACGATAATCCGATCATCGCGGTCAACGACCCCTTCGAGCAACTCACCGGCTATGCAGAAGAGGAACTTGTCGGTCGCAACTGCCGCGTCCTTGCTGGCCCTGAAACGGAACAGGCGCTGTCGGCCAGCCTGGGCCGCGCCGTAGCGTCGGCCACGCCGCAGGCGTTGCAACTGACCAACTATCGAAAGGACGGAAGCAAGTTTCTAAACGCAGTCATGATCGCGCCGGTCTTCGATGATGCCGGAGAGCTTGCCTATTTCTTGGGTAGTCAGATGGAGGTGCAAGCCCAGACTGCTGATGGCCTTCGCACAAACGCGGTCGAGCGGGTCATGAGCCTCACGGCACAGCAGCAGGCGGTGCTTCGCCTGATGGCCCGGGGTCTTCGAAATCGGCAGATTGGAGAGGAACTCGGCCTGACGGAGAAAACGATCAAGATGCACCGCAGCGCCTTGGTCAGGCGCTTGGGCGTTTCCACCGCCGTCGAAGCCATGCGGCTCGCCATCGAGGCCGGCTTCTAACACCCGAACTTGGCGTCCCGCTTCGGGAGTCGGTTTCCGATTGCGGATCTGTTCCTGTCGAGTATGGACTTTGGTCCATGGTAGCGAGCCGGGGGGCTCAGCACAGGACCAGGCTTTTGCAAGTATCCGACGTCAGGACGCAGCCTCCTGCAGAGGTGTTCCAGCTGCTGGTGGACTCAGTTACGGATTACGCGCTCTACATGCTCGATCCGAACGGCCGGATCGTCACGTGGAACACCGGCGCAGAGCGCTTCAAAGGCTATTCGTCGCGAGAGATCGTAGGCGAGCATTTCTCCCGCTTCTTCACGCAAGAGGATCGCAAGGCGGACCTCCCGACTCTCGCTCTCGCAACGGCGGCGCGGGAAGGCCGCTTCGAAGCCGAGGGCTGGCGCCTCAGGAAGGACGGCAGCCGCTTTTGGGCGCACGCAATCCTCGATGCCATTAGAGCTGACGACGGGTCGCTCCTCGGTTTCGCGAAAATCACGCGCGACATCACGGACAAGAAGGAACGCGAGCGTGCATTGCGAGAAAGCGAGCGACGCTTCCAGCTGCTCGTCAACTCGGTCGAGGACTACGCCATCTACATGCTCGACCTTCAGGGGCGCATCACCACCTGGAATGCGGGCGCTCGTCGCTTTAAGGGCTATGAGGCTGACGAGATCATCGGTCAGCACTTCTCGAAGTTCTTCCTACCCGAGGACCAGCGGGCTGGTCTCCCCGCCCACATCCTGAAGACCGCCGCCGAGCAGAGGCGGTTTGAGATGGAAGGATGGCGACTGCGTAAGGACGGAGCCAAATTCCTCGCGCATGTCATTGTCGACGCTGTGCACGATGACGACGGCAGCCTGATCGGCTTCGCCAAAATCACCCGGGACATCACCGAGAGGCGTCGCCTCGAGCGGGAAACTCACGAAAGCGCACTGCAACTCAAGCTCCTGGTCCAGGGCGTGCGCGACTATGCCATCTACATGCTCGACCAGCGGGGCATGATCACGAGCTGGAACTCCGGGGCAGAGGCAATCAAGGGATATGCTGAGGAAGAGGTGCTGGGGCAGCACTTCTCCCTATTCTATACTGCCGAGGACCGTGCGAGTGGCCGCGCGGAGGCCGCGCTGAAGACAGCCCTTGAGGAGGGCAAGTTTGAGGCGGAGGCGCAGCGCGTACGCAAGGATGGGTCTCTCTTCTGGGCCCATGTCCTGATCGACCCCATCTACAACGAGACGGGCGAGCACGTCGGCTTCGCGAAGATCACGCGCGACATCAGCGAGAGAAAGCAGACGGAGCAGCAACTTCGCCAAACCCAGGAGGAACTGCTGCAATCGCAGAAGCTGCAGGCCCTCGGAGAGCTCGCCGGGGGCATCGCGCACGACTTTAACAACTTGCTAACGGTGATGCGGGGCTCGGCCGACTTCCTGCTCCGCCAGCCTGATCTGCCGGCGGAAAAGCAGAAGCGGTACCTGCACGTGATGCTGGAGACTGCCGATCGGGCAACGAGCCTGACGTCACAGCTCCTCGCTTTTGCGCGGAGGCAACCGCTTGAGCCGGAGATTTTCGATCTGAGCGTCCGGTTGGATGCGATTAGCGAAATGCTGCAGCGGACGCTCGGCAGCCGGTACGAACTCCACCTGGACCTCGCCCCCGCCTTGTGGCTGGTCGAAATCGATCCGACCGGCCTTGAAGCGGCCCTGTTGAACGCCGTCCTTAATGCCCGTGACGCCATGCCGGACGGCGGCCGGATCAGCATCTCCACCAGGAACGCCGAGCGAGCCGGCAAGGAAGGCGTCGGCCTGACGGTGAGCGATGCCGGTGAGGGCATTCCGCCCGAGAAGCTCCAGAGGGTGTTCGAGCCTTTCTTCACTACCAAGCCCACAGGCAAAGGCACGGGCCTCGGTCTGCCGCAGATTCACGGCTTCGCGCTTCAGTCAGGCGGCGAGGCCGAAATCCGATCCGAGGTCGCGCGCGGCACCACCTTGGAAATCTGGCTGCCCCGGACGGACAAGCAGCCCGAAAGGAAGACGGCCGACGGAACCGACACCTATGTACCCTCCGGCTTGAAGGTGCTCCTTGTCGAGGACAGCGACCACGTCAGGTACTTCGCGCGCCAGCTACTTACGGATCTTGGATGCGAGGTCACCGAGGCTGCAAATGGTGAGGATGGACTCGCGCACTCCGAAGCTAAGACATTCGATCTTGTCTTCTCGGATATCGTCATGCCGGGTATCAGCGGCCTCGAATTGGCCGAGCGGGTTCGTGCCCAGCACCCCGACCTGCCTGTGCTGCTCGCCAGCGGATACAGCAGCAAACAGTTCATCCCGCTCGATCAGCGGCAGTTCCCAATCCTGCGTAAGCCGTACAAGCTGGAGACGCTCGCCGCCGCGATCCATCAGCTGAAAGAAGGATCAGCCCGGCAGTCGTCTGGATGTTGCATGTAATCAGCTGATTGCATCGAACGACCTGCGCCTGCTGCTACTGAATGGCTGGACTTGGCCGTGAGCGGACGGTCCGCTTACGGCAGCTTTGAACCAGTTGCGGACGCAACAGAAGCTTCAGATTTATTGGCCGCGCTCTCGCCCTCTGCTTAAGTATGCCGCAAATGGCCGCAACCGGGATGTCGACTACAAGCGACAAGGCTTTGCTGGCCCGAAGTGTTCAGCGTGCGTACCAAGCCTGATTAAAACATTGCTCCGGCAAGCATATGCTTCAAACCGCCGAACGCCGCGAAACAGTTTATTTTTTCTCGCATATCCCTGCTGATTGGAGTGCGGTATGGCGGCGGCGGGGGCGTTGCATCTCAACAGGAGACTTCATGCGCAAGCTCTACCTTACCGCTGCGACTACCGCGGCAATAGCGGTTGCTTCTCCGGCACTCGCTCGGGACGGACAGCCCTATCTCGGCATTGAAGGCGGCCTGCTCTTCGCCAAGGACCAGAACGCGGACATTTTGGTGGACTATACGACCACGCAGACGCCCGCCGCACCATTGGCGGCTGCTGGCCCCGCGGACGCGAGCTTCGGCAATGCGCTGGAGCTCGACTACCGCCGTGGCATCGATCTGGATGCGGTGGTCGGCTACGACTTTGGCCTTTTCCGGCTGGAAGGTGAGATTGGCCAGAAGCGCGCGAAGCTCGACGACTTTGGAATCGACGCCGCGTTTGTGAGCGCCTTGAACCTTGCGCTCAACCGTCCATCCGCCGCGCCCGACCCCGGAGCACCGGGAATCGCCCCGCTGGTTGCAAGCGATTTCACGCTCGATGGTCGCGCACGCATTCTTACAGGCATGGTCAACGGCATGGTCGACTTCGGCAATGACGACGGCCTGTCGTTCTACGCTGGCGGCGGTGTTGGCCGGGCACGTGTCAAGTTCGCCGGAACCAAGGACAATGCTTGGGCCTACCAGCTGATCGCCGGTGCACGCTACGCGCTAAGCAGCAACATCGATTTCGGGCTCAAGTATCGCTACTTCCGGACCGGCAACCTCGACCTGGCGAGCGACAGCGGCATTGCACTGTTGGGCAATCCGAACCGCTCGGTGATCGGCCCGTCCGCACCGGTGATCGTGGATCAGACCACCAACGCCAACCTGTTCGCCAATTACGAGCAGAAGTTCCGCAGCCACTCTGTGCTGGCCAGCGTGATCTTCAACTTCGGCGCCCCGCCCGCGCCCCTGCCTCCGCCGCCTCCGCCGCCGCCCGCGCCGGTTTCAGCGGCGCCGCCCGCGACTCAGACCTGCCCCGACGGTTCGGTGGTGCTGGCGACCGACACCTGCCCGCCGCCGCCGCCGCCGCCGCCGCCGCCGCCGGCTCCGGCGCCAGAGCGAGGGTAAGGCTAGGCGGGCGGCTCGGTCCGCAACAAGAAAGAGGGCCGCTCAGTGGGAGCGGCCCTCTCTCTTTGTTCGTCTTGCCTCTTGTCACCTGACGGTGCCGCGGCCCCTGCGATGGTGCCGGCCCCTTTCCCGAAAGACCCGATCTCGTCGCGGTAGAGGGCTTCGGCTGCGCCATAGCAATCGACCACCAGCGCCTGCATCCCCGCACGATCGCGAACGACGATCTTCCCGCGGCGGCAGCGCACCAGGCCGGCGCCTTCGATGATGTGCAGGCAATCGGTAATGCTCGCGCGGCGGGTGCCGAGGTTGGCGGCAATTTCCTCATGGTGCACCAGCAGCTCGTCCCCGCCCACCCGATCATGCCGCAACAGCAGCCACCGGACCAGCCGGACGTCGACCCGGTGCGAGGCGTAGGCGCAGATTGTCTCCGCCATCTGCACGCCGATGACGTTGACGAACCGGTTGAGGCAAGTGCCAAGCGCCGGAACGACGCCGGCGATCGCCAGCAATGCTTCCGTTCGGATCCGTAGAACGGTCCCGTCCCGACCACGGACGATCGCGCGATAGGGCGAACTCCTGCACCCCGCCAGGGCCGGCCAGCCGACCATGCCCTCGCTTCCGACCAGCGCCACTTCGACCCGGTTCTGCTCGATCGAGATCAGCGGACCTTGCGGGAAGTAGATGTACTCGCCGGCATCCGACGCCTCGAACAGGATGGTATCGCGGGTGACGGTCTGGGTTTCTAGCGAGGTCTCGATCTCGGCCCGAACCCCGGGTGCAACAAGATAAAGGAGATTCGTCGTTGCGCTGGTGAAGCACGGCCGAGGCCACGCCGCATGGGCATGCGTCAGCAACAGCGAACTCCCACTCTGCAGGCCATCGGTGAGTCACCTCGTGGCGGCTTCTTAAGCTATATTTCTATGAGTTGGGAACAAAATTCCGCTTAACTTCACGCAGCTTACCCGTGCGTACGCCGCCGTACCGGGAGCGGTGCGGCCCTTGGCATCGTCCGCTTCTTTCCGGATGACGACCCACCCGGCACCTCAAATGCGGAGACAGCGATGACCGACCAGGAGTTGATGCTCGACGTACTTGAGACCGGAGCGAAGCGCCGGGAGGAACGGCGCGCTATGATGCAATCCCTCGGCGCCTACGCGGTGGCCGGTGTCGGTCTTGCCGCCTCGACGTTCGCGTCGCGCGCCGCAGCCCAGACGGTGTCAGATGCCGACATCCTCAACTTTGCGCTCAACCTCGAATATCTCGAAGCGCAATTCTACAGCTTCGCCGTCAACGGCGTCGGCCTGCCGAACGGAAGCCTGACAGGAACGGGGACTCAGGGCGCCGTTACCGGCGGCCGGCAAGTCAACTTTACCGATCCGGTGGTTGCGCAATATGCGCGGGAGATCGCCCAGGACGAGATCGCCCACGTCAACTTCCTGCGTACTGCACTTGGCACGGCGGCGGTGTCGCAGCCGGCCATCGACATCGGCACCGATCCCGCGGGCGCCTTCTCCACCGCGGCGCGAGCGGCGGGACTGGTCAGCGCCGGACAGTCGTTTGATCCCTATGCCACCGACGAGAACTTCCTGCTCGGCGCCTTTATCTTCGAAGACGTCGGTGTGACCGCCTACAAGGGCGCCGCGCCGCTGCTCGCGAACAAGACGTTCACGGAAGCGGCTGCAGGCATCCTGGCGGTCGAGGCCTACCATGCGGCGATCGTCCGCACGACGCTGTATCGCAAGGGTCTTCAAACGCCCGCGCTGATCGACGCGACCGAGAAGATCTCGACTGCCCGCGACACGCTCGACAACCCGGTCGACGACGATCAGGGCATCGCGCCAATCGGCGACTCCAGCAACATCGTCCCGGTCGATGCCAACGGCCTCGTCTTCGGCCGAACCACGGGTGACGTCCTCAACATCGTCTACCTCAACGGTGGCGCGGTGCCGAAGGGCGGCTTCTTCCCCAACGGGGTGAACGGCAACATCACCGTCAGCACTGCCGGCTAGGCTCCAGAGAAGAAAGCGGTCGCCATGAACCAGCATGAACTCATCACCGAAGTGTTCGAGCGCCAGGCCCAGCGCCGCTCGGACCGCAGGGCCTTTCTCAAGTTTGCCGGCATGTCTGCGGCGGCGGCCGGCGCCGTGGCCGTCAGCGCGTGCGGCGGCGGCGGAAGCGGCGACGGCCTGGGCGTTGGAGACAACGTCAACACCCCGCCCCCGCAGACCGGTCTGTCGGATGGCGACATCCTGAACTTCGCGCTCAACCTCGAATATCTCGAAGCGCAATTCTACAGCTTCGCCGCGACCGGCGCCGGACTGGCGTCCACGCTCCTGACGGGCACCGGCACGCAGGGCGCCGTGACGGGCGGGCGAGCCGTGAACTTCACCGATGTCGTGGTGCGGCAATATGCCAACGAGATCGCCGCGGACGAGCGGGCTCACGTCGCCTTCCTGCGCACCGCCCTCGGTTCGGCCGCGGTGGCGCAGCCGGCCATCGACATCAGCGCGACGCCGACCGGTCCGTTCTCCCAGGCGGCGGTCGCGGCTGGACTGATCGCGCAGGGTCAGTCGTTCGATCCCTACGCCAGCGACGAGAACTTCCTCCTTGGCGCGTACATCTTCGAAGACGTCGGAGTGACCGCCTACAAGGGCGCATCGCCGCTGTTGCAGAGCGCGACCTTCCTGTCGGCGGCCGCCGGCATCCTCGGTGCCGAGGCCTATCACGCCGGCCTGATCCGAACCGTGCTCTACGCGAAAGGCATCGCCACGCCGGCGCTGGTCGATGCCACGGAGGCAATCTCCAACGCCCGCGACAGCCTAGACAACCCGATCGACGACGACCAGGGCGTCCGGGGTTCGGGCGGCGCATCCAACATCGTTCCGGCCGATGCCAATGGGATCGCGTTCAGCCGGACGCCGGGCGACGTCCTCAACATCGTCTATCTCAACCCCGGCGCCGTCGCGAAAGGTGGCTTCTTCCCGAACGGCGTAAACGGATCGGTGAACCAGAGCACGGCAGGCTGACCGGGCGCAGGCAGATGGTGCATCCCGAACGGACACTGCCATGAGCAAGGCAGGCAGGCAGCAGGAACGATCCGGCGCGTGGTCGGTCGAGTTCAGCGCGGCCGCCTGGCTCGCCGTGGCGGCGTTTGCCTGCCCGTCACGGGCGTCGGCCGACGTACTGGAACTGACGGCAAAAGGAACAATCGTCATCCGCGCCAGCGATCGACCGCTCGACGCCGTGTCGGCCGCTGGCCCGGAACTGATCGATGCCGTGCAATTGCCACCCGAGGCGATCACGCCGCTAACGGCGTCGCTCGTGCCCACCGCCTTTGCGCAAGTGGTCGAACAGGTGGCGGACGCGCACCAAATCAGCCCCGCCCTGCTTGAAGCGCTGGTCTGGCAGGAAAGCCGCTGGCGTCCCGGTGCGCGTTCCACCGCCGGCGCGATCGGCCTGGCGCAGCTGATGCCCGCCACCGCGCGCGAACTGGGCGTCGACCCGCAGGATCCCGGCTCCAACCTCGCCGGCGGCGCACGTTACCTTCGCCAGCAGCTCGACCGGTTCGATGGCGACATCGAACGTGCGCTGGCCGCCTACAACGCCGGGCCCGGCCGAGTGCAGCGCGCCGGCGGCATTCCGATGATCGCCGAGACCCGCAACTATGTCCGGACCGTCGTCGATCGCCTTTCCGGCTCCACAGTTAATCAAGGAAAGCGACCATGAAGTACTCGCCGCTCGCCATCATCGCTGCCGCTGGCGCCTCGCCGGCGGCGGCGCAGGGGACCGATCCGCAGGGCTCCGGACCGATCGTGGCGGCGCTCAGCTGGCTGCAGGGCACCCTGCTCGGCAATGTCGCAACCGCCGTCGCCGTGATCGCCGTGGCGATGGTCGGCTTCATGATGCTGACCGGTCGGTTGAACTGGCGGTTCGGCGCAACCGTGATCGTCGGCTGCTTCGTTTTGTTCGGGTCGGCGGCGATCGTGTCGGGCATCCGGTCCACGGCAGCGATTTCGGGGTAGGGTCGTGGCGCCGCTCAACAGCCATCCGGTGTTTCGCGCCCTGACCCGCCCGCAGATGTTCGCGGGCGTCACCTATAGCTTCTTCGTGCTCAACGCCGCCATCACCACCGAGGCGTTTCTCATTACCGGTTCCTTCCTGGCCCTGCCGGTGGCGCTGCTGGTGCACGGTGCGGGCTATGTCGCGTGCCTGCGCGAACCGCGCGTGTTCGACCTGTGGCTGACCAAGGTCAGCCGCTGTCCCCGCGTCCGCAACTGGAAGCAGTGGGGTTGCAACAGCTACGCGCCATGACCGCCCATTCGTCCGGATCGGCCTCGATGGCCCGCTGGGCCCGCAAAGAGCAGCGCGCCGGTGACCGGCTGCCGTACCGACGCCTGCTGGACGAGCGCACGATCGAGCTTCGCGACGGGTCGCTGATGCGCTCCATCCACGTGCCCGGAATGGCGTTCGAGACCGCGGACGCTGACGAGCTGAACCACGCCCATGGCGTACGCGAAATGCTGTTGCGGAGCACGCTCGATGCGCGCTTCGTCCTCTACCGCCATATCGTGCGCCGTCCGGTCTCCGCCAGCCTGCCGGGTGTTGAGCAGCCGGCGTTCGCCGCCCACCTCGACGCGTTGTGGCGCGAGCGCCTCGGCAGCCGGCGGCTGTTCGTCAACGACCAGTTCCTTACCCTCGTGCGCCGGCCCGCGCGCGGCAAGACCGGCTGGCCCGAGCGGCTGGTGCGCAAGCTGGCACGAAGCAAGACGGCCGAGCACGACCCCAAGGTGTCGCGTGACCTCGACGCCGCGGTGACCGCGCTGGTCGCCGGCCTGCAGGAATATGGCGCCCGCGTGCTTGGCGGCTACGATGGCCCCGGCGGACGATGCTCCGAGCCGCTGGAACTCCTGTCCGCGCTGTTCAACGGCGATCTCCGCCCGGTGCTCGATCCGGGTCCGGGCGTCGACCTTGGCCACCACCTGCCCTACTCGCGCGTGAGTTTCGGCGTCGACGCGTTCGAGACCCGCGGACCCACCAGCCGCAGCTTCTGCGGTACGCTGGGGATCAAGGAATATCCCGCAGCGACCCGGCCCGGACTGGTCGACAATCTGCTGCGGCTGCCGCACTCGCTGGTGCTGACCGAAAGCTTCGCTCCGGCCGACCGCCAGATCGCCAAGGAACGGATGGACCTCGCCATCCGTCGCCTGCGCGCTACCGACGAGGAAGCGACCACAGAGCGGCGCGAGATGCTGGGCGCCAAGGACGTGCTGTCGGCCGGCCAGTCGGCGTTTGGCGACCACCACCTGACGCTCACCGTCCGGGTGTCGGAGCTTGCCCAGCTCGACGAGGCCCTGGCCGAGGCCGGCGCAGCGCTGGCCGACATCGGCGCCGTGGCGGTGCGCGAGGACGTCAACCTGGAACCGGCGTTCTGGGGCCAGTTCCCGGGCAACGAGACCTACGTCGTGCGCCGGGCACTGATCTCCACCGCCAATGCGGCCGGCTTCCTGTCGCTGCACGGTTTCCCGCTCGGCCGGGCCGAGGGCAATCAGTGGGGCGATGCCGCGGCCTTGTTCGAGACCACCAGCGCAACGCCTTATTACTTCAACTTTCACGAGAACGACCTGGGCAACTTCACCGTGATCGGCCCGTCGGGGTCGGGTAAGACGGTGGTGCTGAACTTCCTAGCGGCGCAGGCGCAACGCTTCGCGCCGCGCACGGTGATCTTCGACAAGGACCGTGGCGCCGAGATCTTCGTGCGGGCGATGGACGGGCATTATGCCCGCCTGTCCGCCGGCCAGCCGACCAGCTTCAACCCGCTGCAGCTGCCGGACTCGCCGGCTAACCGCGCGTTCCTGCGCGACTGGGTTGGGACGCTGCTGCAAGCGGACTCCGGCGAGGAACTGCGGGTCGTCGCGGAAGCGGTCGAGGCCTGTTACGAGCACGATCCGTCCTTCCGCCGACTGCGCCACTTTCGCGAGCTCTTGGCGGGGAGCCGCCGTCCGCAGGAGGGCGACCTCGTGTCGCGCCTGGGGCCGTGGATCGGTTCGGGCGAGCATGCTTGGCTGTTCGACCATCAAGACGACCAGCTCGACCTCAGCCGCAAGCTCGTCGGCTTCGACATGACGGCGCTGCTCGACAACCCGCGGCTGCGCACGCCGACCATGCTGTACCTGTTCCACCGGATCGACGAACGGTTGAGCGGCGAACCGGCGCTGATCCTGATCGACGAAGGCTGGAAGGCGCTGGACGACCCGGTGTTCGCCGGCCGCATCCGCGATTGGCTCAAGACCCTTCGCAAGCGCAATGCACTGGTCGGTTTCGGTACCCAGTCGGCCCGCGACGCGCTTGAAAGCAGCATCAGCAGCGCCATCGTCGAGCAGACCGCGACCGGCATCTTCATGCCCAACGCCAAGGCCCGCTCGGAGGATTATTGCGCCGGCTTCGGCTTGTCGGAACATGAGCTCGACCTCATTCGCGCGCTGCCGGCGCACAGCCGCTGCTTCCTCGTCAGACATGCCAACCACTCGGTGGTAGTCAGGCTCGACCTGGCCGGCCTGCCTGAGGTGCTGACCGTGCTGTCCGGGCGCGAAACCAGCGTCCGCCGTCTCGACGCGCTGCGGGCCGTTCATGGCGACGATCCGGCTGGCTGGTATCCGCACCTGACCGGGGAGGACTGGCCCGGCCACCTTGGCGATCCCCACTACCGCCAGGCCGCCGAATGAGCGATTGCCCGACCCTCACACCCGACGGCACGGCGGGCGTGGCCGACGCGCTACGGGTGGTCGACTGCGCTTCCGCCAACGCCACCGCCAGCGCCTTCGGACGGCTGTTCGGCCCCGATGGTGGACTGGGCACGGCGCTGACCCTGCTGCTGACGCTGTACGTCGGGCTGCTTGCGGTCAACCTCCTGAGCGGCCGCTCACGCCTCGGCCTCAACATGCTGACGCCACGCATGCTGGCCTTTGGCCTGGTGCTGACCTTCGCGACCAGCTGGATGGCGTATCAGAGCGTCGTCTGGAACCTGCTGACCGGCGCTCCCGACCAGATCGCCTCCGTCATCACCGGTCAGGGGGGCTCGGCAACCGCCGCCTTCGCCAGCCGCCTCGACGACCTGTTCACCGCCGTTGCCAGTGCCGCCGAAGCGGCAAGCACGCCGGCCCCGATGACGGCCACCGGAGTCACGCCCGCACCCGCGCAGGCGGCGGGCTGGACGGCCGGCGACGTGCTGTGGCTGGCGGCGATGCTGCTGCTGCTCGGAACGGTGGGCGTGCTGCTGGTCGCCCGGATCGCACTGGCCGCACTGCTTGCGGTCGGGCCGGTGTTCATTGTGCTGGCCCTGTTTCGCGGCACCCATGGGCTATTCGTCGGCTGGCTGAAAGGCGCGGTCATGTTCGCCGTGGTGCCGCTGTTCACCGTCCTGATCGGTGGGGCGGCACTGGTCCTGCTGGCACCCGTGGTCGCCGAACTGAAGGGCGGCGCGATCACCATGCGCGCGGCAGTGACCATGTTCCTGGGCGCGGCGGTCTATGTCGCGCTGATGGTGCTGGTGCTCCGGGTCAGCGGGACCATCGTGTCCGGCTGGCGCATCGGCGGGCGCGATCCGGTGGAGACCGGGGGCACCCGCACCGCGCAGGTCGTGACGCTGGCCGCCAGCGGTGCATCGCTTGGCGAGGTGGGCACGGTGGCCGGCGGTAACGGCGCTGCGGCGTCGACCAATACTTCAGACCGGGTGCGGGCGATCGTGGACGCTACTCGCGGGCCCGCGAACGATCGCGGCGGCCCGGCTGCGGCCGACCGCCGGACCGCGATCGTCACTGCGGCGGGCCGAAGTTCGTCCGACGACGGCTACACGGCGGCTCCCAGCCCCCCGCGCGACCAGCGGCTGCGCGGGGTGGGCGCCCGCTTCCGGCCCTCATCCGCGCCTGTTCCGGGACGCCCGAAACCATGAGATCTATCCCCCTAGCCTTCGCGCTGCTCCTGCTCGCCAGTCCGCTGTTCGCCGCGCCGCCCGACACCCGGGTGCGCTCGATCCTGTTCACTCCCGACAAGGTGATCCGGCTGGTCGGCAAGCCCGGCTACCAGAGTTCCGTCCGCTTCGCCCCCGATGAGCGGATCGAGAATATCGCGGTGGGTGACAGCGCCGCCTGGCAGGTCACGCCCAACAAGCGCGGCGACCACCTGTTCATCAAACCAATGATCGCCAATGCGCGTAGCAACCTGATGGTGGTGACGGACCGGCGGACCTATCTGTTCGATCTCGAAGCATCGCGTACGGCCCAGCCCGTCTATGCCCTGAGCTTCCGCTACCCCGACTACCCGGCGCCTGGCTCGGTACCGCCGCCGCCGGCCCCGCCGCCGTCCTCGGTCCCGGTCGCCGTCGCGGCCGCCACTCCCCCCAAGCCGCTTAACCTCAACTTCGGCTGGCAGACCCGGGGTGCCAAGTCGCTGCGGCCGTTGCGCGTGTTCGACGATGCGAGCGCGGTCTACCTGCGCTGGCCGGAAAACGTCGCCCTGCCCGCGGTCCTGGTGCCGGCGCCTGACGGGACGGAAAGCCCGGTTAACTACAAGCTGGAGGGCGGCTATATCGTGCTCGACGGCCTTCCCCAGCAGATCATCGTCCGCAAGGGACGGGAACAGGCGATCGTCACCGCCGATCGCCGCCGCACCATCGCGGTGCAGACCGCAAGATCGGAGGATCGTCGTGAACGCCGCTGACAATGGATCAACCCTGCGGCGGAACGTGACCGACGCGCCGATCGGGCTCAGCGGTCAGCTGGTGCCGTTCGACCCGCGCCGCGACATGGACGAAGGCGCGCTGGTCGAGGCCAGTCGCGTCGCCTACCCGGCGGTGGCGGCCAAGCCATCCCGCAAGGAAGGCTTTGGCCTGGCCGCCGGCGGGGCGGCCGCCGTGCTCCTCGGCGTGGCGACCTTCCTTGGGCTGAGCAGCGGGCGCGACACGCGACCGGCGACGGCCGCTCCGCCGCAGGCTCCCGCCGCCGCCCCGGCCACGCCCGTCGCGGTTCCGCCACCTTCGCCCGAGCAGCTTGCCGCGATGAACGGCGCCACCCATCCCACCGGATCCTTGGTGTTCTCATCGCCGCCGACTTCGTACCCGCAGATCAGCGCCGTCACCCCGCCGGGCGCGGCGTCGAACGGCATCGCCGAACGCCTGCGCTCGCCTGCCCTGGTGTTCGACGAATCCGGTCCGGTGCTCCCGGCCGCCACCGACGCGCCCGCCGCGTCTTCGCCGACCACGCAAGCGCGCACCCGCCCAGGTCCGGTGGGCGACGACTTCGCGGCGCGGGCCGATGCATCGGCCTCCGACACTGCAACCGCCCGGCCAATGGTGGATCCGGCGAGCACCGTCAGCCAAGGCACGCTCATCCCGGCGGTGCTGGAAACGGCGATCAACAGCGACCTGCCCGGCTACGTCCGCGCGGTCGTCAGCCAGGACGTGCGCAGCTTCGATGGCAGCCGGGTCCTGATCCCGCGCTCGTCGCGGCTGGTTGGCCAGTACAAGAGCGGCCTCGCTGCTGGTCAAAGCCGCGCCTACGTCCTGTGGTCGCGCCTCATCCGCCCGGATGGCGTGTCCGTCGCCATTGCCTCGCCGGGCACCGACGAGGCCGGGCAGAGCGGGCTGGCCGGTGAAGTTGATTCGCATTTTTTCAAGCGCTTTGGGTCGGCCCTGCTGCTGTCCGTGGTCGGCGCCGCCAGCGCAATCGGGACCGGCGGCGGGTCCATGCTCGGGTCGGGCGGCGGTGCCAGCGCGGCCGGCGTCGCGGCCCAGCAGAACGGCTCCATTCCGCCCACCGTGCGGGTCCGGCAGGGCCAGCCGATCCGGGTCTTCACGGCCCGTGACCTCGACTTCTCCAGAGTCGGCTCAGCAGGGCAGCCGTGATCGCAGCTCCAGCGGATGCACCGGCTCCTGAGCTCGTCGCGCTTGGTGGCACCGGCGGGGTCTACCTTGCCGCCTACCTGCGCCCGTTCCGGCGCTGGCTCGAGCGCGACGACATTTCCGAAATCATCGTCAACGGCTGCGGCGAGGTGTGGATCGAGGCCGCTGGCGAGATGCGCCTGACTCGAGTGGATGCGCCGGAGGTCGACGATCTCCTGGTCAGGCGCCTCGCGGAGCAGGTGGCGCGCACGACCCATCAGGGGGTCAGCCGGGAACGCCCACTGCTTTCGGCCACCCTTCCCGACGGCGCGCGGGTCCAATTCGTGTCGCCGCCGGCCACCAGGCAGGGTTGGGCCATGGCCATCCGCCGGCACCGGCTGGTCGACCTCCCGCTGTCCGCCTATGCGTCCGGCCCCCTGAACCCGCCCACCCAGTCAGCGCCGATTGATCCGGACGTCGACCCCCTCGGCTATTTGCGGCAGGCGGTCGCGGATCGCCGGACTATTCTCGTCAGCGGCGGAACGTCGTCGGGCAAGACCACCTTCCTCAATGCCCTGCTGCGCGAAGTGCCCGCGGCCGAGCGCGTGATCCTGATCGAGGACACGCCCGAAATCCGCCTGCAAAGCGCAGCCAGCCTCGGCCTCGTCGCAGTGAAGGGCGAATTGGGTGAAGCTCGTGTCAGCGTCGACGACCTGCTCCAGGCATCGCTACGCCTGCGGCCCGACCGGCTGGTCGTCGGCGAACTGAGGGGCCCCGAAGCGGTCAGCTTCTTGCGCGCGATCAACACCGGCCACCCAGGTTCGTTCAGCACGATCCACGCGAACACCCCATCGGGCGCGCTTGAGCAGCTTGGCCTGATGGTGATGCAGGCCGGTCTCGGCCTCACTCGCACCGACACGCTGACCTACGCCAAATCGGTGATCGACGTCGTCGTGCAGCTCGACCGGCGGGAGGGAAGGCGAACCGTCACGAACATCCTCGACTTACGTGAGGCGGATAAGAGCTAAGTTGAGCCGGAAGACTCTCGGCCGTACGAAGCGAGCGGCATTGTAGGGGATGTGATCGATGCAGCCTTGTGATCTGCTGATAGGGGCGCCTTCAACCTCCGACTTAAATACGACCGGTCCAATGGTCGGCAATTGGGCCTTCATAAACATCGGCGGGAACGTACGTGCGGGCAACGGTGCCGGCGGTGCGGGCCAGCTTCGGGCCTCAACGTCAACGGCCAGTTGTCGTGCAGCGCGGTGTTGCCGAGTTGATTCCCGAACTCGTTGATAGCGGATTGGTCTAGCTGAACGAAAGTCCGCTTACGGGTGCCGGCGAGACGCACCGTGACGACCGAAGTGGGCGCTTAGCGGCCGCGATCAGCACCGTACTCAACCGCGCTTATCAGACGTGAGATTTTCAGGTTGGTGATCTTATAATGTTTGACCCCCTGCTGACGCTCTGCACTTGGGTTGAGGGCAGCAGGGCATTGCGGCCCTCGTGCGCGTGCGCGTGCGCGTGCCCACGCGGGCGAAAAACTGTATTAGCGATATCGTCACGGTTCAGCGGCGCTGTCCGCTTTGCCGATCGAAGAGATTGGCTCACCCCCTCCCATCCTTGTCGAAGGAGGGTGACTGCCTGCCTGCTGATCCGGCCGAAGCCATGCGCTCGCGATACCGCGCCACCTCAGCGGCCTTGCGACACAGCTCCGAGCAATAGCGCTTGCCTGGCATGCTTGAGTGCCGTGCAGCGTGCTTGCGGTGGTCCTCGAAGGGTAGACCACACCGCTCGCAATGTGGGGGGTCGTAATCCCAACTGTGGACGTGCGAGTTTTCGTTCGCAGCGGCTGTCCGTGGGAGGGGGTGTCGAGATCTTGAAGCCCCCTGGTCGGGACAGCGGTGGTGGACCTCGCTGTTATCGCTAACTGGAGGTTTTTCGTTCGGGCGCATTAGGCTGCGGGCGCCCTGTGTCCCCCATTCACTCTCTTCACTTCATTCACTCTGTCATCATTCGAGTGAAGGGAGTGAACAGAGTGAATGGGGGACATGAGGGTGTATCGGCCGCCCGCATGCTTATCGACCTTGCCCTCTTGGAAGAGCTTGGTCAGGGCATGGTTCACGGTCGAGCGCCCTTTGCCGAGAGCAGCGGCTAGCTCGGTCGGGCTCATCGGCTCCGCCTCGCTGCTGAGCAAGGAAAGGATCTCACGGCGCTCCGGCGTATTAGCGATTACTGCGGTGCCACCGGGCATGATCCGCCAGCGGCAGCAATCCGCCTGGAACTCCAGCACAGTTTCAATCTCGGGCAAGTCCCGGCCTCGGCCGTAAAGAATAGGCTGCTGCGAGCCTGCGTCCTTCCGAAGTACGAGCACTGAATCTGCGGCGCCGGTAAGCCCGTGCGTCCCGCTCACCGCATCAAAGGGGTCGTCGGCTTCCTGCTTGCGGGTATGGTGCACGAGAACGATCGCCACGCCGTAGTCGATCGCCAATTTCTGCAGCTTGGAGGCGAACTTGTAATCCTGATCGTACCGAGCATCCCGCCCCACGGAGGCTCCACGCACCTTGGCGAATACATCGATAGCAATCAGGCGGGGGTTGGCGGAGCCCGTGAGCCACTCCTCCAGCCGGGCGATGCAATCACCATCGAGGTCAGACCACTCTGTTGCGAAAGTAAGAGTATCGGGCGCATCGGTGACGCGCATGTGTTGCAGCCGAGATTGCAGCCGGCGTTCATTATCCTCAAGCGCGAGGTACAGAACATCGCCTTGGATGCAGCCGACGGAGCCAAACGCGAGCCCCCCGCTTGCGACGGCCACAGCCCAGTCCAGCACAGCCCAGCTCTTACCAAGCTTAGGCGCACCGGCGAACACAGTTAGCCCTTCTACGAGGTACCCCGGCACCACGAACTTAATAGGCGCGAACGCCTTGCTCATGAGGTCGCGGGCCGAGATGCCGGCCTTGGGAAAGGCTACTACCGTGCTGCTCTTTCGGTTAGCCATTGCAGCCGTAACCGATTGATCTTGTTGGGCGTGGTTTATGCCCGTTTGCCAGTCTAAGTCATTGTCATGCTTAGCTTGTGGCACCCCTCTTGGGTGCGCCATTCCGTTTAGCGTTCTGAGCACCACGTGATCTCGTGAGCAATCGCGCTAGAGCGCTCCGACGCCTTGTTCGCTACGACCCTCAGCAGCCGGCGGCAGTGTTCGCCTCTGAGCAAGCTTCATCGACGCCGAGAGGTTCAAAGCGACTCCTCAGCGCGCCGTAGGTCGCAGACGCTATATAGAGGCTAGGATGAGCCGCATGGTTTCGAGCGTCGGTCCGCCAGCAAGCCTCGTCATCAGGCATTAGAGGCGGTGCAGGGTCACGTCGGCCGGAGCATGGGCACGTAGCCGCTAATGGCTTTCCTTCTCGTGAGCTTCCGTCAGAAAAACGCGGGTTCGAGCAGTGGCGATTGATCCCGGTGAGAGTTAGGGCGGTCCCGTGATTCGATCGGCTAGTCTTGGCGATCTGAGGCGGCTCTGGCTGCTGCTGCTCGGCCTTGGCCTGCTAGTTCGCGCCCTTGTTCCTGCCGGATGGATGCCGATCGTCGCTCCGGACGGCATTCGCCTAGTCCTCTGCTCGGGCTTGCAGGAGACTGCTCCCTCCCCGTCGTACGAACCGGGTCATCACCGCTCCGGCGAAGGTCATCAGATGGTCGCCGGTCACGGGGGCGGCCATGGCAAGGGCGAGCAGGGCAAGAAGTCGGACCGTACGGCACCCTGCACCTTCGCCGCATCTGCACTGAACGTTCCGCTTCCGCCGGTGCCGGCAGCGCTCCTCGACCTGCTGGTCATCAAGGTTGTGGCGAGTGCCTTCAGCCTCGTGCGCATGGGTCAGGGGCTTGCCGCTCCGCCTCCGCCCAGCACTGGACCACCGTCGATCTCCTGACCTCTTCGCCGGCCGTGTGGCGCGCCGGCCTCATCTTTTCAGTCAGGAACAATCAATGCTCATCACCCTTTTGGCTGGCGCTGCGGCGTCGGCCACCGGCGCGTCCGTGAAGGAAACGCAGCCCGATACTATCGTCGTCACCGGCTCCCGCCTGCCGGCGGGGGCGGCCGAAGTGAAAGGCCGCCCTGGCGGCACTGACCTCGTCGCCGCCGACCAGTTCAAGAACAAGGCTGCGGTCTCCCTGCGCGACGCGCTGGCCTTCTCTCCGGGCGTCTATGCCCAGCCCCGCTTCGGGCAGGAGGTGCGGCTGTCCATCCGAGGCTCGGGCATCAGCCGCGGCTACCACATGCGGGGCCTGACGTTGCTGCAGGACGGCATTCCCATCAACCTCGCCGATGACAACGGCGACTTCCAGGAGCTCGATCCGACAATCCTCGACCGCCTGGAGGTCTATCGCGGCGCCAACGCCTTCCGCTTTGGTGGTACGACACTGGGCGGCGCAATCAATGGCGTGACCCCAACTGGTCGCACCTCGCCTGGCGTCCGGGTGCGCGCCGACGGGGGCTCATTTGATACTGTCAGGGGGCTCGCGTCCGTGGGCCTCGCCGCCGACGAGCTGGACGGATGGCTGGCGGTGAACGGAGACCGCAGCGATGGCGACCGCGATCACGCCTATCGCTCGGGCCTGCGCATGAACGGCAACGTTGGCTGGCAGCCCTCGCGCAATGTGCAGACCCGCTTCTACCTGACGGGCAACCGCTTGCGGCAGGAGCTGCCCGGCGCTCTGACCTACAGCACCGTGACCACGCGTCCCAAGTCGGGCAGCTATGTTGGCGACCAGGCGCGCGACATCGACTCGCTACGAATCCAGAACCGCACCAACCTCCAGCTCGGTGGCGTGGACCTGGAAGGCGGCGCGTTCGCCAACTGGAAAAGCCTCCATCATCCGATCTTCGAGGTCGTGGACCAAGACTCGGTCGATCGCGGCTTCTTCGGCCGGATCGGCTGGACCGTTGGCAATCTCCAGCTGCTGAGTGGCATAACCGCTCGCTTCGGCACCGTTGACGCCAAGCGCTCTGTGAACCTCAACGGCAGGCGTGGAGCCCAGACGTTCGAAGCGGACCAGACCGCACGCACCATCGACGTCTACGGCGAGGCGCGGCTAGGGGTTGCGGCAGGCATCACTGCGATTGCCGGCGGAGTCTACACCAGCGGCAAGCGCCGTCAGGAGCAGACTTTCCCAGTAGCGATTACAGGGTCGGCGAGCTTCGATCAGTTCTCCCCCCGCTTGGGCCTGCTCTGGGACGCAAGCGACCGCATGCAGTTCTATGCCAACGTCAGCCGCAGCCACGAACTGCCGGGCTTTATCGAGCTGGCGCAGGTCGCGGCCTTCGTGCCTGTCAAGGCGCAGCATGCGTGGACCGGTGAGATCGGTGCTCGTGGGTCGATCGGTAAGGTGCAGCTGGACGTGAGCTTCTACCGGGCGAAGGTCCGCAACGAGCTGCTGCAGTTCACCGTCAGCAGCGATATCCCAGCCTCCACCTTCAATGCGGACAGGACCTTGCATCAGGGGATCGAGGCCGGACTGCAAGCCCCGCTTGCTCCCTGGGCACGGCTCCGCGCCACGTACCAATTCAACGACTTCCGCTTCGAGCGCGATCGGTTATACGGCGACAATCGCCTGCCTGTCATTCCCAAGCACCTGTTGCGCACCGAAGTGCGGTTCGGAGCCGAGGCTTGGAGCATTGCGCCATCCGTCGAGTGGGTGCCGCAGGGCGCATGGGCGGATTATCGTAATACGTTCCGAACCAGCGGCTATGCCATGCTCGGCCTGATCGGTTCCATGGCCGTCGACCGCCGCACCGAGCTCTTCGCCGATCTTCGAAACCTCACCAACAAGAAGGCGGCGGGTGATGTCAGCGCGGTGATCGCATGGAGCCCGACCAGTGCCATCTTCTATCCCGCCGAGCGCCGCGCCTTTTCAGTCGGTGTGCGTTCGCGCTTTGGTGGAGGCACCCCATGAGCACCGACCAATGATTGCTTCTCGCGCTGGCACTTCCGCGCCCTCAATGGTCCAACCTTCCTTGCCTGGTTGGCCGTGCTGGGCGGGCACAATCTGAGCAAGCCAGACACAAGGTTTGGCGAGGCGAAGAGCAGAAGGGCTCCTTCTTGCGCGCTGCGCAATCGCTCAGGAGCAATGGCCTCGCACGCCCCGCCTTACGATCTGCGCCTGGCTTGACTGCGCCCGTAGGCCATCGACGATCACGTTGAGCGCTGCATGAGGATCGCAGCGGCTCCCGCAGACGAAGATATCCACCGCCGCGAAGTCCTCTTCCGGCCAGCTGTGGATGGATATGTGCGACTCCGCCAAGAGCGCGACACCGGTAACGCCCTGACCCTCGCCGAAGCCATGCAGCTTCACGTCCAGCACGGTCGCGCCAGCGGCGGCCGCCGCCTTGCGCAGCACAGTCTCGATCAGCCCGGCGTCGCAGAGCCCCTCGCAACCGGTCAGGTCTGCAATCAGGTGAACGCTGTTCCAAGGCACATGCCCGCTCACAGCAGGCTCTCCACCGGGTGTCCAAGATGGCGCAGCGCCGCCTCGGCCGCGGCGACCCCAGCATAATGGGCTTCCTCGAACAGGGAGAGCCCGGAGAGATCCGAGTGGGCGAGCAGCAAGGGCGGTCGGACCGCGTCCTCAAGCCGATCGGCGGCCTGCGCCATCAGGCCAGGAGCAGGACGGATCATGGCGTGACCCCAGCGCCAGACGTCGATGCGGGTGATCGCACCGGCAAGTTCGGGGTGCAGCTGAAGCAGATCGTCGCGGACCAGAGCCTGCCAGCTTTCCAGCGGCCTTTGGAGCAACAGGTGACGAGCCGCCGCCGGAGTCTCCATCGACAGCGGAAGGTACCATGTGAGCACGGTGGGCCCGCCGGATGCACTGTCCGACTGGTGGGTAGCAACGACATAGCCAAGCGAGTTGCTGGCGGTTGAGACATTATCCCAAGCCAGCGGCGTTCCCTTTCCCGCCGGCGGTCGTGCCACTGTGACGTTGGCGACAATCCAAGGAGCATAGCCGGAGGCGTCCGCCGGCACCCTTGCGGGCGCTACGCGGGCGGCAACGAAGCGCGGCATCGCCAAGATCGCTGCTTTCGTGCGGACGCGGTGCGTCGTCTCGGACCGGTGGTCGAGAACATCAGCGATCACGCCGTCGTTGTCCGCGGTCGCGCGAACCAAGCTCTTTGCGGTCGCAACCTGCCCGGCGACTTGTTGCGCCATCAATCGCACCAGGCGCTGGTTGCCCTCGGGCCAGGTGAGTTCCCGGTCGCCGTCGCCGTTCGCTGCCCAGCCTCGCCGCGCTGCGAAGTAATGAATTCCGGCCCAGGCCGACACCCCCTCCGGCTCGGTCCCATAATCGTCCCGGCAGCAGTAGCGGACGTAGGCGCGCAGTGGCGGCGACCGCCAGCCACGCTGCTCGAGCCACTGCGAGAAGCTCAGGCGATCAAGCGCGAGAAACTCGGGATCGCGGGAAGAATAAGCGCTCGGCACGGCGAACGCTGGACGCCCATCCTTACCCGTTGCGCGGGAGTAGTCCGACATGGTTCTGCGAAAGGCATCGCGGTCGGCGCGATCAACTGCGCTCAGGCCTGCAACCGGGTAAAGGCCTTCCTGCCATTCGCCGCGCCAGAACAGGCGTTCCTCGAGGTCGGCACACAATTGGTAAGGATCGTAAACCGGCGCGCCATCCTGCTCGCCGGTAATCATCCCGAATTGTCTGAGCATGTGGCGGAGGGCACCGGCCTCGCGGTTCGGAACCGGAAGGTAGTGCGCGCCCAGCGGATAGGCGGACACTTGATTTCGGCCGCCCCGGGCGTTGCCGCCCGTCTCGTCCTCCAGCTCGATGAGCCGGAACTGGCGGAACCCGGCTTCCACCAGGCGCCACGCAGCAGCAAGCCCTGCGACTCCGCCGCCCGCGATGAGCAGAGGCAGCTCTTCTAACTTACCCTGCGGCTCCGGCAGCTGCCCCGTGCGTACGCGATGGCCGCGCCGGAAGTCGCTTCCCCCAAGCGTTCCCGGTATCGGTCGGGCATCGGTCGCGCACGCTCCAACGGCAAGCGCGCCCGCACCGACGCCGGCCGCGGCGAGCAGATCGCGGCGGCTGAGCTCAGCCTTCATAATGCGACCATTCCTCAGCGAAGGACCGAACCAGCGCCTGGTTGTCGAGCCGGTTCACCGGCGTTGCTCGCCGGGCCATGTCGGGCGGAAAGTCGAACAGCGCTCGTTCGCTTGCCGGAGTCAGGAAGCGCAGGCGACCGGGGAGCCGAACAGCTGCGCCAATCTGAACATGCGCCGCAAGAGTGAAGCCCCATTCCCCAAAACTCGGCACGTAGGCGTGATAGCCGCGCGCCTTCAGCCCCGCTGCTTCAAGCGTCGTCGCGACGGTCCAGTAGCTTCGGGGCGCGACCAGCGGCGACGTGCTCTGGACCGTCATCACTCCTGTCGGTTTGAGCAGCCGCGCGACCTCGCGATAGAAGCTTTCGGTGTATAGTTTTCCGAGCGCGAACTCCGTCGGATCCGGGAAGTCGATCAGGATGGCGTCGTAACTGCCGCGCTCCTGGCGAACCCAGCGGAATGCATCCGCGTTGATCAGCTTAAGTCGCGGGGAATGAAGCGAACCCTTGTTGAGGGATTTCAGCTGGGGCGTTTCCCGGAACAGACTGGTCATCTCGGGATCGAGGTCGACGAGGGTGACGCTTCTCACAGCGGCGTCGCGCAGGACCTCGCGGGCGGCCAGCCCGTCGCCCCCGCCGAGGATCAGCACCCGGTCGGGCCGCGCGACCCGCGCAAGAACCGGCCAGACCAAGGCTTCGTGGTAGCGGTACTCGTCACGCGAGGAGAATTGGAGGTTACCGTTCAAGTAAAGCCGAAGATCGCCGCCTCGCCTGGTCAGGACGATGCGCTGGTAAGGCGTCGACCGGGCGTAGATCACCGGCTCGCTGTAGAAGGCCACCTCCGACCACCGCTGGATGCGTTCCGCCCACGCCATGCCCGCGAGCAGCGTTGCGGCGATCAGCAGCGCGGCAAGCAGCTCGGCGCGCAGCCGGCGCTCGGGGCGAAGCGCGAGGAGTAGCGCGATGGCGACCGCCACGTTTAGCAAGCCGAACAAAAAGCCGGTGCGGATAAGGCCGAGCTTCGGGACGAGGACCAGTGGGAACAGAAGTGAGGCGATCAGCGCCCCGACATAATCATAGGTCAGCACCGTCGACACCAACTCGCGGAGCGCAAACCGATGACGAAGGATGCGGATGAGCAGCGGGATTTCCAGCCCCACGAACACGCCGATCAGCAGCACCAGCCCATAAAGCGCGACCCGGAAGTCGCTGGCCAGGGGAAAGAGGATGAACAGGGCAGCTGGAAGCCAGCCCCCGATCAGTGCGAGCAGCAACTCGACCCGGACGAACGCCAGCAGTTCTTGCTCGCGGATGTAGCGTGACAACCAGCTGCCAATACCCATGGCGAACAGGTAGGTGCCGATCACCGTCGAGAATTGGGTTACGCTATCGCCCAGCAGATAGCTGGCGAGGGTGCCGGCAAGCAGTTCGTAGACGAGGCCGCAGGTCGCGACGACGAAGACAGAGAACAGCAGGATGAGGGCGAGTTGCGGCGTAGCCGCCGCTTTCTCGCCTGTCGCGTCAGCCATGAACCGCCGCGGCGATGATCGTCGAGATTCCGATGGCGACCGCGCCGGCGAGAATGGCCACCGCCATGTTCTGCCGCTCAATGATCTCGCGCCAGAGTTCGCCGGGGGTAAGCCGGTCGACGAGCACAAAGCTCAGCACGAACGTCAGGATGCCGATGGCAGCGTAGAACAGGGTGGCGAGGATGGTGGTTGCGGACAGCATGGCCTCAGGAGCTCCTTACTTGTGGGTGGGGCCGTAGATGGTTGCACCGCTGCGGCGGCTTCCGTCGGCGAACGGCGACCAAGCGTAGTAGTTGGCGGCAGCGGACGCGAGCAGCAGGAGCAGGCACCAAAGGCCAAACAGGAACACGCGCGGGCTCATGGGTGGGTGTTTCCCGTCACGACCGGTACCCACCTGCCGCGGCATGTACACGGCGAACGATCCAGATCGTGATGGGAGCGAAGGTCAGCAGCACGAAAAGCAGTATGTTGCCGAGGAACACGCCACCCGGCTTGACCTCGAATCGGAGCGCGACTGACTCCGACTCACCGGTTGCGCCGCTGGCGCTCCCCCAGCCATAGGACGTGACGCTGGGATTCGACCAATTCTGCGCCGACGCCTCAACCATGAGATCGTAGGTGCCCGCCGGCACGGCGGCAAACTTGGTCACCCGCTGATGGCTGCCTTCCGTCCAAGGTCCGTCACTATCGCGCCCCGCGTAATATTCCATCAGGCCGTAGGCATCGATCGAACGCTGGGTGCGACGATCGACCAGTCTATAATCAAGGTCGACCCACTTGTTCACGAAGGCGTCGCCCCGGGCGGTCACCGTCACCGCCTGGTAAGGCCGATTGAGGGTGAGCGTGGCAAGGGTGGCGGTCTGGGCCGGCTGGCCCGTGTAGATCGTCAGGCCCTGCGACACGGGGCGGCCGCCGGCACCAAACATCATGGCGACGAGGGCAATCAAGAAGCAGGTAGCGACCGCCATGCCGAGCATCGCCGACAGATCACCGGCATCGCTTCTTCGAGCCACGGGCGTAAGGTCCGTCGCAGGCACCGACGAAGCGCGCGGGACGCTGCCCTGCTTGCGCCCGAACTGGGGCGGTCCGCCAGGAGGGCCGGAGGGGCCGCGCGGTGCCTGTCCGGCCACAAAGGCGGCCGGCACCGCGCCACAGCTCGGCAGCGGCTCGAGCAGCGTCCAGTTCACCTCGTCCGCGCTGCGTTCCCACGACAAGGAAGCGTTGCCATCCGAGTAGACGGTCGCTTCCACCGTATCCCCGGCACGAACCCGCCAGTAGAATTCGCCCACCACCGCATCCGTCCGGGTCGGCACCGGATCATATTCCCGGTGAAAGCACTCGCCCTCATGCTCGACAGTTTCTTCGCCGAGCGCCACCGGCTCGGCCGTCAGCATCGTGCCGAGCGACCATTCGCCGTCAGCGTGGATCAACCAGCAATAGCCGGCATACGGGTTGAACAGGAGATACTCGCTCCACCGCGCCTCGCCGTCCGAGCGCTGCAGCCAGCCGACCACTTCCCGCTCGATGCCCTTGACCGTGCCACGGGCACCAAGCGGGAGGTCGCTGGCGGCAGCGGCTCGATGGTACTCGGTGATCAGGAGTACGTCGGGATTGGCGACGTCCAGTTCCGACCCGCAATATTGGCAGGCAACCGAGATCGAATAGCCCGCGGCCTTGAGCGCGATCGAGCCTCCGCAGTTCGGACAATTGATAACTCGTGCCGCCGTCACCGGAGCCCTGCCGGCAATGTCCAGCCTTCGATGCGGCGCAGGTTGTGGGGCCGCAGCTCCTCAAGCCGGACATAGCGGCCCGCGTAAGCGCTCACTCCATCAGCATCCCGCTGGACACTCAGTGAGCGACCCCGGGAGTCCCGGAAGTCGACGCTGGTCATCATCCAGTCGGCGGGGGTCGGAAACGGCAAGTCGCCCTCGCCGCCAAGGCAGCGGACCTGCTTGACATCGGTGGCGATGAATTCGGCTACCCTGTCGCCCACGCGGATCGGCTGGCCCTGGCCGAACCCGACCAGTAGCGGGTCTGAAACAAGGTCCTTGCGCTCCGACAGCAGCATGAATTGGCCCATCGCCTCCCCTAGCCAACGAGCCTGGCCGTCCGTGCATGTCAGCAGCCATTCGTTCCAGGAGCCGTCTTCCCAGCCCCAGCGGACCCGACCAACCACGTCAAACCGCACTCCATCGATCGCGCCGCTGGTCCCGAGCTGAATTGGGGAGACATCGAACGGCAACATCGCCGACTTGCCAATGTCGCTGAGCGCCTGCCCGTCGCGCAGGAGCACGGAGCGGCAGTGGCCGCACACCACGTAAGGCATGGCAGCAGAACGCACCGGCACCTCGGCACCGCAGGCCGGGCAGGTGAAGGACGTCATCCTACTTCAAGCGCGCCAGCAACTCGGCCTTCTTGGAGTCGAATTCTTCCTGGCTGAGGGCACCCGCCTGCAGCAGCCGGTGCAGCTTCTCGATCATCTCGAAAGGATCGCCTCCATTCGCGTGCGGCGAAGCTGCGCCAGACGCTTGGCCGAGGCCCTGTGCCATGGTCCCGCCGATGGCCGCAGCTGCCCCCATCCCGGCGCCAAGGCCGGCGAGCCCACCTTCCTGGCCGGCCGCTTTCTCTAGCGCCTCGGCCGACTGGAACTTGGCGTAACGATCGAGGTCGCCGATGACTCGCATGGAGCTGCCCTTGTCGAGGTGGCGCTGCACCTCGTCCGGCAGGGACAGGCTCTCGACGAGAAGCTGAGGCAGCTGAGGCCCCATCGCTTGAAGCTTTCCTCCACCGCCGACCGAAGTGTCTCCGACAGCTTCTGCTGGTTGGCGGCAAGGTCGAGGAAGGGAACGCCGCTTGTCGCGATGCCATTGGCCAACGCCGTCTGGATCGCGCCGCGGAGGGTGGGCTCGAGAGTGTCGACGTTTAGCCCGGGCAGCGTGCCGAGCAGGCCGAAAGCGAACTCCTCCACGTCGGTGACAGCGATGGAATAGCTTCCGAACGCACGGATCCGGAGCGCCCCGAATTCAGGATCACGGACGGTGACCGGCTGGGCGGTTCCCCACTTTAGGCCGGTCTGCTCCTTCAAGGAAAAGAAGATGATGTCCGATTTGTGCGGACTTTCAAAGGCCTTGTCCCAATTCCGCAGGTTTGTGATGAACGGGAAGTTGGCGGTGTCCAACGTGTGTAGCCCGGGCTTGAAGAACTGCACCAGTCGGCCTTCGTCGAAGAAGGCTGCGGCCTGACCTTCGCGAACGGTGAGCTGGGCTCCGTTCTGGATTTCCTGATCCGGGAAATCGACGCGCCAGGCGAGTTCGCCAGGCTGCTCCTGCCACTGAATGACGTCGATGAACTGCTTGCGCAGGAAGTTAAGGACCATGCCACCCTCACCTCGCCCAAGTAACGGGCGTACGTTGGTTTTAACCGGAAGGTCGGTCCGAGCAAGACACTCCATCCTCGCTCGCGCACCAAAGCCGTAAATCATGCCGCTGGGGCACGCCGCCAAAGACGAACGTCCGTTCCAGCGTGTTGCTGGGCAACAGAGTTCTTGAGAGCCGAATCCACATGCGGAAGGCGCCAACCAGCGGTGACGCGGACGGTGAGCCTGCCGCGATGGCACTCCGTGATCATGTACATTCTGCCGTCCTGCCTCACCTTGCCCTTGCAGTTGCCCCGGCCCGGGTGTCAGCATGTTCATGATGCGTCACCTGACCCCGCCTCTAGCCCCGCTTCTTCTGATCCTGACCGCTGCCGCCCCGCCCGAAGTAGGTCGTTGGCAGCGGCAGGCGGCCCGGGTCACCATCACCCGTGACGACTGGGGCATTGCGCATGTCCATGGCCGCAGCGACGCCGACGCGGTGTTTGGGATGATCTACGCGCAGGCCGAGGACGACTTCCCGCGCATCGAGGCGAACTATTTGACCGCCCTCGGACGAACCGCCGAGGCAGAGGGCGAAAAGGCGCTCTGGCAGGACCTGCGCGCCCGCCTGTTCGTGAGCGAGCCCGAACTCCAGGCGCACTACGCAGCCAGCCCGCTGTGGTTAAAGCAACTTATGAACGGCTGGGCGGCCGGCCTCAACTACTACCTTGCCACCCACCCCGCCGTCCGCCCGCGCGTTCTCACCCGCTTCGAACCGTGGATGGCGCTGAGCTTTACCGAGGGCAGCATCGGCGGCGATATCGAGCGCATCGACCTCAAGGCGCTTGCCGCCTTCTACGGCGGTGGCCGCAACGCCGCACCTGCTCAGGTCGCCACGCTGCCTGATCGAGAACCCCGCGGGTCCAACGGCATCGCCATCGCTCCCGCGCTCACCGCAAACGGCCGCGCGCTCCTCCTTATCAACCCGCATACCAGCTTCTTCTTCCGCTCCGAGCAGCAGGTCACCAGCGACGCCGGCCTCGATGCCTACGGCGCATCGACCTGGGGACAATTCTTCATCTACCAGGGATTCAATCGGCATCTGGGGTGGATGCATACGTCCAGCGGTGTCGATAGCGTCGACGAGTTCGCGATGGAGGTACACACCGGCGCTCGCCCGCTGTACCGGTTTGGCGCGCAATGGCGACCTCTCGCTGCGCGTCCAGTCACCCTCCGCTACCGCCAGCCGGACGGCACCCTTGTCGCCCGCACCTTCACTACATGGCGCACGCATCGTGGTCCGATCGTTCGTAGCGCCGGCGACCGCTGGGTCGCATTTGCGATGATGGACAAGCCCGTTCCCGCACTGAAGCAGAGCTACCTTCGCACCAAGTCCGCCACTTTGGCCGACTTCCTCAAGGTCGCGCGGCTGCAGGCGAACAGCTCCAACAACACATTGCTGGCAACGGACCGCGGCGACATCGCTTACCTCCATCCCCAGTTTGTCCCGGTGCGCGATGACAGCCTCGACTACACTGGCCTGGTCGACGGCAGCGACCCTCGGAGCGATTGGCGCGGCCTGCACCCGGTCGCTAGCCTGCCCAACGCCATCAACCCGGCCACTGGCTGGGTCCAGAACACCAACGCCTGGCCATATCGGGCCGCCGGCTCCTCCAGCCCCGATCCGCGCCGTTTTCCGCGCTACATGGACAGTTTCGGCGAGAACTATCGCGGCGTCCACGCGCAGCTGCTGCTGACCGGCAGCCACGGCTGGACCTTGGAGAAGCTCCGCGCCGCCGCCTACGACAGCTATCAGCCGGGCTTTGCCGAGCTCATCCCATCATTGGTCGCCGCGTACGACACGCTGCCCCGTCGCGACAAGCGCCGCCGAGCCCTCGCCGCTCCGATCACGGTCCTGCGTTCGTGGGATTACCACTGGAGCGCGGACTCAGAGGCGCAGTCGCTAGCGATGTTCTGGGGCGAGGCGCTGCAGCCGAAGCTTCCGACGATCGAAGGCGAGCCGCGCAATCGTTCCCTCACCCGCCTCGTCTCGGGCACTACCCCCGCGCAGAAGCTCGACGCCCTAGCCGATGCCGTCGCCCGATTGCGCCGCGAGTTCGGTGACTGGCGCGTGCCCTGGGGCCGGATCAACCGCTTCCAGCGCCTCTCGCCGGCGATCGTCCACCCGTTCAGCGACGCCGCGCCCAGCATCCCCGTCTCATTCGCGTCCGCAATCTGGGGCTCGCTCGCTTCCTTCGGCTCCGCACCCAAGCCCGGGACGCGCAACTGGTACGGCACATCCGGCAACAGCTTCGTGGCGGTCGTCGAATTCGGGCCGCAGCCGCGCGCGGTCGCGGTGACGGCCGGCGGCGAGAGCGGAGACCCATCGTCGCCGCACTTCAACGACCAGGCGCAGCGCTATGCCGACGGCGCATTGCGCCCGGTCTATCTCACCCCCGGGCAGCTGAAGGATCATACGGAGCGGACCTATCGCCCCGGCCAGTGAGGCTCAGCGGGTGGCCTCGCCGATCACCGCCCCGTCCTTTATGACCATGCGCACTTGTCGCAGCGCCGACACGTCGCGAATCGGATCGCCGCTCACCGCCACCAAGTCGGCGTGCAGCCCTGGCCGGATCGCACCCCGATCGTTGAGGTGCAACGCACGCGCGTTGACGCTGGTCACCGCCATGGCTGCTTCGCCCGCCGGCATCCCGGCTGACACCATCAACTCGACTTCGCGCGCATTGTCGCCATGGCGGAACACTCCGGCGTCGCCGCCAGCGCAGATGGTCACGCCCGCCTGCCGCGCCAGCCGGAAGGCCGCCCGGCTGAGCGTCACGGACGCCGGCGCCGGCTCCGCGCCGTTCCAGCCGGCGTAGCGCGCCACCGCGTCGGCTGCGGCTAGCGTGGGGCAATAGGCTACGCTCGCCTTGCGCATGCTGGCGAAGATCGCAGCCGTGCCGCCATAGCCATGTTCGATCGTGTCCGCGCCGGCCGCGACGGCCCGCCGCATTCCTTCCGGCGTCGACGTATGCACGGCTACCGGCCGCCCAGCGTCATGCGCCGCTTCCACGGCCGCCTTCAGCTCGGCCAGCGAGAAGGTCGGCCGGCTGTCCTCCCCTGCCCGCCAGCGATAGTCGCCATAGAGCTTTACGACATCCGCACCGGCCGCAATCTGGCTGCGAACGGCGCGCACCACCTCGTCGACCCCGCTGGCCTCTTCCGCGCCCTGCGGAATGGCAACGCCGGGCTCGAAGCCCTTGGGCCCGTACGCACCGCGCGCCACAATCGCCTTGGTTGCGACCAGCAGGTGAGGTCCGGGCACAATGCCGGCGTCGATCGCCTGCCGCAGTCCGACGTCCGCGAAGCCGGCTCCCTCCGTGCCAAGGTCACGCTCGGTTGTGAAGCCCGCGAGCAGCGTGTCGCGCGCGCTCACCACTGCCCGCGCCGTGCGCAGCGCCAGCGGCTCGTTCAGCACCTGCGCGTCCCACTTCGCCTCGTTGTAGGGGTGCAGGAACAGGTGACCGTGGCCCTCGATCATGCCGGGCATCAGCGTCGTTCCAGGCAGCTCCACCACTCGCGCATTCGCCGGTACCGCCAGCCCCGGCCCGACCGCTTCGATCCGGCCGTCGCGCACCAGCACCTGCCAGCTGGCGTGGCTTGTCGGGGTCACGCCATCGAACACCCGATCCGGCTTCAACAGCACCGCGCCCGGCTCGGCTGCCCCAGCCGGAACCGCCAGGGCCCCGATCATAGCCGCCAGCAATCGCTTCACGGGATCAGCCTTGCGATGATCGCGTCCGCCGCCTCCTCGACACTCATGGCCGCGGTGTCGATCCGCAGCTCGGGGTTCTCCGGCGGCTCATAGGGTGAATCGATCCCGGTGAAGTTCTTCAGCTCGCCGCTCCGTGCTTTCTTGTAGAGCCCCTTAACGTCGCGGGCCTCCGCTTCAGCCAGCGATGTGTCGATGTGTATCTCCAGGAACTCGCCAGGCTGCATCATCTGGCGCACCATCTCCCGCTCCGCGCGGAACGGCGAGATGAAGGCGGTGATCACGATCAGCCCCGCGTCCGTCATCAGCTTGGCCACCTCGCCAACTCGGCGGATGTTCTCCACCCGGTCGGCGTCGGTGAAGCCAAGGTCGCGATTCAAACCGTGCCGGACATTGTCGCCATCAAGCAGGAAGGTATGCCGGTTCATTCGCGCCAGCTTGCGGGAAACGACGTTGGCGATGGTCGACTTGCCCGCGCCGGACAGGCCGGTGAGCCACAGCACCGCGGGACGCTGGTTCTTGAGCCGCGCATGGTGTTCGCGGCTGACCTCCAGCGGCTGCCAATGGATGTTCTCCGCCCGCCGCAGCGCGAAGTGCAGCAGGCCCGCACCAACCGTCGCATTGCTGATCTTGTCGATCAGGATGAAGCCGCCGAGGTCGGGATTGTCGGCGTAGGGTTCGAAGGTGATTGGTCGATCGGTCGCAACCGTCCCCACGCCAATCGCATTGAGCTCCAGGGTCTTGGCCGCCAGCTGCTCCATGCTGTTCACGTTGACCTGGAATTTCAGCTGCTGGACCACTGCCGACACGGTCTGCGTTCCGATCTTCAGCCAGTAGGACCGGCCCGGCAACAGCTCTTGCTCATCCATCCAGACGATTGTCGCCTCGAACTGGTCCGCTACCTGCGGGGGCGCGTCGGCCCGGGCGATTACGTCACCGCGTGAACAATCCACTTCGTCCGTCAGGGTCAGCGTGATCGACTGTCCCGCAACTGCTTGCGCCAGCTCGCCATCTGCCGTGACGATCGCTTTGACCCGGCTGGTCCGCCCCGACGGCAGGACCCGGACCGCGTCCCCCGGCCGCACCGTGCCTGACCCGATCAGTCCGGCGAACCCGCGGAAGTCGAGGTTGGGCCGGTTCACCCATTGCACCGCCATCCGGAACGGCCGCTTGGCCATTCGATCCGTGTCAACCTCGACGCTCTCCAGGTGCGCCATCAGCGTCGTTCCGTTATGCCACGGCATGTTCGGCGACGGGGCTGTGATGTTATCGCCCTTGAAGCCGGAGATCGGCAGGGCGACGAACTCCTCAATGCCGATGCCTGCCGCGAACTCGCGATAGTCGGTGACGATCGCGTCGAAGACCGCCCGGTCGTAGCCGACCAGGTCCATCTTGTTCACCGCCAGCACCATGTTCCGGATGCCCAGCAGGTGCGCGAGGTAGCTGTGCCGCCGCGTCTGGGTCAGCACCCCCTTGCGCGCGTCGACCAGGATCACCGCCAGGTCCGCGGTCGACGCGCCGGTGACCATGTTCCTCGTATATTGCTCGTGCCCTGGCGTATCGGCGACGATGAACTTGCGCTTTTCCGTCGCGAAGAAACGATAGGCGACGTCGATCGTGATCCCCTGCTCGCGCTCCGCCGCGAGCCCGTCGACGAGCAGGGCGAAATCGATCTCCTGCCCTTGCGTGCCGACCCGCTTCGAATCCGCGTGCAGCTCCGCCAGCTGATCCTCGAAGATCATCTTGGAATCGTACAGCAGCCGCCCGATCAGCGTGGACTTGCCGTCATCGACGCTGCCGCAGGTAATGAACCGCAGCATGGTCTTGCGCCCGTGCAGTTCGAGGTAGCGCTCGATGTCCTCCGCGATGAGCGCATCGGACTGGTAAGCGGAATCCGGAGCGCCCATCAGAAGTAGCCCTCCTGCTTCTTCTTCTCCATGCCCGCGCCGCCAGCGTCCTTGTCGATCGCGCGCCCCTGCCGCTCCGACGTGGTGGTCAGCAGCATCTCCTGAATGACCTCGGGCAGTGTCCGGGCCTCGCTTTCCACGGCTCCGGTCAGCGGATAGCAGCCGAGCGTGCGGAAGCGGATCGAGCGCTCCACCGGCACCTCGCCCGGCTCCAGCCGGAACCGCTCGTCGTCGACCATCAACAGCAAGCCGTCGCGCTCCACCGTCGGCCGCGCGGCCGCGAAGTAGAGCGGCACGATCTCGATCCCCTCCTGCAGAATGTATTGCCATACATCCAGCTCGGTCCAGTTCGAGATGGGGAAGACGCGCATGCTCTCCCCCTTGTTCTTGCGCGCATTGTACAGCCGCCACAGCTCCGGCCGCTGGTTCTTCGGATCCCACCGGTGATTGGCCGAGCGGAAGGAGAATACCCGCTCCTTGGCCCGGCTCTTCTCCTCGTCCCGCCGCGCACCGCCGAACGCAGCGTCGAACCCGTGCTCATCTAGCGCCTGGCGCAACCCTTCCGTCTTCCACATGTCCGTATGCAGCGCGCCATGGTCGAACGGGTTGATGCCCCGCTCCTTCGCCTCGGGGTTTTGGTGAACGATGAGTTCCATTCCCGCCTCGCGCGCGACCCGGTTGCGCAGCTCGTACATCGCCTTGAACTTCCAAGTCGTGTCGACATGCAGCAGCGGGAACGGCGGCGGCGCGGGAAAGAACGCCTTCCTGGCAAGGTGCAGCATGACGGCGGAATCCTTGCCCACCGAATAGAGCATCACCGGCTTCTCGGCCTCGGCCACCACCTCGCGCATGATGTGGATGCTCTCGGCCTCCAACCGCTGCAGATGGGTCAGCCGCGCTTTGTCCTGCCGATCACTCATTCCCCCACATTGCCGACCGATCGTGCCTCCGACAAGGCACCAGGCGCGTTCAGCCCAGTGAAGCCAACAAGGGAGAACGCCCATGCTGTTCCAGTTCAACAAGGACAACCAGATCGACGGCAGCCCCGACCTTGCCGACCGCGTAGAGGAGGTCGTCCTGCAACGTCTCGACCGCATCGCCAGCCAGCTGACCCGGGTTGAGGTCCACGTCGGCGACCCCGGCAACAGCAAGGGCGACGGTGACAAGCGCTGCTCGATCGAGATTCGGCCCGAGCACATGCCCGCTGTCGCCGCCAATCACGAAGGACCCACGATCGAGGCCGCGGCCGCCGGCGCCGCCGACAAGGTCCTGCGCGCTTTCGACAAGCAGATCGGCAAGCGTACGGACCGCAAGGGTCACTAAGCAGCCGGGCGAGCCGGCCGCGCTCAGGCGTCGGCCGGTTTGTCCTCGCCCGGGATCGGCGTCGCCGTATCCAGCGCCTCGCGGACGTACAGCCGCTTCACCATCACGAACACGACGACGGTCAGCGGTGCCGCGAAAATGATGCCAAGTGGGCCAAACAGGCCGCCAAAGGCTAGCAGCGCGAACAGCAGCACCGCGCCCGGGATTTCTACCGCCCACGACTGGATGATCGGCTGCAGCGCGTAGCCCTCGATGTGCTGGATGCCGACGTACAGCAGCACCGTCCACAGCGCGAGCTGCGGATCCAGCGCCAGCGCGATCAGTACCGCCGGAATGGCTGACAGGATCGGTCCCGCGAACGGAACGAACTCGAGCAGTCCGGCCAGCAACCCCAGCGCCAGCGCGCTCGGTACGCCCAGCAGCCATAGCCCAAGTCCCGTCAGCACGCCGATCACCAGCATCGCCACCAGCTGTGCCTTGAGCCACAGCTGCAGCGCCCGGCCGCTGTCGCTCATCGCATCGCTCATCAGCTGCCGCCGCTCGGCCGGCACCATTTTCAGCGCGCCCGCCCCGTAGAAACGCGGTGACGCGGCGATGAATATGCCGCCGACCACGATCAGCAAGGTGTCGGCGATGCCGCCGCCCAACGACATGACAAAGGTGCCCAGGTTGGACGACAGGCTGCCGAACATGCCTGACGGGTTCATCTTGCCGACGCCGCTCAGCCCGTATCCCGCTAGCCGTTGCTGCAATGAGGCCCATGCCTTGGGCACCGCTTGGCTAAGGCCCTCGGCCTGAGCCACCACCTGCGCGCCGAACAGGGCAATGCCGATACCCACTACGGCGAACACTGTCAGCACCGACAGCGCCAGTGCCAATCCCGCGGGGATCCGCAGCCGTTCGAACTGCTTTGCCAGCGACCGGAACAGGGTAGCGATTACCACGGCGCCGAACACCATCAGCAGCACGTCCCGCATCATCCATGCGAGCATGGTGAGTGCGATCAGCCCGATGACGATCAGGGTGCGGCGGACGAACACGGCTTCGGTCATCGGGCAGGATCCATGGGCAGCGAACGGCCCGGACCAGCATCCGTTCCGCTAGGGAAACGATTAGATTGTTGAGCAGACGGCCGGCGCTCGCGTGGACCGCCGGCCGACCTTGCTTAATCCTTGCCGCTGCCTGGCTCCGCCTGCTGGCGGTGCAACACGGCCGTCGCGCTTTCCGGCAGGATGCCTGCGGCCCATACCTGCGCCTTGTTCTTCAGGCCGTAGACGACGCTTTCCTTGCCGTCCTTCATCGCTTCCCAGCCGGTCTTGGCAACGTCGGCCGGGTCGTCCTTCTTGGCCTGGCCGACCTTGGTGTCCTCCAGGTCAGCCCGCTCGAAGAACTCGGTCTCGGTGGCCCCCGGCTTCAGACAGGTGACGGTCACGCCCGTGTCCTTGAGCTCGTTGTTGAGCGCCGCCGCGAAGCTGTCGACGAACGCCTTGGTCCCGTTGTAGACCGCCTGGAACGAGCCCGCGAGGTGCCCGGCGATAGAGCCGGTGATCAGGATCTTGCCCTCGCCGCGCGCCACCATCTTCTTCGCCAGCGGCTGGATCAGCAGCAACGTGCCCGTGATGTTGGTCTCGATGACGTGCATCCAGTCGCGCGGCTGCTGGTCGAGAAAGGCGTGGCCCAGGCCGTGCCCGGCGTTTGCCGCCAGCGCGTCGACCTGCCGGTCGCCGATCTTCTGCACCAGCTGCTTGACGCCCTGCTCGGTCGCCAGATCCGCTTCGATCTGCTCGACGTTCACGCCCAGGTCCTTGAGGCCCGCCGCCGCATCCACGAACGGCGTATCGGCGGCGACGATGAGGTCATAGCCCTCGCCCGCCGCCAATTTGGCGAGTTCCAGACCGATGCCTGACGAAGCGCCGGTCACCACGGCTAGTTTGTTTGCCACGTTTCTGGTCTCCTTAAGCCGGTTCGATCACGCGCGCCGCGCTGGGCGTGCTCTGCGCCGACTTCGCCATCTCCGGCTTCAGCACGATCTTGGTGTAGGTGTTCTGTTCGTCGTGCCAGTGACGGTACATCTCCGCCGCCTGTTCCAGCGGTGCATGGTGCGAAATGAACCAGGTTGTATCGATCTCACCCTTCTGGATGTGCTCCAGAAGCGGCTTCATCCATCGCTGCATGTGAGTCTGACCGCTCTTCACCTGGAGGCCCTTCTCCATCAGCGCGCCGATCGGGAACTTGTCGACAAAGCCGCCGTACACGCCTGGGATCGACACCTTGCCACCCTTGCGGCAGGCGATGATCATCTGCCGCAACGCATGCGGCCGGTCGGTGCCGAGGAACGTATGCGCCTTCACAGTGTCGACGACGTTGTCGATTGCCATGCCGTGGCTCTCCATGCCGACACAGTCGATCACCGCGTCGGGCCCGATGCCGCCGGTCATCTCTTTGAGCGCGTCGAGCACGTTAACCTCGCGGTAGTCGAGGATGTCGGCGCCCTTCTCCTTAGCCAGCTTCAAGCGGTTCGGGTAATGGTCGATCGCGATCACCCGATGCGCGCCGAGCAAAAAGGCACTCTGGATGGCGAACAGCCCGACCGGACCGCAGCCCCACACCGCTACCGTGTCGCCCGGCTCGATGTCGGCATTGAAGGCACCTTGGTAGCCGGTCGGCAGGATGTCCGATAGGAACAGGACCTGGTCGTCCTCGAGGCCGTCCGGCACAACCAGCGGGCCGACGTCGCTGTAGGGCACGCGGACATATTCCGCCTGCCCGCCGGCATAACCGCCCGTCAGGTGGGCATAGCCGAACGCCGCGCCCATGGAGTGGCCCATCAGCGCTTCGGAAGCGTCGGAGGTCTCGGCCGGATTGCTGTTGTCGCAGGCGCTGAACTGCTGCTTCTCGCAGAAGAAGCACTGGCCGCAGCTGATGGTGAACGGCACCACCACGCGCTGTCCCTTCTTCAGCGTCGACTTGGAGCCGACCTCGACCACCTCGCCCATGAACTCGTGGCCGAGCACGTCGCCGGCCCTGAGCGTCGGGATGTAGGCGTCATACAGGTGGAGGTCGGACCCGCAGATGGCGGTGGACGTCACCTTGATGATGGCGTCGCGCGGGTTGACGATTTCGGGATCGGGAACGGTGTCCACGCGAACGTCGTGACGTCCGTGCCAGGTAAGTGCACGCATTGTCTGAACTCCTAGACTCGGGCCTCGGTGGGCGATTCCGACTTGCGGCCCGACGGGGACGCGTTGGTGGCGATTTCGCCGGTTTCCATCAGCGACTTGAAGCGATTGAGGTCCCGGCGCGCCTGCACCTGCGGCTCGCGCTGCATCACCTTGGCGACCATCCGGCCCAACGTTCCCGCTGGCGGCGTGTAGCGCATCACCAGCCGGACGTACGTCCCGCGGCCCGGGGGCGCGTCGGCAAACTCGACCCGGCCGGCGGTCTCGATCTGGCTGTCGGGTTCGCTGACCCAGGCGATGGTGTTGCCGGGCTCGTCCTCGACGATCCGTGTCCTCACCTGGACCGTCGCGCCCGCCGGCGCTTCGATCAGCCACTCCGACCGTTGCTCGTCGATCTTGGTGATCTGGCGGACGTTATCCATGAACTCGGGGAAGCGGGTGAAGTCGCGCCAGACCGCGTACAACTCCTGCTTGGGCTTGTTCACCGTGACCGTGCGCCCGACCAGTGCCGTGCCCGGCTCCGTGTTGCGCGCCTTCTGCAACGCCTTGCCGCGCAGCACATGGTCCGGCGCGTCGCTCAACAGCGGCCCGTCGCCGATATCGTCCTCGCGGCTCTTGGCGAAGAAGAACGCCGCCGCGCCGGCAGTCGCCAGGCCAAGCCCAAGCCCGATCAGCGCGCGGTTCGATCCGCCGCCATTGCGGTCCCCGCGGTCATGGTACTTGCGGTCGTCGTGATCCCGAGCCGCAGAGCGGCGTATGCCTTGCTCCCGGTCGCCATCCAGCGCCCGCTTGGCACGCGCTTCTATCTCGCGATCGCTGATTTCGTCTGGGCCTTGGCTAGCCGCACGCTCGACCTCGCGGCGGTTGTTCTCAACCACGGCGTCGTCGCGCTCGTCGTTGTCTTTGATCTCCTGGGCCATCGAACGCCTCTCCTATTCCGGCCATCCAACGGGTAGGCAGGAGGGGCGTTCCGGTCGTTACGGGGCTGTGTTCGGCCAGCTTTCCAGCACGTCGACGAAGCGGGTAAGCCAAGCGTTCGTCTGGTGCCCGTCGACCACCCGGTGATCGATGGTCAGCGTCACGTACGCCATCGGCCGGATCGCGATCACGTCCGCTCCATCGACTTCGCGCACCACCACGCGCTTCTGCAACTTGCCCACGCCAAGGATCGCCGCCTGCCCCTGGTGCAGAATGATCGGCGCCGCCAGCAGCGAGCCCGACACGCCATGGTTGGAGATCGTGAAGCTACCGCCGGCCACGTCCGATCGCTCGAGCCGCCCGTCGCGTGCCCGCCCGGTCAGGTCGTCCAGCCGCGCGCCGATCTCCTCCACGCTCAACCGGCCGCAATCGCGCACCACCGGCACCACCAGGCCCTTCTCGCCCAGCGCCGTGCCGACCCCGATGTCCACCGTCGGCGCAATCGCGATGCGGTCCGCTTCCCACCGCCCGTTGATCGCTGGCGCCGCCGCCATTGCCTCTGCCGCCGCCTTCACCAGGTAAGCAGTGTAGCTCAGCTTCACGCCGCGCGCGGCCAGCGCCCGCTTGTGCGCGGTGATGGCGCTGAAATCCGCCTCGAACAGCGCGGTGACGTGCGGCGCGTCCTGCACCGCCCGCACCATGTTCTCCGCAATCGTCCGGCGCATGCGGTCGTGCGGCACGTCCGTCCAGTTTGCCTCGCTCACCCGCGGCTGCGCGATCGGCTTGTCGCCCGTGTCGACATGGCTGACCGTCGCCGCGCCGACCGCCCGGTCCACGTCTTCGCGGGTGATCCGCCCATCGCGCCCCGTGCCCTTGATGCGGCTCGGGTCGATGTCATGCTGCAGCAAAGCGCGCCGCACCGATGGCGACAGCCGCGTCTCGCGCTGGCCACCGTCGCTGGTCCTGAGCGGAGCCGCTACAAGCGGCGCACTCGAAGGGCGCTCTTCCGTCCCGGCGTTCGACGCCTCTTCAAGACCGCCGCTCTCCGCGCCAGCGCTGATCCGCCCCAGCAGCGCCCCGGGCACCGCTTCCGCATCCGTGTCGAGCAGTATCTCGCTCAGCACCCCTGCCGCCGGCGCCGGCACCTCCTGGGTCACCTTGTCGGTCTCGAGCTCCACCAGCGGGTCGTTCTCCGCGACGGTCTCGCCCACCTGCTTCAGCCACGCGCGGACAACGGCCTTGGTGCCTTCCTGCTCGTCAGGAACCCGGACTTCGATCAACTCACTCGCCCTTCCGCTTCAGGCTGTTCACCGTGGTGAGCACCAGGCCGAACAGGAACACGCCCAGCACTTCCATCGCCGACACACCGAATGCCAAACCGGCAATGCAGAGCGCCAACGTCAGACCGAGTGTCGCCCAGCCGGCATTCGCGCGCCACCATTGCATCAGAAACCCACAAGTCGGTCGATCTCGGCCCGAATCCGTTCGACGCTCGGCACCGCCGCTTCCAGCAGGCTCGGATGATGCGGGCTCGGGATGTCCGGCATGGTCACCCGCGCGACCGGCGCATCCAGGTCCAGGAACGCTTCGTCCGCCACCACCGCCGCAATCTCCGCGCCGAACCCGCCGGTTCGCAGGTCCTCGTGCACGATCAGGCAACGCCGGGTGCGCCGCACGCTGTCCAGCACCATGTCCCGATCCCACGGCATCAGCGTGCGCAGGTCGATCACGTCCGCGCTCACGCCTTCCGCCGCCGCCTCGCACCGCGGCACCATCGCGCCCCAGGTCACGATCGTGATGCGCTCGCCGTCCCGCGTCTTCTTCGCCCGTCCGAACGGCAGCACGTAATCGTCGCCCGGCCACGGCCGCCGCGCCCAGCTGTCGTCCAGCATCGCCCGATGTTCGAAGAACAGCACCGGATCATTCCCGCGCAGCGCACTCCGCAGCAGCCCGACGGCGTCCTCGGCGTTGCTCGGCACCGCCACGAGCCAGCCCGGATTGTGCACGAACTGCACTTCGTTGGTCTGGCTGTGCCAGGGGTCGCCGCACTTGAAGAAGCCGCCCGGCACGCGCAGCACCATCGGCGCCGCGAAGCGGTTGGCCGTGCGCCAGCGCATGGTCCCGATATCGTTGATCTGCTCGGTCGCCGGCTCGGCATATTTGCGGAACTGGATCTCCGGCACTGGCAGCAGCCCGGCCATCGCCATCCCCGCCGCGCGCCCGACGATCCCTTCCTCGTTCAGCGAGGTATCGAACACACGGCTGACGCCGAACCGCTCCTGCAGCCCCAGCGTCACTGCATGAACGCCGCCCTTGGGCCCGACGTCCTCGCCGAAAACGCACATGCGTGGATTAGCGCTGAGCTCCCCTTCAAGCACCCGGCGGATGGCGGTGACCATGTTGATCCGCTGCCCCTCCGGCCGGGGTTGGTCATGCGTGCCGTCCAGCTCCAGCCCGGCACGTCCGCCCACCACCGAATGCCGGCCCGAGAAGAACACATCGTCCGCGACCTGCTCGACCGGCAACACCGGACGAGCTTCCGCTTCGCCCCGAGCCTGCCCGACTTCCCACTCGACCCGCTGCTCGATCTCGCTCCAGTCCGCGTCGCCGATCTGCCGCTCGGCGCAATGCGCCTTGAGCTTCGGCAGCGGATCGCGCGCCCACTCGGCGGCGATCACCTCTTCCGACTTGTAGGTCTGCGTGTCCTGGTAGCTGTGCCCCTCCAGCCGCGGCACCGTCAGCCGCAGCAGCGCCGGCCGACCGGACCGCACATGCGCCACCGCCTGGTCGATCAGCCGCGCTGCCTCGACCGGGTTGGTGCCGTCGCCATTGAAGATCGTCAGCCCCTTGAAGCTCGCCAGGTTGGCGGCGATGTCCTGACCCGGCGTCTGGTAGGTCGACGGCACGGAAATGCCGTAGCCATTGTCCTCGACATACATCAGCAGCGGCAATTGCTGGGTCGTCGCGATGGTCAGCGCCGACCAGAAGCCGCCGGTCGCGCAGCTCGCATCCCCGCCCAGCACCAACGCGATGTTGCCCAGGCCCTCGCCCTTCAGCACCTCGGCCTTGTACTTGATCGCCTGCGCCCAGCCCGCCGCCGGCGTATATTGCGCGCCAACGCCGCCGCTCATCGGCAGGGCATGCGCACCGCCCGGATTGGGGTAGTTGAACACCACGCCGATATCCCGGCCGCCCGAATAGCCACCGGCCCGGCCCATGCCGGACCCCAGCGCATCGGCCAGCGGCACGCCCAATGCCAGCAACAGCGGACGGCTGCGATAGTAGCCGCACGCGGCATCGCCATCGCGTAGCTTCAATCCCAGCAGCACCTGCGCCAGGTCATGCCCGCGCGCGCTGAACTGATAGAGCACCTTCTTCGCCGGAACGAGCTCTTCCTCCTCGATCCGGTCCATCTCCCGGCTGGTCAGCACCAGCCGCGCCACCTCGCGCCAGTCGACCTCCGTCCCGCAAAAGGCGGGGTCCGCGTCAGCCATCGAGCGCCTCGACCACCGCCGCGCAGAACCGGTCGATGTCCGCGTCCGCCATGCCGACCACGTTGAACCGGCCGCTGTCCGCCATGTAGATGCCGTGCTTCTCCCGCAGCCCCACCACCTGCGCCTTGGACAGCGGCATCATGGAGAACATGCCGAACTCGTTGGCGATGTAAGCTAGCCGCGGATCGCTGTCCGCGATGCGCCGGCGCACCGCGTTGATCCGGTCGCGCATCGCCGCCACTTCGCCCAGCCACTGCTGGCGCAGGCCTGAGTCCTCCAGCACGATCCGCGCCGTCGCCGCGCCATGGTCAGGTGGCATCGACCAGGCCTCGCGCGCGATCTGCAGCACGTGCGCCATGGCATTAGCCGTCGCCTGCTCGCTGCCGGTTTTCAGCCACATGCTGCCGACCCGGTCGCGATAAACGCCGAAATTCTTGTCGCAGCTCTGCGCGATCAGCACCTCGTCGCACGCGTCCAGCATCACCCGGACGCCATAGGCATCCTCGTCCAGCCCGCGCCCAAACCCTTGGTAGGCAAGGTCGATCAGCGGGGTCAGCCGCCGCTCGCTGGCAATGGCGGCCACTTCCCGCCACTGCTCCTCGCCAAGGTCCGCACCGGTCGGGTTGTGGCAGCAGCCGTGCAGCAGCAGCACGTCGCCGACGTTGGCCTGCTCGGCCGCCCGTCGCAGCGCCTCGAAATCGATGCGTCGTGCCTCGAAGTCATAATGGCGGTACTCGACCGTCTCCAGCCCTGCGCCTTTCAGCAGCGGCGGATGGTTCGGCCAGGTCGGCGTTCCCACCAGCACCCGCGCCTCGGGCCTCGCCAGCTTGATCAGCCGCGTCGCGAGGAACAGCGCGCCGCATCCACCCGGCGTCTGCACGCCCGCGATCCGCGCGTCGCCAGCGTGGCCGCCCAGCACGATCGGCCGCAGCGCCGCGGTGAAGCCCCGGTCGCCCCACCCGCCCAGGTACGCCTTGGTCTCCTGGTTCGCGACAAGCCGGCGCTCGGCTTCCTTGACGCTGGCCGGGATAGGTGTCGTGCCCGCCCCGTCCCGGAATACGCCAACCCCCACGTCGATCTTGTCGGTCCGGGGATCGGCGGCGATCAGTCCGATGAGGGCCAGCAGCGAGTCGCTGACGACCGGTTCCAGATCGGCGATGCCCTTGGGCGTGGGTGTGGTGAGCATGGGGCCGCCGTAGCGCCGTTACGCGTCGTAATCCACCGCCACGCCCTCGCCTTTGGGCACCGACTGGCAGGTCAGCACGTAACCGGCGTCGATCTCCTCGTCGGTCAGGCCATAGCGCGCGGCCATGCTGACCTCACCCGCAGTTACTCGCGCGCGGCAGGTGGCGCACACGCCCGCCTTGCAGGCGAACGGCGCCGGCAACCCGCTGGCCCGCGCCGCATCCAGGATGTTGCTGCCGTCGAACGGCACCCGCCGGGTCCGCCCGTCAATGGTGACGCTCATCTGCAGGCCCGAGGCGGCCTGCTGCAGCTGCGCCATCTCCGCCGCCAACGCCGCGGACGGCCGCCCGGCCGTGAACCGCTCGATGTGGATCCGGTCGGCGTCGACCCCGCGGCTGAGCATCGCCGCCTCGGCCGCCTCCATCATCGGCCCGGGTCCGCAGACGAACCAGGCGTCAACATCTTGCGGCTCAGTCACGAACGCCTCGATAACGCGTTCACACGTCGCCCGGTCGAGCATGCCGTTGAGCAGCTCGACGTCGCCCTCCTCGTCCGACAGCAGATGGAACAGCTCGAACCGACCCAGGTACCGGTCCTTCAGCGCCGCCAGCTGCTCCAGGAAGATGATCGAGTTCGCATCCCGGTTGCCGTAGAACAGGGTGAACCGGCCATTCGGTTCGGCCTTCAGCGCGGTGCGCACCAGGCTCATGATCGGAGTGATACCCGATCCGCCCGCAAACGCCACGAATCGCCGCCCGTCGGACGCGCCGAAGTCGATGGTGAACGACCCGTGCGGCGGCATGACGTCAAGCTCGTCGCCAGCCTTCAACTCCCGCGCCACCCAGTTGCTGAACGCCCCGCCGGCGATCTGCTTCACCGTGACCTTGAGCTCGCCGTCGTCCGGCGCCGTGCACAGCGAGTAGTTACGCCGCACGTCCTCGCCGCCGATCACCGTCCGCAGCGTCAGATGCTGGCCCGCTCGGAAACGGTACAGGTCCGCAAGCTCCGGCGGCACGGCGAAGCGGATGGAGCGGGCCTCGTCCGTCTCCGCTACCACTTCCGCGACCTTGAGCGTGTGGAAGTCCTTGGTCACCATTTCGCGTCCGGATAGGTGCGCGGCAGATACTGCATGATCGCCAGCAGGTGCCCCAGATGCTCGCTATGGTGCCCGCGCCGACCGCCCACGATCGCGCGCTGGTCCTTGGGCAACGGCAGCGTGGCGTCGGCCAACACCGCACCGACCGCCGCCCTATATTCCTCCTCGAAGCTCCGCGGATCCGCCGCGATACCCGCCTGGACCGCTGCCGCCAGTTCCTCGTCCACCTCGAACAGTTCCGGTACGAACCGCCAGCACCAGTCCAGCCCGTCCACCGTCCGGGCCCGGCTCTCGTCCGTTCCGTCGCCCAGCCGCACGACCCACTCGGCCGCCAGTTCGCGATGGTAGGCCACTTCCTTAACGCCCTTGGCGGCGATGCCCGCGACCGCCGCGTCCGAGCTCGCCGTCAGCCGCTGGTACAACATGTGCTGCCAGGTTGAGAACAGCAGCTGCCGGACCATGGTCCGCGCGAAGTCGCCGTTCGGCTGCTCCACGAGCCAGCAATTGCGGAAGTCCAGCACGTCGCGCTTGAACGCCAGCCGGTCCGCGTCGCCCGCTTCGGCCAGGAACAGGGTCGCCTGCCCGATCAAGTCCAGCGACAGGTTGGCCAGGCTCAGGTCCACCTCGACGCTCGGCGCATGCCCGCACCACTCGCTCAGGCGCTGCCCGAGGATCAGCGCATCGTCACCCAACCGCAGCAGGTAACCCGCACGCACCGGATCGTGCGCGTCGCTAGGCGCATCGAACGCGCCCGCCGGCCGCAGCTTCTCGGCGACCGCCTCGTCCTCGGGCCTGATCGGGGGAAGCGACGGCATCAGATATGCTTCACTTCGTCGGGGATCTCGTAGAAGGTCGGGTGACGGTAGACCTTGTCGGCCGCCGGCTCGAACAGCTCACCGGCCTGGTCGGGGTCACTGGCGACGATGTCGGCCGAACGCACGATCCAAAGGCTCACGCCTTCCTGCCGCCGGGTGTAGGTGTCGCGCGCATGGCGCAGCGCCAGCTCGGCATCGGGCGCATGGACCGACCCGACGTGGCGATGGGCAAGCCCGCCCTTCGCCCGCACGAACACTTCCCACAACGGCCAATCGGACACGGCTTTCTCCTACCCGCCGCGACCGATAGGCACGAACCGCCGGTGGCTCAAGCCGCCGCCCGGCTCCGCCGCTTGGCCTCGTGCGCCGCGGCGGCCTCGCGCACCCAGGCGTTCTGGGTCCAAGCCTCGCGCCGGGCGGTGATCCGCTCCCTCGCGACCGGGCCCTCGCTTCGCACCACCGCGTAGAACTCCTCCCAGTCGATCTCGCCGAAGTCGTAGCCGCCCTTGGCTTCGTTCCACTTGAGCTCGGGATCGGGCACGGTCAGCCCCAGGAACTCCGCCTGCGGCACGGTGATGTCGACGAACTTTTGCCGCAGCTCGTCATTCGTCTCGCGCTTGATCCGCCACCGCAAGGACTGCGCCGTGTTGGGCGAGTTCTCGTCCGGCGGCCCGAACATCATCAGCGAAGGCCACCACCAGCGGTTGAACGCGTCCTGCGCCATCCGCTTCTGCTCGGGCGTGCCGTTCGCCAGCTCCGTCATCGCCTCATAGCCCTGGCGCTGGTGGAAGCTCTCCTCCTTGCACACCCGGACCATCGCCCGTGCATAGGGCCCGTAGCTGGTCCGCTGCAGGGGCACCTGATTCATGATCGCCGCGCCGTCGACCAGCCAGCCGATCGCCGCGATGTCCGCCCAAGTCAAAGTCGGATAGTTGAAGATGGTCGAGTACTTCGCCTTGCCCGAATGCAGCGCCTCGATCATCTCTTCCCGGCTGGTGCCCAGCGTCTCGGCCGCGCAGTAGAGGTACAGGCCATGGCCTGCCTCGTCCTGCACCTTGGCAAGCAGGATGGCCTTGCGCCGCAGGCTCGGCGCCCGCGTGATCCAGTTGCCCTCCGGCAGCATGCCGACGATCTCGCTGTGCGCATGCTGGCTGATCTGCCGCGTCAGCGTCTTGCGATAAGCCTCCGGCATCCAGTCCTTGGGCTCGATGAACTCGTCCGCCGCGACCCGCGCCTCGAACGCCGCGAGCAGCTCCGGGTCTTCCTGTGGCGCGATCGGCTGCACGGTGGCGCCGGGCTTGCTGAGTTCGGTCGTGTACATGATTTCCATTTAGTGCTTCAGGGCCGCCGGTTCAAACGCACGAAGGCGCCCCTATGTGTCGACCCGGACCATCGACCGGGAGCGAACCCATGAAGACCAGCGGCAACACCATCCTCCTCACCGGTGGCGGCAGCGGCATCGGCCGCGAACTCGCCCGTCGCTGGGCAGAGGCCGGCAACACGGTGATCATCGCCGGCCGCCGCCTCGACGCGCTGGAGGAGACCGCCCAGGGCAATCCGTCCATCCACCCGGTCCAGTTCGATGCCTCCGACGGTGCGGCGACCGACGCCTTCGTCACCACCCTGCTTGATCGCTTTCCGGCGCTCAATGTCCTGGTCAACAATGCCGGCATCATGCGTCAGGAGGACCCTCGGTCCCGGCGCGACCTCAGCGACGCCGAGGCGACCGTCACCACCAACCTGCTCGGCCCCATTCGCCTGATCGACGCGCTGATCGATTATCTCTCGGCCCAGCCCGACTCGGTGATCGTCAACGTCACTTCGGGCCTCGCGACCGTGCCGCAGCCACTGTTCGCCACCTACTCGGCGACCAAGGCTGCGCTGCACAGCTACACCGTCTCGCTCCGCAACCGGTTGAAGGGGAAGGTAGAGGTGATCGAACTGGTGCCGCCCGGCGTGCAGACCGACCTCACTCCTGGCCAGGCCACGCGGCCCGGCTACATGCCACTGGCGGAATTCGTCGACGAGGTGATCAGCCTGTTCGCCCAGCAGCCGACCCCGTCAGAAATCCTGGTCGAGCGGGTCAAGGGCTTCCGTTTCGCGGAGCGCGACGGCACGGTTGAGGAGAAAGCGGAGATACTGGCCAACATGCCGCGCTGACCCCCGGCGCTTGACCGCGCGTCGGCGAGCCCGCTTGATGGCGACATGACCTACCAGACCATTCTTCTCGATCATTCCGGCCACGTGGCCCGGATCACCCTCAACCGCCCCGAGCGGCTGAACAGCTTCACCCGCCAGATGCACGGCGAGCTGTCGGACGCCCTGCACCAGGCGGCCGACGCGCGGGTCATCGTCCTCACCGGGGCCGGTCGCGGCTTCTGCGCGGGTCAGGACCTCAACGATCGCGCCGTTGCGCCGGGCGAGGCGGTCGATCTCGGCGAGACGGTCGAGGAGAGCTGGAATCCGCTGGTCCGCCGCCTGGCGACCATCCCTCAGCCGGTGATCGCCCGCGTGAACGGCGTTGCGGCGGGCGCCGGCGCCAACATTGCGCTGGCCTGCGACCTGGTCGTCGCCGCCCGCTCCGCCAAGTTCATCCAGAGTTTCTCCGCGCTCGGCCTCATCCCCGACAGCGGCGGCAGCTGGCACCTCCCCCGCCTCGTCGGCCAGGCCCGCGCCCTCGGCCTCGCCCTCACCGGCGAGCCGCTCTCCGCCGAACAGGCGGCCGCATGGGGCCTGATCTGGAAGTGCGTCGACGACGACGCGCTGGACGCCGAGACCGACAAGCTTGCGCAGAAGCTTGCCAGCCTCCCGCCGCTCGGCCTCGCCGCGATCAAGAACCTCGTCCGCACCAGCTCGCAGCGCACGCTCGACCAGGAACTCGACCTTCAGCGCGACGAGATGCGCCGCCTCGGCTTCACCGCGGACTACCGGGAAGGAGTCGCGGCCTTTCTTGAAAAGCGCTCCCCCACGTTCACCGGACGCTAGTACGAACTCGCGTCCGGGCACCTCGCGCCGAACTGGCGCGTCAGGTGGTCGAACACGGCGGGATGGATCGGCCTGGCAAACTCCACTCCGACGTCAAAGGCGCGCACCCAGCAGACCGTCGCCGGGAGCGGCTCCAGCCCTTCGAACCGGATCATCACCTGCTCGTCCAGCTTGGGCACGTCGGCAACGGCCACGCGGCAGCCATGCCGCGACACGTCGCGCACCTCGACGAGGTAATGGGCGACCGCCGACCGGCGCAGGATGATTTCGCCCTTGAGGCTGCACCTGATGCTTTGCCGCTTGCGCATCTGTCGTAGTCACCCCGATCGAAGCGCATCGTTCCAGCGCTCCCCTGCCCATGGCTCGCTTACGCCGCGAGGGTTAGCGCCGGGTTACCAGTTGCAAGAAAAGGTGAAACTCAGCGCTGCTCAAAGTCTGCGGAGTGCCCATGCCCGGTCCTGTCCCGATGCATGAAGCCGAAGTAGGCCGCCGGGATCGCCAGCAACCCATGCAGCCACACATCGTGGCCAAAGATCGGCACCAGCCCGAACAGCGTGTTGATCCCCGGGATCAGCCCCAGGATCACCAGTGCGCCATAGCTCACCGCCACCACCCGGGCGTAGGTGCGTGCACCAGCCCAGCTACGCGCCGCCACCACGCCCCAGACGCCGTACAACAGATGCAGTGCTGAATGGATGACGTTCACGGGGAACAGCCCCAGCGCATCCCCGTACAAGGTATCCACCGCCATGTCGGGGTGCCCCGAACCGGGCGGCTGCAACAGGCCGGGAATGAACCCGGTGGCCGCGATCAACAGGAAAACAATCCCCCAGATCAGCGCGAAGTTGCGGGTGCTCATGGCCACTCTCCACCAACGGGCTCAGCATTGCCATGAACCCGTGTCGGCCCGCATCGTTGCGCGCTCGTGGACTCATGACGATTGGTTGGCACAACGCCGCTCGCTAGTGACGGCTCCGCTTGCCCGTCCGGCCGCTCGACCTATGGATGGACCAATGAAGACTCCCCAGCTGCTCAACTATGCTCGCGACTCCTGGACTCCCGGCGATGCCGCCAGCCTGACCGAGCTGCCGTCCGCGATCGACGGCTCGCCCGTGGCGCTTACTGGTTCCGGCGGGCTCGATTTCGGAGCCATGGCGACCTACGCCCGCGAGGTCGGCGGCCCCGCCCTGCGCCGCATGACCTTTCACGAACGCGCTCGCATGCTGAAGGCGCTTGGGCTCGCCATCCTCGCCCGCAAGGAAGAGCTGTACGAGCTCAACTACGCGACCGGCTGCACCCGCAAGGACGGCTGGATCGACATCGAGGGCGGCGCGGGCACCCTGCTGTCCTTCTCGTCCAAGGGCCGGCGCGAGCTGCCCGACGCTCACGTCCTGCTGGACGGGCAGATCGAGCCGCTCTCCAAGTCGGGCCTATTCGTCGGTCAGCACGTCTTCAGCTCGCTGCAGGGCGTCGCGGTCCACATCAACGCCTTTAACTTCCCGGTCTGGGGCATGCTGGAGAAGCTCGCGCCTACCCTGCTTGCCGGCGTGCCCGCAATTGTGAAGCCGGCCAGCGCGACCGCTTGGCTGACCGAAGCCGCGTTCAAGGTGATGATCGAAGCGGGCATCCTGCCACCGGGCGCGGTGCAGCTGATCGTTGGCGGCGTCGGCGACCTGTTCGACCACCTGTCCGGCCAGGACGTGGTCAGCTTTACCGGCTCGGCCGCGACCGCACTCAAGCTCCGCACCCACCCCGCGATCCAGCGCGAGAGCGTCAAGTTCATTGCCGAACAGGACAGCCTCAACGCCTCCGTCCTCGGCCCCGACGCTGCGCCTGGCACGCCCGAGTTCGACCTGTTCGTTCGCGAAGTCGTCAACGAAATGACGGTCAAGGCCGGCCAGAAGTGCACCGCCATCCGCCGCGCGCTTGCTCCGGCCGATCACATCGACGCGGTCGAGGCCGCAATCCGCGACCGGCTCGCTGCTACGAAGGTAGGTGATCCGCGCGCCGAGGATACCCGCATGGGCGCCCTCGTCAGCCGCGCCCAGCGCGACAGCGTGCGCGAAGCCGTCAGCCGGATCGTCGCCGCCGGAGCCCGCGTCGCGGCCGGCGACCCCGACGCCAGCCTCGGCCCGGACGGCGGCGCGTTCCTGTCGCCGCTGCTACTCCGCACCGACGATCCCTGGGCCTGCGAAGCCGCGCATGACGTGGAGCCGTTCGGCCCGGTCAGCACCGTGATGCCCTACCGCGACCTCGACGACGCCGTCCGCCTCGCCAACCGCGGCCGCGGCAGCTTGGTCCTCTCGATGTTCACTTACTCCCCGCAAGCTGCGCGTGAGTTCATTCTCGGCGCCGCCAGCTTCCACGGCCGCATGCTGGTGCTGGACCGCACCAACGCCAAGGACTCGACGGGCCACGGCTCGCCCCTGCCCGTCCTTACCCACGGCGGCCCCGGCCGTGCCGGCGGCGGCGAGGAGATGGGCGGCATCCGCGGCGTCACCCACTACATGCAGCGCACCGCGCTCCAGGGCTCGCCCGCGATGATCGCCGCCATCACCGACCAGTACATCCCTGGCGGCCCCAAGCACGTCGTCGAGACCCACCCCTTCCGCAAGCGAATGAGCGAGTTGACCATCGGCGACACGCTTCGGACCGCCAGCCGCGTTGTGTCAGTGGAGGACATCGAGCACTTCGCTCACTTCACCGGCGACACCTTCTACGCCCACATGGACGAGGAAGCGGCCAAGGCCTCGCCGATCTTCGAAGGCCGGGTCGCCCATGGCTACCTGATCCTGAGCTTCGCGGCGGGCCTCTTCGTCGACCCCGCGCCCGGCCCCGTCCTCGCCAACACCGGGCTCGAGAACCTCAGGTTCCTGACCCCGCTCTACCCAGGCGATTCGATGCGCGTGGAGCTGACCGTCCGCTCCAAGAGCCTCAAGAGCGAGGAGACCGGCGTCGTCCGCTGGGCCGTCGAGATCTTCAACCAGAAAGACGAAGTTGTCGCGACCTACGATCTTCTCACGGAGAATGTGCCCTGATCCAGGCGTTGGAGGTCCTCTCCAGGAGGATCCCATGCCGCAGAAGATCAGCGAAGTGATGAGCCGCGATGTCCAGACCGTCAGCCCTGAGTCGACCGCGCAGGAAGCCGCGGGCTTCATGCTCCGGGCCGACGCCGGCGCCATTCCAGTGACCGAAGGCGAGCGGGTGGTCGGGATGATAACCGACCGTGACATCGCCGTGCGCGGCGTCGCCCAGGGTCGCGGCCCCGAAACACCGGTGCGCGAGCTGATGACCGAAGGTGCCGTGACAGCGCGCCAGGACGATGACCTCGAGTCCGTCGCCATCCTCATGAGCGACGAGCAGGTCCGCCGCATCGCCATCGTCGACGACGGCGAGCGCCTGGTGGGCATTGTCAGCCTGGCTGACGTCTCCCGCTCCGATCAGGGCGAAGCCGCCAGCGTGGCGCTCGGCGGAGTGACCGATCCGGGCGGAGAGCACAATCAGAGCGCTGAGGGCGGCTCCGCGATGCAGGGTGGTGAAAGCGGCAGCGTGAACCCGCAGCCGAGTTAAGTGGTTTAGCGGCCGAGGCCGGCAATCGCCTGGTCGATGACCGCCTTATCGGCCGCGCCGTCGTGCCGCTCGGCGATAATCCGGGCGGCAGCACGGCTGGCAGCGTCTGCGGCGGTGGCACGCAGTTGCTGCAACGCGGCGCGCTCCTCGGCGGCAATCTTGTCTTCCGCCATCCGGGTGCGCCGCTCGACCAGCGCCGCGGCATCGGTCTCGGCCTTGGCGCGAATGGCCTCGGCCTCGTGCCGCGCACGCTCGACCATCGCCGCCGCCTCACCCTCGGCAGCCCGCGAGCGGCCTTCGTACTCGGCCTTCAGCGCCTCCGCCTCACGGCGCAGCTCGGCGGCTTCGTCCAGCTGAGCGCGGATGGTCGCGATCTTGGCGTCCAGCGACTTGCCAATGGCGCCGGGCACCTTCTTCCACAGCATCAGCAGCACGACCACCAGCATGGCCAGCCCGACCAGCATGGTCGCATCGAACCCCAGCGCGCTGGGGTCGACGTGATGCTCGGAGCCCGCCTGCACCTCGGTGTGGGTGCTCTCGGTGATCGGCGGATTAGCCACGGACGAGCTCCTGCTGAACGGCGGTACGGGCGGTGCTCTCGTCGACGCTCAGGCCAGCGACCCGCTGCACCATTGCGGCGGCCGCCTCAGCGGCGACTGCTTCGATCTCGGCCTGGGCTGAGCTGCGCGCCTCGGCAATGCGCTTGCTGGCCAGCTCCAGCTTGCCGGCGGAAAACCGGTCCGCTTCGGCCACCCGGGCCTCCGTGGCCCGCGCAGCCTCTGCCTTGGCCTCGGCGGCAAGCCGCGCTGCGTCGGCCCGGCTACGGTCCATCGCCTCGCGATAACCCGCCTCCAGCCGGTCCGCATTCTCGCGGGCCGAAGCCGCTTCCTTGAGGTCGGCGGCGATCCGGGCATCGCGCGCGTCCACCGTACCCTGGATCTTCGGCACCATGCCGAGACCCACGATCAGGAAGATCGCGCCGAAGATGATCGCCAGCCAGAACAGCTGCGATGCGTAGATTTCGCCGATTTGGGCGATCTGCGGCATGGCCGACCCCTAAGGAGTGTCAGTCAGAAAGTTAGGCGACGAACAGCAGGATCATCGCCACGACGAACGCCAGCAGGCCGAGCAGCTCGGCGGCGGCGAAGCCGATGAACAGGCGACCCTGCTGGCTGTCGGCGGCGGCCGGGTTACGCAGCGCGGACTCGAGGAACGAGCCGAACACGTTACCCACGCCCAGCGCGGCCATGCCCACGCCGATGGCGGCCAGACCGGCACCGAGCAGCTTTGCGGCTTCTGCGTCCATGTTGAAAAACTCCCTTTGCTTTGTCTTGTTGTGATTAGTGGAGGTTGATGGCGTCGTTCAGGTACAGCGACGTCAGCAGTGCGAAAACGTAGGCCTGGATGGCGGCAACCAGCAGCTCCAGCGCGCTGATACCGATCATCAGGATGAGCGACGGAAGGCTGACAACCGGCGCGACCCACAGCGCTTCGGCGTTCAGGCCGTTGATCACGAACCCGGCCAGCACCTTCAGCAGGATGTGGCCGGCGGTCATCGCCACAAACAGTCGCAGCGCCAGGCTGAACGGACGCACCATGAAGGAGACGAATTCGACCGGGATCAGGATCGGCATCATCCACCAGGGCGCGCCGTGCGGCACGAACAGGCTGAAGAAGTGGAGGCCATGCTTGGCGAAGCCGACGATCAGCACGATCGAGAAGGACACGATCGCCAGCACCGCCGTGACGGTTAGGTGGCTGGTGACGGTGAAGGGATGCACCCCGGGGATGATCCCGAACGGCAGCAGGCCGAGCACGTTCGCCACCAGGATGAACATGAACAGCGAGAAGACATAGGGCACAAACTTGCGGCCCTTGGGGCCAACGTTCGTTTCCAGCATGTCCGTGACGAAGTTGGTGACGCCCTCGACGGCGACTTGCCAGCGGCCGGGGACGAGCTCCCGCTTCATGCCACCCAGCATGAACAGCCAAATGACCGCCAGCGTCAGCAGCATCCATAGCGAACTGTTGGTGAACGCGATCGAGTGGCCCGCGATGGTCCAGTCATGGCCGAACAGCGGTTCGACCTGGAACTGGTGCATCGGATCGATCTTGCCCGATTCGGCGGCCACTTAGCGGTCCTTCTTCCCGTTCGCGTTCGACATCTTGATGATGCTCCAGAACCCGCTGGCGGTGCCGAGCACCATCAGCGAGATGAAGAGCAAAGGCCACGTGCCCAGCAGGCGATCTAGCGCCCACCCGATCAGCGTGCCTCCGACGATGCCTCCGATCAGCGTCGCCAGCACCCGCTGGCCAAGCTGCTCGTTGGCGTCCGCCGGCTGTGCCTTGCCGATCCTGGCGTCCTCCTGCCGCTGCACCTTGGACAACCTCTCCTCGAGGCGGTCCAGCCGCGCGTCCGGTGACGACTTCGGATCCTGTCCGGGCTCCTCTTCCACCATGACCCCGTCTCCCTCATGTGCGCGGCGGCGCGGCAAAAGTCGCGCAAACGTCGCGTAAGGCAAGGAACATGGCGGCCGACAAGCCCGCCAAGGCGCCGCCCCTTTAGCAGCGAGGGCGCACAGGTCAACCGTGCGGACTGGCTGCCGAACCGATCGCCCGGTACAAGAAGGTCATGCTGCTTCTGCTCGCCGCCGCCGTCGCAACCACCATTGCGAGCAAGGACAAGTACCTCGACTTCTCGTACAAGTGGTCGACAGAGGCCGCGGCCGTGACTGCCCTGGACCGCCGGTTTCGAACCGATGCAGCGCAGCAGCGCCGCCGCTACGCGGTCATGGCGCGGCAGGATCCGCGGCTCCCTTATGCCTTCGACCGGAGCTGGACCACCGCCGGTGCGGGCACGCGATTGCTGTCGCTGTCCTCGCTGACCTACAGCTTCACGGGCGGCGCGCACGGCAACACCGGTATCAAGTCGCTCCTGTGGGACCGCCGGCTCGCCCGCGAGGTGACGCTGAACACGCTGCTGCAGCGCTCCGGCTGGTGGGACGGCGCCATCCGCCAGCCCTTCTGCACCCTACTCGATCGCGAGCGCACCAAGCGGCGTCAGGAGCCTGTGAAGCGCTCCGACCTGTTCGGCGACTGCCCGCCCCTCAAAGACGTTAGCCTCGTCCTGGCCGACAGCAACAAGAACGGCCGCTTCGACCGCGTGCTGGTCATCGCCGACCCCTATGTGGCCGGACCCTATGCGGAGGGCAGCTACGAGATTGGCCTGCCACTCACCGCCGCCATGCTGGCGCGGCTCAAGCCCGAATATCGATCGTCGTTCGAGCCTCAACCGCCCGTGCAATAGTCCGGTACCGGCGCCTCCTCGCCCGCGGCGCGGCGCCGCCACATTCCGTCGCTCAGCATATAGCTCTCGCCCGCTTGCACCCGCCCCAGCAGCGTGCAGCCCGCCGTGATCCCAACTTCCTGCGGGCTGACGCCGCGCCGGCTGGCGAAGCTCGAATAAAGCGCGCGGCGGCGGATGTTCACCGCCTCTGTCTGGACCCGCGCGGCATTGCTTCCCGGCTCGCGCGCATAGCCCAGATAACCATCGTAGCGCTCGCCGACCACGCCCTGCGCCCGCGCCTCCAGCAGCGCGGCCGGGCCGACCTGAGCGGCCAGCGGCGCCGCCACCAGGGCCGCCCCAAGCACGGCCAGCCTCATCGACTGCTACCCGGCGTTCGCGGCGGCGTGGTCGTGGAGGGTGTGCCGGGCTGCTGCCCCTGCGGGAACGCGTCCGGGTTCTGGTTGATCAGCGTCTCCACGTCGCGCTGCATCCGCACCAGCACTTCCTGACGGATGGCGACGTTGAGATTGATCTCGATCGGTTTCTCCGGCGTCTTCACGCTGATGCAGCCCGTGCAGGCCGGGATCAGCACGGCCGCCGCGAGCAGGCTTGGGGACAAGTTCATGGGCGCTACCTCGCTGGGGTGACCGTCTCGTCGACGGGGGTCTGGGTTTGGGTGGTGTCTTCTTCCCGCCGGCGCACCTCGGAGGTGATTCCCGGCACGCCGTCGAGCGGGATCTCGAAGGTGGTGGAGATGAGCGATCGCGGGTCGCGCATCGACTTGGCGGTGGCGATCAGCGCGCGGAACGGCCCACGAATGCTGACATTGAACTTGAGCGGCACGTTGAACACGCCGCGGATGAACCGCTGGGTCCGCGTGGTGCCCGCCAGCGCCACGCCATCGATCGTCAGCCTGGTGCCGAACTCCCCGGCCAAGTCGCCGTCCAGGCGGATGATCATCGACCGGAAACGCAGGTCGCGGAGCGCCTCGAACGCGAGGTTGCCGGCCGTGCCGAGGTTCGCCTTGTTGATCACCCCATTGTAGGTCAGCCGCCCGCCGGGCAGTCGCGAATCGAGCCGCCCGCCGACGATCCGGCCGCCATTCTCATCGAAGATCATCGGCAGCACGCCGTCGAACACGCCCTCGGCGCCGATCTCCTTGAACCCGAAGCTCTGCACGAACTGGTTGGCATCAAGCCCGACCACGCGGAAGGTCAGCCGCTTGGGGCTCGGCCGGCCGACGTTGAGCACCGTCTCCTGGAGGATCAGCTCGCCGCCCATGAAGGGCCAGCGCCCTTCCTCGATCTTGATCAACTGGCCCGACAGCAACTGGTAGCGGACCGTACCATTCTCCACCACGATGCCCGGGTTGAGCTGCGCGATCGACAGGGTCTGACCGGGCGCGGTCTCTAGCCCGAGCAGGTCGGAGAAGCGGATCGTGCCCTTGAGCCCAGTCACCGGGCCAAAGGCGGCCGCGAGGTCCATGTTGTCGGTCGAGAACTCGCCGGTCGAGGTCACCGGCCCGCTGCCGCTCCAGTTGATTCGGCCCTGCCCCGTGACCGTGCCGTTGACCAGCGCGACCACCCCTTCCGACAAGCGGGTCAGCTGCTCGGGCTGCAGCCCGCCGACGGCGAAGCGGATGCCGGGCACGTCCAGCCGCGCCCCGCCAACGCCGTTCGAGAGCTGGTGACGGATGTTGACGTCCGCCACCGCCGTGCCCGTTCCCGGGTGCCGCAGGGTGCCAGTAGCCGTGATCAGGTTGTCGGCCAGGGTGAACCGCACATCGTTGCTGTGCAGTGCGTAGAAGCGCGGCGGGTCAGCCCCAATGTCGTTGGCGGTCAGCGCGCCGTTCACCGTCAGGCGGCTCTTATAGAACAGCCAATTGCCACCCATCTCCGTCATGCGGATCGGTACTCGGCCGATCACGCCGTCTGCGCCCGCGAAGGTGCCGCTGATCCCGCTGCCCCCGAAACTACCCTTGAGGTCGGCGGCATTCAGCCGGATGGGTGCGGCGGGATCACCCATGCGTAGTGCCAGCTGATCGAGGTCGAAGTTCTGCGACCCCGTCATCGCCACGCGTGCCGCTTGCAGGGCGAACGGCGAGTTCCCGAGGCGACCGGCTAGCGCCAGCCGATTGGCGAATGCTCGGAGGGCGATCTCGCCATTGCTCTGCCGGGTGATGATCGCCCGGCCCAGCGCGCATACGGGGATGCTGTTGCGCCCAAGCTGCAGTGCGCCGAGCTGCAGCGATGCGAAGCTCACCGGCGTGCAGCCTCGTCCGAACTCCAGGGCACCGTTTGGCCCGAAGCTGCCGTTAACCGGTACCCGAAGGCCGCGCACCGCGCCGCCCGAGAGCGGCCCGTCTAGTACGACCACCGTGTCGATCGCAGTGCCGCCATTGCGCTGCGCCGCAAAGCGGATCGGCGCCAGCGCCAGCCGGGCGCCACCCGCGGCGTAAGGTGCGATCTCCGCCCGGCCACTCACGGGCGCACCGTTGCGAGGCTGACTCAGCGCCACCCGCGCCGTCGGCAGGCCGCCGCCTTCCGTCGCGATGTTGCCGTCGATCCGCAACCGCCCGCTCGGCCAGTAATAAGTGATCCCGTCACCGCCGCCGACCTGGATGCGCGCGCCGCTGGCACTTCGAACATTGGCGGTCTCGACCCGTACCGCGCCCCCGCCAGCGAAATTGACCAGCCGCAGCGATCCTTGCGCCGCCATGCTGCGGGTAGCATCGCCCACTGCCTGCCGTAGGGCGGCCGCCAGCGGTTCGACTGGCGTTTCCTTGGCCCCGTTCAACGCTCCGGTCAGCCCGGCAGTGATGGCAGGCGCCAGCGCGACGCCTTGCGCCGCATAGTCCGACACGAGGGTGATCTCGCCTTTGGACGCGTTCAGCAGATAGCTGCCGTTGAGGCGGGTCCGGTCAGCGGTGATCTGCGCAAGCCGCGCGCCACTCGCCGCCAGCCGCACCTTGCCGAGCGCCCGGGTCGGGTTTCCCGCGAAGCTCACTTCCCCGTTGATCCCGGCCAGCGCGTTGACTCCGGCAGTGATGCCGGACGCGCTCATCCGCGACTTGCCAATGAACCGGTCAAGCGCCTCTGTGAACGCCACGTCCAGGTCGAAGCGCGGCTGGCCGACCGCCAGGTTGCTGGCCGGGCACGACAGGCGCGTAGCCGACAGTGGGCCGCTGACCTTCGGCCGGCGCGCGTTCACCGCCACCGCCACCGTTGCGCGCATCCCGTCCAGCGTGCAACGTCCCGGATCGAGCCCCGGGCTTGCCGCCGCCAACCGTCCGCGAAAGCCGCCGGTCAGGTTACCAGAGCCCTCCAGAGCTATACCAAGCGGCCCGAACGGGGTCGCCAGCGCAATCGACGTATCCGCCACGTCCACAGAAATGTCCGGTAGCTGGAAGGGCTTGCCCGACGGCGGTGGCAGCAGCTTGTCGATCTGGCCCCAGCTGACCTTGCCGTTGACGAACCGCCCGTTCAGCCGGACCCCGCGCGCCACCACGCGGAAGATCTCCACCCGACCGTTCAGCCGGATTCGCATCTGTACCTGCGCCAGTCGGGCGGTCAGGTCCGGCCTGCGCGGATCACCGATGACGAGGTTGCTGATCTGCTGCGTCCGAAGACCAACGCGGTCGAGCTTGTAGCTCGCCTGAACGCCACGCCGGGTCATCTCCCGCCGCAGGATGTCGGACGCAATCGGACGCCGCTGCGTCCACACTACCCCAACCGCGATCAGCAGCAACCCAAGCAGTCCAAGCAAGGCAAAGCCGAGCAGGCGCGGCCAACGGCGACGCCGGACGACCACCACCTCCTCCGGCCGCTCCTGCTGGTCCGGACGTTCGCTCATTCAGTCCGCTTCACTCATTCGTCGCTCAAGAACCTTGCTGCCCGCCACCCGTTCCGCGAGCGGCACGATCTTCATTGCACAGTCAGGAGCTTCCCGCCTAACCTGTGGCACATGGGCGACAAGCCGGACGACACTCAAGGCCACCGCGGCCGCCTCCGCGAACGCCTGCTGCAGGGAGGCGGCGACACGCTGCTTGACCACGAGCTGGTTGAATATCTGCTGACAACTGGGCTGCCCCGGGTCGACACGAAGAAGAAGGCGAAGGAGCTGCTTGCGACCTACGGCGGGATAGGCCGGCTGCTCGGCACCCCGCCCGAGGTCCTGCTTCGCGAGGGCCTGTCCGAACCGGTCGTCGGCGCGTTGGCGATCGCCCGGGCAACGGCCGAACGCCTGCTTGAAACAAAGATGGAGGAACGCCCCGTGCTGTCCAGCTGGGACGCGCTTGGCGATTACCTCCATGCCACCATGGCCCACGAATTGGTCGAGCAGGTCCGGGTGTTGTTCCTCAATGGCAAGAACATGCTCTTGTCGAACGAGGCGATGTGGCGTGGCTCGGTTGACGAGGCAGCGGTCCATGTGCGCGAGGTGATGGCCCGCGCCATCACGCTCGGCGCCAGCGCCATCATCATCGTCCACAATCACCCGAGCGGCGACCCGACCCCAAGTCAGGCCGACATCCGCCTGACCCGCGACCTGGTGGACGCCGGACGACACATGAAAGTTACCGTGCACGACCATGTGATCGTCGGCGCCCGCGGCCGCGTCAGCCTGCGTGCCCAGGGCCTGTTGTAATCTCTAGCGGCGGGGGGGCCGAAACGATTTGAACCGGGGTGCCGCCGGGCGGTTCAGATAGCTTCCGCCCGCCGAGTGCCCCGCCATGACCTTTCCTACCACCCGCCGCGACGTCCTTGGCGCCGCCGCCGTTGGAACGCTGGTCACGGCCGCCCCAGCCTTGGCCCAGACCCGCTCCGCCGGAGGCCGCCCCGTGCCCTTGACCGACCCTCAGACCAAGTACCGTTCAGAGCCATTCCCCGAGCAGCGCCAGCCCTGGCCGGCGCTGGCCCGCGACATGAACCCGCGACCTGACCATGGCGAACGCAGCTACAAGGGCTCGGGCCGATTGGCCGGACGCAAGGCGCTGCTAACCGGGGGCGACAGCGGCATCGGCCGGGCGGCCGCCATCGCCTTCGCTCGCGAGGGTGCCGACGTCGCCATCAACTACTTCCCGACGGAGGAGCCCGACGCGCGTGAGGTCGTCGACCTGATCCGCCAGGCCGGCCGCAAGGCCGTGGCGATTCCCGGGGACCTGCAGGAGCGCGCCTTCTGCGAGAACTTGCCACGCCAGGCCGCGCAACAGCTCGGCGGGCTCGACATCGTCGTCAACAACGCCGCCTACCAGCAGAGCGAGGAAAGCATTCTCGACGTCACGGACGAGCAATTCGACCGCACCTTCAAGACAAATATCTATGCAACCTTCCGCATCAGCAAGGCCGCCATCCCGCTGCTCAAGCCGGGCGCCGTCATCATCAACACGCTGTCGGTGAACTCCTATGATCCGGGCGAAGAGCTGCTCGACTATGCCTCGACCAAGGGCGCGCTGCTGATCTTCACCAAGGGGCTCGCCAAGCAGATGGCCAAGCGCGGCATCCGCGTGAACGGCGTCGCGCCAGGGCCGATCTGGACGCCGCTACAGGTCGCCGGCGGGCAGCTGCCGGGCAAGATGGGTGAGTTCGGGCAGGATACGCCGCTCGGCCGCGCCGGCCAGCCGGCCGAGCTGGCCTCGCTGTACGTCACCCTCGCCTCCGACGAGAGCAGCTACTCCACCGGCACTGTGTTCGGCGCCCACGGCGGGTCCGGCAACCCGTAACCGAATTGCCGCTTCTGGCCGCGGCTGCTACCGGCCGCGGCCATGGTCCCACGCTATTCCCGTCCCGCCATGACTGCCATCTGGCAGTCCGAGAACCGCTTCCGCATCTGGTGGGACATCGAGGTCTTCGCCGCCGAGGCGATGGGCGAGATCGGGATGATCCCGGCCGAGGACGCCGCCAGGATCGTCGAGGCGCACCGCCGCGGGCTCATCAATCCGGTCGACGTGCCGGCCATCGACGCGATCGAGGCGGTCACCAAGCATGACGTGATCGCCTTCCTGACCTGGATCGGTGAGCGGCTGGGGCCGGAGAAGCGCTATCTTCACCAGGGCATGACCAGCTCGGACGTGCTGGACACCGCGCTGGCCGTGCAGCTGACCCAGGCGGCGGACATCCTGCTCGCCGACCTGGATGAACTGCTAAAGGTGCTCGAGCGGCGCGCGTTCGAGCACAAGCTGACGCCGACCATTGGCCGCAGCCACGGCATCCATGCCGAACCGGTCACCTTCGGATTGAAGCTCGCCCAGGCACATGCCGAGTTCGCCCGCAACAAGGCCCGGCTCGAAGCCGCCCGCGCCGACATCGCCACCTGCGCCATCTCCGGCGCGGTCGGCACCTTCGCCAACATCGACCCGCGGGTTGAAGAGCATGTGGCGGCGCGCCTCGGCCTCACGCCGGAGCCGACCTCGACCCAGGTCATCCCGCGCGACCGGCACGCCATGTTCTTCGCTACGCTCGGCGTGATCGCCTCATCGATCGAGCGGCTGGCGACCGAGGTCCGCCATCTCCAGCGCACCGAAGTGCTGGAGGCCGAGGAGTATTTCTCGCCCGGGCAGAAGGGCAGCTCGGCCATGCCCCACAAGCGCAACCCGGTCCTGACCGAGAACCTGACCGGTCTGGCCCGCCTGGTCCGCAGCGCCGTCGTCCCCGCGCTGGAGAACGTCGCTCTCTGGCACGAGCGCGACATCAGCCACTCGTCCGTCGAACGCTTCATCGGCCCCGACGCAACTATCACGCTGGACTTCGCGCTGGCGAGGCTGACCGGCGTCATCGACAAGCTGCTCGTCTACCCCGAGCGCATGCAGAAGAACCTCGACCGCATGGGCGGCCTGGTCCACTCGCAGCGCGTGCTGCTGGCGCTGACCCAAGCCGGCCTCAGCCGCGAGGACTCCTATGCACTGGTCCAGCGGAACGCCATGAAGGTCTGGGAGTCGGACGGCCGCCTGTCGCTGCTCGACCTGCTAAAGGCCGACACGGACGTCGCCGCGGCGCTAAGCCCCGAGCAGCTCGAAGCGAGCTTCGACCTCCATTACCATTTCAAGCACATCGACACGATCTTCCGCCGCGTGTTCGGCCGCGCTTAGCTCCAGCTAAGGCCGATCAGCCGCTCCACGAAGGCGGAGATGACGGACTGCTCCATGTCCGTATTGTTGAGCACCACCACCGACCGGCTCTGCCCCAGGTCGTGCGCAAGGTGCGTTCGGTAACCCTGCACCTTGCCGGTTTCCCACGCTACCCGGCGACCGCCGATCTCATGCACCCGCCCGCCGAGTGCATATTCATCGGCAGGCATCAGCACCCGGGTCAGGTTCGCCCGCGATTCGCGCGAGAGCAACTCGTCCGTGGCGAAGATCGCATGCCCGGCACGGATCAGGCCGGCTGCGTCCAGATGAATGTTGCCGCTCGCGCCACCGAACGGGGGCACCGGGCTGATCTTCTCCCGCCCATCCGCTGAATAGGCCAGCGCGAGACCCGGCGCGTTCGGCGTGAGGTTGTCGACGAAGCCCGCACGGCGCAATCCAGCCGGAGCGAACACCAGCTGCTCCAGCGCCCGTTCGAACGGCTGCCCCGTGGTCCGCTCCACAATCGCATGGACCAGCACCCAGTTGTGGAAGGCGTAGTCGAACCTGCTGCCCGGCGCGAAGATCAGCTTGCCGCTCGCGAACCGCCGAAGGATCTCGGCCGAGCCGGCGGTAGAGGAGCGAAGGCCAGGATCGTCGCCGATCGCCTGCGTGACAAGATCGGGAATCCCGCTGCTGTTCGACAGCAGCCGGACCAGCGCCACATCCCCGAACTCGCCGGTCAGCTCCGGCAACCAGGTGCGGATCGGCGCATCAAGCGATAGGCGCCTCCGCTCGGCCAGGCGCAGGACGGCAACGCTGGTCAACCACTTAGACACTGAGCCGATGCGGAAGGTCGTGGCCGACGTGATCGGCTGGCGCGCCGCACGGTCGGCCAGGCCGGACGGGTGGTGCCACGCCACCAGTCCGCCGCGCCCAAGCGCCACGAGCCCGCTGAAGTCGTGCTCGGCGGCGAATTGACGGCATCGCGGACGGCGTCGGAGCCGGGCACGCGAGCAGCGACCATCGAACCGAGCGACGCCGCCACGGCGCCGCCGACGAAGCTCCGGCGTGTAATCATTCGAGAGGCCCCCCTTAAGGAGAGGGACCTAGCCCATCGCGCTCTTGATGCGCGAGAAGAAACCCTTGCTCGCCGGGCATTCCTCGCCAGTCTCGGTCTCGCGAAACTGGCAGAGCAATTCCTTCTGCTTGGCCGTGAGCTTGGTCGGGGTTTCGACCAGGATGCGGCTGATGAGGTCGCCCCGGCCGCGGCCGTTGAGCACGCTCATCCCCGCCCCGCGCTGGCGCAGCGTGTCGCCCGACTGGATGCCGGCCGGGATCTTGATTTCGATCTCGGCCCCGTCAATCCCCGGCACGGTGATCGAGCCGCCCAGCGCTGCCGTGGTGAAGCTGATCGGGCATTCCGCGACCAGGGTCGTGCCCTCGCGGCTGAACAGCGGGTGCCGCTTCAGGTGCACGAACAGGTAGAGGTCGCCCGGTCCCGCGCCGCGGACGCCGGCTTCGCCTTCGCCCGACACCCGGATGCGGGTGCCTTCGTCCACGCCGGAAGGCACGTTGATCGACAGCTGCCGGCGCTTCAGCGTGCGGCCCTCGCCATCGCACTGTGGGCAGGGGTCGGCGATGGTGACCCCGTGGCCGTAACAGGTCGGGCACCCGCGCTCGACCACGAAGAAGCCCTGCTGCGCCCGCACCTTGCCCGCGCCTCCGCAAGTGCCGCAGCGCTGCGGCTTGCTCTCGCCGCGAGAGCCATCGCCCCCGCACGGTTCGCAGGCCTGCAGGGTCTCAATCTCGATCGACGCCTGCTTGCCGGTGAAGGCCTCCTCGAGGCTCAGTTCAAGGTCGTAGCGCAGGTCGGCGCCGCGGGCGGCGTTCTGCCGCGCGCCGCGCTGGTCCATGAACTCGCCGAAGATGGACGAGAAGATATCGGAGAAGCCGCCGTCGAAGTTGGCGCCGCCCCCGAACGGATCGCCGCCACCGGCGCCATTCTGGAAGGCAGCCTTGCCGAACCGGTCGTAGGCAGCCCGCTTCTGCGGGTCCTTCAGGCAATCATAGGCCTCGTTCAGCGCCTTGAATTTGGCTTCCTGTTCGGTGCAACCGCCATGCCGGTCAGGATGGCATTCCATCGCCATCTTGCGATAGGCCAGCTTGATCGTGCGATCATCGGCGGTCCGTTCGACCCCCAAGAGTTCGTAATAGTCGGTCTCAACCACGACGCATCGCCCTTACGCGCACCGGACAAGCGATAGCGAGCGGTGACAAGGGCTACGCCTCCGTGACCCGGAATTGGCCGCCCTTGTCGCCATTCGCTGCACCTTACGCCTTCTTGTCGTCGTCGACCTCGGAGAACTCCGCGTCGACCACTTCTTCCTGCTCGGCGCCGCCGGACTCACCAGCGTCAGCCGACGCGGTCTCCGCGCCTGCAGCTCCGGCGTCGGCGCCGGCCTGCTGCGTTTCGTAGATCGCCTGGCCGAGCTTCATCGCCGCCTGCGCCAACGCCTGGCTCTTCTGGGTCATGGCATCGGCATCGCCGCCCTCGACCGCGCTCTTGGCTTCAGCGAGCGCGCTTTCGATCTCGCCCTTCACCTCGGGCGAGACCTTGTCGCCATGCTCGGCCAGCTGCCGCTCGGTCGAGTGGATCAGGCTTTCGGCCTGGTTCTTGGCCTCAGCCCCGGCGCGGCGCTTCTTGTCCTCTTCGGCGAAGCGCTCGGCGTCGCGGACCATCTGCTCGATATCGTTGTCGCTAAGACCGCCCGAGGCCTGAATGCGGATCTGCTGTTCCTTGCCGGTGCCCTTGTCCTTGGCCGACACGTTGACGATGCCGTTGGCGTCGATGTCGAACGTGACCTCGATCTGCGGCACGCCGCGCGGCGCCGGCGGAATGCCGACCAGGTCGAACTGGCCCAGCACCTTGTTATCTGCCGCCATCTCGCGCTCGCCCTGGAAGACGCGAATGGTCACCGCATTCTGGTTGTCGTCCGCGGTCGAGAAGACCTGGCTCTTCTTGGTCGGGATGGTCGTGTTGCGGTCGATCATGCGGGTGAACACCCCGCCCAGCGTCTCGATGCCGAGCGAGAGCGGCGTCACGTCCAGCAGCAGCACGTCCTTCACGTCGCCCTGCAGCACGCCGGCCTGGATGGCCGCGCCGATCGCCACCACCTCGTCGGGATTGACGCCGGTGTGCGGCTCCTTGCCGAAGAAGTCCTTCACCACTTCGCGAACACGCGGCATGCGGGTCATACCGCCGACCAGCACGACCTCATCGATCGCGTTGGCGTCGAGCCCTGCGTCCTTGAGCGCCTTGCGGCACGGCTCCAGCGTCCGCTCGATCAGCGGAGCGACCAGCTTCTCGAGGTCCGCGCGAGTGATCGTCTCAACGAGGTGCAGCGGGGTGGTCGCGCCGCCTTCCATGCGCGCCGTGATGAACGGCTGGTTGATCTCGGTCGTGGCGGCCGAGGACAGCTCGATTTTGGCCTTTTCGGCGGCTTCCTTCAGCCGCTGGAGTGCCAGCCGGTCCTTCTTGAGGTCGATGCCTTCCTTCTGCTGGAACTTGTCGGCCAGATACTCGACGATCTTGGCGTCAAAGTCCTCGCCCCCAAGGAAGGTGTCGCCGTTGGTCGACTTCACCTCGAACACACCGTCGCCGATCTCGAGCACGGACACGTCGAACGTGCCGCCGCCAAGGTCATAGACCGCAATGGTCTTGTTGTTGTCCTTGTCGAGGCCGTAGGCGAGCGCCGCGGCCGTCGGCTCGTTGATGATGCGCAGCACTTCCAGACCAGCAATCTGGCCGGCATCCTTGGTCGCCTGGCGCTGGGCGTCGTTAAAGTAGGCTGGAACGGTGATCACCGCCTGGGTGACCGTCTCGCCGAGGTAGGCCTCGGCCGCTTCCTTCATCTTCTGCAGCGTGAAGGCGCTGATCTGCGAGGGCGAATAGTCCTTTCCACCGGCCTGCACCCAAGCGTCACCGTTGCCGCCACGCACGATCTTGTACGGGACCAGCTCGGTATCCTTCTTGGTGATCGGATCGTCGAACCGGCGGCCGATCAAGCGCTTTACCGCGAACACCGTATTGTCGGGGTTGGTCACCGCCTGACGCTTGGCCGGCTGGCCAATCAGGCGCTCGCCGTCCTTGGTGAACGCGACCACCGACGGGGTGGTCCGTGCGCCTTCCGCATTCTCGATAACCTTGGGCTTGCCGCCCTCCATGACCGCCACGCAGCTGTTGGTCGTGCCGAGGTCGATCCCGATCACTTTCGCCATAGTCTACAACCCTTTACCACTAGCCCCCGGACGCCCCATCCAGGCACGTCCGTGTTCCTTGTTTCGGCGGCGATATAGGGGTGAGTTCCGCTTCAACAAGGGTTGTTGAATACGGCTGTGGCAAGCTGGCCGAAGGACTGTTGCGGCGGCGCCTCAGAGCGCGCTCAGAGCATCGCCATTCCACCGTTGACGTGCAACGTCTGGCCCGTGACGTAGCCGGCTTCACGACTGGCGAGATAGGCGACGGCGGCGCCGATGTCCTCGCCAGTGCCCATCGCGCCCGATGGGATCTTGGCCAGGATAGCGGCGCGCTGCTGGTCGTTCAGGGCATCGGTCATGGCCGACGTCATGAACCCGGGAGCGACACAGTTCACCGTGATGCCGCGGGTCGCAAGTTCCTGCGCCACCGCCTTGCTCATGCCGACCAGGCCGGCTTTCGACGCGACGTAATTGGCCTGTCCTGGGTTGCCGGTAGCGCCGACCACCGATGTGATGTTCACGATCCGCCCAAACCGCGCTTTCATCATCGACTTGGCGGCCGCGCGCATCAGGCGAAAAGCGGCTTCCAGGTTGATGCGGATGACGTCGGCGAACTCCTCGTCCTTCATCCGCATCAGCAGGTTGTCGCGGGTCACCCCGGCATTGTTGACCAGGATGTCGAGCTTCCCGCCGAGCGCCTCGACCGCCTGCGGCACGAGCCCGTCCACGGCCGCCGCATCCGACAAGTTGCACGGGAGCGCCACGTGGTCGCCGCCCAATGTGTCGCGACAGGCGCCAAGCTTGGCCTCATTGCTGCCGCTGACCGCCAGCCGGGCGCCTTGCGCGCTGAGCGCCTTGGCGATAGCGCTACCAAGACCGCCCGAAGCGCCGGTCACCAGCGCGGTCATGCCCGTCAGGTCGAACATCATGCAATCTCCTTGGCCAGCGCCTCTATGTCGTCGATCGACACCACGCTGGTTACCTTCGCGTCCGGCGCCGTCCGCTTGACCATCGGGCCCAGCACCTTGCCGCCCAGCTCCACGAACTCCTCGACACCGGCCGCGACCATCTCCGCGATGCTCTCGCGCCAGCGGACCATACCGGTGACCTGCTCCACCAGCAGTTCGCGGATGCGGTCGGGATCGCTCGCGGGCGCGGCGATGACGTTGGCGAACACCGGCACGGTGGGCGCGCGAAGGTCGGTCTGGCCAAGCGCGTCGGCCATGCGGTCGGCCGCCGGCTGCATCAGCGGGCAGTGGAACGGCGCCGACACCGGCAGCAGCACCGCCCTCTTGGCGCCATGCTCCTTCGCCAGCCCGACCGCGCGCTCGATCGCGGAACGGTGGCCGGAGATGACAACCTGGCTCGGGTCATTGTCGTTGGCGACCGTGCATACCTCGCCCTGCGCAGCGGCGGACGCAATCGCCTCCGCCTTCTCGAGGTCAGCGCCGAGCAGGGCGGCCATCGCACCCTGCCCTACCGGAACCGCGGCCTGCATTGCCTGCCCCCGCAGCTTCAGCAGCCGCGCCGTGGTCGGCAGATCGAAGGTGCCGGCTGCGCAAAGCGCCGAATATTCGCCCAGGCTGTGCCCGGCGACGAACTGCGCCGCCTTGTCCAGCGTGACGCCGCAATCCTGCGTCAGCACGCGGAACACGGCCAGCGCGTGTGCCATGATCGCCGGCTGGGCGTTCTCGGTCAGGGTCAGCTGGTCCTCGGGCCCCTCGCGCATGAGCTTGAATAGGTTCTGGCCGAGCGCTTCGTCCACTTCCGCAAACGTGTCGCGAGCGATGCGGCTGGCGTCGGCCAGCGCCGCGCCCATGCCGACCGACTGGCTGCCCTGGCCCGGAAACAGGAACGCGCGCATCTTCTCTCCCCTCGTGGCTCGAAGGGGCGGTTAGGCGGAGCCGCGGCGCTTGCCAACCCGCGAGCGGGGTCAGCAGCCCATCAGCGCCAGCACTTCCTTGCGGCTGCGCTCGTCGGCGCGGAAGGTCCCCATCATCCGGCTGGTGGTCATCATCACGCCCGGCGTGCCCACGCCGCGCGCGGTCATGCACGCATGGCTGGCCTCGATTACAACGGCCACGCCCTGCGGCTGCAAATGCTCCCAGATGCAGTCGGCGACCTCGGCCGTCAGCCGTTCCTGCACCTGCAGGCGGCGAGCGAAGCCGTGCAACACGCGGGCCAGCTTGGAGATGCCGACCACCCGGTCGCGCGGCAGGTAGGCGATGTGCGCCTTGCCGATGATCGGCGCCATGTGGTGCTCGCAATGCGACTGGAACGGGATGTCCTTAAGCAGCACAATCTCGTCATAGCCGCCGACCTCCTCGAAGGTCCGGCTGAGGTGGACGGACGGATCCTCCTCATACCCTCGCGCATATTCCTTCCACGCGCGCGCCACACGGGCGGGCGTGTCGACCAGGCCTTCGCGCTCCGGGTCGTCCCCGGCCCAGCGGATCAGGGTGCGGACCGCCTCCGCCACCTCCTCGGGAACCGGCAGCTTGGCCGGCGGCTGCACCGGGTCGCCGTCGTCGGGAGTGCTCATCTCGCGCCAATCTCCGCCGCAATGTCTTCGGCCGCCGCCGCCGCCTGGCCCCGGATGTCGGGCACGGCGGTGATTTCCCAATAGCGGCCCTTGGTCAACGGCCCGAGCGCCCACAGCCGCTCGCCCGCCCGATCGCGCTCATCCACCTCGAGGCCGATGCCGAACCGGTCCGCCCGCACCTCCCCGCGCGCCAGCAGCCCGGCCAGCAGCGCATCGCGAGTTTGTGCGATTTCGCCCAGCGGTCCAGTGCAGTTCACCGCCAGGCCAAAGCGCCGCTCGACCTCGCTTCCCCGGCGACGGCGGATCAGGGCCTGCACCTCCCCGTCGTCCGCGCCGAGGCTCACCAGGCGCCCAGCCATGACTTGCAGCCTGCCATCGGCAATCAGCGACTTGAGCTGCTCCGCGACCTGCGGCGCGAGCCGGTGCCGGTGGATGTCCCACCACGGGCGCGCGTGGCGGATGAATCGCTGCTCCTCCACCCCGTTGAAACTCTGCCAGATGGCATGGCTGTGCGGCCGCAGCGCATCCACCGCCGGCCGGAAGCCGACCTCGGCCGAGCGGCGCCGCAGCCAACGCGCCAGCTTGCGGACCGAACCGAGCGGAAGCTCACCAAGCTCGACCGGTGCGGGCGGCGCAGCCGCGTGGGCATGGGCCCGCGGCACCAGCCCACGCCGCGACAGCGCCGTGATCCGGCCGCTGTGCCCGGCCTCGGCCAGCGACAGCACGGTGTCCACCATGGTCAGCCCGGTCCCAATGATCAGCACGTCGCTGTCGCGCTCGGCCGCGCGCTCGATTGCCTCACGTGCTGCCTCGCTCCACGGATTGGCGATGTACAATTCATGCGGCAGGCGCTCGGCCACAGGCAAGGGTGCGGGCGGCTGGTTGCCTTGCGCCAGCACCAGGCCCTGCGCGGAGACCTGCCGTCCATCGTCAAGGCTGACGCGCCACCCGTCGGCTGTGCGCTCGGCGCCGGTCGCGATCGCTTCCGCCACCTTCACCTCACTCGCAGCGAGCTGGTCGGACAGGTAGCGGCCAAACGCGCGCCGCTCCGCGAACTCGCCCCCGCCAAGGCCGCTCCAATGGACGAAATGATCGGGCTGGTCGGGCCACGCGCTCATCTTTGCCGCTGGCACGTTCAAAAGGTGGGCAGGATCCGTCGTCGCATAGGCGACGCCTCGCCCGGCGCGGCCGGAGCCGTCGATCACCACGCTCCGCACACCCCGGCGCGCCAGGTGGAGGGCGGTCATCGTGCCCGAGAACCCGCCACCTATAATCGCGACCGGCACGCGGCCGGCCTCGTCAGATCTCATAATCGGGCCAGTCCGGAGCCGCCGCGCGCCGCTTCTGCATGTGGTCGTGGAGGCGCAGCACTGTGCGGCCCGCAGTTTCGGTGAACCAGCCGGGTACGGCCGCATGGACCAGGCAGGCCGCGCCCGCGCCGATCATGGATGCGCCAATCCGCACCGCACCGGTGGCGTGCCCGGCCCAGCTCATGCCCAATGAACGCGGATGATCGGTGAATAGCCGGCCCAGCACCTCTTCCTCCCGAATCGATGGTGACCCCGACAGGATTCGAACCTGTGACCTACGGATTAGGAATCCGGCGCTCTATCCTGCTGAGCTACGGGGCCTTGTCTGATCATGCCAATCTTGACCAACGCCGCTGTTAGAGCAGCCAAGCCCACAGATAAAGTGCAGGCAAGCGCGACCGGAGGGTAATCGCTCAGCCGCCCATTCGTCGGCGCAGCTGGCGGAGTAGCACCCGGTGGGTCAGCCGGGCAAGGAAGATGGCGGCAGCCATGATCGCCAGCAGCGCGGCAGCCCAACGCGGCCCGTGGGCGGCCCGCACCAGCAGCGCCAGACCAAGCAGCACCCAGGCGCCAAGCGCCGCGCCGCGCTTACGCAGCAGCAGCGACACCCTGCCCACGCCTCGCATCAGCGCGCTGGCACGCGCTCCACCGGCGGAACCGGCCGGCGGTGGAGAAGCGCCGGCACCCGCGAGCGGACCTCGGCGATCCGCGAAAGGTCCAGCTCGGCAAACCCCAGCCCCGGCGCTCCGTCCATCTCCAGCCTGAGTTCGCCCCACGGGTCTGCGACCAGGCTATGACCGTAGGTCTCGCGCCCGTCCTCGTGCCGGCCTGCCTGCGCAGCGGCGACCACGAACAGCCCGGCCTCGATCGCGCGGGCGCGCAGCAGCACTTGCCAGTGCGCCTGTCCGGTCGGGACCGTGAAAGCGGCCGGCACCGCGATGGTGTCGGCTCCGGCCTCCGCCAGCGCCGCGAACAGCGCGGGAAAGCGCAGGTCGTAGCAGATGGTCAGGCCCAGCCGGCCGACCGGCGTTCCCTCCACCACGACCGCTCCTGCGCCCGGCGCATAAGATGCCGACTCGCGCCAGCTCTCGCCCGTCGGCAGGTCCACGTCGAACAGGTGCAGCTTGTCGTAGCTGGCCCGAAGCGCGCCGGCGGCATCGATCACGAAGCTGCGGTTGACCAGTCGCCCCTCGCTGCCGCCCAGCACCGCCAGGCTGCCGAGGTGGATCCAGATGCCTTCTCGCGCCGCCGCTTCGCGCACCGCGGCGAGCACCGGGTCCTCGTCCGTGGACCGCCAATGCCGTGCTGCGCGTTCCCGATCCCGGTCGAGCAAGCCGCTCATCTCGGGCGTGAACAGCATCGCGGCCCCGCCCGCGCTCGCCTGACGCACCGCTCGGGCGAGGTCCGCCGCATTGCGGGTTGGGTCGATCCCGGTCTGCGCCTGGAGCAGCGCGATCCGGGTCATGCGGCCAGCATCGCGTCCAGCTTGCCCTGCCGCTCCAGGGCGAACAGGTCGTCGCAGCCGCCGACATGGCGGCCGTCGATGAAGATCTGCGGCACGGTCATTCGGCCGGACCGGTCGATCATCTCGTCCCGCTTGGGACCGCCGCCATCAAGGTTGTATTCCTCGATCCGAACGCCCTTGCCTTGCAAGAGGTCCTTGGCTCGAAAACAGTAAGGACAGGTGCTCTTCGAATACATCTCAACACGCGCCACGAGCATGCTCCATTCTTGATCAACGGCTCAACGCAGCACTAGACGATGCGAGCCGGAGCGACCACCCGCGCCCAGGCAAGCAGCTCAACGCTGGCCGCTCCCTTGCGCTTCAAGATTCGCGCACACGCATCGGCCGTGCTTCCCGTCGTATAGACGTCGTCCACGAGCACTAGGTGGCGACCCTTCACAATTTGTCCGGGACGGAGCGTAAAGGCGCCCTGGACTGCCCGGCGCCGCTCGCTTGCGCTCATACCCTTGAGCTTGGGCGTGCTCTTCGTCCGCTGCAGCACGAATGGATCGTTCGGCCGGCCCGACAGCCGGGTCAGGGCGGCGGCGATCAGCTGCGCCTGGTTGAACCCACGGCTCCACAACCGCGAGCGATGCAGCGGTACGGGCACCAGCAGCGCGTCCGGGTGAAGCTCGGCCAGCGGACGCTGCATGTAGCCGGCCATGGTCCGCGCCAGCGCCGTCTTGCGCCCGTACTTGAGCCGCAGCACCAGCGAGCGCGCCTGCTCGCCATAGGCCACCGCCGCACGGATCCGATCCAGCGCTCCGCTGTCCGCCAGGCACGCTCCGCACGTGTCAGCCGCTGTTGCCTCCAGCGGCAGGCCGCAGCGCCGGCAGCCACCACCCATGAAGTCCAGCTGCGGCCAGCATTCAGGACAGAACAGGCCAACAGCTGAGGTGATCGCCCCGCAGCCCGCACAGCGCGGCGGCAGCGCGAAGTCCAGCGCCAGCTGCAGCGGTCGGCGAAGGGCACGGGAAATCCTCATCAGGCTTGTCCACCCTGGATTCGACCGGCACAGGCATGTCATGGCCGACCCATTGTTCGATAAGCAAGCCCTTGCGCTGCGGCGATCTCGCGCAGCGCGCCAGGGTCCGCGGCTTTTCCTGGCCGAGCGGATGGTCGCCGACGTGGCCGAACGCCTCCAGATGGTGAAGCGGCGGTTCGGGCGCGGGCTGCTGGTCGGCTGCCCCGACGAGCGCCTGGCCGAGCCGCTCGGAGGCGCTGCCGATCAGCTGGTGCTCGCTCCCGTCCTAGAAGACCTTGCCCGGTTTCCGCCGACCAGTTTCGAACTCCTGATTGTACTCGGGCAGCTGGACACAACGGACGAACTGCCGGCGATGCTTCAGGCAGTGCGCCACCTGCTCGCACCCGGAGCGCTGTTCATGGGTGCCTTCCCGGGCAACGACACGCTGCCTGTGCTGCGCTCGGCGATGCTGGAGGCCGACCAGGCGAGCGGTCATGGGGTGGCGCCGCGCGTGCATCCACGGATTGGCGCGAGCGCCTTTGCCGGCCTGCTGCATTCCGGCGGGTTCGAGTTGCCCGTCGTCGACGTCGACCGGGTCCGCTTGCGGTACCGCGCCTTCTCCGACCTTGTCGCTGACCTGCGCGGCATGGCCGCCACTAACGTGTTGGCCGGCAGGTCCCGGCAGGCGGTCGGCCGCGCTGGCCTGGGCGCTGCTCAAAGAGCATTCGCCGGGGCCGGCGACGAGGCAGGCACCATCGAAACGGCTGAGCTGATCCATTTCGCCGCATGGACTCCGGCAAATAGCGAAACTGCCTAACTCGGACTTAACCGCGACTCCGGCACAAGTTGTTAACTTCACCGGCCGTAATCCTCTCCGCGTGGACGTGGACCAGAGGAGGGTGGCGTGAGCGCTATCCGATTGATGCTGCGCAGGTTGCGCCGCGATGAGCGCGGGGCGACCGCGATCGAATATGGGTTGATTGTTGCCTTGATCGCCGTGACCTGCATCGGCGCCTTTAGCATGATGGGCGGCGGCACTGGCGGCATGTGGGGCAACATCAAGGATCAGGTTCTGCCCGCACTAGGTGGTCCAGCAACGCCGGCGAGCTAAGCCGGTCGGCTCACCGCTCCCGGGTGCCGTAGACGACGAGTTTGACCCGCTGGCCAGGCACGAGTCGCTCGCCCACCTGAAGCCCGTTCAGGGACAGGAAGCGCTCCACCTGGAAGTTGCGGTAGGCCATTCGGCTCGCCAGCGACTGCACCGTATCGCCAGCGCGAACTGTCGCCACGTCGATCACCCGCGGCCGGATCTGGGCCGCCTCGCCCACTGACAGCCGCCGCACGGAGTTCACCATCGGCGCGAACGGCCCGATGCCCCGTCCACCCTGCGTCAGCATGACGAAGTGGTAGGCCTGGTTGGGCGCGAATTCATAGGCGAACACGCTGACGTCAACGATGCCGGACGAGGTCTGCGCCCGGCCGATCACGTAAGTGGCCGGGATGCCGTTCACGTTTGTGCGGTTCTGGTCCACCACCTGCAACTGCACTTGCCCGCCAGTCAGCCCCTGCAAGACCTGGCCGATGTAAGCCTGCATGTTGCCGTTGTATGGCCCCGTCGAGAATTGCGCTTTGCCCGCGCTGCCGCTGATAGTCACCGCATCCGTGCCGTTCTGCATCAGGTAGCCGGTCGGCACTGCGAACTGCAGGCGAAGGTCGGGGTGGGTGAAGGTGCGTCCATCGATCACGCCCTGAGCTGGATCGTCGTCGACCATCACGCCGCGCACTTGGTTCAGAAATGCATCACGGTTGGTGATGCCGCCGCCCGCACGCCCGGTCGCGCGCGACAGTTGGCTCGCTTGGGCCACCCGGTTGGCGGAGTTAGGATGGGTCTGCGCCCATTCGGGCGTCTGCCGTTGGTCGCCGCCCTGGATGCGCAGCTCCAAGGCGTCCGCCCGGCCCAGCGCCGCGAGCATGGTCGCCGACGCGTTCGGGTCGTATCCCGCCTGGGCCAGGTAGCGGATGCCGAGCTGGTCGGCCTGATATTCCTGTTGCCGACTAAAGCTGAGCGTCGACAGCACCGAGCGGGTCTGCGCCCATTGCGAGATGGCTTCGCCGAAGCCGCCGCCGATGAAGCTGCCGAAGATCGCGCCCAGAATGCCGTTGATGGTGTTGCGGCGGGTCGCCTCCTGTCGTGCCTGCGCGTGGTTGGCGGCAACGTGCCCAACTTCGTGACCGACGACGAAGGCCAGCTCGGCCTCGTTGTTCATGATGCCCATCAGCTGGCGGGTGATGTAGACGTAGCCGCCCGGCACCGCGAAGGCGTTCTCCACCGCCGAGTTGAGCGTTGTGAAGCGGAATGCCCGGGGGTCGACCCCGGAATAGACGGCCATGCGCCGCCCGACTTGGTCGACGTAGGCAGCTCGCGCGCCGGTCTCGGCTCCGCCGAACTCGGCCACGAGCGCATTATGGTCGCGCTGCGCCTCCTGGACATAGCGGACCGGCAGCCCGCGCGAGGCTGTCTGGGCAGTGACAACGCCGGGAACAATGGCGACCCCGGCCGCCGCAAGCATCAGCAGTGACTTTTTGCTCATAATAAGGACTCGTACGGTTGATCGTTTTCGCCAACCTGAACGGGTCCTCCCACTTGCCAGTTCCTTGGCGAAGCGCGCTCAGCCGATCGCGAGGAACTTGGCCCGGCGGCCCTTGCGCAGTTCATCGCCGCTCTGGCCCGCAAGCGAGTCCAGCTCTTCGACCAGCGCATCCTTGAGGTTCGTGATGGCGCCCGCGGGGTCGCGGTGCGCGCCGCCCAGCGGCTCCGGCACAATCCGGTCGACCACGCCGAGGCCCGCCAGATCAGCGGCAGTTATGCGCATCGCCTCGGCGGCGTCGGCGGCCTTGTCGGCAGTCCGCCACAGGATGGACGCGCAACCCTCGGGCGAGATGACGGAATAGACCGCGTGCTCGAACATCAGGACTCGGTTGGCCGCGGCGATGGCGACCGCACCGCCCGAACCGCCCTCGCCAACGATCACCGACACCAGCGGCACGCCCAGTGCGAGGCACTGCTCGGTCGAACGGGCGATAGCCTCCGCCTGGCCGCGCTCTTCCGCCTGCACTCCCGGAAATGCGCCTGGCGTGTCAACGAGGCTCACCATCGGCAGTCCGAAGCGGTCCGCCAACTGCATCAGCCGGATTGCCTTGCGATAGCCTTCGGGCTTGGCCATTCCGAAATTGTGCTTCAGGCGGCTCGCGGTGTCGTCCCCCTTTTCGTGGCCGATCAGGACCACGCGTCGCCCCCCAATCCGCGCTAGCCCGCCGACGATCGCCTGGTCATCGGCGAACGCCCGATCGCCGGCCAGCGGCAGGAAGTCGTCGGCGATGCCCGCCACATAATCCTTGAAGTGCGGCCGCTCGGCATGGCGCGCGACCTGCGTCTTCTGCCATGGCGTCAGCTTCGCGTAGGTATCCTTGAGCAGCCGGTCGGACTTCGCCTCGAGCCGCTCGATCTCCGCATCGATGTCGATCTCGCCCGAGTTCGCCGTTTCGCGCAGTTCCGCGACGCGCGTCTCCAGCTCGGCGATCGGTTTCTCGAAATCAAGGTAGGTCTTCATGGCGCCGCGGGGCCTAAGCCCGGCGGCGGTCGGTGGCAAGCGGGTGCGCCCGGTTCACCAGCTCCACCAGCCGCGCGCTGTCGACATGAGTGTAGATCTGGGTGGTGGCGATGTCCGCATGGCCGAGCAGCGCCTGCAACGCGCGCAGGTCCGCGCCGCCAGCCAGCAGGTGCGTTGCAAACGCATGGCGCAGCACGTGCGGGCTGACCCGTTCCGGCGCGATCCCCGCGTCCGCCGCCATCGCCCGCACGATCTGGAACAGCCGCACGCGGCTGAGGTGCGCTTTTCCACCGGGAAACAAGAAACTGGTCTTGGCTGGCACGTGCGGCAGCCATGCGGCGACTGCCGCATGCGCCCGCTCGGAGATGGGCACCAGCCGCTCCTTGGCGCCCTTGCCGCGCAGGATCAAAAACGGCTGCCCGGGGCGGAGCGCCGCCCGCGGCAGGCTGACCAGTTCGGTGGCGCGCAGCCCCGATCCATAAAGCAGTTCGATCAGTGCGAGGTTGCGCAGCGCCGTTGGCTGCCCGCTCACCGCGCGATCCTCCGCCGCCTGGAACATGGCATCGACCTCGTGCGGCTCAAGGATGCGCGGCAGCGGCCGTTCCGTGTTCGGGCGCGGCAGGGCGCCGGATGGATCGTCCGTCCGCAAGCCTTCCTCGTGCAGGAACCCGTAGAACCTCCGCAGGGCCGCCGATCGCCGCGCAACCGTGGCAGGGGACAGCTCGGCCCAGGCGGCGCCCAGCTGGCCAAGCTCGTCGCCACTCGCTTCGCCCAGCCGGCCAACCCGTTCGGCCGCAGCGGCCAGGTCGTTGCGATAAGCAAGCAAGGTGTTCCGCGCGGCTCCGGCCTCCGCCGCCAGCATCTCGCAGAAACGGTCGACCAGAATCCGGTCGTCACCGTTCACGTGCGGGCCAGCGCCTCGGCCGCGATCATTCGCGCATTGTAGCCGAGGCCTGCCAGGCGCATGGCGTTCAGCGCGTGCAGCAGCTGCGCCGCCGGCACCCGCGTGAAGCTCGGCGCCTGCAGTCCGATGGCGCCGAGGACTACGGCCGTGCCCGCCTGCCGCCGCTGGCCGGCGCCGTCCACCAGCCGCGTCCACACCGACGTTCCGCCAAGGCCCAGCTCGTTGCGCTGGCCAAGCCGGCTCGCTTCCTCGGCAGAGATTCGCCCGGTTCCGACCAGCCCTGCCACCAGCAGCTTGCTGCGCTGCTTGTCGCGGCTGTCGTCACGGCCGATGAAGTCCTCGATCCGGCTGGAGCTCACGTCCACGTCAGCCTCGGTACCGAGCGCAAGCAACGCCCAGGCGCGATCGCCCGCCGCACCGTCCATCTGGCCGACGGCGCGCGCCCACCGCGCTGCCTGCTTGTCGTAGCCGCCCGCCAGCATGGATGCGACCAGGTTGACGGCATCATCGCCCAGCTCGGGGTTTGGCGTGATCCGGGTCGCCGCCAGCGACAGCATGGCCCGCGACGCCTGCCGTTCCAGTTCGCCATCGCCCTGCCGCCAGAGCTCGCGCATGGCGGCCAGCCGCGCGTTCGAGTCCCGCCCGACGAAGGCGGTGCGCAACCGCCACGCATCCGTGCCCGGCAGGTCGGATGGGTCGGTCGCATCGTAGATCTGAGAATAAAGGTCGACCAGCGCACTCGACGACAGCACGCCCAGGCCCGCCGCCGTGCGGGCGAACGGCAGGCGCGCTTCCGGCGAGAACAGCGGGGCCCGTGCGGCCCACGCCCGAACCTGCGGGCTGGCGGCTGTCATAAGCCGGTCGGGCGGCATCAGCCCTGTCGCTGCCGCCAGGCCGAAGCGCCAGCTGGTCAGCGTATCGACCGGCTCCCATTCCACCGTGGCCGCGCGGCCGGTGCCCTCGCCCGCGCCCACAACCTTGTCGGCCAGCACAAGGTCGATCCCGCCGATTCGGCCGCGCCGCCGCGCCTGCTGAATTTGGGCCGCGGCGCTTGCGCCCTCGCCGTCCAGCGCCGAGCAGATTGCCTGGGCGAGCGGCAGGATCCGTGCCTCCGACCCTGCCATTTTGTCGCGCAGTGGACACAAGCCCGCGGGGTCGGCGGTCGCCAATGCTGTCTGCACGGCCACTTGGGTCAGCTTGGGCGTGAAATCATCGACGTCGACACCGGACACCAACATGCCGGCCGCGTCCGCCTCCCCCATACGCAGCAGCAGCCAGGCCCGCTCGGCCGTCCAGTCGGCACCGTTGACGCCGAACGGCGCCTCGGCCCGGGTCAGCAACGCGTTACGCAACGTGATCAGAAGCCAGCGGGACGGTAGCGGAGTTGATTGCCGGCGCAGCAGCCCAGACAGGAAACGCCCGTCTGCCGCGCCCCAAGGATTCTCTCCATAGCCCCAGCGCGTCGGATCAAGCACGCCGGCCCGCCGCGGATCGCGGCGGGACTCGTCCGGAATTTCGACCGGCGGCGGTGGCGGCGCCAGCTCGGCCTCCGTCAGCTCGTCGCTCTCGACCAGTTCGCCGCCCTCGGCAGTCGCCGCGGGACGAGGCCGGGGTCTGGCCGCTGCCGGACGCTCCGCCGAATCCGTCAAGTTGCTCGCCGGCTGCGGCGTCGGCGCGGGCGTCGTCTCGTTGCCGAAGCCCGGCGGGAGGATCACCTCCTGCGCCAGAGCCGGGGCCAGCGCCACCCCGGCAAGCCCCGTCAGCAGGAGGAGCTTAGCCCTGCTGGCCACGGGCGACGTCGACCTCGATCGGCTTTGTGGGCACCGGCTTGGCGCTGTTCGCAATAACCACGATCCCAGCGATCAGCACAGCCAGGATGACGAGGAGAATCAGGGGGCCGCGCATCGGGTGCGGCGGCCGTCGGTGGATAGCCATGAGGCGGGCTTTTGCCCAAGCGGCAAGCGCCTGTATAGCCCTTCGCGTTATGAGTGCCCGCGATGGATCAGGACTGTCCCGCCGGCTCGACCGCCCCGTCGTGCTGGTCGGGCTGATGGGCGCGGGCAAGTCCACGGTCGGCCGTCGTCTGGCCCGGCGCCTCGGCTTGCCGTTCGTCGACAGCGACGCTGCCATCGAGGACGCTGCCGGACTGACTGCCGGGGAGGTGTTCGAGCGCTACGGCGAGGCGGACTTCCGAGACGGCGAGCGCCGCCTGGTCGCGCGCCTGCTGGACGGCGGCGTGCGGATAATAGCCACGGGCGGCGGCGCCTATGTCAACGCGCAGACCCGCCGGCTCCTCAATGAAAAGGCGATTACCATCTGGCTCGACGCTCCAACCGACCTGCTGGCGGAACGTACTGCGCGCCGCCCCGAAACCCGCCCACTGCTGAACAAAGGCGACCGGGCTGAAATACTCCAGTCGCTTATCGAGCAGCGCCGGCCCAATTACGCCGAGGCTCACATCCGGGTCGTCAGCCAGGGCGGCAGCCATTCCGACGTGGTAGAGACCATCATTGCGGAGATGAACCGCTTCCTGGACGCGCGTTGAGCATCGTTCCGGTCACCGCGGGCAGCGACCATTACGACGTGCTGATCGGCCCGCTGGCCGACAGCGCCGAGCGGCTGCGAACCATATCTTGGGGCCGGCGGCTGCTGGTTGTGACCGAGCCGAAGGTATGGGCGCTGCACGGCGAGAAGCTGGAGGCCGCGGTCTGCTGCACGCCGGTGTTCGTGCCGGAGGGCGAAGATGCCAAGCAGTGGCCGCACCTGCAGGAACTCGTAGCGGCATTTGCCGGCCACAACCTCGACCGCAAGCGCCCGGTGATCGCGTTCGGCGGCGGTTCGGTCGGTGACCTGACCGGCCTCGCCGCAGGCCTGTTCAAGCGCGGCTTGCCGGTGGTGCACGTGCCCACCAGCCTGCTCGCCCAGGCCGACAGCGCGGTTGGAGGAAAGACCGCGATCGACGCCGAAGGGCAGAAGAACCTGGTCGGCCTGTTCCATCAGCCCGCACTGGTGCTGGCCGACCCGGCGCTGACCCTCACCCTCGACCACCGGCAGTTGCTCGCCGGCTATGCCGAGGTGGTGAAGTACGGCCTTATCGACGATCCGGACTTCTTCACCTGGTGTGAGGCGAACGGACCCGCCCTGCTCGCCGGCGAGCTCGCGCTGCGCGGTGAAGCGGTGACCCGCTGCGTGGCCGCCAAGGCACGGTTCGTCGCGGCCGACGTGGAGGACCGCACCGGCGTCCGGGCACTGCTCAATCTCGGCCATACGTTCGGCCATGCGATCGAGAGCGCCGCTGGCCTCGGGGTGGTGCTGCATGGGGAGGCGGTGGCGCTCGGCACGGTGCTGGCCTTCGACTTCTCCGCCCAACTCGGGCTCTGCGCGGCAGACGACGCTGCCCGGGTGCGCCGCCATTTCGCCGCTGCCGGCTTGCCAACCACGCTCACCGCGACGCCGCTCGACCGCGCGGCCCTGCTCCCGCTAATGGGCGCCGACAAGAAGAACGAAGGCGGCCGCCTCCGCCTGGTACTCACCCGCGGCATCGGCCAAGCGTTCCTCAGCGACGGGGTGGAGTCGGGGCGTTTGGCCGCGTTCCTGGAGCGGGCGGCCTAAATTTTCCGCTCCTCGTCCTCCAGTGGCCGCTCCGGCGCGAAGCTCTTCTCGAACCCGCTGTGCAGGTCGCCGCTCGCGCTCTGCAGCTGAAGCCGCTCCCCGTCGCGCTGACGATACTCCCGCTCGACCCGGCCCACCTCGCGCTCTGCAATGCCGAGTCGCTGCAAGGCCAAACGCCCCATCACCACCGCGCTTTCGAACACTTCTCGCTGCATCAGTCCGACGTCCAAGCCGTCCAGCGCCAGCATCTGGCGCCGGTCGAACACCCGCACCATCACCAACGCCTGCGGGAACGCCTCAAGGATCGGCCGCAACCGATCGGCGTCGAGCTCCGGGTCGTCGTGGCAGAACAGGATCGCCTCGGCCGTGTCCGCCCCGGCCATGCGCAGCAAGTCGATCCGGGTGCCGTCGCCATAATAGACCTTGGTTCCGAACTCGCTCGCCAGCTCGATCTGGGTCGCCTTTAGGTCGATCAGCGTCACCGGAATGCGCTTGGCCATGAGCATCTGCGACACGGTCTGGCCGAACCGGCCGTAGCCGACCACGATGGCATTGGTCTCCGGCGAGAACTCCGGACCTTGGAGGTCCGGCTCGACGTCCCTTCGCCGCGCCTGCAGCCAGCCGATCAGCCGCATCAGGAACGGGGTCGCGGCCATCGAAAGGGTGACCACGGCCCCGAACAGGCTGGCGGCTTCGGGGCTGATGATCTGCGCTGTGGTCGCCTGCGCGAACAGCACAAAGCCGAACTCGCCGGCCTGGCTGAGCAATAGCGCAAGGCTCACCGCCTGACCCGGGCGCGAGCGAAAGGCGCGTGCCAGAGGGTAAATGATCGCCGCCTTGACCCCGATCACCGCTGCGGCGAGCCCGACCACCCGCAACGGCTGGTGCGCGATGACCGACAGGTCCAGCAGCATGCCGACCGACATGAAGAACAGGCCGAGCAGGATGGAGCGGAACGGCTCCACATCGCTTTCCAGCTCATGCCGATAGGGGCTTTCAGCCAGCATCACCCCGGCGACGAACGCACCCAGGGCGACGGACAGGTGCAGGGCGTGCATCAGCGCCGCCGCCGCCATCACGGTGAACAGGCCCGCGACAACGAACAGCTCGCGTTCCGACAACCGCCCGATCAGTCGGAAGAACGGGTTCACCAGATAACGCCCGGCCAGCACCAACCCGATCACCGCACCGATCGTGTACAGCGCCAGCGTAAACCCCGCCGGTGCGTTCGGATCGGGGTTGCGGGACAAGGCCGCCAGCAGCGTGATCAGTGGGATCAGCGCCAGATCCTGAAGCAGCAGGATGGAAAAGGCCCGCTCGCCGTAGGGCGTGTTGAGCTGCCCGTCGCTACGCAGCATCGGTAGCACCTGCGCAGTCGAGGACAGGCCGAGTGGGAGCCCAATCACCAGGCTCGCCCCCCAGCTTACGCCCAGCCCGAAGTGGATCAGCCCCGCCAGCACCAGTCCGCACAGCAGCACTTGCGCGAGGCCGAGACCGAAGATGTCACTGCGAAGCCGCCACAGGCGGCTCGGCTGCAGTTCCAGCCCGACCAGGAACAGCAGTAGCGCGATCCCAATCTCGCTGACCTGCATGATGCCATCGGCATTGCCGACCAGCCCCAGCAGCTGCGGACCGACCAGCGCGCCGGCGACGATGTAGCCCAGGGTCGCACCAAGCCCCAAACGGCGGAACAGGGTCACGAACAGCAGCGCCGCCCCCAGCATCACCGCGCCGCCGGTCAGCAGCACCGTCATGCGCCCGCGTCCCGCAATGCCGCGATCAGCGCGTCGAATGGCAACAGCATGGCCCCGTGCCGTCCTGTCTTTGCCCGCGCCGGTGCAAGTACCTCGAACCCGGCCGGCGGCTCGCCAGAGCCGGCCAGCCAAGAGCGCATGGCGACCCGCGCGGCGACGATCTCCACCGGTGAGCGATGGGCAGCGAACTGCTGCAACAACGCCGCGCTGGCCTGCCCGAACGCGCAGGCCTGCACCTGCTGGGCGACCTGCACGAGCCGTCCGTCGTCGAGCCGCACCTCCGTCGTGATCACGCTGCCGCAGGTCGTCGAACGCTTCTCCGCCCGTCCGTGCGCGTCCGACAGGCTTGTCTCGAGCGGCAGCGACGCCGCCAAACGGAGGACTTCCAGCGTATAGACGGGCTCGGAACTCATGCCCTGCGCCAGGTGGTGCCGCCCGGCCCGTCTTCCAGCACGATGCCTTCACCCTTCAGCTCGTCGCGGATGCGATCGGCGGCGGCGAAGTCGCGCGCCCGCTTGGCCGCGGTGCGCTCGGCGATCCGGGCGTCAAGGGCGCTATCACCGTCTCCCCGGAACCATTGCTCCGCCGAGGTGCCGAACAGACCTAGAAGTGCGCCGCTGGCCTTCAGCGTGGCAGGATCGTCGATCAGGCTGAGGCGGGATATCGCCAGCGGAGTGTTGAGGTCGTCGGCGAGGGCTTCGCTCACCCCCCCGTCTAGCTTACCAGCGGCTGCGTCGCCGACTCTGCGGTAGAGTCCGTCCAGTTGCGCCTTGCTCTGCTCTACCAGCTTGTCCGTCCACGGCAGCGGCGAGCGGTAATGCGCGCTGAGCAAGGCCAGTCGCAGCACTTCGCCCTTGTGGCCAGCGTCCAGCAGCTCGCGCGGCGTCACCACGTTGCCCAGGCTCTTGGACATCTTCTCGCTTCCGAAGTCGACGAAGCCGTTGTGCACCCAGTAGCGCGCCAGCGGCTGGCCTCGGTGCGCGCAGCGGCTCTGCGCCGCTTCATTCTCGTGGTGCGGGAAGATGAGGTCGAGGCCGCCGCCGTGGATGTCGATCGTCTCGCCCAGGTGGGCGCGGATCATCGCCGAGCATTCGATGTGCCAGCCGGGCCGGCCGCGGCCCCAGGGCGAGTCCCAGCCGATCACGTGCGGCTCGCTCGGCTTCCACAGGACGAAGTCGCCCGGTGAGCGCTTGTAAGGGGCGACCTCGACGCGGGCGCCGGCCAGCATCGCTTCCCGGTCGCGCTTGCTCAACGCGCCATAGTCCGGGTCCGAACTGACATCGAACAGCACATGGCCCTCGGCCGCATAGGCGTGGCCGCGCTCGACCAGACCGGCGATCATCGCGATCATCGGCCCGATCTCCTGCGTCGCGTGCGGCGCCAGGTCGGGGTCGCGCACGCCCAGCGCGCGCATGTCGTCGAGGTAAGCCGCTTCGAACCGCCCGGTGATCACCGCCGGATCGACGCCCTCCTCAGCCGCGGCGGCGATAATCTTGTCGTCCACGTCGGTGATGTTGCGGGCATAGACGAGGCTGTCCTCGCCGTAGCTGTGCCGCAGCAGGCGCGCGAGCGTGTCGAACACCACCGCCGGCCGGGCATTGCCGATGTGCGCGCGGCCGTAGACCGTCGGCCCGCACACATACATGGTGATGCGCTTGGGGTCGGCGGGGACGAACTCGCGCTTTTCGCGGGCTTGGGTGTCGTAGAGCCTGATCATGATTTCTTGCCCGAGTGGCGGTAGCTGTCGACCATGTCGACGATCGCCCGGCCGCTGGCGTTCAGCAGTGGAAAGGTGCGGCTGGTGGTCATCCAGTCGGGCCGCTCGGCGTTCGGGCCGTAAACCATGTCCGTGGCGAGGTTGGCGAGGAGGAAGAACATCGCCGCGCCGACCAGCCCCTTGAGCATGCCGAACCCGCCGCCAAGGAAGCGATCGACGGGGCCCAGCACCGAACGACGGCTGGCGTGCCCGGCTTTCTGCGCGATCAGCCGCACGATGAAGTAGGTCGGCAGGAAGAGCAGGGCAAACGCCAGCACGGCTGCCGCTGCCGGCCCGCGCCCGCTGTCGACCAGCCAGCCGGTTACCGGCGCATGGAACAGCTTCAAGGCGATGATCGCCCCCAGCCAGGCGGCGAGCGCCAGCACCTCGTGCACGAAACCGCGGACGAAGCCCACCAGGGCCCCGCCGCCAAGCATCAGCAGCACGAAGATGTCGAGCGCGGTCATGGCATGCGGGCTAGCGCCCGAGGATACGCTCGACAAGCTGGCGCAGTTGCCCGAACCGCGCCGTCCGGATGCCCGCGCTTGGTTCCACCCCGCCCGGCACCCACGCTTCCTCGAAGCCCAGCTTCGCCGCTTCCTTGAGCCGCAGCGGCGTGTGCGCCACCGGCCGCACCTCGCCCGACAGAGCCACTTCGCCCAGCACCACCGCCTCCGCCGGCACCGGCCGCTCCGACAGCGCGCTGACCAGCGCCGCCGCCACGGCCAGGTCGGCCGCCGGGTCCTGCAGGCGGTAACCGCCGGCCACGTTCAAATAGACTTCCGTGGTGGCGAAGCTCACCCCGCAGCGCGCCTCCAGTACCGCCAACAGCATGGCGAGCCGCCCGCCATCCCAGCCCACCACCGACCGGCGCGGCGTGGCCCCGCTCGCCAGCCGCATAGTCAGCGCCTGGATCTCGATCAGGACCGGCCGGGTGCCCTCCAGCGCCGGGAAGATCGCCGTGCCACTGACAGGATCGTCACGCTTGGTCAGGAACAGCGCCGACGGGTTGGGCACCTCGTTGAGGCCGGCGCCTTCCATGGCGAACACGCCGATCTCGTCCGTGCCGCCGAAGCGGTTCTTCACCGCGCGCAGGATGCGATACTGATGGCTGCGCTCGCCTTCGAAGTTGAGCACGGCATCGACCATATGCTCCAGCACGCGCGGCCCCGCGATGCTGCCGTCCTTGGTGACGTGCCCGACCAGGATGAGCGCCGTGCCGCGGTCCTTGGCGAAGCGGATCAGCTCCTGTGCGCTCGCCCGCACCTGGCTAACGGTGCCCGGCGCGCCTTCGATCAGGTCCGAATGCATGGTCTGAATGGAGTCAATCACCAGCAGGGCCGGGGCGGATCCTTCACCCAGCGTGGTCAGGATGTCGCGCACGGAGGTGACGGACGCCAGCCGCACCGGCGCTCCCGCCGCGCCCAGTCGAAGAGCGCGCAGCCGCACCTGGTCGACCGCTTCCTCGCCCGAGATATAGACCGCGCCGCGCCCGCTCCGCGCGATGCTCGCCGCCGCCTGCAGCAGCAGGGTCGACTTGCCGATGCCGGGATCGCCGGCCAGCAGCATGGCCGAACCCGGCACCAGCCCGCCGCCAACCGCCCGGTCGAACTCGGCGATCCCGCTCGGCACCCGCTCGGGCAGCGCCACCGCCGCATCCAGGCCGACCAGCTCGACCGCTCGGCCGCCGCCTTGCAGGTCGTGCTTGGCCGAGAACACCGTCACGTTGCTCGCTTCCTGCACCAGCGTGTTCCACTCGGCGCAGTCGGGGCACTGCCCCTGCCAGCGCGACTGGGCCGACCCGCAGGCCTGGCAGACGTATCGGGATTTCAGCTTCGCCATCGAGACGAGGCGTAGAACGGAAGCGGAACGCATGCAACGGACTGCCAAGCGGGCCGTTGGCGAGTTTCCATCCCATCAGGAGACACCCCATGCCTTATGCCAAGGCCAAGGACGGCACCATGCTCTACTACAAGGACTGGGGCCGAGGCGATCCGGTGGTCCTGCTGCACGGCTGGCCGCTAACCGGCGACACGTTCGACGACCTGGCGATCAAACTGGTCGAGGCGGGCAAGCGCTGCATCATCCCCGACCGCCGCGGGTTCGGCCGCTCCGAGCAGCCGTGGGACGGCTACGACTACGACACGTTCGCCGATGACGTGGTTGCCATCCTGGAGGATGCGAACATCAGTCAGCCGGTCGCGTTGGTTGGCTTCTCCATGGGCGGCGGCGAGGTCGCGCGGCTCGTGTCGCGGCAGGGCAAGGGCCGGATCAGCGCCGCTGTCCTCGCCAGCTCCGTCGTGCCTCGGGTGGTCCAGGGGGACGATTACCCGGACGGCGTGCCGCAGGCCAAGCTCGATGAGATCACGGCCCAGATGCAGACCGACCGCGCCGGCTTCCTCCAGACCTTCCTGAAGCAGTTCTACGGCGTCGGCTTCGTCACCCAGCCGATCAGCGATGGCGTGCTGGACGCCGGCTTCCACCAGGCGATCATGGCCGGCGCCCGTTCGACCTATGCCGCCGCGCAGGCCTGGGCGACCACCGACTTCCGCGGCGACTTGCCCGCGTTCGAGGGCATCCCCACCCTCATCCTCCATGGCACAAGCGACAAGAACGTGCCGTTCGAAGGCACCGGTAAGAAGGTCGCCGAGGCCCTGCCCCACGCGCAGCTCATCACGTATGACGGCAGCCCGCACGGCATCTTCGAGACCGACAAGGACCGCTTTGCCCGGGACGTGGTCGGGTTCCTGACGCAAAACAATGGCCGTAAGGCTGCGGACCAGTCGGGCAGCGCGATCCCGCTCACCGCACAATAGCCGCCCGGACGTCGGAGCCCGACTGACGGGCTCCGACGTCCGAAAATCAGGCTGTGCGCAAGCGCCCGCTCTGGGCCGGATCGTTACCGGTGATTGCCTTTCAGCCCTTGGCGACACCGTACTGCACGGCCCAGCCGAGCGCATAGGTCGCGACCACCGGCGCCAGCAGTCGGATGGCGCTCTCCGCCACCGTGCCCATGATCGCGCCCTTGATCCCGCTGTCGCCATCGCCGCGATCGATCGCCGCGCCGATCAGCGCACCCAACATATTGGCCATTTTCAACTCCTTGCGTGAACGCAGGTGGAGCGCACGGGCCAAGGCCCGGTTCCTCAGTATGTCGGCTGCAGCAGTCCTTCGATCACATGGTGCTGCTCGATCATCTCCAGCCGCTCCACTACCCGGCAGGTGAGATGGTCGCGCACCCGCGGCGGCAGGCTGTCGAGATAGCCCCGAGTCACCTGCAGGTCGTGGTGATGCGCGTTGGTCCCATCGGGCGCGTCCACCCCCACCACCAGCACCGGCCTCGGCTCGTCCGAACGGTTCGCGGTTCCGCGATGGATGGTCAGCGCCGACCGCGCCGAGATGTCTCCCCGCTGTGGCAGCTTCTGCACCGCCCGCCCCTCATATCGGCCCCACAGCGTACGGTCCGGAAACATGTCGTCCTTGGCACCGGCGATGTCGTCCCACTGCGTGCCGGGCGCGACCTCGAACGGCCCATGCTCCTCGCGCGTGTCGACGGTGGTCAGGTTGAACGCCAGGCTGTTCAGCCGCCGTCCGACCACCGTTTCCGGCGGCGCCTTGAAATCGCGGTGCCACGGCTGGTCGGCCGCGCCCGGGAACGGGATGTCGAACCCGATCTCCACGATCCGGTAGTCCGGCCCAAGCACCGCCTCGCATACTGCGACGAACCACGGGTGCGCGGCAATGTCGACGAACCCGCCGATGTCCTCTGGTGAGCATTCAACGTAGAAGCGGTGCGGCCCACGGGGCAGCGCCCCACCCGGCTTGTCCTTCACGCGTTCCCACACCCGCCAGACGTCGGCCGCCAGGCGGTCCGCCCACTCCGGTGCGAAGGCTCCCTTCAGGCCGATGATTCCGTCGCCGTAGAGCCCGCCCATGATGGCGGCCACATCATGCTCATGCCCGTCCGCCATTCCTCACGCACTCCTCGACTCCGTTGACCACCCGAGTCTGGCGTGACCACCCGCGCAAGTCGAGCCGCCCGTCTTCCATCGTCCGATCAGCGGTTGGTCGACGACGATTGGCGGTCCATAGGACGTAACGACGGTTCGTAGAACGCTGCTTCGGCTCGGGGAGCCGCGCGTGGCACTCGCAAGGCCCAGCAAGAGAGGAAAGCAAGCATGGCGTTCGTTCTGTTGTCCCTCGCCACGGCGACCATGCAGGTCACGGCGCCCGCCGCAGATCCGGCACCTACGGTGGTGGTCACCGGCCGCCGAACGTTGGACGAGGCGCAAACGCGCCAGGCAGTCAATGCCGTGTCAGCTGGGAGCGAGCTGCAGATGGCGCGTTACCACGACCCGGTCTGCCCACTGGTTACTGGCCTTCCGGCCGAGGCCGGCGCGCTGGTGCAGGACCAGATCCGCGACATTGCCCGCCAGGTCGGTCTACGCACGGCGCCCGCCCGTTGCGACGCCAACCTGATCGTGATGATCGCGGGCGACGGCCAGCTGCTGTTCGGCGACATTCGCAGGAACCGCCCGGAGTGGCTGAACGGCCTGTCCCGCCGCGACATCGAGGCGCTTGCCAGCGCCAAGGGTCCGGTCCGCGCCTGGTCGGTCACCAGCCTGCGCAACGAGGACGGCGTCAGCCTCACGCCGTCAAAGGATGGCTCGGCGCCCGCCACCTTGCGGGTCCAGTCAGCGTCCATCCTCAAGCAGCCGACGCGACAGCAGCTCGACGGGTCGGTGATCATCATCGACCGCGGGTCGCTGAACGGCCGCACTCTAGGCCAGATCGCCCATTATGCCGCGATGCGCGGCCTGGCCATGACCCGCCCGCCCGCTGGCAACGAGGTCGGGACCGTCCTCAGCACCTTCGACAATGCCGCCGCGCCGCGCTCGATGACGGCCTTTGACCTCGGCTATCTCAAGTCGCTCTACGCGAGCGATGGCCGCGACACCGGCGCACAGGATCGCCGCCGCATGGCCAGAACCATCGCCGAGGCCGGCCGCTGAGCCGACCGCCTTGCAGGTCAGGCTGCCTTGGCCCGCCCTATGTCGTCGTCGTCATTGGCAGGCTGGGCGGTACGAGCGGTTCTGGCGGGTCCTCGTGACTGCCGCTGGTTGCCACGCCCTCGGCGTGCGGGTCTCTTCAGGTGCAGCCTCAACGACGACAGGCTCGTTCTAAGGCTGTTGAGAGCACTGCCGGTCCAAGCGCAGATGAGCAGGTCGTAATAGACCGACATGTCGACGGCGTAAGCGAGCGCCAGTTCCGCGGAGCCGAGGATCGCCAGGCTTTGCCCTGCGCAGAGCAGGATCACGACAAGGATTATGTGCCGCCGCTCGAGCTTCCGCATAGCGTCCATCGGTAGCTCGACCAGATACTTCACAAGCGTGCGCGCAAACGGCGTATCCGGGAAGAACCGAACAGCAGCGGCAGCAAACAACAGAAATCCCAGGATCATGAATTGATTGCTCCGGACCTCTTACGTGGAGGAGCCTACAACTGTCCGCTCGCGACCGCCAGCCGCGACATCCTCCCCGATTGCTCCCCGGCGTACCCGCCGCTAAGCGCCACCGGTGCCTAGTTCCCCCCTTGCGATCCGCGACTTTCAGCTGTTCTGGATCGCGCGCTTCTGCGCCGTGCTCGCGACGATGGGGATGGTCGTCATCATCGGCTACCAGGTCTATGACGTCGCCAGGGCCCAATATGGCATGTCGATCCGCGAGGCGTCTTTCGTCCTCGGCCTCCTCGGCGCGGTGCAGTTCGTGCCGCTCGCCATCCTCACCCCCGTCGCGGGTTGGGCCGCCGACCGCTACGAGCGTCGCACGGTGGCGCGACTGGCCAATAGTATGGATGCGGGCATTGCGCTTGCCCTCGCGCTCGCAACCTACAACGGCTGGTTGAGCCTGCCGCTGCTGTTCACCCTGGCCGCCCTGCACGGTGTGGCGCGGGTGTTCACCGGGCCGTCCATGTCGGCCATCGCACCCAACATCGTGCCGCCCGAACTGCTGCCCAAGGCGATCGCCCTGTCCTCCATCGCCTGGCAAGGTGCCACTGTGGCGGGCCCGGCGATCGGTGGCTTCCTCTACGCCGCCCATCCCTCGGCTCCTTACTGGACGGCCGCGGCGCTGATGTGCCTCGCCATCCTAGCGCTGACTCCGATCCGCCGCATCGTGCCCCCGCAGATGGAGGGCCACCCCCACCCGATCCGCCAGATGATCGAGGGCCTGACCTACGTCCGCGGCCATCGCTTCCTCCTGGGTGCCATCACGCTGGACCTGTTCGCCGTGCTGCTGGGCGGCGCCACCGCGATGCTGCCGGTGTTCGCCCGCGACATCCTCCAAGTCGGAACGGAAGGGCTGGGCCTGCTCCGCGCGGCACCCGCCGTCGGCGCGGCCCTGGTGGCTGCGGTGTTCGCCGTCCGACCGCTCAAGCAGAACGTAGGGGTCAAGATGCTGTGGGCGGTTGCAGCCTTCGGCTTGACCACGGTCGTCTTCGGCCTCTCCCGCAGCCTGCCGCTGTCACTGCTTGTTCTTGCATCGCTCGGCGCGGCCGACATGCTGTCGGTCTACGTTCGCTCCTCCCTTGTCCAGCTGCACACCCCCGACACCATGCGCGGCCGGGTTTCGGCGGTGTCGGGCCTCGCTATCTCCGCCTCCAACGAGCTTGGCGAACTCCAATCCGGCCTGTTCGCCGCGCTGCTCGGCCCGGTTGGCGCCGTGGTGTTTGGCGGCGGCGCGGCCATTGCAGTTGCGGGGGCGTGGTCCCAATTGTTCCCCGAACTCAGGCGGGCGCGAACCTTCGACCCGCCGCCAGAGGTGCTTGCCAGGGCCGTCGAAGAGGAGAAACCCGCGTGAAGGCCAACAATATTCTTCAGACCATCGGCCGCACCCCGCACATCCGCGTGCAGCGGCTGTTCGGCGACCAGGCCGAAGTGTGGATCAAATCCGAGCGGAGCAATCCCGGCGGCTCGATCAAGGACCGCATCGCTCTTGCGATGATCGAGGATGCCGAGCGGGGCGGTCAGCTCAAGCCCGGCGGTACGATCGTCGAGCCGACCAGCGGCAACACCGGCATCGGCCTGGCGATGGTCGCAGCCGTCAAGGGCTATCGGATCATCCTGGTCATGCCTGAAAGCATGAGCCTGGAGCGGCGGCGCGTGATGCTCGCCTACGGCGCAACGTTCGACCTGACGCCCAAGGAAAAGGGCATGAAGGGCGCCATCGCCCGCGCGGAGGAGATTGTGGCGGCGACGCCTGGCGCGTGGATGCCGCAGCAATTCGACAACCCTGCCAACATCCAGGTCCATCGTAGGGAGACGGTGAACGAAATCCTTGAAGACTTCCCGGACGGCTTCGACGCGCTGATCACCGGGGTCGGCACCGGCGGCCACATCACCGGCGTGGCGGAGGTGCTCAAATCAAGGTTTCCGAACCTGAAGGTTTTCGCCGTCGAGCCGACCCTCTCCCCGGTCATCTCGGGCGGGCAGCCTGGTCCGCATCCGATCCAGGGCATCGGGGCTGGCTTCGTTCCTTCCAACCTTCACACTGACCTGCTCGACGGCACGATCCAGGTCGATCCGAACGACGCCAAGGAAATGGCCCGCCGCAGCGCCCGTGAAGAAGGCATGCTGGTCGGGATCTCGTCGGGTGCGACGCTCCAGGCGATCAAACAGAAGTTGCCCGAACTTGGTGAACGGCCGCGGGTGCTCGGATTCAATTATGACACCGGCGAGCGCTACTTGTCGGTGCCTGACTTCCTTCCCGAACAGGGTTGAAGCCGATTTAACGATGCCGCCGGTGTAATCCGTTAACGGGTTTCGCTTACCTGCTTTCTGCTAAGAAAGTGGGTGAGCAATGAGGCGAACGCGCCTTGGAGTGGTGATGGAGGAACGCGGCCTGGCGCCGCGTGCCTCCGTGCGCGAGGCCCTGCTGTTCGACGTCGCCCCGGCGGAGACCGAAGGCGACCGGACGCTCGGCGCTCGCCGCATCCGCACCTTCAACAGCGCGCCCCTGCTCCTCGCCGCAACTCACGGCGTGGTCGGCCTGACGGTCGTCTGGCAAGGCGTCGATGGGTCGTCGTGGGGCGAGGTGTTCACCGCCCTGCTGCCGCTGATCTTGGCCATGCTGCTCGATGGCGGGGTCGCTTTGGCCCTCGGCTTTCACCGTCGCTTCGGCCTTGCCTCGCATGCGGTAGGCAGGCTCGCCATGGCCTATCTCGCCGCCTCGGGCGTGCTGTGGATGCTGTTCGCCAGCGCGGCGTCCCATTTCGACGGGCTCGACAATGCTAGCTTCCTGCCCCTCGTGCTCGGCGCGGGTGTTGCCATGCGCGGGCTGGTCAGCATCGGCTCTCCACCCTTGTCCGTCATTAACGCCCTGGTCGCGAGTGTCGGCGCCTTTCTCTTTTCCGGCAGCACCAGCGTAACCGCCACGATTTCCGGGCTCAGCCTGCTAGCAGTCGGATACAGCATCGCGGTCACCCGCACGATGCTGGCCAGCGCGCGCCGCCGGCTCCAGCTCGACTCGCTGGCGCAGAAAGCCCTTCATTTCGTCGAGGAATTCGAAACCTCCGGCCGAGGGTGGTTCTGGGAAACCAACCCCGCCGGCACCCTGTCCTACGTCTCGCAGCAGCTCGCCGATGACTTCAAGACCACCCCCGAAGCGCTGCTTGGCCGCCAGTTCACCGATCTTCTGTCAGTCGACGTCAGCCCAAGCGACACCATGCGCGAAGAACGCACCCTCGGCTTCCACCTGTCGGCCCGCTTCCCTTTCTCCGATGTAGTCGTGAGGCCGGCCAGCGAGGAGGATGTCCATTGGTCATTGTCGGGCAACCCGATTTTCGACGAGCACGGTCGCTACCTTGGCTTCCGGGGCATCGGCACCGACCTGACGGAGCAGCGCCGGTCGGAGCAGGAGATCACTCGCCTCGCCCGGTTCGACTCGCTGACCGGTTTGCCCAACCGCGCAATGATGCGCCACACGCTGGACGAGGCGCTGCGCAACGCCGCCCGCCGCCAGCGCGCGTGCTCGCTGTTCCTGATCGACCTTGACCGGTTCAAGAACGTCAACGACACCCTCGGCCATCCGGCGGGTGACGCACTGCTGAAACAGGTCGCCCAACGCCTGACCAGCGTGCTTGGCGACCACGGCAAGGTTGGGCGCCTCGGCGGCGACGAGTTCGAGGCGGTATTGCCAGGCGCGGCCGAAGTCGGCCTGCTCGAAAGCCTCGCCCGCGCGCTCATCGCGGAAGTGTCCCGCCCCTATGAACTTGAAGGCCACCGCGTCACCATCGGGGCAAGCGTCGGCATCGCCATCGGCGATCCCGGTCGCGCCTGTGCCGACAGCCTGATCCGCAACGCCGACCTGGCGCTCTACGCCGCCAAGGCTGCCGGCCGGGGTAAGCATTACTTCTACGAACCGGCCATGCATTCGGAGGCGACCGACCGCCAGCACCTGGAGAACGACCTGCGGGTCGCCATGGAGCGTGACGAGCTCAGCGTCTCCTACCAGCCGATCATCCGGGCCGCGGGCGAGGAAGTGTCCGGGTTCGAGGCGCTGGTGCGCTGGCGCCATCCGATCCGCGGCAACATCTCGCCGGCCAAGTTCGTGCCACTGGCCGAGGAATGCGGCATGATTGGCAAGGTCGGCGAGTGGGTGCTCCGCCAGGCCCTGCATGAAGCCGCGAAATGGCCCGACCGCGTCCGCGTCGCCGTCAACCTGTCACCTATCCAGTTTAACGATCCGCGCATCGTCGAGGTGGTGCAGAAGGCGCTGGAGGTTACCGGCGTCAATCCCAATCGACTGGAGCTCGAGATCACCGAAGGCGTATTCCTGGCCGATAGTGATGCCACGGAGGAGACCTTCACCCGCCTGAAGAAGCTGGGCGTGCGGCTCGTCCTTGACGACTTCGGAACAGGATACTCGTCGCTGGGCTACCTGCGCCACGCCCCGTTCGACAAGATCAAAATCGATCAAAGCTTCGTGCGCGGTGCGGCCAGCGTGAAAAGCCGCAATGCCGCTATCATCCGCGCCATCGTCACCCTCGCCGACAGCCTCAAGATGGACACGGTTGCGGAGGGCGTGGAGACCCACGACGACCTCGCGCTGATCCGCGAACTCGGCGTCGCCCAGGTGCAGGGCTTCATCTTCGGCCGCCCGACCGACGGCGCCGGCGCGCTGAAGCTAGCCCAAGCCATGTCGGTCGAGGCCGACGGCCATCAGTGCATCCGCCAGCCGCGCCAGCGCCTGATGCGCCGGGCGATCGCCGCCATTCACGGGCAGGTGCGCGAGGTCCGCCTCCGCAACATTTCCGCCTTCGGCACCTTGGTCGAATGCCAGGTGCCGGTCGCCCCCGGCGCTCGCCTGACGCTCGACATCGTCGGCGTTGGGCCGGTCAGCGGCACCGTCCGCTGGGCGCAGAAGGACCGGTTCGGAATGAAGTTCGAGAGCGAGTTCGACCTGACCCGCCTGGCGCCCCGGCCCGCTCGCGGCAACGAGGCGACCATGCTGAAGCCATGGTACCTTAACCAGGCAGCTAACTGAGCCTCAACGCGAGGCCACTACCCGCAACGCCGACTGCGCCATCTCCTTGTCGGTGAGGTCCGTCAGCCGGGTCGGGTAATCGCCGGTGAAGCACGCATCGCAGCGTTGCGGCACCGCCGGGTTCCGCGAGTCGCCCAGAGCGCGGTACAGCCCGTCGATGCTGATGAACGCCAGACTATCGGCGTTGATGTACTTGGCCATGGCCGCCACATCCATCTGCGCCGCGAGCAGCTTGGCCCGCTCGGGCGTGTCGACGCCGTAGAAACAGCTGTGGCGGGTCGGCGGCGAGGCGATCCGCATGTGCACCTCGGCCGCGCCGGCGTCGCGCATCATCTGCACGATCTTCACGCTCGTCGTCCCGCGCACGATCGAATCGTCGATCAACACCACCTTCTTGCCGCGGATCAGCGCCGAGTTGGCGTTGTGCTTGAGCTTCACGCCCAGGTGCCGCACTTCCTGGCTCGGCTGGATGAACGTCCGCCCGACATAATGAGAGCGGATGATCCCCAGCTCGAACGGAATGCCGCTCGCCTGGCTGAAGCCGATGGCCGCCGGCACGCCGCTGTCCGGCACCGGCACGACGATGTCGGCCTCCACAGGCGATTCCCGCGCTAGCTCCGCCCCGATGTTCTTCCGGCTCTCGTAGACGGAGGTTCCGTCCACCACGCTGTCCGGCCGGCTGAAATAAACATGCTCGAAAATGCAGGGCCGCGGTGACGCAGAGACGAACGGCCGGAAGCTGCGGACCCCGTCACCGTTCACCAGCACCATCTCGCCCGGGCCGACGTCCCGTTCGTAGTGAGCGCCTATGACGTCGAGCGCGACAGTTTCGCTGGCGAAGATCACCGAGTCGCCAATCCGCCCCATGACCAGCGGCCGGATGCCGAGCGGGTCGCGGCAGGCGATCAGCCCCGCCTCCGTCAGCATCAGCAGAGAATAGGCGCCCTCGACCTGGTTCAGCGCGTCGACGATCCGGTCGAGCATCTGCGTGTGGTGCGAGGTCGCGACCAGGTGGATGATTACCTCAGTGTCCGACGTCGACTGGAAGATCGACCCGCGCCGGTTGAGCGTGCGGCGCAGCTTCATCGCATTGGAGATGTTGCCGTTGTGCGCCACCGCGAAGCCGCCGTCGGCCAGTTCGGCGAACAAAGGCTGAACGTTGCGCATCGCCGAGCTGCCCGTGGTCGAGTAGCGCACGTGCCCGATCGCCGTCCGTCCGGGCAGCGCGCGGATCACCTCATCCTTGTCGAACGTGCCCGCGACATGCCCCGCCGCCCGGTGCGAGTGGAAGCCCGCCGCGTCCATGCTGGAGATGCCGGCCGCCTCCTGCCCCCGGTGCTGCAGCGCATGCAGCCCCAGCGCCACGAAGCTGGCCGCGGCATCGGCATTCCAGATGCCGAACACGCCGCACTCCTCGCGCAACTTATCGTCGTCGAAGGGATTCGTCGTCAGCATTGCCGCCCGCCCGCTGCCAGAAGTGCCGTGCCTATAGGAGAAGCCCGCGCCTTTGTCGCCTGACTCATGAATGGAGCTTGAAGCCGGGTCGTCTCGCCATTGAACAACCGGGTTGCGCCTGCCATGGCCACGCCATGCCGCGCCGCGCAGACTGCCAGCTATCCCGCGCGTACGCGCCTGGGCACGAGCGCCGCCCACTTCGTCAGCATGCCGGGGTATCCGCCTTGGCGGTTTGCGCGCTGCTCCTCGCTGCCTGCGGCAAAGAGGAAGCGGCCACGAACGAGGCCGCCGCGACCGCGCCAGCCCCGGCGGAGAGCGACATGATTGTTTTCGCCGACGGCGCCCGCGACCGGCTGTGCCTCAAGGGCGGCCAGGTGGCCTTCATCACCTATGCCCGCGCCGGCAACGCCAACTGCACCCTGCGCGGCACGCTAGCCAATGGTCGAATTCAGCCTGACGGGGACGGCGCCTGCACCATCGCGTTCGCCCGCACTGGCGACCGGGCCACGCTTGGCGCCGCCGGCCCCGCCTGCGCCTACTATTGCGGCCCGGACGTCAGCTTCACCGACAAGTCCTTCACTCGCCTGCCCTCGCCCGAGCCCGTCACCGACCTCGCCGGCGATCCGCTGTGCTGACATTCTTGTTGATTTGCCGCGGCCTGCCCACCTAGAGCCGACACCTGACCGCCTTTTTGCCGGAGTTGTGAGATGCCCGTCTACACCGCACCCGTTCGCGACACCCGCTACCTGCTCGACCACATCGTGGAGATGGGAAACTACGGCAACCTGCCTGGCTTCTCCGATGCCACCCCCGACATGGTGGAAGCCATCCTGACCGAAGGCGCCCGCTTCTGCGAGGAAGTGCTGACGCCGTTGAACCGGGTCGGCGACGAGGAAGGCTGCACCCGCCACGAGGACGGCAGCGTCACCACCCCCGCAGGCTTCAAGGACGCCTATAAGCAATTCTGTGAGCTGGGCTTCACCTCTCTCTCAGCTCCCGCCGAGTTCGGCGGCCAGAACATGCCGCACGTGCTGGCCACCGCGATCTCCGAATACATCCTCTCGGCCAACCAGAGCTTCGAGATGTACAACGGCCTGACCCAGGGCGCGATCGCCGCCATCCTGGTCAAGGGCTCGGACGAGCAGAAGGCCAAGTATCTCCCCAACATGGTCTCCGGCCAATGGACCGGCACCATGAACCTGACCGAGCCGCATTGCGGCACCGACCTCGGCCTCCTCAAGACCCGCGCCGAGCCGCAGGCCGACGGCAGCTATAAGATCACCGGGACCAAGATCTTCATCTCGTCCGGCGAACACGACATGGCCGACAACATCGTCCACCTGGTCCTGGCCAAGATTGCCGGCGCCCCGGACAATGTGAAGGGCATCTCGCTGTTCATCGTGCCCAAGTTCATGGTCGGGGACGACGGCTCACTGGGTGAGCGCAACAGCCTGTCGTGCGGCTCGATCGAGCACAAGATGGGCATCCATGGCAACTCGACCTGCGTGATGAACTACGACGGCGCGACCGGCTATCTGGTCGGCGAGCCGGAGAAGGGCCTTGCCGCCATGTTCATCATGATGAACGCCGCCCGCCTCGGCGTCGGCCTACAGGGCCTAGCGCAGGGCGAGGTCGCCTACCAGAACGCCGTCGCCTACGCCAAGGACCGCCGCCAGGGCCGCGCGCTCCGCCCCGACCAGCGCGATCCGGACGCCAAGGCCGACACCCTGTTCGTCCATGCCGACGTCCGCCGCATGCTGCTGGAAGCCAAGGCCTTCAACGAGGCGGCGCGAGCGCTGGTACTGTGGGGCTCGCTGCAGGTTGACCTGTCGCGCAAAGGGGCCACGGAGGAGGAGCGCCAGGCGGCCGACGACATCATCAGCCTGCTGACGCCCGTCATCAAGGGCTACCTGACTGACAAGGGCTTCGAGGCCGCGGTCAACATGCAGCAGGTGTTCGGCGGCCACGGCTACATCCGCGAATGGGGCATGGAGCAGTTCGTCCGCGACGCCCGCATCGCCCAGATCTACGAGGGCACCAACGGCGTCCAGGCAATGGACCTGGTCGGCCGCAAGCTGGCCAAGGACGGCGGACGGGGCGTCCGGCTGTTGCTCGAGACCATCACCCGCGACATCGCCGAGACCCGCGCCGCGGGCGACCCGGCCGGGATCGCGGCACCATTGGAGCAGGCGCTTGGGCACCTTCAGGCCGCGACCATGTGGATGGCGCAGAACGGCATGCAGGACCCGAATAACGTCGGTGCGGGCGCGGTGCCGTACATGCACCTGATGGGCCTGGTGACGCTCGGCTGGATGTGGCTCAAGATGGCCAATGTCAGCGCCCGGCTGGAGAACGAGGCCGGCGAGGACGCCAGCTTCCACCAAACCAAGCTCGCGACCGCCCGCTTCTACGCCCAGCGCGAGCTGCCGCGGGCGAGCGCCTATCGTGGGCAGATCGAGGCCGGCGCCGAAAGCGTCATGGCCTTGCCAGTCGAGGCGTTCTAAACGCCTCGACCCATGACTGATCTGAACGGCAGGCTGGCGCTGGTCACCGGCGCCTCGCGCGGCATTGGCGCGGCCACGGCGGAGGCGCTGGCGAAGTCCGGCGCCCACGTCATCCTGGTCGCGCGCACCGCCAAGGCGCTGGAGGATGTGGAGGAGCGCATCCACGCTGCCGGCGGCTCGGCGACCATTGCGCCGCTGGACCTGACCGACACCGACGCGATCGCCAAGCTGTCGGAGGCGGTGGCGGAGCGCTGGGGCAAGCTCGACCTACTGATACTCAACGCCGCAATGCTGGGTAGCCTAACGCCGGTGCAGGACATCGACGCGAAGGAATATGGCCGCATCCTCAACACCAACCTGATCGCCAACCTGGCGCTGATCGCCGCCTTCGACCCGCTGCTGAAGAAGGCCGATCGGGCGGAAGTTATCGGTGTCACCAGCTCGGTCGGCGCCACCCCTCGCGCTTTCTGGGGTGCCTACGGGTCGAGCAAGGCCGCGCTCGAAGGCCTGCTCGGCGCATACGCGGACGAGACCGCCTATTTGAAGCGCCTGCGCGTCACCATCCTCGACCCGGGCGCCACCCGCACCCGCATGCGCTCCCTCGCTTTTCCCGGTGAGGAGCCCGATCAGGTCAAGCCGCCCGAGGTCGTCGCCGAGCGCGTGCTGGTGCTGCTTGGCGAGGAACGCGAAACCGGAGCCCGCGTCCGCGTCGACTAGCGCTTTGCCGCCTCATCCAACCGCTTGAAGAAGGCTGCCCGTTCGGCGCTCAGCTTCTCATCGGTCGCCTTCGGCCACGCAGCCACGGCGGCAATCACCAGCCCGCGGCTAGGGTCAACCCAGATCTGCTGCCCGAAGATGCCGCTGGCGCGGTAGCCGAACGGCTCGATCCACCAGAAGTACCCGTAACCGCGCCCTGCCTGAGGGAATGGCTGGTGAATGGCAGTCGCGTCCTTGACCCACCCCGGCGCGACCAGCCCGCGCCCGTCCTCCACCATCAGCTGGCCCAGCCGGGCGTAGTCGCGCAGCCGCATGGACACGCAACAACCAGCCACCTCGCGGCCATGCTCGTCGACTTGCCAATGGGCATCGGCCTCCATCCCGTACGGCCGCCAGACCTTGAGCGAGGCATAGCGCGCGATCGGCATGCCCACGGCGCGGGAGAGGATGGTCCCGGCCAGGTTGGTCTCGCCAGTATTGTAGTTGAACCTCGACCCCGGCGCCGCCGCCCGGCCGAGCGTCTTCATGTAGGCCGTGATGACGTCCTCGTTGGCAGCCACCGGGCGCGAGAACATCTGGGCGACGTCGCTCTTCGGATCGGTATAGTCCTCGTTCCACCGTGCGCCTGACGACATGGTCAGCACCTGCCGAACCGTGACCCCGTCGTAGGCGCTGCCCTTCATCTCCGGAATGAAGCGCGTGACAGGGTCGTCCAGCCGCAGCTTGCCCTCCTTCGCCGCCGCCCCGAACAGGGTCGACGTCAGCGACTTGGCGACCGAGAAGCTGGTCCAGCGCTGGGTCGGCCCGAACCCGCGGGCGTAGCGTTCAAGCCGCACCCGCCCATCCTGCAGCACGATCAGCCCGGCAACGTTCTGGGCCGCGATGAACCGGTTCACCTCCGCCGCGCTGACCGGCAGCGGCCGTCCGGCGGGCAGCGGCCGAACCCGGCCACCGGCCTTGATGACGACCGTTGGAAAGATTTGCTCCATCCGCCGGAAGTTCGCGTCCCGCTGCGCCTGGCTCCAGAACAGCACTTCCGCACCGGCCCTGCGCAGCGCCTGCCGGCTGGCGGGATCGGCCGGAACCGGCTTCTGGGCAGCCGCCGGCGCGGCCAGCACTAGGGCAAGAGTGAGCAATCGCTTCATTGGCTCTCCTTCACCATGGTAACCTGCGCGACATCGATGCCGTGCCCGCGAAAGCCCCCTTCGCAATACATCAGGTAATAGCGCCACAGCTGATGGAAGCGTTCGTCGAAGCCGTCCAGTCGCCCCGCCCGCTCCGCGCCGTCGTAGCGCTCGCGCCAGAGCCGCAGCGTCTCCGCATAGTCGAGCCCGAAGCCGTCGCGCTCGACCCACGACAAGCCACGCTCCACCGCCAGCGCCGCGAAACGCGGCTCGTGCAGCAGCATGCCGCCGGGGAAGATGTAGGTCTGGATGAAATCGGCGCTCGCCGCATAGCGGTCGAACAACTCGGGCCGAATGGCGATGAACTGCAACGCAGCGCGTCCGCCGGGCCGGAGCGCTCCCGCGATCGCATCGAGGTAAGCCGGCCACCAGCGCTGCCCGACGGCCTCCACCATCTCGACCGACGCGACCGCGTCATAGGTCTGGCGGTGCTCGCGATAGTCCTGCAGCCTGATAGCGACGCAGTCCGATAGGCCCTCCTCCGCGATCCGCCGCTCCGCCCAATCCTTCTGCTCGGTCGACAGGGTGAGCCCCGTCACCGTCACACCCCGCCTGGCCGCTTCGATCGCCAGCGTGCCCCACCCGCAGCCGATCTCCAGCAGCCGATCGCCGGGCTTGAGCTTCAGCCGGTCGAGCAGCAGGTGAACCTTGCGCAGCTGCGCCGCCTGCAGGTCGTCGCCGGCCGCGAACCGGGCCGCCGAATAGGTCATCGTCGGATCGAGCCACGCCGCATAGAAGTCATTGCCGAGGTCATAGTGCGCGGCGATGTTCTCCCGCGCCTGCCCCGGCCCGTTGTCGCGCCACTGGTGCGCCAGCCAGTTCACCAGCCGGAACGGCCCCTTGGCCCGCGCCGTGCCGCCGAGGCTCGCAGCATTGAGCATGAACAGCTCGAACAGCGGCACCGGGTCGGGCGACGACCATTCGCCGCGCTCCCACGCCTTGTACCAGCCGACACTGCCGGACGTCGCGAGCCGCACCAGCGCCAGCCAGCTGTGCAGGTGGACGACCGGCTCGGGTCCAGGCGCGTGAAACCCGAGATTGCGCTGGTCGCCGGATGGCAGCGTCGCATGGATGCCGCCCTGGCGCAGTCGCTCGTGCAGCTGGTCCACCATCCGCGCGAACGGCGGAGCGGCCAGCCGCCCGAGCAGGCCGCCACCGGTGACGAACGTCCGATCAGCGTTGAGAAGGTGCGCGCCGCGGGAGGCCATGCCTGCCCTTAGCCGCCGCCGCGCGCCTTGCGAAAGGCCCGAAGCGCGCGCTCCCGCCCGTCGCGGTGTCCAACCAGCGGTTCGGGGTAGCCGGCCGGCGCCACGCGCCGCCCCCATGGATCATGGATGTCCGCGTCAGGCAGCTGCTTCAATTCCGGCACCCACCGGCGGATATACTCGGCCGCGCCGAACCGCTCCGACTGGGCGAGCGGCGCCATGATCCGGTAGAACGGCTGGCTGTCGAAGCCCGTCCCGGCGATCCACTGCCAATTCTGGCTGTTGTTGGCGTAATCGGCGTCGACCAGCGTGTCCCAGAACCACTGCGCGCCGCGCCGCCAGTCGAGCAGCAGATGCTTGACCAGGAAGCTGGACGTAACCAGCCGCGCCCGGTTGTGCATCCAGCCGGTGACCCACAGCTGGCGCATCCCTGCGTCCACGAGGGGGTAGCCGGTGTACCCCTTGCTCCATGCCGCGAAATCGCTTTCGGCCTGCTTGCCCGTGCGGTGCGGAAGAGCCAGCGGCCGCTGCTCGCGCGTGCCCATGTCCGGGTCGGCGAGGATCACCGAGCGGGAGAAGTCCCGCCAGGCCAGCTCGCGCCGGAACTTGTCGCCGCTCCCCGCCCCGACGCCATGCCACACCTGCCGCGGACTGATTTCGCCATGGTGAAGGTGGGCCGACAGGTTGGACGTGCCGACCTCGGCCGGCAGGTCGCGGCGGTTGGCGTAGTGCTCGGCCTCGGCCGCGAACCGCTTCAGGTGCTTGAGCGCGCCCGCCTCGCCCGGCTCCCACACGTCGAAGCCGGTGGCCCAGTTCGGCCGGGTCGGAAGCAGCTCCCAATCTTCGAGCCGATCGCTCGGCGGCAGCTTGCCCGGCGCGGTGAGCTTTCGGGGCGCGGGCTCAGGCTCCGGGGGCGGCAAGTGGCTTTCGAGTGTGCGATAGTAAGGGCCGTAGATCTTGAATGCGCCGCCCGAGCCCGAGCGGATGTCCGAAGGTTCATGCAGCACGTCGCCTTCGTGCAGGGTCAGCCGCTCACCGAGTTCCCGCTCCGCCCCGACCCACCAGGGTTCGTAATGGCGCGTGGCGTGGATGGCGGCTGCGCCACTCTCCTCGGCGACCTGCGCCACTATCTCGGCGCTGCGGCCGCGGCGCAGGGTCAGGGCGCCGCCGCGCGCCTCCAGTTCATTCGCAAGGCTGGCGAGGCTGCCGTGCAGCCACCAGCGCTGCGCACCACCGATCTTCCACTCCCCCGGCGTCTCGTCGTCCAGCACATAGAGCGCCAGCACCGGCCCGGCCACAGCGGCGGCGGCGAAGGCGGGTTGGTCTGCGAGGCGGAGGTCCTGACGGAGCCAGACGAGTTGCGTATCGGCCATGGTCCGGCTTCAACGACGAAGCGGGCAATACGAACCATGCGGCCGTTGGGCGGTATGCTCAGTCGAGCGGGACCAGGAAGCTTGCCCGGCGGGCCGCGCGTCGCACCGAAGGCGGTACCGCTGCCGAACGGATCGGGCCGTAATAGCGCTGGTCCGACAGGTAGGTTCTGCCTGCTTCCTCCACCACGATCGGCATCCGCGACCAATAGAGAAAGGACCGGAGGGAGCGGCGCTCTCGCCTGGCTCGCAGGAAATGCGGATTGTCAAATCCAAGCGGACGAATGGACGGATCGATGCTGAGCCCGCCGGCGGGTGAGAAGCGCCCGGAACCCCACCGCGCCCTGTCGCGCCAGGCCATGGTCCGCTCCCAGAACGCGAGTGGCGGCGGGCTGGCGACGATCAGCACGGGTTCGATCCCCCGCCGCCGCAATGCTTCGGCCATGGTCCGCTCAGCATAAGCGCTCAAGCCGACGTTGCCGGCGATGTAGGCAAGCAGCAGAACGCCCGCGACCTGGGCGGGAGCGCCGGGATGCGGCCGATCGCGGCGATAGCGCCGTGCCGACAACAGGATCCCGCCGATCAGCAGCAGCCAGTAGACCCAGTCGACGATGAAGATGGCGTTCGCCGAATACCAGCCGCGGTCGAACGGCGTGAACAGATTGACCGCATAGGTCGTCAGCCAGTCGAGGAACGGATGGCTGTAGGTCGCCAGCAAGGTGGCGAGCAACAGTGGACCGGCCCGGAACGGCGGCGCGCCCGCTTCCCCGGGCCGCCAGCGATCGTACAACCACAGCAGGCCGACGATGGCGGCGGCAAGCAGCGGCGGCGCCCACAGCGCATGGGTCGGTCCGCGGTGGAAGGCGATGTTGTCGACCGGGAGGAACAGCGGCGCGAACACGTCGATGTCAGGCGCATTGGCACCCAGGATGCAACCGGCCATGGCCAGCCTGGACGAACGCTTCAGCCCGATCTGCCCGAGCAGTGCTCCGGCAAGGCTGTGCGTGATGTTGTCCATCAGCGCGGAGTGGCGAACCAGATGTGATGGCGCGGACCCTTGCCGTTGGCGCGCGCGCGGACGACCTCTTCCTCGACGCGGAAACCGGCGCTGGCCAGCGTGCGGCTGAAGCGCGCGTCGGAGGATGCCGACCAGATGGCGAGCAGCCCGCCGGGCCGTAGCGCCTGGCGCGTGACTGCCAGCCCGCCGGGCTCGTACAGCCACTGGTTCTGCGCCCGGACGAGCGCATCCGGCCCATTGTCCACGTCGAGCAGGATCGCGTCCCACCCACCCCCGGCGATCTCGTTTGTCACGTCCCGCAGAGCGACCGTCACTCGCGGGTCGTCCAGGCAGCCATCCGTCAGCGCCGCCATCGGCCCGCGAGCCCAGTCAATGATCTCGGGCACCAGCTCGGCCACGGTCACCCGCGCGTTCCCGGGCAGGCGCGCGAGCGCCGCACGCAGGGTGAAGCCCATGCCATAGCCGCCGATCAGCCAGCGCTGACCCGGGCGACTGCCCAAGCGGTCCGCTGTCATCGTCGCCAGTGCTTCCTCCGATCCCGACATGCGGGTCGACATCAGCTCTTCCCGCTCCAGCAGGATCATGTGATCCCCACCGCGCGAATAGAGCCGCATCTCGGGCCCATTCGGGATCTGGGCGGACGCGATCAGGGTACGCGGGATCATGCCGACACCCCGCACGCCTGGCAGCTATTCAGCGCGTGGTTCCTTTTCCACCATCCAGCTCTGGCCTTTGCTGACCAGCGCCTGCAGGTCCGCCTTCTTGCCGGCCGCAACCGTGTGGTTCTGCTCCAGCACCGCCGCTTCGAACGTCGGCGCCGGATCGTCGTAGAGGACGCCGAGGGCGACGGGGAAGCCCTGCCCCGGCATCTCGACGAGCAGGTGGGCGAGCATGCGGTTGGCCGGATCGTGGGTCAGCACGGCCGGGTCGTCGCCCGCAACCACGCGCAAGCTGAGCGTGTCATGATCCAGCGCGATACCCTTGGTGCCATCGGCGAACAGCATCTTCTCGCCCGGCTTCAGCCACAGCTGCATCTCGCTTGCGACCTCACGGGCGGTGAAGGGTGCGAAGACGTCGTCGTTGTAGACGACGCAATTCTGAAAAATTTCGACGAACGCCGCGCCCCGGTGGGCATGCGCGGCCTTGAGCACGTCAGGCAGGTTCTTGTTGACGTCGATGCCCCGCGCCACGAACCGCGCACCGGCGCCCAGCGCGAAGGCGCACGGGCGCGCCGGCCGGTCGACCGAACCGAACGGCGTGGACGGCGAGCGCGTGCCGGGCCGGCTGGTCGGCGAATACTGCCCCTTGGTCAGGCCGTAGATCTCGTTGTTGAACAGCAGGATCTGGCAATCGAGGTTGCGGCGCAGCACGTGCATCGTGTGATTGCCGCCGATCGACAGCGCATCGCCATCGCCCGTGATGATCCACACGTCGAGCTCGGGATTGGCCAGCTTGATCCCGGTCGCCACCGCCGGCGCGCGGCCGTGGATGGTATGGAAGCCGTAGGTCTCCATGTAGTATGGGAAGCGGCTGGAGCAGCCGATGCCTGAGACGAACACGGTCTTCTCACGCGCCACGCCAAGGTCCGGCATCGTCCGCTGCACGGCTTTCAGCACCGCATAGTCGCCGCAGCCCGGGCACCAGCGGACTTCCTGATCCGTCGCCCAGTCCTTCGCGGTCGTCTTCTCGATTTGCGTCAGTTCGTTCATCGCCACAGCCAATACAGAAGTGCCAGGATCACGAGGAGCATCATGATCAGCGGAAATGGGTTGATCGGCTTCACCGCGCCAGGCCCTCGCGCACGTTGCTGCCGTCGTCATGGCCGGAATCGCCTTCAGGCAGCTGCGTCGAGTCGGAGCGAAGATTGCCCGGCGCCGTTCCCTCCAGCGCCTCCGCGATCGCTCCCTCGATCTCGGCGATCCGGAACGGCTGGCCGCTCACCTTGGTCAACGAGCGCGCGTCGACCAGATATTGGTCGCGCAGGACGGTCTTGAGCTGTCCCGCGTTCATCTCCGGCACGATCACCCGCCCGAAGCCATGCAGCAGCTCGCCAAGGTTCGCCGGCAGCGGCCAGATATGCCGGATGTGGACGTGCGCGACATCGGCGCCACGCGCCCGCATTCGCCGCACCGCCTGGTGGATGGGCCCGAAGGTCGAGCCCCAGCCGACCACCGCCAGGGCCGCCCCGGGCTCGCCCAGGCAGACGTCCTGATCTGGAATGTCTGCGGAGATGCCGAGCACCTTTTGGTGCCGCAGTCGCGTCATTTCGGCGTGAGCGCCCGGCGAATAGTCGAGATCGCCGGTGCCCGGGTTCTTCTCGATCCCGCCGATCCGGTGCGTGAGGCCGGGGGTACCGGGCTTGATCCATGGCCGGGCCAGCCGCTCGTCGCGGGCGTAGGGCAACAGCTTGCCATCGTCCGCGCGCGGCGCTTCGCCGTTGGCGAACGTCACCGGGAAGGCCTCGTAGCCGCTCATGTCGGGCACGCGCCACGGCTCGGCGGCATTGGCGATATAGCCGTCGGTCAGCAGCATGACGGGGGTCATGTAGCGCGTCGCGATGCGGCAGGCCTCGATCGCGCAGTCAAAGGCGTCGGACGGCGAGCGGGCGGCGATCACCGGCAGCGGCGCGTCGCCGTTGCGGCCGTACACCGCTTGGTAGAGGTCCGACTGCTCGGTCTTGGTCGGCAGGCCGGTCGAGGGCCCGCCGCGCTGGGAGTTGACGATCACCAGCGGGAGCTCGGTCATCACCGCCAGGCCGATCGCCTCGGTCTTGAGCGCGATGCCGGGCCCCGACGAAGATGTGACGCCCAGGCTGCCGGCGTAGGATGCGCCGAGCGCGGCGCAGATCGCCGCGATCTCGTCCTCCGCCTGGAAGGTGGTGATGTCATACTCCTTCAACCGGCTGAGGTGGTGCAGCAACGGCGAGGCCGGCGTGATGGGATAGGAGCCGAAGAACATCGGCAGGTGCGCCAGCTGCGCGCCCGCCACCAGCCCCAGCCCCAGCGCTTCGGCGCCGGTGACGGTGCGATAGAGGCCCGGTTCGGCCGGCGCGGCAGCGATGTGGCGCGGCTTGACCGCGGCGCCCATCTCCACCGTCTCGCCGTAGGCATGGCCGGCGTTCAGCGCGGCGATGTTGGCTTCCGCCAGCTGCGGCGCCTTGGCGAACTTCGTCTTGAGCCAGTCAACGATCGGCTCGCGGCTGCGGTCGAACATCCACAGCGCCAGCCCCAGCGTCCACATGTTCTTGCAGCGCAGCGCCTCCTTGTTACCGAGGCCGAACGGCTTCACCGCATCCATGGTCAGCTGGCTGATGTTGAATTTCACCAGCTGCCACTTGGCGAGGCTCTCGTCCTCCAGCGGATTGGCGTCGTAGCCGGCCTTGGCGAGGTTACGTTGCGAGAACTCGCCCTCGTCGGCGATGATCAGGCCGCCTTCACGTAATGCCGCGACGTTCACCTTCAGCGCGGCCGGGTTCATGGCGATCAGCACGTCCGGCTGGTCGCCCGCCGTCTCGATCGCGGTCGAGCCGAAGTTGATCTGGAACGCCGACACGCCGAACGTCGTGCCCTGCGGTGCGCGAATCTCGGCCGGGAAATCGGGAAAGGTCGCCAGGTCGTTGCCGGCCAGCGCGGTCGACAGCGTGAACTGCCCGCCGGTCAGCTGCATCCCATCACCGGAATCGCCTGCAAAGCGAACGACAACCGCTTCCTGGTGCGGCTCGGCATGGGACTCTTCGGGGGTCAGTAAGTGGGTGGCCGCGGCCATCGGTCGTCCTGAGGATGTGGGGTTTGCCCTGATCTAGACTCTCTGAGGCGATTTTGCGAGCGTTGATGCCATGCCGATCTTGCCTCTGAGTGCTGCCGCCTTGGCCCTGTCGGTGCCGAGCGCTGGCGGAAGTCTGAAATACACCGACTACCCGGAGTGGGCGCTCCGGGCGGAGGCCTCGGCAGCCAGCCTCGTCAGCCTGTCCCTTACGCCCGGTGGCAAGCTCTTCGCGTGCAGAAGTGAACAGGAGCTGGGGGACCCACGCCTCGCTGGCGACATCTGTTCACTGCTGCGCGGACGACGGTTCCCGCATGCTACCCTGCGGGACGGCACTGCCTCCTACGCCCGAGTCCAAGAGCTCATCCGATTGTTCCTTCCCGACACGAGCGATGGTGGGCGGATCGCGTCGCTTCGGGCGAGCCCGAATGCGGAATTCCAGGTCAAGTCGCTTAACGGCCAGCCGAGCGCCGACGTGGACGTCGTGCTTGCGGTGAACGCCAACGGCTCGATAACCGACTGCGGCCCAAAGAGCGGGGGGACCAGCGCGCTGATCAAGGCCGCGTGTAGTCAGTCCAGCTCATTTCAGGTCCCTGCCATGACCGACGAGAGTGGCAGAGCGGTGCCGTTCGTTACCAATTGGCGCGTTCGGTTCAGCGTTCCACCTCCACGCCTGAGCAAGTAGGTCGGGTTCGCCCGATTGGTCAGGCCATCAATCTCGATTGCCCCGCGAGCAGAAGGAACAGCATGAGCCAGCCATTCGTCCGCCCCGATGTCCGCGCCTTCCTCGATTATCTGAACGGCCTCGATGGCCCGCGCAGCCACCAAGTCAGCCTCGAGCAGGCACGCGGCATGATGCATGCGTCGCGGCATGCATTCGACGCCGAGGTCGGGAAGCTGGCCGTGATCCGCGACATCGCCGGCGGGCCCTGCCCCATGCGGCTGTTCGACGCACGGGCGGAGCGCGGGCCGGGGCCAGTGATGGTCTTCTACCATGGCGGCGGCTTCGTGCTGGGCGACATCGACACCCATGCGCCCTTGTGCGCCGAGATCGCGCGGCTGCTCGACCTACCGGTCATATCGGTCGACTATCGGTTGGCTCCGGAGCACCCGTTTCCCGCCGGCGTGGAGGACGCGATCGCATCGGCGCGCTGGGTGGCCGGGAACCCGCCGGAACTCGGACGGGCGGCGACCGGGCTGATCCTGGCCGGCGACAGCGCGGGTGGCAACTTCACAATCGTCGCTGCCCTGGCGCTCCGGGACGAGCCGGCCGCTGTGCCGGTGATCGCGCAATGGCCGATCTACCCGGCCGCGAACCCGACGGAGGGGTATCCAAGCTTCACCGACTTCGGTGAGGGCTATCTGCTTACGCGCGAGGGGATGAACTGGTTCGACCAGTGCTACGCGCCCGACGCGAAAGACTGGCGCTACGACCCGCTGCACCAGAACCAGCGCGGGATACCGCCGACCCTGGTAGTGACCGCCAGCCTCGACCCGATCCGCGATCAGGGCCGCGCCTACGCCGCCGCGTGCGCCCAGGCCGGCGTATCGGTAGTCTACCTGGAAGCGGAGGGCACGATCCACGGCTTCATGAACCTGCGCAAGTCGCTGCCGAGCGCGCAAATCGACCTGGAGCGGTGCTGCGCGCACCTGAAGGTCATGCTGCTCTGACCATGCGAATTCGGGCGCTTTTTTGCGAGTTTCGCCCCACTGAGCTACGTTGGGCACGCTTGCCGAGCGGTGGTGAGCGAGGGGGCTGCGATGTGGCATCGTCGACTCGCCACGAACTTGAAGGCACAGAACTGGACTGCCATCGCTATCGACTTCGTGCTGCTGGTTCTCGGCTTCCTCGGCGTGCTGGCGGCAAACTGGAATCAGCAGCGGCTTGAAGACAGGCAAACGAAGGAGTTGCTCAGCCAAGTCGGCGAAGAGCTGAAGCGCTACGAAGGCAACCTCGGGCAAGTGCCCCGCTATTACGACATTCCCGCGCGCTATGCCGACGTCGCTTTCCGCGGGTGGAGCGGCGATCCATCCCTTTCCGATCGCGACTTTGTCATTGCCGCTTACCAAGCCAGTCAGGTAACCGGAGCCGCATCCGATGGAATGGTCATCGCGCAGATGTTTGGCGCTGACCGGCTCCGGACCATCAAGGATCCCGGCGTCCGCCGCGCGCTTGGCGAGGTCATCGGCTTCGACAAGACTCCGATGCAATTGTCGGCGGTCCTGACGCCGTATCGCCAGAACGTGCGCAAGCTCATCCCGGACTCGGTCCAGAATTCCATTCGGGGCAGCTGCGGGGACAGACCGCAGCCCGGAACCAACCGGCCGGAGCTCCCCGCGAAATGCAACATCGTCATACCTGCGGACGTCGCTGCACAAGGCAGCGCAACGCTGCGAGCGCATCCGGAACTCATGCAGGAGTTGCAATGGCATCGCGCTGCCGTCGCGAACCAGATCTACAACGTCCGCGACTTCCAAGTGCGCTTACGCAGGTTCCTGAGTGCACTCCCTGCCAGTTGATCGAACGGTCCCGCATCCCCAAAGAACTCGGATGACCAACCAAAACCAGTACCGCCGGGGTGTCGGCGTGATGCTCTTGAATGCCGATAGGCAGGTCTGGGTCGGGCGCCGGATCGATAACACGGACGAGGCCTGGCAAATGCCGCAGGGCGGGATCGACGAAGGCGAGCAGCCGTGGGAAACCGCGTTGCGCGAACTGGAAGAGGAAACCGGCATCCCGCCGCACCTCGTCGAACGGATTGCCGACCACCCGGAGCGGCTGCGGTACGACCTGCCGGAAGAGCTTCGTTCCAAGCTGTGGGGCGGCAAGTGGCGGGGCCAGGAGCAGGACTGGTTCCTGTGCCGCTTCCTCGGCCGGCAGAGCGACGTCAACATCGCCACGAAGCATCCGGAGTTCTGCGATTGGAAGTGGATCGACCCCCGCGACCTTCCCGACATCATTGTGCCGTTCAAGCGCGACCTCTACCGCTGCCTGATCGAGCACTGGGCCGAGTTTTTCTAGCAGTGTGGCCTTCCCGCGTACGGCTCGCTAGAGCCGTCGCATGGGGGACCTGACCTCTTTCGAACGTGACCTGACCGAGCGCGCCGCGGCCGAGCCGATGCTGCGCCGCACGGAGCTGTGGGCGGAGATCAACAGCGGATCGGGTAACCTCTCCGGGCTCGCGCTGATGGCCGGAACGCTGGCCGATTGTTTCTCGACCCTACCGGGCGAGTTGCGGCTGCGCGATCCGGCGTCGGTCACTGCGGTGGACGCCGCGGGGCGTGAGCTGCCGGTGGCGCATGGTCAGAACCTGCACCTGACGGTGCGGCCGAACGCGCCGGTGCAACTGCTGTTTACGGGACACATGGACACCGTCTATCCAGCCGATCACCCGTTCCAGTGCGTCGACTGGAAGGAGGACGGCGTGCTCGGCGGGCCGGGTGTGGCCGACATGAAGGGCGGGCTGTCCGTGATGCTGGCGGCACTCACCGCGCTGGAGCGGGCGGCCGGCGCCGAACGCATCGGCTATGAAGTGGTGATCAACAGCGACGAGGAAGTCGGCTCCCCTGGGTCAGCCGCGCTGCTGGCGGCCGCGGCACGGGGCAAGCGCGCGGCGCTGACCTATGAGCCGGCCGCGCTGCCGGACGGAACGCTGGCCGGGGCGCGGCCGGGCAGCGGCAATATCAGCTTCGCGGTGACCGGCCGCGCGGCTCATGCTGGGCGCAATCCGGAGGACGGGCGCAACGCGGTGGTGGCGGCGGCCGACCTGGCGCTGCGCCTGTGCCGGCTGGTGCAAGACGGGCTTAGCGTCAACGTCGCCCGGTTGGACGGCGGGGGGCCGAACAATGTCGTACCGGACCGCGCGGTGCTGCGGGTCAACCTGCGGCCAGTCGACGCCGCACGGCAAACCCGGGCGGAAGCTGGGATCGCCGCGGCGATCGCCGACGTCGCGCGGGACCATGAGGTCGCCATTCACTCCCACGGTGGCTTCGGGCGCCCGCCCAAGCCGCTGACCTCAGCCGCCGAACAATTGTTCGGGCTCGTCCGTCAGGCGGGCGCCGACCTCGGCCAGCAGATCGGCTGGCAGCCGTCGGGCGGCGTGTGCGACGGCAACAACATCGCGGCCTGCGGCGTGCCGGTGGTCGACACCATGGGCGTGCGCGGCGGCAAGATCCATTCGGAGGAGGAATATCTGATCGTCGACTCCTTCTCCGAACGGGCTGCGCTCTCGGCCCTGACCATCTGGCGCCTGGCCGCGGAGGCTGCATGAGCTTTCGCGTCCGCCCGGCCAATCCCGACGATTTCGACGCTATCTATGAGATGGCCAAGCTCACCGGCGGCGGGTTCACCAACCTCCCGGCCGACAAAGGCACGCTGGTCAGCAAGCTCGCCAAGTCGGAGGATGCGTTCGACAAGGTCGAGGAAGTCCAGGGCAACGACTGCTACATCTTCGTGCTGGAGGACCCCGCCGCCCGCGTGATCCGCGGCACTTGCCAGGTCTTTGGGCAGGTCGGGGTCACCCAGGCCTTCTACAGCTATCACCTGTCGACGTTGACCCAATGGTCTCCGGAATTGGGCAAGACCTTCCGGAACCAGATGCTCACGCTGACCACCGACCTGGAAGGGTCGAGCGAGGTCGGCGGCCTGTTCCTGCACCCGGCGATGCGGGCGGGCGGCCTGGGCCTGCTGCTGGCGCGCAGCCGCTACCTGTTCATCCGCCAACATCGCGAGCGGTTCGGGGACCGGCTGTTGGCTGAGTTGCGCGGGGTCATGGACCAGGCCGGCAATTCGCCCTTCTGGGATGCATTGGCAGGTCGCTTCTTCGACATGAGCTTTCCCGAGGCCGACGCGTTCAACGCCGTCAATGGCACCCATTTCATCGCCGAGCTGATGCCCAAGTCGCCGATCTACGTCTCCCTGCTGCCCGACGCCGCCCGCGCGGTGATGGGCCAGCCCCACCCCACCGGGCGCGCGGCCCTGCGCATGCTCGAGGGCGAGGGGTTCGCGTTCGACCGCTACATCGACATCTTTGATGGCGGCCCCACGGTGGTGTCTCGCACCGATCAGGTGCGAACCGTACGCGAGGCGGTGGCGGAAAAGGTGGTCGAGGTCGGCGACGGGGGGTCGATGAAGATGCTGCTCGCAACCGGACGCTTGAAGAGCTTCCGCGCCTGCCTGGGCGAAGTGCGCCGGATCGACAACGAGGGACTCGCGCTGAGCGCCGACACCGCGGCACTGCTAGAGGTCCGTGAGGGCGATACCGTCCTGGCGGTGAGCCGCTAGGCCGATGGCGCTGCAGGAGATCAACTTCGACGGTATCGTCGGGCCGAGCCACAATTACGCAGGCCTGAGCTTCGGCAACCTTGCCGCGATGCGCAATGCCGGCGCGACCAGCCAGCCACGCGCAGCGGCGCTGCAGGGCCTCGACAAGATGCGGGCCAATCTGGCGCTTGGATTAGCCCAGGGCCTGTTCGTGCCGCAGCCCCGCCCTGCCCGTTCGTGGCTGGCGCAGCTTGGCACCGCGCCGGAGCAGGCAGAGGCGGCGCTGCTCGCGAATGGCATGTCGGCCAGCGCCATGTGGGCGGCCAATGCGGCAACCGTCTCCCCCGCCCCAGACACGGCCGACCGCCGCACGCACCTGACCGTCGCCAACCTCAAGTCCATGCCGCATCGCAGCCACGAGTGGCCGGCCACGCTGGCGCAGCTGAAGCTCGCCTTTGCCGACGAGCAGCACTTTGCAGTGCACGGACCGGTGCCGCCGGCGTTCGGCGACGAGGGTGCGGCCAATCACATGCGGCTTACCAATCGGCACGGCGAAGCCGGCGTAGAGGTCTTCGTCTATGGCCTGACCGGCGGCGCCTTTCCGGCGCGCCAGCACGTTGAGGCCTGCCGCGCGGTCGCCCGCCTGCACGGGCTCACCCCGGATCGCACCCTGTTTGTGCAGCAGTCGGAACAGGCGATCGCGGCCGGGGCGTTCCACAACGATGTCGTGGCCGTCGCCAACGAACGGGTGCTGTTCGCGCACGAACAGGCCTTCGCCGACAAGCAGCGCTTCCTGGCCAGCCTCGGCAGTCTGTTTCCCGCTCTCGACTATGTCGAGGTTCCGGCCGCGGAAGTCGGGCTTGAGGACGCGATCCGCTCCTACCTGTTCAACGCGCAACTGGTCACGCCGCCGGACGGCCGCACCACCCTGATCGTGCCGGAGGAAGCGCGTGAAACCCCCGCCGTATGGGCCTGGCTGCAACGGCACCTCGCCGGCAACGGTGCGATCCGGCGGGTGGAGGTGGTCGACGTACGCCAGTCCATGGCCAATGGCGGGGGCCCGGCCTGCCTGCGCCTGCGGGTGGTGGCGGACCCCGCCACCGTCGATCCCCGCTTCCTGGCCGACGAGGGCAAGCTCGACCGGCTGGCCTCCATTGTCGCGCGCGAATGGCCCGAAGAGATCGATCCAAACGACCTGCGCCGCAACGATCTGCTCGAACAGGTGGAACGGGCACGGACGGCACTGCTCGACGCATTGGGGCTAAGCGAGCTGACCTGATCCTTTCAGAGCGTCGGTTTTTCTTACAAGTGAACAGGTCTGGTTAACGCAGGATTGGCGGAACTCTGCGGCTGGCACGTGCATTGCTTAACCATATGGCAATGCTTCGACGTCTCGGCCGCCTGTTCGTCATCCGCACCCGCTGGGAAGCGTGGGCCGTGATCTGGGCGATCACACTGGGCGCAGTGGAGCGCGGCAAGACCTATCTCGCGACCTACCCGGGGTGGCAGGGCTGGATGTTCTTCGTGGTTTGCACGCTGGTGGTGTTCGTTGCCGGCCCCAAGCTGCTGGACAGCGTTCGCCCCGCTCCAGCGCCGGCGAGGATCGTGAAGGCCCCGGCCCGTCGGCTCAGTCGTAGTCGACCCAGGCCAAGCCGTCGGCCCGCCGGTTCAGAGACACCGACTTGGTCTCGCAGAAGTTGATTGCCGGCCAGACCACTGGTCCGTTTCCGCTGGTCGCACGAACATCGAAGGCGCAGCCGTCGTCATCCACGCTGACCGAGGTGCGCGCGCCCGGCGACAAGCCTGGTGCGAATGGCCTCCACTCACTTGCGCCCGGCGCGCGAAGCGCCAGTTCCTTCAGCAGCCCGCCGGCCTGATTGACGATGGCGATGCTGCGCTGTGCCCCCAGGCTCGGTCCCGCGATCGCGGTCAGTAGGGCAAAGGCGGCGACTCTCTTCATCACCGCCGTTCTATAGCCGAAACGACGATGGCTGGCGAGGTCAGGCCGCGAGCTTGGGCCGTCGCGGACCGCGGCTGTGGAACGGGGTAGATGTTCCATGGGCGTAGCTCTCGCTCAGCGGCAGCGCGGTTCCGCAGAAGCCACACTCCGCCAGCAGTCGGCCGATCAGCCAGTGGCTACGGCCGCAACCGGGGCAGCGATTGACCGCATTCTCACGATAGACGGCATGATAGCCTCGGGCCGCGGGATCGAAGTGATGGCCGTGGGTGGAGTTCAGCATGGTACCGCGTCCTGTTCATGTCGTTTGGTACGTAGAACGAGCGATGAATCGTTGGGTTTCATCGGTAAGCGGAACCGGCCGCACTGTAACCACGGCGCCACAGCCCTGTCCCGCGATGAAACGTTGCGGACGTGCGCCAGCCGGGCTGTGGATATTTACCACTCGGTAGGACTCTCCCCCCATGCTCTGCTACGCACGATTTGGGGAATAAGCGCGGGGACGGGCAGTGGAATCAAACCAGCGTTACTACTTCCGCCGGGCGGCGGAAGAGCGGATGGCCGCACAACGGGCAATCACCGACAATGCCCGCCAATGGCATGCCAGGTTGGCGCAGCAGTTCGCTGCCCGCGCTGCCGAGGCGGAAAGCCTGTCAGCGGCCTGAACTGACACCGATTACCGGGCGATCGTTCCGAACCGTCACTTCCGGCGGCAGTCTGCCGTGCCCTGCAGCGGTACCATAGCGATCAGATAATCGTCATGGCGCGCCCGCTTGTACCCGGCCTCACCCTTCAGGCGGAGCAGGCCGAAATCGTGACCGGCGATCCAATGGAGGTCGAGGCCGGGCCGCTTGTGATTGAGGGCCAGACCCATCGCCCATGATTGTCGATGTCGTGATCCAGATCGCGGGCCAGCAACGCGCCATTGTCGACCCCGACGTAAGCCAAGCGGTGACGAACTGCGGCCCGCGCGGCGACCGCAGACGTGGTCACCGCCGCCAGCAGCGACTTCTTCATAGTTGAAAGCACCCGCTCGTCCTCGGCCTAACGACCGGCGACGGCTTCACGCCACCGCGCTAACTGGCGGCGATGGCGACGGCAGCACCAACCTCTCTTATTCATGGTCAACGGCCTGTTCGACTTAGGCCGGGATGAGGCGGGCTCGGCTGGGCGCAAACCAAGGTAAAGCTGAACGAGTCGGCACTGGTGCTATTCGACGATCCGCCAGCCCGAAATCAGCGACACAGACCTGCCCGGATGGCTCGGTCATCCTGGCGACCAACCCCTGCGCGGTGGAGCCACCCCCGGCTCCCGAGCCCGAACGCGGCTGAGCGCAGCCGCCGGTCCGATCAGCAAGCCCACGAGGGCTCGCTCCGCCGGCTTCTTGCCTGCACGCTGGACTTCGCCAAACAGCGCGGTAGGTACGGACCGGCTCGGTGCCATTAGCTCTCAAGGTCACCATGCTTCTGCTCTTGCTCGCCGCCCTGACTGCCTCCCCCTCTGCGCCGGAGCCCGCCCCGCAGTCCATCTACTTCGACAGCGGCAAGGGGTCCGAAATCCGGCCGGAATGGACCGAGGTGCTCGATGCCGTCGCGGCCAGCCTGCGCCAGCGCGGTGGGCGCGTCCGCCTGGACGGCTTCTCCGATCGGTCAGGCCCCGAGGGCGCAAACCGGCGAGTATCGGCTGAGCGCGGACAGGCGGTGCGCGCCGCCCTGATCGAGCGTGGTGTGCCCAGCGGGTCCATCGCCGCTGTCGTCCATGGCGAAGACGATTCCCTGGTGCCCACCGCCGACGGCGTCCGCGAACCTCAGAATCGTCGAGTGGACCTTACCCTGCTGCCGTAAGGCGCGGCTGCCAAGATAGAACAGCCGGGCTCGAAACGGGCCACGTGGCCCTGAACCACAAAAGGGGCCCTCCAGCCGGAGAACCCCTTTGGGAAATGGCGCGCCCGGAACGATTCGAACGTCCGACCCTCAGATTCGTAGTCTGATGCTCTATCCAGCTGAGCTACGGGCGCCTGCCGTGCGGGGCATCTAGGGGGATGCGGCGAGGCGCGCAACCCCTTGTTGCAGGCGCCGGGCGTGCCCTACAGCTTGTCGCCATGCGCAGCCTTGCCCCGCTCCTTCTCACCCTTGTCCTCGGCGCCTGCGCCGGTCGCCAGCAGCCCGATGAGCCGAGCCTGGCCCCGCGCGCCGCCGAGCGGATCGACCCGCGCGTGCCGGTGCCGGACACCAGCATCGAGTTGCCGGCCAGCGTGGACGTCCGCGCCCGGCTCGACCGCTTGCTGGCCGATGTCCGCAACGCACAGGGCGGTGCCGACGCCGCGATCTCTGCGGCGGAAAGCGCGGCGGCGCGGGCCGGAGCGCGGTCGGGTGAGGCCTGGGTGCAGGCGCAGCAGCTATTGTCGGCCGCAATCGCCGCCCGTTATCCGATCACGCGAGCCCTGGGCGACGTTGACGCGCTGGCGACGGACGCGGTGCAGCAGCGGGGCGGCCTGGTGCCGGCCGATCTTGCCAACGTGCGTGCGGCAGCGGCGCAAGCGGCGGCGATCGACGAGCGGCAGGCCGAGCGCATCGCTGCCGTGCAGGCCCGTCTGCGCTAAGCCAGAGCGGCGGCGCGCGCGGCCGGCCAGTCCCCGGCCTCGATTCGATGCACAATACTTGGGTTCAGTTCGCCCGGGCTGGCGAACCGCGTATCGATGAAGTCGAGGTCCCCCCGCCGGTTCATGCCCAACCGCCGCATCAGGCCCTGGCTAGCAGCGTTGCCGGGAACGGTCAGCGCAATCACAAACGGCGCTCCATACCGGTCGAACGCGAGGTCCAATGACGCGATCGCCGCCTCCTTGGCATAACCCAGTCCCCACGCGTCCTCGCGCAGCCGCCAGCCGATCTCGAACTGACCGTGCAGGGCCTCCCCGCCCGGCGCATTGACCCGTTTCAGCCCGCAGAAGCCGAGCAGCGCGTCGTCCTCGCGTCGCTCCACAATCCAGAACGTGTGGCCGAAATCGCGCTGGAAGCCGTCGATCCGGTCGAACGCCGCGTCCATTGTCGCGCGGTCAGCCACCCCGCCGAGCCAGCGCATGACCGCTGGCGTGTTGGTGACCCGGCTGAACTCGTCCCGGTCGCCCGGCCCCCAGGTCCGCAGCCGCAGCCGCTCGGTCTGGGCGACCACCTCAGGCACCGATCAGCCGTGCCGCGTCCACCGCGTGGTAGGTCAGGATGCCGGTGGCTCCCGCCCGCTTGAACGCCAGCAGCGTCTCCAGGATCAGCGCATCGCGCTCGGCCGCCCCGGCGGCGGCGGCATGCTCGATCATCGCATATTCGCCGCTCACCTGGTAAGCGAACACGGGCAGGCGGAACTCACGCCTGACCGCCGCGACGATGTCGAGGTACGGCAGGCCGGGCTTCACCATCACCATGTCGGCGCCCTCGGCGATGTCCAGCGCCACCTCGCGGAGCGCTTCCCCCGCGTTGGCCGGGTCCATCTGATAACCGCGCTTGTCGCCCTTCAGCAGGCCGCGGCTGCCGACCGCATCGCGGAACGGCCCGTAAAACGCAGAGGCATATTTGGCGGCATAGGCCATGATCGCCGTATCGATCTTGCCGGCGCCCTCCAGCGCGGCGCGGATCGCTGCCACCCGCCCGTCCATCATGTCCGACGGCGCGACGATGTCGGCTCCGGCCTCGGCCTGCACCAGCGCTTGGCTGACCAGCACCGCGGTGGTCTCGTCGTTGAGCACCCGCCCACGCTCGTCGACCAGGCCATCATGGCCGTGCGCCGTATAAGGATCGAGCGCGACGTCGGTCAGCACGCCGATGTCCGGACAAGCGTCCTTCACCGCCCTCACCGCCTGGCAGATCAGGTTGTCGGGGTTGAGCGCCTCTTCCGCCCGCTCCGACCGAAGGCCCGCGGGCGTGTTCGGAAACAAGGCGACACACGGAATGCCGAGTGCCGCAGCGGCCTTGGCCTGCGCCCCGATGCGGTCCACCGTCCAGCGGCTGACGCCCTGCAGCGCGGCGATCGGCTCTTCGCAGCCCTGCCCGGCGCAGACGAACAACGGCAGGATGAAGTCGCTCGGATGCAGCCGGTGCTCGGCCAGCATGGAGCGCATCCACGGCTCGGTGCGGCCGCGCCGCATGCGGATGGCGGGAAAGGAAGCGGTCATGGCGCCGCCTTTAGCGGGAAAGAAGCGGCGTCCCAAGCATTGAGGGGGCATGCCGAACGATGCGCTTCCGAAACAGGCCGTGCTGGTCGTCAACGCCATGAGCCGCAACGGGGCGGACGCCTTTGAGCAGGCCTGCACCATGCTGGCCGAGCATGGGGTCGACCTGATCGAAGCGCATCCGATCAAGGATCCCGACGGGTTGCAGAAGGCGGTCAGGAAAGCGCTGGCCCAGAGGCCGCCGATGATCATCGTCGGCGGCGGCGATGGTTCGCTGTCCTCGACCATTGACGACTTCCTCGGCACCGACACGGTGTTCGCCATCCTGCCGCTGGGCACCGCCAACAGCTTCTCGCGCTCGCTCGGCATGGGGCCGGACCTGGAGGCCGCGGTGGACACCATCGCCAACGGCCGCAAGCTGCGCATCGACCTGGGCGCGATCGACGGCGACTATTTCGTCAACGCCGCCGCCATGGGCCTCAGCCCCCTGATCGCCGAAACCATCCCCCACAAGCTCAAGAAATATCTCGGGATCGTCGGCTACCTGCTGTGGGCGGTGCGTCTGGCCTTCAAGTTCCAGCCGTTCCGGCTGACGGTCGACGACGGCGAAAAACAGCATCGCACCTGGGCGACCGAAGCGCGCATCTTCAATGGGCGTTACCATGGCGGCGTGGAGCTGGTCGACGACGTGGACCTGCAGAGCGGCGACATCGTCGTGCAGGCCGTGACCGGACGCAGCCTGTTCGGACTGGCGTGGAGCTGGTTTGCCACCCTGTTCAAGCTGCGCAGCCGCAAGCAGACGACCACCGAGTATCGTGGCACCAGATTGCGGATCAGCGCCAAGCCGACCCAGCGGATCTCCATCGATGGCGAGCTGTCGGGCTCAACCCCCGTTACCGCTGAAGTGGCTCGAGCGGCCGTGTGGGTAGCTGCGCCACGAACGGCGGAGACCTAAGCGCCACCGAGGCGTTCGCCGCGCATGGACGAGCTTCTCAAGACCATCACCATGACGCTGGCCAGCGCCGCGGAAGGCGCAGCGGCGCTGATCATTGCGTTCGCCGTACTGGAAGCGGTGTTCGGCGCGGCGGTCCTGTTCGTGCCGCGCAGCTGGCGCGGCGCCGAGCGCCATCAGCTGGCCGAAAAGGAAGACGTGCGCCTGCGGCTTGGACGGTGGCTCGCGGTGGCGCTCGAGTTCCTGCTGGCGGCCGATATCCTGCGCACAGCGGTGGCGCCGACCTGGGATGAGATCGGCAAGCTGGCCGCCATTGCGGCGCTCAGGACCTTGCTCAACTACTTTCTCCAGCAGGAGATCGACCGGGCGAAGGACCGCGCGCCGGCAGCGGCCGCGTCGACGCCCGAGCCATGATCGAGGCCATCCGGCTCGGCGCCAGGCTGATCGAGCTCTGTGGCGGAGCGGTAATCGCCTGGGCCATGCTGCAGGCGATCACTGCCGGCGCGGGCGCGCGGTTCAGCGATGCGGCGGTCGGTCGCATGCGTCAGGTGATGGCGCAGGGCGTGGTCAGCGCGCTAGGGCTGATGACCGCCGCCACGCTGCTCAAGACCATCACGCTACGCAGTTGGAGCGCGATTGGCATGTTCGCCGTCATCCTGGCGCTGCGCACGCTGGTGAAGCGCACGCTGGCGGCCGAGGCGCGGGCTTAGATCGGCGCCGTCGCCGCCTCCTGCGGCTGGGCCGCGGGCGTTCCGATGCGCGCCCGGCGCCAATGACCCGATTTGTAGTAAGCGACCGCGAGCGCCAGATTGACGATCGTGCTTGCGGGAAAGCTCAGCCAGAGCGCGTCCGCCCCCAGCCATGGCTGCGCGAAATAGGCAAAGCCCAGCCGGACCGGCAGCAGGCCGATGGCGAGGATCACCAGCGGGCCCATTACCGCGCCGTTGGCCCGGACGGTCCCGAACAGCACAAGAGTTATGCCAAACACCAGGAAGCTCCAGGTCGCCAGCAACTGGATGCGCTGGGCGATCGGCAGCGCGGGGCTAGCGGTGCCGAGGAACAGCGACAGGGCGGGCCGATCAAACAGGGTAAACAGGCCGATCAGCAGCGCGGTAATCGCCAAGGTCTGCACAACGCCAAGCCGGGTGATCCGCGCCACCCGGTTCCAGCGGTCGGCACCGATGTTCTGAGCCGTCATCGAACTGACTGCCGCGCCGAACGCCATCGCCGGCATCTGGATGTAGGTCCACAGCTGCATGGTGACGCCGTAAGCGGCGGTGGTATGCACGCCATAGCTGTTGACGAGCCCGACCAGCACCAGGCTGCTGACCGAAATCACGATCATCTGCAGGCCCATCGGAAAGCCCTTGAACACGATCGTCCTGAGGCAGCCGCCGGCGGGCTTGAGGTAGGCCAGCTCGGCCCCGCGCAGCCGCAGCGGCAGGTCGCGCAGGTACAGGTAGGCGATCAGCCCGGCCAACGCGACCCAATTGGCGATCACCGTTGCGGTGGCGGAGCCGGCGATGCCGAGCCGCGGAAAGGGCCCGATGCCGGCGATGAACAGCGGGTTGAGGCCGCTGTCGAGCAGCACAGAGAGCCCCATGAACCACAAGGGCGTCAGGCTGTCGCCGCTGCCGCGCAGGCTCATCATCAGCAGCACCAGCAGGATGGCCGGCGGCATGCCGAGGAAGATGATCCGCAGATAGTCGTCAGCAAGCGGAACGGCTTCGGGCGGCGTGCCGAGCAGGCGCAGCACGTAAGGCGATAGGAACCAGCCCGCGACCGCCACAGCGATCCCCAGCAGGCCGAAGAAGCCGAACGCCGTCCCGAATGCCCGCCGCGCTGCATCCAGGTTACGCCGGCCGAACGCCTGCCCGATCAGGATCGAGCTGGCCATCGAAAAGCCGAAGGTGAAAGCGGTCAGCACGAACACTGTCATGTTCGCGTTGGCCGTCGCCGCCAGCGCATCCTCCCCGATCAGCCGCCCGACCCATGCCGAGTTGATCGAGCCGTTCAGCGACTGGAGGATGGACGAGCCAAGCGTCGGCAGCGCGAATGCGAGCAGGGTCGAGCCGATCGGCCCCGTGGTCAGGTCGCGGCGATTAGGCGAGCTGCGGGTCGCGGGTTCTGCGTCGGCCAAGTCATTTCCCTCGTCATGCCGGATATGAACCGGCATTCGCCTGCCGCTCTAACGCCGTCGCAGGGAACGCGGACCCCGGCTCAAGGCCGGGGTGACGAGTGCTTTACCCCAACCGACCTAACGCCGCTGCCAACCGCTCTGCCTCCGCGGCCCGCGCCGCATGATCCGCCCGCGCTTTCTCCACCGCTTCCGGCTTGGCCCGCTCGGTAAAGCTGGGGTTGCCCAGCCGTGCCGCCAGATTGTCGCGATCCTTCTCCACCGCCGCGACCGCCTTGGCGAGGCGGCTGCGCTCGGCGTCGAGGTCGATCGCGTCCCCCAGCGGGAACGCGATGGTCGCACCCGCCGCAACGATCTGGGCCGAGCCTGCGGGCGGGACCTCCGCCGCAACTGGCGGATCAAGCTTGGCCATCCGCGCAAGCGTCGCCGCGTTGGCGGACAGGCGCTCGATGGTCCCGGTGTCAGCTCCGATCACGTGCGGCGTCAGGCTTGCTGTCCAGGGAATATTGAGTTCGGCCCGCAGGGCGCGCGCTTCGGCAATGACCTCGACCAGCCCGCCGATCTCGGCACGCGCCGCCTGGTCCGGCTGCGCGGCCGGGTCCGGCCACCGGGCCACGATCAGATCATACGGACGCTCACCCATCGCGTGCCACAGCTCTTCCGTGACGAACGGCATGAACGGATGCAGCATGACCAATATCTGGTCGAACGCCCAGGCCGCGACGGCCTTGGTCTCCTCGTCCCAGGCCCCTTTCACCAGTTCCACATACCAGTCGCAGAAGGTGCCCCAGGTGAAGTGGTAGACAGCGTCAGCCATGCCGTCGAAGCGCAGCTCGTCGAACGCGCGATTGAGGCGGCCAAGCGTCTCCACCACCTCGCCGATGATCCAGCGGTTGACCGGCAGACTGGCCGCAGGAGCCTCGATCGAGGCTGAACCGCCCACCCCATTGCCCTTCAGGAACCGCGCCGCATTCCACAGCTTGGTCGCGAAGTTGCGATATCCCTCGACCCTTTTCTCATCGAGCTTGATGTCCCGGCCCTGGCTCTCCATCGCCGCCAGGGTGAAGCGCAGCGCGTCCGCGCCATACTTGTCGATCAGCCCCAGCGGATCGACCGTGTTGCCCTTCGACTTGGACATCTTCTGGCCCTGCGCGTCGCGGACCAGCCCGTGCAGGTAGAGCGTGCGCCACGGCACGCTCTCCTCCAGCGACTTGCCGTCGCCGCCCATGAACTCCAAGCCCTGCATCGCCATTCGCGCATCCCAGAAGAACAGGATGTCGAAGCCGGAGATGAGCACATCGTTCGGATAGTGGCGCTTGAGGTCGTCCGTCTGCTCGGGCCAGCCCAGCGTGGCGAACGGCCACAGGGCCGACGAGAACCAGGTATCGAGGACGTCCTCGTCCTGCCGCAGCGGCCTGTTGCCGGCCTGCTCCCGCGCCTCCTCCTCCGTCGCTGCGACATAGGCGTTGCCCTCGTCGTCGAACCACGCCGGAATGCGATGACCCCACCACAGCTGGCGCGACACGCACCACGGCTGAATGCCTTCCAGCCAGTTGTACCAGGTCTTCGACCATGTCTCCGGCACGATCCTGATCGCGCCCGAGCGGGTCGCTTCCATCGCCCGCTCGGCCAGCGGCTTGGCGTTTACATACCATTGGTCGGTCAGCCACGGCTCGATCACCACGCCTGACCGGTCGCCATACGGCGTGGCGATGGTCCAGTCCTCGACCTTGACCAGCGCGCCTTCGGCCTCGAGCAACTGCACCACCCGTTGCCGTGCGTCGAACCGCTCGCGGCCAATCAGTTCCTCGGGCACCAGTCCGTCCGCCGTCTGGCAGACGTGGGCCGCGGCATCGAGCATGTTGAGCATGTCCCCGGCCTTGATCCCGGCCCGCCGGCCCACTTCGAAGTCGTTGAAGTCGTGGCCGGGCGTGATCTTCACCGCGCCCGACCCCAGCTCCGGATCCGCATGCTCGTCGGTGATGATGGGGATCAGGCGGCCGGTGAGCGGAAGCTTGAGCTGCTGGCCGACCAGATCGCGATAGCGCTCGTCGTCGGGGTGCACCGCGACCGCCATGTCGGCCAGCATCGTCTCGGGCCGGGTCGTCGCCACTTCGACGTGCCCCGAGCCGTCGGCCAGGGGATAGCGCAGGGTCCAGAACTTGCCCGGCACCTCGTTGGTCTCGACCTCCAGGTCGGAGATGGCGGTCTGGAACTTGGGATCCCAGTTCACCAGCCGCTTGTCGCGATAGAGCAGCCCGCGCCCGTGCAATTCCACGAACACCTTGGTCACCGCCGCCGAGAAGCCGGGGTCCATGGTGAAGCGCTCGTTGGCCCAGTCGCACGAGGCGCCCAGACGGCGCAGCTGGCGCGTGATCTGGCCGCCGCTTTCTTCCTTCCACTCCCAAACGCGGTCCACGAACTGGTCACGGGTGAAGTCGGTGCGCTTCTGCTGCTGTTCTGCGAGCTGTCGCTCGACCACCATCTGGGTCGCGATGCCCGCGTGGTCCGTCCCGACCACCCACAGGCTGTCCTTGCCCTGCATACGCGCGCGCCGGACCAGGATGTCCTGCAGCGTGTTGTCGAGCGCGTGGCCGATGTGCAGGCTGCCGGTGACGTTCGGCGGCGGCATGACGATGGTGAACGGCTCCGCGTCCCCGCGCTCGGGGCGGAACAGGCCGGCGGTTTCCCAATGGTCGTACCAGCGGGCCTCGATGGGGCCCGGCTCAAAGGTCTTCGGCAGTTCGGTCATGCGCGGCGGTTAGCTGTGCGGGTTGCCCCGCACAACTCTCAGGTCCGCTTCTGGCCTACTGCTGCGCTGCCTCGGGCTGCTGAGCGCCGGTCCACTTGCCCATCCAGCGTTCGACCTCACGATACCACTGGATCGAGTTCTGCGGCTTCAGCACCCAGTGGTTTTCGTCCGGAAACACCACCAGTCGCGACGGAATGTTGCGCCGCTGCAAGGCCGTGAACGCCGCCAGCCCCTGCGTGTACGGAATGCGGAAGTCCTTCTCCCCGGTGATCACCAGCTGCGGGGTCTTCCATTTGGCGACGTGGTTGACCGGGTTCCAGCGCTCGAAGGCGGCCGGGTCCTCGTAATAGGTCTTGCCGCCATGCTCCCACTCGTCGAACCACAGTTCTTCGGTCTCGTACGCCATGGCGCGGGCGTCGAACACGCCGTCGTGCTGGACGATGCACTTGAACCGGTCGGGCCAGTTCCCCTCGATCCAGTTCATCATGTAGCCGCCGTAGCTGGCGCCCAACGCGCAGGCGTTGTCGGCCTGCAGCTGCGGGTCCTTGGACGTGGCATAGGCCAGCCCAAGCTGCAGGTCCTGCAGCGGCTTGCCGCCCCAGTCGTTGGTGATCGCGTCGGTGAAGGCTTGGCCGTAACCGGTCGAGCCGTGGAAATCGACGCTGACAACCCCGTAGCCCAGTGACGCCAGCACCCGCGGGTTCCAACGGTAGGACCAGCCATTGCCGAAGCTGCCCTGCGGTCCGCCATGGACCACGAAGGCGATCGGCAGGGTCTTGTTCATGACCGGCTTGACCTTGATGCCCCACACCTTGTCGCCGTTCGCGCCGGCGAAGCTGAAGCGGTCCACGGTCACTGGATCGAGTTCCCGCAGCAACTCGGCATTGACGTTGGTCAGCTGGACCGGCTTGCCGCGTCCGCGCAGCAGGTAGAGGTCGTCGGGCGCCTGAATGCTGTTGCTGGTGAACAGCACCGCGCCGTTCTTCAGGGCGTGAACGTTGCCGGCGTGTCCCTGCTGGGTCAGGCGGGTGACGCGGCCGCTCTTCACGTCCACGCGCCACACCGGTGCTTCCAGCGTGTCCTCTGCGGTGACCAGGATCGAGCGGCCGTCCGGTGCCCAGGCGATCGAGCCGACCGACCGGTCCCACCCTTGCGTCAGCGGCCGCACGGTGCCGCTGGCGATGTCGCGCAGCATCAGCACTTGCCGGTCCGACTCGTAGCCCGGACGCGCCATCGCGACATAGGCCAGCGTGCGCCCGTCGGGCGACACGGTCGGCAGGTTGTCGGTGGCGTCGTTCGCGTCCGTCAGGTTGGTCGGCGCTGCCGACCCGTCCGCAGGGGCGGAAAAGATGTCGAGGTTGGTCGAGGTCGACTCGATCCGCCCGGCCTCGCGCAGCGCAAAGAACACGGTGCGGCCGTCGCGCGACCAGCTGATCTCCTCGCCGCCGCCGTACGGCTTGGACGGCGTATCGCCGACCAGCCCGCCGGTGACGCGTACGCCCATGCCGGTCAGCCGGCCGCCTTCGATCGGAAAGGTGTAGATGCGGCTCCGCGTGCCCGGTTCGGCCCACGTGTCCCAGTGACGCACGAACAGCTGGTCATACGTGCGGCCTGACCCGCCTTCCTTCGCGGCGAACGTCGTCGCCGCGCACGCGAGGTCCGGGCAATCCTTCTGGTCGGCCCACACCAGCACGCGGTCGCCAGTCGGCGACAGCTTGAACCCGGACACGTCCGCGCCGAAGTCGCTGATCGCGACTGCCTGGCCGCCGAGCGGCATACGGTGCAGCTGGTCGCGCTCGCCAACGGCCTTCAGGAAGTAGAGCGCGCCATCGGGTCCGAACACCGCGTCATGCCCGCCCTCGGCTCCGGCGACCGGCTGCGGCGCTGCGCCGCGCTTCGTAAGGTCGAGCAGATGGAGGACGTTGTTGCGCTTGTTGGCGGCAAGGTCGGTCGTCGAGAGGGTGAAAACCGCGTAGCGCCCGTCCGGCGACACCTCGGGCGCACCCAGCCGGCGCATGTTGTGCATGTCGGTGGCGGTCATCGGCCGCCCGGCGGCGACCTGCGGAGCGAGGAGGGCGGCAACGGCCGCGGCGGTGAGGAGGGCGGTTCTGATCATGACGCCGAGGGGTAGCAGCGCCGTAACGAACCGCAAGTGCCTGCCTAGAAGCGCTGCCCCGTGATCCGCCCGATCTCGCGCTTCACATGCTCCTCCACGATTCGCGGCAGGTGCTGATCGAGCCAGTCCTTGAGCGCCGGGCGGAGCATGTCGCGGACCATCTGCTCCAGCGGGTGCTCGGCCGGCGATGAGGGCGCCAGGGCGGCAGCCTGTTGCAGCTCGGCCAGGCGCGCGCGGCTCGCCTCGGCCGCATCGCTTCCGACCAGCGGCGGCTCGAGGTCGGCGGCCGGAAGGTTCAGCTCCTCGACCATCGACTCGTCCAGTTCCAGCACGGGCGAGGTCTCATCCTCGTCGGTCGGCGGCGGAGTCGGCGCGGTCACCCGGCTGGCGACTCGCAGCTCCTTCTCCTCGGCCATCACGCGCTTGATGGCCGCCAGCGCCTGTTCCATCGACGGGTCGTGAGCTTCCTGCATGGCCGGCAGGCTAGCCTTAACGTGGCGGGCCCGCCACCCCCGTCGCAGCTGGCGCAACCGACGTCGCGGGCGTTTCGGCCGGAGTCACGGTTCGCGTGGACCGCACCGGGTGGCGCGGCTCCCCGGACCAGTCGCTCCAGCCGCCGGTCACCCGGCGGTAGTTGCCCGTCGGATCGTACAGCGGCCCGCCTTCAAGGCCCAGGTCGTCCGCCTCAGCCTGTCCCATGGCGTTGAGCAACTGAAAGCCGGCGACATAGGCGTCGCGCCGGGCGCTTACCAATTGGACCTGGCTGTTGAGCAATTCCTGCTCGGCGTTCAGCACTTCGATCACCGTGCGGGTTCCGACCGTGCGTTCGGCGCGGGCGCCCTCAAGGGCCAGCTCGTTGGCCGAAACCGCCACCTGGTTGGACTGGATGGCGCGCTGCGCTGCGTCATACGAAGCCCAGGCTGACCGGGCGTTCGCGACCACCGCGCGCTCGGTCCCGATTACCTGCTCCTGCACCTGGCCCTCGATCGCCTGGGCCTGGCGGATGCGGGCCGAGGGCAGGCCGCCCTGGTACAACGGAATGCGGGTGTTGACGCCGATGCTGGTCTGGGTGCCGGCCCGCGGAAACCCGCCGCTGCTGCCGCCAACCGTGTTCACATAGTCGCCCGATACGACGCCCGACACGGTCGGCAGGCGGTCGGCCCGCGCGACGTTGACGTCCAGCCCGGCGGCGCGCGCCTGCCGGGTGATGGCGATGATGTCCGGGTTCTGAACCAGCGCAATCCGCACCGCTTCTTCACCGCTGGTTGGAAGCGGCGGCAGCGGATCGGGCGGCGCGAGCTCGCCCGGACTGCGCCCAATGATGCGCCGGTAGCTCTCCTCGCTGCCCGCCAGGCGAGCGCGGGCGGTCTCCAGCTGGGCGCGGGCGAGGCTGAGGCGCGCTTCGGACTGCGCCACGTCGGTGCGGGTCACGTCGCCGATCTCGAACCGGTCGCGCACCGCTTCCAGGTTGGTGGTGAGGACCCTGATCTGGTTCTGGTTCAGTTCAACGATGACCCGGTCGCGGACCACATCCATGTAGGCGGTCACCGCGTCGGTGAAGACGTCGCCCTCGACCGCGCGCAAGGTGGCGCGGCCCGCCTCCACGCGGGTGCGCGCCGCCGCCACCGAGTTGCGGACCCGGCCGCCCTGGAACAGCGGCAGGCTGAGGTCCAGCCCGCCCGATACGACCGGGCCCTTGCCCCGGCCGGTGTCGAGGACGCCGGACCGGGTCAGGTCGCGGTTGAGGCCGACCGTCGCCGCCACTTGCGGGCGGCTCTGCGAGCGGGCGATTGCCACGGTCGCGTCGGTGGCCTGCAGCGCCTCGCGCTGGGCGTTGATGGTCGGGTTCGCCTGGTAGGTGGAGACCAGCGCGGCACGCAGTGTGTCGGCGGCGGCGGGACCGGCGACCAGGGCAGCCGCGGCGGTGGCAAGGAGAATGCGCTTCAAGCTAGTCAGCTCCTAGAAGACAAAGGCGCGGGGCCGGTCGAAGCCCGGCAGGCGGGCTGCCGCGGCGTCGGCAATGGACTTGGTTCCGAAGGCTCCTGCGCGCCGGCCGATGACCAGCCGCTGAACCCCATTTTCGATCAGGCAGGTGCCAAGGCGCCCGCCCTCCCGCAGCTGGGCGATGATCGTGTCGGGGATGACCTCGACCGCTCCGTCCAGGATAATTACGTCGTAAGGTCCACCGCCGGCCAGACCCTGGGCAAGGTCGCCTTCGGACAGCGTGACCACGTCCACGCCCATTGCCGCCAGCACGGCCGCCGCATAGGCCGGAGCAGTGCCGACCACCAGCGCGCGCTCGCCGGACCGGGGCCCCAGCTCCGTCAGCATCCGGCCAAGCGTCGCCGGCGGGCTCAGCGCCTTGCCACCGCCCAGGTCCAGGATGCGATCCATGTAGGCCACCGGCTGCACCGCCTCCGGCACGAACTGCTCACGCGGGACCGCCGCCATGGCCGCGACGACAAGTGGATCGGTGACCGCCTGCGGGCGAAGCTGGCTGTCGACCATGACTCGACGGGCCTTTGCGTAATCCAATCCGGTTCCCCTGCGCTCGCGCTGTGTTATGCGATCAACACACTTGTTGCAACTGCTCTTACACGCGTGGCCTCCCCTTGCTCAAGCGAAGCGCGTAGCTTTCGTCGAGCAAACCCGCCGTCCGTCGAGCGCTTGGCCCGGTTGACAGGGCGCGGCCTCCTCCCCCAAGGCGCTCCCGACGCCGCGTCGGGGCCCGATGGCGGAGTGGTTACGCAGAGGACTGCAAATCCTTGCACGCCGGTTCGATTCCGGCTCGGGCCTCCAACTCTCCCGCGGCCAGGGGAACGCAAATGGCCGAAGCCTACATCGTCGCAGCCGCCCGCACCGCCGGAGGTAAGCGCGGCGGCGCCCTCAAGGACTGGCACCCGGCCGACCTGGGCGCGAAGGTGCTCGACAGCCTTGTCGAACGCTCCGGCATCGACCCCGCCGCCGTCGAGGACGTGATCGCCGGCTGCGTCGGACAGGTCGGCGAACAGAGCTTTCACATCGGCCGCAACATGGTGATGGCGTCGGGCCTGCCCGACAGCGTCCCGGCCGTCAGCATCGATCGGCAGTGCGGCTCTTCCCAGCAGTCGCTCCACTTCGCCGCGCAGGCGGTGATGAGCGGCACGCAGGACGTGGTGATCGCCTGCGGCGTTGAAAGCATGACCCGCGTGCCGATGGGCCTGCCGGTCATCCTTCCGATGCAGGCCGGGATCGGCATCGGTCCCTGGCCGCAGTCGATCAAGGACCGCTACGGGGTTAGTGAATTCAGCCAGTTCACCGGCGCCGAGATGATCGCCCGAAACTACTCCATGAGCCGCGAGGAGCTGGACGCCTTCGCGCTTGAGAGCCACAGGCGCGGCGCAGCGGCGACCGAGCGGGGTGACTTCCGCGACGAGGTCGTGCCGCTGACGGTCGTCGATGCCGACGGGACGGAGCGCAAGCACCAGTTCGACGAAGGCGTGCGATTCGATGCCTCGCTCGAGGGCTTGGCATCGCTCAAGACGCTCAAGCCCGACGGCGTGGTCACCGCCGGCAACGCCAGCCAGATCTGCGACGGCGCGTCGGGCGTCATGGTCGTCAGTGAGCGCGCGCTCAGGGACCACGGCCTGACCCCGCTCGCCCGGGTCGACCACCTCACCGTCACCGCTGGCGATCCGGTGATCATGCTGATGGAGCCGATTCCCGCCACCCGCCGTGCGCTGGAGCGCTCCGGCCGCCGGATCGAGGACATCGACCTGTACGAAGTGAACGAGGCATTCGCCCCCGTGCCGCTGGCCTGGCTGCGCGAGCTTGGCGGTGACCCCGATCGTCTGAACGTCAACGGCGGCGCCATTGCGCTTGGCCATCCGCTCGGCGCCTCCGGCACCAAGCTGATGACCACCCTGCTTCATGCCCTCAAGAAGCGGGGCAAGCGTTTCGGGCTGCAGACCATGTGCGAAGGCGGCGGCATCGCCAACGTGACGATCGTCGAGGCGCTGAACTGACCTTCGACGTCCTGATCGTCGGCGCAGGCCACGCCGGAGCCTCGGTCGCGATCCATCTTCGGCAAGCTGGGTTTACCGGCTCGATCGCCATCCTTGGTGACGAGCCGGAGCTGCCCTACGAGCGCCCGCCGCTCAGCAAGGACTATCTGGCCGGCAAGAAAGGTCGTGAGGACTTCCGCTTCCGCTCAGCGGAGTTCTGGGCCGAGCGCGACATCCGGCTCATCGCGGGCGAGCGGGTGACTACGGTCCACCCCTCCTCCGTCCACTGCGCGGCCGGGCGTGAGCTCCACTTCGGCCAGCTCGTCTGGGCCGCCGGGGGTCGGGCGCGCCGCCTCCCGGGTGCGTACGCTATCCGGACGCTGGCCGATGTCGACGCGCTCAAGGCCAGCCTGCCAGGCGCGACCCGTATCCTGGTGGTCGGCGGCGGCTGGATCGGACTGGAAGCGGCGGCAGTGCTGGCCACCGCCGGCAAGCAGGTCGTGCTCGCCGAGTCGCAGAACCACCTCCTCGCCCGCTGCTCGGCCGCCCTCCTGTCCGACTTTCTGCTCGCCCAGCACCGCGGTCACGGCGTCGACGTCCGGCTCGCCTGCGGCCAACTGGACCCGGTCCGTTTCGACCTGACGGTCGCCGGCATCGGCATCGAGCCCAATGTCGAGCCGCTGCTCGCCGCTGGCGCTGACGGCAACGATGGCGTGCTGGTGGACGAATTTGGCCGCACCAGTCTGCCGAACGTCTGGGCTGCCGGCGACTGCGCCCTTCATCGCAATCGGTTTGGTCCCGACCGCCCGGTGCGCATCGAGTCGGTCCAGAACGCCGCCGACATGGGCGCCTGCGTCGCGCGCGCCATCGCCGGCGATCCGCAGCCCTATGCCGCGCTGCCCTGGTTCTGGTCCAACCAGTACGACCTCAAGCTCCAGACAGTCGGCCTCAGCCACGATCATGACGAGGTCCTCGTCCGCGGCGATCCGGCCATCGGCAAGTTCGCTGTCATCTACCGCCGCGCCGGCCGCGTGATCGCGCTCGATTGCGTCAACAACACCCGCGACTATGTGCAGGGCCGGGCGTTGATCGAGCGCGGCGTGAGGCTGGACGGCGCGCTGCTCACCGACGCCGACCGCCCGCTCAAAAGCCTGCTGGAGACCTGATGCCCATCACCGTGTCCGTGACCACCCGCGACGGCCGCACCAAGGACCTGACCGCCATCGCCGGCCGCTCGCTCATGGAGAATCTCCGCTCCGGCGGGATCGAAGAAATCTTGGCACTGTGCGGCGGGTGCTGCAGCTGCGCCACTTGCCACGTCTATGTCGACGACCAATGGCTCACCGCCATGCCGCCGATGAGCGAGGACGAGGACGACCTGCTCGACACCAGCGGCGCCCGCGAGGCGAACAGCCGCCTGTCCTGCCAGATCCCCGTCACGCCCGAGCTCCACGGCCTCGCCGTCACCGTCGCACCCGAAGATTGAGGCGGGTGCGCCGGACACTGTTCCTGCTCGCCGGCGGGCTGTTCTTTACGGTTGGCTTCGTGGGGATGTTCGTGCCCCTCCTGCCCACCGTCGTCTTCTGGATCATCGCCGCCTGGTGCTTCGGCCAGTCCAGCCCGCGCTTCGAGGCCTGGCTGCTTCGCCACCCGACTGTCGGTCCGCACATCCTTGCCTGGCGTCAGCGCGGAGCGATCAGCCGGCGCGGCAAGCTCGCGGCCACCGCCGGGCTCGCGGCCAGCAGCGCCATCGGCCTGCTGGCGCTTCGGCCGCCCTGGTCACTGGCGCCGCTCGCTGCCTGCCTGATCGTCGGCCTGTTCATCTGGACCCGACCCGACTGAGTGCGTAAGGCGCGCGCCATGCGCACCCTGCTCGCCTTCACGGCCCTGTTGTCCGCGCCGGCACTGGCCGCGGCGCCGGCGATCCATGTCACGGGCTGGGCGCGGCCGACAGTCGCCGGACAAGCCGCTGGCGCGGCCTATCTCACCATCCACAATGCTGGCTCCGGCGCGGACCGGCTGGTGGGTCTGAGCAGTCCAGCGGCGGCAATGGTGTCCGTGCACCAGACGAGCACGGCCGGCGGCGTGGCCCGGATGCGGCCGGCCGGCCCGCTCGCGGTCGCTCCGAACCAGACGATGACCATGGGCGCGGGCGGCCTGCACGTCATGCTGATGGGCCTCAAGGCGCCGCTTCGCCCCGGCGCCCGCCTGCCGCTCACCTTGCGATTCGAACGCGCCGGGCTCGTCCGCACCAACCTCCTGATCCAGATGAGCGCACCCGATGCCGGACATGCCCACCACTGATCCTCGGCCCAACGCCGCCCTGCGCCGGATCCGGCTGCTGGTCTGGGTCCTGGTGGCGCTCGCCGCCCTTGGCTTCGCGTACCTGTGGCTGACCACACAGCGCGGCGACCGCTCGGAAATGGCCGTCACCCCGCAGGGTCAGGCGAGCTCGTCCGGCGTCCAGCTCGGCGGCCCCTTCACCCTCACCGGTGCCGACGGCAAGCCCTTCTCCAGCGCCCAGGCGCTCGCCGGCAAGCCGTACGTCATCTTCTTTGGATTTACGCACTGTCCGGACGTCTGCCCCAACACGCTGGCCCGCCTGGCGCAGCTGCGGCAGAAGCTGAATGCCGGTCCTCGCCCGTTCGAGATCGTGTTCGTCACCGTCGACCCGGAGCGCGACACGCCGCAGGCCGTCGGCAGTTACGCCCAGCTGTTCAACACGCCGATCATCGGCCTGACCGGCACCCGCCAGCAGATCGACCAAGTCGCCAAGCAGCACGCCATCTACCAGGCCAAGGTCAAGGATCCCGCCTCGCCCGACGGCTACACCATGGACCATGGCGCCGCGGCGCTGCTGTTCGGCCGCGACGGCCGCTTCGTCTCGACCATCGCGCAGGAAGAGGGCGACGACGTTGCGCTCGCCAAGCTTAGGCGGATCGTCGCCTAGCGCTCCACCCGCGCCAGCAGCCGCTCCACTGCCTCGATAGATTCTGGTTCGTCGAAGCTAGGCGCATGGCCGACATGCGGCACGGTCACCAGCTCAGCGTTTTCGCCCAATTCGGCGACCATCCGCTCGGCCACATCGGCCGCGAACAGGTCGCTCAGCTCCCCGCGCAGCACCGTCACCGGCTTGCCCTTAAGGTACCCGAGCAGCGGCCACAGGTTCGGCTGGGTCGCCTCGTTGGCCTGCGCGAAGGGCTCGGCAATTGCCATGTCATAGTCGAACTGCACGCCGCCCTCTTCCTCGCGGCAGCAGCGGCGGGCGAAGCGCTCCCACTCGGCCGGCGTCCACTTCGGGTAGACATCGCTGGCGCGGGCCGCGAACGCCTGGCCAGCCTCCGCATAGTCGACGAACCGCGCCTGCTTGCCGACATAAGTGCGGATGCGCTCGATCCCGCCGGGCGCGACCTCCGGCCCGATGTCGTTGACCAGCGCGCCTGCGATCCGCTCCTCCTCCATGGCCGCGATGATCATGGTGGTAAGCCCGCCCAGCGACGTACCCACGAACACCGCGTCGGCGATCCCCAGCTGGTCGAGCAGCTTCAGCACGTCTTTGGCATAGGTCGGCGGCAGGTAGTTGGCCGGCTGCGGGTCCGAATCGCTGAGGCCCCGTCCGCGGAAGTCGAGAGCCAGCACCCGCCATTCGCCAGCGAACCGGTCCGCCACCGGCTCGAAATCGCGCGCGTTGCGGGTCAGACCGGGCAGGCACAGGATCGGTGGCTGGTTCGGATCGCCACCGGAATAATCACGATAATGGAGCCGGACGCCGTCCGCGCTGTTGTAGTAGCGGTCCTCGAATGCGGCCAACGCAGCCTCCCTGTCTTTCTTCCCCTATCCGGACACGATGTCGCTAACGCAAGCCTATCGACCCGACCCGCGCATCCTGGAGCTTGGCGAAGCATTCTTCGACCCGGTCGAGCCCGCGCGCTTTCCGTCCGCGAGGGCGCGCTTCCTCAACCGGCGCGCAGCCGAGCCGCTCGGCCTGGCCGACATGGACTGGGAAGCGCACCTTCACCGCTTCGAGCCGCTGCCGGACAACCTGCCGCAGCCGCTCGCCCTGCGCTATCACGGCCACCAGTTCCGCTCCTACAATCCGGAACTCGGCGACGGCCGCGGCTTCCTCTTCGCGCAGCTGCGCGGCGCCGACGGCCGCCTGCTCGACCTCGGCACCAAGGGCTCCGGCCAGACGCCTTGGAGCCGCTTCGGTGACGGGCGCCTGACGCTCAAGGGCGCCGTCCGCGAAGTGCTCGCCACCGAGATGCTGGAGGCGCTCGGCGTCGGCACATCCAAAACCTTTGCGGTGTTCGAGACCGGCGAGGACCTCGTCCGCAACGACGAGCCTTCCCCCACCCGCTCGGCCGTGCTCACCCGGCTCAGCCACGGCCACATCCGCATCGGCACTTTCCAGCGCCTCGCCTACCACGACGACGCTGAGAACATGGCGCGGCTGGTCCGCTACTGCCTCCAGCACCTCTACGGCGACGACCCGGAAGCGGGCGCCGTGCAATTGTTCGACCGCGTTAGCCAGGCCACGGCCACCCTTGCCGCCAGCTACATGGCAGCAGGCTTCGTCCATGGCGTGCTCAACACCGACAACATCAACATCACGGGCGAGAGCTTCGACTACGGCCCGTGGCGCTTCACGCCTGACTGGGACCCGTCCTTCACCGCCGCCTACTTCGACCAGACCGGCCTCTATGCCTTCGGCCGCCAGCCCGAGGCCGTCCAGTGGAACCTGGCCCAGCTCGCCGGTTGCCTGACCTACGTCGCCGACGCAGCGGAGATCTCCGAGCTGCTGCAGGGCTGGGCCGATCGCTTCCAGGCCGCACTTATCGATGGTCTGCTGAAACGCCTAGGCATCGCCCACCTGGACGCCGACAGCGATCGTGCCCTCGCCCGTGCCACTGTTACGGCGCTGGCCGGCAAGACGGTGGAGATCGACCGCTTCTTCTTCGACTGGCGCGGCGGCCGGGTGCCCGCCGATCCGCGCTACGATGACCCGGTGTTCCACGACCTCCGCCAGCTGCTCGCCGGCCGCGAACGCCTACCGACCCACCCTTATTGGTCGGACCCGCAGCCCTGCTCGATGCACATTGAAGAGGTCGAGGCGATCTGGGCGCCCATCGCGCAAGGCGATGACTGGACGGCCTTCGACGCCAAGGTCGCCGCCATCCGCCGCATGGGCGATGCGATGCGCGACGGGGCGCCCGCTTGACCGGCTCGCCCTCATGCTCGACACGCCGCTGCGCATGACTGAGCTTCTTGTCTCAACCGAGCCGGCGACCGGCGCCGAGCTCTGGTCCGGTCCCGTGGGGGACGCCGCCGCCGAAGTCGCCGCCGCCCGCGCCGCCTTTCCTGAATGGGCCGCTCAGTCGGTCGCTTACCGCTCCGAAGCGCTGCGCCGCTTCGCAAACGTTGTCCGAACCCGCGCCGACGAACTCGCGGAGCTCATCGCCCGGGAGACTGGCAAGCCGTTGTGGGAAGCGGCGACGGAGGTCCAGGCGGTCGTCAACAAGGTCGACATCTCGATCAACGCCTATGCCGACCGCACGCCCGCACGGAAGACGGAAGGCGCGCTCGGCTCCAAGGTCGCGGTCCGGCACAAGCCGCACGGCGTGCTGGCCGTGCTTGGCCCTTACAACTTCCCGGCGCACCTGCCGAACGGCCACATCGTCCCGGCGCTGATTGCCGGCAACACGGTGGTGTTCAAACCCTCGGAGAAGACCCCGGCGGTCGGCGCCCGGCTGGTCGACTGCTTCCACGAGGCGGGCATTCCCGCCGGTGCCGTCCGGCTGCTGACCGGGGGCCCGGACCAGGGCCGCGCGCTGGCTGCCGAGCCCGGCATCGACGGCCTGCTGTTCACCGGCTCCGCCCGCGCCGGCCAGGCGCTGCACCGGCAGTTCGCCGACACGCCGCAGAAGATCCTCGCCCTGGAGCTCGGCGGCAACAACCCGCTGGTGGTCTGGAACGCCAAGGACGTGCAGGCCGCGGCGGTGATCGCCGTGCAATCCGCCTACCTGTCTGCCGGCCAGCGCTGCACAGCCGCCCGCCGCCTGATCGTGGAGGACGGCAAGCACGACGCGCTGGTCGCGGCGATCCTTAAGCTCATCGACCGGATCATCGTCGCCGACCCCCACGCCAGCCCAGCGCCCTTCATGGGCCCGGTGATCGACAACGCTGCGGCCGACACGCTGCAGGAACAGTTCCTCAACCTGATGATCAAGGGTGGCCGGGTCATCCGCCGCCTCGACCGCCCGCACGAGGGTCGGCCCTTCCTCACCCCCGCGATCATCGACGTCACCGATGTGGACCGCCCGGATGAGGAGCTGTTCGGCCCCGTCCTGCAGCTGGTCCGCGTTCCCGATTTCGACGCCGCTCTCGCCGAGGCCAACAACACCCGCTTCGGCCTCGCGGCCAGCCTGGTCGGCGGCTCGCCCGAGCTCTACGACCGCTTCTGGTCGGAGGTGCGCGCGGGCGTCATCAACTGGAACAAGCCCACCAACGGCGCGCCGTCCAACGCTCCGTTCGGCGGCGTCGGGCTGTCCGGCAACCATCGGCCCAGCGCCTACTACGCCGCCGACTATTGCGCCTACCCGGTGACCAGCAGCGAATCCGAACTGTCCCGCGGAACCATCACGACGGGTCTCCGGGACCCCAACATGCTCGAGGACTGACCGGCAACTTGGGCGGACCAGCGCGACTGGAGCGCAGCTAGTCCGCCCGTCCCCTCCCCGGGTCTCTTATTCGCCCATGTCCGCCGGATATTGGTCGTCGGCGAGGTCGCTGAACTTGGTCACCTGGCTGTCGAACTTCAGCCGCACGCGCCCGGTCGAGCCGTGGCGCTGCTTGGCGACGATCACCTCCGCCAGGCCCCACATCCGCTGCATTTCTTCCTGCCATGCGGGGAAGTCGGGGTGGCTCTCATCCGGCTTCTTCATCTGCAGATAATAGTCCTGCCGGAACACGAACCAGACCATGTCCGCGTCCTGCTCGATCGAGCCCGATTCGCGCAGGTCCGACAGCTGCGGGCGCTTGTCCTCACGCTGCTCGACCGCACGGCTGAGCTGCGACAGCGCCAGCACCGGCACGTCCAGTTCCTTGGCCAGCTGCTTGAGACCCCGGCTGATCTCCGAAATCTCCTGCACGCGATTGTCGTTGCCGCCGCGCCCGGTACCGGACAGCAGCTGGAGATAGTCGACTACCACCAGCCCAATGCCCTTTTGCCGCTTCAGCCGCCGTGCCCGCGCCCGCAGCGCGGCTATGGTCAGGCCGGGCGTGTCGTCGATGTACAGCGGCAGCGTCTGCAGCTCGGCCGCGGCCCGCGCGAGCTTGTGGAACTCCGACGTGCTGAGCTTGCCCATGCGCAGCGATTCGGAACTGATGCCCGACTGCTCCGCCAGCACGCGGGTGGCGAGCTGGTCGGCGCTCATTTCCAGGCTGAAGAAGGCAGTGGCGGCGCCGGCCGACTTCTCGGGCTCGATCCCGTCCTCCTGGTCACGCAGCCAGCGCTGCGCCGCGGAGAAAGCGATGTTGGTGGCGAGCGAGGTCTTTCCCATGCCCGGCCGGCCAGCCAGGATCATCAGGTCGGACGGGTGCATGCCGCCGATCTTGCTGTTGAGGCTGTCCAGACCGGTGGTGATGCCGGACAGGTGGCCGCCCGACTGCAGGGCTTTCTCGACGGTGCGGAGAGCGATGGTGGACGCTTCGGCGAACGCCTTGACCTTGCCTTCGCCGCCGCCCTGCTCCGCGACCTTGTAGAGCTCGGTCTCCGCCCGCTCGATCTGCTCCAGCGGGACGATATCCTCGCTGGTGTCCAGCGCCACCTCGACCATCTCGCGCCCGACCGACACCAGGCTTCGCAAGAGCGCGAGGTCATAGATCTGCTGGGCGAAGTCGCGCGCCCCGATGATCGCCGCGCCCGATCCCGTCAGCTGCGCGAGGTAGGCCGGCCCACCGACCTCCTTCATCGCCTCGTCCGCCTCGAACAGCGGCCGCAGGGTCACCGGGTTCGCGACCATGTTGCGATCGGTCATGCGCAGGATAGCGTCGTAGATACGGCCGTGCAGCGGCTCGAAGAAATGGTCGGCGCGCAGCCGCAGCTGCACGTCCTCAACCAGCCGGTTGTCGAGCATCATGGCGCCGAGCAGCGCCGCCTCCGCCTCAACGTTCTGCGGCAGGGTCGGTGCTGGCGCGGCGGCATCAGCGCCGGGGTGACGGAGGATTTCTGCCATGGCGCGCTTGTATGCTGTGGGGGGCGGAGGCGGAAGGCGCCGGCCAGCTTTACCGGTGGACGGCGTGTGGAAAACTTTCCTGCGCTGGGGAAATCCGCCACGCAAGAATCGACGAACCGCTCGGCGCACGGCTAAGCAAGCTCCATGTCCATTCTCTCAGATCGCTGGATCCGTCAGCAGGCTCAAACCAACCGCATGATCGAGCCATTCGTCGAAGCCCAGCGCCGCGACGGCTGCATCAGCTACGGCCTGTCGTCCTACGGCTATGACGCCCGCGTGGCAGACGAGTTCAAGATCTTCACCAACGTGGACAACGCGCTGGTCGACCCCAAGGACTTCGCCGCCAACAGCTTCGTCGACCGCAAGACGGACGTGTGCATCATCCCGCCCAACAGCTTCGCGCTGGCCCGCACCGTGGAATATTTTCGGGTGCCCCGCGACGTGCTGGTGATCTGCCTTGGCAAATCGACCTATGCCCGCTGCGGCATCATCGTGAACGTGACTCCGTTGGAGCCTGGCTGGGAAGGCCACGTCACGCTGGAATTCAGCAACACCACCCCGCTGCCGGCCAAGATCTACGCCAACGAAGGCGCCTGCCAGTTCCTCTTCCTTCAAGGCAATGAGCCTTGCGAGACCAGCTACGCCGACCGCGCCGGCAAGTACCAGGGCCAGCGCGGGGTGACCCTGCCGCGGCTCTAGGCACCCGCACCCGCCGGATCGGGCGCCAGGGCGGCGCGACCTGCCTTGATCAGGTCCACCCACCCGGCGAACGCCTGCCCCAGGCTGCCCATCAGCTTAGCCAGGCTTGCGTCGGCGATTGATCCGTCGGCTGCGAACTTCTCGTCAGACACGTGCCCGATATATGCTTCGGGCTGCTGCATAACGGGCATGTCTAGGAACACGCAGCATTGGCGCAAGTGGTGGTTGCAGCCGAACCCGCCCAGCGCGCCCGGAGACATGGTGACGATGGCAGCGGGCTTCTTGGCGAAGGCACTCTTGCCATATGGTCGCGAGCCGACGTCGATGGCGTTCTTGAGGGCGGCGGGTATTGAACGGTTGTACTCGGGCGTGACGAACAGCACGCCATCTGCTCGGCCGATCTCCTGGCGGAAGCGGGTCCACGGCGCCGGCGGCTCGTGATCCAAATCGGGATCGTACAGCGGCAGGTCGGCGATCTCGACGGTGCCGCAGTCGAGGCTCTGCGGCACGGCTCCGCGGATCGCGCGGGCGAGCTTGCGACTGAGCGAGCCTTCGCGAATGGAGCCGACGATGATGGCGATGCGGTGCTGGTCCTGGGGCATGCGGTCTCAATTGCCCCCGATTGGGACGGTTCCGACCAGCCTTCGTCCAGCCCGGCGGAACACCCCGCCGCCTGCCTCATTTCACCCGCGACCAGCCGCCGCGGCTCGGTTCGTCGTTAACATGGTTACTGACACTTAACTGACGGGTGCGGTCGGGGCGGGTTCAGGTTGTAGGTGGCACTAGTCACCTCACAGACCGCAACAACATAAGAGGAGTTCTTCCAATGCGGACCATGATGCTGGCGCTTGCCGCCACCTCGCTGACCGTTCCGGCCACGGCCGTGATCGCCCCGACGGCCGCGGCTGCCAAGCAGCAGCGCTACTACTCGGGTCGCACCTGGTACGATGGCCAGGGCCGCGTTCGCTGCCGCCGTCCGAACGGCACCACTGGCCTGCTGGTCGGCGGCGTCGGCGGTGCGCTGGTCGGCCGCGCGATCGACACTCATGGCAGCCGCGCCACCGGCACGATCATCGGCGCTGCGGCCGGTGCGCTGATCGGTCGTTCAATCGACCGTAACCGCACGCGCAACCAGTACGTCTGCCGCTAAGCGGTAGCCCAGTCTGGCCGGCGCCGCTCTCACGACGGCGCCGGCCAGCTGTTTAGCTGTATTGACATGGTAAGACACCGACCCTAGGCTTTCACGCCGACAGGGAGGTGCTCATGTATTCTCAAACCGACATCGATGAGGCGGTCGCGGCTGGCGCCATCAGCGCCGACTCCGCCACCGCCCTCCGCGCCCACATCGACCGCCAACGCACTTTGCCGGCCGTCGACGAAGAGCAGTTCCGGCTGATCACGGGCTTCAACGACATCTTCGTCTCGATCGCCGCGGCGATCCTGCTGTTCGCGGTCGGCTGGATCGGCCAGAGCATCGGCCAAGCCGCAAATCTGACGGTCGAGGGTAACGGCCCCTCCCCGCTCGCACCCGCCCTTGTCGCTGGCACGGCCTGGGGCCTGGCGCTGTTCTTCACGGCCAAGCGCCGCATGGCTCTCCCCTCCATCCTGCTGCTGCTGGCCTTTGTCGGCGGAGTCGTGGGGACTGCCGGGTTCCTCCAGGCCATTGTGCTCGGCGGCGCACAATTCGACGACGGGCGCGGCCATGTCGTCGGTGGCATTGTCGCGGCTATCTCAGCTGCGGTTGGCGCTGCCGCCGCCTACCTTCACTGGCGTCGGTTCAGGGTACCCATCACGGTCGCCGCCGGCGCCGCCTCGGCGGCTGGCATAGTCGCCGGCCTCGTCCTGGCCGGTATGGGTGAAGGCCCGCAGACCCGCGACGTGCTGCTCGCCCTCGTCCTCGCTATGGGTGTTGGCGTGTTCCTGTTCGCCATGCGCTGGGACGCCAGTGATCCGCAGCGTGTCACCCGCCGCTCGGACGTCGCGTTCTGGTTGCACCTGCTTGCAGCGCCGATGATCGTGCACCCGGTGTTCACCTTGCTTGGCCTCAACGATGGCGACGCCAGCGTCGGCGAAGGCCTGGTCGTCATCGTGCTGTACGTGGCGTTGGCCGTAACGGCCCTCGCGATCGATCGTCGTGCCCTGCTGGTTTCGGCCCTCGCCTACGTGCTATTCGCTCTCAACCGGCTGTTCGAAACGGTCGGCGCGGTGCAGCTCAACGTCGCCCTCACTGCTTTGGTGATTGGCTCGGCACTATTGCTGCTGTCCGCCTTCTGGCATCAGGCCCGGGCTGCCATTGTCACCCGCCTGCCCGGCGGATTGCAAAGGCGCCTGCCGGTGCTCGGCGACTTCGCGCTCAGTCCTCGACCAGCTTGATCAATCGCCGCTCGATCGGGGCCAGCACGGGTTGCAGCTCGTGCCCCCGCTTGAGCACTTGGCCATGCTCGCCCATCAACGCCCACGCCCCTTGCTTCTGCTGAAGCGAGGGGCGTTTCTCGATGCGGATCTCTGGTCGCTCGGCCGTACGGCGGAAGGCGGAAAAGCTCGCCACTTCCGGAGAGAATTGCATGGCGTAGTCGCGCCAGTGCCCGGCTGCGACCATCCGCCCGTATAGGTCCAGGATCCGCTGCAGCTCCGACCGATCGAAGGTAGCGATTGCCTTCCGGGGATACGCACCCGGAAAGGGCGTGATTACACTCACGAAGCTTTCACCTCCGGCAGGTCAGCCTCCCGAGCCTTGAGGGCCTGCAGCTCGCGGCGGAGGGCGGCAAGCTCCTCCTCCATCTCCGCCAGTCGCGCCCGCACGGGATCGAGGTCCTCGCCGCACGGCGTGCCGTAGGGAACGAAGCCTGGACTGTAGTGGACGAGATCCACCGGTACCGGGCGCGCCGGAATACCGACGACGGTGGTATTGGGCAGCACGTCCTTCGTTACCACCGCATTGGCGCCGATCTTGCCGCCCTCCCCGACTTCGATTGGCCCAAGCACCTGCGCGCCCGAGCCGATCACCACATTGTCGCGCAAGGTCGGGTGGCGCTTGCCGCCCACGCCGGTCGACGGATTGGTCCCGCCCAACGTCACGTTCTGGTAGATGGTGACGTTGTCGCCGATGTTCGCGGTTTCGCCGATCACCGTGAAGCCATGATCGATGAAGAAGTTGCGGCCGATGGTCGCGCCGGGGTGGATGTCGATCGCAGTCATGAATCGGGAGAAATGGTTCACCAGCCGTGCCAGGAAATATAGCTTTCCCACCCACAGCCAGTGCGCCACCCGGTGCAGCCCCAGCGCCCATACGCCCGGATAGAGCAGCACGTCCCAGCGGCTCCGCGCCGCGGGATCACGCTCCTTCACCGAGTCCAGGTAATCGAGCAATGCGAGAGCCAAGTAAGCTGCGCCTCCCAGCGCGTGGGCGTGACCTTTCCGCCACAATCTAATGACCGCGTGCGCGGAATGCCAGCACCCGGGGGCGCAGAAGGCTTCGCAACAGTGACAAGCGCCCGAGTCGCGCTACGCTGCGTCCAACTCGGCGGCACCCTGCCGGGGGGTTAACAGAGGGAGGAGACAAGGATGCGCCATTCCATCCTGATCGCATTGGCGGCGTCGACCGTGCTGGCGGCAACGCCCGCCACGGCCCGCGACGGCAGCGTCTACATCGGCGTCGAGGGCGGCCTGCTGTTCGCACGCGACATGAAACTCGACGGCACCGTTGCCCAGACCGGATCGCGCACGTTCGCGGCGACCGATGTCAACGACCTCTACCGGTTAGACCTCAACAAGGGCGCCGACCTCGACGTCAACTTCGGCTATGACTTTGGCCTCATCCGGGCCGAGGTCGAGGGCGGCTACAAGCGCGCGGGCGTTGGCTCGATCGACGGCCTGCCGATCACTGGCGGTACCACCACTGCGCTGGCGATCGGCTCGCCGGCGACATCGCTCGATGCCAAGGGCAAAGTGTCTGTGTCGTCCATCATGGGCAACGTGCTGTTCGATCTCGGCGGAGCCAGTGGCATCGCCTTCTACGCCGGGGGCGGCGCCGGCTATGCCAAGGTAGGCCTGGAAGACGTCCGTGACGCGAGCGGCCGCACGTACGGCGGCAGCGACGGCGGTCTGGCGTGGCAGTTGATCGCCGGCGCTCGTGTGCCGATCAGCGACTTGGTCGATTTTGGCATCAAGTATCGCTACTTCCGCACTCGCAGCCTCGACTTCGACGACATCAACTCCACCGCGTCACGGACGTTTGCCTGCACCACGGCCGCCGGCGCGGCGGGCACCTGCAACCGCTTCATCGATGGGTCGGGCCGCTTCCGCTCACACAGCATCATGGCGAGCCTGATCTTCAACCTGTCGCCTGTCGCGGCTCCGCCGCCCCCGCCGCCTCCTCCGCCGCCGCCGCCGCCTCCGCCGCCACCGGCGACGCAGACCTGCCCGGACGGCTCGGTGATCCTGGCGACGGACCAGTGCCCGGCGCCGCCGCCGCCGCCGCCGCCGCCGCCGCCCGCACCTGAACGCGGCTGACGACGGGATCGCGAAACAAGGGAGGGCGCGAAAGGCATTTCGCGCCCTCTTCCTTTCGCCCGGCCGCGCAACCGGCGCGGTTAATCGCCAGCAAACAGCTTGCCGGACCGCTTGCGTGAAGCCACAGCACCTGGCGCAACTTCGAAAGGCCTCGCCATTCCGGCGTTCCTGACTGACCCGTCGGTCCTCATTCCCTTCATTCTCATCGGCTTCGCGGCGCAGATCGTCGACGGCGCCCTCGGCATGGCGTTCGGGCAGATCTCGAGCACCCTGCTGATCGCCATGGGCGTTCCGCCGGCGGCGGCGTCGGCCGGCGTGCATACGGTGGAAAGCTTCACCACGGGCGTCAGCGCCATCAGCCATGTCGCCCATCGAAATGTGGACTGGGTATTGTTCATCCGGATCGTGTTTCCGGGCGTGATCGGCGGCGTGCTGGGCGCCTATGTCCTGACCCAGATCAAGGCCGATGTCGCGCGGCCTTTCGTGCTCACCTACCTCACGGCGCTCGGTCTTTACCTATTCTATCGCGGCGTCATGCACCGCCACAACGAGCGCAAGCCGAAGGTTGTCGAACCGCTCGGCATCGTCGGGGGCTTCCTTGACGCGGCCGGCGGTGGTGGGTGGGGCGCCATCGTCACCAGCAACCTGCTCGTCCAGGGCAGCAACCCGCGCAAGACGATCGGAACCGTCAACACCGCCGAGTTCTTCCTGACCATCACGATCTCCGCGACGTTCTTCGCGACTCTCACCCTGACGGGTGACAAGGAGCATTCCGAACTGCTGCTGAAGGCGGTCTCCGGACTTCTGGTCGGCGGCATCATCGCGGCCCCGTTCGGAGCATTGATCGCCAAGCGGGTCCATCCCGACAAGTTGCTGACGTTCGTCGGCGCGCTCCTCACGCTTACCAGTGGCGTCGCTCTCTACCGCCTGCTCGCCTGAGGTGGCCTTGACCGCCGCTCACGAGTAGAGCGGGTGCCATGCATTTCCTCGACCAAGCCAAGATATACGTGCGTTCTGGCGCCGGCGGCCCCGGCGCCGTCAGCTTCCGCCGGGAGAAGTTCGTCGAGTTCGGCGGCCCCGATGGCGGCGACGGTGGTAAGGGCGGCGATATCGTGTTCGAAGCGGTAGCCGGCCTCAACACCCTGATCGACTTCCGCTACACCCAGCATTTCCGGGCGCCGCGCGGGAAAGGCGGCGCTGGTTCCAACCGCACCGGTGCGGGCGGCGAGGACCTGGTGATTAAGGTCCCGGTCGGAACCCAGGTGCTGGCCGACGACGAGGACCGCACGGTGGTCGCCGACCTGACGGAGGTCGGGCAGCGCATCACCTTGCTGGAAGGCGGCATGGGCGGCCGCGGCAACGCCAGCTACAAGACAAGCACCAACCGCGCGCCGCGCCAGCATCAGCCCGGAATCCCGGGCGAGGAGCTGTGGTTGTGGCTTCGCCTCAAGCTGCTCGCCGACGTCGGCCTGGTCGGCCTGCCCAATGCCGGCAAGTCGACCTTCCTTAACCGCACCACCAACGCCGCCGCCAAGGTTGGCGATTATCCCTTCACCACGCTACGCCCGCAGCTCGGGGTCGTGCGCCACAAGGGTCGCGAGTTCGTGCTCGCCGACATCCCCGGCCTGATCGAAGGCGCGGCCGAAGGTGCCGGTATTGGCGATCGCTTCCTCGGCCACGTCGAGCGCACCCGCGTGCTGCTGCATCTGGTCGACACCGCCGGCGAGGACCCCGGCGAGGCCTATCAGGTCGTGCGCGGGGAGCTGGAGGCCTACGGCGCCGGGCTGGAGGACAAGGCCGAGGTCGTGGCCCTGAGCCGTACCGACCTGGCCAGGCCCGAACAGCTTGCCGAGGCGCGCGAGGCGATGGACGAAGCCGGCGCGAAGACGGTGTTCCCGATTTCGGCCGCGACCGGCGACGGCGTCGACGCGCTGCTCGACGCGATTGTCGAGGCACTTGGCGACCGCTCCGCCGCTGCCGCGGAGGCGGAACAGGCACCCGACGAGGCCTGGTCGCCGCTATGAGGCTGGCGGTCACCGGCGCCACCGGCTTTGTTGGCGGCCGGCTTGCCAGGCTGGCGGTGGCGGAGGGACATCAGCTTCGTGCCCTCACCCGCCGCCCGCAACAGGACGAGCGCGGGATCGACTGGATCCACGGCACGCTGGACCAGCGCGAGCCGCTGCGCCGCCTTGTCGAGGGCGTCGACGCCATCATCCATGTCGCGGGCGTGGTGAAGGCGTTCGACCGGGAGACCTTCGAGGCGGGCAACGTCACAGGCACCCTGCACCTGCTGGCGAATGCGACGGCGGGCGGAGTGCATCGCTTCGTCCACGTCTCCAGCCTCGCCGCCCGCGAGCCGCAGTTGTCGCTTTACGGCGCGTCTAAGGCCAAGGCGGAGCGGCTGGTGATGGACAGTGGGCTCGACTGGGCGATTGTCCGCCCGCCCGCCGTTTACGGACCGGGCGACGGTGAGATGCTCGACCTGTTCAAGGCTGCGGCGACCGGCGTCGTGCCGCTGCCTCCCGCCGGGCGACTGTCGATCATCCACGCCGACGACCTCGCCCGGCTGCTGCTGGCGCTGGCCGCTCCCGATGCACCCAGGCGCGTGCTCTACGAGCCTGACGACGGGCGGCCTGGCGGCTTTACCCATAAGCAGTTCGCGCAGGCGATCGGGGCGGCCGTGGAGCGGCGGCCGATCTGCGTCTCGGTGCCGGCGCCACTGCTCCGGACCGGCGCACGCATCGACCGGCTGTTGCGGCGCGACCGTGCCAAGCTGACCGCCGATCGCGCCGCCTACTTCTGCCATCCGGACTGGACGTCCGATCCCGCCAAGGCTCCGCCGCCGGAGCTGTGGCGGCCGACCATCACCGCCGCGGAAGGCCTCGCCAGCACTGCCCGCTGGTATGAACGGCAAGGCTGGCTCTAGCGCCGGAGCGCGAGCTCCCACACCACCGCCAGCCCGGTGACGACTAGGCCGGTGAGGAAGAAGGTGTAGCTCCAGTACAGCCAGCGGTATTTTTCGCGCTTCAACACGCAGCCATGGTCGTAGATGCTGCCGGCGAGATGGCGATAGGTTGCCTCCTCTGACGACAGCACCTTGATCATCTGCTCGACGTAATCGGCGCGGCTGATGTTGGTGAAGGAGCCGAAATATAGCAGGTTGGCCGTCTCGGGCGTCACCTTCCACTTGCGCGCGCGGCCCGGCCTCACGGTCAGGATGCCCAGCAGCGTCGCCATGAAGGAGAACAGGGTAAGCAGCAGCAAGGGCAGGCTCGCCTTACCTTCGGAGATGGTGCCAATCGACAGGCTGAACACGACAAAGCTCGCGCCCATCAGCATGGATGACTTATTGTCCGCCATCTCACTTAGGGCCATGTGCCCGACATCGGCCGCGACCAGAAGGTTGTGCACCTCCTTTGGAAAAACATAGCCCGGATCGCCCGGCTTCAGCTCGGGATTGAACTCCGCCTCGCTCATCGGGCGGGATGCTGCCCTGCGGGCAAGCGGTCCGTCAATGGTTACCGCGGACGGGAGCTCAGCCGCGCGCCTTGTAGCCGCACACGGCACCGAGCAGGAAACAGATCACCAGCGTCATCTGCACGTTGCCGCTGGCGCCCTCCCATGCGCCGTAGTTCTTGCCCAGGAACACGATCGTGGCGAAGAACGCCAAGGCGATGAAGCTCACGTCCACCCTCCGCTTTTGCGCTCCTCCTGCGCCGGCATTGGTGAACAGCTGGTAAAACTTGCCACCGTCCCGGGGCCGCGCCATAGCCCGGCCGAACCCAACAGCCGCGGCGAGGACTCGAAGTGAAAGCGCGTGTGTTCGTCACCCTGAAGTCCGGCGTCCTCGATCCCCAGGGCAAAGCGATTCACCATGCCTTGGAAGGCCTCGGCTTTGCTGGCGTGAACGACGTGCGCGCGGGCAAGCTCATCGAGTTGGACCTCGCCGAGGGAACCCCGCAGGCGGTGATCGAGGACATGTGCCGCAAGCTGCTGGCCAACACTGTGATTGAGAATTTTCGCATCGAGCAGGTGGGCTGAGATCATGAGGAGCGCGGTGGTTGTCTTTCCCGGCTCCAACTGCGACCGTGACCTGGCCGTCGCCTTTGAACAGGTTGGCGGCACGAAGCCGGCGCTGGTCTGGCACGCGGAAACGGAATTGCCGGACGGACTGGACGTGATCGGGGTACCCGGCGGTTTCTCCTATGGCGACTATCTTCGGTCGGGCGCCATGGCCGCGCGCTCGCCGGTGATGCGGGCGGTTGCCGATGCGGCGGCGCGCGGCGTCCCTGTGATCGGCATTTGCAACGGCTTTCAAATCCTGACGGAGGCCGGCCTGTTGCCGGGCGCGCTGATGCGCAATGCGGAACTCGCCTACATCTGCCGTCCCGTCGGACTGGTAGTGGAGAACAGCCAGTCGCTGTTCACCAGTCGCTACGAAGCGGGTGAGCGGATCACGGTGCCGATCGCCCACCATGACGGCAATTACCAAGCCGACGCCGACACGCTCGACCGTCTGGAAGGCGATGGCCGAGTCGCCTTCCGCTACGCCGAAGGTTGCAACGGCTCAGCCCGCAACATCGCCGGCATCGTCAATGCGAACGGCAACGTGCTCGGCATGATGCCCCACCCCGAACGTGCGCTGGAGCCGGCCCACGGCAACACCGATGGCCGGCGCTTGTTCGAAGGATTGTTCGAGCGAGTCGGCGCCTAGCGCTTAATCGGCAGTTCGCGGCAGCCACTGACGGCTGGCGGCGCAGCGCATACGAACAGCCGGTCGGGACCAGGCGTGTCCAGCACCACGGTGCGCCTTTCCAGGCTCATCGGATCCGTCATAACGACGATGGTCGTGGCGGAAGCAACGTTCGGCACGACAACAAGACCCGATGCCAGCGCTAGCCGCAGCAATGTCCAACGCACGGTCACTCTCCCCTGAAACGCCAGATGGCAGCTCCGGCGTTGAACGGAAGATGAATGACTTTCGCTTGGCTTGGCAAGCGATTAGATCGGTCCGCGGGCGCCCGTAGCTCAGTTGGATAGAGCACGAGCCTTCTAAGCTTGTGGTCGCAGGTTCGAATCCTGCCGGGCGCGCCACTTACTCAGATCCGCCGCAGTGTACCGTCTTAATCCGGGCACCTTCCATCCGGTTTCCAGAAGAGGCGCTTCAGTGGCTGAGCGCGTCTCGAATATGCTGAGCTAAGCGCCGCGCCGGTTCTGCCGGTGCATGCGCCACGAGCAATGCGACCTCCGTGTCGTGCAGCGCAGGAAGCATTGCCGCGGGCGACACTGGCTCGAGCCCTGCCGGGATCATGTTCTGCGGAAGAACGGTTATTCCTAAACCAGCTCTGACTGCTGATTGAGCACCCGCCAAGCTTGTTGAAGTGTAGGCTACGCGCCAGCGGCGCCCAATGGCGTTCAGCGCATCGCACGCGCGCTTGCGGTAGACGCAGGGAGTAGGCGAGACCACCAGCGGCAGCGGATCGATCTCCCGGATCGGAAATGACGGTCGGGCAACCCATAGCAGCGCTTCACGCCACACCCGCGCGCCGCCGCCGCTACCTTTGGGCTCCCGCTTGACCAGCACAAGGTCGAAGTCACCCGCGCGAAATCGCTCCAGCAGGTTGAGCGTCAGGTCGCAGGTGACCTCCAGGTCAACCAACGGGTGAGCCTCGGCAAAAGCAGCGAGGACCTGCGGCAAGTGCGCTGTCGCGAAGTCCTCGGGCACACCGAGGCGAACGACGCCGGAGAAATCTGGCTCGGTGATTTTCGCCAGCGTCACGTCGTGTAGGCGGAGCAGTTCGCGAGCCGGACCCAGCAAGCGGTCTCCGTCCGGAGTAAGGGCCAATGACCTCGACGTGCGGTCGAACAGGCTCAGGCCAAGCTGCTCCTCCAGGCGCTTCACCTGGAGGCTGATGGTCGACTGCGTTCGGCCCAGCCGCTCGCCGGCCTTGGTAAAACTACCCTCGGCTGCAATCACCGAGAAGCAGCGCAGCAGGTCCAAGTCCAGGTTGCGGTTCATCAATCCATTTACGCCATCAATGGTTGCCATTTCAACAACTCGTTTGCTCAATGGGAGCTGCAGCAGCAGAGTTGCCGTGGTGTTCGAAGGAGCCGCGATGACGACCGTTGCCATGCACGACCTGCCCCCTTCCATGACGCGGGGTGCAATGCTGACGTTAGGAGTCGGGGCCGTTCTCTTGTGTGGCGCGGCGCTCGGCTTCGGCGGCTTTGATCCGGTCGGCCTGGTCCTCGCCACGCTCACCCTTTTCATCACCACGGTCGTGCTCGCCTTCTCCGAACGTTACATGCGCGCGGACCCAAGGAGAGGCTTGTTCGCGCTTGAGGTTGCCGGGTTCGGCCTGCTGACCGTCTTGCTGGCCTTCCCCACCGACCTCATCACGCTTGGGGTCGCCTGGATTGCCAGCGGCCAGCTGCTGGTCCGTCTGGTGGGGCACCTGTCCAATTGTAAGGAGGCACAGCTTGCTGCCCAGCGCTGCCGACGTTCGTTCATCGTCGGTGACGCGGCTCTGCTTGTCGCCGGTGCGATCCTGGCGCTTGGGACGGGGCATCTGCGGATAGCGTCGGTCGTCGCGGCAGCCGCCGACATGCCGGCCTTGCTGACCTATGTCGTAGGCGCCTTGCTCGTCGTCGCCGTTGCTGTGCGCTGCGCGCTGCTACCTTTCCACCGCTGGCTGCTGGGGTCCATGTCGGCGCCCACACCCGTGTCGGCCTTGATGCACGGGGGTTTCGTCAATGGCGGCGGATTTCTGCTCATCCGCTTCGCCGGGCTGCTCGACCTCGTGCCCGCGGTCCAGTTCGGACTTATTGTGCTTGGAACCGTGTCAGCCCTCTACGGCGGCGCCGTCATGCTGGTCCGACCGGACGTCAAGGGAGCGTTGGCGGGTTCAACCGTGTCGCAGATGGGATTCATGCTCATGACCTGCGGCCTTGGTGCTTACGGCGCGGCCCTCTGGCACCTCGTTGCCCACGGCTTGTTCAAGGCGAGCCTGTTCCTGGGTTCAGGCGCCACCATCGGCATGACCGACCCGCGACAAGCGGCTGTCCGCCGTCCCACCCAGGCCGCGGTCATCGCGCTCACGACCCTCGCAGTTGCGGTCGCGATGGCTGCTCAGGGCACGAGCAACCCCGCACTGATACCGCAACTGCTCGCACTAGCCACCGCGCTCTCGACGCTCAGCCTCGTGCGCAGCTGGCGGACTTGGCCCTACCTGGTGTCCGCCGCAGCGCTGCTGTCGCTCGGACTGGCCGGCGCGCACGCCATGGGTCGCCTGCTGCCGACCGAGCATGCCGCATTCGGCAGTGCCATGCAGTTCGGCGTGCTGGCAGTGCTTCTTGCTGGCTGGGTTGGGCAGCGCCTGATGGCCACCCGCGGCCTGCCCCCAACGGCCTACGTCCGTCTCGTCAACTCCGGCGCCTTACACGCCCGCTGATCAGGAGAATCACGGTGAACAAGCCCGCACCCGCCTCCGCTTTCACAACCCGCCCGACACTGGATGAAACTGCGCGACTTGTGGCGGAAGCCGGCGCGATCGTGCCGCCGCTCTGGCCACTCGAGAGCGCGATCGCCGTCAACCCGCTCGCCGGGTTCGAGGGTCGGCCCTTCACCGAGGCAGTTGTCGAGGCAGCCGATGTTTTGGATGCTCGCACAACTCTGCCGCCCGCCTCTTGGCGCACCCTGATGGCGGGTGGCGCCTTCAGTGAAGCGGCGCTGAAGGAAGCGGCGGTTGAATTCCTCGGAGGCTTCGAGAGGGCTCTACAGCCGATCGGTCCGGACGTTTCGCGCCTCGATCTCCTGATGGCCAGGCTGCGCCAGTCTTCCTCGTCCGAACTCACCAGCGACAAGCGGTATGCAGCGGCTGATGCCCTGGTGGCGAAATGGTGCGGTGCCTTCTTTGCCGAAAAGGCTGCGAACCTGATGCCCAATCGTGGCGCCGGCTTGTTCGGCGCCATTCTTCCGCTGTTGGCCAGGGACCCCGACTTCACCGAGCTCGCCAGCAAGGCCCAGCAACCGCCGTTCAGGCCGACGTCGCTTAGTTTCGATCCGCTCGAGGCGACGCAGCAGAACCTCGCATCACTTGCCCTTTCCAGCGCCAAGCAGAGCGAGCTGATGAAGCGCCTCGTGGCCAGGCTGCCCGGTTGGGCCGGCCACATCCGGTGGCGCAACGAGCATGCGCCCGTGGATTTAGTCCGCAACGCGCCGGCTGGCATGGCCGACCTTCTCGCCCTTTGGACAACGGTCGTGCGAACCGACCCGCGGCTTGCGGAGCTGCCCAACCGAGCCGCAGCAAGAGGCATAGCACCAGACCTCCGCGCCTTCGGCTTCGCTCCCGAGAAGCAACCGTTGACCATCCAGGCACGGCGGTCCCTGAACGACATCGCGTCGCTTGATGAAACGCAACTCGGCCTGATCTTCATGCGGGCGGCGGAACGGCACTATCGCGACCGGCTGGTCAAGCAGCTGCACGTGCAAGCCGCAGCCACGAGCAGGTCTGAGCCAGCGGAGGCGCTGCTGGCTTTCTGCATCGATGTGCGCTCGGAACCGATACGCCGGGCGATCGAGGCAGCGGGCGATTACGAGACGATCGGTTATGCCGGCTTCTTCGGCTTGCCCATTGCCGTGCAGCCCGACGATGGCGGTCCTCTGCGCAAGCAACTGCCGGTCCTGCTGCAGCCGGCCCACGAGCTTCGAGAAGTCATCCCGGCGTCGGCCAAGCGGCCCATCCGAAAGGGTTGGAGCGGTCTGCTCGGCACGTTGAAGGATGGTCTTGCGACAACCTTCACGACCGCCGAGGCCAGCGGGATTCCCGCTGCGCTCTCCATGTTGCTTCGCACCTTCGCGCCAGCAAGACACCGCCAGGGTGATGAGCCCACTGAAATCGACCTGGACGTGCCAGTCGTGGCACAGGTCGAATATGCGAAGGGGCTGTTCACTCTTACCGGCCTGAAAGAAGTCACTTCCCGTCTGTTCGTGCTGGTGGGCCATGCCGGACGTGCGGTGAACAACCCCTACCTCTCAGCACTGCATTGTGGTGCTTGCGGCGGTCATCCCGGCGGTCAGAATGCCCGTCTGCTCGCGACCATCCTGAACAGGCCGGCGGTTCGTGAGGGCTTGGCTGCCGAGGGTTTCAGGATCGCCGTGGACACCCTGTTTGTCGCGGCGGAGCATGACACGACGTGCGACGACGTGCTGCTGCTCGACCGTGAGCGCTTGCCGGCCACTCACCAGCAGGACGTCGCCAAGTTGTTGCGCTCGCTCGAAGCAGCCGGTGCCAAGTGCCGTGATATCCGAAGCAAGAAGCTTGGATGCGCCCCCGGGGACCTTGCCGTCGGTGCGGCGCATTGGGGCGAAGTGCGGCCGGAATGGGGCCTCGCCGGCAACGCGGCGTTCGTTGTCGGCCCGAGAAGCCTGACCAAGAACCTCGACCTGGATGGCCGCGCATTCCTCCACAGCTATGACTGGCGCACTGATCCGGACGGCACCTCACTGACCACGATCCTGACCGCGCCGATGGTCGTCGCGCAATGGATCAACTGCCAGTATCTGTTCGCTACGGTCGACAACGACCGCTTCGGCGCTGGCGACAAGATCGTGCACAACGTGCTCGGGGGAATCGGTGTGGTGCAAGGCAACGGCGGGGACCTGCGGGTCGGGCTGCCGCGGCAATCGCTGTTCCACGACGCCGGCTTGCCGTTCCATGTGCCGCAACGCCTGCTGACCATCGTCCATGCCCCGATCGACCGAATCGAGACGGTGATCGACCGCAACCCTGTGCTGCAAAGGTTGTTTGACAATGAATGGGTGCTGTTGGTGTCGGTCGATCCCGTGAGCGGTAAGTCCGAGCGCTACGTGCCGCTGTGTACCGTTGACTAGGCGACCGCAGGCAAGTTCGTGGCAAGGAAGCGGCAAGTAGGTCGCTTCCTGCTACAATTGAAACAAAGCAGCGCGTTCGGCAGCATATCGCTGCAACGTCGCTCCCCCAAATGGCTGCCATCAAACGAACAGCCTACGACCAAGGGGAGCATTACCATGAACAGCCACAACAATTCGCCCGCAGCCCTGCGCAGGACCGCGATCGTGTTCGCTTCGCTCTGCTGCTCGGCCACCGCGATCGGCGCCGCCGCGCCGCTATTCGCGTCAAGCTCGGACCTGTCCGTCGCGACATCGCACTCCATCGTGACTGGCGGGACCACCATCGCCCACGCGGCGCGGGACAGCAAAGATGCATAATCTCGAGCACACCAGGCCAGCACGGGCGGGCCAGTCCCACGGGATGACCGCCAAGCTGTACGCCATGATGGTCGGCATCGCGCTTCTCACCTTCGCTATCTTGGTGGCTGGGTACGAGATGCTTCCGGCCGACCAGACCTTTGCCTGAGCGCCTGCAGTCGCGCCGGCTTGCGCCGGCGAACGACGGCCTATCGAACAGGAACGCTGAAATGTCGTTTTTCAACTTGGTGGACAAGCTGGCAGCTCACCCGTTCGCGATCGTGTTCGCGAGCTTCGTGGCAACGTCGCTTTTCATTGTCCGGAGCTGGTGAACCTGGCTCGGAGCCATGCGCCGCGGTCCAGCAGCCGCCTGAAGTGACCGCCCCGTCACGCCGCCGCTCCAGCCAGAAATCGCGAGAGGTCCGTTTCAGCCGGTGGCGCCTCATGCTAGGAGCTTGTTAGCTCAGGGGCTGCAATAAATGGCTGAAGATACTGAAGCGATGCTGGCATCCGTCTTTGCCGCTTCGCTCGACTGCATCGTGGTGATTGACGAGCAGGGCATCGTGCTCGAGTTCAACCCCGCCGCCGAAGCCGCCTTCGGCTACTCGCGCGAGGAGGCACTCGGCAGCCCGATTGCCGAGTTGATCGTTCCGCCGCACCACCGACATGCCCACGACAGCGGCCTCGCGCGCTATGTCGGCGGAGGTGAGCCGCGCGTCGTGGGCAAGCGCGTGAACGTCCAAGCCATGCGGTCGGACGGGTCGATCTTCCCGGCGGAACTTGCCCTCACTGAAGCGCGTACGCCATCAGGCAAGAGGATTTTCACGGCCTCGGTCCGCGACCTGACCGAGCAGAGGGAAACCGAAGATTCGCTGCGTGAAAGCGAGGCTCGGCTTGAAGCATTCTTCAAGCACGCCCCAGCGGCCATGTACTTGAAGTCCACCGACGGCCGCTACGAGCGGGTCAACGACTATACCGGCACGATGATGGGGCAGCCGGCCTCCGTGCTCATCGGCGGGGATGCCAGGAACGTTGTCAGGGCTGACGAGGCAGACGAGGTGACCGAACTCGATCGGCAGGTCCTCGAGACGGGCCAGCCGCTGGTCACCGAGCAGACGTTCCACATCCGCGACCGGGTCACCCACGTCGTTTCGACGCGCTTTCCGATCCGCGATCTCCACGGGGAGATCACGCACATCGGCGTGGTGCTGATCGACGTCACCGATCGCGTCGAAGCAGAGAGGAAGCTCCGGGACAGCGAAGCGAAGCTGACCGGGTTCCTCGATCACGCCCCTGCGGCGATGTACCTGAAGGACGAGGACGGGCGCTTCGTCCTCGTGAACCGATTCCTCGCGGATCGGTTCGAGACCACGCCGGAGGCCCTCATCGGCCTTCGCCCGATGGACCTGATCGATCCGGCGGCAGCGGAAGAGCTGGCCAGGACCGATCGGCTGATCCGGGAGACAGGCGAGCCCCAGATCAGGGAAAGCGAGTTCAAGACTAGCATCGGGCTCCGATCGGGACTGAGCATCCGCTTCCCGGTCAAGGACGAGGATGGCGCGCACCGTTATATCGGCGGAGTCATCCTGGACACGACCGACCGGATCGCCGCCGAGCGCCGCCTGCGCGCCAGCGAGGCACGGCTGGCAGCCTTCATGCAGCACGCGCCGCTGACTATGTTCCTGAAGGATGCCGAAGGCCGCTACCTGCTGGTGAACCAACAGGCTGCTACCAACCTCGGTTTGTCCATCGACCAGATCATCGGGAAGACAGCGGAGGAGGTCGCTCCACCCGAAGTCGCGATTGCCGGCTCCGCCCTCGAACGCGACGTTCTCGCAGCGGGCATACCGCGCACCGATGAGCAGGTCTTCGACCTAGCCGTGGGGCGGGTCTACGGCCTCAATACGCGTTTCCCGGTACCGGACGAAACCGGCGCGCTCACGCAGATAGGCGGCGTCTATGTCGATATCACGGCCCAGAAGGTGGCCGAGGAGGCGCTGATTCGATCGCGCGAGGCGCTGGTGCAGTCGGAGAAGCTGACCGCATTGGGCTCGCTGCTCGCCGGGGTCAGCCATGAGCTCAACAACCCTCTGGCAGTTGTCGTCGGCGAGGCGATCCTGCTGGAGGAAGATGCGGAGGACACGCCATTCGCCGCCAGCGCGCGGCGCATCCGCAAATCGGCGGACCGCTGCTCCCGGATCGTGCAGACGTTCCTCGCCATGGCCCGACAGCGGCCGCCCGAACGCGTTCGCCTGGACGTGGAATCGGTTGCCCGTGCTGCGGTCGAGCTCACCCATTACGGCATGCGCAGCAACGGCATCAGGGTCAGCACCGAGTTCGAGGCCGGGCTGCCGCCGGTCGCGGCGGACAATGATCAGCTCCACCAGGTGCTCGTGAACCTGCTGATCAACGCCCAGCAGGCGCTGCAGGAAGTCGACAAGGTGCGCGAGATCCGGGTTTCGACCCACTACAACCCGGAAAAGGAACGCGTCTGCATCAAGGTCGCGGACAATGGCCCCGGTATTCCGCCCGACATCGCGCGCCGCATCTTCGAGCCATTCTTCACGACGAAGCCGCAGGGCGCGGGAACGGGCATCGGCCTGTCCTTCAGCCACGGGGTAATCGAGGCGCATGGGGGCAACCTGCTGCTCGAAAACAGCGAGGAGGGTGCGACATTCCTGATTGAATTGCCGGTCAACGCCGCGCCAGAAGCAACGGCGCCCCCACCGGTCACGAAGACACCTGCTCGGGTGGGCAAAGCCATGGTCGTCGACGACGAGCCCGAGCTTGCGGACTCGCTCGCCCGTTTCCTCGAGCGCGAGGGATACGGCTGCACGGTAGTGAACAGCGGCCGCGAGGCGATCGAGCTGGCAACCGCTCAGGAGTTCGACATCATTCTGTCTGACCTCAGGATGCCGGATGTCGACGGACCGACGCTGTTGAAGTGGCTTGCCGCCAATCGACCCCGGATGGCCAGCCGCCTTGGTTACGTCACCGGCGACACGCTGGGGCCGGCCGCGGTCCGTTTCCTCGGCGACGCGGGGCGGCCCTTCATCGAGAAGCCGTTCAGCCGCCAGAGCATCCGCGACCTGCTGGCCGAGCTGGCCGGCGACTCAGGCGGCTAAATCGCGCCACTCTCGCGCGGCCCGGATCATGCGACCGCTGAGGATCGTGTAGGCATAGCCCCAGGCCCGTTCCGTACGTTCGTCGAAGCTGACGCCGAGGCATTCGCGGAGCGTTTCAATGAGCGCCTCTCCGACAATCGCGTAATGCTCGTCCCGGACGCCGTAACCGACGTGGCGCTGCGCCAGATAGTCCACCGAGTCGAGCAGCGGTCCGAGATCGTCGAAGTTGCGGACGATCGTAACAAGCACCTGCATCAGCTTGCGGCCCTGCTCAGCGAGATCGTTCTTGAACAGCGCACGGGTCTCCGGCGCCAATACAAAAAGGCGTTCGTAGAAGATCGCCGCAGCCTCTGTTCGCCGCGGGACGATGAGCGCGAAGCTGTCTTGCACCAGGTCAATCTGAAGAGGCGTCATCACGAGCTCCGTGCCGTCCGTTCTAGAAGCCTTCTGGCGGAGCCTGGTCCCTGTTGGATGTTGTGAGAGGAGTGGTATTGTTTCAATTGTGTCAGTGACTGGCGGGCGGGGGGTTGAGGTGTCGCAGAATGCGCATCTGGTGGTCGTGGACGATGAGCCGGGCATCCGGGAGCTGGTGCAGACCTACCTCTCACGACACGGCTACGCAGTCAGCGCGGTGGACGGGGGCGATGCTCTTCGCGAGCTGATGGCGCAGCGACCGGTCGATCTCGCCATCCTCGACGTGAACATGCCTGGCCAGGATGGGGTCAGCATCGCCCGCGAACTACGCGCGGCCGGGCCGATCGGGATCATCATGCTGACCGCCAACAGCGACTCGGTGGACAAGGTCGTTGGGCTCGAGGTCGGGGCGGACGATTACGTCACCAAGCCGTTCGATCCGCGCGAGTTGCTGGCGAGGGTTCGAAGTGTCCTCCGCCGCGCATCTTCCCACGGCGGGACCCCCGCCACGCTTGGTCGGGAAGTGGCGATCGGCAAGGCTCGGCTGAACTTGGACAGCCGCAAGCTGTTCGCCGCTGACGGCTCGGAATTGCCGATGACCGCGATGGAATTCGACCTGCTGCGAACCTTTGTCGAGCACCCCAACCGCGTGCTTAACCGCGACCAGTTGCTGGAGCTTGCCCACAACAAGGACGCCGACGTGTTCGATCGTTCGATCGACACGCGAATCGTGCGTTTGAGGCAGAAGATCGAGGTAGATCCCCGCCACCCGCAGGCGATCAAGACTGTGCGCGGCGCCGGCTACATGTTTGCCAGCATTCATTGAGCTACAACTCTGCCGGCACTCCTTTGAGCTACAGGTCGGCCTGCCTCCCGCAGGCTGAGTTCCGGTGGAACAGCTAGCCGCCGATGCCGACCGATGCTGGTGGTGGCGCGTGGATGTGGCTCCAGATGGCGCTGACCACTACCGAGCCTTCCCCCACGCTGCTCGCGACCCGCTTGACCGACCCTGAGCGGACGTCGCCGACGGCGAAAACGCCTGGGCAGGAGGTCGCAAAGCTCGAGGAGGCGCCGACCTCCGCTCCGGTGCGGACGAACCCGTGACGGTCGAGCTCGACCAAACCGGACAGCCAGCCGGTATTCGGCGCAGCGCCGATCATGATGAACAGGGCACGACAGTCAATCGCCACGCTGCCTGACGATGTTGCAATCACCACGCGTTCGAGGTGCCCTTCGCCGTCGAGCCGGTGAAGCTGGCTGCCGGTGTGGATGGTGATGCGCGGATCCGCCTCCAGGCGTTCGCGGAGGTAGGCGCTCATAGTCTCGGCCAAGCCGGTGCCGCGAACCAGCACATGGACCTGCTTGGCCACCCGAGACAGGTACATGGCGGCCTGCCCCGCGCTGTTACCTCCTCCGACGACGATCACCTCCGTCTCGGCGCAGAACCGAGCTTCCATCTCGGTCGCGGCATAGTAGATGCCGGCGCCTTCGAATTCCTCCAGCCGATCGATGGGCAAGCGGCGGTACTGAACTCCGGTCGCGACCAGCACCGAGCGCGCGCAGAGTTCTTCACCATCGTCGAGGGTCACGCAGAACCCGTCGCCGTGCCGCGCAAGCTTCTCCACCCGTCGCGGCATGGCGAAGCAGGTGCCGAACTTCATCGCCTGCACTTGTCCACGGAACGTCAGGTCCGCGCCCGAGATGCCGGTCGGAAACCCCATGTAGTTCTCGATCCGCGAGCTGGTGCCCGCCTGACCGCCGATCGCGCTGTCCTCGACCACCAACGCTTTCAAACCTTCGGCTCCGGCATAGACCGCAGCCGCCACCCCGGCCGGCCCCGCGCCAACGATCACTAGGTCGAGTGCGCCGGGAGGCTTGGCTTTGAGGTCGAGCCCGAGATGCCGGGCGACCGCACGCGGCGTCGGATCGACCAGGCGCGTGCCGGACCAGCTGACCTCCGGCTCGCCGTCCCGCTCCTCATGAAAAGGGATGCGGTTGCGATTGAGGAAGCTGGCGACCCGAGCGACGGCCGGGTCGCGCTCGGCTCCGCGAACAACCAGGCTGCTGTCCCCGGCCTCGAAAATGCGCCGCCGTCGGGCTGAGAAGACGGTCAGCACATGATCGCCGATTTCCGGCACGTCGCTCATCAACCGGAGCATGGCGGCCCGCGGTGCCTCAAGCGTGCGGGTCGGGGCGCAGGCGCGCATGGTCAGCGTCATCGGCCCGCCGTTGAGGAACGACAGCTCACCCATGAACTGACCGGGCTTGAGCGTGGCGGCAAGCAGTCGCTTACCGGTCGCCGGATCCGCCACCTCCAGCTCGCCCTCTTCAACCAGAACGAAGCGGTCCAGGGCCTCGCCGGCCTCCAGGACCACCTCGCCGATCCGGTATTCCCGTGACGTCGAGATGGCGCGGATTGCTGCCAGATGCCCCTCCATGAAGGGGCGCGGCGCCATGGTGCTGAGGTCACCGCCGATGCTTTCCATGAGACGCCATGTAAGACGGTGCGCCGGGCAAGCCAACGGTCGTGAACGGGGTCACGCTAGGGTTGCGACAGCGCGGCCCGCGCGAGCGAGCGAACGTCGACCTTCGCTTTCAGGCGCGCGGCAAGCAGTGCAGTCCCGCTGATCTTCCGCTGCGCAAACAGGATGTCCGCGGGTGGCACGTGCCATGCGGCCTTGTCCGCTGCGATCATCATTCCGTGCTGCCGCAGCCCTTCCACGAACCCGCGATCGCCGAAGTCGAATGGTCCAGGGCGATGGAGTTCGCCCAGAATGATGTCGACCAGGGCGCTTACCTCGTTCGAATGGCGTTCAACCGCAGCGCGGCCAAAGAAACCGGCTGTCACCGCCCCCTCGATCAAGGCCGGCCGATCCTCATCAAGGCCGGCCCGCAGCAACCGGCGGTAAGCGTCGCTGGTGGACGCAGAGACTTCCCGAACAGCGCCGAAGTCGAGCAGCACGATCCGGCCTGTGTCGGCCTGGAACCGATAATTGGCGAAGTTCGGGTCCGTTTGCATCACGCCGAACGCGAACAATTCGGCAAGGACCAGCTGGATCAGCCTGGTTGCCGCAAGGTCCCGTTGCTCCTGCGGCATCGTGACCAACGCCTCGATCGGACCGCCATCCACGAAGGTCATGGCCAGGACGCTATCGGTCGTAAACTCGGCGTCGAGCTGTGGAACGAGGAAAGCGGGGTCGTCGGCAAGCAATGTCCCGAAGCGCGTCATCTGCGCGCCCTCGCGGAGGTAGTCGGCCTCGCTCGCCAGCTGGCGCTTTGCTTCGCCAAGCAACGGAGCAAGGTCGAGTTCGGGCGGCAGCAGCCTCGACACCCGCAGGAGCGTGGCGACGTTGTCCACGTCCGCATCGATGCTCTCGCGAACGCCGGGATACTGCACCTTGATGGCGAGCAGGCGCCCGTCGCGGGTCAGTGCCCGGTGCACCTGGCCGATCGAGGCAGCAGCGATCGGCCTGGGCTCGAACCGGGTGAAGCGCTTGCGCCAGTCGCTTCCCCACTGCTTCGCGAGTACTCGCTGCAATTGCTGCGGCGGCATGTGGTGGGCACTGTCGCGCAGCTTCGCGAGCACGGTTGTGAGCTCGTCGGGCAGCAGGTCACCCGCGTCCATGGACAGCATCTGACCGAGCTTCATGGCGGCGCCGCGCAGATGTGACAGGCGGTCGGCAAGCTTGCGCACGTTACCTGGAGTAAGCAGCAGATCGGTCATCCGGGGGCGCTCGCCAGCCGCGAGCCGCCGGGCACCTTCCGTCAGCATGCCACCCGCTACCCCGCCGGCGAGACGTCCGAACTGACCGACCCGGGCGAGCCGCCCGCTTGGCACTGCTCTCGCCTGAGCATCGTCCTCGCGCTCGCTCACCGTTCTACGCCTCCGGCCAACCGCTGCAGCACCGGCCGGACCCGGAGGAACTGTAGATAGCAGCGCTCCAGCAGCCGCAAGACCCACGGGCGCCGGGCAGCGATGCCCAAGGGGCGCAGAACTGGAATAGCGCGCCACATGGCCGCGAAGGCTGCGGCGCCGGAAAGCATTCGGCCATCCTCCATGGCGTGAAAGCGCTGCAGCAACGCGCTGCGGTCCGCGGGGCAATCGGTGGGTGCCAGGCTGCTAAGATCGACGAACCGGATGGCGCCGCCGCGATCCAACCCGCGCATGATCGAGATTTCGCGCCGACACAGCGGGCAAGCGCCATCATACCATACAGTCACGTCGGTCATGGCCGGCATATGGGAGTGAGACGATCATCCCCAACCTGACCTCGGGACGGTGTCGGCAGCAGTCCTCCGTGCACGCCCTTCTCCGCGAACCGCATCTGGACTCCTGGGCCGCAGCAATTATATACCGAACGATATGGAAGGTTCGCTGTCACGCGTCTGCAAGGGCCGACCCCGCGAGTTCGACGTCGATGAGGCGTTGGCGGCGGCGCTGCGCGTGTTCTGGAGCAAGGGCTACGAAGGCACGTCGCTTACGGACCTGACCGATGCAATGGGCATTACCCGCCCCAGCCTCTACGCCGCCTTCGGCAACAAGGAAGCCTTGTTCCGCAAAGCGCTTGACCTCTACGAGCGTGAGAAACTGGCCTACATCGGCGAAGCGCTGGCCGCGCCGACGTCCCGCGGGGTCGCCGAGCGGCTGCTGCGCGGAGCGTTGGAAATGCAGACCAGCGAGTGCGAGCCGCGCGGCTGCCTGCGGGTGATCAGTTCCGTGAGCTGCGGTGCCGAGGCCGAGTCGGTCCGCGCCGACCTGATTGCCCGCCGCGCCTCCTCCCAACAGGCGCTGATCGAGCGCATGGAGCGGGCGAAGGTGGAAGGCGACCTGCCGCCGCACACGGACGTGCAGGGGATCACCAACTACCTCCTCGCGATCCTCCAGGGCATGTCGGTGCAGGCGGGTAGCGGGGCGAGCAAGGCCGAGCTGGAAGAGGTGGTTCGGACCAGCCTCGCGATCTGGCCCGGGAAATAGGGAAAATAAATTCGTACCGGCCGGTACGGAAGTCTTGACCAGAGCTCCTGCACTTTATATACCGCTCAGTATAGAAGCAACGGGGAAGACTCGCTCATGACCATTCACATCGCCGGGCGAAGCAGCGCGCCGTAACGGCGCGGCCCCACCCATCCCATTTGCAGCTGACTGCTTGGACGGCGCCGACCCGCGCCGCGGCCAATGCCGCTGCCTGTGCCCAGTTCATGTCCAACCCCGCCGCGCAGCACTGCTCTGCGGCGCCGGTGGACTGCGTCCATCAGGAGGAAACCCCCATGGCGTCCTTGCCATTGCCCTATGCGCCTACTCAGCCGGCGCGCTACGTGCACTCCGCCGCTCCGACCATCGTGCCGGTCGAAGCTGCTGGATCCGCCCCTGCCCCCGCCCGCCTGTCACCGCTCGAGTGGTCGATCGTTGCGATGGCCGAGCGCGATAATCTGGCCAGCCTTCGTGAGCCCGGCCGTATCGCCGCCGCGCTGGAGAGCCTCTTCGGCCTCACCCGCGCGAACCGGTTGGCTCACCCGCGTCTGGAAGCCTTGCGCCGGGTCGCCGTTCACGCCTGGCGCCATCACTGGAACGTGCCGTCGAGCGAGCTCAAGGCGTTTGTCGCCGAGGGTTTCACCCTCGACCAGTACGAACTTATCCAGGCGAGCATCTCCCGGAGCCGCGAGAGCGCGCCGCGTCGCAGGCGGCTGGGTCGATGAACGTCGTGACCAACCCGGCCGCCGATCCCGCCGCCCAGCCAATCGCTTCACCGGCCGACATAAAGCGGCTGAGCAGGAAACAGAAAGTCGCGATTTTCGCCGCGCCGTTGGCTCTGCTGGCGGGTGTGGCGCTGGTCCGCGGCAGCGGCAGCCCGGTCGAGGCGGCACCGCCACCCGCGACCGTTACTGCCGCTGCTCCGCTGATCCGCCAGATCTCCGAATGGGACGACTATTCGGGCCGATTCGAAGCCAGCCGTTCGGTGGAGGTCCGACCGCGGGTGTCAGGCGCGATCGTGGGCGTGCACTTCCAAGACGGCGCCCTGGTCCGCAAAGGGCAACTGCTCTTCACCATCGACCCGCGTCCGTTCACCGCCGCCCTGGCGGAAGCGCGTGCCGCGGTGCAGGGCGCCCGTAGCGACCTCGCGCTGGCTCGCGCCGACCTCGGCCGCGCCACCCGCCTGCTGGACGTCGATGCGGTGTCGCGAAGCGACGTGGATCGCCTGCGTGCCCGCGTGCAGCAAGCGGAGGCGACCCTCGCCGCCGCCGATGCCCGGGTCCGCTCCCGCGCGCTCGATGTCGGTTTCACGCAGGTCCGAGCGCCAATCACGGGCCGTGTATCCGACCGGCGGATCGACGCCGGCAACCTGGTTTCCGGTGGCGCCGCGGGCGGGGAGGCAACTCTGTTGACCACCATCAACGCGCTCGACCCCATTTACTTCACCTTTGACGCATCCGAGGCGCTGTTCCTCAAGGCCCGGCGGGCTCGTGAAAGCGGCGCCGCACCATCGGCGGTCCTGATTCGGCTGCAGGACGAGACCGACTACCGCTGGCACGGTCGCCTCGACTTCACCGACAATGCGCTGGATACCCGCTCGGGCACCATCCGGCTGCGTGCGGTGGTCGACAACGGTCGGCAGTTCCTGACCCCGGGCATGTTCGGCAACCTGCGCCTTGCCGCCGGCGGCACGACCTCCGCCCTGCTGGTGCCCGACGCAGCGGTGCAGATGGACCAGGCACGGAAGGTCGTCACCGTGGTCGCCCCGGATGGCAGCCTGAGCCCGCGGCCGGTCGTGACCGGTCCCTTGCTGGACGGCCTGCGCGTGGTCCGCTCCGGTCTTGCCACGACCGATCGGGTGGTGATCAGCGGCGCGCAGCTCGCCATGCCGGGCATGAAGGTCAGGGTCCGGCCCGGCGTCATCCGGCCGGTCGCGGCCCCTGCAGCACCGGCCCAACCCAGCCCGCTCACCGGCGAGGCCACGTTCGCGGGCCGCTAGGCGTTCCCTCCTCCTTCCGGCGCCCCGGCGCGGAGATCTCCCCATGCGCATGTCCCGTTTCTTCATCACCCGACCGATCTTCGCCGCGGTGATCGCCGTACTGATCACGGTCATGGGCGGTATCGCCTATTTCGCGCTGCCGGTCTCGCAATATCCTGACATCGTACCGCCAACCGTGACGGTGAACGCCAGCTATCCCGGCGCCTCGGCCGAGACCGTCGCGTCCACCGTCGCCGCTCCGATCGAGCAGGAGATCAATGGCGTCGACAACATGATCTACATGTCGTCGCAGTCGACTGGCGACGGCCGTCTCACGATCACTGTGACGTTCAAGCAGGGCACCGACCTGAACGCCGCACAGGTGCTGGTGCAGAACCGTGTTGCGATCGCCGCGCCGCGCCTGCCGCAAGAGGTGCAGCGGCTCGGCGTCGTCACGCGCAAGACCTCGCCCGACTTCCTGATGGTGGTGAACCTGGTCTCACCCGATCACAGCCTCGATCGTGGCTACATGTCCAACTATGCGCTGGCACAGGTCCGCGACCGCATCGCGCGGCTGGACGGGGTCGGCGATGTGCAGCTGTTCGGCGCCCGCGATTATGCCATGCGCGTCTGGATCGACCCGAACCGCGCCGCCGCGCTGGACCTCACCGCAGGCGAGATCGTCGCCGCACTTCGTGCCCAGAACGTTCAAGTCGCGGCCGGCACGCTCGGGCAGCCGCCCTATGCCACAGGCAGCGCCTACCAGCTCAACGTCGAGACTCAGGGTCGCTTGGCCGATCCGCAGCAGTTCGCCAACGTAATCATCCGCAGCGATGCCAACGGCCGCCAGGTGCGCGTCTCGGATGTCGCCCGGGTCGAGCTCGGCGCCGCCGACTACGCCTCCAACACTTACCTATCGGGCGAGCCGACCGTGCTGCTGGGCGTGTTCCAGCGGCCTGGCTCCAACGCACTGGCAGCCGCGCAGGCGGTGGAGGCGGAGATGAAGAGCGCCTCGCGCAGCTTCCCGCCGGGGCTCGAATATAGGGTGATCTACAATCCGACCGAGTTTATCGCCCAGTCGATCGAAGCGGTTCGCCATACGCTGATCGAGGCCATCGTGCTGGTGGTGCTGGTCATCCTGGTGTTCCTGCAGCGCTGGCGCGCGGCCGTGGTGCCCGTACTGGCCATTCCGGTATCGCTGATCGGCACCTTCGCCGTGCTCCAGCTGGTCGGCTACTCCCTCAACAACCTGTCGCTGTTCGGGCTGGTGCTGGCGATTGGCATCGTGGTCGACGACGCCATCGTCGTGGTCGAGAATGTCGAGCGCAACCTCGCCAAGGGCATGTCGGCGCTCGATGCCGCACGGACCTCTATGGACGAAGTCGGCGGCGCGCTGGTCGCGATCGTGCTGGTGCTGTGCGCCGTGTTCCTACCGACCCTGTTCCTCAACGGGCTGTCCGGCGCCTTCTACCACCAGTTCGCGGTGACCATCTCGGCCGCAACGCTGATCTCATTGCTGCTGTCACTAACCCTGTCGCCGGCGCTTGCAGCCCTGCTGCTGAAGCCGCACGCGCACGAGCCGCCGAGCAACCGGCTGGTCGGCTGGGCGCGCGCCGCAGGTGACGGGTTCAACCGCATGTTCGAACGGTTCAGCGAACGCTATGCCGCGCTGACCCGGCAGCTGGTGCAAGCGCCCAAGCGGATGATGGCGGCCTATGCCGTACTGATCGCCGCCACCGTGGGCCTGTTCTCCATCACGCCCACCGGCTTCATTCCGGCGCAGGACCAGGGCTATTTCCTGACCGTGATTCAGCTCCCGTCCGGCTCCTCGCTGGAACGGACCGACGAGGTGATGCGCAAGGTCGCTTCGCGCATCCTGCCGATCAAGGGCGTGGAAGGCGCGGTCATGCTGGCCGGCTTCGATGGCGCCTCGCAGACGCAGGCGCCGAATGCCGCCGCCGCCTATGTGCCGCTGAAGTCGTTCGAGGAGCGCAAGAAACTCGGCATGTCCCTTCAGGACATCATGGCCGAAGCGCAGAAGCGCACAGCCGACATCAACGAAGCTCGCCTGCTGATCGTCCCGCCGCCGCTGATCCAGGGCATCGGCTCGGCCGGCGGTTACCGGATGGTGGTGCAGGACACCGGCGGCCATAGCTTCCAGGAGCTGTCGGGCCTGTCCTGGGCCTTGATCGGCAAGGCCAACCAGACGCCCGGCCTCAAGCAGGTCTACACCCTGTTCGACATCTCCACGCCCCGAGTGTTCGCCGACATCGACCGGACCAAGGCCGACATGCTCGGCGTCCCGCCGGAGCGCATCTTCGAGGCGTTGCAGGTCTACTTGGGGTCTGCGTTCGCAAACGACTTCAACCTGCTCGGCCGTACTTATCGGGTGACCGCCCAGGCCGACGCACCGTTTCGGGCCAGCGAGGCCGACATCGCCAACCTGCGCGCGCGGTCCAACTCGGGCGCGATGGTGCCGGTCGGGTCGGTTACGACCTTTGAGGACCGCACCGGGCCCTATCGCGTGTCGCGCTACAACGGCTTCCCGGCAGTAGAGATCGATGGCGACACCGCGCCCGGCTACTCGTCCGGCCAGTCGCTGACCGCCATGGAGAAGATCGCCGCCGAGGTGCTGCCCGCCGGCTTCCGGACCGAATGGACCGGCATCGCATATCAGGAGAAGGCTGCTGGAAGCACGTCCGGGCTGGTGTTCGGCATGGCCGTGCTGTTCGTGTTCCTGGTCCTGGCGGCTCAATTCGAAAGCCTAGTCCTGCCGCTGTCAATCATCCTGATCGTACCGATGTGCCTGCTGGCGGCGATGGCGGGCGTGAACCTGCGCGGCATGGACAACAACGTCCTGACGCAGATCGGACTGGTGGTGCTGATCGCGCTCGCGGCCAAGAACGCCATTCTGATCGTGGAGTTCGCGCAGCAGGACGAGGCGGCGGGTATGTCGCCGGTCGAGGCGGCCGTCCGTGCCGCGCGCGATCGCCTGCGGCCCATCCTGATGACCAGCTTCGCCTTCATCCTCGGCTCCCTGCCGCTGTTGGTGGCGGAGGGCGCCGGTGCGGAACTGCGCCAAGCCTTGGGCACCGCCGTATTCTTCGGGATGATCGGCGTGACGGCTTTCGGCCTCATCTTCACGCCGACCTTCTATGTCGTTTGCCGCGGCCTCGCGGATCGCATCGCGCGCCTGCGCCGGCGTTCGGTGCCGCCGCCCGCGCTTGCTCCAGCGGAATGAGGACCCTCACCATGCCAGCTCGTACCCTGTTCGCCGCAGCCTCCGCGCTTGCGCTGGCGGCCTGCACCACCGGCCCGGACTATGTCGCGCGGCCCGTGTCGCCCACCGCCGCCGCGCCCTTCGCGTTGGCGACAGGCGCCGCGGTCTCGCCCGATCAGCCGGTGGGCGACTGGTGGCGGTTGTACCGTGATCCGGTGCTTGACGGACTGGTGCGCGACGCCCTCGCCGCCAACACCGACATCCGAGTGGCTACCGCCCGGCTCGCCCGTGCCCGCGCCTTGCTGCGTGAGACCCGAGCGGCCCGCCAACCGCAAGTCGGCCTGGGTGGAAGCGCGCAATATGGCCGCCCCGCCGGTCCAGCCGCGCCGGGGCAGGGCGGCGCCGACCTGCAGGTGAGCGTCGGGCTCGATGTAGCCTACGAAGCCGACCTGTTCGGCCGCCTGAGCCGCGGAACCGAAGCCGCCCGCGGTGACGTCGCCGCGGCCGCAGCGGATGCGGACGCCGTGCGCGTGGTGGTCGCGGCAGACACCACCCGCGCCTATGCCGACGCGGCCGCCGCCGCCGAGCGCATCGCGGTGGCGGAGCGGATCGTCGCCCTGCTGTCCCGGTCGCTGGCCCTGACCGAGCGCCGCCACCAGGTGGGGCTCGCCACCGGCCTTGATACCGCCCGCATCGCCGCGCTCCGCGATCAGCGCCGGGCGGAGGTGCCGCTACTTGCGGCGGAGCGCACAGCCGCGCTGCTCAGGCTCGCGACCCTGACCGGACGCAGCCCGCGTGAACTGCCTGCGATCGCGGCGGCGCGCACCGCCACCTTCCGGCTCGACCGCCCGATCCCGGTCGGCGACGGGGCAGGCCTGCTCGCCCGCCGCCCGGACGTGCGCGCCGCGGAACGCCGCCTCGCCGCCGCCACCGCCCGCATCGGCGTCGCCACCGCTGACCTCTACCCGCGCATCTCGCTCGGCGGTTCGGTCGGCTCGGCGGCGAGCGGCCTCGGCAACCTGTTCAACCCCGTCAGCTGGCTGGTCGGCCCACTGATTAATTGGACTGCCAACCGCAGCGCCGCCCGCGCCCGCATCGCCGCGGCCCAGGCCGACAGTCAGGCCGCACTTGCGACCTTCGATGGCCAGATCCTGACCGCCTTGGAGGAGACCGAAGGAGCATTGTCGACCTACCAGCGCACGTTGGAACGCCGCGCTGCGCTGGACTCGGCCCGCACGCAGGCCGAGAACGCCGCGCGCATCACCCGCGCGCGCCAGCGTGAGGGTCAGATCGACTCGCTCGAACTGCTCGATGCGGAGCGGACCGCGGCGGATGCCGCGGCGGCCGTCGCCGACGCGGATGCCCGCATAGTGGACGCGCAGATTGACCTCTTCCGCTCGCTTGGCGGCGCCTGGAGCGCATAAAGCTGCAGGGAAGATGACGCCCAGCGGAGGCCATCCGAGGCGAACGAAGCGCAGGGCTGCGCGTTGGTCGGCGATGCTCGAACATATTCCGCACTGGCTCGGCCAGGCACTCACGGGCGTTCGCGCCGGCCATGACAAGCTCACCGTCGCACGCCTCGACCTGCATCAGTCGGCCGAGCTGTCGCTCACCAGCCCCGCTTTTGCGTCCGGCGGCCGGCTGCCCGAACGCTTCACTGCCGACGGGGCGGGCATCTCACCGCCGCTAGTCTGGAGCGGTATACCGGCGGGAGCGACCAGCCTGGCGCTGATCGTTGAGGATCCCGACGCGCCGACCCCGCGGCCCATGGTGCATGCGATCCTGCTCGATATCGATCCGGCGCTCGGCAGCCTCGCGGAAGGTGCCATTGCTCCCGATGGCGCGGGCTCTGGCGGCAAGAACGTCGGCCGCAACTCGGGGCTGTCCGAGGGCTGGCTGCCGCCTGATCCACCAACCGGGCACGACAGTCACGACTATGTTTTTCAGCTGTTCGCCCTCCGGGCGGGCGCACCGTCCGACGACGCGGCTCCCGGCCGATCGGACTTCCTCGAAAAAGTCCGCGGACGGGTCCTTGCCACCGGATTGCTGGTCGGAACCTATTCGCGTGGCGAGGAAGCGCCGGTCGGCCCCGCCGCTGGCGGACTGGCCCGGGCCTAATCCGCCAGGGACGGCGGCTTTCGAGTGAACCGCAAGTGGCGAAGGAGGTCAGGCGCCTCGCGCCCAACCTCCCCGGAGCTCATCGCGGGATGACCCTGTGCCTACAGGATTATCCCCGTGACGGCATGAACGCCCACCAGGGTCAGCGTGAAGTCCGCCACCCCGTCGCCGTTCACATCGCCGGCGATGTAGGTGTTGGCGGCGTCGCTGTGGATCTGCAGCTGGCCCGCCACCCTGGTAAATGCGCCGGAACCGATGTTCGTGAACGCCTGGTCGCCGGATGCCCCGCTGTTCGCGTCGATCTGCCCCAGGTCAATGGTATCGCCCGACGCCCAGTCCGTGATCTTGTCCCCGTTTGCGTTTGCGGCAGTATCGAAGATGAAGCGGTCGTTGCCCGCGCCGCCCGTCAGGACGTCGGCGCCGCCACGACCATTGATCGTGTCGTTGCCGCCATTGCCGTTCAGCACGTTGGCGCCCGCGTCGCCGAACAGGATGTCCGCGTTACCGCTGCCGGTCACATTCTCGATGCCGATCAGGGTGTCGCCGTGCGCATCGCCATACAGCTGCGTCGCGCGGGTGAGATCGACGTTCACTCCGGCACCCGACCAATGGTAGCTCGCCGTGTCGGAGCCGTTGCCTCCGGAGAGTACATCGGCGCCGCCGGTTCCCGTAAGCGTGTCGTTGCCGTCGCGGCCGTCCATTCTGTCGTTGCCGGGAGTACCGTTCAGCCAGTCGTTACCGGCTGACCCGACGATTGTCGGGTTGCTGAGGTCGGCCGTCGACGTGGTGGTGGTGGTGGTCGTCGTCGTGGTCGTCGTGGGCGGCGGCGGGGGCGGCGTGGTGGTGGTGGTGGTGGTGGTCGGCGTAGTGGTGGTCGTTGTCGATCCCCAGGTCCCGTCGTCCAGGAACCCCTTCAGCGAGTTGAAGTAATTCGACTCACCCTTGTCGGGGCTGCCCATGAACATGGGGTAATCCTTGGGCCACCAGAAACCGCCTCCCCACGCCGTGCCCGACACGCCGTTGGCTTCCATGTACTGGACGGCGCGGTTCTCGACCTCGATCCAGCGCGGATCATTGCTGGGAACACCGAACTCGCCGATGAAGCCCTTGAGATTGTTGGCCTTGAGCCAATCAAAGAACGGCTTCAGCCGGTCGACACCGACGTTCGCGTAGGCGCCCTGCTGGTCATAGGAGCCGTTGTACGTGCCCGACGAGTCCCGGTCGAAATACTGGTGGGCTTCGTAATAGATGTTGTTGGCCGGGTCCTTCAGGATGAAATCCCGATTGATCGACTGCCAGCTGTGGGCTCCGGACCAGCCGTCCCCGCTGGCGAAGATGGAGTGAGTTCCGTCGACGCGGCGAATGGCGTCCACCGCGGCCTGTGCGGCCGCCTTCCATACGCCGGCACCCCCCATGTCGTGTGGCTCGTTCATGATGCCATAGCCGATCAGGGCCGGAGCATCCTTCACCGCCGCCGCGAGCTTCTGCCAGAAATCGGCGAACTTCGCGTTCGGCACGGCCCAAGAGCCGACGGTTTGTCCATTGTACCGGCCGTAGTTGTGGAGATCGATGACGACCTTGACGCCTGCGGTTTGCGCATCGGCCAGGAACTGCTTCAACCGACCGAGTTCATTCGGGTCCAGCGCTCCCCCAAGCGATGGCTGCATGCGCTCCCAGTCGAATGGCAGCCGGATCAACTGCGCACCCTTGCCTGCGTAATATTTGATCTCGTTCAGATCAGGATAATGATAATCACGCCCATAAGTGTTCCCGGAGCCGAACTCGGCCCCAGACAAATTAATACCGATCATGTAATCCCCGCCCTGAACTGAACTAATTACGGAATCGAAACAGGAACCTGCCTCGTGGTCGCATCGGCTATCGCGGAGTTCTCCGGTGCAACAGGAAGAGTTACCCGATTGTCGGTAAACCGTTGCTACAGCTCGATGAATTAACGTGCGAACGCGGAACATCTAGGCTGGAAATGTGCCGTTAATACTCCGCTTGGCTGGGTTTGCAGCGATGGCGTTTGATCAGGCTATCGCCACGTGGACCTCCGCTTGGCCTCATGGGCCAACCCTGGCTCTCTGTGATGCAAAAGCCGCGTCTCGCGGGAATTAACGTTCAGGGACACTGTTTCACGAAGGAACACTGCCGCGGTTGGAGGAACAAGGCTGGATCGAGCCGGTTTGCCGGTTATGCTTAACCACCAAGCCTAACATTCTGTGAATCGTCGTCCTTTCGAGCGGGCGAACCACGAAATTTTTGGTCGTAAGACCTTGGGAGCGTAACGAATGGCGACGATCGGCCTCAACATTTCTGGCGGCGAATTCAACGGTACCGGAGGCTCGCCCGACAACGGCTATCATTATCCGACGCTAGCCGAGCTCCAATACTATAACAGCAAGGGCGTGGACCTGGTCCGGATCCCAGTCGGGTGGGAGCGACTGCAGTCTGCCTTGGACGGGCCGCTCGACCTTGCGAGCGACATCGCGGTGCTCAAGCAGTTGCTGACCGATGCGGGATCGCTGGGCATGAACGTCGTGCTCGATCTGCACAATTATGGCCGGTACAACGGCAAGGCGATCGGTGACGTGGGCGGGCCGACCCCGGCGCAATTCGCCGACTTCTGGCAGAAGATGGCGACCGAGTTCAAAAGCTATCCGGCGCTGGTCGGCTACGACCTGATGAACGAGCCGCACGACATGCCGGTCGCAGGCGCGTGGAAGGCGGCGGCGCAAGCGGCGACTGACGCCATCCGCACCGTCGATATGAAGGCCATCATCTACATCGAGGGTGACGGCTGGTCGTCGACGCACACCTGGCTGGACAACAACGCCGACCTCATCATCACCGACCCAGCCAACCGGCTGATCTATACCGCCCACGGCTACTACGATCAGTTCAACGAAGGCGCGTACCGTTACACCTACGAGGGCGAGAAGGCCTACCCGGAGATCGGCGTCGACCGGCTCAAGCCGTTCGTGGACTGGCTCAACGCGCATGGGTTCAAGGGCATGATCGGTGAGTTCGGAGCGCCCAGCACCGACCCGCGCTGGCTCGAGATCCAGAAGAATGCGCTCGACTACATGGTCGCCAATAAACTGGAGGCAACGGCCTGGGGCGGCGGTCCGTGGGACACCAGCTACACCCTGTACATGGCTAAGGAAGGCCAGCCCGATTCGGCGTACATGAACCTGATGGAGGGCTATTTCGGGAGCTACGTCGATCCGTTCACCCTGGCCGCTCCGGCCTCGGGTCCACCGGCGGTGGCCGTCAACGACGTGGCCATCAACGAAGCGGGCGGCGTGATGGTCTTCACCGTTACGCGCGCCGGTGACCTGTCGGCCGCTTCGTCAGTCGACTTCGCGACCGCCGACGGTACGGCGATTGCCGGGTCCGACTACCTTGCTGCCGCTGGTACCCTCACCTTCGCCGCCGGTCAGGCGACCGCTACCATCACCGTGCAGATCATCAACGACACCCTTTATGAAAAAGGGGAACTGCTGACCCTCAACCTGTCCGGCGGGGTGAATGCAACGATCGTCGATGCGCAGGGCGTGGGCAACATCGTCAGCGAGGACCTGTCGCCAACCCCGAACATCCCCGACGGGTATCCGACCACCCCGACCATCGTCGGCAGCGCTGGCGACGACTATATCAACGCGGACTGGACCAAGGTCGACAACATCGACGCCAAGGGCGGCAACGACTTCATCGTCGGCGCCGGCAATGCCGACTTCATCGACGGTGGCGCCGGGATCGACACGATCAGCTACCACTGGTCGGGATCGCGCGTCGATGTGGACCTCATGCGCACCTTCCAGGGCGGCGGTGACGCCAACGGCGATGTGCTGGCCAACATCGAAAACGTTAACGGCAGTGGTCAAGGTGACACTCTGCGCGGCGACAATGGCGCGAACGTGCTCAACGGGCTGGGCGGCGCGGACACGCTGACTGGGCGCGGGGGCGCCGACGTATTCCTGTTCAGCTCCGCCAGCGATGCCAACGGCGACGTGATCACCGACTATTCGGCGGAAGACCGGCTCGACTTCAGCGCGTTTGCGCCGAAGTTCCTGTCGCTGACCAACGATGGACTGAACACCAGGATCGTCGGCGACGTCAACAATGACGGCGTGGGCGACTTTACCGTGACGCTGAACGGCGTCTTCACCAGCGTGAACGGTGTGCTGGCCCCGGCGACGAACCCGCCCGCGGTCGCGCCGACAGTGGCGATCAACGACGTAACGGCGGGCGAGCAGGCCGGCTCCATCACCTTCACGGTGACTCGCTCGGGCACGCTGACTAACCCGTCGACGGTCAACTTCACCACCGCAAATGGCACGGCCACGGCGGGGTCCGACTACCAGGCCCTGAGCGGCACGGTCAGCTTTGCGGCGGGCGAGGCGACCCGGACGATCACGGTGGCGCTGACGGACGATAAGCTGGTGGAGAACCCGGAAACCTTCTTCGTCAATCTGAGCGGCGGGACCAACGTCACTATCGCCGACGCGCAGGGCGTCGGTACGATCATCAGCGACGACGTGGCCCCTGCCCCGGTCGCGCCTTCTGTCGCGGTCAGCGACGTCACCGCCAACGAGGCGGACGGGGCGATGCTGTTCACGCTGACCCGCTCGGGCGACCTCAGCGCGGCATCGTCGGTGAACTATGCCACTGCCAACGGGACCGCGACCGCCGGGTCGGACTATACCGGCACCTCGGGCGTCGTCTCATTCGCCACCGGGCAGGCCACCGCCACCGTCACCGTCTCGCTGATCAACGACACGGCCGTCGAGAACCCCGAGACGCTGTTCCTCAACCTGACGGGCGGGACCAACCTAACCATCGCCGACGCGCAAGGCGTGGGCACGATCGTCAGCGAGGACGTGGCGCCGACGCCTCCTACCACGCCCATGCCGCCGGCCGGCTTCCCGACGGTGCCGACGATCGTCGGCACCAGCGGCAACGACAACCTCAACGCCGACTGGTCAAAGGTCGATTATGTCGCGGCTGGAGCGGGCGACGACTTCATCACCGGGGTCGGCAGCGCGGACTATATCGACGGTGGCGCAGGCATCGACACGGTCAGCTACCACTGGTCGGGCGCGCGGGTCGATGTGGACCTGCTGCGCACCTACCAGCAGAACGGCGACGCCAACGGCGACGTCCTCGTCAACATCGAAAACGTCAATGGCAGCGGCCAGAACGACACCCTACGCGGCGACGATGGCGCCAACGTGCTGAATGGGCTGGGCGGCAAGGACGTGCTGACCGGCCGCGGCGGGGCGGACACCTTCCTGTTCAACTCGGCGAGCGACGCCAACGGCGACGTGATCACGGACTATACGGCCGAGGACCGGCTCGACTTCAGCGCCTTCGCCCCCAAGTTCCTGTCGATCACCAACAATGGCGTGAACACCACTCTCACCGGCGATACCGACAATGACGGTGTGGGCGACTTCACCGTCACGTTGAACGGGGTCTTCACCAATGTGAACGGTGTGACCGTGGGAGCGCCAAGCACGACCGCGCCGTCGGTAACGATCAACGATGTCGCGGCGGACGAGCGCAACGGCTCGGTCACCTTCACCATTACCCGCACCGGCTCCCTGACCGACGTCTCAACGGTGAACTTCGCCACGGCCAACGGCACGGCGACCGCGGGGTCCGACTATACCGCGCTCAGCGGCACGGTGAGCTTCGCGGCAGGCGAGGCGACCCGGACCGTGACCGTCGGCATCATCAACGACACGCTGGTCGAGAACCCGGAGACATTCTTCGTCAACCTCAGCGGAGGCACCAACGTCACCATCACGGACGCGCAGGGCGTCGCCACCATCGCCAGCGACGACGTCGCACCCACGCCGACGGCACCGTCCGTCGTGGTCAACGACGTCACCGCAAACGAGGCGAACGGCCTGCTGAGCTTCACTCTGACCCGCTCGGGCGACCTGTCGTCCGTCTCGTCGGTCAGCTACGCGACGGCAAACGGCACTGCCACTGCTGGCTCCGACTATACCGCCGCCTCTGGCACCGTGTCCTTTGCCGCCGGCCAGTCGACGGCGACGGTGAACGTGGCGCTGATCAACGACACGCTTGTCGAGAGCAATGAGGCCTTCACCCTGAACCTGTCGAACGGCGTCAACCTGACGATCGCGGACGCCCAGGGCGTGGGCACCATAGTCAGCGACGACACGGCCACTCCGCCTACGACCCCGACCGTTCCGTCCGGCTTCCCGACCACGCCGACCATCACCGGCACGGCGGGGAACGACTATATCAATGCCGACTGGTCCAAGGTCGACAATGTGGATGCGGGCGCGGGCGACGACTTCATCGTCGGGGTCGGCAGCGCCGATTACATCAACGGTGGCGTCGGAAGCGACACGGTCAGCTATCACTGGTCGGGATCGCGGGTGGACGTCGACCTGATGCGCAGCAGCCAGCTCTACGGCGATGCCCATGGCGACGTGCTGGTCGGCATCGAGAACATCAACGGCAGCGGCTACGGCGACCTCCTTCGCGGCGATGATGGTGCAAACATCCTCAACGGCCTGGGGGGTCGTGACACGCTGAGCGGTCGCGGCGGCGCCGACGTGTTCGTGTTCAATTCGGCGGCCGACGCAAACGGCGATGTCATTACGGACTACAGCTCGGCCGACCGGCTCGACTTCAGCGCGTTCAACCCCAAGTTCCTGTCGATTACGAACAACGGGGTGGACACCACCATCGCTGGCGACACCAACGGCGACGGCAAGGCCGATTTCACTGTTGTCCTGAACGGCGTGTTCGCTACCGTGAACGGCATACAGCTGGTCGGCGCCGCGCAGGCGCTCTCGTCCGACACCTTTATCTGAGCGATAGCGGTCGTCCGGACACGCTCCGGGCGGCCGCGCTCAGCGCAGGAAGTCGGCGACCGCGGCCCGCGCCACCTCCCAGGCTGGCTCGGTCCTGGTCAGGATGTGGTTGTCGCTGTCCAGCGGTACTAGCCGGGCGTCGGGCAACGACCGGGCCATCAACTCCGCCCCGCTCAACGGGCTGACCCGGTCCCCACGGCTGTGCACCAGCAGCACCGGTGCACGGATGGTAGGCAGCACGTCCAGCACGTCGATCTCGCCGTAGCAGCGCTGCGCGTCCGGATTGAGGAACACCGGGTGGCAGAAGCGGGCCGAGCACCACTCTTGCAGCTCGTCGCTGGCCTGCGGGACGACCAGGGCGCCGATCATCCGGCCAAACGCCTGCGGATCGCGGTCCAGCATCTGCCGGCCCATCTCCACCGCCGCCGTGCGGACACCGATCTCACTCGGATCGCCGCGCGCCAGCACGCCCTGCGCGTAGCCTGCTACCAGCACCATTCGCTTAACCCGCTCCGGATGCCGCGCCGCATAAGCGAGTGCGATGGCCGCACTGTTGGAGAAAGTCAGAAGGTCGACCGGCCCGTCTCCCGCCTGAGACGCCAGGCACTCCAGATCTTGGACTACGGCGTCGAAGGTCCAGCGGGCCGGGTGCAACTCCGACTGGCCGCAGCCGCGGGTGTCCGCCCGATAAGCCCGGTGCCCGTGCGTCGCCAGCGTCAGCCAGTGGCCCCACAACGGACTGTTGCCGTCCTCCGCGATCTGGTGGAACCAGACGCCCGGCATCAGCAGCGGGTCGCCCTGGCCCGACACAGTCCACGCGATCCGCGTGCCGTCGGCCGAGTGGGCGAAGCGGATCGGAGCGGGCTGCGGCCCGGCGTGCGCATCCGCTTCACGCTGCCCCAGCCGTTTCCAAGCCGCGGGCGGGAGGCCGAACTCGCGCTTGAACGCCCGGTTGAACGCCGCTTCCGAGTTGAAGCCGACGCGATAGGCGATGTTGGCGGTATTTTCCTTGCCCTCGCGCAGCAGGTTTGCCGCCTGCCGCATCCGCCACTTGGCGCAGTAACGCATGGGCGATTCGCCCAGCAGCGCCGAGAAGCGCTCGCCAAGCACGGTTCGCGACACGCCCGCCTCCCGCGCCAGCAACTCGATGTCGAGGTCGTCGGCGAAGCGGGCATGGATGATCGACAGCGCGCGGGCGACCGCCGGGTCACGCAGCCCGTCGAGCCAGCCGTTGTCTCCCTCTGGCAGGTCGTCGACATAGGCCCGCACGGCTTCCGCGAACAGCAGCTCGGCAATACGGGTCACGACCTCGTCGCTCGGCTGCCCGGTCGTCAGAAAAGCCAGGTTCTGCTCCAGCCAGCGCTCCCGCACCTCGCTGATGTCCTCCACCTTCAGCATGGCCGGCAGGCATTCCAGCAGCGGGTGCTCGCCCGCCTCTACGCCAAGGAAGCCGCAATAGAACTCCACCGCGTCGCCACTCCCGTCGATCGTGAAGCGGGCCAGCCCACGTTCGGTCGCGCCCCGGATGAAGTCGTGCGAGTCGATTGGCTTCGGCGCATCACTGGTGAACAGCCGGTGCCGGACGTTGCGCGGGAACAGCAGGATGGAGCCCGCGTCCGCCTTCACCGGCGGCTGCCCTTCTACCTGCGCGAACAAGCGGCCCTGCTTGACGTAGTGATAGGCGATGACCGGACCGCCGTTCGGAAACAATGCGGCGATGTCTTCCGGTTTCAGCTGGGAGTAAACGCACCAGTCGCCGTGCGCCTCCCCTTCGAGGATCACCCCGCCGGTCAAGTGCAGTGAGGACAGAATGTCGCTGAGGACATCCATGACGGTTTCCTCGTGGGTTCCGGCGTTTCGGTCAATTCATCCGGTTGCCCGGTCATATCAGTAGCGCATCGGCCGGCGTAAATCATCCCCAGCCACGGACGAACAGCAGCGAACAACTTGCGGACATGGGGTTCGCGAGATCGCCGATCCCGTACCTGGCCACCAAGGGGACAAGACATGGACGAACTGACCTACGAACTGCGCGGCCGGGCCCTGCTGGTCCTCGCCTGCGCCTTCATCAGCGGCCTGACCACCGCCGCCCTCGCCGTTTCACCCTTCCTGCTTTGACGGCCGGGAGGGCCGGAGGACCGCCATGTACCACGACTTCACCTTTCAACAGGCGCTCGCCTCGTCGCTGCGCGGGAACTGGGAACTGGACGAGGTGCTTGCGCCTGACCAGGAGCTCGACTTCTCGCTCCGCTTCATGCCGGAGAGCCTCGCCCGCACCGCCGCGCTGACCCAGCTCAGCCCGGCGGAGCAGAAGCTCCTCAACCAGATCAGCGGCCACCAATATCTCTGCATCTTCGGCGTGGTGGAGGAATTCATCGTCCCATTTGTGCTGGACCATGCCCGTCCGCACCTGCGGGAGGACGACTGGCGGGTCCGCGCCCTGCTCAACTTCGCGTCAGAGGAAGCCAAGCACATCCACCTGTTCAAGCGCTTTCACCAAGCGTTCGTCCGCGGCTTCCCGGTGCAGCCGCAGATGATCGGTCCGTCGGAGGCGATCGGCGCCGAGGTGTTGCGCCATGACCCGCTCAGCGTCGCCCTGGTCATCCTGATGATCGAGTGGATGACGCAGGGCCATTACCTCGGCTCCATCCGCGACGACGGGGATCTTGACCCGCTGTTCAAGAGCCTGATGCGCAACCATTGGATCGAGGAAGCGCAGCACGCCAAGCTCGACACGCTGATCGTGGATGCGCTGGCCGAAGGGCGCTCGGACGAGGTCTGGGGCCGGGTGATGGACCAGTTCTTCGCCATCGGCGGGTTCCTGGACGCGGGGCTCGCCACGCAGGCCCAGTTCAACCTCGATGCGCTCGAAGCCGTGACTGGCCGTGCGGTGCCCGACCGCGAGGCCGTGGCCGCCCAGCAGCGCCAGGCTGCCCGCTGGACCTATCTCGGCTCGGGAATGGTGCACGACCGCTTTGTCTCGACGCTCCAGGCGCACTCCCCCGCCGCTGCTCGGCGGGTTGCCGAAGCAGCCCCGATGTTCGCGTAACCGACACTTCCACCCGAAAGGACCAGCATCATGCTCGACACCACCACCACCCAGGTCAACGGCATCGACCTCGGCATGCTCGGCGAGATCGTCGACCGTATTCAGCAGGACCCGGATAACGGCGCATTGGCATTCGCCGTGACCACCCGCTGGACCGGCGGCACGCGTAGCGAAGCGACCGTCGAGGACATCCGCTTCGGCGGGCAGCGTATTCCGCGCGATTATCTGATCGAGGCCGACGAGCCGACACAGATTTGCGGCACCGACCAGGCGCCGAATCCGCAGGAGTTGCTGATGGCGGCGTTCAATGCCTGCATTACGGTCGGCTATGTCGCCGGCGCGGCCACCAAGGGCATCAAGCTCGAGCGACTGGAGATCCGCACGAGCGGCACGCTCGACCTGCGCGGCTTCCTCGGCCTGTCCGATCAGGTCGCGCCCGGCTACGAGAGCGTCGACTACGAGGTGACCATCGCTGGCGACGGCACGCCCGAGCAATTCGCCGAAATCCACCAGGCGGTGATGAAGACCTCGCCCAACTACTACAATCTCGGGCGCCCGATCAGGCTCAACGGCACGCTCAACATCGCCTGATTAGCGGGGTAGGTCCGGCGGGCGGCAGTGCGCCGGCCGGACCGACCCGCAGCACCCACTTGCCGGACATCCCGAACAGCCTCTACACCTTCAACCGGGGGCTCGGCCCGCAGCGCCAGGCAGTGGCGTGCGCCAGCGCGTGGCCGGAGGGTGTCTTGTTCAGGGAAGCGCTGCTGGCAGTACGCCGTCCATCGTATGCGGCTCCCGAAGCCTCCGGCAGTACTCCGGCGAGCATCCCCGTCGCGACCTCCGACGCTTTCGTCGACCGCTTGCGCCAGCTCACGGTCTGGCTGCTCCTGGCGAGCACGATGGCTGCCATCGCCCTGGCGCTGCGCTTCAGGGTCCCGATCGATCCTCACGGCACGCTGGTGATCGACTTGCTGCTGGCGACCCTGCTGCTGGTCTCCCGCATCTGGTGGCTGAAGCTGTCAAATCAGCGGCTCGCCGACGCGTCCGGCACGTTCGCACTGGCCTCGCTCGCCGGGATGACCTGCGGCGCCATCGCCATGCTGGAGTTGCGGCTTGGCTACCCGATCGCGGACGGCATGCTGCAGTCACTCGATCATGCACTGGGCGTCGACGGGCTGGCCATCATCGCCGCCGAACTCCGCGCCGGCGCAATTCTCACTTGGCTGATGCCACCAGCGTACAACTACACGCTGCAGATCTTCTTCATCAGTCTGGTCATCCTGTCGCTGCGCGGCGACCGAATCGAGGCGTGGCGCGGCACCTTCTGCTTCATGGGCACGCTCCTGACGACTTGCCTGATTGCAGCATTTGTCCCGGCCAAGGGGCTCGGCACATGGGCCTCGGCCGATCTACTGGCACAGCTGCCGCCCCAAGCCATGCGGAACTTCTGGCCTCACTTCGACGAATTCTACCTTGGCAACCACCCGGTCCTGCGGCTGCAGGTCATCGACGGAGTGATCTCCTTTCCCTCGTTCCACTCGATCGTCGGCTTTCTCGTGATGGCCGCGTGGCGGAATTATCGGTGGGCGCGGATCGCCGCCGGGGCGTGGCTCGCGGTCATGCTGCTGTCGATCTTCCCGGGCGGCGGCCACTATGTCGTCGACATGCTCGCCGGCCTGGTCGTGTGGGCAGGGTGGTTCGCCGCCTCGAAAGCTCTGCAAAAGCAGATGGCCACTCCGCAACGGAGCGGCGGCTCAATCTCCGCTGCGACCGAGAATCCGGCCGGTGGCGGCATCCACATCGACCCAGATCACACGCCCGTCGCGCATGAACTTCAAGCGGTAGGTCTGACCGTTGAATTCAGGTCCTAGATAGTCGGCGCCGCCCATGTGCGGCATGACCCGCCGCTCGATCATCGGCAACGGCATGGACCGGCCCTGGCGAAACGCCTGGAAGGCCCGGTCCTGGTCGCGCGGCCGGTCGGCCAGCGCCGGGCTGGCGAACAGGCCGGCGGCAACAGCCGCGGCAAGAAGGGAACGGAACAGGCTCATGCGAATCTCTTGAGGCACGGTGTAGCACAAGCCATTGAATAGCTTGTGAACGGAAGCGAGGGGGCCTGTCCACCGGCGTTGGTGACGAGGGCCCTTCTCGCCGCTAGACAGCGCCGCCATGGCTGCCCCGCCCATCCTCTCCTTCGAAGACCTCGGCCTTATTCAAGGCGAGGGCTGGCTGTTCCGCAACCTCGACATCTACCTCGGCCCGCGTGACCGGCTTGCGCTGATCGGCCGCAACGGTGCGGGCAAGACCACGCTGCTGAAGTGCCTGGCCGGGACCGTCGACACCGACGCTGGCCGCCGCACCATCGTGCCCGGCACCAAAGTCGTGCTGCTGGAGCAGGATCCGCCGATGGGCGCCCATGCCACGCTGGAGGACTGGGTGCTGCATGGCGCCGACGCGCCGCCGGCGCACGAAGCTGCCGCCATCGCCGACCAGCTGGGCATCGACCTCCTCCGCACCACGGCCACCGCGAGCGGTGGCGAGCGGCGGCGAGCGGCGATCGTCCGTGCGCTTGCGCAGGACCCCGACGTGCTGTTGCTGGACGAGCCGACCAACCACCTCGATCTCGCCGCGATTGACTGGCTGGAGGATTGGCTCGGCCGTTTTTCCGGCGCGTTCGTGGTGATCAGCCACGATCGCACCTTCCTCACCCGGCTGACCAAAAGCTGCCTGTGGCTCGACCGGGGCCAGATCCGCCGTGCCGAGATCGGCTTCGGCGGCTTCGATGCCTGGACCGAGAAGGTCTACGCCGACGAGGAGCGCGCGGCCGAAAAGCTGGACGCCAAGCTGGCAATCGAGCTCCACTGGTTGCAGCGCGGCGTCACTGCCCGCCGCCGCCGCAACCAGGGCCGCCTCGCCAAGCTGCAGGAGATGCGCGCCCAGCGCGCGTCCATGCTCGGGCCTACCGGCTCGGCCAAGCTCGGCCTTGCCCGCGACGACAGCAAGACCAAGACCGTGATCGACGCGGAGAATGTTACCAAGGCCTTCGGCGACCGCACCATTATCCGCGACTTCACCCTGCGCATCCAGCGCGGCGATCGGATCGGCCTGGTCGGTGCGAACGGGGCTGGCAAGACGACTCTGCTCAAGCTGCTGACCGGGGAACTGGCGCCGGACGGGGGCAAGGTGACCCTCGCAAGAACGCTGTCCGGCATCGTCATCGACCAGCAGCGCAAGCTTATGTCGCCCGACAAGCGAGTGCGCGACGTGCTGGCTGAAGGCGGCGACTGGATCGACGTTCGCGGTACCAAGAAGCACATCAAAGGCTACCTCAAGGAATTCCTGTTCAATCCAGAGATGACGGAAGCCCCGGTCGGCAGCCTGTCCGGCGGCGAGCGCTCGCGCCTGCTGCTCGCCCGCGAGTTCGCCCGGGCTTCCAACCTGCTGGTGCTCGACGAGCCGACCAACGACCTCGACCTCGAAACCCTCGACCTGCTGCAGGAGGTCATCGCCGACTATGAAGGCACCGTCCTGATCGTCAGCCACGACCGCGACTTCCTGGACCGAACGGTCACGGTCACGCTTGGACTCGACGGCTCGGGCAAGGTCGACATCGTCGCTGGCGGCTATGAGGACTGGGCCAGGCGGCGAGGCGAAGCCGCCCGGCCGCAGCCCAAGCCTAGGGCGACCACCCCGGTCGCCAACGCGGCGCCGCCGGCGGCTGCGAAGAAATTGTCCTACAAGGACCAACGCGACCTCGACCGCCTGCCGGCCGAGATCGAAAAGATAGAAGCGCAAATCGCCGCCGCCGAAGCGGCCCTCGCCGATCCCGACCTTTATACCCGCGATCCGAAGCGCTTCGCTTCCCTCATGGATCAGGTGGCCAGGCTGCGTGCCGACAAGGAAGCCGCCGAACTGCGCTGGCTTGAGGTCGCGGAACTGTCCGAAGCGCTGGCCGCAGGCTGACCGTGCGCGGCCTGGATTTCAGCAGCTGGTCGTCGATCCTGTCGACCCTCGCCGGGTTGGCGCTGATCACCCTGATCGGCGTCGGCATCCGGCTGCTGGTGATGGCCACCATCCAGCAGCGCCGCGAGCGGGAGAATCGCCAGATCAACGAGCGGCTTAAGACCCTCATTGCCGCCTACAAGACGCTGGGCGGCTCGTTCACCGGGGAACTGTCCGTCGATCCGCGCCACCTGCGCGACCTCCGCCGGCTTGCCGCCGACGATCCGGCGGTGCAGGCCACGCTCGACAACGAACGCCTTCGCCGCATGCGCGACCAGGTCGAAGCGGCCTTCTCCGACATCATCCTGCTCGGCACCGACGAGCAGGTTCGCCTGGCCGCCGCGGCGGCCGAGGAAATGGTGGCCGGCCGACCAGTTCATACCGCCGAGCTGGTCGTCAGCCTGCGCAACTTCATCCGTCAGGCGCTCGACCTCGACGCGATCACCACCGGCCTGGCGATCCCAAGGCAGGGCCCGCTCCGCCCGGTTTCAATCGGCGGCGGCAAGGGCGGGCGCGGCAACGGTGGTGGTGGTGGCGGTGAAGAGGGCTCCCGCGGAGGGCGCGGCGGCGGCGGCGGGATGGCCGGCGCGGCCGGCGGCGGTGCCGGCCTCGGGATCGGCCTCGCGGCCGGACACGACGAAGCCGACGACCACGAGGACGCCGGCTCCACTCGCTGACGAAATGGTGCGGGCGACGCCGAAGCGCCGCCCGCTTTCGCTCACTTACGAGCCAAGGAACGCCTGCAGCTCGGTCTGCGACACGCTGCCGCTCTTGTCGGTGTCGGCCTTGCGGAATGCCGAGCTCAGATAGCTCTTGGTCGGGGCTTTCTGCCCGGCCGCCGACTGCAGGTCACCGACCCACTTGTTGAACTCGGTCTTGCTCAGCCCGTCGTTCTTGTTGGTGTCATACTTGGCCCAGTCAGCCTGCACGACCGACTCAGCCGTGGCGGTGCTGCCCGACGTCGTGCCGCCGGTCGTGCCCGCCGAGCCGCTGGTGTCCGTGGTCGTTCCGCCCGTCGAGTTGGACGACGGCGTAGCCGGGCTCGCCGGCGTGGCGGCCGTGCCAATGCTCGGATCGGCGGCCGTGGCCGGGTCGGCCGGCGTGGCGGGCTGCGCCGCGCCCGGGGATGACGGCTGGGTTTGGGTGGTCGGTTGACCCTGCCCGGTCGTGGTCGTGGTCGTAGTCGACTGGGCGAAGGCCGCAGCGCTGGTGGTCAGCATCAGGCCGAAAAGGGCGGACTTGATCATCATGAATCTCCATGCGTTCGCCCCACACAGGGCGAAAGGGCGCGCTGCCCTCAGCGGGGCAGTCACGGGAGGTAAAACGCCCAAGTCCTTGAGTTGTGGCTTGGTTCGTCCCCTAGTCCAAACGGCCGAACGATAAGCGGGAGTGACTCCGCGCCGCTCGTCGCGGCTGGGGAGCAACTCGAAGGTAACTCACGCGCGCATGGTCGCGGTCCGCTCTTTCACCCGCCGTTCCAGGATGGTCAGCGGCATGGCTCCCTCCTTCAGTACCTCATGGAACGCCTTGAGGTCGAACCGGCTCCCCAGGCTCTTCTGCGCATCTGCCCGCGCCCGGTTCCATGCCATGTGCCCGATCTTGTAGGTGCAGGCCTGGCCCAGCTGGGTGCAGTAGCGCTCCACTTCGCGCTGGCTGCGCGGCCGGGCGAAGCCGGTGGTCGCCACCATATAGTCGGTCGCCCGCTCCCGGCTCCACCGCTTGGTGTGAATGCCGGTGTCGACCACCAGCCTCGCCGCCCGGAACAGGAAGGATTGCAGGTACCCCGCCCGCTCCAGCCCTGAATACGCGCCAAGCTCATCGGCCAACTGCTCCGCATAAAGCGCCCAGCCCTCGGAATAGGCGGAGAAAAAGCCGATCTTGCGCAGCGTCGGGATGTCTTTGGACTCCTGCGCCAGGCTGATCTGCAAGTGATGCCCCGGTACGCCCTCGTGGTAGGTCAGCGCGGGCAGGCTGTACTTCGGCCAGTCGCCGGTGTCCTTGAGATTGATGAAATAGATGGCGGGCCGCGAGCCATCTAGCGAGGCGCGGTTGTAATAACCGTTGGACGCGCCGTCCTGGATCTCCGGCGGCACCCGCCGGATCTCCAGCGGCTGGGTCGGCACGGTGGCGAACGCCTGCGGCAGGCGCCCGTACATCGCCTTGACGCCGGCGTTGAGGCTGGCGAGCAGCGCGGTGCGGCCCTCGTCCGTGTTGGGATACAGCTGGCTCGCCTCCACGTTCAGCGCCGCCAGCCGCTCGCCCACACTACCTTTGGTGTAGCCCGCCCCCTTGAGGATCTTGTCCAGCTCGGCGCTGATCTCCGCCACCTGCGCCAAGCCCAGCCGGTGCACCTCGTCCGGCGTGAAGCGGGTGGTCGTCATCTGCTCCAGCGCCACCGCGTAGATCGCCTCGCCGTTCGGCAGCCGCCATGCACCGTCGCCCGGGCGGCTGGTCGGCTTCAGCCGCTCGATCGCGCTGATCTGCCGGTCGAGCGCCGGGTAGACCTTCTGCCCGACGATCGCCGCCGCACGCCGCTGCCAGTCACCGGCCAAGCTCTTCGCCGCCGCCCGCGTCACCAGCGACTGGGTCATGGTGCTGGTCTCGGCCGGTTGCCCGCGCAGCTTGCGCATCTGCCCCAGCGTCAGGTCCAGCGACCAGGCCGGCGCCAGAAAACCGCGCGCCGCCTGCCGCTGCTGCTCCGCCGTGTCGTTGTCGAGCAGGGTCGCGAACTGCTCCAGCCGCGACAGGTACGCCTCGGCATCCCCCGCCGTCTCGATCGTGTGTGCGGTGTTGAGGAAGTCTGGCGTCGAGAAATAGGCGCCGCCCTGCTGGAAGATCGGATAGGGCCTCACCGCGGAATCGATGCCGAAGCGAGCCGCCGGGACAATTCCAATTTCCTGCTGGTAGAGCACGATCTCGCGGTTCAGCCGCCCGCTGTCCGACAGCCCACCCGGTGCGATCGTGCGCAGCCTGGCGATGTTGCGCCGGGCGCGGGCGACTTCCTCTTGCCTCGCCTGCAGTGCAGGGCGGGTGTCAAACTTGGCCTTGAGCCCTGCCAGTTCCCCTTTGTCGAGCCCGAGCGAGGTTGCCAGTTCGGGCGACTCTCGCACCTGCTCCTGGAAGATTGCGTCGAAGGTCTCGTTGAGCCGGGCATCGCCGCCGGTCGTGGCGGGTGCGACCGCGCCCGCCGGGCGGGCGATGGCGGCGGTGGCGGTGACCGCCCCGGCGGTCGAAAGAAAGGCGCGACGGTCCATGACAACTCCTGGCAAGCAAGCACGGGAGCCTAGCCGACCGCCACGGCTCTGCAAGCGCCAAGCGGCCGCAAGCGGTTTGTTAACCCTGTTCGGTCATTGTCCGCGGTCTCGGCAAGGCCTTCGGGGAAATCGCGGGAATGATGATCGGCGGACGCCATTGGCCAGAGCTTGGCTGGCTCTCCATTCTGCTCGCACTGACCACGGTGGTCACCGGCGCCGCCTTTGCGCTCGGCCGTGGCGCGCATGTGCCGGCGGCCGACATCTACCTGCTGTACGTCAGCCGGATATGGCTGCTGGCCCCAGTGCTGCTAGCCTTAGGCGGAGCGATCGCCAGCGTGATCCTGCTGGCCCGCGGCGAGCAACGGCCGCTTCATGCCTTTCGCACCTATTGTAACGAGCGGCTGAACACGCATGCCGATGCGGCGGCCAGCTTCGGCCCACTGCTGCTGCTTCCACTGCTGATGGGCGGCTTCGGCACGCTCAAGCAGATGATCCCCCTCTACAATCCATTCAGCTGGGACGACATTTGGGCCAAACTGGGCCAGACCCTCTGCTTCGGCTGGACTCCCTGGCAGCTCACGCATGCGGTGTTCGGCTCGCCGCTCGCGACGGTCTTCCTCGACCGGCTTTACCTTGCCTGGGTGCCGCTGTTGTTCCTGGTCGTTCCGTGCGTGGCCTTCGCCGCCCCCCGGCTGCTGCGGGCGCAATTCTTCCTCAGCTTCGCCGGCGCCTTCGTGCTGATCGGCGTGGTCGGCGCCTTTCTCTTCAGCTCCGCCGGGCCTTGCTTCGCGACGCTCATCGGGACCCGCAGCGCAGGCAATTACGTCGAGCTGATGAGCAGGCTCCACGCCATCGACGCGGCCGGCTACAATCTCAGCGCCGTACATTTCCAGAACGAGCTTTGGCATGCCTATCAGCAGCGCGAGTTCGGCTTCGGGCTCGGCATCTCGGCCATGCCGTCGATGCACAACGCCATCGCCTTCCTCTACGCGCTGGCCGCCAGCCGCCTGGGCTGGAAGATGGCCGCGCTTGGCTGGACCTTCGCCGGCCTGATCCTGATCGGGTCCGTGCACCTGGGCTGGCACTACCTGTCAGACGGCCTGGTCGCCTGGGCGGCCATGTACGGCATCTGGCAGGCCGTCGCCTGGTACCTGCGCGTCAGCGGCTTCGAGCAGGCCGTGCAGGTCCGTCCCGTGCCGGTGCTGGCTACCCTGGATGGCCAGCGCGTGCCGATCCGCCTCGTCGCCTGATGGGCTCAGGCGGTCAGCTGATATTGCTTCAGCAGATCGTACAGTGTCGGCCGACTGATCCCCAGCAGCTTGGCTGCGCCGGAAATGTTGTTCTCCGTCCGCGCCAGCGCCTGGCGGATCGCTCGTCGGTCAGCCGCTTCGCGCGCCGCCCGCAGGTTGATCGCCGCCGGCTCAGCCCCGCCCGGTAAGCGCAGGTCGAGATCGGCCGCCGTTAGCGCCTTGCCCTCGGCCATGATCACCGCCCGCTTGATCCGGTTCTCGAGCTCCCGGACGTTGCCCGGCCAGCCGTGCGCCTCGATAGCCGCCACCGCGTCGTCGCCGAGCGAAGTGACTGCCGGGTTGAGCTCGCGCGCAAACCGACCGACGAAGTGCCGCGCCAGCAGCACCGCGTCGCCTGAGCGTTCCTTGAGGCTCGGGATCCGCACCACGATCTCGGCCAGCCGATAGTACAGATCCTCGCGGAACCGCCCGTCGGCCACCATCGCGTCAACGTCCTGGTGCGTCGCGCAGACGATCCGCGTGTCCACCGCGATCGGCGCGCGCCCGCCAATCCGCTCGACCACCCGCTCCTGGAGGAAGCGCAGCAGCTTGACCTGCAAGGGCAGCGGCACATCGCCAATCTCGTCCAGGAACAGGGTCCCGCCCTGCGCCAGCTCGATCTTGCCTGGCGTGGTCTTGACCGCCCCGGTAAAGGCTCCGCGCTCGTAGCCGAACAGCTCGGCCTCCAACAGGTTCTCCGGGATCGCGGCGCAGTTGATGGCGACGAAGCTGCCGTTTGCCCGCCGGCTCTTCTCGTGCACCGCGCGGGCGAGCAGTTCCTTGCCTGTACCGCTCGCGCCCAGCAGCATAACGGACACGTCGGCCGGCGCGACTCGCTCCACCGTGCGCGCGACGCTCAGCATCTCTGGCGCCGCGGAGACAATGGAGCCGAGCACCGTTCCGCCCCCTGTCTCCTCAGCCAGGCGCCGGTTCTCCGCTTCCAGCTCATGCAGCTGAAATGCCCGCGCGACGATCAGGCCGAGTTCGTCGATGTCTACCGGCTTGCGATAGAAGTCATAGGCGCCGAGCGCGATGGCCCGAAGTGCACTCTCCCGCGCGCCATGGCCCGAGGCGACGATCACCTTGGCGTCCGCCTTCAGACTGAGGATCTCGGCCAGGCAAGCGAAGCCCTCGCTGGTGCCGTCCGGATCCGGCGGCAGGCCCAGGTCCAGCGTCACCACCGCCGGCTCATGCAGCCGCAGCGCTTCGATCGCCTGCGCCCGGTTGTGAGCGGCGACCACGCGATAGCCGTCATAAGCCCATTTAAGCTGCCGCTGCAGCCCCTCGTCATCCTCCACGACGAGCAGCACGGGAAGGTCGGCGGTGTCAGTCATGCGGGTACGCTTTCACGGTGAGGAGCGGCGGTAAGATCGATGGTGAAGCGGGTGCCGCCGCCGACGCGGCTGTCCACGGCCAGGCTCCCGCCCATGCCCTCGATCAGCGAGCGCGCCTCGTAGGCGCCGATGCCGAAGCCGCCCGGCTTGGTCGAGGCGAACGGCTGGAACAGGCGCTGGCGCACGAACTCCGGGTCCATGCCGGCACCGCGGTCGATTACCTCGATCCGCACGCGCTCGCCGGCTTCGGCGACATGCACGGTGACCGGCTCGTGCGCCGGGCTGGCGTCGACCGCATTCTGCAGCAGGTGGGCGATCGCTTGCTCCAGGCCGCCCGGATCGCCGCGCACGCGCAGCGCCGTCGGTCCCAGCAGGCGCACTTCGTGGGCCGCGCGCTTGCCCGCAACCGCCGCTGCCAGCACAGGGCGGAGCGCGAAGGTCACGGCACCCTCGCGGGCTGCCGCCGACGGCGCGGGGGCGAGCCGGGCGAGTAGGTCGTTCATCTTGCCGGCCGAGCTCTTCAGCGTGGCGATCATGTCGGCCCGGAACTCGGGATTGTCAGCGTGCCGCTCGGCGTTGCGGGTCAGCAGGCTCAGTTGGCTGACCAGGTTCTTCACGTCGTGCAGGATGAAGGCGAACCGCCGGTTAAAGTCCTCGAACGCCCGCGCGGTGGTCAGCGCCTGCTGCCCATGCGCCTCCGCCAAGGTGGAAGCCGCCTGGCGCGCGGCCGTCCGCAGCACGTCGAAATCCTCCCAATCGAGTGGCCGGCGCACCTCCGGCGTCGCCAGCAGCACCAGGCCAACCAGCCGCTCCCCGTGCAACAGCGGCACGCCCGTCCAAAGGCGCTCGTCCCCAAGCCACTCCGGCGGCAGCGGCACCGCCCGGTCCCGCGCCGAACCGCGCGCCGCGCCCGTCGGGTCGAGTTCGACCACTCGGCCGGTCTCGCCCAGTGCCGACCACAGCGCCTCCAGCACCGGGCCGTCACCTGCTTCCGGTAGCCGCCCGGACCAGCGCCAACTGCCCTGCCAGCCGATGCCGCCGTGGTCGCGGGCGAGCAGCAATCCGGCTGGCGCGTCGACCATGTCGGCTAGTGCCCGGATCACCCGCTCCGTAAGCGGCGGCGCATCGGGACCGCTGCGGCCCAATGTGTCCGCCACCCGCAGCCACTCGGCACGATAATCATAGCGGTGCTCGAACAGGTGCTTGGCGGCGGTCACCTTGAACCAGCCGCGCAGCCGCGCGGACGGCAGCAGCACCACCGCCGCCACCGTCATCCCGGCCAACAGCAGCAGCGCGGCGGACTTGAGCCAGCTCCAGTCCGTTCCGCGCAACGCCGTCGCGAGCACGGCCATCAGGCCGAAGTAGGAACAGAGCGCCACCAGCCCCAGCGACTGGAAGGTCGCGGCGCGCGACAGCTTCAGGCGCCAGCCGTCGATCTGCTGCCCGCCCAGGGCGAACAGCGGCGCCGCCAGCGCCACGGCGGCGCCGCGGCCTTCGTACAGCGTACCGGCCACACCACCCTGCCAGTAAGCCAGCGTGTAGAGGTTCAGGTCGTACAGCCACAGCCAGGCGAGTGCGAGCATGACCAGCCGGATCGACGACCGGCTCGCCGGCGCCGCCTGCCCGTAAAGATTGTGCACCAGCACCAACGCCCCCGCCGCCGCCGTTCCGCGCAACAACATGGCGGTGGTCGCCAGCGCTGTCGCGGTGGCACCGCTCGCCCCTGCTGCAAGCTGGTCGGTGACGAACTGCAGCGCCAGCACGGCGGAGACGGCGGCGTAGACCGAGCCCACGCCCTGCAATTGCCGGTCGTCGCCGCGGCTGCCCGCTGATAGGCTATACAGCAGGCCGACCCACAGCAGGTTGCGCGCGCTCTCCGCATGCGCGGCGATCACGGACAAAGGCGCGATGGCGGTGAGCCAAGCCCATAGCAGCGTCAGCAGGAGCCCGCCGAGCAGCAGCCGCTGCACCGTCGCCCCCACGCCCTCGCGCAACTGCCAGATCAGCAGCGCACCGAACAGGCACGCGGCGAGCGCATGGCTCCAGAAAGCGAGAAGCGCCGTCACGTTGTAAGCTCCACCGACATGGTCGGAGAGTGTCGGGGACATTTACAAAGGAAGGGTGAACGGCAGGCGATCAGCTCCGCTTCAGCACGTCCAGCGCCGCGACCGTCATCGCCTCCACGCCGGTGCCGATCACCTTCTCCGCATCGGGCGCCCAGAACGGCGAGTGGAGGCTGGGCAGCTTGGCCGGATCGCCACCAGCCGCGTCCCACTTGGCCTGCGGCACGCCGCCCACCCAGAAGATCAGGCTCTCCATCCTGGGATCGGTCAGGCGATAGCGGCCGAAATCTTCCCCGACCATGGACGGCGGCACCGTCTTCACCCGCTCGGCCCCGAACTGGGCCGTGAACAGCTGCGCGGTCCGTGCGGTGATCGCCTCCGTGTTCATGGTCGACGGAGTGGAGCGGTCCTCCACCGTCACCACTGGCATCCTGTCCTCCGGCATGCCCGCCGCGATCGCCTCTCCCCGCGCCACCCGGGCAATGCCGTCCAGCAGCGCCTTGCGCACCTCGGGCGTATAGCTGCGCACCGTGATCTGCAGCTTCGCCTCGTCCGGGATGATGTTGTGGGTCGCGCCCGCGTGGAAGCTGCCCACCGTCACCACCGACGGATCAAGCGGGTTGCGCTCGCGGCTGACCAAGGTCTGCAGGCTGGTGACGATCCGGCTGGCCAGCACGATCGGGTCACGCCCGTTCTGCGGCGCTGCGCCATGGCTGCCGACGCCCTTCACCAGCACGTCGACGCTGTCGACGTTCGCCATGACATACCCCGGCGACACGCCGATCGCCCCCGCGGGCAGCGTGGCGCTGTCATGAAAGGCCAGCGCCACGTCGGGCTTTGGAAAGCGGGTGAACAGCCCGTCGGCCAGCATCGCCTTGGCGCCTTCGCTGGTCTCCTCGCCCGGCTGCAGGATCATCACCAGCGTGCCCGACCACTGCCCCTTGCTCGCCGCCAGTCGTCGCGCAGTGCCAAGAAACGCCGTCATGTGCGTGTCGTGGCCGCAGGCGTGCATCACGCCCGTCTCCACGCCCGAGTTCGCCACCGCCCGCACCTTGGACGCGAACGGCAGTCCGGTCTGCTCGACCACCGGCAGTGCGTCCATGTCGGCGCGGATCAGCACCGTCTTGCCGGGCCCGTTCGCGAGAACCGCTACCACCCCGGTCTTGCCGACCTTCTCCGTCACCCTGAACCCGAGCTTGCGCAGCTCCCCCGCCAGCTTCGCCGGCGAGCGCACTTCCTGCATCGACAGCTCGGGGTTGGCATGGAGGTCGCGGTACAGCGTCATCAGCTGCGGCATGTCCGCCGCGATGCTCTCGCGCAGCGTGGCGGGGGAGGCCGGCGCCGCGAGCGCGGCGGCGGTAAGGAGAAGCGTTTTCATGCGAAGGTTGTAACCTGCCGGCAGCAACCGTCCAGTGGCTCAAGCGGGCACCAGCTCCAGCACGTCGACCAGGCTTTCGTATCTCGGCGAGGGCAGCACCAGCCGCCAGCGCTGCGGCCCGATCCGCTCGACATAGCCAGCCAAGTCGCGCGCATCGTCGACGCCGTACTGCATCGCTCGAGCCTCGTCGCCCAGCACCAGCGTCCCCAGGAATACCTGCCGCAGCTGGTCGCCCGGGAAGATCAGCCCGACCTGCCGTTGCGACCCGCTCAGCTTGGCGAAGCCTTGCAGGTCGCGCTCTTGCTTCACGCGGCAGGCGAACGGCTGATAGGCGACGAATGGCAGCAGCCCTTGGGCCCGCGAACCCAGCTTGATCAGCCGGCAGCGGTAAGCACCGTTCGCCACGCCCGCCCCGCCCAGCGCCGCATCGGGTTGCAGCAGCACGCCTTCCCTGCGCACCTCGGCACCATGGCCACCGGCCTCCGCCTGCCGCAGCGCGTTGATCCACACCGTTCGCCAGTTGCGCAGCCGCTGCCGGTCGGCCGCGGTTGCCACCTGCCGCCAGTCGCGGGTCGACCGGGTGATCACCCCCTTAGGCGCAATGGTGCTGCACGCGGTCAGCGGCAGGAGCGACAGGGCGAGGAACAGGCGCCACATGCCGCCCCTTGTACGCGCCGCGCGGCCGCCGACAAGCGCCCTCTCCCCACTCCGGTTCGTTGCGTCTAAGCAACCGTTCAGCTTGGCGCGGGTTAACCGGGGCAAGCGAACGACCCGAGAGGACGAAACCAAAATGCGCGTGCTGATCGTCGAGGACGAACCCAACCTGGGCCGCCAGCTCCGTTCCACGCTGGAAGGCGCCGGCTATGCCGTGGACCTCGCGACCGATGGCGAGGACGGCCACTACCTCGGCACCACGGAAAGCTACGACGCGGTCGTGCTCGACCTCGGCCTGCCCGAGGTTGACGGCCTGACCGTGCTCGACCGCTGGCGCAAGGAGGGGCGCAAGATGCCCGTGCTGGTGCTGACCGCGCGCGACAGCTGGTCGGACAAGGTAGCTGGGCTCGACGCCGGCGCCGACGACTATCTCGCCAAGCCGTTCCAGACGGAGGAGCTGATCGCCCGCCTCCGCGCGCTCATTCGTCGCAGCAGCGGCAACGCCTCGTCCGAACTGATTGCCGGCGATATCCGCCTCGACACCCGCTCGGGCAAGGTCACCAAGGATGGCGAGCCGGTGAAGCTCACCGCGCAGGAGTACAAGCTTCTCTCCTACCTGCTCCACCACAAGGGCAAGGTGGTCAGCCGCACCGAGCTGATCGAGCATATCTATGACCAGGACTTCGACCGCGACTCCAATACGATTGAGGTGTTCGTCACCCGCATCCGCAAGAAGCTTGGTCCCGACGTGATCACCACCATCCGCGGCCTCGGCTACAGCCTGGAGGAACCGGCGGCGTGAAAGTGACCGGCCCCGGCATCGCCGCCGCGGGCTCTGCAGGTTCCGCAGCCCGCCCGCGCCGAACGCGCGGCACGGGCTCGCTGACCCAGCGCATGATCGTGGTCGCCACGATCTGGATTTCCATCCTGCTGTTCGCCGGCGGCTTCGCGCTCGACCGCGTGCTGACCGGCAGCCTGGTGCGCAACTTCGATTCCCAGCTCGAATATGTCGTCAACGCGATGATCGCCGCGTCCGAGATCGGGCCCGAGGGCGAGGTGCGGTTCAACCGGCCGCCCGCCGACCAGCGCTTCATCGAGACTTATTCCGGCCTCTACTTCCAGATCACGGACGTCCCCGCAAACCATTGCCGGCAGCAGGCGGAATCGCCGCTCTGCTATCCGTCCCGCTCGCTGTGGGACCGGCGGCTGCGGATCGACGACAACTACTTCCACGTCCGCCCGCATTTCTATGACAGCCAGGAATTCGAGGGCGAGCCGCTACGCATCGTCGAGCGCGACGTGATCCTGCCCGGCTCCGCCATCCGCTGGCGGTTCCAGGTGGCACAGAGCCGCGAGGGCCTCGACGCCCAGATCCGCGAGCTGCGCAACACCCTGATCTGGAGCTTCGCCGTGCTCGGCCTGGGCCTGGTGGTGCTCGCCGCGCTGCAGACGGTTTACGGCCTGTGGCCGCTGCGCCGCGTGCGCCAGGCCGTGGCGGCGATCCGTTCCGGCAACCGGACCCGCGTCCCCCAAGCCTTCCCGGACGAGATCCGGCCCCTTACCGAAGAGATCAACCAGCTGCTCGCCCATTCGGAGGAACAGGCCGAGGAAGCCCGCCGCCACGCCGGCAACCTCGCCCATGCGCTGAAGACCCCGCTCACCGTCATCACCAACGCCGCCACCGCCAGGGACCCCGACCTGTCGGATACCGTCTGCCGCGAGGCGACCACCATGCGGCGGCAGGTCGACCACCATCTCGCCCGCGCCCGCGCCATCGGCCGGCGCGCCTCCGCTCAGGCCCGCGCCCGCGTTTGGGAAAGCCTGCAGGCGGTGCAGCGCGCGGTCGACCGGATGTACGAGGAAGTCACGGTCGATATTGCCGGCGACAAGACCGCCAGCGCCCGGGTTGAGCGCCAGGACCTCGACGAGATGCTCGGCAACCTGGTCGAGAACGCCGCGAAATACGGCCACGGCCGCGTGTTCGTCACCGTGGAACGACGCGAGTCCACCGTCGACATCCTGGTCGAGGACGACGGCCCCGGCATCCCCGAGGCGCAGCGCAGCGAGCTGTTCACCCGGGGTAAGCGGCTCGATACCACCGGCAAGCCCGGCACCGGCCTCGGCCTCGCCATCGTCCGCGATGTCGCGGAAATCTACGGCGGCACCGTCAGCCTGGAGGAGAGCGAAGACCTCGGCGGCCTGCTCGCTCGCCTCAGCCTTCCGCTGGGCTGATCCGCCCGCCTTGCCCTCGCCCCAATCCCCTTCTACCCGCGCACCCGTGACCGCTTCCGTCCACCAGCTGCACCCTGACCGCGCGCCCACCCTCGAGCCGCTGATCGCCCTCACCGCCGCCGACATGAATGCGGTGAACCAGGTGATCCTCGCCCGCATGCAGTCGGAGGTCCCGCTCATTCCCGAGCTCGCCGGCCACCTGATCGCCGGCGGGGGCAAGCGGATGCGGCCCATGCTGACCTGCGCGTCCGCCGCATTGTGTGACTACCCCGGCACCCGCCACCACAAGCTCGCCGCCGCGGTGGAATTCATCCACACCGCCACCCTGCTCCATGACGACGTGGTCGACATGAGCGGCATGCGCCGCGGCAAGCGCACGGCCAACATCATTTGGGGCAACCCCGCCAGCGTCCTGGTCGGCGACTTCCTCTTCTCCCGCTCGTTCGAGCTGATGGTCGAGGACGGTTCCTTGAAGGTGCTGAAGATCCTCAGCCACGCCAGCGCCGTCATCGCGGAAGGCGAAGTGGCGCAGCTTACCGCCCAGCGCCAGATCGCGACCGGCGAGGACACCTACCTCCACATCATCGAGGCAAAGACCGCGGCCCTGTTCGCCGCCGCCTGCCGCATCGCGCCGGTTGTCGCCGAAGCCGGCGAGGACGCGGAGCTGGCGCTGGAGGCCTTCGGCCGCAACCTCGGCATCGCCTTCCAGCTGGTCGACGACGCCATCGACTACACCAGCGACGAAGGCACGTCCGGCAAGAGCCTTGGGGACGACTTCCGGGAGGGCAAGATGACCTTGCCGATAATTCTCGCCTACGCCCGCGGTGGCGAGGCCGACCGGCGGTTCTGGAAGGAAGCGGTCAGCGGCGACCGGGTTGCGGACGACGACCTCGCCCATGCCATTGCCCTGCTCCGCTCGACCGACGCGATCGGCGACACGCTGGAGCGCGCCCGCCTTTACGCCCGCCGCGCGCTCGATGCGCTCGCCCCTTTTCCCAGCGGCAAGGCGAAGGCCGCCCTGTCCGAAGCCGTCGCCTTCGCCGTCGCGCGCGCTTATTAGGGGTGCCCCTTACAAACACGTAACGAACCCCCATATGGGGTTGGCTATCAGTCGCAAGTTGACGGTCTTTTGGTGCTTTGCGGCTCCTTCTTTCCTCTCTCTTCGCCGCTTGTAGCAGGCGTGCCGGCACTTCGGTGCGCTTACGAGAAGGAACGAATACATGATCACCGGAACCGTCAAATTCTTCAACGCCGATAAGGGCTATGGCTTCATCCAGCCGGATGACAACAGCGGCGACGCCTTTGTCCACATCACGGCGGTGGAGGCGGCGGGTATGCGCTCGCTCGATAAGGAGCAGCGCGTCCAATACGAGCTCCAGTCCGGCCGCGACGGCCGCAACAGCGCAGTGAACTTGCAGTCCGCCTGACGCTTTTCCGCCCGTCCGACATCCGTCGGGCGGGCGTTTTCCTGCTGGCGCCAAGGAGTCCCCCGCGAATGTCGACCCTCCAATTCTACACCGAGCGCGCCGCCGAATGCCGCCGCGATGCCGACTCCGCCACCCTCGAGAACGTTCGCCAGCGCAATGCCACGGCCGCCGATGCGTGGGACGCCATGGCGCTCCGCATGCGCCGCGCCCAGCAACAGCGCGAAGTGAACGAGGCCGCCAAGCTAGGCTAACCGACGTAGGAACGATCGGCGCCCTGCTTGCTTGGGATTTCATCCCCCAAGCACAAGCGAGCCCCACTCATGGTCGACGCAATCGGTTACGCCGCCAAGCACAGTTTCAGCCGCCTGAAGCCGCTCCGCTTCCAGCGCGACGAGCCCAAGCCCCACGAGCTCCAGCTCGAGGTGCTCTATTGCGGCGTCTGCCACTCCGACATTCACCAGGTGAAGAACGAGTGGAGCAACACGGTCTACCCCTGCATGCCCGGCCACGAGGTCGTCGGCCGCGTCACCAAGGCGGCTGACGGGGGCAAGTTCAAGGTCGGCGACCTGGTTGGGGTCGGCTGCATGATCGACAGCTGCCAGTCCTGCGCACCCTGCCGCGAAGGCGACGAGAATTACTGCGAAGGCCCGAACAGCTGGCTCGCGACCTACAACGGCCCGATGATCCCGGCCAAGAAGGCGCCCACCGGTGAGAACATCTACGGCCGCGACAACACCTATGGCGGCTATGCGAACCTGCTGAACGTCCGCGAGGACTTCGCCATCCGCATCCCCGACAAGCTCAAACCGGAGGAGGCCGCGCCCATCCTGTGCGCCGGTGTCACCACCTTCTCGCCCATGCGCCATTGGGGCGTGAAGAAGGGCGACAAGGTCGGCGTGGTCGGCTTGGGCGGCCTCGGCCACATGGCCGTGAAGCTGGCGAAGGCGCTTGGCGCCGAGGTCACCGTCTTCACCACCTCGCCCGAAAAGAAGGCCGATGCCGAAGCGCTCGGGGCGACCCACGTCACCATCGAGAAGGAGGTCACGAGCAAGGCCGAGGAGCTCGCCACCACCCCCGGTACGTTCGATTTCATCCTGTCGACCGTGCCCGAGAAGCACGACATCAACGCCTTCGTTGCCCTGCTGAAGCGCGACAAGTCGCTGGTCATCGTCGGTGCGTTGGAGCCGATGGCGCCGGTCGACAACCAGGCCGTTGCCTTCCACCGCCGCTCCGTATCCGGCTCGCTGATCGGCTCCATCAGGGAGACGCAGGAGGTGATCGACTTCTGCGCCGAGCACGGCATCGCGCCGGAAATCGAGATCATCCCCATTCAGCAGATCAACCAGGCGATGAAAAAGGTCGAAAAGGGCGACGTCCGCTTTCGCTACGTGATCGACATGGCCTCGCTGAAGGACGAGGACGGCGGCGACGAGGACGAATAAGCCTCGGCCAAGGTGAACCGCGCTTCCGCCGTTCGTCGAATAGGCGGCGGCCGCGCGCTCACCGCCGGTTGCGAAATCCCGACTCTTCTGCTTGGAAACGCGCCATTCAACGGCAAGGTTCGGGAGTGAAGCATGGTTCGTAGCGCAGCGTTTGCAGCCCTGGTGGCCTCGGCCGCTCTCCTGTCCGCCTGCGCCCAGACCGCCGCCACCGAGCAGACCGCCGCCACCGCGGCTCCTGCCCAAAAGGCCCAGCCCAAGACCGCCAAGACCAAGAAAACCACCTGCCACGCCGACAACGACACCGGCTCCATTATCGGCGCCAGCGGCTGCCCCAGCCGTAACTGACCGGCAGCTCGGCGCCCGCAATCGGACGCCGGAGCCTTCAGCCAGGTTCAGCCGTCGTGTGTGCCCATGGTCTCGTCGCCACCCTGCACCACCGACGTGGCGACACCGCCTTCGGACTGGCAGGCAGACAGCAAGGCCGTGGCGCATAGCAGTGCGCAAACGCGTTCGCATAAGAGTTGGCGTTCACCGGGCGTCAACAGAGGGGTTTTTCCACTCGGTTAGGTTGCTCGGGCTTGTCCGCCACACTCAGGAACGGCCGGCTTCGCGCCAATCTGGCACGGGCTGATGCGCTCGCCTGGCGTACGGGCCGGCTATTCGAACATCGCCAGGACCACTGCCAACACGATCAGAAACACAAGGAAAATAAGGGCTTCCCGGAATACGCCACGCTCACTCATCGCTGCCCAACGCCTGCCCGTTGCTGTCGGGCCCTCTTCGGTGAGGTCAGGCCGACATAAATTTGTCCTACACGGCCCCGATCTGACATAGCCGCCGGGTGCCCGCGCCAGTTCGTCCGGCTAATGTCTCAATGATGACCATTCCTGACTTAACCGGGTCCGCGGACTGTAGGCGTTTAGGTGTCTCCTTTGTCGCCTTCCGCACAGCGCGACCCGCCCGATGACCGGGCCCGCGCTGCCGATCCACGCCGTCCTGCCCGACCTGCTCGTCGCCCTGCGCGACAACACCCGCGCCCTGCTGATCGCGCCCCCAGGCGCTGGGAAGACCACCAGCGTCGCCCCCGCCCTGCTTGGCCAGCCCTGGTGCGACGGCCAGGTCCTGCTGCTGGTCCCGCGCCGCCTCGCTGCTCGCGCCGCCGCCGAGTTTATGTCGCGCCAGCTGAGCGAGCAGCCCGGCGGCACGATCGGCTATCAGACCCGTCTGGACAGCCGCACGGGCCAGGCGACCCGTGTGGTCGTCATGACGCATGGCGTGTTCCTTGCTCGCATTCAGGCCGACCCGGAACTCGCCGGGATCTCCGCCGTGCTGTTCGACGAGGTGCATGAGCGCAGCCTCGACAACGACCTGGCGCTCGCTCTGACCCTCGACGCCGCCGCCGCCCTGCGCGATGATCTGCGCATCCTCGCCATGTCCGCGACCCTCGATGGCGAGCGCTTCGCCCGGCTGCTCGGTGACCCGCCGCGCATCGAGAGCGAGGGCAAGAGCTTCCCGCTCACCCTCCGTCACCTCGGCCGCGATCCCGCCGGCCGGATCGAACCGCAGGTCGCCGCCGCCTGTCGCCGCGCACTCGCCGAGCACCCCGGCTCGCTGCTCGCCTTCCTCCCCGGCGTGGCGGAGATCGAGCGCACCGCCGACGCGCTCGGGTCCCTGCCGCCGGACGTCGTCCTCCATCGCCTCCACGGCGGCGTCGACCCACGCGATCAGCGCGCCGCGCTCGCTGCGCCCGCATCCGGCACCCGCAAGCTGGTCCTCGCCACCAGCATCGCCGAGACCAGTGTCACGCTGGAGGATGTCGCGATCGTGGTCGACAGCGGCCTCGCCCGCCGCCCGCGCTATGACCGCGGCGCCGGCCTCACCCGCCTGGTCACCGAGCGGGCCAGCCGCGCCGCCGCCACCCAGCGCGCCGGCCGCGCTGCCCGCCAGCGGCCCGGCGTCGCCCTCCGCCTGTGGGAGGAAGCGGCGACCGCGGCCCTCCCGGCTCACGACCCGCCCGAGATCCTCGAAGCCGACCTGTCGAGCCTCCTCCTGACCTGCCTGCTATGGGGCGAGAACGACCCCAGCCGGCTGCCCTTCCTCGACCACCCGCCGGCCGCCGCGCTGGACGAGGCGCGTCGCCGCCTGACCGCCATCGGCGCAATCGACGCCGAGGGCCGGGTCACCGCCCATGGCCGCGCGGTCGCCCGGCTACCGCTCGAACCCCGCCTCGCCCACATGCTTCTCGAAGCCGCCGCACGCGGCTTCCCGCAGGTCGCCGCCGAAGCCGCCGTCCTCCTCACCGAACGCGGCCTCGGCGGCACCGACGCCGACCTCGAACTGCGCTGGCGACGCTGGCGCAGCGATCGCTCGCCGCGTGCTGAGGCGGCACGCGGTCTTGCCAAGAGGTGGACCCAACAGGTCCGCTCGTCCCGAGCGGAGGCCGAAGGCCGCAGTCGCGGGGCGCTTGAACCAACCGGTTCTAACCTCGCGCTAGCCGTTGCCCTCGCCTTCCCCGATCGCGTCGCCCGCCGCCGCGATCCTTCCGGCCAGCGCTGGCAGTCTGTCGGCGGTCGCGGCTTCCGGCTCGACCCCGCCTCCTCGCTCGCCCGCGCCGAATGGCTGGCCGTGGCCGAAGTCGCCGGCGCGGCGGCGGGCGCCCGGATCCTCGCCGCGGTTGAAGTGGACGAAGTGGACACACTAACGTTTTTCGCCGACCGCATCGTTACCGGCCACGACGGCGCCTTCGACCCTGCCACCGGGGCAGTCACCCCGACCCGTTCGCGCCGGCTCGGCAGTATCCGCCTGTCGACCGGTCCCGACCCCAAGCCCGACCCAGCCGCGATCGAGGCCGCATTGGTCGAGGGGGTCCGCACCTACGGGCTCGACCTGCTGCCTTGGACGGACGGCGCCCGCCAGCTCCGCGCCCGCGCCGCCTTCGCCCGCGAGCACGATCCGGCCATTCCATCGCTCGACGACCAGGCCCTGCTCGACCGCCTCGACGAGTGGCTGCCGCCGTTGGTCGCGGGCAAGCGCCGCCTGCGCGACATCGACCTGGGCGCGCTCCGCCAGGCACTCGACAACCTGCTGGGGTACGAAGCCGCTCGCACCGTCGACCGCTTGGCCCCGCCCGACTTTGGCTCCCCCGCCGGCAGCCGCCATGCCATCGATTACCTTGCGCCCGGCGGCCCGATGGTCGAGGTCCGCGCCCAGGCGCTGTTCGGCCTTGCCCAGCATCCTATGCTCGCCGGCGGCCGAGTGCCGCTGACCCTCGCCATCACCTCGCCGGCTGGCCGCCCGATCCAGACCAGCCGCGACCTGCCCAGCTTCTGGGCCGGCAGCTGGCGCGACGTCGCCAAGGAGATGCGCGGCCGCTATCCCCGCCACCCCTGGCCCGACGACCCAGCCGCCGCCCCACCAACGCTGCGCACCAAGCGGGCGAGCGCTTGATTTCCCCAGCGCCATCCGCCACCTCCCGCCCCATGGCTACCGCGCGCATTCTCGAGACCGAACGCAAGACCACTCAGTCCGGCCGGGCCAAGGCCGGCAAGTGGACGCTGGAATTCGAAAGCGCGCGGCCGCAGGCGCACGACCCGCTGACCGGCTGGGTCGGCGCCGCCGACACCCGCACCCAGGTCCGCTTGGCCTTTCACACCAAGGAAGCGGCGATCGCCTATGCGGAAAAGCACGGGCTCGACTACCACATCGTCCCCGCCCCGCCGGTGAAGCTCAAGCTTCAGGCCTACGCCGACAACTTCCGCTAAGGGCTAGCCGGTCCCGCGTTCCTTCAGAAACGCGCGCATCATCGGCTGCAGGTTGCTGTTATAGGTCGCCAGCACGTGGCGCGGACCGGCCACCTCGAAGTGGGTCAGCAGCCGCTCGCCATCCCAATTGTGCAGGGCATAGGCTGGCGGATCGGCGATGATCAGCGCCCGCCCGTCGGGGTAGGTCGGGTCGACGTCTTCTAGATCCAGCGCGATCTGCGGCGCCGTTGACGGCGCGACAACCAGCGGCTTGCCGGCGAAGGTGGCGGCGATCGGCCGGTGAACATGGCCGCACAGCATGGCCCTGACCTGCCGCGCTGGCTCCACGACCGCCCGCAGCCGCTCCACCCACGCCTCGCCTGGCAGCGCACTCATCCACGGAATGCCGGTATCCAGCGGGGGGTGGTGCAGCATCAGCAGGGTCGGCTGGTCAGTCCGCTCCGCCAGCCGCTCCGCCAGCCAGCCCGCGCGGGCCTCGCAGAAGGCACCGCCGTGCCGCCCCTCGTCCAGTGTATCGAGCACGATGAACCGCACGCCACCATGCTCTACCTCATATTGAACAAACCCGTTCGGATCGCGCGGCACCTGCGGCAGCTCCGCCGAGAACGCCGCCCGCCCATCGTGATTGCCGACTGCGAACAGCGTCGGCCCTTCGAACCGCCCGACGAGGGCATGGGCGTGATCGTAGGCGTGCGGGTCGTCGGAATGCTCGACCAAGTCGCCCGACACGATCAGCAGGTCCGGCCGGGGCCGCAGTTCGCGGATCTGGTCGACCACCATGTTCAATCGGCGCACGTTGAGTTCATGCGGATTGCCGCGGTCGAAGCCGATGTGGAGATCCGTGATGTGCGCGATCAGCATGACCGCCCACCGTTGCCCGAATGCATCGCTTACCCCCGTCCGAACTGCCCCGCGGCAGGTATAGCCGTTCCACCGGTAATCACCAGTTGCCACGCGCAACCTTTGGCTCCACGCTGGCTGGTGCCGGATCGCTCTCGGGGGGAGCATGCCCGGTGTTCGTTGCGCCCTTAACCATCGTTGTCGGCACTCGGCCGGAAGCCATCAAGCTTGCGCCAGTGACGCTGGCGCTGGAACAGGCCGGCCTCCACCCGCAGCTGCTGCTGACCGGCCAGCATCCGCGGCTTGACCTTACCGCACTCGGGCTCGGCGACCTGCCGACCCGGCAGCTGCACCGCAAGGCGGGCGCCGATCCGCACGCCTATGCCGATGCGCTCGCGGCAGCGATTGGTCGGGAACTCAACGCGGTGCGCCCGGCCCTGGTGATCGTCCAGGGCGACACGGCAAGCGCCCTTGGCGGTGCCCTCGCCGGCTTTCGCACCGGCGTGCCCGTCGCGCATGTCGAAGCGGGCCTGCGGACCTTCGATCCCGCCCTGCCCTGGCCCGAGGAGGACAATCGGGTCACCATCGATGCGGGCGCCGAGCTGCTGTTCGCGCCGACCGAGACCAGCGCCGCCAACCTGCGCGCGGAAGGGGTACCCGGAACCATTCACATCACCGGAAATACCGGCATCGATGCCCTGCGCCGACAAGTCGGCGACCTGCCGCTGCGGCGACCTCGCGCGGGCGGGCTGCCGCGCCTGCTGGTTACCTGCCACCGACGCGAGAACTGGGGCACTGCCTTCCTGCCGATCGCGCTGGCGCTTCTCGAACTCGCCCGTTCGCCATGGCTGGGCATCGACGTGGTGCTACACCCCAACCCGCAGCAGGCCAGCGTCATGCGCGACCTGCTGGCCGGAAATACCCGTGTCCGGCTGCTCCCACCGCTCGACTACCCCGGCATGATCCAGGCCATGCTGCAGGCCAGCGTCATCCTGAGTGACTCGGGCGGCGTGCAGGAGGAGGCGCCCGCGCTTGGTGTTCCGCTGCTGGTTCTCAGGTCTAAGACCGAACGTCCGGAAGGCATCGCTTCCGGAAACATGAAGCTCCTCGGGCGCGAGACGCAGCTCATCGTGACGGAGGTCAAGCGGCTGCTCGACGACCCCGACCATTATGCGTCCATGGCGACCCCGTCCCTGCCGTACGGCGATGGCCATGCGGCCGGGCGCATCGTGCAGTCGATCGCTCTCTGGCTGCCTGCACGGCACCGCGACGCCGTCCGGCTGCGCGCATGATTGACGAAGCCGCCAAGCCCCGCCATATGCCCCGCCTCGCCGCCGCGCTGGCCCCTTCGTCTAGCGGTCTAGGACGTCGCCCTCTCACGGCGAAAACACGGGTTCGAGTCCCGTAGGGGTCACCAATCTTTTCAGGCACTTCGCTGGCACGCTCAGCCTAACGCTTGGTCTCAGCGAAGATGCACCAGCGGTCCGGTGCGGACATGAACGGTTTCGCGATCGATCGCCCCAAATATCTGGTTGGATGACGTTGTTGCCCACTCCTCTCTTGAGATCCGAACGTCAGGCTTTTAGCAGATTTTGGCCATAAGTTGCTTGGGCCGCGTGAGCGTATCCGCTTTCAGCCAGGATCATGTTCCCGCAGGCACTTACCTGATCGATCATGTTGTCATCGTGGAGCGACACTTAGCTTGATACCATGACCTGAGTTTTGCTGCCGACAGCCTTTGCGGCAAACCTTGCGACTATGAAGTTCAGATCTTTTATGGCGGCCGAGATGTCGGCGGGAATGGCTTCAGCAGCCGGCACGACAAGAAACGCTTTTTCCGAAGAACCCGGGCGTTAACGGAGTGCGTAATCAACTGGCCAAGCGCGGCAAAGCCCCTGTCAATGCGCTGCTCCATCAGGAGGCCGGAAAGGTCGGCAGAATACACAGCAGTCGGCGAGCTAATGTCCGGAGTGGTTTGAAAGCGGACGTCGGCCTTCTTCAGGGGAGCAACACAAGGTAGGCCGCAGGAACATGGTCGGCCAGCCACACGCCATTGCTGGACATGCGGAACTCGAAACCCTCAGCCGTCATCCTGCGGGCTGCGATTTCGAGGATGACAGCACGGCCCTTACGGGCGCCCACGGCTCGCGCGGTCTGGACTGTTGGGGACAAGTGGACGTGGTGCCTTGCGCCGGGCAGCAAGCCGTCCTCTAGGATCGCGGGCAGGAACTTCTCGGTCGTTCCGTGGAAGAGTAACTTGGGTGGCGAGGCAACAGGCCAGTCTCCCTCGACCGTGATCGAGTGGCCCTGCCGAGCACGGATGCGGTTGCCATCCTCCGACAATTCGAACCGCTGCTTATCGTTCTCGTTAACGAGCGCTTCGAGTTCGGCATAGGTAGTCGGCAACCGCTGGGCGGCGAGCGCTTCCAGGATTACGCCAGTCGGCGCCCATCCGGCCGCGTCGAGCTGCAGACCGGCAGCGTCGGGAGCATGTCTTAACCAGTAAGCCAGGCGCTTCGACTTTCGAATGTTCACCACCGGTCCGTAACTAGGCTGTCTTCCCTCGGAGATCAGCAAGGGGCGGATACCCGGACATAAGCCGGTCGCCCCTACGACGGCTTTGGCCGACAGAGGATCGTCCGCTTGTGGCGTAATCCGCTAAAACTCAGACATTGCCAGCAGTCAGGCCTCGGGCGCTAACCCGATCGAGCGCTTCGCGTAAGTGCGGCCTTGCTCTAAGCGGGAGCCGAAGAATCACCCGGCGCAAGTTCCCGTCGGTCAGGAGTCCATGTTGAGTCTCGAAAATCCCCCGGTCGGCGAGGCCGTTCGCGCGAGCACCGACCATCCAACTTCAAATTCAACGTCGTTCAGCGAGCTGGAGCGGCGAACATTCGCCATCATCTCGCATCCCGACGCCGGCAAGACCACGCTTACCGAGAGCCTGCTGCAAGCCGCCGGAGCAGTCCACGAAGCTGGAGAGGTGAAGGCGCGTGGTGATCGCCGCCGAGCTCGGTCCGACTGGATGAAGATCGAGCAGCAGCGCGGCATCTCAGTGACCAGCTCTGTCATGACGTTTCAGCGGTCGAACATCCTCTTCAATCTCCTGGACACACCTGGGCACCAGGACTTCTCCGAAGATACCTACCGAACCCTGACAGCAGTTGATTGCGCGATCATGGTGATCGACGCCGCAAAAGGCATCGAGCCGCAGACCCGCAAGCTGTTCGAGGTATGCCGACTGCGCAACGTTCCCATCATCACCTTCATCAACAAAGTGGATCGGGAAGGACTGAGTCCATTCACGCTCCTCGACGAGATCGCCGAAGTCCTTCAACTTGATGTCAGTCCGCAGAATTGGCCAACCGGCATCGGTGGTCTATTCCACGGCCTCTATGATCTGCGGCGGGCTCAGCTGCTGGTCGCCGACCGTAGCGATGGTGTCGTGCCAGGGCGATGGTTCGATACCAGCGGTATCGATGATCCAGCCATTGCCGAGGTCATCCCGGCACCGGCGGTCGAGAGTCTGCGCGAAGACGGCGGCCTGGCCGTAGCATCCTATCCTGCCTTCGATCTCGCTGCCTTCCAGCAAGGCGACCTCACACCCGTGATCTTCGGCAGCGCGCTGAAGGCTTTCGGAGTCGAGCAACTCCTCGACATACTCGCCGATGATGGACCGCCGCCGCAGGCACAACCGGCCAGGCCCGCGCCAGTGACACCCGACGAGCCGCGGCTCACCGGCTTTGTGTTTAAGGTGCAGGCGAACATGGATCCCAACCACAGGGACCGGGTCGCCTTCGTTAGGATCTGCTCCGGAAAGCTCCAGCGTGGCATGAAGGTGCTGAACACCCGGCAGGGCAAACCCATGGCTCTGCACAACCCAATCACATTCTTCGCACGGGACCGTGAGCTTGCGCACGGAGCGGTCGCCGGCGACATCGTCGGCATACCGAACCACGGCATTCTCCGCGTGGGCGATACGCTAACGGAACGAGGCGACGTGACCTTCACCGGGCTGCCCGACTTCGCACCAGAGATCTTGCGGCGAGTGCGGTTGGGCGATCCAATGAAGGTGAAGCAAATGCGCCGGGGATTGTCTGATCTCGCCGAGGAAGGCGTGATCCGCCTGTTCAAGCCCCTGATTGGCTCGCAATGGATCGTCGGGGTTATTGGCGAGCTGCAGCTCGATGTCCTGCAGACCCGGCTTGAGCAGGAGTATGGAGTCAGCCTCGATTTCGAACCGTCACCCTACGAAGTGGCGCGCTGGGTTCGTTCAGATGATCCGGCGCTGCTCAAGAGACTGACGGAAACGCTTCGCTCCAACATGGCTGACGATCAAGACGAGGTGCCCGTCCTGCTAGCTCGCAACGCTTGGGAGTTCGGACGCTTTCAGCAGGACTGGCCGGGGATCATCTTTAGCGCCGTGCGCGAGCGCAACTAGATGGAGGCAAGAGCTGGCCGAAAGCAGACCATCTGCTTTCAAACAGACAGGTGGCCCAACCGAAGATGATCCCGGTAAGCGGCCGGATTCTTGAAAGCGTGCGTTCCGAGGTTCGGCAAAGGGTGAAGATCGGATCGGCACAGCCAAGCCAGTCTTGCCAACTTCGTTACGTCGCGCCAGCGTGGGCTAGCTTCGCTCCTTCTCAAGGTCTTCAGATGATCCGCGGCTCAATCCTCAGTTGTCTCCTGCTTGCCTCGACGTCGCTCGCCCATGCGCAGGAGCAGAGCGAGACTCGAACCTCCCCAAGCCAAGCGGCAAGTGAGCACCTCGCGCCCCAGACGCCGCAAAGCCCTGCAAGCGCCAGCCCCGCCGCACCCAAGTGGAACGTCGAGTATCCGCGGGGGCTGACCCTCCGCAAGGTCCGCATCGACACGGACGAGGGCACGTGGATGAACGTCGACGTCTCGCCCGATGGATCGCGCGTTGCGTTCGACATGCTCGGCGACGTCTACATCATGCCGATCAACGGCGGCACCCCGACCCGTATCGCCGAAGGGCTCTCCTACGAGCAGCAGCCGCGCTGGTCCCCAGATGGCACTCGGATCGCGTTTGTGTCGGACCGTGGCGGCGGGGACAACATCTGGATCATGAACGCCGACGGCTCCAACAAGCGGCAGCTGACAAAGGAGGACTTCCGGCTCCTGAACCAGCCCAGCTGGAGCCCGGACGGCCGCTACATCGTGGCTAAGAAGCATTTCACGACCACCCGCTCGCTCGGCACCGGGGAAGTGTGGCTGTACCATGTCGATGGCGGAACCGGCGTGCAGCTGGTCAAGCGAGTGAACGAGAAGCACCAGAAAGAATTGGGCGAGCCGATCTTCGCCGCCGACGGCCAGAGCGTTTATTTCACGCGCAACATCACGCCCGGGGGCGTCTTCCAGTACGCGCAGGATTCCAATGGCGAGCTGTTTGCGATCGAACGCTATGAGCTGGATACGGGTGAAACCCATCGTGTGACCGCCGGCAACGGCGGCGCCGTTCGCCCGACACCTTCGCCAGACGGCAAGTATCTCGCGTTTGTCCGCCGGGAACGTGCCAAGTCGAAGCTTTATGTACGCGACCTTGCCAGCGGCAACGAGCGCAAGGTCTACGACCTGCCGGACCAGGACATGCAGGAGACCTGGGCGGTCACCGGCGTCTACCCGAACATGGATTGGACAGCCGACAGTCGTGAGGTCGTGCTGTGGGCGGGCGGCAAGCTCCGCCGAGTGCCGGTGAGCGGCGGGGCGCCGCGCGACATCCCTTTCCGGGTGGCCGATGACCGGGTTGTGGCCGAGTCACTGCACCCGACAGTGGATGTCGCCCCCGACAGCTTCCAGACGAAGATGGTGCGCTGGGCGCAGGTGTCGCCTGACGGTCGGTCGGTCGTATTTGAAAGCCTCGGCAAGCTATGGGTTAAGCCCGCGCCTGGCGGGGAGGCCCGCCGGCTGACGCGCGGCCAGCAAGCCTCGTTTGAAGCTTGGCCGAGCTGGTCTCGTGACGGCCGCTCCATCGCCTTCGTCAGCTGGACCGATGCTGGTTTGGGACGCATCATGGCCACGCCGGCTCGGGGCGGAAGCGCGCGTGCGGTCACCAGTGAGCCCGGTCACTATTCCTTGCCCCGCTTTTCACCGGACGGCCGCACCATTGCCTTCGAGGCGCGGTCGGGCGGCGGCGTAACTTCGGACAAGTGGGGACGTGACTCCGGCGTCTACATCGTGGCCACGAACGGGGGCGCGCCTCAACTCGTCCGGCGTGATGCCAGTAACCCGCAGTTCGGCTCCGCCAACGACCGGCTGTTCGCGACGGTGCAAGCCGACGACAAGCTTCAGCTGGTCAGCATGGACCTGACCGGTGAGCGCCGCCGGGTCCATGCGTCCGGCGACCTCACCAGCGACTTCGAAGTCTCGCCTGACGGTCACTCCGTCGCCTTTCGCGAGAATTACGAAGCCTTCCTGATGCCGCTCCTTCCGGGCGCGCAGGACGTCACGGCAGCGACCGACAAGGGCGCGCTTCCGGCGGTGCGCCTCAGCACGGGTGGCGGTGACTTCATCCACTTCTCGCAGGGCGGCGCGCGCGTGCATTGGAGCATCGGTCCCTCCCTTTATACGGCCGATACCCGCAACCAATATGCCGGGAGCTACAAGGCGCCCGCGAGCGCACTGAGCTTGTCCCAGACTGTCCGCGCCAGCAAGCCTGCCGGAGCGGTCGCGCTGACCGGCGCCCGCATCATCACCATGCGCGGAGATGACGGTGGCATCATCGAGGATGGCGTCATTCTGATTCGCGGAGACCGGATCGCTGCCGTTGGCACGCGCGCCGAGGTGCCCGTGCCGGCCGGAACCCCGACCGTGGACGTCGGTGGAAAGACGATCGTTCCTGGGTTCATCGACGCTCACGCGCACGGCCCGCAGGGCGAGAACGGCTTCGTGCCGCAACAGAACTGGTCGACCATGGCAAACCTGGCGCTGGGCACGACCACCATTCACGACCCGTCGAACCGTGCTTCGGAAGTCTTCGCCGCGTCCGAAATGCAGCGAGCCGGCCTGATCCTTGCCCCCCGCATCTTCTCCACGGGCGAGATCATCTACGGCGCCAAGGCGGCGGGTGCGTTCGCTGACGTCGGCAAGTTCGACGATGCGCTAGCCCACGTGCGCCGCCTGAAGGCGCAAGGGGCATGGAGCGTCAAGAATTACAATCAGCCCCGGCGCGAGCAGCGGCAGATGGTCGTCGCCGCCGCTCAGGCGGAAGGTATGCTGGTAGTTCCGGAGGGCGGCTCGCTGTTCAACATGGACATGAGCCTGATCCAGGACGGCAACGCCACGATCGAGCACAACGTCCCGGGCAGCACCTTCTACAATGACGTGCTCCAGATGTGGTCTCAAACCAAGACCAACTACACGCCGACGCTAGTGGTCACCTACGGCGGTCCGGCGGGCGATCCTTACTGGCGTTCGCACACCAACGTGTACGAGCAGCCACTGCTCAAGGCGCACATCCCGCCCGGAACTCTGGCGGCGGCCAACGCTCGGCGTGAGATCGCCCCGGAAGAAGATTACTCAGACACCTGGTCGGCTCGTGAGGCCCGCAAGCTCGCTGATCGCGGCATCCAGGTGAGCATCGGTGCGCACGGCCAGCAGGACGGCATCGGCGCGCATTGGGAGATGTGGAGCTTCGTAAAGGGTGGCTGGACTCCGCTTCAGGCGCTGCAGGCCGCGACAGTGAACCCGTCCCGCACGCTGGGCCTCAACCGCGACCTGGGCTCGCTCGAGGTTGGCAAGCTGGCGGACCTGGTCGTGCTCGACGCCAATCCGCTCGACAACATCCGCAACACTGAGCGCGTGGCGCAAGTCATGCTTGGCGGTCGCCTGTACGACGCCGCGACGCTCAACGAGCGGGTGACCGGCAACCGGCAGCGCCAGCCCTACTGGTGGGAGCTGAGCAACGAACCGCTTCCCGGCCGGGCCTCAGCGGAGGTGCACAGCCACAAGCAGTAGAAGTGGAACCGATGGCTCGCCCCGGTGGGCCTACTGGAACTACTCAGCGGCGGGCTTCGCGCCTGCACCACGGATCGGGTGCGGGGAGGCCGCAGCGGTGTGGGCGGCAGTTCGTGTGACCGCGGCAAGCCTGTTCCCATTCCACTATGTGACTGGTCCGGTGTCAGAACTAGACCGCAAACCCGCCGGCATCCCTGATCGGTCTCGGCCATGACAGGCGAACCCGCCACAGCCGCCCCAGCACCAGCGGATCCCTTCGCGGCAAGCGGGTTCTCGTCAACGGCGCTGCGAGCGCTGTCAATCAGGTCGGCCTCGAACGCCTGACGGGCTTGATCGCCTTCGCGCTTGTGGAGCTCGTCGGGAGCTACACCGCGGCCGCGCGCTCATTGGGCATCTGGCTTCCCAGGTGCTTGGTCACATTTAAGCGGCAACGATCGGATCAGACGGCCGCGCTACTATTGCGCCAAGCCGCCCAGCTCCGGATCCTTGCAGGCCGGCTCGGTTTCCGTGAAGTCGAGGTGGAACCGGCCGCCCGGCCCCACCCAAACGGCTGCCCCCAGGCGACCTCAGATCAGGTAGATGTCGCTGGCCGCGAGCGTCGGCTGACCGCTCAGGACCGCGATCGTGACGGCCGCGCCCGCTCCCGAGCCATCGGCATCGTAGATCAGGGCACCGGTGGACGCGTCGTAGAGAAGGTGCTGGTTGGTCGACGTAGCCACCTTGCCGAATGTGAGCTCGCCAGCGCCCATCTGTCCGCCACCGTAGCCGGCAAGGCCGGCAAAGGCGCTGAGGCTCAGCTCCAGATGGTCGACGCCCGACACGAAGTCCTTGATCGTATCCTTGTCGGCGATCGTCGTGAGCAGGTCGAATACGAATGTATCGGCGCCCCCGCCGCCCGTCAGCGTGTCGGCCCCGCCGCCGCCGGTCAGCCGATTGGCACCCGCGTCACCGGTGAGCGTGTCCCCGTAAGCTGAGCCAAGCAGGTTCTCGATACCGATCAGGGTGTCGAAGCCGGACCCGCCGGTGTTCTGCGCGCCGGACACCGCCAGGCTGACCTTCACGCCGGCGGTCGCATCGACATAGCTTCCGGTGTCGTTGCCCAACCCGCCGTCCAGCGTGTCGTTGCCGGCGCCGCCGTTCAGCACGTCGTTGCCGTCGAGTCCCCGCAGGACGTCGTTGCCGGCAAGGCCCTTCAACGCATCGTCGAAGTTGCTGCCCGTCAGCGTGTCGGCGCCGGCCGTGCCGGTGAAGGTGCCGGCGCCAAGCACGATCGCCGGCGTCACCGAGCTGGTGACGCGTTCAAGGACGCCGCCACCGTCCGTGTAGCTGGCCGTCACGCTGATCAGGTGATTGAGGTCGTTTGCCGCGATTACGTAGCTCTGGCCCGTGGCGCCGATGATTGGCCTGCCGTCGAGCAGCCATTGATAAAACACGGGTCCAAGCCCGTCCGCGTCGGCGATGGTTGACGAGGCGCGAAGTTGCTGCCCTGTGGCGGGGGTGCCAGCAATCGTGACCCCGCCGGTCGGCGCGTCATTCACCGCATCGACAGTGTAGCCGAGCGACGCGGCAAGGCTTCCGCCATGCCCGTCCACGACGTTGTAGCTGAGCGTCACCGGACCGTTAGCGTCGCGGGCTTGGGTGACCGTCCAAGTGCCATTGCCGTTGTTCACCACCGACCCGCGGCTGGCGGTCAGGCCGGCGACCGCAAGGGCATCGCCGTCGACGTCGGTGAACCCGGCCAGCAGCTGGGCGGCGCTCACCGTGTAGGCGACGTCCTCGGTCCCATTGGCGAGGACCGTCGGCGTGGCAGGCGCAATCGGCGCGTCGTTCACCGCATCGACCGTGTAGCCGACCGACGCGGCAAGGCTTCCGCCATGCCCGTCCACGACGTTGTAGCTGAGCGTCACCGGACCGTTAGCGTCGCGGGCCTGGGTGACCGTCCACGTGCCATTGCCGTTGTTCACCACCGACCCGCGGCTGGCGGTCAGGCCGGCGACCGCCAGCGCGTCGCCGTCGGCGTCCGTGAAACCGGCCAATAGCTGGGCGGCAGTTACCGTGTAGGCGACGTCCTCGGTGCCGTGGTCCAGCACCGCCTGCGCGCCCGTCAGTGCGGGGCCATCGTTCACTGCCTCGATCTCGTAAGTGAGTGAGGCCGCCACTGACCCGCCACGACCATCCACGACGCGGTAATCGAGCGTCACCGTCCCGTTGCCGTTGGCAGGCATCATAATGGTCCAGCTGCCGTCACCATTGTCTTGGACGGTGCCGCGACCAGTGGTGAGATCCGCGACCGACAACGGGTCACCATCCACGTCCGTGAAGCCTGACAGGAGCTGCGCGGCGGAAACGGTGTAGGCGACGTCTTCCGAGCCGTTCGGGAGTGCCGCGGGCTGTCCCGCCTGGATAGGGTTGTCGTTGACCGGCTGGACCATGAAGGTGCGCGTTGCAGTGACAGCGCCGCCGTTGCCGTCCACGACATCGTAGCCAAGCGTCACCGGGCCATTTGCGTCGGGCGCCTGGGTGATGGTCCAGCTGCCGTCGCCGTTTCGGGTGATGGTGCCGGAATTGCCCATCAGGTTGGCGACCGAGAGGGTGTCGCCATCAACGTCATTGAAGCCCTCGAGCAGCTGCGCTGCGGTCACCGCGTACGGGGCATCCTCAGTGCCGGAGGCCAATGCCGCCTGGACTCCGCTGAGAACGGGCGCGTCGTTCACCGCGGTGATGACGTACCGGAGGGACGCATCGACGCTGCCGCCGTGACCGTCGACCACGCTGTAGCCGAGCGCAACGATACCGTTGACGTCGGCGGCCTGCCTGACCGTCCAGGTGCCGTCCCCATTGTCGGTCACCGTGCCGCTGCTTGCCGACAGGTTGGCGACAGACAGCCCGTCACCGTCGACGTCGCTGAAGCCCGCCAGCAGGTCCGCCGCGGTGACGGTGAACGCCTGATCCTCGACAATGGTCGGCAGGGTGGCTGGCGTTCCGGACAGGACCGGCGCATCGTTCAGCGGATTGACCGTGAGACTGACCGTGGCCGGCGCGCTGTCCAGCGCCCCATCGCCAGCCTTGAAGCTGAACGCGTCGGTGCCGTTGAAGTCGGCGTCCGGCGCATAGGAATAGGTGCCGTCCGGGTTGAAAGTAAGCGTTCCATGCTGCGGCCCGCTAACCAGGGCGTAGCTCAGCACGTCGCCGTTCGGGTCCGTTGCGGCGACGCTGCCGCTGATCACCGCGTCCTCGTTGCCGGCGTTGGCCGACGCGCTTGCCACGGGAGCGGCGTTCGCGACCAGGGCGAGCAGCGAGCCACCGGCGCCGTCGCTCGTAATGGCGAAGCGGCTGCCGCTGAAGTCCTGGGCTGGGTCAAGCTGGATGGTCAGCGACCCGTTCGCGCCGGTGACCGTCAGGACATTCCCGGCCCCTAACGTCGCGCTGGTCGCGACGAACCCCGCAAGATCAATCCGATCCTCGGCCGAGAAGCCAGTCAGCCTGGCGCTCAGGCCGCCGAGCGTGAACGCGCCCGCGCCGAGTTTCAGCGTCTGGGCGTTCTCGATGAACCTGATCTCGGCGCCCCCGAGGCTGGCGTTGACGTCAAGGGTCGCCAGCGTTCCGTAGACGGTGGAGCCCAGCACGATCGTTTCGACGCCCGTCAGGGCGCCGTTGATCGTGCCGCTGCTGACAACGGTGATGGAGTCGGTACCCGCGCCGCCGTCCACGGTTCCGACGGTGCCCACCAGCAGGCTCAGGCTGTCGTCGCCAGCACCAAGGGAGATGGCACCGTTGATCACGCCATAGTTGACGATCTGGTCATTGCCGCCGTCGGTCGAGATACTGCCGTTGATCGCTTTGTAGTTGTAGATGGTGTCGCCGAACGATCCGGTGATCGAGATGGCTTCCCCATTTTGACCCGTGATCGTCCCGTAATTGATGACTCGAACCGCGGCGAAAGCGCTGCCCCCGAAGCCGTCGTCGATCGTGATCGCGCGCTGGCTGCTGACGATCAGGCCCGAACTGTAGTTGTAGATCTGCCCGCCGCCAGCCGAGATCGCCTCGGTCAGCCCGGTGGTGCCGCCCCCAATGGCGCTGATGGTGCCACCATTATCAAGGGAGATCAGCCCGCCGACGTGGATCGCGTCCCCATCGGTTCCCGCGGCAGCGTTGCCGGTGATCGACGCGCCGGAATTGCTGGTGATCGAACTCGTCACCGTGGCCGCCGTGTCGAGCCGGATTCCGCTGCCCGCCTGGCCGGTGATCGCCCCGCTGTTGCTAATCGTCACGGCCTGCGTGCCAGTGATGCCGTGGCGCGCACCGATGATCTGCCCGCCCGCCAGGTTGTTGACGGCGCCCCGGGCGTTGTCCCCGAAATCGATCGCGTCGTTGCCGGTAGAGGATGCATCGAAGTTGCGGCTGCGGATGGTACCCGAGTTGACGATCTTCGTGCCGCGCCCGCCACGGATCGCGTCCGAGTCGGCAGCTTCGATCGTCGCGCCGGCATTGTTTGTGACCGTCACCCGGTTGTCGACGGACGCGATCACCTCAGACAGATCGATGGCCTGGCCGCTGGCCGCCCCGACCGCCTTGATCGTTCCGCTATTGGTTATTGCGATCGTTCCGGTGAATGCGGAGCCGGCAATCGCGCTGCCGAAATGGAACCCATCGTCCGTGCTTTGCAGCGAGGAACCGGTGTTGTTGGTGAACGAGAAACTGGCGAGGCCCTGATATTCCTGGATGTCGAATCCGCGGCCCGCGTTGGCCTGGATGAGGCCACTATTGCTGATCGTGATCTTGCCGCCCGCGATCGATGCCTGGACACGCATGACGTCGGTCGCCGCGATGATCGAGGCACCTGCCTGGTTGCGCAGGTCGAAGCTGGTTGCGGCCGTGGCGGCCGTCACGCCAGTGTCGAACACCCGGCCGTTCAGCGATTCGATCAGTCCGTAATTGTCGACCCGCACGCCGCTGCTGCTGGGCGTCGCGAAGCTCCAGGTGACCACCGGTCCGTTGGCGCGGTACTTGGCCGTGGCCGAGCTGACCCACAGCAGTTCGGTGCCAGCCAAGGTACGCTGCGTCGAATCCGACCCCGAAATAATGACTGTCATGGCTCCCCCGGCTCGCCGGGCCCGCGTGTCGTTCGGCCGGTCGAGCCACGGATAATCGCTGGTATTTGCGGCTGATCAACAAACAGAGGTGGTTAACACTTCGAAGATTTTACGACCGTTGGGCCGACTTGCCGGCAGCGGCCCCCGCCTTTGCCCTGTCGGGGCCTGACCGGACCTGTTACAGCGGCTGTGGCCCGGACAGATGAACGACCCTCATCCCATCGCGCCCGCGGACAAGCGAGTCGTCGTCCAGCGGCACCGGTTGTCGACGCGGCTGTGGCACTGGCTCAGCGCGCTCGCGGTGTTCGTGATGCTGATGAGCGGCATGATGATCTTCAACGCGCACCCGCGGCTCTATTGGGGCCAGTACGGCGCCAATTTCGACCCGGCTTGGCTGGAGCTCCCTCAATTTCCCGGCTGGGCGACCATCCCGTCTTCCTATGACCTGGCCGGCGCCAGGCGCTGGCACCTCGCCTTCGCCTGGGTGCTCGGCGCCAGCCTGGTCGCCTACCTGCTCTGGTCGCTGCTGAACGGCCACCTGCGCCGCGACATCGTGCCCCGCGGAGAGGAACTTCGGCCCCGGCACCTGTGGCAGGACCTCAAGGATCATGCGCGCCTTCGCTTTCCGACGGGCGCGGACGCCGTGCGCTACAATACACTGCAGAAGCTGAGCTACTTCGCCGTCATCCTGGTGCTGCTGCCGTTGCTGATCCTGTCCGGCCTGGCCATGTCACCCGCCATGGATGCGGCCTGGCCGTGGCTGCTCGACCTGTTCATGGGGCGGCAGTCCGCCCGGTCGGTGCACTTCATCTGCGCTGCGCTGATCGCCGGCTTTATCGTCGTCCATCTCACCGCCGTGCTGTTGTCCGGGCCAGTCAACGAGATCCGGTCCATGATCACTGGGCGCTTCCGCCTGCCGCGGGAGCGAGCGCGGTGATCGATCGGCGGCAACTTATCCTGGCTTCGGGCAGCGCCCTGCTGCTGAGCGGGTGCGATCGGCTGAACGGCAACCCCGCGTTCCGGCAGGTGCTTCGCTCCGCTGAGGGCCTGACGATGCGCGCGCAGCGGCTAGTCACCGACCGGACCGCCCTCGCGCGTGAATACAGCGAGGCCGACATGTCGCCGATCTTCCGGTCGAACGGCACCCGCCTGCCGGACACGCCGGATTACGCCCGGCACCTGGCGGAGCGCTTCACCAACTACCGGCTGCGAGTGGATGGACTGGTGACGAAGCCGTTGTCGCTGTCGCTGGAGCAGATCAGGGCGCTGCCCGTGCGGACCCAGGTCACGCGGCACGACTGCGTCGAGGGCTGGAGTGCGATCGGCAAATGGCATGGCGTGCCGCTCGGCCTGCTGCTGAAGGGCGCTGGGCTCAGCAGCCGGGCGCGGTTTGTCGTGTTCCACTGCATGGACCGGCTGGGCGGCCGTCCTTATTACGAGAGCATCGACCTGGTGGACGCCTTCCACCCGCAGACGATCCTCGCCTGGGGCATGAACAACCGGGCGCTAGAAGTCCCGCACGGAGCCCCGCTGCGCCTGCGGGTGGAACGGCAACTGGGCTACAAGCATGCCAAGTTCGTGGAGCGGATCGAGGCCGTGGAGAGCCTCGCCGGCATCCACGGCGGTCGCGGCGGCTATTGGGAGGATAGCGGCGACTACGAATGGTACGCCGGCATCTGAAGTGAAGTCGTCCGGCTCCCGCGGCGGCTGACCCTGCTGCACCAGCCGCGCCGGGTGTGCAGCTGCCGCATTCTGCTCAAGGCCCGACCGCCTCGGCGAAACTCTTCCGGATCAGTCGGCCTGCACCGCTCCGTCCGGCAGTTCGTCGACACTCGGCAGTTCGCCGGCGACCGCGGCGTCGAACCTGGCCTGGTCGAACGCGCCTTCCCACCGCGCCACCACGACCGTCGCGACCGCATTGCCGATGAAATTGGTCAGCGAACGGCATTCCGACATGAACCGATCCACCCCCAGGATCAGGGCCATGCCGGCGACGGGCACCGACGGCACGATCGACAAGGTGGCGGCAAGCGTGATGAACCCGGCGCCAGTCACTCCCGCCGCGCCCTTGGACGACAGCATCGCGACCGACAGCAGCAGGAGCTGCTCGCCGAACGAAAGCTGCACACCGGTCGCCTGGGCGATGAAGAGCGCCGCCAGCGTCATGTAGATGTTGGTGCCGTCCAGGTTGAACGAATAGCCAGTCGGCACGACCAGCCCGACGATCGACTTGGGGCAGCCGGCGCGCTCCAGCTTTTCGATCAGCGATGGTAAGGCGCTTTCGGACGATGACGTACCGAGCACCAGCAGCAGCTCGTCCTTGAGGTAACCGATCAGCCGGAAGATGGAGAAGCCGGCCAGCCTGGCCACGATCCCAAGCACGCCCAGCACGAACACCAGCGAGGTCAGGTAGAAGGTCGCCACAAGGCTGGCGAGGTTGGCCAGCGTGCCGATGCCGTAGGCGCCGATGGTGAACGCCATGGCTCCAAACGCGCCGATCGGGGCTGCCTTCATGACAATGGCGACCAGCTTGAAAACGATCGTTGACAGGTCCTCCAGCGCTCCCAGGATCCGGTCGCCCCGGCTTCCGATCAGGGCGAGCGAGATGCCGAACAGCACCGCCACCAGCAGTGTCTGCAGGATGTTGCCAGAGGTCAGCGCCGAAACGGCCGTGTCTGGAATCATGCCAAGCAGGAAGTCGGTCACCGTGCTGGCATGCGCTTTCGTGGCATAGTCGTTGACCTTGCCGGCATCCAGCGTTGCGGGATCGATGTTCAGCCCGGCGCCCGGCTGGACGAGGTTGGCGACCGCCAGGCCGATCAGCAGCGCCAGGGTGGAAAAAAACAGGAAGTAGGCGAAGGCCTTGCCCGCCACACGGCCGACCCGCGCCAGGTCGCGCATCCCGGCGATGCCGGTAACGATCGTCAAGAAGATGACCGGCGCGATGACCATCTTCACCAACTTGATGAACGCATCGCCGAGCGGCTTCATCGCCTCGGCGGTTTGCGGCGCCAGGTATCCGAGCAGCGCCCCGGCGAGTATGGCGGCGATCACCTGCGCGTAGAGGTGGCGGTACCAGGGCAGCGCGCGCGGCGGAGCGGCGGGTAGATGAGGATGCACAATATGTCCGGTCAAGCGACCACTCCCTCGCACCGATCCGCGCTCATGTCAGGCCGGATCATCGTAACGCGCCTTGGCGGCCGCTACCCGGGCGCGCGCAGCGGCCAGCGAATCGTCTTCGCCTAGGATCCGGAACGTCCCTTTGATCGTGAAGGAGCACCGGCCACGCACGGTCGCCAGCAGGGAACGCGTCAACGCCGCGCTTTCCTCGCGCCGCGCGGCCGGCACGACCGCCGCCACTTCCCGCTGCACCACCGCCATGATCGCACGCACCTTGTCGCGATAGCCGTCGCCCGGGTGGGTGTCGTCGGGCAGTCGGAATTCGTAGATCGCTGCTTACACGTGCCGATGAACCAGGGCGAACTCGAAGTAAGCGCCGATCGCCCGGCCCAGCCCGTCTTGCCCCGCCTCGCATCGTTCCAACTGCGCTTCCCAGTAGTCGAGCCACAGGTCGAGTGTCCGCCCATTGATGGCGACGACCAACGGATTGTAGCTGCCTGCTACTGATCAGGGTGGGCTGCCGAGTTGCGAAGCGCCGCAACGGCTGCAGCCTCGAACAGGGCAAAGAGCTCAAGGGCGCCCGCGAGGGCCGCATCGAACTCGACGTGCGAAAGCTTCGATGCCTCGAGCACCGACAGGAAGCTGGGCCAGAGGCCTCCACCGCGGCCGTGCCGCAGGTAACGGCTCGCCCGCCGGCACTGCTCGTCGGGGTTGGCGAGCAGCCGGCCGGCGAGGACCGACGCACCAAGCCGGGAGCCCTCCAGGACGTACAGCCAGCCGAGCGCCCGCGCGGGTTCCACGACCACGATGGGACCGTCCGGTGCGGCGCGCGGCAGACCGAGATCGTCGAGATCGGCCGCCAATGCTTCCCCACGTCGCCGGTCGTTCCAGTCGGGCAGAACACGCCCCACCCGCGACATCGTGAGGGAACGCTCCACGCCCGGGATCACGGCGTGGTGCGCGGCCAGGAAGTCACGATAATCTGCGGCATCGGCTAGGTCGAACGCTCCGAACGCCTGGTCCACCCGGTCGTGCGCCGCGCGGGTCGCCGATTTCAATGCGCCGCGGACGCCGCGGTCAGGCTCGTCCGCCGCGGCGATGGTCGTGGGCTGCATCGCTGGGCCTCTAGGTTGATGGCAGCGCCTGTGCAACAATTCGCACCGCCGGCGTGCAGCGAGCCGCTCGCCGGCGAGAAAAAGGGGCCGCCAGTGCGTGACATCGACCATTCCTGCCTGACCGGGCGACGGATTCTGATCGTCGAGGATGAGGCGCTGGTCGCCATGAACATCGAGGAGGCCCTCGCCGACGCGGGAGCAACGGTGCTCGGAATCGCGTCCACCGTGCGCGACGCGCTGTCGATGGTGGCAGAGCTTGCACCCGATGCCGTGACCCTGGACGGCAACCTTGACGGGGAACTGTCCGGCCCGGTCGCAAGATATTTGCAGGAGCTCGGCATTCGACACCTGGTGGTCACCGGCTACGTCGACCTTGCCCTGTCCGACCCTCATCTGGCCAGCGCCCCAAAGCTGGCGAAGCCGTTCACCGCAGCCCTTCTGCGACAAGCCGCCGAACTTCACCTCTGCGGCTGATCGCGCTCTCGTCCGGGCACGGTGCCATGCTTTGAAGGTTGGAGCGCCGGCCCCAAGCGCTCCGCCGGTGTCGGGGAGAAGCTATCTCCGCTCGCCGGTCGGTGCCGGGTTGGGTGCGGCAAGGTCGGGCTGTGCTGGGGGCGGAGCTCCGCCGGGCCGCGCCGCGGCGACTTCCGCATAGCTGCCGCAATACTTGCCCTTCGCGGTCCCCGCAGGAATGCCGCAATAGCTGTCCGGGCCCATCACCACGGCCCTGAGAGTCAGCACCTGTCCACCGCGCTTTTCAACCGTCAGCAGTCCGTCCGGTCCAACGCGCACGAACGCCGTCGACAGCGCTCGACGACCCTCCGCCGCAGCCGCTGCATCGACCTGTCGAGCAGGCAACGGATTGGCTGCGGCCGAGACCGGCTCCTGGCTGGGCGCCACCGCCGCGCCCGCCCGCTGCGACTTCTCCTGCGCGCTCGATGCAGGCGCTTGCGAGGGCGACGTAGGGCTCGTCATGGCATCATTCTGAGGCGCCGCGGTGCAGGCGGCAAGCGCCGCCGCGGCGGGTAGCAAAAGGCGAACCATGCGCTCCTCCGGGCTCAAGCATCGCCTTGTTAAGCCGAGGCTTTTCGCAAGTCACGACACACGGTGCATAAAAAAGTTAAGCATACGTAAAACTAATTGCATAGACCTGAATCGCTCGTCACAACCATGCCATCTGCGTACCAGTAGGGGCTTCGATACATGACCGATTCCGTCAGCGACTTTCACGCGCCTGCCAACAATGACGCGTCCCTCACCTGGGACCCGCTGAGCGAAATCGTTCATGTCGCGGTGGTGGAAGGCTGCAGCTGCCCATTCTGCCAGGGTGCTCATGATTCTGCGATCGAAGGGTCTCCGGCGAAAGGCGGGATCAACGACGCCAACCCGGAAAGCGGCGGCATCGGCAACGTGCTGACGCTCGGCACGAATTCGGACGGCAGTCACTATTTCACGGGGAATCGCAACATCGATGCGACCCTGATCGGCTCCAAGTGGGGCACGCTGAACCTCACTTACAGCTTCCCCACGTCGGGTTCGAATTACAACGGCACGGGCTATGATGCGAACGGCGTCAGCCTCCTCCACCTTGATCTCGGCACGCAGCAGCAGAACGCCGCCAAGGCCGCCTTTGCGCAGCTGTCTGCCGTAACGGGCCTGATTTTCACCCAGATCACCGAAACCGACACGGTGCACGCCAACATCCGCATCTCACAGACCGCGGATCAGGATGCTCCCTCGGCCTACGGCGGTTTCCCGTCGGACACCCGTGGGGTGGCGGGCGATATCTGGTTCGGCCGCACCAACCAGCCTTATTACGACCTCGCCGTGCAGGGCACGTGGGGCTTCGCCACCATGATGCACGAGATCGGCCACACGATGGGGCTGAAGCACGGGCACCAGGATTACACAAACAGCGACCTGTCCTCATACTTCGGGACCAGCCCGCGCGCCGGCACCCAGTCGCTCACTCCGGATCGAGACGGGCAAGCCTGGTCGCTGATGACCTACACGCCGGCACCGTTCACCAACAGCAACTTCGCCGGCGAGAAGATCAACCAGCCGCAGACCTACATGCAGTACGACCTCGCGGCGCTGCAGTACATGTATGGTGCGAACTACAACACCAACAACACCGATAGTGTGTACACCTTCAGCCAGACCACCGGCGAGATGTTCATCAACGGGGTGAGCCAGGGCACGCCGGCCGGCAACAAGATCTTTCTCACGATTTGGGATGGCGGCGGCAACGACACGATCGATGCCAGCAACTACGCCAACGGCGTCAGCGTCGACCTGCGACCGGGCGAGTTCTCGACGGTAGATCAGGCGCAGCTCGCCAACAGCTTGGCCTACCAGAACCTGACGTCGCTGGCGCCCGGCAACATCGCCATGTCGCTGCTTTACAACAACGACTCGCGCTCCCTCATCGAGAACGCCACCGGCGGTGCAGGCAATGACGTGTTCATCGGCAACACCGCCAACAACGTCCTTGATGGCCGCGGCGGCAGCGACACGGTTATCTTCACCAATCCGAGCGGCGTCAGCGTCACGCTGAACGACTCGGGCGCCGACGTGATCGTCAACCACGATGGTGAGACCGACACGCTGCGCAGCATCGAGAACATCGGCGGCACCGCCGGCGCCGACACGCTGACCGGGAACAGCGAGGACAACACGTTGACCGGCGGTTCGGGCGGCGCGGACACCCTGTCCGGTGGCGGCGGCAACGATCGGTTGATCGGTGGTGGCTTCACCACGACCACGACCTACTCGGCACCCTCAAAGGAAGACATCACCAAGGCGCAGTCGACCAACAATGGCTCGATTGCCACGGCGGTAAGCACTGCGGGCGCGTACGATGTCGATGCCAATCCGAACATCACCAACTCGACGAGCCTGCCGCATGCGACGATCAACGCAACCGCGACCGGTGGTGTGCTCGAATACTACCGCGTCGATGTAACCCAGGCCGGTGCGCAGGCGATCTTCGACATCGACGGAAACGGCACGCTGCTCGACAGCTTCATCGAACTGGTCAACAGCGCCGGCACGGTGCTCGCGTCGAACGACACGGGTGCCGGCGATGCCTCCCCGCCTGGCCATGACGACGCCTACCTCGTCTACACCTTCGCCGCCCCAGGGACCTATTACATCCGGGTCGGCCAATGGACCGGAGCCGCCACCGCGCAAGCGCTGACGGCGGGTCAGACCTACCAGCTCAACATCTCCTTGCAGGGCGCGGCGGACGTCACCACCACGGTCACCGCCAACAACACCAGCAGCCTGGTGGCGAACGGCGGCGACGGCGACGACCTCTTGCAGGGTACGATCTCCAACGACATCCTGACCGGCGGCGCCGGCAATGATACCGCTTCTTTCGTGAACGCCTTTACCGGTGGTTCTGCCACGGGCGTCACGGTCGACCTTAACGTGCAGGGCGCCGCTCAGAATACGGTTGCGGCCGGGTCGGACACGCTGACCGGCATCGAAAATCTGATCGGCTCGGCGCTGAACGACACGCTGACCGGCGACAGCAACGACAACGTCATCGAAGGCGGACTCGGCAACGACACCCTGGTCGGTGGAGCTGGCAACGATACCGCGTCCTATGCCGGCGCTGCAGCAGGCGTGACGGTCAGCCTGGCCGGCCAGGGGGCCGCCCAGAACACGGTCAACGCCGGTCTGGATACGCTCAGCGGGTTCGAGAACCTGCTCGGCTCGGCGTTCAACGACACGCTGACGGGCGACGCCGACGCCAACACCATCTCGGGCGGCGCGGGCGACGACATGCTCAACCCGGGGGCCAACGGCCCTGGCGCGGTGGACCTGCTCGATGGCGGTGCCGGCCGCGATACGGCGTCGTTCGCGGGCTTCACGGCCGCGGTCACCGCAACGCTCAACGGCGTTGCGGACGGGACTGCGAGCGTAGGTGGCGAAGCGATCGCGACCCTCCACAGCATCGAGAACCTGCAAGGTGGTGCCGGCAATGACACCCTGACCGGTGACGATGGCGCCAACGATATCGATGGCGGCCTCGGTGATGACACGCTCATCGGCGGCGGCGGCGTGGACACACTAGTGTTTCGCGGAACCACGGGAGTCACCGTGAATCTTGCGACTACAACGGCGCAGAACACGGGCCAGGGTAACGACACCATCAGCGGCTTCGAGAATGTCCGGACGGGCTCAGGCGCGGACACCGTCACGGGCGACGGCAACGACAACGTCCTCTTCGACGGTGGCGGCAACGACGTCTACAATGGCGCGGGCGGCTCCGACACGGTGGACTATTCCGCTGCCACCTCGACAGTGACCGTCAACCTTAACACCGTCGCCGCTCAGAACACCGGCAGCTACGGCGGCTCTGACACCATCACCAACGTCGAGAATGTGGTCGGCTCTGCTACCTTCGCCAACACGCTTACCGGCGGCAATGGCACGGTCAACCGACTAGTCGGCGGCGCGGCCGTCGACTTCCTGGTCGGCGGCGGCCTCGGCGACACGCTCGTTGGCGGCGGCGGCAATGACGTGATCTTCGGCGATTACGTCAACACGCTCAGCACCGCGGCCGGCATCGCCGACGGCGATGATGTGCTCGAGGGTGGCGCGGGCAGCGACAGCCTGGTCGGCGGTCTGGGCAACGACGTCCTGCGCGGCGGCGAAGGCGACGACATCCTGGTCGGCGGCATCGCCAACGGCACCGCCGCGGGCCTATCCACCGTATACACCAATGACGGCGGCATGGACGTGTTCGATGGCGGCGACGGGACCGACATCGCCTACGCCTATTACACCGACCAGACTGGCGGCATCGCCTTCGACCTGCGCAACGTCGCGGGCAACAGCGCCATCACCCAGGACGGCGCGGACTACGGCTCCTTCATCAGCATCGAACGGGTCATCTTCCGCGGCGGTTCGGGCAATGACGTGGTCCATGGCGGCGGCACGCTCGACACGTTGGTCGGCAATGCCGGCGACGACGTGCTCGACGGCTGGTACGGCAATGACACCCTATCGGGCGGCCTCGGCAACGACACGCTGATCGGCGGCGAGGGCCTCGACACGGCGACCTACGTCAACTCGACGGCGGGCGTCACGGTAGACCTCCGCATCCAGGGCGAGGGAAATGCGCAGAATACTGGCGGCGAAGGCACCGACACGCTGATCGGCATCGAGTATCTTACCGGTTCGAACTTCGGTGACACCCTGCGCGGCAACGACGACTTCAACCTGCTGATCGACAATGCCGTGTCAGGGCCCGCCGGCCAGTCAGACAGCCTGTTCGGCTACGGCGGTAACGACAGCATCCTGGTCACCCGCGGCACGACCAACGTCGCCACCAACGTCACCATGGACGGCGGCGACGGTGACGACCTCATCGAGCTGCGCGGCGGCACGTTGTCGACCGCCCTGGCCACCTACGTCGGCGGCCTGTCCACCGCCACTTATCTGGCGCCGGGTGCCACCTCCAACGACCGCAACCTCGATACGGTCACCGTCAGCGGCGGCGCCGGTAACGACCGGGTCATCCTGACCGGTGTTGCCAGTGCCACGATCGACGCGGGCTCGGGGAATGACCTCATCAGCATCAGCATGCGCGGGGCATCCACCGTCAACAACTACCGCATCACCCTTGGTGAGGGAGCCGACATCATCCAACTCGGCGTGGGCGCCACGGCGGCGGCCTCGACCGACGTTGCCACGACTGCTCGCACCAACGTTGTCACGGACTTCCAGGTCGGCAACTCGGGCGACCGGTTCGAGATGACGACCTTCCTGAACCTCGGCCTGACCGGCTACGCGCAGAACAGCAACGCGTTCGCCAGCGGCCACTTGCGCCTGGTCCAATCGGGCACGGACCTGCTGGTGCAGGTCGATCGTGACGGGTCGGCCGGGGTCAACGGCTTCGTGACCGTCTTTACGATCAGCAACGGCTACACCGGTGGCTTCACGGCCTTCAACTTCGATGGCTTCATCGGCAGCCTCAACCTGACCGGCTTCGACGGCGATGAGACCATCACGGGCGCCACCGCCAACGACGTGCTGAACGGCGGCGCCGGCAACGACGTGCTGGTAGGCCTGGCGGGCAACGACACGCTCGACGGCGGCAGCGGCAACGACTTGCTTCGTGGCGGCACCGGCGACGACACGCTGATCGGCGGCGAGGGTATCGACACCGCCAGCTACAGCGATGCCGCGAACGGCGTGACCGTGGATCTGAGCCTGACTGGGCCGCAGGCCACGGGCGCGGGCTCCGATACGCTCAGTCAGCTTGAGAACCTGACCGGCTCGGCCTTCAACGACACGCTCAAGGGTGACGCGGGCGCCAACGTGATTGATGGCGGCGCCGGTGACGACCTGCTGGACGGCGGTGCCGGGGCCGACACCTTGGTGGGTGGGACGGGCGACGATCGCTATGTGGTCGACGACGCCGGCGACCAGGTTACCGAGCTTGCGGACGCTGGCCGCGACACGGTGACCAGCTCCATCAGCTACGCGCTAGGCACGAACGTCGAAGACCTCGAACTGACCGGAGCCGCCCTAAACGGCACAGGCAACGAGCTTGCCAACCGGATTACCGGCAACGGCAATGCGAACGTCCTCGACGGCGGTGCTGGTGCCGACACTCTGATCGGCGGCGCCGGCGACGACCGCTATGTGGTCGACAATGCCGGCGACGTGGTGACCGAGCTTGCCGGCGAGGGCATCGACATGGTCCAGAGCTCGATCAGCTACACGCTAACCGCGGCAGTCGAGAACCTCCAATTGACCGGAACGGCGGACCTCAGCGGCACGGGTAACGATCTCGCCAATAGCTTGATCGGGAATTCGGGCGCCAACGTCCTCGACGGCGGCGCGGGTGCGGACACGATGGCTGGTGGCGGCGGCAACGACCGCTACTTCGTCGACAATGCTGGCGATCTGGTGACCGAGGCTGCCAACGGCGGCCTCGACACCGTCGTGAGCTCCGTCAGCTACACCTTGAGTGCCGAGGTCGAGAACCTGGAACTGACCGGCGCGGCCAACCTCAACGGGACGGGTAACGGCCTCGCCAACAGCCTGATCGGCAACGCCGGAGCCAACATTCTTGACGGCGGCGTGGGTGCCGACACCATGGCTGGCGGGCTCGGCAACGATCGCTACATCGTCGACGATGCCGGCGACGTGGTGACGGAAGGTCTGAACGCCGGACGCGACACGGTGGTGAGCTCGGTGAACTACAGCCTCGGCACCAACATCGAGGACCTGGTCCTCACCGGCGGCGCGCTGACGGGCAACGGCAACGAGCTCGCCAACCGCATCGAAGGCAACGGCCTGTCGAACACGCTTCATGGTGGCGCCGGCAACGACGTCATCATCGGCGGCAACGGGTTCGACAAGCTGTACGGCGACGGGGGCAACGACACCTTCGTCTTCGGTGCCGGCACCCCGACGTCGGGCGCCAAGGGCGGCCTCGCGGTGGACGTCGTGTTCGACTTCGAGCAGATCGGCAACGACAGCCTGGACTTCGGCACCGCCAAGGTTCTCAGCTGGGAGACCTTCGGCAACATCAACTCCGCCGAGAAGGCTCTGGGCATCGACCTCGATGGCAGCACTAAGCTCGACACCAAGACCTTCACCACGGTTGTATATGGTGACTCCAATGGTGACGGCGTGGCGGATTTCGCAGTGGCGCTGCTCGGCACCAAGACGGTCACCAAAGCCGACTTCGTGACGGCAACCACAGCAACTGCGCCCGCGACCTCCACGACCATGGTCGCCGACGTCGGCTATCACGATGTGTCGTCCCTCAGCCTGGTCGGCGCGGGCTCGATCAACACCGTGCAATACCTCTAACGGCGAGCGCCGCTTGCGTTGGGTTCAACCCACACGCAAGCGGCGCCCGGTCCTAACCGCGGAAAAAAGGTGGCTGCGAGCGCATCACTGCGGGGCTAGTCGTCAGACCGCGATTGCTGAGACGTCCGTGTCGCGCTTGAGCGGATGGAGAGCAAACGGCCGACTTACCACCGCATACTGGAGCGGCGAACCGCTCGCGAGTCCTCTCGAACACCAGCCTACAGAATGTACGCACGACGCGCGCGCCGATTGGAAGGACAGATTACTTCGCTCTGGTTGATCGACGCAGGTCAGACGCGGAAGGCCGCTACCCCAGCAGTGGCCGGAGTAGGTGCCCATCGTCGATCTGCAAATATAAGGGTTCCACCTTCCTGTCAGAACCTTGGATCGCTGACCCTGCCGAACGGGCAATCTCCAACAGGTCAGACGAGCCAAGCACCCTGGCTGTACCCTACGTACACACCGGCGAAACCGAAACCCACGATGTCATTCATGCCATCATTATTGATGTCAGCAACTTCTCGATGATAGGTGGCGTCACTGGTCCAGCCCTGACTTGCAACGAACCCTTCAACATCGAAGGTGGGTGCTGAGAAGGACGCATTGCCTTGTCCGTAGGCAACATAGGTACCGGCAACACCAAACCCCACGATGTCTGCATGACCGTCCCTATTTACGTCGGCTACATCGCGAGCAAAGCCGTTCTGGCTTGCCCAGCCCTGGTCCCTGCCGAAATTGTTCACTGCCAACTGAGGCGGGAGAAAGGTGCCGTTGCCGTTGGAGAGCGCAACGAAGGTGCCAGCATAGCCGAAACCGATGATGTCATCGGCGCCGTCACCATTCACGTCAGCGACCGTCCGGTGCAGAGCATTATTACTGGTCCAGCCCTGCTCGACGCCGAAGTTGGCAAGAGCGAGCGTCGGATTTTGGAAGGTGCCATCGCCATTGCCTATTGAGACCAAGGTGCCAGCGCGGCCAAAGCCGATGACATCGGCCTTTCCATCGCCGTTCACGTCCCCCACCATCCGCGCGAAGCCCTCCTGCGTCGCCCACCCCTGGGTAGTACCGAAGTCCGTAAGCCCCAGCATGGGGTTGGCGAAGGAGCCGTCCGCCTTAGCAAGCGAGACGTATGTGCCTGCGAGGCCAAAGCCGACTATGTCGCTGCGGCCATCGCCATTGACGTCGGCTAGTTCGCGATGAAATTGGTTATCGCTTGCCCAACCCGTCGTTTGTCCGAAGGTAGACCCGACTAGGACAGCAGCGGTGAAGCTGCCGCTGGCCGAGCCGAAGGACGCCCAGACGCCCGCCTGACCAAACCCCACGATGTCATTGGAGCCGTCGCCGTTCACGTCCGCAATGTGCCGAGGGTATAGATCCTGACTAGCCCAGCCACCCGCACCAACGGCGAAGTTGCTCAACAGAACGCTGCCCGGGCTGGCGAACTGGTTGAATATCACCAACTCGACGCCGCCATTTGCGGCCGCACTCGCAACGAACTTGCTGCTGTGTTCATAGCCAAATGAGAGACTACCGCCAGAGTAGGCCAGCGTAGATCCCGTGATGCTGAACGTGAAGTTCGCGATTGTAGCATCCGTAAAGACAATCCGATCACCGAATTTGAAGTCTGCAACACGATCACCGTTCAGGCCCGTTTTCGTGTCCATGAACGTGTCGTTGCCAGAGCCACCTTCAAGCCAGTCCTTACCAGCGCCGCCGATGAGGATGTCATCGCCATCGAGCCCTTTGAGGATGTTGTCGCCTGAGTTGCCGATCAGCGTTTGGCCAAGGCCATTCCCGGTCAGGATCAGGCTAGTCGTTGACGACGGTTCGAGCGCACGAAGCAACTCGACATCCGCCAGTGACGGTAGGGCGTAGCTGACACTAGCACGGACCTCGTCACGGCCTCCGGCCGGCAACTCGATAACTACATCGGACGCATTGTCCACGATGAAGATGTCGTCGCCGGCGCCGCCGGACATGGTGTCTGCTCCTGGACCGCCATTCAGCAGATTGGCGACCGAGTTGCCGATCAGCGTATCGTCGCCACCTCCGCCTATAGCGTTTTCGATCACCGTCCCCCGCGCGATCGAAACATTGCCGACATTGGCACCTACACTCGAGAAGCTTTCGGCGTTCAGATTGATGACCTGAGCGCTGGAGAAACCTGAGAAGTCGAGCGTATCCGTGCCATCATTGTCGAAGATCGTGTACGCCGCCTGGGGGTAACGATCTGAATAGAATATTTCACGTCCTGCGTTGCTGTTGAAGCCGTAAGTTGTGTTACCCGTTCTAACGTTGGTTGATAAGCCGTAGATGCTGGCAATTGCCAAGATATCGGCGCCCATTGGCGATCCGACATAGTTCTGCGTAAAGCCGAGGTCGTTGAAGTAGTCGTTCTCGGCCTGTCCAAAATATGACATAACGCTGTTTGCCCAGCTGTCATTTGGATAAAGGGCATCGTCTGGATAAGTTGCTTCTATGTTATAGTCGCCGGCATGTCCCAGTCCTAGTGCATGACCGATCTCGTGCAGGTATGTTTGGAATGAGTAGCTATTGAGGCCCGTTCCATTTTCGATCAGCCACTGAGTCGAAACGTTCACCCGCGATGTTGTTATGATGCCATCAGCGGGTTCTGAAGTGGTGAAAGCACCATCTCCGTTCTCGCTGAAGATGATCTGACCGGCTGTCACTACCTCCACGAATTGCAGGCCGCTTACGTCTGACCACATGCCCAGCGCTGCTCTGGCCAGAGCTTGCCCGTTCGGGTTCAGTGCCGTGAGGTTCACGGTCAGACTTGCTTCAGCAGTCAGGCCGAAGTGATGTCCATTTCCGCCCCAGTAACCAGTAACCAGCTCGCTCGCGATCTGATCGAGCGTCCATAACGGTGGAGGGACGTAGCGGCTCACCGAGAGCTCGTACGTACCACTTGTCTGGTTGGCGTATGATCCAACGTCTATGAAGTATGTGCCGGTGATAGTAGGCGTGAATACGAGACGCGAGTTCAGTCCCGTGCCACCGTCGTCGTTCGCCTTGATCGCCGTTCCCGACGAATCAACGAGACGTAGATATGGGTCGGCGAGCGGGGCGCCGCCCGCGCCATTCAGCGTGATAACGACCGCGTCGCCGGCGGTCAGTTGAATTCGAAACCAGTCGTGATCTGCAGGACTTTCAAGGACGTCGGACAATGTCCCTCCGACGTTGATTCTCGCAGTTGTGCTTGTGCTCGCGGGAATGTCGACCATTTGGAAACCTCATCAACGCAGGTCAGGCAAACCAGACCGATTTTGCGGTGATCATGTCGACCCCGTATGGTTAAGGATAGGTCAAGAGGATGACCGGCTAACGTCGGATCAGCGATCGAAATTAAGTAAGTCTCGAAGCTTGCACGCAGGGCTACACTCGGTCCCGCACCTAACTGTCAGGCGTTGAGACGATCGATCAAGGAGTGAACCAGGATATCGACTGCGGACTCGCTGGCCAGACCACCACGCACCAGGCAGCGATCGACTAGAACGCGCCGAAACGCATCATAAAGCCCCGGCTCGGGAGGCTGCGGCGACTTCCAGAAGCTGTCGACATGGCCTTGGTGCGTAAGTCCGCCGATGTCGTAGATTGCCTCGCCGATGGTGCAGACCGGCCGTTCCTGAGCCAACGCCAGGGTCGCGGATGTGCTGTTCACGCAGACCAGCCCCTCGGCGTCCCGAGTGATCGCCTCCAGATCGCCCCCGTCGATAAGGTGCAGGCGGCCGGCCACGTCACAGCGCTCGGCCAAGGTCTCAACGAACTGCGTCCAGTTGAAAAAGCTGCAATCAAGCGGATGGCACTTCAGGAGCAGGTGGCGATCAGCAGGAGCGTTCCTGGCGAAGCTCTCGATCACGTAGGACGCCGCGCTTTGCATGTCGCGGAACGGACTGTGCGCACGGATTTGGTAGTCGCCCGACAGCTGCAGTGGAAAGACGAAGAACGGCTCGCCCTTGATCTCCGCCAGCACCTCCTCCGCCTGTGCGGCCGCTCGCTTCTGATTGGCGAACTTCCAGAGCCAACCCAGGCCCTCCATCACGATGGAGCCCGGCCGATGAGAACGGTAGTGCGGGTACCGCCACCGGCCGGTGATAATGTGATGGTAATACCAATAGGAATCCCGGGCGCGGCGGCGAAAATCCGATGTGATCGGGTTGAAGTCAGGCTCCGGCTCGAGCCGCTCCGCTTCGCGCCGGAACCAGCCCTTGCTGCGGCTCAGCGATGAGCGCGCATTCACTCCGTCTGGCTCCAGCGTCATCCAGTGCGGTCGAATATACCCTTCTTCCAGCACATGGGTCCGAACGTTCCTGAGTGCCGCGATGCGATGGGCGGTGAGATGGTAAGGGCGGCAATCCCCGTAGAGCAGGATGTCTGTGATGCCCTTGTCGCGAAGGACCCGGTCTACGAATACCGCCCAGCCGGAGAACCTGCCGCGGTAGTCGATCGCCCCGTTTGGCCAATCCAGACGGTCACCGCCGCTAAGATTGATGCGGTGAACGGCATGGCCACGCTTTTCGAGTGCCTGCCCAAGCCGCTTGAACAGGGGACCTGGCGGTCCTTGAAGAAGTAGGTACGCCCGGCGTTCGCTCACCGCCGCCTGGACAGCAGGGACGTCGCGGCCTTCTTGAAACGGCCTTGCAGGCGCCGCAACGAAATCAGCGGGCTCCGACCGCTCATCTGCCCGGGCTCGGACAGCCTCCATATGACCACTTCCGCTGAGCACGGTAGACCAGTAACCGGATCGACGTAGCGAGGATAGAGTAACAAGGCGGCAGCCACGAGTTCGGGCAATGTCCGCTTGGCAGTGCGTCGTTCCGGCACCACTCCGCGATCGGTAGTCAGTCCCCAGCCGGCATAGAAGGGCACGCCGTACGTAGTAACGGCCTTGTCGCGCAGCAAAGCCTCGAACCCGGCCAGCGAGCTGTTGACGTGGACTTCGTCGACCATGGCGATGAGCGACGTGATACTCTGGTCCCGCACGATCTCGTCAGCCAAGGTTCGAGCGACATCATCAGGGATGGCACCCTTGCGGTGGCCCGCCTCGACGTCCGGATGCGGCTTGTAGATCAGATAGGAATTGGGCGCCGCATCTCGTACCTGACGCAACATCGCCAGGTTCGCGAGCGGTTCGCCTGGAGTGGAGAGGACTGCGCGATCGTCCTCGACTTGCCCCGGAACAAGGATGTGGCGCCGCGCACCCCGGCGCTCCATCGCTATTTGGCCGACATCATACTTGCTGAGGCCTCTAGCGACGATCTCGCGGCGGACGGCTTCCGCCCGCTCGAGCAATGGAGGGGCGAACTCGGATTCCTGCAGCAGCCGCTCCAGTTCGCTTTCAGTCCGCGCATCGAAATGAGCGCCCAAGCGATCCACCACAATGGAGAGCGGAGGAACGCAGTTCGCCCCGAGGCCCGCCGAGCGGATGAAGCCATCCTCCACGTCGACCAGGCTGACGCCTCGTCGATCCAGCGCCCCGATCGTCTCGGGAGCCGTTCGGGCCACCCAGATAGCCGCCGTGGACCCTGGCGGAAGGCGTTCCGCCGGCGGGTCGAACGCCACCGCTGCCGAGCCGCCCCACAGCAGGGCCTCGGTGGTCTTACGCTTCCACGGGGCAAACCCGAATGCGCCCGCCAAGTCACGGTTGCTGTCGATCAGGCGGCGCCACGAAGCGCACAGGGCGGCGATGGCCGGCGCGCCGACGGGCGCTCCGGAGAACGGATCGATGAATTGACGGTCGTCGAGCAGGCGCTCGCGCAGGAGCTCGCGCACCTCCGCGGCTCTAAGCAGTCGCGGAGCAGCCAAGCTGCCGTCATCGCCCTGCATGCCGACGGGCACTCCAAGGATACCGGCCACCAGCACCAGCTCGTCAGCAGGGCTGCAGAAGACAGCGTCCGCTGCTGAGAGCAGGTGCCACGGATCGCAATCTCCGGTGACCCAAGCGCATCGCGCCGTCCTGGAGGCGATGCCTTCGGCCCGGTCCGCCCAGCAGAGAAGCTGACCGCCGACGCGTTCGGCGAGCGACGTCAAGGCGTCGCTGACTTGCAGTCTCACCAACGTATAAGGGCTAGCGGGCAACCGAGGCTGAGCCGCCCAATAGGTGCCCCCCACCCTGTCGATCCTGAACTGCATGGCGAGTTCGTCAAGCTCTTCGTCGGACGCGCTCCCTGCGATCCCGGGCCGGAACAAGGGGCTGACCGTCGCTCCCGGGAAGGGCGGCATCCTCAGGAAGCATGAGGCGGCGGTCGCGGTAGGCATGGAGAACCACCGGCTCATTCTCAAAGGCCTGAAATGGCGACAGCCACGCCTCAGCTCAGTTCCGGCAAGCGACGCAGGTAGGTTCCGTAATCGCTCTTGCCGAGGCGCTCCGCAGCCCGTTGCAGACCAGCATCGTCGATGAAGCCCTGCCGCCAGGCAATCTCCTCGGGGCAAGCGATCTTCATGCCCTGCCGGCGTTCCAGGGTGGAGACGAACTCGCTCGCTTCCATCAGGCTGTCGGGGGTACCGGTATCGAGCCAGGCAAAGCCGCGCCCCAGGGTCTCGACGCTCAGCTGCTGCCGCTCGAGGTACGCGCGATTAACCTCCGTAATCTCCAGCTCACCCCGTGCGGACGGCTTGATGTCTGCGGCGATGTCGACGACCTGCTCGTCGTAGAAGTAGAGGCCGGTGACGGCCCATTTCGACTTCGGGACGACCGGCTTCTCCTCAATGCTGAGCGCACGCATGCTGCTGTCGAATTCGACTACGCCATAGCGTTCCGGATCAGCCACTTGATAGGCGAACACCGTTGCCCCCTTCGGACCGGCGCGAGCCGAGGTCAGCAGGTCCCAGAGGCCGTGGCCGTAGAAGATGTTGTCGCCCAGGATAAGGCAGGACGGGTTCCCGCCGACGAAATCTGCGCCGATCGTGAACGCCTGCGCCAGACCCCTGGGCTCGGGCTGCACGGCATAGCTCAACTCCATGCCCCACTGCGACCCGTCTCCGAGCAGATGCTGGAACGAGGCCGCGTCCTGCGGCGTGGTGATGATCAGCACCTCGCGGATCTCGGCCAGCATCAGCGTGGTCAGCGGGTAGTAGATCATCGGCTTGTCATAAACCGGCATCAACTGCTTGGAGACGGCGAGAGTCATCGGGAAAAGTCGCGAACCGGTTCCGCCCGCGAGAATGATTCCCTTCATTGCTCCAGTACCTTCTTGATCAATTCGACTGCACAAGCCGTCTTACGACTTCCGATACTGACTGATGCCAGTCAGGCAAGGTCACCCCATAGGCCGTGCTCAAGCGTTGGCAGTTCAGGCGAGAGTTGCTGGGGCGTCGAGCGGGAGTGGGATAATCGGCGGTGGGGATGCGATGGACGCGGGCCGATGGTCCTCCAAGCGCTGCGGAAGCTGCGAAGACATGGTCGGCCAGTTCGGCCCAGCTCGCTTCGCCGCTTCCCGTCATATGGAAGATCCCTCGCAGCTGCGGCGACTTCGACCTTGTCAGTTGCTCGGCGATGGCCAGGACGGCGCGGGCGATGTCCAGCGCACTGGTCGGGTTGCCGTACTGGTCGGCCACCACTGACACCTGGTCCCGGCTCTCAGCCACCTTCAGCATGGTTCTCACGAAATTGGCGCCGAACGGACTGTACACCCACGCGGTGCGGAGAATTGCGACGTCGTGGTGCGCGGCACGGACAAGCTCCTCGCCTTCCAGTTTGGATCGCCCGTAGACGCCGGTTGGACCGACCGGGTCCTCCTCGACGTAGGGCTCCAGCTTGCGGCCGTCGAACACATAGTCCGTCGAGAGGTGGACGAGGGGCACGCCGAGGGCCGCGGCAGCAGCGGCGACGCTCCCCGCACCACGCGCATTCACCGCGAAGGCCAGGTCCGGTTCCGCCTCCGCCCGGTCAACCGCGGTGTAGGCGGCCGCGGACACGATCACGTCGGGGCGCGCCCGCTCCAGTGCCAGTGCGATCGCCAAGCGCTCGCCGCCAAGCTCCAGTTCAGGCCGTCCAATGGCGACCAACTCGTGGCCGACTTCCGGGGCAAGTTCAGCAAGCGACGCAGCAACCTGGCCCTTGGCTCCCGTAACCACCACGCGCATGATGGACGTCAGGCCGCCTGTGGCGAAACGAGCCCGAGCCGCTCGCCCGCGTAGCTCTGGCGCAAGGGCCCCCACCACCACTCGTTTTCAAGGTACCAGGCGACCGTCTTCTCGATGCCGCTGTCAAAGTCTTCCCGGGCGCGCCAACCGAGCTCGGTTTCCAGCCGCGTGGCATCGATGGCGTAACGTGCGTCATGACCAGGACGATCGCTGACGAACTCGATGAGTTCGCGCCGCGGGCGCTCGGCTGGCACCAGCTGATCCAGCACAGCGCAAATCCGCTCCACTACCTCGATGTTGCGACGCTCGTTGCGTCCACCGACATTGTAGGTCTCGCCCAGGCGGCCACGCTCCGCAATCAGGTCCAGCGCGCGCACATGATCATCGACGAATAGCCAGTCCCGGACATTCTCGCCCTTGCCATACACCGGCAGCTTCTGGCCTGCGAGGGCATTCAAGATCGTCAGTGGGATGAGCTTCTCGGGAAAATGGTAGGGCCCGTAATTGTTCGAGCAGTTGGAAACTACCACCGGCAAGCCATAGGTGCGGTGCCAAGCCTTCGCCAGATGATCCGAGGCTGCCTTCGATGCCGAATATGGCGAACTTGGATCATAGGGCGTTTCCTCCCGGAACAGCCCCTCCGCGCCCAAGGATCCATAGACCTCATCGGTCGACACATGCAGGAAGCGAAAGGCGTCTCTGGCATCTTCGTCCAGCGCCAACCAGTGGGCCCGCGCCGTCTCCAGCAAGGTGAAGGTACCGAGCACGTTCGTCTGCACGAAGTCGGCGGCCCCCGTGATCGACCGGTCGACATGGCTTTCCGCGGCGAGATGCATCACGCGCGTAGGAGCAAAATCGGAGAAGGCCCGAGCCATCGCTCCCGCGTCGCTGATGTCGGCGCGCAGGAAGCGATAGTTTGGCTTGTCCTCCACAGAGCGAAGTGAAGCGAGATTGCCCGCGTAGGTCAGCACATCAACGTTGAGGACGTCATAGCCCTTCTCAAGCACCAAGTGCCTGACCAGGGCAGAGCCGATGAAGCCTGCACCCCCGGTTACAAGGACCCGCATTTGTTCTTTTCCACGGTGAAATAAGGTGGGAGGTCAGCCAGTTTCGGCTGAGCCACATCTTTGGCGGAGAGAGTTCCCGGGTCAGCCAGTTCGGGCCAACGGATACCGATCTGAGGATCGTTCCAGGCTACCCCTTTGTCATGCTCTGCGCTATAGTAGTTGGACACGCGATAAGTGATCACCGAATTGGGCTCAAGCGTGCAGAAGGCATGCCCGAATCCCGCCGGAATCCAGAGAAGATTGTTCTCATCGGCGGTCAGCGTTGTTCCGACCCAGCGCCCGAAAGTGGGAGAACCGCGCCTAAGATCCACGGCAACGTCGAGCATCTTGCCGGCGGTACACCGAACCAGCTTTGCTTGCACAAAGGGTGCAATCTGGAAGTGGATGCCGCGGATGGTGCCGGCCCGTGCGCTCAGCGATTGATTTTCCTGGACGAAGTCGACGTCACCAACCCGCTTCATGAAATCGGATGCACGGAAGATTTCGGAGAAGTATCCCCGCTCGTCCTGGATCTTCCTTGGGATGATCTCGACGGGACCGTCCACGTCGAAGGTCCGAAATTCCATGCCCGTCCTATGTAGTTTGGCCAGTCGCGCTCGACGCCAGCCCGCTTAATGAGCTGCACCGCCGGAGCAAAGCTATAAGCTGGGCTGCTGCCGTGGCTAGAGCTTGTCGAGCCACCGTTCTACCAGATCGAAATGCATCGGCCAGGAAGGCGCGACATAGGTTTGGGCCGCACTGACTTGCCGAACGCGGTCAGGATCATCCGTGCAATAGCCAACAACCGCCTGCTTCCAGCCCTCGCAGTCGTCCGCCTTAAGGTAGCACGGGATCTCGCCCGCAATTTCACGGTAGACAGGGAGATCGGTCGCAATCACCGGGGTGCCGAGTTGAAGCGCCTCGATCACAGGCAAGCCGAAGCCCTCCGCAAATGACGGCATCAGGACCGCCCGCGCGCCGGCGATCCAGGCAGCAAGCTGCTCGTCCCCGCACCGACCAAGTTCCCAAACGTGACCCGCCAGATCGCCCAATCTGTCCAGTTGTTCAAAGGTCTCCTCGGCCTGCCAACCGCGGGTGCCAATGATCACCAGCATGGGTGCGTTTGCCCCAAGCTGGCTGACGAGGCTGCGCCACACTTCAAGCAGGAGCTTGTGGTTCTTGCGGCCTTCGATGGTGCCGACGGTAACGAAGTACGGCCGATCCTGCATTCGCGGCAGAACCTTGGTCGCAGCCGGTATTCCGCTGATCAGCGCAGGCAACGATGCCGGCATCGCGACGCCGCGGGCGCGGGCGAACATGGCCAGTTCGTCAAGCGTTGCTTGCGAGTTGCCGATGACCCCCGCGGCGCTGCTGAGCACAGTGTCCATCCGCTGCTCATGCTTGGCGGCCTCGCCCGCCCGGCAGAACTGGGGATGCGTAAGCGGGATCAGATCGTGGATGAGGTACACTGCTCGGAGCCTGTGTCGGCGCACCCACGCAGGAAGGGAGGGCTCGTTCAGCCCCGTGTGCCCGACGTTAAGGTAGATGCTGCCAGCCGTTGGCTTGCTGCGGAGCGCGCGAGGGCCTGCCGACGCCGCCAACATGATCAGCCGGCGGCGAGCGGCAGGCCCCGCTTCCCGTAGAATTCGGAACAGCCAGGCGGAGTGGCTTGCGGAGAGCACCAGCTGGACGCCGGAGCGCTGTACCACGGCAAGCGAGCGGTCCTCGAATTGTTCGAGATAGGCCAGGCAGACGCGATCAATGCCGGTCGGCAGGCCGCCGCGCCAGACACGCCAGACCAGGCGCGATACATCCAGCAGATAACGCCGCTCCGGCGAACCGGCCACGACGGACTACGACGTACGGCGCGAAGGGATGGACAACAGGTCCTCGACGATCCCGCCAAGCTCGGCCAGCGGCACCGCATTGGGCCCGTCCGACAACGCCTGCTCGGGATTGGGATGGCATTCCATGAACAAGCCATCGACCCCGACCGCCACGGCGGCCCGCGCAAGCGGATGCACGAACTCGCGCTGCCCGCCCGACTTGTCGCCCATGCCGCCGGGCAGCTGAACGCTGTGGGTGGCATCGAATACGACCGGGCAGCCCGCGTCGCGCATCAGCACCAGGCTCCGCATGTCAACCACCAAGTTGTTGTAGCCGAAGCTGGTCCCCCGTTCGCACAGCATGAAGGCGTCAGGCACTCCTGCCCGGCGCGCCGCCGCGCGAGCCTTCTCGATCATCGGCTTGGTATCGGCCGGCGCCATGAACTGCGCCTTCTTGAAGTTGACCGGCTTGCCGGACACCGCCGCCGCTTCGATGAGGTCCGTCTGACGCGCCAGGAAGGCAGGCGTCTGCAGCACGTCCACAACCTGCGCGGCTGCCCGGACCTGCTCGGGCGAATGGACGTCCGTAAGGACCGGCAGGCCAGTTTCGCTGCGCACCTTCTCCAGCACTCGCAGCCCCTCGTCAGCACCTGGTCCGCGGAAGGATTGGCCGGAAGTACGGTTGGCCTTGTCATAGCTGGCCTTGAACACAATGGTCAGCTCCAGGCGATCGGCCAGCCGGCGAAGCTCTTCCGCGACCTGCAGGCAGAGCGCCTCACTCTCGACGACACACGGACCTGCGATCAGGAACAGCCGCTCACCCTGGCCGACCTGCGTTCCGCAAAGCTGCATCCTTCAATCTCCAATCCAAGCACAGGCACAAAGCGCCAGGCTATCACGCCGACGGCGCTAAGCAGTGACGGTCCCGGCTAGCGGACGACGCTGACGGTTGATCCCACCGTAGCGACCGGCACGAACAGCTGGCTGACCAGCTGCACGAATTTCGTGACCTGGTTGGCCCGGGCGTTGCCGACGAACAGCAGGTCGCGGTCCCGCATCATGAAACGTTGCGACAGCAGGTAAGCGCCGGGCCGCATCATGTTCAGATTGTACACCGTCGGCTGCTCGCGCCCGTCCGGGCCCGGGACGAACCGGAAGACGTAAATGGCGCTTGGATCACCCTGGTTGGGGTTTGACCCACCCGACAATGCCACGGCCTGAGCCAGGCTGAGGTTCGAGCGGGGAAAGCTGATTTCCTCGGCACGGTTCGCAGCGCCGAGCACCGAGAAGCTCTGCGGCCGGCTGACCACGGTGATGCGGTCTCCGGGCGCGACGCGGACGTCTTCTTCCGGCAGGTCGAGCAACTCGCTCAGGCGCACTTCGAACGAGCCGCCGTCGCGTTCCACACGCGCGACGGCATCCTTGGCCTGACCCTTGTAGCCGCCCCCGAGCGCGATCGCGTCGACCAGCGACTCACGGTTGGTCGCCAGCACCAGGCGCCCGGGGCGTGCAACCTCGCCCGCCAGGATAACGCTGTTGCTGAGCGACTCCTGGATCGCGACCAGGACCTGCGGGCTCTGCGACTTGCCCCGCAGCCCCTCCTGGATGGCCGATTGCAGCTCGGCGACTGTCCGCCCCGCCGCCCGCACCCGCCCGACGAACGGCACACGGATATAGCCGCTGTCGTCGATCCGCATGGTCGGCAGCCGCTCGGCGCTCGACCGTGGGTCCAATCCGATCGTGGAGCCCGCACCGGCGGCCCCCGCTAGCGCCGACCCGCCAAACAGCGTCACTCCAGCCTCGTAGACCGTGACGTTGATGACGTCCCCCGGACCCAACAGGTCGGTCGGGCGGCGCAGGGCCACCGGAAGGGTTGTCACCACAGACGGCGCCGCCGCCGGAAGCGCGCTTGCGTCGACAACCTCCACGAGCGTGTAGGCAAACGGCGCCTGCTCGGCGCTGGCGCCCTTCCGGATCACTGCGCCCGTCGGGCCGCTGCTCGGCAGGCCAGCGCAGCCTGCCGGCATGAGGCCGCCGAGCACCGCGATGCCCAGCTTCAGAGAGCGAGCCGAAGTTCGCTGTTTCGATATCCACATATTTAACAAAGACCTAGCTTACGGCCGGATTATTGCTGGCCGCTCTATCACCCACTCGCTACGGCGCGCAACTCGGGACCGCTGTTGTTACAACAACTCGCCTGCTAGGGCACGAAGCCAGCCACAGCAGTCACTTAGCTGCGACTAGCTCGAGAGAAGCCGCACACCTTGGATCCGTTTTGGAAAGTTTTCCTGCGTCTGTTGCCGCTGCGTCCCACCAAGGCACTCGAAGCTGCCTATTGGCAAGTGACCGGAAGGCGGGTGCGGGCTCGGCACCGTCTGCGGGATGCTGTAAGGCCGCTGCCGCTCGCCCGCGAGCTCTGGCGTGAAGGCAGGGCCAGCGTACCGCCAGCCGAACTGGCGCAGGTGGCCGGTTGGCACCGTCAGCCGCGGATCACGATCGTCATCCATTCAGTCGACCATTGCTCACCCGCTTCGCTCGACGGCTCCCGAGAGTCGGTAGTTAGCCAGGCCTACAAGGCATGCGAGCAGTTGGAGTGCACGGCCGAGAACCTGGCCCGTACGGTTACGACTGCCACGGGCGACCACGTCTTCTTCCTGCGCGCCGGGGATCAGCTGCTGCCGCCGGCCCTGTTCCGGGTTGCACAGGCCATTATTGAGAATCCTGCGGCCGACATTCTGTTCGGCGACGAGGAGCAGTTGCACGCCGACGCAAGCCTGCCCCGGCTCTGGTTGAAGCCGCAGTGGAATCGCGAGATGTTCCTGGCGCTCGACTACCTGTCATCAGCAATGGCCATCAAGACGTCGCTGGTTCAATCGACCCTGGCCAGACTGCCCCCGTCCGGGGAGCCCCTCGCCGCCAGTGACATCCTGTTCTTTGCGACAGAAGTGCCGAGCAGCACGGTTATCCACGTCCCGGCTCTTCTGGTGAAGGTCGCGCACCGTGCGGAGCTCTCGTCGGCCGCGCGCGCCGCGATGATCGGCGATCAGCTTGGCTCGCAAGCGGAGGTCGGCACCGGACCGCACAACACCGTCCGGGTTCGCTGGCAGCTGCAACCCCCTCACCCTCTCGTCAGCATCATCATCCCGACTCGTGACAAGGTCGAGTTGTTGACAGCTTGCGTCGAAAGCGTGCTCGCACGCACCGACTACGCACCTTTCGAGATCCTGATAGTGGACAACGGCAGCAAGGATCAGGCGACCCTGACCTACATGGCGGAGCTGGGCCGGCGCGCGAATGTCAGGGTGATCCGATCGGACGCCCCTTACAATTATTCAGCTTTGAACAACCTTGCCGTCCAGCAAGCCCACGGCTCGTTCATCTGCCTTCTCAATAACGATACGGAGGTCGTCACTCCCGAGTGGCTTACCGAGCTAATGCGCTACGCTGTTCGGCCGGAGGTCGGGGCGGTAGGAGCCAAGCTCCTGTACGCGGACGGCTCCATCCAGCATGCCGGGGTAATCGTCGGGATGGGCGAAGCAGCCGGCCATGCTCATCGTTTTCTAGCCGCCAACCGCCCTGGGTACTTTCGGCAACCCCATGTTGCGCAGTATGTCAGTGCCGTAACCGCCGCCTGCCTGGTGGTCGCGCGAGAGAAGTTCGAAGCCGTTGGCGGCCTCGACGAAGCTCAGCTCGCCATCGCCTATAACGATGTCGACCTCTGCCTGAAGCTGCAGCAGAGGGGGTGGCGAAACGTCTACACGCCCCATGCCATTCTGTATCATTACGAGTCGAAGTCGCGCGGCAATGACCTGGCGCCGGAACATTCCGCCCGTTACCTGCGGGAGCTCCGCGTGTTCCAAGAACGCTGGGGAACGCGAACCTACATGGATCCGCTACACAACCCCGATCTTGACCGATATAGCGAGACCTTCTCCGTGAATGTTGGATAAGCCGTCAGTGCCCGTCTCGAACCCCCTGCCCGGCATTCCGCTGGTCGAATCGCCGATCTTCAACCTCCTGGTGCAGAGTCCGGACTGGACGGACGAGGAGCGGCGGATCGCGACTGATCTTCATGAGCGCGGGTTCGCAGTGATCGACTTCCCAGACCCCGAGATCGACCAGCGGATCGAACGAGTCTTGCGCAAGTTCGCCCCGCGCTTCGGGATCGATTTGGACGATCGGCAGTCGATCAAGAACAACGGCGCGAACCGCCGGGTTCAGGATGCCTGGCGCGAGGACGAGGACGTCCGCGCGATCGCGGCCAACCCCGAGCTGCTCCGGCTCCTCGGCCGCCTCTACGGGCGCGCGGCAATCCCGTTCCAGACCCTTAATTTTCCCGTTGGCACGGAGCAGGCGCTGCACAGCGACTCCAACCACTTCTCCAGCATTCCCGAGCGGTTCATGTGCGGCGTGTGGCTGGCGATGGAGGACGTGCACCCGGATGCTGGCCCTCTCACCTATGCGCCGGGGTCACACAAATGGCCGGTGCTCAGCAATCTCATGATCGGCCGACGGGCGCAGGGCAGTCGCGCTCAGTCGGCCCAAACTCCCTTCGAGAACGCCTGGACGGCGATGCTGACTGCGGCCGGCACGGAGCAGGAGGTGTTCTGCGCGCGCAAGGGCCAGGCGCTGATCTGGGCCGCCAACCTCCTGCATGGCGGAAGCCGGCAGCACGATGGAACCCGCACGCGCTGGTCGCAGGTGACCCACTATTATTTCGACGACTGCGTCTACTACACGCCCGGTCATTCGGACGAGCCAACCGGCTTCCTCGATCTTCGGGAGATCACAAACGTTGCCACTGGCGAGTTGCAGCGGAACCGCTTTCTCAATGAGGACTTCGCGGAAGCGCGCCGGCAAGCTTTGCTCGACCAAGACCGCCGACGGCGTTGGCCTTGGCAGCGATCAAAGCGATCAGATCATGGCCGCGATCAAGATCTTGGCGCACTCCCGGAAGACTTTGATCCAGCCGCTTACTACCAGCTTAATCCGGACGTGGCGGCATCGGGCATGGACGCCGCTAGCCACTATCGCCGGCACGGCCATCGCGAGGGGCGGGCGTATCGGCAGGGCTGAGCGTTAAAGTTGATTGTACCTTTCGAGCGCTTGCCCAACATCTTCGTACATCGTCGCCTTGCCCTCATGGATGATGGCCGCTCCGTTGCAGAACTCTCTTACGAGATCGGCGCTATGTGAAGCGAAGATAAGCGATCGATCACGACGCTTCTCGAACAACTCGTAGTGGCATTTCTCGTAGAAGTTGTGGTCTCCGACCATGATAACTTCATCGATAAGATAGCAATCGAATTCGATCGCTAACGATAACGCGAAGGCAAGACGCGCACGCATACCCGAGGAGTAGGTCTTAACGGGCATCTTAAGCTGTGCCCCGAGCTCGCTGAAATCTTCTACGAAGTCCTTCAGCTCGCGATAATCGTGTCCGTAGATGCGGGCGATGAAGCGGGCGTTATCGTAGCCGGTGAGGCTCCCTTGGAAGCCGCCGCCAAAGCCAAGTGGCCATGACACAGTCATCTGACGCGTGATCTTCCCCGATGTAGGAAGCTCGACGCCTCCGATCAGCTTGATCATGGTAGTTTTCCCAGCGCCGTTCCGGCCCAGGAATCCGATGCGCTGACCCTTCCCGATGGCCAAGTTCAGGCCGCGGAGCACGTGCTTACGGCCCGCCCCCATCGGATAGCACTTGGTAATCTCGTCGCAGATAATCATTCGATCACCAGGTGCCGCCGGATGCGCTGGCACAGGATGAGCCCGAGTAGCGTCAACGAAAGACAGGCCGCGGTCGGCACAGTCAGCCCCCACTCGGCATCTACACGATTTCCGAAAATGCCGTCACGCATCATTTCCATGGCATGCACAAACGGCGAGTACCACAGCACAGCTTGTGCAGGCGGCGTCAGCCACGACATCATGTTGAAGGTGCCCGAGAATGGAATGGCGATGTAGGTAGTAAGGGGCACCAACTTTTCCAGAATCTCCGACTTCTCAGACAATGGAGCCAAACAGAGGACCAGAGCCAGGGTGAACCATGCATAGTAAAACCAGCCGACAAGAAATATGCCGAGGTTAGCCGGTACCGGAAATTCGCCCACCGTGATCAGCAGTACGGCGATGAAGAAGTAGGCCATCATCGCGCCTACCATTTCGACTAGAAACCGAACGAGAATGAAATCCAGCACCTGAATTTGGCGATGGTAGAGGAGGCTTCCGTTCACGCTGAAGACCTTGACCGATCGCTGCAGCGACTGCCGGAATAGAGTCAGCGGGATGTACCCGGTTGCTACAAACGCAATAACGCTGACGCCATGCTCCTCTGGCCCCTTCATGAACCGCCAGAGCAGGCCAACCAACATTGCGAACAGCAGCGGCTCCGCCATGATCCATAGGAACCCGATGTTCTCACGACCGAACCGCGTCACCAGCTCGCGGAGCATGAGAGCGCTGACCACCCTCCGCTGGATGCGCCAGCCCGCTGTCAAACGGCTCACGGTCAATCCTCGGGCGAATGCTCGAGAATACCGACGACCAGCATCCAGCCGATGAAGTAGAGGCACAAGGACGCACCCAGGATGGTGAGAACCTGCTTGATGCCGTTCGGAAGAGCAGGATCGTCGGGGCGATTAGGCTCTACAACTCGCTCAAGGTAAAACTGCTGCTTCTGTGACTCTGTGCGCGCCTGCTCCAGAGACGTATTCGCAGCGGTCAGCATCTGCGTGGCAAACTCTTGCTCAACCTTGAGCTTCTCGAACGTCGCCAGCCTGGACGCGATTGCCCGCGGCGTCCCGACCGCGCGGCTATTCTGCTTCTCGATGGCGGTTCCAATTGCCGCGATTCGCTCCCGAAGAGCCGGGATCGCCGGGTTTTGCGGAGCCACTTGGACCATCAGATCAAGCTGAGCCTGCAATGCTGCCTGTTCCGTGATGAGCCGGTTCGAAACTTCCAACACGCCTTGAGCTTGCCGCTCAGGATCGATGATACTCGTCTGGTTTCGGTAGGCGCTGAGCGCGACACGAGCGTTGCGTACACGCTCCTCGGCTTGCAACACGCGCCGCTCGGCTTCGGTGATGGCTCGATTTTCGGCCCGCTGGTTCAATCGATTTACCAGAGCCTCGCTTAAGCCGAGCAGGCGGCCGTTGATGGCGTATGCATCTTCCGGCGTGAATGCCTTTACTTCCAGCACCGCCATGTTGCTTTCGTTGTCGATCTCCGCAGCGACCATCGCATTATAGTAGCGGAACAGGTCTTCGAAGGTCGTTCCGCGGAATGGCCTCGGGAAGCGGGAAAGGAAGTCTGCTCCACGAGCGGAATAAGCAGCGCGCACGTTCGTCCGCGTCTGTAGATCGCGAAGAGCATTGCGCGAACGGAGATACTGAAGGATCTCCTTGGTCTGCTCGCTTCCCATGCCAAGCCCCGAGGTCTGCACGATATTGGCTAGGGACAGCGTCGGCGTCGGACGCTGGTTGGGCGACTTGATCACGAAACTCGAGTGACTGACGTAAACGGGGCTCGCGATCAGCCCGTAATAGATAGCGGCTAGCACGGTGGGCAGCCCCACAAACAAAGCCATCCAGCGCTGTCGGTACCACCAAGACCGACGCTGCGACCGTCGCAGGGCCTCCGTCACGGTTTCGTGATCGAAATTGTTGGCGTTCATTCGAGGGACCTCTTGGCGCCATGCAGTGCAGGCTGGCCTGTGGATGCGATTGGCTGTCGCTTAGCTGAAGCAAACCAACTTTGCCAGAAAAGACGTTTAAACAGGCGCTTGGCCCCACGCTAGCCTTTGCTGCTCCCGCAAGACGAGCGCGATGATACCACAGCCGCTCTCAACTACTAACTCTCCGGAACTCCACTCCAGTAGCGGCCGTCAGCGCTCCCGCATCTGCGAGTCCCGGCACGAGGTCTCACCGCAAGTAGAGCTGTGTCGTACCGCTGGCAGAGACGCCGGCCCAAGCTAGAGGGAAGAGTACCCGTCCAACAACGCAGCATGATCCTCGTGAATGAACAACTTGTTGGTGCCGACCGGCACATCTGACAGAGATCCGGTTTCTTCGTTGATGTGGCGAACCTGATAGCCGCTGCCGAACAGCTCCAGGATGGAAGCCACGCCAGAAGGTTCCAGTATCTCGACGATCGCCGTGGGGCGATGCTCGCGGATGATGCCCTGCATGCCCTTGAGAACATTGGCCTCAAAGCCTTCGACATCGATCTTTAGCAGGTCTACCCCGCTGAATTCCGTGCTGACGACGATCTGCTTGCGATAGCGGCTTTGGTTGCCGACCAGCTCCTCCAGAGTGGTAACCGGGACCTTCTCGACGAACCATGGGTCAGCAATATGCGAGTCAACGAAGCTTTCGCCACTTGCCATGACATAGACACCGGACGGATGCCGTAACTCCAACTCGTTAACCGCGTCTCCAAGGCCGTACCGCAATGGCGCTATCCGATCATCGAAGCGGTTGGCACTGATATTCACAAGTAAACGGCTGTAGGTGATGAAGGATGGCTCGAATGCCATAACATAGCATGACGGGTTCGCTGCTGCAGCCGCCAAGGCGAATGCGCCAGTATAGGCGCCGACGTCATAGATCCAAGTGGACTTTCTGACCAGATGATCCCAAAGCCGTAAAGTTCCCGTCTCGAAGCTTGCTGGCCCATTGTAGAAATACGACCCGGCAACGAAGTCGTCCGCGTTGGTAAACATCACAAAAGGATCGCTACCTTCAGCAGCCACGCAGTTGACGAAGCCGCGGTAGCCAATCTCTAAATTGCAATCCGTAATGTTATCAGGACGGTTACCAAACCTCACCAAATCGATGGCTCTAAGGTTCTTCGCGGCGAGTTCGTAATAATCCATTTCATTCCACCAGATCGTCTTAGCTTGGCTTGCCTAGCAGGGTGAGAATGGACTCGCTAGGAGCTTGTTTGAGGCGTGTTAGCTCGAGCAACTAGTCGTTGCATGCTGCATGCATAGCTCTGGCCAGTGACGTCGACGAACGGGCAAAAGGGGGCGGACCGCTGACCCGCATGCCGTATGCAGTGGGTCCACCCGATATACGAGGCACCCGCCGCCCCACATCAGCTGCTTCCGTCCACGGCACTCAGGTCGCTCGGCGCACGAAATGATTGGCTGGCTTGATCACGATCATCCAATCGTCTGATCGTTGAAGTGCAGGTCCACTCCCGTAAACACAATTTCTGCGTTCTCCTCGCTCTTGCCATCGGGCACTCGGCTAAAGAGCAGGATCTTGTCGTTGCCCTTGCTCACGCCGTAACAAGGGCAGGCGATCTTCAAGGCAGTGCCGGGCTCGATCCTACGCCACGCGCTTAACGCCACATCTTCTGCGTGAGCACCGCTTTGTACGACCTGGAGGATGCGATCGGTCGATACCTGCGAGCGCGCGAGTGCGACAGCCACCAAGGCACCGTCATTGTCATTACGCATGTTCCGGACGTGGGCAGTGAGACCACTGATCCGACGGTACACCCCAGGGATCTCAGCAATCGTGACCTCGCCATCGAGCGGATGAACAAGCGCACCATGAGCATTTTCCTGCCAGCCGACCGGTTCCCAGGCGCGCTCCTTGCGAGCAGGATGGACACGAAGCACCTGGCGTAGCTGATGTGGTTGCAACGGGAGCGGCGTACCATCGGCTTCACTGGGCACTTGGACCGGATCAACGCTGAGAAGGCGTGCTTGCCAGCCTGCCGCACGACCGAGTTGATCGAGCAGTCCGGCAGAAATGCGCTTCGTTGTTTCGAGCTTACGCTGCGAGAAAGGATCGAGCGTACCAGCAACCATTGGAAGAACGGCAATGCGCTCGCCATTCAAGGCGCACAGTCGGGCGAATACCTCAAACCAGAGGCCACCAGCGAGTGGGTCGAAGCCGATCCGTTTCACGGCATTGAGATTCACCACGCTCAACGTCGGCGCGATCCGACTTGATAGCAGAGCAGTCGATGGGGCTTCCCCTGAATAGACCCGAAGATAATCGCTTCTGCCAGTCGCGCTGTCGACGAGTTCGACATGGCCACCGACCAACGCCAGGGCGGGGTCAGATGCCTGAACGTCAAAGGCATTGCTGACGAATGCCGCAGACGGTTCGTACCCAAAGGGGAAGAGCAGGACAGCGCCGTCACCGAGAGCGGCAAGACGGCGGCCAAACATGGCAGGACATTCACGATTGCCGGAACTGAAAACAACGGCCCAGCCACGCTGATGGATGGCCTTGGCCTCCGAACCATCAGGCTCGAAGCTACCCCTGGGCAATTGGAACGTGATCTCGCAACGCCGACCAGCGCCCTTGAGGGCTTCTTCCAGCGCAATTGCCATATCGAGTTGGCGGTGGACCTCGGTTGTCGACTGCGCACCGTAGCAGAAGATCCGAATGTCGGCGGATGTCGGATGGGCTGGCTCAGGCTCTCCCATCTTTTCGCTCAGCCAGTAAGGCATGCTCGGCGCCACCTCGATCTCCGTGGCCGGCCGCCAGGTCAGGGCGTTGTGCATCGTGGCCGCGAGCGATTCGACTGTCCCGTCGAATAGGAGGCAGTTTCCACCATCCCGCCAGCGGTAACCGTTACCAAAGGCCGGGCAGGTGCCGTTTAGAATGACCTTGCGGCCCGCGAGTGCCGCCTCGAACGCGAACAGGCACAGACTTTCATAGTCAGATGGCACCACCACGATCGACCGTTCGATGTAGTACTGCCGCTCGTCAGGGTTGGCTTTCTCGATGAACCTGATCCGCTCGGAAAGACCGCCGGGCACCAAGGATTTCAGCATTTCGACAAACGCCCGATCCCAGCCGCCGCAAACTAGCCGGAACGTGCCGGCGTACGCAGGATGGTTCTCGAGATAGAGGATGGCGGCACGGATGAAGAGATCTGGGCGCTTGACGGGTTGCAGCCGCGAACCGAACAGGAAGTCAATCGAATCGTCAGAACCCGGCTTATCGACCTTGTCCGCAATGACATAGGTGCCGGGCGCGGTTCGGATGTAGATCGGTGGGAACTCGAGAACGGTTCGCCCGTGCCATCGCTCCTCGAGAGCATAGCTACGGGCGGTGTAGTCTATGATCGCTGGATCATGTCCGACGATCAGGTCGGCATTGGCGAAGAGGTGCCGCTCAGCGTCGAACATGATGCCGGCCCAGTGCCCCGGGTCATATGCGTAGCGTTCGACTCCGTAGAGAATGCCCTGCGTCGAGTGCACGCGGGCACTTATCAGAGTATCTGCGAAGTCCAATCCGGCACGCTTCGCTTCCAGGCTGGCAACGCCCCATCCACCGAAGTCAGGAAACTCGATGACATCAAATGCAGCGCCCAGTCTCTCCTGAGCCAGCTTGAGGCCTAGATAGTAGCGATACGAGTCGCTGTAGAGCCACTCACTTGTCCAAGGATAATCTTCGGCTTTTGCGAGCAGCTGCGCCAGCTGGCTAGGCACGGATCTAAGCGCCGGGCACACGTGCACGGTTGCTAGCCCTTCAAGCGCTTCGTCAAGGACTTCCCGGGCGTCCGGCCGAGACGCAAGTAGCAGCTGCGGAACAAGAAAATGGATGTCCGCCGGAAAGCCCAAGCTCTCATTATGGCGGGCAAAATTGTACAACATCCGCCCGATGCCACCCGGTCCTAACGGGTAGAGTTCATTAGTGACGAAGCAAATGGAAGGTCTTTTCGCGGACATCGCCAATTAGAGCCCCAGAAAGTCCGCATAGGATTGAGAAGCGACCTTGTTGCGCGCGCTAAGGTGGCTCGCAATCATCTGGTTCATTTCATCGGGGTCGTTGCGCACCACATCGACAATCCGTTCGATATCTCGCGCAAGCAAGGCCGGATTATCAAGGTGAGTCGTTGTACAAAGCTTGATCAGGGGATCGTTGGCGAACTCAGTGACTTCAAGCGGACCAGTGAGCGACGGCGTGCCTACCGCGAAGCTTTCGAGCTGAGTCATTGGCTGGCATTCGGCCAGCGTAGCGACCAGCGTCAACGAGCTGCGCGCCATTTCGTCCAGCAGATCCCGTCCACGAAGATACCCAACAAGCCGCAGTTTCGCGAGATCGTAGATGTCTTCCAAACCATTGGGGAAATTCGCCGTCTTCACCACATCTACATTCGAAGCCATCGAAGCAGCCATGACATTGGTGAAAAGGTTCTTGCGCCAACCCACGTCCAATGGCGCATAAACTTCCACGCGTTCGGACCGCCGACCTTGTGGCATCGGAATGTTGGGCGCGTAGTTGATGATGGTTCCTGGCCAGAAGCCTTCAATCGCGTTGCCAAAATTTGGCTTCACCGAACCGATACCGTCGAGCACCCCGAAGCGCCGACGGTTGAGCAGCTTGGCAATGACCTGCATTTCAAACTGGTGGTCGAATTGCGCCGTGTTGACGTGACTGACCATGAAAAACTTGACGTTCGGTCCGAGCGCAGATCGCAAGAAAAGCACCAGTGCGTCGGCGTTGCTCGAATAACCCTGAATGCAGATGCGATTGATTCCGAGCCTCGTAATCTCTTCCGCAAGCATCTTCTTGTCGTCGCTGTCGAGGCCCTCGTGCGCAGATATGAGCAGCTTATGCCCCGGGCAGTAGGCCGTAGCCTGACGGATGCCGTGCCATTCATGGTGCGCCACGTGCAGCACTGTCTCGAAGCCGGCTTCGTGATGGCTGCTCCGCGTCATGAGCGAACTGTCGAATACCGGACGAACCTGGCTGATCGGCTCATTTTGCCGCGAAAGGATGGCAGAGGATTGCGGTGGCGGAGTATATTCCCCGCTCGTCCGTGCGCGCCCCTCATGACGTCCATGGATCAGATAGTGATTGAAGCCAGACTTCTGCCTGCCCTGTCGCACTTCTTCTGCCACATCGGGGTTAGCCGCGAGGTAGGCATGCTCATCGAAGTCGTTTGGCGCGGGAACCTTTATCGCGAGGCGCTGCAGCAGCGGCACCACCGTGCTCCACGACGCATTTGGCGGTAAGGGGCTGACCTTACGGAACTTGTAGAGCGTCCCCACCCGACGCTCGGCCAGCTTTGCGTTGATCGCGCTGATCGCCCAGCTCAGGTCACCCTCACCACGTGATAACAGCTGAACCGAAGGAAGCGCCTGCGCAGCGTGCCGGTCATGCGACGGCTGATCGCTTGGGGCGGGGCTCGCTCCGCTAACCGCCATGCGGAATGCAATGGCCGACTGCCCGATGTTGCGGCGAAGAAAGTCGTTGCGGACGATCGCTGTGTATTTCTGATGAAGGGCAAGCGAGTCCACCACGGTGTTACGATACTCCGGCGCCGTTAACTCGGAACTGTCGCGGTGGTGGTAGTAAGCGAGCGGCTCCTTGATCACGCCAACGTTAGCGCGCAGCAGAAACTCCATGTTGAACAGCCAATCGCCGAGCACTGGCAGGCTATCATCGAAGCCGCCGATCTGCTCGTATACCGAACGCTTGAAAAGGAATGAGATCGGGGGATAGAGGTTCCGATCAATAACGGTATCCAGATCCAGGCTGACAAGCTGGTTTTGATACGGCTTCTCCGCGAGCGTGACGATTTCTTTCTCACGCACCAGTTCGGATACATAGACTGAATGAGTAACTACTCCGCCATAAAAGCGGCCTTCCTCCGCTTCCAAGAATCCAACAGTTTGCTTAAGAAAGTCTCGATCCCAACTGTCATCGTCGTCATGGATCACGATGAAATCTGATTCAACCGCACGAATTCCCTGGTTGGAAGCAACCTCCATGCCTTTTGACTTCGCATTTGACAGAAAACGCCTGCGCTCGCGCGCTATTCCGCTACCTTCCCAAATCGCGCGCGCTTCATCTTCGTCGCCCCCATCGTTGACGACAACCCAGCAATAATCTTCAAAAGTCTGCGATCTCACACTCTGCGCGGCGCGCGCGAGCATCAGCCCTCGATCTTTCGTTCTGGTAACGATGCAGACCTTGAACTTTTTTGAAGAATGGGCGTCGTCGACTTCCAGAGAATTCATATCACTTCGAGACACTTAGCGTTCTCCGCCCAACGACAAGCAACAATGATCGGCTCAAGGCGGCGGATAGTGAATGTGGCACGCGGTTTCCACTCCAAATTGACGAACCAGGCGGGGCGCGTCGGAGCTCCCTTACGAGTTTCATGCCAGCGCGACCCGGACAGCCCGACGAGCTGGTCGGCGCCGTCCCCACCACGGATGAAGTTACAATTAAGTCCCTTCCCGCACGACCATCCGTACCCTGTCACCGAGCAGGCCCAGCCATAACTGCAGCGATCTTCTCACTCCACCTCTGGCTGAGCGCAGTTGGCGGAACAGAAGCGAACGGTCCCGAACTACGCCCCGGCGCTCGTCAAGTGAGGAGTAGAGCTCCCAGAAGCGTTCGGGTCCGAGCGCCTCGACCAAGTTGAATATGCCGTGGACGCCGAAAGTTGGCTTGAGCGACGGATTGCGCTCTTTTGAGAAGCGACCCGCGATCTGCGCGTCGGCAAAGCGGATCCGGTGCTTCTCTTCAAGGAACGCCCGATTGGTCCGGCAAATTGCAACATCCTCCGGATGAACGACCCTGAACTCGGAGTCTCGGCATGCCTCCAGCAACCGTCGGCTGCGAAGCGAGAAGCCGCCATTGCCCACATCGTAACCATCGCTGAATTGCGGCCAAGGGGCGCCGATGTAATCGTAATCAAGGAATCGCTCATCCCAGGCGCCTGGGCTGGCAATGAACCCGTCCCATTGGACCACTAGCACGTGCTCAGTCCGAACATGGTCAACGAGCTGTGTTAACATGAACTCAGAATAGGCGGAGGAGGTGAGGATCGGGTCTGTCCGCACGTGGCGCACGGGTGACGGCGGTTCCACTTCGGCATCGGTCAGCAGTATCGCGTCGCCGAAGCTTGCTGCGTCGAGGCAGACCTTGAGCGCCGCAATCGTTGCCTCAACGTTGACGGACGTGACGGCGGCCAGGGTCACGGTGGGTAGGTAGAGCGACGCCATGAGTTTAGACGTCCAGTACGAATTGCTCAGAGAAGCGGCTTAGATACGGGTGGTGAAATGGATCGGCACGCTCTTCGGTTAGCCAGCGCTGTTTCAAGGCAGCGAGTTCGCGAGCGAAGCGGTCCCTGTTGCCTTTCGCACTGTCCTTGCCGCGGGACTTGGACTCATGATGGATCAGTGTTGCCCGAGGCTCGTAAAAGGACTGCCAGCCGCGCTCGTTGAGACGCAGGCATAGGTCGACGTCGTTGAACGCCACCGGGAACATCCGCTCGTCGAAACCGCCGACTGCGATGAACTTGTCGCGCGCCACTACGAGGCAAGCCGCCGTCACCGCGCTGACCTGCTGCGGCAGGCTCGCACGATCGAAGTAGCCAGGGTCTGTAGCGCGCTGAAACCGGTGCGCATGGCCGGCACCTCCGCCCATTCCGATCACCACTCCGGCATGTTGGATAGTATGGTCGGGATAGAGCAGCCGTGCTCCGACTGCACCGACATCGGCCCGTTGAGCTTGCGCAACCATGATCGCCAGCCAGTCAGGCGAAAGAACCTCTATGTCGTTGTTGAGAAAGCAGAGGAAGTCCCCGCGAGCCTCGCGAACGGCCGCGTTGTTCAAGGAACTGAAGTTGAAAGGACCTGGCCTGCGAAGTACGAGTCCGCCCGCTTTCTCGAATGTCTTGAGAACAGCAATTGTCTCGTCGTCGTCGCTGCCATTGTCCACCACAATGGTCTGCCGCTCCGCGTATCGGGTTCGCTCGACACCTTCGAGGCAGGTACGTAGCAGCTCGGCATGGTTACGCGTCGGCACGATCAGGCTCACTGCGGGTGCTCGGTGAAGCTCGAATTCCGCAGCGCCTGCCGGCACCCGCGGCGCCGGGCGGTGTCGGCGATGATGCAGTATAGAGGGCACATGCAGTGGCGTCACCGTGCCGCCGATCTTCGCTCGAACGAGCGCTTCAGCCCAATTCCCCGCCGGCAAGCTGTTTAATGCCTCGGGAGAAATCCGCAGCACGCAAGCGCCGGTCAGGTAATCATGATGTCGGAATAGCTCCGGGTTCCAATCAGGTTTCAGGTGTGGCTGGTGCCGGCGGCCAGACGTGTCCAGCAAGTCGTCATCGGCATAAAAAACGTCGATGTCGCGCGACTGAGCGATCGCCTGCGCATACTGGACCAGCGCATCGGCGGCCAACTCATCTCCAGGTGCCATCGGGCACACCCAGATGCTGTCGTGCTGGCCGAGCTTGGCAAGCCGATCCGGGTTCGCAACCAGCGGCCGACCTTCGTTGTCTCGCGCAAGCATGATCGGCTCGTTGCCTGGCGCCGCCTTTTCGATCGAGTGCAGTGTACGAGCAAGACCGCCTGAATCCGCTCCCTCCTCCACCATCGGCACCAAGACGACCGCACCACCTACAGCCGGAGAGAAGAGCTGGTAATGACCGCTTCTTCGTTCGCGACGCAACGTCCACAACATGTAAGCCGCTGGGGAACGGCCGAGCAGGGGGGACAGGTAGTTGCGCGACCGAAGCCGGTACCCTCGCAGCCGCCAAAAGACGCCCGACAGATATCGTACCGGGTCTGACCCGAATGCACGAAGATGCATTCGCAACAAAAGGAATGCCTGGGCAGTCCAGTTACCAACACCGCCGCTGGCGGCCCCCTCCTCCACCGAATGCAGCCCTATTCGATGCCGCGCGACGCGAGGATCCGCTCCATGGCCGCAACATCGCTGGGATTATTCAATTCGATTGCATCCCAATCGAGCGCTTCAATCGCCAGCGCGGACACTCGGAGCCCAAGATCGAGAAACCGCAATTGCTCCAGCCCCTCGAGCACTTCCAGGCGGCTCGTTTCTGCCTCGCGGTACTCGCGCAGGGCGGGAAGGCGATAGGCATACATCCCCAGGTGCAGGTGCACGTCCCCAGCCTCGGCATCCGTCTGCCCCGGCAAGTAGGGGATCAGCCGCTTGGAGAAGTACAAAGCGTGCTGCGCGCGGTTGAACACCACGGTGGTCCCGCCGACGCGGCCGTTGGCAGCGTCCGCTGCGAGGTGCGCGTACAGGCTCGCCGAGCAGCGCACCGCCGGAGTGGCCATCACCGCCTCACGATCTTCCTCCAGCCTGGCCACCAGCCGGGGAACAAGGTCGCTCGGCGACAAGGGCGCATCACCTTGCAGGTTGACGACAACCGGCGCGATCTCGCCTAACTTGTCGATGGCGTCGGCGCAGCGCTCCGTGCCGTTGGCGCAGTCCGGCGAGGTCATCACGACCTGGCCGCCGAAGCCGGTCACCTCGTCCGCGATTCGGGCGTCATCGGTCGCCACCCACACGCCTACGCTGCCCGGCACCGCCGTCGCACATTCCCAGCTTCGGCGGATGAGCGTCTTGGCAACGCCCGTCGCTCCGCGCAGCGCGACCAGCGGCTTGCCTGGGTAGCGGGTCGACGCGAACCGCGCCGGGATGATGATTGCGAAGTCGGTCAAGCTGGTGGCTAGGTCAGGATAGCCCGGCGCGCAGGAGATCGTGCAGGTGGATGACCCCGATGGGCACGTTGGTGTTCACGGGCGCGTCGCGCTCGATCACGAACCCGCAGGTGATCTTGTTGTCGTTGAGGAACTGCAGCGCTTCTTCCGCCAGCATGTCGTCGAACAACGTCTTAGGGCCGGCGGTCATCACATCGCCGGCGGTGGCAGTGACCAGCTCGTCGAAATGCCGGCGAATGTCCCCGTCGGTGATAACGCCAGACAGCCGGCCGGCGCTGTCGGTCACGCCCGCGATCCCGAAGCCGGACGAGGTCATCGTCACAATCACGTCGCACATCGGCGTATCATGTCCGACCAGCGGCAGCCTCAAGCCGGTGTGCATGATGTCCCGCAGCGACGCGAGCCGAACGCCGAGCGACCCGCCCGGGTGCAGGGTCTTGAGATCCTTCACTGAGCACCCGCGCATGTCCATCAAGGTCAGCGCAAGCGCATCCCCAAGCGCCAGCTGCAGGGTCGTCGATGTGGTCGGCGCAACGTTGGCCGGGCATGCTTCCCTGGTCATCGGCAGCGCCAAGCCGATGTCGGCGCTCTTCATGACTAGCGAGTCAGGCTTGGACGCCACCCCGATGATGGTTAGGTCGATCGCCTTGGCATAGCTCAGAATGGCGCGCAGTTCGGACGTGTTGCCCGAATTGGACAGCACCACCAGTACGTCCCCGGGCACCAGCATCCCAAGGTCGCCGTGCGCGGCTTCCCCCGGGTGCACGTAGAAAGCGGGCGTTCCCGTCGCGGCCAGCGTCGCGGCCCACTTGCGGCCGATGTGGCCAGACTTGCCCATTCCGGTAATCACAACCCGGCCACGCGCGCGCAGAATCGCTCGGCAGGCGTCCACGAAGGAGCCGTCAAGGGACTCGGCAAGTAGACCGAGGGCCTCCGCCTCGACCCGGATGACCTCAGCGCCGCGCTCGATGAGCGACTGGTTGGAGGAGATCACCTGCGACGGAAACTGGAATGTCATTCTTCCCACCTCACGGGCGCCCTTGCGGGCGAAAGACGTTACCGAGCCGGCCCCACCTACTCCGGACCAGGCGAAGTAGCGATACCTTTCGTGCTCAACTGCGCGACGCCGCGCTTTCGTGTAACCTGCTTGCACCATATCGACCGCCACGAGTTGCGATCTGCATGGTCAAGGCCCCGGACCACGAAAGAATGGCACAAGTGTGGCTTGGGGGCCGCAACGTTAGCCTTCTATGAACGCACTTCGAGTTAATGCGTTTTCTAGCTACCGGAAGAGCGGCCCACATATCGCAGATCCTCGGTGGTTCTCGCTCGACTATAGCTCATCTACCCTGCCCGACTGCCCCCCAAGCCCATCTCGTCATCGGCGGTGACGGCCCTCAGCAGGAGGTCGGCGACCTCGGGATTTCGGGCCAGCAGCAAGCCGGACCGCTGGACAGCCGGCCCGTAAGGCGATCCGTCAAAGTGCAGCGCGCGCCCACCCGCCTCTGACAGCAACAGGGCACCCGCCGCATGATCCCACGGCAGGGTACGCCAATAAATCGCGAAGTCGCGCTCGCCGAGCGCCACCAGCGGGTATTCATGCCCCGCGCAGCGCTGCGTCGGCAGGACCCTGCCAAACCGCGCTCGGAGCGTCTCGCCCAAGTGACGCTGTTCGGCGGGCAGGAAGGCTTCGGACAGGATGCCACAAAGGTCGCGCTCCACACTCCGATCGGTGCCACCAGTTACCTTGACGCCATCGCGGAACGCGCCTCCGCCGCGGTCGGCATGGAACAGCACGTCATGCAATGGATCAAGAATCCACGACTGCCGGACGACGCCATGCTCCAAGAGGGCTATCATCATGGCAAAAGGCGGTCGGCCGGCCGCGAAATTCGCCGTGCCGTCGATTGGATCGACCAGCCAGACGAGCTCGTCGGCCAGATGCTCGATCAGGTCAGGACGTTCAGCGCAGGCCTCTTCACCAATCAGGCGTGCGGCCGGCAGCAATTCGTGCAAGCCTTGGCCGATGGCGAGTTCCGCTTCGCGGTCCGCCACGGTCACCAGTTCACCAGCGGATTTCTCGACGACCTCGCCCGAACCGAGTGAGCGATAGCGCGGCAGGACGATGGCGGCCGCCACGTTTCTCAGAAGCGCGCCGACCTGTTCAGGTGAAACCAGTGACATGCCCGTCCCGCTAGCAGCGTTCAAAGCGTGTTGCAGCCGCTGATGCTGTTGCATCACCGCAACAATCAGCCGCCGAAACAGCGCGTGGCTGGAACTACAGCAGGCTTCTCGCGTATCTGAGCTTGCTGATCCAATGGTCTCGGAGGCCCGGAACGGCCATCGAGTAGTAAAGGACAGCACTGATATAAACAGTTTGAGCTTTTCAGGTCAGACAAGTGTTGCTACTTGGTGCGGACCTGAAACGAACATTAACTTCTTCTTATGAGTTCTTGTCGCTAATCAGAGCTCACCATAAAAGGGGCAAGCGTATGAAATTAGTAGGTTTTACCGCGCTCGCAGCGCTGGCTCTGGGAGCTTCGCAGACTGCGAACGCCCAGGGCATCTCGCTGCGCGGCGTTCGTGCCGACGTTGACGTCGGCGTCGATCGGTTCTTCTCCGAGGGCAATCACCACAACAAGCTCGGCTTTGGTGGTTCGGCCGGCGTCGACGCGCTGATCGGCACCGACTTCGTGCTCGGCGTGGAAGGCACCTTCTGGAAGCCGCGCGGCGGCAACGAGAACATCACTCGTGACGGCCCGGGCGTCGCCTACCGCAAGTCGTTCGAGGAGTGGGGCGGTGCAATCCGCGCCGGTGTCTTGGTGAGCCCGTCGACCCTGGTGTACGGCAAGGCCGGCCTGGTCGTGAACGAGCAGCGCAAGCGCTTCGACCGCGATCCGGTCGTCGGCCAGCCTGGCACGTTCGGTGACTATTACAACCACTACCGCACCAAGGGTTACACCCTGGGTGGCGGCATCGAGCAGATGTTCGGCCGCAACCTCTACCTCAAGGCTGAAGGTCGCTATTCCAACTACCGCACCAACTCGTCGCGTCTGGTCGGCCTGATTGGCGTTGGCGTCCTCTTCGGCCCGAGCGCGGAAGTAGTCGCGCCGCCGCCGCCGCCGCCGCCGCCGCCGCCGCCGCCGCCCCCGGCGACGCAGACCTGCCCGGACGGCTCGGTGATCCTGGCGACCGACACCTGCCCGGTGCCGCCGCCGCCGCCGCCGCCGCCGCCGCCGGCTCCGGAGCGCGGCTAAGCTGAAGCGGGGCTCCGCTGTGAGCCCCGCCAACGCACGGCTAAGCAAAGATTAGAGGCTGCGGAACTCCGGTTCCGCAGCCTCTTTCTGTTTGGGATAGCCCCGGCAGACGTGCCGGTGCGACCGGGTCCTTCCCTGAAGAACAATGGCGGCGTATCACGTCGCTCGGATAAACATCGCGGAGCGCCCGACATGGCCGATGCCGACCCTCGCCAGCCCGCTACCGATAACGCCGCATTGCGCCGGCAGTTCGACTTGCAGCACCTCGCCTCCCGTCGCCATCCGCCGGCCGGCCTAAAACTGCGCCTCGATCGCATCGACCGGCTCGCTGCCCTCGTCCGCAGCAACGTGGACCGCTTCGCCGCTGCGATTTCGGAAGATTTTGGCGTCCGCGCCCGTATCGAAACCGAGCTCATGGAACTGGTTCCGACGCTAGGCGCCATTCGCCATGCGCGAAAGAACCTGGTGAAATGGATGCGGCCGGAGAAGCGGCACGTGAGCATCAACTTTCAGCCGGGCAAGGCGTGGGTGCGGCACGAACCGCTGGGCGTGATCGGCATCATCAGCCCGTGGAACTATCCGCTGCAGCTCGCCCTCTCGCCGCTGGTCGACGCCATTGCCGCGGGCAACCGGGCGCTGATCAAGCCATCGGAGCTGACGCCAGCCTTTGCCGAACTGCTCAAGGAGACGGTCGCCGGGCAGTTCGACGAGGAGGAGGTTGCGGTGGTTACCGGCGGCGTGGAGATCGGCCGAGCGTTCTCGTCGCTGCCGTTCGACCACCTGCTGTTCACCGGTTCGACCGCCGTCGGCCGGCAGGTCTACAAGGCCGCCGCCGAGAATCTGGTGCCCGTCACCCTCGAGTTGGGTGGCAAGTCGCCAGTCATCTTGTGCGACGACTACCCCTTGCCCAAGGCGGCGCGCAGCATCGCCTTCGGCAAGTTCCTCAACGCCGGCCAGACCTGCATCGCCCCGGACTATGTCCTGGTGCCCAGGCACAAGGCGGAAGCGCTGGCCGACGCGCTGCTGGCGGAGGTGCGGCAGTCTTATCCGACCGTCGCCGGCAATCCGGATTATTCCGGCGTCATCAGCCAGCGTCACCGCGACCGCCTGCTCGGCGCCATCGAGGCGGCGCGCAGCGGCGGCGCGACCGTCATGACCCATGGCGAAGCCGAAGCGGCGAGCGCGGGCAAGGTGCCGCCGACCGTCGTGCTCAATGCGCCGGAAGAGACCATCCTTGCCAGCGAGGAGATCTTCGGCCCCATCCTGCCGATCGTGCCCTACGATTCGCTGGACGAGGCGATCGCCTTCGTGAACGGGCGCGACCGGCCGCTGGCGCTCTACTGCTTCACCAAGGACCAGTGGCGGGAACGCCATGTGCTCGACCGAACGATCTCGGGCGGGGTGACGCTTAATGGCACCCTGCTGCACATCGCCCAGGAAAGCCTGCCGTTCGGCGGGGTCGGGGCAAGCGGGATCGGCGCTTACCACGGCAAGGAAGGTTTCAAGCGATTCAGCCACGCGCGCGCCGTGCACAAGGTTGGCGCCTGGAATGCGTTCGAGAAGCTGGGTCCGCCTTGGGGCAACTTCGCCCGGCGGGTTGCCAAGGCGATGCTGAAGCGCGGCTAGGCCGCCACCCGCTCCTTCGCGGCGGCCTTGATCAGGTCGGCGGCTTTCTCCGCGATCATGATGGTCGGCGCATTGGTGTTGCCGCTGATAAGGCGGGGCATGATCGAGGCATCCACCACGCGCAGGCCCTCGACGGCGACCACCTTCAGCTCCGGATCGACCACCGCCCGATCATGCCGGCCCATCGCGCACGTGCCGACCGGGTGGTAGATGGTCGTGCCCATCTCCCGCGCATAGTCCAGCAGCTGCTCGTCGGTCTGGACATCAACGCCGGGATTGGTCTCATGATCGATGTAGCCGGCCAGCGGATCGGTCCCGGCGATCCGGCGACCCCATTTGAGCGCCGCTATGACAACTTCCTCGTCGAGGGGGTTGCTGAGGTAATTGGGCGCGATCGCCGGATGGGCCGCTGGATCGGTCGACTTCAGGTGCACCGACCCGCGTGACTCCGGCCGCAACTGGCACGGCGCGATCGTCAGGCCGGGTTCCTTTTCCAGCTCCATCTTCTGCTCGTTGGACAGCTTTTCGGCGTCCATGGTGGCGGGGAGGATGTGAAACTGGATATCGGGCCCGGCAAGGTCCGGCCGTGACTTGCAGAAGACGGCGATATGCGCCGCCGACAAGGTCAGCAGGCCGCGCTTCTCCCGCATGTAGCGCCACACCTCGCGCAGCAGCCGGGGTCCGCGGGCCAGCTCGTTGACCGACACGATGCCTTTCTTCAGCCGGTAGGTCTCTCCAACCACATAATGGTCCTGCAGGTTCTCGCCGACGCCGGGGAGGTCCTGCACCAGCTCAATCCCGAGCTGGCGCAGGCGCTCGCCCTGCCCGATCCCGCTCAGCTCCAGCAGCTGCGGCGAATTGATCGCGCCACCGCTGAGGATCACCTCACGCCGCGCGCGCACCACCCGCCGGGTGCCTCGCTGCTCGAACTCCACGCCGACCGCGCGGCGCCCTTCGAACAGCACGCGCCGGGCCAGGGCGCGCGTTTCAACCCGCAGGTTGGGCCGGTCCATCGCCGGATGGAGGTAGGCGACAGCGGCCGACCAGCGCTTTCCGTCCTTGATGTTTACCTGGAACCAGCCGACCCCTTCCTGCTCGGGGCCATTGATGTCGCGGTGCGGCAGGCCAAGCTTCTCGCAGGCGGCGATTGCCGCCTCACTCACCTCGTGCCCGTCCGCTGGGTCGGAGACGTGCAGCGGTCCGCCCACCGCATGGATCTCGCACTCGCCGCGCTCCTGATGCTGCGCCCTGCGGAAGTAGGGGAAAACGTCCTCCCAGCTCCATCCGTCGCAGCCGAGTTGGCGCCAGCCGTCGTAATCGGCGCGCTGCCCGCGCACGTAGAGCATGGCGTTGATCGAGGATGAGCCGCCGAGCACCTTGCCGCGCGGCCAGACATGCTGGCGCCCGTTGCTGCCCGGGTCGGCTTCCGTCGTGTACAGCCAGTTGACCTTTGGGTCCTTCAGCGCCTGCGAATAGCCGAGCGGTACGTGGATCCAGATGTTGGACAGCCACTGCCCCCGCTCCTTGCCCGGCCGGTCGTCGCCGCCCGCCTCCAGCAGGACCACGCGGGTCCCCGCGTCCTCGCTCAGCCGCGCGGCCAGGACGCACCCGGCCGAGCCCGCGCCGACGATCACATAGTCCGCTTCGAGCTCGTCCGTCGCCATCGACACCTCCTTCAAGCGATTGCGCTGCGCACCCACTTGGCCGTTTCGACCGGCTGGGTGAACGGCAGCATGTGGCCGCCGTCAGTCAGCGTCAGTCGGGCGCCCGGTATCTCCCGCGCCGTCTTCTCGCCATGCTCGCGATAGTCGAGCAAATTGTCCTCGCGCGCGAACAGGATGGCGACCGGCAGCTTCAGCTGCGGGTAGCGCGCCACCATTTCCTCCGCATCGGAGCGGGCCAGTTGCAGGTCTCCGCAGGCCGCCTCCACATTGCCCGGGCGCAGCGCCAGCGCACCGCCCCCAGCCGTCAGGTAATCGGCCGGCACCGGCTCGGGCGCGAACACCTGCTTCAGAACGGCGTCCCGCGTCGCCATGCCGAGCGGCACTGCGATGGTCATCGACACCAGGCGGGCGAGCCGGAGCGGCACCATCAGGCCGCGGAACACCTCCGGCACGTTGTGGACCGGCTGGGTCGCCGGGGCGATCAGCGCCAGCCCGCCGACCTTGTCGGGATAACGCTCCGCCACATGCAGGCTGAGCGCACCGCCCAGCGAGTGGCCGACCAGGGTCGGCTTCTCCAGCCCCATGGCGTCGATCAGCGCGCCGATCGCCTCTGCCTGGTCGGTCAGGTGCTGCGACCGGCTCGGCAAGCGCGGCGAGTAGCCGGAGCCCGGCCGATCGACCCGGATCACCCGGTGGTCCTTCGCCAGTTCATCGACCATATTCTGCGCAAAGCTGCCCAGCGTCGCACCAAGGCCGTGGATCAGGAGCAACGGCTTGCCCTCGCCCTGCTCCGTCACGTGCAGCCGGAACTCGCCGGCCTCGACGATCCGCCCAGTCATTGGTACCTGCCGCTCGGCGCGCTTCGCCACGCGCGCACTGTATAGGCCGGCCCCGAGCATCCCTCCAAGGACCGCCGTGCCGCCGATCGCCCAGTTCCTCATGACATGCTCCGCTTCAGGATGTTCCAATAGCCGATCGGGGCCAGCCGCTCGATGAGGCTGCCGATCTTGGCGTCGTTGCCGACCAGCACGCGGGGCTTCTCGCCTTCCACAGCCGAGACGATGATCTCGCCCGCCTTGATCGGCGACATGCGCAGGAACTTCTGAAAGCGGTCGCGCTCCTCCGCCATCTGCGCCGCTTCCTCGTTGGAGACGTGGCGTGGCGGGCGGGCGTTGCGGGCGATGTTGGTGTTGATGCCACCGGGGTGAACCACCGTGACGCCGACCGCCGAGGCGGCCTCCTCCAATTCTCGCCGGAGCGATTCAGAGAAGCCGCGGACCGCGAACTTGGCGGCGGAGTAAGCGGTCTGACCGGGCGGTGCGATCAGGCCGAAAAGGCTGGACACGTTGACGATGCGGGCCTGATCGCGGGTCCTCAGCAGCGGCAGGAAAGCGCGGGTCAAGCGCACGACGGCATGGAAGTTCACCTCCATCAGCCAATCGAAGTCGGCCTCGTCGACCTGCTCGAACGTGCCGCCGATCGCGACGCCCGCGTTGTTGACCAAGAGGTCGACGCGGCCATGCTCAGCCAGCACGGACTGCGGCAGGGCGGCGGTGGCGGCGCGGTCTGTGACGTCGAGCTTGTGGGTGGTGACCTTGACCCCGCGGATCATGCCGGCCGTCTCACGCAGGCCGTCCTCGCTGACGTCGGCGATGGCGACGCCGCAGCCGCGCCGGCTGCACGCCAGCGCAATGCCACGGCCAATGCCGCTGCCTGCCCCGGTGATGACGGCGACCCGCCCGTCGAGCTTCATGCGACCTCCTTCGTCAGCGAGCGCGGCGGCACCGCCCGGGCGTCGGCGCGAGCGAACTGCATCACGCCGTCCTCCACCTTGCCGAGCTTCAGCGACAGCCGGTCCAGCGCGTAATTCTGGTGTAGTTTCCACGGCGCCCGGTCGCCCTGCTTGGGCAGGATCGACAGCGCGCGCTGAACGTAGCCGGAGGTGAAGTCGAGGAACGGGATCTCGGCGACGTCGGGCTGCTGCTTGGGACAGGCGATCTGCACATCTCGGTCGCGCAGGTGGTTGAGGAGGCGCGTCAGGTAGGTGGCGATGAGGTCCGCCTTCAGCGTCCAGGACGCGTTGGTGTAACCGAAGCTGTAGCTGAGGTTGGGCACGTCGCCGAACATCATGCCCTTGTAGGTCATCTTCTTGTTGAGCTGCTGCCGCACGCCGTCGATCGAAAAGGCGACGTCGCTGAGCAGCTGGAGCTTGAGGCCGGTTGCGGCGACCACGATGTCCGCCTCAAGCTCGCGCCCGGACGTGAGCTTCACGCCGGTTTCCGTGAACGTCTCGATCGTGTCGGTGACGACCTCGACCGTGCCGTCGCGGATGCCGGCGAACAGGTCGGCGTCAGGCACCAGGCACAGCCGCTGGTCCCACGGATTGTAGGCCGGGTTGAAATGCCGGTCGATCTCGTAGTCGGGCGGCAGTTCCTTGAGCAGGCCCTTGCGGAGCATGCGCTTCATGGTGTCGGGCCGGCGCCGCGCAAGCTGAAAGAAGGCTTGCTGCAGCAGCACGTTGCGCCAGCGCACCACGCTGTAGCTGGCCTTGTCGCCGAGCATCTTGCGCAATCCGTTCGCGACTTTGTCGACCGCCGGGCGGCTGACCATATAGGTCGGCGAGCGCTGCAGCATGGTGACGTGTGCGGCGCCGCCCTTGGCCATTTCAGGCACGATGGTGACGGCCGTCGCGCCGCTGCCGATCACGACGGCCTTCTTGCCTTGGAAGTCGAGGTCGTCGGGCCAGAATTGCGCGTGAAAGAAGCGACCGGCGAACTGCTCCTGTCCGGGGAAGTCCGGCAGGTAGGCTTCGGCATAGTTGTAATAGCCGCTGCACATGTGGACCCAGTTCGCGGTGAGCGTCACCGACTCGTCCGTGTCGGTGCGCCTGGCCTCCACCGTCCAGCGGCCGGTGCTGCTGTCGAAGTCGGCGCTGACCACATGGTGCTTGAAGCGGATGTGGCGGCGGATGTCGTACTTGTCGGCGACTTCGTTGACGTAGCGGAGGATCGACGGCCCATCGGCGATGGCCTTGCAGTCGGTCCACGGCTCGAAGCTGTAGCCCAGCGTGTACATGTCGCTGTCGGAGCGCAGGCCCGGGTAGCGGAACAGGTCCCAGGTTCCGCCGATCGCCTCCCGGCCTTCGAGAATGACGAAGCTGCGGTCGGGCGAGTAGCGGCTGAGGTGCCAGGCGGCGCCGATGCCGGAGAGGCCAGCGCCGACGATCAGCACGTCGACATGCTGCGGCACTCCCTCGTTGTCTTGCTCCCGTGTCTTCAGCATCCAGTCCTCACCAGCGCGCTTGACAGTGGGCCGGGGCCCGTGCCCTCATGTGTGGGACCAGATGGCGAGGTCCGCAAGGGCCTGGCCGCTTGGAGGGGGGCACCCTTGGAGGAGGGACACCCGGCTCGTTGGCGTTGTGGTCGGTCGCCCGTGCGACCGGCGGTCGGTGTTGCCCCACGGGGGCGATGAGGGAGCAAAGCATGGTTCGTGGCTCATTGTATCTCGCCGGGGCTTCCGCCGCGGCGATCGCATTCGCTTGTCCGGCCGCCGCGCAGACGGTGCCCGAACCGGGCGGAGCGCCGCCGACCGGCAACATCGAAACCGGCGCCGGAGCCGACCAGGACAAGAGCGGCGACGCGCAGAGCGGCACAACCCAGAGCGCCCAGCCGCAGCAATCCGCCACCGGAGAAACGGCCGGCGGAGACATCATCGTCACTGCCCAGCGCCGCTCCGAAGCGCTGCAGCAGGTGCCGATCTCCGTCTCCGCCTTCACCGGCCAGGCATTGGAGCGGCAGCAGATCAGCAATGCCACCGACCTTCAGCTCAGCCTGCCCAACGTTACGTTCACCAAGACCAACTTCACCTCGTCCAGCTTCACCATCCGCGGCATTGGCGACCTGTGCGTCGGCTTCTCCTGCGACCAGGCGACCGGCATCCACGTTAACGACATGCCGCTGACCAGCACGCGCCTGTTCGAAACGGAGTATTTCGACCTGGAGCGGGTGGAGGTGCTGCGGGGACCGCAGGGCACCCTGTTCGGCCGCAACGCGACGTCGGGCGTAGTCAACTTCATCACCGCCCGTCCGGACCTGTCCCGCGTGGCCATGAACGGCACGCTGGAATACGGCAATTACAAGTCGCTGAAAGCGACCGGCATGCTGAACGTGCCGATCACCGACACTCTGGGCGTGCGCGTGGCCGGCTACTTCCTCAGCCGCGATGGCTATACCAAGAACATCTTCGACAATAGCCGGATCGACGGACGCGACCTCTACGCATTGCGTGGGTCGGTCCGCTGGCGGCCGAGCTCCAGCACCACGCTGGACATCGTCGGTTACCGCTTCCGCGAAAAGGACGACCGCAGCCGCATCCAGAAGCAGCTGTGCAACAACGATCCGACCGGCGTGCTCGGCTGCCTGCCCGACAGCTTGGAATATGAGACGGTCAACGGCCGTTCCACCCTGGCCGCGACCCTGTCGTCACAGCAGTTCATCCGCGCCCGTTTCCTGACCGCACCGCCCGCATTCCAAGCACTGGTCGCGGGGCTGAACCTGGGCCTCGTCAACCTCAACAGCCCGGTCGACGCCTTCTACAACGGCGTGGTCAACCCGAACGACCTGCGGACCGTCAACATCGATTTCAAGCCGACCTACAAGGCCAGCGAGAGCTTCCTCATGGGCCGGCTGGAACAGGACCTCGGGTCCCAGTTCAGCGTGACGGTGACCGGCGGCTACCAGAAGCAGCTGGTCGACAGCCGCACCGACTATAACCTGGTCGCGGCCAACAGCCTGGTGGGCAATCCGGGCCTCACCAACCTGGCGATCGCCGCTGCCCTGTTCCCGACCACCTTCGGTCCTGCCTATCAGGCGCTGGTTCCGAACGGGCTGGGCGGGCCGTTCTGCGTGTCGGAAACTAACACGCTCTACAGCGGCATCTATGGTGGCCAGGTCAACAGCTGCAGCCCGCGCGGCGGCGACTACGACCGCTCCAACAGCCATTCGCGGCAGTACAGCATCGAAGGCCACCTCGACTCCAACTTCGACGGGCCGTTCAACTTCCTGATCGGCGGCATCTACCTCAACAACCGGTTCACCGACTCCAACTACTATGTAGCCTCTTACGGCCTCGACTATGCGTCGGGCGTGTTGGGCAGCCTGATCACCACCGCCGGGGTGCTCGGCGGAGCAGCGGTCCCGCCGCTCTTCCAGGCGCCGCCCTTCTATAATTCGGAGGTCAGCGATTTCCGGCTGAAGAGCTACGGCCTGTTCGGAGAAGCCTATTTCCAGGCTAGTGACCGGCTGAAGTTTACCCTCGGCCTGCGCTACAACCATGACGACAAGACGCAGGTCGCGCGCGCGCCGATCCTCAGCTGGGCGGCGCCGATCGGCCTGGTGGACGCGACGACCTCGCCGTTCCTCACCACCGGCATTCCGGCGCTAGGCGTCGGGCCCTACGATGCCGACGCCTCCGTCGCCGGAGCGCAGCCGCAGGCGATCGCCAACGTCAAGTTCGGTCGCCTCACCGGACGCGCGGTGGTGGATTACCAGCTGACGCCCAACAACCTGCTCTACGCATCGGCGTCGAGAGGCTACAAATCGGGCGGTCTTAATCCGCCTATCGACCCGTCCTTCAACGTGTCGCCGACCTTCGAGCCGGAAACCATCAACGCGTTCGAGGTCGGCAGCAAGAACACGTTCGCCGGGGGCGCGGTGCGGTTCAACCTGTCGGGCTTCCTGTACGACTACAAGGGCCTGCAGCTGAGCCGAATCGTGGCCCGCACGTCCGTCAACGACAACACGGACGCGTCGATCTACGGCGGCGAGGCGGAGCTGGTGCTACGGCCCGCGCGCGACTTGTTGATCAACCTGTCGGCGAGCTACCTCAAGTCCAAGATCAAGGACCTGAGCCTGGTCGACCCGCGCGATCCGTCGGGTGGCCTGGCCAGCGCGGTGATCATCAAGGACCTGGCCGGCGGCGCCAACTTCGTGGTGACCAGCCCGACCCTGCCGCCCGCCGCGGTCAACGCCTTCGTGGGCGCGGTCAATGGCGCGGTGCTGGGCCTGAACGGGCCGGTGCCGATCCCCGGCACCAACACCACCGGCGCCTTCTCGCTGGTGGAAGCGCTGCAGTCGGCCATCTCAGCCCCTAACGCCGCCCTGCGCACCGCCTTCGGTACGCCCACCGGCTCGCTGCCGTTCACGATCAGCACTGGCATCGAGCAGGACCTGTCGGGCAACGAGCTGCCGCAGGCGCCTAATTGGAAGCTGTCGGCCGGTGCGCAATACACCTTCCGCTTCGGCAACGGCTTGAGCCTGGTCCCGCGAGCCGACTGGAATTGGACGGGCAGCTTCTATGCGCGCAGCTTCAACCGGCCCATCGACAAGGTCGACAGCTTCGCGGTGCTGAACGCGCAGGTGCAGCTGAACGGGCCGCAGGACCGCTGGTTTGCCCGCGCGTTCGTGCAGAACGCGACGGCCAACGATGCCATCACCGGCCAGTTCGTGCAGGACGCCAGCTCGGGCCTGTTCACCAACGTGTTCACGCTGGAGCCGCGCCGCTACGGCGTCGCGTTCGGCGTTAAGTTCTAGAGGCGTAACGCCGCCAGGCCGGCGGTAACGAGCAGGACGGCGGTGCTGGCGGACAGGGCCAGCGCCGCCGTTCTTCCTTTTCGGCCCGCGTAGGCCACCACGACGCCGATCTTCAGGCCCATGTTGGCGAGGATGGTGCCCGCCACCGCCAGGGCCGCCAGATCGCGTGCGATGGCCGTGACCGAAAGCTGCCCAAGGGTCACGATCGACGCATCGACATCGAAGCTGCCGGTGATGAACAGGGTCACCGCCGTGCCGCTGCTGCCGAAGCGCGCCTGCGCCCAGCGGGTCAGCAGGGCGCCGGCGGCGACGATCACCACGAAGCCCAAGGCGGGAAGAAGCTCCACCGGGTTGCCGGGCGGCGGGGCGCTTGCCGCCTCGGCCAATCGCCGCTCGCGCAGCCACACGCACAGCGCAGCCGCCCAGCCGGCGATTGCGGCGGGCCCGAGGAGCAGGGCGAAGGCGGGCAGCGTGGACGGGCTCAGCAGCGCCATCAGCAGTGCGACCCGCAGGTACATAACGGCGGTCGCCAGCGCGATGCCGGCGGCGTACGGGCCCGGCTCGCCCGCGCCGATCCGGCGCGCCAGCGTCGCCGTCACCGCGGTGGAGCTGTAGGCGCCACCGATCAGCGCAGTCGCCAGTGTGCCCTTGCTTGCTCCGACCAGCCGATTGGCGATGTAGCCGGCGAAGGAGAAGCCGGTGACCAGCACCACCACCAGCCACAACTGGAACGGGTTCCAAGCGCCGTACGGGCCGAAGCTGCGGTTGGGGAGGAACGGCAGCACCGCCGCGACGATCACCGCATAGCGCGCGAACGCCTGCACGTCCTCTGGGCCGAGCCGCTCCAGCAAGCCATGGAGCTGCTGGCGGGCGGCGAGCAGCAGCGTGACCACGGCCGCGAACGCCACCGCGAGCATAGGCTGGTCCGCACCCGCGACCAGCCCGAGCGCTAGCGCCACGGCCGCCGCCAGCATATTGGTGACGCTTCGCTCGCCGGCGCGCGCGTAGCCCAAGAGCAGCAGCCCGGCGGCGGTTCCGGCGATGGCCACGGCGACCAGCGGATGCAGCAGCCGTCCTAGCAGCGCCGCGAGCCCGCCCGCCGCGCCGATCAGCGCGAAGGTACGCACTCCGGCGACGCGGCTGCCGTCCGGCTCGCCGCGCAGCTGCCAGCCGCGCTCGACCCCCAGCATCAGCCCGGCCGCGAGCGCCGCCAGCAGGCTCAGCGCGAGGTCGAGCGGAAGCATGCGGCCTTAGAGCACGTAGCGGACGCGAATAGTCTGCGTCACCGGTCCGGCGGGAACGGCGAAGCGGATCTCGTCCCAGCGCGGCGCCCTCGGCCGCATGGCCGGATTGTTGGAAAAGCCGAACCCCTCGCGCGGGATGCCCAGGGTCATGTTGAGGCGGCCGTCGCGGTTCTCGTCGTGGATCACCAGGAGCGCATAGGTTCCCGGCGGCACCGCCCCGAGGTGGATGCGCGCCGCTTGGCCCGCAGGCAGCGACCGTCCCACCGCTCCCGGCACCTTCTCGCATTGAAGGAAACGAGCTTGGTTATTGGTCAGGCAGACGCGCACCAGCCCGTTGGCGTTTCGCAACCCGGTCAGCTGCACGGTGACGTCGGCCAGCGGCGTGGCGGCGGAGAGCGGGGCGGCGAGCGCCAGCAGCGCGGGGAAGAGCGGACGGATCATGGCGCAACTGCTACCAGCCCCTCCCCACCCGGTCCATTTACGGCTTTTCCCCTACCCCCCTGCGTGCGAGAGGCAGGCAGATGGCCGCGCCCGACACCGACCTGATCATCCTGGGCGGCGGCCTGTCGGGCGGACTGTGCGCGTTGGCCCTGGCGCAGCGTCGGCCGGAGCTCAGTGTCACGATCATCGAACCGGGAGAGCGGCTCGGCGGCAACCACCTGTGGTCCTTCTTCGACAGCGACGTGGCCCGCAGCGACCTGCCGCTGGTCGAGCCGCTGATCTCGCATCGCTGGGACAGCTACGAGGTTCGCTTCCCGACGCACGGCCGCAAGCTCGCGCAAGCGTACCGGACCATCGCCAGCGAGCGCCTGGACGGCGCAGTCCGCCGGGCCTTGCCGGCCGAGCGCATCATCCGGGCGGCAGCGACGGACGTCGGCCCGCGCGAGGTCGTGCTGGAGGACGGACGCACGCTTAACGCGCGAGCCGTGCTCGACGCGCGCGGCGGCAAGGCGGAGGGCCTCCGGCTCGGCTGGCAGAAGTTCCTCGGCCAGTTGCTCCGCATTCCGCAGGGCCATGGCCTGACGGAGCCGGTCGTGATGGACGCGACGGTGGACCAGGCGGACGGCTATCGCTTCGTCTACCTGCTGCCGTTCAGCCCGACCGAGCTGTTTGTCGAGGACACCTACTATACGGACGGGGCGGAACTCGACCGCGACCTGCTGCGCGACAGGATCGGCGACTATGCGGCGGAGCGCGGGTGGCAGGTGGCCGAGCGGACCCGCGAGGAGACTGGGCAGCTGCCCGTCCTCACCGGCGGCGATTTCGAGCGGTTCTGGCCAGCCAGCGACCCCGTCGCCCGCGCCGGCGCGCGGGGCGGCTTCTTCCATCCGCTGACCAGCTATTCGCTGCCCGACGCCGTCCGCTTCGCCAGCTGGCTAGCGGACGAATTGCCGCTCGACCGCCTTGCCCAGGCCACCCGCGAGCGCGCGCGTCGCCATTGGCGCCGCTCCGCCTACGATCGCTTTCTCGCCCGCATGCTGTTCCGCGCCGCGGATCCGCCGCACCGCTACCGTGTGTTGCAGCGCTTCTACCGGCTTCCAGCCCCCTTGATCGCCCGCTTCTACGCAGGGAAGAGCACGGCCTTCGACCGGGTCCGCATCTTGGCGGGCCGCCCCCCAGTCTCCATCTGGCGGGCCATGCGGGCGTTGAAGGACAGCGAGTGAAGTCAGCAATCGTGATCGGGGCGGGGTTCGGCGGACTGGCGCTCGCCATCCGCCTCCAGTCGGCCGGCGTCCAGACCACGATCATCGAGGCTCGCGACAAGCCCGGTGGTCGCGCCTACGTGTGGGAGCGCGACGGCCATGTGTTCGACGCCGGGCCGACCGTCATCACCGATCCGGACTGCCTCCAGCGCTTGTGGCAGCTGTCCGGTCGGGACATCAGCCAGGACGTCGACCTGGTGCCCGTCACGCCCTTTTACCGGCTGTCGTGGCCGGACGGGACGGTGTTCGACTACACCAACGACGACGAGCAGCTCAAAGCCAGCATCGAGCGGCTGAACCTGCGGGACTGGGACGGTTACCAGCGCTTCCTGAAGTATTCGGCCGGGGTGTTCGAGGAGGGCTATCTCAAGCTCGGCACCAAGGCGTTCGAAAGCCCCATCGACATGCTCAAGGCCGCCCCCGCGCTGGCCAAGTACCAGGCGTGGCGCAGCGTCTATTCAATGGTGTCGAGCTTCGTCGAGGAGGAGCATCTACGGCAGGCGCTCAGCTTCCACACGCTGCTGGTCGGGGGCAATCCGATGACCTGCTCGTCGATCTATGCCCTGATCCACAAGCTGGAGCGCGACGGCGGCGTGTGGTTCGCTCGAGGAGGAACGAACAAGCTGATCGCCGGCATGGTCCGCCTGTTCGAGCGCTTGGGCGGCGAGCTTCGCCTGGACGATCCTGTCGTCGCGATCGAGGTCACCGACGAGCAGGCGAAAGCCGTCCGCACCCGCTCCGGCTGGCGCGGTGAAGCGGACGCCGTCGCCAGCAACGGCGACGTGGTTCACAGCTACGGGCTGATCGAAGGCAGCAAGCGCGGCGCCGCCCAGGAGCGCGCGATGAAGCGCAAGCGCTTCTCGCCGTCCCTGTTCGTGCTCCATTTCGGGCTGGAGGGCACCTTCCCCGACATTCCGCACCACACGATCATGTTCGGCCCGCGCTACCACGGGCTGCTTGGTGACATTTACAACCGGGGCAAGCTGGCCACCGACCCGTCGCTCTACCTCCACCACCCGACCGTCACCGATCCGGCGATGGCTCCGCCCGGCTGCTCGACCTTCTACGCGCTCGCACCCGTGCCGCACCTCGGCAAGGCGGACGTCGACTGGGACGGCGACGAGGCGCGCTATGCCGACGTGATCCTCGATGTACTGGCCGAGCGGCTGATCCCCGACATCCGCAGCCGCATTCGCACCATGTTCCATTATTCGCCCAACGACTTCGGCCGCGACCTCTCGGCGCACCTCGGCTCCGCATTCAGCCTGGAACCGGTGCTGTGGCAGAGTGCCTGGTTCCGCACTCACAACCGCGACGACAAAATCCGCAACCTGTTCTTCGTCGGCGCCGGCACCCACCCGGGCGCCGGCATTCCGGGTGTGGTTGGAAGCGCGGAGGCGACGGCGGGGCTCATGCTGGCGTGAGCGCGAGCGACGACCGCTCGCGGCTGGTCCAGGCCGCGCTGGCCAGCATCTCGGTCGGCTCCAAGAGCTTCCGCTTCGCCAGTCAGCTGTTCGACCAGCCGACGCGCGAGCGCAGCTGGCTGCTGTACAGCTGGTGCCGGGCCTGCGACGACGTGACGGACGGCCAGACCCTCGGCCATGACGCAGTGGCGGTGAACGACCCCGCCGCCCGGATCGAATTCCTGCGCCACAGGACTGCCCAGGCATTGGCCGGTGAACCGACCGGCATCGTGCCGTTCGAGGCACTTCGCACTGTCGCCGCCGAATGCGCCATCCCGCCGGCGGTTGCGAACGACCACCTCGCCGGGTTCGAGCGCGACGCGGCCGGTTGGCGACCACAAACCACCGACGACCTTCTTTCTTACTGTTACCAGGTAGCCGGCGCGGTCGGCGTGATGATGGCCCATGTCATGGGCGTGAAATCGGGCGAGACGGATACGCTCGACCGGGCCGCCGACCTCGGCATCGCCTTTCAACTCGCCAACATCGCCCGCGACATCGTCGAGGATGCGCGGGTCGGGCGGGTCTACCTACCCACGGAATGGCTCGAAGCCGAAGGCCTGACCGGCGCGGACCTCGCCGACCCGAAGCACCGCTCGGCCCTGGCCCGCATCACCCGCCGGCTGAGCGACATGGCCGACGCCTACCGGCGCTCCGCCCGCGTGGGCGCCGCCCGCCTGCCCTTCCGCAGCCGCTGGGCGGTCCTGTCCGCCAGCGGCATTTACGGCGAGGTAGCGACCAAGGCGGCCTCGCTCGGACCGCGCGCGTGGGATAGCCGGATCAGCACGGGCAAGGGCGAGAAAGCGGCGCTGGTGATGGATGCCTTCTCAGAGTCGCTGTGGCCGGTCAGGCCCGCTCCTCGAGACGGCTTGTGGACGCGCCCTCGACACGACCCTTCGGCTCCCTGACCTCGGCCTTGCGGCTAGCCGTCAGCTGCCGCTTCAATCGCTCCACTGGCGGCGCATAGATGAAGCCGAAGCTCACTGCGCCGTCGCGGCCCTGCACCGCATGGTGCAGCTTGTGCGCCTGCACTATCCGCTTGAAATAGGTCGAGCGCGGCACGATCCGGTGGGCAATACGGCCGTGCACGATCACGTCATGGAAGCCGAAGTAGATCAGCCCGTAGAAGGCGACCCCCGCCCCGACCCAGCTTGCCCAGTCGCCCAGCTGCCCGTGCATCCCGCCGTAGATCAGCAGCACCGAGGGAATGGCGAAGACCACGCCATACCAGTCGTTGCGCTCGAACCAGCCCTTGCGCTCGCGATGATGGCTTTCGTGCAGCGTCCAACCGAGCCGTGAATGCATCACCCAGCGGTGCAGCGCGTAAGCCACCGCCTCCATGACGATCACGGTACCGACGAACAGCAGGAGGCCCATGGGGAAGTACATGGCCGCGATATAGGCGCTTGGGCCTGCGGTGTCAGTGCTTCTCGCTCAGGAACCGCATCAGCTCGGCCAGCGTGCTCTCCATCTGGTCCTGCATCTGGCTGACCAGCTCATTCTCGCGCATGCCTTCGTGGTCGAGCGGCTTGGAGTAGCTTTCGCTGAATGCCTTAAGGTCACTCGCGTCGAAGATGCCGCGCGCCACCAGCTTGGCCAGGATCACCAGCAGACCGTTGGTGTTGGCGATGGTGCCCGCGACCAATGCTTCGTCGACCATCGACAGGTCGGAAGCGGGCTCGCCCTCGGTTTCGGTTTCGGTCTCGGATGCAGGTTCGTCGGCCATGCCCGAGCCGTGCTGTTCCCCAGCCGGACTGTCAACCGAGCAGCGGCCGCAGTGCCGTCCACCGCTCCGCTTTCTCATTGAGTGGCAAGGTGTAGGCCGGACTGGACGAGGGCAGGTCGATGAGGGTCAGCTCCGTTCCGGCAAGCTCGTACCTCCCGAGCTTAGCGGCGGTCGCGCCATTGAAGCCGATGCCGCGCAATATTGGCAGGGTGGCTGCGAGTGCCTGCAACGAGTTGCGGGTCACCTCGCGCAGGGCCTGGTCCAGGCTGCCCGTCCGGTGCGCCGTGGCAACTGTGTCCCAAAGGCCGATGCCCCGCCGCCGCAGCACGGCCAGCCGCTCCTCATACGCCAGCCCCGCCAGCGGCTCCTCCAGAACCACCTCCAGCAAGCGCCAGAACTGGTTTTGCGGGTGCGCGTAGTAGCGCGTCGCCCGCAGCGACGCCTCGCCCGGCAGGCTGCCGCAGATCAGCAGCCGCGTATCCTGGTCGACGACCGGCGGAAAAGAGGACTTGGGGACGCGCGGTGACACCCCATGTTGCTGCCATGCCTCGGGTCATCCGCCTAGCCGCCGTGATCGGCCTCGTGTTGCTCGTCGGCCGCAGCACCCGAGTAGAAAAGCGAACCCCGGCCCGCTAAGGGCCTCGACCGATGGACGCGTCCGACCTTCGGATTGCGCTCGTGTCGGGCAATTACAACTACGTCCGTGACGGCGCGAACCAGGCCCTCAACCGCCTGGTGGGCTACCTGCTTCGGCAGGGTGCGCACGTGCGCGCCTACTCCCCCACCGTGGAGAAGCCGGCCTTTCCGCCGACGGGAGATCTCGTCTCCCTGCCGTCTTTTGCGCTGCCGGGACGTGACGAATACCGGCTGCCGCTCGGCCTGCCGCTGCGCGTGCGCCGTGATCTCGCCGGCTTCGCCCCCAACATCGTCCACATCGCCAGCCCGGACATCTCGGCCCACCGCGCCGTCAGCTGGGCCCGCCGCCGCGACATCCCCGCGATCGCGTCCGTGCACACGCGGTTCGAGACCTACCTCTCCTATTACCACCTGGAGCCGCTCGAGCCGACCGTTCGCGCCATCCTGCGCCGGCTGTACCGCCGCTGCGACGCGCTACTCGTCCCGGCGCAGTCGACCGCGGCCGTGCTCCGCGCGCAGCGCATGAACCGGAATATCGCCATGTGGGCCCGCGGCGTCGACCGGGAGCAGTTCCACCCCGGCCGGCGGGACGTGGGGTGGCGCCGCTCGCTCGGGATCGCGGACGACGAACTCGTTGTCGTGTTCCTCGGCCGGGTGGTGATGGAAAAGGCGCTCGACGTGTTCGCCGACACCATTGACGAACTGAGCCGCCGCGGCCTGCCGCACAAGGCGCTGGTGATCGGCGAAGGCCCGGCGCGGCCCTGGTTCCAGGAGCGCCTGCCGCAGGCGCACTTCACCGGCCAGCTGACGGGCGAACTTCTCGCCCGAGCCCTGGCCAGCGGCGACGTGCTGCTCAACCCGTCGGTCACCGAGGCGTTCGGCAACGTCACGCTGGAGGCAATGGCCTGCGCGCTGCCGGTCGTCGCGGCCGAGGCGACCGGCGCCACGAACCTGGTCCGCGACGGCGAGACCGGCATGCTGGTCGAACCGGGCGACATCGCCGCCTTTGCCGACGCCATCGCCGCCTACGCCGCCGACCCGGCCTTGCGGGCGGGCCATGGGCGGGCGGGCCGGGCCTACGCGGAAACGCAAGACTGGGACCGGATCAACGCTACGGTGGTCGATACCTACCGCCGCGCGATCGAGCGCCGCGAGCGGCTGCGGCGCATGAAGGCCTAGCGCAGCCGCTCGATCCGCCGGGCCGCGTCGTCCAGGATATCAGTCACCTCGGCCAGCAGGTCATCGTTCCAGCCTTCCCGCGCTACGCGGTTCTTCAAAGCGTGCATAAGATTGCCCACCGCGCGACCGATCTCCGGTCGGCTCGACTCTCGCCGCGACGAGCCAGTCTCCTCCAGCCGGTCCATCAGCCGGCCGACCTCCTCGGCATTGTCGTGAAGGTGCTTGCGCCCTTCTTCCGTGATCGCGAACTTCTTGCGCGCGCCGTCGCCCGCCTGCTCCTCGATCAGGCCCATATCGCCGAGCAGCGTAAGCGTCGGATAGACGACGCCCGGGCTCGGCGCGTAGTCGCCATGGGTCAGCTCCTCGATTGCCCGGATAAGATCGTAGCCGTGCCGCGGCTCGTTCGCGATCAGCCGCAACAGGACGAGCCTTAGTTCGCCCGAACCGAACATCCGCCCGCGCCGGCCACGTGGTCCGCCGGGCCCGCGTCCACCGGGCTCGAACTCGAACTGAAAGCCGCCCGGACCGAAGCTCCAGCCCCCGCCACGCCTGCCCATCATCATGAACATGCCTCGCGGCCCGCGACCTTCGCTACCACACCGTGCACCATGCCAACCCATATCTAATCTCCTTCAGAGCGGTCTAGATATATCTTAGACACAGCGTGGGCAAGAGCCTGCTGGAAAGAATGGCCGCGCCTTTCTAAGAGCGCCCAATGGCGGACCTGTTCGACGATGCCCTGCCCGCCGAGCGCGCGCCGGAACGCGCCGCGCCGCTGGCTGACCGACTACGCCCGCGCACCCTCGCCGAGGTCATTGGCCAGGATCACCTGACCGGCCCGGACGGGGCGATCGGACGCATGGTGGCGGCGGGCAAGCTGTCCAGCCTGGTCCTGTGGGGACCGCCCGGCACCGGCAAAACCAGCATCGCCCGCCTGCTCGCCGACGCGGTGGGCCTGCGCTTTGTGGCACTGTCGGCCGTGTTCAGCGGCGTCGCCGACCTGAAGAAGGTGTTCGCGGAAAGCCGGGACCATGCCCGCGCCGGCCGCCGTACCCTCCTGTTCGTGGACGAGATCCACCGCTTCAACCGCGCTCAGCAGGACGGCTTCCTGCCGTTCGTCGAAGATGGCACGGTGGTGCTGGTCGGCGCGACGACCGAGAACCCCAGTTTCGAGCTGAATGCGGCGCTGCTCAGCCGCTGCCAGGTGCTGGTGCTCCATCGTCTGGACGAGGCGGCGCTGGGCTCTCTCCTGGACCGGGCCGAAGCGGACGTCGGTCGGCCGTTACCATTGACGGAGGACGCCCGCGCCGCGCTGCTTGCGAGTGCCGACGGCGATGGCCGCTTCCTGCTCAACCAGGCCGAGATGCTGTTCGACACGGCACCCGCGGAGCCGCTCGACACCGCGGCGCTCCGTGACCTGCTGCAACGCCGCATGCCGGTGTACGACAAGGACCGGGAGGGCCACTACGGCCTCATCTCCGCCCTGCACAAATCCATCCGCGGCTCCGACCCGCAGGCCGCGCTCTATTATCTCGCCCGCATGCTCACGGCCGGCGAGGAACCGCTCTACCTCCTCCGCCGGCTGACCCGCGCCGCGGTCGAGGACATCGGCCTGGCCGATCCGCAGGCGCTGGCCCAGTGCATGGCGGCCAAGGACACCTACGACTTCCTCGGCTCACCGGAGGGCGAGCTGGCCATCGTCCAGGCCTGCCTTTATCTCGCCACCGCCCCCAAATCTAACGCCGTCTACATGGCGCAGAAGAAGGCGTGGAAGAGCGCCAAGGACAACGGCTCCCTGTCCCCGCCCAAGCACATCCTCGGGGCCCCCACCAGGATGATGCGCGACCTGGGCTATGGCGACGGGTACGAATACGACCATGACGCCGAGGAGGCCTTTTCCGGCCAGGACTACTGGCCCGAGGAGATGACTCCGGAGACCTACTACCGCCCCACCGATCGCGGGTTCGAGCGCAAGCTCGCGGAGCGGCTTGCATGGTGGGACGAACGCCGGGCACAACGGCCCGACTGACGCGCTGCAAACAGGGAGGGATGCCGTGTACCAGACACCGACCGGGGATTATTTCCGGGACCAGCTGGTCCTGTGGGGACCACGGATCCTCATCGCCATCCTCATCCTGGCGGTCACTTGGCTGGTCGCGCGTGCCGTCCACTGGGCACTGAGCCGCGCCGTCGCCCGCACCCCCGCCTTGCAGAAGCACACGCCGGGCGACCAGCATGAAACCGTCGGCCATCAGCTCGGCACCATCGCCAAGCTGATCATCTGGCTGGTCGGCATCATGGCGGCGCTCCAGTACCTCGGCGTCGGCGAGATCCTGCAGCCGATCAACCAGCTGACGAGCGATATCTTCCACTTCCTGCCGCGTCTGCTCGGCGCCGGGCTGATCTTCTTCGTCGGCCTGATCATCGCGCGCATCGTGCAACGCCTCGCCGAAACAACTCTGAGCGCCCTGAACGCGGACCGCTGGCTGGCGCGGGCCGGTCTTGGCGATCATCCTAGCACCGTAGCAGCCGACCCGCGCTCCGCGCCCCCTGGAGCAACGCCGGGTGCACCCCGGGCAACAGTGGCCAAGGCCGCCGGCATTCTCCTGTTCGCCTTCGTCATCATCCCCGCGTCGATTGCCGCGCTACAGGTGCTCGGCATTGAATCGATCAGCGGTCCGGCGACCAACATGCTGAACGAGATTGCGGCCGCCATTCCGCGCATTCTCACGGCCGCCCTCTGGCTCGGCATCGCGCTGGTCGCGGCGCGGTTCCTCAAGACCATCATCGAGAGCATCCTGCCGCCGACCGGCTTCGACGATGCGGTCCGCTCGACCGGCATCCTGCCCGCCACCTCCACGCCGAGCCGGATCGTCGCCAACATCGCCTTCGTCGCCATCATGCTCGCGGCGGCGATCGAGGCGGCGCGGCAGCTGGGGGGCGACACGGTGGCCATCTTCCTGATCCAGGTGACCGAGCTCGGCTCCAAGGTGATCTTCGGCACGCTGATCATCGTCGCCGGCATCTTCCTGGCCCGGATCATTGCCGGGCTGGTCGGGTCGGGCACCGGCGAGGGCGGCTATGCCCAGACCATCGTCCGTTACGCGATCATCGCCCTGTTCACCGCCATCGGCCTGACCTTCATGGGCCTCGCCGACCAGATCGTGATCCTTGCCTTCGGCCTGATCCTGGGCAGCGCCGCGGTCGCGACAGCGCTGGCCTTCGGGCTTGGCGGGCGCGACGCCGCCGCGCGGTTCCTGGAGCGTTATGCGGACCAGGCGGCCGACAAGGCGCCCAAGCCCCGCCGCGCGCCGCCGCGCCTTGAAGGCACCACCGAGCGCCGGGACGACGGCCGCCAGCCGCCGTTGGTGTGATGGCCGCCCTGGGCGATTGGGACGAGGTGGCAGCCTTCGCCGCGTCCCTGCCGGGGACGGTGGCGGGCACCTACTATGGCGGGCCGGCGATCAAGTCGGCCAGCAGCGGGCGGCCGGTCGTCACCCCGAGCCGGGAGCCCGACAGCTTCTGCCTGCACCTCGACCTCGACCACAAAGCGATGCTGCTCGACGTCCTGCCCGACCGTGTTTGGCAAACGCCGCACTACGCCGGCTGGCCGGCGGTGCTGGTCCGCTACGGTCCCGATGACGGCATCGGCGAGTGGATTGGGCGTGCCCTGGAACTCGCCGCCGCCCGCCCACGTGCCCGCGCCAGGTGACTTCACCCGCTTCGTCGCGATCGACTGGTCGGGGGCGAAGGGGCGGCGACACAAGGGCATTGCGGTGGCCGAGGCGCGGGGTGACGCCGCTCCGCGCCTGGTCCGTCCCGGCCACGTGTGGAGTCGGATCGAAGTCCTCGACTGGCTGCTGACGGAAGCGGCACGCGAACCCACCCTGTTCGGATTCGACTTCAGCTTCGCGCCACCTTTCGCCGAACGTGGCGCCTACCTGCCGGGGGAGGCCGGCGTGCCGGACAACGCTCGCGACTTCTGGGCGTATGTCGATGCGTGCGCGCCCGACGAGGACCTCGGTGCCGCCAGCTTCCTAGAACAGGTCCACCGCCGCCACTTCTACTTCGGCATCGCGGACGGGGCGAAGGCGGACTTCGTCCGCTTCCGCCAGTGCGATGCTCGGTTGAACGAGCAAGGCGGCCGCAAGACGGCCAGCGCCTATGACGCGATTGGGGCGGCGCAGGTCGCCAAGGCGAGCTTCTCGGGCATGCGCCTGCTTCACCATCTGAATGGCCGTGTGGCGGTGTGGCCCTTCGACTTCGCTCAGGACAGGCCCATGGATGAGTTTGGGCTAAGCAGAAGCGTCGTGGTCGAGATCTACACGCGCATCTACCTGCGCAATGCCGGCATGAGCGGCACCAAGCTGCGAAGCCGGGCCGACCTGAATCAAGCGCTGTCGGGTCTCGGCAGCCCGCCCGCGCGGCTGCGGTTCGAGCCCAACGACCACCAGACAGACGCCCTGGTCACCGCCGCCGGCATGCGCGCCCACGCGCAGGTTGCCGGAGCATTCGCCCCGGTCGGCCTCACGCCCGAACTCGCGCGCACCGAGGGCTGGACCTTCGGCATCACCTGACGCAAAGGCGTTCGTGGGCCGGCTTAGCACAGTGGTAGTGCAGCGGTTTTGTAAACCGAAGGTCGGGGGTTCAAATCCCTCAGCCGGCACCAACAGTCCGGCAAGCCGCGAAGCGGCTTAGGACCATCCGGGGGAGGGTCCGGCCGGATTGTTCCGCCGGACCGCCACCAGCAACTCCGCGGCCGACGCTGGTTCGACAGCGGGGTTACGCCGCCGCCGCCAGCTCCTGCTCTTCGTTCGCCGCCTCGACCGGCTCGACCGCGACCGGAGCCGCAACCGCGATCTCGGCCTTGCGCACTGGGAACAGCAGCCGGCCGGCCAGCACCACCACGCACAGCGCAGCGTAGATGCCGAGCGCCAGTTCCGGGCTGATCAGAATGAGGGATGCCAGCGGAATGCGCAGCAACAACGGATTGATGCCGAGGTCATCAGCGGCACCCTTGCAAGCGCCGAAGATCGTGTCCGGGCGGAAGAACAGGTTGGGCTGCGACTTCATGGTATTCAAACTCCTTGGCGGATGACATCCGTTGGCAGGTCGTCATCCCCTATGCATGGCGCGTGCCATACATGGGCAATCCTTGCTTTTCCGTGACTTGGGCCGTGAGCGCGCGTTCAGCCGCCGGCCCCCATCGGCGGACGGTCCGATCTGTTGGGACCTCGTCCCAACCCTAGAGCGTCGTTCCGCTCGTCTCCGCGAGCCGGATCCGCTGCGCCGTGTCGGGCAGCGGATACTTGTTCCCGGCCGCGCAATTGAACAGCACGACGCGCTCCTGATCGCCGACCAGCTTTAGCTCGCGCGCCCGTCGCCAGCCCGCCAGCACCGCGCCACCCTCCGGGCACAGCAGCGTACCGTCCGCATGCGCCGCGTCCCGCACCCCGGCGGCAATCGCCTCCTCCGACACGGCCAGCGCCGCGCCGCCGCTTTCCCGCACCGCCCGCAGGATCAGGAAGTCGCCGACCGCCTTGGGCACGCGGATGCCGGTCGCCATGGTGGCGGCGCCTTCCCAGCGCTCGGCGAACTCGCCGCCCTGTTCCCATGCCCGCACCATCGGCGCGCAGCCCTCCGCCTGGATTGCGAACATGCGCGGGCGCTTGGAGCCGATAAGGCCTGCGGCCTCCAGCTCCGCAAACGCCTTCCACATGCCGATCAGGCCCGTCCCGCCGCCAGTTGGGTAGAAGATCGCATCCGGCAGTTCCCAGCCGAGCTGCTCGGCCAGCTCCAGGCCCATGACCTTCTTGCCCTCGGCCCGGTACGGCTCCTTGAGGGTTGAAACATCGAACCAGCGGTTGGCCGCCGCGCCTTCGGCGACCAGCCGCCCGCATTCGTCGATCTGCCCGTCCGCGACGAAAACATCCGCACCGTAAGCGGCGGTCTCGGTGACGTTGATCAGCGGAGTCTCGGCCGGGCAGATCGCCGTCGCCTTCATCCCCGCAGCCGCCGCATAAGCCGCCAGCGCGGCGCCGGCATTGCCGTTGGTCGGCAGCGCCACCGCCTCGGTTCCGAAGTGCTTCGCCATGCTGATCGCCATCGCCAGGCCGCGCGCCTTGAACGATCCGGTCGGCAGCCGGCCCTCATCCTTGACCAGCAGCGGGGCGACACCTTCGCGCCGCGACAGACGGGTGAGCGGCAGCAGCGGAGTCTCGATCTCGCCCAGACTGACCGGCTCGGCGCCGGGCGGCAGCGGCAGCAGCTCGCGCCACTTCCACATATTCGCCGGCCGCTGGCTGAGCACCTCACGCGTCATCACCTGCCCGGCACCTGCACAGTCGTAGCGCACCAGCAGCGGCCGCCCGGCACGGCTGAGGTTATGGACCTCCCCTGCCTCGTAGCGCTCGCCGGTCAGCGAGCATTCGAGGTGGGTGACGAAGGATCGTTCATGTGCGCGCAAGGCCTGGGTCATATGGGCGCCCTAGACGCTGGCGCTCGACGGAGCGACCCCCGGCGTTCGACCAACGACGATCGGCTCGCTTGCGATGATGTAACATCGTCTGTTAGGAGCCCCCCCGACTTTCCAGCTTGCGAGACGCGTTTCATGTCCACTGCCCTGCTCGTCGCCGCCCTCGCGGCGCAGCCCACCCCATCCGAGCCGGCCGCGACCATCGTCGCGGATGCTGCCGGCGGTTCCACTCAGGCGACCACCGCGCCGTCGGCCCAGGCGCAGGACGTGGTCGTCACCGGCCGCCGCCGCCGCGACGACGACGTGCTCGGCAACGTGCAGGTGCTTGGCGGCAGCGAACTGGCCGCGACCGTCCGCCCGACCATCGGCGAGACGCTCGCCAGCCAGCCGGGGGTCAGCGCCACCAGCAACGGCCCGAACGCGTCACGGCCCGTGCTGCGCGGCTTCACCGGCGACCGCATTCGCATCCTCGCCGACGGCATCGGCAGCCTCGACGTGTCGACTTCCAGCCCCGACCACGCGGTCGCGATCAATCCCCTGACCGCGCAGTCGATCGAGGTCGTGCACGGCCCCGCCGCCTTGCTGTTCGGCAGCACGGCCATCGGCGGCGTGGTCAACGTGATTGACAACCGCATCCCGCGCAGCATCCCCGACAACGGCGTCGGCGGCGTCATCAATCTGGGCTACGGCACCGCCGCGAACGACCGGCTGGCAAGCGGCGTGGTCAATGCCGCGCTCGGCCGCGGGTTCGTGGCCCATGCCGATGCGAGCTGGGCCAAGAATGACGAGCTGCGCACCGGCGGGTACATCCTCGCGCGTCCCTTGCGGGAGCAGGCGCTCGCCAGCCCCGACTCCGAGATCCGCGCGCTCGCCGACCTTAAGGGCAACCTGCCCAACAGCGCCGGACGCAGTGCGGAGGTCGCCGGCGGCCTCGCCTATGTCGACGGCGGCCTCAACATCGGCGTCTCCGCGACTCGCCGCACCTCGCTATACGGCGTGCCGATCCGCTACTCGCTCGATCCAACGATCGAGGCCGAGTCGCCGCGCATCGACGTCCACCAGACCCGCTACGACGCGCGGGCCGAAGTGCCGCTGGGCGGGGCGTTCCGCCAGCTGCGCTTCCGCGGCGGCTTGAGCGATTATCGCCACGACGAGCTGGAGGAGGACGGCAGCGTCGGCAGCACCTTCTATGCCAAGGGTGGCGAGGGCCGCCTGGACCTAGAGCAGGCCGACCGCGGCGGCTTTGGCGGTGCCAGCGGCATTCAATATCTCGACAAGCGCGAACGCATCCGGGGCGAGGAGAAGTACTTGCCCGACAGCCGGCAGCGCCAAGCCGGCCTATTCACCGTCCAGCATTACGAAACCGGGCCCATTCGCCTGGAAGGCGGCATCCGTTACGAGAAGTCCCGTCTGACCGCGGACGCGGACGCGGTGATCGGTAATCCCGACGTCCGCCGCAACTTCTCGACCATCTCCGCCTCCGCCGGCGGCAGCTACCGGCTCGGGCCCAACTGGCGCATCGGCATGGACGTCGCCCGTGTTGCGCGCGCGCCCTCGATCGACGAGTTGTTCGCCAACGGGCCGCACGGCGGCACCGCCTCGTTCGAGCGCGGCGATCCGACGCTGGGCGTGGAGAAGAGCATCGGCGGCGAGGCTAGCGTCCGCTACACGCAAGGCAGCACCCGCTTCGGCCTGACCGCCTATGCCAGCCGCTTCTCCAACTTCATCTACCAGACACCGACGGGCGAGCTGCTCGACGACCTGCCAGTGTATGAATTCCGCCAGGGCAAGGCGACATACAGCGGGTTCGAACTCGAAGGCGGCGCGGCGCTCGGCACCTTGGCCGGCGCCGAGCTGGGGGTGGAAGGCTTCGCTGACTATGTCCGCGCCACCATTCGCAACTTCGGTCCGGCGCCGCAGATCCCACCCTTGCGCATCCAGGGTGCGCTGACCGCCAAGCGCGGCAAGGTGGACGGGCGGCTGGAAGTCGAGCACGACTTCGCCCAGCGCCGCAGCGCGCCGGTGGAGACGGACACGAACGGCTTTACCCTGGTCAATGCCGAGCTGAACTGGCGTCCGCTCGAGCAGCGCCCGGGGCTCACGCTGGGGCTGTCGGCCAATAATCTGTTCGACGTGGAGGCGCGCCGGCACAGCAGCTTACTCAAGGACTATGCCCCGCTCGCCGGTCGCGACTTCCGATTCACTGCGCGGGTGGAATTCTAACCACGTGAGCCCGGCCGCAATGGCCGGGCTCACGGGACATCAGTAATCAATACCGCTCGCGATCTGCTCCAGCTTGCGAACCCGTTCCTTCAGATCCGCCATCTCGATCCGGCCGCCACCGGTGCCGGTTGGCGCGTCGGCCCTCGGCCCCCCGCTGGCCAGCTCCAGCTTCTTGAGCTCCAGCCAGCCCTGCCAGCCCTTGAGGGTGGCAGCGGCAGCGATGCCAATACCGGTGAGGGACAGGGCGCCGATGGTCAGCACGATATCGTAGCCCATCACTTGGCCTCCTCTTGCGTCTTCTCGTCCTCGCGGCGCAGCGCCTCGATCTCGCGGGCCAGCGCATCGCTAGACGAACTGTTGAGATGGTGGTCGATCGCCATCAAACGGCGGTCGGTGCTGTCCAGCTTGGTCAGCACGTCGTGGGTCGATGAACGCCGGGCCGGATCGCCCATCCGCTCATACTCGCTGCGCCGGTCGATCCGGCTCCGCCGGCCCTTCGCCGCGGCGCCGATTGCACCGCAGATCAGGTAGGCGAGCACCGCCTGCCAGACGGTAACGAAGGTCAGCAACGGCACGGCGACGAACGCCAAGCGGACGAACAGCGGATCCACCCCGAAGCTCCGGCCCAGTCCGGCGCACACGCCGAGCAGCTTCTTGTCGTGGGAGTCGAGGGCGAAGGGGATGCGGCGATCCATGATGTATGGTTCCTGTGAACTAGCGTTTCGCGGCGGCGAACAAGGCCTGGAGGGCGCCTGCCGCCACGATGTCGAGGAGGTCGAGGGCCCGGCCGATCGGTCCGGCCGGCAGGGCGCTCGGGGCGTCAGGGGCCGGAACCGGCCCGAGCCACTCGAGCCGCCCGCGGCGGGCCGCCAGCGCGGTCGCACCCGCCTCAAGCATTGGCGAGAACCCGCACCGGCAGGTTGACGGCCTGCGCCGGGGCGATCGCCGAACCAACCGTGATCGAGCTCACCAGGATGGCGGCGACGGCGGCGATGAGGCTGGTCTTGCTGGTCATTGTTTGTACTCCCTGTCTGTCTGCCGGAACCGTCCGGCGAGGCATGACCATGACTATGCGAGCGGCGTGCCAAACCCTGATTTTAGCCATTTTCTTGAACATGAAGTTCAGCGTGGCGGCGCAGTTGGGATTTTGCGCCAGCCAGGGTTGGGAGGTTACGCCAACCCGGTGGCGGAACCCGCGGCGGCTCCGGCGCGCTTATCTGGCGAACTGCACGCAAGGAGACTCAAGATGCTTGGCAAACTCGCCGGCGCTTTCATTGGCAACCGCATGGCCGGCCGCAATGACGGCCTGAAGGGCGCGATCCTCGGCGCCGCCGGCGCGCGCGTCGCGGCCCGCGGCCTGGGTCCGCTCGGCACCTTCCTGGCCGTCGGCTACGGCGCCAAGAAGCTCTACGACTGGAATCGCGCGCGTAAGACCACGCCGCGCTACCCTTCCTCCGCTACCCCTGGCTCGCGCGGCACGCGCACTCACGGGGTGTAAGCACGCTCAGGATTGCTGGTCGGTAGTCCCATCAGCGCCGTCGTCGCCCTCACCGGTGGCGGCGGCATTCTGGTAATAGGGCTCGACCTGACCCTTGAGGGTCAGCAGCATCGGCTGGCCGAACCGGTCGCGGCTCTTGCCGGCGGCGACCTTGATCCACCCTTCCGATACCGAATATTCCTCGACGTTCGTCTTCTCGACGCCGTTGAAGCGAATGCCAACCCCGCGCTGCAGCAGCTCGGCGTTGAAATGCGGGCTGCGCGGGTCGAGGCTCAGGCGGTCGGGAGGGGTGTCGGACATGGGCGCGCCCTACCCTTCCGCCCGAGCGAGCGTCAACCGGCTCACTCCGGATTGACCAGGAACTGCTCGAAGCGCGGGTTCGCGCCCGTTTCGGTGAACGCTGAGATGCTCAGGCTGCGGCCCGGGTAGGTGACCTTGAAGCGCCGCGTCACGAAGCCACCGCGCAGCGCCGGCTGCCCTTCCGCGGTGAAGCCGGTCGGTTCGCCCAGGGCCGCCAGGCTCTGTTGGAAGTCCTGCCGGACCTGCGGCGTGAAATAGTAGGCCAAATTGTCCGTCAACTGACCACGGTCGAGCTCGCCCCTCCGCAACTGGTCGTACAACGCCCGAGCCCGCGCGGTAACGGCCGCCGCTTCGCCGGCATCGGCCGACGACTTGGCCGGCAGCACCACCTCCGCCACCTTGCGGGCGATGTCGGTGAAGGCCGCGCCCGACCAGCTGTTGGTCAGCACCACGATCGCCGCTTTGTCATCAGGATAGACATTGTTGATCGACAAGAAGCCGACCGCCTCGCCGGTGTGGCTCACCATTCTCCGGCCACCCCGCTCGCCGACGAACACGCCGAGGCCGTAGCCGCTGTCCTTGCCGTCCGTCAGCTTGACCGTGCGCTCCTGCTCCGCCCAGTCGTCCGCCGGCAGCAGCGCGCGGTTGATCCGGGCGATGTCCCACTTGGCCAGATCCTCGGCCGTCATCGACAGCTCGCCCGCCGCATACAGCCAGCCGCTCGCCGCTGGCACCACCGGCCGCACCGGGCCCAGCGCGGCGCGGCCATAGCCCTGCGGAAAGCGAGCGCCGATCGCCTTGTCCTGATCCAGCACGCTGCGCATGCCGAGCGGACGGAAGATCCGGCGCTGCAGGTAGCTCAACAGCGGCTCGCCCGAGACCTTTTCGGCGATGAGGCCGGCGACGACATAGCCGGTGTTGGAATATTGCCACTGGGTGCCGGGCGCGAAGTCCAGCGGCTTGCGGCCCCATCGATCCACGATCGCCGACGGGCTGACCGGCCGAGCCATGGCCGCGAAGCTGTAGTCCTGCGGCCAATAGTCCTGCAGCCCGGACGTGTGGCTCAGCAGCTGCCGCACGCGGATCTGCTCTCTACCCGAGACACCGGGCAGGTACTTGGACACCGGATCGTCGAGGTTCAGCTTGCCCTCGTCCTCGAGCAGCAGCAGCGCGGCGGCCGTGAACTGCTTCGAATTGCTGGCGATCTGGTACGGCAGCTCCGGCCGTGCGACCGGCAGCCGCTCGGACGCCTTGCCATAGGCCTTGGCCAGCACGACTCGCCCGTCCCGGACGATTGCGATGGATGCCGATGGCACCTGGTAGGTGCTGAGCGACTGGGTGACCGCCGCATCGATCCGCGCCTGCTCGGCGGGGCTGATCGGCTGGGCGGTGGCGGAGACAGGAAGAGCGAGAAGCGCGGCGAGCGCCAGGAGTGTGCGGAGCATGGCCGCCAGCCTAGCCCAGCCCCGGTCCATGTCGAGTCCGGTTGCCGCCCCCGCAACCCTCGACTAAGCGCCGGACGCAATGAGCGAAGCCGATCCCCAGACCCGCCGCAACGCCCCGGCGCTGTCCCTGCACGTGCCCGAGCCGGCGTTCCGGCCCGGCGACACGCCCGACTTCTCGTCGATCCCCGTGCCGCCCGCCGGCGCCGCACCGCGTCCGGACACCGCGGCGCCCGCCCGCGAGACCTTTCCGCTGACCGACGCGCTGGTCCGGGTGCTGGACGAGGACGGCCGCGCTGTCGGTCCGTGGGACCCCAAGCTCGACCCCGACACGCTGCGCAAGATGCTCAAGGACATGGTCACCGTGCGGGTGTTCGACGACCGCATGTACCGCGCCCAGCGGCAGGGGAAGACCAGCTTTTACATGAAGTGCACCGGCGAGGAGGCGATCGCGGTCGCCGCGGCCGCCGCCACCCACCGCGACGACATGCACTTCCCGACCTATCGGCAACAGGGTCTGCTGGTGTCGCGCGGCTATCCGCTGACCGACATGATGTGCCAGATCTACTCGAACCGGGGCGACAAGCTGCAGGGCCGGCAGCTGCCGATCATGTATTCGGACAAGCCGCACGGCTTTTTCTCGATTTCGGGCAATCTCGGCACCCAATATCCGCAGGCGGTCGGCTGGGCGATGGCTAGCGCGATCAAGGGCGACAGCCGCATCGCTATGGGCTGGATCGGCGACGGCGCGACGGCGGAGGGCGACTTCCATTCGGCCATGACCTTCGCCGCCGTCTACACCGCGCCCGTGATCCTGGCCGTGGTCAACAACCAGTGGGCGATCTCCAGCTTCTCCGGCATCGCCGGCGCCGAAAAGTCGACCTTCGCCGCCCGCGCGGTCGGCTATGGCGTCGCCGGCCTGCGCGTCGACGGCAATGACGCGCTCGCCGTCTACGCCGCCGTGCAGTGGGCCGCCGAGCGTGCCCGCGCCAACGCCGGGCCGACCCTGATCGAGTTCTTCACTTACCGCGCCGAAGGCCACAGCACGTCGGACGACCCGACCGGCTACCGCCCCGCCGGCGAGGCGCAGCAATGGCCGCTCGGCGACCCGATCGCCCGCCTCCGCCAGCACCTCACCGCGCTTGGCGAATGGGACGACGAGCGCCACGACGCGCTGGTGAAGGAAGCCGACTTGGCCGTCCGGGCGGCGCAGAAGGAAGCGGAGAAGCTCGGCATCCTGCCCGAACAGGGCCGAGAGAACATCCAGAGCATGTTCGAGGACGTCTACGCCGAGGTCCCCTGGCACATCGCGGAACAGCGTGATCAGTGCCTCAAGGAAGCGGGGCTCTGATCGTGGCGACCATGAACATGATCGAGGCCATCAACTCGGCCCACAAGGTGATGATGGCCCGCGACCCCGACGTGGTCGTGTTCGGCGAGGACGTCGGCTATTTCGGCGGCGTGTTCCGCGCCACCGCCGGCTTGCAGGAGCAATTCGGCAAGCAACGCTGCTTCGACGCCCCGATCAGCGAAGGCGGCATCGTCGGCACCGCCGTCGGCATGGCTGCCTACGGTCTGAAGCCCCTGATCGAGATCCAGTTCGCCGACTATATCTACCCCGGCTACGACCAGATCGTCAGTGAAGTCGCCCGCATGCGCTACCGCACTGCCGGGGAGTGGACGATGCCGATGGTCATCCGCTCGCCCTACGGCGGCGGCATCTTCGGCGGCCAGACCCATAGCCAGAGCCCGGAAGCGCTGTTCACCCATGTCGCGGGCCTGAAGGTCGTGATTCCCTCGACGCCCTACGACGCCAAGGGCCTGCTGATCGCCGCCATCGAGGACCCCGACCCAGTGGTCTTCTTCGAGCCCAAGCGCATCTACAACGGCCCGTTCGACGGTCACCACGACCGGCCGGTCACCCCGTGGGCCAAGCGCCCGGAGGCGCAGGTGCCGGACGATTATTATACCGTTCCGCTGGGCCAGGCCCGGATCGCCCGAGAGGGCGCCGAGCTGACCGTGATCACCTACGGCACCATGGTCCACGTCGCCGTCGCCGCGGCCGAGGACAATGGGGTCGATGCCGAGGTCATCGACCTGCGCACGCTGGTCCCGCTCGACATCAAGACGATCGAGGCGTCGGTGAAGAAGACCGGCCGCGTCCTCGTGGTCCAAGAAGCGACCCGCACCAGCGGCTTCGGTGCCGAACTCGCCGCGCTGGTCCAGGAACGCTGCTTCTACCACCTCGAGGCCCCGGTCGAGCGCGTCGCCGGTTGGGACACGCCCTATCCGCACGCCTACGAGTGGGCATATTTTCCCGGCCCCAAGCGGCTGAAGATGGCACTAGAAAAGGTCATGGCTGACTGATGGGTACTTACCAATTCAAGCTCCCCGACATCGGCGAAGGTATTGCCGAGGCCGAGATCGTCGCCTGGCACGTTAAGGTTGGCGACCGGGTCGAGGAGGACCAGCAGCTCGCCGACATGATGACGGACAAGGCGACCGTGGAGATGGAGTCGCCCGTAGCTGGCATCGTTCAAAGCCTGGCCGGCGAAGTCGGCGACCAGGTGCCGATCGGCTCCGTGCTGGTGACCATCGAGACGGAGAGCGCGGGTGCCGCCGAGGCGGCTGCTGCGCCGGCGACCGAGGAGGTGCCCCTAGCAGACGGTGCGGCGGTCCCGACGCAAGCGCAGGAAGACGCCAACCCGACCCTGGAGGTTGCCAACGAAACTCCTCCCCTCCCGCTCGCGGGAGGGGACCGAGGGGTGGGCGCGAGCGCACAGCGCGAGGCTCAAGCGTCGCCACCCGCGCAAACGTCGGAAGCCCACCCCCAACCCCTCCCGCAAGCGGGAGGGGAGAAGGTGTTGACCACCCCCGCCGTCCGCCAACGCGCCCGCGACCTCGGCATCGACCTCGCCCAGGTGAAGAGCGCGGACGGCCGCATCCGCCACGCCGACCTCGATGCCTACCTGCTCTACAATGGCGGCAGCGTCTCGGCGCGGGGCGCTGGTCCGCTGCGCGCTGACGAGCAGATCAAGGTCGTCGGCCTGCGCCGCAAGATCGCGGAGAACATGCAGGCGGCCAAGCGGCGCATCCCGCACTTCACCCTGGTCGAGGAATTTGACGTGACCGCGCTGGAGGACACCCGCGCGATGATGAACCGCGACCGCGGCTCCAACCCGAAGCTGACACTGCTTCCCTTCCTGATCACCGCGTTCGCCCGGACCTTCCCGGACTTCCCGATGATCAATGCGACCTACGATGACGAAGGCAACGTCATCACCCGTCACGGGTCCGTCCACATGGGCATGGCCGCGCAGACCCCCGCCGGCCTGATGGTCCCCGTCATCCGCAACGCCGAGCGCCTGTCGATCTGGCAGCTCGCGGCCGAGGTCGCCCGCCTGTCCGACGCGGCCAAGAGCGGCAAGGCCACCCGCGAGGAGCTGACCGGCCCTACCTTCACCATTTCGTCCTTGGGGCCGATGGGCGGCATTACTTCCACCCCCGTAATCTCCCCGCCCCAGGTTGCCACCGTCGCGGTCAACAAGGTCGAGGAAAAGGTCGTGCCGGTGAACGGCGAGCTGGAAATCCGGAAGCGGATGAACCTGTCCCTCAGCTGCGACCACCGCGTCGTCGACGGCTGGGACGCCGCCACCTTCCTGGCCGCGCTGCGCCCCCTTATCGAGAACCCGCTCCGGCTGCTGGCTTAGGTTCGGTCCGACGAAATCCGGCGAGTATCTGCTCTAGGTAGCAATCGGAATATCCGCGGGTGGAAAGCGGATATAACGCAGTGCACCTTCACAGCTTGAACGAGGTCAGTATCGGGCACGGGCCGGTCGTGTTGCTCCCGCACTCATTGGCGAGCCGCTTCAGGACATCGCGGGCTGCCTGCAGCTCGGCGATCTTTGCATCCAAGGCCTGAACGCGAGTAGCAGCCAGCTCGCGTGCTCTGGCCCGGTCCTCGCTCTCGTCCAGGTCCAAGAGTTCTTTGATTTGCTCCAGCGTGAAGCCCGCCGTTTGTGCCTGTCGGATGAAGCGCAAGCGGCGAAGGTCGTCCGAGCCGTAGCGACGAAAACCAGACTTGCGCGCCGGCTGCTCCAACAGACTTCTGCGCTGATAGAAACGGATGGTCTCAACACCCACGCCGGCAGCAGCAGCGAGCTTACCAATCGTAAGCGAATGAACCTCTTGACTCTGTACCACAGTACAGAAGCTACATCAGCGCCCACTAGTCCACAAGGAGAGGTGAGATGTCGGACATTGCAACCATCCTATCGCTGCGAAAAGGCGATGCTTACCGGATGGTGATGCCTCATCATACCTGCCCGTACGGCCTGAGGGCGAAGGACCTGCTGAAGAGGTCTGATTACGAGGTTGAGGATCAGTCCCAAGTAAGCGTCGAGAAGATTGCCGAGTGGCACCTGCTGCGATCCGGGAGACAACCGTGAAACTAAGTGTGATGCTTACCGCCGCCACTGCGGCACTGGTTGCCGACGATGCGTTAGCGCAAGCGCAGCACGCGCATCCTCCGGGCATGAGCATGCCGATGCCTTCCAAGTCCGTTGCAAGAAAGGCCACGCTTCAGAAGCAATCGACAAAGGAGGCGGCGACCAAGAAGGGCTCTGCCAAGAAGATTACAACCAGGAAGGACAGCGTCGCTCAACCAAAGGTCAAGCGCGCTGTTCCAATGGACCATTCTCAAATGGACAATGGCGCATTGCCCACGGGTACGCCGCCGGAAGCTGCTGCACCAGCAAGGGCCGACCAGTCCCATACGCAACATGGTCAAATGAACGGTTCGCGGATGAACCCTGGCGCGACTGCTTCAGGGCCGGCTGCCGCTGCGATGGATGCGTCAACAATGGACCATTCGACCATGAACCACTCCCAAGTGGATCATGCGGTGATGTCGGCAGGCGATCACGCCGAGCATCAGTCCATGACTGGAGCACTTAATTCTTACCCCATGCAAAGGGATGCTTCAGGCACGGCTTGGCAGCCCGATGCGTCGAAGCATTCTGGCATAATGAACGGAGCGGGCGACTGGACGCTCATGGCTCATGGGGTCGTGAACCTCGTCTACGATCACCAGTCGGGCAGGCGCGGTGCAAACAGGGTATTTGCCGGGGGCATGCTGATGGGCATGGCTCGCAGGCCCGTCGGTAACGGCACGCTACAGTTGAAGGCGATGCTCAGCCCTGACCCACTGATGGGCAAGCGGGGCTACCCATTGCTGCTCGCCAGCGGAGAGACCGCCAATGGCACGGACAGGCTCATCGACCGGCAGCACCCGCACGACTTCTTCATGGAACTGTCCGGGTCGATATCGCAGAATATTGGCGGAAACAGCAGTGTGTTCCTTTACGCCGGTCTACCCGGGGAGCCTGCCTTTGGCCCTCCGGCCTTCATGCACCGCGAGGCCATCATGGACTCGCCGGAAGCTCCCATCAGCCATCACTGGCTCGACTCGACCCACATCAGCTTTGGCGTGCTGACAGGGGGGTTGACCCTCGGAAACGCCAAAGTTGAAGTCAGTCGCTTTAACGGGCGTGAGCCCGACGAGCATCGTTGGGACATCGAGACCGCCGCTTTGGACTCAACAGCGGTGCGAGTTTCGTTCAACCCGACCAACCAGTTATCGCTGCAGGGTAGCTGGGGCCACCTCGAAAACCCCGAGCAGCTGGAGCCGGGCGTAGACCAGAAGCGCTGGTCGGCAAGCGTGCTCTATGCCCGTGGCATAGCGCCTGGATGGAAATTAGCCGCTACGTTTGCGTGGGGCCGTAAGACCATTGACCACCACGGCGAGGCGCGAAGGGACGACGCTTACATGGCGGAGGCATCGCTCAAACATCGAGACTGGACGATCTTTGGACGTGGCGAGATTACCGAGAACCGGGAGCTCCTCGAGGACGAGGAGCATGGTCAAGCCTTCCGAGTGGGCAAGGTCTCGGTTGGAGCTGTGCGTGATTTTCGTCTTGCCGAGCACTTCTCGTTTGGTGCGGGGGGTCTGGTCTCGCTGAACTACCTTCCGGACGACCTCGCGCCTCTTTACGGAAACCAGAAGCCTATCGCCGCTATGGGGTTCGTCCGCCTTAAACTTGACTGATTGTTGCAGATCAAGACCAACTCATTGATGCAGCCCGCCATCAAAAGCTTACGTCTGCAATGGATAGGAAGCCGACATTCGCGTCCGGCCGCGAACCGCGCTAGGCGGCGGACATGACGAGGTCCGTGGAAGTCGAACATGCCTTCGAGCTTGCCCGGTCTGGGCAGTGCCGCAGCGTGGCGGAAATCATCCGGAAGTTGCCGAAGGAGGATCGCGCCGCGGTCGAGGCGCACCTGCTCGTCCCCGCCGCGCGGCGAGAGCTGATCCTGATCTGCAGCGATGCCTGGCTCGCCGCGCAGTAGGGTTCAGAAGCCGACCCTACTTCCCGATCTCGCGCCAGTTGGCCTCGCTGACCTCCACGTCGAACTTCTTCGCCGCCTTTATCAGCTTCCATGCGGCATCTCGCTCGGCGTCGCTGACACCCTTCACCTGGTTGAAGCGAGCAATCGCGTTGCGAACGTGGCTGGCGTTCTCCAGTGGCTCCTTGCGCTCCTTCGGGAAGGCGAACTTGCCCTTGTCGAGGTGATTGCGTTCGTCGGCCGAAAGCTTGCTCATGACTGGTCTCCCTCACGCGGCCAACGCTTCGGTGTAAGCGCGGCGCCCTCTCCTGCTTCCGGTTCAGGCGCTTACCTTCCTGCCATGACAGAAAGCCTCCACTTCCCCGCACCGGCGCGCAAGCTGCACGCCGGCTGCCCCCCGCGCAAGCGGGCCTTCGTTGCGGCGTTGCTGGACGGCCTGTTGCCCGACACGGCAGCGGTTCGCCAAGAGCGACAAGGTTGACCCGAATGGGTTGGCGTTGCCGTCCCCTTGTCGCCATTTGCCAACGTCAAGCCGCGAGCCGCTCGACCTCACCGAGCGCAGTCTCGACGCCCCTGGCCTTGATCTCGGGCCCCATGTTGATGCCGTCGGCGGCGACGAACTCCGGCTTGATGCCGATGAAGCCAAACACGCCCGTCAGGTAGGTTTCCAGATGCTCCAGCCCGGCCGCCGGTGAGTCGCCCCGGTAAAAGCCGCCGCGGCTCAGCGCCACGATCACCCGCTTGTCGCCGACGAGTCCCTCGGGCGTGCCGTCCGCTCCGTACCGGAAGGTGCGGCCGTTGACGACGATCCGGTCCAGCCACGCCTTCAATTGGCTCGGCAGCGTGAAATTATACATGGGCGCCCCGATCACTACCGTGTCCGCGCCGAGGAACTCCTCAAGGACGGTGGTGTCCGCGAAGGCCCCCAAGGTCAGGTGGTCGAGCGGCTCGGCGACGAGATCGCGACTGATGACGTCCGCCGGGCCGTTGGCGGCCAGTTGCTCGACAATCCGACCGGTCAGCACCCGGCTGACGCTATTCTCGCCCGTGATGCTGCTGTCGATCCGAAGAATGCGGGTCATTGGAGTGCTTCCCTTTGCAAACCTAGTAACCAATCGTTACCTAGGGTGCACAGGTAACCACCCCGAATTGCGCCGCAAGAAGGCACATGAAAGTGAGCGGGTAACATGCATGTAACTGACGTAGCAGGGGAAAGCGTTCAGCCGCCGAGCCTTGAGTCGACCGGCTGCCGCAACGTCTCGCCCGTACTCAACCGGGTCGGCGATAAGTGGTCGATGCTGATCGTGATGATCCTGGCCGACGGGCCGCGCCGGTTTAACGAGCTAAAGCGCCACATCGACGGCATCAGCCAGCGCATGCTGACCCTGACCCTGCGCGGTCTGGAGCGTGACGGCCTCGTCAGCCGCACGGTCGAGCCGAGCGTGCCGCCGCGCGTCACCTACGCGCTCACCGATCTCGGCGAGTCACTCAAGCAGCCGGTGGAGACGCTCGGCCGGTGGGCGATGGCCCACATCGCTTGCATCCGCGCCGCCCAGCAACGCTTTGACGCGCGGCTGGACGGCGCGAACGAACCCTAGCCGCGTTCGCCGCTGCGGACGGGAGCCGTCGCGGGCGCCTGGCCGCTCTGGTCCATGCCGGGCTGCATCGCGCCCATGCCGCCCATGTCCGTATTAAGCGCCTGCGCCGCGCCCAGGTGCTGCTGGACGATGGGCGCGGTGGAGGCCGCCACCTGCTTCAGCGCCGGGACGTCGCCGCCGTTGGCATAGTTGGTCTGCAGCTCCAGCGCCTGCTGGTGGCTCATGATCTGCGCCTGCTTGTAGGCCTGGTCGAACGCCATGCCAGTGCCCGCCGCGCGCAGCTGGTCAAGCATCTGCTGGTGCTGTGGCATCAGGGTCGGCGGGGGCGGCGGCAGGCCGGCGCTGGCGGCCGCAGCCGTCAAGTTCTGCGTGGTGGCCTGGTGATGCGCAATCATCAGGTTGGCAAAATTGCGCACGGCCTGGTTCTGCGATGCCTGCAGAGCCAGCTGGCTCGACTGGATCTCGAACTGGTCGCTGCTGGCCGACATGGCAACGTAGCCGGGGGCCATCAGCGGGTTGTTGGGGTCGGCTGCCATGGCGCCGGCGGGCGCGGTGTCTTCGGTTGCGCTGTTGGTGCTGCAAGCGGCAAGCGCACAGCTCGCGGCGAGCAGGACGGCAAGTGCACGCATATCTCTTCTCCCTTTGGTTCGGACGAGTCTCGCAACACTGCCGGTTCGACTCGGTTCCACGGGTGGGGTGACGCAGCGTTCCGCTGGCGCTACTCGCCCGCCATGCTGAAGCCCGCCACCGCCCCCGATCTCGCCGCCCTCAAGGCCGTGGAGGAGCGGCTGCGCTGGCTCAGCGCATGGACGATCCACCACGCCAACCACGTGCGCGAAAACGCCGACGGGCTGAAGGTCGGCGGCCACCAGGCGAGCTGCGCCTCTATGACGGCGATCATGGCCGCTCTCTACTTCCACGCGCTCGGGCCAAACGACCGGGTGGCGGTAAAGCCGCACGCCGGACCGGTGCTGCACGCCATCCACTACCTGCTCGGGACCCAGACCCGCGAGGCGCTGGAGAACTTCCGAGGCATGGGCGGGGCGCAGAGCTACCCGAGTCGGACCAAGGACCGCATCCCGGTCGACTTCTCCACCGGCTCGGTCGGCCTCGGCGTCGCGATCACCGCCTTCGCCAGCTTGGTGCAGGACTGGCTCACCGCCAAGGGCAAGATGTCCGAGGCCGACCGGGGTCGCTTCGTTGCGCTGGTCGGCGATGCCGAGCTGGATGAAGGAAACATCTACGAGGCGTTAATCGAAGGCGCCAAGCACGATGTCCGCAACCTGTGGTGGATCGTCGACTACAACCGCCAGAGCCTCGACGCGACCAGCGCCGACCGCATGTTCGAGCGGTTCGACGAGATCTTCCGCGCCTGCGGCTGGCGGGTGGTCGAGCTGCGCTACGGCAAGCGGTTGGCGGCGGCGCTCGACGCCCATCCGGCGGTGCGCGAGTGGCTGGAGGCGCTGCCCAACGCCGAGCACAGCGTGCTCACCTACCAGGGCGGCGCGGCCTGGCGGGCGCGGATGTCGGCTGACCTCGGCGCAGAAGCGGACTCGTTCCTGGGCGACCAGGACGACGCGCAGCTTGCCGGGCTGATGAGCGACCTTGGCGGGCACTGCCTGGAGACCCTGACGCAGGCGTTCGACGAATGCAGCGCCGACGATGTGCCTACCCTGTTCATCGCCTGGACCGTGAAGGGCTTCGGCCTGCCCTTCGCCGGCCACAAGGACAATCACGCCGGGCTGATGAACCCGACGCAGATGACTGCCTTTGCCGAGCAGATGGGCGTGGCGCCCGGACAGGAGTGGGAGCCGCTCGGCCCGCTCGGCGGCAACGCCCGAGCTGGGGTGGAAGCGCTGCTCGCCGGGACCCCGATCGCGCGCACCAAGCGCCCACGCAGCTTCGGCCAGCTCACCGTCCCGCCCATCCCTGCCCCGCCCGGGGAGGAGCAGAGCACCCAGGCCGCGTTCGGCCGCATCCTGCTCGACCTCGCCAAGTCCGGCCATCCGCTCGCCGACCGCATCCTCACCACCTCGCCCGACGTGACGGTCTCGACCAACCTCGGCGCGTTCGTGAACCAGCGCGGGCTGTTCCGCCGGCAGGAAGTCGCCGACGCCTTTGCCAAGGCCAAGATCCCGTCCGCCCAGAAGTGGGGCATGGCCGGCAGCGGGCAGCACATCGAGCTGGGCATCGCCGAAAATAACCTGTTCCTGATGCTCGCCGCCGCGGGTCTCGCCGGCGACCTGTTCGGCGAGCGGCTGGTTCCCATCGGCACGCTCTACGACCCCTTCATCGCCCGCGGCCTCGATGCGCTGAACTACGCCTGCTACCAGGATGCGCGCTTCCTGCTGGTCGCCACACCAAGCGGCATCACGCTCGGACCTGAAGGCGGCGCGCATCAATCGGTCAACCCGCCGCTGATCGCGCTCGGCCAGCCGGGCCTGCGCCACTACGAGCCCGCCTTCGCCGACGAGCTCGCTCTGTTCATGGGCGAGGCCTTCCGCCTCATCGACGATCCATCTGGCGAGTCCACCTACCTGCGCCTGTCCACCCGCAGTCTGCGCCAGCCGGAGCGCGCGGATGGCCGCTGGCAAGCCGACGCGCTGGCCGGCGGCTATTGGCTGCGCGAGCCTGGCCCCAACGCCGAGGCGGCGATCGTCGCCATGGGCGCGGTCATGCCCGAAGCGCTGGCCGCGCACGAGGAACTGAGCGCCGACCTGCCCGGATTGGGGCTGCTCAGCATAACCTCGCCCGATCTGCTGCATCGCGGCTGGTCGGCGGCCCAGGCCGCCCGCTGGCAGGGTCGTCACGAGTCCAGCCACGCCGAGGCGCTGCTGGGCCGCTTGTCCGCTGGTGCCGGCCTGGTCACCCTGTGCGACGCCGCGCCGGCCTCGCTGTCGTGGCTTGGCGGCGTCTGCGGCCAGCGAGTCGCTCCGCTCGGCGTCGATCGTTTCGGGCAGACCGGCAGCCTCGCCGACCTCTATGCCACCTACCGGCTCGACGGTTCCGCCATAACGGAGGCAATTGCCGGACTGTTGCTCCCAAACGGATGAGCCTCGGCTCGCGCAGCTAGGCAAAATCTTCCTACAACGGGTGCAGGCGCCGGGGGGCGCGGTCACTCACCGTGGGGTTTTGATGAGCAAGGTTGTCCGTTTCCGTTCGCCCGAACAGTTCCGCCGGCACGCCGTCGCGGCGGTCGCGCCCGCGCCGCGCCGCTCCATCCGGCGGATCGAGCTGCCGCTCGAGGATCCAGCCTTTGCGCCGACCGAGAATGTGCTGTGGCAGCGCATCTCCGATGAGCTCGACTTTGCCTGGCGGCAGCTCGACCTTGCCGCGGCCTCGATCAACCGCGACACGGTCAGCGCAACCCGCCATCGACCATCGCTCCACACGGTGGACATGGTCGGGCAGACGTTGGGCCAGCTCGCCGTGGTACTGCGCTCCTCGCTTCCTGAAGCGGCCGTCGAGCGCGTGCCGATGGCCGACCTGCGTGGCCGGCTGCAGCGGAGCGGCGGCATCCGCTGACCCGTGGCATTTGCGCCGGGGCTCCTCTAAGCCCTCGCGCATGGCCGGACGATATTACGACGAATGGCAGGTCGGCGACACCGTCGCGCATGACCTCACCCGCACGGTGACGGAGACCGACAACCTCCTCATCTCCACCCTCACCCACAACCCGCAGCCGATGCACCTCGATGGCGAGGTGGCGAAAGCCAGCGAGTTCGGCCAGATCCTGGTCAACAGCTGCTTTACCTTCTCGCTGACAGTCGGCGTGTCGGTTGCCGACACCACCATGGGGGTGCTGGTCGCCAACCTGGGCTTCGACGAGGTGAAGTTCCCCAAGCCGGTGTTCATCGGCGACACGCTGCGATTCGAGAGCGAGGCGGTGGGCTTGCGGGAAAGCAAATCGCGGCCGACCGCCGGGCTGGTCACCTGGGAGCACCGAGCGATCAACCAGCGCGGCGAGACCGTCTGCACCATGAAGCGCACCGCCCTGTTGCAGCGGAGGCCAGCATGACCGCCGAACCGCGCAGCTGGCTGTTCGTCCCGGCCGACAGCGAGAAGAAGATCGCCCGCGCGCTGGAGTGCGGTGCCGACGCCATCATCTTCGACCTGGAGGACAGCGTCGCGCCGGCCGGCAAGGTCGCTGCGCGCGAGATCGTGAAGGGGCTCACTGCCTCCGATACGTCCCAGCTGTGGGTCCGGGTCAACCCGTTCGCCAGCGAATGGCACAAAGAGGACCTGGAGGTATTCGCCAACGCCGCCATCCACGGTGTTGTCCTACCCAAGGCCGAGAGCGGCAGCGACGTGGTCGAACTCGCCCATCGCACCGGCAACATCCCGGTGCACGCCATCGTGACCGAGACCGCCGCCAGCCTGTTCGGCCTGCTGAGCTATCGCGGCTCGCCCAGCCTCGTGGCCATGAGCTGGGGCGCGGAGGACCTGTCGGCCGATCTTGGCGCCAGCAGCAAGCATGACGAGAACGGCAAGCTCAGCTTCACCTACAAGATGGCGCGCTCGCTCTGTCTTGCCGGTGCCCGCGCCGCCGGGGTGCAACCGGTCGACGGCGTGTTCACCGACTTCCGCGACGAGTCCGGCCTGATCCTCGAAGCGCTCGCCGCCGCACGCGAAGGGTTCACCGGCAAGCTGGCGATCCACCCGGCGCAGGTGGCGCACATCAACGAAGCGTTCACGCCGTCCAATGACGAGATCGCCCACGCCCGTGCGGTGGTCGACGCGTTCGCTGCACAGCCGGACGCGGGCGTGCTCAGCATCGACGGCAAGATGGTCGACCGGCCGCATCTGACGCAGGCGGAGCGCGTTCTGGCCCGGGTACGATAAGGAGCTCATTTCCCTTGCCCACCCAAGCCATCGGCTGGGGCACCGACGCCCCCGACCAGCCGCTTAAACCGATCCGTTTCGAACGCCGCGACCTCCGTCCGAATGACGTCGCCATCCGGATCACGCACGCCGGCATCTGCCACAGCGACCTCCACACCTGCCGCAACGACTGGCGGGGCAGCAAATACCCGGTGGTCCCTGGCCACGAGATCGTCGGCACTGTCACCGCGGTCGGCGACGAGGTCACCCGTCACCAGGTCGGCGACACGGTCGCGGTCGGCTGCATGGTCGACAGCTGCATGGAATGCGACCAGTGCCTGGAGGGCTGGGAAGTGTTCTGCCGCAAGGGCAGCGTCCAGACCTACAACAGTGCCGATTACCATGACGGCACCATCACCAAGGGCGGCTACACCGACCATATCGTCGTGCGCGACCACTTCGTCCTAAAGGTGCCGGACGGCATGGACGTGACCCGCGTCGCGCCGCTGCTGTGCGCCGGCATCACCACCTACTCGCCGCTGCGCCAATACGATGTCGGTACCGGCACGAAGGTTGCGGTGGTCGGCCTGGGCGGGCTCGGCCACATGGGCGTGAAGCTCGCCGCAGCGATGGGCGCGCACGTGACCATGATCACCACCACGCCGAGCAAGGGCGAGGACGCGCGTGAGCTGGGCGCGCACGACGTCATCATCTCGACCGACAAGGCGCAGATGAAGGCGGCGCGGACCCGCTTCGACTTCATCCTCAACACCATTCCGGTAAGCCATCCGATCGACCCCTACCTGCAGCTGCTCGGGCGCTCGGGGCGGATGGTGATCGTCGGCGCGCTGATGGAGATGCCGCCGTTCACCGGCGGCAACCTCATCATGTGGAACCGCGCGGTCGGCGGCTCGGCCATCGGCGGCATTCCGGAGACGCAGGAAATGCTGGACTTCTGCGCCGCCAAGGACATCTATCCGGAGGTGGAGACGATCCGCATGGACGAGGTGAACGACGCCTATGAGCGCCTGCTCAGGAACGACGTTCGTTATCGCTTCGTGATCGACATGAGCACGCTGGAGCAGCCCGCCGAATGAGCCACGCCGTCCACCCGGTCCCGGAGCACTTCAGCGCCCGGATCGGGCCGGACGAGCTGGCCAAGCTGCGCCGCTTCGCCGACGAGGATCCGGATGGCTTCTGGCTGGAGCAGGCGCGGAGGCTTGACTGGTCTCGGTTCCCCACGCGAACCGGCGAATGGAGCTTTGGGCAGGCCGACTTCCACATCCGCTGGTACGAGGACGGGCAACTCAACCTTTCGGTCAACTGCCTCGACCGGCATCTGGCGACACGCGGCGACCGTCCCGCATTGATTTTCGAGCCCGACCAGCCCGGCGCCGGCCGCGCCTGGACCTACCGGGAGCTTACGCAAGAGACCTGTCGCTTCGCCAACCTGCTCCGTCGCCAAGGCATCGGGCGCGGCGACCGGGTAATGATCTACATGCCGATGATCCCGGAAGCGGCGGCGGCGATGCTCGCCTGCGCCCGGATCGGCGCCGTCCATTCGGTCGTGTTCGGTGGGTTCTCGCCCGAAAGCCTGGCCGGCCGGATCGACGATTGCGGCGCCCGCGCGGTCATCACCGCCGACCAGGGCGTGCGCGGTGGCAAGGTCATTCCGTTGAAGGCCAACGTCGACGCCGCGCTGGCCATGAGCAGCGGCATCGAGACGGTGATCGTCGTCACCCGCACCGGCGCCGACGTGCCGATGCACGACGGGCGCGACATCAGCTACTCGGCCGTCCGCGACAGCCTTGAGATCGAAGCCGAGCCGGAAGCGATGGACGCGGAGGACCCGCTGTTCATCCTTTATACCTCGGGCTCAACCGGCAAGCCCAAGGGGCTGGTGCATACCGTTGGCGGCTATTCGGTCTGGGCCGCCACCACCTTCGACTGGATCTTCGGCGCCGAGGACAGCGACGTCTTCTGGTGCACGGCCGACATCGGTTGGATCACCGGCCACAGCTATGTCGTCTACGGCCCGCTGCTGAACGGCGCGACCAGCGTCATGTTCGACGGCGTCCCCAACTATCCCGACTTCGGCCGCTTGTGGGAAACTTGCGACCGGCTCGGCGTCACCATCTTCTACACCGCGCCGACCGCGATCCGCGCCCTGATGCGCGAGGGCGAGGCGCCGGTGAAGGCCCACTCGCGCCAGTCCATCCGCCTGCTCGGCACGGTCGGCGAGCCGATCAATCCGGAAGCGTGGGAATGGTATTACCATGTCGTGGGCGACGGCCGCTGTCCGATTGTTGACACTTGGTGGCAGACGGAGACGGGTGGAATCCTGATCTCACCCTTCCCCGGCGCCACCGACCTCAAGCCCGGCTCGGCCACCTTGCCCCTGCCCGGCGTCCGCACCGTGTTGGTCGACAGCGAGCACCAGGAGCTGCACGGCGCGGCCAGCGGCAATCTCTGCCTTGCTGCCTCCTGGCCGGCGCAGGCGCGCACCATCTGGGGCGACGACGACCGCTTCTTCCAGACCTACTTCAGCGCCTACCCGGGCATGTACTTCACGGCGGACGGCTGTCGCCGCGACGAGGATGGCTATCATTGGATTACCGGCCGGGTGGACGACGTCATCAATGTGTCCGGACACCGCATCGGTACGGCGGAGGTCGAAAGCGCACTGGTCGAACATAAGTCGGTGGCCGAAGCTGCCGTCGTACCCGTGCCCCACGACATCAAGGGCCAGGCGATCCACGCATTCGTCACCCTCAACGCCGGCACCGAGGGCGACGACGGGTTGAAGGCCGAACTGAACGCCGAGGTTCGCAAGCACATCGGCGCTCTCGCGATCCCCGAACACATCCAGTTCGCCCCTGCCCTGCCCAAGACCCGCAGCGGCAAGATCATGCGTCGCATCCTGCGCAAGATCGCAGAAGGCGAGCTCTCGAGCCTTGGTGACACCTCCACGTTGGCCGATCCGGGCGTCGTCGATCAACTGGTCGCCGGACGTTCTGGCTGAACCACCCGGTCTATAAGCGTTGTGAGCCCATGCGTCACTTCGCCCTCCTTGCCGCCGCCCTCCCGCTGAACGCTTGCACGTCCGTCCACCTGCCGGCGGACACCAGTGCCCGGCTTGACCCAATCGCCTTCTTCACCGGCCGCACGGAAGGACGTGGTGAGCTCCACCAGATCTTCGCCGGCGCTCGCGCCATGCGGGTCGAAAGCAGCGGGCGCCCAACCGGCGGCGGCGGCCTCGTCCTGACCCAGCGCATCAGTCAGGAAGGCAAGGCGCCGCGCACGCGCGTGTGGACGATCCGGCCGGTGGCACCCGGCCGCTACTCCGGCAGCCTGACGGAAGCGGTCGGTCCCGTGGCCCTGACGGTCGCCGGCCCGCGGGCCCAGATACGGTATCGGATGAAGGGCGGTCTCGACGTTCACCAGCAGCTTGCGCTTCAGCCGGACGGCCGCACCGTGCTCAACCATCTGGAGGTCGCCAAGCTCGGCGTGCGCGTAGCCCACGTCGAGGAAACCATCCGCAAGCTCCCCTGATCATCCGTTGGTCGTTCGACAAACGGCGAGAAACCGTACTTGCACCGGCGCTACAAATGTAGCACACGCTACAAATGTAGCTAGAAGGACGCGAGTCGTGCTCAACCGATTGCCGCCGAAGGAACGCCAGATCGTCGACCTGCTCTATGCGCAGGGCGAGATGACGGCGTCGGAAGTGACCGACGCCCTGCCGCAGCCGCTCAGTGGCTCGGCCGTGCGGACCATGCTCAAGCGGCTCGAGGACAAGGGGGTGGTCCGCCGCGCGGATAGCGAGCGTGGCTTTCTCTATAGCCCGACCGTCTCCGACCAGACCGCGCGCAAGTCGGCGTTGTCCGACGTCGTCCGCGTGTTCTTCAACGGCTCGGCGACCAGCGCCGCCAGCGCTCTGCTCGGCATGTCCGACAAGCTCGACACGAACGAGCTGGACGAGCTTGAGCAGATGATCGCCCGGGCCCGCCGCGAGCAAGGGGAGCGCTGAGATGGACCTGATCCTGCCCTTCGTCCTGAAATCGCTGCTGGTTTCCGGCGTGACCCTCGGCTTGCTGCGCCTGCTTGCGAACCGGTCGGCGGCCGAGCGCAGCATGCTTGCGCACTTCGGCCTGCTGGCGCTGCTGATCGTGCCGCTCGGCTCCATGTTCCTACCGCAGCTGGTGGTGGAAGCACCGGGGTTCGTGAGCAGCGCCGCCCCGGCGCCGAGCTACCTGGTGGAGCCGAAGGTGACCAGCACCGCCGTCGCGCCGGTCGTTGCCGAAGCAAGCCTGCCGTCGGTGGCCGAGCCGTCCGGCGGAGTGCAATGGTGGCCATTGCTCTACGGCCTGCCCGCGACGGTGCTGCTGGCCATCACCGCGCTGGCGTTGCTTCGCCTGTTCGCCCTTCGCGCCCGCGCCAGTGTCCTGGTCGAGCCGTCGTGGCTGACCGCGCTCGCCCACGCCCAGCGGCGCATGGATTTCAAGCATGGCACCGCCCTGCTCACCAGCCCCGACCTCCGCTCGCCCATCAGCTGGGGCCTGCTGCGGCCGGTAATCCTGCTCAACGAGGAAGCGCTGGACGCGCGCGGCGATGCCGAGGCGGTGATCGCCCATGAGCTGGCCCATGTCCGCGGCCTCGACTGGGCCAAGCTGCTGCTGGCACGCGCCGTAACCGCCATGCACTGGTTCAACCCGCTGGTCTGGATGCTCGCCCGCGAGGCGCACCAGCTGCGCGAGGAAACGGCCGATGACGCGGTGCTCGCCGCCGACGTCCCGAACGCCGACTATGCCGAATTGCTGGTGGGGGTCGCCCGCCACGACAGCAAGGGCCTGCTGCTCGGCGCGCACGGCGTCGCGCCCGGCAAAGGCAGCCTGACCCGCCGCGTCCGCCGCGTGCTGGACAACAGCCTGCCGCGTGGCCCGGTAGCGCGCGGCTTCGGCGCCGGCCTAGCTCTTGGCGTGGTCGCCACGGCGGCGCCGCTGGCGGCGGTGAGCTTCACCCCCGCCGCCGCCACGGTCGAGAGCCGCGCCCCGGTCAGCTTCAATGCTCCAAACCTTGAGCGCTCGCTCCCCGCCGTGGTGGCCAGGGCGGTGACTCAAGCCACCGCAGACAGCGGCGAGATCGCCCGCGCCAGCGTGACCTCCGCCCTGGCGGAAGCCGGGCTGGTTGACGGAGCCAAGGTAGCGGAACAGGTCAAGCTGGCCGCAGCCCACCCGCACCCGGGTTGGACTCCGCCGACCCCGCTTACGCCCGTGCCCCCGACCGTGGGCCCACGCGGTCTGGTGGGTCCGGTTGGCCCAGTGGGACCGGTCGGCCCGAACGTTAAGCGCGCGCACCGTGACATGGAGCCCGTGGAACGCGCCATCGCGTTCAAGGCGATGGGCGTGACCGGCGACTATGCCGCCGCCCTCCGGGCCGCTGCTCCTTACGCCCGGATCGACGACGACGATCTGATCGAGCTTAAGGCGGTAGGAGTGACTCCGGACTGGCTGCGCGAGATGACCCGGGCCGGCTACCGTCCATCGGACATCGACGACCTGGTAGGCGCGCGGGCAGTCGGCGTGTCGCCGGCCTATGTCGCCGATCTTGCCTCGGCCGGATACCGCGGTCTGTCGATCGACGACCTCACCAGCATGCGCGCGCTCAACGTCACGGCCGATTACATCCGCAGCCTGCGCCAGGCTGGGATCGGCGGCCTCACGCCCGACAAGCTGGTGGAACTGCGAGCACACGGGATCAGCGCCAACGACCTTCGCGGCTTGCGACGAGGGGTAGTGGCAAACCGGCACGACAAGGACGAGCCACCGGAGCCGCCTGAGCCCCCCGAAGAGCCCGACGACAACTAGTTATCTGATCACCGACCAGACCGCACCAACGCCCTTCCTGGGCGATCGGGGAAGCCTTGCCCCAACCAGATTGAAGAAGGAGTAGTCCGATGTATAAGTTCTTCGCACTCCTCGCCGCCATCTGCCTCGCCGGCATCGGTGTGGCCTCCTCGACCATGGCCGCGAACGTCGGCGAGCTCGGCTTCACCCTGTCGGGGACCGACCGGGTGGACCGGGTGCAGCTAACCCTGCGCGACGGCCGGCGCTCGGGCATGCACAGCAGCAGCAGCTATCGCCCGAACGAACTTGCCGGCCTGAACACTGACGCGCTGCGCGCCGGTTCGGGAGCGATCGGGTTCGCGCTGGTCCGCGACGCCGGCCGCGTCGATTGCCGCGGTGCCGCGCAGCGCGCTGGACATGCCGGCGGCCAATGCGACTTCAAGGCCGACCCGCGCTTCGCCGCCCTGCTTGCCAGCCGCGGTATCGAGGCTCCCGACGAAGAGGAGGCGCTCGGCCTCACCCTTGTCGGCGCCACGTCCGCGCTGGTCAATGCGGTGGCGGACGCGGGCTACACCCGGGTCAGCGCCGACGACCTGACCGGCCTGGCGGCCCTCGGCGTCACCCCCGCCTATATCGGCGAGCTCGCCCGCGGAGGTTACAAGCCGGCCAACGTCGGCGACCTGCTCGCCTTCAAGGCGCTGGACATCAGCCCATCATACGTCGCGGCGCTCGGCCGCCAGGGCTACGGGCGCATTCCGGCGTCTGAGCTCATCCAATTGAAGGCGCTGGACATCACGCCCGAGTTCATTCGCGGCTTCCGGGAAGCGGGGTATCCGGCGCTGCCGGTGGCGACCCTGATCCAGGCCAAGGCGCTGAACGTCACGCCCGAGTTCGTCCGCTCGCTGCGCCCGCCGCAGTCGTCGCGCCTGTCAGCGGACGAGCTCATCCGCTTGAAGGTCGCGGGGCTGATGCCTTGACGCAGGCCCGCTTCCAGCCACGCTGCCCCTCACCTCACCAGGAGACCTCCATGTTGCGTTCCCTGCTTGCCGGTCTCCTCGCAACGGCCGCGCTGCTCGGCGCTCCGGCCTTGGCACAACCGCCAGTGGCACCGCCCAAGTCGGTCTACACGCCGGCCGACTTCGCCCGTTTCGCGCCCAAGACCGCTTACGATATGCTGGTGCAGCTTCCCGGCTTCACGATCCGCAGCGCGGATAACGAGCGCGGCCTGGGCCAGGCGTCGGAGAACGTGCTGATCAATGGCCAGCGCATCGCCAACAAGTCTGGCGGGGCGCTCCAGGAACTGCAGCGCACGGCCGTCGCCAACGTCCAGCGCATCGAGGTACTCGACGCGGCCACCCTCGGCATCGCCGGCCTGACTGGGCAGGTCGCCAACGTGATCGTCGCCCGCGCGGCGAAGTCGTCGGGCCAGTTCGAATTTAATCCGAGCTTCCGGGCGCATTATACCAAGCCCGACCTCTACGCTGGCTCGATAAGCTACACAGGCAGCACCGGTCCGGTCGAGTATACGCTGTCGGCCAAGAACGACACTGGGCGCGGAGGGTTTGGCGGTCCGGTCCTGATCTACGATCGCGCCGGTTCGCTAATCGAACGCCGGAATGAACGCTATCACGGCGAGAGCAATCTGCTGACGTTCGAGACCAAGCTGAAGCTTGACGGGCCCGGCTCTTCCGTCGGCAACCTGCTGCTCGGCTACACGCCCTACTGGAACCCGTTCGACCAGCGGGACCAGCGCATCCGGGTGGACGGCGACAACCGCGCCCGGGTCACGCAAGGCAAGCTCGCGGGCTATTATTATGACGTCAACGCCGACTACGAATTCGCGCTTGGACCCGGGCGCCTCAAGCTGATCGGCGTCCGCCACCACGATCATGAGCCGGTCACCACCACGCAGGTCAACAGCTTCGACAGCGGCGCTCCTTCTCAAGGCGTGCGTTTCCGCCGTGACAGCCTGATCGGCGAGACCATCGCGCGGGCCGAATACGGCTGGAAGAGCGGCAAGAACGACTGGCAGCTGTCGCTCGAGCGGGCCTTCAACTCTCTCGACCAGCGCGGCAGCCTGTTCGAGCTATCGCCCACCGGCGAATTCCAGGAGCGCGACTTCCCCGAAGGTTCGGGTGAAGTGCAAGAGGTCCGCTACGAGAGCATCCTGACCTTCAGCCGCGCGCTGACACCGCGGCTGAGCCTGCAGCTGGCCGGCGGCGGCGAGATCAGTCGGCTGGAGCGGGTCGACGGCGACCTGCCCGCCCGCAAGTTCTTCCGGCCTAAAGGCAGCCTCAACCTTGGTTGGCGCCCCGCGGACGGATGGGACGCCAGCTTCAAGCTACGTCGCCGCGTCGGCCAGATCAGCTTCTACGATTTCCTGGCGCAGCCCAAGCTGACGTCCGACCGGCAGAATGCCGGCAACCCGGACCTGGTCCCGCCGCAGAGCTGGGAAACGGAAGTGGAGGTCGGCCGCGAGCTAGGCCGCTGGGGCAAGACCAGGCTCAAGGCCTATTACTACAAGATTTCGGACATCATCGACATCATCCCGATCGGCGACGATGGCGAGGGCATCGGCAACCTGCCGAGCGCCACCCGGGTCGGCATGGAGAGCACGTCGACCATCAACTTCGATCCGCTCGGCTGGAAGGGTGCCAAGCTCGACTTCAATGCCGGCTTCGACCGCAGCCGGGTCAAGGACCCGCTGACGGGCGAGCGTCGTCCGATCAGCGGCAATCGCTTCTATTTCGTCGATGCAACGCTCCGTCACGACGTGCCCGGGACCCCATTTGCTTGGGGCGCCGGCCTCAGCAGCGACGACTATGCGCGCAACTATTACCTCACGGAGGTTTATCATAGCTGGGAAGGCCCGTGGTGGCTGAGCGCGTTCGTGGAGCACAAGAACCTGTATGGGCTGACCGTCAGGGCCGAGGTATCGAACCTGCTCAACGCGCGGCATCGCCAGGATCGCACCGTCTATGACGGCCGGCGGACGGTGGCGCCGATTTCCTTTGTCCAGAAGAACAACCAGCTGATCGGGCCGATTTTCAGCCTGTCGATCAAGGGCACCTTCTAGAACAGCCTCCCGCGTCGAAACCAGCTTCGCACCGCACGTACGGTGATCGGGACTGGCTGCCCGGCGGCGTCGCGCGCCGGTTCGTAGCGGTAGCGCTGCTCGTACAGTTCGCAGGTGCGCTGGTCGAGCAGCGGCGCCCCGCTTGACTGAAGGATGCGGCAATCGTGCACCCGACCGTCGGCGCCGATGGTGTATTGCAAGCGCACGACCTCCTGCGGGACGTCGCTCCCCTCCAATTCGCGGGGGTAGTCGCGTCGGCTGATGGAGCCGGCAATCTGGCGCGGACCGGTGGCGATGCCGCCGGAGCCGCTGCCGGGTCCACTGCCCGATCCCCCGGCGCCCGTTCCGTTCCCGAGTCCGCCCGCGCCTGTGCCTGGCCCAGGTATGGGCGCGGCTCCCTGGGTCGGAGCGGCGCCCTGCGCTGGAACCTCCGCGGCGATCACCGGAGTCGTTGGCGGCAGCGACACCACCGGGTCCGGCGCGACCACCGGCGTCGCCTGGCTCTTGAGGTTCGGCGGGCTTGCCTGGCCCACCTGCTCGCGCGGCCGCTCCGGCGGCGGAGGCTGCGGAGGCGGGGGCGGCGTTTCGGCTACGTCGAACGTCTCGATCGCCGACGCTTGCACCTGCCCGCCAAGGGGCACGCGTCCACTGGCCAGCAGCACCGCCAGGATGGCGACATGCACCAGCAGGACTGCCGCGATTGCGCCGGCCCGATCACGCGGGCGGAGGGACGAAGGTCGTTGCACAGCCGCATCAACGCTGAAAGCCAGCCTGACGCTCCCTAGCCAGCCCACCCATGCTCTACGCGGTTGGCCCGACGCGGAGTGTCAGCGCAGCGTGACCTTCAGCCGCATGTCGAGACGCATCTCCTCGCCCGGCTCGAGCACCCGCAGGCCCAGCTCGCCCCACCGTTCCTCCGGTTCGTTCAGCGCGGCATTGGCGTGGGTCACCGGCTCGGCGACGAAAATTCCGCCGTCTTCCGGCGAGTAGAGTTGGAAGAAGCGCGCCGTCGGCGAGCCCATCGTCACTTCAAGTCGCCATGACGGATCGGTCAGGCGCGCGCTGCCGCCCCAGCCGCCGAAGCCGTGGTCGAGCTTCTGCCCGCATACAGGCCGGTCGCGGAGGTCGAAGCGGCCCTGCGCGGGCACCTGCCGCACGGGCAGCACCTGCTCGTCGATCTCCCACGCTGTCGCGACCTTCGTGTCCAGCCGGGTAGCCGAGGTGCACGGAAAGTAGGGGTGCTGCCCCAACCCGCACGGCATCGGCTCATCGGACGTGTTGCGGCAGATCAGGGCCAGCGACAGCCCGCCCTCGTCGAGCGCGAACATCTGCAGCGCTTCGTAGGCCCACGGCCATTCGCCGGATTTATGGACGAAGCGCAGCTCCGCGTCCTGGTTGCCGCAAGCCTCGACGGTCCAGTGCCCGAGCCACCCCTGGCCGTGCAGCGGGCTGGGATCCCCGGCCATGTTCGGGCGGAGCCGAACCTCTCGCCCGCGAAAGCTGAAGCGCCCGCCGCGAATGCGGTTCACGAATGGCACCAGCGGAAAGCTGGCGAGTTCCAGGACGCTATTCGCGGCACTGTGGCTTTGCCGCAATATCGGATGGCGGCGCTCTCCGTCGGTCCAATGGAAGTTACGGATTCCACCGCCAATAGAGGGACTTAGCTCCAGCTCCAGAGCACCGGCCGCCAGCTGCAATGGCTCATTGATGTGCACCGGTCTGAACCCCTTCTATCGGACGTGTTCAGAAGGCCGTAACTCCGCCCGTCCTAAGTGCCAATTCTTGATTGCGCCGGGATTCGCAGAGGCGCAAATATCCCCAAGGGACTGGGGAGGAGGAAGAATCACCATGCGTACCCGGGTGAAGGACTTCATCGAAATCAGCGACTACACGTCGCTGGAGCGGCTGATCACAACGCTTGTCGCGATCCGCGACAACCTGCCAGAGACGGCGGAGCCGGAGCTCAAGATGCGCGGCGACGACGTGTTCGGCCGCCGCCTGTCGATCAGCTACTGGCGCGAGTTGACGGCTAAGGAAGCCGAACTCGACGCGAAATACAATGTCGAGCGCCGCGTCGGGGAGGAGCTGGCTGCGCTGGCGCACCAGCTTGACGACGTGGAATACCAGCGCGAGCCGAAGCGCAAGGCCGCCTAAGGGCAAGAAGCGGGCGACCCGGTGATGGCCGGGTCGCCGCGCCGCCTACCATTCGGCGAAACTGCCGTCGTGCTGGCGCCAGATCGGGTTGCGCCACCGGTGCCCCTCGCCTGCCACCTGCCGCACCGCTGCTTCATCGATCGTGACGCCCAGACCCGCCTTCTGCGGGATAGCGAGATAGCCGTCCTGAGGGGTCAGCACCTCGGGGTCGGTGATGAAGTTCAAGAGGTCGTGACCCACGTTGTAGTGGATGCCCAGGCTCATCTCCTGAATGGCGACGTTGGGTGCGTTGGCCGCCAGCTGCAAACAGGCCGCGAGCGCGAGAGGTCCCAAGGGACAATGCGGCGCCACCGCCACGTCATAGGCTTCGGCCATTGCCGCGATCCGGCGGCATTCCGACAGGCCGCCGGCATGGCTGAGGTCCGGCTGGATGATATCCACCGCACCGCGTTCGAAGAACGGTTTGAAGTCCCAGCGGGAATAAAGCCGCTCGCCAAGCGCGATTGGGGTCGAGACCAGCTCGGAGATCTGAGCCAGCCCTTCAGGATTCTCGCTCAGCAGTGGCTCCTCGATGAACAGCAGGCCGAGCGGTTCCAGCACCTTGGCCAGCTGCTTGGCCATTGGCCGGTGAACGCGACCGTGGAAGTCGAGTCCGACATCCACTCCAGCAGCCTGCGCAGCCTGAACGCGCTGGATTACCTCGTCGAACAACCTGGGCGTGCCGATCCAGTCCAGCTCGGCCGTGGCATTCATCTTCACCGCGGTGAAGCCTTGATCGCGGCGCGCCTTGGCGGCGTCGGCGATCTCGTGTGGTCGGTCGCCCCCGATCCAGGCGTAGGCGCGGATCCGATCACGCACCCGACCGCCCATCATCTCCCATGCCGGCAGGCCGGCAGCCTTGCCCTTGAGGTCCCACAACGCCTGGTCGAGGCCGCTCAGCGCGCTCATCAGCACCGGCCCGCCGCGGTAGAAGCCGCCGCGATAGGCGATCTGCCAGATGTCCTCGATTCGTCTTGCATCATGGCCGATGAAGCGGTCGCGGATGGCGTCGAATGCACCGACCACGGCTTCGCCATGCCCTTCAAGACTGGCCTCGCCCCAGCCGACCGCGCCGTCCGCAGTTTCCACCCGGACGAATACCCAGCGCGGCGGAACCAGGAAGGTTTCGATCCGATCGATCACCAGTTCGGCCAGTGCCATCACGCGGCCTCCGGGTTCTGCATGGACTGTTGGGTGAGGCGAAGGCCCGCACTTGCCGCTTCCTCGTTGGGCGGCCAGCAATCCTGATCGAGCGGCTTGACCGGCACGGCCAGGCACACGGACGAAGCCGGCAGCACGTCGCGCCAATCCTTGATTAGCTGCTTGTAGGCCTTGCCGACGTTGCGGATGTTGCGGTCGAGGTCATACAGGCCGAGCGGGTTCACGTTGCCGTTTTTCTCACGAAGCGCCGTGTCCCAGTCGACCTGGTCGGTGAGGCTGTACCAAGTGAATCCGACGGTCGGGATGCCGACGTTGCGCAGGCGCAGCACGTTGGCCCACTCCTTCCACAGCCATTGAACGGCCTCCTGCCCGGTCGGACCCTCCCGCAGGTTGGTCTCCGTGTGCATGATCGGCAGCCGGTAGCGGTTATGATATTGCCGCGTGATCTCCGAATAGCCGAACACCTCGCCCGAGCTTTCGGTCCGGCCGTCGGCATGGACCCGGTGTTCGTTGGTGCGGTAATAATCGTTGCCGAGGATACAGTGCTGCTTCAACCGATTGTGCAGGAAGAAGTGGTACTCCTCACGAGTCATCCCATTGTCCATGAGGTACTCGTACATTTCGCTGTCGACCCGGCGCCCGTAGTTGAGGTCGAGGCTGAGGAAGCGGCGCGCGTTCAGCAGTTCGGCCGGCCCGATGGCTGCCGGGGAGTCTGCATGGAAATACTCGGATGATTCGGACTGGATGAAGATGGCATCCGGCCGCCGCTTCAGGATCTCGATCATCGCCAGGACATTGCCCTTAACGATGTGCTTGAGCGCGGTGACAAAACCCAGGTCGGTCCGCAACTGCTCGTTCCACCAGCCGTATTTGCCGGAGAAGACGGCGCAGATGAACATCTCGTTCACCGGCGTGTAGAGCTGCACCCACGGGAACCGCTCGGCGAAGGCGGCTGCGTAGCCGGCGAACAGCTCGGAGAAGTCGGGGTTCTGGAAGTTGCCCATCCAATCCGGCACGCCGAAATGGCATAGGTCGACGATCGGGGTGATCCGCCGCCGCCGAAGCTCGTTCAAGGTGAGGTCGGCGAACTCCCAGTCGTAGCGACCGGGCCCGAGGAAGCATTTATGCAGCGGCGGACCGTAGCGGAGATACTCGATCCCGATGTCCTCGACGCAGTCGAAGTCCTCGCGCCAGCGGCGATAGAAGTCGCTGGCTTCCATCTGATCCACCCGGACCTTGCCGTTCTGGATGGTGGGAATGCTGTTCTCGATTCCCGTCGCGAACATGAAGTTGGCGATTGCTCTTGCTCCTGGAAGTTTGCTTCGGGTTCAGCCGGCGAATGGCCGTTCGGCGATCCCACACACGCCGGGCTCAAGCATAAAGAGCCCGCCCGCATTCGGTTGCATTGCTAACGCCTCCGCATCGAGGCCGATGCTGGCGCTGGTGACGTACAGCTGGTCGAGCATCAGGCCGCCGAACGCAACGCTGGTCGGCCGCGCGACGGGCACCCGCCACTCGCCCAGCCGCTCGCCGTCCGGGGACACGCGACGCACGCACCAGCCGTCCCAGAAGGCGATCCAAAGGCAGCCCTCAGCGTCGACGGTCATACCGTCCGGGTAGCCGTCGTCCTCGCCCCAGCGGGCGAACTCGCGTCGACCGGCCGGTGTGCCGTCCGGCGTCACCGTGTAGGCGTAGGTGACCTGCCGCGCGCTGTCGTTGGCGTACATGAACCGGCCATCGGGGCTGAATGCCGGGCCGTTGGTGACCTTGAATCCGTCCTCGTAGCGTTGGCACAGCAGCGCCTTGTCGAGCTTGTAGAAAGCTCCGGAAGCCTGCTCCTCGGCATCGTCCATGGTGCCCACATGAAACCGCCCCGCCCGGTCGACCTTGCCATCGTTGAAGCGGTTGGTGGGGCGGTCTTCCTCGGGATCGAAGAGGAGTTCGAACCGGCCTGCTTCCGGATCCACATGGGCAAAGCCGTGCTCGGTGCCGGCTATGAATCCGCCGCCTTCGCGCGGGGCCAAGCTGCCGATGCGGAAGGGCGTCGGCCATTCGTCCAGCCGATCGCCCGAGCGCAGGCGGAACAGCTTGCGCCCCTTGATGTCGAGCCACCACAGGCATTGCGTAGCGGTGACCCACACCGGTCCTTCGCCGAGCACGGCGTGAACGTCGGCAACCAGCCGGGCGGGTGATTCAGCGGTCATCAGCGGGTGGGATAGCGAACCGCTACGCAAAAAACAGGGGAGCTTGTGGCCCCGTTCGTCGCTTTTCATGCAATGAGCGGCACCATGTGGACTGAAGGCATCATCGCGGTTGATTGGGGAACCACCAATCGGCGCGCCTACCGGCTGGATGCCGAAGGCGTGCTGCAGGCGGAATTGAAAGACGATCAGGGCATCACCTCCGTGCCTGCGGGAGGGTTCCCGGCGGCCATCGCCAACGTTCGCGAGCGGCTCGGTGACCTGCCGCTGCTGATGGCCGGCATGATCGGGTCCAATCGCGGCTGGGTCGAGGCGCCCTATGTCGCCTGTCCCGCCGGCCTGCCCGAACTCTCGGCCCACCTGTCCCGGATTGAGCGCGAGCGGGCGGCTATCGTGCCGGGCTTGAGCTACCTGGACGACAGCCGCGCCGACGTCATGCGCGGCGAAGAGGTGCAGCTGTTCGGCGCGGTTGCCGCCGGCCTGACTGCGCCCGACAGCCTGGTCTGTCACCCCGGCACCCATAACAAGTGGGCACGGCTGGAAGGCGGCAGGGTGACCAGCTTTCGCACCGTCATGACCGGGGAGCTGTTCAGCCTGCTGTCCAAACACAGTATCCTGTCGCAGTGGCTGCATACGTCGGTGACGGTCGGCGAGGCGTTCCGCGCCGGCGTACGAAAGGGCATGGAGGGTCGCGCGCTGACCACCGAGCTGTTCTCCATCCGGGCCAGCGTGCTGCTTGGCCGGCGCGAGGCGCACGAGGCGGCGAGCTTCGCCAGCGGCCTGCTGATCGGCGCGGACGTCCGCACCGGCCTCGGCGATGCCGACCCCGCCGCCGAAGTCGTAATCATGGGCCGGCCCGAGCTGACCCGGCTGTATGTCGCCGCGCTCGACGAGGCCGGCCGCAGCGCGCGCGAGGTCGACGGGGAACGGGCGTTCTTGGCGGGCATTCAGGCCCTGGTGAAGGAGATCGCATGACCGCCCTTGATGACTTCAACCGCTACCTGGCGGAATGCCCGCTGGTGGCAATCATCCGCGGCGTCACGCCTGACGAGGTGGAGGCGGTCGGCGAGGCGCTGGTCGCCGGTGGCGTCCGCATCGTCGAAGTGCCCCTGAACAGCCCTGACCCGATTAGCAGCATTCGCCGCCTTGCCCGGCGTCTGGAAGGCCGGGCGCTGGTCGGCGCAGGCACGGTGCTTCAGGAGGGACAGGTCGCCAAGGTGGCTGAAGCCGGCGGGCGGATCGTCGTTTCGCCCAGCACCGACGTCGCCGTGATCCGCGCGACCGTCGCCGCGGGCATGGTCTCCAGCCCTGGCTATTTCACGCCTTCGGAAGCGTTCACCGCACTCAACGCCGGCGCGCACACTCTGAAGCTGTTCCCGGCCGAGGGCGCCTCGCCCGCCGTGCTCAAGGCGCAGAAGGCGGTGCTGCCCAAGCACGTACCCGTGCTCGCAGTAGGCGGCATCCTGCCCGACAACATGCGCCCGTGGCTCGACGCCGGAGCCGCCGGCTTCGGCCTCGGCGGCGGCATCTACAAGCCGGGCCAGTCACCGGAAGAGACCGAGCGCAAGGCGCGCGCCTATGTCGCGGGACTGGCCGGGTGAGGCCGCTGCGCACCGCCATCATCGGTTTCGGCAAAATCGCCGCCGACCAGCACGTGCCTGCGATCGAGGCCAACGACCGCTTTGAATTGGCCGGCAGCGTTAGTCGGCAGGGCAATGGCCCCGCACCCAACTTCACCAGCCATACCGACCTGCTCGCCGCCGACCTGAAGCTGGACTGCGCGGCGATCACCACGCCGCCGGGTCCGCGCTATGCCATCGCCCGCGAGTGCATCGAGGCGGGCCTGCACCTGCTGCTGGAAAAGCCGCCCACGGTCACGCTCAGCGAGATCGAGGAGCTCGGCCGGCTAGCTGAAGCCAAGGGCGTGACATTGTTCACCAGCTGGCACGCGCAGGCCAACCCGGGCGTGACTGCTGCTGCCGCCCTGCTCGAAGGACAGCGGATCGCGGAGATGCGGGTCACTTGGCACGAGGATGTCCACAAGTGGCACCCCGGCCAGCAATGGGTGTGGGAGCCGGGAGGCTTCGGCGTGTTCGACCCCGGCATTAACGCCTTCTCGATCCTGACGGCGATGTTCCCCGGCGCGCTGTTCGTTCGCGAATCCACTCTCAGCTTTCCCGACAACGCCCATACGCCGATTGCGGTGGAGCTGACGCTGGACAGCCCGGTCGCGGACGGGCCCCTCCACTGCAGCCTCGACTGGCGCAAGACGGACGGCGAAGAATGGACGATCGCCATTCGCCTGGCAGACGGCCGCACTGTCGAGCTACGCGACGGCGGCGGCAAGCTGCTGGTCGATGGCGCCGAGCAGCCAGCTCGCGGGCCGGGCGAATATCCCAAGCTCTACCGCCGCTTCGCCGACCTGATCGACTGCCGCCAAAGCCATGTCGATGTCCGGCCGTTGCGGCTGGTGGCCGATGCCCTGCTGGTCGGGCGCCGGGAGACGGTGGACGCGGTCAGCGGGTGACTGGCGCCGGTCGGGGCCCGCTGCTCGGCCCCTTGCCGGTCACCTCCGGCCAGCCGCCCCGCCAGACCAGCCGGTCCATCAGCATGACCCGGCGGGTGTTTACGTCGTCCGTCGGCCGGGCGCGCGGCTGGCGGCGGTCCACGCCGTGGTAGACCAGCCAGTCCTGCCCGGCCGCATCGGTCACCACGCTGTTGTGTCCCGGCGCGACCCAGGCATCGTTGCCCTCCACGACCAAGTAGAGCGGCCGTGTGCGCACCTCGAACGGCCCAGTCGCGAACCGCGAGCGCGCGACCATCACGGCGTAGTGCGCCTTTTCCCCACAGCAATTGTCGCCAGAGAAGAACAGGTAATAGTAGCCACTGTGCCGGGTAATCCATGCCCCTTCGACCAGCCGCCGATACTCACGCTCATCGTCGGTCTTGATCGTGCCGACGAGTGGCTGCTCCGCGCTGCGGGCAGCAAAGCTCATGCGGTCGGCCCCAAGCTCCCGTACCTTGATCGGCCCGAAGCCGGAGCCCCAGTAGAGCAGCCGGCGGCCAGTCGCCGGATCATCGAAGGCATGGGGATCGATATTGACGAACCCTTCCCCGCACTGGAGCGGACGCCCGCTGTCCCGGAAGGGGCCTTCCGGCCGCTCCGCCGTCGCCACCGCCAGGCACAGGCCGCGGCTCGCGTCGGTGAGTGCCGCATCCGGCTTGGCCGAATAATAAAGATAGTAGCGCCCTTCCGCCGCCATGACGTCAGGCGCCCAGAAGTCCTGCGTGCGGCTTGCCCAGCTTGGCTTTACCGGCAGCGCATCGCCGATTGCCTGCCAGTGGACGAGGTCGTCGGAGACCGCCACTTGGATGTTGCGCACCGGATCGCCACCCTGAGTTCCAAAAGCATAGTAGCGACGTCCGGCACGGATCACCGACGGGTCGGGAAAGTCCGCGTTGAGCACCGGATTGGCATAGTTCCGCGGCACCTGCGGAGCGGAAACGCAGGATGCCAGCATAATGACGGCGAGGACGGCAACAGATCTCATCGCATGGTCGTGCGGGATCGCGCCCATGGACGCAATCGGTTGCTGCGGGTTCATGCCCATGGGACTAGAGGCGCGCGTCGATGAGCAGTGACGAAACCCTCCCCTTCGCCGTCGAACTCAGCGCTGACGGCGCTGCAACCGACCTGGTCGTGCGTGAAGGCGAAACCCAGCGGAGCTACCGCATCGCGGGTGGCACCCAGACGGATTATGCGGAGTTTTTCCGACATCTGTCCGAAGACTTCGGTACGCGCCTGCCGGCCGCGTTTGAAGAACCACTCGATGCCGTTCCCGCGGGCGAGGCATGGACTCCGCTGATCACCGACAACCTTAGTGGGCGCACGGTTGCCGGCTACGGCGATCCTGCAGTGCTTAAAATCGATGGCGGGTGGCTGTTGACCGCCACGAGCAACGACGGCCCTGACGCCTTTCCGCTGGTGTTCTCTCCCGACCTGCAAAGCTGGGAACACCGGGGGTTCATCTTTGAAGAAGGCCAGACCCCCGGCTGGGTGGCCACCGGCAAGGATGTGGCCGACTTCTGGGCACCGGAGATCCAACAGATCGGCGACGAATACTGGGTCGCTTACACCGCCCGCGAGAAGTCCAACGCGCTGGCGATTGGATTGGCGCGCTCCCCGACGCCCTTTGGTCCCTGGACTGACAACGGCCGACCGCTCATCACCGGCGGCAAGGTACTCTACCCCGGGACCGCCGCCAGCGGCGGGGTAATCGACAGCCACATCTTCAAGGACGTCGACGGCACCGCGTACCTCTACTGGAAGAACGACACCAACGGCTTGTGGCCCCGACCGCTGGCTGGCCTGCTGCGCCAGCATCCCGAATTGGTGGACGAGCTGTTCGCCAGCGAGACTGATCGCCGCACCGGCGCCTTCGCCGCCGCCATCCAGCCATGGGCGAACACGCGGCGGCCGATGGAGCGCTTCTTCTGGATGCAGCCGCTGATCGAGGCGGCACTCGACAATTGGCCGCGGGTCCGCCCGGCGCTGGTCGCCTCCGGCTATGCCGGCGAGATCGTCGAGGCGCTGACCACCCCCATCCACGTCCGCCGCCTGGCCGAGGACGGTCGCAGCCTCGTCGGTGAGGAGCGGATCGTCCTGGCCAACGATCAGGACTGGGAAGGCCATCTGATCGAAGGTCCGTTCGTCACCCACCAGGCAGGCCGCTACTGGATGTTCTATGCCGGCAACGACTTCTCGACGCCCGCCTACGGCATCGGCGTGGCGGTAGCGGACAGCCCGCTGGGACCGTTCGTGAAGCAGGGCGAACCGCTGTTGAAATCCGCCAGCGACTGGTGGGCGCCGGGCCACGCTTCGGTCGCGCCCGGCGGAGACGGTGAGCCGCAGTTGTTCTTCCACGCGTTTTTCCCGAGCCGGTGCGGCTACAATGCCTTTCGGGCGCTGCTGACGGCCAGGCTGCGCTTCACGCCCGACCGGGTGGAGATCGCCTGACCATGCGCCTTGCCGCCCTCCTCGCGGGCCTTGTTCTAGCTACGCCCGCGCCCGCGGCCGCACCGATGTTCGTGCCAGTATTCGACCAGAACTTTCCGGACGCCTTCGTTATGCCGGTCGGCGGCGAGTATCTCGCCTATTCCACCAACGCCGGCGAGAACTTGCCCATGGCACTCAGCCGTGACCTCACCCGCTGGGACTATGTCCGCAATGCGGACGGCTCGAAGCGCGACGGCATGCCGAAGCTCGCGGCGTGGGTGAAGCCAGGCTTCACCTGGGCGCCGGAAGTGATCAAGGCCGGGGGCAGGTATGTCCTCTACTACACCGCCAATCACCGCGCGCGCGACAAGCAGTGCGTCGGCGTAGCGGTGGCGAGTGACCCGAAGGGCCCCTTCACCGACAGCCGCGCCGAGCCGCTGGTCTGCCAGTTCGACCTCGGCGGATCGATCGACGCGAACGCCTTTCGCGACCGCGATGGGAAGCTGTACCTATACTGGAAATCGGACGGCAATCGCATCGGCAAGCCGAGCCACCTATGGGGCGTGCAGCTCAGCGATGACGGCCTCAGACTGGCCGGGAGCTCACGCGACCTCGGCATATCCGACCGGGACGCGTGGAAGCAGAAAGTCATCGAAGCGCCGACCATGCTGCTGACCCCGGATGGTTACAGCCTGCTCTACTCTGGCGGCTACTTCGGCTGGAACCCTGACCAGCGCCTCAGCCCCTATGCGATGAGCTTTGCCCGCTGCAACGGTCCGCTCGGCCCCTGCCGCGACGCTTCGCCCACGCCCGTCCTATACAGCTTTAGCGCACCACGTGGCGCCGGCTGCCTCAGCGGACCTGGGCACCAGTCGGTGTTCCAGGCCGGCGGCGGCACGTTCATCAGCTTTCACGGCTGGGCCAGCAACAACAGCTGCCGCAAGTCGGGCGACAAGCGGGTCCTCTACATCGCGCCGTTCGGGTGGGAGAACGGCCGCCCGATCATCGCGCCGAGCCTCAGGCCGACGCCGATCCGCTGACACAAACAAGGGCGGCCCGCGCGCACGGACCGCCCTCGTCTGTTCTAGCCCCGCTTAACGGCCGAAGCGGAAGCGGACGCCCGCCGAGATTGTGCTCTCGTCGTAGCGCTTGTAGCGGACGAACTCCGCCTCCGGCTGACCGTTGCGAGCCGAGGTGAAGTCCTGCCTGAACTTCTTGCGCGTGATGTTGGTCCAGTCGCCGAACAGCGTGAAAGCATCGTTGATGTCATAGTTGAGCGACAGGTCCAGGCGCCCGGCCGGATGCGCGATCTCGGTGTAGGTAGGATCGTCACCGCGCAGCGGGTACAGCGCCCGGAAGCTCGACCGGCCGTTGTAGGTCAGGCGCGCCGCCAGGCCATTGCGCTCGTAGATGCCAACCAGGTTGTAGTTCCACTTGGATACGCCGTTCAGCTGGTCGGTGATCGGCTGGTAGCTCAGCGGCGCGTTAGGCCCCGGCACGGTCGGCTGCTGCGTTTTGGCCTTGATGTAGGTCAGGTTGGCCTGCGCGCCGAAGCCGCGCGCCCACTCGGGAAGCCAGCTGAAGTCAGCGAAGGCCTGGCCCTGCAGCTCGAAGCCCGTGATCCGGCCCTTGCCGGTGTTCACCGGCCCGATGATCCGGACCACACCAAGGGTGGGATCCGTCACGTCGACCTGGCTCTGCTGGATAAAGCCCTTGATGCGCCGGTGGAATCCGGTCAGCGAGACAAAGCTGCTCGGGGCGAAATAATACTCAACTGCCGCGTCACCGTTCCAGGACGTGAACGGCTTGAGCAGCGGATTGCCGCCGTTCACCGTGTACGGATTGTCGGGCACGCCTACAGTCAGGTTCCCGCTCGGCCGGTTCAATGTCCCACCGGGATTTAGCTGCTCGAACGAGGCCAGGGTGCGGGTCTTCGACACGGCGGCACGTAGCTGGACCTCGGGGGTCACCCGGGCACGAATGCTGGCGTTCGGCAGGAAGACGGTGCGCTTGCTGCCCTCGTCGATCTCCGGCACGCCCGTGGGGATTGGCCCGTTGACGCGGGTCTTCACCCGGCTGACTCGGAAGCCGACGGTGCCGTCGATATCGTCACTACCCAGGTTGAGCTGACCGTAGCCCGCGAGATTCTTCTCCGACGCGGTGTAGATCAAGGCGGCCGGCACCGGGGACGTGCTGAAGCCAACCAGCAGCCGCAGGATGGCGAGATTGTCGCGGATGCTGTCGTAGGTCGGCGCCGCCCATTCGGACGTACCGCCTACGTTCACTCCGTTGAACACCTCGAAGTCCAGCGGAAGGGTCGACGCGTTGGTGAACCCGGCAATCGGCCCCGCGAACCGGTCGCTAAAGCGGCGCTCCGCATCGCGAGTGGCGTAACGGACGCCAGCCTGCACGTTTTTCAGGAACGAGCCGTCAAAGTCGTACTGAACGTCACCACGGACTTGCCAGTCGTCGCCCGTCGACTTCTGGTTCTGTTCGAATAAACCGGCGAAGCGCTGCTGGGCGGGATCGGTCAGGTCGATGCCGCTAACGGTAAAGGCCGGCCGATCGGTATCGAGAGTGACCGTCGCAGGGTTGATCCACCGTCGATCCAGCGATTCCGTCGACCCCTTGAAGGTCGACTTGGTCCGCGCGATGTCGACGTTGAACTTCCACGGTCCCCGCGTGATCCGCGTGCCGCCGGCAATCTGATAGGTGTCGGTCTTGTTGTACGTGCCGCCCTGGAACGAGAACAGGCCCTCCTGGTCGAGCGGATTGGGTGCGTTGGGTGGAACGGGGATGACGCCGGCGGTACCCACCAATGTGAAGGTGCCGCTGCGCACCAGGTTGGTGCCGTCGCGGAAAAGGAGGTTCGATGCGGCGGTGTTACGGTAGAACTCCGCATTAAGCCCGCGATCGTCGATCTTGTTGCGGAAGCCCTGATATAGGCCCTCGGCATAGAATTCGACGTCGGGCGTCGGCTTGTATTGGATGGCGACGTTGCCCGACGGACGCACGCGGTTGCCCGACCGGTAGAACAGTCGCTGGACGTCGGGGAAGCGCGCGGCGGTGCCGGTCCCGCCGTTGGAGTTCAAGCGGCCGCCCACCGCGTCGAAGGTCTGCAGGAAGTCGGTGTTGGAGATCTCCGCGTCGAGGTAGGTCATCTCGGTGCGCGACACGTTCGCCAGCACGCCCAACTCGCCGGAGCCGACATCAAAGCGCTTGGTGACGAGGAAGTTGAAGTTCGGCGCCCAATCCTTGCCCTGGCGCGTGCGCAGGGCCCACACCGAACCGGCAATCTGGCCATCGCTGAAATCGAACGGCCGGCGCGAGCGGACGTTGATCAGGCCGGCAAGGCCCGGCTCCACCAGCTCGGCCGACGAGGTCTTGAATACCTCCAGCGCCGCGATGTTCGACGACGGGAAATCCTGCAATGCGACGACGCGGGTCTCGGCGGTGAAGATCTCCCGCCCGTTGTATGTGGTGGTGAAGTTCGGCAGGCCGCGCACCAGCACGTTCTGCGCCTCGCCGCCCTGCCGGTAGACCTGCACGCCCGGAATGCGCGACGCGGTCTGCGCCGTGTTGAGGTCGGGCAGTTTGCCGATGTCCTCGGCCACCACCGAGTCGATGATCTGCTCGCTGTTGCGCCGGATGTTGCGCGCCGAGTTCAGCGAGCGGCGGATGCCGGTAACCACCACGGTGGTCCCCTCGTCGGCAGCGGCCGTCTGCTGGCCCGGGCCGCCCTGGTCGTCTGTCGGAGCCGGCGTGGTCTGGCCTTCCTGCACAGCCGGCACGTCGCCGCTGGTACCGGCGCCGACCTTGTCGGGTGTTTGCGTCGGGTCGGTCGGCTGGACCTGCGCGGCGGCAGGAGACGCGGCAATCAACAGTGCCGCCGCCGAAGCGGAGCACAGGGCGAAGGTCTTGATGGTCATGATGCGAGTCCCCCTGCTGGTGGCCCGGGCGCGATCCGGAACTGTGCGCCGACGCTACAGCGTGGCAAATGGCTCTTCCGACAGGACTGTTCCACTGTCACAACTATTTCACGCCAGGTGTGGCCAGCGTGTCACAGCATTGTCTCAGTCGAGCTCGGCCAGAAATTCGTTGACCCGCCGCTCGGCGGTAGCGAGTGCGTCCGGAACGGACTTCTGCCCGGTAATCGCGCCCGCCATCTCCTCGCCCACGATCCCCTCCACCGCCGACTGCCGCCGCACATAGCCCGGCAGCGGCCGGCCGATGTCGGCCAGCGGCGCGATGTCGGCCCGGTGCGGCAAGGCCCGGAACTGGGGGCTGTCGAGCACGGCGGTGACGGCCGGTAGATGCCCGGTGCGCGCCCAGTCGTAGTTATGCTGCGCCATGAACCGGAACAGCCGGGCGATCGCGGCCTTCTGTGCCGGCGTCCGCTCCCGCTTCGGCACGACCCAGGCGTGCCCGCCGACATAGATGACGTGCTGCCCCCACAGCCGCGGATAGTTCATCACCGCATAGCTGCCGTACAGCGGCCGGCCCGGCGTGGCGCTCTCCTGCTGGAACTGCCCGATCATCCAGGTGCCGGTCGGGTAAATGCCCCCCTCCCCGCTCATGAAGGCGGCGATTGCCGCAGGCGTGTCCATGTTGCTGGTGCCCAGCCCCTCGGCGGTGAGTTGGCGGAAGAACTCGGCCACCCGCCGGCCTTCGGGCGTGTTGACCTTGAGGTGCCGGGCATCGGGGAACACCGGCTGGCCCTGCGCCATGACATAGGTGTAAAGGTTGCGCGCGGCGCCCGCCGGGTCGCCGACCAGGCTCTGGATCAGGTACGGCTTGCCGGTTCGTTTCCGGAATTGTCGCGCCTGCGTCAGCAGCTCTTGCGGAGAGCTAGGCAGCACCGGCTTGCCGCCGCGCATCAGCCCGGCCTGGGCGAACAGCTTGGTGTTGATGTGCCACAATCCGCCATGGGTGTCCCACGGCAGGCCGTACATCCGCCCGCCGATGGTGACGCCTTCCTGGCTGGCTTTGGTGAAGCTCGCTGCGTCGAGGCCGGCGGCCTTGAGGTACGGCTCGACCGGCTCCAGCAGCTCCTTGGACGCATAATCGGAAATGACGTTCTCGTGCATGGACACGACATCGGGAGGATCACGCGCCGCCATCTGAGCGGTGAGCTGCGGATAGCCGGGCCAGGCGATGACGTTCGTATCCACGACGGCCTTGCCGTCCGTGGCGTTGAACGCGTTGGTCACGGTCGTGATGATGCCGCACTCACCCTCGGCCTTGGCGACGTCGGTCTTCCCACCATATTCGGCGCCGCACTCGCCGAAGAAGCGCTGCAGGTAGACGTGCGTCTTGTCGTCTGCGCGCGTGCAACTGCTAAGCGCCAGCACGGCAAACAGCAGCAACAACCGCCTCACTTGAGCGCCGCCCCGGCCATCGCCTGAATGATCTGCCGCTGGAAGATGAGATAGACGATGAAGATTGGCACCGACGCGAATACCGCCTGCGCCATCAGGAAGCCCAGGCCGCTGGTCTGCGCATAGTTCATCTGCGCCGCCGCTAATCCGACGGTTAGCGTGTACATGTCGCTGCGCGTGGCGGAGATGAGCGGCCACCAATAATCGTTCCACGAGCCCAGGAAGGTGAACACCGCCAGCGCCGACTGCGCCGGCACGGTCAGCGGCAGGATCACCTTCCAGAACACGCGAAAGCGCGAGGCGCCGTCCAGCATCGCCGCCTCGTCCAACTCAGTGGGAATGGCCTTCATATATTGCGTCATGAAGAATACGCCGAAACTGGTGGTGAGCCCCGGCAGGATCAGGCCCGGATAGCTGTTGTGCAGGTGCAGCGTCGCGAACAGCTGATGCTGCGGCAGAATCACCGCCTGGCTGGGAATGGCGAGGCCGAGCAGGACCAGCACGAACAGGGTGCGGCGGAACGGAAAGTCGAGCCGCGCGAAGCCGTAGCCGGCGAGGCTGCACAGCACGAGCACGCCCGCCGTTGTGCCGAGCGAGACAATCGCGCTGTTCAAGAGCCAGCGCATGGTCTGGCTGGTGCCGAAGATGGCGGCGTAATTCTGCAGCGTGTAGGGCCCATGCAGTGCCGCGCCGCTGTTGCCGACCAGCTCCGCATTGGCCTTGAGGCTGAGCAGCACCGTCCACACTAGCGGCGCCAGCATGATCGCGGCGCCGAGCAGCACAAGCGCCCAGGCCACGGGCGACAGCCGGTCAGCGCGCATTGTCGGCTCCCGGACGTCCGGTCAGCGCATATTGGGTCAGCGTCACGGCGACGATCAGCACGAACAGCACTTCGGCGGCGGCGCTCGCGTAGCCCAGCTCCCACCGGCCGAACGCGCTTTCGAACAGGAACAGGACGGCAGTGCGCGACGCCCCACTCGGGCCCCCGGCGGTGAGCAATTGCGACTGACCGAACAGCTGCAGCTGGGCCGCGGTCTGCAGCATGAAGACCAGGATCGTGGTGCGTTTCAGGGCCGGGAGGGTCACCTTGGTGAACGTCGTCCAGCGCCCGGCTCCGTCCAGCGCTGCCGCTTCGTACATGTCATGGGGTATCTGCTGCAGCCCGGCGAGGAACAGCAGCATGGGAAAGCCGACCGACCACCAGATGGTCGTAACCGCCAGCGCCGGCAGCACCAGGCTCTGATCCGACAGGAACGGCAGCGGCGCCCACCCAGCGGCGGTCCATAGCTCGCCAAGCAGCCCGGCGTCAGGCGCCAGGACGAACCGCCAGATCAGCGTCACGATGGTCACCGATAGCACGGCAGAGGAGAAGAACACGCCGCGCAGGATCGCTGCGCCGCGGGTCGCCCGATTGAGCGCCAGAGCCAGCGCGAGCGCGATGGCGGTCAGCAGCGGCACGATCATCAGGGCGAGCAGCAGCGTATTGGCCATGCTCTGCCAGAACACCGGATCGGCGAACAGGCGGCCGTAGTTGCCCAGGCCGACGAACGTGCCGCCGCCGAACAGGTCGACGCGGTAAAGGCTGAGCCACGCGCCCTTCAGCAGGGGATAGATGAGAATGGTGCAATAAAGCAGCAGGAACGGTGCGACGAACAGCAGCCCCTGCCATCGCCGCTGGACGCCAGCGCTCACGCGGCGGCCCGGTGGTAACCAGTGCCGTCGGGGCCGAACAGGTGCGCGGCCGCACCGTCGATGCGCAGCCCGACCGTGTCGCCGACCTTGGCCGTGGTCGTGCCCTCCGCTTCGGCAGTGACCTGCTGTCCGTCCCTCAGCCGTGCATAGACCAGGCTGCGCTCGCCGAGCCGCTCAACCAAGTCGACCGTGGCCTCCGTGTTCGCCTCACCGGACAGGACGACGCGGACGTGCTCGGGTCGAAGCCCAAGCTCAACCTGAGCGCCCGCCGGCAGGCTGTCGCGCCCGACGGAGGTGTCGATCCGGCTACCGTCACCCAACTTCACGCTGGCCAGCGTACCGCCGTCCGCCAAGGTAGCAGGAAGAATGCTCATCGCGGGAGAGCCGACGAACTGCGCTACGAAGCGGTTGGCCGGCCGCGCATAGATCTCCATCGGCGCCGCGATCTGCTGAATGCGACGATCGTTGAACACGACGATTCGATCGGCCAGGGTCATCGCTTCGGCCTGATCGTGCGTGACCATGATAAAGGCGCTCTCGACCCGCTCCCGCAACTGGGCGAGCTCGACTCGGGTACGCAGCCTTAGCGCGGCGTCTAGGTTGGACAGCGGCTCGTCGAGCAGGAACAGCTTCGGGCTCTTCACGATGGCGCGGCCGATTGCGACCCGCTGGCGCTGGCCGCCCGACAGCTGCGCCGGTTTGCGCTCCAGCAACGGATCGATCTCCAGCACCCGCGCAGCGTCCTCGACCAGCCGGTCGATCTGGTCCTGCGGCACGCGCGCGTTGCGGAGCCCGAACGCCATGTTCTGGCGCACGCTCATGTGCGGGTAGAGCGCATAATGCTGGAACACCATGGCCACGCCGCGCTGGCCGGGCGGCAGGCCGTCGATGCGGCGATCGTCCAGGATCACCTCGCCCGCGTCGGCCGTCTCAAGCCCGGCGATAATCCGCAGCAGGGTCGACTTGCCCGATCCCGACGGGCCCAGAAAGGCGATGAACTCGCGCGGCGCGACGTCAAGGTCGACGTTGCTGAGAACCTCGGTGTTGCGGAAGGATTTGGCGACGCCGCGTAGCTGGAGACCTGGCACCCACCCACCTTACAGGGTGAAGGCTGCGCCGCAACTAGCTGTTGAGCAAGGAGACTGCCTGGTCGAACAGCGCGGGTGTCGCCGCCGCCACCAGGTCGCCCCCCGACAGGTCGCGGCCGCCCCGCCAATTGCCGACCATCCCGCCAGCGCCGCGCACCACCGGCAGCAGCGCACCCCAGTCGTAGCGCTGCAGGCCGTTCTCGACCACCAGGTCGAGACTCCCCGCCGCTAGCCGGGCGTAGGCCAGCGCGTCGAGGCCGTAGCGAGTCACTCGAACGCAGTGCCGAATCCGCTCGAATGCGTCGACGCCTCCACCGAGGATAAAGGGATCGGTGGTGGACAACCGCGCCTCGGCCAGCGTCGCGCAGCCACTGGTCCGCAACGTGCGACCGTTCAGCATCGCAGTGCCCGGCAGTCCAACCGCAAACTCGTCCAGTACGGGCGCGTCGATCATTCCCACGATCGGCTCGCCATCCTCGAACAGCGCCACCAGCGTGGTCCAGCTCGGCAGGCCGCAGATCAGCGCGCGAGTGCCGTCGATCGGGTCGATCAGCCAGCGCCGCCGAGCATCCGCACGGATTAGGCCATATTCCTCGCCTTCGATCCCGTCCTCGGGAAAGCGCGCCTCGATAAGGGCGCGCAATGCCCGCTCGGCGGCGCGGTCCAGTTCGGTGACCGGGTCGAACGAGCCCTCGCCTGCCTTGTTGTCCGCGGTCGGCACAGCGGCCCCGAGGGTCACATCGCGGGCGGCGCGGGACAGCTCGGCAAAAAAGGCAGGGAGGTCAGGCATCGAGCGCTTCTACCCCGCCGCCGACCGGGGTCCAGTGACTCAACGGTCTTCCTCCACCTCCTCCATCCGCTCCAGCACTGCTTCGGGCGCCACGGTCCGCTGCAATTCCCGGAGCTCGGGGTTACCCGCCTCCGCGATCCCCAGCTTGTCGGCGATCTGCGTCACCAGCTTGATCAGGTGGGTCACCTCATGCTCGGACAACAAGCTGATCTGCAGGTCGAGGTCGGCGCGGCGGTCCGCTGCCGCCTGGGCGCGATTCTGGCTGATCAGGATGAAGGTGGAGATAAAGATGGCCTCCACCGACGCCACCGTTGCCAGGATGACAAAGGTCGGGTCGAATGGACGGAAGGGCGTCAGTCCCGTGTTCACCAATATCCAGCCGACGATCACCGCCGCATGGACGTAGACGAACGCCATCGACCCGGCGAACCGCGTGATCAGTTGCGCCAGCCGGTCCTGGGTGGAGGCACGCTCGTCCTCATGGCGCCGGCGTTCGGCCAGCGCCTCAATGTTGCGGGTCAGCGCGCCGGCCAGTCCATCCGAGGGATGGACGGTCGGGGTCGGCCTACTGAAGTCGGCGGTACTCCTGCTCACCGCGGATGAACGCCTCGGTGGCGGTAAGTGCCTCATCGTCGGTCATCTGCACCGGCGGATGCTTGCAGAAGAAGGCGGCCGGCGGATTGATCGCGCCGCCGATGCCGCGGTCGAGCGCCAGCTTGGCGCAGCGAATCATGTCGATCGCCACGCCCGCGCTGTTGGGCGAATCCTCGACGCTGAGCCGCAGCTCCAGGTTCATCGGCACGCCGCCGAACAACCGCCCTTCCATCCGCAGGAAGCAAACCTTATTGTCGTTCTGCCACGCGACATAGTCGGACGGGCCGACGTGGATGTTCTCGTCGTCCAGCCGGCGCTCGGCCACGGCCTGCACCGCTTCGGTCTTGGACTCCTTCTTGTGCTTGAGGCGCGAGCGCTCGAGCATGTTGAGGAAGTCCGTGTTGCCCCCGGTGTTGAGCTGGTAGGTCCGGTCCAGCCGCACGCCGCGCTTGTGGAACAGGTCCGTGAGCACGCGGTGGACAATGGTCGCGCCGACCTGTGCCTTGATGTCATCGCCGATGATCGGCACGCCAGCTTCCTCGAAGCGCCGTGCCCAGGTCTCGTCCGATGCGATGAACACGGGAATGCAGTTCACGAACGCGACGCCCGCCTTCAGCGCGCATTCGGCGTAGAATTCCGTCGCGGCCTGGCTGCCGACTGGCAGGTAGTTCATCAGCACGTGCGCGCCGCTTTCCTTGAGCACGCGTACGACCTCGGCCTGGTCCGGTTCTTGCCCGTCTGCCAGCATGAAGCTCCGCTCGGCGGGATAGTCGGCCATGTGGTCCGCAACGCCGTCCAGCCGCTTGCCCATCAGCACGGTCGCGCCGGTCGGTTTCACATGGTCGCAAAAGACAGCGGTGTTGTTCGGCTTGGCGAAGATCGCCTCGTTGACGTCGCGGCCCACCTTGCGGGCGTCCACGTCCCATGCCGCGACCACCTTCAGGTCCTTGGGCCGATAGCCGCCCAGGTCCCAGTGCATCAGGCCGATCTGCTCGTTGGCGCCGCCATTCTGGTAGTAGGCGATGCCCTGCACCAGGCTGGAGGCGCAATTGCCGACCCCGGCTATGGCGATGTTGATGGTCGGGTCCATGTGCGTGTCCTTACTCGGCAGCCACGGCGACGGGCTGGCTCGCGCTGGCCGGAGCATAGCGCTCGATCATGCTGGCGCAAAAATCGGCAAACTCAGCCGGGTCTTGCGGCGCGCTCGTGTGATGCGACGCAATCCCACGATGCTCAGGGGTGAAGCAGAAGGTGACGGTCGTGTCGAACGGCGCCAGCGCCTCCATCTGCCGGTCGAACCAGTCGAGCGCGTTGGGGCGGAAACTGTCAGCCCAGCTGAGGCCCGTGCGCAGCTTGGTGACGCCCAGGCGCTTCAGCCATGCAACGGCATCGTCCAGCCGATGATCCTGGTAGTGGAACCATTGCATGAGGCCCATGCGGTCGGCGTAGGGCTCGAACGCCTTCAGGCCCAGCTTGGGCGTCCCGTCTTCCCTCAGCAGGCCCATGTAGAAATGGCGGTAATAGGACGAGCCTTCCGCTTCCTTGTGGCGGGTGGTCGCGCCCCACGCCTGCGGCAGGTCGTAGAGCGAATACCAAAACACCCGTGGGACCTTGCCGAGCAGCAACTCGGCCGTCCGCTTAACCCCGAACTCCTGCACTTCCTCGGCCCCGAACGAGCCGACGCCTACCTCTGTTACCCACAGCTCGTGGTTGGGCGCGACCGCCTGTATCTCGTCGATCCGGGTGGGCCACTCGTTGATGTTCCACAGGTTCCAGTCGAGCGGGAAGCCGTGCACCGCGACCACGTCGATCGCGTCGAGCACGCCATAGCCGGCCAGCCGCTGGATGAACGACGCGTCGATCGGCGAAATTCCGCCCAGCACTCGCTTCACTGCCGGATTGGCCTTCGCGATCGCCTGCCCCGCGAGCACCGCCATTTCACCAAACTTCGACCAGTCGGGATCGACCTCAGGATCCCAATGCGACTTGTTGTTGGGCTCGTTCCAGATCATCGCGGCTTCGATCAAGTCGCACTTCCTTTGCTTGGGTAAACGGCGCCTCCATGGCGCGGCCGCTCCACACTGACACGCGCCAGGAACACGTCGTCAGTCGGCTGCTCGACGATGTCAAAGCCCGCCGAGCGGATCATCGCGCCATTACACGCGCTGTTGGGCACCCACCAGTTGGTCGGGTCACCGGCAAGCCGTTTCTCGACGAAATACATCAGCGGCCAGCCGTCCTGTTCCAGCGCCTGGACGCCCTCGAAGAAGTCGTAATCCGCTTCCGGCTCGACCACCGCCTTGGTCCCGGCGGTCAGCGACTGGTAGAGCAACAGGTCGCTGGCGGCGTGCTCGCGGATGAGATCCAGCGCCAGCAAGGGGTGGCGCAGGTGGTAGAGCACGCCCATGAAGATGACGAGGTCGAACCGCTCGCCCAGCGCGGCGACGTCCCACACCTCGCCAAGCCGGAATTCCACGTCGTCGAAGCCCAGCACCTCGGCGGCGAAGCGTGCCTGGTCGAGGTAGCGCTGGTCATGGTCGATGCCGAGCACCCGGCTGGCGCCCCGCCGCTTCATTTCAAAGCTGTAGAAGCCGGCGTTGCAGCCGATGTCGAGCACGCTTTTGCCGGTAAGGTCGGCCGGCAGGATGTGCTCGAACCTGCGGAACTTGCCGCCCGGGTAGTCGAACAGGAAGTGGTCAGGCGCCGTGCGGACGCCGTGAAGGTCGAGGTCGTGGAACCATGGCCCGAGCTCCTTAACCCGCCGCTCGAGCTCGGCGCGGTCGAGCGGCCTGGCCGCGGTGGTCAGCATCATGCCGGTTCGAGCTCCCGCGCAACGATGTCCAGCGCGGTCACGGAAGCCGGACCGGCCTCAAACGACAATATGTCATCGAGCGAGCGGCGCTCCTGCCAGCACAGCAGCGCCCGGATGATGTCGCAGTGCGTCACCAACACCACTGCGCCCTCATGCCGGGCGGCCGCTTCGATCGCAAAGCCGACAGCGCGGGCCTGTGCCTCTCCCATGCTCTCCCCGCCGGGACAGCGCGCATCAGCGCGGTTGGCGTTCCACTGGTCCCACGCCGGCCGGCCATCCAGCTCGGCGAAGTCGGCGCCAGTCCATTCGCCGAAGTCGATTTCGTCCAGCTCGGAGGCGAGCCGGACGGGCAGGCCGTGCCGCGCAGCGATCAGGCGGGCGGTGTCAATGGTCCGCTGGCGCGGGCTGGCGTAGACGGCGGTGACCGGCTCGTCGGCCAGCAGCGCGGCGGCGCGGCCCACCTCGGCGCGGCCCGCATCCGTCAGGCCGGCTTCGTCACCGCGCCCGGTGAGGCGGGTACCCAGGTCGGCGTGACTGCCGTGGCGGACCAGATAAAGAGAAGCGGACAGCGGCTGCCCTCCTGTTGTTTCGGATGCTCAACAGCGGCGTCGAAGCTTTGTTCCTTCTAGCCGGCCGATGCCTCTGGCAAGATCTCTGAAACTAGCCAGCGTTAACCAAAAAGTTTGCTCTCCGTTGTGGACTCGCTCTCGGCATGGGCGCAGTTTCGTGCTTCGACTCACCGTTTCGCCGGTGAACGGGTTAACCACGATTCTGGGCAACCGCCGCTGGCTGGCCAGAGTTATGCGCTGCGGTAGGGCTCAATCTCTGCCGGCAGGGGCCTGCGGAGTAAGTGCGATGTCGCGAGTGAAGCTTACAGAAGCGAAAATCATCCAGGCCGACACGCTGCTCCGTCCGCTGGCTACCAGGGTCGGCGAATATGTGGTCAAGGGAGCGGGTGGCGACCTCCTGTCGAGCGGGTCTGGCGCCGACACCTTCACCTACACCAGCTTCGCCCAGTCCCGCGGATCGGCCGTCGACCTCATACGGGGGTTCAACGCGAAATCGGGGGACAAGATCGACCTTACCGCCCTCGGGACCGCCACTCTCCTAGGCAGCTACAACCCGGACTTTCCCGCGCTGCAGGCGGTGCTCACGTTTAGCACCGGCACCACCACCCTTTCCTATTATGCCGGTTCGAGTGTCCCGGTGTTCCAGCTCCACTTCCAGGGGAAGGTCGCCTTTGCTCCGGAAGCCTTCCTTGGCGTGGTCGCGCCGTCGGCGGGTCCGACCGAAGGCGCGGATGTCCTGATTGGTACGGCTGGCGACGACACCGTCCACCTGCTCGGGGGCAGCGACCTTTACGCAGGTCTCGCCGGCAACGACACAATCAGCGGCGACGCGGGCAGCGATGCGCTGCACGGCGGCGCGGGCAACGACTTCATGGACGGAGGCGCCGGCAGCGACCAGCTGTATGGCGGTGCTGGCGATGACACGCTGTTTGGCGGCGATTGGCTCACCGGAGAGAGCGACGACACCGCCGACCTGCTTGACGGTGGCGACGGCGACGATCACCTCAACGGCTGGTATGGCGACGACATTCTGATCGGCGGCGCCGGCAATGACGTGCTGCACGGCAGCTTCGGTTCGGACATGCTGACCGGTGGTCTCGGCGCCGACGTGTTCAGCTACACGTCTGCGATCGACGGCAACGACCAGATCACGGATTTCAGCCGCGCCGAGGGTGACAAGATCGACATCTCGGGCAGCGATTCCAACCAGTTCGGCCGCGATGGCCAGACCGACTGGTGGTTCGCCGGCTCCAGCTACCGCGATGACCTTAAGGCGCAGGGCCACGGGCAGATCGTGGTCACCGCGAACGGCGACGGTACCTATACGTTCAGCGCTTATTTCGCGAACAGCGCGACGCCGCACATCCAAACTGTAGTCAACACGGAAGTGACGATCGCCGACTTCATCGGAGTGAGCCAAGCCCCTGCATCGCTCGGCTTGGTAGGAGCGGCCGCTCCCACCAGCGGCCTGCTCATCTAGCCTCTTTTAACTTCCGGATCCTTGGCGTGGAAACCACGCCACGACCGCGCGCGCCCGCCCGCCACCGATGCGGGCAAGCATCAACAAACCGGAACAAAGATGAAGAAGGATCATTATGCCGCCTTAACGACCGAGCGCCGAAACGGCTGCAAACAGAGGGGAAACGGGTGAGCGAAACAGTCCTGGTGACCGGGGGCGCCGGCTTCATTGGCCGCTTCGTGTGCAAGGAACTGCTCAAGCGCGGCCACCAGGTGCGCGTCCTCGACAGCCTGATCGAGCAGGTGCACGGCGATACAGACCGACCCGCTGACCTGCCGGTCGAGGTTGAGCTGATCCGGGCCGACGTCCGCAATGGCGATGCGGTCACCAAGGCGCTGAAGGGCGTCGACAGCGTTATCCACCTCGCAGCCGAGGTCGGCGTTGGCCAGTCCATGTATGCAGTGGAGCGCTACACCAGCGTCAACGACGTCGGCACCGCGGTGCTGACCGAGAAGCTGATCGACAATCCGGTGCGCCGGATCGTCACCGCGTCCTCCATGAGCATCTATGGCGAAGGGCTGTACCGCGATGCGGACGGCAACTTCGTCCAGGACGCCGAGCGACTTCCACGCACCTCCGACAGCCAGAGCTGGGATCCGCTCGACAGGCAGGGCCGCCCGCTGACCCCCGTGGCCACGCCCGAGTGGAAGCACCCCAACCTCGCCAGCATCTATGCGCTCGGTAAGTACGTGCAGGAACGCACCACCATGATCATGGCTGGCGCGTACGGCATGGAAGGCGTGTGCCTGCGGCTGTTCAACGTCTACGGCCCCGGCCAGGCGCTCTCCAATCCATACACGGGCGTGCTGGCGATCTTCTCCTCGCGCCTGCTCAACGGTCAACGACCGGTGATCTTCGAGGACGGCGAGCAGCGCCGCGACTTCGTCTATGTCGGCGACGTCGCACGCGCCTTCGCCGACGCGCTGGAGCTGCCGCAGGCGGCCGGCGGCGTGTTCAACATCGGCTCCGGCCAGGACCGCTCGGTTACCCAGGTGGCACAGAGCCTCGCTCGTGCGATGGGCAAGAACGACATTGATCCGGATATCGTCAGCAAGACCCGAGTTGGCGACATCCGCCACTGCTTCTGCGATACCAGCCTTGCCGCCGATCGACTGGGTTTCCGCGCTACCCGCGACTTCGAGGAAGGCCTGGCCGAGCTCGCCGAATGGGTCGCCGAGCAGGAAGCCGTCGACCGCGTCGACCAGGCCAAGCAGGAACTGGAAGCCCGGGGGCTGGTCGCGTGACCGGGCCGGCGGTCATCGGCCGCCAACCGGTGCTGGTCACCGGCGGTGCGGGGTTCATCGGCAGCAACATCGCCGACCGGCTCGCGTCGGAGGGCCACCACGTCCACCTGTTCGACGCGCTCTCCCGCCCGGGCGTGGAGCGGAACCTCGAATGGCTCAAGCGGCGTCATGGCGGCAAGATCAGCTTCACCCGCGGCGATGTCCGCGACGAAGACAGCCTGGCCGCCGCTGCCCGGCAGGCCAGCGCCGTGTTCCACATGGCCGCGCAGGTCGCGGTCACTACCTCGATGGTCGACCCGCGCGAGGACTTCGACATCAACGTCCGCGGCACGCTGCACCTGCTAGACGCGGTGCGGCTGTCCGATCGCCGCGTGCCAGTGATCTTTGCCTCGACCAACAAGGTTTATGGTGACCTGGCCGACGTCGAGTTCCGGCTGGAGGGCGATCGCTACGAGCCGGCCGACCGCGCCGTACGCGAGTTCGGCATTGGCGAGACTCGCCCGCTCGACTTCCACACGCCCTACGGCTGCTCCAAGGGAGCGGCCGACCAGTATATCCTGGACTATGCCCGCAGCTTCGACCTGCCGACGGCCGTCCTTCGCATGAGCTGCATCTACGGCCAGCGGCAGATGGGGACGGAGGACCAGGGCTGGGTCGCTCACTTCCTCATTCGCGCGCTCGAAGGCGCGCCGATTACCCTTTATGGCGATGGCTGCCAGGTCCGCGACATTCTGGACGTGCGCGACGCGGTGGACGCCTACATGGCCGCGTTCGGGCGCATCGAGACGATCAAGGGTCGCGCCTTCAACCTTGGCGGCGGCCCGGCCAACGCCGTGTCCTTGCGTGAGCTGCTGGCCCACATCGGTGCCATAACCGGTCGCGAGCCAGACCTGCGCTTCGACGACTGGCGCGCCGGCGACCAGCGCTACTTCGTCGCGGACACCCGTCTGATCCGCAACACGCTGGGCCTGCCGCGGGCGCGCGACTGGCGGAGCGGCGTGGCCGACCTCGCCGCCTGGCTGGCAGAGGAGCGCGGCCTGGACCTCAGCGGCGCGCCCCAGCGCCTGCGGGTGCCCGCTTGAGCCGTCTCCGCCTAATGCTCACCACCGACGCCGTCGGGGGCGTGTGGACCTACTCGCTGGAACTCGCCGCCGCCCTTGCCGAGCAGGCCGACACGATGACGTTCCTGGCGGTGCTCGGCCCTTCGCCGAACGCCGGGCAGCTGTCCCGCGCCGCCGCCATCCCCGGTCTGCAACTGGTTGAGACCGGCCTGCCGCTCGACTGGACCGCGGCTGACGAGGCTACGCTTCGCACGACCGGCACCGCGCTCGCCGAACTGGCCGCGCGCGCTGACGCCGACCTGGTCCAGCTCCACGCGCCCGCCCTCGCCGCAGCAGACTTCCCGGCTCCGGTGGTCACCGTGGTTCACAGCTGTGTCGCCACCTGGTGGGCCGCAATGCGCGAGGAATCGCTGCCGGACGACTTCGCGTGGCGCACCGCGCTGGCCCGCGAAGGCCTGCGCCACTCCGACCTGCTGGTCGCGCCAACCCGCGCCTTCGCGGCCGCCGTGCGTCAGGCCTATGGTCTCGCCCAGGCGCCGCTCGCCGTTCCGAACGGCCGCACCGCCGCCGTCGCCGCCGCGCCGAGCGATGGGGCTTGCTTTTGCCTCACCGCCGGCCGCCTATGGGACGAAGGCAAGAACGTCACCGCCTTCGACGCGGCCGCAGCGCTGTCCGCCACGCCGTTTCGCGCGGCCGGCCCGCTCGTCGGTCCCAATGGCGCAATGGTGCAGCTGTCCGCCGCTGCATCACTTGGCCTGATTCCCGAAGACCGGCTCGCCGAACTGCTGGCCGAACGCCCGATCTTTGTTTCTCCGTCACGGTACGAACCCTTTGGCTTGTCGGTGCTCGAGGCCGCGCAGGCCGGCTGCCCGCTGGTCCTGTCCTCCATTCCGACTTTCCACGAGCTATGGACCGACGCCGCCCTGTTCGCGGACTCGCCGCACGAGATTGCGGCTGCGGTAGACCGCCTGGCCGCCGATCCGGTCGAGCGCCGCCGCTTGGGCGAGTCCGCCCGTCGCCGCGCCGCGCGCTTTACTCCCGAAGCGACCGGCCATGCCATGCTCGGCCACTATCGCGACCTGCTCGGACGGGAGCGGAAGGTCGCGGCGTGAAGATCGTCTACCTCACCCATTCGCTGCAGAGCTGCTGGAACCACGGCAACGCCCACTTCCTGCGCGGACTGCTGCGCGAACTCCAGGTGCGCGGGCACGAGGTCCAGGCGCTTGAGCCGCGTGGCGCTTGGAGCCTTGGCAACCTGCTCGGCGACCACGGCTCCCCGGGTCTGGCTGCCTGGCGCGAAGCCTATCCGGACCTCACCGCCACCGTCTACGACGCCGACGTCGATCCGGCCGAGCTCACCGACGGAGCCGACCTCGTCATCGTCCACGAATGGAACGAGCCCGCGCTGGTCGCCGCCATCGGCCAACATCGCAAGCGTGGTGCGCCCTTTACCCTGCTGTTCCACGACACCCACCATCGGGCGGTCAGCGACCCCGAAGCAATCCGCGCATTCGACCTCAGCGGCTACGACGGCGTTCTCGCATTCGGCGAGACGCTGAGCGAGGTTTACCGCCGCTGGGGCTGGCAGGACCGGGTGTGGACCTTTCACGAGGCGGCCGACACCCGCCACTTCCACCCGCCGGCCGCGGAAGGGGAGCGCAACGGCCTGGTGTGGATCGGCAATTGGGGTGATGGCGAGCGCTCGGCCGAGCTGGAGGAGTATCTCTTCCGCCCCGCACAGGACGCTGGCCTGCCGCTCGACATCTATGGCGTCCGCTACCCCGCGGAAGCGCTGGCCACCCTCGCCCGCTACGGCGTCGATTTCCGCGGCTGGCTGCCCAACGCCAAGGCGCCCGAGGTGTTCGCCCGCCACCTGGCCACCGTTCACGTGCCACGCCGCTTCTACACCACGCTCCTGCCCGGCATTCCGACCATCCGCGTGTTCGAGGCGCTGGCTTGCGGCATCCCGCTCGTCAGCGCGCCGTGGGACGACAGCGAGCAGCTCTTCACGCCCGGCGAAGACTTTCTGGTTGCCCAGGACGGCGCGGCCATGACCCGCCACCTGCGGGCGCTCGCCGCCGAGCCGGCCCTCCGCCGCAGCCTCGCCGACCATGGCCTTGCCACCATCCGCGCCCGCCACAGCTGCGCCCACCGCGCCGACCAATTGCTCGGCATTGTCGCGCAACTCGCCCCCGAAAGAGCCTACGCATGAAACTCGCCTTCTATGGCTCCTCCCTGCTCAGCAGCTATTGGAACGGCGCCGCCACTTACTATCGCGGCGTCCTGAGCCAGCTGGCTCGGCACGGCCATGACATCACCTTCTACGAACCCGACGCGTTCGAGCGGCAGCAGCACCGCGACATCGACCCACCCGCGTATGCCAAGGTGCAGGTCTATGACGCCAGCCCCGAGGCCTGCGCACGCGTGCTCGCCGAGGCCGCCGCCGCCGATATCGTCGTAAAGGCCAGCGGCGTCGGCGTGTATGACGACGAGCTGCTGGAAGGCGTCATCGACCGCTCCGCTCCTCACGCGCTCAAGGTCTATTGGGACGTGGACGCTGCCGCCACGCTGGAGGAGCTGGCGGGCGCGCCCGACCACCCGCTGCGCCGGCGCCTGCCCGAGTTCGACCTCGTTTTGACCTACGGCGGCGGACCGCCCGTGATCCGCCAGTACGAGGCTTTCGGCGCCCGCCGCTGCGTGCCCATCTACAACGCGCTCGACCCCGCCACCCACCACCCGGTCGCGCCCGAGCCGCGCTTCGCCAGCGACCTCGCCTTCCTCGCCAACCGCTTGCCCGACCGCGAGGCGCGGGTGGAGGAGTTCTTCCTCCGGGCCGCCGCGCGCTTGCCCGACAAGCGCTTCCTGCTCGGCGGCAACGGCTGGCAGGGCAAGGGTATGCCCGGCAACGTGTCGGCGATCGGCCATGTCGGCACCGCCGACCACAATGCCTTCAACTGCACGCCGCAGGCAGTCCTCAACGTCGCCCGCGACAGCATGGCCAACATCGGCTTTTCCCCCGCCACGCGCGTGTTCGAGGCCGCCGGCGCCGCCGCCTGCCTGATCACCGACGCCTGGGAGGGGATCGAGCTGTTCCTCAAGCCCGACTCCGAAGTGCTGGTTGCGCGCGACGGGCAGGACGTCGCCGACCTGCTCGAGGCGCTCACCCCCGAGCGCGCCCGCAGCATCGGCCAGGCTGCCCTGGCCCGCGTGCTGGCCGAGCACACCTACGAGCGGCGCGGCGTCGAGGCCGACCGCATCCTGCGCGACGAACTCGCCGCCAAGCGAGAGCTGGTGGCCGCATGAAGCTCGTCGTCCTCGGCCTCTCTCTGTCTTCGTCCTGGGGTAACGGGCACGCCACGACGTTCCGCGCGCTACTCCAGGCTTACGCGGAGCGCGGCCACGACATTCTGTTCTTGGAACGCGACGTCCCCTGGTATCGCAACCAGCGCGACCTAGCCGATCCGAACTATTGCCGGCTGGAGTTCTATAGCGACCTCGACGACCTCCATCGTTGGACGGCCGAGATCGCGGGAGCGGACGCGGTGATGGTCGGCTCCTACGTGCCGCAGGGGGTGGACGTAGCGAAGTTCGTCCAAGCCACCGCCGACGGCACCACCGCCTTCTACGACATCGACACCCCCGTTACTCTTTCCAAGCTGAAGCGCGGCGACTTCGAGTATCTCTCGCCCGAGGTCATCCCAGGCTTCGACGTCTACCTGAGCTTTACCGGCGGCCCGACGCTCAACTTCATTGAAGAGTTCTACGGCTCGCCCGCGGCCCGGCCGCTCTACTGCTCGGTAGATGCCGACAAGTACCGGCCGCTAGAAGTCGAGCAGCGCTGGGACCTTTCGTATCTCGGCACCTACAGCGACGACCGCCAGCCCACCGTCGAGCGCTTTCTGAACGCCGTCGCCCGCGCCTTACCCAACCGCCGCTTCTGCGTCGCCGGCCCGCAGTATCCGAAGTCCGTCGAATGGCCGGCCAACGTCGAGCGCATTGAGCATGTGCCGCCGGCCGACCACCCGGCCTTCTACGCGGCCAGCCGCTTCGCCCTCAATGTTACCCGCGCCGACATGATCGCCGCTGGCTGGTCCCCCTCCGTACGGCTGTTCGAAGCGGCCGCTTGCGCCACACCGGTGATTTCGGACGTTTGGGATGGGTTGGACACGCTGCTGCGGCCCGGCAGCGAGATCCTGTTCGCGCGTTCCACGGCCGATGTGATCGCGGCGCTGGACGGGATCGGAGTGGACCAAGCTGCCGGGATCGGGCAAGCGGCGCGCGCACGAGTGCTGGTCGCGCATACCGCGCGGCACCGGGCCGAGGAACTGGAGCGGCACCTCGCCGAGGCGCGGGTTGGCGGCGAGAAGCGCGTAGAGGAAGTCGCATGAACTCGGACGGACGAACGGCTGCTCCCTTTACCCGCGTGCTGGTCGCCGGCGGCGCGGGCTTCATCGGCTCGCACCTGGTCGACCGGTTGCTTGCGCTGGGTGCCGACGTGGTCGTGGTCGACAATCTCCAGACCGGCCGCGCCAGGAACCTCGCGCATCTCACCGCCAACCGGCGAATGACCTTCGTCGAGCATGACGTCACGTGGGAGTTGCCGAAGAAGCTGACTGCCAAGCCGTTCAGCCACATCGTCAACGCCGCCTGCGCCGCCTCGCCGCCCGCCTACCAAGCTGACCCCGAGCACACGATGCTGACCAACGTGCTCGGCACCCGCAACCTGCTGCGCGTGGCGGAGCAGCACGGCGCCCGGCTGCTGCTGACCTCAACTAGCGAGGTCTACGGCGACCCGGAGGTGCACCCGCAACGTGAGGATTATCGCGGCTGGGTGAGCTGCACCGGTCCGCGCGCCTGTTACGACGAGGGCAAGCGGGCTGCCGAAACGCTGGCGTTCGACTTCGATCGTCTTGGCCGGGCCGATGTCCGCGTCGTGCGCATCTTCAACACTTACGGTCCCCGCATGGACCCGGACGACGGGCGCGTGGTCAGCAATGTCATCTGCCAGGCGCTGTCGAACGAGCCGATCACCGTCTATGGCGACGGCAGCCAGACCCGCAGCTTCTGCTATGTCGACGACCTGGTTGACGGCATTCTCAAGCTGCTCGCCTACGATGGTCCGCAGCCGGGGCCCGTGAACCTCGGCAACCCGCTCGAGCTGACGGTCTGCGACCTCATCGAGCGTGTTGTCGCCCTGACGGGAACCGCCAGCCCGATCGTCACCCGTCCCTTGCCGCAGGACGATCCGCGACGGCGCCGCCCCGATATTGAGCTGGCTCGGTCGCTGCTCGGCTGGGACCCGCAGGTCTCGCTGCAGCAGGGCTTGGAAGCGACTACCCGTTATTTCGCGCAAGAGTTGCGCGAGGCGCCGGCGTTCGGCTTTCCCGGCTCCGACAAGCAGACGGCGCTCGCCGCCGCCGAGTAAGCGCGTGCTGGTCTACGGGGACCATGCGGAACTGGTCGATCCCCGCGCCCGGCTCGCCGAGATTGCGGCCGACCTTGCCACCGGCGAGCTTGCCCACGATCGGCTGACCCGCACCTTTGTTGATCTCGCCGGCGTGACGCAGGGCGTCGCGGACGCCGACTTCGAGGCGTCCGGCGAGGATCGGGTGCGGCCAGCCGAGCTGTTGCTGCTCCAACAGCTGACCCGCCTGGCGGGCGCCCTGCTCGGATCATGGGAAGGTCAGCCTGCCCGGCCCCTGCCGCCCGTGCAGCAATCGGACGACCTGCCTGACCGGGTCGCGGTGAAACTGCCCGAAGGCTATGCCTTCTATGCCCTGCGCCCCGAGGCTTATGCGCTCGCCGCCCGCCAGCTTCACCTGACTGCCCCACCGAGGATCATCGGGTTGCGCAGCATCGGCACCGGACTGGCGTGCATGGCCGCGGCGGCGCTGAACGCGCCCCCGCCCTTCACCGTCCGCCCGACCGGCGATCCTTTCGCCCGCGAGCTGCGCTTGGCGGACGAGTTCGCCGCCGCGCTGCTTGACGGTGATCCGCACTTCGTCGTCGTTGACGAAGGTCCCGGCATGTCGGGCAGCAGCTTCGGCGCGGTGGCCGAGTGGCTGGAGGACCGCGGCGTCGCGCCGGATCGAATCGCCTTTCTGCCAGGCCACTCGAACCCGCTCGGCACACAAGCAAGCAAGCGCCACCGCCGCCGTTGGACCACGGCGCAGCGCCCCGTCGTGCAGCTGGACGAGCCGCGTTGGAGCGACGTTGCCCGGTTCACCGGTCCAATCCGCGGCACCGCCGACCTCTCCGCAGGCAGGTGGCGTCCACTCTGGTCTGCCGCCCAAGCCGACTGGCCCGCGATCGATCCAATGTGGGAGCGGCGCAAGTTCCTGGTGCACGCCGACGACGGCGCGTGGCTGGTTAAGTTCGCGGGACTGGGCCGGATCGGCGACCGCCGCCTGGACCTGGCGCTCCGCCTGGAGGACGCCGGCTTCGGCAGCGAGGTCGCCGGACTGACCGGCGGGTGGCTGGTAAGCCGTTGGGAGGACGCCAGTCCGACCCGCCCAAGCGTTGGCGAGTTGATCGCCTATCTTCGCTGGCGCCGGGGGCTGGCCGCGCCGCAGCCCGGCGCCAGCCTCGCCACCCTGGTCACCATGGTCCACCGCAACTTGCCGGCGCTGGCCGACTGGTCGCCCGACCTGACTGGCCTCGCGCCGCACCCGGTCTGCACCGACGGTCGCATGGCCGCGCATGAGTGGCTGCGGCTTCCGTCGGGCCAGCTGCGCAAGGCGGACGCGGTCGACCACCACCAGGCGCACGACCTGATCGGCTGCCAGGATATCGCCTGGGATGTTGCCGGAGCGATCCTTGAGCTGGATCTTTCCGCCAGCGACGCCGATCGGCTCGCCGCCGCGTTGGACTGCAACCCGGCCCTGCTTGCCTTCACCTTGGTCGCCCACGCCGCCTTCCGGGTCGGCGCGCACCGGCTCAGCGCATCAACCCTGGACCACTGGCCGGACGAACAGCGTCGCAACCTCCTTGCCGCCGAGCGGATGGAGCGTCGGCTAGCGGCCGTAGATGCGATCCAACACCCGGGCCACGTCCACTAGCCGAGCGCTTTCGGGGTCGAACCGCTCGCCCGCGCCCAGCCGCCGGGCCCAGTCGGCCGCGGCGCGTCCACCCCAGTCGTCCTCGCGGTCGGTGAGCGGCTCCGCCCAGGTCCCGTGCATGCGCAGCGAGTCCATGGCGTAGAAGCTGCCATCGACATTGCGCAGCGCCGCCGCGCCGTCCGTGCCGTAGAAGTCGGCCGCGATCACCGCTTCCCGGTCGGCCCGCAGCCGCCACGAGCAGGCGATGCGCAGCACTGCGCCGTCCTCGGTGGTGATCGTCGCAACCGCATAATCCTCGCAGTTGCAGCTCGGGTCGGTCAGGGGCGCGCCACCGTGCATGAGCTGCGCCTGCACGTCCTTCACCGCCGGCCAGCCGAGCGCCCAAAGCCCAAGGTCGACGAGATGCACGCCAAGGTCCATGACGCAGCCGCCGCCGGACTGCGCCGGATCGTAGAACCAGCTCTTGTCGGGCCCGTAGGCATTGTGGAACGTCAGGTCGGCCGCGAACACACGGCCCAGCTCGCCGCGCCACACCAGTTCCCGGATCGCCTGCATGCCCGCGGTCTGGCGATAGCTGAGGTCGACGCCGAGCAGCCGGTCGGCCTTGCACGCCGCCTCCACCACTTGCCCTACCTCGGCGGCTGTCCGGCCAAGCGGCTTCTGGCAGAACACCGACACGCCTGCCTCCAGCGCCCGGATCGACTGCTCGGCATGGAGCGCGCTGGGGCTGGCGATAACCAGCCCGTCCAGGTCCTGGGTCAACAGCTCCTCGATCGAGTCCACCGTGGCCGCATTGGGCGCAAGCTCCAGCGCCGCCGCCCGGCTGTCGCCGTCCGGATCCGCCACCGCCGCGACCTCGATCGCACCCGTGTTCACCATCGCTTCCATCCGGTGCCGGCCGATCCAGCCCACCCCCAGGAAGCCGACGCGAGGCCGCTCGCTCATGGGACCACGATCGCCTTGAGGAAGCCCATCGGCCGGTCGCGCGTGTCGTCCAGCGCCTGCGCCAGCTCGTCCAGCCGGTAGCGATGCGTGTAGAGCGGCGACGGATCGATCCGCCCCGCCGCGACCGCTTCCACCGCCTCGCGGATGCCCGCGACATAAGCGGCAGGATCGCGCTCGTGGGCGTTGATCACGTCGATCCCGCGCCAGTTCCATAGCCACATGTTGACCGTCCGCGGCCCGTCTTGGTGGTACCCCGCGACGATCAGCTTGCCGCGCTCGGCGGTGAGCTCGCCCGCCAGGTCCAGCGGCCACTGCTTGCCGACCGCCTCGATTACCCGCTCGCAGAACTTGCCACCGGTCAGCTCCTTGACACGGTCGATGATCGCCTGGTGATCGGTCATCGGGATGACCTCGGCCGCGCCGAATTGCTTGGCGACGTCCAGTGAATAGTCGCGGCGGGAAATGGCAATCACCCGCGCGCCCGCGTCCGTCGCCAGCCTGGTCAGCAGCGCGCCCAGGAAGCCGATGCCGACGATCGCGACCGTCTGTCCGGCTCGAATGTCGGCGCGATGAAAGATGTTGAACGCGCAGCCGAGGGGCTCGCCCGGAAACGGCTGGTCGGCCAGCTCGGCCGGCAACCTGACCACCTTGTCGGCGTCAGCAATGTCATGGCTGGCGTAGCTATTGTAGCTCAGCGCCGCCACCCGGTCGCCGACCGCCAACCCGCTGACGCCCTCACCGACCGCCTCGATCACGCCCCAGCCTTCGTGGCCCATCCCGCCTGGCTCTCCCGGATAGGTCAGCCACTCCGGCCCGCTCCATGGCCCGAGGTTCGAGGCGCACACGCCACAGCCCTCCAGCTTGACCCGCACCTGGCCGGGCCCGGGTTCGCTTAGCGCGACCTCGTCCACGCGGATCTGTCCTGGTCCGGCCAGAACGGCCGCGCGCATGGTTCTGCTCAAGGTATCAGTGTCGGCCATCCCGTCCCCCGCTAGTCGTTTCAGGGGCAGAACGGCGAGGATCGCGGAAGGTTCAATGAAGCTCGCGGCTTTGCGTCAGGCCGCCAGCATATCCGCGCCGCCTTCGGCCAGCGTTGTCAGGCCGGGCAGATCCAGCAGCTCGACCTGGTTCAACGTCTCAAGTCGGAGAAGCCGCTGCTGCTTGAGCTGGGCCAGCAGCCGGCTAACCGTTTCCTTGGTCAGCCCCAGATAATCGGCAACGTCGGCCCGGCACATCGGCAGGTCGACGAAGCGCGAGGTTGCGGCCGTCAGCCGCTGCTGCCGCGCGGCTAGGTCAAGGAAGAAGCTGGCCAGTCGCTCCGCCGCCGACTTGCGGCCAAGCAGCAGCATCTGCGCCTGAGCCGCGGCCAGCTCGTGCGCCGCCTTGCGGTACAATTCGCGTTCCAGCTCCGGATGCTCCTCGACGAACTCGTCGAAGCGAGCGCGTGGGAAGCGGCACAGCAGCGTGTCACCCAGCGCCTCGGCGGTGAAGGCATGCTCGTCACCGAGGGTGATACCGAGAAAGTCGCCGGGGAACATGAAGCCCATAACCTGCCGGCGGCCGTCGGGTAGCAGCTTGGTCAGCCGAATCGCGCCATTGGTGATGTTGTAGACCTGGCTCGCCCGATCGCCTTCGTGGAACAGCGCGTGCCCGCCCGTGAGCGCCTGAGTTCCGCCCAGGCAGCGCAACGTGGTCAGGTCCGTGCAATCCAGCACGCCGCACAGTGCCACCCTGCGCGCGTCGCAGCCACCGCACGGATGACCGGTCGGCAGATCGGCAAGGGTGCGGGGTGCGGCACTGGCCATGGACGGCAATCCTCTTCGTGTGTCGATGCGACGGATCGCTGATGAATGATCCACCTCAAAGCCGACATACGCAGTTGCCCGTAGCGTCGGGCTTAGAGCGATGACCAAGCTGCAGACCCTTCCCCTGACGCTCGACATGGTGCCGGCCGCCCTGCCGCTGCTGCGAATGACGCAGCCGCACCTCTCGCTACCCGAGTGGCAGGCGGCGGCGGCGCGGCTCACCGCGGGCGAGGGCAGCGGAGTGCTGACGCTGGCGACCTCCGGCGGGCAGCTGCTCGGCATCGCCGCCTGGCGGGTCGAGCCGCACGACCGCCACGGACTGGCCCTCAAGGTCGATCCGTTCGTGCTGTGCGAACTGAGCGGCCGCGCGCCCGGCCGCGAACGGCTCTGCGCGGCGCTGCAGGAGATGGCGGAGCAGCGGGGCTGCGACACGGTGCTGTTCGCACCCCACAGCCGCGGCCTTTTCCGCCCGGCATTGACCGAGGTCAATTAGCGGTCTGCGGGCGGCGGCTATGAGCGGCCCATGTCTAGTCTCAGCCCCGACCTCCTGGCGCGTTATGGCCAGCGGCAACTGCCCCGCTACACCAGCTACCCGACGGCGCCTCACTTCCGGCCCGCCGCAAGCGATGCGGACGCGCGCACCTGGCTCAGCGCCGTTCCGGGGGACGAACCGTTGTCCGTCTACGTCCACATTCCCTTCTGCCGAGCCATGTGCTGGTATTGTGGGTGCCACACCAGCGTGACCCGCCGGCGCGAACCGGTCGCCCGCTATCTCGACAGCCTCGCGGCCGAGATCGCCCTGGTCGCCGCGGCCCTGACTGCGCGGATGCCGCTGGGGCATCTCCACTTCGGCGGCGGCACGCCCACGTTGATGGCACCGGAGCAGATAACGGCGCTAATGGCCGACCTGCGCGCCGCCTTCGAGTTCCGGCCAGACGCGGAGGTCGCCATCGAGATCGACCCTCGTACGCTGGAACCCGACATGGTTGCGGCACTCGGTGCCAGCGGCTTCACCCGCGCCAGCCTTGGCGTGCAGAGCTTCGATCCTGCCGTGCAGCAGGCGATCAACCGGGTGCAGGGCTTTGCGGAGACGAAGGCTGCGGTGGACGGCCTCCACGCGGCCGGAGTCGAGGCGATCAACCTCGACCTCATCTACGGCCTGCCGCACCAGACGGTGGCCTCCTGCCGCGACACGGTCCGCCAGGCAGTCGACCTCGGCGCGGACCGGCTGGCGGTGTTCGGCTACGCCCACGTGCCCGGCTTCAAGGCGCACCAGCGCAAGATCCCGACCGAGGCCCTACCGGGCTCGGCCGAGCGGCTCGCCCAGGCCGACGCCATCGCCGAGGAGCTGACCGCCGCCGGCTATCAGGCGATCGGCCTTGACCATTTTGCCCGTCCCGCTGACCCGCTCGCCCGCGCAGCGCAGGACGGCGGCCTGCACCGCAACTTCCAGGGCTACACGACCGACCCCTGTTCCACCCTGATCGGCCTCGGCGCTTCGGCGATCGGCCGCACGCCCGGCGGCTATATCCAGAACGCCGCGACCGTGCCCGACTATCAAAAGCGGGTCGCCGCGGGGCACCTGCCGACCGCCCGCCAATGCCCGATCACCCCCGACGACACCCTGCGCGGCTCGATCATCGAGCGGATCATGTGCGACTACCGGGTCGACCTTCCCCAGGTCTGCCGGAGCTTCGCAGTCGACCCGCGCTCCATCGCGCGATCTGGCGCGCTCGACGAGCTGGTCGCCGACGGTCTGGTGGCCCGCCACGGCGAGGTGCTGGAGGTGACGGATGCCGGACGGCCGCTGGTCCGCGCCGTCGCCGCCGCCTTCGACGCCTACCTGGACGAAAGCGCCGGCCGCCACGCCCGCGCGGTCTGACCGTCAGAAGCGGTACACGCCGCCAGGCTCGGCTGCCACGAAGCGATCGGCGGCGATCCCCGCTTCCGCAACCGCCGCCCGCAGCCGCTCGGCCGGCTCGTCCCGGGCTTCGTCCGTCAGTTGGAACGTGCCCCAGTGGATGCCGAGCGCTCGGGCCGCGCCTACGTCCCGCATGATCCGCACGGCCTCGCCCGGGTCGGCGTGCTGCGCGGCCATGAACCAGCGCGGTGCATAGGCGCCGATCGGGACCAGCGCGACATCCGGGGCGCCGTGGCGCGCGCGGATCTCCGGAAAGATCGTTCCGCTGCCATAGCCGGTGTCGCCCGCGAACCAGACGGAACCCGCGGCCGTCTTGATCCAATGCCCGCACCACAAGGCCATGCGCCGGTCACGGGTGCCGCGCGCCGACCAGTGGTTGGCGCGGGTCAGGGTGGTCGCGCCGCCTCCGCCCAGGCCAATTCGGTCGCCCCAATCGCCGACCACCATGCGCGCCTTGTTCACGGCCTTGCCAACGATGGCGTCATTGCCGAGCGGCATGACGATCAATGGATCATGCACCGCCTGCAGCCGCTGCAGCGTCGCCGTGTCAAGGTGATCATAATGGTTGTGGCTGAGCAGCACCACGTCGATCGGAGGCAGGTCCTCGAATGCGACACCCGGTGCCGTTACCCGCTTCGGCCCCGCGATCGTCAGAGGGCTCGCTCGCTCGGACCAGACCGGGTCGGTCAGCAGGTTGACGCCGGGCGCCTGGATCAGCAGGGTCGCATGGCCGACCATCGTGACCGTCAGCCGGTCCACCCGCGCCGCGGGACGGGCCGGGACGACGGACACGGACTCGGGCCAATCGGCTGCCCGCTCCGTCACCTTCCAGCGTAAGACCTGCAGCAGCCCGCGATCGGTGGTCGGCTGGTCCGGATTGAAGAAACGGGTGCCGTCGAAATGGTCGCTTGGCGGTCCCGAATAGTATGGGTTAGCCGCCATCAGCCGCGCCGCAGCGCGGTATGCTCCGCGGCTCGCGCCTTCGGCTCACGCGTCGACATTGTCGGCTGGCGCGCTGGTCGCGGTTCGGCCCGGCTCGCTCACCGACTCCGGCGGGCGAACCTTCAATGGCAGCAGGCGCGAGCCGAAGCCGAGCATTTCCTTGGCCGCGCGGGCGCCGGTGTAGGCGAAGATCAGGCCCGACTGCCAGGTCAGGAGGTCGCGCCAGTCCCCACCGATGGCGGCCGCACCTGCGAACAGCACCAGCAGCATGAAACAGTTGACGTGATTCGGTACTTCCTTGCGGGACCCGCCGAAGCGGTAGACCAGGTACGGGATCCATCGCGACACGCCGTGCGCGACGCAGAACAGCGCGCCGATCACCGTGGTCGGCAGGATGGCCGCATAGCCCAGCACCCGCCCGACCTGCAGCCCAAGCATGGGCACGATCCGACCCTGCGGATGGATGACGTTCTGCCAGCGGAACAGCAGCCGCATGACGACCAGGAACAGCACGAAAACCGCCCACACGGCCAGGAAGCCGATCACGCCCTGATCGCCGATCGCGTCCGGGATCCAGCTGTGCGATTCAAAAGCCAGCAGGCTCGATAGCCCGGCCAACACGATGGCCGCGGACCAGGCGAACCGCGGGCTGAAATACCGTCCCAGCGAATGGTAGTTCGGCGATACCTTGGGCTTGCTCTCGAGCAGCAGACCGAGCCGATCGTTCTCGTAATAGCCGGTCTCGTAGGCGGTAAAGAAGCTGAGCACGTACAACAGGACCGCGCCCGCCGCGACGAGGGGCTTGCTGCTGATCACGGCATAGGAGAGCAGCAGCACCGGCAGGTCGTGGCCGAGGATGGCATTGCGCAAGTAGTTCTCGTCCGGACGCTTGACCTTCTGCAGGTAGACGAACGGCATCAGCGGGCGCAGCCCGGCCTGCTTATAATGCGCGTCCGGCCACTGGACCAAAAAGCCCTTGTCGCTTGCTTCCAGCAGGTCCCGGTCGACCGCGCTGTCAGTGACCACCAGTGCCCGGCGCAGTCGCTCCGCACCGATGTCCTCCCGCAGCCCCGCTGCCTTGCCGCGGATGCGCAGGCGCGCGCCGTGACGCAGCGAGCAGCTTTCAGTCAGCGGCAGGTCGCGGTCAATCGCATCCATCAAGGGACGGACGATCTCACGAAAGCCAAAGGTGATCACGCCCACGCTCTTGCGATGCTGCCGCCGAACCGCTTCCAGCAGCGAGCGGTTGAGGTAACGGGGGCCGAGCCTGGCCGCCTCTCGCCGCCACCGCCACAGCGACCACGGAGCGACGATCAGCACCGCCACCACCCGCATCCAGTCGCGATAGTGCTCGCCCGAGCGCAGCAGGCGCCACGGTTTGATGAAGCCCAGCACCTGGAGCACCATTGCCGCCAGCCAGCGCGGCCGCACGCTGGCCAGGAACTCCTCCGTGGAGTTGCGCAGCCAGAGGGTCTCGTCGAAATCCAGGATCACGGCATCCGCGGCGGGATGCTCGCCCAGCGCGCGATAAAATTCGGCAGCCTGATTCAAGGGGATGGTCACGACGGCATCACTTAGCTTCAACGCTCCACGGTAGGTTTCTGAAAGGCTCGCCACGTCTGTTCGGCGGTCCGCGAGTGATCAACGGCAATGAAGGAACCGAACGGAAACTGACACGCCTAGATGCGCGTACCGATGAGCTTCTGCTTCAAAACACCTCCAAGGAAGGTCGCGTTCCCGACCAGATAACGGCTGGCGAGACGACGCGGCTCCTGCGCGAGACGATAGGCCCATTCCAGCCGCAGGCGGCGAACCCTTTCAGGCGCACGGGGAACCCGTTCGGCCAGGAAATCGAGTAAGGCGCCCACGCACAGCACCGGCCGGGACAGCTGCCCCGCGGCGCGGCTCGCCCAGGCTTCCTGCACGGGCTGACCCATGGCGGCGAGGACAAGGTCTGCGCCCGACCGGCGGATGTCCTCCAACAACGCGTGCTCCTCGTTTGCCCGAAAGAAGCCGTCGCGGGTACCGACCACCGCCACATGGGGGTAGCGCGCGGCGATCACCTGCGCGGCATCCTCCGCCACGCCCGGCTTGCTGCCGACCAGGTAGACCGAGAGCGGCCGCCCCGCGGCGCCCAGCAGGTGCGGAGTGAAGTCCGTCCCGTTTAAGTTTTCCGGGAACGCCTCGCCGAACAGGGTCCGGCTGGCCACGTCTAGGCCCACCCCGTCGTTGAGCACCATGAAGCCGCGCAGCAGGTCGCGGAACTTGGCGTCGCGCCGCGCCAGGTTGACCGTATGGGCGTTGCAGAAGGTTATGGGCATGGCCGCCCGCCGCTCCACCCCGTCAAGGATCGTCCGGACGGCCGCGTCGCGATCCAGCACGTCCACCCGCACGCCCCCGATCAGCCGGCTCGTATCGCCCAGCACCTCGCGGTAGATCGCCTCGAACCGCGGCACGGCGGTGCTCCAGTCGAACGAGGACACGGCTTCGCGCACCATGTCGGCGCTGAAATGGCTGCGGAAGCGAGTGTGCGCGGTTCTCCATTCGGCATAGCTCGCCGACCAGCTGCCTGCGTCGCCAAAGTCGACCAGCAGGCCATAACCAAGCCGGTCGAGTGTGTCGGCGAACGGCGGAATGTCGCTGAGGATTGGGAAGAGCCCCGCGCTCGCCGCCTCTACCGCCGCCAGGCCGAACCCTTCGTAGGAGGATGCGCAAGCGTAGCTGCCGCTTCGCCGGATCAGCGCCTTCATCTCATCGTCCGACGGCGTTTCGTGAAGCTCGAAGCGGTCGCCAAGCCCAAGCTCGGCCGCGTGGGCACGCAATGCGTCCGCGTCGACCCCCATCGGCTTGCCCGCCACAATCAGCCGGGCTGCCGGCTCCTCCCTAGCGAGTCCGGCGAACCAATCGATCAGCGCCGGCACTTCCTTGTTGGGCGCGAGCCGGCCGAAATAGATGATCGTGTCACTGGCGAAGTCGGCCAGGCCTTCGAACTTGTCGATGTCTACCGGGTTAGGGATCAGTGTTAGCCGCGGCCCGGCCACATCTTTGAACAGCCGCTCGTCCTCCGCACTGCAGGCGATCACCGCCGCGAACTGCGACAGGGATGCTCGGGTGACGGTCGCCAAGTAAACTTGCTTCAGCCCGCGGGCGAAGCTGGTGTGGAAGAACCCGCCATGGGTGGTCAGCACCAGGGGCTTGCGGTGCACCGCCCGCGTCGCCGCCAAGTAATCCACGAAGAAGTCGACTCCATGGACATGGACGATGTCGGCCCCGCCTAGCGTCTTCAGCACGCCCGGCGCCACCGGATAGCGGCGCGAGCCGGTGAACGGCACGCGCACGATCTCGACCCCGCGCCACGTCTCATGTGCCGGCAGCACTCGGTGCGCGGGATCATCGAAGATCCGGTTCAGCGTCACGACCCGGACGTGGTGCCCCTCGGCGGCTTGACGGGTCGCCAGCTGCTCCAGGTAGTTCTCCATTCCGCCGATGCCGGGATGGAACTGCCGGATGACGTGAATGATGTTCAGGCGGTCCTGGCTGCTCATGCCGACGATTCGCCGATCCTTTCCTATGCCCCCCCGCCTCTACTCTCACCGCCCGCAAGAGTTGCGTGTACCGTAACGATTTCTTGGCGACCGCCCCTTCCGGCTCAAGGTGGAACAGATCATTTCGGATATGGAACACAGTCTGTTACCGGACGTTGCTTGGGCTTCCAATTGAACGTGATTTTCCGTCGGCGAGGTTTTCATGCTGCGACACTCCCATCTCCTTCCCCTGGCCGCCCTGCTTGCGCTGTCCGGCTGCGCGGGCGGAGCCTCGCTCGGCAGCGGAAGCAACGCCGTGCAGGTATCGCAGGCACTGCCCGCGCCGACCGTCACTACTGACACCACCGACTTCTCCAACTATCGCATGGCCCCCCGCGACCAGGTCGTGGTGGAAGTGTTCGGCGCCCCCGAGCTGAAGCGGGAGGGCGAGGTCGACGCCGCTGGTAACCTGTCCATGCCGCTGATCGGCTCGGTCGTCGCCGGGGGCCGCACGCCGGCGGAGGTCAGCACGGCCATCGCCGACAAGCTGCGCGGCCGTTACCTGCGCAATCCGCAGGTCACCGTGAACATCACCAAGGCAGTTGGCCAAACGGTCACGGTCGACGGCGCCGTGCGCGATCCCGGCGTCTACCCGGTCACCGGCCGGATGACGCTCCAGCAGGCGATCGCCTCGGCCAAGGGGTCGAGCGATCTGGCCAACCTCGACAACGTGGTCGTGTTCCGGCGCGTCAACAACCAGCAGATGGCGGCGCTGTTCAGCCTGAAGCGGATCCGCGCCGGGCAGATGCCGGACCCGCAGATCTACGGCAACGACATCGTCGTCGTAGGTGAGAACGCCACCCGTCGCTTCCTGCGCGACGTCAGCTCCTTCCCCGTCGGATCGTTCATTCCGTTCATCTTGTGACGGGAGCTTATGCCGGCAGCGCTTGTTTGACGGCAGGCTGCCCTGCGTTACACGCGCCGGCCACGTGGCCCGCGCGCCCAAGGAGTTTGCCCAAGTGACCAGCGTTCGCCCGGTGATCCTGTCCGGCGGGTCCGGAACCCGGCTGTGGCCGTTGTCCCGAGCCAGCTTTCCCAAGCAGTTGCTGCCAATCTCTTCCAGCAACCGCACCATGCTGCAGGAAACGGCCGGCCGGCTGACGGGAACCGATTTCCGCAGTCCGCTGGTGATTGGCGGGGAGGAGCATCGCTTCTTCCTCAAGCGCCAGCTGGAGCAGACGGGCATCGCGCCGGATGCGATCCTGCTCGAGCCGGTCGGTCGCAACACCGCTGCCGCCGCCGCGCTTGCCGCCCTGTGGGCGTTGGAGCGCGGCGACGACGAGATCCTCCTGCTGCTCCCATCCGATCATGTGATCCAGGATGTCGACGCGTTCGCGGCGGCGGTCCGTGCCGGGCTGCCGGCGGCGGAAGGCGGCGGGATAATCACGTTCGGCGAGCGGCCGACCGAGCCCAACACCCAGTTCGGCTATATCGAGGTCGACGCGGGCGAGGACCCGGTTCGTCCCGTCCGCCGCTTTCGCGAGAAGCCCGACCAGGCCACCGCCGAGGAATATGTCCGCGACGGCCGTCATTTCTGGAACTCCGGCATGTTCCTGTTCCGCGCCTCGGCCCTGCGCGACGAACTCGCCGCCCTCCTGCCGGACACGCTCGCCGCGGTCGAGGCGGCGGTCCGGGGCATGCAGCAGGACGGCCTCTTCCTTCGTCCCGACCCGGACTCGTTCAAGGCCGCACCGGACGTCTCCCTCGATTATGGCATCATGGAAAAAACAGACCGTGCATTCGTGGTGCCGGTCGATCTTGGCTGGTCGGATGTCGGGTCGTGGGGCGCCGTCTGGCAGCTCGCCGACAAGGACGGCAGCGGCAATGCCGTGTCGGGTGACGTGATCGCCGTGGACGTACGGGATTCCCTGATCCGCTCCGAAGGGAATGCCACCATCGCCGCCGTCGGACTCGACCGGATGGCGGTGATTGCCGTCCGCGACGCCGTCTTCGTCGCGCCGATCGAGCGCGCCGCCGAAGTCCGCGACGTGGTTGATCGCCTCAAGGCCGAGGAGCGCGAGATCGTCACCCTGCCCTCGCGGGTCGAGCGCCCCTGGGGCAGCTACGAGACCAAGGATCACGGCGCCCGCTACCAGATCAAGCACATCGTGGTCGGCCCGGGTGAGCAGCTCTCCCTGCAGATGCACTACCATCGTTCCGAACACTGGATCGTTGTGTCGGGCACCGCTGAGGTGACGGTCGGCGACCAGGTTCAGCTGCTTCAGGAGAACCAGTCGACCTACATTCCCGCCGGCACCAACCACCGACTGGCCAACCCGGGCAAGGTCCCGTTGGAACTGGTCGAGGTGCAATGCGGCTCCTACCTCGGCGAGGACGACATCGTCCGCTTCGACGACCGCTACGGCCGCGCCTGAGGGCTAGCGGCGGGGACGCCGTCCCCAAACGTGGGTCGACTCGACTACGGTAGTTGTCGGATTGCCATCCCGGTCTCGCGCGGGGCTGAACTGCAATCGCTGCTGGAGGAGCCGGCAGGTGGTCGCGTCGAGCCCGCCGTTGCCGCTCGAACGGGTCACCTGGCAGCCAGTCGCACGGCCGTTCGGCCCGACCGCCAGCCTCACCCCGACCGTGCCCTGGAAGCGGCCACCAACATTGTCGGCGTTGACCAGCCCGCCACCGAGCAGCCGCGCCTGGGCGCTGCGATCCGGTGCGGGGGCGGGCGCTTGTGCGACCGGCGCCGCCACCGGCTCGGGTTGGTTCTGGCGCGTGGGCAGCGGCGGCGGCGCAACCTCCTCTTCGCGATCACCATCGTCCTCGGCAGCAGCAGCCGGCTCGTCAGCCCCAGCCGCCGAAGCAGCGTCATCGCCGACTGCGGCGTCGTTCTGGGCTGAGGGCGCGGCAGGGTAGTAACCCGAAACAGAAGCCGACCCGGCCTGCCCGACCGGCGTGGGCACGGTCGACTGGACCCCGTCGACGGTCGGGCTTCTGCCGGCGTCCGCCAATTGCGTTCCATCGACCGGCGCGCCGGCGCCGAGTTGACCCGGGGCCGCCGGCCCGGTTCCGGTGCCAGCGTGCGGGCCGGTCGCAACGGGAGCTCCATTGCGGGTCGCCACCTGCGGCTCCCGGCCGCCGATCATTCCGCTGGCGTAGAGCGCCAGCAGCGCTACCAACCCCAGCGCCACGGCCCAGACGGCGATCAGCCCGCCTCGACCGCGCCGCTCGTCCGGTTCGTCCTCGGGATAATAATCGTCGTCAGGCGCGACCGGGTCGTCGCGCACGGGGAAGGCCGGCTCGCGTTCGGCACGCCTGTCCATCCGCTCATAAGCGGGCGCTGCTGGAGGCGGCTCGTCGGCGGGCACTGCCGGAGGCGGCTCCTCAGCTGACGTGCTGACGGGCGGCTCCTCGTCCAGCGGCATGGCTGCGGCCGGCTCCTCCCGTGGCGGGTAGCCGAGCGACGCGTCATATTCGCGCCGCCGTTCCGGGTTGCTGAGCGCGCGATAGGCCAAGCTGATACGCCGGGTCTGCTCGCCGCCACCCGGCTGGTCGCGAAAGCGCACCACGCCGGCACGATAGGCGGCTTCGATGTCGCCCGGCCCGGCCGTCCGCGGCACGCCGAGGACCTCGTAATAGTTGAGGAGCGGCGCTCTGGTGGCCATGCCCATCCTTGCTCCTACGGCCGCTGCTGGCGGCATCGGTCCGGTAAAAACGCTGCAAGGCGGCTATGGTGCCAAAATGACACGAATTGAGCTTTGGCCTTGCAACCGATCTCAAGATTGGCAACAAAAGCTTTAACCCAACGTTTACGATTGGTCGATGCTGTTTCAGGGGCGCATCGACCTGGCGCCGCCTTGCGGCGATGCCCCGGGTAGTTTTTGCAGGGTGCGAGGCCGGTATGAAGTTGAACAGGCGGACCAAGATCATGGCGATCGGCGCGGCTGGCGCGGTCGCTCTCGGAGTTGGTGTCGGAGCGTCGGTGCCGACCAACGGTAAGGGCCAGTCGGCCGACCCGCAGCTCGCGAGTCTGATGAGCGCCCGGTCACCCGGCATGCGCTCCAACGCCGTCACCTCGACCAAAGGGCCACGCGTGCAGCCGGCCGCTTTCGCCGCTCCGCCCGTTCCGCGGTCCGAAGTGCTGAGCGAGCGCACTCCGGCGCCGGTCAAGGTCGCGTCCGCCGCGCCGATCCCAGCCGTGCTGGCGCCGGTCGCCGCCGTACCCGCCCCCATCCCCGCGCCTGCAGTGGCCGCTGCCGCCCCCGTGCTGGCGATCCCGGTTGCACCCGCCGCTGCTAGCGGCGTCAGCCCGCTGTTGGGCCTTGCAGCGATCCCACTCATCCCGGCCGTCTTCAACGGCGGCAATGGCGGCGGCGGCGTTACGACGCTCGAGATCGCCCCGGCCGTTCCGGAGCCCGCCACCTGGCTGATGATGATCAGCGGCTTCGGCATTCTCGGTTTCGCCATGCGTCGCCGCAGGCGGCTGGAGCGTGCCGGTGGTGCCCGGCCGAGCGGTGCGGTGGTTGTTGCGCCCCGCGCCTGAAGACCGGCTCCGCACTACCAGAGGACGGATGCGTCCCACTCGGCTGTGCCTGCTGGGCTGCGCCATGCTTTCGGGCGTCAGCCTCGGCGGCTGTCGTGACCAGGCTGCGGCCGACAGCATGCCCACTCCGTCGGTCAGCTACTCGCCCGACCGGATCAGCTTCCGCCCGACCAAGCTCCCGCTGGTCGAGGCGGCGACCGGCAGCACCCAGCCGATCGCCAGCATCCTCAATATCTCGGAACCGCTGACCTACGGCGAATACAAGTGGAACGAGCAGGGCGTAGCCCCCGGTCGCACCTGGATCCTGGTCAACCTCAAGGCGCAGACCATGTCGGTGTTCCGCGGCATGAACGAGATCGGCACCGCCGTTACCCTCTATGGCGTCGATCACAAGCCAACGCCGCTTGGCCGCTTCAAGGTGCTCGCGAAGATGGAGGACCATTGGTCCAGCCTGTACGACGCTCCCATGCCCTACACCCTGCAGCTGACCGGTGACGGCGTCGCCATCCACGCCAGCGACGTGCGGGAGGGCGCCGGAACGCACGGCTGCCTGGGCGTGCCACTGGACTTCGGTCGCCACCTGTTCGAAACGGTCGGCGTGGGCGACGAGGTGCTGATCGTGAAGGATGCCACCGGCGACAATCCGACCCTTCTCACCAGTGGCTGACCTCGCCGCGGACGGCGCGGCCCGTCCACCGGTATTCTCAGACCTGCGCTCCTGGTCTGCCGCCGAGCTCGTTGTCGCCGCGGGCGCCGTCGCCCTGGTCCTGCCGACCCTGTGGAGCCTCGCTCGCTACCATTGGAGCACCAGCGACGGAGCGCATGGTCCGATCATCCTGGTGTCCGGCCTTTGGCTGCTGTTCCGCGGTGGCAGTCCCCGGTTTCGGCCGGGCTCAATCGCCACCGGCTGGCTGGCATTAGGCGCTCCGCTGCTGCTGCTCATCCTCTATGCCCGCACCTTTCGCCTGCTCGGCCTGGAGGCGGCGGCGGTGTTCGCGACGCTGCTGCTGCTCGGCCTGTTCTACTGGGGGCCGCAGGCGATCCGAAACCGCTGGGTGCCGATCGCTTATCTCGCCTTCCTGATCAAACCGCCCGACCTGGTAGTCATCGGTCTGACCCAGCCGCTCAAGATCATGATCTCGCAGGTGGCAGTCGCCGTGCTTCACGCGGCCGGCTATCCTGTCGCGGGCTCCGGCGTGCTGATCCAGGTGGCGCAATATGAGCTGCTCGTGCAGCAGGCCTGCGCCGGCCTGGGTTCGCTGCTGACCCTGCTCGCGATGGGGATGATTTACGTTTACCTGACCCGGCCGCCCTCGCGGACCCACGTGATCGCGCTGCTGCTGTCCATCGTGCCGATCGCAGTCCTTGCCAACCTGCTGCGCGTAATCATCCTCGTGCTTCTGACCTACCACGTCGGCGACGGCGTGGCGCAGAGCTTCGCGCACGACATGGCGGGCATGTTCACCTTTGTCATGGCGATGCTCGGCATGCTGCTGGTCGACACGATTCTTGATCGCTGGCACCGGCAGCCGCAATGAACGACGCGACTGCTTCCGTCCGAGCGCCTTCCGCCAGCCGCCGCGAGTTCCTGGTTGGAGGCGCCCTGCTCGCCTCCGCGCTCGCTTCGGGGGCCCTGGCCCGCGCGGTCGGCGCCTCCGGTCCGGCCGGCACCCTGCGTGCCGAGGACGTGCCGCAGAGGTTTGCGGAGTGGCGCTTCTCGCCCAGCAACACCTTGCTCATCCCCGAAGGGGAAGGTGCCGGCGACCCGGTCTACGACCAGGTGGTCGCCCGCCACTACGTCAGCGACACCGATCTGCCAGTCATGCTGCTGATCGCCTATGGAGGCGCGCAGAGCGGCAGCACCCAGCTCCACCGCCCGGAGCTTTGCTATCCGGCCGCGGGCTTCCGCATGATTGACCATCCCGACGTCCTGCTGCGCCTTCCCGGCGCACCCCCGATCCCCGCCCGAACGCTGACCGGAACCGCGCCGGGAAGAACGGAGCAGATCGTTTACTGGAGCCGAGTTGGCGCCGATTTCCCGACCCGCAGCCTGGCCCAGCGCTGGTCCGTCCTCCGCCAGACCATTGCTCACGGGGCTCCGGATGGCGCGCTGGTGCGGTTCTCGGCGATCACCGAAGACCAGGACGCGGGTCTGGCGGCGCTGCGCCGCTTTGCCGCCGCCCTGCTCGCCGCGAGCGGGCCAAACCTCCGCCAGCTACTCGTCGGGGCTGCCTAGTGGGTTGGGGGGCGAAGGCCGGGCCGCACCAGGAAACGCCAGGCATAGCCGGCTCCGGCAAGCAGCACGGCAACTGCCGCGACCGTCCACTCATGGTTGCCGAGCCAGTTCGCCAGCGCGCAGCCTGCCGACGGCACCAGGTAATGGACGAAGTGAATGTCCTCTCCGTCGTCCCGGGCCGAATGGGCGAGAAAGTGGGTCACCAACGCGGCGAACAATCCCACGGTGATCCAGTCGAAAGGGGTCTCCATTCACTCCGCTCGCCAAGCTGCCGGCCCGCCTTATGGACGCGCGGGGCGAGCGGGCGCCAGCGCTTTGTGCGGCTGATGGCGATCGGCGGTGCGCTGGCGCTCGTCGCCTGCCAGGGCGAGCAGCCTAAGGGCCAAGTCGTCGCCACGGTGAACGGCGCGGAGATCACGGTCGCCGAGCTCAACGAGGAAGCGCGCGCCCGCGGGCTCGACATCGACACTGACCGGGCGATGCGCGATGCGCTGGTGAAGGAGCTGGTCGAGCGCAAGCTGCTGGTCGGCGAAGCGCAGGCCCAGAAGATTGATCGAACTCCGCAATTCCTGCTGGCGGAGCGCCGCGGCCGCGAGATTCTGCTCGCGCAGCAGCTGCTGACCGCCCCAACCCAAGGCACTGCGATAACTCCCGGACAGCTCCAGACCTTCATCGCCACCCATCCGCTGTCGTTCGGCGGACGGGTAACAGTTGCCGTCGACCAGCTCGCCGTGTCCAAAGCCATGCCTGCCCGGCTCCGCGCGCAACTGACCGCTGCCGAGTCGACCGACCGCATGGCGGATTTGCTCAAGGGTGCGGGCCTTACCGCTACCCGAACACAGGAAAGCTGGGACAGCGCTGACCCGGCCACGCCGGTGGGATCGGGCGAGGTGAAGCCAGCGGCGGAGACTCGCTTCCTCCTGGACCGCCCCGGCGGCACGATCCTCGGCACGATCATCGCCGTGCAGCCAGCGCCAGTTTCGGCGGACCAGCAGCCCGCGATCGCCAGCGCCCTCATGCAACGAAGCCTGGCCGAGCAACGGATGCGGACCTTGCTGGACCGCGCCGCCACCTCGGCCAGGATCGCCTACAATCCGGACTTCGCGCCGGGTGCCGGCGGACCCGAAGGCACCGCCAGCACGCCCGATCACAGAATGAAGTGATTGGAACTGAGCGTCACGCTGCCTGACAGCGTGATCAGGAAGTCGGCTACGCCGTCGCCGTTGGTGTCGCCAGCGACATAGGTGTTGCCGTCGGCCTGGTAGCTCCGCAACTCGCCGGCGTGGCCCGTGAAGGCCCGGGTAGCGAGGAAGGTGAAGGCCTGGTCGCCTGCCGCGTTGACGTTGGCGTCGATGCCGCTGACGTCCAGCTTGTCCTGGTTCTTGTTGAAATCGGTGACCTTGTCGCCGTTGGCGTTCGCCGCGCTGTCGAATACGAAGCGGTCCTTGCCGCCGCCGCCGACGAGCCAGTCGGAACCGCCGCCGCCGTTGAGCACGTCGTCGCCATTTCCGCCGGTCAGCCAGTTGCTCAGCGCATCGCCGACCAGCCTGTCGTTGTAGCTGGAGCCGATGATGTTCTCGATGCCGAACAAGGTGTCGCCCGCAGCGTCGCCGCCAAGCTGGCTGGCGCGGGTGAGGTCTACGTCCACCCCCGCAGCGGAGGTGGCGTAGGTCACCGTGTCGGTGCCTGCGTCGCCGTACAGGGCGTCCGCACCAGCGCCGCCGTCTAGCGAGTCGTTGCCGTCCCCGCCGCGCAGGATATTGGCTGCGGCCGACCCGCGCAGGACGTCGTCGTATCGGCTGCCCGTCAGGTTCTCCACACTGACCAGCACGTCGCCCTCGGCATCTCCGCCGGTCTGGCTGGCGCGGGTCAGGTCGATGTTCACGCCCGCCCCGCTCTCCGCATAGGTAGCGGTATCGATGCCTGCCCCGCCGTCGAGACGGTCGGCGCCGCCGCGACCCGCCAGCAGATCGTCGCCGCCGCCGCCGCTCAGCACGTTGGCCCCGGCATCGCCGAACAGGGTGTCGTTGTACCCGCCGCCCGTCACGTTCTCGATGCTGATGAGCGTGTCACCATGCGCATCCGAATAGAGTTGTGTGGCGCGGGTCAGGTCGACGTTCACCGCCGCCCCGGCCCAGCTGTAGCTGGCCGTGTCCACGCCGGCACCGCCGATCAGCGTGTCGCTCCCGCCTGAGCCCATCAGCGTGTCGTCACCCTCGCGGCCATCCATCCGGTCGACGCCACCAGTGCCGTTCAACTGCTCGCTCGCGCTCGAGCCCATTACCAGGTTCTCGCTCGAGGTGGTGGTCGGGGTCGTCGTGGTCGGCGGCGGAGGGGGAGGAGGAGGAGGAGGAGGAGGCGGAGGCGGCGAGGCCGGAGTTGTAGTGGTCGTCGTCGTCGTCGTCGTGCCCTCGACATACGGGCTGAAGTAAGTCTCCAGCGTGTCGAAATAGGTTGAATCGGTCCGCCCTGGCGCACCCATGTACATGGGATAATCGGTGCCCCACCAGGTACCGCCGCCCCAGGCTGTGCCGTCCAGGTGATTGGCGGCCATATAATCGAGCGTGTTCTTCAGCACGGCTGTCCACCGCGCATCGTTGCTGGGCACGCCGAACTCGCCGATCATGCCCTGCAGATTATTAGCCGCCAGCCAGTCGACGAACGGCTTCAGCCGGTCCACGCCGACCATCGGGTATGCGCCCTCGCTGTCGTAAGTCCCGCTATAGAAACCCTGGTTATATCGATCGAAGTACTGGTGCGCTTCGTAGACGAGCTTGCCCGCCGGATCGTTGATGATCAGGTTGGCATTGTCCTGCTGCCAACTGGCCGCCGTCGCCCAATTGTTGCCTTCGACGAAGATCTTGTTGTCGGTATCGACCAGGCGGATCGCATTTACCGCCGCCTGCGCCGCGTTCTTCCAGGCGTCGGCGTAAGGCATGTCGTGTGGCTCGTTCATCAGGTCGTAGCCGACCAGCGAGGTATAGCCCTTCACTTCTGTTGCCAGCTTGGCCCAGAAATCCGCGAACTGCGCGGGGGTTGGGCCGCCCGTGGCACCGATCGCGACGCCGTTGTAGCGGCCATAATTGTGCAGGTCGATGATGACATCCATGCCCAGCGATGCGGCATTGGCAAGGACGCCCTTCAGCAGGTTCAATTCCGTCGGGTTCAAGGCCCCACCCAGGCTTCCCTGCATGCGTTCCCAGACAAACGGTAGTCGAACCAAGTCGACACCATGGTCTTTGTAAAATTGCAGTTCAGAAAGTGTAGGATAATGATATTGGTAGTTGTGGGTTCCCCCAGTACCACCAAACTCCGCGCCAGAGATGTTAATGCCGATCATTGTGGCTCCCCCCCGGGAACTTTGAGAATCCGAGAAGCGCTTTATCCGTGGGCAAATCCTAATAGTCTCCTACACTGGGCGACATTAAGATCCGTTAGCGCCGAACTTTATCGCGTTAGCGACGAGCGGAGGAACGATGGCGTGAACTGAGCGTAGTGCACAGGGGCTTATCATCGCGTTAAATCGGACAGGTCGTGTCCTCTGGGGGGCTTCTCTTTTGCGTTCAGCTGTGCCTGATGCGGCGATGATGGAAGGGCCGCCGTTTATCCGACCAGCCGAGGTAAGTGCGTGAACCGGTCGGTTCTGCTGGCCTCGAATTGCAATGTCTGGCGCGAGCCGTTCAACGGCCAGTCCCACGCATTTCTCAGCGTGGTCGCCGGCGTCGAGCAAGCGGACCTGCTTGCTCCACCAGGCCTGCCCTACCTGGTTGGGCACGGCGTCCGCCCGTCGGTCGGCTACCTCCTGCATGAAACCTTTTACCGACTGTGGTCGCAGGCCCGGATTGCTGCCGGCAGCGCGGGCCTGTCGATCATGGAGCCGACCCGCATCGAGCAGAACTACGACCTGTTCTTCTTCGTCTGCCAATTCCCACACGAGCTGTCGGCGCTGAAGCGCATGCACGGCTGGCGCAAGCGGTCGAAGCTGGCGGTTTGCTACATCCTCGAGACCTGGTCCTCCTCCTTGCAGGAGGTGAAGGCCAACCTGAAGATGTTGGATGACTTCGACCGCGTCTTCGTCCTCAACGCCCAGAGCATCCCGGAGCTGCGGCGGTACACGCGCGCGCCGCTGGTTCCACTTGCTCCTGCGGTCGACTGCCGCCTCGCCGCCCCCCAGCCAGGTTGCCCGACACGCTCCATCGACGTCTACAGCTTCGGTCGGCGCTCTCAATCGATCCACGAGCAGCTGATGCAGCTGGAGCGGGAGGGCGGCGATTTCCACTATGTCTATGACAGCCTCAGGGGTGGCAGCGTGGTGGACTGGGACGAGCATCGCATGCTCATCTCCAATTTCATGAAGCGCAGCCGCTACTTCACCGCCTTCAATCCCGGCGACATCGGCGGCGGCGGTAAGGGCCGCTTCAAGGGCGAGCAGGCGCTCTCCACCCGCTATTTCGAAGGTGCGGCGGGCGGCGCGATCCTGCTCGGCACGGCGCCCCGCTGCGAAGAGTATGATGCGGCGTTCGATTGGGAAGATGCGCTCATCCATCTGGACCCGGATGGTGATATCCGCGCACTGCTTGCGGATCTGGACCGCCAGCCTGAACGGCTCGCCACCGCAAGCCGCCGCAATGTCGCCGAATGCCTCCGCCGGCACGACTGGAGCCATCGCTGGGCTGCAATCCTCGACGAGCTTGGTTTGCCGCACACCCCGGCGCTGCACGAGCGCTTCGAAGCCATGCGCCGATTGGCGGAGTTGACCTGCCCGTGAGCGATATCGACGTAGCCGTCATCGGCGGCGGCGTGGTCGGTCTGGCTTGCGCAGTCGCCCTCGCCCGCCGCGGCCTGCAGGTCATGGTGCTGGAGCGCGCCGAGCGGACCGGCAGCGAGACCAGCAGCCGCAATAGCGAGGTCATTCATGCCGGCATCTACTACCCGCCCGGCTCGCTCAAGGCGCGGTTGTGCGTCGACGGGCGCGACCGGCTTTATGCTTATTGCGCCGAACGCTCGGTTCCGCATCGGCGCGTTGGCAAGCTGATCTTCGCCGCGAGCGAGGCAGAAACTGCCGAGCTCGACGTCATCGCCGCTCGCGCCGACTCGGCCGGCGCCGGTAGCCTCGATCGGCTTGACGCCGCGCAGGCCCGTCGGATCGAGCCGGAGCTTGGCGTCGCCGCCGCGCTTTTCTCGCCGCGCACCGGCATTATCGACTCTCACGCCTACATGCTGGCCCTGGAAGGCGAGCTCAACGATCTCGGCGGCGCGGTCGTCTGCCACACACGGCTGACCCGCGCCGAGCGGGTCGACGGCCGCTGGCAGCTATGGATCGCTGGCGAGGACGAGCCGGTCCTGGGCGCGCGCCTGCTGGTCAACGCCGCCGGCCTGCACGCCACCCAAACCGCCGCACTGATCGACGGCCTCCCGCCTGCGCTCGTCCCGGGGCCGGTCTATGCGCGCGGCTGCTATTTCTCCTACGGTCGGCCCGTGCCGTTCACCCACCTCATCTATCCGGTGCCGGTGAAAGGTGGCCTCGGCACCCACCTGACCCTCGACCTCGCGGGCCGCGCCCGCTTCGGCCCCAACGTCGAGTGGATCGACGACGTCGACTACACCATCGCCCCGCACCTCCACGCCGAGTTCCTGGAGGCCGCGCGCAAGATCTGGCCGGCCATCGAGCCTGACGCGCTCCACGCAGACTATGCCGGCGTCCGCCCCAAGGTCCGCACCGCTGACGGCGCGATTGCCACCGACTTCATCGTCCAGGCGCCGGACGACCACGGCCTCGCTGGCCTGGTCAACCTGTTCGGGATCGAGTCTCCCGGCCTGACCGCCTCCCTCGCGCTGGGGGACGAGGTGGCGGCGCGGCTGGAACGCTGCGGCGACCTTCAGCCGGCGTAACGGAAGAACGTCGGCTCGCCATCCAGCAGCGGCCAGTTCGCATCCTTGTCGGAGATGGTGGTGACTGGCAGCGGCCACTCCACCCCGACCAGCGGATCGCTGTAGCGCAAGCCCCGCTCGGCATCCGGCGCGTAGGCGGCCGTGACCAGGTAGGTCACCTCCGTGTCGTCGGCCAGCGTCTGGAAGGAGTGTGCGAAACCAGGCGGCACCCACAGCATCCGGTGGTTCTCCGCGCTGAGCTCGAATCCTTCATGCCTCATGAAGGTCGGCGAGCCCTGCCGGATGTCGACGATCACGTCGAGGATGGCGCCGCGGATGCAGCGGACGAACTTGCCTTCGGTGTGCGGTTCCAGCTGGAAGTGCAGGCCGCGCAGCGTGCCCTTGTGCGCCGACACCGACGTGTTCTGCTGGACGAACTCGCCGCGAATGCCGTGCTGCTCGAACTCGGACTTGCACATGGTGCGGGCGAACGAGCCGCGCTCGTCGCCGCGGATCTCCGGCTCGACGAGCAGGGCGTCGGTCAGCGTCGTCTGGTGAAAGATCAAGCGGCGAACTCCTCAGGGGCAAGGGCAACGGTCGTGCCGCCGAACGCCGCTTCCTGCTCGGCATAGAGCCGGTCGACCAGGCGGCCTTCCGGGAACGATACGTCGGCGAAAGTCAGCGGCTGATCCTTGGCGACCGGCCGGACGACGGTGCAGCCGATCGCCAGCCCAATTGGCAGCAGCCGCTCGTCGCGGATCGCATCCATGTTCTCGGCCACGCCATAGGCCTGGAAGCCGCCGAATTCCTCGATCATTGTCCCCGGCTCCAGGTCGACCTTGGCAACCGCGATCACGCCTACGCTCGGGCCGCCCGACGGCGCCAGCACCGCATCGTGGAACAGCACCGCCCGCGCCACCGAAGTCGGCACCTCGAAATGGCACAGGTGATAAGGCGTGGTGAACACGTGATAGGGTCCCGGCCCCATCTTGTAGAGGTTGAGATAGTGCCGCTGCCGCTCGTCGTCGGTGATGCCGATAACGAACACGCCCGGTCCGGGCCGAGCGCCGACCACATAGTCGACCAGCCCCGGTCCGCCCTGGTTCAGAACATCCTCGAACTTCGGCAAGCACTCCTCGATCGGGGTCAACGGCGCTGTCGGGTCACCGCCCGAAAAATCCGGCCCAAGCATGCCGCGCCGTGCCACGCGGAAGCCGTTACCGTTGGCGACGATCGCCTGTTCGAACGAGATCTTGGTCCCGTCCGCGAAGGACGCAACCATCGCCGCGTTCTGCCCCCACTTGGCGGCGAAAGCCTGCTGGGTCTGCGGGTTGCGATAGGGATCGTGCAGGCCCTTGATATTGCCCGCCAGTACCGGCTTGACCCCGATGCCACGGACGAAGCGCAGCAGGTTCTGCTGCACGCCCGGCTGGTCGCCGTCGGAGAAGCTGTAGATGACGCCGGCCTCGTCGGCATATTTCTTGAGGATCGGGCCGACCGTGCCGTCCACCTCGGCATTCATGTGGACGACATGCTTGCCGCTGCGGATCGCCGCCAGGATAGCTTGCGCCGCCGGCTCGATGCTGCCGGTCACCTCGATGAGCGCGTCGAGGTCGGGGCTTTCCGCCACCAGCAACTGGTCCTCGGTGACCACCGCCTCGCCTGCCCGCATCGCGGCCGCGAACGCGTCGCGGTCGTGCACCGCCTTGGCCTGCACCCCGGCCTGCAGGAAGCAGGCGCTGGCCTTGTCGAGCGTCCGGTTGGCGATGGCGCACAGCTGCATGCCGGGCGTCGAGTTCAGGATTTGCCGGGCGATGCCCGATCCCTGGAAGCCGGCGCCGATCATGCCGACGCGGATCGGCCTTCCTTCCGCCCGGCGCCGCTCCAGCGCGTTGTCGACCAGGATCATGCCCACACCTTCCATGGCGGCGAGTCGGCCCAGATGCCTTCGAGCACCTGCTTGTCGCGAAGCGAGTCCATGCTCTGCCAATAGCCTTCGTGGCGGTAGCTGCCGAGCTTGCCGCGCTCGATCAGCCGCTCCATCGGCACGTCTTCCCAGACTGTGTCGTCACCGTCGATCAGGTCGAAGATTTCCGGCTCGCAGGCGAAGAAACCGCCATTGATCAGGCCGCCGTCCGTGCGCCCCTTTTCGCGAAAGCCCTCGACCCGCCGCCCGGCATCGTCCAGGTGCAGCGACCCGTAGCGGCCAGGCTGCACCACCGCTGTCAGAGTGCACCAGTCGCCATTCTCCCGGTGCTCCGTGAGCAGCCGGTCCATCGCCACGTTGCTGACGCCGTCGCCATAAGTCAGGAAGAAGGTTCCGTCTTCCAGGTAAGGCCGCGCGCGCTTGATCCGCCCGCCGGTCATGGTGTCGTTGCCGGTGTCCAGCACCGTCACCTTCCAATCCTCTCGCGTTGGCGAGTGGAACTGCAGCCCGCCCGAGCACAGGTCGATGGTGAAGTCGCTGTTCCGCGCACGAAAGTTCAGGAAGTAATCGCGGATGTACTCGACCTTGTAGCCGCCGATCACCACGAATTCCTTGCACCCGTAATGGGCATAGAGCTTCATGATGTGCCACAGGATCGGCATGCCGCCGATTTCCACCATCGGCTTGGGCCGGATCGCAGTTTCCTCGCTCAACCGCGTGCCGAAGCCGCCAGCCAGGATTGCCACCTTGGGTGCCGGGTTCAGCACGCTCATGCGGTCCACCGCAGGTCCTGGTCGATCCTTCCCTGGTCCATGTGGCCCTGCAGCACCTTCAACCGGATCAGCCGCTGCGGGCTGGACCACTGCCGCGGAACCTCGGAGGTCTGCAGCGCGTCGACTAATTGGCTGATAGACTGCTTCAGCTTGACCTGCGGCACATGCTCGGGCGCCAGCCGCTCGAAGAGGCTGAAGTCGACCTTGTACGACCGGCTGTCGACCGGCGCGTCGGCGTTGATCGACACCTCTGTGCCCGGCACGGCCGCGGCCACTGCCTCGGCCAGCTCACGCACTTGATAATTCTGGTCGTTGGCGCCGGTGTTCACCACCAGCATCCGCCCGCCCTGGTCCGCCGTGCGGGTAATCGCCCAATCGATCGCCCGCGCCATGTCGGCAACGTCGATCAGTGGCCGCCACGGCGTCCCGTCGCTCAACACCACGATCTTCTTGTCCCGGAGCGCCGCGGCGACGAAGTCGTTCAGCACCAGGTCCAGCCGCAGCCGCGGCGAGGCACCGCAGGCCGTGGCGAAGCGCAGGGCGGTGATCGTCATCTCGGTGTCGAGCGCTTTCAGGTCTTCTTCCGCGCCGACCTTTGACACCGCATAGGCCGTTTCGGGCGCCACCTGGTCCTGCTCGGTCCGGGCCGGCCCCTGCGCGATGCCGTAAACGCTGCAGCTCGACGCAAAAACAAAGTTGCGCACGCCCGCCCTGGCTGCCGCAGAGGCGAGATCGGCCGAGGACTCCCGGTTGATGGACGCGGTGGCGCGTTCGAACTGGTGCCCCATCGGGTCGTTCGACACGGCCGCCAGTTGCACCACGGCGTCGAAGCCGTCGAGGAAGCCCTCAGGCACCTGCCGGACATCGCCGAAATGCTGGTCGTCGAGCAGCCGCTCGGGCACCGGTACCTCGTCCAGCAGGCAGTGCGCGAATAGTCCGCTATCGAAACCGTGAAGCTCCCAGTCCGGATGCGCTGTTCTCAAATGCTTGACGACTGCTGGCCCGACATAGCCCATGTTCCCCGCGATAAGTACCCGCACAAAGCCTCGTTTCGTTAGGAGATCGCAACGATTTCGATCAAGGCTGCGCAACCCATGATGAAGCCGCCGGTTCCGCAGCGCTCTCCACCTGCCCTTTAACGGGTCATTAACCTTGCAGGCCCAGAGCTTTCGACGTAGCCTTCCTGAAGCGGACCAATCGAGCTTCCCGGGGGCAACGGGATGCCTGGCTGGTTCGGGGGAGGGTCTATTGAGGCACGAGAATTTCGTCGTCGCTCCGGATCAGGTGTCGACGGCATTCATGCACAGCCTGGCGCTCTGTCTGATCGGCGGGCTCCTGTTCTGGGTTGCGGTGCTCGCGACCATGGCTTGAAAGCCACACTTTTTGTTGCGCCTGCGAACTGGTAAAGCTAAAGTTTACCAACATGGCAACCAAGGGGCCGCAGAGGTGTTGTAAGCCACTCAAGACGGTGCCGCACCCGCTGCGCCAGTCGTTGCGTGAAGCGGTGGTGGCATGAATTTAGAGCATAATCCCTGGACCCGATTGGAGGATCCCGGCGTCGCGCCGCTGGCCCCCAAGCGTCCGTTGCGGATCAAGCTCTACGTCGCCCTGCTCGCCCTCGACCTGGTGTGCGTGGCGGCCGCTGTTCTGAGCGGCGCCCTGCTCCGCTTCGGCCAGGTGATGCCGGACGGCTGGCTCGGCGTGTCGGCTTCCATCCTGGCGCTCTACACGCTCGGCGCGATTGCCATGGGCGCTTATTCGCTCGACGTGTTGCGCAATCCGATGCGCGGCACTGCCCGCGCCACCGGCTCGCTGATGCTGGCGTTCGCATTGCTGTTCCTGCTGTCTTACTTCCTCAAGGTCGAGCAGCAGCTCTCGCGGCTGATGACCGGCTCGTCCTTTGCCTTTGGCTTCTTCCTGCTAGTGGTCGTGCGCCAGTTCGCCGGCGACGCCATCCGCCGCCAGCAGGAGAACACCTTCACCAACGACATCCTGCTGATCGACGGGCCGCACATGGCCGTGCCGCCGGGTGTCACTGCGCTCAATGCGGCGGAAATGAACTTGTCGCCTGACCCGCGCGACGCGGCCATGCTGATTCGCTTCAGCGAACTGCTGCGCGGCGCCGACCGGATCGTGATCTCCTGCTCGCGCGGGGCCGCCGTGCGCTGGGCGCAGATGCTCAAGGGCAGCGACATCCAAGGCGAGATCCTGACCCGGGACTATGACGACCTCGCACCGGTCGGCATCGCCGAGCTGGGCGGCCGCACCACCCTCGTGGTCTCCGCTGGCCCGCTGAATCTGCGCCAGCGCGCCCTGAAGCGTGGCCTCGACCTCGCTCTTACCGTTCCGGCGGTATTCCTGCTGACCCCCGTGTTCCTGCTGGTCGCGCTGGCGATCAAGCTCGACAGCCGCGGACCGGTCTTCTTCAAGCAGCCGCGCGTGGGCCAGGGCAACACGCTGTTCGACATCTACAAGTTCCGCAGCATGCGGATCGATCGGATGGACCTGAACGGCAATCGCTCGGCCAGCCGCGACGACGACCGCGTAACTCGCGTCGGCCGGTTTCTTCGCCGGACCAGCATCGATGAACTGCCGCAGCTCATCAACGTGTTGCTCGGCTCGATGAGCGTGGTCGGTCCGCGTCCCCACGCGCTTGGCTCGCTCGCCGGCGACCAGCTGTTCTGGCATGTGGACGAGCGCTACTGGCACCGCCATGCGCTGAAGCCCGGGATCACCGGCCTGGCCCAGGTCCGCGGCTTCCGCGGCGCTACCCACACCCGCGAGCACCTGACCTCGCGCCTGCAGGCCGACCTTGAATATATCGCCGGCTGGTCGCTGCTGCGCGACATCTCGATCATCGTCCGGACTGCCCGGGTGCTCGTCCATCCGCAGGCCTTCTAACCTTCACGCAGGGTTCAAGCGGAACCCGCCAGCACCGCGCGTCATTGTCGGTCCGAACCGATTGACGCGAAGCTGGAGGCAAGGACGGATGGCGGGACTGACCACTTGGGCAATCGCCCCGTTGCTGGCCGGCGCCGCGCTGCTGCTGCCGCTCGGCACGGCCAACCAGGCCCAGGCGATTCCGCCTCGCTATTATGGCGTGAACCTCGCCTCGGGCGAATTCGCCCCCGAGAAGCTGCCGGGCGAACATGGCCGCGATTATGTCTATCCCGGCGCGGCCACCGCCGCGCCCTTCCGCGCCATGGGCATGAACAGCGTCCGCGTTCCTGTGCTATGGGAGCGGCTGCAACCCCGCCCCAACGCCCCGCTCGATGCGGCCGAGATGGCCCGCCTGGATGCCAGCCTGGCGTCCCTCTCCGGCTTTCAGCAGGTCATCCTCGATGTCCACAACTACGCTCGCTACCGGGGCCAGCTGCTAAGCCGCGCGAACGGCGGCGAGTTGGTCGACCTGTGGACCCGCCTGGCCGACCGTTACAAGAACCGACCCGAGATCGCCTTCGGGATCATGAACGAGCCGCACGACATCGGCGCCGGCGAGTGGCGCGCCATCGCGGAAGCGACCGTCGCCGCCATCCGCCGGACCGGCGCCCGCAACCTGGTGCTGGTCCCCGGCACCCGCTGGACCGGCGGCCACAGCTGGCAGGCCGGCGGGCGCGACAGCAACGCGGCCGCCCTCGCCGGCTTCGTTGATCCTGGCCGCAACATGGCATTCGAGATCCACCAGTATCTCGACAATGACTCCTCCGGCCAGCACGCCTGCTCCGGCCCCAAGGTCGGCCGCGCGCGCCTGGAGGGTGTCACCCGCTGGCTCCGGCAGCAGGGCGCCAAGGCGGTGCTCGGTGAGTTCGGCGGCGACCAGAGCGCTACCTGCCTCGCCGCGCTCGACGACCTGCTCGGCTACCTGCGCGAAAATGGAGACGTATGGATCGGCTGGAACTACTGGGCCGGCGGCGACTGGTGGGGCGACTACAGCTATTCGGTTCAGCCGAGCGGCGGCAAGGACAAGCCGCAGGCCGCCGTGCTGCGCCGGCAGATCGCCAGCTACCGCAGGCCCTGATAGGCCGGCGGCCGCGGCGTTGCTGGGGCAGGCCTCAACTCGATCGGCTCTTCGGCCGTCGTTTCCGCTGTCTCCGGCGCCGAGCGGAGCCGTAAAAACCCGACCAGCAGCCACAGCAACGCGGCCGTTTTAATAGAGAAGACGGACGTCCCGCTGACCGTCAGGTTCAGGAACAGGTATAGCGAAATCATCATCGAACCGCGCTTCTGGTCCGCCCGCTCGCCCGCCAGCACCAGCGAGAAGAACAACCACAGCACCAGCAGGCCGATGATTGACGACGCGTAGATGAGGTAGGTGTAGCCGCTGTCCGCGAACTTCGCCGCCTCCGTGGCACTACCGCCCAGCAGGGCGGTGACGTCCAGCTCTTTTAGAGTCTTCACCGTCAGACTCAGACGGCCGACCAGATTGTCTTCCTTGGTCGGCGGGGAGGTTGCGGCGACGATGAAGGCGGCGACCAGCACGGTCGGCATCAGCGCGAGGTTGATGAAGCGCGGTAGCTTCGGGGCAGCCCAGTATACCAGCGGCGCGGCCAGCGAGATCGCGAGTGCCGTGCGGCTGTTGTTGGTCACCAGGATGAACACGATGAGAAAAATGTAGGCCACGCGAGCCTTCTTGGACGTGCCCTGCCACATGCATACCAGGAAAGTCGTCAGCACAGTGGCATAGTTGGCCAGCGACACCTGCTCCAGGAACAGCGACGAGGTGCGGTGGCCGACGATGTTGAGGATAGAGAAACGGTCGGCGAAGCCCACCGCGTTCGCGAACAGCCCGATCTCGTCCAGCTCGAACCGGCTGATCCCGCGCGTTTGCTCGAAATAAAGTCCGGGCGCGAGCAGGTCGGCGTAGGACTGGACCGACACCGATTCCAGCAGCAGGAACGCGAAGATCAGCCCGGCGAGGATTGCGACGATGCGCCGCACCGTCCGCTCCTCGGTCCGCATGCCGATCATCGAGAAGATGGCGATGATGCTTGCGTTACGGGCCATGTCGACGAACAGTGCACCGCTTGCCAGCGACACCAGGCAGGCGTCGACCAGGAAAAAGCCGAGCAGCGCAAGCGCCGGATTGTCCGTAGGACGCAGGCCGGTCCGCAGCAGCGTTAAGGCTGCCACGCCAAGGACGGCGATCTCGGTGACGACCACCAGCGCATAGCTGACCGACATGGCGTGCCCGTTCAGGAACGACAGTACCGCATTGTACAAGACACCGGCCAGCACCAGCGCGATCGCCATCCGGCGGAGCGTTGCACCGTCCGGCCTTGCCAGCGCCGCCGGAGCGCTGACCGGCACGGCCGCCGCCCGGGCCTGCGCCCCGACCGGCCGCAGGCGTGCGCCGTGAACCGGCTCCAGCCGATCGCCACTCGTCAACCGGATCAGATCGACCTCCCGGCTATTCGACCATCAGGATCGCGGGTTCGCTCACGCCTTCGTGACGCAAGCTCTCCACGACGCTCGAGATCTCCCGCACCGAAGACACGTGCTGCTTGACAGTCACCACCACATTGTCCGCCCCAGCGCTGACCCGGCCAATCAGGTCCGGCGTGAGGTCAGCGCAGTCGACAAGGATATAGTCGAAGCTGCCCGCCAGCGGCTGCAGCCGGTGGAACAGCTGCTCGCGCGTCAGCAGGCTGGTGATGTTGGCGCATTCCGGCCCAATGGTAATCGCCGCCAGGTTCGGCACCGCCGTCGCCTGCGGCAGCGCATGGGGCGGGTCGGACGAGGTGAGCAGCGTCGACAGGCCGAACTTATTTGACAGCCCCAGGTTGCGGTGCACCATCGGGTGTGGGATGTTGGCATCGACCAGCAGCGCGCGATAACCGCTGCGGGCGCAGGTCATCGCCAGGCTGGACGCTAGGAACGAGGCCTCCTCCCCCGTGTGCACCCCGGCGATGACGATCCGCCGGGGCGTATGGTGGACCCCCGAACCGTGGTTCAGCGAGGTGAGCAAGTCGCGAAGCTGGCTGCCGAGCGGCCCATCGTCCGCACCGCGGCCGCGGCCAGCGGCCGGAACGAACGGCGTGGGCGCCCGGCCCGCGTCGTTGATCGGGACCAGTCGGCCGTGCGGCTCCTTGCCGCGCTCGTCGACCGTCCCGGTCAGTGTGTCGGTGCTGAGCCGCATCAGGCCGCCCTTCCTTCAAGCAGCAGCGGATTATCGTCGTTGCGTCCGCCGATCGCGCCCTGGTACCGCGGCAGGGCGATGGTGCCGATGACGGGAGCGCCGAGGCGGCGCTCCAGCCCGATCCGGCTGCGGACCCGCGGATCGCGCAGCTCCAGCCAGATGGCGGCACCAGCGCCCAGCAGCGCGCCCAGCACCAGCGACAGGGCGAGCGTCAGCCCGACGTTGGGCGAACTCGGCACCAGCGGCGTGCTGGCGGTGTCGAGCACCTGCACTTCCGTCAGCGGCACCGCGCTCTGCAGCCGCATCTTGGTCAGCCGCTGGTTGAGATCGTTGTAGGTGGTCTGCGCCGCCTGGAACTCATTCTTCAGCTGCTGATACTTCGCTAGGTTGGTACCCATGCTGAGCATCCGGCTGCGCTGCTGAGCCGCCAGGCCGCGCAGCCGCGCCTCGCTCGCCGCGGCCGCGGCGCGCTCGGCACCGGTTTGGGCAGCGCGCGCCGAGTTGAAGGTACTATTGGCGTTAGCCAGCTGCGCGTTCAGCTGCGACTGCAGCGTCGCGACTTCGGCGCGGGTTCGCTGCACATCTGGGTAATCGGGTCCGAACACCGCCTGCAGTTCGGCCAGCTTGCCGCTGCGCTCAGCCACTTGGCCTCGCAGCCGCTGAACCGTTTCGCTCTTCTCGGCATCGCCGCGGGCCTGCGCCGCCTCGCCACCCGTCTGCCGCGCCGCCGCGGCGCGCGCTTCGGCCGCCGCCAGCTGGGTCGACACCTCGGCCGTCAGCGAGCCTTCGGACGACAGGTCGCCATCGTTGGTGATGCCGGTCGCCCTGGCGAAACTGGACAGCTGTTTGCCCGACTTGTCCACGTTGATCTGAGCTGCCTTCAGCCGGTTCTCCAGCCAGGTGGCATAGGCCTTGGCCGGCTCCGTCCGCAGCCGGTACTGCGACTCCACGGACGCGCGGGCATAGCCGTTGGCGATCCGCGCCGCCTCCTTGGGATCGCTGGCGTTGGCCTTGATCAACAGCACGTTGGTGTCGCGTCCCGGCTCGACCTCAAGCGCGCCGCGCATCTTGCCACGCAGCCAGTCAGCATAAGCCACCTTGCCGCCCGTCGCCTCGCGCCATTGCTCGATATAGCGCGGATCCTTGGCGATACCCGACAGCACCGCCGCATTGCCCGACACGTGGGGCGAGCGCACCAGGTCGGCCTGAGTCGCGATCACCGCGCGATTGTCCTGCTGCCGACCGCCGCCATTCTCGTCGCCGACCGGGTCCGGCGCACCCGTGTCCAGCAGAAGGCTTGAGGTCGCCGTGTAGACGCGCGGAGTCACCGCCACATACAGCAAGCCGAGCAGCGCCAGTACGCCCATCGTGAACACGACGAGCTTCCAGCGATAGCGGATCGCATCAATCCAATCGTAGAAACTAAGCACGCTGGCCGCCCTTCACCTGCTGCGGGAACCGTGAGATCTGGTTCAGCGCCAAGAGGAACTGTGGTGCCGTGGCATCCCTGAACGAGGCATGGCCGTTGACCATCTGCACCGTGTGGCCGAGGCCGGCCAGGCCTTCCGGTGCCTCCACGGGCGGCTGCCGCCGAACCGTCTTCCACTGGGCCGCGAAGTCGTCGGCCGCGACATGGTGCGCGGTATCGCGCGCGAACTCGACCAGCGGCCCGACTGGCCCGTGCTTGCCGGCCATGATGTCACGAAACGCGTGGGCGTCGACCGGATTGAGCTCGGCCCACTCCTCGAATGCGTCCTCCAGCCCGCTCTCCACATGTTCCAGGTTGATCTCGTGCGACTGGCTGAACAGCGCGTTCAACGCTCCGTGCATGCCGAACAGCCGCGCGTGATAGGGCGATCCGCAGCTGATCTCCTCGATCAGCCGCTTGGCCCCGTCCGCAAACACCATCCCGCACCGCTCGGCGCAACGGTCGAGCGTTTCCAGCACCGCCTCGTTTGGCAGCGGGGCCGTAGACACGCGCGTGACGTGCCGCATCAGCGACGGGTGCGCCCGGACGATGTCAGCAAAGGCGGAATTGCCGCCCACCAGCACGAACCGCACCGGCAGCCGCGCGTCCGACACCAGCTTCAGCAGGGAGCTGATCTTGTCGTGGAGGTCGCGGTCGGTGATCCGGTCGAACTCGTCCAGCACCACCACCAGCTGCGAGTATTTCAGCATGGCGAGCACGCCGGTCGCCTGGTACGGACTGCTGTCCGCGCCGAAAACCAGTACGCGCTGCTCGAACATCTCGATCGAGCCGGCGTCCACCATCGACGGCGGGATCTGCTCCAGGTAGCTGCGCAGCAGTTCGCCGAAGGTCGTGCCGTCGTCGCAGGCGGAATACAGCACCACCACGCCATCGCGATCGGCGAATTGCCCGAACACCCGCACCAGCGACGTCTTGCCCGACCCGCGCGGGCCCGACACGATGCCATGGTTGCGCCGGTGCAGCACGCCGCTCAGCAGGGTGGCGACTTCCCGGTCCCGGCCGCGCAGGTCGTCAGGCTGGCCGACCGGCTGCGACACGTCGAATGCGGTATAGACCCGGTCCACTGCCGCCGTGGACAGGCGCGAGGCCAGCGCTGGCGCCGGGGCCAGCGCGTTGAACGATCGGTATTCGGGCTCGGCGCCGTCCGCGCCATCGTGCAGCAGGACCGGATCTCCATTGACCCCATCGTGCGGCGCCGCCGGCGGCCGGTCGCGCCCGGCAAGCTGCTCAGCCAATTGCGCGACGTTAGAGTACCAACTCATCGACTATCCCATTGCCACCGGTTTTGGACGTTAAACCGGCCTAAACACCGGCAAACTTGAACGCCGCGTGTCTTACGATAGTTCCACCTCCGGACCAAATCGCAACCGTGCCGTTCCGGGACTCGCGCCTGTCTCGGCGATGGCATCGGGTAGGCTGGTCGCCATGACGCTGCCAGGCTCGCCGCCGGTAAGTAGTTTTGCGCATGGGAGGCCGGCCCTGCTTGCCCCAGTGAACGACCATGATCACCCGCGGCGAACAAATGCTGGCGCTTCGCCGCCGGCGCATGGCCCAGTCCCCCGCCTTCCTGCGCGGCGGCTTTCGTCCGTTCTTCTTCGGCGGTGCGGCCTGGGCGCTCCTGGCGCTCGCCTGGTGGCTGTGCAGCCTCGCTGGCGTTGTTACCCTGCTTGTCGCGATCGACCCGCTCGCCTGGCACCGGCACGAGATGCTGTTCGGCTTCGTCGGCGCGGTCGTTGCCGGTTTCCTGCTGACCGCCATTCCGAACTGGACCGGTCGTCTCCCGATCGCGGGCGCGCCGCTGGCCGCGCTGTTCGGCTTGTGGCTTGCCGGCCGAATCGCCCTCCTGTTCTCGGGCCTGCTCGGCCAAGCGACCGCCGCCGCGTTTGATGTCGCCTTTCCCCTGGTCATTGCGGCCGTCGGCGCGCAGGAGGTGATCGCCGCCAAGAATCGCAACCTGCCGGTGGTGGCGGCAGTGCTGCTGCTGGCTGGCGCCAACGCGCTCGATCATGCGGCGATGGCCGGGCTGGTCGCCGACCCGCTGGCCGGCGTGCGCCTTGCGATCGGTGTGATTTCCGTGCTGATCGCCCTGGTCGGCGGCCGCATCATTCCCAGTTTCACCCGCAACTGGCTGGTGAAGCGCAAAGTCACCGTCGGCCTGCCCACCCAGCCCGGCCGCTTCGACCTCGCCGCGATCACCGCCACCGCCGCCGCCCTGCTATTGTGGACGGCGCTACCCAATGCCCGCCTTACCGGCCTCCTGCTGGCGCTCGCGGGCGCGCTGCAGCTGCTTCGGCTGTTGCGTTGGCGGGGCGTGCGGACGGTGGCCGACCCGTTGGTGTTCATGCTGCATGTCGCCTTTGCCTGGCTCCCTGCCGGACTGCTGCTGCTCGGCGCCAGCATTCTCCGGACGGACGTCGTGCCGCAATCGGCCGCCGTCCACGCGCTCACCGCCGGCGCCATGGGATCCATGATCCTGGCGGTGATGACCCGCGCCAGTCTCGGCCACACGGCGCGCGAGCTGCGTGCTGACGGCGCCACCTGCCTGCTCTATCTGCTGGTCACTGGCGGCGCCCTCGCCCGTGTCGCCGCTCCGCTGCTGGTCCATCACTACACCGGGCTGATGCGCACGGGCGCGCTGCTCTGGGGCGCCGCCTTTTTCCTTTTTCTGCTGCGCTATGCGCCGGTCCTGTTCGCCCCACGCAAGGGCGAGCGCGCCTGAGCGCAGGGATGGGAAAGGCAGCTGGCGGAGAGGGTGGGATTCGAACCCACGGTACGGTTGCCCGCACGCCGCATTTCGAGTGCGGTGCTTTCGACCACTCAGCCACCTCTCCGCATGATAAGGGCGCTGCCCGGCGGGTCGCGGGCGGCCCTCTAGCAGCGCCCGTGGTTCTTGCCTAGCCCGATGGTCAGCTTGGCGCACGGCCCGCCGACCCCGACACTTCGCCCATGTCAGCCATCGTCATCGGCGCTTCGGGCGGGATCGGCAGCGCCCTCGCCGACCTCCTTTCGCAGCGCGGACCTGTTGTCCGCCTGTCCCGCTCGGCCGGCGACCTGGACCTCCTCGATGAAAGCAGTATCGCCGCCGCCGCCGCCCGCCTTGCCGGCCAAGCGCCCTTCGCCCGCATCATCGTCGCGACCGGCTTGCTCCACGACGACCGCCAGGACCCGGAACGCAGCCTACGCGACCTTTCCGCCGAGCACCTGCAGCGCAGCTTCGCCATCAACGCCATTGGACCGGTCCTGTGCCTGCGCCACTTCCTTCCGCTGCTCGCGCCTGATGGCCGGTTCGCCGCCCTGTCCGCCCGGGTCGGCAGCATCTCGGACAATCGCCTCGGCGGCTGGTACGGCTACCGCGCCGCCAAAGCTGCGCTCAACCAGCTCGTCCGGACCGCCGCCATTGAGCTCGCCCGCACGCGCCGTGAAGCGGTCTGCGTCACCCTTCATCCGGGCACCGTGGACACGGCCATGAGCCGCCCGTTCCAGCGCGGCGTCGCCCCTGACAAGCTGTTCACCCCCGTCTTTGCGGCCGAGCGCCTGCTGGCCGTCCTTGACGCGCTCACCGCCGCCGACAGCGGCTCCTGCTTCGACTGGGCCGGCACCCGCGTTCCGTTCTGACCGCTTGTGCTGTATCCGCGGCGCATTAAGTTGCAGCCATGTCGCTCGTGCAACGTTCAGATGGAATGGACCGTGATCCCGCCGCTCCGCCGGTGTCCAGGGCTCGCTTCGGCATCGGCGAAGTGGTCAGGCACCGCTTGCTCGATTTCCGCGGCGTGATCTTCGACGTGGACCCGGTCTTCGCGAACTCGGACGAATGGTACGAAGCGATTCCCGCGGAGATTCGCCCGCGCAAGGACCAGCCCTTCTACCACCTGCTCGCCGAGAATGCGGAGTCGAGCTACGTCGCCTATGTCAGCCAGCAGAACCTGCTGCCCGACGAAGAGGACGAACCGATCGACCATCCGGCGATTGATGGGCTTTTCGACGGCTTCGAACCGGGCCGTTACAAGCTTCGCCCGGAGCACCGGCACTAAGCTCCGGCCGCCACCTTGTTGCGGCGCAGCAACAGGTGCGTCACTGAATCGACATCAGCTCCCGCGGCCGCTTGCCGGTGCGCGCGAATTCGCATCTCCTCCCTCCTGCCGCCAGCCTCGCGTCTCGTTGCTGCAGGAGCTTAGATCGATGACCCTTACCGTCCGCGCCTCGTTACTCGCGTCGCTTAGCCTGTTCTCCTTCGCCTCCGCCGCCGCCGCGCAGGATGTTCCGCCCGCCCAGGACGCCACCGCCTCCACCCAGGCGCAGGACGAGCGTCCGGCCGGCGACCAGACCATCATCGTCACCGGAACCCGCAGTTCCAACCGGACTGTCGCCGACAGCCCCGTGCCGGTGGACGTGATCGGCTCCGACGCGATCGTCCACACCGGCCAGACCGAGACCAACCGGATCCTCAACCAGCTGGTCCCGTCCTTTAACTTCCCGCAGCCGTCGATCGCCGACGGCTCCGACACGCTCCGACCGGCCACCCTGCGCGGCCTCAGCCCCGACCAGACGCTGGTGCTGGTCAACGGCAAGCGCCGCCACGTCGCCTCGCTGCTCAACATCAACGGCACGATCGGTCGCGGCAGTTCGGCCGTGGACCTGAACCTCATCCCCGGCATCGCCATCAGCCGGGTGGAGGTGCTGCGTGACGGCGCCGCCGCCCAGTACGGCTCGGACGCGATCGCCGGCGTGATCAACATCCAGCTCAAGAACTCAGCACACAGCGGCCGCGCCAGCCTGACCTATGGCGAATACCACACCACCCTGTCGGACGTGGCCGCCGTCACCGGCCTGCAACTCGGCCCGGACGGTCAGCCGGTGCTTGGCACCGTGCCGACCAACGATCCGCGCTATCTCCTGGCCAACACCGACGGGGAGCGGAAGGCCAACGACGGCACGCAGGTGACCGCCGCTGCCAACCTCGGCCTGCCGCTCGGCGACCGCGGCTTCGTCAACGTCTCGGCCGAATATCGTAGCCGCGACCGGACCAACCGCGCGGGCTATGACCTTCGCCCGAACTTCAATCGCCCGACCGCCGCGTTCGACCCGCGCGAGGTGAACTTCAACCGGCTCCAGTTCCGCTTCGGCGACCCGGACTCGAAGGATTACACGGTCTTCGTCAACGCCGGCTACGACATCACGCCCGACTGGGAACTCTACAGCTTCGGCTCCTACGGCCACCGTGATGCGACCAGCGCCGCCAACTGGCGCCAGCAGGCCGCGGCGGCCAACCGCAACTACGCCGTACTCGCGCCCAACCAGGCGCCGAACACCGCGAACTTCGTGCCACTGACGGACATCGGCTTCCTGCCGCTGATCGGCACCGACCTCGATGATTATTCGGCGTTCGTTGGCACCCGCGGCGCGGTCGCCGGGTGGAAGGCCGACTTCTCCGTTGGCCGCGGCTACAACAGCTTCGATTATCAAGTAAGCGACACGCTTAATACCTCCTACGGTACCGCCAGCCCGACCGACTTTGACGCCGGCGGCCTGCGCTACGCCCAATGGGTGGCGAACGCCGACTTCTCGAATGAGTACAACATCGGCGCCGCCAAGCCATTAACCGTCGCAGTTGGCTTCGAGCACCGGCGCGAGCGCTTCAAGATTCGCCCTGGCCAGGTAGAGTCCTACGCCGCCGGTCCGCTGGCGATTGCGCCGATCACCACCACCGCCGCCAACTGCATCACCACCCTTAGCGGCCGGTTCGACCCGGCCACTGGCATCTGCTCCTTCCCGGGTCGCGCCGCTCCGGCCGGCGCGCAAGGCTTCCCAGGCATTCCCGCCTCGGCCCAGACCAACCAGGCGCGGCACAGCTGGGCCGCCTACGCGGAACTCGACACCGATCCGGTGGCGAACGTCACCACGACGCTGGCTGGCCGGATCGAGCGCTATTCGGACTTTGGTACCACCGTGAACGGCAAGTTCGCCGCCCGCTGGGAGTTCCTGCCGGGCTATGCGGTCCGCGGCGCCATCTCCAACGGCTTCCGTGCGCCGTCATTGCAGCAGCAATATTTCACCACTTTCTCAACCAACTTCATCGGCGGCGTGCCCGTCGACATCGCCACCCTGTCGGTCACTGCACCGGCGGCCGTCGCCCTCGGCGCCAAGCCGCTGAAGCCTGAGAAGTCGGTGAACGTGAGCCTGGGCGCCACCGCGAACCCGCTGCGCGGCCTGACCCTCACCGCCGACCTCTACAACATCAAGATCAAGGACCGCATCGTCCTCACCGAAACGCTCGGAACGGGCGGCACCGGCAACATCGCCACCGTGCAGGCGCAGGTCACCAGCCTGCTGCTGGCGGCCGGCTTCCCGCAGGTCTCGGCCGCCCGCTTCTTCGTCAACGGGGTGGACACGACCACCCGTGGCATTGACCTGGTGGCGGCGTACAACCTGCGCACGGGCAGCTTGGGCAAGTGGACGCTGACCGCCGCCTACAATCGCAACAAGACCAAGATCGACAAGCGCTTGGCGGCTCCCGGCGCGCTGGCGCAAATCCCCAACATCGTCCTGTTCGGCCGAGTGGAAGGCATCCGCTTTACCGACGGCCAACCGCGTGACAAGATCGTGCTAAGCGCCGATGGCGACTTCGGCCAGATCGGCTTCACGGCCCGCACCACCCGCTACGGCAAGGTGGTCTCGCCCGGCTCGGAACCGCCGCTGGCGCCTAACCAGACCAGCCTGACCGCCTACGGCCCGGACGATATTTTCCTCGGCCGCAAGTGGATCAGCGACGCCGAGCTGCGCTGGAAGCCGGGCGGCGGGACCGAGTTCGCGCTGGGCGCCAACAACGTGTTCGACGTCTATCCGGACCGCTCGCCATTCGGCCTGCGCCCGGGCTCGACGACGGCCGCCAACTCCTTCCCGGCCAACCAGGAGTATATCCCCTACTCCATCTTCTCGCCGTTCGGGTTCAACGGCCGCTTCGTCTACGCCCGCGCTTCCGTCGATTTCTAAGGCGCGCGGGGGGCGGGGCGCGGTTGACACCCGCGCCCCCCTCCCCTAGGCGGCAGCCCTTCCGCGCGGGGGTGCGCCCCCGGGCCTTGCGGCGTGCGGAAGCCGAGTTTCGAGCCAGAAAAGAGAAGAGCCAATGTTCGCAATCGTGCGCACGGGCGGCAAGCAGTATCGCGTTGCCCCCGGAGACAAGATCGTCGTCGAAAAGCTGGACGGCAACGCCGGCGACAGCATCACCCTCTCCGACGTGCTGCTGGCGGGCGACGGCTCCGACCTCAAGGACACCGGCGGCCTGACCGTCGCGGCCGAGATCGTCGCCCAGGCCAAGGCCGACAAGGTGGTGATTTTCAAGAAGCGCCGCCGCCACAACTACCGCCGCAAGAAGGGCCATCGCCAGCAGCACACGATCCTCAGGATCGTGTCGGTCGGCGGCCAGACCGCGCAGCAGTCGTCCTCGACTGCCAGCGCCGCTCCGGCGCAGGCCGACGCCTCGGCCACCGACGGCGCCGCTCCCAAGGCCAAGGCGCCGCGCAAGGCCAAGTCGCCATCGCCCGCTCCCGAGGATGCGGTCAGCGCCGAGGGCGTGGCTCCGGCCGACGCCGGCACGGAGGCAACTCACGAAGTCTCGACTTCGGATGCCGCACCTGCTAACAATTCGTCCGAAGGCCAGCAGGCCTAACCTAATCGCAAGAAGAGTTTTTCGTCATGGCACATAAGAAGGCTGGCGGTTCCTCGCGCAACGGCCGCGACTCGGAAAGCAAGCGCCTCGGCGTCAAGAAGTTCGGCGGCGAATCCGTTCGCGGCGGCAACATCATCGTGCGTCAGCGCGGCACCAAGTGGTACCCGGGCGACAACGTCGGCCTGGGCAAGGATCACACCCTGTTTGCGCTCTGTGACGGCAAGGTCGAGTTCCGCGACGGCCGACTTGGCCGCAAGTACGTGCACGTCGCGCAATTTATGCCGGCGGCGGAAGCAGCCGAATAAGGGTTGGTCGCTGACGGGCCACCCTCCAGAGGGGCCGGCCCGACCCGACATCCGAATACCGGATTAGGAAAGGGAGAAGAGGGAAGGCCCCTCTTCTCCCTGTTCTTTTTCTTCTCCCGAAACTGTCATGCGACCCCGCTAGCGGGGCCGCGAGTGGGGAGACGACCAATGTTCGCACGGACCGACCGACTGCTGTTGAGACCCGGCTGGGCCGAGGACGCGCCCGCCCTCGCCAAGGCAATCGCCGACGAGCAGATCGTCCGCAATCTTGCCACCGCGCCCTGGCCGTATGGCCTGGCCGAGGCGCAGGCCTTTCTCGGCGCGCCCAAGGATCCGGTGCTCCCGACCTTCCTGCTGTTCCGTCGCACGGATGGCGCGCCGCAGCTGGTTGGCGGCTGCGGCTTCGGTCGCCGCCCGTCCGGCAATGTCGAGCTCGGCTACTGGATCGCCCGCGCCCACTGGGGCCAGGGCTATGCGACGGAAGCCGGCCGCCAGCTGCTGGAGATCGCCCGCACCCTCGGTCTGCCGCAGCTCGAGGCCGCCCACTTCCTCGACAATCCGGCCAGCGGCCGCGTGCTGGAGAAACTCGGATTCACCCCGACCGGTCTCACCGCGCCTCGCCACAGCTGTGCCCGCGGCGGCGAGGCGACCAGCCGGCTCATGACCCTGCGGCTGGCGGAGCCGGAAGGACGGATGGCGGCGTGATCAGGTCACCCCGGCTCAGGCCGGGGTGGCGCTCCGCACCCGCTTCTTGGGCGGCACCTGCAGGTACGGGTAGGTCTGCTCCCACCCCTTGATCAGCTCGCGGTCGTCCTCGTTCCACGGGTGGAAACCGGGCAGGAAGAATTTAAGCCACGCCGCGCCAACCTTGCGGAAGATACCGGGCTTGCCCCACAGCGCCCACAGCAGCTTCAGCTTGACCTTGCGGCCCGTCAGCCCGTCCTGCCGCAGCAGCTCCATCGCTCCCGCGGTCCGGTGCTCGACGAAGTTCTTCGTGACCAGCAGCATCATCATGGACTTGAGCTTCCACCGCTTGAACCGCGGCCAGCCCTTGGTCACCGCCAGCCAGGTGTCATAGGCGACGCCCTTGTGCTCGACCTCCTCGACCGCATGCCAGCGCCACATGTCGGCGGTCGCCTGGTCGGCCCCGGCCAGGTGCCGCGGGTTGGCCAGCAGCTCGTGCGCGATGATGGCGGTGAAATGCTCCAGGCACATGGTCGACATCAGCCACGCGATCGGCGGCTTCTCGTGCAGCTGCTCCAGGCTCTCGTCGACCGTCTGCTCCAGCGGCGACAGGTCGTAGCCGGCGTCCGTCGCCCGCTTGTTGAACGCCAGGTGCTCGCGGCTGTGGATCACCTCCTGCGTGGTGAAGGCCCGGATCTCGCCGGCCAGCCGCTCGTCGGCGTGGTCGCGGAACGCCCGCACCGATTCGATGAAATTGGCCTCTCCCTTGGGGAAGGTCGCCGACAGCGCATTGTAGATGGCGGTCTGGTACGGATCGCCGTTCAGCCACCAGCGCGCGGTCTGCTCGTCCCGCCCGAAGCGCAGGTCGCGCGGCGTGATCGTCAGGTCCGCTGGCGTCGGCGTGGTCCGCTTCAGGGTTGCAACGTTCATGTCCGTCCTCCAAGCCTCACGCCACGGATATCTGATCATTGCTTACAAATATGTCAATCAAACCGCTCGGGCGGAAAAGGGTTTCACCGGAAGAAAGCCGCGCCGCGGCGCTGGCCGCCGCGCGCGCCCTGTTGATCCGGGACGGCGCCGCCGCCGTGACGCTGCAGGCGGTGGCAAAGAATGTCGGCCGCACCCACGCCAACCTGCTGCATCACTTCGGGTCGGCCGCCGGCCTGCAGCGCGCGCTGGCCGAGGACATCGCCCGCACGGTCTCGGCCTCGATCGAAGGCGCGATCGAGCAACGTCGCCGCGGTGAAGGCAGCGAGCGGCAAGTGATCGACGCCATGTTCGATGCCTTCCGTCGCGAAGGCGCGGGCGAACTGATCGGCTGGATCGCGCTGACCCGCCAGCGCGAGGCGCTGGAGCCGATCGTCACCACTATCGAGCGGATCATCCGCATCATGCGGGCCGCGGGCGACCCGCGCCCCGTCGACCGCATGACGCTCGGCCTTACCCTGCTCGCGATCGGCGACAGCCTGGCGGGCGAGGAAATCGCCCGTGCCTGCGGCTTGAATCGCGAAACCGTCCGCGAAGTCGCCGTCCGCCAGGTCGAGGCGCTGGCCGGCGAGGCCTTGCGCGACTGAGAACCTAAAGGGTGGCGTGGACCGTCGCGACCGCCTTCACCACCGCCGCTACCCGCGCCGCGGCCTGGATCACCTCCGGCTTGACCCCATGCTCGCCCAGCACCTTCTCATGGCTGTCGATGCACATGCCGCAGCCGTTCATCGCGCTCACCGCCAGGCTGAACAGTTCAAAGTCGGCCTTGTCGATGCCCGGATTGCCAATTGCGTTCATCCGCAGGCCCGCCCGCAGCGTGCCGTAGACCGGGTTGGAGGCGAGGTGGACGAAGCGGTAGTAAACGTTGTTCATCGCCATCACCGCCGCCGCCGAACGCGCCGCATTGGCGGCCTCGTCGGACAGCTTGCCGGCGACCTCGGCCTCGGCTGCTTCGACGATCGGCTTGTACCCCGTGCCGTGCGCACAGGCGAGCAGCAGGCCATACTTGCGCTGGTCGCCCAGCAGCTGGTCGTTCAGCAGCGACCCGAGGTTTAGCCGCAGGTCCTTGGCGTAGTCGGGCAGCGCGTCGGCGAATTGCTTGAGAGACATGGGGATCATCCTGCATTGGAATGGCAAGCTCCCCGGCGCCGGGGGACGGCGCCGGGGAGTGCAGCCAGCGAAACCGGCATGGGACAGGGGGTATCCCGTGGCTGCCGGGTGGCACGCAGCCTCCCGCCCAAACAGGGTACGGGCGGGAAGTCCGTTAAGGTGGCTTAGGCGGCCGGCTTCAGCGTCTGCTGGCCTTCCGTCCAGTTGCACGGGCACAGCTCGTCGGTCTGCAGCGCGTCCAGCACCCGCAACGTTTCCTGCGGGTTGCGGCCGACGTTGAGGCCGTTCACCGTGACGTGCTGGATGACGTTGTCCGGATCGATGATGAAGGTCGCGCGGTAGGCGACATGCTCGGCCCGATCAAGGATGCCCAGCGCCTCGGCCAGCTGCTTGCCGTTGTCCGCGATCCACGGGAAGTCGGCCTGCGCCAGCTGCTCGTCCGACTTGCGCCATGCGAAGTGGACGTGCGCGGTGTCGGTCGAGGCGCCGATCAGGTCGGCGTCGCGGTCGGCGAACTCACCCTTCAGCTCGCCATAGCCGACAATCTCGGTCGGGCAGACGAAGGTGAAGTCCTTGGGCCAGTAGAACAGCACCTTCCAGCGGCCGTTGGTCTGGCCAAGGTCGATGGTCTCGCCGTTGGGAAGGGCCGACGTCCCCTGCTGGACGGGCAGGACAAGGCTCGGAATAGTGTCACCAACGGTAAGCATTCAGGTCTCCTGGTGTGTTGATCTCGCATTTGCGAGAACGTGTCGTGTTGCACTGCCGCATGTAAGGTTTCGGAGTGATTGCACAAGGCGCTAAGTTCGATCAAAGTGATTGGCGAAACCGATGAGCGCCTACCTCCCCACCCTGCGTCAGCTGCAATATCTGGTCGCCCTCCACGACCATGGCCATTTCGGCCGCGCGGCCGACGCCTGCTTCATCACCCAATCGACGCTGTCGGCGTCCCTGCGGGAGCTCGAGACGCTGCTCGGCCACATGCTGGTGGAGCGCACCCGCCGCGTGATCCGCTTTACTCCACTGGGCCTGCGCATCGTCGACAAGGCTCGCCGTGTCCTGCGCGAGGCGGAGGAGTTGGCCGACATTGCCCAGGCCGAGCGCACCCCGCTGACCGGCGACTTGCGCATGGGCGTCATCCCGACCATCGCCCCCTTCCTCCTGCCCGCCATCCTGCCCCGCCTCCGGGCCGAGTTCCCCGGGCTTCGGCTCTACCTGAGGGAAGAAACCAGCCAGGCGGCCTGCGACGGCCTCCATCGCGGTCAGCTCGACTGCGTGCTGCTCGCCATGCCCTATGCGTGCGGCGACGTGGAGGAGGCGGAGTTGTTCGCCGACGAGCTGATGGTCGCCTTTCCCGCCAACGAGCCCGCGCCCGACGCCGTGCAGCCCGACGACATCGCCGCCGGCCGCCTGCTGCTGCTGGAAGACGGCCATTGCCTCAAGGACCATGTCCTCTCCGCCTGCAATCGGCCGGACCTGCGTGCGTCGGCGATGATGCTCGGCACCTCGCTGCACACGCTGGTGCAGATGGTCGACAATGGCTTGGGCGTAACTCTGGTCCCGCGCATGGCGGTCGACTCCGGCCTGCTCGACAACACTGGCGTCACTGTCCGCCCGCTTGATGCCGACCATGCCAGCCGCCAGATCGCCTTGGTCTGGCGCCGCGGCTCGGCCCGTACCGCGGAGTTCCAGCTGCTCGCCGACGCCTTCCGCCGTCACCGAGAGGATTTCACTCCAGCCCGAGCAGCCACCGCGCCAGGTTGACCGGCCGCACCTCGGCACCGGGCAGCCCTTCGCGCAGCTGGCGCCGATGGGCCATGATCCACTGCAGGCACTCGCCCCGGCTCTCGAAGGGCCGCTGCTGCTGCGAGCTAACCCGGCAGGTCGCTGGATCGAGCAGAAAGCGCGCCCCGCGTCGGCAGCCGGGTGCCCCGCTCCAGTTGCGCTCGGGAGCGATTACCGCCGGCGCCCACCAGGCGCGGCGGCAATCCAGGTCAACGAGGCCGTCGCCGTGCATCGCGCCTCCTTATGCAGCCGCTCCGGCCGCCAGGACTTCAACGTCGCTGCGGCCGGCTCGGGTCCGGCTCACACCCCGCGGTTGCTGCCGTCGCCCGCCTGATCGGCCGACACTTCGCCCTTGGCCAGCAGGTCGAAGCGGTCGGCGTTCATCACCTTGGTCCAGGCGGCCACGAAGTGCCGCACGAACAGCTCCTCGTTGCCGCGCTCGGCATAGACCTCGGCCGTGGCGCGCAGCTGGCTATTCGACCCGAAGATCAGGTCCGTCCGCGTCGCCCGCCACTTCTCCGTCCGGCCGCCACGGTCGTAACCGATGAACTCCTCGTCCGCGCTGGTATCGACCACCTCCCAGAAGGTGTCGTTGTCCAGCAGGTTGACGAAGAAGTCGTTGGTCAGCTGGCCCACGCGGTTCGTGAACACGCCTTCCGGCTTGTTGCCGTGGTTGGCGCCCAGCACCCGCAGGCCGCCCAGCAGCACCGTCATTTCCGGCGCCGACAGCCCCAGCAGCGCCGCGCGGTCGAGCAGCAGCTCCTCCGTCCGGACGCTATGCTTAGTCTTGAGGTAGTTGCGGAACCCGTCCGCGACCGGCTCCAGCACCGCGAAGCTCTCCGCATCCGTCCAGTCCTGAGTCGCGTCCCCGCGCCCGCCGGTGAACGGAACGGTGATGTCGAAGCCCGCATCCCGCGCCGCCTTGCCCACCGCCGCGCTGCCGGCCAGCACGATGGCGTCGGCCATCGACATCTCGCCGCGCAGCTCGTCGATCTTCGCCAGTACTTGGCTGAGCTCCTCAGGCTCGTTCACCGCCCAACCGCGCTGCGGTTCCAGCCGGATGCGCGCGCCATTTGCGCCGCCGCGATGGTCCGACTGGCGGTAGGTGGAGGCGGACGCCCAGGCCGTCTTGACCAGCTGCCCAATCGTCAGCCCGGAGTTCAGGATCGCCTTCGCGAAGGCCTGCACCTCGGCACTGCTCGGGTCGCGGCCGGCCGGTACCGGGTCCTGCCAGATCAGGTCCTCGGCCGGCACTTCCGGCCCGAGGTACCGCACCTTGGGCCCCATGTCGCGGTGGGTCAGCTTGAACCACGCCCGCGCGAACGCGTCCTTGAACGCCTCGTGGTCGTTCCTGAACTTCTCGCTGACCGCCCGCATCTCCGGATCGACCTTCAACGCCATGTCGGCGGTGGTCATCATGGTGGGGACCTTCTTGCCCGGCACATGGGCGTCCGGCGCCATGTCCTCCTCGCGCTGGTTGATCGGTTGCCACTGCTGGGCCCCGGCCGGCGAGCGGACCAGCTCGTATTCGTAGTCGAGCAGCAGCCGGAAGTAGTTCTCCGACCATTGGGTCGGCGTGTTCACCCACGCGCCCTCGATCCCGCTGGTGATGGTGTGCTCGCCCATCCCGCTCTCGTGCGTGCTGGTCCAGCCCAGCCCCTGCATGGCGATGTCAGCGCCCTCCGGCGCGTCACCGACGTGGCTCGGGTCGCCCGCGCCGTGCGCCTTGCCGAACGTGTGGCCGCCGGCCGTCAGCGCCACCGTCTCCTCGACGTTCATCGCCATCCGCTCGAACGTGATCTTGATGTCGCGCGCCGACTGCATCGGGTCGGGCACCCCGCCCGGTCCTTCAGGATTGACGTAGATGAGGCCCATCTGGATCGCGGCCAGCGGGTGCTCCAGTTCAAGCTCCTCCTCCGGCAGGATGCGGGTCTTGTTGTCCGGGTGACCGACGAACTGCTCTTCGGAGCCCCAGTAGATGTCCCGCTCCGGCTCGAACACGTCGCGTCGGCCGCCCGCGAAGCCGAACACCGGCCCACCCATGCTCTCGATGGCGACATTGCCGGCCAGGATGAACAGGTCGGCCCAGCTGATGTTCTTGCCGTACTTGCGCTTGATCGGCCACAGCAGCCGCCGCGCCTTGTCGAGGTTGCCGTTGTCCGGCCAGCTGTTGAGCGGCGCAAACCGCTGCTGCCCCGAGTTCGCCCCGCCGCGCCCGTCGGCCGTGCGATAAGTCCCCGCCGCGTGCCACGCCATGCGGATCATGAACGGCCCGTAGTGGCCGTAGTCCGCCGGCCACCACGGCTGGCTGTCGGTCATTAGCGCGGTCAGGTCCGCTTTCAGGGCATCGTAGTCGAGCGCATTGAACGCCTCGGCATAGTTGAAGTCCGCCCCCATCGGATCGGGCGACTTGCCGTTCTGGTGCAGGATATCGACCGGGATCTGCTCGGGCCACCAGTCCGCGTTCTGCCGCCCCAGCAGCGACCGCACGGTCACCGGCTTGTCCATCGGGCAGCCACTCATCTCACCGGTCTTCGCGTCCATCGGTCCAGCCTCCTCAAGCGTTCGTCGATCCTGCCCTACCTCCGCCCGGCACACGACAGAAACAAATCATCTTCGCCAGGGTGAGCGACAAAAGCGATTGAAGGAGCGCGCCGGCAATGCCCGCACGACCCATTGCGGACAATCCCGACCCGCGATTACAAGTTCGCATGAATGTTCAGGGAAGCTGTCACTGCGGCAACGTGCAAATCGAGCTGGCGAGCAGGCCCGAATGGGTCGCCGATTGTAACTGCTCCCTCTGCCGCCGGCTTGCATGGCGTGTGGCTTATTTTCCACCAGACCAGGTGCGCGTTTCCGGCGAGACGACCGCCTACGTCTGGGGCGATCGAATGATTGGCATTCATCATTGTCCAGTTTGCGGTTGCGGCACACACTGGCAAACTCTTGGCGAAGACTTCGGGAAGATGGGCATCAATGCCCGCCTGCTCGACGGTTTCGATGAAAGCGCCATCGAGGTCAGGAAGTTTAACAATGCCGGCTAGAGAGGCGTGGCCCTAACGTCCGCTTTCGACCCAAAAAGCAGACCCCTCCAGCCCAGCCTCACCGCCGCCACACGAACCATTCTTCCGCATCCTCGCCGTACAGCAGCAGGATGGCGACGCCCTCCAGCACCACCTGGAACGCCGACACGGCGATGATCAGCCCGTCATGCTCCCCCAGCGGCTGCACCAGCCCGCACCCGCGCAGGAATGCCGCACTGGTCGCCACCCCCAGCAACCAGCGCGCCGCCAGCGCCCCGCGCGATGCGCGCGAAGCGGCGAAGGCGACCAGCAGCATCAGCCCGAATGCCAGCGCCAGCCCGACCGCCCGGATCAGCCGGATGCGCTCCGCCAGCGTCGCCGCCGCCTCCGGCGTCAGCCGCACCGAAAAGGTCATGGCGCTGGTGACCTCGGTCGCCAGCACCGCCGACAGCAGCAGGCTCGCCGTGAACAGGACGCAGAACAACTGGATCGACCGATAATTCGCCACACTACCCCCCCTCGGGTGCCGCCCGCCGCATAGGCCGCCGGCTCCTATCAGGAGCTTAAGCGCTCACACTCCCGCCGCGCAGTCCCGGAAAAATCCTGTCCTACACACTCCCAGCTGTGTTCCAACACGGTTCATGGAAAATCAACATCACGAACCGCAGCGACCCCGCGCGACCGCCACGCGCGATACCACCCTCGCCGACCGCCTCGCCACGGCGGAGGACGGCACCACCCGCCACGACGGCTGGACCGCCGAGCGCATGGCGGCCTTCTGCGCCGCGCTGGCGGAGTGCGGCGTGGTGGAGCAGGCCTGCGCCCACGTCGGCATGGCCCGCAGCGGCCTGTACGAGGCGCGCCGCCGCAACCCCTTGTTCCATCTCGCCTGGGAAGAAGCACTGCTCGACGGCGCCCGCCATCGGCTGGCCGACGCACTGCTCGGCCACGCCTTCAACGGCGCGGTGGAGCGCTTCTATCGCGACGGCGAGCTGGTCTCGGAAAAGCGCTTCGTCGACACCCGCCTCGGCTTGGCGCTGCTGAAGCGCCTCGATCGCCGCGCGGCCGAGGTCGCCGCCTCCGCCAACGCCGCCACCGCCGCCGGCGCCAGGCAGGCCGAGCGCGCCAAGCAGCAGACCTTCGACCTGTCCTTAAAGGCGCTCCGGACCGGCAGGGAGGACGACCTCTGCGCCGCGCTCGCCCGGGTCAATGCCGAGGATCCGCACCCCTTCCTCGACGAAGTGGACGAAGTGGACACTCCCCCATTTTCGCCCACCCTCGCCGCACCCCACCCGCAGGTCGGCCGCGATTGCGGCGGCTGGACGACCAGCTTCCCGCCCCCGGATGGTGCCGACCGGCACGAGGCCGAGGCCGACGATCTCGCAGATCTCTTCCGCCCCCGCGTGGGCGACCGTGACTACCAGCGCCCCTGCACCGCCAGGGAAAGCCGGCTGCTCGACCAGTGGGTCGACGCGCAACTGGCCGGCGAACGCGCCGAACGCGACCGCTTCTTCGCCCAGCTGGCTGACCTCAGCCAGCCACGCCCGTCAGTCCATGTGCGGCAGGCCGACCCGCAGGTAGTCCCATCCTGTGACCAGGGTCAGCAGCGCCGCCGCCCACAAGCTAGCAAGCCCGACCAGGTGGACCCACTCGGCGTTGGGCACGGCGCCCGCCAGGATCAGCGCACCCAGCGAGACCAGCTGGAAGGTGGTCTTCCACTTGGCCAGCCGACTGACCGGCATGGACACGTGCAGCGGGGCCAGGAACTCGCGCAGGCCGCTGACGATGATCTCGCGCAGCAGGATGGTGAGCGCCGGCAGGATGTGCAAGCCGGCGATGATCGGCAATTCGGTGGGGTGCCGCGTGCTGACCAGCATCACGATAACGCCCGCGACCATGATCTTGTCGGCGATCGGGTCCAGGAACTGCCCCAGCCGGCTGATCCGCCCCTGCGCTCGTGCCAAGTAGCCGTCGAAATAATCGGTAATTCCGACAATGCAGTAGAGGACGAAGGTCACCAGGTAGTCGACCGGGCTTGGCCGCCACAGCAGGAACACCAGGATCGGCACCGCCAGGATGCGCGACAGGGTCAGGAGGTTGGGCAGCGACAGCATTCGCGGAGGTTCTAGCCCAGCCCGGGTGAATTGCGAAGTGACGACACGCGCTTGTGCCGGACCGCATCCGCCGCCAAACACGTGCGCTCATGCAGACCAGCCTGTACCTCGTGCGTCGCCGCCGCTTCCTGCCGCTGTTCGTCACGCAGTTCTGCAACGCCTTCAACGACAACCTTTATCGCACCGCCATGGTGATGCTGGTGATCTACGGCATCTATCGCTCGGCGGAGCAGGAGGCGACGTTCAGCGCGGTGGCCGGCGGGCTCTTCATCCTGCCCTTCTTCCTCCTGTCGGCACTCTCCGGACAGCTGGCCGACGCAATCGACAAGAGCCGCATCATCAGGCTGGTGAAGACCGCGGAGATCGGGATCATGGCATTCGGCGCGGCCGGGCTGCTGCTCCACAACGTGCCTCTGATGCTGGTGGCGCTGGCGGCGATGGGCGTCCATTCGACCTTCTTCGGCCCGATCAAATACGCGATCCTGCCGCAACACCTGCGCGACGACGAGGTGCTGGCCGGCACCGGCCTAGTCGAGGCGGGCACCTACATCGCCATTCTCGGCGGCACGATCCTGGGCGGCCTGTTGGTTCTGCAGCGGCCCGACGGCAGCTACCATGCCGAATGGGCGGCGTTGGGCGTCTTGGTGGTGGCGGTGCTCGGCCGCATCGCCGGTCAGTTCGTGCCGCCCGCGCCACCGGTGGACGAGCCGGAGGACCCGGAATTTCCCGCCCGCGGCCTGGACTGGCACGTGCTCCGCGCCTCCGTTCGCCTGATCAAGGCGACCATGCACATCCCCCGCCTGTTCCTGGCGATTATGGCGATCAGCTTCTTCTGGGCCATGGGCGCCGTTCTCGCCGCTCAGTTCCCGCCGCTGGTCAAGAACGTCTTCTCCGGCGACCAGAGCGTTGCCACGCTGTTCCTGGCGATCTTTTCGGTCGGTGTCGCGATCGGCTCCATGGCCATCAATCGCCTGCTGAAAGGCCAGGTGTCGGCCCGCTACGCCCCCGCGTCGGCGCTGGTCATGGGCCTCTTTGTCATGCTGCTGTTCCTGCTCGCCCGCAGCTGGCCCGCTCCGACGGGGGCGCTGATCGATGTCACCGCTTTTGTCGCCGACCGCCGTGCCTGGCTGGTAGTCTGGACCCTCCTGGGCGTCGCCATCGCCGGCGGCATGTTCGTGGTGCCGCTCTACGCCTTTCTCACCACCACCGTGCCCAAGTCGGAGACCGCACGTACGGTGGCGGCCAACAATATCGTGAACTCGGGCGCGATGGTTGGGGCGACGGTGCTGCTCACCGGCCTGGTCCAGCTCGGGGTGTCGGTCGCGGGCACCCTGCTCTTGGTGTCGGTCGGCAGCATCTTCTCGGCTTGGCTCGGGTGGAAGCTCCACGCGGCCTGCGATCACCCGCTTCCCGGCTGTTCAGGCGATAAAGAAGCTCACCGCCAGGAAGCCCGCGGCATAGGTCAGGAGGAACAGGCGAAGGTCGTCGGGCAGCGTAACGGGCGCTAGCGCCACCGTCCGGGTGAAAGGCAGGCGGCGGCCGAAGCGGAGCGGTGAGAGGGAACCGGCCGGACGGTGCATGGGAACATCCTTAACCCGTTGTTTACCTTTTCCGCAAACGCCCGATGGCTGGCCGCTATCCCGCTGTCCCGTGGCGGCACAGGGCGACCCGGCGTTGAACAATCCGGCCCGCACCCCAGCTTGTCGCCATGATCCCCCTGTCCGTCCTCGACCTGGCCCCGATCCCCGAAGGCGCCGACGCCGGCATCGCCCTGCGCGCCTCAGCCGACCTTGCCCAGGCCGCTGAGCAGCTCGGCTACCACCGCTACTGGATGGCCGAGCATCACAGCATGCCGGGTATCGCCAGCGCCGCCACCGCCGTCGCCCTCGCCTTTGTCGGCGCGCGGACCTCGACCATCCGGATCGGCGCTGGCGGCATCATGCTGCCCAACCACGCCCCGCTGACGGTCGCCGAACAGTTCGGGACGTTGGAATCACTTTACCCGGGCCGCGTCGATCTCGGCCTCGGTCGCGCCCCGGGCACCGACCAGGCGGCCGCCTACGCGCTGCGCCGCAACCTGGCCTCCGACGACAACCAGTTCCCCCGCGATGTTGTCGAGCTGATGGCCTACTTCGACGGCCCCGCTGGCCGCGTCCGCGCCGTCCCCGGTGAGGGCCTGTCCATCCCGGTATGGATACTCGGCTCCAGCCTGTTCGGCGCCCAGCTCGCGGCCATGCTCGGCCTGCCCTACGCATTCGCCTCGCACTTTGCCCCGCAGCAGCTCGACCAAGCAATCCAGCTCTATCGCGACCGCTTCCAACCGTCCGAGCGGCTGGCGAAGCCGTACGTCATGCTCGGGTTCAACTGCATCGTGGCTGATACCGATGAAGAAGCGCAGCTGCTCGCCACCTCCGTGCAGCAGGCGTTCGTGAACCTTCGTTCGGGCAGTCCCTCCAAGCTCCCCGCGCCGCGCCCGGGCTATCTCGACAGCCTGCCAGGCTCGGCTCGCGCCTTGCTGGATCAATTATTGTCCTGCTCTGCCATCGGCAGCGTAGCGACGGTGCGCACGAAATTGAACGAGTTCGTGGAGCGGACCGGCGCGGACGAACTGATGATTACCGCCCAGATCCATGATCCGGGAGCCCGCATCCGCTCCTACCGCTTGCTACGCGAGGCGGTCGAGCAGCCGGTCTCAGAGGTCCTGACGACGGGCTAGCGCTTGCTAGCCAGGTCACATGGTGCGGGCGGCGGGACTCGAACCCGCACGCCCAAGGGGCAGAAGATTTTAAGTCTCCAGCGTCTACCGGTTCCGCCACGCCCGCACGTTGTGATCAGCCGCCTGGTTGAACCAGCCCGCACGGTGGCGCAATCGCCACCCGCATTGACCCGGCTATTCGGCGGCGTCGGCCACGACTTCGGACAAGTTCAGCCGCTCGCGCATTTCCTTGCCCGGCTTGAAATAGGGCACGCGCTTGGCATCCACGTCCACGCTCGCCCCTGTTCGCGGATTGCGCCCGACCCGCGCATCACGGCGGCGCGTCGAAAAGGCACCGAAGCCGCGCAGTTCCACCCGGCCACCCACCGCCAATTGCTCGGTGATGGAATCGAACAAGGCAGCAACCACACCCTCGACCTCACGCTGAGTGAGGTCCGGAAAGTCGCCGCACAGCTTCTGCACCAGTTCCGACCGGATCATCCTGCCCTCGTCTTCGCTTCTTTGCGTCAGAAAAGAAACGCTTACCCCGATGCTCACGCTGTCAGAGAAAGCAGGACCACGCAAGGGAGCCGTCCCGTGATGGCACGGGTGCGGCGCATGGCACCGCACCCGCGACAGTCACTTCTTCGTCTTGGACTGAGCATCCTTCAACGCCGCACCCAGAATGTCGCCCAGGCTGGCACCGCTGTCGCTGGAGCCGTACTGCGCCACTGCCTGCTTCTCTTCGGCAATCTGCAGCGCCTTGATCGAGAAGGTCGGCTTCTTGGAACGGTCGAAGCCGGTCACCAAGGCGTCGAACTTCTGCCCGACCTGGAACCGCTCCGGCCGCTGCTCGTCGCGATCGCGGCCGAGGTCGATGCGCTTGATGAAGCCGGTCGCGCCGTCATCGCCGATCTGCACCTCGAGACCACCGTCGCGAACTTCGAGCACCGTAACGGTGACCGTCTCGCCCTTGTTGGCACCGGTACCGCCGCCGGCCGCAACGCCGCCGCGCTCAAGCTGCTTCATGCCGAGCGAGATGCGCTCCTTCTCGACGTCGACGTCCAGCACCTGCGCCTCGACGCGTTCGCCCTTGCGGTGCAACTGCAACGCTTCCTCGCCCGACACGCCCCAGGCGATGTCCGACATGTGGACCATGCCGTCGACGTCGCCGTCGAGGCCGATGAAGAGGCCGAATTCGGTGGCGTTCTTGACTTCGCCTTCCACGGTTGAACCAACCGGGTGCTTGTCGGCGAAGTCGGCCCAAGGGTTCGACTGCGCCTGCTTAAGGCCCAGCGAGATGCGGCGCTTCTCACCGTCGACCTCGAGCACCTTGACGTCGACCTCCTGCGAGGTGCTGACGATCTTGCCCGGGTGGACGTTCTTCTTGGTCCAGCTCATCTCGGACACGTGGACCAGGCCCTCGATGCCCGGCTCCAGTTCCACGAAGGCACCATATTCGGTGATGTTGGTGACCCGGCCGCGGAACACGCCGTCGATCGGATACTTGGCCGACGCGCCCTCCCACGGATCGCTCTCGAGCTGCTTCATCCCGAGGCTGATGCGCTGGGTCTCGCGGTTGATGCGGATGATCTGCACCCGCACGGTGTCACCGATGTTCAGCACCTCCGAGGGGTGGTTGACCCGCTTGTAGCTGATGTCGGTAACGTGCAGCAGGCCGTCGATTCCGCCCAGGTCGACGAAGGCGCCGTAGTCGGTGATGTTCTTCACCACGCCCTCGATCACCTGGCCCTCCGCGAGGCTCTGGATCAGGCCCGAACGCTGCTCGGCGCGGGTTTCCTCGAGGATAGCGCGGCGCGACACCACGATGTTGCCGCGGCGGCGGTCCATCTTGAGTACCTGGAAGGGCTGCGGCAGGTCCATCAGCGGCTGCACGTCGCGAACCGGGCGGATGTCGACCTGGCTACCGGGCAGGAAGGCCACGGCGCCACCGAGGTCGACGGTGAAGCCACCCTTCACGCGGCCGAAGATCACGCCGTCGACGCGGTTGCCAGCCTCGAATTCCTTTTCCAGCTTGTCCCAAGCAGCCTCACGACGGGCGCGGTCGCGGCTGAGCATCGCTTCGCCGGCGCTGTTCTCCACGCGGTCGACGAACACTTCCACCTGGTCGCCGACCTTGAGCTCGGCCTTCTGGCCCGGCGCGGCGAACTCGCGCAGCGGAACCCGCCCCTCGCTCTTGAGGCCGACGTCGATCACCGCGAGGTCGTTCTCGATACCGGTAACGGTGCCGACGACGACACGGCCTTCGAAAGCCTCGTTCTCGCCGCCGAGCGACTGGTTGAGGAGAGCCGCGAAATCATCGCGGGAGGGGAAGCTGGTTGCCGCAGTGGCCATAGAGTTCATGCAATCCTGTTCAGGCTCGGTCGGTATGCCGCCAGCCGTTCCAGTGGGCGGAACGGCTTTCCATCTGGCGGACCTGGCAAGCTTGGGTCCAAGGCTCCGCCAGACCCCGTGCCGGGCGGAACATCCGGGCGAACCGATGTGCGTGGGGAGCCCGGACCGAGACCGCTCACCGGCCTCTTAGCGGACGCGGGACCCCAGTGCGGGGTAGAGCGGGAAGGATGTGCAAGCGCCCACGGGAACATCGCCCGCCGAACGCCGCGCCCTTAGCGGAGAGCAGGCCGGAGAGCAAGGGCACGGAGCCAAAGCAACCGCGGATCTTAGTCGGAGCGTCCCTTGAACCCCTGCGCGACCACGTACCATTCGCTGGAGTCCTTGCGGCTAGCGGGCGGCTTGGCGTGCTTTACGGTGCGGAAGTGCTGCTTGAGCTCGGCCAAGAGCTGGTTGTCGGTGCCGCCGGCCAGGACCTTGGCCACATAAGCGCCGCCCGGCTTCAGCACGTCCTTCGCAAACTCCAGCCCCAGTTCAACCAGACCCATGGTGCGCAGGTGGTCGGTCTGGGGATGCCCGACCGTGTTGGCCGCCATGTCCGACAGGACGAGGTCGGCCTCGCCGCCCAGGGCGGCCTTTAGTTGCTCGTCGGCGCCCTCGGTCGTGAAGTCCATCTGCAGGATGGTGACGCCGGGCAGCGGGTCGGTGGGGAGAAAGTCGATCCCGACCACCGCGGCCGCTGGCGCCTTCTTGCGCACCACCTGACTCCAGCCGCCCGGCGCAATGCCGAGGTCCACCACTGCGCGCACGCCCTTGAGCAGCGCGAACTTCTCGTCGAGCTCCAGCAGCTTGTAGGCGGCGCGGCTGCGATAACCCTCCGCCTTGGCCTTCTTGACGTAAGGGTCGTTGAGCTGCCGCTGCAGCCACTTGGTCGAGCCGACCTTGCGGCCCTTGGCGGTGCGGAGGCGGGTCGTCACAGCACGTGTCCATCACGGGCCATGAGCGCGCGCAGGATGCCCTCGCGTATGCCGCGGTCGGCGACGCCGAGCTGGGCCGCGGGCCAGATGTCGAGAATGGCTTCCAGAATAGCGCAGCCGGCAACGACCAAGTCCGCCCGCTCCGCCCCGATGCAGGGCAGCGCTGCTCGCTCCGTGCCGTCCATCTGGGCGATCATGTCGCTGATTTCCCGCATTGCCTCGATGGGCACGTGCAGGCCATCGACGGCGCGGCGGTCGTAGCTGGGCAGGGCAAGATGGACGGAGGCGAGCGTTGTCACCGTGCCGCTGGTGCCGAGCAGGCGGATGTTGTCCTTGTCGGCCGGCAGCAGCTCGTTGAAGCGAGCGAAACTATGCCGCACCCGTTCGCGCATGCGGCCGTAGGCGGCCACGCGATCGGGTCCTTCGATCGACGCCTTACCCTCGCTCTCCGTGAGGCTGACAACGCCCCACGGCGCGCTCCACCAGGCCTTGATCCGCGGCACGTCGCCTTCATCGCCAGGATCGACCAGCACCAGCTCGGTCGATCCCCCGCCGATGTCGAAGATCAGCGCAGGCCCATCACCGGGCTCCAGCAACTTGTGGCAGCCGAGCACGGCCAGGCGCGCTTCTTCCTGCGGGGGAATGATCTCCAGTGCGATTCCGGTCTCGTCCTTGACCCGGTCGATGAACTTGCGGCCATTGGCGGCGCGGCGGCAGGCCTCGGTCGCGACCGAGCGGGCGAGGCTGACCCGCCGGCGCTTCAATTTGTCGGCGCAGACCCCGAGCGCGTCCACTGCCCGGTCCATGGCCGCATCGCTGAGGCGGCCGCTGGTAGCGAGCCCCTCGCCCAGTCGCACGATGCGGGAAAACGCGTCCACCACTGTGAAGCCGCCGTCGGTCGGACGCGCGATCAGCAGGCGGCAGTTGTTGGTGCCGAGGTCAATCGCCGCGTAGGTGTGCCGGCTCGCACCCGGAGGTGGGGACTTCGCGTCGGCTCCGCCCGGACGACCCGGGTGCGGAGCGCTGGCGGACGGAGTCGTCGCCATGATTTGCCCAATTCTTCTCTTCGCCGGCGACGGATCGCCAACCGGCTGACTTGCCGCCGTTTTAAGCCGAAGTTGATGGAGGCCGCAAGTTGACAGGTTCGGGCACCGGACCTAGTTGGGCCGCCGTCACGCGATCGTTGCCCGATCGTCTAATGGTAAGACTACGGACTCTGACTCCGTCAATCGTGGTTCGAATCCACGTCGGGCATCCACCGCTTTTCTCAGCCGTATTAATACTTTAGCAGCGCTCAGGACCGCGCCTGAGAGCCTGTGATAGCTGGCAACATGGTTGCGCGGCTTTCCCCAGATTTCCGCCGTTTCCGCTGAAGTTCCGGCGAGTCCATGCAACACAGATGCAACATGCCGGGTCAAGTTGATCCGCTTTGAGACAGGCGGTTCAGGGTGCGAAGCCTACTGCCTGCATGAGCGTTGCCGTGGTCTCGTCCACCTCCGGGCGAGAGCGACGTGGGAGACTGGCTATGGATGTCACCTTCCCAGAGTATCAGTAAGCGTTGCGTGGGCTCGGCCGGGTTAGCTCGGCCGGGCACTCCACCTACTCGCCAGGCGTTAGCCTCGCAACACCCTGTTGGGATCGTCTTCAGCCACTCGGATCAGCAGATTATCGCCTGCTTTGACCTCGTAGAATTCATCATCCCGGCCGGTGTAGCTCAGAGTGCCGCTGTGCTCACGACCATCCGGCCCCTGGTAAAGGAAGTGGATATCGGCCTTACCTTCAACCGACTTGCTCCGCTTACGCTTGACCTCTGCCCACTCGTCGACCTCGTTGCAGTCGCCCTGGCGGCTAGTCTGGACCGGACGGCCCTTGGTAAGTTTGCTGATCTCGGGATCATCACTCGGGCGGGTTTCGATAATAGTGCAGACCCGATCAATGGTCGTCACGGTCGCGGTCACGGGAACGCCACTGCTGCAGCCGCTAAGTAAGGCAATCGGAATGATAAGGAGCAGGCTGGAACGGAGCATCAGGCACCTCGAATGCATTGTAGCCGCATCTTTTAGAGGCAGTGAGTTGATACTTCGTTGTTACTGCAGTCCAGCGCGGCATTTGTCCGCAAGGTTTGGAAAGTTTGGACGCGCAGCTGCGTTGCGCGACTAGCGTGCCAAGCCGATGTTCCAGTCATCAACCGCAAGACGCTCTTCCGGCTTCAATTTGGTAGCAATCGAGATAGAGTTCTGCCGATGCAATTCGTAAAGCTCACGTGGAATAAGCGGCTTGTCGAACAGAACACCCATGAAGCCGCCTCGCGCCCACTGAACGGTTGATAACCGTTCCACATTGGCGATCCGGATCCACAACTCGGTGCCCGCTTGAGGAGCATCGGCGTCGCGCAGCTTCGCTCCGGTCGCTGAGAGGTCCATCACTGCAACGCGATGACCGATGCCTTTACCCATCACGGAAGCCGCAAGCAGGATTGTTGCTCTTGATCCGGCCCGACGCCCGCCACCGATCTTCTTACCGAAAGTCATAGCACAGGACCTCCCGGAGGCTTCCATAAGCCTAATGTGCTAATCTAAAATTGCTGGCTCAGAGGTAATTAGAAGGCGGGGCTACGGCGACCAGCGCTTCACAACGCGACAGCAGCCGGTCCACAGCTCTGCTTGCCTGCCACGAACCAATGGTTCTGCCAGGAGCAATGCCCAATTATGCTTCCACGTGCTCGACTGGGTCGGTTAGACCCGTCTGCGGATTAACGCAGATCAGCCGGTACTTGCGAATAATGGTCTCGAATGTTCGAGAAGCCGAGCAAGAATACAGCTATCTATGTTGAAGCGTAAGCGCCAGCCCTCATAAAGCGACCATGACCAACGAGAACCACGAACCTGAGCAGGGAGCCCGGTTCGACATCGAAGGCCCCGACGAGGACGGCTGTGTGTGGGCCTGCTCGCCAGGTGGACGGCGCGATAACTGGTGCCAAAAACTTGGGCCTGCCGAGAAGGTCGCGGAGAAGCTTAGCCAGTGGCTGGCGAGTTACGACGACGGGGAACGAGCCTAGCAGTTCGGCAAGCTTGGTTAAGGCCCCGACAACTACGTTGAGAAGTCCAGAGTTTAGAAGTCCTGAGATAATCCGAGCATATTCAGCAACATGCTTGGAAACGCACGATGGTGCAGCGTACCTTTTCCGACGAAGCCGACGATTGCCGCAGGTTTGCAGATGAGGTGGAGTGCGCAGCTGACAAGGCGTTCCTCCACCGCATCGCCGGAGAGTTCGATCGGCTTGCCGAGACAGTCCGGTATGAGGATGATCCCGCCTACTATGCGGCACGTGCGGCACAGGAGGTATCCGCAGCCGTGAAGGCCCAACATCCACGCGCTCGCTTAGCGCACCTGCTTATGGCTCAGCGTTATGAGGGCCTTGTTCAACGAGCACGGCAGAAATGAACTAATCGCATGCTCCGCTCTTTGACTACGAAGGTCCAAGCCGCTGATACGACAAGACAGCCCCGGTGGGGGGCAGGCGAAGTGTCCGCCTTAGCCGTCAGGAGAAACTCCGGTCTGCGCGGCCGGATCAGCAAAGTTGCTGGTCCGAAGGGACTTAGAAGTTCAGACTACGCTAGAGTTCGGAGGCCGGCGCTAACGAGTAAGTAGTTGATGAGCTCAGGCCCGCCGTCATTTTCTGCCCGGCGGAGATCGGCAGAGTAGCCCTATCTTAACGACAGTTCGGTAGTGACACTTGACGAAGGAACCATCCTACCCACAGGAACTGGGGGACGGGTGAGGGGCGCAAGTGCATAGATTGAGGAACCTCCTGGTGGCCGTCGCGCACGTGCCGCTGATTGCCGCTGCTATGCCCATGGTAGCCGGAGCAACGGAAACCCCAAATCTTCAAGCCCTCTCTATTGAAGAATTGGCGCAAGTTCCGGTGCGCTCGGCTTCCAAGAGGGACGAGCCGCTCAGTACCGCGCCGACATCGCTTTATGTGATCACTGGCGAAGATGTGCTCAATTCAGGTGCTACGTCGCTACCGGAGTTGCTGCGGCTCGCGCCTAACCTGGACGTCCAGCAAGTTGATGCGAGCCAATACGCTATCACTGCGAGAGGCTTCAACGGCACCGAGACTGCCAACAAGCTTCTGGTCCTTATGGATGGGCGCAGCATCTACACGCCGCTCCAGAGCCAGGTGTTCTGGAACCTCCATTCCCCGCTCGTTCAAGATCTCCAGCAGATCGAGGTGATCAGCGGGCCAGGCGGTACGCTCTACGGACCGAATGCGGTGAACGGGGTAGTGAACATTACGAGCCGCGACGCGCATGATACGCTCGGAACGCTGGTGCGTGGTACTGGAGGAGCTTACGAGCGGACTGCCGGGGCGCGCTATGGAACGGCGCTTGGTAGTCTTGGCGCAATCAGGGTCTATGGTGATTATCACGACCGCGAAGCGCTGCCGACCGGGACGGGGTTTGCTGGGGACGACGCCTTTCGTGGCTGGCAGGTTGGCTTCCGCGGCGACGTGGTGTCCGAGTCCGATCACCTGACCCTGCAAGGGGATTGGTTTCGCAATAAGGCGGAATCCGTGACCGGCGATGGCAACAGGGGCTTCAACTTGCTTGGCCGGTGGCAGCACACCCTGTCCACAGACACCTCGGTCGAGCTGCAGGCCTACTATGATAAGTTCCGCCGTGACTTCATCCTGGTGCGAGATTCACTCGAAACGATCGACGTGGAAGCACAGATGAATGTCACCAAGGGCATTCACAATCTCGTGGCTGGTGCAGGGCTCCGCACAACCCGTGACAAATTCATCAACAACCTCAACATTTTCCAGCTGGACCCTACTTCCAAGCGCCTATGGATCGGGAACGCGTTCGTGCAGGACCGCATCGACCTTGGCCGCGGCATCTCGGTCATCCCCGGCATCAAGGTGGAACGGTCCACCTTTACGGGCTGGCAAGCTCTGCCGAGCGTTCGGTTGGCGTGGCAAGCCAGCAACCGCGACCTCTGGTGGAGCGCGATCTCCCGCGCCATCCGAACTCCGTCACGTATCGACAGGGGCTTGTCGGCGCCGCCCCTTCTGACGCCTGCAACCAACTTCAAGACCGAAAAGCTCGTGGCGCTGGAAGCCGGATATCGCGGGCAGCCAACGGCGTTCGCTACTTTGTCGGTCACGGCCTTTCATAACTGGTACGAAGACATTCGAACGACAGAATCATCGCTAGGCGGTGTCCTCCCCATCCAGCTCAGCAACGGGATCAAGGGGCGCAGCTGGGGCATCGAGGGATGGAGCACTGTTCAGCTCGCAAGCAATTGGCGGCTCACTGTTGGCGGCACCCGCCTGTGGAAAGACTTCTCGGTAAGGAAAGGCCGCACCGACCTCGCCAACCTCGCGGCGATTGGCGACGATCCAAAGTGGCAGCTTAAGGCCGGCACGGACCTTGACCTGGGCAGGAAGGTACAGCTTTCGGTAGATGGCCGCTGGAGCGGCGCCATTGAAACAGCCCCGCGCATCCCCTCTTACGTCGAGGCGTCAGGTCGGATTGGATGGACGGTCACCGATGCGGTTGAACTATTCGTACAGGGCCGCAACCTGCTTCATGCGACGCACCTGGAGAGCAATGATCTCAATCAAGGCCAGCGCCCGCAGCGAAGTATCGTTGCGGGAAGCCGCTTGCGCTTCTGATGACGCGCGTCAGGCGCTTTGTTTTGCGACTGGTCTGCCCGGCGGTTCTTGCCGGAATGGCGTCGCAGGCGCTCGCTGCCTCAAGCGAGATGGCCGTTAAAGCCGCTTTCCTGCCGCGCTTTGCACGCTACGTCACCTGGCCTTCGGGCGTGCAGGCGAGCTCGTCAGCAGCCCTTGTGCTCTGCACCGTAGGTCGAGATCCGTTCGGCGGACTCCTTGAACAATCCGCCTCCGGGCAAGAAGTTGATGGTCGCAGGATTATCGTTCGCCGGCTCTCATCCGCAACGGGCGTCCGAGGGTGTCATGTTGCCTTCGTTGGCGGTAGCCCGGATCAGCCGGCGGGACAGTTACTTGCCGCCATTGGTCGACTCCCGATCCTGACCGTAACGGATTCCACGAACGCCTCTCAACGGGGCATCGTCCACTTCGCGATAGTGAGTGGCCGAGTGCGCTTCTTTATCGATGAGGCGGCCGCCGCCGAGCGACGCTTGACGATCAGCTCGCGGCTTCTCGGACTGGCAGTAGCCGTGAGGACACGCTGATGTTGCATAGTTCTCCCTCCGTCTCAAAGGTTCAGATGGATCAAGCAAGCTGGCGTTCCGGACCAATTCTGATCCTGGCTCTTGCAGTCTTCATCGTTCTTGCGGGCATTGGCACCCTCATCTACAATAATCGGAGCTACGATGCGTTGCGCGAAGCCGAAACGAGGAGTCAGGCAGAAGTCCTTGGAGCCTCGCTGACCGCCGCCCTGGACTTCGGCGACACGCAAGCCATGAACGAGACGGTTTCGGCTTTCCGGGTCAACAAGCAGGTGCGCTGGGTCGGTGCCTTCGACCGCGACGGAAGATTGGCCGCCGGATATAGTCGGACCGGCATCAGGTTGCCGGCTGGCATCGCCGACCTCCCGGATGGGGGCTCCGGTATCCGCGTGATCGTTCCGGTGGAGTCCTCGGGGCAGCAGGTCGGCCAAGTCGGCCTGGAGTTGGATCGGGAAAGCCTCACCCGCAAACTCAGCCGTTACTTCACTCTTGCCGCGCTGATCATCCTGGCTGGGCTGGTCACGGCCGTGCTCGGCCTTGCACAGGCGCGGCTCCGCCGTGCCAATCGCCAACTCGAGGATCGAGCGGAGGCGCTGGCGGCAGCGAACGTCTTGCTGGCCGAGCAGATGGAAGTTCGGGCGCGTGCCGAGGAGCAGCTACGCCAATCGCAGAAGATGCAGGCACTCGGACAGCTTACCGGCGGTATTGCTCACGACTTCAACAATCTGCTGACGGTGATCCAAGGCTCCGCCGATATGCTTGCTCGTGAGACCCTGCCCGATGCCAAGCGCGTGCGGTTCGCCCAGGCGATCGTGCAGGCCTCCGCCAATGCGGCGGCGCTTACCTCGCAATTGCTGGCGTTTGCCAGGCGTCAGCCGCTAAAGCCCGAGCACATCGACGTGAACGACCTGATTGGGTCCATGCGTGACCTTCTTGACCGCACCTTGGGCGAGCGGATCGTCGTGCGCACCGAGCTTGTAGAACATGAGCTGGCCGTCGAAGTGGATCGCGCCCAGTTGCAATCCGCGATCCTCAACATCGCTTCTAATGCTCGTGATGCGATGGCGGGTGACGGACGGCTATGCATTCGGACCCGGAGCGTTCCGGAGGACGATGGTCGCTTGATGATGAGCCTCGACATCAGCGATACCGGCCCCGGCATTCCTCCTGAAGTGCTCGACCAGATCTTCGAACCGTTCTTCACAACCAAGGCCACGGGCAAGGGCACCGGCTTGGGGCTTAGCCAAGTCTATGGTTTTGCTACTCAGTCAGGCGGAAACGTGAGCGTGCAGAGCGAGGTTGGTAAGGGAACAACGGTCACCATCCTACTGCCCATTTGCCCAGCGCATGCGGCTGCCGCCCCGGGGAAGTCGGCGGAAGAGCCTGATGGCATGGTGCTCGGGCGCATCCTTGTCGTCGAAGACAACGTGGAAGTCGGTTCCTATGTCGAGACAATGCTGAGCGAGCAGGGACACCAGGTGGTGCTCGCCACGTCAGCCGAGCAGGCGTTGCAGTTGATCGTGTCGGAGCCGTTTGACTTAGTCTTCAGCGATGTCGTGATGCCCGGCATGGGCGGTCTTCGGCTTGCCGAGATCCTTGAAGAGCAACGTCCCGAACTGCCAGTCGTGCTGGCGACCGGCTACAGCCAGGAAGTTGTGGAAAGCGGCCCCAAGGGCCGCCCAATCATCTTGAAACCCTACCGGCTGGCGACCCTGCAAGATGCTATAGGCAATGCGCTGCGGTGAAACGGCACCGTCGCCCAAGGCTGCGAAGCGATCATTAGCTCGCGCGTTGGTGCTTAATCGCAGCGGAACTTAGAAGGCACGCGCTTCTCACCCGGCTTGAGTTCGTGGGCCTGACCTAAGAGTGGGTAAGCAGCAGCTCATCATGTGCTCGGCGACGGCAGTCCAGACGCAAGAGTTACCTCAGCGAAACTTGTTGCGGCGCTCGGTTACCAATAAGGTGCAGCCCTTCACTACCGAGCGGCCGCGTTTTCGACCATTGCTGCACAGTTCTACAAGCCCAATCAGTCAGGCGCGACGTGGCTGTTGCAGAATCAGCAGCAGGCGCCGCAACGGCCTTGGTCGGAACGTTCATTTCGACGCCTCGTTCGCTCCTTGATTGCGTCGCTTCTACGCGACCACGATTCACGGAGATTTCACATGAGCAGCACCGATCCGACCGCGCCCGCCTCCGAGGACGCCGCGACTGGCCTCTCAACCGATCTGCTCGCCCCGGACGCGGCCGCGACAGCCGCCACCTCGCCCGATGCGAGCGCGTCCGGTTCGCTGCTGGAGCCGCTTCCGTCCGATCCGCCTCCCGCAACGCCCGGCGTCGCCGAAGTCGCCGCCAGTCCGCAGGCTCCGCAGAGCCGTGAAAAGACCAAGGGCGTGGCCGACATCGTCTTCGTGGTCGACATCAGCGGCAGCATGGCCCCGTGCATCGATGCGCTGCGCCAGAACATCGAGACCTTCGTCGGCAGCCTCAGCAGCGGGGATGCCAACAATGCCGCCCCGGTGAAGGACTGGCGGGCGAAGGTCGTCGGCTATCGCGACATCGAAGCGGCCGAGAGCGACGGCTTGCCTTGGCTCGTGGACAACCAGTTCGTGCGCGACCCTGCGGAGCTGAAGGCGCAGCTTGCAGCCCTGCACGCGAACGGAGGCGGCGACGAGCCGGAATCGCTGCTCGACACCCTGTACAAGGTCGCAACCATGGAAGCGACGGCCAAGGGTGCGCAGACGGTCGAGGCCGGCAAGTGGCGTTATCGCAGCGACGCGGCGCGCGTGGTCGTTGTTTTTACGGACGCTTCCTTCAAGGAGACGATGAGCATCCCGGAAGCCAAGGGCGGTTCGCTCCAGGACGTGGCAAATGTGGTTATGGCCAATCGGATCATCCTGAGCGTGTTTGCGCCCAACTTCGAGGGTTACGACCGGCTCAGCCAGATCGACAAGTCGGAGTGGGAGGTCGTCGAGTTCGAGGGCCTCAATGCGCAGGAAGCCCTGCAGAAGTTCACGTCCGATCCCGTCAACTTTCGCAATACGCTGAAGCAGCTCGCGGCGAGCGTATCGAGGTCGGCCGAAACGGTCGCGCTTTGACACAGTGGCGTCGGCCGTAGGAGCGGCCCATGGCGAAGAAGCTCAAGGTCGGCGACACCATCCGCGGCTACCGGATACTTAAGGTATTCGGGCCGGGGATGATGGCCATCTCCTATGCCGCGCAGGCGCCCGACGGCCGCAAGGTGTTCTTCAAGCAGTACAAGTCACCGGCACCCACGGTGGTCTGGTACCGCGACTTCGTCGCCTACCAAAAGGAGCTCGCCGCCCGGGTCGTCCGGGGCAAGGCCGACAATTTCGCGGTCGGCCACGTGGATTCGTTCGAGGAAGTCTGGGGTGGCCGCTGCTACTTCCAGGCCTTCCAGTTCGTCGAGAACGGCGCCGACCTCCAGCAGGTCCTCGACAAGGAGCGGGAAAGCCACCGCGCCATCGGCAAGGCCCCGACCAGCAATCCGGTCATCTGGGCCCGCCATGCGACCTGGGCGAAGGTGCTGGTGGCCGGTGTCGGCGCGCTGCACGACGTCAAGATCGTCCACGCGGACCTCAAGCCCGCGAATGCCTATCTGATCGAAGATCCGACCATCGCCGCGGAGTTCCAGCTCAAGCTGATCGACATGGACTTCTCGCTCCTCGCCGATCGCCGCCCGCCGTGGCACGGCCATCAGGGGTATGTCGGAACCGACAATTACCGCTCGCCGGAGCATCTGACCAAGGGTGGGGTGCCTGGCCTTGCTTCCGACATCTTCACCTGCGGCCTGATCCTGTACGAACTGCTCGCCGGCCGCCACCCTTACTGGTCGGAAGACCAGTCGGACTATGCGCGGCTGGTACATGGCTACACGGCCGAGCCGCCCGCCCTCCTTGGCGAGATGCCATGGCCAGCCAGCAACGGCGACGTCAGCGCGGCGCTTCACCGTTGCCTCAATCCGGATCCGGCCAAGCGGCCGACCGCCGCCGAGCTGCGTGCCATCCTGAGCGGCCGTAACCGCAAGCCGGCAGCGGCGGCTCCGACTGCTCCGGCGCCGAAGCCTTCGGCTCCGCTGCCCCGGCCGGCGGCACCGGCGGCTGCTCCTGCAGCTGCCGTCCCTACCGCCCGCCCGCCGATCACTTCCGAAGCGGTGCAGCTGCGCGGTGCGGATGGGGCGACGCTGCAGCTTCGGATCCGAACCGAACTCGGCAAGCGGCTGGTGCGGCAGTTCGGTGCGGACGGAGACTTTTGGGACGAAGGACAATGCGTGCTGGAGCGGGGTGCGGGCGGGCAATGGTTCGTGCGGCCGGGTGCAGCGGCGACCAATCAGACGCTTCTCAACGGCCGCGCTCTGACCACTCCCCGGCCCTTGCGGGCTGGCGACCAGATCGCGGTCGGCAATGAAGTAAAGAACATTGCCAAGCTCCCGCTGACTGTCCTTCCGGCATGAGCAAGGGTGAACCCGAAGCTTCGGTGACGCGCGCCGGGGAAACGGCGCCGGTCTCCGGCTCCCAACAGCCTGAGCTGGCAGCAACGAACCCGGGCGCGGAAGAAGCCGCCGCCTCCCCGACCGCACCGGCCGAAGCCCCTCCCGCTAAGCCCGCGCCCGACGCCCTGCCGGCGATCATCGACGTTCACGACCTTGACTGGCCGGCCGTCCACGACGCCGTCGCCCGGGCCAGGGAGCGGTCCCGGATTCGCCAAACGGTGGAAGCCTTCGAAGCCCTGCTCGACCGCGCCGGCGGCCCGAGCCTGATGTTCGATGGGGATCGCGCCATGCCGGGAGACCAAGCCATCAAAGTGGGAGAGTTCGACGCCGCCGCACCCTTGTGGATCATCGGCGACCTGCACGGCGACTTGCTGGCGCTCGAAGCCGCCCTTGCCCTAATCGACAAGGACGCTGCCGACACCCAATCACCCCCGCCCCGCATCGTCTTGCTCGGCGACCTGTTCGATGACGAGGGCTTCGGCCTCGAACTGCTCCTGCGCGTGTTTGAGCTGGTGATCGCGGCATCGCAACGGATCTGCGTCTTGGTCGGCAATCATGACGAAGCTATGTCCTACAATGGCGTCCACTTCGCTTCGAGCGTGTCGCCGGGCGACTTTGCCGACTTCCTCAACGCCAACCTCGCGCACGAATGGATCGAGCGCGCAGGCAAGCTCGCCGTGCGCTTCTTCGCCCAGGCGCCGCACGCCCTCTTCCTGCCGGACGGGCTGCTCATTGCTCACGCCGGCTTTCCGCTCAGCGACCTCCACGCCAAGCTTGAGGAAACGGGCGACTGGAACGATCCGGCCTGCCTGTCCGACTTCACCTGGACCCGAGCGCATCCGAGCGCGCGGCGGAAGATGCCCAATCGCTTCAGTCGTGGAAGCCAGTTCGGGCGGGAGGATTTCGACGCCTTCTGCGAACTCAGCACCCGGATGGGCCGTCCGGTGACGCACATGGTTCGCGGCCACGATCATGGTGAGGAGCGCTTCATCACCTACCCGGCTTACAAGGCGCATCCGATACTAACGACAGTGGCCCTGTCGCGCCGCCTGCCGCGCGAGGCCTTCGGCCCGTTCGAGCGGGTGCCGACGCTCGCCCGCTACGTTCCCGGCGTGCTGCCGCAGGTCCACCGGCTCCATGTGCCCCCAGAACTGGTCGCTTCGATCTTTCCGCCGCCTGAAGGCAGCGCAACCGCTCCAGTCGCGGAGTGCGACGCTTGAGCGGCATTGTCCTGCGCTGCCCCAACTGCGGTACCGTTCAGCCGGTCGAGGGCGAGTGCGACGCCTGTCACGAGGCGGCGGTCCGCTTCTTCTGCACCAACCACATGCCCGGATTGTGGCTGGAGGGGAGTGCCTGTCCTCAGTGCGGCGCCCGCTTCGGCGATCTCGTGCCGAGTCGGCCGCCGCCCGCACTGCCAAGAGCTGCTCCGCTCGAGGTCGGAGTTCCACCGATCAGCCGGTCGACAGAAGCGGATGAACCGGAACTCTGGGAAACTGAAGTGCCGACCCGAATGGATCCGGGTCGCCTTGGCCGGACTGGTCCGGACCCTTTCCGCATCCTTCTGGGTGCCATGATGTCCGCAGCTCGCGCAAGGTCGGCACGGGCGGATCGTCTCGACCATGAAGATCCAGTAGGGGGGCGACCGCGCGGAGGATGTTGCCTCGGAAGGCTGCTCGTCCTTGCGCTCCTGCTGTTTGCACTGGCGTTGCTGGCGCCGATGTTCTTCGGGGTATTCTTCGGGTTCAACTGATCAGGCGAGGGTGCCAGCCAACGTTGGAGGCCGCTTACGAGTGCTTAGTGGTGCACTATGAACGGCCGCATGCGGCGAAATCGCGTGTCTCGATTTTTGTCTTAGGGGATGTCCGGTTTTGCCGATTGCCGCCCGAAAGCAGTCGGTCCGCTTACCAGCATCAGCGGCCCTTCGCGATCAGGCCGTCCAGCGCTGAAGCTAATTCGTGCTTGCGGAATGGCTTAGTTAAACGCGGAAATTTGGTGGGCAGGCCATCGATGTCAGCATAGCCAGAAATCACGAGGACGCGTGTAGTCGGATGCGACCGCTTCACTTGCTCGGCCAGTTCTGTTCCGGTCATCCCAGGCATAAGGTGATCGGTGAGGAGGAACTGGGCCCGCCACGACTCGAGGACGCGCAGGGCCTCTGCGCCGCTCGCAGCTTGGCGTACCGTATAGCCCATCTCCAGAAGCATCTCGGCTGTCGAAATACGGACCGACTCCTCGTCGTCCACCAGCAGGACTGTGCCCTTGGCCTTCTCGGGTCGAATTGTCGCATCGAGAACGGTTTCTGGCAGCGTCTGAACTCCTTCGGCGACCGGGAGTATAAGCTCGATCGTTGTGCCCAAGCCCAATTTCGACTTGATGACCATTCTGCCGCCAAGTTGAGAAGCTAGTCCGTGCACCATCGACAGGCCGAGGCCAGTGCCTCTGCCAATCCCCTTGGTTGAGAAGAACGGTTCGATTGCCTTCGCTGCAACCTCCGGTGTCATCCCAAGACCGGTGTCGGAAACAGCAATAGAAACATATTTGCCCGGCTCCAACTCGCCCGATGGGCCCGTCGTGAACGCAACTCTCCTCGCCGCGATCGACAGCTCCCCGCCCTCAGGCATGGCATCACGGGCGTTCACACAGAGGTTCAGCAGCGCCATCTCGAGCTGGTTGCGCTCCGCTAGTGCTGCCGGCAGACCGTCTTGGACGTCGGTCGAAACTCGCACACGCGGACCTGAGGTGCTTGCAACCAAGTCAATCATCCCGCCGATAGTCGCGGAAACATCGACGGGTCCAAGCTGGAGGGGCTGACGTCGCGCAAAGGCGAGGAGGCGTTGAACCAGCGTCTTGGCCCGTTCGGCACTTTCCAGCGCTGCCCGAAGGAGACGCTGCTCACGTTCGCCCAGGCCTGGCTTCTGCACGACCAGATCGAGGCTACCGAGAATCGGGGTCAAAAGATTGTTGAAGTCGTGGGCCACGCCGCCGGTGAGTTGCCCCATGGCCTCCAACTTCTGTGACTGGCGCAGCTGCTCGTGAACGCGCTCCAGTTCAACCGTTCGGTCTCGGACACGCCGTTCAAGGCTCTCGTTCAGGGCGTTGAGTTCTGTCTCCAGTCGCTTCTGGTCGGTGACGTCGATCTTAATGCCGTCCCAGATGGTCGACCCATCAGTCTGCTGCCGCGGAGCGGAGATGATCCTAGCCCACCTGACCTCACCATCGGCGCGCCTGAAGCGGACCTCATGATCAAAGGGGCTGAGCGATCGGATTGCTTCTTCCTCGGCAAGAGCGAGGGAGCCGGCATCCTCCGGCAGAATGGTCCTATAGGGCAACAGCGGTTCGGCCGCGACCTGATCGAGACTGTAGCCGGTGAGCTTCTCAAAACTTTGCGACAGGAACTGGAAGCTTCGGCCCTCGCCATCTGCATCGACCCGGACCTGGTAGACCATGCCTCCCGGAAGATTATCGGTGATCGCGCGGAGGCGGGCCTCGTTCTCGCGCAGCGCACGCTGGGCGGCGTCTCGCGCCGTGTCGTCGCGGAGGGTCAGCACCGCGCCAATCTGATCTCCTGCCTGATCGCGGATTGGGCGCGCGCCGCCAATTGCAAGAATTGAGGTGCCGTCGGGCCTCTGCACTAACCAACGGGCGTCCTCGACGGTCTCACCTCGCAAGGCACGCGACAGGGGCAGCTCGAGCGGCGGATACGGTCTGCCGTCTTCCGTAAAGAGGTGGTAGGTGTCGCTGTAGTGTCCGGGCTCCACCCCGAGCGCCCCCACACCATGCAGGCGAGCAGCCGAGTCGTTGACGAAAGTCAGCCGTCCGTTCGCATCGGCGACGATCACTCCTTCCGCCAGCTGCGCCAAGATCGCGAATTGCTCCCGAAGTTCCTGCTCGGTCTGCTTGCGATCGGTAATGTCCTGCAGGGTGCCGACGTAACGGACAGCTCTCGGTTGCCCGCCAACGTCGTCGAACACCGCTTCGCCATGGGCGATCACCCAGCGTATGGATCCGTCCGGACGCACAATCCGATATTCGTAGGGCTGTACCTCGCGCAGCTCCGGATCGAGCGCCCGACGTGCCATCGCCGAGGTGCGCGGATAATCGTCGGGATGGGTAACGGCCTTAGCGTTTTCGTAGGTGACCTCCTGTTCGGGGGCGAAGCCGCAGATCTCCTTTGCCAGAGGAGAATAGGCCATCCGGCCGGTTGCGATTTCCCAATCCCAAATACCGAGCGAGGCTGCGTGCGTCGCAAGCGCCAGACGCGCTTCGCTGGTCCGCAGTTCGTCCGCGGCGCGGGTCTGCTCGGTGATGTCCTCCTGGACGCACAGCCAGTGGAGACGTCCCTCAATATCAACTGCGCTGATGCGTGAAGTGGTAGTGAAGACCTCTCCATCTTTACGGCGGTTGCGCCATTCGCCGCGCCAAAAACCTGACGCCTTCAGCTCGGCAATGACCGTGGCGACAATCCGTTCATTCTCGTCAGGCGGATAGGCATTCTGAACCGAGACGTGCTGGCCGAGCAGCTCTCCCGGCCGATAGCCGAACATGCGGTTCTCGGCCGGGTTGGTGTAGACAATGATGCCCCCCTCGTCAGACAAGCTCACACCTTCGGACATGTTGTCCAGCAGGGTGCGATAGGCATCGGCGGGCAGAGCGGATCTGTTGAGCCGCGTAAGTTCCTCTGCACCAGCTAGGCTGCTGGTGGCTATTGGCGCTTTGTCAGACTGCATGGGACCAAACTCAACCAGCTCCCGTCGGCGTCGCGACATCCGACAAGCGCGCCATTTCCGGCGATAGAAGGCGGCGGTGCGAAAGCAAGGTGGACTTGCAAGTCTTAAGGCTCGGGACGCTGGGCATTTAGTCGATGAACGGGCCAAACAGCGGCTGCGGGCTGCGGAGCCCTGGTGCTCTGATAAAGGCTAAGCCGCTCATCTGTGATATTCGAGCGTCAACTATCTCCCTCAGCTGACCCGAAAGCAGCCGTTCCACTTACCACCACCGGCGGACATACAATCTGTCGTCTCCGTAATCTTCAATGCCCGCCTTCGACCCATGGCACGCCTGCGCTTCGCAGGACCCTTGCGAGACCTTCCTCGAGGTCGAGCGATTCCCATTGCTGGAGCGGGTTTAGATGCTCAACAAACTCGGGCAGCAAGCGCATGCCGAAGCGCCTTACAGGACCGCTCGATTTGTACCCGGCCTTATGCTGATCGAAGCGCCAGTCGGGATCGCGCGAGGTCTGCCCCACGTACAAACCCCACCGCTGATGACGTCGGGGATCGTGTAGCAAGATCACGTACACTGAATGCCTGGCGCCGGGGCTATTGGCCGTGCTTGCCCGGAGCATACGGGCCGCCCGCAGGGCTGCAGGCATCCAATCCGGGTTAGTCATCTGACGGGGTTATCGACCTAGCCCGCTATGTCCGCAATGGGTGGAAAGCGGACGTGGCCGAGTTTAGCCTTGGCTCAGCGAAACCTCCGCCTGACTGCTGAATCGGAGCAACAACAGATGAACGCCTGTCGAGATTTGAAGCGTCTTGTTGCTCTTGCTGTCGTTTTGGTCGGGTTCAGCAGTTCGGCCTTGGCAGTCCCGCCTTACCCTCCTGCTCAAAAGGGGTCGAAGGTAAGCTCCTACACATGCCACTCGGACGTGCTGACGTTCAAGGAAAGCTGGAACTACTCCGCTTCCACGAAACGGAAATTCGAGGTTCTCGTCAACGACAAGAACCTTTCCCATGCTGATGCGCAGAGCGTCACCGAAGAGATCGCCGCGAGCGGACCTTTCCAAGCTGATTTCGCGGTCTGCACCAACACCGGCTTCGAGTTGATCCTACTGAGATACACACCATCAGCTTCGCAAATGCACCTCGGTTTCAGCGGACGCGCGCTCAATCGGGTTAGCGTGTCGGATGCGTCAACGGGGTTCAAGCTCATCGACCGGTCTCCGACGAAGTGAACCATGCTTAATGTCCGCTATGGGTCGAAAGCGGACATCGGAGCAGTTCAGTTCATTCGGCTTCTCGTCGCTGATAACCGGGCGGAGCGAGCCAGCCAGGGGGTGCAGGCGAGCTCCAGGGCCAAGTCGGGACCCGCTCCAAGTTTACCAGAGGCGCCACCCACCCGAGCTGCTCAAGTCGCTTCCGCAGCCTGCTGTACGGTTCAGACAGCCCTTCGCTGACGTTCCGAGCGGCATCGCCTGCGCACTCCCAATAAGCTCGCACCAGCTGACGATCACGGGCGTACCGATGCACCACTAGCAGCGCGAGCCTCACCTCCACCCCGGCGACTGATCGGCCCGGAGAACGGGCGACAGCAGCCTCCAGTATCTGGAGGGCAGTTCCGAGAAGCTGACTGTCGAGCTTACCCACGCGCCTCGGCAGATTAGCCGGGCGGCGAGCATAAGGAACAGGGAGGATGCGCAAGTCCGGTGAGCCACAGCCCACGCGCCGGCAGTGCAAGTAGCGCGTAATCTCGGACCACACCTGACTGCCGCCAATCTCCAGAAGATACTTTGCTAGGTCGTCTGGAGCCCAGTCGTCCTCGAACCCGCACCGGCGGCACGTGAAGCGCACATCAGCTTCAATCTTCTTGAGATCGGACAGATACTTCGGATGCCCTACCATGGGTCGCCATATGCATTCGAACAAAGCAAGAACACCAGCGATATCCCCGGCGGATGTGCGCAGTCGGGAGCCTTCGATGTCCCTGCCAGCAACCGGCGACAGGGTTGCTGAGCGGTCGAACGCTTACGCAGAACTGAAAAGGTGAAACAGTCATGCTATCAGCAGCGAAGAGATTAGGTGCTTGGCTGCGTACCAGCTTCGGCTGAAAGGCAGGCCTCGCACCACCAGGTGACGGTTATGCGTGCGTTCCTCACCAACGTCCTGTTTCGCTCGAACCCGGAGCGTCATAGAGACAAGCCAAAAAAAGGACTGAAGGTGGCAGAACCTGAGATTGCCCGTGAAGGCTGGCCGCTGACTTCCAGGCAGATGGAATGCCTTGAGCGCTTCTGGCAGCGTAAGAACGCCAAGGAGATCGCGCTCGAGCTCGGCATTTCACACGAGACCGTAGAGATTCACCTCAAAAGGTGCCGGCAACGCCTCGGTACCGCGACTTCTATTGATGCTGCCCGCATGGTGTTCGGCGACCACGAACAGGTAACGGTCAGACCGTATTACGACCCAACGGGGATACCGGCTCACGACGATCCGCTTCAGCTGGGCCCCACCCCAACAGCGCACACGTTCTGGGGGGTGGCTAGCGAGCAGGCCCCGATCAATCGGTTCGGTGCCGTGGCGACCCTGGCGATAGTCCTGGCAGTTGCCATCGTTTCGATCGGCGCTGTGGCCCTGTTGATTACAGCCGGCCAGGGGATCGTTCAGCTTGGGAGCGCCATGGGTTTCTAGCCTCCGTCAAGGGGTGCGTGCGCACCACAGGAGACTACCCAGTGCTCAACGCTCGCCACAAACTCGCTCAGACAGTTGCCAATGAACTGCTCCCCGCAGAGAGGGATGTTGACGAAGCCATCCTGCGCAGCTCGCGCTTGGCGATCGCCGTGGTTGAAGGTCGCAGGACCCTTAAAGTGCCGCTTACCACTGGTCAGGAAGGACTTGAGCTTGTCACGCAAGCAGCGGCCAGCCTGGTTCATGCCCGTGGCTTGCTCGCGGAGGCACATGTGGCTTTCCGTCAAACTCAATCCGAGATTGGACTTGATGCCTTCTCGTACGGAGACATGGGCGAATGTCCGCCCGCTAAGGGCGAACTCAAAATCGTCGAAGCGGCTTGAAGGATTAGTCAGGCAAGAGTGCCGGTCGGGTCACCCACAATGATTCGCCTCGGCCTCTTCCTGGCTGCCTTTTTCCTATGCGCGACTTACGCATACAAAGTGGGCGGGCAGCCGGAGCGTGCCGCGATCACGGCTCAGGGTTTTGCTCTGATCATCACATTATCGACCGAACTCTTACGCGGCTCCGTAACTTTTTCTTTCTTGGTTTGGGGCTGGCTCGTGGCGGACACCCTGCTCATCTTCATGCTGATCGCACTTGCTCTGCGGGCGAACAGAATTTGGACCATGGTGCTGGCTGGCCTTCAGCTAGCCGCGATTTTCGCTCACGTAGCGAAGGCTCTGTACCCGCAACTTCCGCCACTTGCTTACGCCCTCTTCCTGCAGTTCTGGGGCTGGCCGATGCTGGTGTGCACGATGGCAGGAACGCTGAACCATCGGAGCCGAGTACTTCGTGGCGTGTCGCAGCCAGAATGGAAGCCGAGGATCATCATGTTCGCCGGTCAGACCGAAGCACCGCACGTTCCCCTGCGGAGGTCCTGAACTATCGGGCTGTCCTAAATTCTAGAAAGAAGGTCGCCGACTTCGTTCGCAACTTTCCAGTGACGGGAAGTTACTTACGGGTTCTGTTCGTAGATGGCGATTGTGGCCTCATTGATAGCGCTTTGCTGGCAAGCAGCGATCACGGGGTGCTTGCAATTGACGGCCGCAAGGTACTTGAAGACGCTTATCTTATTGGTGCTTCGGCATTCATCTTAGTGAGAGGTCTTAAAAGCCCAACCGCGCGCCTGCCGATGCGCGAGATCGACATGGCGAAATCATTGCGCGCTCTTTCAGAAAGCGTAAATGTATTCCTCCTTGATTACATCGTTATCGACGGATCAGGCGAGAAGGGCCTCTTCGCCGTTCGAGACGCGGATCGATTCCAGAATGATTAACCGCCTCCCAAGCGGAGCGACCACGCAACCAGCTGATGGACAAAAGCTCGGCCAAGTCCGAGCGCTTATTGTGGCTCCACTTCAACAAGGATATTCAGGGGGATGCGGTCGATCAGTGCCGCCACGACAGATGGGGTCTAAGGAAGATCTGCAGTTAGCAGCTGCCGAAATCCTTCGCATGCGCCGCCGACGAGAAAGTGCAATGCCTCCACGGCTTATCGACGAGGCTGTTTGGGATATCTTGTTGGTAGCGTACACCTCCCCAAACGAGGTAATCCAAACCAAAGAACTTCGCGCATCATCCAACTTAGCAGATGCAACAGCTTTCCGCTGGATATCGGTGCTGGAACGTGAAGGCTTGCTCGAACGGGCTGTCCACCCGACCAGGACAGACCGTCGAGCGAGTTTCTTCAAGTTAACGTTTGCAGGCCGGGGATACGTTGAACACGCCCTGCAGGCCATCCTAAGGGATTAGCAGAACCTCCGTGTTTTAGGCGATCTGTTAGTCTAGTGAGCGTCACTGACGTATCCTGCTGATGAAGTCTGCAGATCCTAACAGGTTGGCGGAAGACCACCCTGCGGATCGCTATACAATCCGCTGATCTCAGCCAAAAACCGGTATGAAGCACGGCATGAAGTTGCGGAATGGATTATCGTGGCCGAGGGTGCGCTCAAGCATGCGTCTTTCCGGTCCTTTGCCGTCCCAGAAGCTTGCATGTGCTGGCGTGACGGGAACGGTGGCCACCAAGGACAAAGCGGCAGCTCAAAGCAGGCGAGATTTCTTCACATATGTTAGCTCCTCTTCAATTGAGGGCGTCTGTCTGGGACCACTTTTTTGAGTGCTACCGGCCGCGTCGATGTGAACCGAATAAGCCAGCACTGATCTGCTTCGGACCACTCTGCTTCTTGCGTGGATTACCTTGTATATGTTCGATGCGCTCGTGTGCGGCGCAAAGGAGCGATCTCTGGAGGGCACCAATTGCTTGCAGTTGCGATGGGTGCTCAGTTCTCAAAAGCGAGATGGAGCGATGCAGCCGATCGCCTTTCGCTCTTCGTGAGCGCTAGCCACAGCTGCTGCATAGACGTTGCTACGTCTCAGAGCCTGCTAGATGATCCATGATGGGCTTACTGTGAATCTGTTGAACGCTGCCACGAGGTTTCACAAGCCTTGCAGCAGCTCAGACTCCATCCACAAACGCATTTTCGTGAAACCCTCATTTGTGAGCGTGACGTACACTCGACGAGCGTCTGTCCGATCCGGTTCTCGCTTGATAAGCCTTCGGCGTTCGAGGGCCGCTAACCAGCGAAGGGCCGTGGAATGCGGGATGCCTGCGCTGCGACCAACAACAGAAGTCGGGTTCCGCTGCTGGACGAGATCGCAGACGAAAATGTCTAGCATCATATCCCAAGCTGGATCGAAAAAGAGATCCTCTCCCAGCGCTTCTATCCGCAGTCTACGAAGCCTCATTACGCTCTTAGCTTTCCGAAGTAGATCAACGCTAGCATCGGGTATAAAACCATCGCGTCCCAGACCGGCACGGTCGAAACTTCTGGGGTCAGAGTCAGCCGCGTTTCGAGTTACAGCGCGGCAGAAGCAGCACTTGCAGTCTTGTGGGGTGCCCTCAGCGGCACTTGCACCGGATGACAGAAGACGAGCGAGATCAAGAGGTTGGTGCATACTCATCAACGACCCGTTCAATTACAAGCACCGAGCCCGCCTTTGCTAGTCTACAACATTGCTCCCTGGAACGCCTTAATGAAGGTATTTCATCCATAGTGGAGGCAATTGAAGCCGAAGCGACTAACCCTAACAGGTCACAGATGAAGACATTTCACGAAATTATTTCAGGTTCGCCAGATTGCCCTCCGGGTTGGCTATGAACGGCCCTGCAGAGGTGATGACGGACACGTCCGAGGCGAGCGACGACAAGGCACATCTCGCCCTGCAATTGCTGCAGCAGGCGCTCTGCATTGTTGACGATTATCTCGCCGATGGCGTTCTCGGGGCGAAACTCAGCGATTGCGTTGAGCGTCTTCAGCAGTCGATGGAAGCTTCGCGACCGTTTTCCAGCTCGTTGAGCTCAGGTCATACGCGCAATGATTAAAGCGCTTGAGTTTAGAGGTTACCTTTGCCACTTCTCACTTGTTCGGCGTGTCGAACAGGAGGGCGTCATTTTCCCCGGACGTGGCGCTCTCCATACAGCTATTCGGCCAACTGACGCGAGGCCGCCTTTGCGCGGGGCAACCGGGTTGCGAGCCTAGCCTTATTCTGAACGAGATTGCTCGTGCGGCCGCCTCAATACGCGGAGCAACTCGCACTCTGCTGCAATAGATATGCAGTCCACGCTTGACCGCTAGCGTGATCAATCTGGCACGATCAAAATCATAGAACTGCCTTCGGGAACGTAGCGGAAGATCGTCCCCGAATTTCGGCAACTGACGCCTGAAGCCGGTTTCAACCAGCGCTTGCCTTCCTGCACTCGGAACCTCCCCTTCGGCAGAGTCGCGCAAATCTCACCTGTTTCGCGGATCCATATACGCGGCGCGACACTTATTCGTATCGAGATTGCAGCTTGCGATTTGCCGTTGCCAGCCAGTTGTGCAGGCGCTTGCGATGGACAGATCGCCATCACTGCTCCCGCGACGGCTGTCGCATATAGATTTTGCGGCATGTCAAAGTCCCCACTCGAACCCGCGGCGAGCCATCAGCCAATGGCGCTAGCTTGGATGCACCTCGCCAAGTCCTTCAGAAGAACAACTTCGTTGAACGACACTCCTGCCTGATTGCCCTTCTGCCAGCGGATTTGGGCACCCAACGTGCCTAGGCCAGGTATTCCGAGCTTTATCGATGGTTGGAGAAACTCCGGGTCCGCCAACGTCAGTCCGGCTCCCCGCGGCGAGACGTTGACCATGGTACCAGCTGAAACAGAGGCTCCGCTCCTCACAAGAACCTTGGTGCTGGTGCTCAGACGAGGTGCCCTGGCACCGTTCACCGGTGCGCAAAGAACTGCCTCGAGTTCGCTTTGAGAGAGGGGAGAATAAAACTGGATGCCGGTTTCGTGGCCCTTCTGCCACGCTACCCTACCGCTATAAGTATGACCGCCACGCAACTTGATCGTAAGTTCTCTTGATGCCGGTGCTTCGCCGAACATACGGACGTTAAGGCCACCTGCGCCGAGATTCACAATGAGCCCCAGTTGAGCGCTCCTCGCAGACTCTATCAGCCCTAACTGAAGAACTAGCGAGTGACGTTTAACTCCCCTGCGATCACGTATTACATCTTTTAAGGGCTCAGCAGCTTGATTAACTTGCATGAGAAGCCTCCTTCCTGTGGCTTCTCATACGTGGGCTACGTTTAGGAGAATTTACCTTTCAATCCAGAATGGGGTATTTGGCTAGTACGAGCACAGCTGCATCGCTGTTAGGCAGACACTCTCATCGTTGCTGTAGAAGAGCTATGAAGGGCCTTGTCGATGTAAAGCGCTTCGTCTGCTATCTCGAGCAGCCGATAAAGTCCTAGACCGTCGCCCTCAGTCGTAGAGAATCCAGCACTTACACCAACGACTACTCGCTGGCTGCCCAGGTCGTAAGGTTCGGACACTACCTTCTTCAATCTCCTCGCCATGAGATCAACTTCGTCCCGATGCTCAACATCCGGTTGGAAAAAGACGAACTCGTCTCCGCCTAACCGGACCGCAATCTCTCGTTGCTGAGCCATGCCCCTAAGTCGTGCTGCAACTTGGGCGAGAAGCATGTCGCCAACGAGGTGGCCGTAGGCATCATTGATAGGCTTGAAGCCGTCCAGATCGAGGCAGTGGATTGCCACGTTCCGTTCACGCCCGAGTTCGATTTCTCTCTGATAAGCGTCCTGGAGCGCAACGCGGTTGGCCAAGCCCGTCAATGGGTCAGTTCTCGCCATCGCTGAAAGCGTGTATCTGATTTCGATTGCGTCAACTGCCCCTCTGTAGCGCGACAGAACGCTAGTGAAACTGCCGAGGAGTAGCGCCAAGAGCATACCGGCCAGCAGCAGGCGAGGAGCATCCCCGATTGCTAGCGCCACTAGCACTGAAGGGCAAACGGCAGCCAGTTGAGAGGGGTAAGCGATCCAGGGCCGCAGTGAGACGCTAGCGGCCGCCCCCGCCGCATAACCAACAATCAGCGTTACAAAGAGCGGTTGCTCTGCAGGTTGGCATTCCCACATACCGGCGGCTGCGAACAGGCCAAGAACTGAAGCAAAGGCAAGATACAGATACCCGAATCTGATCTCGATGCGCTTCGCACTACTATAAACGAGCGTTGCTCTATTGAGCCTTCGGCGAAGTAGATAGAATGTCGTTGGACGCGCAAGTGATAGCACGACGCCGAGCGCGCCTAGGTATCGCATGATTAAATTTGGGTGATTGCTTGAACAGAGCACGGCTGCAAGAATGAATAATACACTCATGATGAGCATAGGCACGGAATTGTCGAACAAGCTTCGAACCAACTCGACGCGCGTAGACCTCGACACGTCTTCAACATCTACAGAGCGGCTGGGCATATCAGAGCGCTAGAGCAATGATGTCGCTGGCAGCTTACCTAAGGGTCCAGAGTGGACCATTTCCTTCCGAAAGCTCTGCCGAGGCCCGCGCTCTGCCTGTTGCCAGTCGGACAGCGGTATGGTGCTCGTTGGATCTTCGCACTCACTCGTCTGCAATAGGTGGAAAGCAGACTACGGACGGCTCAGACCCCGGTCGATCGTTGAGCGACAGGATCTTCGTACTGCGGCGGGATGACACGCTCGTTGTCAAGCGTATACCCGCGCACCCGAGCGGGGCGTAGTGTGACCAATTCAAGTGGTGGCCCAGCCTACCCGACCTAGCCTGACTGTAAGCGGGATAGCATCGATGTGCTCGGACGGGTCATCTGGGCAGGTCGACGGCTCGCCTCAGCCAATTGGAAACGGATGCCTGGGGAGCGCTTGGCACAAGCTTGCTCGACCCAGGACCCTGACCCCCGAGCGGGCTAAGCCCGATGTAAGTGAGAACTCTTACCGAAAGAAGTATAGTGACCCAGCCTAGCCGACGACGCCGAACGGCGGAATTCCGAGAGCAATGATGTCACGCTGGTTGGATGAGTTGCGGGAGCCTTTGCCACGCAGAACGTCGCTGACGACGCAGTCGCGGCAGGCTCGACCGATGCCGTGATGGTGGTCAGCTCGCACCGACCAATGAGGCCATTGCCAACGCGCAGGTGGCTGCGGCAGCGGCCCAGGCAGCAGCCGCGCTGGCCAATGGAGGGTGGCCGGACGATGATCACTGCCAGAGTGGGGACTTACGGTGGTCGTTCCGCAGTGGCGATTGACGCAAGCCATGCTTCGGACGACGGCCGTAGCATCTTCCGCGTAGGTGTGACGTACGACTCCAACGAGCGGGTTGGACCAACGCGGGCGTTGGCTTCCAGTTCTAACTCTTGCCCTGGCGCTCCGGTTGGCTGACACCGGAGCCGGAGCGCCAGCAAGATCAGTCAGCCGAGGGTGGTAGAAAGGTCCGCGACAATGTCGTGTTCGCCCGTATGTGAACTGGGTTCAATAAAGCCCAGCAAACGGCGCTGCTGATCCCAATCAAGTGGCAGGGCGCTATAGATCAGATCGTGAGGGCTGAGGCTTTGCGGCTGAGCTCCGTCGCAGATCGCAGTTTTTATATCTGGCGCGAGATAGTTCAGGCGGAGCAGCCGGGAGAACTTGCTGGGTCCGAGTTTGAAGTCTGCACTGATGTCTCGGATGGTTTCGCCGCGGCGACTAAGAACTGCCTCCTGAGCCTCTGACGCTCGGCGCAATAGGTTCACGAGCTTGCGGTTGATCCGGTGCTCCCGGCTCGGGTCCGCTGTCTGAATGGGCAGGCAAAAATCGCGATGTGCCGAGACTACATGCGCATTGATGGTTAGCAGGTACGCCCTGCCCGTGTGTGAGTTGCCAGCTATCGGCTCTAAAGCAGGGACCGGCTCACCACTCGCAAACCGGATCAAATTGCGTATCGACAGTAGCAACCGAAGCTCAGATTTCGCCACTTCAATCCGTATTAGACATGCTTGATAGAACTCGCGCAACTCGAGGCGATCCATGTGCATGAAAGCTGCAGCGGCTGCGCTGCACCGCTGGCCGAGCTGGTTCATGTCTATGTCGATTGTGCCGGTGCTGAGTAGCATGCGTCGCACGCGATCAGGGTCGGCAAGCAAAGTCGCGATGGCCTGGTAAGTCAGATCCTCAACATGGTCTGCCCGGACACGGATTAGGTCGAGGTAGTGCTTCCGAACACGGCATTTGGGTGCCGTTTGATAGAAGCGGTAGCGGTCCTTCAAACTCCCGCCATCCTGCACGAAGAGCTTTCGATCGTAGCCATCGTATATCAGGCCGCTGAGAAGGTTCCTTCCTGGGTCGCGAGGCGGCTTCGGCCGGCTACGCGCAAGCTGAACCTCTTGGACACGATCCCACAATGAACGGTCGATGATTGGCTCGTGCACGCCTTCGTACCAAGTTCCTTTGCAACTGATGTACCCGATGTAGATCGGGTTTTTTATGAGCGCGTATAGTGCCCCACGGTGCATAGGAACGCCGCCAGTTATGCGACCTGCCCTTGTCACCACCTTCTTGATTGTAACGCCTTCGCCTTGCAACTGTCGCATAAGGGCGAAGATAGTTGGAAATCGCTCAAAACGCTCGAATATGCTTCGAACTATTGCAGCTTCCTCACTGTTAACTATAAGTCTACCAGCGACTTTATCGTAGCCGAGTGGAACCCTGCCTTGAACGTGAAGACCGCGCTGGCGCAATGAAGTAAGTTTGTCACGAATGCGGTCCGCTAACATCTCCCGCTCGAATTGTGCGAAGGTCAGCAATACGTTCAGTATCATGCGACCCATGCTGGTCGACGTATCGAACGATTGTGTCACGCTGACGAACGCGACATTATGGCGGGCTAGGCTGTCCATAAGTCGAACGAAATCAGACAGCGATCTGGTGAGGCGGTCGATCTTGTAGAAGACAATGACGTCTACCAGGCCGCGCTCGACGTCTAAAATCAGCTCGTGCAGAGCGGGCCGGTCAAGATTAGCCCCCGAGCGTCCGCCGTCGTCATAGCCCTTGTCGATTTCCTCCCATCCGAGATGGGCATTGCACTTGATATATGCTGAGCAGACTTCTCGTTGCGCGTGCAAAGAGTTGACCTCCTGCTCAGCAACGATGTCGGCGCTCTTGCGGGTGTAGATGGCGCATCGAATGGATTCGGCCACGGCTCAGCTCCTGCTGTCCCGGCCCCGGCACCCCTACATACAGGTGGTGAGCAAACGAGAGAAGCCACTCAAGGATTAGCGAATTGCCGCATACGCTCAGTTGCAAACGGCACTGCCAAGGCACAAGCGCTCGCCATTTCGTCTGACAGCCAGCGGCGCACGTCGGCAGGGTTTAGGATCACCGGCATAGCTTTGGGGTGGATCGCACCAACCAGCTCGTTGGGTTCGCAGGTCAGGAACGCCATGGCTCGACCCTCCTCTACCCGCCGCCAGATCCCCGCGAATGCGAACACCGGGTGCTCGGCCTCGTGCAGGCCGAACCACACCTTGCGCTTACGCTTGGTCTCCGGATCCGGCTCAGCCGTCCACTCACAGAATCTGGTCACCGGGACAATGCACCGCCGCTCTGGGCTTTTTAGGGCCGATCGCCAGAATGGGCTTGCCAGGTTGCGAACATTAGTCACCGGCCGCCTGCCGGCAGCTGTTGGCCCAGGAAAGCCCCACTGCATGACGTCAAGCACCAGCTCGTCGTCCTCCGCGCGGAGTACCGGCGCTGCGCGGTTCGGGTAGATGTCACCGAAGCTCGGCAGATTGGCAGTGTCACCACGGAATGGCCCGAAGGCACGCCGCAGTTCATCGACGGACGCGTTCATGGTGTAAAGATTGCACATGGCAGAAGCTTATCTGGCCCCACGGATATCGGCCATGGCTGTTTTCCAGACACCAGCAGGTGTCCCTTACGACACCTTATGGCCTCCATCAGAAATGCCGCTTGTCGGATCCACTGGCACTCAAGCGGACGTCGGCTCAGGAACGGTCAGGTGAGACAGAGTGGCGCCTTCAAGAGCACTGACCACGGCCTCCAGGCTATCAGATACGAAATACAACGGCTGCATAGCATCGTGGCGGTAAGATGCTGCAATCGCTTCTTCCACGGTGAAGCGTCGTCGCTCGATACTCTCATCTTCAAGGCTAGCGCGAGCTTCACCGAAGCTGGACGCCAGCCCTGCGCCCAGGATGCGGACATGATCCGCTTCCCTGCACAAGCCAAACTCGATGGTGTGCCAATAGAGCCGGGCTACATGGTGTCCCAAGCCGGCCGCAATCGCCCTTAGTCCGAGATCCCCAATCGATTGCATGGCGTTCGCCATCCCGGTGTGCGCAAGCATGGGCACGTGGCCGAAAATGTCGTGGAAACAGTCAGGCTCTTCCAGATAGTCCAAATGCACACGGGTTCGGATAAAATTTCCGATCGGAAAGAGGCGGTCAGCAAGCATTGCAAAGAATGCCTCGTCCGGCACAAGTCCGGCCACCGAAACGCAGCGCCAACCGGTGCGTGCAAGCAACCGCTGGTTCAAACGCGTAAGCTCCGGCACGCCGGGGGCATTTAGCTCTAAGAGGTCGAGCCCATCCAGGAAACTGCTGACGACCCGGCCCCTCAATAGCTGCACCTGCCGCTTGAACAGAATGTCCCAGACGGCATGATCCTCCGGCGTGAAGTTGCACCAGCCTTGATCAATCAGGTGAGCCTGCCAGGGCTTTCCTCCTCTGGTCGAGGCGGTCATGCTCTCCGGTTCAACGAACATCATGGATCTCCAGGCACAAAAAACCCCGCCTGACGGTGTCGGGCGGGGCAGGTGTTTGCTTGTCTGTCAGACGCGCGTCAGCCGATCCCCACCTGGTAGGGATAGTAGTAGCTCGCGGCTGCAATCGAACGGCTCATGGGATGGGCTTATCGTCATGTAGATCTGAATGCCAGATGATCGCCGGTTATGATGGCTGTTGTTGCGATCCGCCAGTCCTAAGCCTTCGATGCCGGTGAGGTGAGGTCTCGATAGCGGCATGAGGGCGCTTGCGGCCATGTACGAAGCCGCTCTGAAGATCCGGAGGGCCGCGGGGCTGACACAGTCTCCAGTGACATGAATGACCGTTTGCCACCCGTCATGGTCAGTTCGCAAGCTGCCGTTCTGCTTTCCACCACAAACAACGCTGAGGTGGGGTCAGTCTGAGTGTCGGCAAGTGGCCGATAGCGGCTGGTCTGCTTACGGCAGCTTCCGACCCGAACCGGACATTCCGTTGCGAAGTTTCGGTCATCGAACTCCTCAGCGTACCTTGTCGTGAGCAGCCGAAGCAGTGCGTCGGTACCTTCGCAATCAGCTCTTGTTACTTCGGCGGGGCTTTGGCGGTGCCACTTTCGGTAGCGTGACTTCACCGCCGGCAGTGACAGTTGCGTGCGTCACCTGCCCTCGTTCTTCAGCAAAGCGGATCGGGACTCCCATCGCTTCGATCAAAAACGAGTCGTCGCCAAGCGGCAGCATCTGGCTGACCGGCTGGTCGACGAGCTGTGCCGTTAGTCTCCGGCCATCGCTGCGCACTTCGAGATCACCGAACGGAGTGGAGTAGGTCCCGGCGAACAAAGCGAGGCGGCGCGCCGGTATGCTGAGCAAAGACTTCTTGGCGTTATCGAGCGCCTCCTTCGCCTTGGGATCGGCAGGATCAAGCTTGAGACCCCTCGCCGCCGCTTCCGTGGCTTCGATCGGCCGGCCTGAGCGGCGTAGTGCATCCGACAGGATCGCATAATCCTCAGGGGTGGCTGGAGCCCTTGCGAGGTTCAGCTGGTTTGCCATCGCGCGACAGTGCAATGCCCGCGCTGTGGCTCAGCAGCCTTCGGGCAGTCAGCCGCGCAACTTCGGGGGAAACGCCGTCTAAATAGCGGCCGACCGGCGCATCGAGATCAATCTTGCCGCGCGACGCCAACAGCAGGACGCCGTAAGCGAACACGGGTTTACTCAGCGAGGCTGCTTCGAAAACGGTGTCGTCTGTCACCGCTCGGCCGGACTGCACGTCCGCGATACCAAAGTGGTAAAGTGCGACCGTTCCATCGTGCAGCACCGCCATTTGCAGGCCCGGCACGAGCGCCTGCGCCATGACAGCCGGGATCTGTTTAACCGGAATATCGCCCCTCACGTCGGTTCTCGAGGCTGCCGCCGCAGGAGGGACGAGAAGCCCGCCGAGCACCAATGCGAAGGAGCTGAACCGCAGCATCCTTTGCAGGAAGCTGGTGCCAGCGATGTTACCTAGACCATTCATAAGAACCTCTTGGTGGTACGAGCGCATCAGTTGCGGTCATTGAAGATAGGGAGCTTCGTTGCGGGCAATTTGCGAGAACTCATCCTCCGTCATGGGCACCCGGCGAAAGTTGGCCCAAGCGTCGGCAATGCTGCTTGGATACGAGGCGGTGGCGTCCGACCCGAACATGATCTTGCCGAGACCAATCTGGCGTAGGCGCGACGCGATCTTAGCCAGCGTCGCGACTTGCTGCTTCAGATGACGAAGCGCGGCCACATCGTGGCTGTAATTCCGTACCTACAACGTCAGCAATAGGTCGTAAGCAGAAACAAGCTACTTGGCTGAACGAACGTCTGCATACGGGTAACCGGGCGACGCCCTCGGCGTCTGAGATGGGCGCTGAGCGGCACGGCCGCAAATGGCCGGAAGCGGCTGGTCAGCTTCTCAATGAAGCTTCTTACAAGCGGACATCAGCAGCCGGCTTCGTCTTTGACGATATGGCCTTTCATGGTCGATTGCTGCGCGACTGGAGCTCATCGAGCAGGAACCTGGCGGCAATTCCGAGTGGGTGGTTGCGGCGGTGGACGGCGTAGATGGGAATGGCGCCGGGCAACACTGCGGGGTCATCAATTGGCAAGCGCTTGAGCTTGCCGGCAGCTAGATGCCCCTCAATAAGGTGCAGAGGCATGGTCGCCCAGCCGAAGCCCGCGAGCAGGAAATCAAGTCGGCGACCTAAGTCGACAAAGCGCCAAACACGGGGGCTGACAACGCTGTAGCTCGGTCCTTCAGCGCTCTCGGGATCAGTTAACACCAGTTGCACATGCTCGGCCAGCACCTCCCGCTCGAGTTTGCGCTGCTCCATCGACAACGGGTGCGACGGCGCAGCGACTGGAACCAGCTCGATCGACGCGACGGGATAAGCCTGCAGATCCTGCGCCTGATTGGGTAGCATTATGCACAGACCGAGGGTTGCTGCGCCCGCCCTGATGCGGCGTTCGGCCCCACCCAGCGCCTCTGTGAACAAGGTCACGGCAAGGTCCGGAAACCGTTCCCGAAGGGCGGCTAAGCCGTCAATCACCGGCTTAGTTGGGACCATTCCATCAACAGCGAAAGTCAGTTCGGGCTCAAGCCCCTCCGCAATAGCTTTCGCCGACCGCTCGAACAGGTCGGCTTGGCGGAGAACCTGGCGAGCTTGGGCAACGAGGGCTCGCCCCGCTTCCGTTAGCACGGGCGCCCGACCGGACCGGTCGAAAAGCTGCACGCGCTGGACTTGTTCAAGCGTCTGAACAGCGTGGCTGATAGCAGACTGAGCGCGCTGGAGCTTGCGACCAGCAGCGGAAAAGCTGCCCGTTTCTGCTATGGTCACCAATACCCGAAGCTGGTCGAGGGTGAGTGTCCCAAGCACACGCTATCTCCTGCTGAGATAGATGCCATACATCGTTTATCTCTCCCGTGGAGATGCTGTCGCGCTTAACTTCCAAGCACGTTCCTCAATAGATGCGCGAAAGAAGTCGACACATGCCCGTGAGTATCTCAGATCGCTTGCGGGCTTGGTTCCTCTCTGCCGTCGTGACCCGCCTCATCAGGCCGCCAGCGATAACGCTTACTAAGCGGGTTGTGTCGGATCCTCAGGTCATTCGCGTCCCGACTAGACATGGACCCGTCCGTTGCTTTGTCACGCGCCCACCTGAAGGTGGGCCAAGGGTCGCTGACCTGCCGCCCGTGCATATCAACTTCCACGGCGGCGCTTTCCTGATCGGCGCGCCCCAACAAGATGAGCACGTCGTGCGCCTGATCGCGGCCGAGGTCGGATCGGTGGTGATCAACGTTGATTATAGCCGCGCGCCTAAGGTTCGCTTCCCGCATGCGCATGAGGAATGCTTTGACGTTCTCCGCTGGGCTGCCGCTGCAGCAGCCGAGCAGGGGTGGGACGGCGAGCGGATTACGATCAGTGGCGGCAGCGCAGGGGGAAACCTTGCGTTGGGAGCACTTGAACTCGCGCGCAGGGCGGGTGGCCCTGCGGTTTGCGCCGCCGTCCTGGTGGTGCCGGCAGTGGACGTCTCGGCCCCTCCGTCAGCGTATGTCTCGGACATACCAAATCCGTTTGTCGGCCCTTCGTTGGTACGCACCATGCAGGCCGCCTATTTCCCGGACGAGGCGCAACGGAGTGACCCGCTTGCGTCTCCTTTGCTCGGGAATGAAGAGATCGACGCTCTTCCACCGCTACTGATCATGACCGCCGAGCACGACAGCCTTCGGAAGCAGCAGGATCGCTTCATCGATAAAGCACTCCTGCACGGTGTAGCGGTGACCTTTGAGTGCTTCCCGGGCGTGGATCACGACTTCAACTTGAATGAAAAGACGCCAGCGGCTGTGTGGGATGAGTTCAAGGTGCTAGTCACGCGTCACCTGCGCAGCCATCTGTGAGGCCGAAGTTGCAAAGCAGCAGAAGGAGGGGCCCGCACGCGAAAGCCCCTTGCTGCTGCCGGGAGATCTTCCTGGGGAAGGCTGTGCCGAGCAGGGGATGGAAGCTCCAGATGTTCAATCTTGAGCTAGCGCCAGTGCCCGCTTGAAGACCCTTGCATGGCGACGGGCCCAGTCGAATGCATCATCCGTTTTCCGCCGCATTCGCGCGTGGCCAAATACACTTTCCAGCCAGAGCTGGGCGATGAACTCGGGTTGCTTTACGGGCACGCACCACTTCGATGCAATTTGCGTAAGATGGTGAGCAATCATTTCCGTCGAGCGGCCGTAAAGCCAGTCTCGAGCCTCTTCACCAACAATGGGATCGGCTAAGTCCAACCAATCGATCATCCGTTCGAGCGCACGGCCTTCCGAAGCAGTCATCAATGACGCGACGCGCTCCGCAAGCAACGCAAGTTCCTCTTCGAGGGTCTCACCCATCGGGATGTCGCTCTCGAACTGCTGCTCAAATGACCTGAGGCGATGTTCGAGGATCGCACGCGCAAGCTCGACCTTGCTCGGAAACCGCGCGTAGATCGTTGCCTTCCCTGCTCCGGCAACCACGGCAAGCCGATCGAAGCTTAGGCCGTCGGGTCCGTGCTCAAGAACAATGGTCCAGGCTGCGCCAAGGATTCGTTCGGCGATAAGGGCGGCCGCCTCTGCGGGTGGGCGACCGCCGCGAGACTTGGGAGCGCTTTCCAAAACAGCCTTCGCGTTCATCAGGTCCGCCAGCCTAGCCCAAGCGCCTTGGAAAGGTCGATATAGGAGATCGTAAGCGCGCTTCGGGCTTCCACCTCGGCGAGCTCGGCGTCGAACTGGCGCCGCCTGGCTTCGAGCGCATCGGCCTGTGCAATGGTCCCGGCTCTAGCGCGCTGGGCTTGCAACCTCGCGACCGAGCCCACGTGCCCAGATGAGGTTGAGGCCTGCGCGAGTTCGATCCGCCTGGAACCGAAGCGAGTGAGAGAGGCTTCGGCATCCTGCAGTGCGGCTAGCACCTGTTGTCGGTACTCTGCCTCGGCGGCATCTCGTGCGGCTTCCGAACCGCGCACTCGAGCCTTGTTGCGGCCAAAATCGAGAAAGGACCAGTTGATACGGGGGAGAGCGAGGGCAGTCAGGTTACTCGGGTCAAAGGCGTCTGTTGGACCAGATCCTCCCAAGCCGATCAGGCCCATGAAGCTGACCTTCGGAAACTGCTTGGCAACATCGATGCCGACCTGCGCAGTTGCCGATGCGAGTTGCCGCTCAGCGATGCGAATGTCTGGACGTCGGCGGAGTAGGCCCGTGGGATCTCCGACCGCGACGGACGCCGGCGGCAGCGGGACTGAAGCGGGACCAAGCCGTGCGTCAAGCGAGCCTGGCTCGGAACCGGTCAGTAGCGCGAGCTTGTCGAGCAAGACCTGCCGTTCAGCGTTGGATTGGGCAAGCTGGCCGGCGGTCCTCGCTGCCGTAGCGCGGGCACCTCCCACGGTCTGCGCCGGCGTCGTTCCAGCGCGGTAGCGCTGGGCGGCAAGCTGCACGAGCTCTGCGTCAATCGCCGCTTGCTGTTCCAGCAAGGCTTGCGACGTCTGATTGGCCCGAAGCGCCACGTAGGTGCGCGCGATGTCAGAGGACAACGTGACCTGCGCATCGGCGAGGCGAGCCTGCGCGGTTCCAACCTGCGCCGTTTCCTGTTCGGTGCCACGCCGCCGAGCGCCCCACAGGTCGACCTCCCATGAGGCATCTGCCCCAAGGCTGTAGAGTACGCCGTTCTGGATCGGACCTCCGTCCGGCAGATGCGCGCCGATAGCCGTGGCGGAAGCGCCGGCGGTTGGCAGCCCGATGGTGCGGGCCTCTCCCAGAGCTGCTCGGGCCTGGCGGACTCGTGCCGCCGCCGCTTTCAGAGAAGGCGCTTTCGAAAGGCCTTCTGCGACGAGCGCGTTCAGGCTTGCGTCGTTCAAAGCCTCCCACCAGCGAGCGGCGGGTTCGGATGCCACCTCCCCTTGGTTGGCCCGCGCGAAGGTACCTCGTTCTGCGGCGATCGGGGCCGGAGTTCTCGGAAGGCCGTAGTCGGGGCCGGCTGCGCAGCCTGCCAGTGCAAGGGCAGCAGCGGAGGAGACGAGAAGAAGACGAGTCATCAGTGCATCACCATGGCGCCGCCCTTCGGCAGCGGCTTGAGGAAAAGGGTTAGGGATACTGCAGTGACGATCACCCACGTGATGAAGGTGAACGAGTCATTGAAAGCCATGACCACTGCTTCACGCGTGATCGTGCCATCGAGCGCTTGGTACGCCGCATCAAGGCTGCCGAACTGGCTGACGAGCCCGCTAAAATAGTCCTGCACCTGGATATCGTTCCACTGCACGCCGGAATGCAGGTTCCAGCGGTGGAACTCGGTCCTCTCGTCCCGCAGCGTCGCGAGCACAGCCAGCCCCACGGATCCGCCGAGGTTCCGGGCTGCGTTGAACAGACCCGAGGCGTCACCTGCGTCAGCCGGATCGACAGCACTGATGGCTGCCTGGTTGAGAAAGATCATGGCCAGGACCTGGCCGAATCCGAGAATCAGCTGCGAGATCGTGAACTCACTTCCCGCCGACGCAGCGGTCAGTCCGTTGTTGATCCAGGTGGCAAAGGCCATCAGCAGGAAGCCGCCCGCAACCGCCACCCGCACATCGAGATACTTCATGGCAATTGGTAGGAGCGGCATCGCCAGCATGGCGGGAAGGCCGGATAGGAAGACCACCTGTCCCGCTTGCATCGCATTGTACCCGGCAATCCCGGCAAGGAATTGAGGGATGACGTACGAGGCTCCGTAGAGGACTACGCCCGTGGCAAGCGCCATCACAATCACGGAGGCGAATTGACGCTGCCGCATAAGTGCAAGGCGAATGACCGGACGCTTCGCTGTGAGCTGCCCGATGCCGATCAGGACGAACCCAACGATCGCAAGCGCTGAAAGCTGGGTTATCAGAGCACTATCGAACCACTGCTCGCGGTGCCCCTCCTCGAGCACGACGGTGAAACTACCTAGGCCGATTGCCATGCCGGCGATGCCCAGCCAGTCGGCCTCCCGCAGTGCGCTCCAGTTGGGGCGGTCCGAGGGCAAACCGATCAGGAGGAAAATCATCAGCCCAAGGCAGATCGGCACGTTGAGGAAGAAGGCGTAGTGCCAGCTCATTGCCTCGGTCAGCCAACCACCGATGAGCGGACCAAAGACAGGTCCAAGGATGACGGTGGAGCCGAAGAGGGCCGTGCCGATCGGCTGCTGCGACGGTGGCAGTCGCGTCGCAATGATGGTCATGGCCGTGGGTATCATCGCTCCCCCGGTAAAGCCCTGCCCCGTGCGGCCGATGATCATGGTCGTGAGGTCGCCGGCGAAGCCGCAAAGAACGGAGAAGCCGGTGAAGAGCACGGCCGCGATCAGCAGGAAGCGCCGCAAGCCGAAAACCCGTTCCAGCCATCCAGTCAGCGGTATCACGACGATCTCCGCGACCAGGTACGATGTCGCGATCCAGGTACCTTCGCTCGCCGAGGCCCCGATCTCACCCTGAATGGTCGGAAGCGCCGAGTTGACGATCGAGATGTCGAGCGTCGCCATGAAACTGCCGATCGCGCCCGCCGCTACGGCAAGCCAGTCACGGGTGCTCGCCCGACGCTCGGCGACGCTGGTTGGTACGGGGAGGACGGCGGCGGGCATCAGCGCCTCGCTTCCGCCCGGATCCGCTTCAGCTCACCCTTGGCGCCTCGCGTGTCCACCTCCACTTCGGCGGACAGGCCGGGCACGAGGAGGCGACGGATCGCCGGCCCCATGTGCACGCGGATGCGTACAGGCACTCGCTGCACGATCTTAGTGAAGTTGCCGGTCGCATTCTGCGGCGGAATGACCGAGAAATTGGCGCCGGTCCCAGGCGTGATGCTTTCAACGTCGCCCTTCAATTCAATGCCGGAAAGGGCATCGACCTTGATGGTGACGGGCTGACCGGGACGCATCAGCCCGATCTGCGTCTCCTTGAAATTTGCCTGAATGTAGATGTCGTCACTAGGAACGATGGTCATCAAACGCTGGCCGGGCTGGACGAGCTGCCCCGGCCGAGCGCTGACGTTCGCTACCCGGCCTGCCAGCGGAGCGCGCAGACGAGTGTTCGCAAGGTCGTTCAACGCTGCCGCTCGCTGCGTGCGCGCTACGCCCGCTTCCGCTTCGGATTGCCCTCCTTGCGCACCGATCGTGACCAGCTTGCGCCGTGCCGCAACCAGGGAGGCTCGTGAGCCCCCGACTTGACCCGACGCCTTGTCACGCTGCGCTATGAGATTGCTCAGCGCACTCGCCGGCTCCGCGCCGCTGGCAACGAGCGGTCGGTACCGAGCAACCTCACGATTTGCGAAGGCAAGGTCTGCCTCAGCGGTCCGAAGGGCGGCCGCGGCCTGATCGACGCCCGCCCGCGCTTCTGCAAGGGACGCGCGGGTGGTGCGCGAGGAAGCAAGAGCCGTTTCGATCTGCGCTTCGGCCTGGCTGATCCGCGTCTGGTAGTCGGTTGGATCGATCTCGATCAGCAATGTTCCGGCGGCAAGCTGCTGGTTCTCGCGAACCGGCACAGCCTTGACGTAACCGCCGAGCTTGGCGGCAACCACGGTCTGGTCGGCCTGAACGAACGCATCGTTGGTGGACTGGATGAACTGACCGTTCGCTCGGTAGTCCGAGTAACCGTAGCCACCGCCTGCAATTATTAAAAGGGCCCCGCCAAGCACGGCCGGTTTCACCCACTTGCGCGAGGAACGGACCTCTTCGCCACCTTCGATCTTCGTCTCTAACACAGCGCAGCCTTTCGGAACTATACGGTATCGTTCAGTTCTTGAAGGCGCGCATCTAAGTTGGGGTTTGCGATCTTGCAAGCCCTATCCAAACCGATCCGGCGCAATCGGATGACGACCCATTCGGCTTGGACGGAAGCCGAACTTGGAGGTCTGAGCTTCGAACACTGTCGGCGCCTGCTCACAGCCAGACAGCGGCGACTTGCGTGTTCGAAGAGGAGGGAATGCAGTTGCCAGGCCGGCAAATACATCCAATGCCACGTCCATCATGACGACAGATCGAGAGCGCCTGGAGCGAGCAGGACTTTACCTGCTGGTTGCTTCTGCAACAGTCATCCTGAGCTTGGTGGTATGGCGCTTCAGGGCGGCCATGTTGTGGGCAGTTCTGGCCGGGATACTCTTCCAGCCGTTGTTCAAGCGCATGTTGGCTCGCTGGCCTGAGCGCCCATCGAGGGCGGCAGCGGCAACCTTCATGGTGGTGATAGTTGCTCTGGTGATTCCGGCGATTATCTTAGCGAGCCTGGTTGCTCAGCAGGCTGCCGCACTCCAAGACCAACTGAGTAGCGGCCGCATTGATGTGGGCGCCTACTTTCAGCAGCTGCACGACGCTCTCCCTGCCAGGCTGCAACGCATGCTGAATAGCTCGGGCCTTGGCACACTTCAGCTTATCCAAGGACGCATCGAACAAGCGCTTACGACGAGCGCGAGCGCTATGGCCCGACAAGCCTTCACGCTTGGGGCAAATGCGGCTGCTTTTCTCCTATCCCTTGGGGTCGGGCTCTATCTCACGTTCTTCATGATCAGGGACGGTGACCCACTCGGGCGAGCCATCGTCACCGCCATGCCGCTACGTCCCCAATTGGCCGACCATATCGCGAGCAAGTGCGTGATCGTGGTGAGAGCAACCATCAAGGGGTCGGGTGTCGTTGCGCTGGTGCAAGGCGCATTGGGCGCAGCCACGTTCTGGCTCGTCGGTCTACAAGCGCCTCTGCTCTGGGGTGTGGTGATGGCGGTCGCGGCTTTGTTGCCGGCAGTCGGCCCGGCGATCATCTGGGCGCCGATCGCCATTTTCCTCTTCGCCACGGGCGAGTTGTGGCAGGCTGTTGTCGTGGTTCTGTCGGGCGTGTTCGTGATTGGCCTTATCGACAACCTGCTCCGGCCCATCCTAGTCGGACGCGATGTCGGAATGCCGGATTGGATGGTGCTCGTTACCACCCTTGGCGGCATCAGCCTTATGGGTCTTAGCGGAGTTGTTGCAGGTCCACTTGCAGGCGCAATCTTTATTGCGGCCTGGAGTGCACTTAAGGAGCAGCGGCAAGTTTCTGCCGGGTTGCCGACCTAGCAGGTCCGGACCTGTCTATGCCAGATCAGCCGGGCTGAGCTTCGCCGTCGGGAAGCAACCTTCGTGCAGCGCCTCCCGTGGTCGAGTTCGCTCATTTAAAGCATCGTCCTGGAATAACGCTCGGCAGGGTGAGGCATGGGCGGTGAGCAGACGCGTTGGCCGCGGTTGATTGTGGCCATCACGACCTATCGTTGTTACAGATAGATCCGATCGATCTTTTATCTCTGTTGGTGGCACCCTGCCGGGCGTATCTCCGCTCACGAACAGCGTAGTGGAGAGACGAAGTGACCGCTTATTCCTCAACCGCGATGGTGCCAACGGCGAATGCCAGCCGATACTTGCAACAGCTTTGCAAGCATTGGTCGCACAATCTGGAAGTCGTTTTCACGCCCGGCGAGGGTAAGATAGTCTTCCCAAGAATGGCTTTTGGAAAGAGCTATCCAGAGGATGCGTCAGTGACCCTCCGAGCCGGAGACACGGCGCTGGAATCCGTCGTGATCGCCTCCACCGAAGAGCAGCTGGAGGGCGTCAAAAAAGCGGTCGCTAGCCACCTTGATCGCTTTGCCTTCCGCGAGGCGCCCCTGTCCTTCGATTGGCGCTGGTCCTCCATTTCAGGAGAATACCGATGAGCACTCGTCTTCCCACCTATTTCATCAGCCACGGTGGAGGTCCCTGGCCCTACCTCGACGGCCCGTTCCGCCGCACCTTCGACCAGCTCGAGCAGTCGCTGCTCGACATCCGCAAGGAGCTGAACGACGCGCCGCGTGCGGTGCTCGTCATCTCCGGACACTGGGAGGAGAATGGCTTTGCCATCTCGTCCGGCGAGCAGCCGGGCATGGTCTACGACTATTCGGGTTTCCCCGAGCACACCTACCACATTCGTTATAAGGCGCCGGGCTCCCCCGCGTTGGCGAAGCGGGTGCAGGAGTTGCTTGGTGCCGGCGGCATTGGAGCACGGCTCGACCCGGATCGCGGCTTCGATCATGGCACTTTCAGCATCATGAAGCCGCTCTACCCGGGCGAAGACATTCCGCTGGTCCAGCTCTCGATCGACCGCAGCTACGATCCGGCACTTCACCTGCAGCTCGGGCGCCTGCTTGCCCCGCTGCGGGACGAGGGCGTGCTCATCATCGGCAGTGGGCTCAGCTACCACAATCTGCGCGAGGCGCGGGGCGTCGAGGGCGTTGAGCCGTCACGCCAGTTCGACGCCTGGCTCCAGCAAACGTTGGTTGCTGGACCTGCGAACGAGCGGACGGAGCACCTGCTGCATTGGGAGCAAGCCCCGCTTGCCCGCGCCGCGCACCCCAAAGAGGATCACCTGATCCCGCTGGTGGCGGTGGTGGGTGCGGCAGAGGAGGAAAGCGGCGCCCTCGTCTACCACCAGAAGGACCTGTTCGGCCGGATCACCGCGTCGAGCTTCCGCTTTGGCAATGTGCCGAGCGTCCAATAACCCGAGTTCAAGCCACTTCAGGAGATACCCATGTCCAAACTCGACCGCTATGCGCCGCAGGCGATCGCTGCCCTTCGCATCATCACATCGCTGCTTATGATCGAACACGCCACGATGAAGTTCTTCGCCTTTCCTGCTGCCATGCCGATGCCGGGCCCGCTGCCTCCGATCATCGTCGCGGCGGGGGTGATTGAGATCGTCACCGGTACGCTAATCCTGCTCGGCCTGTTCACTCGCCCGGCAGCGTTCCTGGCTTCCGGAACCATGGCCGCCGCTTACTTCCTTGGCCATGCAACTCAGGGCTTCTGGCCCGCGCTCAACCAGGGCGAGCCGGCGATCATGTTCTGCTTCGCGTTCTTCGTCCTGATTTTCACCGGTCCGGGCGCATGGAGCCTGGACAGCCTTCGCCGGAACCGCACCGCCGCCTGAGCGCAGGCCCGAGTTGAAGGAGGAAAAGAATGGACATCGTCATTATCGGCAGAGGGAACGTGGGCTCCGCACTGCAATCCGGCTTGTCTCGCATCGGTCATCAGGTTCGCGCGTTGGGCCGGGCCGAGGACGTCACTGAAGCAGTCACTACTGCCGAGGTCGTTGTCTTCGCCGTTCCCTTCGGCGAAGTCCAGAACGTGGCTGGGCAGCTCGGCTCTGCCGTTAACGGCAAGGTCGTCATCGACGCCACCAATGCACTGACGCCCAGCATGGAACTCGCCGTGGACACGCGCACCACCAGCGGGGCAGAGGAGCTCCAGAAGGCTTTGCCCGCAGCGAAGGTCGTCAAAGCCTTCAATACCGCCTTCGCAAGCGCCATGGCGACTGGTGAAATTAGTGGCGAGAAGCTCGCGGGTCTCGTCGCTGGCGACGATGCTGATGCCAAAGCGCAGGTGCTGAGCATGGTCGAGGCTATCGGCTTTGATCCGATCGATGCCGGCCCCCTGTCCGCTGCCCGCCTGCTCGAGCCGCTCGCGGTGCTCAACATCAAGCTCGGGTTCGTCCAGGGTTACGGTCCAGTCAGCGGCTTCCGCCTGGTCCACTGAGCGGCTCTGAAAGGAATACCACGATGAGGGTCGAAGGTATTACCTGGCACGCGATCACTCTTGAACAGAGCGCATTTAGGGCCACCAAGAAGTTCTATATGACCAGTTTTGGGCTGACCCCGATGATGGAAACGGATGGTATCGCCGTGTTCCAGATGGCGAACGGAACGCTGCTCGAACTCTACACTCCCGCAACCGTGCCGCCCTATGGCTACAATGGCACCCTCGCTTTCGGCTTCCGAGTAGATGACGTCGCGGCGGCCTCGGCCGAAGTTGAGGCTGCCGGCGGCGAGCTACTTGGTGAGATCACCCGCGTTCCGGAGATGGGCTATGCCTATCGTCACTTCCGGGCTCCGGATGGTCGCATCTTCGGCCTAAATGAGCAGAAGTGAGCTCCACCAGTCGAGACCGGTTACGCGGGCGTTCTCAAATCTTTCAAGAGAACGTCCGCTTGCGGGTGATCGCGAGAACCTCCTGGATGTCCGAGAGGGGCGCTTATCGGACGGTCGATCCGCGTCTGTAACCTTGTGATTTCAATCCATGCTGACGCCTGCACTCGAATGGAGACGGCAGGGGTGTGCTTAGTTACCATCCCTATGATTGGCCGATCGCCGGTGCAGCTTTGCAACCCTCGCGCGCGTGCGCCCGCGCGTACGCGGGCGAAAAACTGTAATAGCGATATCGTCACGGTTCAGCGCCGCTGTCCGCTTTGCCGATCGAAGAGATTGGCTCACCCCCTCCCATCCTTGTCGAAGGAGGGTAACTGCCTGCCTGCCTGCTGATCCGGCCGAAGCCATGCGCTCGCGATACCGCGCCACCTCAGCGGCCTTGCGACACAGCTCCGAGCAGTAGCGCTTGCCTGGCATGCTTGAGTACAGGGCAACGTGCTTGCGGCGATCATCGAGCGGGAGCTCGCAGCGTTCGCAATGTGGGGCGTCGAAATCTGAACCGTGGACGTGCAAACTTTCGTTCGCAGCCGCTGTCCGTGAGAGGGGGGTATGGAGATCCTGGAGCCCCCTGGTCGGGACAGCGGTGGTGGACCTTGCTGTTATCGCTAACTGGAGGTTTTTTGTTCGGGCGCATCAGGCTGAGGCCTGCCGATCACGGCGTCGCTGTGTCTCAGCCCGTCTCCGACAGGTCTCGGAGCAGAAGCGCTTGGGCTGGCCTCGTCCAGCGGGTGGGAAAGCATCACCGCACCGCTCACAGGCCAACACCCGCCAAGGTCCCGCAATCAGGTTGGTCGCACGGTCGCTAGCGGCGCCTAGGTATGGCTCACTTATAAGCGCTGAGGCATGTTCAGCAGGGACGTTTCCCCTACTACGTAGTGCGAGCGAGGGGTTTACTGCTGAGGCATCAATAGCAAGGCCGAGCGTTCCTGCTGAGGCACGTTCAGCAAAGCGGGGTTTCTTTGCTGAGGCATCTTTCCCCCTCGAATATCTCTCGTTGGGGGTGTGCAGGTACTCATGCGTCGCGGGAACGTAGTGTCCTGGCGTGCCAGTATTGACGAAGGTTAGGCGGTACTGCCTCGCCATTCGCTCCTTCCACCTTCCCTCGACAGTTACGTCGATGTAGCCGTGATGGATCAGCTCACTGAGCGCTTCGGTGATGCGAGCCTGATTGGTGGTGCAGAGCCGCTCGGCCAGCTGCCGCACGCTCAGCACGATCTTGCCGTTGTTGTAGCCGTTCATCTCGGCCACCAGCTCGATCAGGACTGCCCGTGCCCATACGCTGAGCTTCTTCTTCGGGAAGGTTTCGGAGACGCAGAGCGGCAGGCCACCCCACCTGCCCCCTCGCGTCTCCGCCCGGTGATCGGACTTCGGTTTACCCCGCCCCAAGCGCCATCGCCTCTCAGGCGGCCTGCGAACTGAAGGCGCGGTCCAACTCCGTCTTACGTGCGAACACTTTCCGCCCGCGTCTAACGATTGGTATCTGACCCTGGTAGATCATGTGCCAAGCTGCCCGCTCGGACACTCCGATGTAGCTGGCGATAGCGGCACCGCCGCTCAGCAGGTCATCTGAAAGCATAAGGTCAACCTCCGCGAAAGTGCATCGTTGCTCTTTCATGCCATTGCAATTCGGTGCCGTCAAGTTCAAAGAGCATCGCTACGCTATCAGTTGTTTCCGGAGGTTTCGTGCAGCTCAGCTTTGCTCAGGTTGAAGGTGCGTTGGCTGGAGCGCACAGCATTAGTGCTGACCGTAGATCCGCATTTAGGCACCGCCTGAAGCACGTCCAGCGTCTCAACTTTCTGCCGGGCATCAACACAGGTCGTGGACGTGCAGCCACCTACAGCGCCAGTGACCTGTTTCTTCTAGGGGTGGTCCTAGAGCTCAACCAGCTGGGGCTCACTCCTGAAAGGGCGATTGGTGTGGTTCAAGACGACATGCACGCTGTCGCCATGGCGGCGCATATGGCTGCTTCGAAAGGTGTGCCACCAGCTCTCACGGAGACCGCACAGGGCGAGTCAACGAGGATCGAGAACCCGATCTTCCTTTACTGCGATCCCCACAACCTCAACGACCTCACAGATCCGCCGGACCAAGTCGACTGGGCGAGTCAAACCTTCTTCTACGCGGGGCTGGGCCAAATTCTCGAGAGCTTCAGGGAGTGGTTCACTCATGGGGTGCCGCGCATGTCGTTCTTCAGTGTCAGCACGCTTCTAGCGAGACTCGCCATCTGGCTGCCGTCCACAACTGAGGAGCGCATGTCCGATTTCTACGCAGCCGTTGCCGCTTGGGCTGATCCCATCATCCACGCTCAGGAGGATTGAGAGTGACAGCAATCCGTAAGCGCACATGGACTGACACGAGCAGCGAGCAGCACACGGCCTGGCTGGTCGATTACCGCGACAACGCCGGCAAGCGGCGCGGCAAGCAGTTCGCCCGCAAGAAGGATGCGGAAGCCTGGCTAACTCAAGCGGCCTGGCACGTCTCACAGGGCACCCACACCGCAGACAGCCAAAGCATCACGGTTGCCAAAGCTGCTGAGCAATGGATCGAGCGAGGCCGGCGGGACGGCTTGGAGCCCACCACGATCGCAGCCTACGACCAGCACGCCCGGCTGCACCTCGTTCCACTCTGCGGATCCAAGAGGCTTTCTCAGCTGACCACCCCCATGGTGGAAGGATATCGCGACCAGCTGGTGGACAAGCTCTCCCGTCCAATGGCCATCCGTGTGCTCCGCTCATTGTCCTCCATCATCTCGGAGGCACAGCGCCGTGGCCAGGTGGCTCAGAATGTCGCCAGGAACGTGAAGGTGAAGCGCGCGGCGCGGCAGAGGGCCAAAGCCGTGATCCCGTCCAAGGCCTCTCTAAGGGCGCTTCTCAGGGCTGCTGAGGGCGCCGGAGACGCACAAGGTCAGGCATTGGTCATGTTGGCGCTGTTCGGTGGCCTGCGAGCCTCTGAGCTGCGCGGACTGGCCTGGAGCGGGCTGGACCTGAAAGGCGCAAGCGTCACGATCAGCCAGCGAGCCGACGCCAAAGGCAAGATCGGAGCACCCAAGTCTGCCTCCAGCCGTCGCACGGTGCCCCTGCCCCCTTCCGCGCTGACCGCGCTGAAGACTTGGAAGCTGGCTTGCCGGGCGACAGAACTGGACCTGGTTTTCCCGTCCGTAGGGGGCAAGGTCATGTCCCACCGCTACATGAGCCTCAACGTGCTCCAGCCGCTCCTGGGAGCCGCTAAGGTCGCTCCGCTAGGGCTGCACGACCTGCGCCACGCCGCCGCTTCGCTGTGGATCGAGCAAAGAGTAGACGCCAAGCGGGTGCAGACCTGGCTAGGGCATCATTCGATCCAAGTGACCTTCGATACCTATGGGCATCTGTTCGAGGCAGTGGAGCGAGACAGCAGCGTTGCGGCCGCCATTGAGAAGGCGCTGATTGGCTAGTCCGATGCAACACAGGTGCAACACGGCACCGGATTTAGCAATGAAAACAACGCACCGGGACGGACTCTGACTCCGTCAATCGTGGTTCGAATCCACGTCGGGCATCCATTTCACCTCTGGCCTTTGGCTTGCCACGTTTCGCTGGTAAGCGGCCGCCATGCTGACCATCAACGGAATCACGGTGCGCCTCGGCGGGCGTACGATCCTCGACCGCGCGACCGCTGCCATCCGCCCTAGAAGCCGGGTCGGGCTGATCGGGCGCAACGGCGCGGGCAAGTCCACCCTGATGAAGGTGATGATCGGGCAGCTGGATCCTGACGAGGGCCAGGTCGACATGCCGCGGCGGACCAGGCTTGGCTATATCGCGCAGGAAGCGCCGAGCGGCACCGCCACACCGTTCGAGACGGTTCTGGCCGCCGACGTGGAGCGGGCCGAGCTGATGGTCGAGTCCGAGACCTGCACCGACATGGACCGGCTGGGCGATGTGCACGAGCGGCTGCTGGCGATTGACGCCTATGGCGCGCCGGCGCGGGCTTCGCGCATCCTGCTGGGCCTCGGCTTCGACGAGGAAATGCAGGCGCGGCCGCTCGACAGCTACTCGGGCGGGTGGAAGATGCGCGTGGCGTTGGCCGCGCTACTGTTCTCCGAACCCGACGTACTGCTGCTCGACGAGCCCTCCAACCACCTCGACCTCGAGGCGACCCTGTGGCTGGAGAACTTCCTCAAGAGCTATCCGGGCACGCTGGTGGTGATCAGCCACGAGCGCGACCTGCTGAACAACGTGGTCGACACCATCCTGCACCTGGAGCGCGGCAAGATCACGCTCTACGCCGGTGGCTACGATGATTTCGAGCGGCAGCGGGCCGAGCGCGCCGCGCAGCTTGCCGCGGCGAAGGCGTCACAGGATGCGCAGCGCGCGCGCCTGCAGGATTATATCGCTCGCAACAGCGCGCGGGCGTCGACCGCCAAGCAGGCCCAGTCACGCGCCAAGATGCTGGCCAAGATGCAGCCAATCGCGGCGATGGCCGACGACCCCAGCCTCAGCTTTGCCTTTCCCAACCCGTCCGAGCTGAAACCGCCGCTTATCACACTGGAAATGGCGGCGGTGGGCTATGCCGAAACGCCCGTGCTGCGCTCGCTGGGCTTGAGGATTGATCCCGACGACCGCATCGCGCTGCTTGGCCGCAACGGCAACGGCAAGACCACCCTCGCGCGGCTGCTGGCGGCGCAACTGGCCCCGATGGAGGGCGAGGTCGTCGCATCGGGCAAGATGAAGGTCGGCTATTTTACTCAGTACCAGGTGGAGGAGCTGCACGGCGATGACACGCCGCTGCAGCACATGAGCCGCGCCATGGAGGGGCAGACCCCGGCCGCTGTCCGTGCGCAGCTCGGCCGCTTCGGCTTCTCCGGCGACAAGGCGACCACGGCGGCGAACAAGCTGTCGGGCGGAGAGCGGGCGCGGCTGGCGCTGGCGCTGATCACCCGCAACGCGCCGCACCTGCTGATTCTCGACGAGCCGACCAACCACCTGGACGTCGATGCACGCGAGGCGCTGGTCCAGGCGTTGAACGACTATGACGGCGCCGTCATCCTGATCAGCCACGATCGCCACATGGTGGAACTGACGGCCGACCGGCTGGTGCTGGTCGAAGGCGGCGCCGCGACCGATTACCCGGGCAGCATGGATGACTATATCGACTTCGTGCTCGGCCGGAACCAGCCGAGCTCGCCGGCCAAGCCCAAGGCGGTCAAGGTCGACGGCAAGGCTGCGGCCAAGGCGCGCGAAGCGGCCAAGGCGCTGAAGAAGGCGGCGTCGGAGGCCGAGCGCGAGAGCCAGCGGCTGGCCGCCGAATGCTCCGCCCTCGACCGCGCGATGTTCGATCCCGCAGGCGCCGACCCGAAGCTCGCGGCGCTGCCGATGAGCGAACTGTCGCGGCGCCGGGCCAAGCTGGCGGCCGAGCTCGAGCGGGCCGAGGCTCGCTGGCTCGAAGCCAGCGAGCAGGCCGAGAGCCTGGCCGCCTAGCGCACCATGGCGGTCTGCTGGTTGACCGGCACGACCGGCAGCCACACCGCGCTGGCCTGGTTGCCGCCGCGCTCCAGCGTGACCGTCGCCTTCCGGTAGTCGCCCTTCTTCGCCAGGAAGATGTTGGGGACGAAGGTCTGCGGATTGCGGTCGTAGAGCGGAAACAGGCTCGACTGCACCTGCACCATGATCCGGTGTCCGGGCTGGAACACGTGGTTCACCGTCGGCAGGCGGAAGCGGTAGCGCTGGACCTTGTCGGCCGGAATGGCAGTCGGCTTGGCGAAGCTATTGCGATACCGGCCGCGGAAGATGTCGAGGCTGATCGGCAGCTGGTAGCCGCCCATCTTCTGGTCGGTTGCAACCTCTTCCGGGTAGACGTCGATCACCTTGACCACGAAGTCGCCGTCGGTGCCGGTGGTCCTGGCGAACAGGTCGGCGATTGGGGCGCCCGACACCCGCACCGGCGCGGTCAGCACGGGCGTCGTGTAGGTCATCACGTCGGGTCGGCCGTCCGCATGGCGCTGGTCGCTGACCAGCCAGTCGCCCCAGCGTCCGTCATCGAAGTTCACCGGACGCGGCAGGTGCGGCACGGGCTTGTCCGGATCGGAAACGTAACTGTCCCCGCCGCTCGCACCCTTGGCGAAGCCGAGCGAGCCACTGGCCGCGAGGTAGAGCGGTGTCAGCGGCGCGGCGCAGCCCTGTTCGCAGGCGAGCGGCCAGCTGCTGAACCGGTCCCAATGGTTCTCGCCGGTGTTGTAGATGGTCGCCGCCGGCAGGGGCACGGCCGGGCCGTCCTTCAGATACTGGTTGAAGAAGGGCAGGACCATCTGCTCGCGGAATTGCGCGGCGGTGTCGCCATTCCATTGCAGCGGGCCGAGGCTGCGGCCTTCGCGATTGACCTGGCTGTGCCGCCACGGGCCCATCACCAGATAGTTGTTGCCCATCTTGCCCTTGGCCTTGAGCGCCTCCCAGGCCGTGATGGCGCCGTACATGTCTTCCTGGTCCCACAACCCCTGCTCCCACAGGGTTGGCACGTTCGACGGGTTGGCCGCGAGCAGCTTGTCCAGCGCCTGCGGCTGCCAGAACTCGTCATAGGCGGGATGCGCCACGATCCGCTGCCACACAGGCAGCTGGTCGTAACCGGACTTCTTGGCCCAGTCGTTCGCCGAACCGACCGTCCGGAAGTTGTCGTAATCGTCGTAGCCGCCGCTCGGCGGTGCGTCGCCCGCGCCCTTGTAGCCGGTCTGGCTGCCGATCCAGCCGATGTTGGCCAGGCGGAAGGCGCCATGGTGGAACCAATCATCGCCCATCCAGCCGTCGATCATCGGGCTTTCCGGGGCGGCGACCTTTAGCGCCGGGTGCGGGTTCAAGAGCGCCATGACTACCGTGAAGCCCTCGTAGGACGAGCCGATCATACCGACCCGGCCGTTCGATTCCGGCACGTTCTGCTTGTTCACCAGCCAGTCGATCGTGTCGTAGGCGTCGGTGACATGGTCGACCTTGGTCGGGTTCAGGGACCCGATCACCGGGCGCGTGATGACATACTCGCCTTCCGAGCCATATTTGCCGCGGATGTCCTGGTAGACCCGGATGTAGCCGTCCTTCACGAAGATCTCGTCGGCCAGCGGCAGAGTGGAGAGCATGCGCGGGCTGTCCATCCGCTTGGCCCGGCCCGCCGCATTGTACGGCGTGCGGGTCAGCACGATGGGCGCGTTGGTGGCGCCCTTGGGGATGACGATCACCGTAAACAGCTTGGTGCCGTCGCGCATCGGAACCATCACCTCGCGCTTCACATAGTCGCGGTTCTCGGTCGGCGGGGTGAACTTGGCCGGAATGTCGCCGCCCGGCGGCGGGAGCAGCTGTGCCGGGGCGGCGCCGGCGGCGGCGAGGGCAAGCGAACACAGGAACAGGGACTTGAGCTTCATGCGGGACAACTCCGGGTCGAAAACTGCCCGGCGACTTAGAAGCGCTCCCGCGCGCAAGAGCAATGGGGCCGCGCGCTATTGGCTCGCGAGGCGCTGCTCCGCTTTGGCGTCGAGGCCGTAGATGTCATCGCTGAAGGCCAGTCGCCCGTTCTCCACCTTGGCGGTCAGGTAGGTGATGTACACCGGCACCGGCCGGGGCAGCGCGACCGTCAGTTCCGGCTGCGAGCTGTCGGCCACCGGCTCCCGCCCGAGCAGCCAGCGCCCGAGCCGCGCCGCATCCTCCAGCCGCACGCAGCCTGACGAGAAGGTCCGCACCGATTTCGCGAACAGCGCGCGCTCCGGCGTATCGTGCAGGTAGATGCCGTGCGTGTTGGGGAACTCGAACTTCATCGCCCCCATCATGTTGCCGCGGCCAGGCCGCTGGCGGACGCGCAGCTCGGTCCGGCCGTCGGCGACCGCTTGCCAGTCGATCTGCGCGGGATCGAGCACCTGGGCATCGGGGCCCCAGCCCGAGAGGGCCTCGTAATGCTTGCCCGCGAACCAGCGCAGGCCGTTCTTGAGCACGCCGGGCGCCACGGTGTGCGCGACTAGGTCGACCGGGATGTTCCAGTAGGGATTGAAGGTCGCGCGGGCGACGGTCCCGGCCAGTAGCGGCGTGGGCATCTCCGTCTTGCCGACCACCACCTTCATGGTGTCGACCGCCTGGCCGTCCTCCATCATGGTGAGATGCTGGCTGGCGAGGTCGACCAGGATGAACCGGCCGTCTGCCGGAAGCATGCGCGCGCGGTCGAGGTTCGGCCGCAAACGGGCGAGCACCGCCTGATCGTCACCGGCCGCAATCGCAGCTTCGCGGAGCGCGGCATAGGTCGGGTTCACGGTAGATACCGCGCGGACGTGGCTGGCTAGGGAAGGCGCGGCAGCGAGCTGGCGCAGCACATCGGCCGCCACCGGGATGGCTGGCGCGAGCCGGGGGTCGGCGAACTCGACGCCCTTCGCCGGCCAGCGCAGCGCCTGGACGTAGAGGATCCAGGAAGAGGTCAGCAGCCGCTCCGCCTCGCGCGCGGCGCGGCGGTCGCCGGTTCGCGCCTTTGCCAAGGCCGCACGGGCTGCCTCGGCCAATTCGGGGCCGCGGGCGAACCCGTCGAGCCGAGCCGTGCGCAGCCGGTCGACCAGCAGCTCGGTTGCGGCTGGGTCGGCCAGCCACAGCGGCTGCTGTCGGCGCGCGCCCATGAAGCGCTCGACACTGGCCGCCGGAGCCAGCTCGGCAGACGTCGCCGCGCTGGCGACGGCGGGAACGAGCGAGATCAGCGCCGCCGCGAACGCGGCGCCAGCGGTCAGACGTTGCACGGTTCTTGTTCTCGGTTTGCTGCAGGAGCTTGGGCGATAAACGCGTTATTGCCCGTTCGGGTCCGAAACGGCCTCCCCGGGCGTGTTGCTGCGCTGCAGCAGTTCGGCTATGGGCCGCGCAACTTTTCCCAAGGAAATCTGCATGACCCTCCGCAACGTGGCGATCATCGCCCACGTCGATCACGGCAAGACGACCCTCGTCGACCAGCTGTTCCGCCAGTCCGGCACCTTCCGCGACAATCAGCGCGTCGAAGAGCGGGCGATGGACTCCAACGATCTCGAAAAGGAGCGCGGGATCACCATTCTGGCCAAGTGCACCTCGGTCGAATGGAACGGCACGCACATCAACATCGTCGACACGCCGGGCCACGCCGACTTCGGCGCAGAGGTGGAGCGCATTCTGTCGATGGTCGACGGCGTGATCCTGCTGGTGGACTCCGCTGAAGGACCGATGCCGCAGACCAAGTTCGTCACCGGCAAGGCGCTGAGCCTCGGCCTGAAGCCGATCGTGGTCGTCAACAAGATCGACCGTCCCGACGCGCGCCCGGCCGAGGTGCTGGACGAGGTGTTCGAGCTCTTCCTCAACCTTGAGGCGAACGACGAGCAGCTGGACTTCCCGGTGCTCTACGCCTCGGGCCGGGCCGGTTATGCGGGGGCCGAGGACACGGTGCGCGAGGGCGACCTGACCCCGCTCTTCCAGAAAATCGTGGACCATGTTCCGGCCCCGGCGCTGGATCGTGGCGGTGAGTTCAAGATGCTGGCGACGCTGCTGGATCGCGACAACTTCCTCGGCCGCATCCTGACTGGTCGGATCGAGAGCGGCACGCTCAACATCAACGATCCCATCCGCGCAGTGGACGTCAACGGCAAGACGGTCGAGGACGGCCGCGTCACCAAGCTTTTCGCCTTCCAAGGGCTGGAGCGGGTGCCGGTCGAAACTGCCGGTGCGGGTGACATCGTCGCAATCGCGGGCCTGATGAAGGCGACCGTGTCGAACACCATCGGCACGCCTCAGATCACCGAGCCGCTTCATGCGCGCGAGATCGATCCGCCGACGCTGAGCATGACGTTCGCGGTCAATGACAGCCCCTTCGCCGGCAAGGATGGCGACAAGGTGCAGAGCCGCGTAATTCGCGAGCGACTCGAGCGCGAGGCCGAGGGCAACGTCGCGATCCGCGTAACCGAAACCCCAGGCGGCGAGGCCTTCGAAGTGGCCGGCCGCGGCGAGCTCCAGCTGGGCGTGGTGATCGAGACCCTGCGCCGTGAAGGCTTCGAGCTGGGCATCAGCCGCCCGCGCGTGCTGTTCCGCGAGGGCCCGAACGGCCGCGAGGAGCCGTACGAGACGGTGGTGATCGACGTCGACGACGAGTTCGCCGGCACGGTTGTCGAGAAAATGGCCATGCGCAAGGCGGAGATGACCGACATGCGTCCGTCGGGCGGTGGCAAGACCCGGGTGACCTTCTCGGCTCCGTCGCGCGGCCTGATCGGCTATCATGGTGAGTTCCTGTCGGATACGCGCGGTACCGGTATCATGAACCGGCTGTTCGAGAAGTACGGGCCGTACAAGGGCCCGATCACCGGGCGGCAGAACGGCGTCCTGATCTCGATGGAGACCGGCGCAGCCGTGGCCTACTCGCTCAACATGCTGGAAGAGCGCGGCGTCTTGTTCATCTCGCCCGGCGACATGCTCTACGAAGGCATGGTGATCGGCGAAAATGCGAAGCCGCAGGACCTTGAGGTGAACCCGCTCAAGTCCAAGCAGCTGACCAACTTCCGTGCATCGGGCAAGGACGAGGGCATCCGCCTGACGCCGCCGCGCCGCATGACGCTGGAACAGGCCATCGCCTATATTCAGGACGACGAGCTGGTGGAGGTCACGCCCAAGGTGATCCGCATCCGCAAGCGCTATCTCGATCCGCACGAGCGCAAGCGCGCGTCGCGCAAGGCCGAAGCGGCCTGAACCGATTCGCTGGAGCGTTCGAGCTTGTTTCACGGCTCATCGCTCCAGCCTTTCGCCTCGTCCAAATACCTGTCCCGCAATGGGAAATGTTCCTGCCGCTCATCGGCACGCTGGCTCGGTTCAACGCGAAATGGTTGAGCGGGCGTCAACCATCAGTATCTAGACGCTACTGATTTCGAGAGCGAGGAGCCGGCCGGCGTTTCCGGCGCTCCAGGGCAAGTCGGACGGTGAGTGGTCCCTTTCAGCGCCATACGAGCGCTGCCGTACGGACCCGACCCGGCCGCCAGGTTACGAGATAGAATGACCCGTTTCTTTGGGGCCGGCGGTGCGTCGGTCATTGCGGCTGCGTGCATCCTTGCCATCGGCAGCGCTTCGCCCGCCGCCGCCCAGGTCGCCACCATGGCGGCCACACCGACCATCTCATCACTCCCGGCTACCCAGGCGACCACGATCGCGACACCGGCAACCAGCGTCAGCGTGACGCTGCCGTCCGCCCGCGCGGCCATCCTGTCGACCACTCCTCGCCCGGTCTCCGGCGCCACCACTGCTCCGGCAGGAGCGGTTGCGGTCCGTCCGGCGGTAACCCATGCCGGGCTATGGCCGCTGGTCTGGGCCAACATGACGGGCGCCGCGCTCGACGAGGAAGCCAACTGCGTCGCCACCGCCGTCTACTTCGAGGCTCGTGGTGAGCCGTTCGACGGTCAGCTGGCAGTCGCGGAAGTGGTGATGAACCGAGCGGCGTCGGGAAAATATCCGACGAGCTATTGCGGCGTGGTCAAGCAGCCCTGGCAGTTCAGCTTCGTTCGCGGCGGCCAGTTCCCGCGCATCAATACGCAGAGCGCGTCCTGGAGCTATGCCCAGGCGATCGCGCGCATCGCCAAACAGCGCCTTGCCGACGCGCTGCCGGACGACGTCCTATGGTACCATGCCGACTATGTCGCGCCCGGTTGGGGCCGGCGGCTGAGCAAGGTCGAGAAGATCGGCGCGCACATCTTCTACCGCGCCTGAGTTCGCGGGTTTGATTTCGAAAGGGCTCATCCGCCAGGCGGGTGGGCCCCTTTCTTGTTCGCGCCGGCGGAGCTCGTTCCGGCGCTGCACTGACTCTGCTCGGCGATAACGTGCGTCGGGGCCATGTTCATCCCCGTCTTTATCCGCAACCTTATCCACAGACATGCGCCACCGGGGGGTGAGATGCTGAAGATTCTGATCGTGGAAGATGACAGCCAACTGGCGGCGACCCTGCAATATCTGGTCGAAGACAATCCGCGCTACCGGGTGGTCGGGCTGGCCGACGATGCCGCAGGTGCGCTGGACATCGCCGCCCGTGAGCGGCCGGATCTGGCGCTGGTCGACCTGCACCTCGCGCGTGGCAGCACCGGCTTTTCCGTCGCGGCGCGGCTGAACGATGATGGCGTCCCCTGCCTGTTCGTCAGCGGCAAGGCGCCCAGCTTTCCGATGCCGGACTTGGCGCTTGGCTGCCTGTTGAAGCCGTTCACCGGCAATGACGTTCACCGGGCGCTGGGGATGGCCGAGGACCTGATGCGTGGTCGTGAAACCCTGCGTCCGCGCATGCCGCAGAACCTCACCTTCTACCAGACGGCCGCGGAGCCGGTCGCCGCCCCTGAGCAGACCGTGTTCGTGCCCGCGCCGCGCCGGTCGCTCACCCAGCGTCTGGGGCAATGGATCACCGGCGAGGCGCACTGAAGTCGTAGCGCCGCTGTAATGCGGCGGTTAAGACGGGCCGTGTCGCGCGCCGCCCTTCCCCGCACCGTGTGGGTGCTCGGTTTCGTCAGCCTGCTGATGGACCTGTCGAGCGAGATCATCCACGCGCTGCTGCCCTTGTTCATCACTGTCACACTGGGCGCGTCGGTGGCGGTGCTCGGCGCCATCGACGGGGTGGCGGAGGCGACGGCGAGCTTCGCCAAGCTGGCGTCGGGGCGGCTCAGCGACCGCAATCAGCGGCGTAAGCCGTGGATCCTGCTGGGGTACGGGCTGGCAGCGGCGACCAAGCCGCTGTTCGCGCTGGCCGGCAGCCCGCTGACCGTGCTCGGCGCGCGCCTGGTCGATCGCACCGCCAAGGGCATCCGCGGCGCGCCGCGGGATGCGATGCTGGCGGACGAGACGGCGCCGGAGATCCGGGGTGCTGCCTATGGGCTGCGGCAGAGCCTCGACACCATGGGCGCCTTTCTGGCGCCGCTCGCCGCCGTAGCGCTGATGTGGGCGCTGGCGCAGAATATCCGGGCGGTGTTCTGGATGGCGGTGATCCCCGGCATTGCGAGCGTGACCCTGGCCTGGCTGGCGTTGCGGGAGCCTGCGCGGCACGCGGCCACGGGCAAGCCGCAGGCGCTGCTGCACGGGTTCCGGCAGGTCGATCGGTCGTGCCGGCTGATCATCGCGGTTGCGTTCGTCTTCACGCTGGCGCGCTGCTCGGAGAGCTTCCTGATCCTCAAGGGCGCCGATGCGGGACTGTCGCCGACACTGGCTCCGCTGACGCTGGTGCTGTTCAACCTGGCCTACCTGCTGCTGAGCTACCCAGCGGGAGCGCTGAGCGACCGACGTGATCCGCGGCTGATCCTGGCTGGCGGGATCGCCATGCTGGTAGCCGGCGACCTGGTGCTGGCGTTCGGCGGCGGGCTGATAACGGCCGCGGTCGGCGTGGCGCTGTGGGGTGGGCACATGGCGCTGACGCAGGGGCTGTTCGCCCGGCTGATCGCCGATGCGGCGCCGGAGCGGCTGCGGGCGACCACCTTTGGACTGTTCCACTTCGCCACGGGCGTTGCCGCGCTGCTGGCGAGCCTGGCGGCGGGGTGGCTGTGGGAGGTGCAGGGTCCCGCCGCGACCTTCATCGCCAGCGCCGGCGTCGCGGCAGTGTCGGCGCTGCTGTTGCCGACACTGCGCGCCCGAACGCCTAGCGCCCGGTGAACTTCTCGCCGCGCTCTGCCTTGTCGAGCAGGAGCTGGGAGAAGCTGAAGTCCTTGCCCATCCGCTCTTCCTGGCGGCGTAGGCCTTCGACGATCTTCGGCAGACCTTCACTGTCAGCCCAGTGCATCGGACCGCCACGATAGACCGGCCAGCCGTAGCCGTAGATCCAGACCACATCCACGTCGGACGCGCGCTGAGCCATGCCCTCCTCCAGGATCTTCGCGCCCTCATTGACCATCGTGTAGAGCGTCCGCTCGACGATCTCCTGGTCGCTGATCTCGCGCGCCTGCACGCCGGCTTTCCCGCGGAAGTCCTCGATGATCTCCTGCACCTTGGGCGACGGCGACGGACGGCGCTTCTCGTCGTAGTCGTAGAAGCCCGCGCCCTTCTTCTGACCCCAGCGGTCCTGCGCGCAGAGGGCGTCGCGGATGTTCTCGATGCGGGTCGGATCGCGGTGCCAGCCGATGTCGACGCCGGCGAGATCGGCCATCTGGAACGGCCCCATCGGCATGCCGAAGTCGGTATGGACCTTGTCGATCTGCGCCGGGGTGGCGCCTTCGAGCAGGAGCTTGGTCGCTTCCATCTGGCGCGGGATGAGCATGCGATTGCCGATGAAGCCGTAGCAGACGCCCGCCACCACCGCGACTTTCTTGATCTTCTTGGCCAGCGCCATGGCGGTGACCAGCACGTCGTCCGCAGTCTTCGCGCCGCGCACCACTTCCAGCAGCTTCATCACGTTGGCGGGCGAGAAGAAGTGCAGTCCGACCACGTCCTGCGGCCGCGAGGTCGCGGCGGCGATCTCGTCGATGTTGAGGTAGCTGGTGTTGCTGGCGAGGATGGCGCCCGGCTTGGCGATCTTGTCCAAGCGGCCGAAGATCTCCTGCTTGATCTCCATCTGCTCGAACACCGCCTCGATGATGAGGTCGCAGTCGGCGAGGTCGTCGAAGTTGAGGGTCGGGTTGAGCCGGCCCATGAACTCGCCGACCTGAGCTTCGGTAAAGCGGCCCTTCTTTGCGCTCGCCTGGTAGTTCTTGAGCATCACGCCGGTGCCGCGGTCGAGCGCGTCCTGCGCCATTTCGACGATGGTGACGGGGATGCCGGCCGACAGGAAGTTCATCGAAATGCCGCCCCCCATGGTGCCGGCGCCGATCACGCCGACCTTACGGATTTCGCGGGGCTTCACGTCGTCGGCGACGCCCTCGATCTTGGCTGCCTTGCGCTCGGCGAAGAAAAAATACTGCTGGGCCTTGGCCTGGGTGCCGCTCATCAGTTCCATGAACAGCTTGCGCTCTTCGAGCACGCCTTCCGAGTAGGGCTTCTGGGTGGCGACGCGAACCGCTTCGAGGTTCTTCATGGGCGCTTCGAAGCCCTTGAAGGTGCGGGCGTTGGCCTGGATGAACTGATCGAACACGGATGGGTCGACGTTCTCCACCTTGTCCTGCCGCTCGCTTGTCTTGGGCAGGGGACGGACCTGCGCAACCTCAGTGGCGTAGGCAACCGCGTGCTGCAGCAAGTCGCCTTCGATGATCCGATCGACCACGCCGGCATCGCAGGCTTCCTGGGCGCCGATCGGAGTGCCGCTTGTGGTCATCTGCAGCGCTTTCTCGACGCCGGCGACACGTGGCAGGCGCTGGGTGCCACCCGCGCCCGGCAGCAGGCCGAGCTTCACTTCGGGGACGCCGAGCTTGGCCGTCGGCACCGCCACACGGTAATGACAGCCCAGCGCTACCTCGAGCCCACCGCCGAGCGCAGTACCATGAATTGCGGCGACCACCGGCTTGGAGCAGTTCTCGATCCGGTCGACGACCTCGGGCAGCCACGGCATGACCGGCGGCTTGCCGAATTCGGTGATGTCGGCGCCGGCGAAGAAGGTCTGGCCTTCGCAGCGGATGACCACCGCCGCGACGTCATTGGCAGCCTCCGCTTCCTCGATCGCGGCGACGAGCCCCTGGCGCACGGCAGCACCGAGCGCGTTCACCGGCGGGTTGTTCGAGGTGACGATGAGGACGTGGCCGTGCTTCTGCGTGCTGATGGGCGAGGTCACTAGTGTCTCCGTGCGTTAGATGGCCGTGCGGCCGTAGTCCTGGCGATTGAACGGGTGGGACGAGGACAGGCCGCCGTCCACCACCAGCGCATGGCCGTTGACGTAGCTGCTCTCGTCCGAGGCGAGGAACAGCGCCGCTTGCGCGATCTCGCGGGGCACGCCGCCGCGGCGCAGGGGGTTGAGGTGGCCGAGGCGGTCCTCCTGCCCCTTGGCGCGGGCGCGTTCGTAGACGAACTCGGTCATGCCGGTCTCGATGAGGCCGGGGCAGATGGCGTTGACGCGGACGTTGGAGCCGGCGAGCTGCTGCGCGGCCGTCTTAACGAGGCTGATGACCCCGGCCTTTGACGCCGAATAGGCGGGGCCGCCGGCGCCGGAGCGCAGTCCCGCGACGCTCGCGGTGCAGATGATGGAGCCCGCGCCCTGTTCCTTGATGACCGGCGCAGCGTGCTTGATGGCTAGGAAAGGGCCGATCAGGTTGACGCGGAGGATCTCCTGCCAGTCCTCGACGGTCTGCTCGAAGATCGAGGCAAGGCCGCCCGAAATGCCGGCATTAGCAAAGAAGCCATGCAGGGCGCCATGCTGTTCCCGGGCCATGGAGACGAGGCGGACGATATCCTCTTCGTTGCCCGCATCGGCCCGGTGGTCGGCGCCCGTCAGGTCCGCCGCGATGACCGTGGCGCCATGCTGCTGGAACAGCTCGGTCGTCGCCTTGCCGATGCCGGAACCGGCGCCGGTGACGATGATGACCTTGCCCTCGAGGCGCGGGTGGTGGCGGTTCTCGGGCTCCACGCTCACGGTTAGAACCCGGCGCCGAAGGTCGAGCCGCCGTCCACGACCAGAGTCTGGCCGGTCACGAAGCTGCCCGCCGAGCTTGCGAGGAATACGGCGGCGCCGGCGATCTCGCGCGGTTCGCCGATGCGCTTCAGGGCGGCAATGGAGGTCACGCGCTTGAGGATGTCGGGATTCTCCCACAAGGCGCGCGCGAAGTCGGTGCGGACCAGGCCAGGAGCGATGGCGTTGACCCGCACGCCGCTGGGCCCGAACTCGGCGGCGAGGTTGCGGACCAGCTGCAGGTCGGCGGCCTTGGAGATGTTGTAGGCGCCGATGACGGTCGAGCTGGTCAGGCCGCCGACCGACGACACGACCACGATCGAGCCCTCGCCGCGCTCCACCATCTCCGGCGCGACCATGCTGGTCAGCCAGTGGTTGGACAGCACGTTGTTGTCCATGATCTTGCGGAACTGGTCGTCGGTGATGCCGGCCATCGGCCCGAAGTATGGGTTGGAGGCGGCGTTGCAGACGAGGACGTCGATGCGGCCGAGCTGACGGCGGGTCTCGTCGACCAGGTGCTGGAGCGCGTGCTTGTCGGAGATGGATGCGGCGACCGCAATCGCCTTGCCAGCGCCGCGAGCGTTGATCTCGTTCGCGACTTCCTCGCAGGCGTCCTGCTTGCGACTGGAGATGACGACGTTGGCCCCGTGGGCGGCGAGTTCCTCGGCGATGGCCCGGCCGATGCCGCGGGAGGAGCCGGTGACGATGGCGGTCTTGGCCGTGAGATCGAAAAGAGAGTTCAACTTGGGTCTCCTATCTCGCTCGTCTTGAGCGGAGCGAAGCGAAGTCGAAGGGCGCCCTTCGACTACGGTCCTCCGGACCTCCGCTCAGGACGAGCGACAGGTCCGCTGAGAAGATCACGGCACCTGCGGGTCGATGGAGGCGTGCTTGCCGTATTCGATCTGCGCGATCGAGCGGTTGTGGACCTCGTCGGGGCCGTCGGCCAAGCGCAGGGTGCGGATGCCGGCCCACATGTGGGCAAGCGGCGTATCCTGGCTGACGCCGGCGCCGCCGTAGGCCTGAACCGCGTCGTCGATGATCTGGAGCGCCATGCGGGGCGCCTTGACCTTGATCATGGCGATCTCGGCCTTGGCGGCCTTGTTGCCGGCCTTGTCCATCAGGTCGGCCGCCTTGAGGCAGAGGAGGCGCGAGCAATCGATCTCGATCCGGGCCTCGGCGACGCGCTGTTCCCAGATGCTGTGTTCGCCGATGCGCTTGCCGAATGCGACGCGGCTGTTGAGGCGCTGGACCATGAGCTTCAGCGCTTCCTCGGCCGCGCCGATGGTGCGCATGCAGTGATGGATGCGGCCCGGCCCGAGGCGGCCTTGCGCGATCTCGAAGCCGCGGCCTTCGCCGAGGAGGAGGTTGTCGGCGGGGACGCGGACGTTCTCCAGCCGAATCTCCATGTGGCCGTGAGGGGCGTCGTCGAAGCCATAGACGCTGAGGTAGCGTTCGACGGTGATTCCGGCCGCGTCCATCGGCACCAGGATCATCGACTGCTGCTGGTGCTTGCGGGCTTCGGTGTCGGTCTTGCCCATCAGGATGGCGACCTTGCAGCGCGGATCACCGGCGCCGGACGACCACCACTTCTTGCCGTTGATGACGTAGTCGCCGCCGTCCCGCGCGATCTCGCAGCGGATGTTGGTGGCGTCGGAACTGGCGACGCCCGGCTCGGTCATCAGGAAGGCGGAGCGAATCTCGCCGCGCATCAGGGGCGTGAGCCACTGGTCCTTTTGCGCACGGGTGCCGTAGCGGTGCAGCACTTCCATGTTGCCGGTGTCGGGCGCGGAGCAGTTGAACACTTCGGACGCGAAGCCGACGCGGCCCATCTCCTCGGCGCACAGCGCATATTCGAGGTTGGTGAGCTGCTCGCCTTCAAACTGGAAGCTTTCGTCGACGTGGCTGAGCGCGCCGCCGGGCGGCATGAACAGGTTCCACAGGCCGGCGGCCTTGGCCTGCTGCTTGAGCGGTTCGAGGCCTTCGAGGTGGTGCCAGCGGTCGCCGCTGTTGAGCTCGGCCGCGAGGCCGGGGACAGCGGGGCGGACGTGCGTTTCGATGAAGTCGCGTACTCGGTCGCGAAAGTGGGCCTGTCTTTCGGTCAGGTCGAAATCCACTTGGCCCTCCTATTAACTTGTCGCTTCGATGCGCTAGGATGCGTTGCAGAAGGAAACAAGTGTCATGGCTGACCTCGATCAATTCCGCACCGAAACCCGCGCCTGGCTGGAGGCCAACTGCCCGCCGGAGATGCGGCAACCGGTCAAATCGGAGGACGACGTCTGCTGGGGCGGGCGCAACTTCGAGTTCCAGTCGGAAGCGCAGAAGCGCTGGCTCCAAGTGATGGCTGAGCGCGGGTGGACGACTCCGGACTGGCCGCGCGAGGTCGGTGGCGGCGGGCTGTTGCCGGCCGAGGCCAAGATCCTCAAGGAGGAAATGCGGCGGATCGGCGCGCGCAATCCGCTGAACAGTTTCGGCATCTCGATGCTCGGGCCGGCGCTGCTGAAGTATGGAACTGAGGAGCAGAAGCAGCGCTTCCTGCCGCCAATCGTGCGCGGCGAGATCCGCTGGTGCCAGGGCTATTCGGAGCCGGGCGCCGGCAGCGACCTCGCTGGCCTGCAAACCCGGGCCGAGGACATGGGCGACCACTATCTCGTGAATGGTCAAAAAGTGTGGACCAGCTACGCCGACCAGGCCGACTGGATCTTCTGCCTCGTGCGGACCTCGACCGAGTCGAAGCATGGTGGCATCAGCTTCCTGCTGTTCGACATGGAATCGCCCGGCGTGTCGACCAAGCCAATTCTGCTGATCAGCGGCTATTCGCCGTTCTGCGAGACCTTCATGGACGACGTGAAGGTGCCGAAGGACCAGGTGGTGGGCGAGGTCAACAAGGGCTGGGACGTCGCCAAGTATTTGCTCGGGCACGAGCGCGAGATGATCAGCGGCATGGGGCTGGGCGGCGGCGCGGCGCTGCTGGGCAAGTCGGTCGGCGATATCGACGATCCAGCGCTCAGGGCCGAAATTGCGGCATTCGACGTCGACGCGCTGGCATTCGCGGCGATGAGCGAGCGGTTTATTGATCAACTGAAGGCCGGGGAGGCGCACCCGGCGATGCCGAGCATGATGAAATATTCGGGGACCGAGTTGAACAAGCGACGGCACGAGTTGGTGATGGCGGCCGGCGGATCGGACACGCTGGAGTGGGACAGCGAGCGCACGCGCAAGGGCAAGCCGGCGCGCGAGTGGCTGCGGACCAAGGCCAATTCTATCGAGGGCGGCACCAGCGAAATCCAGCTGGGCATCATCGCCAAGCACATCCTCCGCCTGCCGGGAGCGTAAGAACTTGACCCTTCTGACCGACGATCAACGCCAGCTGCATGACATGGCCAAGTCCTTCCTGGCCGAGGAAGGGACGATCAAGCAGCAGCTGCGCCACTGGCGCGATACCGGGTGCAAAGACGGGTTCGGCCACGGGCTGTGGAAGCAGTTCGCCGAACTGGGCCTGACCGGTATCGCCATTCCCGAGGACAAGGGAGGGCTCGGCCTCGGCGCGACGGAAGCGGCGCTGGTGCTAGAGGAGGTCGGGCGCAACCTGACGCCCTCCCCGTTCCTGACCACCGCGGTGGCGACGGCGCGGGCGCTGGGGGGCACGGCGCAGGGCGATCGCTGGTTCCCCGGCATCGTCGCGGGCGAGACGGTCGCGGCGCTGGCGGTGGACGAGGGCAAGCACCATCGGCCCGAGACAGTTGCGACTGCCGCGACGCGGTCAGGCAACGGTTTCACCCTGAGCGGGTCCAAGCAGTTCGTGGTGCATGGCGCCTCGGCCGACGTGATCCTGGTCGCGGCACGGACCGGCGGATCGACCGGCGAGCGCGAGGGGCTGACTTTGTTCGCGGTCGAACGCGACGCGAAGGGCATGGAGGTCGAGAACGTCACGCTGGCCGATGCCAGCAAGGCGGCGCGGCTGACGCTCGAAAAGGTTGAGGTGGATGCCGACGCGGTGGTCGGCGAAGTGGACAACGGCTGGGCGCCCTTGTCGCGGGCGCTGGCCGCCGGCCGCGCGGGCTCGGCCGCGGAACTTGTCGGCCTCGCCTCGGGCGCGGCCGACATGACCACCGAATATCTGAAGGCGCGCAAGCAGTTCGGAAAGCTGATCGGCGAGTTCCAGGTACTTCAGCACCGCTCCGCGCACCTGTTCAGCGAGATCGAGATCGCCCGCGCCGCGGCCTACAAGGCGGCCGAGCTGATCGACCGCGGCGACGAGCGCGCCGAGCTGATGACCCATGTCGCCAAGGCCAAGGCTGGCCGCTCGGCGGCACTCGCCGTGCAGGAGGGCGTGCAGATGCACGGTGGCATCGGCATGACCGACGAGCATGACATTGGCTTGTACATGAAGCGGCAGGCGGTGCTCGACCGGCTGTTCGGCGACTGGCGCTACCACGCTGGCGAGGTCGCCCGGATCGCGGGTTACTGACGCTCCAGCAGGAAATTGATGCGCGCGCTGGCGATCGGGGTGTCGCGGCTGTCCTGCCAGGCGAACGCCTCGACATTGGCAATGGTGCGCCCGAGCCGCTCGACCACCGCCGCTGCATAGGTGTCGCGGTCGCGGCCGCCGAGCATGTAATTGACGGTGACCGTGACCGGCTTGGTCACCACCACCTCGTCCCCGGTCGCCCGCCGCAGCGTGCCAAAGGCCGCGAATTCCAGCAGTCCGGCGATGGCGCCGCCGTGCAGGAACTGCGGCCGGCCCATCACGTCGTCGTGCCACGGCATGACGAACTGGATGGCGTCGTCCCCGAGCTCCTCCGTGCGGAGGCGGAGCAGCTCGGCATAGGGCGGAAGCGAGGTCATCATGCGACCTAGCGAGAACGGCCGCTCAAGCGCAATCCCGGCCGGGAAGCCCGCCGGGCGACAGGTCAGCGGCCGGGCGCTTCTCGGAACTCCATCCGGTTGTCCCGCTCGCGGCTGGCGAACCACATGTCGGGCGCGGGTGATTCGCTGCCCGCACGAGCCGACGAGAAGGTCAGCGTGGTGCCGTTCCAGCTGATGTTCGCCCGCGCATCGAACTGGGGCGAGCTGAGCGAGCTCAGGTGGATGGCTGGCCCGAACGGACCCGCGGCGCGCTCCCGTGTCGCGTAATAAAGGTCGGGTCCGCCCAAGGTGCCGGCCCTGGTAGAGTCGAAGAAGATGGTGCGGCCGTCGTGCGTGATGCTGGGCCGGTTGTTTGACCCAGCCGCGTTCACGCTTCCCTCGACCAGCGTCGGGGTGCCGCCCTCCACGCTCTGGTAGATCTGCCCGCCGCTGCCGTCGTCGTTTCGGCGGGAGAACAACATGACCGATCGCCCGGCCTCGTCCTCGTAGAAGGCGGTGCTTTCCTCCTCGAGCGCAGTGTTGACGTTCGGCACGGGTTCCGGCGTGCTCCAGCCCTTGGGCCCTTCCCTAGTGACGTAGAGCTCGCCGGTGTCGCCGGTCCGCGTACTGGAGAAGTACAGGCGGCCGCCGCGGCGGAGCGTGGGGCAGAATTCGTTCGACGTGGTGAGGTTGATTGGCGCGGGCAGCCGCTGCGGCGCTCCGTAGCCTTCGCTCGTGCTGCGGCGGCGGGCGATGTAGATGTCCTGAGAGCCGGCACGGTTGGAGTTGAATGCGATGCTGAGGCCGTCCGGCGCCTGAGTCGCGCAGCCGTCGACCGCCGGCGTGTTCAGCGCGGACGAGGAGCCAGGCAAGCTTTCAAGGCTTGCGGGGGCGCTCCAGTCACCAAAGGCCGGCAGCGCCAGCCCTGCGGTTCCGGTCAGCAGGAACACGGAAAACGTGATTGGCGCGAGCGCCTTCGAGCTCAAGTTCCTCATCGTGGACCCCCTATTTGGTCACCAGCGGGAACGCCTACGGCCGGCTCGACAGCTTCCTGCACAAATCGAGTCGGTTAATCATAAGTGAACTCGTGCAGGACCGGTCGCAACACAGGCGATGGGTTAGCCCATCTGGGAGAACACAGCCTGCCCCATTACCGCCGCATGGCGTTGCCAGTGGCGGCCACGCCAACTAGGACCCACGACCATGACCGACCGCGACGAACGGCTGCAAACGATCCTCCGCCTGATCGAGGAGTTCAACAAGAAGGGCGTGGAGGTGACCGAGGCCACCCGTTTTGCCCAAGACCTGGAGTGGGACAGCCTGACGGTGATGGACTTCGTCGCCGCCGTCGAGGACGAATATGACATCATCATCACCATGAACCGCGCGGCCGAAATCGAGACGGTCGGCCAACTGGTTGACGCCGTGGGCGAACTGCAAGGCTCGGCGTCCGCGTGACCGATCCCGGTCTCGAGATGACGGCGCAGGCGGGCCGCCCAAGCGTGCGCGGCACCGCGCCGGACCTCTTCGACAAGTTCCAGCCGCTGATCGACCAGCGGGCGGCGCTGCTGGCGGGCGGCCTCACCGACCCGTTCAACCTGGTGATGGAGCGGGTGGAAAGCCCCACCGTCGCGATCTGCAACGGCCGCCGCACCATCCTGCTCGGCACCTACAATTACATGGGCATGACGTTCGACCCCGACGTCATCGCCGCCGGCAAGCAGGCGCTGGACGAGTTCGGGTCGGGGACCACCGGCAGCCGAGTGCTGAACGGCACCTATCAGGGCCACCGCGAGTGCGAGGACGCGCTGCGGGAGTTCTACGCGATGGACCATGCGATGGTCTTCTCGACCGGCTACCAGGCGAACCTGGGCATCATCTCGACCATGGCCGGCAAGGACGATTACGTCATCCTGGACACCGACAGCCATGCGTCGATCTACGACGGGTGCGGGCTTGGTAACGCGCAGATCGTGCCCTTCCGGCACAATGACGTGGAGGCGCTGGAAAAGCGCCTGAAGCGCCTGCCCGCGGACGCCGGCAAGCTGGTGGTGCTGGAGGGCGTCTATTCAATGCTGGGGGACATCGCGCCACTTAAAGAGATGGTTGCGGTCTCCAAGGAGGCGGGCGCGATGGTGCTGGTCGACGAGGCCCATTCGATGGGCTTCATCGGCGAACATGGGCGCGGCGTGGCCGAGGCGCAGGGCGTCATCGATGACGTCGACTTTATCATCGGCACCTTCTCGAAGTCGGTCGGCACCGTTGGCGGCTTCTGCGTGTCTAACCATTCCAAGTTCGAAATCCTGCGGCTGGTGTGCCGCCCCTACGTGTTCACCGCCAGCCTGCCGCCAAGCGTCGTGGCGACCGCCGCCACCTCCATCCGCAAACTAATGAGCGGCGGGGCCAAGCGCACCCACTTGCTGGAGAACAGCAAGCGGCTGCACGGGGGCCTGAAGGAGCTCGGCTTTACGCTGGGCACGGACGAGCCGCAGAGTGCGATCATCGCCGTGATCATGCCCGACCTCGAGCGCGGCGCGGCCATGTGGGAAGCGCTGCTGCACGAGGGCCTGTACGTTAACCTGGCCCGCCCGCCAGCAACTCCGCAGGGCATGACGCTGCTCCGCTGCTCGTTGTGTGCGGAGCATTCGGGAGCGCAGGTAGGCGAGATCCTGGGCATGTTCGAGGCCGCGGGCCGCAAGGTCGGAGTGATCTAGGGGGAGCCTTGCCAGCGCCCTTTCGGGGGCGCACCACTGCTCCATGCCCATTCTGCTCGCCTTTCTGCTGGTAAGCGCGCCGCCGCCGGCCGCTGCCGCGCTCGTTGGCGAATGGCGTACCGACCAGATGGAAATGGCCGGCGGGCTGGAGCTGCGGGCGAACGGCCACTTCCGCTACGCGTTGAGCTACGGCGCAGCGGACGAGACCGGCGCGGGCAAGTGGGAGCTGCGCAGCGACCGGGTGATCCTGACCAGCGATCCAATGCCAGTGGCGCCCGCCTTCGAGCTGGTCAGCGACCAGCGGCTACCCAAGGGCGAGCTGCGGGTAGAGCTGGAGCCGCCCGGCTTCGGCTATCAGGGCAGCTATGACGTCCTGCTCTACAGCACTGGGAAGGCAGCGCCCGAAGTTGCCAAGGCGATGAGCGACGGGCTGGTATCCCTTGGTGAGCGGCCATACCCGGACCGGGTGGTTCCGGCCGTACCCTTCTATCCGGTGGAGCCCCAAGGCGCGGTGCGGCTGGATGCTCGGTTCGGGCACCGCTTGGTGTTCAGGTTCAAGCCGAACGACCTCGGCAAGGCTGCGTTCAAGGGGGAGCCGCTGATACTAGACGGAGACCGGCTCCTGCTGGTTCGCTTTGACACCGCGATCCGCTTCCGCAAGGTGGACCCATGACGCTGCTCAACACCGACTTCCGTGCCTCCGCCGCCGCGGAGTTCGACCAGATGATCCAGCTTCGCCGGGCGATCCATGCCGATCCGGAGCTTGGGTTGCACTGCGACCGGACCACGGCCAAGCTGAAGGGCGCGTTGGACGGCCTGCCGCTGGAGATCCGGGACAGCAAGTCCACGAGCGGCTTCGTCGCGATCCTCCGGGGCGGACAACCGGGTCGGACGGTGCTGCTGCGCGGCGACATGGACGCGCTGCCGATCCGCGAGGAGACGGGCCTGCCCTTCGCCAGCACGGTTGAAGGCAACATGCACGCCTGCGGACACGACACGCATTCGGCGATGTTGGCATCCGCGGCGAGGATCCTGTGCGCGCAGCAGGCGAGCCTGGCGGGCACAATCATCTTCATGTTCCAGCCGGGCGAGGAAGGGCACCACGGCGCCCGCTTCATGATCGAGGACGGGCTGCTGGACGATCCGCGGCCGGACGGTGCGTTCGCGCTGCACATCTTTCCCAATATTGCGGGCGGCGTAGTGACCACGCGGGCCGGCGCGCTGCTGGCGTCGACCGATGCACTGAACGCCACGATCAAGGGACGCGGCGGGCATGCGGCGATGCCGTACGATGCGATCGATCCGATCCCGGTCGCCTGCGAGGCGGTCAGCGCGGCGCAGTCGTTCATCGCCCGGCGCACGCCCTTCTTCGACCCGGCGATCCTGTCGGTGACCCAGATCCACGCCGGAACGGCCTACAACATCGTGCCCGACACGGTGGAGATCAAAGGCACGCTCCGCACGCTGTCGGACGAGCGGCGGGAGGCCGGCAAGGCGGCGTTCGAGCGCATCGTGACCCAGGTTGCCGCCGCGCACGAATGCACGGCCGAAGTGCGGATCGACACGGGCTACCCCGCCTGCGTCAACGATCCGCGGGCGGCCCGACTGGTGAGCGAGATCGCGGCCGACCTGTTCGGGGCCGACCAATATGCCGAGATGCCGACCCCGATCATGGGCGGCGAGGACTTCGCCTATGTGCTGCAGCGCGTGCCCGGCGCGATGGCGTTCCTCGGCGTCGCGCCTCCGGGCGAGGAGCCGGGCCCGCGCGCGCCGCTGCACAATGGCAAGATGACGATCCATGAAGACTGGCTGCAACGGGGTGTCGCCCTGCACTGCGCCTTTGCAACCCGCTTCCTGGCGAGCGGCTGGGAGTAAGCACCGATATGGCTACCGTTACCGCCGACGCGCCGCGCGGCGCTGCCGTTCCGCTGAAGGAACTCACCTTACGCGGGATCATACTTGGCGCCTTCCTCACGGTGCTGTTCACGGCCGCCAACGTCTACCTGGGGCTGAAGATCGGGATCACCTTCGCCACCTCCATTCCGGCGGCGGTGATCTCCATGGCGGTGCTGCGGGCGTTCCGGGATCCGACCATCCAGGAGAACAACATCGTCCAGACGATCGCGTCCTCGGCCGGCACGCTGAGCGCGATCATCTTCGTGCTGCCTGGCCTGATCATGGTCGGTTGGTGGACGGGCTTCCCCTACTGGTTGTCGGTGGCGGTGATCGGGGTCGGCGGCATCCTGGGGGTGATGTACTCCGTGCCGCTGCGCCGCGCGCTGGTGACCGGCAGCGACCTCCCGTACCCCGAAGGCGTGGCCGCGGCCGAGGTGCTGAAGGTCGGCGCTGGCGTCGGGGGCGCTGAGGAGAACCGACGGGGCCTGACCGCCATCGTCATCTCCTCGGTCGTGTCCGCCTTCTACTTCATGTTCGCCAAGACGCGGGTGGTCGCCGAAGCCGCGGAGAAGAGCTTTCGCCTGGGCAGCGGCGCGACCAGCGCGTCGGCCAGCCTGTCCATGGCGCTGATCGGCGTCGGTCACCTGGTCGGAATGGCGGTGGGCATCGCGATGATCGTCGGCCTGCTGATCGCCCGCCTGGGCCTGCTGCCATGGCTGACGGCAGGTCCGCTGGCTGCCGGCGGCGCGGTGGACGAGGTGGTCGCCACCACTTTCCGCAGCCAGGTCCGCTTTATCGGCGCGGGCACCATTGGCGTTGCCGCCATTTGGACCCTGCTCAAGATCATCGGGCCTATCGTGAAGGGCATCAAGGACGCGCTGGCTGCGAACCGTGCGCGGCAGGGCGGCGAGACGTTGGCGCTGACCGAACGCGACCTGCCGATCACCATTGTCGGCGGCACCATCCTGCTGGCGATGATCCCGATCGCGCTGCTGCTTGCTGCGTTCGCGCAATCGGGTCCGATCGCGAGTGCCGAGGGCACGACGCTGACGCTGTCGATCCTCTACATCCTGGGCGCGGGCATCGTGATTGCGTCGGTGTGCGGCTACATGGCGGGGCTGATCGGCGCGTCCAACAGCCCGATCTCGGGCGTCGGCATCCTCAGCGTGCTGGGTATCTCGCTGATCCTCGCGGCGCTCTTCGGCCAAGGCGCGGCCGATGCGACCGCGACCAAGAGCCTGGTCGCCTTCGCCCTGTTCGTCACCGCCATCATCTTCGGCGTGGCGACCATCTCCAACGACAACCTCCAGGACCTGAAGACCGGGCAGTTGGTCGGCGCGACTCCGTGGCGGCAGCAGGTGGCGTTGGTGTTGGGCGTGATCTTCGGCGCACTGGTGATCCCGCCGATCCTGGACCTCCTGAACAGCGCCTTCGGCTTTCAGGGGGCGCCGGGCGCCGGCCCGAACGCGCTGGCGGCCCCGCAAGCGGCGCTGATCTCGGCCATCGCGCAGGGCGTGCTGGGCGGCAGCCTCGACTGGGGACTGATCGGCACGGGTGCGATTATCGGGGTGGTCGTGATCATTATCGACGAGGGCCTGCGCCGGGGCACGGGCAAGTACAGCCTGCCCGCGCTGGCGGTCGGCATGGGCATCTACCTGCCAATGGACCTGACGCTGCTGATCCCGATCGGCGCCTTGGCCGGCTGGCTGTACAATCGCTGGGCCGAGCGGCAGTCCAACCCGGGCTTCGCCGAGCGGATCGGGACTCTGATGGCGACCGGCCTGATTGTCGGCGAGAGCCTGATGGGCGTGCTCTACGCCGGCATCGTCGCGGCGGCCGAGCAGGCCGGCAGCGAAAACGCCGGCGAGGTGCTGGCAGTGGTGGAGGACTTCCCGCTGGCCATCCCGCTCGGCATCGTCCTGTTCACCGCGCTGGTCGCCGGCCTTTATGCCTGGACCAGCCGGGCGGCGCGCTCGGCTCCAGCCGCGGACGAGCCGCTCGAGCCGCGCGAGGCGGCGATCCGATGACGCCCAAGCACCTTGGCCAGTCGACGCCCCTGCCTGGCTCGCCGGAGCAGGCGGAGCTCGACTACGTTCCCAATCCGCGGGCGGGCAGCCTGTACCTGGTGCGCTTCGCCGCGCCCGAGTTCACGTCGCTGTGCCCGGTCACCGGCCAGCCCGATTTTGCGCACCTGGTGATCGACTATGCGCCGGGCGAGACCATCGTGGAGTCGAAGAGCCTGAAGCTGTTCCTGGGCTCCTTCCGGAACCATTGCGGGTTCCACGAAGATGTGACGGTCGGGATCGGCCAGCGTCTTCAGGAGGAGATGAAACCGCGCTGGATTCGGATCGGCGGCTACTGGTACCCTCGCGGCGGCATTCCGATCGACGTCTTCTGGCAGTCGGGCGCACCGCCCGAGGGCTTGTGGGTGCCGGACCAAGGAGTGGCGAGCTACCGCGGGAGAGGCTGATGCAGGATCTGGTGTCGACGGAGTGGCTGGCGAGCGAACTGGGTGCTCCGGACCTCGTCGTGCTGGATGCAAGCTGGCATATGCCGTCCGCCAACCGGCATGCCCGGGCCGAGTACGAGGCGCGCCACATCTCAGGGGCACGCTTCTTCGACATCGATGCGCTGTCGGATCACGACTCCGACTGCCCGCACATGTTGCCGTCCGCGGAGCTGTTCGGTTGCGCCATGGGCGACCTGGGCGTCGGCAGTGGCGACCGGATCGTAATCTACGACGACAGCGCACTGCGGACCTCGGCACGGGCATGGTTCATGCTGCGGCACTTCGGTGCCCTTCAGGTCGCGATCCTGGATGGTGGGCTGGCCAAGTGGGTGGCGGAAGGGAGGCCGACCGAGCGCGGCTGTCCGGCGGAGCGGGTCGCTCGGTTTGACGTGGCGGAGCGGCCGGGCGAGGTGGTCCACAAGGACGAGGTGCGGCGCGGCACCGGCCTGCCGATCGTCGACGCCCGGGGTGCCAAACGCTTCACGGGCGAGGAAGCGGACCCGCGACCCGGCGTGGCCCCGGGACACATGCCCGGCGCACGCAACCTGCCCTATGCGGCGATGTACCGGGACGACGGTACGTTTCGCTCACCCGAGGAGCTCCAGGCGGCGTTCGCGGGTGCTGGGGTGGACCCGACGCGGCCGTTCGTCGCCAGCTGCGGGTCGGGCGTGACCGCGAACAGCCTGATCTTCGCCGCGCATTTGCTCGGCAACGACCGGACCCGGTTGTACGATGGGAGCTGGAGCGAGTGGGGTGCCGACGCCGGCATGCCCAAGGAGCTTGGTCCGGCGGCCTAGCGCCTCCGGAACAGCGCTTCGACCTCGGCCAGACCGGCGCGTAGGTCGTCGGACAGGCGCTCGGCAGCGGCCGGGTTCGGCGTGGTCATCAGCAGCTCGAGCCCGCCGATCGCCCGGTCCGCCACGCGCTGCGAGCGGCGGGCGAACACGTCGCGGTGGAGCGGCGGCAGTTCCGGCCAGACCTGCGTGACGTCGAGCGACTCTGTGAGTTCCGCGCTGGTCTTGCCCGCCATCAGGTCGGCGGCACGCAGCGCCTGGCGGATGCTGGCGAGGTGGGCGGCAGCGTGTGCGCCCTCGAGCGGGAGCGCCGGCGACTCGGTGCGGGGAAGAGGATGCGCCATGCCGTCCGGTCTGGGCGTGAATGGCTAACGAAAAGTGAAGGACCGCTCCGCGATGGAGCGGTCCCGCTCAGGCCGCGGCGTTCGCCGGGGTGATGTCGCGCAGGATCCAGCCGCGCTGGGGAATGGTCTCGATGAACTCCGCGCCATTGGACGCCAGGCGCAGCTTTTTGCGCAGCTTGGAGATGAACACGTCGATGATCTTGGGCTGCGGCTGGTCGTCGGCCCGGCGGTAGAGGTGCTTCAGCAGCATGGTGCGGGTGACGACGTTGTTGCGGGCGAAGGCGAGCAGCTCCAGCACGCGGTATTCCATCTCGGTGATGGCGATCGGGTGGCCATCGATGCGGATCAGGCGCTGCACCTGGTCCACCGCCAGCCGGCCGCCGCACAGGGTGGCCGGCATCTCGCCGCCGCTGGCGCGCAGGGTGGACAGGAGGCGCGAGGCGACCTCGTCGCCGTCGTCCTGGGCACCGCTGGGCGGCGCGCCGAGCAGCTGCTGGTGCAGCTCCGCAATCCCCTTGTGCGCTTCCTCGACCAGCTTGGCGCCCTCGTCGAAGCGGCGGCGCGAGCGGTCGAGCATCGCCTCGATCTCGACCAGCCGGGCGGAAATGTTATCGTCGGCCATGCTTTCCCCGCTTCCCTTGCCCCCGGGTGCCTTACGGTACCGAGGCGACCGCCACCTGACTGTCAGCCTCCGGTGCGTTGATGATGCTACGGGTCGTTTCGCCTTTGTCCACTACCTGTGTGGTATTATCACCTGCAAGGCTGCGAATGCCAAGGGCAACGCGATCGCCGCCCGCCTTGTCGAGCAGGCTGGTCTCGCTGGCCGAGCGCGGCGCTGGGCCGCCGAACAGAGCCTGAATCGCTTGCTGTTGCGCGTCCGAGGCGCTGATGGTGGCAGTGCCGGGCGCCGGCGGCGTGAGCGAATAGTCGGGCGGAATGACCAGCGGCGCATTGCGCGCAACGGCGAACTCGTCGAGGCGGCTGCCACGTGCACCGCCCGTGCTGCAGCCCGCGACCAGGAGCGCCGTGCCGGCGAGGCCCAAGACCATGGAAACCTTACGCATTCTGAACCTTCTCCCTGGACGCTGAGTCCTTCACGAATAGCGCCCGCAATATCAGGATCACGACGCCGATGCTAATAGCGGCATCGGCGACATTGAAGACCAAAAACGGCCGCCATGACCCGAAGTGCAGGTCGGCGAAATCGAGCACATAGCCGAACCGCACCCGGTCGACGATGTTGCCCAGCGCACCGCCCAGCACCATCCCGAGCGCGAGCTGGTCACCCTTCTTCGGCTCCCGAAACAGCCAGTATGCGACAACCATCGCGATTGCGGCGGTGAAGGCCACCAGCAACCAGCGATAGGTGTCGGTCGAGGCAGTCAGCAGTCCGAGCGAGATGCCGTGATTGTGGACCCGCATCAGGTCGAAGATCGGCAGCAGGTCGAGCCGGTCCCCTTCCGCGCGGAGGCCGAACGGACCCGCGACCAGCCACTTAGTCAGCTGGTCGGCGATGAACACCAGCGCCGCCGTCAGCAGTCCGAAACGCGCCCTACTCACCGACCACCTCCTCGCAGCGGGCGCACAGGCCCGCGTTCGCCTCGACCTCTGGAAGCAGGCGCCAGCAGCGATTGCACTTGTCGTACGCCACCCGCTGCGCGACGACCGCCGGCCCAGCAACAACGTGGCCGGTGTCGAGCACGACCTCCGAGACGATGAACAACTCCGCCAGTTCGTCCGCGGACAGCATGGGCCGGTCCGCCTCGTCAGGGAAGCCGAGGGCGATGCGGACCTCGAGGCTGGAGCCCACAGCCTTTTCACGGCGCATCGGCTCGATCTCGGCGGTGACCTGCTCGCGCAAGGTCCGGTAGCCGGTCCAGATCTCAGCCAGGCGGCGGTCCTGCCACTCGCCGACTTCCGGCCATTCGAGCAGATGGACGCTGCCGGCATCAGGGTAGCGCGTACCCCAGACTTCCTCGGCGGTGAACACCAGAACCGGAGCGGCGTAGCGGACCAGCGCCTGGAACAGGATGTCCAGCACCGTCCGGTAACTGCGCCGCTTCAGATCATCCGCCGCGTCGCAATAGAGGCTGTCCTTGCGGATATCGAAGAAGAAGGCCGATAGGTCGTTGTTGCAAAAATCGGTCAGCGCACGGGTGTAGGCGTTGAAATCGTACTCTGTGGCGGCGCGGCGTAGCTCAGTGTCGAGCATGGCGAGCGCCGAGAGCATGTAGCGCTCCAGCTCCGGCATCTCAGCCATGTCGACCCGCTCCTCGTCCGAGAAGCCGTCCAGCGCGCCGAGCAGGTAGCGGAAGGTGTTGCGCAGCTTGCGGTAACCGTCGGCGACGCCTTTGAGGATCTCGTCGCCGATCCGATGGTCCTCGGTATAGTCGACCGACAGCGCCCACAGGCGGATGATGTCGGCGCCGTTCACCTCCATCACCTTGATGGGATCGACCGTGTTCCCCAGGCTCTTGGACATCTTCATGCCCTTGGGGTCCATGGTGAAGCCGTGGGTCAGCACCGCGTCGTAGGGCGCGCGATCGCGGGTACCGCAGCTTTCAAGCAAGGACGACTGGAACCAGCCGCGATGCTGGTCGGAGCCTTCGAGGTAGAGGTCGGCCGGCCAGCGCAGTTCCGGCCAGCGGCCGCTTTCGAGCGTGAAGACGTGGGTGCAGCCGCTGTCGAACCAGACGTCGAGAATGTCCGTGACCTGCTCGTAGTCGTCTGGATTGCGGCCCTCGCCCAAGAAGCGGGCGGCGGCGCCGTCGGCGGTCCAGGCGTCAACGCCGCCTTCACGAATGGCGGCGACGATGCGGGCGTTCACCTCCGCGTCGACTAGATACTGGCCGGACTTGCGATCGACGAACAGGGTGATCGGAACGCCCCAGGCGCGCTGGCGCGAGAGGACCCAATCGGGACGGTCCTGCACCATCGAGCCGATGCGGTTGCGGCCTTTCTCAGGGGTGAAGCGCACGCGGTCGAGTTCGGCCAGTGCCTTGTCGCGCAGGGTGCCGCCTTCACCAGCCTGATCCATCGGCACGAACCACTGCGGGGTGCAGCGGTAGATGACGCGGGCCTTGGAGCGCCACGAGTGCGGGTAGCTGTGGCGGAAGTCGCCGGCGGATAGCAGCGCTCCGGCGTCGCGGAGGTCGGAGCAGATCGGACCTTCGGGCGCGTTGAACTTGGGGTTGATGACGCTGCCCTGCCCGCCCAGCCACGGCCAGTCGGCGCGATACTTGCCGTCGCCCTCCACCGCGAAGACGGGGTTGATGCCGTGCGCCTTGCAGACCTCGAAATCCTCCTCGCCATGGTCGGGCGCCATGTGGACGAGGCCCGTGCCGGCATCGGTGGTGACGTGGTGGCCGGGGATCAGCGGACGCGGCGTGGCGAAGAAGCCGCCGAGTTGGTGCATCGGGTGGCGGACGATGGTGCCGGCGAGTTCGGAGCCTTTGCCTTCCCAAACCTGCTTGAAGACTGACGTCTCGCCAATTTGATCGGCCACACGTGTCCCGAAAGCTGTATCTAGAGCATCGGCAACCAAGAAGCGCTTGCCGCCGTCGCCTTCAAGCAAGACATAATCGACGTCCTCCCCGTACGCGATCGCCTGGTTGACCGGGATCGTCCACGGAGTGGTGGTCCAGATCACCGCATGGGCGCCGACCAGCTCGGGAATGGGGCTCTCGACGATCTCGAACGCCACGTCGATCTGGGTCGAGGTGACGTCCTCATATTCGATCTCGGCCTCGGCCAGCGCGGTCTTCTCGACCGGGCTCCACATCACCGGCTTGGCGCCACGGTAGAGCTGGCCGGAGGCGGCGAACTTCATCAGCTCGGAGACGATGGTCGCCTCAGCCTCCGGGTCCATGGTGAGATAGGGCTTGTCCCAGTTGCCGCCGATGCCGAGCCGCTTGAGCTGCTCGCGCTGCACGTCGACCCAATGCTGCGCGTAGGCGCGGCATTCGGCGCGGAACTCGGCCGCGGGCACCTCGTCCTTGTTGCGCTTCTTCTTGCGATACTGTTCCTCGACCTTCCACTCGATGGGCAGGCCGTGGCAGTCCCAGCCGGGCACATAGGGCGCGTCCTTGCCCAGCAGGGTCTGGGTGCGGACCACCATGTCCTTGAGGATATGGTTCAGCGCATGGCCGATGTGCATGTCGCCATTGGCGTAGGGCGGGCCGTCGTGGAGGATGAACTTGCTCCGGCCGGCGCGGCTCTCGCGGACGCGGGCGTAGAGGTCCTCCGCCTGCCAGCGGGCAAGGATCTGCGGCTCCTTCTGCGGCAGGCCGGCCTTCATCGGGAAAGCGGTCTTCGGCAGAAAGACGGTGTCGCGCCAGTCGCGCGTCGCAGCAACGTCGGTGGTGGGTTCGTCGGCCATTGGCGCGCGCTCTAGCGGGCAGCGGGCGCGATGCAAACCATCAGGGCAGCAGGAGCCGCCGCGCCTCGGCCTCGTCAGCGCGCATCTGCTCGGTCAGCGCGTCCATGCTGTCGAACTTCTCCTCGCCGCGCAGATAGTGGTGCAACGCGACCTCAACCGTCTGGCCGTAGAGGTCGCCGGCGAAGTCGAACAGATAGGCCTCAAGCAGCTCGACCGGCGGGTCGAAGGTCGGGCGGACGCCCAGGCTAGCGACGCCGGCATGCTCGGCGCCGTCGGGCAATCGCACGCGAACGGCATAGATGCCGTAGCTGGGCCGCTGGTAATCGTCGAGCACCAGATTGGCGGTGGGGTAGCCAAGTTGGCGGCCGCGCTTGTCGCCATGCTGGACGACACCCTGGATGGCGAAGGGGCGGGTCAGCAGGCGGGTGGCGGTGCCGGGGTCCGCCGCAGTCAGGGCCTGGCGGATGCGGCTGGAGGAGACGGGCGTACCCTCCACGGCTACGGGCGCGACCGTTTCCGCCGTCATCCCGCGAGCGGCGCCCAGTTCACGCAGGACGGCGACGTTGCCGCCTCGGCGGGCGCCGAAGGTGAAGTCCTCGCCGGTCACCACGCCGGTCGCGCCGAGGTCTCGGGCGAGCAGGTCGACGAACGCCTCGGCACTGGTAACGGCGAGTTGCTGGTCGAAGCGGAGCACCAGGGTGGCGTCCGCGCCGGCGCCGGCGAACAGCGCCATACGCTGGTTGAGGCTGGTCAGCCGGAAGGGCGGCGCGTCGGGGCGGAAATGGCGAACCGGGTGCGGATCGAAGGTGGCGACGATCGCCGGCCGGCCCTCGTGCGCGGCGCGGGCAACGGCGCGCCCGACCACCGCCTGGTGGCCGAGGTGGAAACCATCGAAGTTGCCGAGCGCAACGATGCCCCCGCGGAATGCCTCGGGGATGCCGCTGCCGAGGGAAAGCCGCTCCATTGCCTGGCCCTGTAGCCAAAGGCCGCGGCGTCCGCAAAGCGGTTGACTCAGCGGCGGCTCGCCCATATCTGCGCGCCATCCCGTTCCCCTGGTGTCCGGCGGCGCATCCGTGCGTGCGCCGTTTTCGCGTTAGCGATTGGGCCAGGATGCGGGACAACAGCGACGAGATGGGGCGGCCGGTGTCGCCTCGTGGAGCTTAAGGGAAGAAACACACCGCATGGCTCGTATTGCCGGGGTCAACATCCCCACCAACAAGCGCGTAGAAATCGCGCTCACCTACATCCACGGCATTGGTCAGACCAAGGCTAAGGAAATCACCGCCAAGCTGAACATCGCCGCCGAGCGCCGGGTTCAGGACCTGACGGACCAGGAGGTCCTCCAGATCCGCGAGACCATCGACGCCGAGCACACGGTTGAGGGCGACCTTCGCCGTGAAACCGCGATGAACATTAAGCGGCTGATGGACCTGGCCTGCTACCGTGGCCTGCGTCACCGCAAGGGCCTGCCGGTCCGCGGTCAGCGCACCCACACCAACGCCCGTACCCGCAAGGGCAAGGCCAAGCCGATCGCTGGCAAGAAGAAGTAAGCGAGCAGGAACAGCCCAAGGGACTGTTCCGACACGCTTGCTCCGCCGGAAGGCGGCTTCAACCAGTGCAACGCAACTCTGCCCTGCCCATCAGCAAGGCCTCGGATTGTAGGAATAACCAGATATGGCACGCGAACCACAGCGCCTTCGGCGCCGCGAGCGCAAGAACATCACCGCCGGCGTCGCCCACGTGAACGCCAGCTTCAATAACACCATGATCACCATCACGGACGCGCAGGGCAATGCGATTGCCTGGAGCTCGGCCGGCATGATGGGCTTCAAGGGCAGCCGCAAGTCGACGCCCTATGCCGCCCAGGTCGCCGCCGAGGACGCGGGCCGCAAGGCCGCCGACCACGGCGTTCGCACGCTCGAGGTCGAGGTCAAGGGGCCGGGTTCGGGCCGCGAGAGCGCCCTGCGCGCACTGCAGGCGGTGGGCTTCACCATCACCTCCATCCGCGATGTGACGGCGATCCCGCACAACGGCGTCCGCCCGAGCAAGCGCCGCCGCGTCTAAGAGTTCCGGCCAAAGTGGTACTTTGGCCGAGGCTCTCGAACAGAAGATAACAAGGTCCGGCGAGACGTCGCCGTTCCGCTGCCAAGGAAGCAACATGGCCGTCAACGCAAAGAACTGGCAGGAACTGAAGAAGCCCAACAGCCTGGAGCGCAAGGTTGGTGGCGACTCCCGCCGCAAGGCAGTGTTCGTGGCCGAGCCACTGGAGCGTGGCTTCGGCATGACGCTGGGCAACTCGCTGCGCCGGGTACTGTTGAGCTCACTCCAAGGCGCTGCCGTCACCTCGATCAAGATCGAAGGCGTGCTGCATGAGTTCAGCAGCCTCGCCGGCGTCCGCGAGGATGTCACCGACATTATTCTCAACATCAAGAAGCTGGCGATCCGCATGGAGGGCGAAGGCCCCAAGCGGCTCCACCTGACCGCGACCGGCCCCGGCGAAGTCACCGCCGCGCAGATCCAGACCACGGGCGACATCGAGATCAGCAACCCGGAACTGGTGATCTGCCACCTCGACCAAGGTGCGACGCTCAATATGGAGCTGACCGCTGACATCGGTAAGGGCTACGTCCCCGCCTCGGCCAACCGTCCGGCCGACGCGCCGATCGGCCTGATCCCGGTCGATGCACTGTACAGCCCGGTCCGCCAGGTCGCCTACAAGGTCGAGAACACCCGCGTCGGGCAGGAGCTGGATTACGACAAGCTGACGCTGACGGTCGAGACCGACGGCACCGTGTCTCCGGAAGATGCGCTCGGCTATGCTGCCCGGATCCTGCAGGACCAGCTCACCCTGTTCGTCAGCTTCGACGATTCGAGCTACCGCAGCGCGTCGCCGATGATCGGTCAGGCGACGACTGCCGCGCCGGCGACCGGCAGTGCCATGCCGGAGACGACGACCGACACCAACCAGCTCAACCGCTACCTCCTCAAGAAGGTGGACGAGCTGGAGCTGTCGGTTCGCAGCGCCAATTGCCTCAAGAACGACAACATCATCTACATCGGCGACTTGGTGCAGAAGACGGAGGCGGAAATGCTCCGCACCCCGAACTTCGGCCGCAAGTCCTTGAACGAGATCAAGGAAGTGCTCGCGTCGATGGGCCTGCGCCTCGGCATGGACATTCCGGGCTGGCCGCCCGAGAACATCGAGGAAATGGCCAAGAAGCTCGAGCAGGAGATGCTGGGCTAAGCCGCACCAGCACCGACGTCACGGGATCAGTTCCGGTGACGGCAACTGCCAGGATGAAAGAGGGTCGCCCCAGTTGGGGCGGCCCTTCTTTGTTAGAAGCTCATCTCATTATACACTCGCGACACGTCGCCGCCCCACTCGCCATTGTACCAGGCAAGCAGGCGGTCGGCGGGGGTGACGCCCGTCGCTACGACCTCGCGCAGGGGGTCGAGAAAGCCGCCCTCGTTGTCGCCGGCGCCGTTGAGACGGCCGCGGGCCGTCAGGCCGGCGGCGGCAATATCGAGCACCCGACCAGCAAGCTCGCGGACCGTGCCGCCGCCGGGCACACTCGCCTCCAGCGCCAGCCGGGGCACGTCGGCGCGGAGCTGCTCACGCTGGTCGATGGTCCAGTGCTTGACCAGATCCCAGGCGGCATCGAGCGCACTTTGGTCGTAGAGCAATCCGACCCACAGGGCCGGCAGCGCACAGATGCGGCCCCAGCGGCCGCCGTCCGCGCCGCGCATCTCAAGGAAGCTTTTGAGACGCACTTCCGGAAAGGCGGTTGACAAGTGGTCGACCCAGTCGCTGACACGCGGGCGTTCGTCGGGCAGCTGCGGCAGCTTGCCGTCGAGAAAGGCGCGGAAGCTTTCGCCGGCGCAGTCGATGTATCGGCCATCGCGGAACACGAAGTACATCGGCACGTCGAGCGCATAGTCGCAGTAGCGCTCATAGCCGAAGCCATCCTCGAACACGAAGGGCAGCATGCCGGTGCGGTGTGGGTCGGTGTCGGTCCAGATATGGCTGCGGAAGCTCTTGAAGCCGTTGGGCTTGCCTTCGGTCAGCGGCGAGTTCGCGAACAAGGCAGTGGCGACCGGCTGCAGCGCCAGGCCTACCCGAAACTTCTTGGCCATGTCGGCCTCGGACGAGTAATCGAGGTTCACCTGAATGGTGCAGGTGCGCAGCATCATGTCGAGACCCAGCGTGCCGACCCGCGGCATGTGGTTCAGCATGATCTTGTAGCGGCCTTTGGGCATGATCGGCAGCTCGGCGCGAGTCTTGTCGGGCCACATGCCGAGGCCAAGGAAGCCGAGCCCGAGCCGGTCGCCGACTGCCTTGCATTGTTCGAGATGGCGGTTCGCCTCGGCGCAGGTCTGGTGCAGGTTCTCGAGCGGCGCACCCGACAACTCGAACTGGCCTGCAGGCTCCAGGCTGACGGTGCCATCCGGTCCCGCCAGCGCAATGATCTTGCCGTTCTCCTCCACCGGCCGCCAGCCGAACTCGGTCAGGCCCAGGAGGAGGTCGCGGATACCGCCGGGCTCATCCCAGGACGGCGCGCGGTGGTCGGCCCGATGGTAAACGAACTTCTCATGCTCGGTGCCGATGCGCCAGCGATCCGGCGACTTCTCGCCACCCGCAAACACGGCGAGCAGGTCATCCCGACCTTCGATGAGGGGGCTCTCGCCAAGGTCGGTGCGCGTGGTCATGGTGCGCGGCGCTTAGCGCCAGTCTCCCGCCAGCGCCATATAGGCGGTGACGGCGGCGAGCGCGGCGGTTTCGGCGCGGAGGATGCGCGGGCCGAGGGAGATGGCGGTGGCGAGGCGGTGGGCGCGGACCGCCTCGCGTTCGTCGGGCGTGAAACCGCCCTCGGGGCCAATCAGGATGGTCGCGGGACCGGGCCGGAGTGCTTCGGACGCGTGCGCCCCGCCGGTCTCGTCCGCGAAGTAAAGCGGCCGGTCGAGCTGGCCCAGGAAGGCGGCCAGCGGCTTCGGCTCGGCAACGGCGGGCAGCAGAGTGCGGCCGCATTGCTCGGCGGCCTCGATCGCGATGCTCTCAAGTCGTTCCAGCTTGACCCGCTCGGCGACGGTGCGGCCGGTCATGACGGGCTGGAGGCGGGCGACGCCAAGCTCGGTCGCCTTTTCGACCAGCCAGTCGGTTTGGGCGCGCTTGATCGGCGCGAAGGCAAGGGTGAGCTCGGGGAGCGTTTCAGGCGAGCGGGTCCGGCGCTGGACGGTGACCGTCATGCGCTTCTTCGCCGCTTCCGTGATGCGGGCCAGCCACTCGCCCGACGCGCCATCGAACAGCAGCACTTCCCCGCCCGCCCCCAACCGAAGGACGTTGCCGAGGTAATTGGCCTGGGCCGGGTCGAGCGCGACCGTCGCGTCGTCAGCCAACGCCGCGCGGACGAACAGGCGAGGCAGGCTGCGCGGCGGCCAGGCCGGGGTGGCGATCACCGGTGCCCGGTCCGGAAAGGGACGAAGTACATGAAAGCGATCGGGTCGCCGACCGGCCCGCGCACCACCTGCGGTTGGCTGCACGCCCTTTTGCGACAGGGTGGCGTGGATGGTCTGACCGGCATGGCGACAAGCCAAGCAAATGACTTCCTAGTTGTCAGTGCCACGTGAGGCGACCCGCCGACCGTCAGCGGCGCGCCTTGCGCGCGGCGTAGCGGGCATCGCGGGCGGCCTTTTTTTCGGCCTCGGTCAGGACCGGCTTGGCGGCCTTGGCGGCAGCGGCCGCCTTGGCCTCGGCGGCGGCTTCCGCCTTGGCCTGCGCCTCGGCCTTCTTCGCGGCCGCCTTCTCAGCCTGGACGGCCTGCTTGCGCTCGGCCGCGGCTAGGCGCTCGGCCGCCACGGCCGGATCAACAGGCGGCTTGTTGCGCAGCTTCTCCAGCGCCTTGGCGCGAGCGTCTGCCGCCTGCGCGGCGCGGTCCTGGAAGGTCGGGTTCTTGAAAGCCATGGGTGTTCGTGTCTCCTGCCGGTGCCGAACCCTGAGCGGGAAGGCTTCGGTCGCCAGTAGCGCTTAGCAGGGACAGCCGTAAGGCGGGAGGGCAAACGCAGGGCGCATATGGCTGACGAGTGTCCACTTTGGGTGGAAAGCGGACTTCTTGGAACCTCCCCATTGCTGCAACGCGGAAGTTCTCGTCAAAGTACGCAATGAGCCGATAGCGGACACGGCAGACATCCGGGCCAGCAGGCGCTAATCGGCCGGGATGACGACGCGTCCGGCCACTTCCGACCTTGTTCCTGACAGTGAGCGGTCCGGGCTCATCGGTGCGCTGCCACCGACGTTCAGGCCTTACGCCAGCTTGATGCGGGTGGATCGGCCGATCGGGACGTGGCTGCTCTATTGGCCCTGCGCGTGGAGCGTGGCGCTGGCGGGCGTCGAGAGCCGGTGGAGCCTGCTGCTGTGGCTGGCGCTGGGGGCATTCGCGATGCGCTCGGCGGGTTGCGTGTACAATGACCTGATCGACCGCGAGCTCGACCGGCAGGTTGAGCGGACGCGGCTGCGGCCGTTGGCGAGTGGGCGGGTGTCGGCCAAGGCGGCGTGGACGCTGCTGGTCGGACTGAGCCTAATCGGGCTGTTCGTGCTGCTGCAGCTGGAGCGGACCGCGCAGCTGGTGGCGCTGGGCAGTCTCCTGCTCGTCGCCGCCTACCCCTTCATGAAGCGGATCACCTGGTGGCCGCAGGCGTGGCTTGGGCTGGTGTTCAGCTGGGGCGCGCTGGTCGGGTGGCCGGCGGTGACCGGCGCGCTCGCCTGGCCGCCGCTGCTGCTGTGGCTGGGCAGCGTGGCCTGGGTGGTGGGCTACGACACGCTCTACGCCATCCAGGACAAGGAGGACGATGTGCTGGTCGGGGTGAAGTCGTCGGCTCGGCGGCTGGGCGGCCGGGTACGGGTTGGCATCGGGCTGTTCTACGCGCTGGCGGTGGCGGGCTGGGCGGCGGCGGTTTGGGCGGTGCGGCCAGAGTGGCTCGCCCTGGTCGCGCTGGTACCGGCGGCGGTGCACCTCGGGCGGCAGGTGGCGCGGGCCGACCCGGACAATGGCGAGCTGGCGCTCCGCCTGTTCCGGTCCAATCGCTGGACGGGGCTGCTGGTGTTCCTTGGCCTGCTGGTGGTGGGGTTGAGCAGCGCGGCCTAACCGCTACATCGCCCTCATGCTTTCTCCCGAACAAGCCACGGATATCGCCGCCCGCCTGGTTGAGCGCGCGGTCAAGGCGGGCGCAACTGCGGCCGACGCCATGCTGGTCGCCGGCAGCTCGACCTCCGTGTCGGTGCGACTGGGCGAGCTGGAGGACGTGTCACGGTCGGACGACCGGGAGATCGGATTGCGCGTGTTCGCCGGGCAGCGCTCGGCCAGTGTGGCGAGCGCCAACTTCAGCGACGACAGCCTGGACGAGCTGGTTGCGCGGGCGGTGGCGATGGCGGCGGAAGCGCCGGAGGATCCTTTTGCCGGGCTCGCCGCGGCCGAGCTGCTGCTGACGGGCGCGGCGCCGGACCTGGAGGCGTACGACGCAAGCGATCCGGATCCGGCGGCATTGCGAGCGCGGGCGCTGGCGGCGGAAGTGGCGGCGCGGGCGATGCCGGGGGTGACCAATTCGAACGGCGGGTCCGCAGGAAGTTCGGCCAGCACGGTGGCGCTGGCGACCTCGGGCGGGTTCGCGGGGGCGTACCGGGCGAGCGGATTTAGCTGCTCGGCCAGCGTGGTCGCGGGCGAGGGTTCGGCGATGCAGCGCGACTACGCCAGCCATGTGGCGCGGTTCCTCGAGGACCTGGAGGCAGCGGAGGAGATCGGCCGCCGCGCGGGCGAGCGGGCGGCGGCGCGGGTCGGGCCGGTCAAGCCGGCCCCGGGCCGCTATCCGGTGCTGTTCGACCCGCGGGTGGCGGCGTCGCTGCTCGGGCATTTCAGCGCGGCAACCAGTGGCAGCGCCGTGGCCCGCAAGACGAGCTTCCTATTGGAACGGCTGGGCGAACGGGTGTTCGCACCTGGGGTGACGATCCGCGATGATCCGCACCGGCCGCGCGGGCTGCGCTCGCGGCCGTTCGACGGCGAGGGCCTGCCGACGCGGGCATTGGACCTGGTGGCGGACGGGGTGCTGACCAGCTGGGTTGCGGATAGCGCGGCGGCGCGACAGCTGGGGATCGCGCCCACAGGGCACGCCAGTCGTGGGGTCAGCGGCGCGCCGGGGGCAGCGCCGTCCAACCTTTCGCTGCTGCCGGGAACGCGCAGCCGCGAGGAGTTGCTGGCGGCTTTCCCGCGCGCCATCCTGGTGACGGAGCTGATCGGCCAGGGGGTGAACGGCGTCACCGGCGACTACAGCCGGGGTGCGGCCGGGTTCCTGATCGAAGGCGGCGAGATCGTCGGGCCGGTGGCGGAGATCACGGTGGCGTCGAACCTCAAGGACATGTTCGCCACCCTCGAGCCGGGGAGTGACCTGGAGTATAGGAGGGGGGTGGATGCGCCAACGCTGCTCATTCCGGAGATGACGGTGGCGGCGGGCTGACGTTCAGTCGTGCGGCGTCGATCTTGATGCACCGATCGACGACGGTGGCGAGGCCCGCCTGTTCGGCGCGGGTGATGGCTTCGCGGTTCACGACCCCGAGCTGGAACCAGACGGCCTTCGCGCCGACCGCAATCGCCTGCTCAACGGCGTCCATTGCCTCTTCCGGGCGGCGGAAGACGTCGACGATGTCGATCGTCACGCCGACCTGGCCGAGGTCATGCCAGACATATTCGTTGTGGACGTGCTCGCCCGTGATGCGCGGGTTGACCGGGATCACGCGCCAGCCACGGTCGGCCATATAGCCGGAGACGCCGTAGCTGGGGCGCGCCGGATTGTCGGACGCGCCGATCACGGCGATGGTCCGGCTGCTCGACAGCAGGGCGGCGATGTCTTCGTCTGAGGTCAGCGGCATGGGGGTGTAACCCGTCAGGCCGCCACGGTATCCAGCTGGGCGAGGATCCGCTGCGCGAGGTCGCGGAAGGCGTCGGCGGCGGGACCGTCGCCGGCGGCGGGCGGAGAGCCGGCGTCCGACGCTTCGCGCAGCGAGGCCGAGAGCGGCAGGCGGCCGAGGAAGGGCACGCCGAGCACCCTGGCCGCGGCCTCGGCGCCGCCCTGGCCGAACGGGTCGGACGGCTGGCCGCAGTGCGGGCAGTCGTAGCCGGCCATGTTCTCGATCAGCCCTAGCACCGGCACGTTCGTCTTGCGGAACAGGTCGATGGCGCGGGTGGCGTCGATCAGGCTGAGGTCCTGCGGGGTGGAAACGATCACCGCGCCGGCGGGCTTCGACTTCTGCACCAGGCTCAGCTGCACGTCGCCAGTGCCGGGCGGCAGGTCGATGACCAGGATATCGCGGCCTTTCCAGTCGCCTTCGACCAGTTGGCTCAGCGCGCCCGAGGCCATCGGTCCGCGCCAGGCGAGCGCATGGCCGGCACTGACCAGCTGGCCGACGGACAGCAGGTCGACGCCATGCGGGCTGGGCGTTGGGATCAACTGCTTGCCCTCCGCCTCCGGCCTGGCATGGACGCCAAGCAGGGTGGGCTGGGAAGGCCCATAGATGTCGGCGTCGATCATGCCGACCCGCTTGCCAAGGCGGGCCAGAGCGACCGCAAGATTTGCCGCTACGGTGGACTTGCCGACACCCCCCTTGCCGCTGCCGACTGCGATCAGCGTTGGACCGGTTTGCTTAACGGCCGTTAGAGCGACCCGAACGTCCCTGACCCCGGGCTCAGCCAGCGCGGCGGAGCGTAGCCTTTGCTCGAGCGTGTTGCGCTCGGCTGTGCCGAGGCCCGACCCGTCGGCGAGCACGGTGACAATACCGTCCTTGACGCGCACGGATCGGACCCGCGCGCCGTCGGGCCCGGCCCCAAGCTGTTCTTCCAATGGCATATGCTGCAGCTAGGTGCGCGGCTCCCATAGCGCAATCCGGCGGATTGTTACGGCGCCCTACTGTTATTCGCGCCCGGCCCATCTATATCTGCGCTCTATGATAAGTTTCGTGGGGTGGGCGCGGGCTCGCGGCCTGTTTGCCGACAGCAAGGGACCCTGGGGTCAGGCGCCGGACAGCGGTCAGGGTGAGCCGCCGCGGCGGCCATCGACCGGACCATGGGCCGACACGCCCGGCCGGACTCCCGGCCAGGCGAGCCTGGGCAACGTCACCAGCCTGGACGAGCTGCTTCGGCGCAGCCGGGCGCGGTTCGGCGGGGGTGGCGGAGGCGGCTTCAGCGGTCCCAACCGTTCCGTCTTCCTGTGGGGGGCCATCGCCCTGGTGCTGCTGTGGCTGGTGTTCACCAGCATGCACCGCATCGCGCCGGAAGAGCGTGGCGTGGTGACCACGCTGGGCCGCTACAGCCGCACGCTGGGGCCGGGCATCGGGCTGACCCTCCCTTCCCCGCTCGAGCGGGTGCAGAAGGTTGACGTGGAGAACATCCGCAACGTCGACCTGGGCTCGGCCGGTGCCGAGACCCTGATGCTGACCGGCGACCAGAACATCATCGACATCGCTTATTCGGTGCGCTGGAACATCCGCGATCCCGAGCAATACCTGTTTAAGCTACAGAACCCGGATGACACCATCCAGCAGGTGGCGGAAAGCGCGATGCGCGCGGTGGTCGGCACCGTGACCCTGAACGACGCCATTGGCCAGCGCCGCGGCGAGATCGAGGCGCGCGTCCAGGAGGTCATGCAGAACGTCCTCGACAGCTACCAGGCCGGCGTCGCCGTGCAGGGCATTGCGATCAAGCAGGCCGATCCGCCGGCCGCGGTCAACGAGGCGTTCAAGGACGTGACTGCCGCACAGCAGGAAGCCGAAAGCTATCAGAACTCGGCCAACGCCTACTCGCTGCAGCTGCGCCAGAAGGCGCAGGGTGAAGCCGGTGCGTTCAACCGCATCTACGAACAATATCGGCTGGCCCCTGAAGTGACTCGCCGCCGCATGTATTACGAGACCATGGAACGTGTGCTGTCCAACGTTGACAAGACCATCGTCGAGGCACCGGGGGTCACCCCTTATCTGCCGCTGCAACAGGTCAACCGTGGTGGGACGACCTCGCCGGCGGTGCAGCAGGGGCAGCAGCAAGCACAGCAGCCCAGCGCGGGAGCGGGCCGATGATCAACGCCATCACCCGCCGCCCGATCCTGTGGGCTGCAATCATTCTCGCCGCCCTGCTGATCGTCCGCCTCAGCGTCATCGTGGTGCCGGAGACCAAGCAGGCGCTGATCGTACGCTTCGGCAAGCCCGAGCGAATTCTGGGCGGTCGCTACGCCGGCATCAACTGGCGCATCCCGTTCGTCGAGAACACGGTGTGGATCGACAAGCGGGTGCGCGACATCGACATGGAGCAGCAGCAGGTGCTGTCGACCGACCAGCTGCGACTGCAGGTCGACGCCTTCGCCCGCTACCGCGTCGTCGATCCGCTACGCATGTACATTCGTGCGCGGTCGGAGGACCGGGTCGGTCTGGCGCTGCGCCCCATTCTCGGGTCCGAGCTGCGTAACGAGCTCGGCAAGCGGCCGTTCGCCTCGCTGCTCAGCCCCGAGCGCGAGGGCGCAATGGAGAACGTCCAGCGCGGCCTCAACCGGATCGCGGCGCAATATGGCGTGCAGATCGTCGACGTCAGGATCAAGCGCACTGACCTGCCCGACGGAACGCCGCTCGAGTCCGCCTTCCAGCGCATGCGCACGGCGCGCGAGCAGGAAGCGCGTTCGATCCGGGCGGAAGGCGCCAAGCGGGCACAGATCATCCGGGCGCAGGCCGACGCGGAAGCCGCGCAGACTTATGCCGCCGCGTTCGGCAAGGACCCGCAGTTCTACGACTTCTATCGAGCCATGCAGAGCTACCAGACGACCTTCGTCGGAGATGGCGACAACAAGCCGGCCGGAACGAACATCATCCTGTCGCCCGACAACGAGTTCCTGCGGGAGTTTCGTGGCGGCGCGGGGCGCTGACATAACGGTTCAATCGCGGTTCAGGCGCTTGACCTTTGAGCGAAGCCTGAGGCCAGATTACATGAGGTGTGGGTAATGACGTCGCCGAAGGAGTTTTCCCCAGTGCGCTATGCCTATGGTGTCGCGGCAGCCCTGTTGATCGGTGGATCGGCCTTTTCGATCGCCACCGGTCCAGTCGGGGCGCAGGTGGCGCAGAATGCGCCCGCCCAGATGGCGCCCCGCGCGGGTGCCCCGGGCTCGTTCGCCGACCTGACCGCCCGGTTGCAGCCGGCCGTGGTGAACATCTCGACCAAGCAGCGGGTGCCGGTGCAGGCGCAGACCGCCGATCCGCTCGAGGAGCTGTTCCGCCGCTTTGGCGCGCCGACCCCGGATGGGGGCCAGGGCCAGGGCGGCACTGGCGGTGGGCAGGCGAGGACGCGTGAGACCGGGTCGCTCGGTTCCGGCTTCATCATCTCGCCCGACGGCTATATCGTCACCAACAACCACCTGATCCAGGGCGCCAACGGTTCCGGTACGGTTGACCAAGTGACGGTCACCTTGCCCGACCGGCGCGAGTTCCCGGCCCGGATCATCGGCCGCGACCAGCCGTCCGACCTCGCGCTGCTCAAGATCGAGGGGAACAACCTGCCTTACGTCAACTGGGGCGACAGCACCCGGGCACGGGTCGGCGACTGGGTGATCGCGATCGGCAATCCGTACGGGCTTGGCGGGACCGTCACCGCCGGCATCGTTTCCGCCCTGCACCGCGGGATCACGGGCCAAGGCGCCTACGACCGCTACATTCAGACTGATGCCAGCATCAACATGGGCAATTCCGGCGGCCCGATGTTCGACATGGCCGGCAATGTCATCGGCATCAATTCGGCGCTGATCAGCCCGACCGGCACCAACGTCGGCATCGGCCTGGCCATCCCGGCCGAGCTGGCCCGCCCGGTGGTCGAGAGCCTCCGCCGCGGCCAGGCGCCCCAGCGCGGTTACTTGGGCGTTGGGCTGCAGGCGCTTGACGAGAGCATCGCCCAGAGCCTTGGGCTGCCCAAGGACCGGGGCGAGATCGTTCGCTCGGTCGTGCCGGGCGGTGCGGCGGCGCGGGCCGGCCTGCAGCAGGGCGACGTGGTCCTCTCGGTCAACGGCCGCGCGGTGACGTCTGACGAGACGGTCAGCTACCTGATCGCCAATACGCAGGTTGGCGCCCGCGTGCCCGTTGAGATCGTACGCGGCGGGCGGCGCCAGACGGTGCAGGTCACCGTTGCCCAGCGGCCGAGCGAGGAGGAACTTGCGCGCCAGCAGGGCGCCGGCGGCAACGCCTTCCCCGAGAATGAAAACGGCGGAACTGCCATTCCGGCACCGGCCAATCAGGCGCTTGGCCTGTCGCTGCAGCCGCTCACTCCCGACATCGCGCGCGCGGTAAACCTGCCGGCGACGGCACGCGGCGTGATCGTGGGCCGGGTTGATCCCAACAGCGACGCGGCGGAGAAGGGTTTCCAGCGCGGCGACCTGATCATCTCCGTCAACCAGCAGCCGGTGACCAGCCCGGCGCAGGTTGTGGCGGCGGTGGAAGCGGCCCGCCGGGCCGGCCGGCCTTCGGTGCTGCTCCTGGTCAAGCGCGGTCAGGCGCCCGAGTTCTTCCTCGGCCTCAACATCGCCCGCTAGCGCCCGCTTCACGGCCACGTTACGGTTCTCGCCGGTAGGGAGAATTGTAACGTGGCCGAGACGCAGGGCAGCATTTCCATCGGCTCGGCCGCGGGTGGGTCGAGCCCGCAGCGGCTCGAACTGTCGCGGGCCAACCGCCACGGTTTGATTGCCGGCGCGACCGGCACCGGCAAGACCGTAACCCTGCAAGGGCTGGTCGAGGGTTTCTCCGCGGCGGGTGTGCCGTGCTTCGTCGCCGACGTGAAAGGGGACCTGGCCGGGCTGGCGATGCCGGGCTCGCCCGGCAGCCGTACCCACGACATCTTCGCCGCCCGCGCGGCCGAGATCGGCCAGGCGGATTGGCGCTACGACGCCTGCCCCGTGCAGTTCTGGGACCTGTTCGGCTCTTCCGGCCACCCGGTGCGAACCACTGTCAGCGAAATGGGGCCTCTGCTGCTCGGCCGGCTGATGAACCTGAACGAGGTACAGGAAGGTGTGCTGGTCATCGCTTTCCATGTGGCGGACGAGGACGGGCTGCTGCTGCTCGATCTTGATGACCTTCAGGCCATGCTGGTGAGCATTGGCGAGCGGGCAGACGAGATCACGCTCCGCTACGGCAACGTGTCCAAACCGTCCGTCGGCGCCATTCAGCGCTCACTGCTGCAGCTGCGCGCTCAGGGTGGCGACAGGTTCTTCGGAGAGCCGGCGCTCGAGCTTGCCGACCTGTTGGTGACGGACGAGAACGGGCGCGGGGTGGTCAACATCCTGGCCGCCGACAAGCTGATGGCCTCGCCCCGCCTTTATTCGACCTTCCTGCTGTGGCTGCTCAGCGAGCTGTTCGAGACGTTGCCGGAGGTCGGCGACGTGGCGGTGCCCAAGCTGTGCTTCTTCTTCGACGAGGCGCACCTGCTCTTCGAAGACGCGCCGCCCGCACTGACGGAGAAGGTTGAGCAGGTCGTGCGGCTGATTCGGTCCAAGGGCGTCGGCGTCTACTTTATCACGCAGAACCCGATCGACATCCCGGACAAGATCGCCGGCCAGCTCGGCAATCGGGTGCAGCACGCGCTGAGGGCGTTTACTCCCCGCGACCAGGCGGCAGTGAAGAGTGCGGCCGAGACCTTTCGGCCCAACCCGGGAGTGGACGTGGCGAGCGCGATCACCGAGCTGAAGGTTGGCGAGGCCCTGGTGTCCCTGCTCCAGCCGGACGGCGCGCCGGCGCCGGTCGAGCGAGTGCTGATTAAGGCGCCGGCCAGCCGGGTGGGACCGCTGACCCAGGCGGAGCGGCAGCTACTGGTGAGCACGGACGCGATCGGCGCCAAGTATGACACGACGGTGGACCGCTCCTCGGCCGAGGAGCTGCTGGCGGCCAAGACGCAGGAGGCCGCCGCCGCTGCCGCCGCGCAAAAGGCGCGGACCGACGAGGAGAGACAGGCGGCGCAGCAGGCGCGCGCCGAGGCACAGGCCGCGCGCGAACAGGCCCGCACCGCCGCCGCCGCGCGGCGCGAGGAGGATCGCCGGACCCGCGAGGCCGAGCGGGAGGAAGCGCGCCGCGCCCGAGAGGCCGCCAAGCCCAGCACATTCGACAAGGCGCTCCAAAGCGCGACCCGCTCCGCGGCAAGCTCAATTGGTCGGCAGCTCGGCAACCAGCTGCTGCGCGGCATCATGGGCGGGCTGTTTCGCGGCCGATGAAGCGTTCCCGCCGTTGACACGCCCGCACGCCCCCGCCATGTGCGCCCCGCGCCTCGTGGAGAGGTGGCCGAGTGGTTAAAGGCAGCAGACTGTAAATCTGCCCGACGTTGTCGTACGCTGGTTCGAATCCAGCCCTCTCCACCATCGCCCCGAGGGTGAGTAGTTCCCCCGGGCTGGTCAGAGCGCGATCCCCACTTAACTCTCTCCACCCGATTCGCGATGGCAGCGGTTTTCTGTTAGTTACGCCGCGCTGGGGAAGGGGTTAGCGTGTATCAGTCTTTCAGGGGTGCGTTCGTGCCTGAGTTCAACCCGGACGAGCTCGGTCCGGCCCACAACCAAGAGGTCGCGACGGCGTTGATCGACAAGCTCTCGGCCGGGCAGCTGGAAGTGCTGCGCCTGGTCGACCAGCACCTCAGCAGCAAGGAGATCGCCGCCCGGCTCGGCATCTCGCCGCACACCGTCGACCAGCGCATCCGCACCGCCATCCGTATCCTTGGGGTCGCCCGGCGGCAGGACGCCGCGCGTCTGGTGGCGCAGGCGCAGCCATATCAACGCTTGATACATCAAGCGCCGTACCTCGACCCGGAACCGATCCGGCCCGAACAGGACGGGGCGATCAGTTTTCAGATTCGGCACGCTGATCGTGCAGAGGGGGTCGGGGTCGATGGAGACCTCGATACCGAGCAGAGGGCGCCTTCGCCCCGATCCCCCCTGGTTTTGCCGTGGTCCACCAGGAGCACTCCGCGGAACGAGATGAGCATCGGCCAGCGGCTCCTGTGGATCATCGGGATCTCGGTTGGAGCCAGCTTCTCGGCCGGCATGTACCTGGCGGGGCTCGAGAGCCTGGCCCGGATGGCCGGACACTAGGCCGCTTCTTCTCGCCCACCGCGGACCCCATTCAGCCGGACGCAGCGCCTGCGCCCGAAGGAGAGGTCATGCGTAAACAGATGGTTGAACAGTCCGCCCACGCAGTCGCGACCCAGGTCCGCGCCGTCGAGGACAGCATCGAAGCCGCGCTGATGGAGCTGGCCGAGCTGCAGTCCCGCATGATCCGCGCCCGCAACACGGCCGGCGTCGGTATCGCCACCGGCCATCAGGCGCTGGAGGAAGTTGCCGCGGCCTTGACCGGGCTGGTCGCCGCCCGCGGCCGCATGGGCCAGGCCCACGCCGCCCTTGTCACCGCCAAGGAGCAGGTGCCCGGTCTGCGCACCGTTTCGTTCGGCGATGGCGCCGAATGCCCAAAGACCGCCACCGCCCAGCTGCGCGCGGTTGGCTGAGCCGTTTGCCCACTGGCGGCGCGTCCGGCGAGTTGCTTTGGCCAGACGCGCCGTCAAACGGTAACGCACCGGCATGATCCGGATCGCTATCTACTACCTGCTGGTTCTGACCGGCGTTGCGGCCGCCTTCCGCTACGGCGACCGCGAGACGCGCTGGGGCGCCTGCATCTGCCTCCTGGCGTCGCTGGTCTCGTCTGCGCTGCTGACCTTGAAGAACCCGGTCGCTCAGGATGTCGCCGTGGTCGATGTCGCGGTGCTCGCTTGCTTCGTTGCACTGTCGCTGAAGACGGAGCGCTTCTGGCCTCTGTGGGTGGCGGGGCTCCAACTGACCACCGTGCTGGGTCACGTGTTGCGCCTGTTGGAACCCAGCCTGATGGATATCGCCTACGCCGCGGCCATGCGCTTTTGGAGCTATCCCATCCTCCTCATCGTCATCGCCGCCGCCTGGCGCAGCAAGCGTTACGGCTCGCGGGCTCCGGAACCCGCCGCCTAGCGGCGCCGGTGCGGTCCGGTTAGGACGGCGCATGGCCCCGCTCCCGCCGCTCGCCCGCGCCCTGCTCGACGCACTCGAAGAGCCCGCCCTGCTGGTCGAGCGCGGACGCACGTCGGCCGCAAATGGCGCCGCACTGGCACTGCTCGGCCGCGACATCGTCGGCCGCGACGTGCGCCTTGCCATTCGCCAGCCCCAAGCGCTGGCCGCCATCCTCGCGAATCTTCCGGCCGACCTGGAGGTTGCGGGGTTGGGTGGATTGGAGCGAAGCTGGGCGCTGCAGGTCCGTCCGGCCACCGAAGACTTGCTGCTGGTGCGGTTGTTAGACCGCTCGGAGGCTCGCGCGGCCGAGAAGATGCGGGTAGATTTTGTCGCCAACGCCAGTCACGAACTGCGCACTCCGCTGGCGACCGTCATTGGCTATGCCGAGACGCTGGCCGAGGATGGCGAATTGCCAGAGCCACTGCGGCGCCGCTTCGGCGAGTCGATCCATTCGGAAGCGCTACGGATGCTGCGGATCGTCTCGGACCTGATGAGCTTGAGCCGGATCGAAGCCGAGCGCTTCGTGGCACCCTCGCAGCGGGTCGATCTGGCCGAGGTAGCGCAGGTGGCGGCCGATAACGCGGCGCCGCTTGCCGGGAGTCGCGGCTGCACAGTCGAGCTGGAAGCAGCGGAACCGGCGGTCGTGACCGGCGATGCCGCTCAGCTGGTACAATTAGCCGACAACCTAGTTGGCAATGCGCTCCGCTATGGCTGCTCGGAGCGTTCGCAGCTCGTGACGGTGACGGTCTCCGCGGGCGGCGGCGAGGCCGTGCTGAGCGTTCGTGACCGGGGCGACGGCATCGCCCCCCGGCACCTGCCGCGCCTCACCGAGCGCTTCTATCGGGTTGATGCCGCGCGCAGCCGTGACAGCGGCGGCACTGGTTTAGGCCTCGCCATCGTCAAGCATATCGTGGAGCGCCACCGCGGCCGGCTGGACATCCGCAGCACTCCGGGCCGCGGCACGGAGGTGGTGGTCGCACTGCCGCTCGCCTGATTTGGTGTCACGAAAGAGTCACCGAACCGTCGCACAGGAATCCCGAACCAGCCGCTAGAGGGCGAACCAGCGGTGCGGCCGCTCCTCGGGAGGGTATCGGGACAATGAAGAAGTTTTCGTTCGCTGTGCTGCCGATGGCGGCACTCCTCTCAGCCTGCGGTGGTGGCGGCGGCAATGCCGGCGCGGCCTCGCAGCTGAAGATCGTCGGGTCGTCGACGGTCTACCCGTTCACGACCGCCATCGCCGAAGCGTTCCAGAAGGCAAATCCGGGCAGCAGCGCGATCGTTGAATCGACCGGCACGGGCGCCGGCATCAAGCTCTTCTGCGACGGCGTGGGCCAGAACTTCCCCGACATGGTCAACGCGTCCCGCGCCATGAAACGCAGCGAATATGACTCCTGTGCCAAGGCCGGCGCCCGCCAGGTCATCGAGGTGCCGATCGGCATCGACGGGCTGACCATGATCGAGGCCAACGCCGCGGCCCCGCTCAAGCTGACCGTGGCGGACATCTACAAGGCCTTGGCCGCCAATCCGTTCGGCCAGGGTCCGAACAAGGCCCAGACCTGGAAGGACGTGAACCCCGCGCTGCCCGCCGTGAAGATCCGCGTGCTCGGCCCGCCTCCGACCTCCGGCACCCGCGACAGCCTGGCCGACCTGATCCTCACCAAGGGCTGCGAGAGCAACCCGGCTATGGTGGCGCTCAAGAAGAGCGATGAGGCAAAGCACAAGGACGTCTGCACGAAGATTCGCGAGGACGGCGCGTACGTCGAGGCAGGCGAGAACGACAATCTGCTGGTGCAGAAGGTTGCGGCCGACCCGGGTACCGTCGGTGTGCTCGGCTACAGCTTTCTCGAGCAGAATGCCGACAAGGTGCGGCCGGTAGAGCTGGGCGGAGTCCTGCCGACCGAGCAGACCATCCAGAACCTGAGCTATCCGGGCGCCCGCAAGCTCTACGTCTACGTCAAGGGCGAGCATGCGGCGGCCAAGCCGGGCATCAAGCAGTTCATCGCCGAATATGCGAAGAACTGGTCGACCGGCGGGCTGCTGGAGAAGCGCGGGCTCGTGCCGTTCGGCGGCGGCGAGGCGCAGGCCGCGGCCGCTCAGGCGACCGCGCTGAAGCCGGTCGACCCGGCGACCCTCAAGTAAGCGACAGTGGCGGCGGCGTGACCCTGTTCCTGGCCTTGGTGCTGGTGGTGCTGGTCGCCGCCGCCGCCGCATACCTCGCACGCAGCCGTGCGGCGGGGTTGCGGGCGAGCGGCGGCGGACGCCTCAACAGCTTGCCCGGTTACCACGCCGCCTTCGCCTTCCTGTGGGCGGCGGTGCCCGCCCTTCTGTTCCTTGCGGCGTGGGCGCCAATCCAGGAGCAGCTTGTCAACGGAGCGGTGCTGGCCAGCGCGGCCGGCCGGCAGCTACCCGACTTCGACCTCGCCCGCGCCAATATCCTGGGTGAGGCCTACCAGCTCGCGACCGGGCAGATCGCCGCCGCCATCAGCCCGGACGCGGCCAGGATCGCGCCGGTCTACCGCGAGGCGCTCGGCCGCTATGGCCTGATCGGTGGCGGCTTTGCCCTGCTGCTTGCGATCGCCGGGGCCGCCTGGGCGCTGACCCGCGTGCGGGCTACCTTCCGGGCGCGCTCCGGCGTCGAGAAGTGGCTGATGGGCCTGCTGGTCGCGGCCTCGCTGATCGCCATCCTGACCACGCTGGGCATCGTTCTGTCCTTGCTGTTCGAATCGCTGCGCTTCTTCTCAATGGTGCCGGCGACCGACTTCCTGTTCGGTACCCAATGGTCGCCGCAAACGGCGCTGCGCGCGGACCAGGCCGGATCGTCAGGCGCGTTCGGCTCCATCCCGCTCTTCTGGGGCACCGTGTTCATCGGCGCGATCATCGCGATGATCGTCGCCATCCCGCTCGGGCTGATGAGCGCCATCTTCCTCACCCAATATGCGCCGGCCCGGCTCCGCTCGGTGCTGAAGCCGATGCTGGAGATCCTCGCGGGCGTGCCGACGGTGGTCTACGGCTACTTCGCCGCGCTGACCGTCGCCCCGCTGGTCCGCGATCTTGGCCTGGGAATCGGCATCAGCTCGGCCAGCAGCGAAAGCGCGCTGGCCGCCGGCCTGGTCATGGGCATCATGATCATCCCGTTCGTCAGCTCCATGGCCGACGACAGCATCGCGGCCGTGCCGCAGGCGATGCGGGACGGCAGCCTGGCGATGGGCGCGACCCGGTCGGAGACCATCCGCAAGGTCATCCTGCCCGCCGCGCTGCCCGGCGTGGTCGGCGGCGTGCTGCTGGCGGTCAGCCGGGCCATTGGTGAGACCATGATCGTGGTGATGGCCGCGGGCCTGTCCGCCAACCTCACCGCCAATCCGTTCAACAGCGTGACGACCGTCACGACGCAGATCGTCCAGTTGCTGACCGGCGACCAGGAGTTCGACAGCCCCAAGACGCTGGCTGCATTCGCGCTCGGCCTGGTGCTGTTCGTCGTCACCCTGCTCCTCAACCTCATCGCGCTCCACGTAGTGCGGCGCTACCGGGAAGCTTATGAGTAAGCCGCTCATCCAGGCCGGCCCCGCCACCCGCTGGTCGGGCGACGAGATGAAGCGCCGGGTCGCCCGCCGCTACGCCGCCGAGCGCCGGTTCCGTGCGCTGGGCCTCGCCGCAGTGCTGCTCAGCCTGGCGTTTCTCGCCTTCCTGCTGGTCACCATGATCGTCCGCGGTGCGGGCGGGTTCAGCAGCACGTTCCTGACCGCGTCCGACGCGACGGATCCCGCCATGGCCGGCGTATGGGGTGCGCTCAAGGGCAGCATGCTGACTATCCTCGTCACCATGGCGCTGGCCTTCCCCATCGGCGTGCTCGCCGCCGTCTACCTGGAGGAGTTCGCGCGGCGGAACCGCTGGAACGACCTGGTCGAGGTGAGCATCAACAACCTCGCCGCCGTGCCGTCGATCATCTTCGGCCTGCTCGGCCTGGCCGTCTTCCTTAAGGTCATGAACCTGCCGCGCTCGGCGCCGCTGGTCGGGGGCCTCACGCTGGCGCTGATGACCATGCCGGTGATCGTCATCGCCGGCCGCAACGCTATCAAGGCGGTGCCGCCGTCCATCCGAGACGCTGCGCTGGGCGTGGGCGCAAGCAAGATGCAAGTCGTGTTTCACCACGTGCTGCCGCTGGCGCTGCCGGGCATCCTGACCGGCACCATCATCGGCATGGCCCGCGCGCTCGGCGAGACCGCACCGCTGCTGATGATCGGCATGCGCGCCTTCATCGCGGCCCCGCCGGCAGGCGTGACCTCGCCGGCGACGGTGCTGCCCGTGCAGATCTTCCTCTGGTCGGACGAGGTCGACCGCGCCTTTGTCGAGAAGACCAGCGCAGCGATTATCGTGCTGCTGGTCTTCATGCTCATGATGAACGGCCTTGCCATTTATCTCCGCAACAAGTTCGAACGACGCTGGTAGGTGTCATGCAGATGACCAAGGAAATGCAGCCCGTGACGCCGACCACGCCGGTCCCCTTCCCCTCTACCGCCATTGCGGCGGACGCGGCGCAGGACGATGCCGGCATCGCGAAAGAGGACACCGCCTGGACACAGAGGCCGGAGCCGACGCCTCACCTGGACGAAGCGGTGGACAGCAATCCGACCGCTGGGGAGCCGCTTGGCCAGGGCGCGCCCAAGATGCGGGCGCAGGACATCAAGGTGTTCTACGGCGAGAAGCAGGCCATCCGCGGCGTGTCGATCGACGTCCATGAGGACAAGGTCACCGCCTTCATCGGGCCGTCCGGCTGCGGCAAGTCGACCTTCCTGCGCTGCCTCAACCGGATGAACGACACCATCCCCGGCGCCCGAGTCACCGGCCGGATCGAACTGGATGGGCAGGACATCAACTCGCCCGACATGGACGTGGTGCAGCTGCGCGCCCGCGTCGGTATGGTCTTCCAGAAGCCCAACCCCTTCCCGAAATCGATCTTCGAGAATGTCGCTTACGGCCCACGCATCCATGGATTGGCGCCGAGCAAGGCCGACCTCGACACCATCGTCGAAAAGAGCCTCCGCCGAGCCGGCCTGTGGGACGAGGTCAAAGACCGGTTGACGGAGAGCGGCACGGCCCTGTCCGGCGGCCAGCAGCAGCGACTGTGCATCGCACGGGCGATCGCCGTCGATCCGGAAGTCATCCTGATGGACGAGCCCTGCTCGGCGCTCGACCCGATCGCGACCGCCAAGATCGAGGAGCTGATCCACGAGCTGCGCGGGCGCTACGCGATCGCGATCGTCACCCACAACATGCAGCAGGCCGCGCGCGTGTCGCAGCGCACCGCCTTCTTCCACCTCGGCGAGTTGGTCGAATACGGCAAGACGGCCGACATCTTCACCAACCCGCGCGAGCAGCGCACGCAGGATTACATCACCGGCCGCTACGGCTGAGTGGGAGGGGCACATGATGGCGACCCAGGGACATACGCTCAAAGCATTCGACGAGGATCTCGACCGGCTGCGCGCGCTCATTAGCGAGATGGGCGGGCTGGCCGAGCATGCGATCATCGAGGCGATGCGCTGCCTGGCGACGCGCGACCTGGATGGTGCTCACCGGGTGATCGAGGACGACAAGAAGATCGACGCGCTGGAGATCGAGACCGAGAAGCGGGTCATCCGCCTCATCGCCTTGCGCGCGCCGATGGCCGGCGACTTGCGTGATGTGGTCGCCGCGCTCAAGATTTCGGGCGTCGTCGAGCGGATCGGCGACTATGCCAAGAACGTCGCCAAGCGCGTGCCGCTGCTGGAGGATGCCGGCAAGATCGAGCCGCTGTCGCTGCTGCCCGAGATGGCGCGGATCGCAACTCAGATGGTGCACGACGTGCTGAACGCCTTCGTCAACCGTGATGCCGAGGCCGCGCTCAAGGTGTGCCAGCGCGACAAGGCGGTGGACGATTTCTACGACAGCATTTTCCGCACCTTGCTGACCCACATGATGGAGAATCCGCACACCATCGGCCAGGCGGCGCACCTGCTGTTCGTCGCCAAGAACCTGGAGCGGGTGGGCGATCACGCCACCAACATCGCCGAGATGGTCTACTACGCCGCGACGGGCCAGCACATGGAGCAACGGCCCAAAGGCGGTGAAGGGCTGGCGCTGGAGGCATGAGCACGAAGCGGTTGCTGCTGGTCGAGGACGACCGCAACCTGGCCGAGCTGATCGGCTTCCATTTCGAGCGAACCGGCTTTGCGATCACCCGTACGGGCGACGGCGAAGAAGCGCTGATCCTGGCCGAGGAGGTCAAGCCCGACCTCGTCATTCTCGACTGGATGATCGAGGGGATCAGCGGGATCGAGGTTTGCCGTCGCCTGCGCCGCCGGCAGAACACTGCCCATCTGCCGATCATCATGCTCACCGCGCGCGGCGAGGAAGATGACCGGGTGCGCGGCCTGGAAACCGGCGCGGACGATTACCTGACCAAGCCGTTCAGCCCCAAGGAGCTGGTCGCCCGGGCGTCAGCCGTGCTGCGGCGGGTGCGGCCGGCGCTGGCGGCCGAGCAGCTCGACTATGCGGGATTGGAGATGGACCTGACCGCCCACCGCGTCCGCCGCGACGGGAAGGGCGTGCAGGTCGGGCCGACCGAATACCGGCTGCTGCGCCACTTCCTGGAGAACCCCGGCCGGGTGTTCTCCCGCCAGCAACTGCTGGAGACCGTGTGGCCGCACAGCGAGGAGATCGAGCTGCGTACCGTCGACGTCCACATCCGCCGCCTTCGGCTGGCGCTGGGCGAGCCGGATCTGATCCGAACGGTGCGCAGCGCCGGTTACGCGCTTGACGCGGAAGGTCTCGCCTAAGCAAGAGGCGGTATGACCCGCCGCAAGAAATCGCACCAAAGCCACGGCACCGCCAACCGGCCCCGCTTCTGGGGCAAGCACGCCGTCGCCGCCGCACTCGACAATCCCGAACGGCGGGTCACCAAGGCCTGGGCGACGCGCGAGGCGGCCGGGTTCATGCAGTTCCCGTCCGACGTGGCGGTTACCTTGGCCGAGGCGCCGGACCTCGGCCGACTGGTGCCATCGGACGCGCCGCACCAGGGCGTGGTGATCGAGGTCGAGCCGCTGGAGGATATGTGGTTAGGCGACATCCTGACCACTGCGGACGAACGGGCCGTGCTGCTGGTGCTCGACCAGGTGACCGATCCGCATAACGTCGGCGCCATCCTCCGCTCCGCGGCGGCGTTCGGCGCGGTCGGGATCGTCACCCAGGACCGCCACTCTCCGCCCGAGAGCGGCGCGCTGGCCAAGGCAGCCAGCGGCGCGCTGGAGCGGGTGCCGTGGGCGCGCGTCGTCAATCTTGCGCGAGCGCTGGAGGAGATCGCCGAGGCCGGCTTCTGGCGCATCGGTCTCGCGGGCGAGGCAACCACCGACTTAAAGGACGCGCTCGGGCCGCCGCGCGTGGCCCTGGTACTGGGCGCTGAGGGACCCGGCATGCGCAGCAACACGCGCGAGCATTGCGACGCCCTCGCCCGGCTGCCGATCAGCGCAGCGATCGAGAGTCTGAACGTATCCAATGCCGCCGCCGTAGCGCTCTATGCCGCGAGCGTTGCCTAGTGGTCCGCACGCGCGAAAGCCTGTCGGCCGCGCTCGACCATCTGTCCGCCGCCGAACCCGCCTTCGCGGCGCTGATCACCCGTCTTGGTCCGCCCGAACCGCGCAACTCGGAGCCGGGAGCGACTACCTTGCTGCGGACTATCGTCGGGCAGCAGGTCAGCGTACCCGCCGCCCGCTCGATGTGGAACAAGCTCGAAGGACTCCACGGCAGCCCGCCCGATCTCACCACCATCGCCCGCGCGAGCGACGAAGAACTGCGCCTAGCCGGTCTTTCCCGGCAAAAGGCCGGCTACGCGCGCAGCCTGGCCGAACTGGTGCTGTCGGGCGAGCTAGACCTTGCCGCCCTGCCCCGTGACGACGAGGAAGCGATCGCGCTGCTGACCAAGATCAGGGGCATCGGCCGCTGGTCGGCGGAAATCTATCTGTTGTTCGCCGAAGGGCGCGCAGACGCCTTTCCGGCCGGCGACCTGGCAGTGCAGGTCGGGCTCGGTCGCCTGCTCGGCCATGAGGAGCGACCGTCGGAGAAGCGGCTACGCGAACTGGCGGAGCCATGGCGCCCGTACCGTGGGGCGGCGGCGGTCCTCGCCTGGCACCACTACAACACGGAAGTGCTCTAGCGGCGATCCCCGCCGGGCAGGCGCCGGGCGGCCAGCCTGGTGTAGCCCTTGGCGCCCTGGTCGGTCGGCAGTGGGCCGAGGCGCTCGGCATCTGCCTCGCCACGCCCGATCAGGAAGGCGGCAGACGTGCGGCCGCGCGAGGACCCGGCGCGATAGCCGGCGCTGAGCGCGACCACTGGCACCATCACTTTGCCGTTTCCCGCAGCATATTCGACGAACGAGGTGCGCGGCATCCGGAGCGTGGCGCTAAGCGCCAGCTGGCCCAACGGCGGAACCACGTCGGGCGACTGCTCCGGCGGATCGGGCCGGGCGAAGAAGCGGGCGATGTCGGCATCCTGCTCCGGCCCTGCGTTGAGCAGCAGCGCCTCGACCGCAATCTCGCGTGCTGGAGCGCTGCCGCTGTTGGTGAGCAGGATGTCGATCTCCAGCTGCAGTTCGGCCTCGGTCATTGCCGCCACCCGTACGCCGATGTCGATGTCCAGCCAGGCGCGCAGCCGGGACGAGACCACGCCCACGCTGGCGGGCTTGGCAGCAGGCTGGCCTGTCGGCTGCGGTGCGCTGACCGGCGGCGCCGGGGCGGGTCTCGATCCGGGTGCAGGCACGGGCGACGGGGCTCCGGCAAAGGCCAGCTGGCCGAAGCTCTCCTCGTCAGCCCCGTCGCGGTTGCGGCGCAACCACCACAGCAGTCCACCGCCTAGCGCCACAAGCAGCGCTAGCAGCGGCAGCAGCGAGCCGATTAAGCCTCCGCTTTCCTCAGCTTCGACCGGAGTCACCGTCGACGCGCTCGGCAGGGGAGCCGGCAAGGTGCTCACCGGCGCTGGCGTCGGAGCGGCGGACGGGAAGCCGAAGGTAGGCAGCCCCGACGTCGCCCGCCGCGTTGGCCCACCGGCGGAGTCGTCCGGCGTGGACCGCGGTAGGCCGACAGTCACCGAATCGGCGGGGCGGGTCTCCGCCGGCGCGGGACGGGGCTGCGGCCGCTGCGTCGTTGGCCGCGCCACCGGCACGGAGCCGCGGGCTGTGGCCTGCTCGCGCGTGGCTGGCGGCAGGGTGGCAGTTGTTGCAGGCGCAGGCCTCGTCGGCGCAGTTGCCGCCGGCTGCTCTGCCTGTTGCTGGCGGTTGCCGCCGAGCGAAAAGTCGCGCAGCTGCTCGGGGCCGACCGTGTCGGGTCGAGACGGCGGCGGCGGCGCCACTACGCTCTGCGCGGCGGCAGCGCTGGCGGCTGCCCCCAGCAACAGGGAAAGGATCAGTCGGCGCAGGCCGGACACGAGCAGTTTACCAACACCTTCAACGGCTTGCCGGCACCCCCAGGACGCCCCCGCGTCCGGCCGGCGGATCAGCGGCGCCTATAACCCCCGATTGCCACGGGACACAAGCGCCGCGGCCGTCAGCGGGCGTCGACCAGCACCAGTTCGGCCTCTTCCTCCGCTTCGATCACCACCCGCTCCTCACCCGTAATCGCGACGCCGGCGCGGGCGGGCGCCGGGGTGCCGTTCACCCGCACCGGTGCGGATGGTACGAGGTAGAGGTGACGGTTCGGATCGGCGTCCAGCGCGATCGACTGCCCCGCGGGCAGGGTCGCGCCCAGCACGCGCGCATCGGCGTTGATGGTCAGCGCGCCGTCATGTTCATCTCCGCTGGCGAGCAGCTGGAAGCTGCCGCTCCGTGCTTCCTTTGGGAACGGCATCGCGCCCCAGCTCGGCGGAGCCGACGGGCGGTCAGTTTCAATCCAGATCTGAAACAGGGTCGTCGCCTCGTCTTCCAGATTATACTCGGCGTGGGTGACGCCCGTGCCGGCGCTCATCACCTGAACGTCGCCGGCGCCGGTGCGGCCCTTGTTGCCCAGCGAGTCCTGGTGCGTGATGGCGCCCGTGCGCACGTAGGTGACGATCTCCATGTCGCGATGCGGGTGGGGCGGGAACCCGCTCTTGCCGGCAATCCAGTCGTCGTTCCACACGCGGATCCGGCCCCAACCCATGCGCGCCGGATCGTAATAGTTTGCGAACGAGAAATGGTGGTGGGCGTCGAGCCAGCCGTGGTTGGCATGGCCCAGCGAAGCGAACGGGCGGATGTCGATCATGAACGCAAGGTGGGCGGCCGACCATCCCGCGCCAAGTGTCAGGATTGTGACCTACCCGACCACCTTTAGGTCCGCCGCATATCGCGCTGCCTTCTCGGCATAATGGGCGGCGGACAGTTCAAGTGCGGCAAGTTCGGCCTCGCTCAGCGCCCGCACCGCTCGCGCCGGCGAGCCGACGATCAGATAGCCAGGCTCGAACGCCTTGCCCTCAGTTACGAGCGCGCCGGCGCCGACAAGGCAGCGCTCGGCGATCACCGCGTGGTTGAGGACCCGCGCGCCCATGCCGATCAGCGATCCTGCACCGATCGTGCAGCCGTGCAGGATGGCCTGGTGCCCGATCGTGACCCGCGCGCCGATAAGGAGCGGCGCGCCGGGATCGGAATGGCACACGGCCCCATCCTGGATATTGCTCTCCTCGCCGACGATGATCGGTGTGTTGTCGGCCCGGATCACCGCGCCGAACCAGACGCTGGCGCGAGGTGCCAAGCGAACGTCGCCAATCAAATCAGCGGACGGCGCTGCCCAGGCGCCCGGAGCGACTTGCGGGCTCTGGTTGTCGAAGGCGTAGAGCGGCATGACCCCCGTCTAGTGGCGAAGCCTCGACCCGTCATCACCCGTTTGACCGACCGACAGGGTTGCGTTCGCCGTCAGCCGCTCCTAACTGCGTTGCAACGTTCTACCACGTTGTAACAAGATGAGCCCGACCAAGAACCTCGATACCCTCACCGATCAATTGTGCGCGGCTCTGCTCGTGCCCGACGATCCGGCGCAGATGCGGCGGCTGCTCACCGATCTGTGCACGCCGGCGGAGGTCAGGACGCTGGCCGAGCGCTGGCATGTCGCGCGCCTGCTGGACCGGACGGACATGAGCTATCGCGACATCCACGAAGCGACGGGGGTCAGCACTACCACCATCGTGCGGGTCGCCCGGTTCCTGCGGCAGGAGCCGCACATGGGATACCGGCAGACGATCGACGCGCTGGAGGCGGCTAATGCTGGTTGACGCGGAGCGGCTGCACATCGCAGTTCAGAAGTCGGGGCGGCTCTCCGACCTTAGCCGCGGGCTGCTGACCGATGCCGGCCTGCGCATCGCGAACGGCAAGAACGCGCTGGCGGCTCGAATCGAGAATTTCCCAGCCGACCTGATGTTTGTGCGGGATGACGACATCCCGACTTTCGTCGCCGATGGGGCGTGCGAGTTCGGCATCGTGGGGCAGAACGTGTTGTACGAATTCGCGCTCGACGAGGGCGAGGAGCGCTGCGAGGTCGTGGCGGCGCTGGGCTTCGGTCACTGCACGCTGAAGCTAGCGGCGCCCGAGGGAGCGCAGTGGCATGGTGCAGAGAGCCTGGCCGGCCAGCGCATCGCCACTTCCTACCCCAACATCGTCGACGCGTGGCTGGCAGAGCGCGGCATCGACGCTGAGGCAGTCAAGATGAACGGAGCGGTGGAACTGGCGCCGCGTCTGGGCATAGCGCCCTTCATCTGCGACCTAGTGTCGACCGGCGCCACGCTGGAAGCGAACGGCCTTAGGGCGGTGGACACCGTCCTGGACAGCGAGGCAGTGCTGATCCGCACCCGCAAGCCCGTGACTGGCCCCAAGCAGGAGCAGGCGGAGCGGCTGTGGAAGCGGCTGCAGGGCGTGATCGGCACCCGCGACGCCAAATACATCATGCTCAATGCGCCGAGCACCGCGCTGCCGGCGATCACCCGGCTGCTTCCGGGCGCGGAGGCACCGACCATCCTTCCGCTGCACGGGCGGCCGGGGCACTTCGCCGTGCACGCCGTTTGCCAGGAATCGGTGTTCTGGGAAACGCTGCACGACCTCAAGGCGGCCGGCGCGTCGGCGATCCTGGTCTTGCCGATCGAGAAGATGATGCTGTGAAGAGCGTAGTTTGGAACGAGCTTGGCGCCGTCGAGCAGGCGGCCGTGCTGTCGCGCCCAAGTGGTAGGGCGGACCCAGCGCTGAAGCAGACGGTCGCGACCATCGTCGAGGACGTGCGGGCCGATGGCTGGGAAGCCGTGGTGCGCCACGCCGAGCAAATCGACCGCGCTGCGCCGGAGCTGGTGCCGGTCGCGGATGGCGCGAGGGAAGCTCGGCGAATGCTGAGCAGCGAGCAGCGGGCCGCGATCGAGCTGGCCGTCGCCAACATCCGTACGTTCCATCAAGCAAGTCGGCCAGCCGACGTGGCGGTCGAGATCCAGCCCGGCCTCATGGTGCGCAAGCTATGGCGGCCGATCGACCGGGTCGGCCTGTATGTGCCGGGCGGAGCGACCCCTCTGTTTTCTACGCTGCTGATGCTCGCACTGCCCGCGGAAGCGGCCGGCGTGGGCGAGCTGGTAGTGGTCACGCCGCCGTGCGACGCCAGCCTCGATCCGCTGGTCGCGCTCTCGGCGGAGCTGTGCGGTATCGACGCGGTATGGACTATTGGCGGGGCGCAGGCGATCGCCGCGCTGGCGTTCGGGGCCGGAGCGATCCCACGCTGCGACAAGATCTGCGGTCCGGGCAACGCCTGGGTGGCCGAGGCCAAGACGCTCGTCGCATCCCTCCCCGGCGGACCGGCGATCGACATGCCGGCCGGCCCGTCCGAGTTGCTGGTCATCGCCGACGGCGAGGCCGACCCTGCGGTCGTTGCTGCCGACCTGCTGAGCCAGGCCGAGCACGACTCACAGGCGCAGGTCATGCTGGCCACGGACTCGGCGAGCTTGCTCGAAGCCGTGCGGGGCGAAGTGCAGCGGCAAGTGGCCGACCTGCCGCGTCGGGCGACCGCAGAGGCCTCGCTGGAGCAGGCGCGGCTAGTGCTGTGCCCGGACCTCGACACGGCGGCGGAGGTGGCGAACGCCTATGCGCCCGAGCACCTGTCGCTAAACCTCGCCGACCCGGAGGCGCTGCTGCCGAGCATTTGCAATGCGGGCGCGGTGTTCGCCGGTCGGCAATCGGCCGAGACCTTCGGCGATTATTGCGCCGGTTCGAGCCACGTCCTGCCGACCGACGGCGCGGCGCGGGCGTGGAGCGGTGTGTCGGTCCTGACGTTCATGAAAGCGATGACCGTGCAGCAATTGGCCGACGGTGCCGCGCAGGCGATCGCGCCCGTTGCCGCGGCGCTCGCCCGGTTGGAAGGGCTGGAGGCGCACGCCCGCGCAGCCGATGCCCGGGTGAATGCATGAGCCTCGCCGAGTACCTCGCCCGGCCCGAGATCCTGCGCCTGCCCGCCTTCGACCTAGGCAAGCGGGATGGGAACCCATTCGGGTCTGAGACCATCAAACTTGACGCGAACGAGAACCCATTCCCGCCGCTCGGAAGCGCCGGGGTGAACCGTTACCCCGAACCGCAGCCGATCCGGCTGCGCGTGGCGATGGCCGCATTGTATGGCGTGGCCCCGGACAGCTTTTTGGTGACCCGCGGCGGGGACGATGCCATCGACCTGCTCGTGCGCACCTTCTGCCGACCGCAGGAGGACGCGGTGGCGGTGTGCCTGCCGACCTTCTCCGCCTACGCCCATTTCGCAAACCTGCAGGGCGCCCGCGTCATCGAGGCGCGGCTGGGCGCGGATTTCGCCTTCGAGCCGAAGCGGCTGCTGGACGCCGTCGCGGGTGAGGCAAACCTGAAGCTCGTCTTCATATGCTCGCCCAACAACCCCACCGGAACGCCGGTCGAGTCCGCCGACGTGCTGGCGGTAGCGGATGCGCTGCCCAACACCATGGTGTTGTCGGACGAGGCCTATCTGGAGTTCTCCGACACGCCGAGCCTGGCCGATGAAGCGACCCGTCGGCCGAATCTGATCGTGCTCAAGACCTTGTCGAAGGCATTCGGGCTCGCCGGTGCGCGGGTGGGCGGGCTCGTCGCCGCGCCCGAGACGATCGCCATGGTTGCCCGCGCCGCGCCGCCCTACCCGCTCCCCACTCTGTGCATCGACGAGGCGCTGAAGGCGCTGTCACCCGCCCGGCGCGCCGTTCACCTGGAGCGGATCGAGCGGATCAAGGCGGAACGCGAGAGGCTCGCCCCGCTGCTCGCCACCTCGCCGATCGTCCATTGCGTGCACGGAAGCGCGGGCAACTTCCTGTTCCTGGAAGTGAACGATGCGGAAGCGCTGAGCCGGCGCCTGGACACACTGGGCATCCGCATTCGCTTCCGGCCCAACGCGGCGCCGGGCGGGGTGCGGCTCACGATCGGCACGCCAGAAGAGAACGACGCCGCACTGCGCGCCTTCGAGGTGCCCGCCACCGCCGCGCCGAAGCAGCGCCGGGCCGAGCTGGTCCGCGACACAAAGGAGACCAGGATCGCGGTCTCGGTGGACCTCGACATGGCCGAGCCGCGCCGGATCGACACGGGCGTGCCCTTCTTCGACCACATGCTCGACCAGGTCGCAGCCCACGGCAACTTCAGCCTGCTGCTGAGCTGCGATGGCGACCTCGACATCGACGCCCATCACAGCGTCGAGGATTGCGCCATCGCGCTCGGCGAGGCGCTCGGACGAGCGCTCGACGACAAGCGCGGAATTGGCCGGTTTGGCTTCGCCCTGCCGATGGATGAAACCGAGGCGCAGGTGCTGATCGATCTGTCCGGCCGCCCGTTCTGCCGCTTCGAAGGAGCGTTCGACGCGACCCACATCGGCGCCTATCCGACCGAGATGACGCCGCACGTCTTCCGCAGCCTGGCCGACAGCATGCGCGCCGCCATCCACGTTCGGGTCGACGGCCAGAACGACCACCACAAGGTTGAGGCCTGCTTCAAGGCATTCGGCCGGGCGCTGCGCCAGGCCGTGGCGCGGGAGGGCGCGGCCGACGCCCTGCCCAGCACCAAGGGCGTGCTGTGAGGCTAGTCTGCATCGACCTCGGCTACGGTAACTTGGGCTCCGTCGCGATCGCGTTCGAGCGCCTGGGCGTCGTGCCGGAGATCAGCGGTGAGCCGGAGGTGCTTCGCGCCGCCGACAAGCTGGTCCTGCCCGGCGTTGGTCACGCCGGCTATGCAATGCGGCAAGCCCGTGCGCGCGGGCTGGACCGGCTCGTCGCCGAACTCCCCCAGCCGCTGCTCGGCATCTGCCTCGGCATGCAGTTGCTGTTCGAGCATACGGAAGAAGAGGACACGCGCGGCCTCGGCCTGCTGCCCGGCCGCGTCCGCAAGCTGCAGCCCGCGCCGGAGCGCCCCGTACCGCATATGGGGTGGAGCAAGCTGGACGTGCGCGACCCATCGCTCGGCCTCGCCAGCGGCGACTACGTCTACTTCGCCCATAGCTATGCCTGTGACGACGGCCCGGCGACTGCCGCCAGCACCGACTACGGCCGTACCGTGCCAGCGGTGGTCCGCTCCGGCCGCCTGACCGGTGCACAATTTCACCCCGAGCGCTCCGGCGCGGCCGGTGCCCGCTTCCTCGGAGCATGGCTGGCCGCATGATCGTCTATCCCGCCATGGATCTGATCGGTGGGCGGCCAGTGCGCCTCCGCCAGGGTCGGTTCGAGGACAGCACCTTCTACAACGAAGCGCCGGCGGCCGCCCTCGCCCGCTTCGCCGCTGCGGGCGCGACCTGGGCGCACATCGTCGACCTCGACGGCACCCGCGTGGGCGAACCGGTGCAGCACGACCTGCTTAGCACTCTCGCCCGCTCGTCCGGCCTAAAGCTGCAGGTCGCCGGGGGCATTCGCACCGCCGGCCACGTCGCCCGCCTATTCGAACAGGGCGTCGATCGCGCGGTGGTCGGCAGCCTGTGCGTAACCCGGCCCGACCTGGTCGGGTCGATGCTCGACAGCTTCGGTCCGGACCGCATCACCCTTGCAATGGACGTCCGCGTGGAACAGGGCACGCCTAGGGTCGCCATGCACGGCTGGCAGGCGGCAAGCGGGCTCAGCTTGTGGGAGCTTGCCGGTCGCTTCCCGCAAGCGCGCCACCTGCTGCTCACCGATATCGGCCGGGACGGCATGCTGGAGGGGCCCAACGCCGCCCTTTACGGGGAGGCCGCCGAGCGCCTCCCGCACCTCGCCATACAGGCCAGCGGCGGTATTTCGTCGCTCGCCGACATCGCGCACCTGCCGACCGATGGCGCGATTGTCGGCAAGGCCTTGTGGGAAGGCCATATCCCCCTGTCCGAACTGTTTACCTAGGTGCCGGCACGCCGGATCATCCCCTGCCTCGACGTGCGCGATGGGCGCGTGGTCAAGGGCGTCCGCTTCGAAGGCCACCGCGACGTGGGCGGCATCGAGGAGCATACCGCTTACTACGTGGCGCAAAGCGCCGACGAACTTGTCTTCTACGACATCTCGGCTAGTCCGGCGGGACGGACGCTCGACCTGGACTGGATCCGCCGCGTGGCGCGCCTGATCGACATCCCATTCGCCGTCGCCGGCGGCATCCGCACGCGCGACCAGGCGGCGGCCTGCCTGGAAGCGGGCGCCGACAAGGTGTCGGTCAACTCGCCCGCACTGGAACGGCCGGCGCTGATCGAGGATCTCGCGCGCGACTTTGGAAGCCAGTGCGTCGTCGTTGGGGTGGACAGCCTGCGCGATGAAGACGGCAACTATCACGTTAAACAATATACCGGCGACCCGACCCGCAGCCGCGCGGCCGGCCGGCGCACGCTCGATTGGGTTCGCGAAGCGGCCGAGCGCGGGGCCGGCGAGATCGTGCTCAACTGCATGAGCCGGGACGGTGTGCGGTCCGGCTACGACCTCGACCATACCCGTGACGTCGCCGACGCCGTCACCGTGCCCGTGATCGCCAGCGGGGGCGCCGGCGCGCCCGCACACTTCCGGGATGCCTTCCTGGCCGGCGCCAGCGGGGCGCTCGCCGCCACCGTCTTCCACGACCGACTGATCGCCATTCCCGAGCTCAAGGAGTTTCTCGCCCGATGCGGGATCGACGTTCGCCCCTGACACCCGCCGACCTGCCCGCCCTTGCCTGGGACAAGATGGGCGGGCTTCTGCCTGCGGCGGTGCAGGATGCGCACGGCGGCCGGCTGCTGATGCTCGGCTACATGGACGAGGCGGCGCTCGGCGCCACGCTGGAGACCGGTTACGCAACCTTCTTCAGCCGCTCCAAGAACCGGCTGTGGCAGAAGGGCGAGACGAGCGGCAACCGCCTCCGGGTGCGCGCCGTCCACGAGGATTGCGACGCCGATGCGCTAGTCGTGCTGGCCGACCCCGAAGGCCCGACCTGCCACGAAGGCACGCCGAGCTGCTTCGGCGGCGAACTCGACGGCCCCGCCTGGCTGGCCGAGCTGTCGCAGGTAGTGGCCGAACGGGCGCGCTCCGGTCCGGACACCAGCTACACCCGCTGGCTCTTGAAGGAAGGCCCGACCCGGATCGCGCAAAAGATCGGCGAGGAGGGCGTCGAGGTCGCGCTCGCCGCCGTCACCCGTGACCCAGCCGGAACCGCGGAGGAGATCGCCGACCTGCTCTATCATCTCACCGTGCTGATGGAGGCGCGCGGCTTCGGGTGGAACGAGGTGGTCGAGGTGCTGCGCCGCCGCCACCGCAGCTGACGCTCCGGGCGCCTCGTGCGCCCGTTTTGATCCAGCGCAATTCACCTTGAGGCCCTAGGCGGCAGGGAGGCTCGGCGCGGGGTCCGCGCGGGCGCCCTGAAGCTAAGTAACTTTGCTTACGGCGCGGCCCGCCTGCTCTTCGCTAGTCTTGGCGCAAGGGCAATTGACGGGCGAAACTCATGGAACAGCTGGTACTCAAGAGCGGCGGGTGGCTGCTGGTCGCGGTGATCGCCGTGATCGCGGTGGCCGCCTCTGCCGACTTCGGCTTCTCGGTCCACATGGCCATCGTCGCGATCGCGGCGCTGCTGGCGATGACCGCTGGCCTGCAAAAGGCCAATTACTTCGCGTTCGCCACCGCCGCAGCGCCGCGCAAGGCCGACCACTCGCGCTACGATGACGACCCCGTCCGGTGGGGCGTCATTGCCACTCTCTTCTGGGGTGCGGCGGGCTTCCTCGCGGGCCTCTATATCGCGCTTCAGCTGGCCTATCCGGCGCTGAACCTAGGCCTCGAATACACCAGCTTCGGCCGTCTCCGCCCGCTGCACACGTCGGCGGTGATCTTTGCCTTCGGCGGCAATGCCCTGATCGCCACCAGCTTCTACGTGGTGCAGCGCACCTGCCGCGCGCGGCTCGCCTTTCCCACCCTCGCCCGCTTCGTCTTCTGGGGCTACCAGTTGTTCATCGTGCTCGCCGCCACCGGCTACCTGCTCGGGATCACGGAAGGGCGCGAGTATGCCGAGCCCGAGTGGTACGTCGACCTGTGGCTGACCGTCGTGTGGGTCGCCTATGCAGCGGTGTTCGTCGGCACCATCGTGAAGCGCCGCGAACCGCACATCTACGTTGCCAACTGGTTCTACCTAAGCTTCATCCTGACCATTGCCATGCTGCACCTGGTGAACAACCTCAGCATGCCGGTCAGCCTGCTCGGCTCCAAAAGCTACTCGGCATTCGCAGGCGTGCAGGATGCGCTGACCCAATGGTGGTACGGCCACAATGCGGTCGGCTTCTTCCTGACGGCCGGCTTCTTGGCCATGATGTACTACTTCGTGCCCAAGCAGGCCGAGCGCCCAGTCTACAGCTACCGGCTGTCGATCATCCACTTTTGGTCGCTGATCTTCCTCTACATTTGGGCGGGTCCGCACCACCTGCATTATACGGCGCTGCCCGACTGGGCGCAGACGCTGGGCATGGTGTTCTCCGTGATGCTGTGGATGCCGAGCTGGGGCGGCATGATTAACGGCCTGATGACCCTCAACGGGGCGTGGGACAAGGTCCGCACCGACCCGATCATCCGCATGATGGTGATGGCGCTGGCCTTCTACGGCATGGCCACCTTCGAAGGCCCGATGCTGTCGGTGAAGGCGGTGAACTCGCTGTCGCACTACACCGACTGGACCATCGGCCACGTCCATGCCGGCGCGCTTGGCTGGAACGGCATGATCACCTTCGCCGCCATCTATTATCTCGCCCCGCGCCTGTGGAATCGCCAGCGGCTCTACTCGCTGCGGATGGTCAACTGGCACTTCTGGCTCGCGACCCTGGGGATCGTCCTCTACGCCGCCGCCATGTGGACGGCCGGCATCATGCAGGGCCTGATGTGGCGCGAATATGGAGCGGACGGCTACCTCGTCTACTCCTTCGCGGAAGTCGTCCAGGCGATGCACCCGATGTACCTGATCCGCGCGGCGGGCGGCCTGCTCTACCTGGCCGGCTTCCTGATCATGATCTGGAACATCGCCCAGACGATCCGCGGCAACCTGCGGCAGGAAAAGCCGCTGAGCGACGCCCCCTTCAACCCCGACGCCGACCGGCCGCTGCCGGCTCAGGCGGCGGAGCAGCCGGCACCCCTGCCGGTGCCCGCCAACGAGCCTGTCGCCCAGCCGATCGCCGCCGAATAGGACCTGTCCATGGCCAGCAAGCCCTTCACCCACGGCCACATCGAGCGCAACGTCACCATCCTGGCGGTGCTCTCCCTCCTGGTGGTCACCATCGGCGGCATCGTCGAGATCGCGCCCTTGTTCTGGATCGACTCCACCATCGAGAAGGTCGACGGGGTGCGCCCCTACACCCCGCTCGAGCTGGAAGGCCGCAACATCTACATCCGTGAGGGCTGCTACAGCTGTCACAGCCAGATGATCCGGCCCTTCCGGGATGAGACAGAGCGCTACGGTCACTACAGCCTGGCGGCCGAGAGTATGTACGACCACCCGTTCCAATGGGGCTCCAAGCGGACCGGGCCGGATTTGGCCCGGGTCGGCGGACGCTATTCTGACGAATGGCACGTGCAGCACCTCAAGAACCCGCGCTCGGTGGTGCCGGAATCGATCATGCCGGGCTATTCCTTCCTGGCCAGTCGCGAACTGGAGGTCGGCGACGTCAGCCGCGACCTGCGGGCGCTCAGCCGCACGGGCGTGCCATATAGCGAAGCGTCGATCGCTAAGGCCAATGACGACCTCCTGGCGCAGGCCGATCCGAGCCGCGATGCCGGCGACCTCGCCAAGCGCTATCCCAAGGCGCAGATCCGCGACTTCGACGGCGATCCCAGCCAGGTGACCGAAATGGATGCGCTGGTCGCCTATATCCAGATGCTCGGCACCCAGGTCGACTTCAAAGCTGCCGCCGCGCAGGAGCAGATGAAGTGAGCTACGAGACCTTCCGCCATTTTGCCGATAGCTGGGGCCTGGTGGTGATGGCCCTCACCTACCTGATCTTCGTCGGTTGGGCCTTTCTGCCTCGCAACCGCAGCCGCAATCGCGACGCTGCCACCATGATCTTCAAGGACGCCGACCATGGCTGACGACAAGAAGCGCATCGATCACCCGACCGGGACGGAAACCGTCGGCCATGAATGGGACGGGATCGAGGAGCTCAACACGCCCCTGCCGCGCTGGTGGCTGTGGACCTTCTACATCACCATCGCCTGGGGCCTGGCCTACACGATCTTCTATCCCGCCTGGCCGATGATCCGCTCGGCCACGGCCGGGACGCTCGGCTGGTCGAGCCAGGGCCAGTTGGAGGGAGAGCTGAAGGCGGCCGAGGCGCAGCGCGCGCCGGTCCTCCGCGCCATCGCCGCAACTCCCGCCGAGCACCTGACGGGCAATCCGCAGCTGTTCCAGGCAGCGGTGGAAGGCGGGCGTGCGGCGTTCCGCGTCAATTGCGTCCAATGCCACGGCTCGGGCGCGACCGGCAGCAAGGGCTATCCCAACCTGAATGACGATGATTGGCTTTGGGGCGGCGACATGGGCGCCATCCACCACACGCTGGTCGACGGCGTCCGTAACCCGGACCACGAGGCCACCCGCATGTCGCTGATGCCTGCGTTCGGTCGTGACGGCATCCTGCAACCCGACCAGATCCAGTCGCTGGTCGCGTATGTCCGCACTATCAGTCACCAGCGCAAACCCGATGCCATGGCGCTTCAAGGCCGCGACCTGTTCGCCGCAAACTGCGCCGCCTGCCACGGCCCCGACGGGAAAGGGAACCGCCAGTTCGGAGCGCCCAACCTGACGGACGGCATCTGGCTGTACGGCGGCGATGAAGCGACGCTCACCGAGACCATCACCAACAGCCGCGCTGGCGTTATGCCGCGCTGGGGCGAGAAGCTCGACCCCGTTACCGTTAAGATGCTCGCCGCCTACGTATACTCCCTTGGTGGCGGCGAAGCGAAGAAGGTGCAGACGGCGAGCCGGTAATCAGCTCACCAGCTCTTCCGCGCCGGCACCCAGACCGGCGCGGGAGACCTGCGGCAAACTCGGTAGCGCCATGAACGACCTGTCGAATAATCCAGCCAGCCTCTACGAGAAGCGCAAGGCGGTCTACCCCAAGGCGGTCGACGGCTTCTACCGACGCCTGAAATGGTCGATCATGGCAGCGGCGCTGCTGATCTACTACGTCACGCCTTGGCTGCGCTGGCACCGCGGTCAGTATGCGCCGGACCAGGCAGTGCTGGTCGACCTTGCCCACCGCCGCTTCTACTTCGGTCCGCTCGAGATCTGGCCACACGAGTTTTACTACGTCGCGGGCCTGCTGATCATGGCCGGCGTCGGCCTGTTCCTGGTCACCTCCGCCGTCGGCCGCGCCTGGTGCGGCTACGCCTGCCCGCAAACGGTCTGGACGGACCTGTTCCAGCACCTCGAACGCTTCATCGACGGCGACCGCAATGCGCAGGCGAGGCTCGCGAAGGCGCCCTGGACGCTGGGCAAGATCGCCCGCCGTGGCACCAAGTACGCGCTGTTTCTGCTGGTGTCGGTGGCGACCGGCGGCGCGTGGATCTTCTACTTCGCCGACGCGCCAACCTTGGCGCACGAGTTCGTCAACGGTCAGGCCGCACCTGTCGCCTACGCAACCGTGGCCCTGCTGACCGCCACCACCTTCGTGTTTGGCGGCTTCATGCGGGAGCAGGTGTGCATCTATATGTGCCCCTGGCCCCGCATCCAGACCGCGATGATGGACGAGAAAACCCTCATCGTGACCTACAAAGACTGGCGCGGGGAACCGCGGGGGCGCGGACGGCGGACAGCGACCCTGGCGGACCTGGGCGGGCAGCCGGAACGGCTCGGCGATTGCATCGACTGCAACCAGTGCGTGGCCGTGTGCCCGACCGGTATCGACATCCGCGAAGGGCCGCAGATCGGTTGCATCACCTGCGCCTTATGCATCGACGCCTGCGACAGCGTCATGGGCAAGATCGGCAAGCCGCGCGGTTTGATCGACTATGCCACGCTGGAGGATTGCGCGGCAGAGTCTGCCGGCGCACCGCCCAAGCCCCTGTGGAAGACAGTGCTGCGCCCCCGCACCCTCGCCTACTTCAGCCTATGGAGCGGCGTTGGCGTCGCCATGCTGTTCGCACTGGGCGACCGCCAGCGGCTGAGCATCAGCGCGCTGCACGGGCGCAACCCGGCCTATGTGCAGCTGTCCGACGGACATGTGCGCAACAACTTCACGCTCAAGTTGCGCAACATGGAACTTCGCCCGCGCCTGTTCGAGGTTCGGATGGACGGGCTCGACGGCGGCGCCATGTGGACCGCCGACGGCAGCCGGGATCGTGCGGGTGCCGCCTTCCGCACCAACGTGCCAGCCGATTCCCTCGCAAAACTACCTATTTTCGTGACCGCGCCTGCTGGCGGAGAAGCGGACGAGCCCTTCACCTTCACGGTCAGGGCGATCGGACAGGATGAGCGCGACATGACCGACGCCAAATTCGACAGGCCGGCGCAATGAGGACCCGATCAATTAACGGGCGGCACATGACGGCCATTCTAGTCGCTTTTTTCGGCGTGGTGATCTCGGTGAATATGCTGATGGCCACGCTGGCCGTACGCACGTTCGGCGGCGTGGTCGTCGAGAACAGCTATGTCGCGAGCCAGGAATATAATCGGTGGTTGGCAGCAGCGAAGCGCCAGCAGGCGCTCGGCTGGCGGATCAAGCCCGGCGTTGACGCTGCGCGGCGCGTCACCATAACCGTGTCCGTCAGCGGTGCCGAGGTCAGCGGCTATGCCGAACATCCGCTGGGCCGGCGGGCGGACGTGCCCCTGCGCTTTTCCCGGCAGGACGGCGGTTTCGTCTCCGACCGGCCGTTACCGGCGGGCCGCTGGGCCGTGCACCTGGTCGTTCGCAAGGGCGCCGACGAGGCGCGTCTCGTCGAGACGCTGTCGTGACCGCGCAAGCCGCCGTCCGCGCTGCCGAGCCGGTCGAGCGCACGGTACTGGCGGTGCCCGGTGTCCATTGCGCGGGCTGCATCTCCAAGATCGAAAAGGGCCTGGCGGGCGTCCCCGGCCTCGTCTCCGCGCGCGTTAACGTCACCGCCAGGCAGCTGACGGTGGAGCATGCGGCATCCTTGCAGGTGCCCGACCTGGTCGCCGCGGTGGAGCGGGTCGGCTTCCAGTCGCAGCCGCTGACCCTAGGCACAGCGCAGGCTGCGGGGGGCGAGACCCGCCAGCTGCTGCGAGCGACCGCCGTGGCCGGCTTCGCGTCGATGAATGTGATGCTGCTGTCGGTGTCGGTCTGGTCTGGTGCGGCGGGCGCGACGCGCGACCTGTTCCACCTCATCTCCGGCCTGATCGCCATTCCCACGGTCGCTTACTCGGGCATGCCGTTTTTCCGGTCGGCCTGGTCGGCGCTGCGCCACGGGCGCACCAACATGGATGTGCCGATCTCGATCGGCGTCCTGCTGGTGACATCGCTCAGCCTGTTCGAGGCGCTGACGGGCGGCCCCAACGCCTATTTCGATGGCGCGGTGATGCTGTTGTTCTTCCTGCTGGTCGGGCGAGTGCTGGACAGCGTCATGCGCGACCGCGCGCGCGACGGCGTGACGGCGTTGCTGAAGCAGACCGCGCTTGGGGCACTCGTGCTGCAATCCGAAGGTCCGAGCCAATGGATCCGCGCTGCCGAGCTCCAGCCTGGCATGCGCATGCTCGTCGCCACCGGCGAGCGGCTGGCTGCCGACGGCGAGATCGAGGTGGGCTCCAGCAGACTCGACTGTTCGCTCCTGACGGGCGAATCCACGCCGGTCGCGGCTGGTCCCGGCACGGCGGTGCACGCCGGCACGCTGAACTTGCTCGCGCCGCTCACCGTGCGGGTCACCGCCACTGGGCAGGGCACGACCCTGGCCGAGATCTCGCGCCTGATGGAGGAAGCGGGCCAGGGTCGGTCGCGCTACGTCCGCATCGCGGACCGGGCAGCCCGGCTTTATGCGCCGGCGGTCCATACGCTGGCGGCCTGTTCCTTCCTGCTGTGGCTGCTGATGGGCTCGGGCGTGCACCAGTCGCTGCTGATTGCGGCGGCGGTGCTGATCATCACCTGCCCGTGCGCGCTTGGCCTCGCCGTCCCTGCCGCGCAGATCGTCGCCGCCGGCTCGCTGATGCGGGCGGGCGTGCTGGTTAAAGACGGCTCAGCGCTGGAGCGGCTGGCTGAGGCTGACCGGGCCGTGTTCGACAAGACCGGCACGCTGACGCTGGGCCGGCCGGAGCTGGTCAACGCCGCCGACCTCGCCCCTGATGTCAAGCCGGTGCTGCTTGCGCTGGCGCAGGCCAGCCGCCATCCGCTGTCCCAGGCCGTCCGGCGGGTTCTCTCGGCCGACGGCGTGGTCGCGGCCGCGCTGGACGGATTGGCGGAAGAGCCCGGCTATGGTGTCCGCGCTTATGCCGGTGGCAAGCCCGTTAGCCTCGGCCGGAGCGCCGGGTCATCCGATGGGATGGCCGCTGCCTTTACCGACGCGGACGGCATCACGACCCTGCTGCGGTTCGAGGACCGGCTGCGGCCCGACGCGGCCGAGACCATCCGCCGGCTGCGCGACATTGGGATCGAGCCGTCCGTCGCCACCGGTGATCGCGCAGGCGCCGTGGCCGCCACGCTGAACGGACTCAACCTCACCGCCCAGACCAGCATGCGCCCTCAGGACAAGCTGGACCTGATCGCGCGCCTGCAGGCCGCCGGGCACCGGGTACTAATGGTCGGCGACGGGCTGAACGACGGTCCGGCACTCGCTGCCGGGCACGTGTCGATGGCGCCGGCCTCGGCCAGCGACGTCGGGCAGAATGCCGCGGACATGGTGTTCCTTGGCGACAGCCTGCTGCCCGTGGTGAAGGCAATCGCCGCCGCCCGCCGCACCCTGCGGATCGTGCGCCAGAACTTCGCCATCGCAATCGGCTACAACGTGATCGCGGTGCCGCTGGCTTTTGCCGGGGTGGTCACGCCGCTTGTCGCGGCGCTTGCAATGTCTTGCTCGTCGATAATCGTGGTCGCCAACGCGCTGCGGCTCAGGGGCGCGGCACGGTGAGCGGGCTTGCGCTGCTCATCCCGCTTGCCCTGCTGCTGGGCCTTTGCGGCCTGGCCGCGTTTTTCTGGTCGATGCGCAGCGGCCAATTCGACGATCTCGACGGTGCCGGCATGCGCATCCTCCTCGACGAGGATGACGGGTGAGTTGGCTTGCCGCTCCCCTGGCGATCCTGGCCTGCGCCTCGCTGTCGGTGGCGATGTGTTGCCCCATCAAATCGGCTCGCAGCGGCGGCATTTGCCATGGGAGCGCCGGACAGCCCGGCCGCCAGCCGAGCGCACCCGATCACCCCAGCGGCTGCCACGCAGCGCTTGGTTGCACAGGCAACCGGCGGTTGAAGATGGGAAAGTAGCGGACCAGCAAGTCGACTGCGTAAGCTGCGAGCCGCTTGTCCCATAGCGGACGCTACGTCGCCCGGAAGGGTGGTGCCCAGGAGAGGACTCGAACCTCCACGCCCTTGCGAGCGCCAGCACCTGAAGCTGGTGCGTCTACCAATTCCGCCACCTGGGCACAGGAGCTTCGTCAGCTGGTAGGCGGCGGCGCTTAGGGGAGGCTGGCGGCGGCTGTCAACGGCCGAGTGCAACAGGGCCGCAGATCGACGTTTGTCCGCCTTGTCGGCCCTGAGGCGCGGCGCTAGGGCGCTCGGCATGACCGACCCGGCTTCCGACTGGCGCAACCGCATCATTACCGTCCTCGGCGGAGGCGGGTTCATCGGCCGCTATGTGTGCGAGCAGCTGTTCCATTCCGGCGTCCGCCTGCGGGTGGCGCAGCGCAACCCGCGCAAGGCGTGGTTCCTGCAGCCGCTGGCCGCCGTCGGGCAGCTCGACCTCGTGCCGATCGACATGAACAAGCCGGGCAGCCTGGAACGGGCGATCGACGGCGCCTGGGGCGTGGTCAATCTGGTCGGCGCGTTCAGCGGCAACCTGCAGCAGGTCCATGCCGACAGCGCCGGTCGCGCCGCCGAACTGGCTGCGCGCACGGGTGCCGAAAGCTTCGTCCACGTATCCGCGATCAATGCCGATCCGGACTCGCCTAGCGTCTACGGGTCGACCAAGGGGCGCGGTGAGCAGGCCGTGCGCGCGGCCTTCCCAAATGCCACCATCGTCCGCCCGAGCCTGGTGTTCGGGCCGGAGGACCAGCTGACCAACCGCTTCGCCAACATGGCTCGGTTGCCGATCCTGCCCGTGCTGGCGCCCACACGGCGGTTCCAGCCTGTCTACGTCCGCGACCTGGCGGAGGCGATCGCCGAAGCGGCGCAGGACCCGGAGGAGCATGGCGGCGAGACCTACGAGATCGGCGGGCCAGAGGTCATGACCATGCACGAGCTGAACGCCCGGATCGCCGAGGCAGCCGGCCATTCGCCCGGTATCGTCGACCTGCCGGATTTCGTTGGCGCGGCAATGAGCAAGCTCGGCTTCCTTCCGGGCGCGCCGCTGACCCGCGACCAGTGGCTGATGCTGGCCAATGACAATGTCGTGCACGACGGCATGCCCGGACTGGAAGCGTTCGGGATCACCCCGACGCCGCTGGATGTGGTCGCGCCCGACTGGCTGGACCGGTTCCAGCCCGGCGGCCGCTTCCAGCGCAATCACCGCCGCAGCCAAGCCAGCGCCGGCTGATCATCAGTGCCCATCTGGCTGCTCGTGGTCCTCCTCGGCGTCGTCGAGGGCCTTACCGAATATCTGCCCGTCAGCTCGACCGGGCACCTGATCCTGGCGACCGAGCTGCTTGGCTTTAAGGCGAGCGATTGGGAGGCGTTCAATGTCGCGATTCAGCCCGGCGCCATCCTGGCGATCGTGGTCCTATACTGGCGGACCTTTCGGGACGTGTTCATTGGTCTGTTCCGGCGTGACGCGGGCGCTTGGCGGTTCGTCCGTAACCTGATCGTTGCCTGCCTGCCGGCCATCATCCTGGCGCTGCTCATCGGCGACTATATCGAGAGCCTGCTGAGCAATGCGCTGGTGGTCGCCTGGGCGCTGGTTGTCGGCGGCCTCGCGATCTTCATCGTGGAGCGGCTGGTGCGCCCGCGCGAGTGCGGCGGCGTGCAGAACCTCACCCTGCGCCAATCGCTGACCGTTGGCGCGATCCAGTGCTTGGCGATGATCCCGGGTGTCAGCCGGTCGGGCGCGACCATCCTCGGAGCCATGTCGATCGGCGTCGATCGCAAGACGGCGGCCGAGTTCAGCTTCTTCCTCGCAATGCCGACGCTGAGCGGGGCGACCGCCTATTTCCTACTCAAGCACCACGACCGCATCGCACCGGGCATGTACGGCAACATCGCGTTGGGCGCGTTCGTCAGCTTCATCGTCGCGCTGGTGGTGGTGAAGGTCTTCGTGGCCACCATCAGCCGGTTCGGCTTCACGCCATTCGCCTGGTACCGGATCATCGCCGGCGGAGCCGCGCTGGCCTGGCTGGCGGCGCGCTGAACGTCCGTTCAGGCCCAGCTAAGCGATTGAGGTTACAGTGGCGCAGGTCCTCGATTCGGAACTGTTTGCCATGCGCCTCCCCTTGCTCCTTATCGCCCTGAGTGCCGCTACTCCCGCCGTCGCACAACCCTTGCCGCCGTCGCAACTGCCGCCGGAGATTGCCAGCGGCCAGGTCGTGGATCAGCTGCAGCCTGTGCTGCGCGCCGTCGCTCACGCCTTCCTCGACCTGCCCGTCGGTGAGATCCAGGTGGCAGTCGAGAACCGCGCGGTGCGCCCCGAGGAACGCAATCGCCGGGTCCGCGACCTTGCCGGGGTGGACGAGCGGCAGCTCGACCGGGAGATCGCCGAAGGGAGCGACACCATGAAGGCCGGAACCCAGGCAATTGCCCGCAGCCTGCCGGCTATCAGCCGGGCGCTGAACCAGGCGTCCGACGAGATTGCACGTACCCTCAACAACCTGCCCTCGCCCACCTACCCGCGCCGATAGGGCCCATCGGCCTCGGCCAAAGCCTAGACGCGGGCGCACCGCTCGCTAAAGCCTGCCGGTCATGTGGCAGCTCCTGCAATTTCCGCTATGTCCCTTTTCCCGCAAGGTGCGGCTGGTCATGGCCGAGAAGGGGGTGCCGGTTGAGCTGATCCGCGAATATCCGTGGGAACGGCGGGACGAGTTCGTCGACGTCAATCCGGCCGGCGAGACACCGGTGCTGATCGAGCCGGACCACGGCCTGACCCTGATCGGATCGCAGCCGATCGCCGAATATTTCGATGAGGCAGTGGAGCGATCGCCGCTGATCATCGGGGATGCCGCCATGCGAGCGGAGATCCGCCGGCTGGTCGAATGGTTCGACGAGAAGCTGTTCCGCGAAGTGGTCGAGCCGCTGATGGTGGAGCGAATGCGCAAACGCCTGGTCAACAAGGAAAGCCCCGACACCCGGGTGCTCCGCGAAGCCATGCGGATCGGCAACAACCACCTCGACTATCTCGATTATCTGCTCGATCACCGGCGCTGGGTAGCGGGGCCGGCCATCAGCCTGGCCGACTTCACAGCCGCCGCTCACCTCAGCGTCATCGATTACCTCGGCGCGCTCGACTGGCGTGGGCACCGCCAGACCAAGGATTGGTATGCGGTGATGAAGTCGCGGCCAAGCTTTCGTCCGCTCTTGGGCGAGCGCATGGACGTGATCGTCCCGCCAACCCACTACGACAAGGTCGACTTCTAAGCGGCTCGCCTGTGTTAATGGCGGTAACGCTAGCTTTTTCACGATCACAGGCGTAACGTTCTCACTCAAGCGGCCTTCCAAGCCGCGTCCACCGACCTGGCGTGAGACGCGGCTGACAGCTCGCTTGCCGGGGAGATAAGTTGCGTAGCGCGTTCGCCAGTCAGTTGCAGCGCTTAGACCTGGCCGCGACCGAGTCCGCGGCGCGACTGCTCGGTCATAGTGCTGTGTTCGACGCACTGATCCGATATCTGGCGCAGTTCGATACGTTTAAGATTTTCCCGCTCGTCGCCCTGCTGTGCGCCGTTGCCAGCCAGCAACGCGACCGGCCCCAAGCGGTAAGGGTGCTGTTCGATGGCATTGCTGCCGGCCTGCTGGCCCTGGTGGTCGCCCGTTTGGTTCAGAACCTCGGTCCGGCGCGGTTCCGGCCGGCGTTCCTGCCCGGTTTCGACGGGCCGCTGCCCTTTGTCTGGATGATCCCATCAGACTGGAGCAGCTTTCCCAGTGACACGGCGGCGTTAGCGACGGCCTTGGCACTGGTGACCCTGCGGCGGTCTCGGCCGCTTGGCCTATTCGCGTTGATCTGGGCATTGCTGGTCAGCATGGCGCGGCTGATCAGCGCCTTTCACTACCCCAGCGACCTGCTGGCCGGTGCGGCGATCGGCGCGTTGGTAGCGATAGTTATCTCAAGCTCTTTTGTGACAAGCCGCGAGGCCCGCCTCGCCGAGCGGGCGCTGGCCACGGCCCCCACGCTCACCTGCCTGTTCCTGGTTGGCATGCTGTTCCAATTGGGCACGATGTTCGACGATGTCCGACACGGGGCGGGCGGCCTGCTGCGGCATATCGGTGTTCTGAAGGAACGGCCGGCGGCACCGATCGCCGCCGTGGTCAAGAACGAGCAGTCGCCGTCAGCAGATAGTTCAGACGAAGATCATCGCTGAGGTGCAGCCCGCGGGACGGGCTGAAAGCAATGCCGGCCGTGTCGCGCAGCTGGAGCCCCACTTGGTCAAGCAGCGCCGCCATCTGCTCGGGCGCGATGAATTGGTCGTAGTCGTGGGTCCCGCGAGGGATCTGGCCGAAGCCTTCCGCTAGCGTGATGGTGAGCAGGCGCGCCCAGGCCGTGCGATTGGGGGTCGACAAGATCAACAAGCCGCCGGGCGCCAGCCGCTCGGTGAGGTTGCGCAGGAAGTCGGCGGGCGCGGCGACATGCTCGATCACCTCCATAGCGGTGATCAGGTCGTACCGGCCTTGCACCTCCTCCACGCCGCACGCTCGGTAGTCGATGGCCAGCCCACGGCCTTTGCAATGGCCGCGGGCGGCGGTGATGAGCTCGGGGGCGGCGTCGACACCGGTCACGGTCGCACCCAACCGGGCTAGTGGTTCGCAAAGCAGGCCAGCGCCGCAGCCGACGTCCAAGGCTGACTTTCCCGCGAGGGGCTTCAACGAGCGCTCGTCCGTCTGCCAGTGCTGGTCTACGCGGTCGCGGATGTATCCGAGCCGCACCGGGTTCAGCCGGTGCAGCATGGCCGACGCGCCCTTGGGATCCCACCAGTCGCCGGCCATGGCGCCAAAGTGGGCGGCTTCCTCGGGCCGGATGCTTGTCTCCACCATGCCCGCCCCCTAACAGGGCGCCGCCCTTTCCACCATCAGGACCTTGGCCGACCCAGCATGGCCCGCATCGTCATGAAATTCGGCGGCACCTCCATGGCGGGGATCGAGCGCATCCGGCATGTCGCCGACCGCGTGCGGCGCGAAGCCGAGGCCGGCAACCAAGTGGCAGTGGTGGTCAGCGCCATGGCCGGGGAGACCGACCGGCTGGTGCAACTGTGCCGCGAGGCGGCCGCTCTTTACGACCCGCGCGAGTATGACGTGGTGGTCGCGAGCGGCGAGCAGGTCACGAGCGGCCTGTTGGCGATCACGCTGCAGGGCATGGGCATTAAGGCCCGTTCCTATATGGGTTGGCAGCTGCCGATCCGCGCGTCGGGCCATGTCAGCGCGCTGATCGAGGAGATCGACGTGGACGTGCTGGAGCGGGTGTTCGCCGAGGACGGCATCGCCGTGATTCCCGGCTTCCAGGGCGTGACCGGCGAGGGCGCACTGGCGACGCTTGGCCGCGGTGGGTCGGACACGTCGGCCGTCGCTCTTGCCGTGGCGATGAAGGCCGACCGCTGCGACATCTACACGGACGTGGACGGCGTCTACACCACCGACCCGCGGATCGTGCCCAAGGCGCGCAAGCTGGACCTCGTCACCTACGAGGAGATGCTGGAACTCGCGTCCGTCGGCGCCAAGGTGCTGCAGACCCGTTCGGTTGGCCTCGCCATGCGCTTCAACCTGCCGCTGCAGGTTCTGTCCTCGTTCGAGGACCGGCCAGGCACCATGATCGTGAGCGAAGACGCGCTCGAAGGGAAACAGATGGAACGCAACGTTGTCACTGGCATCGCCCACGACCTCAACGAAGCGAGGGTCACGCTCGCCGGCCTGCCCGACCGGCCGGGCGCTGTCGCCGCCGTGTTCGCGCCGCTCGCCGCCGCCAACATCAACGTCGACATGATCGTTCAGTCGGTCGCGCGTGCGGGCGAGCCCAGCGACCTGACCTTCACCGTGCCGACCGCCAGCCTGCCGCACACGGTGGCGGAACTGGAAAGGGTACGTGGCGCTGTCGGCTTCACGGACCTGCTGACCGACACGGACGTGGTCAAGGTCAGCGCGGTGGGCGTCGGTATGCGCTCCAATGCCGGCATCGCCGCCAAGATGTTCGACACGCTGGCGGAGCGCGGCATCAACATCCTCGCCATCACCACGTCGGAGATCAAGGTCAGCGTGCTTATCCCCGAAGACTATACGGAGCTGGCCGTGCGCGTGCTGCACACCGCCTTCGGGCTCGACGCCAGGCCGGAGCAGGCGGCGTGACCGCGCAGCGGCTAGCCGAACTGTGGTCGCGGGGCACGGAGTTCCTCGGCTGCGAGCATGCGATCCTCGGCGGCGCGATGAGCTGGGTGTCGGAGCGCAACCTGGTTTCCGCGATCAGCAACGCCGGCGGCTTCGGCGTGATCGCCTGCGGGGCGATGAACCCCGAGCTGCTCGACACGGAGATCAGGGAAACCAAGGCGCGGACTGACCGGCCGTTTGGGGTCAACCTCATCACCATGCACCCGCAGCTGTCCGAGCTGATCGAGGTCTGTGGACGGCATGGAGTCGGCCACATCGTGCTGGCGGGTGGCCTGCCGCCGAGCGGCGCGCTCGACAAGATCAAGAGCACAGGCGCCAAGCTGATCGCCTTCGCGCCGGCGCTCAGCTTGGCCAAGAAGCTGATGCGCTCGGGCGCGGACGCGATCGTGATTGAAGGAATGGAGGCGGGCGGGCACATCGGGCCGGTCTCCACCTCTGTCCTGGCGCAAGAAATCCTCCCGCACATCTGCGAGCAGATCCCGGTGTTCGTTGCCGGCGGGATCGGCCGCGGCGAGGCGATTGCCGCCTACCTGGAGATGGGCGCGGCGGGTGTGCAGCTCGGGACCCGCTTCGTCTGCGCGACCGAGAGCATCGCGCACGCGAACTTCAAGAAGGCCTTCATCCGCGCCTCGGCGCGCGACGCGGTGCCGAGCGTGCAGATCGACCCGCGCCTGCCGGTAATCCCGGTGCGCGCGCTCAAGAACAAGGAAACCGAGCGCTTCGCCGCCAAGCAACGCGAGATTGCCGAGCACCTCGACGGCCAACGACTGGAGATGGCCGAAGCGCAGCTGCAGATCGAGCACTATTGGGCCGGTGCGCTGCGCCGGGCGGTGATCGACGGCGACGTGGAAACGGGTAGCGTGATGGCTGGCCAGTCGGTGGGCATGGTGACGAAGGAGCAGCCGACCGCCGAGATCATCGGCGAACTGGTGGAGGAGGCGGCGGCCGCGTTAGAACGGCGACGCTGAAACAGGGAGAAATGCCATGCCGGTTCTGAGTGGCTCCACCGTAATCGCGTTCCTGTACACCACCGACGTCGAGCGCTGCATTCGATGGTATGGCGACGTGCTGGCCCTGGAGGCGCGCAGCCGCGACGAATATGGGGCGGAGCTGGTGGTGTCTGGTGCACCGGGCGCGATGGTCCGAGTTACCGCGCTGCCTTCCTTCACCCCGTCCGAGCACCCCGTCGTCGGCTGGGACGTGCCGGACATGGCGGCGGTCGGGCGAGCGCTCGGCGACAAGGGCGTCCGCTTCACCATCTACGACGGCATGGGCCAGGACGAGCATGGCATCTGCACCTCGCCCGACGGCAAGAGCCGCCTGGCCTGGTTTTCCGATCCCGACGGCAACGTCCTGATGCTGACGGAGACGGTGCGCTGAGCAGCGGCGGTGCCTGACCCCTATCGCGTGCTCGGGGTGCCGCCGTCGGCCGACGGCGTCGCGATCCGGGACGCCTATCGCGCGCTGATGAAGCGCTACCATCCTGACCAGAACCGGTCGGCGGAGGCTCAATGCCGCGCGCGGGACCTGGCGACAGCGTACGCCGTGCTCAGCGATCCCGACCGGCGTGCCGAGTTCGATCGGCAGCGCCTGCATGTCGCGCCGCGTTCGTCTCCGGCGCTCCCGCCCCGGCGGCGGCCGCGGGCGCGCGGGCGCGCGGGCGGCATGCTGCTGGTGCTGCTGAGCGCCGGCCTGGTCGCCTTTGCCGTGATGAAGCCGCCGGCCGCATCCTTGCGCCGACCCCAGCCTCCTGCGACCAGTGCCGAGCCGACCACACCGCCGCCGGCCTTGCTCGCATCGATTGAACACCAGGTGGAGCCGACTCCGGCGCCGCCAGAGCCCGTCGAGCCGCCAACCACTCCCGCGCCGCAAGTGGTCGCCCTACCGCTGCCGCGAGCGTTGCCGCCGGTTAGCAAAGTTGCGGTCATACCCGCGCCCAGGACGCAGCCGCTACCTGTTCCCCAGCCCACAAACCCGAGCATCGATCCGTGCGAGGTCGATGCGAGTTGCCCGGCGATCGACCTGGCGGCGCTGGAGCGTCACCTTGCCTTGCTGACCGGTCAGTCACTGCAGAACGCCGATCCTGAGACCCGAACCCTCCTGGTGAGAACGCAGGCAACGTTTCAGGTCCGCATGACTCACTGCAGCTCCGCTAGCTGCAAGCGCGACGCCTTTCTCGCGCGCAATCGGGAGATCGCCGACATCATGCGCGGCTAGCGGTGCGCTTGGAAGCACGGCCCCCGTCTGTTAGCCCGGTCGCCATGCCGCTGAACGCCGCCAACGCCGCCCGCGAGATCCTGACGGGCCTGCACGACGTCATGGCGCGGCGCGGCTCGGCGCAGGGCAAGCTCGACCATGTCGTCGACCTCATCGCCGAGGCGATGAAAAGCGAGGTCTGCTCCATCTACCTGCTGCGCGACAATGCGCTGGAACTGTTCGCCACCCACGGCCTGCGCAAGGAAGCGGTGCACGTCACCCGGCTGCAGCTGAGCCAGGGCCTGGTCGGCACCATCGCCGCAGAAGGCCGCGTCCTTAATCTGGCGGAAGCCTCCTCCCACCCGGCCTTTGCCTACCGGCCCGAGACGGGTGAGGAGAGCTTCCACAGCTTTGCCGGCGTGCCGATCATCCGGCGCGAGAACGTGATCGGTGTGCTTGCCGTGCAGCACGCCGACGCGCGCGGCTACCAGGATGTCGAGATCGAGGCTCTGCAGACGGTCGCCATGGTGCTGGCCGAGCTGATCGCGGGCGCCCGGCTGGTCGACGGCTCCGACCGCCGTCGTGCCCGCGACGGAATGGTGCGGCTCGCGGGGCTCAAGCTGGTGTCCGGTATGGCCCGCGGCACCGCCGTCTTTCACCAGCCGCGGGTGGTGGTCGAGCATACCGTGGCCGAAGATACCGAGCTTGAGCGGGCCCGCGTCTACGCGGCATTCCGTAAAATGCGCGAGCAGATCGAGCACATGACCCGCGAGGCGGAGTTCGGGACGGTCGGAGAGCATCAGGAGATCCTCGAGACCTACAAGATGTTTGCTTACGACGAGGGCTGGTCGCGGCGCATCAATGCGGCGATCGACAGCGGCCTTACCGCGGAGGCGGCGATCGAGCGGGTCCAGCAGCGCACCCGCGCCCGGATGCAGGAGATCGACGATCCCCTGCTGAAGGAGCGGATGCACGACCTGGAGGACCTCGCGAACCGACTACTGCGGATCGTGTCGGGGCGGATGGGCACCGCCGCGCAGACCGGGCTGCAGCGCGACGCAGTGCTGATCGCGCGCAACATGGGTCCGGCGGAGCTGCTCGAGTATGACCGGCGGCGTTTGAAGGCGGTGGTGCTGGAGGAAGGCTCGCTGACCAGCCACATGGTGATCGTCGCCCGGGCCATCGGGGTACCCGTGCTCGGCCGCATCACCGACATTCGCCATACGGCTAACGAGGGCGACACCATCCTGGTCGACGGCGACCAGGGTAGCCTCGTCGTCCGCCCCACGAGCCAGGTCACGGCCAGCTTCGAAGGGCGCATGGCGATGAGCCAGCGCCGCCGCGCCGAGTTCGCCACCATCAGGGGCGCGCCGGCCACTACCAAGGACGGCCGCCGCTGCACGCTGATGGTGAACGCCGGACTGGCAGAGGACTCTGCGCAGCTGGAAGCGGTCGGCGCTGACGGCATCGGCCTGTTCCGCACCGAGTTCCAGTTCCTGGTGTCCGCCACCCTGCCCGGCCGCGACAGCCAGCTGCGGCTCTACCGCCAGGTGCTCGATGCCGCGGGCGACAAGCCGGTGATCTTCCGAACCGTCGACATCGGCGGCGACAAGGCGCTCCCTTATCTTGCGGATGAAAAGGACGAAGCGGAGAACCCAGCGATGGGCTGGCGCGCCCTGCGCCTATCCCTGTCCCGCTCGACCTTGATGAAGGCGCAGGCGCGGGCGTTGATCGAAGCGACGGACCGGCGCGTGCTGCGAGTCATGTTCCCGATGATCTCCGAACCGTGGGAATATGAGGAGGCGCGCGCGCTATTCGAGGAACAGCTGGCCTGGGCTCGGGACAATCGGCGCATCCAGCCGAGCCGGGTGGAGTTCGGCGCCATGCTGGAGGTGCCGGGTTTGGCCGAGATGCTGGACGTGCTGCTGCCGCGGGTCGACTTCCTGTCGATTGGGACCAACGATCTAACCCAGTTCCTGTTCGCCGCCGATCGCGCCGATCCCCGGCTGGCTCAACGCTACGACTGGCTGAGCCCGGCCATCCTGCGCTTCCTGCGGCGGGTCGCGCGCGAGGCTACGGCGGCCGGTGTGCCCGTCCGAGTGTGTGGAGAAATGGGTGGCCGCCCCTTGGAGGCGATGGCCCTAATCGGCGTCGGCATCGATAACTTTTCCATCACGCCGGCCGCAGTCGGGCCGGTCAAGGCGATGATCCGCTCGCTCGATGCCGGAGCGGTCCGGACCCGAATGGAACAGCTGCTCGCGCGCCCGCCGCGCGACATGCGCAAGGCGTTGACCGATTGGGCGAAGCGACAAGGAGTCGTGCTGGGCTAAAGGCGTTGACTTGCCGACGTTCACCTTCAAGAACAGCGGCGAAAGCGGACCGGGGCGGGGAGCGGCATGGTCGACGAAACGGACATGGGCGGAGGAAAGACGGTCGGTGAGCAGCTGCGCGCTGCGCGCACGGCGCAGGACGTCAGCCTGGAAGAGCTGGCCGCGCGGACCCGCATTCCGACGCGCCACCTCGAAAGCCTGGAGGCGAGCGACTGGAGCAAGCTCCCGGCCACCACTTATTCGATCGGCTTCGCCAAGTCCTACGCCAGCGCGGTCGGGCTAGACCGGACCGCCATCGGCGAGCAGCTGCGGGCCGAGATGAGCGGTTACAGCCAGCGCCCGGCCCATACGACCGAGGTGTTCGAACCGGCCGACCCGGCCCGGGTCATGCCCAAGTGGCTCGTGCTGCTGGCCGTGCTCGGCGTAATTGCGGTCGTCGCCGCCCTGTTGGTCATGCGAAACCGGGAAATCAGTGGCCCTGACGAGGGTGCCGCGCCAGTCGCCGCCGAGGCGCCGCAGGGGCCGGCGGCCGCCGCTTCATCGGCCGCGGCTCCAGCGTCGAATGGCCCGGTGGTAATCACCGCCAACGAGCCGGCCTGGCTGCAGGTCTACGAAAAAGGCGGCAAGACCCTGTATCAGGGCCAGCTCGCCGCAGGCCAGAGCTACGAGGTGCCGGCCAGCGCTACTGCCCCCCTGCTGAAGACCGGCAAACCGGAGGCGCTACGCGTGTCGGTCGGGACCGCCGATGCGCCGTCGGTCGGCCAGCCGGGGACGACCGCGCGTGACGTGTCGCTGCTGCCGGCCGACCTGATGCGTGGCGGCGCGGCCACGCCCGCCCCGGCAAGCGCACCCGCAACCCGTTGATTCATCGGAGCGCAAGGCTCCGCTAGCCACCACATCACCTTCCTTCGACCGAGAACGACATGCGCACCCTGCTTGCTTCCGCCGCCTTCACCCTGCTCCTCGCCGGCCCTGCCGTCGCTCAGCGCCAGCCCACCCCCGAACAGCGCGTCGAGCGGCTCGAGCGCCAGGTCCGCCAAATCCAGGGACGCGTGTTCCCGAACGGACAGCCGGCCAGCACCGCGGGCCTGGCCGATGATCCCGCTGCCAGTCAGGTGGTCGTAACCGCGCTCAGCAACCGGCTCGACAACATCGAGCGCTCGCTGACGCAGATCACCCGGGTCAACGAGGAGAATGCCAACCGCATCTCCACGATGGAAGCAGAGCTGGCGCGGCTGCGCGCCGACAGTGACCAGCGGCTGCGAACGCTTGAGACCGCCGCGCCGGCTGCGCCCGCCGCTGGAGCAGACACTGGGGGTAGTCGCGATACTGCCCCGGCCGCCACTGATCGCCCTCGCCCTGCCCCGGCCACCCAGGCCAGCACGGCGCCGGTCAAGACCGGCGATCCCAATGCCGATGCCGAGGCGGCCTACGATGTCGGCTACCAGCTGTGGCAGCAGAAGAAGTACGACCAGGCCATTGCCGCCCTGCGCGCCATGACATCGTCCTTCCCCAATCACCGTCGCGTCAGCTGGGCCAACAACCTCATCGGCCGCTCGCTGCTGGACAAGGGCGATTATCGCCCGGCCGCCGAGGCGCTGCTCGCCAATTACCGCGGCAACCCGCGCGGCGAGCGGGCGCCCGATAGCCTCTATTATCTTGGCCAGGCGCTGGTCGGGCTCAAGCAGTCGAGCCAGGCCTGCAAGGCCTATGCCGAGCTCGAGGAGGTCTATGGCGACCGCATGCGACCCGACCTCAAGACTCTGCTGCCGGGCGCCAAGAGCAGGGCGGGGTGCCGCTAGCGACCGACAAGGACGACGTCCGGCGCTTCCGCGCCGCGCTGGCCTGCCTGGTCGGTGACGAAATGCTGGAAAGCGCTTCGCTCGGAGTGGCGGTTTCGGGCGGACCGGATAGCCTGGCCCTTCTGCTGCTTGCCGCTGCCGCCCTGCCCCGACGCGTGCTGGCGGCGACGGTGGATCACCGCCTACGACCTGAGAGCGCGGCGGAAGCAGGGTTCGTCGCGGATGTGTGCGCCACCCTCGGAGTGCCGCACGACATATTAGCCTTGGAATGGGAAGTGCCGTCCGCCAACCGCCAGGCGAGCGCCCGGGAGGCGCGCTACGCTCGGCTGGAACAGTGGGCCGAGGAGCGGTCGGTGCGCTGGTTGGCGACCGGCCATCACCTCGACGATCAGGCAGAGACCGTGCTGATGCGCCTTCATCGCGGGACAGGGGTAGACGGGTTGGCCGGGATCCAGGCGGCGCGGCCGATGTCCAGCAACGCAGAAGTGTCGCTCGTCCGGCCGCTTCTTGGTTGGCGCAAGTGCGATCTCAAGGCGGTGGTCGAGCGAGCTTCTTTGACCCCGGTGAACGACCCGAGCAATGCTGATCCGGCGCACGACCGCACCCGGGCGCGCGCCTTCCTCGACGCATCCCCCGATTGGCCCGACCGGCGCCGGCTTGCCGCCACCGCGTGCCATCTGAGAGACGCCCGGGATGCGCTGGAGTGGATGGTGGGCGAGTTGCTTCGTACCCGGGCGAAGGCCGCGGATGGCGGGTGCACGCTGGACGTGCGCGGCGTGCCGCGGGAGCTGCGGCGACGACTGCTGCTGCGGATACTTGCCGACCTGGCGCCTGCCAGCACGCCACAGCGCGGGGACGAGGTCGCCCGCGCCCTCCTCCGACTGGTCGCGGATGAGGTCGCCACTCTCGGCGGCGTGGTCATCCGGCCGGGCGCAGGCGAATGGCGGTTCGAACGGGAACCCCGGCGGCGACCCTAGAACTGCTGCCAGTCCCCGCCCGCGGGCGCCGGCATGCGGACCAGCTTCGCCGCCGCAGTGCTGGGCAGCGGCTTGACTCTTGCGCCCGTGAACTCCCGGCCTGGCTGGCCCGCCGCATCCTGACCACGAACCGGCTGATCTGATCCGACAGCGTGCTTACTTCGCTCAGCAGGTTGCGCGACGCGGCGGAGGTTTCCTCGACCATGGCGGCGTTCTGCTGGGTGGCCTGGTCCATGCTGGCGATGGCCGAGTTGATCTCGGTCACGGCGCTGGCCTGGGCCTGGTTGTCGCTGGCGATGGTCGCCAGCAGCGCATGGACCTGCTCGACATCGCCCGAGATGTTCTGCAGCGCGCCGTCGACCTTTTCCACCGCCTGCACCGCCGTGACCACGTCGGACTGGGTAACGGTCAGCTGGTCGCGGGCCCGCTTGGCCTCTTCCTCGGCGCGCATGGCAAGCGCGCTGACGAGGTCGGCGACCACCGCGAAGCCGCGGCCCGCCTCACCGGCACGGCCAGCCTCGACGGCGGCATTCATGGCCAGCACGCGGGTCTGGAACGCAATCTTGTCGAGGCCCTCGATCACGCTGTCGATGCCCTTGGCGCTTTCGCTGACCCGGCCCATCGCCTGCACCGCTTCGTCCGCGACCGAGCGGCCGCTGGCCACCGTGACCTTGGTCTGGTCGGCGCGCTGCACCGTGTCCTGCGCGGCGCTGGCCGTGGCCTTGAGGCGACCGTCCATCTGCGACACTGCGGCAGCGGTCTGCTCAAGCGAGGCGGCGTTGCTTTCCGTACGGCGGGCGAGGTCCTCGCTCGCTTGGGCGATCTCCGCCGAGCCGGTGCGGATTTGCTCGGCGCTGACTGCGACGGAGCCGATCAAGTCGCGCAGCTTGGCGACCGAATTGTTGTAGTGCGTCTCGATCATCGCGAAGCTGGCGGGGAGGCCGGACAGGTTTTCCGTCAGGTCACCGCCTGATAGCTTGGCCAGCGTTGCGCCCAGCGCCTGGATCGCCGCTTCGCGCGACGTCTGGCATTCCTCGTACCAGATGGAGGTCGACAGCTCCATGTCGAGCAAGGCCGCCTTCACCAGCGTTACCGCGACATCGATGCCCTTGGGCTTGCGGAAGAACGTCAGGGCCCGCCGCCACCAGCTATATTCATTGTCGATCGCCCGGAGCATGTAGTCGAGGACCAGCCCGTAGGCGCCCATGTACCAGCGTGGCTGCAGCCCGATGCGCGCGTGGACGCTGCCGATCGCGCGCACGCTGGCGTGAAAGTCGTTGTCGAACCGCGCCTGCGAGATACGGCTCCAGTGCCGCGCCTGAGCCGTTCTTGCTGACGCCATGTGGCTGTCGTCGCGGAAGAAAGAGGAGACCTCCGCAGTGCCGCGGACCTGCGCGTAGAAGCTATCGAGCGCCGGTCCGATCCAGCGCTCCACGTCTGGCTGAACACCCTTGAGCAGTTGGCGGTGCTGGCCATCGAACCGCATGAAATCAAGCCGGCTATCAAGTTCCCTGCTCATCCAGTCCCCCCGTGTGCTGAACCGTCTTTTTTGCCGCGGCAGGCGCACCCTGCCCCGCCCGACGTCTATCTTAGGTGGGAAGGCAGTCTTCAGGGGCGACCGGCCACATTCGCTTGTTGCTGACGAGTTCCGGTCGGTCTTGCGCTCGTTGTCTAAGCTGAAGGGCGACGGGCGCGGCGCTGCGCTTCGGAGGAGTGGACGGTGACGGTAGTAGCAGCGAGCGAAGAGCAGGAATTGCGGGCCGACGGCCGCACGAACCTGTACCTCGCGGCCAATCTGCGGTGGCCGGGGGGCGCCACGGCCGTCCGCATTCGCAACCTGAGCGCGCGTGGTGCCCTCATCGAGGCGGCGGTGCTGCCGTTGGCCAGCACGGCGGTCGAGCTGGTCCGCGGCGAGCTTTGCGCCGGCGGCGCTGTCGCCTGGAACAGCGGCAACAAGGCCGGGCTGAGGCTGGCCGAGATTGTTTCCGTGCGGGAGTGGATGGGAGCGACTGGCAGTGCGGCGCAGCAGCGCGTGGATGGGCTGGTCCGCGCCATCCGCAGCGGCGACCTGCCGAGCCACCACCCACGTTCGCTGGCGGAGCTGTCGGTGGCGGCTGCGATGGATCTGCGGCTCGCGGCCAAGCTGCTCGAGCAGCTTGGCGACACGCTTGTGGCGGACATGGCACTGGTAGCGAGCCACGGCCGTGAGCTGCAGAGCCTGGATGTGGTTCAGCAATTGCTGGAAGCGCTGGCCAGGGCCGACGAGGGCCTCGCCATCGACGGCGCGCGACTGGCCGATCTCCGCGCTTCGGCCCAGGCAGCAATGATGCGCTAGCCGGTCTCCAGCTGTGTGAAGCGGACGGGCATGACCGCGCGCTGAGCGGCGTCCGATTTCGCCCCTGTTACCACCGTCAGCTGCTGCGCGTCGCTGCCGCCCAGCGGGATGACCATGCGGCCACCCGGGGCAAGCTGGTCGAGCAGGGCTGCGGGCGGTTCGCTCGCCGCGGCGGTGACGAGAATGGCAGCGAATGGCGCGTGTTCCGGCCAGCCCCTGGAGCCGTCTCCCACCCGCGCCTGAACCGGTGAGCCGAGGGCGGCGAAGCGGAGCGTGGCGGCCTCCACGAATTCCTCCACGACATCGACCGAGAAGACGTCGGCGCCCATCTCGGCCATGACGGTCGCCTGGTAGCCAAGCCCGGTGCCGACCTCGAGCACCTTCTGGCCGGGCTGGAGTTCGAGCAGCTCGATCATGGCGGCGGCGATGAAGGGCTGGGACAAGGTCTTGTCAAAGCCGATCGGAAGCGGCGTGTCCTGGTAGGCGACGGCGGCGAGCTGTTCGGGCACGAACAGGTGGCGCGGGACGTCCAGCAGCGCGCGGCGCAGCCCGGGCGACAGTTCGCCCCGGCCGAGCTCGTCGCTGGCGAGGTCGAAGTGAAGGTCGATGATCTCGACCATGTGCCGGCGGAACAGGGCGAGGTGCTGCTCGGTCAGCGGCTTCATGCGGATGGCCTCCCGCCATCCGAACGGGTGCGGGAAGCGGGCGTTCCCTTAGCGACCGCCGCCAAACGCCGACACCGGCATGGGGGCGAGCGGATCGGGCAGCAGGCGCAGGAAGCCGTCGTAGATGGCGCGGGCGGCCTGCGCGATGGAATTGGGGCGGTCGGTGCCGCCACGGGCGAACAGCGCAAGCGCGATGCGGCGGCCGTCGGGCATGGTGATAAAGCCGACGTCGCTGGTGTAGTTGTTGAGCGTGCCGGTCTTATGCTCCACCGGGACCGAGGGCCCCAGCAGGCCGCGGATGCGGTTGGAGCCGGTGGCGCAGCGACGCATCACGCTAAGGAGGTAGACGCGGCTAGCGGGCGAGATGACGTTGCCGCGGTCGATCTGGCGCAGCAAGGTGACCATCGCCTCGGGCGTGGCGGAATCGCGGATGTCGAACAGGTCGCGAGGCGAGGCTAGCAACTGGGCGATCGTGCGGTTCACCCGAATGCCGGACAGGTGATGAAAGTCGATCCAGCCCTGCACGGTGGCGGGGCCGCCGAGGTTGCGGATCAGGATGTCGGTGGCGCCGTTGTTGCTGTGGATCAGCATGGCTTCCAGCAGCTGCCGGGCGGTGAGCGAGCCGATGCGGTCGTTCAGGGAGCGGCGACCGGCATCGACCTGCGACAGGTAGGCGGCGGCGACGGCGACCTTCACCGTGCTGGCCATCGGATAAGGCTTGTCGCCGCGAACGCTGACCATCTTGCCGCTGTCGAGGTCAAGCGCGGCGACGCCGATGTCGCCCGGCCGGTTGGCGAGCAGCGCGGCCAGCTGCGATTCCAGTCCGCGCATCTCGGGCGACGGCGAGGTCGCCGCCGCGGCAGGCACCGCGGCGAGCGCCGAAAGCCAGCACATCAGCACAGCCAGTACGCGCATCTTATCTCCAGCCCCGAAACGATCTTCTATCATGCGGATAGAAGGTGAATGGTTCCTTGACTCCCCCACCTTGGCCAAACGTGGGACAAGACGTGTTTAGGGAGCGACAGGGCGAGGGACCCCCGTTCCATTGCCATTAAGGGCCGCAACCTTACATTGCAGAGCGAACCTCAAGGGAAGATACCGTTCGCATGAACGACAAGGACAAGAAGCCCGGCAACCCCTGGACCAAGAGCCTGCTGATCTGGGTCGCGGTACTGTTCGGGCTGGTGCTGTTCGCCCAGATGATTGACGGCGGCAGCCGCAGCGGGCAGGGCGAGCCGATGGCCTATTCCGACTTCGTCCGCCAGGTCGAGGAGGGCAACGTCCGTTCCGTCACGACCGCCTCGGCCGCGACCGGCCAGCAGGTGATCAGCGGCAAGTTGGGCGACGGACGGGCGTTCCGCACCACGGCGCCGGCGGACGCGCAGGTCACCGACCGTTTGATTACCAAGGGCGTGACGGTGCAGGCCAAGGAGGCTGAGCAGTCGAGCTTCTGGCTGATCCTGCTTTACCAATCGCTGCCGTTCCTGCTGATCCTGGGCGTCAGCTTCTTTATTATGCGCCAGATGCAGAAGAATGCCGGCGGCGGGGCCATGGGCTTCGGCAAGAGCCGGGCGCGCATGCTGACCCAGAAGGAAGGGCGCGTGACCTTCGCCGACGTGGCCGGCATCGACGAGGCGCGCGAGGAACTGCAGGAGATCGTCGAGTATCTGAAGGACCCGGGCAAGTTTGCGCGGCTGGGCGGCAAGATCCCCAAGGGCGCGCTGCTGGTCGGCTCGCCCGGTACCGGCAAGACCCTGCTGGCCCGAGCCATCGCGGGTGAGGCAGGCGTGCCGTTCTTCACCATCTCCGGCTCCGACTTCGTCGAGATGTTCGTCGGCGTCGGCGCCAGCCGCGTCCGCGACATGTTCGAGCAGGCCAAGAAGTCGGCGCCGTGCATCGTCTTCATCGACGAGATCGACGCCGTCGGCCGGCACCGCGGTGCGGGCCTGGGCAACGGCAACGACGAGCGCGAGCAGACGCTGAACCAGCTGCTGGTCGAGATGGACGGGTTCGAGGCCAATGACGGGATCATCATCGTCGCCGCCACCAACCGGCCCGACGTGCTCGACCCCGCGTTGCTGCGTCCCGGCCGGTTCGACCGCCAGGTGGTGGTCCCGCGGCCCGACATCGACGGCCGCGAGCAGATCCTGGGCGTGCACATGAAGAAGGTGCCGTTGGCGCCCGACGTGGACGCGCGCGTGATTGCCCGTGGCACGCCCGGCTTCTCCGGCGCGGACCTTGCCAACCTCGTCAACGAGGCCGCCCTGCTCGCCGCCCGCAAGGGCAAGCGGCTGGTCGCCATGCAGGAGTTCGAGGAAGCCAAGGACAAGGTGATGATGGGGACCGAGCGCCGGTCCATGGTCATGACCGACGACGAGAAGCGCATGACCGCCTATCATGAGGCGGGCCACGCGATCGTCGCCCTCCACGAGCCGGCGTCCGACCCGATCCACAAGGCGACCATCATCCCGCGCGGTCGCGCGCTGGGCATGGTGATGCGCTTGCCGGAGCGGGACAGCTACAGCTATCACCGTGACAAGATGCATGCCAACCTGGCCGTGGCCATGGGCGGGCGCGTCGCCGAGGAGATCATCTTCGGTTACGACAAGGTCAGCTCGGGCGCGTCGTCGGACATCCAGTATGTCACCGGGCTCGCCCGCGACATGGTGACCCGCTGGGGCATGTCGGACACGCTTGGTCCGCTGCAATATGCCGAGGCCGACGAGGAAGTGTTCCTGGGTTACTCCATGAACCGCCAGCGGCAGATGTCCGACGAGACCGCACGCGCGATCGACAAGGAAATTCGCTCGCTCGTCGACAGCGGCTACGATCGGGCGCGCGAACTGCTGACCACCCACGAGGACCAATTGCACTCGCTCGCCAAGGCGCTGCTCGAATATGAGACGCTGAGCGGCGAGGAGATCAAGTCGGTCCTCGACGGCGGGACGATCGATCGCGGCGCCGGGGCCAAGAAGCCGGTCGTGCCGACAGTCGGCAGTTCCGTTCCCAAGAGCCGCAAGCCGGCCACCGGCTTTGGCGGACCCGCTCCCGCCGGCGCCTGACGGGCAGCGTTCATTTCCTGTTCAACCATTGGACCCCTTCTCCGCTCATCTTCGCGGAGGAGGGGTTCTTCACATGCGCGTGCCGTTGATGGCCGGACTGCTGCTCGCCTTCGCCGTGCCGGCGACGGCGGCAATGCCCGGAACGGCGCAGGATTTCCTTGAGCGGGCCGAGCGCCTGCTGGGCAAGGGGCCGTTCGCCTTGTTCGACCCCGACTACAAGCGGCTGCAGCGGGAAGGCACCGCCGCCGGTGACAGTATCCGCCGCGATCGCGAAACGGCCGAGCGGACGCATCGGCCGATCCTCTACTGCTCGCCCAAGCCGCGTGCCGAGCTCGGCAACATGGAATTCATCCGCGGGCTGCGCGCCATTCCCGCGCCGCAGCGCCAGCGCATGAGCCTGAAGCAGGCCATGCTCATGGTGCTGCAGAAGAAATACCCATGCTCCCACCACTGACCAGGAGAGATCACCCTTGCCGATGCGTCTTGCGGCCGTAGCCGCCCTGCTTGTCGCCGCGCCTGTTGCGGCCCAGTCCATGAATGCCGAAGCCTTTCACAAGCGGGCCTCGGCGCTGCAGGCCAAGGGGCCGCTGGCGATCTTCTCGCGAACCGAGATCAACACGCTGATGGGGGAGGTGAAAGCGTCGGCGCAGAAGGCGCGGGAGCAGCGGCTGGCGACGATCAAGGCTGGCGGCAAGCCGCGCTACTGCCCGCCCGGCAACAGCGGCGGCATCGGCGCGACCGAGTTCATGCAGCGCATGGCGGCCATCCCCGTGGCCGAGCGGGCGCGGATGGACATGACCGAAGCGACGGTGCGGGTGCTCGCGTCCAAATACCCCTGCCCCGCCTGACCTAGCTGAACACGCCAAGGGCCAGCATCGCCGTCCCGAACAGCGCCAGAACCACGCTGGCGACGATGAGCAGCACGAAGGTGCGGATCAGCGCACTCCACCAGCGAAGGCGGTAGGCGCCCTTCAGCTGGCGGTAGAGGTGCACCGGCGGGACCAGCAGCAACAAGGCCGCGAAGCTGCCCGCACCGGCCATCACCAGCAGGCTGCCGGCGAGGATCAGCAGCATCATGAAGGACAGCGAGTAGGTCACGAACACGGCGTGATCGAACAGGTGGACGTTGCGCCGGAACGGGAACAGCAGCCACATGAACGGCACGGACAGCGGGATCAGCGCCCAGCTGTACTTGGACGTGGCTTCCTGCACGTTGGCCATGACCGCATTGGGTTCGGTGGCGACCTTGCGCAGGGCGTTGCGGAGCCAGGGCGGATTGTTGCCGTCTTCGCTGAGGCCCGTCGGAAGCCGCCCCTCCTTGAGCTGCTGCAGCTGCTTCAGCTCTTCGCGCTGGCTGGCGATCTTCCGGTCGAGTTCGGCAGTTGGCTTGCCCTGGCTCACGGTTGAGGCGCGGTCCTGCTCGAGTCGCTGGAGCGCTACCAGTTCTTCGCGGGCCGCCGAGTCGAGGTCACCCGTGATCTTGACGTTCGACAGGGTGCCCGAGAAGCTCAGGGCGGCGAACATCAGGAACACGCTGAACAGGTAGAGCGCGACCGGCGAGATGAAACGGCTGCGCTGGCCCTCGACGTAGCGACGGGTGAGCTCGCCCGGGCGCCACGCCAGCATCGGCAGGGTCGCCCAGAATTTGCCCTCGAAGTTGAACAGCCCGGCGACAAGGTCACCCGCGAAACCGGCGAGCGAGCGCGGGATCAGCGCCTTCTGGCCGCAGCTGGCGCAATAGGAGCCGCCGAGCGCCGCGCCGCAGTTGAGGCACGTCGTCGTCGAGGCCGCGGTGGTGACCGACCCTTCCCTGTTCATCAGCGCTTCCCCTGCCGCCAGATTGGCAGACCGGCCCCGCCCCTGCTAGCCCCCTGGACGCATGCGGCGCATCGGCCTTCTCGGCGGCAGCTTCAACCCGGCCCATCGCGGCCACCGGCGGATGAGCCTGGCCGCGGCGGCGGCGCTGGGGCTGGACGAGGTGTGGTGGCTGGTGTCGCCGGGCAATCCGCTCAAGCCCAAGGCGGGCATGGCACCGTTCGAGGCGCGGCTCGCGTCGGCGCGGCGGGCGGCGCGGGGCACGGCGATCCGGGTCAGCGACTTCGAGGCAAAGACCGGCACGCGCTATACGGTGGACACGGTGACCAAGCTGTTGCGGCGCTACCCGCGGGACCGGTTCGTGTGGTTGATGGGCGAGGATACTGTGGCCCAGTTTCACCAGTGGAAGGATTGGCGCAGGCTTAGTGCCACCCTGCCGATTGCCGTGCTGTCCCGGCCGGGGTATGACGACACTGCCCGCGCGAACCGCGCGATGGGTTGGCTGCGGCGCTTCGTCCGGCCCCGCAGCCTGGCACAGCACTGGACGCGTTGGGGTGCACCGGCGATCATCTTCCTGAGGCTTCCGCCCGACAGGACCTCCGCCACCGCCCTCCGCGCGCGCAACCCCGACTGGCACCTTCGTTTCGCCGGCAACATAAACCGGCGTTCGTGCGTTCAACCCCCTACCAGCATCAGGAGAAACCTTGGCCGACGATAGCGTGAAGACGGTTCCGACCGTTGAAGAGCTCCACCGCAGCGTGCTCCAGTCCCTGGACGACGATCAGGCGGTTGACGTCGTGTCCATTCCCCTTGCCGGCAAGTCGAGCATTGCCGACCACATGGTGATCGCGTCCGGGCGGTCGACCCGCCAGGTCGCGTCCATGGCGACCAAGCTCGCCGACAAGCTGAAGCAGCAATATGGCAAGCTGGCGCGGATCGAGGGGTTGCCCGCAGCCGACTGGGTGCTGATCGATGCCGACGACGTGATCGTTCACCTGTTCCGGCCCGAGGTCCGCACCTTCTACAACCTGGAGCGCATGTGGGCGTTCGGTGACGAGCAGCCCAAGCAGGCCGCCGCGGGCGCGTAACGGCGCTTGCTGCTGCACATCATCGCGCGCGGCAAGATCGGGCGATCGCCCGAAGCCGAGCTGGTGGAGCGCTATCTGAAACGCATCGCGTGGCCGGTAAAGCTGACCGAGCTGCCGGACCGCGGCGGCACCGTTCCGCCGGCTCCGGCCAACTCAGCGACCGTGCTGCTGGACGAGCGGGGCGAAGCCTTGTCGTCGATGGCGTTCGCGCGGCAGCTGGAGCGGTGGCGCGATGGGGGCAAGCGCGAAGCCCGATTCGTGATCGGGGCGGCGGACGGCCACGGGGACGCGGAGCGGGCCGGTGCCGACCTGCTGCTGAGCTTCGGGCCGGCAACCTGGCCGCACCTGCTGGTACGCGCCATGCTGGCCGAGCAGCTGTTCCGGGCAACGTCGATCCTTGTCAACCACCCCTACCACCGCGAAGGCTAGCGCGATGCGCGCGCTCGCTCCCCTTGCCCTGATGCTGCTTGCGCCGGCGCTGCTGTCGGCGGCCGATCCGCTGACCGCGGCGCGGGCCGAAGCGGCGGCCGCGGCGCGGGAGCAGGCCCGGCTTGAGGCGCTAGTCCGGCGGGCGGAGGATGCCGCCGGAAAGCTGCGCGCCGAGCAGGCGGCCGCCGCCCAGGCGATCATAGCCGCGGAGGCCGCCGTCGCCGAGGCGGACGTGCGCGCAGCAGAGTTGCAGCGGCAGCTGGACGGGCAGCGCGAGCGGCTGACCCGCGAGCAGCGGCCCGCGGCGCTGCTGCTGGCGGGGCTGGCGCAGATCGGGCGGCGTCCGCCGCTGTTGCAGCTCGCCGACGCACGCTCGGTCGAGGACCTGGTCCACTTACGGGCAGTCCTGGACGCCACCCTGCCCGCGGTCACCGCCCGCACGGCGGCGTTGCGTACGGAGCTGCGCCGGGGCGAGGCACTCGCGAGCGCCGCGGCCGAAGCCCGTTCGGCGAAGGTCGCTGCGCGGACCCAGCTTGCCGAGCGGCAGCGGCGCTTCGCGGCGGTGGAGGCACAGTCCAATCGGCGACTGGTCGAACTGGGCAGCGCGGCGCTCGGCGCGGGCGACGTGGTGCTCGCCCGGCAGAGCGAGGCGGAGCGGGCGGAGAGCCTGGCGGCCGAACGCCGGACGGCGGCGCGCACGGCCGCGCAGCTGGCCCGGTTGGAGCCGGCGCCGCCCAGGCCGGCCGCGCCCGCCGGCGCGGCTGCCCCACCGCCGCTCGCCTGGCAGGTGCCCCTTCGCGGGCCGGTGCTCACCGGACTGGCCGAGATCAGCGCCAGCGGCGTGCGTTCCCGCGGCCTGACGATTGGCAGCCGCTATGGAGCGCCGGTAACGGTGCCAGCGGCCGGGCGGATCGCCTTTGCCGGCCCGTTCCGCAGCCATGCGTCCGTCATCATCCTCGACCATGGCCACGGCTGGATGACTCTGCTCACCGGGGTGCGCACGGACCTGGCGGTCGGCAGCGAACTCGGCCGGGGCGAGGCGCTGGGCCAGGCGACCGGAACTGCCGTCGCCGTGGAACTGAGCCGCGACGGGCGGCCGCAACCCGCGGCCCTCATCGCGGGTTCATCTGCCTTGCTGTCAAATGACCGGCAACCCAGTTAGAAGCCGTCCATGGCTCACAAGGATTCGCGCATGTTCCGCAAGCTCCTCCCGCCTCTCGCCCTGGTTGGCGCGCTTGCGCTGGTCCCGGTCACCACCTCGACCGTGGCGGCGGCCGACGTCGACACCTACAAGGAGCTCGAGACGTTCATGGGCGTGTTCGAGCGGGTGCGCGCGAACTATGTCGACAAGGTCGATGACCATACGCTGATCAAGGGCGCCATTGACGGCATGCTGGCGGCGCTCGATCCGCACAGCAGCTACATGGAAGGCAGCGACTTCCAGCAACTGAAGTCCACCACCGACGGCAACTACGGCGGGCTCGGCCTGTCGGTCACCATGGAAGACGGGGTGATCAAGATCATCACCCCGACCGAGGACACGCCGGCCGCCCGCGCGGGCCTCAAAGCGGGCGATTACATCAGCCATATCGGCGGCGAGCTGATCATGGGCCTCGACCTTGACCAGGCGGTCGAGAAGATGCGGGGCGCGCCGGGCAGCCAGGTCAAGCTGACCATCATACGATCGGGCCGCGACAAGCCGTTCGACGTAACCCTGACCCGGGAGCGGATCGTGCTGCGCCCGGTCAAGTGGGAGGTCCGCGACGGCATTGGCGTCGTCAACATCAACACCTTCTCGGGCAACGTCGGCCAGGAGACCGAGGCGGCGCTGACCGCGATCAACAAGGCGACTGCCGGCAAGCCGCTGGGCTATATCGTCGACCTGCGCTCCAATCCGGGCGGGCTGCTCGACCAGGCGATCCAGGTCTCCGATGCCTTCCTGGAACGGGGCGAGATCGTGTCCGAGCGCGGCCGCGCCAAGGACGACATCGAACGCTTCTACGCCAAGCCGGGCGACCTGACGGGCGGCCGGCCGGTGATCGTGCTGGTGGACGCCGGCTCGGCCAGCGCGGCGGAGATCGTGGCGGGCGCACTGCAGGACCAGCGCCGGGCGCTGGTGATGGGCGAGCAGAGCTTCGGCAAGGGCTCGGTCCAGAGCGTCATCCAGCTTGGGCAGGACAGCGCGCTCCGGCTGACCACCGCGCGCTACTACACGCCATCGGGCCGGTCGGTGCAGGCCGGCGGAATCACCCCGGACGTGGCGGTGCCGCAGCTGACTGACCCGGATTACAAGGACCGCCGCGTGATCCGCGAGGCGGACCTGCGCCGCCACCTGATTGCGCAGAGCACGGTTGACGACAAGCTGCTGGAGCGGGACACCACGCCCGATCCGCGCTTCACCCAGACGGCGGCCGAGCTCGACAAGCGCGGGATCAAGGACTTCCAGCTTTATTATGCGCTGCAGACGCTGAAGCGACTGGCGCCCGGCGCCGCGCCGGCCAAGGTGGCCGCGGGCGGCGGTCCGGTCCGCTCGCGCTAGGGACGAACGCGAGGTGGACGCCAGGACTGGCAGTGTTGGAACGGTCGGGCAGGATCGCCGGCTGACCCGTGCGCTGTGGCTGGCGCTGCTGGTGCCGGGCGCGTTGCTGGCCGGAGCGCTCGGCTCGCAGTACCTTGGTGGGCTGCATCCGTGCGAGATGTGCTACTGGCAGCGCTATGCCCATTGGGCGGGGCTGAGCTTCGCCACGCTGGCGCTGGTCCTGACTGGCGCGCGACGGCCTATGGTGCTGCTGGCCGCGCTCGGCATCGGAGCGTCGGGCGCGATCGGGCTGTTCCATGCGGGCGTCGAGGCGGGTTGGTGGGAAGGCTTCACCACCTGCACGGCAACGGGCGCGCGGACGCTGCAGGACATCCTCAACACGCCGCTGATCCGCTGCGACCAGGTGCAGTGGAGCTTCCTCGGCCTGTCCATGGCCGCATGGAACGCCATCATCTCCCCTTCAGCGGCAGGAGCGATCGCATGGCTGACGCTGAAGCACCGCTGAGCAACGCGCCCGTGAAGCGCTGGCGGCCGGGCGACCGGCGGGTGGACACCGAGTCCATGCTGCGGGTCGACCAGGCCGGCGAATATGGCGCGACGCGCATCTATGCGGGTCAGCTGGCGGTGCTGCGCGGGTCGTCGCCCGCCGCCCACCTTGTCACTCACATGGCGGGCCAGGAAGATCGACACCTTGCGCGCTTCAATCATCTGATGGCCGAGCGGCGCGTTCGGCCGACCCTGCTGCAACCGCTGTGGCATGTCGGCGGGTTCGCGCTGGGCGCGGTGACCGCGCTCATCTCCGAGGAAGCGGCGATGGCCTGCACCGATGCGGTGGAGACCGAGATCGACCGCCATTACGAGGAACAGCTGGTGGCGCTGGGCGAGGATGATCCGGAACTCGCGGCCGACATCCGGCAGTTCCAGGCCGAGGAGCTCGAGCATCGCGACACGGCGCGCGAGGCCGGGGCGATGAATGCGCCCGCCTACCCGCTGCTGACCTTCGCCATCCGCGGCATCTGCCGGGCGGCGATCCAGGTCTCCAAGCGCATCTGAATCGGGATACGCCGCGGCGGCTCGGCCGTTGTGGCGCAGTGAAAGGAAGTATCATGTTGAAGCCGATCCTCGCCGCCGCCGCGCTGGCCGGAGCCGCGACCGTCGCCAGCCTGTCGCCCGCACAGGCGCAGAGCCGCGAAGGCCAGGCCTATATCGAGGTGTTCGGGAACGACCCCTGCCCGCGCTCGACCGACAGCGAAGTGGTGGTCTGCGCTCGCAAGCCCGACAGCGAGCGGTTCCGCATCCCCGAGCGCCTGCGCACCGGCGGCGCGCTGCAGAGCCGGCAGGCCTGGGCCAACCGCGCCCGCAGCTTCGAGATCGCGACCCGTCGCGGCGTCAACACCTGTGACGCGGTTGGGCCGTCGGGCCAGAGCGGCTGCCTGCAGCGAATCATCGACCAGGCCTATGCCGAGACCCGCGAAAGCGAGACGGAGAACACCGTTCCGCGCTAGGCGGGCCTAGCCGGCGAACGTCCGCTCCGGCGCGCGGCGTTCGCGCCAGCGCATGAGCGGGCGGTCGGCGTCGGGCGCGGCGGTGGCGAACTGGTCGAACTCGGCCCGGTCGTGGGCGCAGAAGATCTCGACCTCGCCGGCGCGCTCCAGCGACAATTGCCGAAGCTTCTTCTGGTTGGTCACGCGCGCCGCGCGATCGACCTCCATCATGTCCTGGTAGAAGCGCATGCCGGGCGGGCAGCGGCGGTCGCGCCGACCGATCTCGCCATGGTGGAAGTAGGCGTCGCCGGCGTAGAACAGCCAGCCGTTGCCGGTATCGATCGCCACCCCCGAATGGCCCCAGGTGTGGCCGACCAGCGGCACCAGCAGGATCTCGGGCGGCAGGCCTTCGAGGTCGCGGACGCAGTCGAAGCCGAGCCACGGCTCACCCCGGCCGAGCGGGTAGAGCGCCCACTTGTCGACCTCGTCCCATTGCTGCGGCCGGTAGCGCCGGGTGCCGACGAACGCGCCGCCCGCGCCCGCCTCCGCCACCTCCTTCTCGCGCGCGGTGAGGTGGACGGTGGCGTTGGGGAAGTCCTCGATGCCGCCGGCATGGTCGAAGTCGAGATGGGTAATGACGATGTGGCGCACGTCGGCCGGGTCGAAGCCTAGCCGACGCACCTGGGCGACGGCGGTTTCGCCCTCGAGCAACTGCGGCTGGTTGAGGAAGGTGAAGAACTTGGACAGGCGCCGGCGCTCCAGCTGCCGGTGTCCGTAGCCGGTGTCGACCAGCACCAGCCCGCGGTCGGTTTCGAGCAGCAGGCAGTGGCAGACGATGTGGCCATGCAGCAGGCCGTGGCTCTCGCCGTCGAACAGCCGGCCGCCCCACGGGCAGCAGGTTCCGCAATTGAGGTGATGGACCTTCACGCATCCGCTCCCGTCAGCCATGGTGGTGCGCAAGCAAGCGTTTGCGCGGGCACAAAGTTGCGGGGGGCAGCTCATGGATCACCAATCACCGGAGCGCCTGTCGAAGGTTCCGGCGCTGACCTTCGGCTTCTGGCTGGTGAAGATTTTGGCGACGACGCTGGGCGAGACGGCCGGCGACACGGTGACCATGACTTGGCTGGGCGAAACAACGCCCGAAGCGAGCGAGGCAGCGGTCAGCGGTTACTTGGTCGGCACGCTGATCTTCGGCTTGCCGCTGCTGCTGCTGGTCGCGGCGCAGGTCCGTGCCCGGGGGTTTCACCCGGCGCTCTATTGGGCGGCGATCATCGCCTCGACCACCTTCGGGACGACGCTGGCCGATTTCGCCACCCGCTCGCTCGGCATCGGCTATCCCGGCGGCTCGCTGCTGCTGCTCGGTTTGGTGCTGGCCAGCCTGGGCGCGTGGCGGTTGGCGCTCGGTCGCATCGCAAGCGACGACATCGAGAGCCCGCGTCAGGAACTGTTCTACTGGGTGACGATCACCCTCTCGCAGACGCTCGGCACGGCGCTGGGCGATTGGGTGGCCGACAGTGGTCCGGGTTATGGCGGCGGCGCGCTGATCTTCGGCATGGCGATCGTGGCGGTGGCGGCGCTGTGGTTTACGACGCGGCTGTCGCGCGCCGGCCTGTTCTGGGCGGCCTTCATCCTCACCCGCCCGCTCGGCGCCACAATCGGCGACTTCCTCGACAAGCCGGTCGCCAGCGGTGGCCTGGAGGTCAGCCGGCCGCTGGCGTCCGTCATCCTGCTGGTGCTGATCGTCCTGCTGCTGTGGCTGCTGCCGCAGCGGCCGGGCGGGCATCCGGCCAGGCCGGAACGCGGTCGGAACGAATAGAAGCTGGCCGTGGTTATCGAGCGAGCAGGAGGAATTACTCGATGGCCACCGATCCCAGCGCGACACTGACGACCCTGGCGCGCCTGGGCTTTGCCGCGCGTGGGTTGCTGTACCTGGTCATCGCTTATCTGGTGCTCACCGCTGGCCGGACGGAAGATCCCGCGGGTGCGCTTGGCTATCTCGCGAGCGGCGCCGGCTGGTGGCTGCTGGTGCTGATCACGGCCGGCTTCGTCGCCTACGGCGTCTGGCGGCTGAGCGACGCGGCGTTCAACATCGAGCGGCACGAGGCGGGCCGGAAGGGACTGGGCGAGCGCATCGGCGCGGGCGCGAGCGGGATCGTCCACCTGTTCCTGGCGTGGCAGGCCGTCCGCCTGCTCCGCGGCGCCGCCCAGAGCAACGGCAATGGAGCCGAGCAGGGCGCGGAAACGGCGCTGCACCTGCCGGGCGGCCAGCTGCTGCTGATTGTCGGCGGACTGGTGCTGCTGGGAGTCGGCATTGCGCAACTCGTGCAGACCTACACCCTGAAGTTCTGCCAGTCGCTGGACGGGCGGGTCGCGCGCAAGGAGTGGGTGAAGTGGACCGGTCGCGGCGGCTATGCGGCGCGCGGGCTGGTGTTCCTGATCACGGGCTATTTCCTGCTTCGCGCAGGCTTTGCCGAACAGGCATCGCGGGCTGGCGGCATGCAGGAGGCGCTGGCCTGGCTGACGTCGCCGTGGGACACGATCGTGGCGCTGGGCCTGGCCCTGTTCGGTATCTTCAGCCTGGTCGAGGCCCGGTATCGCGTGATCCATGACGTACCGGTCGAAGGCATGGCGCGGCAGGCCCGAGCCAAGCTGCCGGTGTGACCTAAGCGCCGGAAATCACCGGTAAAAGCTTGCCCGCAGCGCCACGTGAACATATATCGAACGAATGGCGCAGCTCGACACCCGCGAAAAGCTGGCGATCCTCGCGGACGCGGCAAAATATGATGCGAGCTGCGCATCGTCGGGCACGACCAAGCGCGACAGCCGCGACGGCAAGGGGATGGGCTCCAGCGAGGGCATGGGCATCTGCCACGCCTATGCTCCGGATGGACGCTGCATTTCGCTGCTGAAGATCCTGCTGACCAACAGCTGCATCTTCGATTGCCACTACTGCATCAACCGCAAGAGCTCCAACGTGCGCCGGGCCCGGTTCACGGCCGAGGAGGTGGTGAAGCTCACCCTCGCTTTCTACAAGCGTAACTACATCGAGGGACTGTTCCTCTCCTCGGGCATCATTCGCTCGTCCAATTATACGATGGAGCAGCTGGTCGAGGTGGCGCGGAGCCTGCGCGAGGACCATGATTTTCGCGGCTACATCCACCTCAAGACCATCCCCGACGCCGACCCGGAGCTGGTGCGCCAGGCGGGCCTCCATGCCGACCGCGTGTCGATCAATGTGGAACTGCCGACCGAGCCAGGGCTGAAGCAGCTCGCGCCGGAAAAGAGCGCGCCGCAGATCGAGGGCGCGATGCGCGACATGAAGGGCGCGATCGAGGACGGGCGTGATGCCAAGCGGAAGTACAAGTCCGCGCCCAGCTTCGCTCCGGCCGGTCAGTCGACGCAGATGATCGTGGGAGCGGATGCGGCGACGGACAGCGACATCGTCGGCAAGGCTTCGACCCTGTACGACCGCTTCGGCCTGCGCCGCGTCTATTACTCGGCTTTCTCGCCCATTCCCGACGCCAGCGCCGTCCTGCCGCTGCAGCGCCCCCCTTTGATGCGCGAGCACCGTTTGTACCAGTCGGACTGGCTGATGCGCTTCTATGGATTCAAGCCGGCGGAGGTGCAGCAGGCCGCCGATCCGACCGGCATGCTGCCGCTCGACATCGACCCGAAGCTCGCCTGGGCGCTGAAGTTTCGCGAGCACTTTCCGGTCGACGTCAACCGCGCGGGCAAGGAGCAATTGCTGCGCATTCCTGGTCTCGGCACCAAGGCCGTCGATCGGATCATCCGGTCGCGCCGGTTCCGCCGCTTTACGCTCGACGACGTGGCGCGGCTGACGGTGAGCATCGCCAAGGTGCGGCCGTTCATCGTAACCGCGGATTGGCGCCCGACCATGCTGACCGACCGCGCGGATCTGCGGACCATGCTGGCGCCCAAGCAGAAGCAACTGGAATTGTTCACCGGCTGAGCTTTGCGCTGGATCAAAGCCGTTGCGCAGCCGTGCCAATATCCGGCCCCCGATCACGACCAAACGGATCGGGGGAAATGATGAACAAATATCTGTTGTTGTCGGTGGCGGCGCTGGCAGCCCAGCCTGCCCATGCCGAAGCGGGCGACGTGATCCTGCGGGCCCGCGCGATCGTCGTCGCGCCGCAGGAAAAGTCCAGCGGCATCACGCCCGCCTTCCCGAACGAGGAAGTGAAGGTCAGCAATTACTGGGCGCCGGAGGTGGACGCGACCTACATGGTCACGAACAACATCGGCTTGGAGCTGATCGCCGCGACCACCAAGCACAAGGTGTCGGGCAAGAGCGGCACCACGGGCAGCATCGGCAAGCTGGCGTCCAGCTGGGTCCTGCCGCCGACGCTCACCGCGCAGTATCATTTTGCGCCGTCGGCCAAGGTGCGGCCGTATGTCGGCGTGGGCGTCAACTACACCATCTTTTACAACGAGGATGCGAGCGGCGGACTCGAGGCCGCCGTGGGCAAGACAAGGGTTCGCCTGAAGAACAGCTTTGGTCCGTCGGTGCAGGCCGGCGCGGATTTCGATCTCGGCCGCAACCTGTTCCTCAACGTCGACGCCAAGTGGATCGACATGGACACGACCGCCCGGCTGTCGACCACGGCCGCCGGCGTGCAGCGGGTGCGGGTGCACCTCGACCCGCTGGTGCTGGGAGTCGGGATCGGCACCCGCTTCTGACGCGGGTCGCAGTTAAGCTGGGGTGATGGCGAAAGCCCGATCGGTGACGAAGGCGGCGGTGGCGACAAACAAGTTGCCGCTGCCGTCCGTCGTCGCGGTGAAGTCCTCGACCGCCTCGCCCCGCTCCGTGTCCCAGCCGCGCACGCGGTAGCGGCCTTCGGCCAGGCCGGGGACGGTGAAGCTGGTCTCGACCGGCACGGCGTCGCGGCGCAGGCGGCCGTCGCTGCCGATGGAGTCCCGCCGGACCAGCCAGACCAGCGCCTGGCGCTCATCGCCGCAGGCAAGGGCATGGACGTGGCGCGCCTTGACCTGGCCTGACAGGTTGCGCCGCCCGAAGCTGGTCCAGTCGATCGCGTGCAGGAAGTCGGCCATCGCGCGCTGCGCTCGGCGCATGCCGGAGGTCAGCGTGTGCGGGTGGCGATTGGGCCAGCGCATGCCGCCGCCGGCGCCGCCGGACGCCAGGTGGGCCCAGGACATGTGCCGGAAATACTCGTCGTCGAACGGCTCCGGCAGGGTCTTCTTCTTGTTGATGAAGTTGTAGATCGGCCCGTGCTCGCTATCGAGGAACGGCCGGCGATCGCGGATCTCCGCCAGGCTCTCGGCGACGATCTCGCCCATCTTGAGCGCCGGCAGCACCGTGTCCTTGGGATTGTCGATCGGGCCGGTGGCGTAGATGTGGATGGACGCGAAATCCAGGTCCGGGTGGCGGAACAGCGTTTCCTTCATGGCCGGCGCATGGTGCGGTTGCAGCAGCAATTCGGGCCCGAAGATCGAGATCGTCTGCGGGTGCGAGCGGCCGTAGAGCTGGGTCTCGAGACCCCGAACGTGGGTCGAGATGTCATGGACGAACTCTTCCCAGCAATCGACCTGCTCGCCACCCTGCGCCGGGTGGATCTCGTTCCACAGGTCCCAGGCGAACAGCACGCCCGAGCCGCCCCAGCGGCGAATGACGAACTCGAAGCGGTCCTTGATCGCCTGGCGGGTCGCCGGGCAGGTCAGCACCTCGCTCATGTGGCGAAGCGGTCCGCCGTTGGCCTGGTTCCAAGGCAGGTGCTTCCAGTGCCGCCACATCCAGAAGGTGTCGACGGGGGTCAGCAGGATGCGCATGTCGAGCCGCTCGCACATCGCGAACAGGTCATCCCACAGCTGCACCATGGCGGGCACGAAACGACCCGCCGGCCGTTCGAAGTAGCGATGACGGACCTGCGCATATTCCAGCATCAGGCGGAGGCAGTTGACGCCATGCGCCTTGAGCCAGCGCAGGTGGCGCTCGACGCCTGCGAGGTCGCGGCGGCGGAACAGGCCTTCCAGTTCCGGCCAGCTGATCGCGTCATTCTGGCCGATCGGGGTCCATGCCTCGCCATGCTCGTCGACGAAGTAGGGGGCACCCGGCGCGACCTTGATCCAAGGCAGCGGCAGGGTGTCAGCGGAGAGCGGAAAAGGCGAGAACGCGCCGGAAGGAAGGTACATGGCGGCGCGCACTTAAGGGTGGCAGATGAACGGTGCCAGTCCCTTCAAACCAAACGCGAATTATTTGCATGAGCGATGCAAATGGGCGTCACGGCGGAGCCGCCGTATTGCCGGATTCGCTCAAGATCGTGCTTGATCAACCGGACGATCTTGACGGGTGGCGTGATGCGGCGCGAGACCTGATCGGTGCCGGCGTCTCGCCGACGAGCGTGGTGTGGCAGGTCGCTGGCGACGACGGCGAGCTGTTCGGGGCGCACGGCACGCCGCCGCCCGCCGGTGCGCCCGGCTCGCCGCTGTTCTCGGTACCCAAGCCGTTCATCGATGTCGCCAAGGCGGTGGTCTGCCACAGGGAGCCGCAGCGGTTCGCGCTGCTCTATGCGATGCTGTGGAAACTGAAGGGCGATCGCCACGCGCTGGAGGATCGCGCCGACTCGCTGGTCGACCGGCTGGAGCGGCTGGCCAAGGAGGTGCGGCGCGACGCTCACAAGATGCATGCGTTCGTCCGCTTTCGCGAAGTGCCAGAAGGCGAATTGACGCGCTTCGTCGCCTTCTTCGAACCCGAGCATCATATCGTGCGGCGCGAAGCCGGCTTCTTCGTGCGGCGCTTCGCCAACATGCGCTGGTCGATCCTGACCCCGGAGCTGTCGATCCACTGGGACGGCGAGACGCTGACGGAGGGGCCGGGCGCCACCCGCGCCGATGCGCCCGACGGCGACCCGTTGGAGGAGACCTGGCGGACCTATTACGCGAGCATCTTCAACCCCGCGCGGCTCAAGATCGGGGCGATGCTCAAGGAGATGCCCAAGAAGTACTGGCGCAACATGCCGGAAACGGCGCTGGTTGCGCCGCTGATCGCGGGCGCGCGGGCACGGGAGCTGGAAATGATCGAACGGTCGGCGGCAAGCCAGGGGCGAGAGGCGGCGGTCGCGGCCGAGCGGCAGCTGGAGCCGGGTGGCAACCTGCGCGCGAGTTGGGAAGGGCTGCTGGCCGAGGCGCGGCAGTGCACCCGCTGCGACCTGTACAAGTGCGGCACGCAGACGGTGTTCGGCGAAGGCCCGCTGAACCCGCGAATCTTTTTTGTCGGCGAGCAGCCGGGCGACCAGGAGGATCTGGCGGGACGGCCGTTCATCGGCCCGGCGGGCCAGCTCTTCGACGCGGCGCTGGAGAAGGCCGGGATCGACCGCACCCAGACCTACGTGACGAATGCCGTTAAGCACTTCAAGTTCGTGGCGCGCGGCAAAAAGCGCATCCACTCAAAACCGGACGCCGGCGAGATCGAGGCCTGCCGCTGGTGGCAGGAGCAGGAACGCGCGCTTATCCGCCCGCCGCTGACCGTGGCGCTGGGCGCCACCGCCGCCCGCTCGCTGACCGGCAAGACGGTGACCATCAGCCGGGCGCGCGAGGCGCCGCTTACGTTGGCCGACGGGAGCGAGTGCTGGATAACGGTGCACCCGAGCTTCCTGCTGCGTATCCCCGAGGAGGACCGCCGGGCCGAGGAGCGGGCGCGGTTCGTCGAGGACCTCCGCCGCATCCGCGCCCGCTCGGAAGAACTTGGCGGCTAGAAGTCGGCCCGAAGCGTCAGCCGCGCCGTACGCGGTGCGCCCGGAGCGATGTTGTTGTCGCTGTGCGCCGTCGGAAAATAGTCCCTGCCGGTCAGGTTCTCGACATTGAGCTGGGCTTCGATGCCGGGCGCCAGCTTGTAGTAGAGCGCACCGTCCAGGCGGGTGTAGCCCGGCAGTTCAACCGTGTTGCTGATCGACGCATAGCTCTTGGAGCGGGCCAGCAGCCCCAAGCCGGCCGCGAAAGGCTTGCTGACCTGGTACTTGCTCCACAGCGACAGCGCATGCCTCGGAACCAGCGCGACCTTGCGGCCGGCCGGCGCGGCGGTGGTGGTGCGGCGGATCTCGGAATGCTGCAGAGCGTAGCCGGCCGAGACCTGCCAGCGCGCGCCAATGCTGCGTTCCAGGCCGATCTCCAGGCCGCGGGTGCGGGTGCCACCAGTGAGGAGCGGCGGCAGCAGCGGATTGGGATTGGCCGCCTGCGTGTTGCTGCGATCGAGCCGGTACAGCGCCACCGTGGCGAGAAGGCCGCGGCCCGGCTCCCACTTGCCGCCGACTTCGAGGTTGTCGAAGCGCTCGGGCTTGAGCGCCTCGGTGGCCTGGGTCAGGCCGCTGAACTGGTCGCCCGATTGCGGCAGGTAGGAGCGCGAATAGCTGCCGTAGAAGGACAGGTTGTCGCGCGGCTTTAACACCAGGCCGAGGCGCGGCGACAGGAGGCTGTCCGACCGGCTGCGGGTGGCGACAGTCGGGCGCTGGTCGTCGACCGTCAGCTTGAACCGGTCGTAGCGGAGGCCGGCGACGATCTCGATGAAGTCGGACGGCCGCAGCTGCGCCTGGACATAGCCGGCCGCAACCGTGGCCCGGGTCCGGTTATCGGCGTCGCTGGCAGAGCGGGTGTAGGTGACGACCCGCTCCACCGTTGGATCGGTGACGGACACGACGTTGCCGCCCGCGATGCTGCCGGTGAGCCGCTGGTTGCGGCTGCTCTGGCGCGCGGCCTCGAACCCCACCAGCAATGTTTGGTCGATGCCGGCGATCGAGCCGGTCCAGACAAGGTCGGTCTGGCTGATCAGGTTGCGGCGGTCGTTGCGTGAATTGTACGCGCCCAGCGTGAAGGTGCCGGCCGGCGTGACCGCGGTGCTTGGGAACACGTTCTGGTAGAACTTGTCATAGTCGGCCAGCAGCGTCCGGTTCCGGATGGTCAGCGCGTCGCTGAACCGGTGCTCCGCGGCCAGGCTGGCGATCTGCACGTCGGCGTCCGACCAGCTCTGGTCGGGGTCGCCGAAGAAGGTGCTGTCGTAGCCGCGCAGCGGGCTGTCCACGGTCAGCGCGCTGCCGTCCGAGCGGGACGGGATGCCGCGATCGGCCGTGCGGCGATCGTGGAAGTACTCGTAGGACAGATCCAGCCGGGTGTCCGGACCGGCCATGAAGCCGACCGTCGGGTTGATGCCGTAGCGCTTAATCTGGCTGTGCTGGCGGAAGCTGTCGGCCTTTTCCCACACGCTGTTGACCCGAACGCCGAGCGCGCCCGCCACGGGCAAGTCGATGTCGGCGGTGCCGCGGGTGCCGCCCTCGCTGTCGCGGCTGATGATCAGTTGCTGGTGGTTGCCGAAGCTGGGGCGCTTGGTGACCCGGTTGATGACGCCGCCACCGCCGCCGCGGCCGAAGATCATGGCGTTGGGGCCCTTGAGCACCTCGACCCGGTCGAGGTTGTAAAAGTCACGGAAGTATTGCGCGTCGTCGCGCAGGCCGTCGACGAAGAAGTCGGCAGTGGTGTTGTTGCCGCGCAGGGTCAGCTGATCGCGGTTGGCCTCACCCGTGCCCGGCGTGGCGCCCGGCACGAACAGCAGCAGGTCGGCGACCGAGCGCAGCGACTGGTCCTCGATCTGCGCCTCGGACACTACGGAGATCGCCTGCGGGATGTTTCGCAGCAGCGTGTTGGTGCGGGTCGCGGTAGAGGTCGACTTAACCCCATATTCTTCGCGCTGGCCGGTGACGGTCACCGTCGGCTGCTCGGTGTCGGCCGCCGCCGCCGCCGTCGTATTGGCAAGTTCCTCGGCCATGGCCGGACCGGCCAGGGTGCAGAGAGACGTGGCGCCAAGCAGCGCGTGGAGGCAGGTACGCAAGTCAAGTTCCCCTTGAACGATTTGCTCGTTTCTTGTGCGGACTTGCTACCGCTAATGCAAATCGTTCGCAACAGTCGCGCTGCTGTAATCGAGAATCATTATCAATCTAGTGAGAATGATCAGCTGCGTCGTTCAACCCGCAAGCGCAGCCCATCTTTGGGACGCATGGTCACCAATCCGGTGACCTCGACTCGGCGGCCGGTCGCGACAAAGCGCCACTCGGCCAGCCAGTGGGCGAGGATGGTCAGGGCCTCCACCGTTGCGAACTGGGCGCCGACGCAGATGCGTGGACCGGCGCCGAAGGGAAGATATTGGTAGCGGCCCGGCTTCGGGCGATCGGGGGCGAACCGGTCGGGGTCGAAGACGTCCGGCTGGTCCCACAAGCGACGGCTGCGATGCAGCAGCCAGGGCCAAATGGAGACGATGTCGCCCGGCCTGACCGCCTCCCCGTTGGGCAGTAGGTCTTCGCCGGCGGCCTGCCGGTCGAACCGGGGCGCGGGCGGATACAGGCGAAGCGATTCCTGCAGCACGGTGTGAAGCTGCGGCAGCAAGGTGGTCACCGGCGCCCTGCCCCACTCCGCCGACCCGAGCGCGCCCTGCGCCTCCGCCGCCAGCCGGTCCTGCCAGTGCGGCTGCTCGGACAGGAGGTAGAGCGTCCAGGCCAGCGCATTGGACGTGGTCTCGTGACCGGCGAGGTAGAAGGTGGCGGCGTTGTCGATCGCCAGGCGGCGCGCCTCCTCGGGCGCGAACTTGGCTCTCAACGCAGTGATCAGCGTGTCGAGGAAATCGTCACCGCCCGCGCCCGCAGCAAGCCGCTCGTCGACCAGCTGGTTGAGCGTGGCGCGCAGGTAACGCTGCCCAACCGCGCCGCGCCGGGCCCTGGGAGTCAGCGGCACCATCGGGAGGCCAAGCAGCGCCTGCAGGCGCGGTTCGGAAATGCCGTCCAGCGCGGCCGCGATGTGGCACAGGGCTTCGTCGCTGGTCAGGCGGGGATCGGCGCTGAACAAGGTCTCGGCGATGATCAGCATGGTGGCGCGGGTCGCATCCACCGCCACGTCGCGGACCTCGCCACTGCGCCACTCGGCCACTGCCGTGCGCGAGGCCGCGCCGAACACGGGTCGCACCTTCTCCACCGCAGCAGGCGAGAAACTGGCCGCGACGATCTTGCGCTGCTCGCGCCACAGGGTGCCGTCCGCCGTCAGCAGGCCGGTGCCGATGACCGGGCCCAACAAGGTCTTGGCCAACCCCGGCTTGAGGTAATTGGCCTGGTTGGTCAGGACGACATGCTCGATCAGCGGCGGGTCGAGCAGCACGTGGATGCGGAAGCGGAGCACCTCGCGCTGGTAGTAGGGCAGCTCGAACATCCGCTCCGACCAGCCGTGGACGCTGGTCCGCGCACGCTCGCCGAAGAAGCCGCGCCAGGTGGCGACCGGGCCGGTGCCGCGCGGTGGATGGGTCGGGACAAACGGTTTCGTCATTCCGCCGCCAACAACGTCTCGGCGCCGCCAAGGTCGACGGAGACCAGCCGGCTGACGCCTTTTTCGACCATGGTGACGCCGTACAGGCGGTGCATGCGGCTCATGGTCACCGCATTGTGGGTGACGATCAAGTAGCGGGTGTCGGTTTCCTGCGTCATCCGCACGAGGAGGTCGCAGAAGCGCTCCACGTTGGCGTCGTCGAGCGGCGCGTCGACTTCGTCGAGCACGCAGATCGGGGCCGGGTTGGTCAGGAACAGCGCGAAGATCAGGGCGGCGGCGGTGAGCGCCTGCTCGCCGCCGCTGAGCAGGGTCAGGGCGGTCAGGCGTTTGCCCGGCGGCTGGGCCATGATCTCGAGGCCGGCCTCAAGCGGGTCGTCGCTGTCAATGAGCTGCAGGTGCGCCTGGCCGCCGTCGAACAGGGTGGTGAACAGGCTGCGGAAATGGCGGTCGACCTGCTCGTAGGCGTCGAGCAGGCGGACCCGACCTTCGCGGTTGAGGCTGCCGATCGAGCCGCGCAGGCGGTTGATGGCCTCCCGCAATTCGTCGCGCTCGGCTGCGCCCTGCAGGCGGGCGGCGTCGAGCTCGGCCAGTTCCTGCTCGGCTACGAGATTGACCGGGCCGAGCCGCTCGCGTTCGGCGGTCAGGCGCTCCAACGTGGCGGACTCCTCGGCCGCGTCCGTGAGGTGGCTCGGATCGAAGCCGAGCCGCCCGGGCAGCAGCGGCGGCGGGCATTCGAACTTTTCGCCGCAGACCCGGCCGTACTCGATCCGCCGCGCCACCTGCGCCTCCGCCCGTGCATCTGCTCCGGCCCGGCGCTCGCGCGCGGCGGCCATGGCTTCGTTGGCCTGGGCGAACGCCTGGCCCAGCGCGGCCATTGCGCCGTCCGCTTCCCGCTCGGCGGCCAGGGTAGCGGAGACCAGGGCCTCCGTGTCGCGGCCGGCCTGTTCGAGCGTACCCAGCTGCTCCTCCAGCAGCTCGGGCTGGTTCGCGAGTGCGGCGCGTTCCTCCTCCAGGGCGCGCGCGCGGTCCTCGGCGTCGGCGATCCGCCCATCGGCGGCGAGTGCCCGTTCCGCCCAGGCGCGCTGCTCCTTCGCTGCCGCTGCCTGGCGCTCGCGATCGGCGGCGGCGGCCCGGGCCAGGGTCGCCTGCTCCGCGCGGCGTTCGGCCACACTGGCGCCGTCGGCGGAGGCCTGCTCTCGCGCTCCGACGATATTTCCGGCCAGCATGCTGGCGTCAGGAAGGGCAGCGAGCGCCGTCTCCGCCTGAGCCACCGCGGCGCCGGCGGCCTCGCGCACCGGCTCCGTCTCGGCGATCCGCTCCTCCAGCAATGCGCGCTGGCCAGCCAGCCGCTCCAAGGCTGCGACAGCCATGTCTTCCGCCCGGCTCGCCTCCCGCGCCTGCCGCTCGGCCGCAGCGATTGCCTCTCGGGCCCTGTCGGCCCCGGCGCGCGCGTCGGCGATGGCGGTCACCAGCGCCTGCCGCCGGGTCTCGGCGCTGGTCAGCTGTTCGCCCAGCGGACCCACCTGGCCCGCGAGCTCCGCCAGCCGATTCTGCCGGACCAGCCGCTCCGCCGCGGCGGCGCCGTTGCCGGTGGCGACAAAGCCGTCCCAGCGCCGGAGCCGCCCGGCACGGGTGACCAGCCGCTGCCCAACGGCGAGCAACTGACCACCGTCCTCGTCCACAACGGCGATCTGCCGCAACCGTCGCTCAAGCGCCGGCGGCGCCTCGACATGGTCGGCCAGGCACTCGGCGCCCTTTGGCAACGGCGGATCACTCGTGACAACCTGCGCCCCGGACCAGTAGCGTCCGCCCTCCTGCGCCACCGGCGCATCGAGGTCGTCGCCCAGGGCCGCGGCGAGCGCCCGCTCATAGCCCTGAGCCGCCCGCACCTGCGCCAGCACGCCGCGCCCGGCGCCGCTCGCCAGCGCGCGGGCCAGCGCCGCCTGCTCCGCCTGCGCTGCGGCGAGCGCCGCCCTCGCGGAGGCAACGGCTGCCTCAGCCTCGTCGCGCTGGTCGGCCGCCTCGCTGCGGCGCGCCTCGGCATCGGCCAGCGCCTGCTCGGCTGTCCGCTGCGCCGCTGCGGCGGCAGCGCGCTGCGCGCCCGCGGCATCGCGAGCGCGCCGTTCGGCCGCACCGTCGCCAAGTGCGCTGAGCTGGGCGGACAGCCGCTGCGCTTCCGCCTCGATCCGCGCGGCATGCGAACGGGCGGCGTTCAGCGCGGCCTCCGCAACGTTCCGCTCCGCTTTCATCGCCGCCTCGCGCGCAAGCAGCCCGGCCAGCGCCGCCTCCGACTCGCGCGCCTTCGCTTGCGCCTCGGTCAGGGCCGCGGCGACTCGCACCGCCTCCGCCTCTCCGTTCGCCAGCCGCGCGGCGATCGCGTCCTGCTCGGCGCCGAGTGAGCGTTCGGCGTTGGCTGCGTCCTCGCGCAGCGCCTGCTCCCGGGCCTGCTCGGCGCCCAGCTGGATCCCCAAGCGCTCGAGCTCCGCCAGCCGGCGCCGGACCGTGTCGAGCCGTGCGCGTGCGGTTGCCAGCTGGTGCGCCAAGCCCTGCGCCCGCTCGCGCGCGTCGGCCGCCTCGCCGCGCCGCCGGGCGACCTCGGCAGCGCCGGCGACCTGCGCTTCCTGCGCCTCCGTGAGCTTGGCCTGCAGCGTCGCGACGTCGGCACCCGCCGCTCGCGCCTCCTCGCCTGCCACCTTGGCGGCCTGGTCGGCCTCGGCCCAGCGCTGGTACACCAGCCGCCCCTCGGCCAGCCGGATGCGATCGGTCAGCTGGCGGTAGCGCTCGGCTACCCGCGCCTGGCGCTTCAAGGCGGCGACCCGCGCTTCCTGGTCGCTCAGCAATTCGTCGAGCCGCTGCAGGTTGGCCTCAGTCGCGCGCAGCTTCTGCTCGGCATCCTTGCGCCGTGCGTGCAGGCCCGCGATGCCGGCCGCTTCCTCCAGCATCTGGCGGCGCTCGGCCGGCTTGGCGGCAATGATCGCGCCGATCCGCCCTTGGCTGACCAGCGCCGGCGAGTGCGCCCCGGTGGCGGCGTCGGCAAACAGCAGCGCCACGTCCTTCTGGCGGACGTCGCGGCCGTCCAGCCGGTAGGCGGAGCCGGCCCCGCGCTCGATCCGGCGGGTCACCTCCCGCTCGCGAGCCTCGGCGCCGTCACCTTCGATCAGCAGCGAAACTTCGGCGAAGTCACGCGCCGGCCGGCTGGCGGTCCCGGCGAAGATCACGTCCTCCATGCCGCCGCCGCGCAGGGACTTGGGACTGCCCTCGCCCATCACCCAGCGCATGGCTTCCAGGAGGTTGGACTTGCCGCAGCCGTTGGGGCCGACGATGCCGGTCAGCCCCGGCTCGATGCGCAGCTCGGCCGGTTCGACGAAGCTCTTAAAGCCGCTGAGTTTCAGCCGGCGAAAGCGCACCCTTCACCCCCCATGCCGTCCTCCTCAGGACAGCGCGTCGCGGATCCTCTGTTCCAGCGTCGGCCAGACCTGGTCCTCGGTGATGCCCGGCATGTCGACCACCTTGTTGTTGATGAGGAAGGTCGGCGTGCCCTGCAGCTGGTAGGTGGACGAGGCGTCGCTGTTCATCTGGACCAGCTTCTCCGTTTCCTGCTGGTTGGCGAGGCACTGGCTGGTCTTCGCCGACGGCAGCCCCCGCTGCGCCGCGAACTCCTGCAATCCCGCGGCTTGCGCATAGCGCGCGAACTGCTGCGCCGGCGGCAGGTTGGCGAGCTGCTGCTGCTCCGCAGCTGGGATCGCCTGGACCTTCTCGAACGCCGCCCCCTGGTTCTTGAACAGCGCGTCGGTCATCGTGAAATATTGCGGCGTCGCGCCGGCGCAGCGGGCGATCAGCGCCATGGTGATGTCGAACGGATCGCGGACGAAGTTGCGCAGCTCGAACGACACCTTGCCCGTCTTCACATAGTCGTTGACCAGCTTGGGCGCGCCGTTCTCGGAGAAATGGGCGCAGTGCGGGCAGGTCATGGAGCTGAACTCCACCACCTTCACCGGGGCGTCGGGATTGCCCATCAGCATGCCGCCCTCGGCCGTCTGGCGGATCATCTGCGTCCAGTCGCCGCCGTTCGGCGCCGCCACCGGGGTGATCGGCGTGGTGTCCGCCGCGGTGCTGTTGTTGCCGCCGCCGTTGTTGCAGGCGGCGAGCAGGGACACGGCAGCAAGGAGTGCGATTCTCTTCATGGTGGTCAGCGTACCTTTGGAAGGTTGACGAGAGATGGAATGGGAGTGGGCCGTTCCACGGTCGGCGGGCCGTCGGCGGCGGCGATCCGCCCGGCCAGCGACTCCAGTACGGCCTTGAGTTCCGGATCGGCGATCTCGCGCAGGCCAGGGCCGAGTTCGCGGGGCGCCGGGGCGGCCTGCGGTTTGGAACGCGGCTCGGGGCGCGGCAGGCGGCCCTGACGGAACTGGATGCGGGCGACCGCCTGATAGCCGAAGAAACGGTTGACCCGCTCGATGATGGTCGGCGCAAGGTGCTGCATCAGCGGCGCATGGGCGCCCTCGACCACCAGGGTCAGCGCACCGCCTTCCTTCTTGCCGGCCGGGAAGCGGATGGATTCGGGCGCGGACGCCTTGGCGTAGCGCTCGCCAACGATCTCGGGCCAGCGGCTGACGACGGCGCCCTGGACGAAGCCGAAGCGCTTGAACGCGACCCCGCCGATGGCGCCGACCAGCTCGCCGGCCGCGCGGGCGCGGTTCTGGCGGCGGACCTCCTCGTTCGGCTTGGGCTTTCGCTTCGACATTGCGGCGGGTCATGCCATAGGGCCGGGATGCACGCAAAGGCGGCGAGCCGACTTCTCCACCATTATCGAGAGCACGCGCGTGCGCTGCCGTGGCGCGCACCGCCAGGTAGCGGGCGGCAGGAACCGTACCGGGTATGGCTGAGCGAAGTGATGCTGCAGCAGACGACGGTCGCGACCGTCACCCCGCGCTTCCTCCGGTTCATCGAGCGCTGGCCGACGATCGAGACGCTCGCCGCCGCGCCTGACGAGCAGATTCTCGCCGAGTGGGCGGGGCTCGGCTATTATGCTCGCGCCCGCAACCTCATCGCCTGCGCTCGTGCAATCGTCGCGCGCGGTGGCTTTCCGAGCAGCGAAGCGGAGCTGCGGAAGTTGCCCGGGCTGGGTGCCTACACGGCGGCGGCCATCGCCGCGATCGCGTTCGGCGAGGATGCGGTGCCGGTCGACACGAATGTGGAGCGCGTGGTCGCGCGGGTGTTCGGGCTGGCCGACCGGACGGAGGTGCGCGCGGCGGCCGGCGCCTGGTGGCCTGTGGGCGACGCCGGCGACTTCGCGCAGGCCTGCATGGACCTCGGCGCGACGGTCTGCCGGCCCAAGGCACCGGCCTGCCCCTACTGCCCGTTGCGAGCGGATTGCCGGGCAGCGGCGCTGGGTACGCCCGAGCTGTTCCCGGCGCCCAAGGCCAGGAAGGTGCGGCCGCACCGGTTCGGGCTGGCCTGGTGGGCACGGCGCGACGACGAGGTCTGGCTGACGCGGCGCCCAGCGACCGGACTGCTCGGCGGCATGGCGGCGCTGCCGGGCCCGGAGTGGAGCGACGAGCGGCCCGCCGCCAATCCGCTCGCGGTGCACCGGCACGGCTTCACCCACTTCACCCTCGACCTCCTGGTCGTGCGGGTGGCCGAGCCGATTGGCGACGGCTGGTGGCAGCCGCTGGCGGACCTGGCCGATGCCGGCCTGCCGACCCTTTATCGCCGGGCGATCGAGGCCGCCCTTCATGCCGAACGGGAGCGGCGACTTGCCGCCTGACGCTTTCTTCTCCGGTCCGGGGATCGACCGCTCCGACCTGTTGCGGGGGCGGCCGGAGGAGCTGGCCCGCTTGGCCGAAGACACACGTGCCCGGCAACTCGCCTGGGCTGGCGGGCTGCCGGAGCTTGATCCGGCGGGCAAGCTTTCCTGGCAGCCGGGCAGCGCCGCCCTGTTCCTGGGGGTGGAGGGCGAGGTGCCGTGCTTCTCGGCGCTCAGCGAAGAGGACGGCGACCTCAGGGCACGGTTCGGCGCGCTCGCTTACCTTGACGCTACCGACGCGCCGCTGTTCGCCGCCGCCCTGTCGCTGTCGAACTGGCACCGGCGCCATCGGTTCTGCGCCAACTGCGGGCAGGAAAGCGAGCTGGTGCGCGGCGGCTGGTCGCGGCGCTGCCCGGCCTGCGCCGCCGAGCACTTCCCCCGGGTCGATCCGGTGGTCATCATGCTGGCCGAGTACGAGGGCCGGCTGCTGCTCGGCCGCCAGCCGCAATATCCACCGGGCCGCTATTCGGCGCTCGCCGGCTTTGTCGAGGTCGGCGAGACGATCGAGGCGGCCGTCACCCGCGAGCTGGGCGAGGAGGCGGGCATCGCCGTCAGGCAAGTGCGCTATGTCGCCAGCCAGCCGTGGCCATTCCCGTCCTCGCTGATGATCGGCTGCACCGCCACCGCGCTGTCGGACGAGCTGGTCGTGGACTTGACCGAACTGGACGACGCCCGCTGGTTCACCCGGGACGAGGTTGCCGCTGCTCTCGCCGGCGCGCCAGGCGCGGCCTTCCTTCCTCCGCCGCCCTTCGCCATCGCCCACACCTTGCTGGCGCACTGGCTTGAAGAGGCTGGTTCCGCTGACTAAAGGGCGGGCACGCTACTCTTTATCGGATACGCACCCGTCATGAATGACCGCAACAACACCATCGCCGGCTGGGTCCTGTTCGCCGGTATCGTCGCCCTGGGCGGCTCACTGGTGGCGGGCGAGTATTTCGGCGGCGAGCGGCCGGAGAAAATGGGCTATCCGATCGAGGGCGTCGCTGCCGAGGCAGGCGCCGAAGCAGAAAAGCCGATCGCATTCTACCTGGCCAGCGCCGACGCGGGCAAGGGCGCCGAGGTGTTCAAGAAGTGCCAGGCTTGCCACACGGTGGAGTCGGGTCAGCCCAACGGCCTCGGGCCCAACCTCTACCATGTGCTGGGTGAGCCGGTCGGCCAGGGCCGCGGCTTCGCCTGGTCGCCGGCGCTCAGCGGCAAGGGTGGCAATTGGGATTGGGAGACGCTCAGCGCGTGGCTGACCAGTCCCAAGAAGTTCGCACCGGGCACCAAGATGACCTTCGCCGGGCTCAGCAATCCGCAGGACCGGGCGAACGTGATCGCCTATCTCAACAGCAAGAGCCCGGCGCCGCTGCCGATGCCGGCCGCTCCGGCCGCCGGAGATACCGCAACGGCCTCGACGCCGGGTGCGGCGGCGGACAAGGCCGCGGCCGAGGCTGATGACGCCGGTGCGCAGAAGGCGGAGAACGAGCCCATCCTGAACGAGCAGACTGCGGCGCAGGGCGGCATGAAGAACGTCCGCGGCGAAGGTGCCAGCAAGGTCACCGGCCCCGAGGCCAACCAGCCGCAGCGCGCCGGCGAGCGGTAAGCGCGGGCGGGGTCGCACCCGCTCCGACATCCGACGCCTCTATCGCGAGGCTGCGAGCCGAGCACTGGGCCATGCCTGGAACTGGTCAACGGGGCGTCGCGCGCGCCATGCCGTTGTGGCCGGGCAAGATAATCGCCTGGACCATCCGCTGACCCGCTAGACTTCAGACCTACGACGGGCAGCCGTGGCGGCTGGCCGCTTGGCAGCGCAGAATAACTACCAAGCGCTCTACCAAGTCGGCCGGTAGATGAACCCGGAGCGGCCGGCCCGCTCTCGCGAAGCCTACGCCGCCGCCGGCTTCGAACTCGACATGGGCAATAATAGCGTCCGCTTCCGCACCGTCGCCGACCTATACGACAAAGCGGTGCGGAAGCGATCGCGGCGGTGCCGGTCCCGCCTTACGGGGCCGAACATGAGGCGATGCAGGCGCGGCGCTGATTACTCGGCGGCGGCCTTCTGCTCCTCGGCGGCATAGTGGTCGCACACTGCGCCCCAGCCTTCCTCGGCCGTCTCGCACCAGGTGATAAGGTCGAGGTCGCGTTCGGAGATCACGCCTTCCTCCACCAGTGCGTCAAAATCGACGACGCGGTTCCAGAAGTCGCGGCCGTAGAGCAGGATGGGCAGTGGGCGGACCTTGCCGGTTTGGATCAGGGTCAGCAGTTCGAACATCTCGTCGAAGGTGCCAAAGCCGCCCGGGAACACCGCCACGGCGCGCGCGCGCAGGAGGAAGTGCATCTTGCGCAGGGCGAAATAGTGGAACTGGAAGCTCAGTGACGGGGTGACGTAAGGGTTGGGCAGCTGCTCGTGCGGGAGCACGATGTTGAGGCCGATCGATTCCGCGCCTTCGTCGGCCGCGCCGCGATTAGCGGCTTCCATGAAGCTCGGACCGCCGCCGGAGCAAACGACGAAGTGGCGGTTGCCGTCCTCGTCGGGATCGGTGCGGCTGGACAGGCGCGCGAGTTGGCGGGCGACCTCGTAATAGTGGGATTTGGCCTTCAGGCGCTCGGCGATAACCCGCTGCTGGTCGGTGCGGGCGGCGGCGAGCAGGGCGTCGGCCTTGGCCGGCTCCGGCACACGGGCCGAGCCGTAGAAGACGAAGGTCGACCCAATCTTCTGCTCGTCGAGCAGCAGTTCGGGCTTCAGCAGCTCAAGCTGGAAGCGAACGGGACGTAGGTCGGGACGGAGCAGGAATTCATTGTCCTGGAACGCAAGCCGGTAGGCGGGATCCTCGGTTTGGGGCGAGGACGGAATGTGCTGCGCGGCTTCGGCGTCGACCTTGGCGTCGGGAAAGATACGCTTGGGGGGTACGGGATCAGTCATAAGCGGCGCGGCCTATTCCCGTTTGGCGCCGAGGTCAAAGCGTCGCCGCCGCTTCCTCGCGGCGCGCGCCGGTCCAGTCGAGCCGGCGGGTCACGTACATGGTCCCGGCCAGCGCGACGAAGAGGAGCAGCGAACCGATCAGCAGCGAGTAGGCTTCCAGGCTCAGGAGGATGTAGAGCATGGCGTAAAGGCCGAGGAGGATGCCGCCGATCACCAGGCCGCGCCGCCAGCTCCTGAGCACGGCCGCCGAGTAAGCGGTATTGAGCACGGCGATGGCGCCGGCTGCAACGACGTAGGCAGCGGTGAAACCGATCACCTCGGCAAAGGCCAGCAGCAGGACGAAGAACAGGACCAGTGCCGCGCCGGTCAGCAGATATTCGATGGCGGCGACCCGAACCCCGCCGATGATGTCGAACAGCAGAAAGGCGAGAAAGGTGAAGCCGATGAACAGGAAGCCGTATTTGGTCGCGCGATCGACCTGGCTGTAGAGGTCGACCGGCTGCATCAGGCTGACCCCGGCGGTGGCGTTGGCGCCGCCAGGTGTCGGCTCCGGCCGGCTCGGCTCGGCGCCGTCGACGAAGAGCAGCGAGCGGCCGAGCGCGAGGTTGCCGATGCGATAGCTGGCGGTGAAGCCATCCTTCGTGACGCTGCGCTGTTCGGGCAGGAAGCCGCCGGTGAAGCTGGGGTTAGCCCAGGGCGAGGTCAGCTTCCATGCGGTGTCGCCGGCGCGGGGCGCGAGCGCGAAGCTCTCGTTGCCGCGCAGGGCGAAGCGGAGATCGACCGAGAAGCGAGCAGGATCGACCTGGGTGAGGTCGATTGGCGCATAGAAGCCGGTGGCGACGAGGCTGGTCCCGCCGCCGGGTCCGAGCGGCAGCGTGCGGCCATTCACGCGAACTTGCGGGTTGGCGCTGAGGCCGCGCGGGTCGGCGACGCCGAAGCGCAGTTCGGCCCGATTGAGCTCCAGCGCGCCGGCCGGGACGCCCAGGCGGGAGAGGTCGGCCGGAAGGGCGAAGGTCGCGCGGCCCTGGGTGTCGGCGCGGTAGACTACGACTTCGTAGATGGAGCGGGCGCGGCGTTCGGGGGCGATGCGGGTCGTCAGGTCGACGCCGGTCGGCGCGAGCACCAGCCGCTTTTCGGTCACAACCGGGCCAGTGATGGTCCGCCCGTTGCCGTCGGTGGCGCCCGGTGTGGTGACCTTGAACGGAATGCTGAGCTCCGGCCCGGCGACCACCTGCGGCCCGCCCCACCCTTCCGCGATGCTGCCGCGCGCCTCGAGCGACTGCGAGTGGCGGTCGGAAATGAGCAGCCAGGTGATGAAGATTCCAATGGACAGGAGCGCCGCCACGCCGAGCGCACGCAGCAGTTTGGCGGTCGGGCTCGGCTGATCCATTCGCTGCACTCGCGCTGCTTCTATTCGGCTCGTCTACAGATATGCACGGTTCGTCGTCAAGGAGAGACAAGAAACAGGGGTGTCCACTTTGTCCACTTCGCCTGGCAGCCTGCGGGCTGCCGCATCGGGCCGAGCGTTTTCGCGAAGTTGTTCATGCCGATCGGTATGGCACGCGAGGGTGCCCGTAGGACAGCATTCCGCCGTGCCGGAGGTGCTTGGGCAGGGAACGCGGGGCTGCTAACCGGCGCTGAAGCAACCAGGCAGCGGAGAGCGACAAGGATGGCGGAACAGGCAGTAGCGCAGGAGTTTGCGGGCGAGGCGCTGGAGCATGCCTGGCTACCCGCGTCGGGCGAGGCGCGCGCGACGGTGATCATCGTGCCGACGGTGATGGGCGTGACCGACCTGGAGCGCGGGTTCGCGGCCCAGCTGAACGAGCATGGCTGCAATGCTTTCATCGCCGACACGTTCGGCAAGGAGTTCCGCGGCGCGGCACGGGACGTGATGTTCGGCGAGCTGACGCGGCTGCGGAGTGACCGCGCGGCGCTGAAGGACCGGCTGCTCGCCATCCTGGAGGTTGCGAAGCAGCAGCCTGGCGTTCAGTCCGCCCGGATCGCCGCCATCGGCTTCTGCTTCGGCGGGCAGTGCGTGCTGGACCTGGCGCGGACGGGCGCGGACATCGCCGGGGTGGCGAGCTTCCACGGCCTGTTCGACCCGCCGGGACTGCCGCCGCAGCCGATCAAGGCGAAGGTGGTCGCCTACCACGGTTGGGACGATCCGATGGTGCCGCCGGACGCGGTGGTGGCGCTGGCGAAGGAGCTGACGGACGCTGGCGCGGATTGGCAGATCCATGCCTATGGCCATGTCGGACACGGCTTCACCAATCCGAACGCCACCAGTGAATTGGGCATTCCGGGGGTCGAGTATGACCGAAAGGCGGCGCGGCGCAGCTGGACGGCGCTGTACGACTTCCTGGACGAGCTGTTCGGCTGATGGCGGCGACGGGTGCCAACCTGACCGAGGCCGAGGCCGCCAACCGGCTGATGCGGCTGGCGCGCGAGATCGCGCGGCACAACCAGCTGTACCATGACCGGGACGCGCCGGAGATCAGCGACGCCGACTATGACGCGCTGGTGCGCGAGAATGCGGCGCTGGAGGCGCGCTTTCCCCACCTCGTCCGGCAGGACTCGCCCTCGGCGGTGGTCGGCGCCGCGCCGACCTCGGCGCTGGCCAAGGTCACCCACGCGCGACCGATGCTCAGCCTGGAGAATGCCTTTTCGCCCGACGAGGTGCACGAGTTCGTCCGCCGGGTGCGGCGGTTCCTAAGCCTGGCCGAGGACGAGCCGGTGGCGCTGACCGCGGAGCCGAAGATCGACGGCTTGTCGTGTTCGCTGCGGTACGAAGGCGGCAAGCTGATGCTCGCGGCGACGCGCGGAGATGGGACGGTCGGCGAGGACGTGACGCCGAACGCCCGCACCATCGGGGACATTCCGCAGCAACTCGGCGGCGCGCCGGCCGTGCTGGAGGTGCGCGGCGAGGTGTACATGTCCAAGGAGGACTTTGCCGGGCTCAACGTCCGGCAGGAAGCAAGCGGGGGCAAGATCTTCGCCAACCCGCGCAACGCCGCCGCCGGATCGCTGCGGCAGAAGGATCCGGCGATCACCGCGGCCCGGCCGCTCCGGTTCCTGGTGCATGGCTGGGGCGAGCTGACCGAGCCGCTCGGGAGCACGCAGGCGGAGTGCGTGGAACGGCTGCGCGGATTGGGCTTTCCGGTCGCCGAGCTGTTCCGGCGGTGCGAGACGGTCGACGAGGCGCTGGGCCACTATGCCGCGATCGAGCATGCGCGGGCGGACCTGCCGTTCGACATCGACGGCGTTGTCTACAAGGTCGACCGGATCGACTGGCAGGAGCGGCTGGGCACGGTCGCGCGGGCGCCGCGCTGGGCGCTGGCGCATAAGTTCCCGGCCGAAAAGGCTGAGACCACGCTGGAGCGGATCGAGATTCAGGTCGGGCGGACCGGCAAGCTGACGCCGGTCGGGCGGCTGACCCCGGTCGGGGTCGGCGGGGTGATCGTCGCCAACGTGACGCTGCACAACCGCGACGAGATCGCGCGGCTGGGCCTGCGCGAAGGCGACCGGGTGCGCATCCAGCGGGCTGGCGACGTGATCCCGCAGGTGGTCGAGAACCTGACCCGGGATGAGCCGCGCGAGCCGTTCCGCTTCCCCGACCATTGCCCGCAGTGCAGTTCGGAGGCGGTGGCCGAGGAGGGCGAGGTGGACGTGCGCTGCACCGGCGGGCTGATCTGCCCGGCGCAGCGGATCGAGCGGTTGAAGCATTTCGTCAGCCGCGGGGCGATGGACATCGACGGGCTGGGCGAGAAGAGCATCGAGGAGTTTGCGGCGCTCGGCTGGCTGCACGGGCCGGCCGACGTGTTCCGGCTGGGCGAGCATCGGGGCGAGCTGCTGGGCCGCGAAGGCTGGAAGGAGAAGAGCGTCGATGCGCTGCTGGGAGCGATCGACGCGCGGCGCGGATTCGACCCGGCGCGGCTGCTGTTCGGGCTGGGCATCCGGCACGTCGGCATCGTCACCGCCAAGGACCTGCTGAAGTGCTTCGGGACGATCGACGCGTTGCAGGCGGCGGCGGCGGGCGAGAACGGCATCGCCGAATTGTCGAGCGTAGAGGGTGTCGGGCCGGTCGTGGCCGAGGCAGTGCACGACTTCTTTCACGAGGAGCATAACCGGCGCGAGGTGGCGGATCTGCTCGCGCTGGCCCGGCCGGCCGCCTACGTCAGCCAAGCCCGCGAGACGGAGTGGAGCGGCAAGACGGTGGTGTTCACCGGATCGCTCCAGACCATGAGCCGGGACGAAGCCAAGGCACAGGCGGAGAAGCTGGGCGCGCGGGCGGCCGGTACCGTCAGCGCCAAGACCGACCTGGTGGTGGCGGGGCCGGGCGCCGGGTCCAAGCTCAAGAAGGCCGAGGAGCTGGGCGTGCGCGTGATCGGCGAGGAGGAATGGCAGCGGATCGTGGCGGAGGCCTGACCTGCTGCTCGGGCTGATCGGTCATGTGCTGCTGGCGCTTGGCATGCAGGCGGTGGTCGACCGGCTGTCGCGGAGCCGGTGGGCCGGCGCATGCGCGGCGATCGCGTGGGCCATCGCCCGCGAGGTGACGCAGGCCGAATATCGCTGGATCGAACGGTTCGGCGGCGGCCTGCGCGCCAACATGCCTTGGTGGGGCGGGCTGGACCTGGCGGTGTGGGCGAAGGCCGATCCGTGGCTCGACTGGCTGGCGCCGAGCGTGGCCGTGATCGCGGTGGCGCTGTGGCGGCGGCGTCAGGCGAGCTGAGGGCCTTCGAGCACCAGCACCCGCCACTCGCCGGTGCCGCCTTCGAGGAGTCGGCAGCCAAGCGCCGTGTAGGCAGCGGTGACTGCCTCGGCCTGGGTGTCGAGCAGGCCCGCGAGGACGACGGTCGCATGCGGCTGGAGCGCGGCGACGAACGCGGGGGCGAGCTCGATCAGGGGGCCGGCAAGGATGTTGGCGATGAGCAGGTCCAAGGGCGCGCGAGCGGCTAGTTCGGGCGAGTTCATGCCGTCCGCGACGGCCAGCAGCAGTTCGCCCCCGCCCTGTCCCAGCGGCACGCGGTTGACCGCGGCATTGTCCCGCGTGACGTCGATGCTGATGGGGTCGATGTCGGTGGCGACCGCCCGGGCGCCGGGCCACAGCCCCAGGGCGGCGAAGGCGAGCAGTCCGGTGCCGGTGCCGATGTCGGCCAGGTTGGCGAAGCGCTTGCCCGCACGCTCAAGGCGGTCGAGCGCTTCAATGCAGCCCTTGGTGGTGGCGTGCTGGCCGGTGCCGAAGGCGAGGCCGGCGTCGATCAGGAAGTTCGTCGCACTCGGGTCCGGCGCGTGGGCCGGCGTGTGGACGAAGAAGCGGCCGGCGCGGATGGGTTCGAGGCCCTGCTGGCTGCGGGCCACCCAATTTTCGTCCGCAAGCTGTTCGACCTGCGGCTCGCCGCTCGCGAGCTGGCGAAGGGTGGCGAGGTCGGCTGCGGTCGGCTCGTCCTCGAAGTAGGCGTGGATCAGCCAGTCGTCGGGGCGATGCTCGTCGGGCTCGTCGGCGACCACCACGGGCGGGTTGTCGTGATCGGGGAAGAGGTCGTCGGCCGAGCCGATCGCCTCACCTTGCGCACGGGTGCAGGGGAGCGTGACGCGCCAGCTCACTTTTCGGCCGCTTCCTTGGCCAGGCGCTGGTCGAGGGCTTCGGTCAGGCGCGCCGAGTAGTTCTTGCAGCCGTCCGGATCGAAGAGAGGCTTCAGGCCAGCCATCCGATCACGCATGTTGCTGGCAGAGGGGTGCGGGGTGAGCAGGATTTCGCAGCGCAGGGCCGCGACCTTTGCGAGCGAGGCGCGGTAGGCGGCGAGGTACGCCGGATGGTCGGAAAAGCGGTAGGCGTCGCTGCTGACCGGCGACAGGCTGTCGGCATAGACCATCGAGCGGCAGACCGCGCCCTCGCAGGTTTCCCAAGTCCAGGTCAGCGCGCCGGGCGTGTGGCCCGGAGTGGTACGCGCGGTGAGGAAGAGGTTGCCGAGCGGCAGCGCCTGCCCGTCTACGATCGTACGGCCGACGATCACGCCGGCGAACGGCTTGTGCATGCCAGACTGCGGATCGTCGGAGCTAACAACGCCGCTGGCGAGCACGGGTTTTGCGAGGGCGGAGCTGACCACGGTGGCGCCGGTCAGCTGCTGCAGCCGGGCGAGGCCGCCGACATGGTCGAGATGCTCGTGGCTGCTCAGCAGGAAGCGGATGTCGGTGAGCTTGAAGCCGAGCCGGCGGATGTTGTCGGCGATGAGGTCGGCGCCCTGCTCCGTTCCGCCATCGATCAGGATGTGGCCCTGGGTTCCGGTGATCAGGATCGACGAGATCCCACAGGTGCCGACGAGATAAGTGTTGGCGTGGATGCGGACGGGTGGCGCTGGCTGGTTCCAATCAGTGGAGTCGCCGCATGCCCGCAACCATGCTGGCCCGGAGCGCTCGACCGGCGCCCTGGGCGGTTCGATGCGGGCGGGCGGCTTGCCCAGCGGGATGGTGATCGCCTGGGCGGCGAACAGCAGCGCCAGGCTAGCGGACATAGCTGGCGCCGTTGGCATCGATCACGCTGCCGGTTGCGCTGGGCGGGGCGTCCGTCGCGAGCCAGCGGATGATCTCCCCGATTTCCGCCGCGCTCGCCACGCGGCCCAGGGGAATTTCGGCCAGGATCTTCTCGCCGCCGCGGCTGGCCAGATATTCCTCGGTCATCTCGGTCACGGTGAAGCCCGGGCAGACGGCGAAGGCGAGAATGCCGTCCGCCGCATAGCCGCGCGCCACGGTCTTCGTGACGCCGATCATCGCCGCCTTGGAGGCGGCGTAATGCCAGTGCTGGGGTGAGTCCCCGCGATAACCGGCACGGCTGGCGACGTTTACGATCCTGCCTCCACCATTGTGCCGAAAGTGGGTGATGGCCAGGCGGGTGAGGTCGGACGAGGCCTGGAGGTTGATCCGCATGGTGCGGTCCCAGGCCGCGTGCCAGTCGGCGTCGGACGCATCGTCCGCAATCGCTTCGTAGACGCCGGCGTTGTTGACCAGCACGTCGATGCGCCCGCCGAGCGCGTCGAGCGCGGACTGCCACAGGGCGCGGGGCGCAGCCGGATCGGCGAGGTCGCCGGCGAGCAGGCCGTCGCCGCCGCGAGTGGAATGGCCGGCGACGCGATGGCCGCCGGCGGTGAGGGCGTCAAAGGCGGCCTTGCCGATGCCGCGGCTGGCGCCGGTGAGAAGGATGTTCATGAAGGGCGCGTTAGCGCCGTGGAGCGGCTGCGCAAAGCCTCGTGACTCGTCCTGAGCGAAGCGTAGCGCAGTCGGGGGGCGCCCTTCCACTACGCACTTCGTGCTCCGCTCAGGACGAGTGGTTGCTCATGCTCAAGCCGCGAATCTCGCGGTGAATTCGCTGGTGACATTGCGGACGTCGACGACTTGGTCGGCGAAGCGTCCGAAGCCCTGCTCCACCTGGTCGATGTCGCGGGCGACGCTTTCCGTGTCGGAGCGGATGGCGGCGATGGTCGAGCTCATCGAGTCGGCGGCGAGCGCGGTCTCGTCGACCGCGGCAGTGATCATGGTGACCGTCTGCGCCTGCAGCTCCATCGCCTGACGGATGCGGTCGGCGCTGGTCTGCACCTCCTCCACCGTGCTCTGGATGTTGCCGTTTGCGTCCACCGTCTGGCGGGTCGCCTGCTGGATGGCGGTAATCTTGGCGGTGATGTCGTCGGTCGCCCGCGCGGTCTGGCTGGCGAGGCTCTTCACCTCCTGCGCGACCACCGCGAAGCCGCGGCCGGCGTCGCCCGCGCGCGCCGCCTCGATGGTGGCGTTGAGGGCGAGCAGGTTGGTCTGGCCGGCAATGTCGCGGATCAGGCCGAGGATCGATTCGATCGCCTCCACGTGACTCGACAGCATGCGGCTGACTTCCACCGCCTGGCTGGCCTGATCGCTGGCGCGGGTAGCGATGCCAGCGGCGGTCTCTACCTCTGTCCGAGCGTCCTCGATGGCGCGGATCAGGCCGGCGGCGGTCTGCGCCGCTTCGCGCATGGCGACGGCCGACTGCTCGGCAGCGGCGGCCACTTCGCTGGTCTTGCCGAGCATGCCGCGCGCGGCACCGGCGGTCAGGGTCGCCTGACCCCGCAGCTGCTCATTCTCACCGACGCAGCGCGTCACGACGCTGACAACCTTGCGCTTGAACTCCTCGGCTTCCTCGACCCGGCGAGCGCGATGGCCCGCGCGGGTGATCGACACGGTGTGGTAGACGAAGACGTCGATCTCGAGCGCTTCCACTTCGGACAACGTGCGGCAGGCGGCCACAAGCTCCGCTTCATCGGTGATGCTGGAGCGGATCGCGGCGTAGGCGGCTTCCGTTTCCGCGTTCAGGCCGGCCAGCAGAGTCGACAGGCTGAGGTCGGAGGCGAGCGCCTTTTCGACATAGCCACGGGCGGTCCCGATCCAGCTGCCTTCCGCCAGGTTCGCGAACTTGGCCTGGAGGTACGGCACGATGCGGGTCGCAAGGTGCTCCAGCTGATCGTCCGGGATGCTCTGGCGGAGCTCTTCGGACTTGCGGTAGCGACGCCAGAACTCACGCGCGAGGTCCATCTCGGCGTGGCTGATCCGGGCCCAGAGCTCGGCGGCGCGCGCCGGCAGGTCGCCGGTGCTGTCATAGAAGCGCAGCCCGCGCGCGAGGTCGTAATCATGTTCGTTGGTGCGCCGTCCGCTCATCTACTCGTCCACCCATCTGGTGCTGCCTGATCGGCGGCCTTGTGGCAGGCCATTGGTTAAGAGCCGGTTAGAGCGGACGGACCTTCGGCTGCCTTGCCTCTGAGGCGCTCGGCTTCTAAGCGGCGGCTACTTCTACTCAAGCTGCAGCGAAGTGAGCTTCATGGCGCGCAATACGGCCCGGCCCCTGTCCCCCCACCTGACCATCTGGAAATGGGGTCCGCACATGGCGACCTCCATTCTCCACCGCGCGACCGGGATAGCCCTGTCGGTCGGCGGACTGGCGGTGCTGACCTGGTGGCTGCTGGCACTGGCCGGCGCCGGCAACGGCTACACCACGTTCAGCAGGGCGGCCGGCCATCCGCTCGGCATCCTGGTGCTGGTGGGCCTGAGCTGGAGCTTCTTCCAGCACACTCTGTCGGGCGTGCGCCACCTGGTCATGGACATCGGGTCGGGCTTCGAGCTGAAGCGCAACAAGTCGATGGCGGTCGCCACCTGGATCGGTTCGGCCGTCCTCACCATTGCCCTGTGGGCCTACATTCTCCTGGTGCGCGCATGACTGGACCCAAGGACATCGGACGTCACGACCGCAATGCGGTTCCCGAAGGCAAGACGGCGCTGGGCCGCGTTCGCGGGCTCGGCAGCGCCCACCATGGCGGGAACCTGTGGATTCGCGAGCGGGTAACCTCCGTTGCGCTAGTTCTGCTCGGCCTGTGGTTCATCGCGTCCATGGTGCTGCTGCCCGACTACAGCCAGGCCACCATCCGCGAGTGGCTGCGCAGCCCCTTGGGCTTCGTGCCGATGGCGCTGTTCGTCTACCTCAACTTCGAGCACAGCCTCGAGGGCCTCAAGGTCATCGTCGACGATTATCAGGGGGACGAAGGCGGCCGCATGATGTGGCATCTCGTCAGCCTCTTCCTACATGTAGGCGTGGGGGCACTGGCGCTGTTCGCGCTGGCCAAGATCGCCTTCGGAGCTACCGCTTAACATGTCATATCAGATCATCGATCACGTCTACGATGTCGTGGTTGTGGGCGCCGGCGGCGCGGGCCTGCGTGCCACCATGGGCTCGGCCGAAAAGGGCCTGAAGACCGCCTGCATCACCAAGGTGTTCCCGACCCGCAGCCACACGGTGGCCGCGCAGGGCGGGATCGCGGCCAGCCTCGGCAACATGGGTCCGGACCACTGGACCTGGCACATGTACGACACGGTGAAGGGCTCCGACTGGCTCGGTGACCAGGACGCGATCGAGTACCTCTGCCGCGAGGCGCCGGCGGCGGTGTACGAGCTGGAGCATGCCGGCCTGCCGTTCAGCCGCACGGACGACGGCCGCATCTACCAGCGCGCCTTCGGCGGGATGACCCAGAACATGGGCGAGGGTCCGGCCGCGCAGCGCACCTGCGCCGCCGCTGATCGCACCGGCCATGCGATGCTCCACACGCTCTACCAGCAGAGCCTGAAGTATGACGCCGACTTCTTCGTGGAATATTTCGCGCTCGACCTGATCATGGTCGATGGCGAGTGCCGCGGCCTGGTGGCGCTGTGCATGGAGGACGGCAGCATCCACCGCTTCCGGTCGCAGGCGGTGGTGCTGGCGACAGGCGGCTACGGCCGCTGCTACTTCTCGGCCACGTCGGCCCATACCTGCACCGGCGACGGCAACGCCATGGTGCTGCGCGCCGGCCTGCCGTTGCAGGACATGGAGTTCGTGCAGTTTCACCCGACCGGCATCTACGGCGCGGGCGTGCTGATCACCGAAGGCGCGCGCGGCGAAGGCGGCTACCTCACCAACTCCGAAGGCGAGCGGTTCATGGAGCGCTATGCTCCGTCGGCCAAGGACCTGGCCAGCCGCGACGTTGTGTCGCGCTCGATGGCGATGGAGATCCGCGAAGGGCGCGGTGTCGGCAAGGAGAAGGACCACATCTTCCTTCACCTCGACCACATTGACCCGAAGATCCTGGGCGAGCGCCTGCCGGGGATCACGGAAACCGCCAAGATCTTCGCCGGCGTCGACCTGACACGCGAACCGATCCCGGTGGTGCCGACCGTCCACTACAACATGGGCGGCATCCCGACGAACTATCATGGCGAGGTCGTCACGCTGAAGGACGGCAATCCGGACGCGGTCGTGCCTGGCCTGTTCGCGGTCGGCGAAGCGGCCTGCGTGTCGGTCCACGGTGCCAATCGCCTCGGCTCCAACAGCCTGATCGACCTGGTGGTGTTCGGGCGTGCGACGGGCCTGCGATTGGGCGAGGTGCTCAAGGGCGGGGCAGCGCAGGCGCTGTTGCCCAAGGACAGCGCCGACCTGTCGCTCGGCCGTCTGGACAAGTTCCGCTACGCCGACGGTGGCACGCCGACCGCGAAGCTGCGCAACGAGATGCAGCGGACCATGCAGGCGGACTGCGCCGTGTTCCGGACCGAGCGCACGCTGGACGAAGGCAAGGAGAAGATCGACGCGGTGTTCCGCGGCATGGGCGACGTGAAGGTCACCGACCGCAGCCTGATCTGGAACACCGACCTCGTGGAGACGCTTGAGCTCGACAACATGCTCTCGCAGGCCGTGGTCACCATGCATTGCGCCGCGAACCGCAAGGAAAGCCGCGGTGCGCACATGCACGAGGACTTCCCCAACCGCGACGACGCGAACTGGATGAAGCACACGATCGCGTGGATGGACGGCTGGGCCGGTGACTTCGGGCGCGGCGTGGCAATCGATTACCGCCCGGTGCACGAGTACACGCTCACCGAGGACATCAGCTACATCAAGCCCAAGGCGCGCGTTTATTGATGGCCGAGACCTACTGGTTGCCAGTGGGTCTCAGCGCATGGGTCGCATTTCTGCTGGTCCGCCGCCGCAAGCTGTGGTTCTCGCTGGCTTCCATCGTCGGCGCCCTGGTTGCCACCGGCACATGGGCGGCTCGCCTGGCGCTCGACGGCGTGCCGATGGCGCAGTGGCGCGAAGGTGGCCTTGACGACTTGTTCTTCCTGTCGGTGATCACCGCGGTCGGCGGCGCCGCGCTCGCCGCCGCGGTGCGGGAGCGCTAGGCGGCTTCGAGCAGCCGTGCGGCCTGGGCACGCGCTTCTTCGGTGACGGCGGCACCGGACAGCATGCGGGCGATCTCCTCCCGCCGTTCATCGGGAGCGAGCTTGCGCACGGTGGTGCGGGTGCCGTCGGCACCGTGGCTCTTCTCGATGCGATAGTGGTGACGGGCCCGGGCGGCCACCTGGGGCGAGTGGGTGACGACCAGCAGCTGGCTGCGCTGGGCAAGGCGGGACAGGCGCTCGCCGATGGCGCTGGCGACGGCGCCGCCGACCCCGCGGTCGATCTCGTCGAAGATCATGGTGGAAGCGCCGCCCGCTTCGGCCAGCGCGACCTTCAGCGCGAGGATGAAGCGCGACAGCTCGCCGCCCGATGCGATGCGCGTGAGCGCGCCGAACGGCGCGCCGGGGTTGGTGGAGACGGTGAACTCGACCCGGTCGCTGCCGCCCGGTCCCGGAACGCCGTCCGACAAGGCGGTGCGGAAGGACGCGGCTTCCAGCTTCAGCGGGGCAAGCTCGGCATTGACGGCCGCATCGAGTCGGGTCGCGGCGGCGCGCCGCTGCTCCGTCAACTCGGCCGCCAGCTGCTCGTAGCGGGCGCGGGCCTGCTCGAGGTCGCGCCCAAGCTCCGCCAGCCGTTCGCCGCCGGCCTCGATCAGCGCCAGCCTGGCCGCCATGTTGGCACCGAGCGCGGCCAAGGCGTCGGGCTCGACCCGGTGCTTGCGGGCGAGTGCGCGAATGTCGAACAGGCGGGTCTCGACCAGCTCCAGCCGCTGCGGATCGAAGGCGAGTTCCTCGGCCGCGCGCCCGATGCGGTCCTCGGCTTCGGCGGTCTCGATCACGGCGCGGTCGATGCCGGCCAGCGCCTCGGCGAGCAGCGGATGGTCGGCCGCGCCGCGCTCGATCCGGCGGGCGGCGGCGCGCAGCAAAGCCAGTGCGCCGTCGGAGCCGCCGAGCAGGTCGTCGAGCCCCTGCAGCGCTTCACCGGCCTTGGCACTGGACTGCATGCCCGCGCGCTGCTCGGCGAGAGCGGTCTCCTCGCCGGGCTCGGGCGCCAGCCGGGCAATCTCTTCGGCGGCGTGGGTCAGGTAGTCGCGGTCGCGCTCGGCCTCGTCAGCGGTCTGGCGGGCGGCGGCGAGGTCGGCTTCGATCCGCTGCACGGCGCTCCAGGCTGCGCTAACCGGGCGCGGGTCGAGCTTGCCGAAGGCGTCGAGCAAGTCGCGGTGGCCGCGCGGGTTCAGCAGGCCACGATCGTCGTGCTGGCCATGGATCTCGACCAGGGTTCCGCCAACCTCGCGCAGCAGCGCGGCGGGCACCGGGGCACCGGCCGCAAAGGCGCGGCTGCCGCCGTCGGCCTTGACCTGGCGCCTGAGAAGGAGGGGTTCGCCGGGCTCCGCCTCGACGCCGCCGTCGTCGAGCACGGCGAGGCCCGGATGGCCGGCGGGTAGGTCGAAGGCAGCGGTGACCGCCGCGGCATCCTGGCCGGAGCGCACCAGCCCGCTATCGGCGCGGGCACCCAGCGCAAGTCCTAGCGCATCCAGCAGGATCGACTTGCCCGCGCCGGTCTCGCCGGTGAGGACGCCGAGACCGTCGCCGAAGTCGAGCTCCAGCCGATCGATCAGCACCACGTCGCGGATGACGAGTTGCCGCAGCACTCCCCGCCCCCGCTCCTTTGCCTAGCTCGCGAAGGCGGTGCGCTGCGGCGCCTTGCGCTGCATCAGCTCGTAGGCGTGCTGGTACCATTGCGTGCCCGGGTAGTTGCGGCCGAGCGTGGCGGCCGCCTTTTGCGCCTCTTCGGGCACACCGAGCGCGAGGTAGCTCTCGGTCAGGCGCATCAGCGCCTCGGGCGTGTGGCTGGTGGTCTGGTACTTGTCGACAACCACGCGGAAGCGAGTCACGGACGCGAGCCATTGACCCGAGCGCTGGTAGAAGCGGCCAACCTCCATCTCCTTGCCGGCGAGATGGTCGTTGATGAGGTCGAGCTTCAGTCGCGCGTCGGACGCATAGCGGCTTTCCGGATAGCGGCGGATCAGCTCGTTGAAGCTGTCGAGCGCCTGTTGCGTCACCTTCTGGTCGCGGCTGACGTCGGCGATCTGGTTGTAATAGCTCATCGCGATCAGATAGCTCGCGTAGGGCGCATCCTTGTTGCCCGGGTGGATGGTCAGGAAGCGCTGCGACGAGCTGACCGCTTCGGGATACTTGCGCGCCATGTAGTAGCTGAATGAGCTCATCAGCTGCGCCCGGCGGGCCCATACGGAATAGGGATGCTGCCGCTCGACCTCGTCGAACAGCTTGGCTGCTTCCTCGTACTGGCTGGTGTCGAGCCGTTCCTTGGCGAGGCCATAAAGCGTGTTCACGTCGCTGGCGACATAGTTGACGTCGCTCTTGGCGCGGTTGCGCGAGCAGCCGGCGGCGGGGAGAATGATCGCGCAGGCGACGAGCGCGGTGGCGACCCGGGAGAGCTTCAGCATGGAGAGCCTTCTAACGCTGGCCAAAGGCAAGGGAAAGCGCCGTTAAGCGGCACGGCAGATGAACCCGTCCTGTCTTGCGTTCAGACAGCCGCGCCGTCGCCCCGCCGCTCGATCCGTTCGCCTTCCTCGCCCTTGAGGAAGCTGTCCGGACGGACGCCGAGCCAGACCAAGATCGGTGAGGAGATGTAGATCGACGAGTAGGTGCCGACGAAGATGCCGAGGAAGATGGCGACCGTCAGGCCGAAGATCACTTCGGGACCGAAGATCATCAGCGCGCCCAGGGCCAGCAGGATGGACAGGGAGGTGACGATGGTCCGGCTGAGCGTCTCGTTCAACGACAGGTTGAGCAGCGGCACTGTCTGCATCTTGCGGTATTTGCGCAGGTTCTCGCGGATGCGATCGTAGATCACCACCGTGTCGTTGAGCGAATAGCCGACAATGGTGAGGATGGCTGCCACCACGTTGAGGTCGACCTGCAGCTGGAACAACGAGAAGAAGCCCAGTGTCATGGAGACGTCGTGGAACAGCGTCACCAGAGCGCCGATGCCGAACTGCCATTCGAAGCGGAACCAGATGAACAGGGCGATGCCGAGCATGGCGAGGCCGATCGCCAGGGCGCCATCGGTGGCGAGCTCCTCCGACACCTTGCCGGACACGGTCTCGACCGAATCGACGCGGCTGCCGGGATACTGCTGGGCCAGCATCTGCCGGACCTTGCTGGCAGCCGCGTTGGCGGCCGCCTCCCCGCCTTCGGGCCGGGGAAGGCGGATCTGGTAGCTGGTCGGGCCGCCCGATTCCTGGATGCTCGCTTCGCCCAGGCCGAGCGAGCCGACGCGGTCACGCAGCTGGTCGACCTCAACGGATTGCGGGAAGGTGGCGCGGACCATCTGGCCGCCGACGAAATCCACGCCGAGGTTGAGGCCGCGCACGCCGACCAGCGCCAGACTGGCCACGGTGGCGATGATCGACAGAATGAGGGCGAGGTTGCGCCACCGCATGAAGTCGATGTTGGTGTTATCGGGAACGAGCTTCAGCAGCCGCATGGGGCCAATCCTCAGATGTGCAGTTCGCGCGGCCGCCGGCGCTTGACCCACAGGGCCACCAGCATGCGAGTGAAGTTGACCGCGGTGAAGACGGAGGTGACGATACCGATGAAGAGCACCACCGCGAAGCCGCGGATCGGGCCGGAGCCGAAGTACCACATCAGCGCCGCGGCGATGGTGTTGGTGATGTTGGCGTCGAAGATGGCGGTGGACGCCTCCTTGTAGCCCGTGTCGAGCGCGTCGAGGATCTTGCGGCCGCGCCGCATTTCCTCGCGGATGCGCTCGTTGATCAGCACGTTGGCGTCGACCGCGGCACCGATGGTCAGCACGAAACCGGCGATCCCGGGCAAGGTCAGCGAAGCGTTGAAGATCGCCATGATGCCGAGGATCATCAGCGCGTTCACGATCAGCGCGGCGGTCGCGTATACGCCAAAGCGGCCGTACGTGATCAGCATGAACAGCACCACCGCCACAACCGCCAGGATGGAGGCGACAATGCCCTTCTGAATGGAGTCACGGCCGAGGTCCGGACCGACGGTACGCTCCTCCACCACGTTGAGCTTAACCGGCAGCTTGCCCGACGCGAGGCTGATCGCCAGCGCGTTGGCGCTTTCGGTGGTGAAGCTGCCGCTAATCGACGCCTGACCACCAAGGATCGGCTCGTCAATCCGTGGCGCGGACAGGACCTTCTCGTCGAGGATGATGGCGAACGGCTTGCCGGTATTCTCCTGCGTCACCCGGGCGAAGCGGCGGGCGCCGGCCGAATTGAACTTGATCGACACGTTGGGAGCGCCGCTCTGCGGGTCGAAGCCCTGGTGCGCTTCGGCCAGCTGTTCGCCCGAGACCATCACCCGGCGCTGCACGGCGATGAAGCCGGTACCATCGGCATATGGCAGCACCTGGCTTCCCGCCGGCGCGCGGCCCTGCGCCAACGCGGCCTGGTCGGCGCTCTGGTCCACCAGCTTGAACTCCAGCCGGGCGGTCTGGCCGATGAGGCTCTTGAGCGCCTCGGGGTCCTGGACGCCGGGGACCTGCACCAGGATACGCTGGGCGCCCTGGTTGATGACCGTCACTTCCTTGGTGCCCGACGGGTCGATGCGGCGGCGGACCACGTCGCGAGCGACGGTGAGCGCGTCCTTCAATGCGGCGGCCGAACCCTGCGCGGTCGGCGTCATCACAACCCGGTTGCCGTCGAACGCCTGAACGTCCCAGGCGCGGGTGCCGGTCAGACCGACCGGCTGAGCCAGGGTGCGCATGCGCTCCACGGCGGTATCGAGCTGGGCGGGATCACGGACCATGAAGCTGATCCGGCCACCGCTGGTCGAGATGTCGCCGATGTCCACCCGCGGGTCGCGGCGCAGCTCGGTGCGGACATTGTCCTCCATGGCGGTGACGCGCTGCTTGGCGGCGTCGGCCACATCGGCCTCCAGCAGCAGCTGGCTGCCGCCGGCCAGGTCGAGCCCGAGGCTGATGCGGCTGTGCGGCAGGAAGGCCGGATAACGGTCCAGCGCCTTTTGCGGCAGCAAGCTGGGCACGGCGAACAGGATGCCGACGAGGATCGTCAGCGAAATCGCCCACACCTTCCAGCGCGCGAAGTCGAGCATGTCAGGCGCGGCCCTGGTCGTTGGCGGGCTTGGCAGCCTCCGTCAGCACCTGGGTGATGGTCGCCTTGACCACCCGCACCTTGACCCCTTGCGCGATCTCCACCTCGGCCTCGCGCTCGTCGATGACGCGGGTGACGCGACCACGAATGCCGCCGCCGGTGATCACCTCGTCGCCCTTCTTGATGGCGGAAACCGCGGCCTGGTGTTCCTTCACCTTCTTTTGCTGAGGACGGATCATCAGCACGTAGAAGATGACGAAAACGAGCAGCCACGGCAGCAGGCCGATCGCGAAGGCGGCCGGGCTGTTGGCGCCCGCGTCGGCGCCCGTCGCGGCGGCGGTGGTGAGGAGAAGGCTCGACATAGAAATGAGCTGATGTCCTTGGGTCGACGTAGGATCATCACGGCGACAAGCGTCCCCCGGACGCTTGCTCGAAGCCGAGATGATGGTCGGAGCGACAGGATTCGAACCTGCGACCCCCACACCCCCAGTGTGATGCGCTACCAGGCTGCGCTACGCTCCGACCCGGCGGGGCATCTAGGCGGGCCGGCGAGCTTAGGCAAGCTATGGGCCGTAATCCGCGCCTGATCGTTGAGGCGGGCATGGCCATCCATCACGAACGAACCGGCGACGGGCCGCCGCTGCTGCTGATCCACGGGCTGGGCGGCAGGATCAGCAGCTGGACGCCGGTGCTGAAGCGGCTGCGGGAGAGGCGGACGCTTATCCTGTTCGATCTTCCGGGCCACGGGCGCTCGCCGGCCGAGGAGGACAGCGGCACCTTCGCCGGGCTGGCGCGGAGCGTGCGGCGGTTCGTCGACGAGCAGGGCCTTGGCGAGGTCGATGTCGCCGGCGAGTCGCTGGGCGGCCGGCTGGTGCTTGAACTGGCCCGGCAGGGGCATGGCGGCCGCTGTGTTGCGCTGGATCCGGGCGGGTTCTGGGAAGGCTGGGAGCGGACCTTCTTCGCCACCACAATCTCGGCCTCCGTGCAGCTCTTGCGGCTGCTGAAGGCGCAGATTCCCGCACTGGCCGGCAATGCGGTCAGTCGCACCGCCCTGCTGGCGCAATTGTCGGCGCGGCCGTGGGCGCTCGACGGCGGGACGGTGGCGGAGGAACTGACCAGCTACGCGAGCACCGCGACGTTCGACGCGCTGGTGCGGGACCTGTCGACCGGGCCGATGCAGACCGGGCCGGCGGCCGCACAGTCCGGCGAGGTGGTGATCGGCTGGGGCCGGCACGACCGCCTGTGCCTGCCCGGCCAGGCGGCGCGGGCGCAGGCGGCGTTCCCATCGGCGCGAATGGTGTGGTTCGAGCATAGCGGTCACTTCCCGATCTGGGACGAGCCGGACAAGGTCGTGCGGGTGATCCTGGGCGAGGACTGACGCTCGCCGCCGTTGCCGGGCGCGCCACCTCTGCTAGCCTTGCCCCATGGCTCGTCGCCGCCGTCGTTCTCGTGTCACCTGGCCGCGCCGGCTGTTGCTGGCGATGCTAGCCGTGCCGGCGTTGTACCTGCTGGCTGCGCTGGTCGGGTCGCTGGTCCCGCTGAATGGCGCTTGGACGGAGCCGGCGCGGGGTACCACCGTCTACCTGCGCAGCAACGGGGTGCATGTCGACATCGTCATGCCGGCGGTGGCGCAGGGGCTGGACTGGCGATCCTACTTCCCGCGCCGGGACTTCGCCGATGCTCCGGCGAACCCCAAGTGGTTCGGCTTTGGCGCGGGCGAGCGGCGGGTGTTCCTGGAGACGGCGAGTTGGGCCGACCTGACGCCACGCGCGGCCTGGGGCGCAGTGGCCGGAGGCGAGCGCATCATACACGTCGACCGAACGGCGGAGCCGGGTGCCGACCTGTTCGCCATCCGCCTGCGGCCGGAGGAGTACCGGCGGCTGTGGGCGGCAGTGCGGGCGCAGCTGGCGCTGTCGCCGGAGGGCCGGCCACTGCGGATTGATCATCCAGGCTATGGTCCGGATGATGCCTTCTACTTGAGTCGAGGCCGGGCGAGCGCGCTCAACACCTGCAACAACTGGGTGGCCGACAAGCTGCGGCTGGCCGGGGTGGAGGTGAGCGCCTGGTCGCCGTTCGCGCAGGGGCTGACCTGGCGGTATCGGAAGGTGGAGCGCTAGAGCACGTAGCGCGACAGGTCGGTGTCGCGGGCGATGCTGCTGAGCTGTTGGTCGACAAAGGCGGCGTCGACGCTGAGGGACTCGCCGCGGCGATCCTCGGCCTCGAAGCTGACCGTCTCCAGCAGCTTTTCCATTACCGTCTGCAGGCGGCGGGCGCCGATGTTCTCGACGGCCTCGTTCACTTCCGCGGCCACCCGGGCGAGGGCACGGATGCCGTCATCGGCGAAGTCGACCTGCACCTCCTCGGTCTTGAGTAGGGCGCGATATTGCTCGGTCAGGCTGGCGCGGGTGTCCGTCAGGATGCGGACGAAATCCTCCTCGGTCAGCGCCTTCAACTCGACGCGGATCGGCAGGCGGCCCTGCAACTCGGGCAGCAGGTCGGCCGGCTTGGCGACGTGAAACGCGCCGGACGCGATGAACAGGATGTGGTCGGTCTTGAGCGGGCCGTACTTAGTGGCGACCGTGGTGCCTTCGATCAGCGGCAGGAGGTCGCGCTGGACGCCCTCGCGACTGACGGAGCCGCCGCGCACGTCGCTGGCGGCGATCTTGTCGATCTCGTCTAGGAAGACGATGCCGTTCGCCTCCGCGTCCGCCAACGCCACCCGGTTCACGTCATCCTGGTCGAGGCGCTTGTCGGCCTCTTCTTCGACCAACTTCTCGAACGCGGCCGGGACCTTGAGCTTGCGGCGCTTCTTGGGCGCACCGCCCATCGCCTTGCTCATCATTTCGCTGAGATTGATCATGCCCATGCCGCCGGCGCCGGGCAGCTCGAACGGCATGTTCGGCGCTTCGGCGACTTCGATCTCGACCTCGGCGCTATCCAGCGAGCCGTCGGCGAAACGCTGGCGAAAGCTGGCGCGGGTGGCTTCCGACGAGCCCTTGCCGGTCAGGGCGTCGAGCAGCCGGTCCATCGCCGCCTCCTCCGCGGCGGTGCGGACTCGCTCGCGGCGGCGCTCCTTTTCCAGGCGCACGGCTTCCTCGACCAGGTCGCGGGCGATCTGCTCGACGTCGCGGCCGACGTAGCCGACCTCGGTGAACTTGGTCGCCTCGACCTTCACGAACGGCGCGTCGGCGAGCTTGGCCAGCCGGCGGCTGATCTCCGTCTTGCCGCAGCCGGTCGGCCCGATCATCAGGATGTTCTTGGGCGTGACCTCGTCGCGCAGCTCGGGGCTGAGCTGCTGCCGGCGCCAGCGGTTGCGCAGGGCGACAGCGACCGCGCGCTTGGCGTCGGCCTGGCCGATGATGTGCTCGTCCAGGGCCGCGACGATGGCCTTGGGGGTCAGATTGTCGTTCATGAAAGTCCTAGATGGTCTCGACCGTCAGCCGGTCATTGGTGAACACGCAGACCTCGGCGGCGATAGCCATGGCCCGGCGGGCGAGCTTCTCGGGATCGGGCTCGTAGTCGGCGAGCGCCTTGGCCGCGGCGAGCGCGTAGTTGCCGCCCGAGCCGATGGCGGCGATGCCCGCCTCGGGCTCCAGCACGTCCCCGTTGCCGGTGAGGATCAGCATGACCTCAGCGTCGGCGACGATCATCAGCGCTTCCAGATTGCGGAGGTACTTGTCGGTGCGCCAGTCTTTGGCGAGCTCCACCGCCGCGCGCATCAGCTGGCCGTGGTGCGTCTCGAGCTTCTTCTCCAGCCGCTCGAACAGGGTGAACGCATCGGCAGTGGCCCCGGCGAACCCGCCGATGACCTTGCCGTCCTTGCCGATGCGGCGGACCTTGCGGGCGTTCGGTTTCATCACCGTGTTGCCCATGCTGACCTGGCCGTCGCCGGCGATCACCGTGCGGCCGTCCTTCTTCACGCCCAGGATCGTCGTCCCGTGCCACTGCTCCAATTGGGTGTCCCTTCCGCTTTATTCTGAGGCGGAGGTGGGAAGCGCGGTGGCCGAGCGCAAGAAAGTCACCGCATCCTCCAGCACCGGCAGCCGCGAGCGGAAGGGGCGTGACAGGGCAATGAGCGGATCGACGTGGTTGGCCTGCGGGTAGATGTTGAGCACGACTGGGGCGCCTAGCGCCTCCAGCCTGGCGGCGAGCACGCGGCTGTTCTTGGCATAGACCAGCCGGTCGGACTGCCCGTGCAGCAGCAGAATGGGCGGGGCGTCGGCGCGGACGTGGGTAATCGGCTGAGTCTCGACCGGGTCGGGCCAATGGGCGAAGGCGGCACGGCCGCGATACTCGCGGAACGGGGCGAAGTCGTAGGGGCCGCTGATCAGCGCAGCGCCCTTGATCGTGTCGGCCGGCAGGTGGACGCCGTCGAGCCACCGGGTATCGAGCGCCAGCATGGCGCCGATGTAGGCGCCGGCACTGTGGCCGGACAGCGCGATCCGGTCCGGGTTGCCGCCATGTCCCGCGATGTTCTTTACCACCCAGCGCAGCGCTAGCGCGGCGTCCCACAGGAAGCCGGGATAGCGGACGGCGGGCGCAAGCCGGTAGTCGGGAACGATCGACAGGAACCCAGCCTCGGCAAAGGCGGCGGCGGCGAAGCCGTAGTCGGCGCGGTGGCCGGAGTGCCAGCCGCCACCGTAGAAGAACACGACAACCGGCCAACCGCCTTCGGGCTCGGCCAGCTTGGACGGCGGCGCCCAAATGTCGAGCAGGTGGCGGTCGTGCGAGCCGTAGCGCACGCCGCCGCCGACAAGCCGCGCACCGCCCCGGGCGCCGAGCAGTCGGTCGGCCCGGTTGAGCATGGTCACCGGGCTCCAGCCGCGGGTCTCCAGCACCTCCGCCAGGCGGGTCGGCAGGCTCTTGGGCTTGGACTTGCCCGGACGCTTGCCCATCAGGCGGGCACGGCCCCGCGCAGGGCGCGGCGACCGCGCCGGTCGCGCCAGCGGCGGCGGATCGGCTCGAACAGGCTGCGGCGGGTCATGCCCTCGAACATGGCCTGCGGGCTCTTGGGGTCAAGCAGTTCGCGATCGGCGATGAAGGCGGCGGCGTCGGAGGGCCGGGCGACCGGCAGCAGCGCCAGGGTGCGGCCTGGCCGCCGCAGCGCCTCAATGGTGGCGAGCAGGGAGCCGGTGCGCTCGAACTCGGCCGCGACCTCCGCCTGCGTGGCCCCGAGATGCTCGGCGAGCAGGCGCGTGCGCAGAGCGGCGATGGCGGCGACCTGCTCGGGGCGGTCGGCCTGCACCGCCAGGTCGCACTCGCTGTCGAGGCCGAGGCTGCGGTTGTTCATGTTGGACGACCCGACGCGCAGGATGCGGTCATCGACGATCATCAGCTTGGCATGGACGTAGATGTCCTGTCCGCCGCGCGTCTTGGGCGTGAAGATACGAAAGCGGTTGCCGGGATCGCGTCGGCCGATCAGCTGGGCGAGCCGCACGCGCGTCGCATCCATCGCCATCTGCTCCAGCCAGCCGTCAGCCTTCAAGGGACCGACCAGCGCGATCTCGGGTGGGTTCGGCGCCTCCAGCCGGCGGATGATCGCGGCGGCGATGACGGGCGAGGTGAAATACTGGTTTTCGGCGTAGATGAAGCGCTCGGAACGCTCGATCATGTCGACGAACAGCGCCTCCACCTCCTTGACGGCCGGCCAGTCGGCGTAGGCGGCGGCATTGCGGGCGACCGCCACGTCGACATGCTGGAAGGTGGGCTTGAGCCCTTCCGGCCAGATGCAGTCGGCGTCCTCGATCGCCGCAAGCTGCTTGCCGGTGGCACGGCGCCAGCGGTCGCGGGCAATGGCGCTGATCGCGACGGCAGCGTCGCCGTCGACCGCCATCGTCGCGTCATGCCAGGGACCGTAGCGGCTGCCATTCGGGCGGGTCCGGTTGGGGTCGTCGTCGGCGTGCGCCGGGCGGTCCCAACGGTCGCCGGTCATATCGATCCCGCCGCATATCGCGAAGCAATCGTCGATCACCACGATCTTCTGGTGGTGGCTGCAGCCGGTCGGATGGGCGTGGTCGAGCCGGAACCGGATCGCCTTCTGCGCCGCCAACCGCGCCAGCCAGCCCAGCGCCCGGCCGCGAAACAGCATCTTCATCGCGCCCACGTCCCACTTGAGGATCAGGATGGGCACGTCGGGCTTGGTGTCGGCGAGGTGCAGCAGGAAGTCGCCGAGGCTTTCGTCGGCGTTGGCGTGCTCGGTCCGGTCGAGCTTGATGCGCGGGTCGAAGTCCCAGCCGATAATGAGTATGCGGTGCTTGGCCTGAAGCATGGCCTGGCGGATCACGCGGTAGTAATCGCACGCGTCGATAATCACCGCGGCATTGTCCGCGTGCGCCATTCCCCAGCAATTCCGTCCAGGCTCAAACAACGCCATTCACCAGTCCCCTGTCGTCCTTCGTGGAAAAAGGCCGGGAAGTCCGGTTCGTTCCGTGGGTGAAACCTAGCGGCGGTCGAGCCAGCCCGGTGCGGCGGTGCCGGGCTCCGCTGCGGTGGCGCGGGCGGCCTGAACCGGGTTGCGGCCTGGCCAGGCGGTAATGGCGATGGCAACGGCGAGAACGGCGAGGCCGAGCATCAGCAGGGCGAAGGGCACGATGCCGAGCAGTGGCCGGCCCTGGCCATGATCTTCCGAATCGAGTTGCGACGGACGTGCGGTGAGTTGTCGTCCCGGCGCGCGGCGCGAGCGGCGCTGGGGGATATAATCCTCCGCCCGAGTCCAGCTCCTCCGGCCGGGCCGCGGCGGCATCAGCTCGTCACCCTTCTTCATGCCTGGCCCATGTGGGGTCGCCTCCCACCCCGCTCAACGCCCGGAATGACGGTTGGACGCACGGCCTGTCTCAAAGACCGTAGTTCATCGCAGCGGACGCTTGTCGAGCTTCCGTGCCAGGGTGCGGCGGTGCATGCCGAGCCGCCGCGCGGTTTCGGAGATGTTGAAGCCGGTGTCGGCGAGCGTCTGATTAATCCGCTCCCATTCCCAGGTCTTGATCGAGCTCTGGCGGTCGCCGATCGGGACCTCGGCGTCGCCCGCCGCCTTGCCGAAGGCCGCCTCGATATCATCGGTATTGGACGGCTTGGGCAGGTAGTGGGAGGCGCCCAGCTTGATCGCCTCAACGGCTGTGGCGATGCTGGCATAGCCGGTCAGGACTACGATCCGCATCGCCGGATCACGCTCGTGCAGGGTGGCGACGCAAGGCAGGCCGGAATCGCCGTCCAGCTTGAGATCAACTACGGCATAGTCGGGAGCGCCCTCAGCGAGCAGGCCGTCGAGCTCAGCCGCGGAGCGGGCCACGCGTACGGTGTAGCCGCGCCGTTCAAACGAGCGGCTGAGCGTGCGGGCGAACGCCTCGTCATCCTCCACGATCACGAGCCGCCTTGGCTCAGGCTCCATGCTTGTTCTCCGCGGTCGAGGTCAGCGGCAGCAGCAGGCGCACCGCCGCGCCACCGGTGGAGCGGTTCTCCGCTTCCAGGGTTCCACCGAGCCGCCGGGCGACATTGGCGACGAGGAACAGGCCAAGGCCGTGGCCGGCGCCCTTGCTCGACTGGTAGAGCTGGCCGATGCGGGCGAGCTGGCCGGGCGCAAAGCCGGGGCCACGGTCGCCGACGGCGATCACGAGTGAACTGTCCTCGACGTCGGCGGTGAGGTCGACGCCGCCCGGCGAGGCTTCGCCGGCGTTTTCGAGCAGGTTCCACACCGCCTGGCGGAGCGCCGGCTCAGCCGCGATCCGGGCGGTGCCGCCGACGTTGGCCGAGTAGCCAAGCGGAATATCCGGGTGAACCACCCGCCATTCCTCGACGATGCCGTCGAGAAGGTGATGCACCGCCTCGGAGCCCATTGCCTCGCCCCGTGCCGTGCCGGCGGAGTGGAGGATGTTCGACACGATCTCCTTGCAGCGAGCCACCTCCGCCTGCGCATCGGCCAGTTCCTCGCGCAGGTCGGGGTCGCCGGCCAGCGCGGGAGTGCGCTGCCAGTCGGAAATGAGGACGGACAGGGTGGACAATGGCGTGCCGAGCTCGTGCGCCGCGCCGCTGGCGAACAGGCCCATGCGCACGATGCTGTCCTCTTCGACCGCGCGCTGGCGCAGCTGCGCGACATAGTGGTCGCGTGAGCGCAGGTTGCGGCTGATGCGGGTGATGAACAGCATCAGCAGCACGGCGACCAGCGCGAAGCTGATCGCCTGTCCGATCAGCTGGAGGTTGGCCTCGAAGTCCCACAGCCGCGGCGGGTAGCGCAGCGGCAGGTGGCGAATGCTGAGGAAGACGAAGCAGGCCGCAGCGGCGGCCGCGAGCAGCCAGGCCGAGCTTCGCGCCAGCAGGATGGCGCCGAGCACCACCTGCAACAGGTAGAGGGAGATAAACGGGTTGGTGGCTCCGCCGCTCAAGTAGAGCTGGACGGTCAGCGCGGCCATGTCGAGCAGCAGCGCCAGCAGCAGTTCAATGGGTGCGACCCAGTCGCGGCGAAGGGTGGCGGTGAACAGCAGGTTGGCGGCCGCCAACACCGCGACGACCACCAGCATGGGGGCGAGCGGCAGGTCGACGCCGAGGCCGAAGTGGGCGAGCAGGATGGCGACAAGCTGCCCGCCGACCGCGAGCCAGCGCAACTGGATCAGCTGGCGCATGTTCTCGGCCGCGGCATCGCGGGCCGGCGCGGGCGCGTCGGCCGGACCGCGGGTAAGGGCGAGTAAAGGGCGCTCCATCAGCCTCGCTTGTGCGCCGGACGGAGCAGCAGGACCAGCCCGACCAAGGACAGTGCCGCCAGCCCGAACCAGGTCAGGGCGTAGAGGAGATGCGTGTTGCGGAACTGGATGACGGTGAGGCCGCCGCGCGGCCAGCCGCCCGGATTACGCGTAGCATCCGCGTCGACAAAGAAGGGGAGGACCGGTCCAAGTCCACGCCTGCGAGCGATCGCGGCAACGTCGCGGGAGTACCACAGATCCTGCGCCGGCTTGTTCGGACGAAGGAAGCGGCCGTTCGGTTCGGACAGGCGCAGGAGGCCGGTCACGGTGACCGGGCCGGTCGGGCGATCCGCCCTCCCCTTCTGGTCGCGCGGCAGGAAGCCGCGATTGATGAGGACGGTGGAGTCTGCCGTCCGCATCGGCGTCAGTACCCAGTAGCCCGCGCCGAGCTCCGTCAGCGCGTCGACCAGCGTCGTTCGGTCGTGCGCGAAGGTGCCGGTGACGCTGACGTGGCGGTATTCCGCCTCCCGCGGATTGCTCCAGCCGGACCAGGTCGGTGCCGGTCCAAGTGGCACGGGCGGCGCATGCACCCGCTGGTTGACCCGGGCGATCAGGTCGAGCTTCCACGCCCGCCGCTCAACCTGCCAGGTGCCAAGGCCGGTGAAGAGCACCAGCCCGAGCAGGCACAGGGCAAGGAGCAGCCAGCGCTTGCCCCGCCCCGTGCCCGCGTCGCTCACGGGGTACCGCTGACCTGGCCGGTCGGCATGCCGGGCATCATGTTGGTATTGAGGTGGTACATGATCCACACGGAGCCGGCGATGGTGATGAACACGATCACGCCGGTGAACACGTAGGCAACTAGCGTCCAGCCGCCTTCCGACGACGTGTTGACGTGGAGGAAGCAGACGGTGTGGACCAGGATCTGCGCAATGGCGAGGCCGATTACCAGCGCGGCCGTGGCGCCGGGCTGCAGCGCGCCGGTCATCACCAGCCAGAACGGGATGGCGGTCAGGACCGCCGACAGCAGGAAGCCGACCACATAGCTGCGCATGGTGCCGTGGCCATGGGTGTCGCCATGGCTGTGGACGTCGTGGTCGACCGGGTGGTCGGAAGCGCTCATCGGATGGTTCCCAGCAGGTAGACGAAGGTGAACACGCCGATCCAGATCACGTCCAGAAAATGCCAGAACATGCTCAGGCACATCAGCCGGCGCTTGTTCTCGACGTGGAGGCCGCGTTGCTGGAGCTGGACGAGCATGACCAGGATCCAGACGATGCCGAGCGTGACGTGCAGCCCGTGGGTGCTCACCAGGGTGAAGAAGGCGGACAGGAAGCCGCTGCGCTGCGGCGTGGCGCCTTCCGCGATGAGGTTGGCGAACTCGTAGAGCTCCACGCCGACGAAGGCGGCGCCGAGCAGGCCGGTGACCAGCATCCACAGCTGCACGGTGCGGACCTTGCCGCCTTCCATCGCCAGCATCGCGAAGCCGAACGTAATGGACGACACCAGCAGGATGGCGGTGTTTAGCGCCACCAGCGGCAGCTCGAAAATCTCCCGCGGGGTCGGGCCACCGGCGTAGCTTGTGCTCAGCACGCCAAAGGTCGCGAACAGCCCGGCGAAGATGAGCGCGTCGCTCATCAGGTAAATCCAGAAGCCGAGCATGGTCGGGCTGCCGTGCCCGTGGCCGTGCTCGTCCTCCATCAGGTGGAAGGTCGGGCTGGCCGCGGCCTCGTTCCGCGATTGCTGGTCGAGCTTGTCGGCCATTACTTCGCTCCTGCCGGCTCGAGGGCCGGGCCGTGGTCGGGTCGTGGCTCGGGCGGCGGTGGCGGCCGGTGCCCGGCTTCGATCCGCTCCACCTCCTCGGCCGGGATGTAGTAATCGCGGTCGTAGTTGAAGGTGTGGCCGATCGCGACCACCAGCAGGCCGAGGAAGGCCAGCGCGGCGAGCCACCACATGTACCAGATCATGGCAAAGCCGAGCACCGCGGCCAGGCCGGACAGGATCACGCCTGCCCCGGTGTTGCGCGGCATGTGGATCGGCTTGAAGCCGCCCGAAGGCCGCTCGTAGCCGCGGCACTTCATGTCGTACCAGGCGTCGAGGTCATGGACCACGGGCGTGAACGCGAAGTTGTAGGCCGGGGGCGGCGAGGTGGTCGACCATTCCAGCGTGCGGCCGTCCCACGGATCGTTGCCGACCTTCAGCTTCTCACGGTCACGAATGCTGACCACGAAGCCGATCAGGAAGCCAATGATACCGATCAGGATGATGACCGCACCGATCGCCGCGATGACGAAGTAGGGCTGCAGCGTGGGGTCCTCCAGGTAGCGCATGCGCCGCGTGGTGCCCATCAGGCCGACGATGTAGATCGGCGTCCAGGCGACCCAGTAGCCGATCACCCAGCCCCAGAAGTGGACCTTGCCCCAGAACTCGTTGAGCTTGAAGCCGAAGGCCTTGGGGAACCAGTATTCGATGCCGGCGAACAGGCCGAACACGACGCCGCCGATGATCACGTTATGGAAGTGCGCGACCAGGAACAGCGAGTTGTGGAGCACGAAGTCGGCCGGCGGAACGGCCAGGAGCACGCCCGTCATGCCGCCAACCACGAAGGTCAGCATGAAAGCCACCACCCACATCATCGGCAGGTCGAACCGGATGGAGCCCCGGTACATGGTGAACAGCCAGTTGAAGATCTTCGCACCGGTCGGGATCGAGATCACCATGGTGGCGATGCCGAAGAAGCTGTTGACGGATGCGCCCGACCCCATGGTGAAGAAGTGGTGCAGCCAGACGAGGTAGCTGAGGATGGTGATGACCACGGTCGCGTAGACCATCGACGAATAGCCGAAGAGCCGCTTGCCGGTGAAGGTCGACGTCACCTCCGAATAGATGCCGAACACCGGCAGGATCAGGACGTAGACCTCCGGGTGACCCCAGATCCAGACCAGGTTCCAGTACATCATCGGGTTGCCACCAAGGTCATTGGTGAAGAAGTTGAAGCCGAGATAGCGGTCCAGCATCAGCATGGCGAAGGCGGCGGTGAGGATCGGGAAAATCGCGACCGCCAGCACCTGGCTGCACAGCGCGGTCCAGCAGAACACCGGCATCTTCATCATGGTCATGCCGGGCGCCCGCATCTTGATGATGGTGGTCACCATGTTGATGGCGGACAGACTTGTCCCGACGCCCGCTATCTGCAGCGCCCACAGGTAATAGTCGGGCCCGACGCCGGGCGAGTTCTGGAGGTTGGAGACCGGCACGTAGTTGAGCCAGCCGGCGGTCGAGAACTCACCGATGAACAGGGACGCCATCACCAGCGCCGCGCCGGCCGCGGTCAGCCAGAAGCTCAGCGAATTAAGATAAGGAAAGGCGACGTCGCGCGCGCCGATCTGCAGCGGCATGACGAAGTTGATGATGCCGGACACCAACGGGATCGCCACGAAGAAGATCATGATGGTGCCGTGGGCGGTGAACACCTGGTCGAAGTGGTGCGCGGGCAGATAGCCCTCGTTGCCGAACGCAATCGCCTGCTGCGCCCGCATCATCAACGCGTCGGCAAAGCCCCTCAGCAACATGATCGTGCCGAGGATGATGTACATGATGCCGATTTTCTTGTGGTCCACGGTGGTGAACCACTCGCGCCACAGCCAGCCCCATAGCTTGAACTTGGTAATGGCGCCCACGACGCCGAGGCCGCCCAGGGCCACCACAGCGAAGGTGCCGAGCAGGATCGGCTCGTGAATCGGGAACGACTCCAAGGTGAGCCGGCCGAAGATGATCTTGGCAATGTGTTCGATGGTCACGGGAACGGCTCCGATCAGGCCCGGGCCGCGGCCGCGTCGAGCGGCGAGCGCCAGGGGCTGAGCTCAGTCATGTTGCGGTTGGTGGCGTCGCCCGGCTTGGTCACGCCGCGCGCCTGGTTGGGGTGGGTCGGCTTGGTGAAGTGCTCGCCCGAGCCCTTCTCTTCCGGCGACTTGAAGATCGCACCCTCCGGCTTGTCGCCGTGCAGCGGAGCCGAGCCACGGCCCGGCGTCATGCCGGCACCTGGGCGGACGTCGTGCGGGTTTCCACCGCCCCGGCCCATGTCGTGGCGCATGACGTCGCTCATGCAAGGCTTACCCGGCTCGACGCAGCGCTCCATGACGCGGCGGAAGAGGTCGGGCTGAACGGCGGCAAAGTGCATTACCGGCACCTTCTCGCTGGGCTTCACCAGCGCCATGTAGGTCGGCAGGTCGAGTGCCCGACCGGAGCCCTTGGCCTCGGCTACCCACTGGTCGAAGCGGGCGGTCGGCACGCCGTAGAGCTTGAAGCGCTGGTCGGCGAAACCGGCGCCGGTGTACATGCCGGACAGCCCCTCGGCGGTCACCGGCTTGTCGAGCACCGCGTGCAGTGTGCTCTGCATGCCTGGCATGGCGTAGATCATGCCGGCCATCGTCGGCGCGTAGAAGGTGCTCATCATGTTGGTGGAGGTGATGTCGAAGCGCACCTGGCGGCCGACTGGAAGCACCAGCTCATTGACCGTGGCGATACCCTGGTCGGGGTAGATGAACAGCCACTTCCAGTCCATCGACACGACCTGCACCCGCAGCATGTTCTCACGCGGGGCGTCGGCGTCCTGCGCCACGGCCGGCCGGTCGAGCGGGCGAAACGGGTCGAGCAGGTGGGTGCTTGACCAGGTCAGCGCACCCAGGATGATGATGATCAGCAGCGGGGCCGACCAGATCACCAGCTCCAAAGCGGTGGAGTGGTCAAAATTGGGATCGTAGGTGCCGCCCTTCCCCTTGCGGTAGCGCCACGCGAAGATCACGGTCAGGATCATGACCGGAACGATGATCAGTAGCATAAGGCCGGTGGAGATGGCGATGATGTCGCGCTGCTGCCGCGCCACCTGACCGGCCGGGTTCAGCACCGCGCGGTCGCAGGCCGACAGGATCAGCGGAAGGGAGCAGAGCAGGCCCGCCCGCATCCGGGTGGCCGCCTTGGTCAGTGGCTGCAGCATGCGGCCCATGTAGGCGCTTGCGTGCGGTGCAACATTGGACATTTTGTCCAATCCCCTCGTTGAGCGGGACATGCGATGTGGCGCCCATTCCCTTGCGTCCGTCAGGACTCGCGAGCATCCCAGCCCCAGGCAGGATCTGTTGAAGCCATGAACTCCTCTGCCCCCGCCTCCAGTTCCACGCCGCTCGAACGCGACGCCCGAGTGGTGCACGCCAAGGATGGTGAGATCCGTCCGGGTGAGATCGCCATCGGCGTGATCATCGGCCGCACCGGCGAGTTCTTCGACTTCTTCGTCTACGCCATCGCGTCAGTGCTGGTGTTCCCAAGTTATATCTTCCCCTTCGCCGACCCGCTGACCGGCACGCTATATTCCTTCGCGCTGTTCAGCCTGGCGTTCATCGGCCGGCCGCTCGGGACGCTGCTGTTCACTTGGATCGACCAGCACCATGGGCGCGGCGTGAAGCTGACCATCGCCCTTTTCCTGCTGGGCGGATCGACCATGGCGATCGCCCTGTTGCCGAGCTACGCGCAGGTCGGCGCGATCAGCATCTGGCTGCTTGGTTTCTTCCGCCTGTGCCAGGGTATCGCGCTCGGCGGATCGTGGGACGGCCTGCCCTCCCTGCTCGCGCTTAATGCGCCCAAGGAATATCGCGGCTGGTACGGCATGATCCCGCAGCTCGGCGCGCCGCTGGGCTTGATGGTGGCCAGCGGCCTGTTCGCTTACTTCTCGGCCTTGCTGACGCCGGCCGACTTCCTCAGCTGGGGCTGGCGCTATCCCTTCTTTGTGGCGCTGGCGATCAACGTGGTGGCCTTGTTTGCGCGGCTACGGCTGGTTGCCACCCCCGAGTTCGAGCGCCTGTTCGAGACCCGCGACCTGCAGCCATCGCCGCCGTTCGAGACCCTGTTCAGCCAGTGGCGGACGATCCTGCTCGGCGCCTTTGCTCCGCTGGCCAGCTTCGCCCTGTTTCACCTCGTGGCAGTCTTTCCCCTGTCCTGGGTCCAGCTCTATGCCGAAGCCGACCCGGTCCGCTTCCTGATCCTGGAGGCGTTCGGCGCCGGCATCTGCGTTCTCGCGATCCTGGCATCCGGCTTCATCGCCGACCGGGTCGGGCGGCGCGCAGTGCTGGGCGTGTCGGCGGTCCTGATCGGCGCCTACAGCGGGTTCGCCCCGCAGTTGCTGGGCGCCGGGCAGCTCGGCGAAGCGGTGTACATGGTGAGCGGGTTCATCCTGCTCGGCCTGTCCTTCGGCCAATCGTCCGGGGCGGTGAACAGCAATTTTCCGACCCACTATCGCTATACGGGCGCGGCGATCGTCTCGAATTCCGCCTGGTTCATCGGTGCCGGCTTCGCCCCGCTGGTCGCGCTGTTCCTGGCGAGCAAGGTCGGGCTATGGGCGGTCGGGCTTTACCTGCTGTCGGGCGTGGTCTGCACCCTTGCAGCGCTGGGCATCAACCGGGAATGGGCTGGTCGCGCAGCCTAAAGTGACTGTCGGAGGGCGCCGGCTTCGCGCACGGTACTGACGCTCGGATAACCGTTGACGGCCATCAGCAGGTCGGCCTCAGCTAGGATGGAGCGAAGGACGTGCTCGGCGCCGTCCGCACCACCCAGCGCCAGGCCGTAGGCATAGGGCCGGCCGATTCCGACCGCCGCCGCGCCCAGCGCGAGTGCCTTGATCACGTCGCTGCCCGAGCGGACGCCGGAATCGAACAGCACCGGTGTGCTGCCCGCAGCCGCCACCACCTCCGCCAGGAGGTCGATCGCAGCAATGCCGCCGTTCGCCTGCCGCCCGCCATGGTTGGAGCAGTAGATGGCGTCCACGCCGAGATCGACGGCGCGGCGGGCGTCGTCGGGGTGACAGATGCCCTTCAGGACCAGCGGCATGGCTGTCAGGCTGCGCAGCCAGGGCAGGTCATCCCAGCTCAGCACCTTGCCGAACACGCCTACCCACTCGAGGATGGCGGCCTGCGGGTTCTCCTCCGGCGGCACGGCCAGGCGGGCGCGGAAGACCGGATCGCTGAAGTAGTTCTGGAGCACGGCGCCGCGTAGCTGCGGGAAGTTGGCCGTGTTGAGGTCGCGCGGCCGCCAGCCGGTCACCCAGGTGTCGAGCGTGACCACCAGCGCCTTGTAGCCGGCCCGCTCGGCGCGACCGACGAGGCTGGCGGCGAGCGCCTCGTCGTTGGGCGTGTAGAGCTGGAAAAAGCCAGGCGTGTCGCCCTGCGCCGCCGCGACCTCCTCGATCGGATCGTTGGACAAGGTGGAGGCACAGAACGGCACGCCCGTCCGGGCCGAAGCCTGCGCCGCGGCGAGATCGCCATGGCCGTCCTCCGTGCAGATGCCGTTGACGCCGATCGGCGCCATGAAGACGGGCGTCGGCAGCTTGAGCCCGAACAGGTCGATTGACAGGTCGCGGACGCTGCAGTCCACCATCATGCGCGGGATCATGCCCCAGTTGCGGAAGGCGGAAGCGTTCACGTCCTGGGTCCACTCGTCGCCGCAGCCACCCTGGACGTAGCTCAGCACGGACGGAGACATGGCTTCTTCCGCCCGCGCCTTCAGGTTGGCGAAGTCGACGGGCCACCTGGGCATGACGCCGGCGAGGCCCCCCATGTAGATGCTGTTCTGGTAGTCGCCGAAGTGCATGAAGCGTCTCCTCGAGGGGCAACGACTTGTTCCCGCTGCGCTGTTAGCTGGCAAGGGCAGTTGATCGGTGGCCCGCTCGAGCCCGATCGGCAGCCGTGCCCGGGCGCCCTGCTCGTCCCTGCCATTGGATTGTTCAACTGCGACAGCTACGGTGGCGCAACAGTTGCGGGGGAGAGACGTGTGCCGTTGGTCAAGACTTCGGATGTTGGACGCAAGGGGCGCCGCACCCCGGCGGTGGCGCAGGTGCCCGCAGCACCAACCGCCTCCCCTTCTCTGCGCGCCCGCCAGCCGCTGGCGCCGGACGCCAACCGAGAGGAGCGCGCGGTCGAGCAGATCGGCGCCGCAACCGAGGAGCTTGCCAGCGGCCTGACGGAGGCGTCGGCGTCGGCCAACCAGTTGCGGCAGGCGATGGAGCAGATCGCCGCCGGGAGCGAGGAAGCCGCTGGAGCAGCCCAGGAGTCGCTGGCGGCCATCCAGCAGCTTGGCCACGCATTTGGCGACGCCCGCACCGAAGCCGAGGCGGCACAGAAGGACGCCATATTGCTGCAGACGGCCGTGGTGGAGAGCTCGGCCGCCATCGCAGCCTCGGTCGCCGCCATCGAGGCCAATTCCGCCCGCCAGCTGGTGTCGGTGAGTTACGCCGAGCGGCTGGAGCAGCAAGTCGGCGCGATCCGCCAGATTGCCCGAACGGTCGGCGACATGTCGGAGGAAACCAACCTCCTCGCCTTGAACGCGGCGATCGAGGCGGCACGGGCGGGTGACGACGGCCGCGGCTTCTCCGTCGTGGCGGACGAGGTGCGCGCACTGGCCGAAAACTCGGAACGGAGCGCCGGAGAGATCGATTCGTCAGCGGAAGCGATCCGGAACAGCGTGCAAGGCATCGCCGCCCGGATCCGTCAGGCGGCGCAGACGGCCACGCAGCAGGTTGCGACGGCGGGCGCGATCACCGAACGGCTGCTGCAACTGCGCGAGGACATGGGCGACATCGCTGACGGTGCTCGGGACATCCTGTTGTCGGCGGTCGAGGCCGAGGCTGCCTCCCGCGAAGCACAGCGCGCGGCCGAGCAGATTGCGGGCGCGGCAGAGGAACAGGCGGCGGGCGCCGGCCAGGCGCTGCAGGCCATCGACCAGCAATCCTCTTCGCTGGAGCAGAGCCAGCAGGCAGCGCATGTCCTGGCGGAACTGGCCGCTCAAATCCACAGTGGCGGCGGCACGGCCGGCGCCGTCGTCGAGGAGGTTGCATCCTCGGCCGAGGAGCTGTCGGCGACCGTGCAGGAACTGTCCGGCGCGGCGACGCAGATCATGGCCGCCATCGAACAGATCGGGCGCGGCACGGAGATCCAGGCGTCCGCCACGCAGGAGTCGACGAGCGCACTGACCGAGATCTCCCGCTCCGCCGAACAGACCCGCGAGCGGGCGGCCGCCGCCCTGGCCCAGACAGAGGCGATCGCCGCGCTCCTTGGCGACAGCGAAATGACGGTGCGCGGGCTGGTCGACGGCACGAACGACGCACTGCACGAGACCCGCGCGGTCGCAACCCTCGTCAAGGAGCTGGAAGGCGCCTGCCGCAGGCTGAGCAAGCTGGTCGACGGGGTATCGCTGATCGCGGTGCAGACCAACATGCTGGCGGTCAGCGGATCGGTAGAAGCGGCTCGGGCCGGTGATGCGGGACGCGGTTTCGCACTCGTCTCCGACGACATCCGCAAGCTCGCGCGGGAGTCAGCGGGCGGGACCGAGGAGATCCGTGACGTGATCGACGGCATGCGCGAGCAGATCGCCGACCTGCGCCGCGACCTGGACCAGATCGCCGGGGTCAGCGAGGTCGAGAGCGCACGCAACATCCGCATCGTGGAGCAATTGGCGGGCCTCGGTGGGCGGGTTGCTGCACTGGCCAGCGGCAGCGCCCGGGTGGTGAGCGGGACCGAGCTCATCCTGTCGGCCTCGGCCCAGGTCGCGCAGGGCGCCGAGCAGATTGCTACGGTCGCCGAGCAGGCCTCGAGTGCCGCAGCCCAGGCGGCGGCGGCTGCCGGCCAGCAGGCACGGGGCGCCGAGGACCTTGCCGCCGCGATCGAGGAAATCGCGACCATCGCGGCCGAGCTGCAGAAGGCCGGGGCCTGACCCGTGGAGGGTGACGAGCGCTCTGGCTCGGCCCTGACGTTTGACGTCGGGACGGAACGGCTGGCGATCGCGGCTGACCGGGTCACGGAAGTGCTACGCCAGCCCCGACTGGTGCGCCCTCCCCTCGCGCCGTCGGCATTGGCCGGAGTGGTGGGCCTTCGCGGGCGGGTGATCCCCGTAGTCGCCTTGTCGCAGCTGCTGGCGCAGGACGGAACTGCCCGAAGTTCCGAACAGCGGGTGATCGTGGTCGAGCATGACGGTCCGGTCGGCCTGCTGGTCGATCGGGTGTCGGCCATGGTGCCGCAGGGGCGCATCGGAAGTCCCGAGCAGCCGGGTAGGATGGTGGACTTGCCAGCGCTGCTCGAGTCCGGGTTCGGGCAGTTGTCGTCGGTCGGCAGAGCGGAAGCGACCGTGCACAAGGCCGCGCCAGCCCTTCCGGCGATCCTGGAGGCGGAGGAGAAGCTGCTCACCTTTGACGTGGGCGGCCAGGAGTTCGGCCTTCCGCTCACCAGTGTGGCGGAGGTGGTGACGCTGCCGCCGGACGTGGCCGAGCTTCCGCGGACGGACGGTGCCATGCGCGGCGTAATGGCGCTGCGCGGGCGGCTGTTGCCGCTGGTCAACCTTGCCGTGCTGCTCGGGCTGGAGAGCCATGCGGCGGGCGAGCAGCGGGCGATCGTCGCTGAGCTCGGCGGGACGGAGGTCGGCCTGGTGGTCGAGCATGTCCGCGGGATCGTGCGCGTACCGGCGGCCGCGATCGATCCGGTGCCCCTCGTTCTCACCCGCGGCAACCAGGAAGCGCAGGTTCAATCGGTCTGCCGGCTGGAGGGCGGCCAGCGGCTGATCTCCGTGCTGTCGACCGACCACCTGCTGCGCGACGGCCTTGCCGAGCGGCTGCGCGAGGCAGCGATGGCGCAGGGTACCCAGGAAGAGGAGGCTGAGGTGGCCGGGACGGAACAGCTGCTGGTGTTCACGCTGGGCGAGAACAGCTACGGCCTGCCGCTAGCCAGCGTGGAGGAAGTCGCGCGCGTCCCTGAGCGCCTTTCGCGCCTGCCCAAGGCGCCGCCGTTCATCGACGGCGTCATGGACCTGCGCGGGCGAGTGATCCCGGTGATCGACCAAGCCAGGCGTTTCGACCTGGCGGAATCACCGTCTTCGCGGCGGCGGGTCGTCGTGGTCCGCATTGGCGAAGATAGCGCTGGTTTTGTAGTCGACGCGGTCTCGGGCATCGTCCGGCTGGCCGACAGCGACCTTCAGGACAGCCCCGGACTCGTGGCGCAGGACAGCGCCGCCATCCACCGCATCGGCATGGTGGAAGGAGGCGGCATGATCTTCCTGATCGACCCGCACGAGCTGCTCGACAAGGCGGAGCGGGACATGGTGACGGCGATGCGCGAGGACCGGTCGGCACCGGCATGACCCGCCTCCTGATCGTTGACGATTCCCCGCTCATGCGCCGCCTGCTGAGCGGCATCTTCACCGCTGAAGCGGACTTCGAGGTGGAGGTCGCGCGAGACGGGGTGGAGGCGCTGGCCAAGCTGCACAGCTTTCACCCGGACGTGATCACGCTCGATGTGCACATGCCGGCGCTCGACGGGATCGCGTGCCTCAACCGGATCATGATCGAGCGGCCCTGCCCGGTGGTCATGGTGTCTGGGCGCACGGCCGAGGGCGCGGCGGAGACGATGACAGCGCTGGAACTGGGCGCGGTGGACTTCATGCCCAAGCCGGACGGCGCAGTGTCGCTCGAGATCGACGCGCTGAGACCGCTGCTGATCGACAAGGTGCGGACCGCGGCCCAGGCGCGGGTCAAGGCGAGCAGCCGGCTGGCCGAGCGGGTCCGGGCGCGGAGCCGGGGCGTCGGGCGGACGACCCGGCGGCGTGCTGAGTCCGTCGCGGGGGCGAAGCTTGCGCCCGTGGCGGCGAGCGACGCGCCGGGGCTGGTCCTCGTCGGCACCTCGACCGGTGGACCCCGCGCCCTGGAGGTGCTGCTGACCGGCCTGCCCGCCTCGTTTCCGTGGCCCATTCTTGTGGCCCAGCACATGCCGGCCTTCTTCACCTCGGCCTTGGCGACGCGGCTCGACAAGCTGTGCGCGCTGCACATCGCGGAGCTGTCCGCGCCAACGGTGGTGGAGGCCGGAACCGTCTACATCGCGCGGGGTGAGGCCGACATGGTGCTGCGCCGCCGGGGCGGAACCCTGGTCGCCAGCGCCGCGCCGGCCGACCCGAATTACCCGTGGCACCCGAGCGCCGACCGGCTGGTGCGCAGTGCGCTGGGCGTGGTGCCGCCAGAGCAGTTGGTTGGTGTGCTGATGACGGGCATGGGCAATGACGGTGCCGCGGCGATGGCTGAAATCAAGGCTGGCGGCGGCCGCACCATCGCCGAGTCCGAGAAAAGCGCCGTCGTCTGGGGCATGCCAGGCGAGCTGGTGAAGCTTGGTGGAGCCAGCACGGTGGCGCCGGTCGACCAGATCGCCGGCCTGCTGGTCGAGGCGCTCGCATGATCTCGGAGGAGCACCTCCTCAGCAAGGACGAGCTCAGCCGGCTGACCGAGTTCGTTTATCGCCGGACGGGTATGCGGTTCGAAAAGAAGAAGCGCTACTATGCCGAGCGACGGGTGGCGGAGCGGATGGCGGCGACCGGCGTCCGCGACTTCGCCGAATACCAAAGCTTGCTCCGGCTGGACGCGGCGGAGGCGCAGCGCCTGATCAACAGCTTCACCGTCAATGAAACCTACTTCTATCGCGAGGAGCACCAGCTTCGGTGTCTCAGCCGTTCGCTGTTGCCCGATGTGGTGCGCGGCCGTCGGCCAGGTGACCTGGTGCGCATCTGGTCCATGCCCTGTTCGACCGGGGAGGAACCCTATTCGATCGCGCTGTGGCTGCTGGAGAATTGGGCCATGGTCGACGTCTACCATGTCGAGATCGTGGGCTCCGACATCGACACCGACGCGATCGCCGCGGCCCAGGCCGGGCGGTATGGTCCGCGCGCGCTGTCCAAGCTTCCCGCGGAGGTGCTGGACGGATATTTTGAGCCCGAGCGGGACGGCACGCGCGAGATCATTACCGACCTCAAGGAATCGGTGCGCTTCGTGCCCTGCAACCTGGCGGATGGGGCGTCGATGGCGGCCCTGGGCCAGTTCGACGTCATCTTCTGCCGCAACCTGCTGATCTATTTCGACGAGGAATCCCGCAAGGTGGCCGCCAACCATCTGCACGGGGCGCTTGCGCCCGGCGGCTACCTCTGCCTCGGCCATACGGAGAGCATGAGCCGGATTTCCGATCAGTTCCAACTGTGCCGCTTCCCTGACGCCATCACCTACCGGCGCTGCTGATGGATGAGCTGCTCGAGCAATTCTTGATTGAAGGGCGCGACCTGGTGGCACAGGCCGGCGACGACTGCGCGGCCCTGGTCAGGAACGGCAGCACCGGGCCGGTGATCGACAGTGCGTTCCGCGCGGTTCACACGCTCAAGGGTTCGGCCGCCATTGTCGGGCTGCGGCCGATGGAAGCGATGCTTCATGCCGCTGAGGACCTGCTGGGCACGGCCAGATCAGCCGGCGCTGCGGTCGATCCGGAGCGAGCGCGAGCGCTGGTGGCGTGCATCGATCAGTGCGATCGCTGGATGGACGAGGTCGCCGCGGCCGGCGAGCTGCCCGGCGATGCCGCAGCGGTCGGCGCGGAGATCGGCGCTCGGCTGCGGGGTGCGAGATCCGATGCCGCGAAGGAGCCTGCCCCATCGCCTGTCGACTCCCGGTGGGCGACGGAGTTGGTCGAGGAGGAACGCGCGGCAATCGCGACGGCTGGTGCGGCCGGCCGGCGCCTAACCGCCATCCGCTACCTGCCGCGCGAGGATTGTTTCTTCGCAGGCGACGACCCGCTCGCGCTGGTCGCCGCCATTCCGCAGCTGGTGGCGGTGCGGGTCGAAGCGCGGGAGCCATGGCCCGCCCTCGAGCAGCTGGACCCCTATCGCTGCCTGTTGTCGATCCAGGCGCTGAGCTCGGCTGAGCTGGGCGACGTCTCGCCGGTGTTTCGACTCATCCCGGACCAGGTTGAGTTGGCCGCGGTGCAGCCCGCAGCCGCTTCACGCGGGCAAGCCGCTCCCACTGCGGTCGCGGCCGACCCGACCATCCGGGTCGACGCCGGGCAGGTCGATCGGCTGCTCGACCTCATCGGCGAGCTGCTGGTCGCGCGCAACCAGTTCGGCGCCGTGGCTGGGGCGTCGCTTGACGGCGGGCTCGACGGCGAGTTGCGGACGTCCGGTGCGGCCATGGACCGGGTGCTGCGAAACATGCACCGGACCGTGATGGCCATGCGGCTGGTCCCGGTCGACCGGGTGTTCCGCCGTGTCGCGCGGTTGGTGCGCGACACCGCGTCCAGGCTTGGCCGGGAGGTCGAGCTGGAGCAGCAAGGCCTGGACACCACGGTCGACAAGGCCATCGCCGATGCCCTGTTCGACCCGCTGCTGCACCTAGCGCGAAATGCGCTGGATCATGGCATCGAGCCGCCGGAAACCCGCGCGGCGCAAGGCAAGTCGCCACGCGGCACGATCCGGCTGTCGGCCGGGTCGGTCGGCAGCGAGCTGGTCGTCGAGCTGGCGGACGACGGCAAGGGCATCGACCCGGCGGTTATGCGCCGGCTTGCCGTCCAGCGGGGGCTGCATGGCGCCGAAAGGGCCGCGGAGCTGAGCGATGAAGAGGCCGTGCAATTGGTGTTCGCGCCCGGCTTCTCGTCGGCCGCCGAAGTGACGGACCTGTCCGGGCGCGGTGTCGGAATGGACGCGGTCAAGGCAGCGGTCGAGCGGCTCGGTGGGCGCACGGTTCTCGCCAGCCGGCCGGGTGAGGGCACCACCGTGACTATTCATCTGCCCGCGACTGCGGCGCTCACCTCGGTCCTCACCATCACGGTCGCCGGCGAACGCTTCGCGGTGCCGGTCGAAGCGGTGGTCCAGACTGCCCGCATTCCGGCCGCGGCGATCCGGCCGGTCGGCACCGGCCAGGCGTTCGTGCTGCGCGATACCACCATCCCGTTGCTTGCCTTGGCCGACTTGCTCGGGCTGCAGGCGGACAGGTGCGAAGGCGACCGACGGGTGCTGGTCGTCGGCAGCCCGGTCGGCCTCGTCGGCCTCGTCGTGGACGACTTCTCCAGCCGGTCTGAGGTGATCCTCCGGCCGATGACCGGACTGCTCTCGTCGGTCCCGCTGGTGTCCGGCACCACCCTGATGAACGACGGCAGCGTGCTGTTCATCCTCAACCTGTCGGAGGTGATCGGATGACGATCCGCGCAGAACCGGACGTCATTCGGCTCGTTGGCCAGTGCGGGGCGGAGGACGCCGAGGCGCTGTTGCAGCTCCTCCTTCAGCAAGCACGGCCGCTTGACCTCACCCGCTGCGAGCATTTGCATACGGCGTTGGTGCAGATCATATGGGGCTCGGGTGCCAGCCTGGCGCCGGGCGGTGCTCCGATGCTTCCGGACTGGTTGTGTCAGCTTCTCGACAGAAGCGAAGGTCCGCCTGCAAGAACCGCCATTTAAAGGCGAAATGTTGCGTTGCCGCATTGATGCTGGTGTATGGGTGCTTACCCGGCTGGGGTTAGTCCTGTTGTTCGTGGGGGTATCGTGAGCGTAAACGTCCTTGTGGTGGATGACAGCAAGCTTGCGCGGATCAACGCGGGCAAGGCGCTGCGCGCGCTTCAGCCGGACTGGACCAAGGTCGAAGCCGGCAGCGCCGCGGAAGCGATGGAGATCGTGGGCCGCGAGCGGATCGACGTGGCGCTGATCGACTTCAACATGACGGAGCGGGACGGCCTCTCCCTTGCGACCGAGCTTCGCGGCACTCACCCAGCCATGCCGATCGCGATTATCACCGCCAACATCCAGGACGAGATCATCGCCCAGGCGCGCGCGATCAACGCTTCCTTCGTCGCCAAGCCACTGACGGCCGAAGGTCTTCAAGGCTTTCTGTCGGGGGCCGCGCTGCGATTGCGGGCGGCGGAATGAGCAGTGTGGATGAGATCGAGCTATCCGAACTCGAGCAGGACGCGCTGACGGAGGTCGTCAACATCGGCGTGAGCAGGGCTGCCCTGTCCTTACGCAAGATGGTTGGCGAACATGTGCTGCTGTCCGTGCCCAGCGTCGAGGTGCTCAGCCGCAAGCGGGCCGCCGCCCTGCTGGTGCAGCAGAGTGGCGACAAGCTGGTGGCCGTGAAGCAGAACTTCACCGGAGCGTTTTCAGGGGGCGCGTTGCTGATCTTTCCCCAGGCCCGCAGCCTGGAACTGGTACGGGCGGTGATCGGGCCGGAAATGCCCGATTCGGAAGTCGCGGAGATGGAACATGAGGCATTGGCCGAGACCGGCAATGTCATCCTGAATAACTGCCTCGCGACCATGGCGAACATGCTCAAGCGGCCGCTCACCATGTCGATCCCGCAGGTAGTCAGGGGTGACGGGACGGACCTGCTCAACCAGCAGCAGGACGACGACGCTGATGCCGGGCTCGTCCTGTTCCTGTACATCACCTTTTCGGTCCGCGAACGCGACCTCAGGGGCTATATCGCGATGATGATGAACATGTCGTCGCTGCTTGCCCTTAAGGAGTTGCTTGGCGGGTTCATCGCCGAGACCATGGACGGAGAGTTCTGAGGTGAGCCGCGCTTGTTCTTCGCCGAACGGGGCGGCGCGATGAACCTGCAATCAACGCTTCCGCCGGGAGAGCCCAATGCCGAACGGCTGAAGGAGCTGGAGGAGCGGCTCAGTATCTCGCTGGCCGCGGCTGGAGCGGTCGGCAGCTGGGACTGGGACATCCTCAACCGCCGGGTCTACTTCGATGCGCGGCTGGCCAACTTTCAGGGCATTACAGCGCTGGACGCGGCCAAGGGGCTGCCAGCGAAGGACTTCTTCTCGGCAATCCACCCCGATGACGCACCGCGCATCCGGGTTGCGGTGTCGGGCATGCTGCATGGCGCCGAGGTTTTCTTCAAAAGCTATCGGATGATTGCCCCGGACGGCAGCCTGCGCTGGGTCGAGGCGCATGGCCGCTGTTCATTCGGGGAGCATGAACAGCCCGAGCGATTTTCCGGCATTCTCGTCGACATCACGGCCCGGCAGCGGGTCGAGGAACGGCTGCGCATCGCCCAGACCGCGGGTGGGGTGGGAACGTTCGAATATGTCCAGGGCTTTCCGACCGCGACCGTGTCCGAGCAGTTCTGCCAGCTGCTGGGGCTGGATCCTTCGCCGGTGGTCCCGATCGCCACGATCAATGCCTTGGTGGTCGACGGCAGCCGGCCATTGCTCGAAAGCAGGCCGGTGCGCACCCTCGGAAGCCACGAGTACGCCATCCGCCGTGCGGACACGGGGGAACTGCGCTGGATCGCGCGGCGGGGCGAGCTCCTGCCCGAAGCAGAAGGCGCTGCGCGGCAGATCGGCGTGATCTTCGACATCTCGGACCTGAAGCAGACGCAGCAGCAGCTGAACGAACTCAACCGCAACCTCGAAAGCCGGGTGCAGGAAGAGATCCAGAGCCGCCAGCGCGTCGAGGAACGGCTCCGCCAGGCACAGAAGATGGAAGCGATCGGCCAGCTGACCGGTGGCATCGCGCACGACTTCAACAATCTCCTGACCGTGATCATTGGGAACGTCGACATGGCTCGGCGCAGGTTGGGTGCCGCCAGCGACGAGCGGGTCGAGCGGGCGCTTGCCAATGCCCTCAAGAGCTCGGAGCGAGCCGCCTCGCTGACGCAACGCCTGCTGGCCTTTTCCCGGCGGCAGCCACTGGAGCCGACAGCCTTGGACGTGGCGCGCCTGGTGCAAGGCATGTTCGATCTGCTGAACCGCTCCATCGGCGAGCAGATCGAACTCAGGACCGATTTCCAGGCGGACCTCTGGACCATCGAAGCGGACGCGAACCAGCTCGAAAGCGCCATCCTCAACATGGCGGTCAACGCCCGCGACGCGATGGATCACCGGGGAACGTTGCTCATTCAGGCCGAGAACGTCAGCCTCCAGGAAGCCGAGGAGACGGGGTCGCTGGCATCCGGTGATTATGTTCGCCTGGTCGTGTCCGATACCGGCTGCGGGATGCCGGCGGAGGTGATCGAGCGGGCGTTCGACCCCTTCTTCACGACCAAGGAGGTCGGCAAGGGCACCGGGCTCGGCCTGTCCATGGTGTTCGGCTTCGTTCGGCAGTCGGGCGGTGACGTGCGGATCAGTTCCTTGCCGGGCGCGGGAACCAGCATGGAGCTGCTGCTGCCGCGCTCGCTTCACGCGGTGCAGAGCGCGGCAAACATGCTGGCCCGCGACGTTGCAGCGAGCCGCCGGTCCGGCACCATCCTCGTGGTCGAGGACGATGACGACGTTCGCCTGTTCGCATCCGAAGGCCTGCGCGATCTTGGCTATGAAGTGCTCCAGGCCAGCGGCGGCGCGGAGGCGCTGACCGTGCTCGGCGAGCGCGGCGGGCAGGTCGACTTGCTGCTGACGGACGTGGTCATGCCGGGCATGACCGGCCGCGAACTGGTCCAGCAGGCGATCCGCCTCAATCCCGAAGTCAAGGTGCTCCACATGTCTGGCTACCCTGGCGAGGTCATCACCAGCGGCGGCCGGATCGAGGACGGCGTCGCACTGCTGTCCAAGCCTTTCACCTTGCAAGCCCTTGCCGCACGGGTCGAGGAGATGCTGGCGCGTGACGGCGGATGAAGTCAGGGCGAACGCTTCAGGACCATACCTCTTCGCAGCCCAGTGCGGCTAAGTCCCTTGTTGACCGGCCGGTGGAACGGGTGACCAGCGCCTTTGAATACGAGGGCTTGCAGATGAACGTGCGTTTCTATGGCAGACTGGCTGATCTGCTGGGCGAGCAGATGAAGCTGGACATGGCCGACTGCTCGATCGGTCAGCTGCGCGCCGCAATTGCCGACCGCCACCCACTTGCGCGAGCGGAGATCCTGAGCCAGCGGGTGCGCGCGTGCGTGCACGACGTCATCGCCGGCGAAGACCATCTGGTGGGCGCGGGCGGGACGGTCGAGTTCTTCCCGCCGGTGTCCGGCGGCTGAGCCATGTGGCGGGCGCGCCTCTGCCTGGAGCCGTTCGACCCGGCTGCGGCGCTCGCCGCCTTCGCCAAGCAGATCGACGCGGGCACCGGAGCGGTCGTGACGTTCACCGGCTTGGCCCGAGGCGCAAACCGGAATGGACTGGCGGTGGAGACGTTGTTCCTGCAGCACCACGCGCGGCTGACCCAGCGCTCGCTGGATGAGATCGCCGCCGCCGGCGCCGAACGGTTCAACGTCGCAGGGATTGACCTCATTCATCGGGCCGGCGCGATTGCTCCCGGCGAGGCAATCGTGTGGGTGGCGGCAGCCGCCGCGCATCGCCGCGCTGCGTTTGAAGCGGCCGATTACCTGATGGATCGCCTTAAGACCGAGGCCCTGTTCTGGAAGCGTGAAGATGGGGCGGACGGCTCGACTTGGGTCGAGCCGACCGACGACGACCATCGCGAGCGCGCACGTTGGAGTTGAGCTTTGCCCGGACGAATCGACGGAAGCCTGCCTCTCCACCCCTTGCGGATCGCCGTACTGACCGTGTCTGACACCCGCACGGAGGCGCAGGACACGTCGGGCGCGACGCTGATTGAGCGGCTGACCGCCGCCGGCCACGAATTGGCCGGCAAGGCGATCGTCGCCGACGACGTGGACGCCATTCGCGCACAGGTGAAGGCGTGGGTCGCGGACGCGGGCGTGGACCTGATCCTCTCCACCGGCGGAACCGGCTTTGCCCCGCGCGACGTCACGCCAGAGGCGGTGAAGCCGCTGCTCCGGCGGGAGATGGAGGGTTTTAAGATCGTCTTCCATCAAGCGAGCCTTGGCACGGTGGGTGTCTCCACCCTCCAGTCGAGGGCTTTCGCCGGTCAGATCGAGGACACGTTCATCTTCTGCCTGCCGGGCTCCACCGGCGCCTGCCGCGACGCCTGGGACCTGGTGCTAGGTTTGGAACTCGACAGCCGTTACCGGCCCTGCTCGCTGGCGGGGCAGATCCCCCGCCTGCGGGACATCTGCGCATGAGCAGGCTGACGCACCTGGATGCGGCCGGCCGTGCGCGGATGATTGATGTGTCGGGAAAGACGCCGACGGAGCGGGTGGCAACGGCCGTCGGACAGCTGACCTGCCAGCCAGAGACGCTCGCGGCCGTGCTGGCCGGTACGACGCCCAAAGGCGCGGTGGTGCAGACCGCCGAACTGGCCGGGATCATGGCCGCCAAGCGCACTGCCGACCTCGTCCCGCTGTGCCACCCCCTCCCGCTGAGCAAGGCGGCGGTGCAGATCACGGCCGACGAGTCCCTACCGGGATTCTGGATCAGCGCCGAGGTCAAAACGGTCGGTGTGACGGGCGTGGAGTTGGAGGCGCTGACAGCCGTGTCGGTCGCCTGCCTGACACTATTCGACATGCTCAAGGCGGTTGATCGGACCATGGTGATCGGCGGGATCGAGGTCACCGGCAAGTCGGGCGGCAAGTCGGACAACTGGCAGCGATGATCGGGTTCGACGAGGCATTCGCGCTGGCGGGCGCGGCCGGCAAGCTGCTCGGGACGGAAGAGATCCTGCTGCGCGCCGCGCATCGGCGGGTGCTGGCGGAGCCGGTGGTGGCGCAGGTGCAGTCTCCGCGCGCGGCCGTATCGACGATGGACGGCTATGCGGTGCGCGACGCCGACGTGGCGGCGCTGCCGGCGGCGCTGCGGATAGCGGGCGACAGTTTTGCCGGGCGGCCGTTCGCGGGCGCCGTGCCGCCGGCCAGCTGCGTGCGCGTCTTCACCGGGGCGGCGGTGCCGGCGGGGACTGAGCGGGTGATCGTGCAGGAGGTGGTGGAGCGCGAGGGCGAAGTCGCACGGTTCGCGGAACCGCCGTTCGGCGCTCGCCACATCCGGCCGGCCGGGTCGGACTTCGCGCTGGGTGACGAACTGCTTGCTGCCGGAACGGTGCTTACCCCGCGTGCACTGGTCGCAGCGGCGGCGGCGGACATCGAGTGCGTGCGAGTGGCGCGGCGGCCATTGTTGCGCGTGCTGAGCACGGGTGACGAGCTGGTCGAGCCGGGCCAGGCACGGCGGAGCACCAACCGGATTCCCGAGAGCGTCAGCGTTGCTGTGGCGGCGCTCGCAGAGGAATGGGGTGGGCAGCTGGAGACGGCAGTGCGGCTGCCCGACGAGCGGCGGACGATGGAGCGGGCGGCGGCGGAAGCGCTGAACGCGGCCGACCTGGTGGTGGTCACCGGGGGTGCGTCGGTCGGCGAGAAGGACTACGCCAAAGCGATGTTCGCGTTCGCTGGTCTGGAGCTCATTTTCTCAAAGGTCGCGATGAAGCCCGGCAAGCCCGTGTGGCTGGGGCGCGCCCTGGGCAAGCTGGTGATCGGCCTGCCGGGAAACCCGACCTCCGCGCTGGTCACCGCGCGGCTGTTCCTGGCGGGCTTGCTGTGTGGCCTTACCGGCCGCGATCCGGCCGAGGCGGCGGCGTGGCGGGCCATGCCGCTGGGCGAAGGGCTGGAGCCAACGGGCGAGCGCGAGACCTTCTCTCGTGGCTATGTCGAAGCGAGGGCCGTGCGCCTGTTCGCGCACCAGGACTCAAGCGCGCAGAAGGTGCTGGCGAAGGCCGGGCTGCTGGTCCGGCGACCGATTAGCACTGCGCCCGTACCAGCGGGCGCGAGCGTGGACGTGTTGGACTTCTGAAGCGGAAGGCCGCTCTGCGCCTAGTAGAGCCCGAGCAGCTTGGTTCCGGCGACGACCAGCACCAGCCCTAGAGACTTCAGGATGACCGGGGCGCGCAGGCGAATGCCGAGGGTCGTGCCGATCAGCGCGCCCGCGAGCACCGCGCCGGCATAAAGTTCAAGGTTTGGCGGCAGCGCCCCCACCGAAGCGAGATTGCCGAGCAGGCCCGCGGCCGAATTGCACAGGATGAACACGGCGGCGACGCCGCTGGTCGGCTTGGGCGCGGACCAGGCGAAGAACAGGAGCAGTGGCGAGAGAAAGATGCCGCCGCCCGTGCCGGTGAGACCGCTCAGCAGGCCGATACCGCAGCCGAGCAGGATGCCGAGCCACACCGGCGGGTCCCTGGTTTCCCGCAGCGCACGGATCTCGCGCGGCCACAGCAGGCGCAGCGCTGACAGCAGCAACATTAGGCCCACCAGCAGCTTGTAGGTGTCGCCCGGAAGCTTCAGCCAGCCACCGAGAAAGGCGAAAGGAATGGCGCCGATGAGGAACGGCCACAGGGTTCGCCACCGGAACTGGCCGGCATGGACATACCGGACGGAGCCAAGGCCGGCGGCGATCAGGTTCAGGACCAGCGCGGTCGGCTTCATGATTGCGGGCGGCAGGCCGAACAGGGCCAGCAGGGCGAGGTAGGCCGAGGCGCCGCCGTGGCCGACGCTGCTGTACAGCGCCGCGCAGATCAACATGCAAAGAGCCAGCGCCCATTGGCCGTCGAAGGCCGCCGTCGCTGTGCTCAACCGCCCGTGACGCTCATGTGGCGGCCGACAGCAGGTGCGGCGGCGGAGATGTGGAAATTATGACCTGCGGGCTTGCCGGCCAGCAGCTCGTCCAGCGCGGCGTTGACCCGCTCCCTACCCCCTTCCCGCAGCAATTCGCGCAATTCCACCTTCTGGTCATGGCCGAGGCAGCCATAGACGGTGCCGGTGGCGGCAACCCTGATGCGATTGCAGCCGGCGCAGAAATTCTGGCTGAGGGGCGTGATCAGGCCGAGCTTGGCGTCCACGCCCTCGACGTCCCAGTAGCGGGCCGGGCCACCCGTGCGCTGGAAGCTCGGTCGCAGGCTGAAGCTGCGCTCCAACTGCCGTTTCACTTCGTCGAGCGGCAGGTAATGCTCGGTGCGGTCGTCCTCAACGGCACCCAGCGGCATGGTTTCGATCAGCGTCAGGTCGTGGCCCTGCGCGCCGCACCACAACAGCATGTCGGCGATTTCATCGTCATTGAGGCCTTTGAGCGCCACCATGTTGATCTTGACGTGAAGGCCCGCGGCTTGGGCCGTGGCGATTCCGCGCAGCACAGGCGCGAGCGCGCCGCGGCGGGTGATGTGGGCGAAGCGCTGCGGATTGCGGCTGTCCAGGCTGACATTGATCCGCTTGATGCCGGCCTCACGCAGACCCTCGGCGACCTTCTCCAGCTGAGTGCCGTTGGTGGTGAGGGTGAGCTCGTCGAGACCATGGCCGATGCGGCTGCCAAGGGTGCGAACCAGGTCCATGATGCCGCGCCGGACCAGCGGCTCGCCACCGGTGAGCCGCACCCGCTTGACCCCGCGTGCGATGAAGATGCTGACCAAGTCGACGATCTCCTCCAGGCGCAGGATGTCCCGGCGCGGCAGGAACGTCATGCGTTCGGCCATGCAATAGCGGCACCGGAGGTCGCAGCGATCGGTGACGGACAGGCGGACGTAGCTGATCCGCCGTCCGAAGCTGTCGATCATGCCGGGCTCGCTCATGCCGCCCCTTCGCAAGACGGAGAATGGTGCCGCTTACAGGACTCGAACCTGTGACCCCCTCATTACGAATGAGGTGCTCTACCAACTGAGCTAAAGCGGCTTGGGCCGATCGGCTGCGGCGAGGCCCTACCAAGGGTGGGCGGACGGAACAAGGGGCCGTGGGGTTCGCTCACTGACTTCGTGGCTAGCCTCGCACCCTCCCCGGCCCGCACGGCCCGCTTGTGGCGGCCCAAGCGGGTGCTGATCACCGCGGCGGCGCGGGAGTGGGCGCATGGGCGGGCAATGGCTGAGCGCTGCGCGGGGCTGGGGATCGAGGTGACCGAGCTGTCCGGCAACCAGGTGCGGCTGCCTAAGCAGGAAGACGAGCGGAAGGCTTATGCGGAGGCCAAGCGGACGCTGGCGATCGTCACCGCACCCTCGTCCAAGCTGAAGCTGCAGCCGATCGCGCCGAGCGCCGACTGGCGGGTGGACTTGGCTGAGGGCTGCCCGGCGCACTGCAGCTATTGCTACCTGGCGGGCTCACTCGGCGGGCCGCCGATCACGCGCGCTTATGCCAACCTGCCCGAGATCCTGGCCGTGCTGCCCGGCTATCTTGGCCAGGGGCGGATCACGTCGCGGTCCAAAGCGCGCAGCCATGAGGGCACCACGTTCGAGGCGAGCTGCTACACCGACCCGCTCGCGCTGGAGCATCTGACCGGGTCGCTGTCTGCGTTGATCGAGCACTTCGGCCAGTGGGACGCACCGGTGCAGCTGCGCTTTACCAGCAAATTCGCTGCGGTCGAGCCTATGCTGGGCCTTGAGCATGGCGGGCGGACCCGGATGCGGGCGTCGGTCAACCCGCCGGCCTATGCCCGCTTCGAGGGCGGGACCGACCGGGTCGCCGAACGCTTGGCGGCGCTGCGGCGGATGGCCGATGCCGGCTACCCGGTGGGGCTGACGGTTGCGCCGATCATTGCGGCGGCCGGCTGGCAGGAGGCTTATGGCGACCTACTTGACCAGGCCGCAGCGGCGCTGGGCGGAGTGGCGAACCTCGACCTCACCGCCGAACTCATCACCCACCGCTTCACACCCGGCAGCCGCGAGGTCCTGCGCAGCTGGTATCCGGGCTCCGACCTGGAGATGGAGCCCGAGCTGCGGGCGGAGAAGCGAACCAAGTTCGGGTCCACCAAGTTCGTCTATCCGCCCGAAGTCATGGCCGAACTCAAGGGCTGGTTTTTCACGGAGGTGGAGCGGCGCCTGCCCGCCGCCCGCATCCTTTACTGGACGTGAGCGCCTACTTCTCGGCGCCCTTGACCTTCCCCCAGGTGCGGGCCGCGGTGTAGCCGAGGTAGCCGGTGCCGAAGAGAGTATAGAGTTCGTTGGGCAGGCCGCGCAGGTAGGCGGTCATGCCGTTGGCGATGGCGGTAGCCTTGGCCGGGTCCGCGGCGCTGATCAGGCCCATGGGAATGGCCCATAGCACCAGCACATACATGACGTAGAGGAAGCTTGGCCGCGCGCGGCTGGTCCAGGGATCGGCCGAACTGGCCTCGGCGACGATCGCCTGCATCTGCTGCGCAATGGCGGCGGCTTCCTGATCGCCTTCCAGCTTGAGCAGCTCGAGCTTGGCCCGGTCGCGCGCCTGCGGATCGGGGATGAGCTTGTCCAGAAGCTTGGAGACGGGGGCGATGATGGCGTCGATCAGCATGGTCGGGTCCTTGGGTCAGTGCTGGAAGGGGACAAAGGCGACACCTAGACGGGTTAGTCTGGGTGCTCAGTGTTCACCGATGCGGTTCGCGAGCCAGCCGTACAGGAACGCTTCGTTGGCGGGGCGCTTCTCCGCGAGGCGCAGGTAACGCTCGCCCTGGAGCGCTTCCAATGCGCGCAGCAGCACGGTCTCGCCGCGCCCCTGCCCGCGGGTTCGCAGATATCCGTCGAGCGCCGCCAGCGTGCGCGGACCGATCCGGCCGTCGGGCACCAGATCGCAGAAGTCCTTGCCGTTGCGGTTCAGCGCCGTGAGCGCGCGCTGGAGAAAGGTGGCGGCGACGGCCGGGCCCATGTTGGCGCCGGTGTCGAACAACTCGGCGGCGATGCGAACGCTGCGCTTGGCGACCTCGTCGAAGCGCGGCCGGTTCCAGTAGAGCCGCAGGTAGATGTCCTCCGCCTCGCTGCGCGGCAGAGCGGCCATTGCGCCGCGATAGCCGTGGGCGCGGGCCACCGCTTCGGTGATGCCGAAGCAGGTGGGACCCCCACGATCGGCGGGATGGTTCACGTAACCGCCCTCGCGCTCGATCAGCGTGTCTAGTAGCTCACAGATGGTGGCGTCGAGGTCGTTCATGAAAACACTCCTGCGGTTCCGATTCGCAGCAGTGCTAACCTTTTTGGTTACGTGTAGGCACTTATATACTTGACAAAGCAGCCTATGAGCGAGCATATGCTTCTCATGGACGACATTCTTGCCCCTCGCTTCATCGACCCGGTTGCGGCTCGCAAGCACCTAGAAGCTCTCCGCTGGGGTGATACGCCGGAGTGCGTGCATTGTGGCTCGGCCGATGTGACGCGGCTTGAAGGCAAGAAGCACCGCGACGGTCTGCTCCAGTGCAACAAGTGCCGTGAGCAGTTCACCGTTACGGTTGGTACTGTGTTCGAGCGCTCCAAGATCCCGTTGAACAAGTGGCTGCTCGCCAACCACCTGCTGTGCGCCAGCAAGAAGGGCATGAGCGCTGCTCAAATTCAGCGTATGCTCGGCGTTACCTACAAGACCGCATGGTTCATGATGCACCGCATCCGTGAGGCCATGACTGACCACAACCCCGGCCCGCTCGGCGGACCCGGCAAGGTTGTCGAGTCAGACGAAGCCTACATCGGCGGTGCGAAGCGCAAGCGCCTCTCGGGTGACGTTGCTCCCAAGAAGAAGGTTGTCACCCTTGTTGAGCGCGACGGTCGCGCCCGCTCCTTCCACGTTGCCAACATTCACCACGGCAACGTCCGTGCGGCGCTGGTCACTAACGTTGACCGCGCTTCCACCCTCATGACGGACGAAGCTCGTTTCTACTGGTCGATCGGCAAGGAGTTCGCCGGTCATGGCCGCGTGCTGCACGCTGGCCTCCAGTTCGCCAAGAAGGGCGGCATCCACGCCAACACCGCTGAAAACTTCTTCTCCATCCTAAAGCGTGGCGTGATCGGCACCTACCACCACTGGAGCGCTGCTCACCTGCACCGCTACCTTGCCGAGTTCGACTTCCGCTATTCCACCAAGGACATCAGCGACCGTGAGCGTGCGGACATCGCCCTCAAGGGGATCGCCGGCAAGCGTCTCACCTATCGGCGGACTAGTTCGCTCGCAGCCTAAGCTGTTTGAGGAACCTGTCCGTATAGGAAGCCCTCGCAAGCGCTGGACGCGTTCTTGATTTGAGCGGCCTTTGTTCGTGGATAGCGGGGACGGAGAACATTCGGACTCGACTCAGATGCGACTCTTACGAATAAGAGGAGTCGATTGTCCCAAAATGGCTAGGGCCCGGTGTGCAACCACCGAGCCCTGTGTCGGGGCAAACTGTGCATTCCTGGTCGGCGCGCACAGTCTGGAACACTCCCGACGCGGGACCTTTCCCGCAGAACGGACTCCACGTCAAGCGTCGGCTGCCTTCATGGAGGAACACTCCCATGTTGTTCGACGAGCCGAAGAAGAAGCGCATCCGTGCGCCACTTAACGAAGAGAACTACCGCTGGGTTCGTGCTAGGCTTGCCATCGGCGAGAACCAGCACGACATCGCTGCTGAGCTAGGATGGAATCAGGGACGGGTCTCTGAGATCAACACCGGCAAGCGTGGTGACTCCAACCAGCTCAGTCTTCTTTAACGGTTCTGGCCGCCGTGGCTCTCGGGCTACGGCGGCCTTTGACTTATTGCGACCAGTAGGCCCGACGAAAGCACGGGTTTATCGGTTTGGGCGGTAGCTCATCGTTGCAGCCGAGTCGGTGGCCTGAATTTCCATGACGAAGAGGATGAGCCCGGTGTCGTCGGTCACATCGACGCGCCAATCCTCATCGACCCAGATTTGATCTGCATGATCCATCAGTAGCCGTCCGACGAACTGGGCCAATTCCTTCCGCAAGGCGGTGAGATCGTCTCGCTCAACGTCTAACGCTGTCTGGACATGGGACTCGGTGCGAAGCTGGATATGATAGAGTGGCACGGCGCTCTCCTGCATTCGCAAGCGCGTGCGGTCAAATCGCGTTCCTACCGTTTCTCAGGCGTCCCGGTCCGTTGTTCCTGTTGTGAAGGCTTGTGCGGCTTCGGCTTGGTCGCCAGCATCCGCTTTAAAACCTCGTCCTCTCGCTTCTGATCGGTCTCTGACATGCCTTTCGACCCTTCTCACCCGTCGCCTATGAAGGGCATCCCCAGCACCGCGTGGCCAACAATCAACCAGTTGGCTGCGATCGGCTCCGTAGCGGCAACGTGGAGCTGGTTGGACCTTTCGCTGGAAGGCATCCTAGCGAAGCTCGTGCACAGTGACGAGATGCTGGCCCAAGCACTGACCGAAGATCTCTCGCCCGATAACCGGTTGAAGGCCCTAAGGCGACTTACGCGGACTTGGGAGCAAGTGCATCCCGATCTTACCGACGCCCATAAAGCGCAATTCGATGAGGTTCGCGAAATCGTAAAATGGGTGGCGGCTAACAAGGCCAGGCGTAACGAGATTGTTCACTGGCTTTGGCTGAGGCGGGATGACGCGCGGCTGTTCGGCTGGAAGCACCGCGTCACCCCAGCAATCCCGAGCGAGGCACGCGCCAGCAAGCTTGCCGATTACGAAAGCTTCCTAGAGTTCAGCCGTGAGATTGGTTCGATGGCGGACCGGGCTGCAGAGACAGAACGTGCTCTCTCTGATCTGCCGCCTTGGCCGAAGCCGACAGCATTGCCAGGAACACCTCTCTCGCCAGCTGTTGGAAGCTTACTGAGTCCATATCGGCGTCGAGGATAGTCATCGCGCCAGCGTCCTCCATCTCTGGAGTGATCACCGAATCGGTTAGCTCGCCGTCCTGATCACAAATAGACAAACCTGAGTCTGCTTTCTCAAGTATATAATTGCCTACGTGTAGGACAGCGGTTTGTTCCTATCCGCGGAAGAAAGCGGGATAGCGCCGCTTCAGGGCGGCGACCTTGGGCCGGTCGTTGACAACGATGTACGGGTGAGACGGATAGCGACGGGCGAAGTCCTGGTGCGCCGCTTCGGCGGGCGTGAAGCTGCCGTTCTCGATGCGGGTCACCACCGGCTGGCGAAAGCGGCCGGACGCCCGCAGACTGGCGAGAAAGGCGCGAGCCGCAGCGGCCTGGGCGGGGTTCTGCGGGAAGATCGCGGAGCGGTAGCTGGGGCCGGTGTCAGGACCCTGGCGGTTTAGCTGCGTTGGGTCGTGCGCGACGCGGGCGAAGATGGCGAGCAGTTGGCCGTAGCTGACTTGGCGCGGATCATAGGTGATGCGCACCGCCTCGGCATGGCCGGTCCGCTCGGTGCTGACGGCGGCATAGGTGGCGTCCCGCGCCGACCCGCCCGCGTAACCGGAGACGACGTCTGTGACGCCGCGGACATGCTCGAACACCGCTTCCATGCCCCAGAAGCAGCCCCCGGCAAGCACCGCCGTCTCCCGCGCGGGCGCGGCAGCGGCCGGGGCCGCTGTCGCCAGCAGGGGGAGGACGGCAATGGCGAAGCGATGGGGCATGGCAGAACCTCGCGTGATGTGGTGTGCTACCTTAACACCTTCGGCGGGCGACCTGAACGGGAGACGACCCATGCTGGCGATACTTGCAGCAAATGCTTTGGCAGTGGCGGAGCCGCCTGCGCCGGTGGTCATCAACCTCCTGCCCCCGCCCTGCCCCGAGCGGAGCGCCGAGGCGGACGTCACCGTTTGCGCGCGGCGGATCCCCGACTACCGGATCGATCCGGGAGTGCTGGCTGGCGTCCGGGCGCGTGAGGCACTGCCGACCGACACCCGCACGGCGCAGGCCGAAGCGGTTGCGGGCAGCTGCCACGACGAGCCGTCTAAATGCCAAGGGGGCAGCGTGATCCCGATCCTGCCCGCCGCCATCAAGTCGGTCGAAGCGATGGTGCTGGCGGCCAGGGGCGAGGACTGGCGGCAGCCGTTCCGAACCAAGCCGGATGAGTATGAGCAGTATCGCGCGGCCCAGGCGAAGGCGCGGCCGAAGGTCAGCGTTTCGGTGGGCGCGAGTGCGCGCGCGGGTACGGAGCGGCGACCCTAGCGGCGCAGGCCCGCAATTGGTGGGCGTGGGCATAATGTCCAATTCACTTGGTGAGTGCATGATCTAGGAGCGGCCCATGGCAACAGACCAAACCAAGGCCGCCGCCGAGTTCCGGCGGGTGATGAAGTGGATCGTCATGATCGGCATCGCCGCGACGGTGCTGGCGCTGCTCTACCTCGGCTCGTCGGGCGAGCTGTACCCGTCAATGGTGATCGCCGTCGTTGCGGGCGTGTTCCTGTCGGTGCTGCTCGGCTGCGGGCTGTTCGCAGCCGCCTTCTTCAGCGACAAGAGCGGGCACGATCAACACGTGACCGACGCAACCAAGCGCCACGACTGAGCGGTCCCCATGCCGCCACTGCGCCCTCGCCGCGCAAGAACGCAGAGGCAAGGTAAGCCTAGTGGTCGGCCTCGACCCGCTCGACTCCGCTCTGGGCAAGCTGGTCATCGATCTGGGCCATCAGCCGCTCCAGGCCGGCGCCGTCCTGGGCTTCGGCACGGGCAACGAGCACGTCCTGAGTGTTTGATGCGCGCAGCAACCACCAGCCGTCGTCGTTCATGACGCGGGCGCCATCTGTCTTGTTAACGCTGGCGCCGTTCTGCGACAGGCGGGCGAGGATCTCGTCGATCACCGCGAACTTGCGCACCTCGTCGACCGGGAAGCGCAGCTCGGGCGTGACCAGCGTCTCTGGCATGGCGTCCTTGAGTTCGGTCAGGCTCTTGCCCGACTGGTCGATCGCCTCGATCAGCCGGACGGAGGCGTAGAGCGCGTCGTCGAAGCCATACCAGCGGTGCTTGAAGAAGATGTGGCCGCTCATCTCGCCTGCCAGCGGCGCGCCCGTTTCCTTCATCTTAGACTTGATCAGGCTGTGGCCGGTCTTCCACATCACCGGCTGCCCGCCGAGCTCCGCGATGCGATCGAACAGCATCTGGCTGGCCTTGACGTCGGCAATGATCGGGGCGCCGGGGTTCGCCTGTAGCACCGGCACGGCGAGGATGGAGACAAGCTGGTCGCCCCAGATCACCCGGCCCTGGCTGTCGATCGCACCGATGCGGTCGCCGTCCCCGTCATATGCGATGCCGAAGTCGAGCTTCTTCTCCGCGACGAGCGCCTTGAGGTGCTCCAGGTTCTTCTCGACCGTCGGGTCGGGATGGTGGTTGGGGAAACTGCCGTCGACGTCGGTGAACAGCGTGTGGTGTTCGCCGCCCAAGCGCTTGATCAATTTCTCGACCGTCGGACCGGCGGCGCCGTTGCCGGCGTCCCAGCCGATGCGGAACTCGCCGCCCTGGAAGTCCTCGACCAGTCGGTCGACATAGTCGTCGTGGATATCCACGTCCGACACCGTGCCCTCGCCTTCGCTCCAGCGGCCTTCGGCGGAGCGAACCCCAAGTGCCTGGATCTCGGCGCCGAACACAGACCGGCCGGAGAGCAGCATCTTGAAGCCGTTATACTCGGCCGGATTGTGGCTGCCGGTGATCTGGATGCCGCCGCCGACGTCCAGTTCGGCCACTGCCCAGTAGAGCATCGGCGAGGGGCCGAGGCCGGTGCGCAGCACGTCAACGCCGCCTTCGGTGAGGCCGCGGATCAGCGCCGCTTCCATCATTGGCGAATGGGTGCGGCCATCGCGTCCGACGGCCAGGCGGGTGACGCCCTCGTCGCGGGCGTGGGCGGCGAAGCTACGGCCGAGGGCGTAGGCGTCCGCTTCGTGGAGCGTGGAACCGACGATGCCGCGAATGTCGTACTCGCGGAGGATGGTGCTATCGAATGTGTGAGTCATTACGCGGCCGAACGTAGCAAGCGCTGCTTTGTTCATCCATCCGCGAAAAGCGCGGGATCAGGCGGCTTCGCGTGCCTCGGCGCCGGGGATGCCGAGCGCGGCGATCATCTCGCGCAGTTCCTGGCGGGCGGCGATGTGGCCGAGGCCGACTTCGCCAATCTGCTGGAGGTCGAGAAGGGTGAGACCCTTGGGAAACAGTTCGCGGTAGATCACGCGCTCACCAAGACCCGGAATGACGCGGAAGCCCACCCGGCGGGCGAGTTCGTCGAGCGCGGCGCCGACGCGCTGCAGGTTATGGCTCTGTATATGCTGCAAGCGGTTCCGGAGGACGACCCAGTCCACGCTCTTGCCCGTCGCCTTGGCGCGCTGGGTCCGGCTGTTCCAGATCAGCTCGGCGTAGAAGCTGGGCTTGGTGATCTTGAAGTTGTCGGGATGGACCTGGCCGATGAGGTCGAGGTCGACGAAGCTGTCGTTCATCGGCGTGACCAGGGTGTCGGCCTTGAGGATGGCGGCGCGGGCGACGGGATCGTCGCGGCCGGGCGTATCGACGACGATGACGTCGGCCTGCGGCGAAAGTCGCTCCAGCGAGCGGGCAAGCGCTTCTTCGGAGAGGTCGTCGATCACCTCGAACGCGGGCTGCGGCAGCGCGGTGTCCAGGCGGCGCATGGTGGCGGCTCGGTTCTCAAGATAGCGGGTGGTGGTGCGCTGGCGATGGTCGAGGTCGAGCACGCCGACACGGTGGCCGGAGGCGGCCAGCGCCACAGCGGTGTGGACGGCGGTGGTCGATTTGCCGGTGCCACCCTTTTCATTGGCGAACACGACGAAATGCGGATTGGTCATCGCTCTTGATCTTTTCCCCGGCGCTGGCGAGGGCGCCCTCTGGCCAAGCGGTTTAAGGCAGGGGAATCAACGGTGCAAATCATCCGTTCCATCGCGGAGCTGCGCAAGGCGCGCCGTGGCCTGGCGGGCACGCTGAGCCTGGTGCCGACGATGGGCGCGCTGCACGAAGGGCACCTGACGCTGGTTCGCGAAGGCCGCGCCCGAGCGGACCAGGTGGCGGCGACGATCTTCGTCAATCCGCTCCAATTCGGTGCGGGCGAGGACTTGGGGCGCTATCCGCGGCAGGAGGAGCAGGATCTGGCCTTGCTGGAGCGGGAAGGCTGCGACCTCGTCTGGCTGCCGACGCCTGAGCAACTGTACCCGGCCGGGTTCGCGACCACGGTGACGGTGAGCGGGGTCAGCGAGCGCTGGGAGGGCGCGGCTCGGCCCGGGCACTTCGCGGGGGTGGCAACGGTGGTGGCAAAGCTGCTGCTCGCGGCGGCGCCGGACGTGGCCTTGTTCGGTGAGAAGGACTTCCAGCAGCTGGCGGTGATCCGGCGAATGGCGACGGACCTGGGCCTGCCGGTGCAGATCATCGGGGTGCCGACGGTGCGGGACGCGGACGGCCTGGCGCTGTCGTCGCGCAATGCATACCTTAGCGCGGACGAGCGGACGCGGGCGCTGGCCCTGCCCCGGGCGCTGGGTGAGGCGGAGCGTCGGATCGCGGCGGGAGAGCCGGTAGATGGCGTGCTGGCGGAGGCCAAGGCCGCGGTGATCGCGAGCGGGTTCGAGAGCGTCGACTATCTGGCGCTGGTGGATGCGGACAGGCTGGAACCGCTGGAGCAGCCTGGCGGAGCCATGCGGCTGATCGCGGCGGCGACCATCGGGTCGACACGGCTGATCGACAACATGGCTGTGTCATCGATGCCACAGGAGCCACGGTGATTGCGTCGTTAACCATTCGGTAGCGTAACGAGTGGAGCTTGCCTCTCAACAGGGAGAGGATTTGGATCATGGCAATCAGTCACAAGGGCGCCGAGTTTCTGCTGCGCAGCCGGCTCAGCGATGCGGAGCGCGGCAATGTCGACGCGCTGTTCGAACTTGGTGTCAGCTATTCGACGGGGCGTGGGGGCGTCGCCGTCGACCTCATCGAAGCGCACAAGTGGTTCAACCTGGCCGCGCTGAACGGTTGCACGCGCGGCCAGCACTGCCGGGCCGAGATCAGCGTCGAGATGACGGCGCGCGAGATCGCTGAGGCTCAGCGGGCGGCGCGGGCGTGGCTGGCGGTGAGCGGGTCCGCCGTGGGGCAGCGTTACGCGGCTTGAGACACCCGTTCGTCCTGAGCGGAAGCCCACAGGGCTGTAGTCGAAGGGCGCTGTCCTGACGCCCTTCGACTGCGCTGCGCTCCGCTCAGGACGACCGAAAACTAACGCACGATCACCGTCACGGCGCGGCGGTTCTGGGCCCAGGCGGCCTCGCCGGTGCCGGTCGCGGCCGGGCGCTCCTTGCCCCAGCTGATCACCAGGAGACGGCTGTCGGGCACGCCTTGCGTCAGCAGGAAATTCTTGGCTGCGTTGGCCCGGCGCTCGCCGAGCGCCTGGTTGTACTCGCGCGTGCCGCGTTCGTCGGCATGGCCTTCGATGCTCGCGCGCACATTCGGGTTGGCAACCAGCCACCGGGCCTGCGCCGTCAGTACTGCGCGGTCCTGATCGTCGAGGTCGGACTGGTCGGTGTTGAACAGGATGGTGTCGGTGCCGGCCGCCGCGACCAGCGCGGCCTGGCTGCCGGGCAGCTCGACCAGGCCGACGTCGTCGTTGTTCGTGCTGGCGACCGTGCCCTGCCCGTCCGTCGCGGCGGGTGCCACCGTGGCGGGCGCTGGCTTCTTGCCGCAGCCGGCGACGCCGAGCGCCAGGACCGAGGCGGCGATGATGAGGGTGGTGCGCATATCTGTTCTCCTTAGCGCTGAAGTGGCGACCAGCTTGGGTCGGAGCCGTCCTGCGGGGTGGGCAGGCGACGGGCCTGGCCGCCACCGACCGGGACCGCAAACAGGGTCGACTGGCCGGACGGGGTGAAGCGGTTGAACATGACGAACTGGCCGTTGGGTGCCCAGCTGGGACTTTCGTCCTGCCAGCCATCGGTCAGGATGCGCTCACCCGAGCCGTCGGGGTTGATCACCCCGATGCGGAAAGCGCCGGTGCGGACAAAGGCGATGCGATTGCCGCGCGGGCTCCACGCCGGCGAGGCCGACGGGCCGCCAAAGCTGATCCGCCGCTGGCCCGAGCCGTCAACGTTCATGACGTACAGTTGCTGAGATCCCGAGCGGTCGCTCTCGAACACGATGCGGCTGCCGTCCGGCGAAAAGTCCGGGCTGGTGTCGATCCCGGGCGCGGTGGTCAGGCGGACAGGCGCCCCGCTACCATCTGCGGCGGTGACGTAGATGTCGGTGTTGCCCCCTTGGCTCATGGCAAAGGCGATGCGGCGGCCGTCTGGGGAGAAGCGCGGTGCGGAGGTCTGGACCAGGCCGGGCACCAGCAGGCGCTTGTTGCCGGTGCCGATGTCCATGACCCACACCCGCCCGCGCCTCCCGGCGTAGGACAGATAGGCCAGCCGGTTGCCGTCAGGCGAGAAGCGCGGGGTGACCACTGTCGCCTCGCCTTCCGTCAGGTAACGGAGGTTGGAGCCGTCCGAGTCCATGATGGCGATGCGCTTCAGACGGCGGTTCTTCGGCCCGGTTTCGGCAACGAACACGACGCGGGTGTCAAGGAACGCGCCCTCCCCGGTCAGCCGTGAGTAGATGGCGTCGGCGCACTTGTTGGCGGCACGGCGCCAGTTGCCCTGGCTGACTGCGAAACCCTGCCGCACCAGCTCGCGGCCGGAGGCGACGTCGAACAGGTAGCAGCCGACCGTCAGGTTGCCGTCCGGCCGGCCCTCGACAAAGCCGGTGACCAGCTGCGCCGCTCCGGCCGAGCGCCAGGTCGGGAAGTCGGGCGTGTTGGCCTGGGCATAGGGGTAGTTGGGGATGCCGGTCGGACCGATCGGATTGAACAGGCCGGTGGTGCGCAAGCCCGACGCGATGGTCGCGGCGATGTCACGGCCGTAGGCCAGCGGTGCGTTCTGCACCGGCAGCGCGGGCACGGCTACGACTGTGCCCGTACGGACGCCGCCGCCGACGATGTCGACTTCGACCGGTGGTGGTTCGTCCTGCGCGAAGGCGGGCGTGGACAGCGCCAGCAGCCCCAGCATGGCAGGCAGAATGGATCTCATATGTCCCCTCACGGTACCCGGTAGGTCATGTTGATGTTGCCCCAGCCACCTTGCGGCGTGCTGTACAGCTCGGCCGGCAGGCGCAGGGGCGAGCAGGCGCGGTAGACGGCAATGGCCTGGTCGATCACCGGCTGTTCGTAGCGATCGTTGTCGTCGTCCACGCCGCTGGTCCGGACCACGGTGGGCGGACGCGACAGCCGGCCCGACCGGTCAAGGCGAAGGTTGAGGACGACCCGGATCCGCTCCGCGCCGGAGCCAAGCGCCGGCTGGCGGTTGGCGCAGGGCTGGATCTGGCGTTTGATCGCGCTGTCGACGCTGGCCTTGGCCTCGGCGCTGAAGGTCGCGGCCGACTGGGCGGGAGCGCGGGACGGCGCGTCGCCGATGCCTTGAAGGAAGTCGTCGCCCAGGCGGGAGGCGCGCGGCGCAGGCGGCAGGCGCAGGCTGTCGAGTGGACGCGCGGTGCTGCGCGGCGGCGTTGGGGTGGGGCGCGGCTGCGGCGGAGCTGCGCGCGGGGCGGGCGTTGGCCGGGGCGCGGGAGTGGGTTCGATCCGCGGTGCTGGCGAAGGGATTGGCGGCGGCGGTGCCGGGGCGGGCTGCGGCACTGTTGGTTCGGCCGGTTCGGCCGGTGCGGTTGCTTGGGCCGGTGATGGAGCAAGCGGCGTTGGTGCGCCGGCGGTCAACGCCACTTCGGGCGAGTCGACGAACTCAACTTCCATCGCCGGCGGTTCGGGTTTGGGTGGAACGCCGGCAAGGCTCATGGTGAGGGCGGCAATCAGCCCGGCATGGAGCAGCAGCGCAAGGCCGGTGCCGCCAACTTCGCCGCGGTCGAGCCTCACGGACCATCGCCCCCGACGCTGACCAGGGCGACGCGGTTCAGGCCGGCGCGATTGAGTTCACCCATGACCGCCATCACCTTGCCGTAGTCGAGCGCGCGGTCGGCGCGCAGGTAGATGCGGCGGCCCTCGGGCGGGGCGGGTTCGGCGGCGATCCGGGCCAGCTCCTGCGACAGGGCGGCGGCGGCGACGGGCTGGTCATCGACGAAGATGTTGCCTTGCCCGTCCAGCGCGACCTGCACCGGCTGTGCCTGCTGCTCGAGCGCGCCGGCGCGGCTTTCGGGCAGGTCGACCGGGACGCCGGCGACCAGCAGCGGTGCGGTCACCATGAAGATGATCAGCAGCACCAACATGACGTCGACCAGCGGGGTGACGTTGATCTCCGCCATGGGGGCACGGCGGCCGCCGCGGCGGCGGGTCTTGAGCGAGGCGCCCATCAGCCCTCCAGTTCGAGCTCGCGGCTAAGGGTGGCGTGGAAGCGGTCGGCAAAGCGGCCGAGCCGCGCTTCCAGCCGGTCGAGGCCGTGGGTCAGGCGGTTGTAGGCGATCACGGCGGGGATCGCGGCGAACAGGCCGATGGCGGTGGCGAACAGCGCCTCCGCGATGCCGGGGGCGACCACGGCCAGCGACGTGTTGTTCGCGCCGGCAATCGCGGTGAAGCTGCGCATGATGCCCCATACCGTGCCGAACAGGCCGACAAAGGGCGCGACGGAGCCAACCGTGGCAAGGATGTTGAGGCGGTCACCAAGCCGGTCGAGTTCGCCCGCGACCTCCGCGTTCATGACCGTGGACAGGCGTTCGCGGGCGCCGGAGCGGTCGGCGGCCTTGACCCGCACCGAGCGGCGCCATTCGTCGAGGCCGGCCGAGACGATCCGCGCATGCGGAACGGGGTCGGCGCCGCGACTGGCATGAAAGGCATCGAGGTCCTTGGCCGCGGCGAAGTCCCGTTCGAAGCTGTCGCTGGCTCGGTTCAGTCGGCGCAGGCGCAGCGCATGGGTGATGATGATCCCCCAGGTCCACACGCTGGCCAGCAACAGGCCGATCATGACGATCTTCACCACCGCGTCGGCGTGCAGGAACAGCGCCAGCGGGCTCATCAGGTCGGACGGCGCGGCGGCGGCACTCATGCGCCTTCTCCCCCCATGATGCGTTTGAACACGTCGACCCACTCCCGCGGCTGGCGGGTCGGGCGGCCGTCCATGGTCAGGAAGGCCGCGGTAACCCGCGCGTCCGTCAGTTGTTCGGTTCCGCGCATGACTCGCTGATGAATCAGGACGGACGCGGCGCGGACCTGCTCGACTGTGGACACCACCAGCAGGTCGTCGCCGAGCTTCGCAGGACGCAGGTAGCGAATGTTCGCCTCCGCCACGGCATAGACACCTTGTGCGGCGTCCATCGCGGCCTTCTGGTCGACTCCGACGGCGCGCAGCATGTCGGAGCGAGCCCGCTCCATGAACTTGAGGTAGTTGGCATAGTAGACGATGCCCGCGGTGTCCGTGTCCTCGAAATAGACGGTGAGCGCGAAGCGATGCTCCCGGCCCAGAAATCCGCCGCGATAGGGTGTGTCCAGATCCGGTAACGTCATGGCGGCGCGTTACCGACGCGGGCGCGGCAGGGCAAACGGAGCGCGACGAGATGGGGCTTGACGACGATGTAACTCACAGGTTACTTGTCACCAACAGGTTACATCAGGGGACTAGTATGAACTCGTATCTCCTAGGTCTGCTGGCGGGGCTCGCCGTGGGTGTGACCATCGCCGTGATCATCAAGTGGCGGGATCGGCGCCGGCCGATGACAACCGTGGAGCGCGCCGACCAGCTGAGCCAGCGACGGGCGCGGATGCTCCCGGCGCTCGCCGTCGTGTTCCTGACGCAGCAGGCGATGTTCTTCTCGCAGATGCCCGGCGCGGAGCATGCCCCGGTCGAGCGGGTCAAGATGAGCGCCTGGCTGGTCCTTTCGCTGGTCCTGTTGGCCGCGCTCGCGACCAAGAGCTTCTGGCTGGAGCCGCGCGCAGTCCGCGACCTGATGGAGGACGAGAACACGCAGGCCAACCGGAACGAGGCCATGCGCTGGGGCTTCCTGTTCGCAATGGGCACCGCGGTGGCAGTCTACGTGCTGGGCATGTTCGAGCCGGTCACCGGGCGCGAGGCCGTGCACATCATCATGACCTTCGGGATCGCCACCGCCCTGCTGCGCTGGGGCGTGCTCGAACGGCGTGCCCACGCCCATGGCTGAGCGGCTCAGCAACCGATTGAAGGACCGTCGCGGGGAACTCGGCTGGACGCAGGCGGAACTCGCCGAACGGGTTGGCGTCAGCCGCAAGACCGTGAACACGGTGGAAAATGGCGTGTTCGTGCCGTCCACCGTGCTCGCGCTGAAGCTCGCCGCGGTGCTGGAGCGGCCGGTCGAGGAGCTGTTCTGGGTGGAAGCCTAGCGGCTCACCGTTTCAACCAGCCGGATGAGGTCGCCTTGCGCTTGGGGCAGGTCGTTGAGGTGCATGCCCCAGCCTGGGAGGAAGAACCCGCCCAAGCCCACTTCGCCGCCGATGCGGTCGGTGCGCTTGTCGGTGGGGTCGGAGTTGACCCGCACTTCCAGGTAGCCGCGCGGCCCGTCGTTGACGCAGCGGGCGGAGACCAGGCCTTCGGTGCGCAGGAATGGCGTGGGCGGAGCGCCCTCCGTCGACCACTGGATCGGGCCGCCGGGGACCGGCTGGGCCGAGCGGGCGTACCAGTAGCTATCGAGACTCCGCCAGTCGCGACTGCCGACCGCGGCCGGGTTGACGCAGCCGACCGTCATGCCGGGCGCCGACGCGTTGCCGAACAGCGCGCCGGCCGGCGGCGGGTTGCGGGTGCGGAAGCTGACGTAGCTGACGACGCAGCCGGTCTCGCCGGGGCGGCTGCACAGCGGCGTCGTCTTGAACGTGCCGCCGGTCAGCCGGCCCTGCGGCACCAGAAGGTTGAAGCCGGGGATGATCGCGAGCCGCATCTGGCGGGCGACCGGCTTTCCCTCGATCTCCCGCGCGATCAGCTGCTGCAGCATGAGACTGCCCTGGCTGTGGCCGATCAGCACGAACGGTCGCCCGTTGTTGCGGGTGGCGAGGTAGTTGCGCCAGGCGGCGAGGACGTCGCCATAGGCCAGCGCGCCGGCCGCCCGGATGTCGGCGCCTGCGGCGGAGGCGGCGACCGCACCCAACGTCATCTGGCGGTAAACGGGTGCGAAGGTCCGGCATACGGAAGCGAAGCGGGCGAACTGGACCTCGGCGACGCCCTGTTCCTCGCTGACCGCAAGATCGCTGTTGAGCCCGCGATCCCGGGACACCGTCGGATAGACATAAAAGCAGTCGAGCCGCGGGTTGGCTGCTACCGTGCTGCGGCCGTTGGAGCCGTAGCCGTTCGGATTGAGCGCGGTGGTAGCGAGCGGCGTCGAGCAGACGTCGGCGCGGCCGGGCAGGCACAGCCAGGCGCTCTCCTGGCGGTAATCGGGCGCGGCGGCGGGGGCGGCGGCCTGCACGGCGGCGAGGGCGAGAAGGGGGATCATGTCACTCCATTTCCGTCGAACAGGCCCGGCGTGGTGCCGGCGGGCGGGTTGAGGCCAAGGTGGGTCCAGGCGCGGCCATTGAGGTAGCGGCCGCGGGCGGTACGGGCGACCAGGCCCAATTGGATGAGGTAGGGCTCTATCACGTCCTCGATCGTGTCCCTGGGTTCGCTCAAGCCGGCGGCGAGCGTCTCCACCCCGACTGGGCCGCCATTGTAGAGGTCGGCGATCATCAGGAGGTAACGCCTGTCCATCGCGTCTAGGCCGAGGGCGTCGATCTCCAGGCGGGTCAGCGCCCGGTCGGCGGTCGCGGTGTCGATCCGGTCGTCGCCGGCGGCATAAGCGAAGTCGCGCACGCGGCGCAGCAGCCGGCCGGCAATGCGCGGGGTGCCGCGGCTGCGGCGGGCGACTTCCTCGGCCCCGTCCTCCGTGAGGTCGGCACCGAGCAGCCGGGCAGCACGCCGCACCACCTGTATCAGCTCCGCCACAGTATAGAAGTTGAGGCGCACCGGAATGCCGAACCGGTCGCGGAGCGGCGTGGTCAGCAGGCCCTGGCGGGTGGTGGCACCGACCAAAGTGAAGCGCGGCAGGTCGATCCGGACCGAGCGGGCGGACGGGCCCTCCCCGATCATCAGGTCGAGTGCGCGATCCTCCATCGCGGGATAGAGCACTTCCTCCACTGCCGGGTTGAGGCGGTGGATTTCGTCAATGAACAGGACGTCGCCGTCCTCAAGGTTGGTGAGCAGGGCGGCGAGGTCGCCCGACTTGGCGATGACCGGGCCGGAGGTGGCGCGGAAGCCAACGCCCATCTCGCGCGCGACAATCTGCGCCAGGGTTGTCTTGCCCAGGCCCGGCGGGCCGAAGAACAGGACGTGGTCCAGCGCCTCGCCGCGCGCCTTCGCTGCGCTGATGAACACGCGGAGGTTCTCACGCGCGGCTTGCTGGCCGACGAACTCGTCAAGGCTCTTGGGCCGAAGTGCGGCATCGGCGTCCTCCGCAGTGCGCTCGGGGGTGGTCAGGCGGGCGGGATCGGTGGCCATCGCGGCACTTGTGGCACAGGAGCGTGCGGGCTGCACAGGGGGGCATGCTTGCTTGACAAGCGCTTGCTTTGGGAGCCTCATCGAATGGCCGGACCCCAGTCGCGTCCCGGGCCCGTTTCGTCAGGGGAGAAACGAGCATGAGCGACACCGTCCTCCATGATCCAGGTATCAGCACTGGTCAGGCCCGGCCCGCTGGCCCCCGCCGCACGCCATGGCACCTGTGGGCGGTCGGGATTGTCGCATTGCTGTGGAACGGGTTCGGCGCGGTGGACTATCTCATGACCCGGACCCGCAACGAGGCTTATCTAGGGCAAATGGGCGATCCGCAGGTCATCCTGAACTACATCGATGCCTTCCCGACTTGGGCATCGATCGGCTGGGGACTGGCGGTCTGGGGCGCGGTGGCTGGATCGCTCCTGCTGCTGCTGCGCAGCCGGCATGCGGTAACCGCCTTCGCGCTGTCGCTGATGGGCATGGCGCTGAGCTTCGGCTGGCAATATCTCGGCCCGCCCCCGCCGCCCGTCATGACGGAAGGACCGAATGCGGTCATGCCAATCCTGATCGCCGTCGCGGCAGTGCTGTTCCTGGCCTACGCCGGACGGGCGCTGACCCGCGGACTGCTCCGCTGAGCGTCAGTCGTAATGGTCGATGCCGTCGCCGGTGATCGCGACCCAGCGGTGCTTGCGCCCTTCGTACACGGAATAGTCCGGCTGCGGGAATGAAGGATCGGCGAAGCCGCCGACCGCGACCGCCACGAGCCCGTTCGGGTCTCCGGCCGGCAGGTAGTAGAGCCCGCCGCCGCAGTCCGGGCAGAAGTGGAACCGCATGGTCCCGTTTTCACCGGGCCTGTCGAGGTGGTGGCTGATGCCGGTGATCGCCACGTCCGCAACTTGCCAGCGGGCCTGGGCGGCGAAGCTGCTGCCGCTGCGCTTCTGGCAATCGAGGCAGTGACACACCGACACCCGCACCGGATCGCCCGTGCACGCAACCCGCAGCTGCCCACAAGCGCAAGCGGCAATGCGGGTCGTCGCCACCTTAGCGGCCCCGGATAAACGCGCGGATGTCGCGGGTCAGCTTGGCCCGGTCCTCGTCGCGCACGTACATCATGTGGCCGGCGTGATAGTAATGGAACTGCACGCGATCCTGCGGGATGCCGGTGCGCGACAGGGCATATTCGGCGGCGAAGAAGGGGGTGGCGAAGTCATAATAGCCCTGGCCGACGAACACCCGGAGCCCACTGTTCTCGCGCAGCGCGCGGCCGATGTACGGTGCGACGTTCAGGTAAGCGTTGCTGTCGCGGCCGCCAATGCGCCAATCCCATTGTGCGCCGATGCCGCTGATCGACTGGTATTCGCGGTCGGTGCGGAAGCCGAGGCTGCCGCGCGCCCAGCTGTTGATCGCCGAGGTATAGCCCGCGTCGATGCCGTAGAAGCTGGGGTCGTTGTCGGGGCTCTCACCGGCATTGTCATAGTCGCGCCCGGTGTAGCGCGTGTCGAGGCGGCCGATGGTCAGTCCCCGGTCGCGCAGCAGCTGCTTGTAGAAGCGGTCGGGCGTGACGCGCAGGTCGGCCTGCTCGAGATAGCTTTCGGAGAGACCGGTGAACCGGGCAAGCGGACCGCGGATGGCGGTGCGCTCCTCAGCGGTGGCGCGCTGACCCTTCAGGAGGAAGGCGGCGTAGGGGCCGAGCGCGAATTGCCGGGCTTCCTCGGCGAACTGCTCGACCGACGGGCTCTGCGCCTTGCCGTGGTAGAGCGCGGTCGCCGCCATCGACGGCAGGTTCGTGATGTAGCCCAGCTCGTTGCCCGGCGTGTCGGAGCCAGCGGCGAAGTCGAGCACGGTGGAGATGAGGATTACGCCGTTGAGGCCCACGTCGTTGTAGGTCGAGCCTTCCAGCTGGTTGACGACCGCGGCCGAGCGAGTCGTGCCGTAGCTTTCGCCGCCGAGGAACTTGGGGCTGCCCCATCGACCATTGTCGTTCAGCCAGCGGCGGATCACCTCGGCTACCAGCTTGGCGTCCTGCGTGACGCCGTAATATTCCTTCGGGTCGGCCTTGCCGATCAGGTGCGAGAAGCCGGTCCCGGGCGGGTCGATGAACACCAGGTCGGCAACGTCCAGTAGCGAGTCTGGATTGTCGAGCAGCGGATAAGGCGGCGCGCCATCGTCGCGGGCATCGGACGGAATGGCGACGCGCTTGGGCCCGAATGCGCCCATCTGCAGCCACACGGAGCCAGAGCCGGGGCCGCCGTTGAACAGGAAGAAGACGGGCCGTTTCGGGTCGCGCGGTTCCCGGACGTAGGCGGTGGTGACCACCGCCACCTGCGGCACGCCCTCGTCGTTCTTGATGAGCGTCTCGCCGATCGTCGCGGAATAGTTGGTCCGCACGCCGCCGAACACGCCCTGGTGGCGGGTGGTGACGACCTGCGGCTTCATGTCGGCGACAGGCGGTGGGGAAGCTTCCTTGTCCTTGCCCTGCTGCGCCGCCGCGCCTGAGGCACACACAACCAGCGCGACCGCAGCCGCGCCCAAGCGATACTTCATGCAGACACCCTTTGCCCTGTGCTCGCCGTGATCATTGGCGGCTCGGTCGCGAAGGGCAAGAGCGAAGCGGACCCGAGCGGCAGGCGGGGCGTTAAGCCGCCAAACCCCGCACCATCATGAAGGAGCAAGCCATGGCCGACCTCAGCCAGATTCGCGAACATATGGAAATCATCGGCGCCGACGGCGTCCATCTTGGCACGGTCGACCGGGTCGAGGGCGAGCGCATCAAGCTGGTCAAAGCTGACAGCGGCATGGCCCATACCGGCCACCACCACTTCATCCCGGGCGGCCTGGTGGCCGAGGTCGAAGGCGATCAGGTGCGGCTCAGCGCCAACGGCGATGTCGCCGCCAGCCTGTTCGAGGAAGAAGAAAGCGGCGAAGCGATCGGATAGGCTTCGCCGAGCGCAGTGCGGGCGGTGCCTCAGGCGCCGCCCACAGCAGCGCGAAGAGCCCAAGCCAGCCGGCCGACAGGTGCGCGCCAGCGCAGCCTGATCGGCGTCACGGGATTCACTCCGTGACGGCCTCGGCCTGCTCAGGCCTGAGGCATCGTTCCCGGGCGCAGGTAGCCGAACATGTGCGGCACGAAGTCGACCTTGCCGAGCGGCACGCCCGCCTGGCGGAGGATGGCGTAGGTCATGCACTGGTGGAACGCGACCTGCGGCAGGGCCCAGTCGCGCACATAGCTTTCGCGCGTCATGTCGAACGTCATGCCCATCGGCAGCGCATGGGCCAGCGGCGCCTGTGGGTCGGCATCGAACTCGTCCACGCGCACCGTGCCGACCAGCGCCGCCGCCTCGTTCAGCCGGGCGCGAGCGTCGGCCCAGCTGCCCGGCTGCTCGCCGGCGTTGCTCGCTTCCGTGCGCACCGCGACTACCGCGTCCGGGACGGCCCGCCCGCGCAGACGGAACAGCGCTTCCTGCGCTTGGAAGGCGGTGATGCGGATCTGGCTGGCCAATGGCCACATGTCGGGCGCGAGCCGGAGGTTGAGCAGCCGGTCCGGCGCCTCCGCGCGAGTCTCGGCGAAGGCTTCCGCCTTGTCGAGCCACTGGCCTAAAGCGGCCAGTTGATGGTTAAGCGTCGGGATCAGGAACTGGGTCAGCTGCACGGTTCTTCCTCATGAATGTAGGCGGCATTTGTGCCTGGATGGGACAGGTCCGTTCAATCCGTCGGGCACTCCGCACGCTGCGTCCTTCACGCCACATTATCCACCGCAAAATGAGCTCCGCGCAAAGAAAGCCGCTTGCGTCCCAGCCCGGATGCAAGCACAACATCTGGTAGCGACGCCGAGGGGGCACCCACACAAGCTTGTGATTGGGGCTGGGGATAACTACATCTCCAGCGAGGAGAAGTGTGCCCTGTGGATAGCGGGGACAGCTGCTTGCCAGTCCCTCGGCGCGCTTGGATCTGGGAGGTGGCGCTGCCATGGCCCGACGTGAACGGAACAAGAACACGCGAGTCGGTGCGCCGGCCCGCCAGGAGGGATCGACCATGGACTTCTCGACCGGCAGCAATGTCACCTCGGACGATGTGGCGACTCATCCGGCGGACGGCGGCAGCAAGTCGATCGCCGAGCGGCGGTTCGAGGTCGTGACCGACTCCTCCCGCGACGCCCTGCTGACCGAGTTCGGCAAGGAGACGCTGAAGGACCGCTACCTGCTGCCGGGCGAATCCTACCAGGACCTGTTCGCCCGCGTTGCCGCTGCCTATTCCGATGACGCGGACCACGCACAGCGAATTTACGACTATATCTCGCGCCTGTGGTTCATGCCGGCGACCCCCGTGCTGTCTAACGGCGGCACCGGCCGCGGGCTGCCGATCAGCTGCTACCTCAACTCCGTCAGCGACAGCCTCAACGGCATCGTCGACACCTGGAACGAGAATGTCTGGCTGGCGTCCAAGGGCGGCGGCATCGGCACCTATTGGGGCAGCGTGCGCGGCATCGGCGAGCCGGTCGGTCTCAATGGCAAGACCAGCGGCATCATCCCGTTCGTGCGGGTAATGGACTCGCTTACCCTCGCCATCAGCCAAGGCTCGCTGCGGCGCGGCTCGGCCGCCTGCTACCTCGACGTGTCGCACCCGGAGATCGAGGAGTTCCTGGAGATCCGCAAGCCGTCGGGCGACTTCAACCGCAAGGCGCTGAACCTCCACCACGGCGTGCTGCTGACCGACGAGTTCATGGAAGCCGTGCGCGAAGGCGCCGAGTTCACGCTCCGCAGCCCCAAGGACGGCAGCGAGCGTGGCAAGGTCGACGCCCGCTCCTTGTTCCAGAAGCTGGTCGAGACCCGGCTGGCGACCGGCGAGCCATACATCATCTTCATCGACGCGGTGAACCGGGCCATGCCCAAGCATCACCGCGACCTGGGCCTGAAGGTCACCACGTCCAACCTGTGCTCCGAGATCACGCTGCCGACCGGCCGCGACCACCTCGGCGCCGACCGCACGGCCGTGTGCTGCCTGTCGTCGATGAACCTGGAGACCTGGGACGAGTGGAAGGGCGACAAGCGCTTCGTCGAGGACGTGATGCGCTTCCTCGACAACGTGCTGAGCGACTACATCGCCCGGGCGCCCGACGAAATGGCGCGCGCCAAGTATAGCGCCGAGCGGGAGCGGTCGGTCGGGCTCGGTGTCATGGGCTTCCACAGCTTCCTGCAGGCGCGCGGGCTGCCGTTCGAAGGCGCCATGGCCAAGAGCTGGAACCTCAAGATCTTCAAGCACATCAAGGCGCAGGTCGACGAAGCCTCGATGATGCTGGCGCACGAGCGCGGGCCGTGCCCGGACGCCGCCGACATGGGCGTGATGGAGCGCTTCAGCTGCAAGATGGCGATCGCGCCGACCGCGTCGATCAGCATCATCTGCGGCGGCACCAGCGCCTGCATCGAGCCGATTCCGGCCAACGTCTACACCCACAAGACCCTGTCGGGCAGCTTCTCAATTCGCAATCCGTACCTGGAGAAGCTGCTGATCGAGAAGTCCAAGAACTCTGAAGGCGTGTGGAACTCGATCCTGGAGCAGGGCGGCTCGGTCCAGCACCTCGACTTCCTTTCCCAGGAGGAAAAGGACACGTTCAAGACCAGCTTCGAGATCGACCAGCGCTGGCTGCTCGAGCTCGCGGCCGACCGCACGCCCTATATCGACCAGGCGACCAGCCTGAACCTGTTCATCCCGGCCGACGTCGACAAGTGGGACCTGATGATGCTCCATTTCCGCGCGTGGGAACTGGGCGTGAAGTCGCTCTACTACCTGCGGTCCAAGTCGGTGCAGCGCGCCGGCTTCGCGGGCGGGGTGGAGGCCGACAACACGGCCGAAGCGCCCAAGTTTGAGCTGGCCACCACCGATTACGACGAATGCCTGGCGTGCCAGTGACGCCGGCAGTGCGGAGCTGAACGGTGCCGTTCGACACGCCCGACATCCTGAAGCTGCTCGTCGGCGTGCTCTTCCTGGGCGCCGGTGTATGGCAGTACCGCCGGCGCTCGGGCGGTGAGAACGGCAGCTACGGCAGCCAATCGGGCGTGCTGCTGCTGGGCGTCGGGGCGCTACTGATCGCATGGGTGATCGGAGGGTTGTTCGCGCACCCGACCGCGGCGGAGCTGGGCCGGTGAACGCGCCTCTTGCAAATAGTTCGCAAGAAGGGAATGGGTTGCGAAACGTTCGCAACAAGGAATTCCCCATGCGCAAGTGGCATCGTTGGCTGTCGGTTTTCTTCGGCATCTTCATGCTGTGGATCGCGGCCACCGGCGTGCTCAGCCAAGTTGGCAGCCTGGCCAACGAGCGCCGCGCAGCCGCTGTGCCGCGCCCGGCCCCGCCCGCCGGCTTCGTCTGCCCGGAGACTATGAACTGCCGGCCCAAGCCGCAGCCGGGCGGGTGGAACGTGGGGCTGCTCCACCACCTTCATTCGGGCGAGACGTTCGGACCCGTCGGCACCGCCATCTCGATCCTCTCGGGCCTGTCGCTGATCTTCTTCGCGATCAGTGGGTTGTGGATGTACGTCCGCATGTTCGCCGCCCGCGGGCGCAAGGCTCACAGCCGCGGCGGGAGGTTCTTCTGGTGAACCCGCACATGAGTTTCTTCTGGGTGCCGGGCGTGCTGCTGAGCGTGGCCGGCGTGCTGCTGTTGCTGCTGCCCGGTCAGTCGGCCGACCCGCTGCGCCGCCGCAATCGCCGCACCGCAGGCGTCTTGTTCCTGCTCGCCGGCGCGCTGTTCATCGCCGTTGCGAGCGGTTTCCTGGACCGCCTGCTGTGAGCGGGGGCAACATCCTGTTCCTGGTGGTCGGGATCATCGCCACCCTTGTCGGGCTGGGCATGCTGATCGCCGCGTTGCGCGGCCGTGTGGGCGAATCGCGCAAGAGCACCGGCCTGCTGATCGCCGGCATGATGATCCTCGCGTTCGGCCTGGTGATGGGCGGCTTCGCCATCGCCTACGCCACCACCAAGCCGTACGACTTCAGCAACGAAAGCGGTGCGGCGTGAGCGATGGCTCTGCTCCCACCTCGGTTACGGCGCACGATGCGGAAACCGTGTTCCGGCCGCTGATGCTCGCCACGGCGGGCGCCGGGGTGATGGTGCTCGGCTTGCTGCAGTTCGGTGCGGACATGTTCGGTCAGCTCGGGCCCGACGGTCGGACCTACATGGTGCTGGGCATCCGCAGCGCGTTTTTCACCTTTATCGGCACCAGCGCCGCGCTACTCGCCGCCTACCTGAGCCGCGCCTTTCGCGCGCCTCGGCTCAGCACCCTGTTCAATACCTACGGCGCGGTCACCTTCCTGGCCGGAGCCTTTCTGGCCGGCGGGCAGGTCGGCGTGGTCTTGGGCCAGATGTCCGGGCCGCTGCCGCAGGTCCCGCTGGCGTCGGGGCTGTTCTTCCTGTTCACGATGACTGGCGCCGGCCTGCTGTGCGCCGCCGCCCTTGGCCATGCCCTGCTCCGCCGCTGGCGCCGGCGCTCGGGCCTCGCCGCGACGGTCGAGAGCGGAGTGGCCTGATGCGCACGGTGGAACTCGTCAGCACGGTGGCGACGGTGGTCGGCACAATCGCGACCCTCGTCAGCCTGCGGTTCCGCAAGCGCCGCCGCGCCGGTCGCACGGACGGTGCCGCATGAGCTACCGCCAGTCCTCCTACGATCCGCTGGCCACCTCCGCCGGCGGCCGGCCGCTGCGCCCGTTCAACCGGGTGCAGTGGACGGGCGTCGCCTTGATCGTGCTCAGCCTGCTGCTGGTGGCAGCGATGCTGGCCGGCGAGTTCGGCCTTACGTCCTTCCGGTCGCTCCGCCACGCCCCCGTCTTCATCCCGGCGCTGATCGGCTCCCTTCTGGTCAACAGCCGCCGCGAGCCGGTGGTCGACCCAGCTCCCGAACTCGCCGCCGCCCGACGCAAGTGGCTGCTCATCACCGTCGCCGTGTGCGGCGTCATCCTCGGCGCCGCCGCCGTTCTCTCGCTCAAAGGAGCCTAGCCCATGTCCCTCCTCGAAGCCCGCAAGCAGTACAAGCCGTTCGAATACCCCTGGGCGTTCGAGTTCTGGAAGCGGCAGCAGCAGATCCACTGGATGCCGGAGGAAGTGCCGCTGGGCGAGGATTGCCGCGACTGGGCGCAGAAGCTGTCCCCGCACGAGCGTAACCTGCTGACCCAGATCTTCCGCTTCTTCACCCAGGCGGACGTCGAGGTGCAGGACTGCTACCACGAGAAGTACGGCCGGGTGTTCAAGCCGACCGAGATCAAGATGATGCTGGCGGCCTTCTCCAACATGGAGACGGTGCATATCGCCGCTTACTCGCACCTGCTCGACACCATCGGCATGCCCGAGAGCGAGTACGGCATGTTCCTTCAGTACAAGGAGATGAAGGACAAGCACGACTATCTGTCGACCTTCGGCGTCGACACGGACGAGGACATCGCCAAGACGCTGGCCATGTTCGGCGGCTTTACGGAGGGGCTGCAGCTGTTCGCCTCCTTCGCCATGCTGATGAACTTCCCGCGCTTTAACAAGATGAAGGGCATGGGCCAGATCGTCAGCTGGTCGGTCCGCGACGAGAGCCTCCACTGCGAAGGCATCATCAAGCTGTTCCACACCTTTGTGAAGGAACGCGACTGCCTGACCCGCGACGTCAAGGACTCGATCATCGACACCTGCCAGAAGACGGTGCGGCTGGAGGATGCGTTCATCGACCTGGCGTTCGAGGCCGGGCCGGTCGAGGGCATGACGCCCAAGTCGATCAAGAAGTACATCCGCTACATCGCCGACTGGCGCCTGGGCCAGCTGGGCTTCCAGCCGATCTACATGATCGAGGAGCACCCCCTCCCCTGGCTCGCCCCGCTGCTGAACGGCGTCGAGCACGCCAACTTCTTCGAGACCCGCGCGACGGAGTATTCCAAGGCGGCGACGCGGGGGGATTGGAATACGGTGTGGGACAACTTCGATCGGCGGATGAAGGCCAAGGCCGTGGGCAGCGCCGAGGTGGCTGACGAGGGTGAGGGTGAGGGTGGTCTGTTCGCGGCTGCTGGGGTGGCGGCGGAGTAGGGCACGTGTCGAAGTCTGATGTGACCGCCCAATGCGCCTTCTTGGAAGTTCCGAAAGCAGCTGGAATTCCGGCTACCGGAACCATCAAGTTTGTGTGTCTACATCCTGACTGTCGAACCTATGCGGTCCAACAGCTTGGCTATGTGCAGGGGCTTCAGGTCGCGTGGGGAGCGGGGCGCTTCTCACATAGGGAATTGGGAAAATTGCCAACGCTCAGCCTCGCGCGGTGCACAGCTTGCGACAGAGAAACTGTCTTCCTGGGTGAGCAACTTATCGAGTCTGCTCAGAGCGACGCTCCTCCGCCCGCGTCGGACATGCCTCCTGACTTAATCGCAGACTACAAAGAAGCGCAATCGATCCTGCCGCGGTCACCGCGAGGTTCCGCAGCACTCCTACGCTTAGTGATTCAGAAATTACTGCCGGCACTCGGCGCAACCAAATCCGGAATCGATGCGGCGATTGGTGAATTGGTTGCGACAGGAAAGATAAAGACGCCCATTCAGCGAGCGCTGGACACCGTCCGGGTGATTGGCAACGAATGCGTGCATCCAGGAGAGATGGACCTCCGAGATGATCGCGATACCGCTCTCGCCCTGTTTCGAATTGTGAATCTGATCGTCGAAACCGCCATTACAGAGCCGAGGCGACTGGACGAGCTGTACGACTCATTGCCTAAGAGCAAGCTTGATGGGATCGCGGCTCGCGACTCTAAGCCTAAATCCGCTGGTACTTCAGATACCCAAAAAAAGGCGTAGCAAGTCTGTGAGTAAAGCATCTCGCAACAGGAGCAAGCATACGAGGATTATGCGAAAGACTGAGAAGCGTATACGCCACGCAAAATCGAAAAGGGCACTGCAGTGCGAAAACGTCGCGATGCTCCGATTATAACTTGCGCTCAAACGGTGTCAAGAACAAACAGAGAACTACAGTTCTGAAGTATCCTGTCCTGCCGCGAACGATCCTGCTGTGCGACTACTCGCTCGGGGGCTTTCGGCCGCCTGAGATGGTCAAGCGGCGGCCAGCCGTGGTGATCACCGGCGTGCTGCCCCGCCGCAACAACCTGCACACGATCGTTCCGCTTAGCGGCACGCCCTCCGACGAACGCAATCTCTACCATTGCCGGATCGAACTGCCGCAGCCCTTGCCTGCGCCCTTTGCCGAAACCGTCTGGTGGGTGAAGGCTGACATGCTGGCAACAGTGGGCTTCGAACGACTTGATCTGTTTCGGACCGAACGCGACCAGCACGGCAGGCGTAAGTATCTGACGAACCTCCGCGTTTCGGAACAGCAGTTCGAAGCCATCATGGTCGCGGTTCGTTACGCACTCGGCATTTCACTTGACAAGTAGGATTGCAGACTCCAACTCAGCATCGATTGCTCGCGGGCAACCGTTGAGCCTCAAGACCCTGCGAAGGGCGGCCGTGCCAAAGCGATAACAAGCTTGGCACGGTGTCGATCGAAAAGCCCTCGAGCTCAAGCTCGGGGGCTTTTCACTTGAGCGGTTCCGGCGCCTTCCGATCCCCCTCGAAACCCCTTAGCCCAAACTCCGGCAACCACGCCTCGCGGCGGACCGTCCATAGCTCGTAGGTCGGGGTGAACTGGTCGGGGGCGTCGAGGGCGCCCAGGTGCAGGTCCACCTCGTCCCGCCACAAGCCGTACACGCTACTGCCGCAGGTCGGGCAGAAATGACGGTTCTTGTACTCGCGCGTCTCGCCGGTGATCGTCACCGCCTCGGCCGGGAAAATGGCGGCGGCGAAGAACAGGGTGCCGCTGTGCTTGCGGCAATCGAGGCAGTGGCACAGGCCCACCCGCGCCGGCTCCCCCCGCGCCACCACCCGCACCGCGCCGCACAGGCAGCCGCCGGCGGTCTCGTTGGATGCATCGCTCATGCTCATGGAGGTGAAACGGGTGACGAGCGAGGGTGTTCAGTGGCTTGACCCGGACCAGATGCCGACCAGCGCCCCTATCCTTACCGAAGCTCGCCAGGGAAACTGAGGACCAGCGCGCCATCAGCCAATCCCACCACAAGGGCAGCAGGGTGCAAATCCCTTGATCCTGCCTTCAAGAGGAACGCCGCGTCGTTCGGAAGGCGGCGGACCGACCGGCAAACGCTCCTTACACGCGGACGCGCGTGCAGTGCCCCATCTTCCTTCCTGGCCTCGCTTCGCCCTTGCCATAAAGGTGCAGCGCCGCCCCAGGCTCGGACACCAGCTCCGGCCAGCGGTCCACGTCCGCGCCAATCAGGTTATCCATCTGCGCGCCCGCACCGCGCAGCGCCGTGCTGCCCAGCGGCAACTCGCAAATCGCCCGCACGTGCTGTTCGAACTGCGACGTCGCCGCGCCCTCAATCGTCCAGTGGCCGCTGTTGTGCACCCGCGGCGCAATCTCGTTGACGATCGGGGCGTCGGCGCAGGCAAAGAACTCAACAGTCAGCACGCCGACATGCTCCAGTGCATCCGCGATCCCCTGCGCCATTCGCCGCGCCGCCGCCGCATGGCGCTTCACCTCCGGACCGGCCGGCACCAGCGACCGCCGCAGGATGCCACCTTCATGCCGGTTCTCCGGCAAGTCGAAGAAGGCCGTATCCCCGTGCAGCCCCCGCGCCATGATCACCGAAAACTCGGCTTCGAACGATATGCCGCGCTCCGCCACCGCCGGCTGCTCGCCGATCGCGGCCCAAGCCGCCGCCGCCTCGCCGGGCTCGCGCACCCACGCCTGCCCCTTGCCGTCATAGCCATAGCGCCGCGTCTTCAGCACCAGCGGACAGCCAAGCTCCGCCACCGCGGCTTCGACTTCTGCCAGGCTTTCCACCGCGCGCCACGGCGCCACCGGTGCCCCGCTCGCCTCGATGAAGCGTTTCTCCTCGGCCCGGTCCTGCGCGACTGCCAGCGACCGCGCTCCCGGGCGCAACGTGCCCGCCAGTCCCGCCAGCGGCTCCACCGCCAGATTCTCGAACTCATAGGTGACCACGTCGCATGCGGCCGCGAACCGCTCGAGCGCGGCCGCATCGTCGAACGCGCCTCGCGTGAACTCCGCCGCGACGTCCGCCGCGCATGGCCGCTCGTGGGGGTCGAAGATATGGCACCGATAGCCCAGCTGCGCCGCCGCCACGCTCAACATGCGGCCAAGCTGGCCGCCGCCGATAATCCCGATCGTGGCGCCGGGTGGGATCACTCGGGCGCCTCGGCCACCGCCTCGGTCTGCGCCAAGCGCCACGCCTCCAATCGCCCGGCCAGCGCCTCGTCCGCCAGCGACAGGATCGCCGCCGCCAGCAGCGCAGCGTTGATCGCGCCCGGCTTGCCGATGGCCAGCGTCCCCACCGGCACGCCGCCGGGCATCTGTACGATGCTCAAGAGGCTATCGACCCCGTGCAGCGCCTTGCTCTTCACCGGCACGCCCAGGACCGGCAGGCTGGTCATCGCCGCCGCCATGCCCGGCAGGTGCGCCGCCCCGCCCGCGCCGGCGATGATCACCTTGAGGCCGCGCCCGCGCGCGCCGTTGGCATATTGGACCAGGCGGTCCGGCGTGCGGTGAGCTGACACCACCTTGACCTCATGCGAAACGCCCAGCTGGTCGAGCGTCTCGGCCGCATGGCGCATCGTCTCCCAGTCCGACTGGCTGCCCATGATGATGCCGACCGCCGCGCTCATGCCCCCGCCTTACGAAAGGGTGTGCGGCGGTGCAACGCTTGGCCGCAAAGGGGGTTGAGGGACTCTGCAATATCATGATTCTGGGTTATGAAAACGGCTCAACCGCTCGGATCCTCCGCCATGGCTGATGTACTCAGTGCCGATCCCAAGAGCCTGTTGGATGAGATCGGCCGGCTGCGGGCGGAAGTGGTGGGCCTCCGAGCCCAGATCGAGGATCTCGATCGCCTCGCGCACTATGACAGCCTGGTTCCGCTGCTCAACCGGCGCGGCTTCGTGCGGCAATTGGAAAAGCTGATCGACCGCACCAACCGCTATGGCGACGGCGGCGCCATGCTGTTCATCGACGTCGACGGCCTGAAGATGGTCAACGACAGCTTCGGCCACCATGCCGGGGATGCGGCGCTGGTCCACGTCGCCAAGCTGCTGCTCGGCGGCGTCCGGCAGAGCGACTGCGTAGCGCGCTTCGGCGGGGACGAATTCGCCATCCTGCTGGAACGGACCGATGCGGACCAGGCTAGCGACACCGCCGCCCGGCTGGTCGACCTTATTGCCGGCACGGATTTCGGCCACGACGGGCACGCCATCCCGCTGTCGGCCGCCATCGGCATCGCCATAATCGAGCCCGGCGACTTGGCCGAACAGGTGCTGATCCGCGCCGATCGGGCCATGTACGAGGAAAAGGCCGCGGCTTAGCGGCCTGGCGGCGGCCTAGCCGCGCTCGCTCAGATAATAGCGATCCTTCACCGTCAGGTCGTCGCCCAGCTCATAAACGATCGGCTGCCCCGTCGGGATCTCCAGCCCAACGATGTCAGCGTCGGAAATCCCGGACAGCTGTTTCTCCAGCGCCCGCAGCGAGTTGCCGTGGGCCGCGACGATCACCCGCTCGCCACCCCTCAGCGCCGGCGCGATCTCCGCCTCGAAATAAGGCAGTACCCGCGCGATCGTGTCTTTCAGGCTCTCGGTGGCCGGCACCGTTACACCGGCGTAGCGGCGGTCGGCCTGCAACGAGGCGTAGGCGCTGTCCGCCTCCAGGGGCGGCGGGGGCACGTCGAAGCTGCGCCGCCAGATCTTGACCTGCTCCTCGCCGACCTTCGCGATTGTCTCGGCCTTGTTGAGCCCGGTCAGCCCGCCATAATGCCGCTCGTTGAGCCGCCAGTCCTTGGTGACAGGCAGCCACAGCCGCTCCATCGATTCCAGCACCAGGTTCAGCGTCTTGATCGCCCGCTTCTGCACGGAGGTGAAGCAGCGATCAAAGTCGAACCCGCGCTCGGCCAACAGCTGGCCGGCGGCGGCCGCCTCAGTGACGCCAGCCTCGGTCAGGTCCACATCCCACCAGCCGGTGAAGCGATTCTCCAGGTTCCACTGCGACTGACCATGGCGGAGCAGGACAAGGGTCGGCATCTTACGACTTCAGCTCCGGAAGGATGGCGTGCAGCGCGGCGAGGCAATGGTGCGCCAGATATTTGGACCGCTCCGCCGACCAGCCGTAGACCGGATCGGGCAGATCGAAATTGTCCTTGAAGGGCATCTCAAGCGTCATTGACAGGCAGCCGTAGCGCTCGGCCAGCTGGGTCGTCGACATGCTCATGTTCGCCTCGCCCGGCGCCGGGATCTCATAGCCCTGGGCGGTCTGGAAATCGGGGCACAGCTGTTCCAGCAATTCGCTGTAGCGGGCGAACAGAAGCGACTGGCGCTCGGTCAGGGATGGGATGCCTTCGAACCCGGCCAGGAAGTTGGCGGGGATCGCCTCGTCGCCGTGGATGTCCATGGCGAAGTCCGGAGCGGCGGCGTCCATCGCGTCACGGACGCACAGCACTTCCGGGCTCCTCTCGACCGATGGGGCATGCCACTCACGGTTGAGGTTCACGCCGGCCGCGTTGGTGCGCAGGTGGCCGCGCTTCGACCCGTCCGGGTTCATGTTGGGCACGATGTGGAACGTCAGCTCGCGCCGCAGCACACGGGCGACGGGATCGTCCGGGTCGGCCAGCTTCTCGAGCGCGCCTTCCATCCACCATTCGGCCATGCTCTCGCCCGGATGCTGGCGGGCGTAGATCCACGCGGTCAGCGGCCCCTCGCCGACCGACAGACAGTCGATGTCCTGCCCGTCGAGGCTCTTGCCCAGGCTGCGATAGGAAAAGCCATCCAGCTGCGCGAAGCTGCTGACCAGATCGTGGTGCCGCTCCATCGAATAAGGCGCGAAGTAAGCCACCCACAGCAGGTCGCTCTCGGGCGTCAGCCGAATGGTCAGCACGCCGTCGGAGTAGCTCGTCTCCTGCGCCAGACTCCACTCTTCACGGTCGTAGCTGACCCGCGCCTTATAGTCGGGCCAGCCGTTCGGATAGGCGCTGGCCGCGCAGTTCACGATGCGCAGCGTCAGCGCCTGGCCGGCCGCTCCGGCGACCCGGAAGTGAAACCACTGGTAGAAGTCGCTGAGGTGGTCGGCGACGATCTCCAGGTCGATCGTCGGTCCGTCCTGCTTCACGACCCGGATGTTGCCCGAATCGAACGCGCTCGAAATCGTGATGCTCATGAGCCCCGCTGGTGATGGTTAATCTCGATAGATGCGGACGCGCTCTTACGGGCCGCGGCTTGCGCCGTCAGCAAGAAAACGTCTAGCGGGCTCGTGGGCGGCGGGCGTTAAGGAGCAGTTACCATCACCATGACTGTCATCGACCGTCCAACCGTTCTCGTCACCGGCGGTGCCGGCTATATCGGCAGCCACGCCGTGCTCGCCCTGACCGACGCTGGCTGGTCCACCGTCGTGGTCGACGACCTGTCCAACGGCCGGCGGGAGGCGGTCCCCACCGGGGTCCCCTTTCTGCAGGCCGACATCGCCGACGGCTCGGCCGTGGAGCCCTTCCTGCGCCAGCACGGCGTCACCGCCATCATGCACTTCGCCGGCTCGATCGTGGTGCCGGAAAGCGTCGAGAACCCGCTCAAATACTATCGCAACAACACGGTCGCCACCCACAGCCTGATCGAAACGGCGGTCGCAGTCGGGGTGCGCCATGTCCTCTTCTCCTCCACCGCTGCGACCTATGGCGCGCCGGATCGGGTGCCCATTGAGGAGACCGACCCCACGCGGCCGATCAACCCTTACGGCAACAGCAAGCTCATGACCGAGACCATGCTGGCGGATTGCAGCGCTGCGCACCCGTTCAATTACGGCGCGCTGCGCTACTTCAATGTGGCCGGCGCCGACCCGCAGGGCCGCTCAGGCCAGGTCGGTAAGGGCTCGACCCACCTGCTCAAGGTCGCCTGCGAAGCCGCCGTCGGCAAGCGCTCCCACGTGGACGTATACGGCACCGACTATCCGACGCCCGACGGCACCTGCATTCGCGACTACATCCACGTGTCCGACCTTGCTGGTGCGCACGTCGCCGCGCTCGCTGCGCTGATCGCTGCTCCCGACGAGAACCTCACCCTCAACTGCGGCTACGGCCGGGGCTTCTCCGTGCTGGAGATGCTGGACGCGCTTGACCGGGTGAACGGCACGCCCGTGCCGCGCCAGGTCGGCCCGCGCCGGGCCGGCGATCCGCCGCAACTGGTCGCCTCCAACCGCCGCTTGGTCGAACGGCTCGGGTGGACGCCGGCCCACGACGCCATCGAGCACATCATCGGCACCGCCCTCGCCTGGGAGCAGCGGCTGGCCGGACAGGAGTAGCACTATCAAGACTTTCGCACTCGCGCCGCTTGCCGCGTTCGCCCTGCTCGGCGCTGCCCCGGCTTCCCAGCCCGCTCAGCCCTCGCCCGAGCTCAACGCAGCCGCCGACCGCATCCGAGCCCATGTCGAGTTCCTCGCCGACGACCTGCTCGAGGGCCGCGCCGCCGGCACCCGCGGGCACGAGATCGCCGCCCGCTACGTCGCGGCGCAGTTCCGTTCGCTGGGCCTCAAGCCTGCCGGCGAGAACGGCGGCTGGTTCCAGCGCGTGCCCCTGCGCCGCGCCAGCACCGACGGCACCCCGGTCGTCACCCTCACCAGCGGCGGCCAGGCCGCGCGCCTCGCCTGGGGCACGGACGTCGGCGTCCGCCCGAGCGTCACGGAGAAGTCCCGCAAGCTCACGTCCCAGCTCGTCTTCGCGGGCTACGGCATCAGCGATCCGGCGCTCGGCATTGACGAGTTCAAAGGCCTGGACGTCAAGGGCAAGACGGTGGTCGTGCTGGGCGGCACCCCCGCCGGCCTCGACACGGAGGTCGCGGCACACCTCGGCTCGGTTAAGCCGCAAATGGCTGCCCGCGCCGGCGCCGTCGGCCTGATCGAGATCGGCCAGTCCGCCCGCGGTTCGCGCATCGGCCAGTACGCCCGCGGATCGGCGGTCGACTGGGTCGACGCGCAGGGCCAGGCCGGCAGCAATCCTCAGGGCCTGCGTTTTCGCATGGCCCTGTCCGACGACGCCGCCGCTCGCCTGTTCACCGGCACGCCCCGCACCCTCGCCCAGGTCCGCGCCGAGGCCGCCAAAGCCGGCGCTCGCCCGGCCGGATTTCCGCTGACCGGCACCATCGGCCTCGACGCCACCTCGCGATGGGAGGATTTCACCAGCCCCGAAGTGCTCGGCATGATTCCCGGCTCCGACCCGACGCTCGCAGCCGAGTACGTCCTGCTGATGAGTCACCTCGACCACCTCGGCGTCAAGAAGGACGCCAAGCCGGGCGAGGACGCGATCTACAACGGCGCGCTCGACAATGCCGCAGGCGTCGCCACCATGCTGGAGGCCGCGCGCGAGTTCACCACTTCGGGCAAGCGCCCGCGCCGCTCGGTCCTGTTCATTGCTCACACGGCGGAGGAACTCGGCCTGCTTGGCGCCAGCTACTGGGCCGCGCACCCGACCGTGCCGATTGCCCAGGTTGCCGCCGCCGTCGACCTCGACATGCCGATGCCGCTCTACCAGTTCACCGAAGTGGTCGCGTTCGGCGCCCCTCACAACACGGTCGCCCGCACCGTTGCCGCCGCCGCCTCGACCATGGGCCTCAAGGTCGGCGTCGACCCGTTTCCCGAACAATCGATCTTCGTACGCTCAGACCATTATCCGCTCGCCAAGCGCGGGGTGCCGGCGATCCTGATGTTCACCGGCTATGGCGCCAACGGCAAACCCTACTGGGACAAGTTCTTCGCCGATCGTTACCACCAAGTCGGCGACGACCTCAGCCAGGCCATTCTGTGGGACGCCGCGGCACGCTACGCAGAGCTGAACTATCGGATCTCCCGGCGCCTCGCCGACGATCCCCAGCGCCCCAGATGGTACGCGGACAGCTACTTCGGCAAGGCGTTCGCGCCTCAGCAAGCGAAAGCGACCCGCTAGCGGCCGAGCGCAGCGACGCCGACGCAAGGCGTCGCCCGAGCAGCGCGAAGAGGGGCGGCGGCCGGACGGCCTGCAGCCGCCCAGGCTGGCAAGATCGACGTCACGGATTCAATCCCGTGACGGCTGCGGCGGCGAGGCAAAGGTCCGTTCTCGCCCCATTGCGAACCCATGGCTCTTCGGCGAGATGTCGTGGCGTGAGCTTGCTTCGGATAATCAGCAAAATCTCACTCGCCGTTGCTCTGACCGGCGGGTGCGTAGGCTTAATCTCGCTCTGGGCGATGTTCCACAAGGGCAACTCCTCGATATGGATCGGTGAGGTCTTCATTCCCATGCTCGGTCCGCACGGCATATACACCACCAGGCTGCTCGGCACCGCTTGGTATCTGGGCGGGGCGTCGTTCTTAGTTGGAGGGCTGCTCTGGGTGTTGGCGGCTATCATCGAACGTCAGGCCACCCGGTAACGCGTCCGCTTTCCGGCCCAAGCAGACACTCCGCGCCCCACTGACCTTGACTCTCCCGTACCCCTCCCATAAGCGCCCCGACCGAAGCTCGTTCGCGAGCGTCAGCTGACAACTAGAACAAGAGAAACGGGCAGCCCCGGCCATGAAGATTCGCAATTCGCTGAAGTCGCTGAAGGATCGTCACCGGGACAACCGCGTGATCCGCCGTCGCGGCCGCACCTACGTCATTAACAAGACGAACCGTCGCTTCAAAGCGCGGCAGGGCTGACGGCTCTGGCGCGCTCTTGAAGCGCGCCAGCAAACCCGGTGGCTTCAACTCAGCTTGCCGCTGATCCGCCACGCTCCGTCGTCCATTGGCGGTTAAGCTGACCCGTCCTATATGGGCAGGGACAGGAGCCATGACGACGATGACCATCTTTCTCCGCACCTTGATCCCGGTCGCCGGCCTCGCTGCCGCGGCCGTTTTCGGTGCGTCCGGCGCCGAGGCCCAGCAAGGCTCCGGCCAGAATGGCTGCATCTCCCCGCCCGGCCTCAACTACATGATCTGCAATGGTCAGCGCGTGCCCAAGGGCGGCAATCGCGTTACCAATCCGGACGGAAGCTGGCGTGAGGAACAGCGCCAGGGACCGTGCATCGTAGTCAAGGAAAAGACTGCGCAAGGCGAGTATAAGGAAACGCGGCAGTGCAATTGATGCACTGATCGCGTGAGTCATACAGGTAGGGGGTCGCGGGAAGCCGCGGCCCTTTCCTATTGCGCGTTCGACTCCGCCGCGGCCGGCTGGGCCAGCCCGCGTGCCGTCCGCCCGGTCGGGTCAGCCGCGATCCGGCACTCCGGCAGGTTGAATTTAGTCATGTCCCCGCACGGCCGCACCTGCGCACTGCCGTCCGCACCGACGAAAATGGCCCACTGGCGCTTGTCGCCGCACTCCGCCGACCACATCGACAGCTGGTTATACTCCTGCACATAGCCCGAACGGACCACCCGCTTGCAGGTCACGCCGCTGTCCTGGATGGCGCGCTTCAGCCCGATATCGCGCGCCATGGTGTCGAGCTGGTGCAGCCGGTCCTGCTCCGGGCTGCGCACGGCAATCTGCCGGTTCGCCGGTGCCTGCTGCTGGGTCGGCTGGTCGCCGCACCCGGGGAGTCCAAGCAGGACGGCGGAGATGATGATCAGGCGCATGTGTCGGCCGCTCCGTTCAGTTGCCTTCATAACGTATCCGGACGCGCCCGGCTGCCTCAAGCGCCAGCGTCCGCGCTTCCTCCACCATTGCGCCGCGCGCCAGAGCCACGCCCATCCGACGCCCCGGCAGCGCTCGCGGCTTGCCGAACAGACGCAGTTCCGCACCGGTCGCCAGCGCCTCGCCGACGCCCTCGAACGCGAAGCGTTCGCTGTCCCGGTCGGCCAGGATCACCGCCGAGGCTGACGGTCCCGCCAGTGTGATCGGCGCCACCGGCAAGCCGAGGATCGCGCGCAGGTGCAGCTCGAACTCATTCGGCTGCTGGCTGACCAGCGTCACCATGCCGGTGTCGTGCGGTCGCGGGCTCAACTCGGAGAAGATCGCCCGGTCGCCCGCGATGAAGAACTCCACCCCGAACAGCCCGCGTCCGCCCAGCGCCTCCACGACTTTGGCCGCCTGCTCCTGGGCCGAACGGAGCGTCACCGGCGCTACCGCCGCCGGCTGCCAGCTCTCCCGATAGTCGCCCGCTTCCTGCACATGGCCGATCGGCGCGCAGAAGTGGATGCCGTCCGCCGCCGCCACGGTCAGCAGGGTAATCTCCGTGTCGAAGCTGATGAACTCCTCCACGATAACCCGCGGCCGGTCGCCTCGCATGTTGGCCACCGCATGGTCCCACGCCGAGCCAACCTCGGCCGCCGTCCGCGCGACGCTCTGGCCCTTGCCCGACGAGGACATGACCGGCTTCACCACGCACGGCAGGCCGACCGCCTCCGCCGCTGCCAGCGCCTCCTCGCGGCTCTCCGCGAACCGGTAGCGGCTTGTCTCCAGCCCCAGCTCCTGCGCGGCGAAGTCGCGGATGCCATCACGGTTCATGGTCAGCTGCGCGGCGTTCGCCGACGGCGCCACGCGCCACCCTTCCGCCTCCAGCCGGGCCAGGGTCACGGTGTCAATCGCCTCGATCTCTGGCACGATTACGTCCGGCTGGTGCTTCTCCACCGCCGCCCGCAGCGCGGCGCCATCCAGCATAGAGAAGACCTCGGACGCGTCCGCCACCTGCATCGCCGGCGCGCCGGCGTAGCGGTCGCAGGCGATCACCGCGCACCCCAGCCGCTTGGCCGCAATGGCGAACTCCCGGCCAAGCTCGCCCGAGCCCAGCAGCATCAATCGTGCGACCCACATGGCGCCCTGCTTAGCGGATGGCCGCCGCTCGCGAAATCTCTGTCCTATCGGCCGCTTGCTGTGCCACTCTGCCGCTCATGGGCAAGCTTGGGCACAACGGGGGCGAAAGCATGGAGAACGACCGGTCAGCTGCGAAGTGGACAAAGGGGACACTCGCCCTTTTTCCTGTCCAGACGCTGATCCTGGCCGCTCCGCTCACCGCCGCGCCGGAGCCGGCGAAACCGCTCACCCCGTCGGACATCGTCGCCGCCGCACCCGCCTCGGCCTGGCGCACGATCCCGGCCGAGGACCTGCTGGTGATCGACTATGACGCCGGCGGCCGGACGGTGGTTCAGCTCGCGCCAACCTTCGCGCCGGTGCACGTCGCCAACATCCGCGCACTGGCGAGCGGCGGCTACTGGCAGGGTTCGGCGGTATACCGGGTGCAGGACAATTACGTCGCGCAATGGGGCACCAACGACGACAAGAAGCCGCTTCCGCCCGGCATCGTCGCGAAGCCACCGGCCGAGTACGTCCGCTCCGCCCGGGGCTTTGCCATCCGGCCGCTCGGCTTCGCCGATCCCTATGCGGTCCGCACCGGCCATGCCGGCGGCTGGCCGGTCGCCCAGTACCGCGACGGCAGCGTCAGCCTGATCCATTGCTACGGTACGGTCGGCGTCGGCCGCGACCTCGCACCCGACACCGGCATGGGTGGGGAGCTCTACGCGGTGATCGGCCACGCGCCGCGCCAGCTCGACCGCAACATCGCGATCGTCGGCCGGGTGGTGGAGGGCATCGAGCAGATGTCCGCGCTGCCCCGCGGCACGGAGGCGCTCGGCTTCTACAAGGAAGGCAGCGTCGCCAGGAAGATTGCGTCCGTCCGGCTCGCCTCGGCCCTGCCGGCCGCCGACCGTCCAAGCTTCCAGTATATGGCGGAGACCAGCCCGACGTTCGCGGCCTACGCCCGCGCCCGCGCCAACCGCAACGACCCCTTCTACCGCGTGGCCGCTGGCGGGGTCGACATATGCAATGCGCCGGTGCCCGTTCGGCGGACACCGGCGCAGTAGGTCCCTGTTGGAATAGTCTCCCCTCCCGGCGGGCGGGCGCGGCAACGGGTCAACGCCGCTCGCGCACTGGTCGCCACAGGTGCCGGGGGGAGAGTCTCGTTAGGCCGCCCAGGCCTGGTCGGTGTTGTGGCGGTTGCGATGCTGGATCACGACCGGCGCATTGTGATGGCGCGTGCTGGCCTCGGCCAGCGGCAGGGCTGTGGTGCAGAAGGCACACTCGGCGGAAACCCGGCCGATCAGCCAGTGAGTCCGACCGCAGCCCGGGCAATGGTTGACCTCATGCTCGCGATAAACGGCGTGGTAGCCGCGCGCAGCCGGGTCATGCTTCAGGCCAAGATCGCCGAGACTCGGGAAGTTCGACATGGATAACAATCCTTTCGCCCCGCCCAACGCGAACCGTGACGATATGGTTTCATTTGTCCTAACGCGGGATCGCCGGCCTAGAGGCTGCGCAGCGCCTCGGCCGGCCGCGCCCGCAACGCCGGCCAGGCGGTGAGCAGGGCGACCGCCACCGCCACCGCGATGCCCGCCAGCGGCAGCCCGATTAGGCTCCCCCAGTCAGGCCGGAACGGCAGCTTGAACCAGGGACCGACCACCGCCCAGCCCGCCGCAGTGCCGAGCAGGAGAGCGACCAGCGCGATGGCCCCGCTCATCAGCCCGAATTCGATCAGCTGAGCGGCGAGCACTTGCCGCCGCGTCGCGCCGACCAGCTTCAGCAGCACGCTTTCCCGCGCCCGGCTGGCCCGGGTCGCGGCCACCGCGCCCGCCAGCACCGCAACCCCGATCAGGATGGCGAGGCCCGTCGCCAGCCGGATCGCCGCGTCCATTGCATCAAGGATGGTCTGGATGCGCTCCACCACCTCCGCCACCCGGATCGAGCTCACCATCGGCAGCTCGGCCGCCAGCGCGCGCTCGAACCCGGCGGTGGAGCGGCCGGCGCCGGGCGCGACCGTCGCCATCAGCGTGTAGGGCGCGCTCTCCAGCGTTCCCGGCGCGAAGATGATCGCGAAGTTGAACCCGAAACTGCGCCAGTCAATCTCCCGGAACGACGCGATCCGCGCCTCGATCGGCCGGCCGAGCACCGCCACGGTGATCCGATCTCCGACTTTCAGGTTCAGCGCCTTGCCCGCCTCGACGTCGAGCGACACCAACGGCGGCCCGCGGTACGTCGCCGGCCACCATTCTCCCGCCACCACCCGGTTGCCCGGCGGCAATTCGGCGGCGAACGTCAGCCCACGATCGCCGCGCAGGATCCAGGCGCCCTCCGGAATGGCGCGCATCGCCGACACCGATTGGCCATTCACAGCGGTGACCGGCCCGCGCAGCGACGGCACCAGCCGCAGCTCCGACCCCGGCAGTTCCCGCGCCGCCAGCGCCCTGAACCGCGCTTCCTCCGTCGCCGGAATGTCGAGCATGAACAGCGCCGGCGCCTTCTGCGGCACGGTCCCGCGCAGCTCGTGCGACAGGCTCGACCCGATGGCGCTCAGCGCCACTAGCAGCGACAGGCCGAGCCCCAGCGCGATGCTCAGCCGCACGGTGGCCGACCCGGGTCGATGCAGCGCGGCGATGCCGAGCCGGGTCACTGGCCCGCCGCGGCCGCCGGCCAGCCGAGCGGCACGCTTCACCAGCCAGCCGAGCAGCGCGAACAGGCCGGTCAGGACGGCGGCTGTGGCGAATGCGTACAAGGTCAGCTCGCGGCTGGCGGCCGTCGCCAGCGCCAGCCCGGCCGCGGCGACCACCGCCGCCACCGGCACCAGCAGCGAGCGCCAGCCCGGCCGCCCGTCCGCCTCGGCCACGTCTCCGCGCAGCACGGTTGCCGGCCGCTCGTTCACGGCCCGCGCCAGCGGCCGCCACGCCGCCGCCAGCGTGATCAGCAGGCCGAAGACGGCGCTCAGCCCCAGTGCGCCCCATTGCGGCGACGGGTCCGGCTGGATCGGCAGCAGGTCCGCCGTGGCCCGACCGACAATCGCCGGTGTCAGCGCGCCTATCGCCAACCCGAGCAGGATCGCCGCCCCGGCCAGCGCCGCCACGGCGATGCCCAGCATGAACGCGAGGTCGCGCCGTCGCGCGCCCAGGATCTTCAGCACGGCAATGCTGCTCCGGCGCGAGGCGGCGAAGGCAGCGATTGCGCTTGCCACCCCGATGCCGCCGATCCCCAAGGCGCCCAGCGCGATCAGCAGCAGCAACTGCCCGACATTGTCAACGAACCGCCGTGTGCCCCCGGCGGCGTCGCCTTTGTCGGTGGCGCGCCAGCCGCCGTCGGGGAAGCGCGCCTGGAACGCCTTGCCGACCGCCACGCCGTCCGCGTCGGGCAGCAGCAGGAGCCGGTACCCACTGGTATACAGGCTCCCCGGCTGGATCAGCCCGGTTGCCCGCAGGCCCTCCGGGCTGACCAGCGCCGGCGGCGCGAGCGCGAAGCCGGACACGGCCGGCAGCGAGCGGATCACCCCGCTCACCCTGAATTGCGCGAAGCCGACCTGCACCGCCGTGCCGGGCCGCAGCCCGAACCGGTCCGCCAGTTCGCGGCCGAGCGCCACTTCGCCGCTGCCCGGCATGCGCCCGGCATCCAGCTCAACCCGGCCTGCCAGCGGCCAACCGGGACCCACGCCCGACAATTCCACCAAAGCGCTTCCACCAGGCGCAACCACGTTCGCACGGGTCGTAACGCTCTCCGCCACCGCCCCCAGGCGCCGCATCGCCGAGAGCTCTTCCGCCGTCGCCGAACGCTGCGCCGTGCTCAGCAACAGGTCGCCGCCCAGCAGCCCGCGGCTGTTCTCCGCCAAGGCCGAGCGAATGGAGCTGGCCAGGCTGGTCACCGACGCCAGTCCCGCCACCGCGATCGTCAGGCAGGCCAGCAGCAGCCACAATCCGCCGATGCCGCCACGCAGGTCACGCCGGGCGAGCGCCGCTACGTTCATTCGCCCGCGATCCGCCCGTCCGCGATGCGGACGATCCGGTCCGCCCGCTCGGCCACGGCGGGGTCGTGTGTGATAACCAATAGACCCGCGCCGGCTGCCCGCACCCGCTCGAACAGCAGGTCGACGATCTGGCTGCCCGTCGCCGCATCAAGGTTGCCGGTCGGCTCGTCGGCCAGCAGCAATCTCGGCGCCGGCGCGGTCGCCCGGGCTATGGCCACCCGCTGCTGCTCGCCGCCCGACAGCTGGGTGGGGAAATGGTTCAGCCGATGCCCCAGGCCGACCGCCTCAAGCTCCGCCGCCGCCCGCCCGCGCGGGTCGGGCACGCCGGCCAGCACCATCGGCACCATGACATTCTCCAGCGCGGTCATGGTCGGCAGCAGGTGAAAGGCCTGTAGCACGATCCCGATCCCGCGTCCGCGGAGCCGCGCCAGCGCATCCTCGTCCAGCGCGCCGACGTCCTGCCCCAGCACCCGCGCCGTCCCGCCGCTCGCCCGTTCCAGCCCGGCGATCACCGCCATCAGCGAGCTCTTGCCCGATCCTGAGGCGCCGAGGATCGCTACCCGCTCGGCCTCGTCCAAGCGGAAATCGATGCCGCGCAGGATCTCCGTCCGGGCGTCGTCCCGGCCCAGCGTCAGGCGAATGTCGGAAAGATCAATCAAGGGCTCGGTCATGCAGCCGCCGAGCTAGGGCCGTTGAAGGCGCGCGACAACGGCCTAGATGACCAGGGATGCTGAAGTTCTTCCTGCTCCCCCTACTCTCCGCCGCCATCCCCGCCGCCGCTTCCGCCCAGCCCGCCGCCCGGGCCACCGCAACTGGCGAGCCCTTCATCCTGGCGTTCGGCGACAGCCTGACCGCCGGCTACGGCCTGGGCCGCGGGCTGGGCTTTGCGCCGCAGCTCGAGGCCGCGCTGCGCCGCCACGGCATCAAGGCTTCGGTGCACGACGCCGGCGTTTCCGGCGACACCAGCTCAGGCGGGCGCGCCCGGCTCGGCTGGACTCTCGACGGCCTTCCGCGCAAGCCCGATCTCGCCATCGTCGAACTGGGTGCCAACGACATGCTGCGCGGCGTTGATCCGGGCGTCACCGAGGCCAACATCGACGCCATCGTCGGAGAGCTCGATAAGCGCGGCATTCCTGTGCTGGTCGCCGGCATGTTGTCCGCGCCCAACCTCGACCCACGCTACCGCAGCCGCTTCGACCGCATCTTCCCGACGATCGCGCGCAAATATGACGCGACCCTCTACCCGTTCTTCCTTCAGGGCGTGGTCGGCAACCGCGCGCTGGCCCTGCCCGATGGCGTCCACCCCAACTTCGAAGGCATCAAGCGGATCGTGACCGGGATCCTGCCGACGGTGCAGCGGGCCCTTGCGCGCCGCCGCTAGTTCAGCGTTGCAGCAGGCCTGTGGTGTCGATCGGCTCGGCGAACTCGGCGCCGATCCGGTCGCCTTCGCACCAGCGCACCACTGCATTGGCTCGCTCGCGCCCCGGCAGGATCAGCCACACCCGGGCGCCAACCTCGAACTCGGCCGCGGTCTCCGCCATGAAGCCTGTGGCCGAGATGTTCAGCACCTTGGCTTCGCAGCCCTCGGAGCCCAACTCACGCACGCGGGCGTCGACCTCCACCGGCGCACGGGCGGCACGGCGCCGTTCGGCGGCCGTGTTGTCCCCGGCGATGCGCGCCTCAATCGACACTCTCCACGACTCCCCGCCATCCGGCCAGGCGTCGCCCACCAGGTCGGTCGTTACGGCCTTAGCGTACAGCTCCATCGCTTGGTTCCTCCCGCGTTCACCAAGCCTGGCGCCGCAGCCCTTAAGAAAGCCTAAGCGCCAAGGCCAGTGTGGCACCCGTGCGACACTGTTCCGCCCGGTTCATCACTGGTATGGGGACGAGCGGGCATGATGGCGTCGGACGGGGCGCGACAATGCGCACCAAAACAACGGGTTGGGGACAGATGAACGCGCGTTTTCTTTGTGTGACGCTGATGGCTTCGGCCACGCTCGTGCCGGCGGCTACCTGGGCCCAGACGGCGGTCCGGTCCACTCCTGCGCCGACCGCTCCAGCGAGTGCCCGGACGGCCCAACCGACCCTGCCCCCGGGCACCGACCCGCTGGCCCCAACCGCGCCTGCCGCGACGCCGGCACCGCCGCCTCCGCCACCGCCCGTGGTCGAGATGGCGCCGCCCGTCTGGCCAGTCGCGGCGGCACAGGACCTGCTCACCTACATCCGCGGGGTAGCGCGCGAGGGTCTCGACCCGCGCGACTACGACCCGGACACACTGCAGCTCGCAATCCGCGGCGGCGATCCCGCCACCCTCGCCAAGGCCGCCACCGGCAGCTTCCGCAAGGTCGCCCGCGATCTCGCCCTCGGCCATGTGCCCCGTTCGGCCCGCACCCAGTGGTTCGTCACCGATCCCGACCTGGATGTCACCCGCTCCGACCAGTTGCTGGTCCAGGCGGTCAGCGGCGGCCGAGTGGCCGACATCCTTAACGGCTTGCTGCCGACGCATCCACAATATGGCGCTCTCCGCCAGGCGCTGGCGCTCGCCAAGCCGGGCGACACCGCCGCGGTGAACAAAATTCGCACCAACATGGATCGCTGGCGCTGGCTGCCGCGCGACCTTGGGCAGAAGTACATCATCGTCAACGTGCCCGGTCAGTTCGCGACTTTGGTCGAGAACAGCCAGACCCGCTGGAAGCACCGGGCGATCGCCGGCGCGGTCCGGACCCCGACGCCGCAGCTGTCGGTCAACGCCACGGGCGTGATCCTCAATCCCTGGTGGGAAGTGCCGCCCAGCTTGTCTGGCGAGGTCGCCGGCAAGGCCGGCTACGTCGCGGTCAAGGGCAAGGACGGCAAGGTCCAGCGCTGGCGCCAGCCGCCCGGCGCCCGCAACGCGCTCGGCAAGATCAAGTTCGTCATGCAGAATCCGCACAACATCTACCTGCACGACACCAACAACCGTGGCCTGTTCGACAGCCGCGCCCGCTTCCTCAGTCACGGCTGCATCCGCACCGAGCACATCCTCGACCTCGCGGCCGAGCTGCTGGCCGACGATGGCGGCGAGTGGACGCAGGAGCGGATCGACAGCACGCTGGCCAGCGCCAAGACGGTGAAGGCCGACTTCGTGAAGCCGGTGCCGGTCTACATCGTCTACTTCAGCACCGCCGCGCTGACCGATGGCAGCCTCGTCCAGTATGACGACCTGTACAAGCGTGACGGTGCCGTGCTGGCGGCCCTGAACGACCGCGACGGGCCCAAGACGCCGGGTACGACGCCGACGAAGACGGCTTCGAGCAAGTAGAAAGTTGGAAGGGGGTCACGCGGATCGATCGCGCGACGTCGGTCGTGTTCGGCTCCGCCGACACGCCGGCCGTCGCTCCGCCTCTCTCGCCTAAGCTGCCGAACGGGCGCCGTTCGTTAGCTTAGGCTCGGAGCTCCGCGATTACGCTAGCTTATCCGCGTAGATCATGCGGCCGCCGGCCAGGCGCCGCATCACTTCCCACTGGCTCGCCTTGCTGAACGCAAAGCAGCCTTCCGAGCGGCCGAGCTTGCCGTGCAGGGCGATCATGTCCGGCTCGGCGTACCAGGCATTGTGGATGACGATCGCCCGCGCCTCCGCGTTGTTGTTCGACCAGTCGAGCCCGCGGACCTTCATCGAAAGCCCGTACTTGCCCTGGTAATATTCGCCGGTGGAGTAAGCGCCATTACTGGTCGCTTCCGACCCCGGCTGGTTGGAGAAGCGCTCCACGAAGCCCGAGTGATCGGGATCCGAGCCGCGGCCGTGGGCGACAAGGTGGCTGTCCACCCGGCCGTTCATCAGGTCCACCAAGTGGAAACGCGCCTCGCGGCTAGCCGCGGAGAAGTCGACAATGCCGATCGTGTCACGCGCCGTCACGCCGCGGTTGCGGACATGAACATCCAACGCTGCCTTTGCCTTCGCCAGCAGCTGCGGATTGAGGCCCGGCAGTGTCGGCGCAGCGGCCGCCGGGACGGGCGCCGGAGAGGTCAACGGCAGCAGCGGATCGCGCGCCAGCGGCGGCGGCGCGAACACCACGGCAGGCAGGCCGGCGGTGCTTGCAGCGCTCGAAACCATGGCCGCTCCAGCCCCGATCGTGCCCCAGCGCAGCATCTCCCGGCGATTGACCTGCATCCGCATAATCCTCCGAAGTTGAGCGAAGCTTATACCATCCAACGGGTTAATGGCCGATAACCAGTTTGCGTGCGAAAAGTCGTTTGGCCGCAACCGCCCTTCGATTCATCCTGAAGGCCGCCGTCGGACTCAGGTTGAAATGGGTCACCGCCTCGGTTATGGGCGCGGCGACGTGGCGTATCTTCGGTTCGCGGCGACAAGTTTCATTGCGCGGCTTGGACGTGGGACGCATCGGTTCCGCTTCGGTCGGGCACGGCTCCCACGAGGGGAGCGCAACAAGACAAGGAGCGGCAAGAACTTTTATGCAGATCATCGTTCGCGACAACAACGTCGACCAAGCGCTGCGCGCGCTCAAGAAGAAGCTGCAGCGCGAGGGCGTGTATCGTGAGATGAAGCTGCGCCGCCACTACGAGAAGCCTTCGGAGAAGCGCGCCCGTGAGCGCGCCGCGGCCATCCGCCGCGCCCGTAAGCTGGAGCGCAAGCGGGCCGACCGCGAGAACGCCCGCTAAGCCAGGCTTTGCGAATCGGGGCCGCTTCGGATCGGAGCGGCCCTTCTTGTATCCGGTCCTTCTGAACGCGAGTCCGCCCGTGAGCGCCACCCAGGTTCCGATCCGTCCCATTGCCCGCGCCACCCGCGTGCGGGCCACCATCGGCTTCGTCCTGGTGCTGCTCGCCGGCCTGGCTCTGGCTTGGTTCGGCGCTGGGCAGCTGCGTGGGGAGGCGACCGCCAGCGGTCTCCAGTTCCGCACGGTGCAGGCCGGCGAAGGTCCGCTTGTGACCAGCCAGGACGGCGTGCTGATCGAATATGAAGGACGCCTGCCGGACGGTACCGTGTTCGACACCACCCAAGGCAAGGGCGCCGTGCCGATGCTGGCCGGTCAGGTCATTCCGGGCTTCTCTGAAGCGCTGCAGAAGATGCAGAAGGGCGGGCGCTACAAGATCAAGATCCCGGCTAAGCTCGCCTACGGTGCCAGCCCGCCGCCGGGCAGCCCCATTCCGGCCAACGCGGACCTGAGCTTCGACGTCCACGTCGTGCAGGTGGTCGCGAACGCCGCGCAGATGGCCGGGCAGCTTCCGCCGGGCATCGACCCCAGCGCAGTTCCACCGCCCTCCGGCCAGTAATCAGGCGTCCGGCTCGCCGTCCACGGCATCGCCAGGGTGGCGGTGCCGGGCCCATTGCTCCAGGCACACCTTGATGCTGGCGAGGATCGGATCGGCCAGCAATAGGCCGAGGAATCCGAATAGCGCCCCGAACACCAGCTGCGCGGCCAGCACCATGGCCGGCGCCAGATCGACCGTCTTCCGCGCGATGTACGGCAGCACCAGGTAACCATCGATGTTCTGCACCGCGAAATAGACGAAGATCGCCCACAGCCCGGTGCCGTTTCCGGCCGAGAAGCCGACGGCTACCATCAGCACACCCGACACGATCGCGCCGATGTTGGGGATGAACGCTAGCGTGCCCGTGATGAGGCCTAGCAGCGCCGCGAACGGTACCCCACCCAGCGCCAGCATCAGCCAGGTGAACAGGCCCTCGAACACCATCCCTACCAGCCGTCCGAAGAGCAGCCGCCGCAGGTTGAAACCGACCCGCTCGATCAGCTGGTAGAACAATGCCCGGTGCTTAAGCGGCAGCATCCATGCCACGCCCCGGTCATACAGCCGCGGCTCGGTCGCGAAGAAGATGCCAAGCGCCAGGATCAGCACCGCGCTGGTGACCGCGCCCAGCGCACTGCCGACGGCGCTGGTCAGCCGCCCGACCGATCCCACCACCTGCTGCAGCAAGGCGTCCGGGCTGCCGCTACTGACCAGCCCGTGATCATACGCCCATGCCAACAGCCTTGATGCCTGAGCCTCGACCGTCGCTCGCAGCGCTTCGAACTGCGCCGCGAACGTCGTGCCCGCATACCACAGCAGCCAGCCGACAAACGCGAGGCCGGCAAGGATCACCAGCAGCAGCCGGAACCCGCGCGGGATCGGCAGCACCCGCCCGATCAGCCGCGAGCCGCCGTCCAGCAGAACCGCAAAGATCAACCCGCCGATGATCAGCAGCAGCGGCTGCGCGAGGAAGATCACGCCGAGCACCGCCAGCGCTACCGCCGCCCACACGCTGGCGCGCTTCAATTCAGTCAGCACCAAGGGGTCGCGGATCTCCGCCGGGCCGGGCTGCTCGACATGCCGTCGGGGAGCCTTGGCCACCCTGGGTCAGTCCTGCTTATGGGCGCGCAGCGAGGTGCCGGCCCGGCCGGAGCGGAACGCCTCGAACCAGCTCACCGGGTTGAAGACCTGGGTCGTACCATCGAGGCTGAAGGTGATGAACTCGGCCCGGCCGCCGATGTTCTCCCACGGCACCGGCCCGCCGAGGCCACCGGACGCCGCGTCGAACCGGCTGTCCGCGCTCTTGTCACGGTCGTCGCCCATCAGGAACAGCTGGCCGGCCGGCACGGTGGTAGCCGCGAAATTGTCACCGGGCGACAGACCGACGTCGATCGTGTTGTAGGCGACGCCGTTGGGCAGGGTCTCGCGCACGATCGGCAGCCGGCAGTAACGTCCGCCGTCCGCCGCTTGCACCTGGTAGCCCATGAACTCGAACCCGCACGGCGCATTGGGGTCGACCGGGATCATGGCCGGCGGGAGTATCTGCCGGCGCATTTCCTTGCCGTTGAGGATCAGGTGCCCGTCACGCACCTCGACCGTGTCGCCCGGCAGGCCGATCACCCGCTTGATCCAGTCCTCGCTGCGGCCCGGAGGCGTGACGATCACCACGTCCCCGCGCTCCGGCATCTTGCCCCATAGCCGCCCTTGCATCGGCGGCAACGTCACGCCCCACGACGCGCTCGGATCGCGCAGCACCAGCGAACGGAAGATGCCGAGCGGATTGGGAATCGTCGGGCTGACCCACGACCAGCCATAGGCATATTTGCTGACCACCAGCCGGTCGCCCTTCAGCAGCGCCGGCATCATGCTCTCCGACGGAATGTAGAACGGCTTGGCGACGAAGCTGTGGAACACCAGCACCGCGAGCAGGACCCAGAACAGCCCCTTCAGCTCGCGCCACAGGGCCGAGCTCTTCTTCTCGGCAGGCGCCGCCGGCGGGCTCGCGACCGGCGCGGCGTTGGGGTCGGCGGTCAGGACGGTGTCGCTCACTCAGGGCTCCAGCTTGCGGGCTTCCAGGATCACGAATGCCTGGGCCCAGGGATGATCGTCGGTCATCGTCAGGTGGACCTCCACGGCGTGGCCCGGCGGGGTCAGCGCGTCAAGCCTCGCCCGGGCGCCCCCCGTCAGGATCAAGGTCGGCTTACCCGAGGGTGCATTAACGACTCCGATATCCTTCATGAACACGCCGCGTTTGAAGCCCGTGCCGACGGCTTTGCTGAACGCCTCCTTCGCGGCGAAGCGCTTGGCCAGCGTGCCGGCGGCGGTGAAGGGTCGACGGGCAGCCTTGGCCTGCTCTTGCGGCGTGAACACGCGCTGGAGAAACCGCTCACCGAAGCGATCGACCGAAGCCTGGATGCGCTCGATGTTGCACAGGTCGGACCCGAGGCCGAGAATCACCGCGCCGCGTCCATCAATCCGCGCATCCGCCGCACGCTAGCCTCCAGGCCGATGAAGATAGCTTCGCCGATCAGGAAATGCCCGATGTTCAGCTCCCTGACCTGCGGGATTGCGGCGACCGGCACCACGTTATCAAACGTCATGCCATGCCCGGCATGCACCTCGATCCCGTTCTTGGCGGCCAGCGCCGCAGCGTCTGTCAACCGTTTCAGCTCCGTCTCCCGCTCGCCTTCGCCCAGATGGGCGAAGCGGCCAGTGTGCAGCTCCACCACCGGGGCACCCAGGCGCAAGGCCGCGTCGATCTGCCGCTCGTCCGGCTCGATGAACAGGCTGACCCGAACGCCTGCGCCGCCCAATTCGTCGACGAACCGCAGCAACACGTCGAACTGCCCGGCTGCATCCAGCCCGCCCTCCGTGGTCCGCTCCTCACGCCGTTCCGGCACGATGCAGGCGGCGTGCGGGCGATGGCGAAGCGCGATGCCCAGCATCTCGTCCGTGGCTGCCATCTCAAGGTTGAGCGGCACCGGCAGCTCTGCCGACAGTCGCGCGATGTCCTCGTCCGTGATATGCCGCCGATCCTCGCGCAGGTGTGCCGTGATTCCGTCCGCCCCTGCCGCGCACGCCAGCAGCGCGGCCCGCACCGGATCGGGATAGTTTCCGCCCCGCGCGTTCCGGATGGTCGCCACATGGTCGATGTTGACGCCGAGGCGCAGGGCGGCGCTCACGCGGCGGTCCGGCTGCCCGGCTTGATCGCCGGAATGGCTTGCAGCTCGGGCGGCAGGGCGTCGGCCGCGTAGCTCGGCACATCCAGCCTGAGTAGCGGCGTGAACGGCACGCCGAGGTCGGCCACCCCGTTCGACCGGTCGACCAGCGCCGCGGCGCCGACCACCTCGCCGCCTTCCGCCCCGATCGCCGCCATTGCCTCGCGACTGCTGAGGCCGGTGGTGACGACATCTTCCACCAGAAGCACTTTCTGCCCAGGCTCAAGCGCGAAGCCGCGGCGCAGCTCGAACGTGCCGGTCGGGCGTTCCACGAACAGTGCCGGCACGCCCAGCGCCCGGCCCATCTCATGGCCGATGATCACGCCGCCCATCGCCGGCGAAACCACCACCTCGACCAAGTCCCGCATCTCGCTTGGCAACCGGTCGGCGAGCGCTTGCGCCAGCCGCTCGGCCCGGCGCGGGTCCATCAGCACCCGCGCGCACTGCAGGTAGCGCGAACTGCGCAGGCCGGATGAGAGGATGAAATGCCCCTCCAGCAGCGCTCCCGCCGCCCGGAATTCCGCCAGAACCTGTGCTTCGTCCATTGCCACTATCCGCCCGCTGACAGCCGTTGATAGGGTCTGGCCCGGCCGCCTTCAACCAAGGCCGAGCGAGGCGCTTGAGAGACGGGCGGTCTGTACCTATAAGGCCGCCGTTTCCCCCGTGCCGCGCGCCCTCGCGTCGGTGCGTCACTGACCTGAAGGGTAGCAATGAAGTTCTCCGCATGGGTACTCGCCCTGGCCGCTGCCGGGCTCACTCCGTTGGCAGCGCAGACGGCGTCTCCCGCCCCGCAGCAGGGCACGGTCGACGCGACCTCGACGCCGACCCCCAGCAGTGGCCAGGCCAGTCCCAGTGCGAACACCGGCACCCCGCCGGCGGCGCAACCTGCCCCGGCGCCTGGTGCGATCGCTGACCCGACCCCGGGGCCCAGCGCGGTGGCGCCTGCTTCCGCTGGCCAGCCCGCTGTGTCCGGCCCCACCTTCCAGCATGCGGTGCCGACCCCCGGCATCGGCATGCCGGACGGCCGCATGGGTACCCAGGACCAGTTCACCCCGATCGGACGTGAAGCCGCTTCGTTTCACAACAACTGGCTGCTGGTGCTGTGCGCGGCAATGAGCCTGCTGGTACTGGCCCTGCTGCTCTATGCAGTGGTCAAGTTTCGGCGGGCCGCCCACCCGACCCCGTCGCGGACCAGCCACAATACCTTCGTCGAGGTGGTCTGGACCCTGCTGCCGGTGCTGGTCTTGGTGGCGATCGCCATTCCGTCCATTCGCCTGATCCGGCACCAGTATAGCCCGCCGCCAGCCGACCTGACCATCAAGGTGATCGGTAACCAGTGGTACTGGACCTACCAGTATCCGGACAACGGCGGGTTCGAGATCGTCTCGAACATGCTCAAGGAGAAGAACGAGGTCGCGGCCGGCGCGCGCTTCCGCACCGATGCGGACGGCCCGCGCCTGCTGGGCGTCGACGAGCGGATGGTGATTCCGGCCGGCAAGACGGTGAAGTTCATCGTCACCTCAAACGACGTGATCCACAGCTTCGCTATGCCCGCCTTCTGGGTGAAGATGGACGCCAACCCCGGCATCCTCAATGAGACCTGGGCCCGCGTCGACCGTCCGGGCGTCTACTTCGGCCAGTGCTCGGAGCTATGCGGCGCGCGCCACGCGTTCATGCCGATCGCGATCGAGGTGGTGACGCCGCAGCGCTTCGCCCAGTGGGTCGCCAGCAAGGGCGGCACCATGCCCGGCGCGCGCCCCGCGCCGACTGCCGACAGCACTGCTGCGACCACCATGTCGCCGACCAACGTCACTCCGGGCGCGGCTCCGACTCCGGCCACCGCCACTCCGGCGACCGGCGCTCCGGCCGCTCCCGGCAACACCCAGCCCGGCGTCGCCCAGCGCGCGACCGACGGCGCCCAGTAAGCGGAAGACGCAACGATCATGGCTACCACCGCAGACACCCTTCCGCTGACCGGGGCCGAGGCGCACGGCGCGCACGACCACCACGACGCGGACCACAAGCCGGGCTTCTTCGCCCGGTGGTTCATGTCCACCAACCACAAGGACATCGGCACCCTTTACCTGATCTTCGCGATCACGGCCGGCATCATCGGCGGCGCGATCTCGGGCATCATGCGGGCCGAGTTGGCCGAGCCGGGCATCCAGTACCTGACCATGGGCTGGCCGATCGGCGCGGGCAGCGCCAATCTCGATGAGGCCTATCACCACTGGAACGTGCTGATCACCGGCCACGGCCTGATCATGGTCTTCTTCATGGTCATGCCGGCGCTGATCGGCGGCTTCGCCAACTGGTTCGTGCCGATCATGATCGGTGCGCCCGACATGGCGTTCCCGCGCATGAACAACATCAGCTTCTGGCTGATCGTACCGGCCTTCATCCTGCTGCTCGGCTCCACCATGGTACCCGGCGGCTCGGGCCTCGGCGCGGGCACCGGCTGGACCGTCTATGCTCCGCTGTCCACGTCCGGCTCGGCCGGACCGGCGGTGGACATGGCGATCTTCGCACTTCACCTCGCGGGCGCCAGCTCGATCCTGGGCGCGATCAACTTCATCACCACGATCTTCAACATGCGCGCGCCGGGCATGACCCTGCACAAGATGCCGCTGTTCGTGTGGTCGGTACTGGTCACCGCCTTCCTGCTGCTGCTGGCGCTGCCGGTGCTGGCGGGTGCGATCACCATGCTGCTGACCGACCGTAACTTCGGCACCAGCTTCTTTGACGCGTCAGGCGGCGGCGACCCGGTGCTCTACCAGCACCTGTTCTGGTTCTTCGGGCACCCCGAAGTGTACATCATGATCCTGCCGGCGTTCGGCATCATCAGCCAGATTGTCGCCACCTTCAGCCGCAAGCCGGTGTTCGGCTACCTCGGCATGGCTTACGCCATGGTCGCGATCGGCGTGGTCGGGTTCGTCGTGTGGGCCCACCACATGTTCACCACCGGTCTCGACGTGAACGTGAAGATGTACTTCACCGCCGCGACCATGATCATCGCGGTCCCGACGGGCGTGAAGATCTTCAGCTGGATCGCCACCATGTGGGGCGGCTCCATCTCGTTCGAAACGCCCATGCTGTGGGCGATCGGGTTCATCTTCCTGTTCACGGTTGGCGGCGTCACCGGCGTCGTCCTCGCCAACGGCGGCGTCGACAACTACCTGCACGACACCTACTACGTGGTGGCGCATTTCCACTACGTGCTGTCACTGGGCGCCGTGTTCGGCCTGTTCGCCGGGTTCTACTACTGGTTCCCGAAGATGTCGGGCAAGATGTACAACGAGTTCCTCGGCAAGCTTCACTTCTATGTGATGTTCGCCGGCGTGAACATCATCTTCTTCCCGCAGCACTTCCTCGGCCTTGACGGCATGCCGCGACGCTACCCGGATTATCCGGACGCGTTCGCTTACTGGAACAAGATCTCGACCATCGGCTACATGATCACGGCGGCCGCGGTCGGCATCTTCTTCGTCAACGTGATCTGGTCGCTGGCCAAGGGCAAGAAGGCGCCGGACAATCCTTGGGGCGAGGGCGCGACCACCCTCGAATGGACCCTGCCCAGCCCGCCGCCCTTCCACCAGTTCGAGACGCTCCCGCGGATCGACTGATCAAGGCGCACACGAAGAAGGCCCGTCTTGCGAGAGCAAGGCGGGCCTTCTTCGTTGAGACGCCGAGCTTCGGCCGGCGGGTAGGCGCAATTCCAGCCCGATGGACGGTGCGGATCCACTCAATGCTGTCTTTCTTCTTGCAAGGCGCACGGAGCAGCGCTCCACTCGCGCCATGCGCAGCCCCTTTCTCTTCGCCCCCGCCCTGCTCCTCACCCTCGCCGCCGCCGGGCCGATCGACCCCGCCCGCATCAAGGCCGACGTCCGCACCTTGGCATCGGACGCGTTCGACGGCCGCGGACCCGGTGAGAAAGGCGAGCGGCCGACCATCGAGTTCATTGCGCGCCAGATGGCCGCGGCCGGCTTGCAACCGGGCGGAGAGAATGGCGGCTGGTTCCAGGACGTACCGCTGGTGCGGCTCGACACCCTGCCCGGCGGCCGCCTGACCGTCCGCACCCGTCGTGGCGGCACCGTCCTGCGTGGCCCCGACCTCGACATCAATCCGACCAACCCGGGCCGGACCACTCTCACCGACGCCGAGCTGGTGTTCGCCGGCTGGGGCGCTCCCGATCCGGCGCGCGGCTGGGACGCGTTCGCCGGCGTGGACGTCAAAGGCAAGGTGGTCGTCATGCTGGCCGGAGACCCAGACCTGGAGGCCGGCCGCGACCTCGGCTTCGGTGGGCGTGCGCTGGTGTTCGGCGGGCGCGGCGGCGCCAAGGCGTCAGCCGCGGCCAAGGCTGGCGCCGCCGGCGTGCTCTTCATTCATGAAGAGCAGGCCTACAGCTGGCCGTACAGCCAAGTTGGCGGCAGCATCCGGGTCCCGGCGTTCAGCTACGCGCCGCTCAAGACCAACCCGCTGCTGTTCAGCGGCATTGTCCGGCGCGAAGCGATGCTGCCGCTCATGGCGCAAATGGGCATGACCCTGCCCGAGCTGAAGCGGCGCGCTCGAAGCGCGGCCTTCCGTGCCGTTCCCCTGCCGGGCACCGTCAGCCTAGACGTGGTCAATCGGGCAACGCCGGTGGTTAGCCACAACGTCGTCGGCATCCTGCGCGGCTCGGCTCGACCGAGCGAGTTCGTCCTCTATGGCGCGCATTGGGACGCCAACGGGCACAACGGCCCCGACGCGAGCGGCGACGCAATCCGCAACGGCGCGATCGACAATGCGACTGGCACGGCCGAGCTGCTGGAAGTCGCTCGAGCGTTCGCCGCCGGTCCGCGCCCGCAGCGCTCGGTCGTGTTTGCCGCATGGACCTCAGAGGAGAAGGGTCTGCTCGGCGCCGAATGGTACGCCCAGCACCCGCTCCAACCGTTGGCGCGCACCGCCGTGGTGATCAACCTCGACCCGCACGTGGTGCTGCCCGCCGCCCGCAACCTGGAGCTGATCGGGCCGGGCCAATCCGACGTCGAAGGGCTGCTTATCCGAGCCGCTGCCGAGCAGGGCCTGCGCGTCGATCCCGAGCCTAGCCCGGAGGCCGGCTGGTACTTCCGCTCCGATCATTTTCCCTTCGCCCAGCGCGGCGTCCCCGCCCTCGCCTTCCGCGCCGGCCGCGATCTGAAGGTGGGCGGCCGAGCCGCGGGTCAGCGTATCGTGTCGGCTTATAACGCGCGCTGCTATCACCAGCCGTGCGACGAGTTCGACCTCAAATGGACCTACGCCGGCACCGCACAAGAGGCTCTGGCGGCGTTCAGAGTCGGGCAGCTGCTGGCGAACAGCGCCGCGTGGCCAGGCTGGCTACCAGGCAGTCCCTATGCCGCCGCCAGGACGGAGAGCGCAGCCGAGCGGCGCTAGGCCGCGGGATCAACTCGCCGGGCGGTGCGGATCACCACTGCCGGTTCCAGCATCTGGCCCTTCATCGATCCTTCGCCGTTGGTCGGCGACACCGGACTGGCGAGTATCGCTTTCACCACGTCCATGCCCTCCACGACGCGGCCAAACGCCGCGAAGCTGTCGCCGAAGGTAGTGATCGGCCCGGCCAGGATGAAGAAATCGGAGCGGGCGGTGCCTGGACCCAGGTTGGCCATCGCGATTGTCCCCGCCTCCATCTTCAGGCCCGTCCTCGAAGGCGGCTCGTGCTTGACGGGCGGATAGAGCAGTCGCGCGTCCTTGGTGATGCCGGCCTGGATCAACCCATTGTTGGCACCATAAGGCATCGCCCGGTAGAAAGTTACCCCGTCGAAGCGCTTCGAGTCGACGTAGCGCAGGAAATTGGCGGTGGTGGCCGGTGCGCGGCCACGGTCGAGCGCTAGTAGGATGCGGCCGTGATCGGTGTCGAGCGCGACCCGCACCAGGTCGTCCCTGGGTGCCTCTGCGGGTGCCGGTGGAGCGGCTTGAGCGGCCAGCGTGAGCGGAGCCAACAGGCTGACAAGCAAGGCGATTCGGCGGTTCATGAGTGCAGCCTAGCGCCTTCCAGCCAACGTCTCTATATGCCCGGCACGAATGCCGACCCTTGCCGCCACCACCCATCTGCCAGCCGACTGGCGGGACCTCTTCGCGCTCACCAAGCCGCGGGTGATGACTCTGGTTGTATTCACCGGCCTGGCCGGGCTGTTGGCAGCGCCGGTGCACGTGAACCCCGTACTGGGCTTCGCCGCCGTGCTGTGCATTGCGCTGGGTGCGGGTGGCGCGGCCGCGCTGAACATGTGGTACGAGGCCGACCTCGATGCGCAGATGCGGCGGACGGAGAATCGTCCCTTGCCCTCCGGCCGGCTCGATCGGCAGACCGCGCTGCACTTCGCCGTGGGCCTGTCCGCCGCTTCCGTCATCCTGATGGACTTGGCGGCCAACCACTTGGCGGCGCTGATCCTGGCCTTTTCCATCTTCTTCTACGCGGTGATCTACACGGTCTGGTTGAAGCGTCGGACCCCGCAGAACATCGTCATCGGCGGGGCTGCGGGCGCCTTTCCGCCGCTGATTGGCTGGGTCGCTGCGACCGGCCGGGTCGAGTTGCTGCCGGTGCTGCTGTTCCTGCTCATCTTCCTCTGGACGCCACCGCATTTCTGGGCCCTGAGCCTGTTCGTACGGTCGGATTACGCGAAGGCCGGCGTGCCGATGTTGCCGGTGGTGGCAGGGGTCGCCAACACCCGGCGGCAGGTGTTCCTGTACAGCCTGCCAATGGCGGCGGCGGCCGTGGCGCCGTGGCCGCTGGGCCTGACCGGCGCTCTTTACGGAATCACAGCGGTCCTGTTGTCCGCGGTGTTCCTGGTGCTGGCCGCAGCCGTGCTCGCCAACCGGGCAACCGAACCGGCGGCGATGAAGCCGGAAAAGCGTTTGTTCGCTTTCTCCATCCTCTACCTGTTCGCCCTGTTCGGTGCCGTCGCTGCCGACCGCTGGCTGCCGCTATGACCGACCCGCCCCCCGAGGACGAGCTGATCCGAGCGCGCCAGCGCAGCGGCGCCCGCGCCACGGCCATCCTGCTGATCCTGTTTGTGATCCTGGTGTTCGCTATTACGCTGGCCAAGCTGACGGTGAACCGGTGAGCACGGCCGTTCCGCTCGATCCTGATCGGCGCAACCGTCGGGTTGCGTTGCGGGCGACCTTGTTTGTCCTGTTCATGCTCGGCGTCGCGTTTGCGTCAGTCCCGCTCTACCGTGCCTTCTGCCAGGCGACTGGCTACGGTGGCACCCCGCAGCGCGCCGACAGCGCGCCGGGCGCCGTCGCGGGTGAGATCGGAGTGCGGTTCGATGCGAACATCAATCCCGCCCTGCCATGGCAGTTCAAGCCCGAGCAGACGGTGGTCAAGATCCATCCGGGCGAGCGGACCACGGTCAAGTACTTCGCGCACAACCTGACCGCGCGCACCACCACCGGCCGGGCGATCTTCAACGTCTCGCCCGAGCAGGCCGGGCAGTATTTCAGCAAGATTGAATGCTTCTGCTTCACCGAGCAGACGCTGCGGCCCGGGCAGCGCGCCGACATGCCGGTGGTGTTCTTTGTCGACCCCAAGATCCGCGAGGACGAGGCGACAAAGGACATTCATGAGATCACGCTGAGCTATACATTTTACCCGGTGGCAAATCCGGAAACTGCCAGCTAAGAACCGCGGCAAATCAACTGGGAAGCACACACCGCCCATGGCCGCGACCAAGAACCACGATTATCACATCCTTCCGCCGAGCCTGTGGCCGTTCGCCGGCAGCATGGCCGCCCTGTTCCTGACGGGCGGCGGCGTCATGTGGATGCACGAGAATCCGTACGGCAAGTTCGTATTCGCGTTCGGTTTGCTTGGCGTACTCGCGGTGATGTTCAGCTGGTGGCGCGACGTGGTGCACGAAAGCCGCGCGGGCGATCACACCCCGGTTGTGCAGCTGCACCTGCGCTACGGCATGATCCTGTTCATCGCCTCGGAGGTAATGTTCTTCGTGGCCTGGTTCTGGGCTTATTTCGCCAACGCCCTGTTCCCGAGTGCGGTGGAGTCGATCGGCGCGCAATGGCCGCCCAAGGGCATGGAAGTGCTGAACCCGTTCAGCTTCCCGCTCCTCAACACGCTAATCCTGCTCTGCTCCGGCACTACGGTGACCTGGGCCCACCACTCGCTGATCAACGGCGACCGCAAGGGTTTGAAGACCGGCCTGCTGCTGACCATTGCCCTGGGCCTGATCTTCTCTTTCATTCAGGCGTACGAATATGCGCATGCACCCTTCTCCTTCTCGTCTGCGCACGGGACGGAGGAGAGCCCGGCCAACGTCTATACGTCGGCCTTCTTCATGGCGACGGGCTTCCACGGCGCGCACGTCATCATCGGCACCATCTTTCTGATCGTTTGCTACGTCCGTGCAACCAAGGGCGACTTCACGCCGCAGAAGCATTTCGGCTTCGAAGCCGCCGCCTGGTATTGGCACTTCGTGGACGTGGTGTGGCTGTTCCTGTTCGTCTCCATTTACGTCTGGGGCGGCTGGGGCGCGCCGGTCCACGGGTGAGCGAAAACGGCGAGCGGCAGGACGCGGATGCGCTGACCACGGCGCTGAAGGGGACCTGCCCACGCTGTGGAAAGGGCCGGCTGTTCGCCGGCCCTGTTCGTTTTGCCGACCGGTGCAGCGCGTGCGGTCTCGATTTCACCCAGTTCAACGTCGGCGACGGACCCGCTGCCTTCCTGATCCTGATAGTCGGCGCGGTGCTCACGGTGCTCGCGCTGGTGACCGACGCCGCGGCCGAGCCGCCGTGGTGGGTGCACCTCGTCTGGTTGCCGGTAGGCGTCTTCCTGACGCTCGGCGGATTGCGGCTGGCGAAGGCCTGGCTGCTCGGCGCCGAGTATCGCAACCGCGCGCATGAAGGGCGCCTCATCCCATGATGCGACGCCTGCCGCTCATCCCCACCCTGCTGGTGCTGGCCGCCGCTGCCGTCATGGTCGGCCTTGGTGTCTGGCAGCTCCGCCGGGCTCACGAGAAAGAGGCCCTGCTCGCCCGCTACGCGGCGGCAGAGGGGATGCCGCCGACCGTGTGGCCGACTCTTCCAGTCGCCGACAAGGACCTGCCGCTGTTCCGCCGTGCGACCGGGCTGTGCCTGCAGCCGGTTGCTAGCAAGGCTGTGGGGGGCCGCAGTCGCAAAGGCGAGACTGGCTACAGCCACCTGGTTGACTGCCGGACGGGCGGCATGGAAGGGCCGGGCATGCGGGTCGACATCGGCTGGTCGCGTGACCCTCGCGCCGGCGGCGGCTGGAAGGGCGGATCGGTTAGCGGGATGATCGGGCCCGACGGCGAGCAGCGCATGCGGCTGATCTCCGACCAGGGCTTTGCCGGGCTGGAGCCGAGCGCCGCGCCCGACATCGCCGACGTTCCCAACAACCATCGTGCCTACGCCTTTCAGTGGTTCGCCTTCGCGCTGACCGCGCTTGTGATCTATGTCCTCGCGGTACGGGCTAAGCTGCGGGAGCGGGCCAAGTGACAGCGGCGCTGCAACGCCTGCCGAACGGCATGGCGGTAATCGCCGACCCGATGCCGGGCGCGCAATCAGCCGCGGTCGGCCTTTATGCCGCGGTCGGCTCGCGCCAGGAGCCTACCGGCAAAGGCGGCCTCGCCCACATGGTCGAGCATATGGTGTTCAAGGGCGCCGGCAATCGGGGCGCGCGGGCCATCGCCGAGGCGATTGAAGACGTGGGCGGATCGCTGAACGCCTGGACCGCGCGCGACCAGACCGCCTTCCATGCACGGGTGCTGCCGAACGACGTGGCGCTGGCGGTGGGGCTGATTGCCGACCTCGTGCGGGCCCCGCTGTTCGACCCCGACGAGCTGGAGCGCGAAAAGGGCGTGATCTTGTCGGAATTGGGCGAGATCCTCGACAATCCGGAGGACCTGTCTGGCGACCTGCTGTTCGAAGCAGCTTTCGACGGCCAGCCGTTAGGTGCGCCGGTGATCGGCCGCGAAGAGACTATCCGTGCCTTCGATACGGGCGACCTCCACGGCTGGCTCAAGGGCCAGTTCACTCCAGACCGCCTGTTGCTGGTCGGGACTGGAGCGGTCGACGGCGATACGCTCCTACGGCTCGCGGAGCAGCGGTTTGGTGACCTGCCCGCCGCGCCGCTTGCCGCGTCCGTAGCCGCTACGTTCACGGGCAGCAGCCGCCGTCAGCCCCGGCGCACCGCCCAGGCGCACTGGCACGTGGGCTGGCAGGCGCCGAGCGGTGCCGATCCCGCCATGCCTGCGGCTTCCGTGTTCGCACAGGCGGTCGGCGGCGGCATGTCGTCGCGCCTTTTCCAGCAGCTGCGCGAGGAACGCGGGTTGGCCTATTCGATCTACGCCTGGACGCAGGGCTTTGCCGACACCGGGATCATGGCGGTGAGCGCCGCCACCGATCGACCGGACGCGCCCGCGGCGCTCGCCCTTGCGCGCCAGGTGGTGGCAAGCGCCGCCGAAACGCTGGACGAGGACGAAGTCGCGCGCGCCAAGGCGCAGATCGAAGCATCGCTCCGGATGAGCCTGGAGCGGGTGCAGGGGCGTGCCGATCACCACGCCCGCTCGTTTGAGCTATTCGGGCGACTGGTCGGCCTGGAGGAATCACTGGACGAGTTGCACGCGGTCGATTCGGCGGCGGCGCGGACCGCCGGTCGGCGCATGCTGGACGGGCCGGTCGCACTGGCGGCGGTGGGCGGCGGGCGCCTCGCCCTGGCGGCATGAGCGATCTTCTGACTCTTATCGCCGAGCCTTGGGCGGACTGGGGCCTGATCGACAGCGGTCAGGGCCGCAAGCTGGAGCGCTATGGTGATGTGCGGGTGATCCGGCCGGAGCCGCAGGCGATGTGGGCGCCCGCGGACGAGGATTGGCAGGCGCACGCGGAATTCCTGCCGGGAAGTGACGAGGAAGGCGGCGGGCGGTGGGTTCATGGTCTAACTGTGCCACGCAGCTGGCCCCTAACCCGCGGGAAGGTCCGCTTCCAAGCGAGCCTGACACCCTTCCGCCACCTCGGCTTCTTCCCCGACATGGCGCCTCAGTGGGACTGGATGCGGGAACTGGCGGACGGGGCCGACGTCCTCAATCTATTCGGTTATACCGGGGTCGGCACGTTGTCGCTGGCCGAGGCCGGCGCGCGGATGGTCCACGTCGATGCGTCCAAGAAAAGCGTCGAAGGCGGCCGGGCGAATGCCGAGCTGTCCGGCCTGGCCGACAAGCCGATCCGCTGGATCGTCGACGACGCCACCAAGTTCACCGCCCGCGAAGTACGGCGCGGCCGCCGCTACGACGGCATCCTGCTTGACCCGCCCAAGTTCGGTCGCGGCCCGACCGGTGAGGTATGGCGGCTTGAGGAGCACCTTGCGCCCCTGCTTGCCGACTGCCGCCGGCTGCTCGACACCGACAGCCGCTTCCTGGTGCTGACCGTCTACGCGGTGCGGATGAGCGCGCTCAGCATCGGCGAGCTGCTGCGGCAGACGCTCAGCGATCTCGGCGGACGGGTCGAATGCGGCGAGATGGCGGTGCGCGAGGAGCGCCGCGGCCTGCTGCTGCCGACGGCCATCTTCGCCCGCTGGAGCCGTGACTAGGTCCTGAGCGCTCGCAGCGCCGCTCCGGCTGCGAAGGGCGCGCCGGCCAGCAGGAATAGCGCCGTCGCCGCCTCCAACTTGAGCGCGCCGCCTTCGCCGCCTGCCGCCGAGGCGCCGAAGATCAGCAGCGGCACGGCCAGTGGCAGGAGGAGCAGCCCGCCCAGTGCTGACGCGCCGCGTAGCCCGGCGGTAAGGCTGGCGACCGCCACCGCCAGGGCTGCGAGCGCCGGAGTGCCGATCGTCAGCGTCAGCAGCGTTCGCCCGAGCAACGGACCGTCGAGGCCAAGCAGCGCTGCTCCTGGCAGGGCGGCCAGCAACAGCAACGGCCCAAACGTCAGCCAGTGGCCGACGATCTTGGCCAGCGCGACCACCTCTTCGGGGATGCGGCGGACCGCGAGCTGGTCGAGCACGCCATCGGCCCGGTCCGGCTCGACCAGCCGCTCGATCGGCATCAAGGCGGCGGTCAGCGCCGCGATCCACAGCGCGCCGCCGCCAATCCGGGCCAGCAGCCGGGCGTCGGGTCCAACCGCAAACGGGACCACCGTGGCGACCAGTAGGAAGAAGGCGACCGGCAGCCAGGCGGACGCCCCGAGCGCGCGCCGGACCTCCCTGGCAACCAGCAGACCAATCACGCGGCCAGCTCCAGCGTCCGCCACGCCCCACCGGGAACCTCCAGGTGAGACGCAACCAGCACGCCGCCGCCGGCCGCGCGATGAGCGGAGATCATGGCTGCAACCGCGGCCACGCTGGCTTCGTCGAGGCCATTCAATGGCTCGTCGAGCAGCCACAACGGCGACCCGGACGCCAGCACCCGCGCTAGCCGGGCCCGCCGCGCCTGCCCGGTCGAGAGCAGCCGCACCGGTACCTCGGCCAGCGCCGCCAGCCCAAGCGCCCCAAGCGCCGCCGGCACGTGCCGCGACCCGTCCAGGGCCGCCCATAGCCCGAGTGCGCGGCGCAGCGGCAGCTCGCGGTCTAACGCCAGCGCCTCATCCGCCAGGGCACAGGCCGAGCAACTGACCGTGCCGCCCAGTGGCTGCAGAAGCCCGGCAGCGATTCGCAGCAGACTGGATTTGCCCATCCCGTTCGGACCCCGCACCCACAGCCCTTCGCCCGGCGCCACCCGCAGGCTCAGCCCTTCGAACAGCAGTCGTCCGCCGCGCCAGCAGGCCACGTCCACCATGGTTAGGAGGTCGCTCAACGCACCTCGTCTTCGAGCGCGTGCATGTCGTCGTCGGAGAAGCCGAGATGATGGCCAAGCTCGTGGATCAGCACATGGGCGACCAGATGCTCCAGCTCCTCGCCGTCGGCCATCCAATCATCAAGGATAGCGCGACGGAACAGCGTCACCTTGTCGGGCAGGGACCCGCTGTCCGTGACGCTCTTCTCCGTCAACGGGCGCCCGGAATAGAGTCCGGTGAGCTCAAAAGGGTCCTCCAGCCCGAGCTCGGCCAGCGTCTCCTCGTCTGCGAACTCCTCCACCGCGAGAACGACATGGCGGACGTGCTCGGCGAATGGCTCCGGCACCCCCTCAAGCGCGCGGCGGGCGAGCGCCTCCAACTCGTCGGCGGATGGGGGTGGACCGAAGCGGCGCATGGGAGGATGTCTATCGGTTCGCTCCGGTTAGGCCAAGCATTGCCCTGCCCGTCCGGCCCGACTAGAGGAGCGGCCTTCCAGCGCATGCGGAGCGGTGGCCGAGTGGTCGAAGGCGCTCGCCTGGAAAGTGAGTATACGGCAAAACCGTATCGAGGGTTCGAATCCCTCCCGCTCCGCCAGCGCTTCGGCCATCAGCTCTCCTGAGAGTTCACCTGTGCTCTGTCTCTTCTGATGTAAGCCGGCAAGCGGCGCGACTACGGATTGGTTGGTTACCGATGTGCAGCTTGCCGAAGCTCGCGCGACGGCACGAGAGTACCGGAGGCTAACGCGCTCCGACATCCATCCGTTTGCAACCAAGCGCATCTGGCCGAACGCCGGGCAGGTCGGCAAGGGGTGCAAACCGGACCCTTGCTGCTTAGTGTGAAGACGTCTGCTTGCCCTTCCTTGGCAGCCAGGAACGGAACGGCCGATGTCGGCTAAGACCTACCTTCCTCAACCTTTGACGAAGCGATGAACGCCTGTCGTACCGAGTTCTGCGTCTCTGCCTTGCACTGTCGCTTCTCTCGCGACTACATGCGCCCCGGGCGGGCGTGTTGGAGTTATTGAGTGACGGAGCAGCCCCCTTCGATTGCCGGAACTGGGATCGTCGGACTCGACGAAGTGCTTGCTGGCGGACTGACTCGTGGGCGGGTGTTCCTGCTGGAGGGCAGTCCAGGCACGGGCAAGACGACCGTGGCCCTTCAATTCTTGCTGGAGGGCGCACGGGCGAACGAAGCGACGCTCTACATTACTTTGTCCGAGACGGAGGAGGAGCTTCGCGACAGCGCCCGCTCGCATGGCTGGTCCCTCGACGGGGTCGACATCTTCGAGCTGGTGCCCCCTGAAAGCCTGCTGGACGAGCAGCAGCAGCAGAGTCTGCTCTATTCATCGGACCTGGAGCTCGGCGAGACAACCAGGCGGATCTTCGAGGCGTTCGAGCGGGCCAAGCCCAAGCGAGTGGTGCTGGACAGCCTTTCGGAGATCCGCCTGCTTGCCCAAAGCTCGCTGCGGTACCGTCGCCAGATTCTTGCCCTGAAGCACTATTTCGCGCGGCAGAATACGACCGTACTCATGTTGGACGACCTCACCACGGAACTGAACGACAAGACGGTGCATAGCGTCGCCCACGGCGTGATCGCGCTGGAAGAGCTCGCCCGCGTTTATGGGTCGGAGCGGCGGCGGCTGAGGGTGGTGAAGTATCGTGGTCGACGCTTCCGCGGCGGCTTCCATGACATGACCATCGAGACCGGCGGCGTTTGCGTCTACCCGCGCCTGGTGTCCTCCGAGCACCGGACGCGGTTCAATCGTGAGGCCGTGCCGAGCGACAATCCGGAGATAAACCAGCTTCTGGGCGGCGGCGTCGAGCGCGGCTCCAGCGTGCTCGTGCTCGGACCCGCCGGGACGGGCAAGTCGCTGCTCACGCTCACCTTCGTCGAGTCCGCCATTCGCCGCGGCGAGAAGGCGGCGATGTTCGTGTTCGACGAGGAACTCGGGCTGCTGATCGATCGCGCGCGCGGCCTCAACATCGATGTCGAGGCAATGATGTCGAGTGGCGACCTGACGCTGCAGCAGGTCGATGCCGCGGAGTTGTCGCCTGGCGAGTTCTCGGAACGGGTGCGCCACTGCGTCGAGATCAAGGGCGTGCAGACGGTCGTGATCGACAGCCTGAACGGCTTTCAGGCGGCTATGCCTGAGGAGAATGCGCTCATCCTGCACATGCATGAGCTGCTGCAGTTCCTGAACCGGCAGGGCACGACCACCTATCTCACCGTTGCGCAGCATGGGCTGGTGGGGGACATGAAGGCGCCGGTCGACGTGACCTATTTGGCCGATACGGTGATTCTGCTGCGCTACTTCGAAGCGCGCGGCCGGGTCCGCCGGGCGATGTCGGTGATCAAGAAACGGACGAGTGCGCACGAGGACACCATCCGCGAATATGTGATTGGCCGTGAAGGCATTACGCTCGGCGAGCCGCTGGTCGACTTCCAGGGCGTTCTTCGCGGCGTTCCGACACTTGTAGCCGATAGCGAAGGGGCAGCGGAGGCCCGTCCGGAGCGCTGATGCCAAACGCCAATGCCAAGGCGCTAGTGCTTGCGCCGGGGGGACGCGATGCGGCCGTTGCGGCAGGTATCCTGGCCGAGACCGGGATTACGGCCGAGGTATGCCGAGACCTCAGCCAACTCGTTGCCCTGCTCAATGACGATACCGGCTTCGCACTGGTCACCGAGGAGGCCTTGCGTGGTGCCGATCTGAGACCGCTCGACGCGTGGCTCGATCGACAGCCCGAGTGGTCCGACTTCCCATTCATCCTCCTGACCGTTCGCGGCGGTGGTCTCGAGCGCAACCCAGCGGCGACCCGCTACATCGAGACGCTTGGCAACGTCACCTTCCTCGAGCGGCCGTTCCACCCGACTACCCTGGTCAGCCTTGCCCGCGCTGCTCTTCGCGGGCGCGGCCGGCAATATGAGGCCAGGGCACGCCTGGCGGATCTTCGGGAGAATGAGGCCCGTTATCGGCAGATCGTCGAGGGCGCAGAAGATTTCGCCATCATGCGGGTCGATGCAGCCGGCCTGGTCGAAAGCTGGAATACGGGTGCCGAACGGATCACCGGCTGGTCGGCGGAGGAAGTCATTGGCCGCAGCGGCGATATGATCTTCACCCCCGAAGACCGTGCCGTCGGCATCCCCGACCACGAACTGAACCGCGCTTACGAGGACGGCCGCTCGATCAACGAGCGCTGGCACTTGAAGAAGGATGGGTCGCGCTTCTGGGGATCGGGACTGACCATGCGGCTCGATCAGGAGGGCGGCGGCTACCTCAAGATCTTCCGGGATCGCACTACCGAGCATCAGGGTGAAGCTGCCCTGCGCGAAAGCGAAGAGCATTATCGCTTCGCCGCGGAGCTCAACCCGCAGGTGCCGTGGACCGCGACACCGGACGGGCAATTGGACCGGGTCGCGGAGCGCTGGCGGGATTGGACGGGAACCACGGGACTTGGCGACAGCTGGGCCCAGGGACTTCATCCCGAGGACGCAGGCTTCACCGCCGAGGCCTGGGCACATTCCATCGCAACTGGTGATCCGTACGACGTCAAGCATCGCATAAAGATGCGGGATGGGACTTTCCGCTGGGCGCATACGCGCGCTTTCCCGCGCTTCGACGATGAGGGGCGGGTGGTGAAGTGGTACGGGTCGACCGAGAACATCCACGAACAACGCCTGGCCGAGGACCGCCTGCGTGAATTGAACGATACGCTCGAAGCGCGGGTGGCCGAGCGCACGGCCGAGCTGGCGCACGCGCAGGACGCGCTCCGCCAGTCGCAGAAGATGGAGGCGATGGGCACGCTGACGGGCGGCGTCGCCCACGACTTCAACAATCTCCTGACGCCAATCGTCGGCAGCCTCGACCTGCTGCAACGGCGCAACATCGGCTCCGAACGCGAGCAGCGCCTGATCGAGGGCGCGCTGCAGTCAGCCGAGCGTGCCAAGACCCTCGTGCAACGCCTGCTTGCCTTTGCCAGGAAGCAGCCGCTGCAGGCCCGGGCCGTGGACCTTGCGACGCTGATCAGAGACATGGGCGATCTGGTGTCCCGCACTTCCGGTCCCCGGGTGGAGGTGGCCCTCGATCTCGCACCGGACTTGCCGGCTGTTCTGGCCGATCCCAACCAGCTCGAGATGGCGATCCTGAACCTTGCGGTGAATGCCAGGGACGCGATGCCGGACAGCGGAACGTTGACCCTAAGTGCCACGCCAGTCGAGATCGGCGAGGATCATGAGGAGCTACTTCCGGGGCGCTACGTGCATCTGGTGGTCGCCGATACCGGCGTCGGGATGGACGAACACACGCTGGCGCGGGCGGTCGAGCCGTTCTTCTCCACCAAGGGTATCGGGCGCGGCACGGGGCTGGGGCTTTCCATGGTGCACGGCCTTGCCGCCCAGCTGGGCGGAGCCTTGGTCATCAGCAGCAAGCCCAGCCGGGGCACCCGGGTTGAGGTGTGGCTGCCGACGGCTGCTCATGCGCAGCAACCCGAGACGGTCGAAAAGGTACCTTCGGGTGAGTTGAGGCGCGGAGTCATCCTACTGGTGGATGATGAATCGCTGGTGCGCGAGAGCACGGCCGATATGCTGCTCGAACTGGGCTTTGCTGTGGTCGAGGCTCCATCCGCGCTGGGCGGGCTGCAGCTGGTGAAGGATGGCTTGGCGCCTGATCTCCTCATTACCGATCACCTCATGCCCGGCATGACGGGAGTGGAGCTGGCACGCGCAATCCGAAACATTCGCCCCCGAACTCCCGTGCTGGTCATCTCCGGCTATGCCGAGCTGGACGGAATAGCGGTCGAGCTGCCCAGGCTGACCAAACCCTTCCGCCAGGCTGAACTCGCAAGCAAGATCGCCGAAGTGCAGGACGCGGCCTGATTGTGGCCTGCCCTCGGCTCTAAACCGCCTGCTCGCGGCTAGGCCGGCGCATGTCCGCTTTCCACTCGACGCGGACGTTAGCGGCGTAACGCATGAGCGCACCAGGGGAGGACCCAACGGAAGCCGGCACCGAACAGCCGCTGGTGGAGGTCGGAGGTGAGCCCCAGGTCGGACGAGGTGGCCTTGCCGTCGTCGTTGTTGTCCTCGGTTGCGGTTGCGGTGCCGCCGGTCTGCACGCCGGCGCTTCCATCGATCGTGACGTCGCCTGAAACGAGGATAAGCGATTCCTTTTCGATAGCCATAACGGCCTCTCCCCTGTCGGAAGCGCAGCGGATCTGCCGACGAACCCCCTGCCGAAGAACGGACGCCCCCAGCAGCACTCACTCCGCGAGCTGAGTCGGTAAATCGAGATTGGATGAGGGCCGACCGGGGCGGCCAACGGCTCGATGGACTATACCATCGTGAGTAGCAGGCCCGGCCAGCCGCCTGTGAGGTGCTGGCTTGCGCGAGGCGGCGCGCGTGCGCCTTTAGACTTTCCTCAGCCTTGCCGTGGCATGGGTCGGCGAACGATGGTGAGGACTTCAGGTGCTGCAGCAAGCGATCAGGGCGGCGTTGCCTGACCGACCCGGGCGGAAGGACGCCGCCCATCCGGCGCGGCTCGCCGGTGCGATTGCGTTCAGCTGCGCGCTGGCTTTCCTGATTCCCTATGACGTGCTGTTCGACAGGCTGACGGCCGGCTCGGCGCTGGCCCGGGCCGTGGCGATGCTGTTGTTATGGTGCACCGGCCTGGCGCTGGTGCGGGCCAATGGGCTGCAGCTGGGGCTGACCGGGCTGCGTCGCCCGGTGCTGACCATCGGCGCGTGGGCGGTCGGCGTGGCGATCTGGTGCATCGTGCTGGATGCGGTGGTGTTCCGGTCGATCATGGCCGCGCCCTACGAGCAGTTCGAGCAGCTGCCGCTGTCGGTGCGCCTGCTTTATGTCTGCTCGCGCGCGGTCAACGAGAACGTCATCTACCGCCTGTTCCTGGGGTCTCTGCTGGGCTGGCTGCTGCGCCGGGTCGTTCGGCGGCCGCGCTGGGACCTGCTGCTGCTCATGACCGGAATGGCGGCGGCGCAGGCGATCAACGTCGCCGCCAACATGGCCTATGTCGATTGGAGCGCGCTGACCTGCCTGTGGCTGCTGCTGCGGTTCGTCTGTCCGGGGGTCGCCTGGGCCTGGCTGTACGTTCGGCACGGGTTCGCGGCCAACGAGGCGGCGGCGGTCGGCGTCCACCTGGTGTTGCAGCCGTTGGTGACGATCGCCTTCTAGCGCAGGTCGACCGGCCGGAGGTGCGGCGACCCGGCGCCGGCCGCCTCGGCCTGCTTGATCGCCTCTCGCACCCGGCGGTTGACGGGAACGTCCCGGCCGAAGCGGGCGGCGAGGTCCACCACCGCGCCCTGCAGTTCGTCGATCTCGGTCGGTCGGCGGCGCTCCAGGTCTTCCCACATGGACGAGCGGGCGCGCCGGTCGATGCGCACGGCGGAGCGCGCCATCATGCGGAACAGGGGAGTCGGGAGGCGCAGGACCCAGGGCAGCAGGCGGACGGGCAAGGGCCCCATGCTCCACGGCTTAGTGCCGGCGATGGCGAGGACCGACAGTGCCTCGCGCTGCTGCGCGGCGAGCAGCTTGCGCCAGGGTCGCTGTTGCAACTGCTCATGAAGGGTCAGGCCAGATAGGGCGTTCAGGGCATTGTTGAGGTTGATCAGCAGCTTGCCCCACAGCACCGCCGCCATGTCGGCCGAGGTCTCCACGGCGAGGTGCGGGACCGAGAGGGCGCGGGTGAGGTCTGGCCGCCCCGCCTCGATCACGGGCGCGCCGGAGGTCCCGCGGTGGAAGCGGCCCTCGCCCGCATGGACCACGTTGAACGGGATCATGCCGGCCAGCACCGGACGGTGCGGCAGTTCGGCCCGCAGCGCCGCGGCGTTGCCGATGCCGTTCTGCAGGCTGACCACGGCGGCTTCGGATGGCGCGTGGGCGGCGATCAGCCGGGCCATCTCCCGTGTGGCGCCGCTCTTCACCGTGACCAGCACGAGGTCGGCGGTGGCGAGCGCCTGCGGGTCAGTCGCGAGGGTCAGGGCACCGGCGCCGACGTGGAGGTCAAGGCCGTCGAGGCTGGTGAGGTGCAGGCCATGGTCGCGGATCCCGGCGGCGATCCGTTCGCGGCAGAGCAGCGTCACGTGCCGGCCAGCCGCGGCCAGCAGCCCGCCGACATAGCAGCCGATGCTGCCCGCGCCCGCAACGACGATCCGTGGCTCGCTCATGTCCGCCAGCATGGGCCTCTCTCCGGGCCGTTGACAAGCCGGGGCGAAGCCGTGACACAGGCCGCGATGGTTCGCACCGGCCACCTCCTCCCGACGAACGGCGCCTGGCGCTGGTGGCGGCCCATGACCTCGGCGGCGCGATGGCGCTGGCGGTGAGCTGATCGCACCAGAGCTCCCTGTCAGAGTTAGCTTCATCGGCCCGCCCACCCGGCGGGCTTTTTCTTGTCCGAGGTCACCCGATGTCCACTGCCGCCGCGCTCCAGCCCCACCTGCCGGAGGACCATGGTCCGGTTCCCAATCCGCTGCCCAAGCTGCTGGCGGGGGAGGACCTGACCGCGGACGAGAGCCAGCACCTGTTCGAGCGGCTGGTGCTCGGGCGGCTGGAGCCGGCCGAGATCGCGGGCATGCTGATCGCGCTGCGGATGAAGGGCGAGACGCCCGAGGAGATGATTGGCGCTGCGCACGGCCTGTCCGAGGCCGCCCTGCCCTTTCCGCGGCCGGACTACCGCTTTGCTGACTGCTGCGGAACCGGCGGGGATGGCGCTGGGTCCCTCAACATCTCCACGGCGGCGGCGTTCGCGGCGGCCGCGTGCGGACTGCCGGTGGCCAAGCACGGCAACCGCTCGGTTAGCAGCCGGTGCGGATCGGCGGATGTGCTGGAGGCGCTCGGCGCCCGGCTGGAGCTGGCGCCGGACGCCGCCCGGACCGTGCTGGACGCGACCGGTTTCTGCTTCCTGTTCGCGCCGGCCTACCACCCGGGGATGAAGCATGCCGCAACTGTTCGGCGGCAATTGTCGGTGCGCACGGTGATGAACTTGCTGGGCCCCTGCGTGAACCCGGCCCGGCCGCCTGTGCAGCTGCTCGGCGTGGCCGACCCTAAGATGCTGCGGCGGATCGTGCTGGTGCTGGGCGCGATGGGGGTCGAGGACGCGCTGGTGGTGCATGGCAGCGGGCTGGACGAGGTCGCGCTGCACGGCGAAACCCGGGCCATTCGGCTGCACCGGGGTGCGTTGACCGACCTGGAGCTCAGCCCCGAGCAGGCCGGACTGGAGCGGGCGCCGCTCAGCAGCGTCGTGGGCGGCGACCCGGCCGAGAATGGGGCGAGGCTGCGCGCGTTGCTCGCCGGGAACGGCGGGGCGGCAGAGACCGACATGGTGGCGCTGAACGCGGGCGCGTTGCTGATGACGGCCGACGTCGCCGATGGCTTGAAGGACGGGACCGCCATGGCGCAGGCGGCCCTGCGCTCGGGCGCAGCCGGACGGGTGCTTGACGCTTATGTGGAGGCGAGTCGTGGCTGACGTGTTGGGCGAGATTGTCCGTCACAAGCGCGCCGAGGTAGCGGAGCGCCTGCGCGGCTTCGACTGCAGCGCGGCTGAGCGGAGTCGGCGATCGCTGAAGGCGGCCCTGGCGCAACCCGGTGCGCGCTTCATCACCGAGGTGAAACGCGCATCGCCGTCCGGGCACCGGTCGCCCCATTCGGTCGAGACCGCGGCACGGGCCTATGCGCCGGTGACCGATGCGATCAGCGTGCTGACGGACGAGCGTTTCTTCGGCGGGTCGTTCGAGGCACTGCGGACGGTGCGCGGGCTGTTCGATGGACCGATCCTCGCCAAGGATTTCGTGGTCGATCCGAGGCAAGTGGTCGAGGCGCGGCTGCACGGAGCGGACGCGGTGCTGTGCATGCTGTCCGTGCTGGGCGACGCCGAGGCCCGCGCGGTGATAGCCGAAGCCGAGCGGCTGGGCATGGATGTGCTGGTCGAGGTTCATGACGATGCGGAGCTGGAGCGGGCGCTGGGCCTGGGCGCGGCGATCGTCGGGATCAACAATCGCGACCTCAAGACGCTGAAAACGGACCTCGCCGTCACCGAGCGGCTGGCGGCGCGGGTGCCGCAAGATGTGATCCTGGTGAGCGAATCCGGCGTGGCGACGCGGGCGGATGTGGAGCGGCTTGGGCGCCATGCCGACGCCTTCCTGGTCGGATCGTCGCTGATGGCGGCCGACGATGTCGGCGAGGCGGTGCGGGCGCTGCTGTTCGGGCGGGTCAAGGTCTGCGGGCTGACCCAGGAGGAGGACGTGCTGGCGGCGGCGAGCGCGGGGGGGACCTATGCGGGACTGATCACCGTACCGGGGACGCCACGGGCATTGGGCAGGGACCGGGCCCGGGAGCTTGCCCTGCTTGCCCGGGAGGCCGGATTGAAGCCGGTCGGAGTTGTCCGCGACCTTGGCTGGGCAGAGATGGCCAACCTGGCGCACGAACTTGGGCTCGCCGCGCTCCAGCTGCATGGGGTGGAGAGCGCGGAGACGATCATTAAACTCGAGGCGGCAACCGACACGGAGGTGTGGACCGCCAGCGAGCCCGGGTATGATCGGGGCGGAAGGCGGCCGGTGTTCGACCATCGCGCTGGCGGCACCGGGCGGACGCTGGACTGGGCGGCTCTGGCGGCCGAACCGCGGCTGCACGAGGCGTTCCTTGCCGGCGGTATCGGGCCGGACAATGCGCGGGCGGCGCAGCGGACCGGCGTGTACGGCATCGATGCCAGCTCGCGCCTGGAGTCGGCGCCGGGGCACAAGGACCCGGCAAAGGTAACGGCGCTGTTCGACGCGCTGCGGATCAAGGATCGGAAAACGGCATGAAGCATGACGGACGGTTCGGACGCTACGGCGGCTGCTTTGTGCCCGAGATCCTGGTGCCGGCACTGGAGCAGCTGGAGGCGGCGTTCCTGGAGGCGGAGGCTGACCCGGCGTTCGCCGCCGAGTTGGAGGAGCTGCTGACCACCTATGCCGGGCGGCCCACGCCGCTGACCCGCTGCCGCAACCTGGCCGCGGGCACGCCGGCGCGCATCTACCTGAAGCGCGAGGACCTGCTGCACGGCGGCGCCCACAAGACCAACCAGGTGCTGGCGCAGGGCCTCCTGGCCAAGCGGATGGGCAAGCGGCGGCTGATCGCGGAGACCGGCGCGGGGCAGCATGGCGTGGCGACGGCACTGGCCGGGGCGCTGTTCGGGTTGGAGACCCAAATCTACATGGGCGCGGACGATGTCGCCCGCCAGCAGCTCAACGTCTTCCGAATGGAGCTGATGGGCGCCAAGGTCATTCCCGTGACCGCCGGCGGCCGGACGCTCAAGGACTCGGTCAACGAGGCGCTGCGCGACTGGACTGCGAGTTTCGCCGATACGCATTATCTGCTCGGCACCGCGGCGGGGCCGCATCCGTTCCCGACCATGGTCCGGCAATTCCAGCGGGTGATCGGCAAGGAAGCGCGGGCGCAGGTGCTGGCGGTCGAAGGCCGCTTGCCGGACGCCGTGGTCGCGTGCGTCGGTGGCGGGTCAAACGCGATCGGCATGTTCAGCGACTTCGTCCCCGACGAGGGCGTGCGGCTGATCGGGGTCGAGGCCGCCGGCAAGGGGCTGAACGGGCACGAGCATGGCGCGACCATCCTGCGCGGCAGCCATGGCATCCTGCATGGAACCGAGACGCTGGTCCTGCAGGACTCGGACGGACAGGTCAGCGACAGCTGGTCGATCTCGGCCGGGTTGGACTATCCCGCCGTCGGCCCCGAACACGCCTGGCTAAAGGAGAGCGGCCGGGCCGAGTATGTCGGGGTCGAGGACGACGACGCGCTGGCGGCGTTCCAGGCCCTAGCGCGGTCGGAAGGGATCATCCCGGCATTCGAAAGCGCGCATGCCCTGGCCCATGCGATGAAGCTTGCCCAGGAGGCGACAGAGGAAAGCGTGATCGTGGTCAACCTGTCGGGCCGCGGCGATAAGGACATGGCGCAGGCGGTGAAGCTGCTGCAGCCGGAGGCCGCATGAGCCGGTACGCTCAGATGTTCCAACGGCTGCACCAGCGGGCCGAAGGCGCGTTCGGTGGCTTCCTGATGCTCGGCGACCCGGACGTGGCGACCAGCGTGACCCTGCTCGACGCCGTGGTCGAGGGCGGCGCGGACATGGTCGAGGTCGGCATCCCCTTTTCCGATCCAGTCGCGGACGGGCCGGTGATCCAGGCGGCGGCTGACCGGGCGCTCCGGGCGGGAGTGCGGGTAGACGATTGCTTCGGGCTCATCCGTCAGTTCCGGGCCAAGCATCCGGCGGTGCCGGTCGGCATCCTGACCTACGCCAACCTGCTGGCCGCGCGCGGCCGTGACAAGTTCATGGCCGATGCCGCGGGCGCTGGTGCGGACTCGATCCTGGTTGCCGACGTGCCGAGCATTGAGGCGGCGCCATATGCCGCGGCGGCGCAGGCGGCCGGGCTGGAGCTGGTGATGATCGCCGCGCCGAACACGCCGGAGCCGGTAATCCGCCGCATTGCCGAACTGTCCGGCGGCTACACCTATTGCGTGGCGCGGGCCGGCGTGACTGGGACCAGCGCGGCGCTGGCGCTGGACCACGACCGGCTGTTCGCCATGCTGGCGGAGGCGGGCGCGCCGCCGCCGGTGCTGGGGTTCGGCATCTCCTACCCGGACCAGGTCGCCGAGGCGCTGGCCAGCGGCACAGCGGGAGTAATCGCCGGGTCCGCGCTGGTGAAACTGGGCGCGGATGCGCGGGCGCTCGTCCAGCTTGTCAGCGCCATGAAGCGCGCTACTGCCCTGCCAAACGGAGAAAGGGAGAGGTAATGGCCGTTTCGCTTAAAGGCAGGACCGCGATCGTCACCGGAGCCGGCGGCGGGCTGGGCCGGACCCATGCGCTGCTGCTGGCACGCGCGGGGGCGCGGGTGATCGTGAACGACATTCCGCAGAGCCTCGCCAACGCGCAGGCGGTGGTGGGGGAGATCCAAGCGGCTGGTGGGCAGGCCGAGGCGTTCGGCGCGTCGGTCACTGACGAGGCGGCGGTGGCCGAGATGGTTGCAAAGGCCGGCACGGTAGACATCCTGGTCAACAATGCCGGGATCCTGCGCGACAAAAGCTTTTCCAAGATGGACCTGGCCGACTTTCGCCTGGTGATGGACGTCCACCTGATGGGCAGCGTCATCTGCACCAAGGCGGTGTGGGACGGCATGCGGGAGCGTAACTACGGCCGCATCGTCATGACCACGTCGTCGAGCGGCCTGTACGGCAATTTCGGCCAGTCCAATTATGGCGCGGCCAAGATGGCGCTGGTCGGCTTCATGCAGACGCTGAGCCTCGAGGGCGCCAAGAACAATGTGAAGGTGAACTGCCTGGCGCCGACCGCGCGCACGGCGATGACCGAGAACCTGCTGCCCCCGCAGGCGCTGGCGCTGCTGGGACCGGAGTTCGTCAGCCCGGCGCTGCTGGCGCTGGTGGCGGAGAATGCGCCCACGCGGACGATCCTCGCGGCTGGCGCCCAAGGGGTTGAGGCGGCGCAGATCACGCTCACCAAGGGCATCTCGATCAAGGGCCTGGACGACCTCGACGCCGCGCAGGCGATCCTTGACCGGCTGGGCAAGATTGGCGACCTCGCCACCGCGACCGTGCCCGGCTCCGGGCTGGAGCAGGGCCAGGTCGAGCTCGGCAAGGCGCTCGGCGCCTGATGGGCGAGCCCTGGCATCCGGCCAGCTGGCGCGACGCCCAAGCGGCGCAGCAGCCAGTCTATGCCGATGCCGGGGCGCTGGCCGCGGTCGAGTCGGAGCTGCGGACCGCCGCGCCGCTGGTCCGGGCTGAGGAGGTGGACCTGCTGGCGGCTCGCCTGGCGGAGGCGGCAGCCGGACGGGCGCTGCTGCTGCAGGGCGGCGACTGCGCGGAGACGTTCGACCGGCCGGACGTGGCCGGACTGGCGGCGCTGTTCGAGCGGCTTGCCGGGACGCTGGAGGGCGCGGCACGCGTGCCAGTGGTGCGGGTGGCCCGGATCGCGGGCCAGTTCGCCAAGCCGCGCACGGTGGAAGGCCAGGTGTGGCGAGGCGAGATCGTCAACGGGCGGGAGGCGCTGGAGCCCGATCCGGCGCGGATGCTGCGGGCCGAGCGCCATGCGCGGACGACGCTGGCCGAGCTGCCGGCGGGACTATTCGCCAGTCACGAGGCGTTGCTGCTACCCTATGAAGAATCGCTGGTGCGCCGGACCGCGGACGGGCGGTGGCTGGGGCCTGCGCACCTGTTGTGGGTGGGCGAGCGGACGCGGCAGCCGGATGGCGCGCATGTGCGGTTCCTGTCGGGGCTGGCCAATCCCGTCGCGGCGAAGCTTGGGCCGGCGGCGTCGGTGGATGACGTGCTGCGGCTGGCCGAGCGGCTCGATCCGGCGCACGAGCCGGGCCGGCTGACCTTCATCGTGCGGCACGGGGCCGAGGCGATCGGGCGCAGCCTGCCGCCATTGCTGCGGGCCGCGCGCCGAACCGGGCTGGCGGCGCTGTGGGTCAGCGATCCGATGCACGGCAACACGGTGCGTGGGGGTGCGCGCAAGATGCGGCGATTGGCGGACATGATCGCGGAAACGGAGGCGTTCGTCGCCACCGCGCGGGCGGAGGGCGTGTGGCCGGGCGGGCTGCACCTGGAGATGACTCCGGAGCCGGTCGCCGAATGCGTTGGAGGCGCGGAGGGCACGGGCTGGAGCAGTGCCTGCGATCCACGGCTCAACCCGGAGCAGGCAGCGGAGCTGGTCGGCGCCTTTGCCGCGGCGCTCAGCCGGAGGAAGGCCGCCTGAAGCTGGTCGCTCGCCCGTCGGGGCCGCTGGCCGGCCGCTTTGCCGTGCCCGGCGACAAGTCGCTGTCGCACCGAGCGCTGATCCTTGGCGCGCTGGCAGAGGGCGAGACGGTGATCGCCGGCCTGCTGGAAAGCGAGGACGTGCTGGCCACGGCCGCGGCCCTGCGCGCCTTCGGGGTCCGGGTGGAGCGGTTTGGGCCGGGGCGCTGGCGGGTGATCGGCGGAGCCTGGCGCTCGCCGGAAGGGCCGATCGACTGCGGCAACAGCGGCACGGGCGCACGGCTGCTGATGGGAGCGGCGGCTGGACGAGGCGTGGGCGCGAGCTTCGCCGGAGATGCGTCGCTGAGCCGGCGGCCGATGGGCCGGGTTCGACGGCCCCTGGAGACGATGGGGGCAGTATTCGAGGGTGGGGACACGCTGCCGCTCAGGCTGGTGAGCGGGGTGACCCGCGGCATCGCGCACCTGAACGTGCCCGCCTCGGCGCAGGTCAAATCGGCCGTGTTGCTGGCGGGCCTGGGCACGGGCGAGCCGGTCGAGGTGGCGGAGCCGGTGCCGAGCCGCGACCATACGGAAATCATGCTGGCAGCCATGGGCGTGAACGTGGAGCGGGACGGCGCGACGGTCCGGCTGGGCGAACGGCGGTCGTTGTCGCCGGCGCTGCTCCCGATCGCGGGCGACCCGTCCTCCGCCGCCTTTGCGCTCGCGGCTGCCGCGATCGTCCCGGGCTCGGAGGCGACGGCGCCCGACGTGCTCCTGAATCCGAACCGGAGCGGCTTTGTCATGGCCTTGCAGCGAATGGGGGCGGACGTGGCGCTGGCCAATGTGCGCGGCCAAGGCGGCGAGACGATCGGCGACGTGCGGGTGCGACACGGGCCGATCTTCGGAGCGGAGTTCACTGCGGAGGAAATCCCGTCGATGATCGACGAGATCCCGATTCTGGCAGTGGTCGCAGCATTTGCGCGTGGCGAGACGCGGATCGAGGGGCTCGACGAGCTGCGCCACAAGGAAAGCGACCGGCTGTCGTTGATGGCGCATGGGTTGGCAGCGTGCGGAGTCGATGTGCGGGTCGATGACGACGCGCTCGTCATCCAGGGTGGACAGGTGCGCGGCGGAGCAGAGGTGTCGACGGAGGGCGATCACCGCATCGCCATGGCGCACCTGGTGCTGGGGCTCGCCGCCGAACAGCCGGTCATGGTGGACGAGGCGGGGATGATCGCCACCAGCTTCCCGACCTTCCGGGAAGCGATGCGCGGGATCGGCGCTGACGTGAGCGAGGTGCGATGAGCTGGAACAGCTTCGGCCGGCTGCTGCGGCTGACCACCTGGGGCGAGAGCCACGGACCGGCGATTGGTTGCGTGCTCGACGGCTGCCCGCCGGCCTTGGAGCTCAGCGAGGAGCATATCCAGCGCTTCCTTGATCAACGCCGCCCGGGCACCGGCCGCAACGTCTCGCCGCGGCAGGAGCCGGACCGGGTGCGGATCATGTCCGGAACTTACGAGGGGCGGACAACGGGAACGCCGATCGGGCTGCTGATCGAGAATGTCGACGCGCGCTCCAAGGACTATGCCGGGCTGCCGCCGCGGGTCGGCCATGCCGATGCGGCCTATGAGGCGAAGTACGGCCTCCGCGACCCGCGCGGCGGCGGCCGGGCGAGCGCGCGGGAGACGGCCATGCGGGTGGCCGCCGGCGCTATCGCGCGGCTGATCATCCAAGAGGTGAGTGTTGCCGCGCGAGTGATGGAAATCGGCGGGGAGCCGAACCCGGAGCGCTGGGACAGGCTGCTCGATGAGGCGCGGGCCAACAGCGACAGCCTGGGGGCGGTGATCGAATGCGTGGCGACCGGCGTACCGGCCGGCTGGGGCGCGCCAATTTATGCCAAGCTGGACGCGGACCTGGCGGCGGCGTGCATGGGCATTAACGCGGTGAAGGGCATCGAGATCGGCGAGGGCTTCGCCGCCGGACGGGCGAGCGGGCGGGCGAGCCGCGATGCGATGCTGGCCAGCGGCATCGACGGCGGCATCTCGACCGGGCAGCCGATCCGGGTTGGAGTCGCGTTCAAGCCAACATCGAGCATCGGCATCGGTGGAAGGCATGATCCGTGCGTCGGCATCCGCGGAGCGCCCGTCGTGGAAGCCATGGTGGCGCTGGTACTGGCCGACCACAAGTTGCTGCACCGAGGCCAGTGCGGCTGAACTACGTTCTCAATGGCATTTGAAGCGGTCGAACGGCTCCAGGCAGTCGCGGCAGCGGTACTGGCTCTTGCACGGGGTGGAGCCGAAGCGGCTGACTTCCTCCACGGCTGAGCTGCCGCATTGCGGGCAGTGAACCTCGCCGGAAGGTTCGGGCGGGGCGATGCCGTAGCTGCGGAGCTTGTCGCGGCCTTGGGGTGTGATCCACTCGGTGGTCCAGGGCGGCGCGATGGCCGTATCGATACGCACTTGGCGGTAGCCGGCGGCGTCCAGGGCGGCGCGGATCGATTGTTCAATGGCGAGGGTCGCGGGGCAGCCGGAATAGGTCGGGGTGATCACCACGCGTTCAGGGCTGACGTCGCGGACGATGCCGAGGTCGACCACCGATACCACCGGGATCTCGGGGTCGGGGACTTCGGCGAGGACGTCCCACAGCTCGCGCATCAGACCCGCTCGATCGCCAGCGCGATGCCCTGGCCGACGCCGATGCACATGGTGCACAGCGCGTAGCGGCCGCCGGTACGGGTGAGTTCCTCGGTGGCGGTAAGGGCCAGGCGCGCGCCGCTCATGCCGAGCGGGTGGCCGAGCGCAATGGCGCCTCCATTGGGGTTCACGCGTGGGTCGTCGTCGGAGAGGCCGAGTTCGCGGAGCACGGCGAGGCCCTGCGCGGCGAAGGCCTCGTTGAGTTCGATAACGTCCATCTGATCCAGCGCGAGGCCGAGCCGCTTCAGCAGCTTGATCGTGGCCGGTGCCGGGCCGATGCCCATGATACGGGGCGGCACGCCGGCGACGGCACCGCCGAGGATACGGGCGCGGGGCGTGAGGCCGTGCCGCGTCGCCATCTCCTCCGAGGCGACTATCAACGCCGCGGCGCCGTCGTTGACGCCCGAGGCATTGCCGGCGGTGACGGTGCCGTCGCGCCGGACGATTGGCCTCAGCTGGCCAAGCTTGTCGAGGCTGGTGAGGCGGGGGTGCTCGTCCTGCTCGACGGTGGTCACTTCGCCCTTGCGGCCGGGTATCTCGACCGGAACGATCTCGGCGGCGAGGCGGCCGTTGGCCTGCGCGGCGGAGGCCTTTTCCTGGCTGCGGAGCGCAAAGGCGTCCTGGTCTGCGCGGCTGATGCTGAAGTCCTCGGCGACATTCTCGGCCGTGCTCGGCATGGTGTCGTCGCCATAGGCATCGCGCAGCTTCGGGTTGACGAAGCGCCAGCCGATGGTGGTGTCGTAGATCTCGGCATTGCGGTCGAACGCCGACTGCGCCTTGGGCATGACGAACGGCGCGCGGCTCATGCTCTCTGAGCCCCCCGCGATGATGAAGTCCTTGTCGCCGCCGCGGATCGAGCGCGCGGCCATCGCCACCGCATCGAGGCCGGACCCGCACAGGCGGTTGAGGGTGACACCGCCGCTGTGGTGCGGCAGCCCCGCCAGAAGCCCGGCCATGCGGGCGAGATTGCGGTTGTCCTCGCCCGCCTGGTTGGCGCAGCCGAGAATGATGTCGTCCAGTTGCTCCCAATCGACGCCGCCGTTGCGCTGCATCAGCGCGCGGATCGGGATGGCAGCAAGGTCGTCGGCGCGCACGCCGGACAGGGCACCGGCATAACGGCCGATCGGTGTGCGTACGGCGTCGCAGATGAAGGCCTCGGTCATTCCGCCGAAATGACCCCGCGGCGGATTTGATCAAGCTCGATCGACTCGAACAGCGCCTTGAAATTGCCCTCGCCGAAGCCCTCGTTCCCTTTGCGCTGGATGATCTCGTAGAAGATCGGGCCGATCACGTTCTGGGTGAAGATCTGCAGCAGCAAGCCCTGTCCCTCGGTCGGCGCGCCATCAACCAGGATTTTCCGCTTCTTCAGTTCGGCCAGTGGCTCGCCATGGTCCTTCACGCGGTCGTCGAGCAGGTCGTAATAGGTGTCGATGGTATCCTGGAACGGGATGCCGCGCTCCGACAGGATATCTACGCTGGCGTAGATGTCGTCGGAGCCCAGCGCGATGTGCTGGATGCCCTCGCCGCCATATTCGCGCAGGAACTCCTCGATCTGGCTTTTGTCGTCCTGGCTCTCATTCAGCGGGATGCGGATCTTGCCGCAGGGGCTGGTCATCGCCTTGGAGAACAGGCCCGTGACCTTGCCCTCGATGTCAAAATAGCGGATCTCGCGGAAGTTGAAGAGCCGCTCGTAGAATTCGGCCCAGTGCGCCATCCGGCCGCGGTGAACGTTATGGGTCAGGTGGTCGAGATAGACGAGGTGGGCGTTCGCCTCGCGCTCATGCTCCTGCCAGCCGTCCTCAAAGGTGAAGCTGTCCTCGTAGAAGGACCCGGTCGAGCCGTAGCGGTCGACGAGGTAGAGGCGCGAGCCGCCGATCCCCTCGATGGCTGGAACGCCGAGCCCGCCTTCGCTGGCGTCCGTGGCGCCGAGCTCCAGCGCGCGGGCGTGCGCAGCGCGGGCGTCCTTGACCCGGAAGGCCATGGAGGCGGCCGACGGCCCGTGCTCGCGCGCGAAGTCGGCGGCGTGACCTTCGGCATGGGCGTTGATCAGGAAGTTGATGTCGCCTTGCCGGTGCAGGGTGATGTCGTGGCTTTTGTGGCGGGCGACGGCTGGGAAGCCCAGCTTGTCGAACAGCGAGCGCAGCAGCTGCGCGTCCGGGGCGGCGAACTCGACAAATTCGAAACCGTCGGTGCCCATCGGGTTCTCGAGCCCGAGCGGCGACAGGTCAGCGGTGGCAGTGGCCATGGCGGAGACTCCTTGTGATTTGAGCAAGTCCCTGCTCCGCCACCCCGCTCTTTTCAAGTGTGGCACCGACGGGCAAGGACGGTCCATGAGCGATCAGAATGGCTGGGCCCACAACGGAGGTGCACTGACCCGCAGTTTCCGCTTCCGCGACTTCGCCGAGGCGTTCGCCTTCCTGACCGGCGTTGCGCTCCATGCCGAAAAGGTCGACCACCATCCCGAGTTCACCTGCGTTTGGAACCGGATCGACTTCCGGCTCACCAGTCACGATGCCGGTGGGGTGACGGAGCGCGATCATGCGCTCGCCGCGGCGATCAACGCGTTAGCGGGCGACCGCACGTGACGTTCAGCGGGTTCGACATCGCCGCCACCCTGGTCGTGCTGGTCGCCGCCTTCGGCTACGTGAACCATCGGCTGCTCCGGCTGCCCCAATCGGTGGCGATGACGGCGATGGGAGCGGTGGTGTCGCTGCTGGTGGTGCTGTTCGATCGCTTGAACCCGGCAGCGGGTTTGTCCGGGCATGCGGCCGCCTTCCTCGGCGGCGTCGATTTCGAGACCACCCTGCTCGACGGCATGCTGTCGTTTCTGCTGTTCGCGGGCGCGCTGCACGTCGACTGGCACGAACTGCGCCGAGGCCGCTGGCCGATCCTGGTGCTGAGTACGATCGGCGTGCTGCTGTCGACGGTGCTGGTCGGCGGCGGTTCCTACCTCCTCACCCAATTGCTGGGCGTCCCGGTGCCGATGATCTGGTGCCTGGTGTTCGGAGCGCTGATCAGCCCGACGGACCCGGTGGCGGTGATGGCGGTCCTGAAGCGAACCAACTGCTCGCCGACGCTGCAGGCGACGGTTGCGGGCGAAAGCCTATTCAACGACGGCGTCGGCGTGGTGGTCTTCTCCATCCTGCTGACCGTCGCGGCGAGCGGCGCGGATTTCACCGTACCGCATTTCCTTGAGGCGTTCTTCGTCGAGGCCGGCGGCGGGGTGCTGCTCGGGCTGCTGGTCGGGTGGATCGGCTTTGTCGCCATGCGCAGCATCGATGAATATAACGTCGAGCTGATGATCACGCTGGCGATCGTCATGGGCGGCTATGCGCTGGGCGACTGGCTGGGAGTGAGCGGACCCGTGGCGATGGCAGTCGCCGGCCTGCTGATCGGCAATGCCGGAGTCGCCTACGCCATGAGCGACGTGACGCGGGACCATGTGCTGAAATTCTGGGCCTTGGTCGACGAGTTGCTGAACGCCGTCCTGTTCCTGCTGATTGGGCTCGAGATCATTGCCATTTCGCCCAGCCCGACCCTGCTGCTGCTAGGCGCGCTGGCGATCCCGGTGCTGCTGGTCGCGCGCTTCCTGTCGGTCGCGGTGCCGCTTGCCCTGATCCGCTCACTGCCCGAGCGTCCGGCCCGAGTAACCTTGGTATGGGGCGGGCTGCGCGGCGGCATCTCCGTCGCCCTGGCGCTGTCGCTCACGGCCGAGCCGGCCCGCACGGCCATCCTCACCGTCACCTACCTCGTAGTGCTGTTCTCCGTCCTGGTGCAAGGGGCCACGATCGGTCCCGTGCTCAAGCGACTGGACGGAGACTGCGATCCGGACTGATCTTCGCGCCGGTCAATAGGGCCGGCCGTAGAGCCGGCGGTTCTTGTTGGCGCCCATGAACGCGCCGACGAGGCCGCCGACAATCGGGCCGACGATCGGCACCGGAATGGCGATGATCGCGCCAATCGCGGCATATTTGGCGATGCGCTTGCCTTCGGGGGTCATGCTTCGTCTCCTCCTAGTGGTTGAAGGCTCAATCGCTAGCCGAACATCTCCGTTCCGAGCGGTTCGCTGGCGCCGAACCAGATGACATGCGCCGTATGGTCGGCCTTGTCGTCGCCGGTGGACGGATGAGCGAAGACGGTCAGCCCGTCGCGGTGGAGCGGGAGCCAGGTGGCGACCTCGCCGAAGCGGGCGGTGGGTACGGTCAGCTGGACCGAGCCGCGGGGGTGCGGGCCCACGGGGCGGGTATGAGAGTGGCCGACCGCGGCGCCGAACCGGCGCTGCACCTCGGCGGCAACGGCCCGGGCGCGATCTACCTCATGCGGTTCGAAGTAGAGGTGGACGTGGAAGTCGCGGACGGTCATCTGCTCATCGCACCTGTTGACGCTCATCACCGGAGGTAAGGTGGCGATCTGGCACCGCAAGGACATCGACCTGGAGGCGCTGACCCGACTGGGCGATGCCAGCATGCCGGGGCACTTGGGAATCGAGTTCGTGGAACTGGGCGAGGACTGGCTCAGGGCGCGGATGCCGGTGGATCGGCGCACGCACCAGCCGTTCGGGCGGCTGCACGGCGGGGCGTCGGTGGCCCTGGCGGAGACGGTGGCGTCCGTCGCGGGCATGCTGACCGTCGATCCGGCCGAGAAGGTGGTGGTCGGACTGGAGATCAACGCCAACCACGTGCGGGCGGCGCGGGACGGCTATGTGTTCGCGGTGGCGAAGGCCGAGGCAGTCGGCCGGACGACGCAGGTGTGGACAATCCGAATCACGGACGAGCGGGACAAACTGGTATGCCTGTCGCGGATCACGCTGGCGGTGATCGCAGCCGGGCAGGCGTAAGTTCGCGGTCCGCCAGGAACCGCGTCACTTCGCGAACAACGGTGCGCGTGCCCGCGGCGCTGACCGCAAAGCCCATGTGCGTGCAGTCGAGCTCCACGGCTTCGTCGCTCTCCTCCGGCAGGCCGTAGGCGGCGCGCGGGGCGACGATGCCGTCGCGGCGCGACCACAGGGCGAGGGTCGGGACCGGCGGCTTGCGGTGATCGCGCATGACCGGTGGCTGGTCGACCGGGTGGCCGGCCACCAGCTCGTACATCCGCCACACGTTGTTCCAGTGCGGGTCGCCGCTGAACGGGGAGCCCAAGGTCACGACGGCCAGCGCATCCTCCGGCACTTCGCGGGCCAGTTCGCGGGCGAACACGCCGCCCAGGCTCCAGCCGACCAGCAGGACCTTGTCGCCGCCGCTGAACTCCTCGAAGCGCTGGCGGAGCTGGGCGATGGTGTCGGTCTTGGCACCGGTATTGAGGCCCTGGTCCCAACCCTCGACCCGCCAGCCGCCGTCGGCAAAGGCCTGGCGGAGCTCGATGGTCGAGCGGTCGCTGGCCAGGAAGCCGGGCAGGACCAGGCATTTGGGACCATCGGGCGGCCCGAGCGGGCGCACCGGCGCCAATCCCTTCCACGCGCGAGGCAGGAAAGCGGCGACTTCGGCGATGCGCGCGGAGGCCGGGGGCGGACGGGTGTCGAGTTCCATGTTGCAGTGCAACGTATCACGGCCCGCTTTGGGGCCGGATCGGCGCAACAGGTTAAAGATACTCACCGCCCATCAGCGGCTGGAGGACCTTCGGCAGGCGCACCCGGCCGTCCTCCGTCTGGTGGTTTTCCAGCAGCGGCACGAGGATCCGCGGGGACGCCAGCGCGGTGTTGTTGAGGGTATGGGCGAAGCGCACCTTGCCCTCGGCGTCGCGGTAGCGGAGGTTGGCTCGGCGCGCTTGCCAGTCGTGCAGGGTCGAACAGCTGTGGGTCTCGCGGTATTTGCCGAGCGACGGCACCCAGCTTTCGATGTCGTTCATGCGATACTTGCCCAGCCCCATGTCGCCGGTCGAGGTCTCGATCACCTGGTAGGGCAGTTCGAGATCGGTCAGCAGCTGTTCGGCGAGGCCCAGCAGCTTGGCGTGCCACTCGGCCGAGACCGCCTCGTCCGCTTCGCAGATGACGTACTGCTCCACCTTGAGGAACTGATGGACGCGGAGCAGGCCACGCACGTCGCGGCCGGCGCTGCCCGCTTCGCGGCGGAAGCAAGGGGAGTAGCCGGCGTAGAGGACGGGGCCGTTCGACAGGTCCAGGATCTCGCCGGAGTGGAGCGATGTCAGCGCCACTTCGGCAGTGCCGGCCAGCCACAGCTCGTCGTTGGGCAGCTGGTAGGTCTCCTCGCGGTGGCCGGGAAACTGGCCCTGGCGGACGAAGGCGTCCTCGCGGGTCAGCGCGGGCACGGTGATGGGGGTGAAGCCGGCGGCCGAGAGCCTGGCTAGCGCCCAGTTCATCAGCACGCCTTCGAGCAGGGCCAGGCGGCCCTTCAGGCAATATTGGCGCGAGCCGGCGACCTGGACGATGCGGGTGAGGTCGGCCCAATTGTTCTGCTCGATCAGCTGGACATGGTCGAGCGGAATGAAGGCAAAGTCGCGCGGGGTGCCTTCGGTGCGGACGACCGTGTTGAAGCTTTCGTCCGGACCGACCGGGGCGCCCGACCAAGGGATGTTGGGCACGCGGAGGAGGAGTTCTCTCAGCTCGCCGTCCTTGATCGCCAGCTCGGTCTCGAGCTCGGCGGCGCGGGCGCCGGCTTCCTTGGCGCGGCGGCCGAGCTCGGCCTTCTCCTCCGGGGCTGCGGACTTGAACCCGGCGGAGATGGCGTTGCGCTCGGCACGAAGGCGGTCGATCTCGGTCTTGAGCGCGCGGGCGGCGCCATCAAGGCTGAGCAGCGCGTCGAGGTCGATGGCGACGTTCTTCGCCGCGCAGGCCTCGGCCACGGCGTCACGGTTCTGGCGGATGAAGTCGAGGCTCAGCATGGGTGGGCGGATGCGCGAATTGCGCCCCCCGCGCAAGTTCGCCTAAGGCCCTGCCCATGCCGTCCGGACTTATCGCCCTGCTCGACGACGTCGCCACCATCGCCAAGCTGGCCGCGTCCAGCGTGGACGACATCGGCGCGGCGGTCGGCAAGGCCGGGAGCAAGGCGGCCGGGGTGGTGATCGACGACACGGCCGTGACGCCGCGCTACGTCACCGGGCTGACACCCGACCGGGAGCTGCCGATCATCGGCAAGATCGCGGTCGGCAGCCTCAAGAACAAGCTGCTGGTCATCCTGCCGGTGGCGCTGATCCTGTCGGCGATCGCGCCGTGGGCAATCACGCCGATCCTGATGCTGGGCGGCTGCTACCTGTGCTTCGAAGGCGCGGAGAAGTTGTGGGAGAAGCTCGCCGGCGAGCATGAGGACGAAGCGGCCCTCATGGAGTGCGATGATCCCGGCGAGCTCGAGGCTCGGCAGGTGGCCGGCGCGATCCGCACCGACTTCATCCTGTCGGCCGAGATCATGGTGATCGCCCTGTCGACGCTGGACGCGCAGGGCTTCTGGCTGCGGGCGTTCGCGCTGGCGCTGGTGGGCGTAGTCATCACGGTGGCGGTCTATGGCGCGGTCGGGCTGATCGTGAAGCTGGATGACATCGGGCTGCACATGGTGAAGCGCGGCGGCAGCGCCGGCCGGTCGGTCGGTCGGCTGATGGTAGCCGGGGTGCCCAAGCTGCTGAGCGCGCTGTCGGGCATCGGCACGGCCGCGATGCTATGGGTCGGCGGGCAGATCATCCTGCACGGGCTGGAGGTGCTGCACGTCGCCGAGGCGCTGCCGCACCTGGTGCATGACGCGGCGCATCGGGGCGCGGAGCTGATCGGCTTCTGGGTGCCGGTGTGGCAGTGGCTGCTTACCGCGCTTGGCGGAGCGATCGTCGGCATCGTGATCGGGGCGATCATCGTCGCGGTGCTGCACGTGCTGCCCAGGCGCAAGACGGTGGCGACGGAGGGTGCGCACTGAACACGCTGGTCGTATTCCTGGGCGGCGGGATCGGGGCGGTCCTCCGGCATGGGGTGAACCGGCTGGCGGTGGCCTGGTTCGGTCTTGGGTTCCCGGTCGGCACGCTGGCGGTGAACGTGGCAGGCTCATTCCTGATGGCCTTGGCTGCCGGGCTGCTGCCGGGCGGATCGCAGGGTTGGCGGCTGTTCCTCGCCACCGGCGTGTTGGGCGGGTTCACGACCTTTTCCGCATTCAGCCTTGATGCGTTGACCCTGTGGCAGCGCGGGCAGGCGGGCACGGCGGCATTGTATGTCGGCGGCTCCGTGCTGCTGTCGCTCGCGGCGATCGCGCTCGGCGCGGCGGCGGCGCGACTGCTGTAGCCATCGCGCTGGTTGCGCCGCGCGAAATTTGCCAAACGACGGCCATGCTTATCCTCGACCCCGAAGCGATCACCCTCGACACCCTGCGCCAGCTGTGGCTCGGGGCGGCTGTCACGCTCGATGACACCGCGATGCAGCGGGTCGCCGCCTCCGCCGCGGCCGTTTCGCGCATCGTCGCAGGCGGGGACACGGTCTATGGGATCAACACCGGCTTCGGCCTGCTCGCGAACGAGCGGATCCCGGCTGGCCGCCTCGCAGAACTGCAGCGCAACCTGATCCTGTCGCATAGCTGCGGGCTGGGCGAGCCGCTGCCGCGTCAGGTCGTGCGGCTGATGATCGTCTTGAAGCTGCTCGGCCTTGGGCGCGGGCATTCGGGGGTGCGCCGCGAGGTGATCGATGCGCTGCAGGGCTTGCTGGCGCGCGACGCCATGCCGGTGATTCCCGCGCAAGGGTCGGTCGGTGCCAGCGGAGACCTTGCGCCGCTGGCGCACATGACGGCGACGCTGATGGGCTTTGGGTGGATCGACCTGGCTGGTGAGCGACTGGCCGCTGGCGAGGCGCTGGCCCGGCTTGGCCGCTCGCCGCTCGAGCTTGGCCCCAAGGAGGGGCTGGCGCTGATCAACGGCACGCAGGCGAGCACCGCCATCGCGCTGGACGCGCTGTTTGCGGCCGAGCGGGTGTTCGGTGCGGCACTGGCCGCCGGGGCCTTGTCGGTCGATGCGCTGAAAGGGAGCGTGAAGCCGTTCGATCGGCGCATTTCGCTGTTACGTGGACAGCCGGGTCAGATCCGGGTGGCGGGCGAGCTGGCCCGGTTGCTCGAGGGCTCGGGGATCGTCGCCTCGCACCATCGCTGCGGCCGGGTGCAGGACCCCTACAGCTTCCGCTGCCAGCCGCAGGTGATGGGCGCCGCGCTGGACCTGCTGGCCAATGCCGCGCGCACGCTGACGATCGAGGCAGCGGCGGTGACGGATAATCCCATCGTGTTCGAGGACGAGCACGCGGCGATCAGCGGCGGCAATTTCCATGCCCAGCCCGTGGCGTTCGCCGCTGACACGATCACCATGGCGCTGTGCGAGGTGGGTAGCCTATCCGAGCGCCGCACCTCCGTGCTGGTCGACCCCAAGATGAGCGGCCTTCCGGCGTTCCTGGTCGACGATGGCGGCGTGAACAGCGGGCTGATGATCCCCCAGGTCACGGCCGCCGCCCTGGTCAGCGAGAACAAGAGCCTGGCCTTTCCGGCTTCGGTCGACTCGATCCCGACCAGCGCTGGCCAGGAGGACCATGTCTCGATGGCGCCGATCGCCGCCCGCAAGGCCGCGACGGTCGCCCGGAACACGGCCGGGGTGGTCGCAATCGAGCTGATCACCGCCGCGCAGGGGGTGGACTACCATGCGCCGCTTGCGACGTCGGAGCCGCTGCAGGCGCTGCACGCCCGGGTGCGCGGCTTGAGCCCGCACCTGGAGGCGGACCGTTACTGGGCGGATGAGATGGCGGCGCTGCAGGCGGCGGTACTGGCGGGTGAGCTCAGCGGCGGCTTCGTGCTCTAGCTGACCTTCACCCAGGTCTGGTCCTTGCACACGACCAGCAGCAGGCAGCCCTGAACCGTCAATTGCCGCCCCGCGAGACGCAGGTTGCCGGTCGCGTGGGTGTTCTGCTTGGGCAGGAAGACGCGGCCCTTCCAGCGGTTGGCGCCGATTGGCGTGATGTTGCTGAGCAGCGTGGTGCCGACCAGATGATCGGTGCCGCCCTCCGCCGCCTTGGACCGGGCCTTGCTATTGGCCTGGACCACCCGTCCGCACAGCTGCTGGCCGCAAGGCGCGATGCGCACCACTACGCTGCCCTTGGGGTTGCGCCACAGCCCTTCCAGCGGCGAAGCGGCGTTGGCGGCGGCCGGCAGCAATGCCAGCGCGGCCGCCAGGAGGGGCGTGACGATCTTGTTCATGGCCGCCTCACTAGCCGCCCCAATGTTAGCGCAGCCTTGCCGAAGAACGGCTGAAATGTGGCGGTGTTCAAGAAGTTGACGGAGCAACGCCCGCCGGCGGCGATCGCTAGGCCTGCTCATCGGGCCGCGTCGCCACCGCGGCCGGGGCCTTCCAGCCGGGCGGCGCGGGCGAGTCCCACGGCCAGGTCCGGGCGGGTTCGAGCAGGACCGGCGGTGCCAGCCAGCCGGCCGCGACCAGGCGATGCCTGATCAGCTGGAGCGGCTCGGCAAGGCCAGCGTCAACGGTGCGGTTCCCATCCGCGGCCCGCAGCCAGAAACGGCGGACACAGTCCCGGTCGCGGGCGTAGCGATGCACCACGAGCAGGGCGAGGCGCACCTCCAGAGTCGCCACCGCCTGACCGTGCGAGCGCTGGGTGACGCCCTCCAGCACCGCCAGCGCGGCGCTGAGCAAATGGGCATCGAGCCGGCCGATCCGCCGCGGCATGTTGGCCGGGCGGCTGCCGGGCGGCAGCGGAACGGCGTCGAGGGTCGTTGCACCGCAGCCGAAGCGGCGGCAGCGCAGGTGGCGGGTGAGCTCAGCCCAGCGCTGGCTGCCGCCGATCTCCGCCAGGTGCCGGGCGAGTGCCGCGGGCGTCCAATCCTCCTCGAAGCCGCAGTGGCCGCAGGTGATCCGGACGTCGGCCCCGCTTGAGACGGGGTCGGAGAGATGTTCGGGCATGTCCACGATGCTTGGCGCGTCAGTGGAAGTCGTGGCTGCGGATCGGGATCACGTCCTCCGGGTCGCAGCCGGTGCGGAACGGCGGGTGGTAGTCACTCCGCACCTGCGGCCGCCAGCCGGTCTCGCCCCGGTCGGGCGAACCGCCACCCGTGGCCCCGTCGCCCGGGGTGGTCAGCCTAGGCAGGTCGATGTCGCCGACCTGGCGCAGCATGTCGGTACGGTCGTGGATGCGGTCGGCGATGACGTGGATCACTTCACCGTCACGCTGAACCACGCCGGTGACGCTGATCATCGCCGAGGACATCACCACCGTGCGCTGCGCCTCGAACCGGTCGGGCCACAGGATGATGTTGGCGACCCCGGTCTCGTCCTCGACCGTGATGAACAGCACGCCCTTGGCCGAGCCGGGCTTCTGCCGGACGAGGATGATCCCGGCGACCTCGACCCGGCGGCCGTCGCGCACGTCGCGCAGGGCCGCGCACGGGATCACCCGCTGGCGCGCCAGCGCCGCGCGCAGGAAGAACAACGGGTGCTGGCGAAGCGTCAGCTGGGTCGCGCGGTAGTCCTCGACCACCTCGCGCCCGGCGGTGAGCGGCACCAGGCTGACCGGCTCCTCGCGGCGTTCCACCGCCGCCAACAGCGGTAGCGGTGTCTCGCCCAGGCCACGGATCGCCCACAGCGCCTGCCGTCGGTTGAGCCCGAGCGCATGAAAGGCATCGGCCTTGGCCAGCTTCTCAAGAGTGGCGAGCGGTACCCCCGAGCGGCGCCAGAGATCTTCCACGGACCGGAAGGGCGCCGCGTCGCGGGCGGCGATGATCCGCGCCCCGTCCAGCTCCGCAACACCGTGCACGATACGCAGGCCAAGCCGCAGCGGCAGTCCGGAACCCCTTCCCCCCTCGACCAGCCGCGTGTCCCAGCCGCTGTCGACCACGCAGACCGGCCTGATCTCCACCCCATGCTCACGCGCGTCGCGGACGATCTGGGCCGGCGCGTAGAAGCCCATCGGCTGGGCGTTCAAGAGGGCGCAGCAGAACACGTCCGGGTGGTGGCACTTCATCCAGCTCGAGGCGTAGGCGATCTTGGCGAAGCTGGCGGCGTGGGACTCCGGAAAGCCGTAGGAGCCGAAGCCCTCGATCTGCTTGACCAGCCGCTCGGCGAAATCCGGGCCGATGCCCTTCCTCGCCATGCCCTCGATCAGCTCGGTTTTGAACTGACCAACGCCTTGGGTGTACTTGAACGTCGCCATTGCCTTGCGCAGCTCGTCGGCGCGCGCGGGAGTGAAGCCGGCGCCCTCGATCGCCACCTTCATCGCCTGTTCCTGGAACAGGGGCACGCCATAGGTCTTGCCCAGCACCGCCTTCAGCTCCGGGCTTGGATAGTCGAACTCGATGTCCGGGTTGCGGCGCTTCTGCTCCCGCCGTTTGAGATAGGGGTGGACCATGTCGCCCTGGATCGGACCGGGTCGCACGATCGCGACCTGGATGGCGATGTCGTAGAAAGTAGCCGGCCGCATCCGGGGGAGCATGGCCATCTGGGCCCGGCTTTCGATCTGGAACACGCCCAGCGTGTCGGCCCGCTGGATCATGGCAAAAGTCGCGGGATCGTCGACCTGCAGCTCCTCATGATCAAGTGTCAGGCGCACGCCCTTGTGCGCTTTGAGCAGATCAAAGGCGCGCCGCATGCAGCCGAGCATGCCGAGGCCGAGGATGTCGACCTTCATCATGCCGACCTCCTCCACATCCTCCTTTTCCCATTCGACCACCCGGCGGTCGGTCATGGCGGCGGGCTCGATCGGCACCAGCCGGTCGAGCGAATCGCGGGTGAGCACGAAACCGCCGGGATGCTGCGACAGGTGGCGGGGCGTGCCGATCAGCTCGCGCGCAAGCTCCAGCGTCAGCGCCAGGCGCGGGTCGCCGCGGTCGAGGTTGAGCGCATCGACGTGCCGGTCGGCGACGCCTTCCTCCGACCAGCCCCAGACCTGGCCCGCCAGCGCCGCCGTCATGTCCTCCGGCAGGCCCAGCGCCTTGCCGACCTCGCGCACGGCGCCCCGCGCGCGGAAGCGGCTGACCACGGCGGTCAGCGCGGCATGGTCATGGCCGTAGGTCTCGTAGATCCACTGGATCACCTCTTCCCGGCGCTCGTGCTCGAAATCGATATCGATGTCGGGCGGCTCGGCCCGACTTTCGGAGAGGAAGCGTTCAAACAGCAATTGGTGGACGATCGGGTCGATCGAGGTGATGCCCAGCACGAAGCAGATCACCGAATTGGCCGCCGAGCCGCGGCCCTGGCAGAGGATGTCCTGGCTGCGGGCGAACTCCACGATGGAGTGGACCGTCAGGAAATAAGCGGCGTAGTTGAGCTTGGCGACCAGCCCCAGTTCCTTGGCGAGCAGGTCGCGATATTCGGGCGGCGGGTTGCCCTTGAAGCGTTGGTCGAGCGCACGGTGGCTGAGCTTTTCCAGCGCCTGTTGCGGCGTGTGCCCGGCCATCACCGCTTCCTCGGGGTAGAGATACTGGTCGCGCAGGTCGCGGGGGGAGAAGGTGCAGCGTTCCACCACCACTTCGACGGCGGCGAGTGCGTCCGGGAAACGAGCGAAGCGGCGCTCCATCTCGCGCGGCGGGTGGAGGCAGCGGTCGGCCGAGCGCTCACGCCGGAGGCCGAGGTCGTCCACCGTGATCTTTTCGCGGATGGCGGTGACCACGTCTTGCAGCAACCGGCGGTCGGGATGGTGGTAAAGCACGTCGCCGGTCGCGAGCGGGGCGAGGCCAAAGCGGCGCGCGGCCACCGCTGCCTCGTGCAGGCGGCGGGCGTCGTCGGGCCGGCGCCGCTGCGTCAGGCAGACATGGCCGCGGGGGCCGCCGGTGCCGCGCCCGAACAGGTCGGCCATCCAGCGCAGCGCGCCTTCGTCCACGCCGTCCGTGCCCGGCACCAGCGCGGCGACCAGGCCAGCGGCATGCTCCGCCACATCCTCCCAGTGGATAAAGCACTGGCCCTTTTCGCCATGCTGCGGCCGGGCGCGCGCCTTGCCCACCGTCAGCAGGCGCGTGAGGCGGCTCCAGGCGGCGAGGTCCTCCGGCCAGACCAGCAGGGACGCTCCGGTGACCAGGTCGAGCCGGCAGCCGGCGACCATGCGGACGGGGTTGCCCTGGGCGGAGGTCTGCTCCGCCGCCACCATGGCGCGGACGATGCCAGCGACCGAGTTGCGGTCGGTGACGCCGAGCGCCGGCAGGCCCATGACCGACGCGGTCGAGAACAATTCCTCGCACGACGACACGCCGCGCAGGAAGCAGAAGTGGGTGGAGACCTGGAGTTCGGCATAGGCCATGGCTCTCAATTACCCAGGCCGTGGACGAACCAGCTGAGGTCGCCCGTCTCGCTCCGCAGCCCGTCACCGCGGCGGAACAGCCAGAAGCGCTGCCCCGCCTCGTCCTCCACCCGGTAATAGTCGCGCACCGCCAGCCGCTCGGGGGCGCGGCGCCACCATTCGCCCGCGACCCGCTCGGGCCCTTCCGCCCGCACCACATGGTGGGTCACGCCGCGCCAGCTGAACCGGCGGGGCGGCTGGTCGGGCAGCTCGGCCAGGACATGGCCGATCGGCTCCGGCCGCCGCAGCAGCCGCACGGGACGCGGCCAACGCGGGTGCCAAGGATGGTCCGGCCGGCGCCCATCGAGGCGGCGGACGTCGTCGGCCGGTAGCGTTCGTGATGCGCACCGGGGCGGGTCGAGCGGGGCGGTGCGGGTGCAGCAGCGCTCGGGCACGTCGCTCTCGACCGGGGCCGCCCGCCACAGCCGTTCCGTCCCGATGCGGTTGGCGAGCGCGTCGATCAGTGGCGCGAGGTCGGTCCCGGCCGGTTCCGCCAAGGCTGGCGACAGCGCCTCCGCGCCCAGTGGATCGGCGCGCCGGACCAGCAAGGCAATGGCGTCGATGCCGTAGCCGGGCTCGATTTCCTCGATGCGCCTCAGCGTCAGGCGGAGCATGTGGCCGGGGTCGCGGGTCGGCCGTGCAAAGCCGAGCCGCAGCCGCTGCGGCACGCCGTCCACGCGGGCCGCGACCAGCTCGACCGACCGGGCGCCCTGCCCCGCCTTGGCCAGCTCGATGGCGAGCCGCCCCATCAGCTCGCGCAGCCAATGCTCGATCGCCTCCGGGGTGGCGATCGGCTCGGCGAAGGGCTGCTCGACGGCCAGCCGGGTGGGCGGCACCACCGGGTCGAGCGGCTCGGGCGCGCGACCGAGCGCCTGGTCGATCCGGTCGGCGATCCGGCGGCCGAAGCGACGCACCAGCGGGGCGCGTGGCAGGGCAGTGAGCTGGCCGATGCAATCCACCCCCAACCGTGCAAGCAGCTCCAGCGCGGGCGGCTCCAGCCGGAGTGCGGCGACCGGCAGCGGCGCCAGTGCCTCGACCTGGCCCCCTGGCGCCAGCAGCTGCGCAGGCTCGGGCGGACCGAAGCGGGCCAGCGCCCAGGCCGCGCCGGCGGTGTCGGCCACGGCCACCCGCGCGGCGATCCCGTGCCGGGCCAGCAGGCGGAGCAGCCGGCGGCAGAAGCGCGCCTCGCCGCCGTACAGGTGGGCGACGCCGCTGAGGTCAATGAACAGCCCGTCCGCGTCGGAGATGGCGACGGTCGGCGCCCAACGGCGGGCCAGCAGCTCGGCCAAGGTGGTGAGCTCGGCGGCGTCGCCCTCCGGGTCGGCCTCACGCACCTCCAGCGCCGGCACCTGGGCGCGGGCCATGGTCAGCGCCATGCCCGGGACCAGTCCAAGCGCCCGTGACGCGGCGTTCACCGCGACCAGTTCGACGCGCGGTCCGACCTTGCGCGTGGTCACCAGCGGCGGTTCGGCGCGGCCCAACTCCACCGGAGCGTCGAAGTCCTCGTCCCCGCACACCCGGGCCACCACGCTGGCGAGCGTGCGGCCGGTCTGGAAGAAGCGGCCCTGGCCGTAGGTGGGCGCGGTCGGTTCGCTGCGGCCGTGATTGTCCGGGTGCGGTCCCTCGCCGGGGAACTGGACGGCGGGCATGGCGGCGAGTTGCTTGAGGCTCTGCGCCACGTTGGGCGGCGCGACATAGCCCGCCTCGCCACCATGGCCGTCGCGCGCGCTGCGTTTGGGCGTCTTCATCGCCCGGCGCTGGGCGACGTCCTCCCCCGGGCCCTGCACCGGCGGCATGACCGCCAGTTGCCTGAGCGACGGCGCTTCGTTGCGATAGCGATCGCGTTTGTCCTCGCTCCGCAGCGCCGCGCCGCGGCCGGCCTTGGCCGGCGCATCCTCGCCGGGGAACTGCAGCGGCGGCATGTGGGGGCGGCCGTGCCGCAGGTTCGGCCCGACGTCGTCGGGTGACAGCCGGAACGGATTGTCGACCACCTCCGACTTGCGCGACAGTTCGCCCCCGCGCGGCCGCTGGTGCGCGGGCAGGCCGTTCACCGCCGCCTGCAGGTCCTCCCCCACCCAGCCACGGGTGCCGGCACGGAACAGGGGCTCGGCCGCTTCCGTCCGCCGCGACAGCTCACGCAAGGGGGCGGGTATGGCGACGCGCTCCTCGGGCGGGCGGGTCAGGCCTTTGCGGAAGGGGTTTTCCGCGGCCTCGCTGACCCGGCCCAGTTCGCGCTGGGCCGGGCGGCGGTGGAGCGGCAGGGCCTCGATCGCTGCTTCGACCTGCTCGCGGCTGTCCGCCAGTCCGCTGGCGGGGTCGCTGCGGGCCCAGCGCGCGCCGGGTCGCCAGCCGCCCTCGTTAGGCACGGAGCACTGCTGCGCGCGCTCCGCGGCCGCCTCGGCGCCCAAGGCGTGAAAGGCGGCGCGGCTATCGGCCTCAGCCGACGGCGCGCAGCGGCGCTCGATCCTGCGCAACCGGTCGATCGACCAGCTGGGCAGGTAGAGCGAGGCGACCCGCTTCATCGGAGCCCTCCACCAGAAGTTCGAATGGTTCGCCGCCGCGCTGGCGGACGCACTCGACGCGCCAGCAGGCCGGGCCAAGACCGTCCCACGGCACCGGCAGCGACGGCGCATGGCCGATCCGCCAGCGGGTTACCGCGGCCGAGGGTGCGTCCAGCGGGTCGGCCCCGTCGCGCGCCGACCGCCGCAGCAGCAGGGCCGGCGTGTCCCCAGTCTCGGCGGCGAGCTGGAGCCGGCGCGCCTGGGCCATCTGCAGCCGCCGGGCCTCGCCGACCACCGCACCCAGGCCGCGGTGCCGTAGCCCCTCCTCCAGCAGCGCCAGCAACTCCGCATCGTCGCGGGCCTCGGCATAGATCACTCGGGAAGGGGCGAGACCGGCCTGATAAAGGCCCGGCGCGAACAGGTCGCGCGAGCGCACCACCCACAGCACGTCGCCCTGCGTCCGGGCGGCGACCCCGGCCACGAACAGCACCGCCGCCGCATCGTCGCCCCAGCCCGACCCGCGCGACGACACCTCGTGCAGCGCGTCAAGCCGCAGCCCGCCACTCGCGAGTCGGTCATCGAGCGGCGCGATCCCGAACGGCAGGACCGGCCGCTCCCGCACGTCGCCGGTAATGGCGCGCAGGCTTTCCCGAAGCTCGGCAATAGGTGATGAGGGACCAGACACAGCGACTCGCAACCAGGTTCGTTCGCTATTTGTTCCCCTCCCTCACTCGCCGTCAAGGGACTCTGGGGCGGTCATTTTGGGCGGCGCCTCCTGCTCACCCCGCCAAGAAGGTAAGCATCGGGCGGCGTTCAGGCAGGAAATGGACCCACAGGACATCGGCAGCAATGTTATCTTAGGACAGCCGCCCCATACGAATAGTGCAACACTATGGCGTTCGCAGGAGTTGTCTCCATGTTTAGCTCAAAGTTTGATGTCGCTTTGGCTGCTGCGTCTTTGGTAATCAGCACGCCTGCTTACGCTTGTCGCACTGATGCTGAGCTCGACCTTCACGATGTCAGGTTCGCGGACGTGGTGCTGGTAGGCCGTGTCTTGAACTACCGGATCGTACGGGACGAGGCGTTTCGCCGTCGCCAGCTGAGCGACCCGAACCTGCCCGACGACATGCGCAAGATATACAGCGATCCAGACAAACTGTTGTTGAGTGACTACGCGCGCTTCGAGGTGCTTGTGGACGAGGTTCTGACCGGCAGCGTACCAAGCAAGATCGTCGTTACGTGGGACAATTCTACGTTCGGCGAACCGAAGGAGATGGAGTCCGGACCATTCCTCCTTGCCTTGCGCCGACCGGGGTCGGTCATGCCGCCACTTAGAGGTCCAAGCGCAACCATCCTGACCAACAAAGAGCCAAATCTGTTGACCCTGCTGCAAGCGCCTTGTTCAAGCCCATTCCTGTTCAAGACGACCAGTGAGCAAGCACAAGCCGTCCGGCAACTGATCGCCAGCTCGCGAAAGTAGGTCTAGGTCGGCCCATCTGCGCTAAGCTCACGCTTGAATCATCGGGATGTCCAGCCCCTGCGCTCGGGCGCAGTCGACCGCATCATCATACCCCGCGTCCGCGTGACGCATGACACCGGTGGCCGGGTCGTTCCATAACACCCGCTCCAGTCGCCGCGCTGCCTCGTCGGTGCCGTCGGCGACGATGACCATGCCGGCGTGCTGGCTGTAACCCATGCCGACGCCGCCGCCGTGGTGGAGGCTGACCCAGGTCGCGCCGCTCGCGGTGTTTAGAAGGGCGTTGAGCAGCGGCCAGTCGGACACCGCGTCGCTGCCGTCCTTCATGCTTTCGGTTTCGCGGTTCGGTGACGCGACCGACCCGCTGTCGAGGTGGTCCCGGCCGATTACGATGGGGGCGCTGACTTCGCCGTTCCTCACCATCTCGTTGAAGGCAAGGCCTAGCCGGTGGCGCTGGCCAAGGCCCACCCAGCAGATGCGGGCGGGCAAGCCTTGGAAGGCGATACGCTCGCGCGCCATGTCCAGCCAGCGGTGGAGGTGCGGGTCGTCGGGAATGAGCTCCTTCACGCGCTGGTCCGTGCGGTAGATGTCCTCCGGATCGCCGCTCAGCGCCACCCAGCGGAACGGGCCGATGCCGCGGCAGAACAAGGGGCGGACGTAGGCCGGGACGAACCCGGGGAAGTCAAAGGCGTGGGTGACGCCGGTGTCCTTGGCTTCCTGGCGGATGTTGTTGCCATAATCGAAGGTCGGCACGCCCATGTCCCTATAGGATAGCATCGCCTCGACATGGCGGGCGATGGAGATGCGGGCAGCCTGAGCGACGGCGGCGGGATCCCGCTCGCGCATGTCCTGCCACTTGGCGACGGACCAGCCGATCGGCAGGTAGCCGTTGGCAGGGTCGTGGGCGCTGGTCTGGTCCGTCAGCGCGTCCGGGCGGATGCCGCGGGCGAGCATGTCGGGGATAATCTCGGCGGCATTGCCGAGCAGCCCGACGCTGGTCGGTTCGGTGGCGCTGCCAATGATGTCCAGCGCTTCGTCGATGGTCGATGCACGGCGATCGAGGTAGCGGGTCTCCAGCCGCTTCTCGATCCGGCTTTCCTGGCATTCGATCGCGATGCAATGGGCGCCGGCCATCACCGCCGCCAGGGGCTGCGCGCCGCCCATGCCGCCCAGGCCCGCGGTGAGGATCCACTTGCCCCGGAGGTCGCCGCCATAGTGCTGGCGGCCCATCTCGGCGAAGGTCTCGAAGGTGCCTTGGACGATGCCCTGCGTGCCGATGTAGATCCACGAGCCCGCGGTCATCTGGCCGTACATCATCAAGCCGGCGCGATCGAGTTCGTTGAAATGCTCCCAGGTCGCCCACTTAGGCACCAGGTTGGAGTTGGCGATCAGCACCCGCGGAGCGTCGGGGTGGGTGCGGAATACCCCGACCGGCTTGCCGGACTGGACCAGCAGGGTCTGGTCGTCGTCCAGGCGCTCCAGGGTCTCGACGATCTTGTCGTAACAGGCCCAGTTGCGCGCCGCACGTCCGATCCCGCCATAAACGACCAGGCTTTGCGGGTCCTCGGCCACGTCGTCGTCGAGGTTGTTCTGGAGCATGCGGACTGCGGCTTCGGTCAGCCAGTCCTTGGCCACGATGTCGGAGCCGCGCCGCGCGCGAATGCGGCGGCTGTTGTCCCTGCGATCGTTCACTCGTCCCCCTCTTAGCAATCCACTCCGGCCAGCATCCGCCGCTCCGGCCCCGGCAGACCGATCCAGTAGCCGAGTTCGGCCGGCTCCTCGATACGCCAGGCCACCAAGTCCGCGACCTTGCCGGGTGCGACGGTGCCGACCTGGTCGTCGATGCCTAGAGCCTGCGCGGCGTTGACGGTCATGCCGGCCAGGGCTTCTTCCGGCGACAGGCCGAACAGGGTGCACGCCATATTCATTGCCAGCTGCGGATTGAGCAGCGGGGAGGTGCCGGGGTTGCAGTCGGTGGCGACCGCGATCGGCACGCCGGCGTCGCGCAGCAGCTGGACGGGCGGCAGCTGCTTCTCGCCCAAAGCGTAGAAGGCGCCCGGAAGCAGCACGGCAACGGTGCCCGCCTCCGCCATCGCCTCCGCGCCCTCGGCATCGAGATGCTCGAGGTGGTCGGCGGACAGCGCATTATAGCGGGCGGCGAGCCTGGCGCCGCCGCGATTGCTCAGTTGCTCGGCGTGAAGCTTGACGCGGAGGCCATGGTCCTCGGCGGCCACGAACAGTTGCTCGATCTCGTGCGGCAGGAAGCCGATGCCCTCGCAGAAGCCGTCCACCGCCGTGGCAAGCTGGGCGTCGGCGGCAGCGGGAACCAGTTCCTCGACTGCCTGGCGGACGAAGCGCTTGCGGTCCGCGCCTTCCGGCAGCGCGTGAAGGGCGAGCAGGGTCGGAGAGATGCGGACCGGCTCCTGTTCCGCGAGGCGCTGGGCGACCTGCAGAAGCCGGAGTTCACTGCGGACGTCGGAACCGTAACCGGACTTGATCTCCACCGTGGTGCAGCCGCCGGCCATCAATGCGCGCAGCCGCCGCCGGGAGGATTCAAGCAGTTCCGCATCGCTCGCCTGGCGGGTGGCGCGGATGGTGGAGGCGATGCCGCCGCCAGCCTCTGCAATCTCTTCGTAGCTTGCGCCCATCCGGCGCAGCGCATGTTCGGCCGCGCGGGTGCCGCCGAACACCAGGTGGGTGTGGCAGTCGATCAGGCCCGGCGTGACCCAGGCGCCGTGCATCGGCACCACCTCGCCGACCTTCATGCCGGCCATGTCCGTGCGCTTGCCGATGCGGACGATGCGGCCGTCCGCAATGGCAATCGCTGCGCTGCGGACAATGCCGAGCGGGTCGTTCCTGGTCGGCACCATCGTGCAGACATTGCAATCGGTCAGCAGCCGGTCCCACATGGCGCCGGGCTTAAGGGCTTGCTAGGCCTCGGCGCAATGACAAGCGCCTGGCCCAACCTGTCCGAATTGCTGGGAAGTGCCCCGGGTGCGCCGGTCGGAATGATCGGGGCGCCGCTCAGCGCTGGTTCGGTGACGGCTGGCCGATGCGACCTGGCGCCGGCCGAGCTCAGGACCGTGCTGCGGCGGATCGGGCGGTACGACGTGGAGCGGCGATCTGAGCTGGCCACTGCGATCTACGACCGCGGCGACGTAGCGCTTGGTGGGCTGACGATTGAGGCGGCCACCGGGCCGCTGCGCCAAGCGGTAGTGGCGAGCGTCGCCGAGCACCCGCTCACCCTTCTGGTCGGTGGCAACAATGCAGTGACCCGGCCGGGGGTGCTGGGGATGGCCGAAGCGCTCGGGCTGCGGTTGGAGCAAGTCGGGCTGATCACCCTGGATGCGCATTTCGACCTGCGGGACACGGTGGCCGGGCTCGGCAACGGCAATCCGGTGCGGGCACTGCGTGAAGACGGGTTGCCAGGGCGCAACATCGCGCAGGTGGGCCTCGCGCCGTTCGCCAACAGCGCGGCGATGCACCAGGACGCCCTGGACGGCGGGCATCTGGTGATGACGGCGGACGAAGTGCGGAGCAGCGGCGGCATGGCGGCGGCGGAGCGGGCGCTGGCTCACCTCGGCCACTGCCCGGCCATCCTGGTCGACTGCGACATCGACGTGATCGACCGCGCGCAGTTCCCCGGTGCGCCGGGCGCCCGGCCAGGCGGGATCGCCAACCTCGACTTCTTCGCGGCCGTGCGGCGGTTGGCCGCCGACGTTCGGGTGCGGGTGGTGGACCTGACCGAATGGGACCCGCCGCTGGATCCGACGGACCTCAGCGCACTGACCGCCGGGCGGTGGTTGGCCGAGCTGCTGGCCGGCTATGAGGCGCGCTAGGCGCGGCTGCGGAAGGTGACGGAGTAGCGCAGGCTGTCGTGCGCGGGGATGCCGTGCTCCCAGCGATGGCGGACCTCGCCCGACAGCAGGTATGCGCTGCGGGGCGGCAGCGGCACCTTCACCCGCTCGAACCGGCGGTCACCCAAGCGGCGCCGAAAGGTCAGGTCGGTGGCGCTGCCGAGCGAGATACCGACCACCTGCTCGAACACCGGCCGGTCCTTGTGCCAGCCGATCCCCGCCCCGGGATCGTAGCGGATCAGCAGGACGTGGATGAGCTCCTCGGGCGCGAGGCCGGCGAAGGCGGCGGCGCGAGCGCGCAGCGGGTGCAGCCAGGGCGGAATCGGCTCGGCCTCACGGAAACTGCCATCGACGAAGTCGTAGCGCCACCCGAAGCTGTGGGTCAGGCGCTTGCCCTCGTGGCCATGGAACTGGAACGGGGTGAGCTCGACGTCGCCGATGCGGGCGATCAGCTCAGTCTCCTCGGCCGGTGTGATCAGCTCCTCCTGAAGCCGTAGGCCGGGGATCAACGGCACGTCGAACAGCATGGCTACCGGCCGAGCAGGCCGTCCAGCTCGGCCGGGGTGAGCGGGTGGCGTAGCTGTTCGCAGCGGCACTGGTCGGGGCGCTTGTCGGGGCGCCGGCGGAGCAGCCGGGTGCCGTGACGAAAGCGCCCCCCGGTGACCTGGTCGTAGAGCACTTCGACAACCAACTCAGGCCGCAGCGGCTGCCATTCCGTCACCCGGTCGCGGGCCCAGCGGCTGGCGACGTCCGGCTTGTCGCCCGTAAAGCCGGGCGATTCGATCAGCGCCTGTAGCTCGGGCGTCCAGGCCTTCTTCTCCGCTGCCTTGAAGGACGAGCAGAAGCCGACGTGGTTGAGCCGGCCCTGGTCGTCGTAGAGCCCGAGCAGCAGTGATGCCATGGCAGCGCCGGCCGAGTCGTAGCGGAACCCGCCCACCACGCAATCGGCGGTGCGATGCTGCTTGACCTTGACCATCGCGCGCTCGCCCTCGCGGTAGGGCTGGTCGCGGCGCTTGGCGACCACGCCGTCGAGCGCGCCACCGCTGCGGGCGAGCCAGCCGAGCGCCTGATCGCGGTCAGTGGTGGTTGGCGACAGCAGCAGCATCGGCTCCGATTGCTTGCCGAGGAAGCGCTCCAGATTGACGCGGCGATCAGTCAGCGCCCGTTCGGCTAGCGGCGTCCCGTCGAGCTCGAGCAGGTCAAAGGCCATCAGCAGAGCCGGGGTTTCGGCCGCCAGCTTGCGGACACGGCTTTCGGCCGGGTGCAGCCGCATCTGGAGCGCGTCGAAGCTGAGCCCGCCGGCGGTGACGATGATCAGCTCCCCGTCGAGCAGGAAACGGTCGGATTTCAGCCGGCCGACCATTGCGACGATCTCGGGGAAGTAGCGGCCGAGCGGCTTGCCGGATTTGGACCATAGCTCGACCTTGTCGCCATCGCGGAGAGCCAGGCAGCGGAAGCCGTCCCATTTGGGTTCGTACTGCCACTCCGGTCCGGCCGGCAGTTCGGCGGCCAGCAGTGCCTCCATCGGCGCGGCGGGCGCGGCGGTCATGACAGCTCCACCCAGGTCGGCGCATGGTCGCTGGTCTTCGGCAGCGCCCGCACGCTGCGATCGACCCCGGCCTGTTTCAGCCGCTTCGCCGCCGGGCCATTCAGTAGCAGGTGGTCGATGCGAAGACCCGCATCGCGCGGGAAGGCATTGCGGAAATAGTCCCAGAAGGTGAACAATCGCTCATCCGGGTGGAGATGGCGGAGGGCATCGGTCCAGCCCTGCGCGAGTAGCCGCCGGTAGGCGTCGCGTGCGTCCGGGGCGAACAGGGCGTCGTCGATCCAGCGCTCCGGCTTGTAGGCGTCTGCGTCCTCCGGGATGATGTTGTAGTCACCCGCCAGGACCACTGGCCCGGGAACGCCGAACAGTTCGGCGGCGAGCGCCTCGAAGCGCGCCAGCCAGGCCAGCTTGTAGTCGAACTTGGGGCCAGGCCGGGGATTGCCGTTGGGCGCGTAGAGGCAGCCGACCAGGGTGCCGCCGACCGCCCCTTCGATGTAGCGGCTCTGTTCGTCGGACGGGTCGCCGGGCAGGCCGCGGCGGGTCTCCACCGGCGTGCCGCCCCTGGCCAGCAGGGCGACGCCGTTCCAGCTCTTCTGGCCAAGCCAAATGGCGCCATAGCCCGCCTCCTCGAAGGCGGAGAGTGGGAACTTCTCGGACGCGGCCTTCAGTTCCTGCAGGCAGACGACGTCGGGCTCAGTGGTGCGAAGCCACTCAATCAGTACGGGCAGGCGCCCGTTGACGCCGTTCACATTGTAGGTCGCGATGCGCATGCCCAACGTGAACATTTCTCGTCGGCATCGGCTCCGACCCGCGCCAATCTGCAGCGGGTGATGGGAGTTTCGCGGTGGGCGCAGCCGGTGATCGATAGCGGGGACACGGCCTGGATGCTCGTGTCGACCGCGCTGGTGCTCCTCATGCTGCTGCCCGGGCTGGCGCTGTTCTACGGCGGACTGGTCCGGGCCAAGAACCTGTTGAGCGTGATGAGCCAGGTGCTTGGGATCACCGCGGTCGCCGTGCTGGTGTGGATCGGCTGGGGTTACAGCCTTGCATTCTCCGGCGGCGGCCGGGTGGTCGGTTCGCTGGCGAAAGCGGGGCTGGCCGGCCTGGATGGCGCGAGCGCCTGGGCGCTGCCGACCGCCGGCAGGGCCATCCCCGAACTGCTGTTCGCCGCCTTCCAGATGACCTTCGCGGGCATCACCGCGGCGCTGATCACCGGCGCCCTGGTGGAGCGAGTGCGCTTTTCCGCCATACTGCTGTTCTCGGCCCTCTGGCTGACCTTGGTCTATGCGCCGGTCGCGCACATGGTGTGGGCGCCGACCGGCCTGCTGTTCGCGCTGGGGGCGATCGACTTTGCCGGCGGAACGGTGGTCCACATCAACGCCGGCGTGGCCGGGCTGGTCGGCGTGGCGTTTGCCGGCGGGCGGGTCGGCTGGCCGCGTGAAGCGATGCCGCCGCATAGCCTGGCGCTGGTGCTGATCGGGACCGGGCTGCTGTGGGTCGGGTGGTTCGGCTTCAATGCCGGCTCGGCGCTGGAGGCCAATGGACTGGCGGCGGTGGCGATGGTCAACACCTTCGCCGCGCCGGCCGCGGGTGTGCTGGCGTGGATGGGGATCGAGCGCTGGCGCTCCGGCAAGCCCTCGCTGCTGGGCGGTGCGTCCGGTGCCATTGCCGGGCTGGTGGCCGTCACTCCGGCCGCGGGGATCAGCGGGCCGCTCGGCGCCATCCTGCTTGGTGTGGTCGCCAGCCTCGCCTGCTATGGCTTCATAGCCAAGGCCAAGGCGCGGCTTGGGCTGGACGACAGCCTGGACGTGTTCGGGATCCATGGCCTTGGCGGCATCATCGGGTCGGTCGGCACGGCGCTCGTCGCCTTACCCGCCCTGGGCGGTCATGCCGGGGCGGACTATGCCCTCGGCCCGCAGCTGCTGCGGCAACTGGCGGCCGTTGGTGTCGCCGCGGGGTGGTCGGCAATTGGATCGGCGCTGTGCTTCGGGCTGGTCCGCGCGCTGCTTCCGCTACGCCATGACGAGGAGGCCGAACGCGAGGGCCTCGACATCTCCGATCATGGCGAGCGCGCCTACAGCTGACCTCTGCGCCCGTGGCCAACGTCTCAGAACCGGCGAATTTTCGGGCTTTGTTAAGGCCGAACGTTGACTCCGCCCAAAGGTTAATAGCTTATTAACGCTGCTTGCGACTCGCCGGCACACGCCCGAGCGAGGGCGAACAGGGGAAGATCATGGTAGGTCGTGGCCTGACCACCGGTGGAAGCTTCGCGGCCGCGTTGCTGAGCGCCTGGTGGCCCAGCGCCGCCGAAGCCCAGGCCGTCGCCCCGACCCGCGACGAGTTGTCCCGCATCGAGCAGCTGCCGCGAACCGAGCAGTCGCGCCTGAACGTCGGCGGCGATGTCGAGCGCTCGCCCTGCGCGCTCGCGGACCCGCAGTTCGCCAGCATCACCGTGACGCTCAGCGAGGTCCGCTTCAACGGGCTCAAGGGCGCGACATCCGACGAGATGCGGCGCAGCTGGGCCGACCTGGCTGGGCGCGAGCAGCCGGTCAGCGTGCTGTGCGATATCCGCGACCGCGCCGCCACCGTGCTGCGCGAGAAGGGCTATCTTGCCGCCGTTCAAGTGCCCGTGCAGCGGATCGAGAACGGCGTGGTCCAGATGGAGGTGCTTTACGGCCGGGTCACCGCCGTTCGCGCCCGCGGTCAGACCGGCGGGGCCGAGGCCAAGCTGGCGAGCTATCTAGGCAAGCTGACCGCCGACCCGATCTTCGATCGGCGCCGGGCCGAGCGCTACCTGCTGCTGGCCCGGGACCTGCCGGGTTACAACGTCCAGCTGACGCTGCGCCCGGCCAGCACCGCGCCTGGCGACCTGGTCGGCGAGGTGACCGTGGTGCGGCGGCCCTATGCGGTGGACGCCACCATCCAAAACCTTGCCGCGCGGGGGACGGGCCGGTGGGGCGGACAGGTCCGGGCGCAGGTCTATGGTCTGACGGGGCTCGGCGACGCCACTACGCTTAGCTACTACAATGTGCTGGGCGGCTGGCGCGAGCAGCGCATCATGCAGGCCGGGCACGAATTCCGACCCGGCGGCGAGGGCCTGGTGATCAACGGGCAGGTCACCTACGCCTGGAGCCGGCCGGAGATCGGCGCGGATGCGGGGGACCCAGCGCTCAGGGCCCGAACCCTGTTCGCCACCCTGGGCCTGACTTATCCCCTGGTCCGCCGCCAGTCGCGCAGCTGGTATCTGTCCGGCGGCCTGGACCTGCTCAACCAGCGGGTCGAGCTGATCGCCCCGCTGACCCGCGACCGGCTGCGGATCGCCTTCCTGCGCACCAGCTTCGAGGCGATCGACCTGAAGCGCGGCCTCCCGCACTGGCGACTGAACGGCGCCTTGGAGCTGCGCCGCGGCCTCGACCTCTTCGGCGCGAGCAGCAGCTGCCGGGCGGTCAACTGCACCGATCCGGACGTGGTGCCGTTGAGCCGGCTTGATGCCGATCCGACGCCGATGCTGATCCGGGCGGCCGGCGGCGCGGAGTTGGCGCTGGGGCGCACGATGTCCGTGTTCGTCAGCCCGCGGGCGCAGCTCGCCTTCGATCCCCTGCCCGCCTTCGAGGAGTTCACCGGGGGCAACTACACGATTGGTCGCGGCTACGATGCGGGCACGATCAGCGGCGACAGCGGCGTGGGCGTAACGGGCGAACTGCGCGGCCCGCGCTTGCCGCTCGGCCGTGGGCCCCTGCAACTCCAGCCCTTTCTGTTCGGCGACGCGGCGTGGGCGTGGAACAAGCGGGACGGCGCGGGAGCCGACCGGCTGACCTCGGCCGGCGGAGGCGTTCGAGCCGAGCTTGGGGACCGCCTGCGAATGGAACTGACCGCCGCCAAGGGGCTGCGCCGCGCCGGCCTCACCGACCGCAAGCCCGATGCGCGGGTGCTGCTGACCCTGACCACCCGCCTGCTGCCGTGGAGGTGACCCATGCGTCCGCTCAACCGCTCGTTCTGCTCGCGCATCGCCATCGCCACCGCCCTGCTGGTGCCGGCCGCCGCGCGCGCCCAGTCGTTCGGCGGTCACGGCTCGGTCGTCTACGGCACCGCCGCCATTGACCAGTCCGTGCCGGGCGCCACCACGGTGACCGTGGTGTCGCATCAAAGCGTAATCAATTGGACGCCGAGGGACAACGCCACCGGCACGGCCGACGCCATCATCTTCCAGCCGGCTGGCACCACCGCCCTGTTCACCACCGGGCGGGGCAGCAATCTCACCGGCTTTGCGGTGCTGAACCGGATCCTGCCGGCCGACACGGGACGGCAGATCCAGCTGAACGGCACCATCCTGTCGGCGCTGCAGGGGAACACCTCCGCCCCGGCCGGAACCATCTACTTCTATAGTCCCAGCGGCTTCGTGATCGGCTCCAGCGCGGTGATCAATGTCGGCAGCCTGGGGCTGACCACCGCCGACCCGTGGAACGGCACGGACGCGTGGCTGAACACCGCCACCAGCACGGTGACCTTCAACCCTAGCCTCGCGAACAAGGCCATCACCACGCTTGCAGGGTCCAGCATCACCACGACAGCCGCCAGCAGCAGTTACACGGCGATGGTGGCCCCGGCGATCTTCCACAGCGGGACAATCACCACCTCGGGCGCCGCGGCGCTGGTGGCGGCCGAAGCGGCAACCATCACCTTCAGCCCCGACAACCTGTATAACATCCAGGTCACCGCCGGCACGACGAGCGGCACGGGATTGAACGTCAACGGCCGGGTGACCGGCGGCGCGAGCACGGGCGCCGCCGACACCCAGCGCATTTACCTCGTCGCCATTCCCAAGAACACGGCGCTGACCATGCTGATCAGCGGCGGCGCCGACCTCGGCTTCACGCCGGCCGCGTCCGCCAGCGTGGACGGCAGCACGGTGGTGCTGTCGGCCGGGCAGAACGTGAGCGCGGGCGCGATCGGCAGCGCGGCCACGGTCCAGTCCGGCAACGCGATCGTCCAGGATGCGACCTTCCGCAACGACGTGACCACCGGCCTCACCGGCCAGGTAGCATTTCAGGCCAACGTCGCCAACCTGACCTTCGGCAGCAACCTGGGCGTGACCGCAGGCGCGATGAACCTATCCGTCAGCGGGCCGCAGACACTGAGCATTGCGGGCGACCTCCTGGCCGATGTCAGCCGAGCCGCCGCGCCCGGGCAGGATGCCACGGGCGGGACGGTCAGAATCAACGTCGGCAACAGCATCGATCCGGCTTCGGGCGGCACCATGACAGTCGGCGGACTGATGAGCCTGCTGGCGAATGGCCAAGGCGGCGACGGCACCGTGAATGGAGCGGCAGCGGGTAACGGCACCGGCGGGGCGATCGGCGTGTCCGTCCACGGCAACGCCAGCCTGGCGATCGGCGGCGGACTCTACGCCCAGGCCGATGGCAGCGGCGGGGGTGCGGCGGATGCGGGCACCGGCGGCACGGGCTTGGGCGGCAACGTAACGGTCCGGACCACGGCCACCGGCGCGCGGCTGACCGCGACCGACGGCATGTACCTCGTGGCGAGCGGCTATGGCGGCGGCGGTGCGGGCCGCGCGTGCGAGCTGTGCAACGGCAGCGGCGGCCGGGGCGCCGGCGGCACCGTGCAGGTCGGCGCGCAGGGCGGAACGGTGGTGGCGCGCGGCATCGGCGCAGCAGCCGATGGCCGCGGCGGCGCAGCTTCTGGCGGCAGCGGTGGCAGCGGCGTTGGCGGCTCCGCTTCCGTCACGATTGGCAGCGGCAATGGCTCACTGACGGTCGACCCGGTGATCGAGGGCACCGACCTGTTCGTCTCCGCCGATGGCGCCGGCGGCCGCAGCGAGGGCGGCAGCGGGGGCAGCGGCACGGGCGGCCGGGCCGCGGTGGGCTCCGTCGCGGGGGCAACCGGTACGCTGACGGTGAACGGCACCAGCGCCGTCAGCGCACGCGGCATCGGGGGTGAAGGCGAGGGTCCGAACGCGGCCGGCGGCGCGGGCACCGGCGGCCTGTCCGACAATGGCGGACCCGCCGGAACGCTGACCTTCGCTGGTCAGTTCGCGGCCAACGCCTCTGGCGGCGGCGGCGCTGCCGGCAACGGCACGGGCGGGACGGGAACGGGCGGCAGGGCCTCGCTCGGCAGTTCCGGCGCAGTGACCACCGCCGGCCAAGTGAACCTTCAGGCAGACGGGGCGGGCGGGGTCGGTCGCACGGGCGGCGCCGGAACGGGCGGTTTCGCGGGCCTGTCGTCCAGTGCCCTGCTGCGCGTGGTCGGTAACGTGCAGCTCGCGGCCGACGGGCGGGGGGGACAGGGCACCGGCGGCGATGGTGGAGCGGGCACTGGCGGCTCGACCAGCCTTCAGGCGGCGGGCGGCGGGCTGCTCGACCTCAACCTCGGCTCTCCACTCGGCGACTTCCTGTCGGCGCTGGGCGACGGAGGCAGCACCACTGGAGCCGGCTTCACCGCAGGGCGCGGAACGGGCGGAGCAATCGACATCCTTGCGTCCGGAGGGGCGAGGGTCACGGCCCGTGCCGACCTGTGGCTCGACGCCAGCGGAGTTGGCGGCCTGGTGCTCGCCAGCGGCGATGCCGGCGCCGGCATCGGGGGACGGATCACCATCTATTCTGAAGGCGCCAACTCGTCCCTGCATCTCAACCGCGACGTGCTGGCGCGGGCCGACGGGATCGGCGGCGGTTTCAGCGAGTGCCTGGTATGTGGCGGGGTTGGCGCCGACGGCACCGGGGGCGAGATCGACCTGCAGGCGTTCGGCGGCTCCGGCAGCCTGATCGACATCGACGGCGGGTCGGAGCTGTCGGCCATCGGGCAAGGCAGCACGGGCGTCACCGGCGCAGGGGGCAGCGGCACTGGCGGGCGCATCGCGGCGGGCACCAGTGGCGGCCGGGTATCGATCTCTTACGATTTCTCCCTGGACGTCAGCGGCTATGGCGGACTCGCCGCCGGCGGCGCTCGCGGCGGGGCGGCCCAGGGCGGCGTCGCGCGCATCACCAGCATCGGGCGCGGCGACACCTTCGCCGTGCGCGGAGCGACGAGTCTGCTGGCGAACGCGCGGGGCGGCGGCGACATCCTAGACCGCGCCGGCGTAGCGGTGGCGGGCGGCTCGGCTGTGGGCGGCGAGGCGAGGGTCAGCGGCCGTGGCGGCCGAATCGTCCTGATCGGCGTCGAGCTGCAAGCAGCGGGCAACGGCGGGTCCGTTGCCGAAGGAACCGGTGGAAGCGGCACCGGCGGCACCACGGTCCTGGAAGCGATCAACGGCGGCTCGCTAACGGCTTCCGGCTTTGCCGATCTCGGCAGCGACGGGTTAGGCGGGTCCGGCACGACCGGCGGCACGGGCACCGGCGGCGGGACATTGAGTTCGCCGAGCGGCCAGTGGCTGACCGGCGGCACCGCCATCCAGGCGACGAACGGAACGGTCGACCTGCGGGGCGGAGCCGCGCTGTCGGCGGACGGAACCGGCGGGCGCGGCGCGTCGGGTGGACGGGGGGGCGACGGCAGCGGCGGGTTCGCCCAAGTCATCGCTGCCAACAGCGATGGCGGACCCGCGCTGATCCGGATCAGTGGCGGCGAGATCGGCGGCCTGTACGCCTCGGCGCTCGGCAGCGGCGGTAATGGCGGCGACGGCGGGAACGGGACAACTGGCGCGGCCGGCAGCGCTGCGGCAAGCGGCGCGAGCGGCGGCGCTGGCGGCACCGGCCAGTCCGGGACTGCCGGCGCCTCCGGTGGCGTTGGCGGAAGCGGCCAAGGCGGCAGCGTCCTGGTTTTGGGCTCGGCCGGGAACGGCACGCTGGAAATCGGAAACGCCAGCCTGGATGCAACCGGCAACGGGGGCGCGGGCGGTCGCGGCGGCAGCGGTGGAACGGGTGGCGCCGGCGGGCCGGGCGGCGGCAGCGCCGGCGGGTTCGACGGTGACGGCGGCCGGGGCGGTGTTGGCGGCCGTGGCGGCACGGGCGGCCTTGGCGGAGCAGGCACCGGCGGCAGCGTTCAGGCGGGTACCCAGAGCGGCGACGTGCAGGCGCTGTCGGGCAACCTGGGTTCGGTAACCTTTGGCCAGCTGCGCCTCACCGCCAGCGGTTTGGGCGGCAGCGGCGGGGCGGGCGGCAGCGGCGGCGCAGGGGGCGCGGGCGGAACCGGTGGAACAGGCTCCGCCCAGAACAGCGCCAGCGGCCCTAGCGGGGCGGTGGGCGCGGGCGGGCGCGGCGGCCACGGCGGCGATGCCCGCAACGGCATGGCCGCCCTGCTGGTGGGCGGTTCGCCCGTTACTGTTGATGTCGCGCGGCTCACCGCCGATGCCACTGGCGGAGACGGTGGGCGCGGGGCGAATGCCGTGGCGGACGGCGACGGCGGCGATGCGCTGATCGGCGGCGGTGAGCGGCAGGTAGCGGTGCTGGTGAGCGGCCGAGAGGCCAAACCGGAGCAGCGCGGCACTCTGAGCACCAGCAACCTGGTCGCGAGCGCAAGCGCGGTTGGCGGCAACGGCGCGGTCCGCGGGCTCAGCCGATCGCTGGGCGGTAACCTGTTCCAGTTCACGAACAGCGACGGCCAGCTCGGCTCGGCCAGTTTCGACATTCGGGCGGATGCGATCGGCGCAGGGGCGGTGCCGGACCTGGTCTCCGTCGCGAGCGGAGCGGTGGTGATCGACCGCGCCTTCTCCTTCTCAACGAGCAGTGCGCTGGCGGTGACCAGCGGCAACGGCGGCAACCTCGATGCGGCCAGCATCGCGCTGGCGGCGCCCACCTTCGTCGCCAACCCGGCCCGGGCGGCTCCGCCCGACCCCGGCACCTACACGGCGGGCAGTTGGTCGATCATGACCGGGAACGCGCTGGTCGTCACCGCCAACATCCGGTCGCTGAACGATTTCGCGGTGCAGTCGCCCGGTTCGATGGCGCTGTACGACGTCGACGCGGCAGGCGCGCTGACCCTGGGCAGCGACATGGCCGGGATCACCACCCGCAATCTCCGCTCGGGCGGTCCCTTGCAGGTGACGGCGGCAGGCGCGATCGGGCTGAGCAATGCCGTCAGCGGCGCCACGCTGCACCTGCTTAGCAGTGCGGGCGGGATCAGCGGCGGCGACCTGTCGGCGGCTGGCAGGCTGACGGCGAGCAGTCCCGGCGCCATCTCGCTGCAACACGTTTCGACCACCGGCAGCGGCAGCCACGACCTCATCATTTCGTCCGGGACCACCGTCACCGCCGGTGATGCCGCGTCGAGCGGGAATGCCGTGCTGGTAAGTAATGGCGACCTGACGACCGGCAACGTTAGCGCTTCGAGCGCCGTATTGCTGGCGCGCGGCGCCGTCATCGCTGGCGACCTGTCGACGCCGGCCGCCGGCCAGCTGCTGGTCGGCGGCAATGACTTGGCTGGGCTGGGCGGAACCGTTGGCAGCGATGCCTATGATGTGGGTGCGGTGCTCGCCCCGGCACAGGCCACGCCCAACGGCCGCGCGATCGAGCTTGGGACCGTCACTACCGGTCACTTCCGGGCGGCGGCGGGCGAAGGCTTCATGGCCAAGAGCATCTCGGCGGCGCAAGGCGCGGTAATCGGTTCCGGCACCGACCTGCAGGTCGGCAGCGTCACCGTGACAGCCGGGCCGCTGTCGCTTGCCAGTGGCGGCAGCCTCACGGCCGGGGCCCTTCGTTCCAATGCCGCCCTGTCCGTGCTTGCGGGCGGCAGCGTCAGCCTGGGCGCGCTTGCCAGCGGCAACGGCGCCAATTTGGTGGTGCGCGCGGGCGGGCCGCTCGGCGCGGGCGCCGTGACCTCGGCCAACTCGCTGGCCCTGCTGAGCGGCGGAGCGCTGAACGTCGGCGATGTCTCGGCCGCGGGCTCGCTGGTGCTGCTGGCCAACGGCAACATCGCGGCCGGTTCGCTGAACTCCGGACCCAATCCCCTGCTAGTCGGTGGCTATGCGATGGCGGCGAACGCGGGTGCGCCGGACGGCTTCGATTTCGCGGCGGTCGCGGGCGCCACGCCGGTTGCGGCAGGCGGTGACGTGACGGTCAGCGGCGCCGTCAGCACCCAGCGCCTGACCGGCGCCAGTGTCGGCGACGCGAGCTTCGAAGGCGACGTCACTGCAAGCCAACTCGCGCGGTTCGGCGCCGGTGGGACGCTGACCATCGGCGGGGCATGGTCCGCCCCCACGATCGAATTGACCTCGAACGACATGGCGGTGCTCGCGACCGGGCGGCTGGCCGCCCCCGGTACGCTGCAGCTGCAGTCGAGCAATGGGACCCAGATGCTGATCGGTGATGGGCTCACCGGCAGCGGCTACCTGCTCGACAATGCCGAGTTCGCCCGGCTGCGGGGGGCAAGCATCCTGCTTGGCGGGCGCGCCGATACCACGGCGGCGCGTGACGTGGTGGTCGGCAAACTGTCGGTCGCGGGCACCCAGCTGGGCAGTTCGGGTACGCTGCAGATTGGCACCACCGGCGGGACCCGGGCCGGCATGGTCGCGGTGACGGGCCTGCTCGACGCCACCGGCTTCGGCGCCGGGCAGGCGGTTGCCTTCTCCGCCCGCGAGTTCCAGCTGGATGCCGCCACGGGCGCAGTGTCGCTCACCGGCTCGGGCGCGGCGCTCAGCGGCACGCTCGACATCGCTGCCGACCGGGTGTTCGCGGCAGAAGGCGCGATCCTCGATCGGCTGGCGGCCGACCCGAATCACAGCGGGCGTGAGGCGGATCTGGCGGCGCCGACCACCACGCCGCGGCCTGACGGGCTGCTTCGTGCGGGCAGCATTCTGGTCCACGATCCCCTGCAGGTGCTAGTCCAGAATAGCGGCACGCGCGACCTTCCCGCCGGCGTGCTCGCCGGTGATGCCGAACTGGTAACCCGCTCGAGCCAGGGCGCGAGCCCGATCGAGCTGATCGTCAACGGACAGATCGTGGGCCCGGGCGAACCTGCGACCGGCTTCGCCGTCTGGTCCGCGGTGACCGGCGCGCCCGGCTTCGCGGCCGCGCAATATACCGCCAACAGCAGCGTCAACGGCTGCCTGCTTAGCGTGGTGTCCTGTGCTCCCGTGCCGCTGCGCGCTCCGGACATCCTGCTGTTCACCCCGCCGCCGCTCGCCGACATCTTCATCACGGGGCTGATGGACAAGGAACTGGACGACGAAGGGGAGGTCGAGGAACCCGTGTCCGGCAGCGGCAATCCGGCCCTCATGAGCGCGCCGGGAGAGGGCCAATGATCGGTCGCATCCGCCAGTTCGCCGTCGCCCTCGCCCTCGCCTGTGCCGCGACGCTTGGCAGCGCGCTCCCCGCTCCCGCCGCTCTCACCGACGTCCTGTCGACCCGCAACAGCTGGCGGATCGGATCGGATGGCGTGCTGTGCACCGCCCAGTTCCGCTCGCTCGACCCGCGGCTCGGCGGAATGTTCGACCGCGCCTACGACCTCACCTGCCGCGATGCGGCGGCTCCGGTGGGCTCGGCAGTGGCAGTGCGCGGGAAGCTCGACCTGCGCGGACTTGCAGCCGGTCAGCGCTGCGAGGCGGAGCACATGGACAGCGTGTCCGGCGTCGGCACCGTCCGGGCGCTCGGCTGCCGAAACTCAAGCGGCCTCGATTTCCGCCGTTACCTGGTCCGGCGCGGCCCCACCACCTACGCCGTCGAGGGCCTGGCCGGCTACGACAGCGTACTCCGCCTCGCCCTGACAAGCCTCGTCGCCGACCGGCAGCAGCCCGGCACGGTCAAGGTCGCCGCCACCATGGTCAGCGATCCTGCCGCCTTCGCGCGGGTTCAGGCCGGCGCGCTTACCGCCGGGAGCGCCCGCACCGAAGGCTATCTGCGTAACAATGGCGGCCGGTTCGCCGAATCTGCCGAGTTCTTTGATGCAGTGGCGAGCAGCCGCGGCGACGCGGTGACCCGGGCTGACGCCCTTGCCAACCAGGGGTTGCAGCAATCCAACTTGGGGAACGACCCGGCCGCAACGGCCTTGTTTGATGGTGCCCAAACATTGATCAGCCCGCGTGACGGCGTGCTGCTGCGGCTGCTGCGCAACTACCGCGCCCTTGCAGCCCTGAACGTCCGTCAGCCGGACCGGGCGCTAGCCGCGCTGGCCGCGCCCGTGCCGGACAGCAGCCAGGAGGCCGATCGCGATGCGCTGCGCCGAGGCTTGATCAACGAGCCGCTCTCGCTCGAGATCAACAGCGGCAGCGACGAAGCGCGCCGTCTGCGCGCGCTCGACAGCCAGCTGACCCCTGCGGAGCGGGCCGCCATCCTGGACGCGCAGGCGCTCGCCATCCGCGGCAACGTGCTGCGCCAGTGGGGCAAGCTGGCGGAGGCCGAAGCCGCGCTCCGCCGCGCCGCCGGGCAGATCCGCGCCGTCCGCCACGGCAAGGTGACCTCCGCCGCCTGGCTGCTGGCCGACATCGGCATGGAACAGGCGCTGGTACTGGAGCACCGCGGCGACCGCGCCGGCGCGATCGCGGCGTTCGACAAGGCCACCGACCTGCTGGCACAGGCGCTGCCGCAATCCCCGGCCGTCCTGTCGGCGCGCGCGCGCAAGGCGGCGCTGCTCGCCCGCACCGGCGACGAGGCGGGCGCCCGAACGCTGTTCCGAGGCGTGGTCGCCGAAAGCGCCGAGGTGCCCGATGGCGGCTCGACACTACGCGGGCTGCTTGCTCCTTATTTCGCCATCCTTGCTCGCAGCGGCGACGCGCAAGCCGCAGCCGACGCCTTTGCCGCAGCGCAGGCCCGCCAGCGGCCGGGCGTGGCCCAGACCCAGGCGATCCTTGCCAGGCAATTCTCCGAAGGCAGCGACGAGGCGAGCGCGCTGTTTCGCCTGTCCCTTGCTCGCATGCGGGAGATCGCGCGAACGGAGGGCGAGTTGGCCGACCTCAAGGCTCTGGCCGAGCAGACCGCCGTTACCCGAGACACCGCCGTGGCCCTCGAGCAGAACCTGGCGGCATTGCGCGCGGAGCAGACCGGCCTGCAGGGGCGCCTCGCCGCTTACCCAAGGTATCAGACGCTAAGCCGCTCACTGGTCGACCTCGCCGACCTTCGGCATCAGTTGCGGGTGGGAGAAGCCTATTGGCAGCTGATCGACACGGCGGAGGCCAGCTACGCCCTGTTCGTTACCCCGGCCGATGCACGGATCTATCGTACCGCCCTCGATCGCGACCGGCTGGCGACGGAGGTCCGCTCTCTGCGCGACAGCATCGCCCGCTCCGACCAGGGCGAGGTCGTGACAGACCCGTTCGACATCGTCCGGGCGCGGCAACTTTATGTCGGCCTGATGGCTCCGATCCAATCACAGCTGGCCGGAGTACGCCACCTCATCGTGGAACCCGATGGCGCCCTGCTGCAGCTGCCACTGGCGGTATTGGTGACCGACCAGCGCGGCGTCGATGACTATCTTGCCCGGCAGAAGCGCCCCGGCGCCGACCCGTATGACCTCCGCGGCATCGCCTGGCTGGGACGGGCGCGCGAAATCTCGACGGCGGTCAGCGCCCGCAGCTTTCTCGATGTCCGCGCCGTACCGCCGAGCCGGGCGCGCCGGCTCTACCTCGGGCTCGGAAATAACGCCGTCCCGAACCAGCGCCCGGTGATCGCCGGCAGCGATGGATGCGAATGGCCGCTGGCCGCCTGGCAGGCGCCCATCTCGGCCGCGGAGCTCAAGGTCGCCGAGCAACGGTTCGGCCCGCAGCGCAGCCAGTTGATCACCGGGAGCGCGTTCAACGACGCGGCGCTGCTCACAAATCGCGAGCTTGGCGAGTTTCGCGTGCTGCACTTCGCGACCCACGGGCTGGTCGCCGCGCCGCGGCCCGACTGTCCGCCGCGACCCGCCCTGCTGACCTCGTTCGGTCCCGCTGGCTCGGACGGGCTGCTCAGTTTTCGCGAGATATTCGACCTGAAACTCGACGCCGACCTGGTGGTGCTCTCGGCCTGCGACACCGCCGGGCTCGCCACGGTCGCAGCCAGCCGGGAGGCGGGGCTGAGCTCGGGCGGCAATTACGCGCTTGATGGTCTGGTGCGCGCTTTCGTGGGCGCCGGCGCGCGTTCGGTCGTGGCCAGCCACTGGCCGGTGCCGGATACTTATGGCTCCACGAGGCGGCTGATCGGTGGCCTGCTCGGTGCGCGTCCCAACCAACCGGTCGCGGCGGCGCTGGCCGACGCGCAACGCGGACTGATGGACGATGCCAGGACCAGCCATCCCTTCTATTGGGCGGCATTCATCATCCTCGGGGACGGCGCCAAGCCGCTGCTGACAACGAATGCACCGGTTTTCGCGGCTGGCCCGGCGGGCCGACGCGGCGGATAACGCCCCGCGAGCGCGAGGTATGGCTTTACGGCATGATCTCAGGGACATCGGACGAGCGCGGATCGAGGGATCCAGTCGCCGCCCGCAATCGTCGGTAAGGCCAGGAATCAAGCAGAAGGAATGAGGCTGCCGCCCACCGTTCGGGTGAGCAAGTTCACCCGTCCTGCAGGAGACCTCAGGCGGTCAGCCGTCTGTCGGAAATAGGCCAGTAGTTCCACTTAGCTGAGAGATCCGTTCCGGCGAGCTCGTCGAAAAGCTGCACCTCCTCCGCAAAAAGATCTCGCAGACGTACTTCGGTCGCACGCTCCATTCTCGGGCGAGAGCTGCCGTCGAAGGGGCGATACAGCACATTTCGAACAAACTCGGAGGTCTTCATTCTTCCGCGCACCGCATCCAGGCCTGTCCGCCGTGCGAATCGTGAAAGGCGTTTCGCTGTCTCGGCCAAAACGGCCGAGCGTGCCTCGCCCGCAGGAAGGACTTTCCTGGTCAGCTCCCCCGGGATCTCCAGAGCATCGACGCCGAGGAATTGGTACATGCGTTGAGCATATTGACGCGGAGCGGTCGCAAGCTCGTCGAAGCAACCGATGTGAAATTGGCTGCGCTCAAATCTCTGGAGGTAACGCTGAAAGTGGGTGCCGTAGCGACTGCGATCGATGAGGCCCGGATTGCGCGCAAGTTCTGCCTCGAAGGACTCAGTGAACTTCCCGTTTTTGACCCCATCAAGGTAGTCGGAAAAGGTGCGCTGAACCGGATCGCGCAAACAGATAAGCATCTTCAAATGAGGAAGATGTTGAGCAATTCGTCGGGGCGCATCGGGATGCACTAAATATGTATGCGAAACTTCACCAACAACAGTCTGCGGTGGCTTGGGCTTAAATTGGTTGAGGTACCACTCCCGCCCTTTTTCAAAATGACCAGAGAAGAAGCCCAAGTCCTTTCCAGGATACATGTAGATCTCTGGGTGCCACGACAAAACCTTGAAGTGCCACGTGGAACCAGCCTTGCTGGTTCCAATGTAAATGAAGTCTGGATGGGAGGGCGAAATCTTGCTCATCACGTCGAGGTCCCCCGATCGATGCTGCAGACGTCACTACTACTTGGTAAAATAATTGTTTATCAGTGATCGCCGATCATGTAAACCAACGGCAGGGATACTCTAAAATGATTAGTCCTCGGCGCGTCTCGGTTGTGGGTTCCAGCGGTAGCGGAAAGACTTATCTCGCCCGTGAACTGGCGGATCAGCTCGGCCTTCCGCTGTGGGAACTGGATCAAGTCAGACTCGGCGAGAACGGATCGCCACTTCCGACGGCCGACTTCATAAGCATCGTGAGTGCGTTGGCAGGACAGGAAGCCTGGATCATTGATGGCCATTACCGCTGCGTGCGGGACTCGATCTGGCGAAGGTCCGATGCGGTGGTTTGGCTGAATTACCCGCTGCCACTCGTCGCGTACCGCCTCTTGCGTCGATTCAGTCAGAAAGTAACCGGCCGTGCTGAGAAGTCAGGTCGGAGGGCTGCGCCATCAGCATCTGTCGGACCGATTGGCGCTCGCACGGGGGCCTCTACGCGACGGCGACTCAGCCGGCTGTATCGTACTGTGCAGGAGCGCGGAGAATACGGCGACCTGCTGCTTTCTCCAGCGTATGACCATATTGTTCTGCACGAACTAAGATCAACTCGTGCTGCAAAAGAGTGGCTAAGCACCGTGGGACATCGTCCAGCGCAGAGCGCCTGTGCGCCGGGCATGAAGATAAGCAGTTAAATGAATTCAATCGTTTTCACGACTTTTTCTATCGTCAGCGCGTTAGCGCTGGCGGGCGCAGTTTTCTTTATTCTCAGAGCTACGCGTCGCGCTTGGAGGTTCGTCCGACTTGCAAGGAGCTCGTCCTACGCATCGGCGATGCGAAGAGGACGCCTGATCGCCCACCGGCAAGCTTACCAATGTGCGGTTGACGTCCACTATTACCTCTCCCGTATCGCGCTCATGTTCTGCTCCAACCTGCTCGCTTCTACGGGCATTCTGTTTGCAGCGATTGGCCTGACGGCTCAGCCGGAGACTGGTGGAAAGACCTCTTTGCAGGTCTGGCAGCAATTCGCAGCGGTAACGCTCTTCATTCTAGTTATATTCATGGGTTGGAGTTTTACGCGTACGATCAACCTGGCGCGCCGGGTTCTCCGAATGCGGCGCGATCTCCGAGCCGCCGCAGTAAGAAAGCGCAAGGTTGATGCAACGAGCGGCGCAAGCTGGGGGGAGCATCAGCCTCATATGACCATCCGCAAGCGCTAGCTTCATTCAGCTCGCTCAGCTTGGCGGCAAGGTCCGTCTTGCGGAATGGCTTCGCCAGACGCGGCAGGTCCGCGGCCACGCCGTCGATGTCGGCGTAGCCCGATACAACCGGCATGACGGCTGTGCTCGCCACACCAAGTCTTCGTCGTCTTATGCTATCGTGGCTGTCTCGCTGGTCCAGCGGAAGTCGGTGCCATCGACCCACATGCAGTGGAGCATGACCTCCAACTTGCAGGCCGGTGCTACGCGGGCCTTCTTGGCGCAACGGCGCCTAGCGACCGCCATCGCCAAGCTCCCGAGCGCTCACATGCGCACCGTCCGGGTCAGCATCTCACACGCGGCCTCGTAAGGCGCGGTCCGGACCATCCGATCACCAACCTTGCTGATCGAGCCCGTCACATCCACTTCGTCGGACTGGTGCTTTCTCGGCGTCATGCCAAAATGGGGGCCGAAGTAACGCGATGGCCGGAAGCGGCCGGGTTCGTAGACGCCGCTCCGGAAATGATGGCGACGACCGCTGCAACTGGGCGCAGCGCTCGATTATTGGGTAGATAATTTGGTAGAACTCCGGCGTCCAAGCCTGGACCCCAAACTTGGCTGCGAGGAGAGACTCTCCGGCCTGCGCCATTGCCAAGTCTCGCTCCGTACAAAGCTCCGCTATTTCCCGAGCCGGGTCAGCGAGATTGATCGGCGTAGGCGACAACTCGCATCTGCCAGCAGGTATGAGCGCTGCAAGCGCGCCAGTGCTCTGAAGTGCGGACACCTGGCGAACACGGGCCATCGCTCTCGATCAGTCACCAAGGCGACAGGCACAAAGAAGCTCGCTAAAAGCGGGCCTTCTGTTGGTTGCGGGGGCAGGATTTGAACCTGCGACCTTCAGGTTATGAGCCTGACGAGCTACCGGGCTGCTCCACCCCGCGCCAACATGTCGGACGCGAACGCGCGCCCTTGAGACGAGAACG